>CAVZPS010000001.1:0-1766639 GCA_963777275.1 uncultured Actinomycetota bacterium
GGTCGGCGTCCCGCTGATCCTCGACCGACTTGCGCTCGACCTGCATCTCGGCCTCGAGCGTCGACAGCTCGTTGTGCCGCATCTCGGTGTCGACGCTGGTGATGACGTAGGCGGCGAAGTAGATGATCTTCTCCAGATCCTTCGGCGCCAGGTCCAGCAGGTAGCCCAACCGCGAAGGCACACCCTTGAAGTACCAGATGTGCGTGACCGGCGCGGCCAGCTCGATGTGGCCCATCCGCTCACGGCGCACCTTGGCACGGGTCACCTCGACGCCGCAGCGCTCACAGATGATGCCCTTGAAGCGCACGCGCTTGTACTTGCCGCAGTAGCACTCCCAGTCGCGAGTCGGTCCGAAGATCTTCTCGCAGAACAGGCCGTCCTTCTCCGGCTTCAGCGTGCGGTAGTTGATCGTCTCCGGCTTCTTGACTTCACCGTAAGACCAATTTCTGATGTCGTCCGCGGTGGCCAGGCCAATACGGAGTTCATCGAAGAAGTTGACGTCTAACACGTAACTCCCTTTCCCCTTGCGGGACTAGATAGCACTGAAATTAATCGCTGTTCGCGCCAGCGCCCATCGCTAGGCAAGATCCTCCACAGAGGCAGATTCGTTGCGCGACAAATTGATTCCGAGGTTGGCCGCTGCGCGCTCCAGGTCCTCGTCGTCGCCGTCACGCATCTCGATGGCCGCGCCGTCGCTGGAGAGCACTTCGACGTTCAGGCACAACGACTGCAGCTCCTTGAGCAGCACCTTGAACGACTCGGGGATGCCGGGTTCGGGAATGTTCTCACCCTTGACGATCGCCTCGTAGACCTTGACCCGCCCGACGGTGTCGTCGGACTTGATCGTCAGCAGTTCCTGCAGCGTGTAGGCCGCACCGTAGGCCTGCATGGCCCAGCACTCCATCTCACCGAACCGCTGGCCACCGAACTGCGCCTTACCACCCAGCGGCTGCTGGGTGATCATCGAGTACGGCCCGGTGGAGCGCGCGTGGATCTTGTCGTCGACGAGGTGGTGCAACTTCATGATGTACATGTAGCCGACCGTCACCGGGTAGGGGAACGGCTCACCGCTGCGGCCGTCGAACAGCACCGCCTTGCCGTCGGCGTTGACCAGCACGTCGCCGTCACGGTTGGGCAGGGTGGAAGACAGCAGACCCTGCAGCTCCTCCTCCTTGGCGCCGTCGAAGACGGGCGTGGCGGTCATGGTGTCCGGTTCTGACGACAGCATCTCCTCCGGGAGGCGCTGCGCCCAATCCGGGATGGCTCCGGCTGCATCCATTTCAACGTTCCAGCCGCTCTTGGTCACCCACCCCAGGTGGGTTTCCAGGATCTGGCCGATGTTCATCCGGCGTGGCACACCGTGGGTGTTCAAGATGATGTCCACCGGAGTGCCGTCCGGCAGGAACGGCATGTCCTCGGCGGGCAGGATCTTGCCGATCACACCCTTGTTGCCATGCCGTCCGGCCAGCTTGTCGCCGTCGGAGATCTTGCGCTTCTGGGCCACGTACACCCGCACCAGCTCGTTGACGCCGGCGGGCAACTCGTCGTCGTCCTCGCGGGAGAACACCCGGATGCCGATCACCTTGCCGGACTCACCGTGCGGCACCTTCAGCGACGTGTCACGGACCTCCCGCGCCTTCTCACCGAAGATCGCACGCAGCAGCCGTTCCTCCGGCGTCAGCTCGGTCTCCCCCTTCGGGGTGACCTTGCCGACCAGGATGTCACCGTCGCGGACCTCGGCACCGATACGCACGATGCCGCGCTCGTCGAGGTCAGCCAGCACCTCGTCGGAGACGTTCGGGATGTCCCGGGTGATCTCCTCGGCGCCCAGCTTGGTGTCGCGGGCGTCGATCTCGTGCTCCTCGATGTGAATCGAGGTGAGCACGTCCTCTTCGACCAGCCGGTTGGAGAGGATGATCGCGTCCTCGTAGTTGTGGCCTTCCCACGGCATGATGGCCACCAGCAGGTTCTTGCCCAGCGCCATCTCGCCGTTGTCGGTGCAGGGGCCGTCGGCGACGACCTGACCGGCTTCCACCCGCTCGCCGGCGTCCACGATCGGCCGCTGGTTGGCGCAGGTGCCGTGGTTTGACCGGGCGAACTTACGCATCCGGTAGGTACGCCGGGTGCCCTCGTCGGCCATCACGGTGATGTAGTCGGCAGACACCTCTTCGATGACCCCGGCCTTTTCGGCGACGACGACGTCACCGGCGTCGATCGCGGCACGCAGCTCCATACCGGTGCCCACCAGCGGTGCTTCACTGCGCACCAGCGGCACCGCCTGGCGCTGCATGTTGGCGCCCATCAGCGCACGGTTGGCGTCGTCGTGCTCGAGGAACGGAATCATCGCGGTCGCCACCGACACCATCTGGCGCGGTGAGACGTCCATGTAATCGACCTCCGCCGACGACACATACTCGACCTCGCCGCCCTTGCGGCGCACCAGGACCCGGGCCTCGGTGAACCGGCCGTCGTCGTCGGTCGGCGAGTTGGCCTGCGCCACGACGTGGCGGTCCTCCTCGTCGGCGGTCAGGTACTGGATCTCGTCGCTGACCACACCGTCGTTCACCTTGCGGTACGGCGTCTCGATGAAGCCGAACGGGTTCACCCGGGCGTACACCGACAGCGAGCCGATCAGACCGATGTTGGGACCCTCTGGCGTCTCGATCGGACACATCCGGCCGTAGTGCGACGAGTGCACGTCACGCACTTCCAGCCCGGCACGCTCGCGGGACAGACCGCCGGGGCCCAGCGCCGACAGCCGGCGTTTGTGGGTCAGACCCGACAGCGGGTTGTTCTGGTCCATGAACTGCGAGAGCTGGCTGGTGCCGAAGAACTCCTTGATCGCGGCGACCACCGGGCGGATGTTGATCAGGGTCTGCGGTGTGATCGCCTCGACGTCCTGAGTGGTCATCCGCTCGCGGACCACCCGTTCCATCCGCGACATGCCGACCCGGATCTGATTCTGGATCAGCTCACCGACTGTGCGCAACCGGCGATTGCCGAAGTGGTCGATGTCGTCGGTTTCCACCGGAACCTCGACGCCGCCCGGCACGGTCATGACGGGAGCATGCCCGTCCAGCGCGACGTGGTGCAGCCGCACCAGGTACTCGATGGTCGCGACGACGTCCTCTTCGTTGAGGGTCGTCGAGGACGTCTCGGCCGGTGTTGCGCTCAGACCGAGCTTCTTGTTGACCTTGTAGCGGCCGACCCGGGCCAGGTCGTAGCGCTTTTCCTTGAAGAACAGGTTCTCCAGCAGGGTCTGCGCGGACTCCTTGGTCGGCGGCTCGCCCGGGCGCAGCTTGCGGTAGATGTCCAGCAACGCCTCGTCGGTGCCGGCGGTGTTGTCCTTCTCCAGCGTCGACATCATGATCTCGGAGAAACCGAACCGCTCGGTGATCCGCTCGTTGGTCCAGCCGAGGGCCTTGAGCAGCACGGTGACCGGCTGGCGGCGCTTGCGGTCGATGCGCACGCCGACGGTGTCGCGCTTGTCGACGTCGAACTCGAGCCAAGCTCCACGGCTCGGGATCACCTTGACGCTGTGCAGCGTCTTCTCGGTGGACTTGTCGATGGTTTCGTCGAAGTACACGCCAGGTGAGCGGACCAGCTGGCTGACGACCACCCGCTCGGTGCCGTTGATGATGAACGTGCCCTTCTCGGTCATCATCGGGAAGTCACCCATGAACACCGTCTGGCTCTTGATCTCACCGGTGTTGTTGTTGATGAACTCCGCGGTGACGAACAGCGGCGCCGCGTAAGTCATGTCTTTGTCTTTGCACTCGTCGACGGGCGCCTTGACTTCGTCGAAGCGCGGGTCGGAGAAGGACAACGACATCGAGCCGGAGAAGTCCTCGATGGGCGAAAGCTCGTAGAGCACTTCCTCGAGACCACTCACCGGTGCCGCAGCTGTTCCGCCACCACGGGCGGCGGCGGCCTCACGCCAGCGCGGCGCGCCGATCAACCACTCGAAGGAGTCGGTCTGCACGTCGAGCAGGCCGGGAACTTCGAGCGGTTCGTCCAGCTTGGCGAATGAAATTCGGTTCGGGGCTCCGGGTACGGAACTGTAGGAGGAAGTTCGACGGTTTGTCTTGCTCTGGCCGGAGACTGCCAAGATGCATCCTTCCAGCACCTCGTGCGACTCACGGGTTCCGGCGACCGCCGGGGTTCGTTGCGTCGCGATAAATATGTCGGTTCGGCTGGCGAACGCTTCCGTCCGATTCTCACGCGAACACGCGACAAGGTCGCTGAGCCGTAAACGGGCTCAGACCAGGACCACGGCGTCAGGTGGCGGGTGAGGTGGGCAGGAGGCAGCCAGCGCAACGTCCAACGATAGCGCAGGACTGCGCATTCCTCAACTACCCACGTACGGGCGACCGACGGTATCGGCGCTGGCTGGCGTCATAACCTACCCGTACAACACATGCTGCCCAACAGACTGACCCGTTTGCGCCCGTCCGTCAAGGGGTGACGCGGCATGTTGTGAGTGAAAACTTCTTTCCAAAGCGGTGCTCCACCACGCCGCCGGCCCTACCGCTGCTGAGCCGGGATGGACTCGGTGCGGGCGTCTTCGTCGCCGCGGTGACGTCCGCTGTCGCCGTCGTGACGCCTGCTGTCACCGTTCTCGCCGTTGCTGTCGTTGTCGTCGTTGTCGTCGTCGCCGTCGTAGTCCTGCACCTGGTTCGGGTCCTCCCCTAACGACTCCAGGATCGCCTGTTGCGCGTTCTTCGGCAGCAGGTGCAGATTCTGGCGGACCCGGTCCTGGCGCCGCTTGACCGCCTTACGGTAGGGCATCCCCGGTGTGGCGTTGATCTGCGGCGGTACACCTTCGAGCTCCTCCACCCCACCGCCGTGGTGGCCGGCCTCCAGGTGGGCCTGTTCCTCGGCCATCGTGGCCTCGTCCTTTTCCTCGGACATGCCGATCGGCCCGATGCGGCGGCCGTTGAGGAATTGCTGCACCACCGGCTCGTCGCTGGTCAGCAGCACCTCTCGGGGACCGAACATCACCAGCTTGCGGCGGAAGAGCATGCCCATGTTGTCGGGCACCGTGCGGGCGATGTTGATGTTGTGCGTCACGATCAGGATCGTGCAGTCGAGCTGGGCGTTGATATCGATCAAAAGCTGGCTGAGGTAGGCGGTGCGGACCGGGTCCAAACCCGAGTCGGGCTCGTCACAGAGAATGATCTGTGGGTCCAGCACCAGGGAGCGGGCCAGGCCGGCGCGCTTGCGCATACCGCCGGAGATCTCACCGGGAAGCTTGTTCTCGTCACCGCCGAGGCCGACCAGTTCCAGCTTCTCCATGACGATGTCACGGATTTCGCCTTCCTTCTTCTTGGTGTGCTCGCGAAGCGGGAACGCGGTGTTGTCGTAGAGGCTCATCGACCCGAACAGCGCGCCGTCCTGGAACATGACGCCGAACAGCCGGCGGATCTCGTAGAGCTCCTTGGCCGACGCTTCGGTGAGGTCTCTGCCGTCGACGATGATCGACCCGCGGTTTGGCTTCAGCAGACCGATCAGGGCTTTCAGAAACACCGATTTACCGGTACCCGACGGCCCCAGCAGAACGCTGACCTCACCCTGCGGAACGGTCAGGCTGACGTCTTCCCAGATCGTCGAGGGGCCGAAGGACTTGGTCAGCCCCTCCACCTCGATAGCGATACCCATGGGAAACCCTTTCGCCGACGTTACCCCCCGCCACCTGCCGCTGGCTGTGGCAAGAGTCACTGTAGCGCACCGGCAGGCGCGTGACCGGCGTTGCGCAAACCGACTCGATGCGACGAACGATACGCGCTTGCGCGGTCAAAATGTGGGTGCGCTGGCTTGACGGTGAGCCGGGAAGAGGGGCGAACGCCTCAGGCCAGTCGCAGCGTCACCTTGAGACCGAGATCGTCGTCGGTGACGGCATCCGGTCCCGGTGGCCCCGACTCGAAGGTGGTGGCCAACACTTCGTCGGCGATCAGGTCACCGAACGCGTCGATGGCGTCTACGACGTCAGCATCGGTGCTGCTCCACAGCAGGTGAATTCGATCGCTCACCTCGAACCCGGATTGCTTGCGCATCTCCTGCACGAACCGGATGACATCTCTGGCGATTCCGGCGCGGGTCAGTTCCGGCGTGATCTCCAGGTCGAGCGCGATCGTCTCACCCTGTCTGTTGAGCACGCTCCACCCGGCACGCGGCCGCTCCGAAAGCAGCACCTCGTCCGGGGTCACCTCGACTGAGTCGCCGCCGACGCTCAGTTCAGCGACGCCCCGCTCGCTCAACGATCGATGAAGCTCGGCCGCATCAGCACCGGCGATCGCCGCCGCCACCGCCGGGGTGCGGTTACCGAAACGTCGGCCCAGGGCACGGTAGTTGGCTTTGGCGAGGTGCTCGACGATGTCGCCCGCCGCGGAGAAAGAGGCCAGCTCACCGATGTTGAGCTCGGCGCACACCTCCGCGGTCAGGGCCGGCCCCAGCGCATCGAGCAGCGCCGAGGAAACCAGTGCACGCCGCAGCGGCTGCCGGATCTTGACTTTCGCTTCGGCTCGGGCCGCGCGCCCGAGTTCGACGAGCCGGCGGGCCAGGTGCATGCCTTCGTTGAGTCGGTGGTCGACCACGGCCCGGTCGGCTGCCGGCCACGACGACAGGTGCACCGACGATGCTGCGCCGGGATCGGCCGCGACGAAAAGGTCTTGCCACACCCGTTCGGTGAGGAATGGCGTCAACGGTGCCATCAAGCGTGTCAGCACATTCAGGGTCCGGTGCAGCGTCCACAGCGCGACCGGGTCGCCCGCCCAGAACCGGCGGCGCGACCGCCGCACGTACCAGTTGCTCAGGTCGTTGAGGAAATCGGAGATGAGGATGCCGGCGCGCTGCGCATCGAACGCGTCCAGCGCCTCGGTCACCTCGTAAGTGATGCTCTCGGTGGCGCTGACCAGCCACTGGTCCATGACATGTCGCTCGGCGGCGACGGGTTCGCAACCGTCCGGCGACCAGCCGTTGGTTCGGGCGTAGAGACTCTGAAACGCCACCACGTTCCAGTAGGTCAGCAACACCTTGCGCACGATCTCCTGAAGAGTGGTGTGTCCGATCCGGCGGGCCGCCCACGGGGAGCCGGCAGCGGCCATGAACCACCGCACCGCGTCCGCGCCGTACTGCTCCATCAGCGGTATCGGCAGCAGAATGTTGCCCAGGTTCTTACTCATCTTGCGGCCGTCTTCGGCCAGGATGTGGCCCAGACACAGCACGTTGCGGTAGGGCGTCCGGTCGAACACCGCCGTTCCGACGGCCAGCAGCGTGTAGAACCATCCGCGGGTCTGGTCGATCGCCTCGCAGATGAAGTCCGCCGGGTAAGCATCGGCGAATCGCGTCGAGGAGCCTTCGGCGTGCGGATGGCCCCACTGCGCGAAAGGCATCGAGCCGGAGTCGAACCATGCGTCGATGACCTCGGGCACCCGTCGGTAGGTGCCCGGCTCGTCGTCCAGCGTGAATGTGACCTCGTCGATGAACGGCCGGTGCGGGTCGAGGCCGGACAGGTCACGGCCCGCCAGCCGACTCAGTTCGGCCAGCGAACCGACGCAGACCAGTCGGTCCGGCCGGGTGTCGTTCCGCCAGATCGGCAACGGCGTGCCCCAGTAGCGGTCACGGGACAGCGCCCAGTCGACGTTGTTCTCCAGCCAGTCGCCGAACCGCCCGAACTTGACCGTCGGCGGATACCAGTTGGTCGACTTGTTCTCCCGCAGCAACGCGTCCTTGAACTCCGTCGTCCGGATGTACCAGCTGGGCTGGGCGTAGTAGAGCAGCGGAGTGTGGCACCGCCAGCAGTGCGGATATGCGTGCTCGATGGTCAATGACCGGAAGACCAGGCCGCGCCGGTCGAGGTCGTCGATCAACGTCGGATCGGCGTCTTGAAAAAAGCGGCCACCGACCAGCGGCACCGACCCCTCGAATGTGCCGTCCGCGGCCACCGGGTTGACGGTGGGCAGGCCGTAGTCCCGGCCCACGGCCATGTCCTCGGCACCGAAGCTGGGCGCTTGGTGCACCAGGCCGGTTCCGTCTTCGTAAGTCACATGGTCGCTGAGCACCACGTAGTGGCTGGCGGTTCCGGTGCCGGGTCGCTCCTGGGCCGGCGGGAACTCCAGCCAGTCGAAGGGCCGCTGATAGGTCCAGCCTTCCATGGACTGGCCGGGGAAGCGTTCGACGACCGTCCACACCGAATCCTCGGTCCCGTCCTGCTTCAGCACCTGATCCACCAACGGCTCGGCAATCACCAGGGTCTCCGCTCCGTCGCTCACCGCCACATATGTGACCGACGGATTCACCGCGACCGCCGTGTTCGCGGGCAGGGTCCAGGGTGTGGTGGTCCAGACGAGCAGCGAGGCCCGCCCGGCCAGCGGGCCGGACGTCAGCGGTAACCGCACGAAAAGCGACGGTCCGAAGACGAACTCGTAGCCTTGGGCCAGCTCGTGATCGGACAGTGTGGTTCCGCAGCGCGGGCAGTACGGTGCCACCCGATAGTCCTCGACCAGCAGCCCGTTGTTGAAGATCTGCTGCAGCGCCCACCAGACGCTTTCGACGTAATCCGAACTCATCGTCAGGTAGGCACGGTCCAGGTCGACCCAGTAGCCCATCCGCGTTGTCAGCTCGGTGAACGCGTCGACGTTGCGCAGCACCGATTCCCGGCAGCGGTCGTTGAAAGCCGCGATGCCGTATTCCTCGATCTGCGGCTTGCCGTTGATGCCCAGTTCTCGCTCGACGGCGAGCTCAACCGGCAGTCCGTGACAGTCCCAGCCCGCTCGACGTTCGACGTATCGGCCACGCATCGTTTGAAACCGGGGAAACACGTCCTTGAAGACGCGGGCCTCGACATGGTGGATACCTGGTTGACCGTTTGCCGTCGGCGGACCTTCGTAGAACGTCCACGGCTCGTTGCCGGCGTTGCGCGCCAAGGAAGCCGCGAACGTGTCATTGTCCCGCCAGAACTCGATGACCTCGTGTTCGAGTTCGGGCAACTCGACGCGAGGCGGCACGGGTCGGTACGGCATGTGAGTCTCGCTCCTCGGGACGACTGGCTACGCGGTCGCGGCGACTGGTGGGTCGCGCGGCGAGGACTAAGTGGTCAGCCTGCCGCGCGGCTCCCGTCGAAGAAGTCGCGCCCCGACCGGCTCAACTGCGGCCGGCTGCGGTTCGTCGGGATACCTCAAGGGTGCCAGTTGTCGACCCGGAGGTCGAAGCGGGATCGCCTACTTGACGGTGACGGAGGCGCCGGCGGCCTCGAGCTTGCCCCGGGCTTCGTCGGCGGCTTCCTTCGCGACCTTCTCCAGGACCGGCTTCGGGGCACCGTCAACCAGGTCCTTGGCCTCCTTGAGGCCCAGACCGGAGACAATCTCGCGCACCACCTTGATGACGCCGATCTTCTTCTCGCCGGCGGCCTCGAGGATAACGTCGAACTCGGACTGCTCTTCGGCAGCCTCGGCGGGCGCGCCGGCTGCCGGGCCGGCTGCGGCGACAGCGACCGGCGCAGCCGCGGTGACCTCGAAGGTGTCCTCGAACTTCTTGACGAAGTCCGAGAGCTCCAGCAGCGTCATCTCTTTGAAGGCGTCGAGCAGTTCGTCGGTGCTCATCTTGGCCATGGTGGGTCCCTCCTGATTTCCGATACGGGTACGTGGTTATTCGGCGGCGTCGGCGGGTGCTTCGGCCGGTGGTTCTGCCGGTGCTTCTGTCGGGGCTTCTGTCGAGGCCGCTGCGGCTTCTCTCTTCTCCTGCAGTGCGGCTGCCAGGCGGGCGACCTGCGAAGCCGGTGCGTTGAACAGACCGGCGGCCTTAGCGAGGTTGCCCTTCATCGCGCCGGCCATTCTGGCCAGCAGCACCTCGCGAGACTCCAGGTCGGCGATGCGCTCGACCTCGGCGACGGTCAACGCGCGACCGTCCATGTAGCCGCCCTTGATGACCAGCGCCTTGTGGTCCCTGGCGAAGGTCTTGATGGCTTTGGCGGCGTCGACCGGCTCACCGGAGACGAACGCGATCGCCGTCGGGCCGACGAACAGTTCGTCGAGACCCTCGATGCCGGCCGCCGATGCCGCCCGCTTGACCAGAGTGTTCTTCGCCACCGCGTAGGTGGCGGCTTCGCCCAGCGAGCGGCGCAGTTCGGCCAGGTTGGCCACCGACAGACCGCGGTATTCGGTGATCAAAGTCGCGGTCGCGGCCTTGAACTGCTCTGCGATGTCGGCAACGGCGGTGGCTTTCTCAGCCCTGACCATGCGCACCTCCCCGGGTGAAGTTCCTGTGGGACCGTAGCTGCCCGGGAATGACGAACGCCCCGGCGCAGGAAGCGGCCGGGGCGTGAAATTGGTCGGCTTGGATGGCTCGGGCCGACGGTGTGCCTCGTCCTCCTGCGTGGGCCGCCCGGTTGGTTCCCGGACCTTCGACCGATTGCTCGGTGACCGACGGTCTTCGGTGGATCGCCGTCCACGATAGCGCGGCCGTCGCTATCAGCCAAAACGGCCCCCGAAACGGTCTCGTCCGAAACGGTCGTTGTGCCGGGCGAGCGCGGCGGCGCCGACGAGACCGGCGTGCGCGCCCAGCCCGGCGGGCACGACCCGCAGCGCACTCAGAAAATCCAGCCCGGCGTGCGACGCCAGCGCCGTCCGCAGCGGATCGAACAGCACCGGTCCCGACCTGCCGATCCCGCCGCCGATCACGACGACGTCCAGGTCGCATACCGCTGCCACCGAGGCGATCGCCACCGCGAGCGCAGCCGCTCCGCGGTGGAACGCCCGCGCCGCCACCGCGTCCCCGGCTGCCGCGGCTGCGGCCAGCTCCCTGCCGCCCGCGCCGCCCGGCGCCACCCACCCGTGCGCCCGCGCCCACCGGAGCAGGGCGGGCCCGGCGGCGACGGTTTCCAAGCAGCCTCGACCGCCGCAGGTGCAGGGCCGACCGTCGGGCTCGACGACGACGTGACCGACATGCCCGGCGTTGCCGCTGCGGCCCAGGTACGGCTCGCCCTCGAGCACCAGGCCACCGCCGACCCCGGTGGAGACCACCATGCCCAGCAGGAACCTGGCGCCCGCCGCGGCGCCGCGCCACTGCTCGCCGAGCGCCATGCACAGCCCGTCCCCGGCAAGGCGCACCGGCACGCCGGGGACAGCAGCAGCGACCCGGTCGCGCAGCGGAAAGCCTTTCCAGCAGGCGATGTTGATCGGGCTCACGGTGCCCGCGGCTTGGTCCAACGGCCCTGCCGACGCGATGCCCACCGCGCCGACAGCCCCGCCGGCACGCTCGACCGCGTCGGCGATCAGGTATTCCACTGCCGTCCACAGCTGTTCGGCGCCAACCGAAGACGGTGTCGGGCGATGCGCGGCGTGCACGATCGCGCCGGCCGGGCCGACCAGCGCGGCGGCGATCTTGCTGCCGCCGATGTCGACGGCGAGGGTGAGCCGCTCGGTCATCGACGCCGGTTGCCGGCAACCGGATTCATCGGGGTCACCGGACGGTGACTTTCACCGCCGGGCTGTACACCAGCCGGCCGGCGGATCCGACCCGTACCAGCGCCCACCATTCGCCGGCCTCCTGCCACACCGGCGGGGCGACCTGGAAAGCCAGCGCGACGGTGCCACCGGCGGGCACCACTGCACCGCAGGCGGCCGGGCCGATCCACTCCCAGGTGCCCCAGGGGCTGATCAGGTGGGCTTCAACTGCGAGGTCGGCGCAGGCGTCGCTGGCCAGCGTGACGGTCAGCTGCCCCGTGTCGCCGGGTGCCAGCTCGACCCCGGCGGGCCCGTCGACCAGGTGCAGGAACCGATCGCTGTCCGCCGAGCCGACCGACAGCAGGCCGATGTCTTCGACCACTTGGTACCACGCGGGCGGCAGGCCGGGGCCGGTGAGGCGCAGCTGGGCCCGCACCGGGTAGCAGCCGGGCCCCGCATCCACGGGCACCGGCACCGACAGCTGGGCTTCGTGATGCTGTCCGGGCGGCAGGCTGAACGGCACGTTGTTCGGCGCGGCCGCCCAGCCCGGCGGGCTGATCACGGTCACCGTGCCGTCCAGCCGGGTGTCGGTGCAGTCACTGACGATGGTCAGGCGCAGCGCCACCGTGTCGCCGGGCTCGGTGTGCGTCTGCTGCGGGTGCAGATGCGCGACGGCCGGCAGGCCGCCAAGCGGGGCAGGGCCACGGTTGTGTTCCCAGTAGCGCGCGTACAGCGGTTGCGCGGCCTCGGCGTGCGGACCGACCGGACCGTCGTCGGTGTCGAGCAATTGAGGCACGTCGAGTCGGGCCAGCACGGTGGCGATCTGACAGCCGCGCAGTTCGATCGAGTCGAGCGGGCCGAGCGGAGCTTCCAGCAGGTCGGCCTGCCGCAGGTCGGACACCGAACCCACCGGGCACCTCGTCACCACGTCGATGTCGACGCCGGTGATCTGGACCAACCGCAGGGCCACCTCGCCGCGGGTGACCGGCTCGGCGCTACCGCGGGCCAGCGGGTTGCCTGCCGCTTTGAGCGCGCCGAGCTGCACCGAGCCGGCGGGCTCGACGTGCAGCAGCGAGCCCACGGCCGGCAGTCGCGGCACGTGGTGCGACGAGGGCACGGCGAGCAGCGGGTTCGAGAACGCCGCGCTGGCGGCCGGGACGCCGGCGCGCCGCCAGTCGCCCTCGCCCGACACCAGCGCGTAGTGAAAGGCATGCGTCCAATGCTGCAGCTGAAAGCTCGACCCGTCCGGCGCGGTCAGACCCGGTTCGTCGATCCAGGTGCCCGACGGCCAGCCGGTGCACGACCGCAGCAACGCGGTGTGCAGAGTTCCGGCGGTGTCGACGGCGAAGCTGGGCATTCCGCGGTTGAGCAGCGCGACCGTTCGTGGATCGTAAGCGTCCAGCTCCGATGGCGCCTGCTGGCTGACGACGATCTCGGCGTCGGCGAGGTCGTCGGCCACCGACTGCACGGCGGCGGCCAGCTCCGACTCGTCGCGGGCGGCGACCACCAGGACCGGCAGCGCGCGCGGTTGGCGCAGGTCGGCGCCGGACACCCACGCCGTCGCCAACGGCGTCAGCGCCGGCACCAAGACCCTGGCCACGCCCGTCACGCCCAGCTGACGTTCGAGCTCGGCGGTGTACACCGGGTCCGCTTCGGCCAGCACTGCCTTGGTGAACACGTTCTGGCCCGGTCCGCCCAGTGCGATGCGGATGTCGGGCAGATTCGAGTCGACGTCGAGGTATCCGTAGCGGGGTTTGTCGGCGCTGCCGCAGGTGGCGGTGACCCCGGCGCGCACCAGAGCGACCATCAGGGCGCGCGCCAGCGGGCCTGACAGCGTCTCTGTCGCCACCACCACCTCGGCCACCGACATCGCGAGCACGGCGTCACCGACCCGGACTCGCGCCGCCGCGGACAGGCCGAACCAGCCGTACGCGGGGTTGTCCAGCGTCCACGGGAAGTCGCCACTGTCCACCGACGAACCGGTGTTCGGGTCGTGCAGCAGCGCGAAACCCCGACCGATCACGGCGTCGCCGACTTCGCTGACCGGCGTGCCACCCGGGATGGGGCACGGCCAGCGCAACCGCAGCAGCCGGTCGGCACCGGTGAACCCGCTGATGCTGGTGCGGCAATCCACCCGCGCCACCGCGCGCCACAAGGTGACGGTCTGGGTGTAGCTCAGCACCCCGTCGATTTCGCCGTCGACGACGATCCGCTGGCCCAGCGGGCCGCGGTAGGCCTGTACCCGGGCCGGCGTCTGCGACGAGCAGGCCACCGATGCCTTGGGCACCAGGTGCCACGGACCTTCGCCGCCGGTGGGATGGCCGGGGTACTCCTCGTAGACCGCGAGCTCGTTGCCCACCCCGCCGCGAGCGATCATCTCGCGGCCGTTGTGCAGCCACGACGACACCGCGCCGCCGCGTGCCGGGTCGACGGTGAGCCGGTGCTGCTCGTTGGCGATCTCGCAACCGGCCGCCGGCTCCCAGCCGGCCGGCGCCGTCTCGGCGGCCCCGTGGGCGACCAGGCGGTAGGCCCGCCAACCCAGCGACGGCACGTCGCGCGCCAGCCAGGTGATGGACCGGCCGTCGTGCTCGACGTGGGCAGCCAGCGGCGTCCCGTCGGCATCCAGTACCTGAACACCGGCCGCGACAGGTACCTCGAGCCGCGCCGTCACCACATCGGTCCGTTCGAATGCCTGCGGATTCCACACCACGACGTCGCCGCTGACTGCGCGAGACAACCGGCGCAGGGCGTTGTCGCGGACCGTACGGCCGAGCTCCCACGCGTCGCGCCAGCCGGTCAGCAGGTCCAGATACACCTGGTCGGACTCCGAGCCGGTGATGGCGTCGTGATGGGCGCCGTAGGCCAGCTGAACCCACGCCTTGGCCAGCGCCGCCTGCGGATACTGCGCGCCGGCCAACAGCTCGGCGAACACCGCGAACTTCTCCGCGTCGAGCACGGCGTTCTCGGCGGCCCGGTTGGCCAATTTGGTGTCGATGTAGGAGACGTCTTTGCCGGTGTACACCGGGTTCATGTCGCGGGTTTGCGGTGACGGCGCAATGCCGTGCGCGTCGAGTTCGGTGCGCACCGCCGCGAAGAATTCCCGCGGCAGCGCGCACACGAATCGTGGCCAGGTGTAGCGCGAGTTCCAGTCCCGGTGTATTCCGGTGACCCACCTGTTCGGCGGGGTGAAGTCGGTGCCGACCGGCAGCAGCACATTGCGGGTGAGCGCCACCTTCTTCAGCTGCTCGAACAGCTGGTAGACGGCGGCTTCAGCGTCGGTCAGCGACGCCGACTCGTCCATCCACCAGCCGGCTGAGTAGTGCGCGGGCATGTAGTGGGTGAGCAGGCCGCGACCGGACGGGGCGATCCACTCGAACTCGCTGCAGAACTGCATGCCCTGCACTCCGCCGTCGCTGTGCGTCGGACCCCACTGATGGTGCGGTCCGCGCGCCCACGAAGTCGAGGTAAGTCCGGCGTCGGCGGCCATACCGGGAAATTGCGGGTCATGCCCGAATACGTCGAGCTGCCACGCGGTGGCGGGGTCGGCGCCGAGCACGTCGCGCTGGAAGCCCATGCCGTGCACCAGGTTGCGGATCGTGGTCTCCGGACCGGTGAGGTTGGTGCTCGGCTCGTTGTAGGAGCCGCCCATCACCTCGACGCGGCCCTCGGCCAGCAGACGCCGCAGGTCGGCACGGTCCTGCGGGTGGGCGTCCCAGTACGGCTTGAGGTAGTCGACTTCGGCGAGCACGAACTTGTACACCGGGTCGCGCCGGGCCATCTGCAGGTGCTGCTGCACCAGGTCGAACGCGTTGGTCTGCCGGCAACGGCCCGGCGGGTCCTCCGACCACCTGCTGGTGTAGGCGCCCTGGGTGTTCCACCACACCGGGTCGTAGTGGAAGTGGCTGATCATGAACATCGTCCAGCCCGGCTCGGCCACGACGAAGCTGAAGGGCGTGCTGGTGCCGGCGAGGTGCGCTTGCGCGGCGTGCCGCCGGCCCGGGACGGGGTCCTGCGCGGTTACCGGCACCTCCACGACGGCCTGGCCGGGTTGGGCGAGGGCTTGGCCGGCCACACCGTCCCCGTCGATGTGAATCGCCGTCGGCGCCTCGCAGTCGGCAACCGTGACGCGAGCCAGTTGCAGCGGCGCGTCGGGCGACCCGACGAACAGCTCGGTCGACTCTGCGGAGATGACCCGCACTCTCGCACCTTACGGCCGCGACGCGCAGTCAGCGACGGGATACGTCGACGACCAGCGGGCGGTGATCGGATATCGGCAGCTCAGGCGTCGCGCAGGGGGCAGCCTGCAACCGTCGGTCGTCGGTGAGGATGTGGTCGAGCTGACGGTCGGGCTGGTCACTGGGAAAGGTGGGTGCGGTCGCCAGCGGCTTCATCCGCATCCAGCGCTGCGGCGCCGGCGGCGTCATGTTCAGATCGCCCATCAGCACCCGCGGACCGGGAAAGCCGCGCAGGTCCCGCGCCAGTCGGTTCAGCTGTAGGCGGTTCCAGCCGGGAACGAACGACAGGTGGGTGTTGGCGACGGTCAGTGGGCCCAGGTCGGTGTGCAGCCGCGCCAGCACCGCAGCGCGTGGTTCTTCGTCGACGATCTGCACCCGGCCGGTCCCGGGTAGATACATCGGGAATCGCCCACGGATTCGAGGCAGCCGCACCACCTGCCAGTTTTCTGCCGGAAAGCGCGACAACAGCGCAATGCCGTAGGCAGCGGCGCCCGGCTGCTCATCACCGGTGGCAGCCATCCAGGTGGCTCCCGGGGTTCCGGAGATGGCGGCGACGAACCGGTGGCTCACCGCGCCCATCGCCTGGGCGGCGACGGCAGTGAGATCCGCCATAGCCGAGCGGGGCTGGTCGTAGTCGACTTCCTGCAAAGCCAGCACGTCAGCGTCCAATTGCCGCACGGATTCGGCCAGCCGATCCGGGTCGACCTCAGCATCGTGCGTGGTGCTGCCGTGCAGAATGTTGAATGTCGCCATCCGCATGGGTATCAGCTACCCGCAATGACGACTTTCCGATCATCTGAGGCGGCCTCTGCCAGCGACAGGCTGCGCGAGGCGCTGCGCCGGGCGGCTTCAGCGCTCAAAGCGCATGGCCCGCAGTTCGCGCTCGCCGGCAGCTACGCGCTGTGGGTGCACGGCGGCCCCGAGCCGGTGCACGACGTCGACCTCGCGATCGCCGAACCCGACGTCGATGCGGCAACGGTCACTTTGGAAGCCGCCGGGTTCACCATCGCCCGGCCACCGGAGGACTGGCTGTTCAAAGCGAACTTGGACAGCGTTTTCGTCGACGTGCTGCACGCCATCAACGGCGTTCCGGTCGATGCGGAGCTGATCGAGTCCGGGGAGAGCTACGAGGTGCTGGCGATCCGCATGCAGGTGTTGTCGCCGACGGTGGTGCTGACGCAGAAGCTGTGTGCGTTGCACGAGCACAGCTGCGACTTCACCAGGCTGTTGCCCGCCGTGCGTGCGGTTCGCGAGCGGGTCGACTGGGCGCAGGTGCGGGCAGATACCGCCACGAACGACTTCGCGGTGGCGTTCTTCGTGCTCACCGACCGGCTGGGCATCACGGCGCCGAAAGCATGACCGAGCTCACCGCAATTGGGAGTTGACACCTCCTTTTTGGCAGACTGCTGGGATGAGTCCGACCAAGCATCGTGAGGTGGCCAAGCTGGATCGGGTGCCCCTGCCGGTCGAGGCCGCCCGCATCGGCGTCACTGGCTGGCAGGTCGCCCGCACCGCCGCCCGCATCGTTAACAAATTGCCGCGCTCCGGTCGCTGGCAGCAGAAGGTGCTCAAAGAGCTTCCGCAGACCTTCGCCGACTTGGGACCCACCTACGTCAAGTTCGGCCAGATCGTCGCGTCCAGCCCGGGCGCTTTCGGTGAGCAGCTGTCCCGGGAGTTCCGCGGCCTGCTCGACCGGGTGCCCCCGGCCGACAAAGACGAGGTGCACAAGATCTTCGTCGAAGATCTCGGCGCCGAGCCGTCCGACTTGTTCGCCACGTTCGAAGAGCAGCCGTTCGCGTCGGCGTCCATCGCCCAGGTGCATTTCGCGACTCTGCACAGCGGAGAGGAAGTCGTCGTCAAGATTCAGCGACCGGGTATCCGCCGCCGAGTCGCCGCCGACCTGCAGATCCTCAAGCGTTTCGCGCAGGCCGTGGAACGGGCCAAGGTGGGTCGGCGGCTCTCGGCGCAGGACGTGGTCGCCGACTTCGCCGACAACCTGGCCGAGGAGCTGGATTTCCGTCTGGAGGCGCAGTCGATGGACGCGTGGGTTTCGCACCTGCGCACTTCACCGCTGGGCCGCAACATCCGTGTGCCGCAGGTGTACTGGGACTTCACCACTGAGCGGGTGCTGACGATGGAACGGGTGCGCGGCATCCGCATCGATGACGCCGCCGCCATCCGTAAAGCGGGCTTCGACGGCGTCGAGTTGGTCAAAGCGCTGCTGTTCTCGTTGTTCGAGGGCGGCCTGCGGCACGGGTTGTTCCACGGTGACCTGCACGCCGGCAACCTCTACGTCGATGAGCAGGGCCGGATCGTGTTCTTCGACTTCGGCATCATGGGCCGCATCGACCCGCGGACCCGCTGGCTGCTCCGTGAGCTGGTGTACGCACTGCTGGTGAAAAAGGATCATGCCGCTGCCGGCAAGATCGTGGTGCTGATGGGCGCTGTCGGCACCGTCAAGCCCGAAGCGCAGGCCGCCAAAGATCTGGAAGCGTTCTCCACGCCGTTGACAATGAAGTCGCTGGGCGACATGTCGTATGCGGACATCGGAAGGCAGCTCTCGACGCTGGCCGAGGCCTACGACGTCAAGCTGCCCCGCGAATTGGTGCTGATCGGCAAGCAGTTCTTGTACGTGGAGCGCTACATGAAGCTACTGGCCCCGAAGTGGCAGATGATGTCTGATCCGCAGTTGACCGGCTATTTCGCCAATTTCATGGTCGAGGTCGGCCGCGAGCACCAAGCCGACGTAGAAGTTTAAGAGGTTCTGAGGGTATGGAGATTCGCACCGGCGCAGCCAAAGCCGGTCTTCCGGACAAGCCTGTGGAGCTGTACTACGAGGACATGGGTGACGCGGGCGACCCGGTGGTGCTGCTCATCATGGGGTTGGGCTCGCAGTTGTTGTTGTGGCGCAGCGCTTTTTGCGAGAAGCTCGTCGGAAACGGTCTACGGGTCATCCGGTACGACAACCGCGACGTCGGGTTGTCCAGCAAGTCAGATCGTGGACGCAGCGGCGGGCCGATGATCGTGCCGATGGTCAGATTCTGGCTGGGGCTTCGCAACACGTCGGACTACACCCTGGAAGACATGGCCGACGACGCCGCCGCGATCCTCGACCACTTGGGCATCGAACGCGCTCACATCGTCGGCGCGTCCATGGGCGGGATGATCGCCCAGGTCTTCGCTGCGCGGTTCCGCGAACGGACCCGATCGCTGGCGATCATCTTTTCCAGCAACAACCAGAGGTTTCTGCCGCCGCCGGCGCCGCGCGCGTTGATGTCGATTCTGACCGGGCCGTCGCCGAAATCACCACGCGATGTGATCATCGACAACGTGGTGCGGGTCAGCAAGATCATCGGCAGCCCCGACTACCCGACACCTGAAGAACAGGTCCGAGACGACGCCATCGCCGGCTATGAGCGTTGCTTTTATCCGTGGGGTGTGAGCCGGCATTTCAGCGCGATCGTCGGCAGCGGCAGCCTGCTGCATTACGACCGGCAGATCACCGCCCCGACCGTGGTCATCCACGGGTCGGCGGACAAGCTGCAGCGGCCTGCCGGCGGTCGCGCCATTGCGCGTGCGATTCGCGGTGCGCGGCTGGTGATGCTGCGAGGCATGGGGCACGATCTGCCCGAACCACTATGGGACCGGATCATCGGTGAGCTGACGGCTAATTTCGCGAAAGCGGATTCGACCGAATGAACCGGGTGGGGCGCGGCGGATGTGTGATCGCCGGCGCCCGGCCTGTAGCCTTCGCTGAAGGTTTTACCGGCTTTTACCGGCGAAGTGGTGAGCGACGAACACGGAGGACGCAGTGCCTGACGAATCGACCAGCACGACGAAGACGCGCACGCGCCCCGAAGACATTCAGGCCCATTACGACCTCTCCGAAGAATTCTTCGAGCTGTTCCAGGGCCCGACGCGCATCTACAGCAGCGCCTACTTCGAACCGCCGGAACTGACGCTGGACGAAGCGCAGATCGCGAAGATCGACCTGAACCTGGACAAGCTGGACCTCAAGCCCGGCATGACGTTGCTCGACATCGGTTGCGGTTGGGGTGACACGATGAAGCGCGCCGTCGAGAAATACGACGTCAACGTCATCGGCCTGACGTTGTCGAGGAATCAGCATGCCCGCGCGCAAGCGCTGCTGAACTCGATCGACACCGACCGCTCACGTCAGGTGCTGCTGCACGGCTGGGAGGACTTTCACCAACCCGTCGACCGCATCGTGTCCATCGAGGCTTTCGAGCACTTCGGCTTCGAGAACTACGACGACTACTTCAAGCGCTGCTTCAACATCATGCCCGACGACGGGCGGATGACCGTGCAGAGCAGCGTCGGTTATCACCCGTTCGACCTGCACGCGCGCGGCAAGAAACTCACCTTCGAGACCGCACGGTTCATCAAGTTCATCATCACCGAGATCTTCCCAGGTGGCCGCATCCCGACCACGGTGATGATGGTCGAGCACGGCGAGAAGGCCGGTTTTGTTGTGCCCGAACCACTTTCGTTGCGCCCGCACTATGTGAAGACGCTGCGCCTGTGGGGCGACGCGCTGGAGTCCAAGAAGGACAAGGCGATCGAGATCACCTCTGAAGAGGTCTACAACCGCTACATGCGCTACCTGCGCGGTTGCGAAGCCCACTTCGCCGACGAGACGCTCGACGTCAGCCTGGTCACCTACCTCAAGCCCGGCGCGGCAGCCTAGTCCTGGCACCCGAGCAGCCACTTGTGGTGGCGCTGCCCGCCGGGCCGGCGCAGTGAGCCGAACGCTCGACGTGGCCCCTAGGCTTCGGCGAAGTTCCGGGTGACCGACGTGTCGACCGGAATTCCCGGCCCCGTCGTCGTCGAGATGGTGATCTTCTTGAGGTAGCGGCCCTTCGAGGTCGCGGGCTTCATCCGCAGCACCTCGTCGATAGCGGCACCGTAATTCTCCACCAGCCGCTTTTCGTCGAATGACGCCTTGCCGATGACAAAGTGCAGGTTCGCCTGCTTGTCGACGCGGAAGTTGATCTTGCCGCCTTTGATGTCGGCGACGGCTTTGGTGACGTTCGGAGTCACGGTGCCGGTCTTCGGGTTGGGCATCAGACCGCGGGGACCCAGAATTCGGGCGATGCGGCCCACCTTGGCCATCTGGTCAGGGGTGGCGATTGCGGCGTCGAAATCCAGCCAGCCGCCCTGAATTCGTTCGATCAGGTCGTCGCTGCCCACCGCGTCGGCGCCGGCGGCTTCGGCTTCTGCGGCTTTTTCGGCCACCGCGAAAACCACTACCCGCGCGGTCTTTCCGGTACCGTGCGGCAGATTGACTGTGCCCCGGACCATCTGGTCAGCCTTGCGGGGATCGACACCGAGCCGGATGGCCACCTCGACCGTCGCGTCCTGCCTGGTCGACGACGTCTCCTTGGCTAACTTGGCCGCTTGCAGCGGAGTGTAGAGGTTGGCGCGGTCGACCTTCTCTGCCGCGGCCCGATACGCCTTGCTGGTTCTGCTCATGAGAAATCCAATCTGAGGTTGGTTGTGGTTGGTTGGATCTGCCGGGCCGAAGCTGGCCCTACCACGAGTTGTCGAATTGTGTCTTGCCGGTGCTATTCGACGGTGATACCCATCGACCGGGCCGTACCGGCGATGATCTTGGCCGCGGCGTCGATGTCGTTGGCGTTCAGGTCGGCCTTCTTCGTGTCAGCGATCTCGCGGACCTGATCCCACGTCACCCTGGCGACCTTCGTCTTGTGCGGCTCGGCGGAACCTTTCTGTACGTTCGCGGCTTTGAGCAACAGCTGCGCGGCCGGCGGCGTCTTCAACGCGAAGGTGAAGCTGCGATCGTCGTACACCGTGATCTCGACCGGTATCACGCTGCCCCGCTGAGTCTCGGTCGCGGCGTTGTAGGCCTTGCAGAACTCCATGATGTTGACGCCGTGCTGGCCGAGCGCGGGACCTACCGGCGGCGCGGGATTGGCCTGCCCGGCGTTGATCTGCAACTTGATCAGCCCGACGACTTTCTTTCTCTTCGGCGGCATGAGGTATCGATGTTCCTTCCTGAACGGGAGCCGGCGCCTGCCGGCTAAATCTTGGAGACCTGGGTGAAGGTCAGTTCGACAGGTGTCTCACGGCCGAAGATGGAGACCAGCACCTTGAGTTTCTGCTGCTCGGCATTGACCTCGTTGATCGTTGCGGGCAGCGTGGCGAACGGTCCGTCCATGACGGTGACCGATTCACCGACCTCGTAGTCGACTTCCACGACCGGACGTTCCAGCCCACCCTCACTCGCAGCCGCGGCGGTGCTGGCAGCGCCTTTGGCCAGCTTCTTCTGGCTGCCTTGCGGCAGCAGGAATTTCACCACGTCGTCGAGTGAAAGGGCCGACGGGCGCGACGTCGCTCCGACGAACCCGGTGACGCCGGGGGTGTTGCGCACCGCCGACCAGGAGTCGTCGGTCAGATCCATCCGCACCAGGATGTAGCCCGGCAGCACCTTGCGGTTGACCTGCTTGCGCTGGCCGTTCTTGATCTCGGTGACCTCTTCGGTGGGCACCTCCACCTGAAAGATGTAGTCACCGACGTCGAGGTTCTGCACCCGGGTCTCGAGGTTGGCTTTCACCTTGTTCTCGTATCCGGCGTATGAGTGGATGACGTACCAGTCGCCCGGCTTCCCGCGCAGTTCCGCCTTGAGAGCGGTGGCAGGGTCGACTTCTGCAACGTCGACCGATTCACCCGCGGGCGAATCGCCCTCGAAGGTAGTCACGGGTTTTTCAGTCCTCTCTCTGACTTAGGAATGTGAGCCGAATACCAGCATGACCAATTTGGCCAGGCCCAGATCCGCCAGTCCGACCAACGTGACCATGAATGCGAGAAAGACCAGCACCACCGAGGTGTAGGTGATCATCTGTTTGCGGTTCGGCCAGATCACCTTCCGCAGTTCGCCGACGACCTGCTTGAGGTAGTTGAAGACCAGGACGATCGGGTTGGGGCCCGCGGACTTCTTCTTGCCCCGGGCTTTTCTGGTCTTCTTGCCGGGCTTGGCTTTGGCTTTGGTGTCGTCGTCTTTCTCGGCGACGTCGACCGCCACCGGGTCCATGACGCCGCCGTCGATGCCGTCGGTGTCGTCGTCAGTGCGCTGCCGCGACCGCTTGCCGGTGGGCCGCTGCGGGCGCGTCACCACAGCCGTCCGGCCGCCACTTTCCGTGTCGCTGCCGTCGCCTGCAGCGTCGGCACTGGCGTGCTCGTCGCTCACCGCCTGCTCCTTCGTTTTTCAGTGATCACCGTCCAGTGTCCACCATTGCCGGATCTTTGTCCGGCTTCTCCTCGGGCCGTACCGGCCCGCAGCGCCGCCGCACGGATCGCATCCAGCAGGGGCGACAGGACTTGAACCTGCAACCTGCGGTTTTGGAGACCGCTGCTCTGCCAGTTGAGCTACGCCCCTTCAGGGGAGGGCTTAAATCGAGCAAGCCTTCCCGTTCGTTCGGGGCCTACATCAGCGCCACTCCTCCGCATCGCTTCGCTCTGCATCGTCGGCGCGCATGACGCGCGCGCTCTCCGGCCGGCGAACCGACGGACAGCGCGCAGCAATCAGAACCCGAGGCACGAGTGTACATCGACGCTGGTACCGGCTACCAATCAACCGGTCCGCACGACCTGCCCGGACTCGAGGTCCCACTTGAGCTGGATTGACTTGTCGCCCTCGTGACCCATCATCGTCGTGTACGCCGTCAGCACCAACTCGTCGTCATCAGTGGTCAAACGATTTTCGGTGACGACGATGTCTGCACCGAAGCGCTGTTCCACCGAAGTGACTTCCATGGTCGCCCACAGCTTGTCGCCGGCAAACACCGGTCGGTGGTAGATGAATTTCTGGTCGACCTGGACGATCTGCAACATCTCATAGCCGGTGTCGACATTCCGGAAGAAATCGGCCTGGACTATTTTGGCGATAATCGATACGAAGGTCAGCGGCGCGACGATGTTGTCATAGCCGAGTTCGGCAGCCGCATCCTCGTGGTAACTGGCCGGGTCCTCGCTCTTGACCGCGCTGGCATACGTCCGGACCTGCTCACGGCCGACCGCGAAGTAGTCCGGGTAGCGGTAGACCATCCCCGAGATATCGGTTTTGAGCGGCACGATTATCCGAGCTTCGCCGTCGCGGTCGCTCGGCCGAAGATCTTCTTGCCCCCGGTGGTCGCCGTCAGCGCAACCACCACCGACTTACTGTCCGGATCTGTTGACTTCACCCGACCGGTGAACACGATTTCGGCGCCTTTGCCGTCGTTGGGCACCGGCACCACCGCGGTGAAGCGGACGTTGTATTCGGTCACCGCCCCGGGGTCGCCGATCCAGGAGGTGACGTAGCCGCCACCCAGGCCCATGGTCAGCATGCCGTGCGCGATGGCGGTGTCCAGCCCGACCATTTTGGCGGTGTCGTCGTCCCAGTGGATCGGATTCAAGTCACCGGACACTCCGGCGTAGGCCACCAGATCCGCCCGGGTCAGCGGGTACACCTTCTCCGGCAACTGGTCGCCGACCTGCACCGAACTGAACTCACGTAGCGCCATTTGAAAATCCCTCGTCTCCGTCCTCGGTCGCCCGACCGGCCAAAGTGGTGTAGGTCTCTTGCACTACTTCGCCCGCCTCGTTGCTCACGATGTTCTTGGTCACGATGATGTCGGTGCCGTGCGCCCGCCGCACAGAGTCCACGAAGACGTCGCAATGCAGCCGGTCGCCGACCTGAATCGGTTGCAGGAACTTCAGCACCTGGTCGACCTGAACGATCTGCGCCTCTTGGATCGCGATGTCTGCGTGGACGAAGAATGCCGATTGCGCTTGGTAGCCGAACACCGAGATGAATGTGAGCGGTGCCGGCAGACCGTGGTAGCCCAACTCGGCGGCAACCGCGTCCTCGTGGAACAAGGCGTCAAAGTTCTGCACGACCGTCGCGTATTCGCGAATCTTCTCCCGCTCGACCTCGTAGATCTCGGGATAGCGGTAGTGCATCCCGATTATGTTGGAAGACAGCGACACCAGCCAGACCTTACCTATTCAGCTCCGGCAAACCTGCTTGGGTTGGCTCTAGCGTGTCTCGCGATGCGCCTGGTGCTTGCCGCAATTGGGGCAGAACTTCTTCAGTTCCAGCCGGTCCGGGTCGTTGCGGCGGTTCTTCTTGGTGATGTAGTTGCGGTGTTTGCACACCTCACAGGCCAGGGTGATCTTCGGCCGTACGTCAGTACTGGACGCCACGTCACTTCTCTTTCTCGGTGTTCTTCGTATTTTCTTGTAGCGATGGCCGGACTCGAACCGGCGACCTAACGATTATGAGTCGTTCGCTCTAACCGACTGAGCTACATCGCCCCGGGGCTCGCACCCCTGTTGTGGGCCGCCAGCGTGCTCGGCGTCTGCCGAGCCCCCTAACGGAATCGAACCGTTGACCTTTTCCTTACCATGGAAACGCTCTGCCGACTGAGCTAAGGGGGCGCACCCGAAGCAGCAGGCATGTCGCGCCGCGGGCCTAGAAGAGGGTACAACCTGGCTCGCAAGCTGGCCAAACCGATGGGCGGCCATCACCTCGTACCCGGTCCGGTGCGAGCAGCGCTGCGTCAATAGTCTGGTGAAGTGCCGGACTCGGAGCAGCTTTACTTCCGCCAACTGCTCTCTGGTCGCGATTTCGCCGACGGTGACGTCATTGCGACGCAGATGCGCAACTTCGCCTACCTGATCGGCGACCGGTCAACCGGTGACTGCCTGGTGGTGGATCCCGCCTATGCGGCCGGGGACCTGTTGGACGCGCTCGAGGGCGACGGAATGCGGTTGTCCGGCGTCCTGGTCACCCATCACCATCCCGACCATGTGGGCGGTGAGATGATGGGCTTCGAACTCAAGGGCCTGGCCGAGTTGCTGGACCGCACCAACGTTGCGGTGCACGTCAATTCCCACGAAGCGCTGTGGGTCTCCCGGGTCACCGGCATCAGCATGAGCGATCTCACCGCTCATGAGCACGGCGACAAGGTCAGCGTCGGCGACATCGAGATCGAGCTGCTGCACACGCCGGGCCATACACCGGGCAGTCAATGCTTCCTGCTCGACGGTCGGCTGGTCGCCGGGGACACGCTGTTCCTGGAGGGCTGCGGTCGCACCGACTTTCCCGGCGGTGACTCCGATGAGATGTACCGCAGCCTGCGACAGCTGGCACAACTCGCGGGTGACCCGACGGTGTTTCCCGGGCACTGGTACTCGACGCAGCCCAGCGCGTCGCTCTCGGAAGTGAAACGTTCCAACTACGTTTACCGGGCGTCGAATCTCGATCAGTGGCGAATGCTGATGGGCGGCTGACCCTGCACGAGTTGTTTTGCAGCAAACCATTCGAGAGGCCGCGAAGCCGGTTTCGGCGAATGTGGCGGCACCGGCCGCTGTGATATAAGCGGGAGATGGATGGCATCGGCTGGATCCACGATCGCTGGCACGATGCCACCCGTGCGGGCTCCGGAACGTGGTTGGCGTGGGCTGCATGGGTCGCTCTTGCACTAGGGGTCATTGCGCTGCTGTACACGCACCGGCAAATCCGGCGCAGCCGTCGCCTGGCGGCAGAACAGACCCGCCCGCATGTCGCCATGTTCATGGAGCCGCATGCCACCGACTGGCATGTCATCGAGCTGGTGGTGCGCAACTTCGGCAAGACCGCCGCCTACGACGTCGAATTCTCGTTCCCTGATCCGCCGACCGTGGCCGCGTACGAGAGCGCCTCGGACGGTTACGGCAACGTCGCCGATCTGCAGCTGCCACAGTCGTTGGCATCGCTGGCACCCGGCCAGGAATGGCGCACCGTGTGGGATTCCGCGCTGGACCGGGCGGAGTTCGGCGAGAGCATCGAGTCGCGCTTCGCCGGCACCCTGACCTACTTCGACCATCCCGAGCATCCGCGGCGGTTCTGGCAGCGCAGCCGTCGTCCGTTGCAGACGCCTGTCGTGCTGGATTGGGACAGTCTGCCGCCGGTGCAGCGCATCGAGCTGATGACCAACCACGACCGGGCAAAACGGGAGAAACAGAAGCTGGAATTGCTGCGCAACCTGGTGACGTACTTCCACTACGCGACCAAGGAGACGCGGCCGGAGGTGTTTCGCAGCGAGATCGAGCGGATCAAACGGGCGGCGCAGGAAACGCAGGACCGGTGGCGCACCCGTCAACTCGACGAACCCACCGACGTCACCCTGCGTTGGGGTGACGCCGAAGCCGATCTCGGCAGACACCGTCAGCAAGTGTGACGGCGACGCGGCGTCGGCATGCCCCGATAGAAGGAGTCTTGATGACCGGCCTGCTCAATTACCGTCACGACGACCAGATCGCGGTGATCACCCTTGACGACGGCAAGGTGAACGCGCTGGGGCCGCCGATGCAGCACGCCATCGACGATGCGCTGGACGACGCAGAGCGGGACGGCGTCGGGGCGGTGGTGATCGCCGGTAACCACCGCGTTCTCAGCGGCGGCTTCGACCTGAAAATCCTCACCTCCGGTGACCTGCAGGCGGCCATCGACATGCTCAGCGGTGGCTTCGAATTGGCGTATCGGCTGCTGACCTATCCCAAGCCGGTGGTGATTGCCTGCACCGGCCATGCCATCGCGATGGGCGCGTTCCTGCTGGCCAGCGCAGACCATCGGGTGGCGGCGCAGGCCTGCAACATTCAGGCCAACGAAGTCGCGATCGGTATGACGATTCCCTATGCAGCCCTGGAGATCATGAAGCTTCGGCTGACGCCTTCGGCGTACCAACAGTCCGTCGGCCTGGCCAAGACGTTTTTCGGCGAAACCGCCGTCGCCGCAGGCTGGCTCGACGAAATCGTGTTACCCGACATGGTCTTGGACCGGGCCGAAGAAGCGGCGCGCGAGTTCACCAACCTCAATCAGCAAGCGCATCTGGCGACCAAGTTGCGTGCACGCGCGGACGCACTGCAGGGCATCCGCGCCGGAATCGACGGCGTCGCAGCGGAGTTCGGGCTCTAGCGGCGCGTGAACCATCGCACGCTGCGGCGGTTCAGCTCTGCGCCGACACCCAGTCGTAGGGCAGGAACTTCCCGTCGAACGTCACCACGACGCGGTCACCGGAGGGATGCGGTTTCTTCTGCAGGTCGACGCTGAAGTTGATGGCGCTCATGATTCCGTCGCCGAACTGCTCGTAGATGAGTTCCTTGAGCGCCCGACCGTAGACCTGCAACGCTTCGTGGAAACGGTAGATGGTCGGGTCGCTCGGCGTGGGCGTCGGCGATCCCCCGCGCATCGGCGGTCCGGCAAGCACCCGCACTGCCGAGGTGTCGAGGCCCAGCAACCCGACGAGGATTTCGCCCAATTCGACAGGTATCGGGTGCTGGCCCAGCAGTGCGGACGTCGTCCAGACAACCGGCCTGCCGATCGCGTCGGCCAGCAGTTGCCAGGTCAGGCCTTTCTGCAGGCGGGCCACCACGATCTGTTCGGTCAGCTGGTCTCTGGTCATCACGTGCGCTCACCACCGCCCGTAGTGCACGACTTCGGCGAAAGGCCGCCGGTTCGGTTTGCGGATCGGCGTCAACGGCCGGTCGGCGGGATAGCCGACACCGAGCAGGTAGGCCACCAGGTAGCCGTCGGGCACCTCGAGGATGGCACGGGCTTTGTCCTGGTCTCCCACCGACGAGTGCCCGGTGCCGATGCCCAGATCGGTGGCCGCGAGCATCATCGCCATCGTCGCCTGGCCGACGTCGTACTGGTCGATGACCTTGCGCCTTTCGTCGGGAGGCTCCGGGACGACCAGCGCGATCGCCGCGGCCGCCGACGCAATGTGCCCGGCGCCCTGCCACACCGTCGAAAGGTTCTGCAGCTGAGCAGGATCGGTGACGACGACGAAATCCCAGGCCTGTCGGTTTTTCGCCGACGGCGCCCGCCATCCGGCTTCGGCGATCCGGTTCAGATGCTCTTCGGAGACAGACTCTGGCCGGTACTGCCGTACGTTTCGTCGGGCGCGGATCGCATCCCAGGTTTCCATCGCAGACTCCTACTGACCTAAAAGCGTGAGCTCCCGCCCGCCTGTCTACCACGCATCCGGTGACCGGCGGAGAAACGTCTACCCGGGTCGGTATAGCCGTCTAAGGTGTCCCGCGATGCCGCTTCATCTGCACCGCGCCGAACGCACCGATCTGCTGGCCGACGGGCTGGGCGCACTGCTGGCCGATTCACTGCCGGATCCGTTCGCCACAGAACTGGTGCTGGTACCGGCGCGTGGCATGGAACGGTGGCTGAGCCAGCGGCTGTCACACGTGCTGGGCCGCCGGACGCCGGGCCGCGGCGACGGGGTGTGCGCCGGCGTGCGGTTCCGCAGCCCGGGTTCGCTGATCGCCGAGATCACCGGCACCGCCGACGACGACCCCTGGTCTGCCGAGGCGCTGACCTGGCCGCTGCTGGAAGTCATCGACCGCAGCCTCGATGAACCGTGGTGCGGGGTGCTGGCAACTCATCTGGGTCACTTCGACTCCGACGAAGACGAAGCGGAATTGCGCAAGGGACGCCGCTACGCGATGACTCGCCGGCTCGCCGGGCTGTTCGCGTCGTATGCGCGGCAACGACCACAACTGCTCGTCGACTGGTCGAACGGCGATCCTGACGACCTCGACGAGGATCTGCAGTGGCAACCGCAACTGTGGCGTGCGCTGCTCGACCGGGTCGGGGCCGATCCCCCGCACCTGCGTCACCGGCGGACCGTCGCACGCTTGCGAGCCGAACCGAGCGACCTGCCGCACCGGTTGTCGCTGTTCGGCCACACCAGGCTGTCCGCCACCGACATCGACTTGCTGGACGCGTTGGCCAGCCACCACGAACTGCATCTGTGGCTGCCGCATCCCAGTGACGACCTGTGGCACGCGCTGGCCGGCACCCACGGCGTGATCCCACGACGCGATGACACCAGCCACCGCGCCGTGGGTCATCCGCTGTTGGCGACGCTGGGGCGGGACCTGCGTGAACTGCAACGCAGCTTGCCGGCGAATCCGGCGACCGACGAGTTCCTGATCGGTGACGCCTACCCGCAGACTCTGCTGGGTTGGCTGCAGTCTGACATTGCTGCCAATGCTGTTCGGCCGCAAGGCCGAACGTTCGCTGGAGATGACCGCTCGGTGCAGGTGCACAACTGCCACGGTGCGGCCCGTCAGGTCGACGTGCTGCGCGAGATTCTGCTCGGCCTGCTGCAAGACGACCCGACGCTGGAGCCGCGCGACATCCTGGTGATGTGCCCGGACATCGAATCCTATGCGCCGTTGATCGTCGCGGACTTCGGGCTCGGCGACGTGCTCAACGGTGCCCACCCGGCGCACCGGCTCCGCGTCAAGCTCGCCGATCGCTCACTGGTGCAGACGAATCCGCTGCTCGGGGTGGCTTCTCAGCTGCTGACCCTGGCGGGTAGCCGGGTGACGGCCAGCGAGGTGCTCAACTTCGCGCACGCTGCGCCGGTGCGCGCGCGTTTCGGTTTCACCGACGACGATTTGGAGGTCATCACCCGCTGGGTCCGGCAGGCGAATATCCGGTGGGGTTTCGACCAGGAACACCGGCAGCCTTACCACGTCGACTTCGTCCACAACACGTGGCGTTTCGGCATCGACCGGGTGCTGGCGGGTGTCGCGATGTCCGACGACTCGCGGGCTTGGATCGGTTCGACACTGCCCCTTGACGACGTCGGCAGTAACCGCGTCGAATTGGCCGGTCGGCTGGCCGAATTCGTCAGCCGGCTGCGGCACGCGGTCGACTCGTTGAGTGCCGCGCGGCCGTTGGCCGAGTGGTTGGCCGCCCTGACGGAAAGCATCTCGGGGCTCACTCGGGTTTCCGGTGCGGATCTTTGGCAGAACGGCCAGCTGGAGCGGGAATTCGGTACGGTGTCGGCCGACGCCGGTTCTCGGGTCGATACGGTGTTGCGCTTACCGGACATCCGGGCGTTGCTGGACCGGCAGCTGTCCGGACGCCCCACCCGGGCCAACTTCCGCACCGGCACCCTCACTGTCTGCACGATGGTGCCGATGCGCTCGGTGCCGCACCGGGTGGTGTGCCTGGTCGGGCTCGACGACGGAGTGTTTCCGCGCCTCGGCGTCGTCGACGGTGACGATGTGCTGGTCCGCGCACCGATGACCGGTGAGCGCGATATCCGTTCCGAAGACCGGCAATTGCTGCTCGACGCCATCTGTGCGACCGGTGAAACGCTGGTCATCACCTACACCGGCGCCAACGAGTACTCGGGCCAGGCGCGCCCGCCCGCGGTGCCACTGGCTGAGCTGCTGGACGCCCTGGACATGACCACAGGCAGCAGGATTCGCGAGCACATCGTCATCGGACATCCGCTGCAGCCGTTCGACGTTCGCAACGTCACGCCCGGAGAGCTGGTGCCGGGGGTCTCCTTCAGCTTCGACCCGACGGTGCTGCGGGCGGCTCAGATCAGCACGGGCCGGCGAGGCGACCGGCCCCGGTTCATTTCCACACCCTTGCCGCCGCCGGCTGCGGAGGACGTCGTGCTCGCCGACCTGATCGGCTTCTTCAAAGACCCCGTGAAAGGATTCTTTCGCGCCCTGGAATTCACCTTGCCGCGCGACGTCGACGGCGTCCAGGATGCAATGCCGGTCGACATCAACAGTCTCGAGGAGTGGACGGTCGGCGACCGAATGCTCAGCGACATCCTCCACGGGATGACGCCGGAGGATGCGCGGCAGGCCGAGTGGCGACGAGGCGTGCTGCCGCCCGGTCAGCTCGGCTGGCGCAAGGCTGCCGAAATCTGCGACCAGGCAACGGTATTGGCGGGCGTGGCGCGGCAGCATCGTGGGCCGACCGAAGCTGAGGCGTATGACGTCGACATCGATCTCGGCTCCGGGCGACGGGTGACCGGCACGGTGTCGCCGGTTTACGGTGAGCGGCTGGTGTCGGTGACCTACTCGAGGTTGGCCGGCAGGCATCTGCTCGAGTCTTGGATTGCGTTGCTGGCGTTGGTGCTTGTGCATCCTGGCCGTCACTGGTCGGCGGTGTGCATCGGCCGGCCGCAGCGGGGCACCACTGTGCGCGTGGACGGTCTGGGGCCACCGCACGTCGACGCGCTGCCGATCCTGCAGGACCTGGTCGCCATCTACGACGCGGGCCGTCGCGAGCCCATTCCACTGCCGGTCAAGACGTCTTACGCCTGGGCGCTCGCACGGCACTGCGGTGACGACCCGGTGCAGCGGGCCGCATACCGGTGGAGATCCAACGAACGAGTCCCCGGCGAAGACGACGCCCCCGCCCACGTCCGCGCATGGGGCAGGAACGCGGGCTTGGACGTGCTGATGCAACCGCTGCGACCGGGCGAGCAGTACGACGGCGAGGACAACCGGCTCGGCGCCTACGCCGCCCGGCTGTGGCTTCCGATGCTGCGGTCCGAGCGGGACCCGGCATGATGGAGCGCTTCGACCTGCTTGGTTCGCTACCCGGACGGCGTTCCACCACGGTGCTGCAGGCCAGCGCGGGAACCGGTAAGACCTTCGCGCTGGCCGGTCTGGTGACGCGCTACCTCGCCGCAGGTGAGGCGACGCTGGACCAGATGCTGCTGATCACCTTCGGCCGCGCGGCCAGCCAGGAACTACGCGCGCGTGTCCGCAGTCAGATCGCGCAAGCTGTGGCGGCTTTCGATGACGCGTCGGTTGCCGGGGACAACCAGCTGGTGGCTGCTCTGTTGCACGACGCTGACGGTCAACGCGCCGTGCGCCGGCAGCGGCTGCGGGACGCGCTGGCCGGTTTCGATGCGGCGACGATCGCCACGACGCATCAGTTCTGCCAGCTGGTGTTGAAGTCGCTGGGTGTGGCCGGTGACACCGCCGCGAACATCACCTTGCTCGAGAGCCTCGACGAGCTGGTCGCCGAAATCGTCGATGACCTGTACCTGGCTCATTTCGGCCGGGAGCGGAACGATCCGGTGCTGAGCTACCGCGATGCGTTGCGGCTGGCGCGCGAAGTGGTCAAGAATCCGTCGACGCAGTTGCGGCCTGCGCATCCCGAAGCCGGATCGCGGGCCGCCGTCGGTGTCGCCTTCGTCGAAGCCGTTGTCTGCGAGCTGGACCGCCGCAAGCGCCGGCTGGGCGTCCTGGGCTACGACGACCTGCTGAGCCGATTGGCCGACGCGCTCAACACCGACGGTTCGCTGGCGCGGGTACGGATGCATCGACGCTGGCCGATCGTCATGGTCGACGAATTCCAGGACACCGACCCGGTGCAGTGGCAGGTGATCGACCGGGCTTTCAGCCGGCGCTCCACTGTGATCCTCATCGGTGACCCGAAGCAGGCTATCTACGCCTTTCGCGGCGGTGACATCGTGACGTATCTGCGGGCAGCGCAGACAGCCGGCGACAAGAAGACCTTGGCCATCAACTGGCGTAGCGACGCGGCCCTCGTCGATCGGCTGCAGGTGGTACTGCGGGGTGCCCAGCTGGGTGACCCGGCGATCGTGGTCGACGACGTCGAGGCCTACCACCAAGGTCATCGGCTTGCGGGCGCGCCGCGCAACGATCCGTTCCGGTTACGGGTCGTGCAGCGACCGACTCTGGGACGCAGCGGGACGCAGAACCTGCCCATCGACGAGCTGCGGGCGCATATCGGCGCCGACCTCGCCGCCGATATCCGCAGGCTGCTGGCGGCCGGCGCGACGTTCGACGGCAAACCCCTGCAGGCCCGCGACATCGCCGTGATCGTGGAGAAGCACAAGGACGCCCGAGCGTGCTTCAAGGCGCTCTGTGACGCCGGTGTCCCTGCGGTCTACACCGGCGATTCCGACGTGTTCGCGTCGGACGCCGCCGAGGACTGGCTGTGTCTACTGGAGGCATTCGACCAGCCGAACCGTCCCGGGATGGTTCGCGCGGCTGCGGCGACGATGTTCTTCGGCGAAACCGCGGAATCACTTACGGTCGGCGGTGATGCGCTGACCGATCGGGTCGCTGCGACACTGCGGGAATGGTCCGGGCATGCCCGCGAGCGCGGCGTCGCAGCGATCTTCGAAGCCGCTCAGCTGCGTGGCATGGCCGATCGTGTGCTGTCCTGGCAAGGCGGCGAGCGGCACATCACCGATCTTGCCCATGTGACGCAGCTGCTGCAGGACGTCGCGCACCGCGAGCACTACAGCTTGCCCGCCCTTCGGGACTGGTTGCGCAGGCAGCGTGACGAACGGGACGGCGCAGCCGAACGCAACCGGCGGCTGGACAGTGATGCCGCCGCCGTGCAGATCATGACGGTTTTCGTCAGCAAAGGCCTGCAGTACCCGGTCGTATATCTGCCGTTCGCCTTCAACCGCAACACCCAGGACCGCGACGTCGTGCTCTTCCACGACCAGGGTGTGCGTTGCCTGCACATCGGCGGCAAAGACAGTCCCGATTTCAGAACCGTTGCGGCACTGGGCCGCAGCGAAGACGCCAGCGACGACAGCCGGCTCACATACGTCGCCCTGACCCGCGCGCAGGCGCAGGTGGTGGCATGGTGGTCGCCGGCTCACGACGAACCCAACGGCGGCTTGTCGCGGCTGCTGCGCGGCCGCCGGCCCGGTGCCGCGGTCGTGCCGGACCGCTGCGAACCAGCGAAGATCTCCGACGACGACGCCATCGCCGTTCTGCGCGGGTGGGAAGCCGCGGGCGGGCCGGTGATCGAGCAGTCGGTGGTGGCCGCGGTGCCCGACGCGCGCCGCACGCCGGCACGAAAGAAGCTGCGCAACCGGCATTTTCACCGCGACATCGACACCGTTTGGCGGCGGACCTCCTATTCCGGGTTGATCCGGGGGGCGGAGAGCACCGGGGTGAGTAGCGAGCCGGAAAGCACCGAGCTCGACGACGAAGCCGGCGACGTACCGGTCGTCGCAGCGTCATCGGCGTGTTCGCTTCCGTCACCGATGGCGGAGCTGCCGACGGGCGCCAGGTTCGGCACATTGGTGCACGCTGTGCTGGAAACAGCAGACCCATTCGCCGCGGATCTGGCCGCTGAGCTGGAGTCACAGATCCGGTCGAACTCGCTGTGGTGGCCGGTCGAAGTGGCTCCGGACGTCCTTGCCGCCGCCATGATCCCCATGCACGACACACCGTTGGGCCCGCTGGCCGACGGTGTGACGCTGCGGCAGATCGGATTACCTGATCGGCTCAGGGAGCTGGACTTCGAATTTCCGTTGGCCGGTGGCGATCTGCGGTCAGCTGCTCCGGCCGTCACCCTCTCCGACCTCGCAGCGTTGCTCGACGAGCATCTGCCGGCCGATGACGCGCTGGCGCCCTATGCCGGCCGGTTGACCGGCCGTGCGCTGGGCGGCCAGTCCCTGCGGGGGTACCTCACCGGGTCAGTCGACGCGGTGTTGCGTCTTCGCGGCCGGTCGGGCTGCCGCTACCTCGTGGTGGACTACAAGACGAACTGGCTCGGCGAGCCGGATCGGCCGCTCACCGCGGCCGACTACGATCGTCCGCGCCTGACCGAAGCCATGTTGCACTCGGATTATCCGCTGCAGGCGTTGCTGTATCTGGTTGCGCTGCATCGGTTTCTTCGTTGGCGGCAAGCTGGTTACGATCCTGCGCTGCATCTGGGCGGGGTGCTGTATCTGTTCGTGCGCGGTATGTGCGGCGCCGCCACACCGGTGTCCGACGGCCACCCGGCCGGCGTCTTCAGTTGGCACCCGCCGCCCGGCTTGGTGGTCGCGCTGTCAGATGCCCTCGATGAAGGGCGACGATCGGCGTGACCGTCCCCGAGGTCGAGGTCGCCATCGAAGCGGCGGGTGCGCTTCGTGTGCTCAACATGGCCGGGGTGCTGCACCTCTCAGATGTGCACGTGGCTCAGCGGCTTTGTGCTCTGTACGAGGAAACCGACGAGCGGGTCGCCCTGGCGGTGGCGTTGACGGTCCGGGCGCTGCGCAGCGGGTCGGTGTGCCTGGATCTGTTGGCCGTCGCGGAAAGTGCCGGGCCGCCCGACCTGCCGTGGCCGGAGCCCGCGGTGTGGCTGGCGGCGCTTCGCGCCAGTCCGCTGCTGGGCAAGCCGCCGGTGCTGCACCTCTACGACGACCGCCTGCTTTACCTCGATCGGTATTGGCGCGAAGAGCAGCAGGTGTGTGCAGAGTTGCTCGCACTGCTGGCCGTCAAGCCGGCCGGTGCTCTGCCCGCCTCTGAGCGACTTTTCCCGGCTGGTTTCGAAGAGCAGCGTCAGGCTGCCGAAGTAGCTCTCGCGCAATCGGTTACGGTCCTGACCGGTGGCCCGGGCACCGGTAAGACCACCACCGTCGCGCGGCTGCTGGCGTTGCTGGCCGAGCAGACGGAGCTGGCCGGAGGACCACGGGCACGCGTCGCGCTGGCGGCGCCGACCGGTAAAGCGGCGGCACGGTTGCAGGAAGCGGTGGCAGCCGAAGTCGAAAAGCTCGACGCCGCTGATCGGGTGCGCCTCGGTGAGCTGCGCGCCGTCACGCTGCACCGGCTGCTCGGCTCCCGACCGGACAGTTCCTCGCGGTTCCGGCACGACCGCAACAACCGCTTACCGCACGACGTGATCGTCATCGACGAGACGTCGATGTTGTCGCTGACGTTGATGGCTCGGTTGCTGCAGGCGGTGCGGCCGCACGCCCGGCTAGTCCTGGTGGGCGATGCCGATCAGCTGGCGTCGGTGGAAGCCGGTGCGGTGCTTGCTGATCTGGTCGAGGGCCTGACGGCCCGCGACGACGTCCGGGTAGCGGCGCTGCGGACACCGCACCGGTTCGGGCGGTCGATCGGCGCGCTGGCCGAGTCGATCCGCCTGGGCCAGCCAGACCAGGCGCTGATCCTGCTGCGGTCCGGTGACTCGCACATCGAGTTCGTCGAAGGCGACGATCCGCAGCAGCGGCTGCGCTCGGTGCTGCTGCCGCACGCACTTCGGTTGAGGCAGACCGCGGTACTGGGTGCCGCCGCCGAGGCGCTGGCGACGCTGGACGAGCATCGGTTGCTGTGCGCGCACCGGAAAGGGCCCTACGGTGTGCAGCACTGGAACCGGCAGGTGGAGAAGTGGTTGTCCGAAGAGACCGGTCAGCCATCGTGGTCGGAGTGGTATCCGGGACGCCCGCTGCTCATCACAGCGAACGACTACGGGCTGCGGGTCTACAACGGCGACACCGCAGTGGTGATCACGAGTGCCGATGGTCTACGAGCGGTGACCGCGACAGCGTCCGGTCGACTCGACTTCGCGACCAGCCGGCTGGCCGACGTCGAGACGATGCACGCCATGACGATTCACAAATCCCAGGGCAGCCAGGCAGACGAGGTGACGGTGCTGTTGCCCTCGGAGGAATCGCGGTTGTTGACCCGAGAGTTGTTCTATACCGCGGTAACCCGGGCGAAGGAAAAGGTCCGGGTGGTCGGCTCGGAGGCATCGGTGCGGGCGGCGGTCGGACGGCGAGCCGTGCGGGCCAGCGGGCTGGCGCACCGGTTGATTGAAATGGGCCGTCGGGACACCTAGGCTCGCCGGACATGACACTTCCCAAACCATCACCAGGCTCGGTCGCCGTGGTCACCGGCGCATCTTCGGGCATCGGCGAACAATTCGCCCGCCAACTCGTGGCCCGCGGCCACCGCGTCGTCGTCACCGCCCGTCGTGAAGACCGGCTGCAGGCGCTGTGTGCGGAGCTTGGCGGCGACGAGCACGCTGTGGCAGTCGGCACCGACCTGGCTGTGCCCGAAGATCGGGACCGACTGGCCGCTCGGATCGACGAGCTGGGTGTGCAGGTCGACATCCTGGTCAACAATGCGGGCCTCGGTATCTACACGAAATTCGGCGCCGAGGGCCGCGACAAGGAGCTGCAGATGCTGCGTGTCGACGTCGAAGCGGTAGCCGACCTCACGTTGCGCTACCTGCCGGGCATGGTCGAGCGCGGTCGCGGCGCGATCATCAACTTGTCCTCGGTGTCCGGCTTCCAGCCCGCGCCCTACAACGCCGGCTACGCCGCCGCGAAAGCCTACGTACTGTTCTTGTCCGAGGCGGTCAACGCGGAGGTCGCCGACTCCGGTGTGACGGTGACCGCAGTCTGCCCCGGTCCGGTGCCCACCGAGTTCCAGACCACCAACGACGCTGACTACCTGGTCAGCCGACTTCCCGCTTTCGCCCAAGTCCGGCCCGAGCGGGTGGTCGCCGACGCGTTGAAGGCGGCGGACCGCGGCCAACCGTCGGTGGTGCCGGGCGGACCCCAGGTGCGGTTGGTACTGGGCTCGGCCCGCTTCATACCGGCGCCGTTGGCGGTACGGGCGCTCGGGCGGATGCTCAAGCGCTAGCTGCCTTGCGCTCGCGGCGTCCTCGTGCCGTATGACGCTACAGTTGAGGAGTAGCTGTTTCGCATTCGGCGAGACGTTGGTTGAAAGGTCTTCGAGGCCATGATGTCGCTGACACGATTACCCGCCGCGGTTGGCGCTCTGCTGGTGTCGCTGTCCGCTGGGGCCGGCGTCGCCTCCGCAGATACCGACCTGAGTCCGGCCATCAACACCACGTGCAACTACTCGCAGGTGGTGTCGGCGCTCCGAGCCCAGTCACCGCTGGCCGCCGGGCAATTGGACGGCTCACCCACTGCGCAGGGCGCGTTGCGCGGATTCCTGGACTCCTCCCCCGATCAGCGCCAGCAGATCGCCCAAGAGCTGCAGAGCAGGCCGGAATCCCAGCGATATGTTCAGCAGTTCGCCGGCCTTATCGTGCAAGTCGCGAACACCTGCAACAACTACTGATCCAAGACCTGACTCGGCGGTAGTAACCGCAGGCACGCCCGCTTCAAGTGCCTCCCGGGGCGGATTGGTTTCGAGCTTGGGCGAGCATTCTGGAATCACCGCGCCTCCGATGGTCGAGACTGGGCTGGTGGCAGAACCAGAAGCGGGCCGGGTTGCGGTCTACCTCGACTTCGACAACATCGTCATCTCCCGCTATGACCAGGTGAATGGGCGCAATTCGTTCCAGCGGGACAAAGCCAAAGAGCAGCAGGAGTTCCCGGACCGGCTGGCGCGGGCCACCGTCGACGTGGGCGCCATCATCGATTTCGCATCGTCCTTCGGAACGTTGGTGCTCACCCGCGCGTACGCCGACTGGTCGAACGAGGTGAACACCGGTTACCGCGAGCAGCTGGTCGGCCGCGCCGTTGATCTGGTGCAACTCTTTCCGGCGGCGGCCTACGGCAAGAACGCCGCAGACATCCGGCTGGCCGTCGACACGGTCGAGGACATGTTCCGCTTGCCGGACCTGAGTCACGTGGTGATCGTGGCAGGTGATTCCGACTACATTCCGCTGGCGCAGCGATGCAAGCGGCTCGGCCGTTACGTGGTGGGCATTGGGGTGGCCGGCGCGTCCAGCCGGGCACTGGCCGCAGCATGCGACGAGTTCGTCGTCTACGACGCGCTGCCCGGAGTTCCGGTACCCGATCCCGCGCCGGCACCGGCGGGAGTAGCGGCGCCGCCGGCGCGCCGCGGTGGCCGTACCAAGGATGCCGATACCGCGGAGTCGGCGTCACCGGATCCTCAGACTGTGGCCACCGGGCTGCTGACACGGGCGCTGCGAATCGGTTTGGAGAAGGACGATGCGGACTGGCTGCACAACTCCGCAGTCAAGGCGCAGATGAAGCGGATGGATCCGTCGTTCAGCGAAAAGCCGCTGGGCTTCCGGTCGTTCAGCGACTTCCTGCGATCCCGATCGGATCTGGTGGAGCTCGACGAAAGTTCGACGACCCGGATGGTGCGACTGCGCCCGGACAGCTGAGACGGTACTTTCCGCGCTATGTCGCCGCCCGCCGGGCGGACACGAACAGGTTTCGCGGGCCGTCGTCCTCGAGGTCGGCGGCAGGTTCGCGGCCGAATCCGGCCATCAGGTCGAACGACGGTGTCACCTCGACCTGCCAACCGTTGCGGCGCAACCGATCGCCGACGTCTTCGCGTTCCTCGAAATACCACAGCTCGTCAGTTCTGGGCACCTCCCGCCGGGGGTCTGCCTCGGCCATCAACGTCTGCACCCGCTGCATGCGGGCACGCCGCTGCGCAAACGCTCCCGGATCGGCGAAATCAGGTGGCAGCGCCTCGACCGCAATGCGGCTACCGCTGGCGGTGAGCCCCTCGATGCGGTCGAACAACAACTGCTGTGCGGCTGCCGGCAAATACATCAGCAACCCCTCGACCGACCAGGCGCTGGGTGCCGACGGGTCGAACCCGGCCTGCCGCAACGAAGTTGGCCAGTCGTGACGCAGATCCACTGCAACGCCGACCCGGCTGCACGTCGGTTCTGCGCCGTGCGCGGTCAACGTCGACGTCTTGAAGTCCAGCACCCTGTGCTGGTCGAGCTCGTACACCGTCGTACCTGCGGGCCAGGGCAACCGCCAGGACCGTGCGTCCAGGCCGGCTGCCAGGATCACCGCCTGACGCACACCGGCGTTGGCGGCGTCGACGAAGAAGTTGTCGAAAAATGCGGTCCGCGAAGCGAAATAATCGACGAGCCCCTGCATGCGCCTGGGCAGATCGGGTTCGGCGGCAACGACCTGGCTGGGCAGTTCAGGTGCGGAATACCAGTTCCATACGCCGTCGCCGGCGGCGTCGAGGAACACCCGGGCGAACGGATCGCTGATCAGCGGGTCGTCCTTCGCACTCTCGGCAGCCCGCGCCGCCGCCACCCCGAGCGCCGTCGCGCCGACACTCTCGGTGATCTCCCAGCTGTCATCATCGGTTCTCACGCCACCCGACCCTACGTGAGCCGGCCGTGCGGAAGAATCACAGTCGACATGACCGACAACGACGAATCGGCTGTGCCGTCTCGACGTCGCCACATCGTGCGGCTCGCCGTGTTCACCGGCTTCCTTTCAGTGTTGTTCTACCTGTTGGCCGTGCGTCACGTCGTCGACGTGGAGTCGGTTCGGCGCACGGTCTTGGCGACCGGGCCGGCCGCGCCGCTGACCTATGTCCTGGTCTCAGCCGTTCTCGGCGCGATGTTCGTGCCGGGCCCGATCCTGGCGACGAGCAGCGGGGTGCTGTTCGGCCCGGTGGTCGGTGTATTCGTGACGCTGGGCGCGACGGTGGGCACGGCGTTGGTCGCGAGCCTGCTGGGCAGGCGGGCCGGCCGGACCAGCGCACGCGCTCTGCTGGGAACCGCACGCGCGCAGCGCATCGACGCGCTGACCCGGCGCGGCGGCCTGTGGGCCGTGGTCGGTCAGCGGTTCATCCCCGGAGTATCGGATGCACTAGCCGCGTATGGATTTGGGGCGTTCGGAATCCCGTTGTGGCAGATGGCCCTCGGCGCGTTCATCGGATCGGTGCCACGGGCATTCGTCTACACCGCGCTGGGCGCCTCGATCGCGGATCGATCCTCGCCGCTGGCATATGCGGCCATCGCGGTGTGGTGCGCCACCGCCGTGGTCGGCGCGTTCGCCGCGCGGCGCGGATACCTGAGGTGGCGCGGGCGCGTCGGCGGCGGTGCCGGATCGGATGGCGCCGAACACGACGGTCACTGACCGAGGCCCGCGCCGAACGACGGCGGCGCCGCCGAATCGGCGCTACCCCAGAAGACGTCGGGAAGAGCCGACAGCGAAAACGACAGGTCCGCGCCCTCGCGGATGACCGGCTCGGGCAGATACGTCCGGTCGGTCGGCTGCCCGTCGACGCTGAGCCCGCTGATGTACTTCAGCCCGTTCGATGCGCCGGGGGCGGTGATCCGGATGAATTTCCCCGCGCCCAGCGAAATCTCGGCCCGGTCGAACAGCGGCGTGTTCACGGTGAGAGTCGCGGTGCCGGGCGTGATCGGATACAGACCCAGCGCGGCCCAGACGTACCAGCTCGACATTGCACCGAGGTCGTCGTTGCCGGGCTCGCCGTCCGGTGTGGGACCGAACAACTGGCTGCGGATCCGGTCGACGGTCTGCTGAGATTTCCACGGTTGACCTAGGTAGTTGTACAGCCACGGCACCCCGAAGTCCGGCTCGTTACCGATCCACAGGTAGGGATTGTCGGGTCCGGCGTTGAGTTGGGTGGTGAAGCGGTCCAGCCGCGCGGTCGCGGCTTGCCGACCCCCCAGCGCGTCCACCAGTCCCGCGACGTTCTGCGGAACCAGCCACAGATACTGGTCGGCGTTGCCTTCGTCGTATCCCTCCTGCCCGAAGCTGTCTTGGCCGAAGCCGGCGCCGGCGTCGTCGGGTCGTGGGCCGTCGACGAACGCACCGGCATCGTCGCGCGGCGCGAGGTAGCCGGTCGCCGGATTGAACAGGTTGCGCCACCACTGCGCCCTGTTCTGGAATTGCTCGGCGATGACGCTGTCGCCGAGGGCCCCGGCGAAGCGGGCGATGGTGAAGTCGTCGATCGACCACTCCAGGGTGATCGAGGCGCCGGCGTTTCCGTGGCCGGCGCCGAATTCGGCGGTCTGCGGCGCGTAGCCGTGCCTGAGGTAGGTGGCGATGCCCGGCCGCTCGACGTAACCGTCGAGACCGACACCGCCGTCGGTGGCTGCCTTGAGCATGTAGTACAGGGCGGTCTTGGTGTCGAAATTTGTCGCGCCGTAGGTGTAGAGGTTGACGATGAGCGGTACCGGGTTGTCCCCGCTCATGATGCCGGTCGACGAATGAGCCAAGGCCCAGCGGGGATACGACCCGCTTTGTTCGGCGTCGTTGACCAGAGATTGCGCCATGTCACCGGCGCGCTCCGAGAACAGCAGAGCCTGCAGGGCGGCCAGGCAGCGATAGGTGTCCCAGTCGGAGAAGTTGGCGTACTGCGTGTGCCCACCGGCCACCGTGTGAATCCTGCCGTCGAATCCGGGATAGCGTCCGTCGACGTCGTTGAACGTGTTGGGATGCAACATCGACCGGTAGAGCGAGGTGTAAAAGGTCTCGACATCACCGCTGTCGGCTCCGGCCACTCGGATGCGGGACAGTGCGGTGTTCCATTCGGTGGATGCGGCTGTGCGAACCTGGTCGAAACCCGTGCCGCCCTCGGCGGCAAGGGCGGCGCGCGCCCCTTCGGCACTGACGTAGGAGATTCCGGTATGCACCTCGAGCGTCGAACCGGCCGGGAATTGCAGATAGGCGCCGCTGCGAGCCGACGCTGCGCTGCGGGCACCCGGCGTGACTGAATTGCCTTGCCAGGTGCCGTAAGCCGTAAATCGCTGACTGAACGTCATGACGAAGTAGACCGTGTAGGTGTTGTTGGCGCCGCAGAATCCGCCGCTGGTCGCCGATCCGGTGACTGTGGTGTTGTCCTCGCCGATCTGCACTGTCGCCGCAGAGTTGCCGGCCAGGGATCCGCCGGAGCGCACATGGAACAAGGCGGGCCGACCGTTGGCCGGGTAACGGAACCGGCCGATACCGGTGCGGGTAGTGGCGGTGAGTTCTGCGCTGACTCCGGTCTCGGGGAACCGCACCGAATAGAAGCCGGGCACACCGACTTCGGTGTCGTCGTGGGCGATCCTCTCCCACGCGTACCAGGGTTGGGAGCCGATCGGGGTGGTGGTTGGCAGCACGGGGATGTCGCCGAAGGTGGCGCAGCCCGCCGAGGCGTGATTGATGCTGAATCCAGTGGAACGGTCATTGGCGTGGTCATAACCGGCGTAGGTGTCGGTGGTGTCCGGTGAGTACTGCACCATGCCGAAAGGGACTGCGGCGCCCGGGAAGTTGTCGATCTCCCCTGCTTGCGCACCGCCGGTCCCGGTGCCGATCAGCGTGGTGACGTGCGTGACCGGGTCAGCGACGAAGCCGGGCTCGTCGGCGTGCGCCTCGGCGGCAGCACCGACCAGCGTCCAGGCAACCGCCGCCGCGCAAAGCGCGCCGAGCAACTTGCGTGTTTTCACGGCAGCTCGGGCCGCGCGGCCACCACGGGCTCGGCGTTCGATGCGCCTACGACCGCTGAGCGGCGACGAAGAGATTGCCGGGAACTTCGTCTTCGACCTCTTGCGGGGCCTGCCGCCCGTAACCGGCCATCAGCTGGGCGGTCGGCGTCACGGTGACATCCCAGCCGTGGCGGCTGAACCAATGACCAACATCTTCGCGTTCCTCGAAGTACCACAGCTCGTCGGTCCGCGGGATCTCGCGTTGCGGATCGGCTTCGGCCATGAACGCGCGAATCCGGTCCATCCGCGCGCGACGCTTTGCCCGCAGCTGCGGGTCTGCGAACTCTGGCCCCAGTGCCTCCACCGCGACTCGGCTGCCGGTGACCGTCAGTCCCTGGACGCGGTCGAACAGCAGATCCTGCGCCGCCGCGGGCAGGTACGGCATCAGCCCCTCCGCCGACCAGACGCTGGGCGCCGAGGCGTCGAAACCAGCCTCGCGCAGAGCAGCCGGCCAGTCGTGCCGCAGATCGACCGGTACGGCGACCCGGTTGCAGGCAGCTTCTGCCCCGTGTTCGCGCAATGTCGCCGCTTTGAACTCCAACACCCGGGGCTGGTCGAGTTCGTACACCGTGGTGCCGTCCGGCCACGGTAACCGCCAGGATCGGGCATCCAGGCCGGCCGCCAAGATCACCGCCTGACGGATGCCGGCGCGTGTCGCATCGAGGAAGAACGTGTCGAAAAAAGCCGTGCGCGAGGCCATGTAACCGACCATCGCCTGCATCTGCAGCGGCAGTTCGGGTTCGGCTTGCGCCAGTTCCGGCGGGAGCTGCGGAGCCGAATACCAGTTCCACACTCCGTCACCGACAGCGTCGAGGAACACCCGGGCAAACGGATCGCTGACCAGTGGGTCGTCGCTTTCGGTCTCCGCCGCCCGCGCCGACGCCACGCCCAGGGCGGTGGCGCCCACGCTTTCGGTGATCTCCCAGGTGTCGTTCTCGGTTCTCGCCACGCCCATGCCTTCCTCCCCGGTCCGCTTCTCAGGGCGGTCCGCCGCACCGCCGACGCTACCGAACCACGCGGAGTCGACGTTACCGCCGCCCGGCACAGCATCCGGGCCCGTCGACAGTCCCGATGGTCTCAGTCGCCCAGCCGCGGCACGAAGACGGGAATTAGGGCATGGTCATCGGCGCCGCGTGGTTCGAATCGCGCCTGGACGGGCAGGCCGATGCGAATCGAGTCCAGTTCGCATTCCACGAGATTCGCCGCGAGCCGGAGGTTGTCCTGTTCGGCGAGTTCGACGATCGCGATGGCGTAGGGAACCGGCACGGCGGAATGGAAGGGCTGATGGTTGACGGTGTAGGTGAAGACCGTCCCGCGACCGGAGACAGGTTGCGCAGTCAGCTCACCGCCACAGTCGGGGCAGTCCGCGGTGGGCGGATGAACCCAGCGCGCACACCGGTCACACCTGGTGATCATGAGGTTGACAGGCGGCGCGTCATCGGCCATGACAAGGAAAGTACATTCCAGATGAGTCTCGGTAAGACTGAACGACAGCGAACGGACGTTTGCCCGGTGAGCCACTTCGAGAAGAACGCGATCATCAGCGGGCTCGGCATCTCCCGCATCGGCCGCCACACCGGCATAGCCGGATTGGAGTTGACCATCGAGGCCGCGCGGGCGGCCATCGCGGACGCCGGCATCACCCCCGACGAGATTGATGGAGTGGCCACCTTCGGTGACACGCCGCCGGCCGATGTCTTGCAGGTACTGGGCATCCAGGCGGCCGACCAAACACGAGGATTCGACACCGGTGGTGTGCTGGTCCCGGTCATGTCGGCTTGCCGTGCCGTCGCCGAGCAGCGCGCGCGACACGTCTTGGTGTATCGCACGGTGCTCATGTTGGGCGGGGCGATGACTGACGCGCCACCGTCGCAGGAACCCAACCCGCTGGCGTCCCCGCCGGTGGAGCCGCACATACCCGGCACGCGGCGAAAGATGGGGGCGTTCGACGACATCGGCGAGCTGCTGAGCGCCCACGCCTATTCGGCGGCGAATTGGATTGCGCTGCACTGCCGTCGACACATGCACCTGTATGGAACCACAAAAGAACAGCTGGGCTGGCTGGCGATCAGCAGTAGGCGCAACGCCGCGCACAACCCTTCCGCGATTTTCCGGAACCCGCTGACGATGGCGGACTACTTGGCGGCCCGGCCGATATCGACGCCGTTCGGACTGCTCGACTGTGACGTGCCGATCGACGGATCGATCGCGCTGGTGGTGTCGCACGCCGATTACGCGGCCGACTGCCCGAATCGCGCGGTCGCCGTCGAGGCGATCGGCGGTGCCTACGGGTCCGGCGGATGGTTCCACCGGGACGATTTTCCGAAGATGGCGTCGGTGGGCGCGGCAGCCGAGATGTGGTCGCGTACCGATCTGCGCCCGTCCGACGTCGATGTCGCCGAACTCTACGACGGCTTCACCTTTCTCACGCTCGCGTGGCTCGAGGCGCTGGGTTTTTGCGCCGAAGGCGAAAGCGGGCCCTTCGTCGAGGGGGCGGCGCGGACCGCGCTGCACGGTGAACTGCCGTTGAACACCTACGGTGGCCAACTTTCGGCGGGACGGATGCACGGGTACTGGCTGCTGCACGAGGCGTGCCTGCAGCTGCGCGGCCAGGCCGGTGATCGGCAACTCCAGCGCCGGCCCGAAGTGGCGATCGCCGCCGCGGGAGGGGGGCCGATAGCGGGCTGCATGCTGCTGACGGCCTGACCGTGTCCACGATCATGCGCGCAACGCCGCCGATCAGGCGTGCAGCGCCGCGCGAGGAGACGTGCCGCGCCGCTCGAGAAGGGTCGCCGTGCCCGCCGACCGGACTCAATTGACTGCTGTTGTCTCAGTTGCTTGCGCTCAGCGTCCGCGCTGCCGCTCAACACAGACCCGCACCCTGGGCCGCCTGGATGCGCATGACGACGGGCCGCGGCTTGCCCGCAGTGGGCAGCGTCCGTCGCAGCGCGTCGCCCACCGCGTCCGCGCGGGCTTCCGGCACCAAAGCGATCACGCAACCACCGAATCCGCCGCCGGTCATCCGCGCACCGAAGGCACCGGCGCGCACCGCGGTGTCGGCAATAAGGTCGATGTGGTCGGTGGTGATCTCGAAATCGTCGCGCATGGAGACATGGGACGCGTTCAGAATGCGGCCGGCTTCGATGAAGTTCGACTCTCTCAGTGCGTCAACGAAATTCAGCACACGCTGATTCTCGGTGAGCACGTGCCTGGCACGGCGGGCATCCAGCCGGTCGATGACCGCGTCGAGCGCTGGGCGGCCGCGGTCCTGCACCTCGCGCAGCGACGACACCTGCAGATCGGCGGCGGCCCGCTCACACGACTCCCGTCGCGCCGCGTAGTCACCGTCGACGTGGTCATGGCGGCCGCGAGAGTCGATCAACAACAGGGCCATGCCGCGGGCGTCCGGGTCGAAGCCCACCGGCGTGACCGCGAGATTGCCGAAGTCGATCAGCAGCGCGGTGGCGGGTTCTGCGAGCAGCGAAGCCAGCTGATCGAGCAGACCCGTTGGCGCGCCGACATAGTCGTTCTCCGCCCGCTGGGCAAGCCTGGCCTGGTCGATACGGTCGATGTGGACATCTGTGGCCGCGGTGAGCGCCCCCAGGACCGCGCACTCGAGCGCCGCCGACGACGCCAGACCCGACCCGATCTCGAGGTTGCTGGCAATCGACATGGTGCCCCCCGGCACCGCATGACCGGCATCGCGCAACGCCCACATCACCCCGGCGACATAAGCGGCCCACCCCGTCGTATCGCCGGGAGTCGTCGTCAGCGGGATGCGCACCTGGCCCTCGCCGCGGTCGCTGCGCACCGTGATCGCATCGAGCCTTTCCGGCGTGAACGTCACCGTGGTGCGTTGCGGCAACGCGATGGGCAGCGCGAAACCGCCGTTGTAGTCGGTGTGTTCGCCGATCAGGTTGACCCGTCCGGGCGCGGCGTACCGGATTGTCAAGCGAGCTCCCGCAGCCGGTCGGCCACGCTCTCCGGGGTTACGTCGCTGATGAAAGCATCCATCGCCGACTCGGAGGCCGCCAGGTATTTCAGCTTGTCGGTGCTGCGCCGGACCGACATCAGCTCGACGTGGAAGTAGCCGTCTTGCTGAACATCGGTGTAGTTGAATTGATGCAGCGCTGAGATGTAAGGCAGCGGTGTGGAATACAGCGCGTCGAAGCGCCGCAGGACGTCGAGATAGATGTGCGTGAACCCGGCCAGCTCGGCATCAGTCAGATCAATAAGATTGCGGGCGAAGCGGTTCGGGTAAATGTGCACCTCCACCGGCCAGCGCGCGGCGAACGGCACGAAAGCGGTGAACAGGTCGTTGCATGCGACTACTCGCCTGCCGTCGGCGATCTCGCCGGCGAGTAGGTTGGAAAACAGGTTGCCGCCGTGCCGGTTTCGATGAATGCGGGCCTGACGGAGCATGGCCTCGGTACGCGGAGTCAAGTAGGGGTAGCCGTAGATCTGGCCGTGCGGGTGGGTCAGCGTCACGCCGATCTCTTCCCCGCGGTTCTCGAAGCAGAACACCTGCTGCACGCCCGGCAGTGTCATCAGCTCGGCTGTGCGGTGCCGCCACGCGTCGACGACCAGCCGGGCATGCGCCGCTGGCAGGTCGGCGAAGGATCCGGTGTGGTCACTGGAAAAGCTGATCACCTCGCAGCGGCCGTGCCCAGGGGCGATCTCAGCCAGGCCGGCCGGCGCCTGCAGCGCCGCTTCACCGACACCGGCCAAACTCGGGAACCGGTTCTCGAACACGACGACGTCGTAATCGGCGGCGGGCACCTCGCTGGTCAGCCCGGTCGGCCCCGGACACAGCGGGCACTGCTCCGTCGGTGGCTTGTAGGTGCGGTCCTGGCGCTGCGCCGCGACGATCACCCACTGCCCGGTCGACTGGTCGAAACGCAGCTGCGACGGACGGGCGTCGCGCGGCGGCAGCGGCCGCTGATCGGCGACCGGCGCCGGAATGCGGCCGGCCAATGGGAAGAACCACATTGAACGACCATCGACCAGCTTCGCTGGAGTCGGCTCGCTCACGGGAGGAACCCTAATCCACCAGGAGGCTCCTGATGTCGGACGCCAAGTGATCGCCGCGCCGCAAAGCGGGCACCATATACGGGGAACATCGAGCTTTCGGACAACCAGGAAAGGCGGCCCAGTGCCCGGTCGGTTTGGCGGTGTGATCGACACCGCACCGCCGGACCGGCGGTTGAGTTCCACAGCGGTATCTATCTACGAGCGCGCCCAGGACTGGACGTTGGGATCCGATCCCGGGCTGCTGAGACTGCGGATGGCCAGTCGCAGCACCGTCGCGCTGGTCGGCGCTCTGGGCATACTCTTCCTGCTCACCAAAGCGACCGGCCAGCCGGTGACGGTCGCGCTGCTCGGCGTGCTGATCACCATGGTGTCCGGGCGGGCCGTCAACGAGCCCGATCCTCGCCAGCAGAAGATCACCATGGCGATGCTGCCGCTGCCCGCCGCGCTGTGCATCACGATCGGAACCCTGATCTCACCGCACAAGATCGCCGCCGACGTCGTGTTCGTAGCGGTGGTCTTCAGCGCGGTGTACGTGCGCCGATTCGGGCCCCGCGGGCGCGCGCTGGGCATGGTCGCGTTCATGGCCTACTTCTTCACCCTCTACCTGCGGGCCTCCCTTGCCGAACTGCCGTGGCTGGTGAGCGCCGTGCTGGTGGGCACCGCATGCAGCTTCGCCGTCAGCAGCTTTGTGCTGCCGGACAAACCCGAGCACGTGCTGCGGGGCACCGTGCGGTCGCTGCGGGCGCGGATGGCCATCGTCATCGACACCACCGCCGAGTTGCTCAGCACCGCCCGGATCGACGAGCGGCGTCGGCGCCGCCTGCGGATCCGGACCGCCCGGCTCAACGAAACCGCACTGTTGGTGCAAGGCCTGATCGAAGACAAGGTCAATCCCTCAGCGGTGTGGCCGGGGGTCAGCGGCGTGCAACTGGCGCAGTGGCTGTTCGACGCCGAGCTCACCGTGGAGCAGGTGGCTACTGCCGGAGCGCGTGCGGCCGCCATTGCCGCCGAGGACGCGACGGCCATACCGCCTGTCACCCGCACCGCGCTGACGGTTGCTCTTGGACGGCTGGCCAGCGCGATCCGGGTGCCGCAGTCAGGCGGCCTGCAATACGCGGCCGACCTCGCGCGCCAGCTGCTCGATCAGCGGCCCGGCCCCAGCGCCGCCGACGGCCCCGGTGAAGTCGCGGTGCGTCGGCTGGCGGTGGCGATCATGGCCACCGCCCGAGCAACCGCTGAGGTGCGCGCACTGGTCAGTGGCGCCACGGTGGGCTTCGGCAACGCGGAAACACCGCCGGCGGCCGCCCCGGCCAGCCAGCCGGGCAGGACGGGGCTGCGCCCGACAACTCGGCAGGCCATCCAAGTTGCGGTCGCCGCCTCGCTGGCGATCGTCGTCGGCGAGATGGTGTCGCCGTCGCGCTGGTATTGGGCGGTGATCGCCGCGTTCGTGATCTTCGCCGGCACCAACACCTGGGGCGAGACGCTCACGAAAGGGTGGCAGCGACTGCTGGGCACCGCCCTCGGGGTGCCCTGCGGCGTGCTGATCGCCACGCTGGTATCCGGCGAGCGCGTGGTGTCGCTGGTGCTGATCTTCGTATGCCTGTTCTGCTCGATGTACTTCATGCGAGTGGCTTACGGCTTGATGACCTTTTGGATCACCACCATGCTGGCTCTGCTGTACGGCCTGCTCGGTGAGTTCAGCTTCGGCCTGCTGATGCTGCGGATCGAAGAAACGGGCATCGGCGCCGTCATCGGTGTCGCGGTCGCAATCCTGGTGCTGCCCAGCAACACTCAGACGGCGGTGCGCAACGACGCCCATGCCTTCTTGACCACGTTGGCAGAACTCATCGACACCTCGATAGCCAGTGTGCTCGGTCACGATCCACCCGCCGACCCGATCGAGAAGGCCCGCGAGCTGGACCGGAATCTGCAGCAGTTCCGCGAGACCGCCAAGCCGTTGACGGCCGGGGTCGCCGGCATCGCGGGCCGGCGCAGCATCCGCCGCGGCCTGCGGGTGCTCGCGGCGTGCGACCGCTACGCGAGAACTCTGGCGCGAAACAGCGGACGGTACGACAACGCCTCCCCGCAGTTGACCCGCGTCGTCGAGTCGGCCGGCGCGCAGATCCGCCGCAACATCGAGATGCTGGAAACCATTCGCGACCATCCGGCCACCGTCGTCGCGGCGGCGGACTTGCTGGACGCCGCCGACAGCCTGGCCCGCCGCGCCGACGACGACCCGGAGCCCGGGTCGGACACCGGTGGACTGCTCACGGCGCTGCACGCGCTGCGCCAGTTGGATCGGGCCGTCGTGACCGAAGCGATCGACCTGGGCGCCGTCGACGGCACGAAGTTCCGGAGCCCAGCCGCAAAGACCGAGAACTGGTTGTAGGTCAGCCGGTGACGTTCATGCGCAGTTGCTGCGCCAAGCCGCGGATCTCCTCGCGAAGCTCCTCGATCTGAGCCGCGCTGGCCGCCTGATTGGCGGTCTCTGCTTCAGACACCCGCTGCACGATCCAGGACGCGATGGAAGCCGTGACGACGCCGACCAGACTTATTCCGCCGATCATCAGTGCCACGGCGATGACCCGCCCGGTGACGGTGACCGGATAGAGGTCGCCGTAGCCGATGGTCGTGACCGTGGTGATCGACCACCACACGGCATTGCCGAAGGAGTTGATCGTTGCGCCCGGCTGGTCACGTTCTTTCGTCAGGATGGCCAGCGATGCCACGTAGATCAGCAGGATGACCGCTGAGACGGTGTAGGTGACAATGCGGCCGCGGATCGCACTACCGGCGGCTTTCTGCAGCGCTCCGAGCAGAACAACCAGCCGCAGGAGGCGCAGGGGTCGCAGCAACGGGAGCGCGACGATGGCGAGGTCGAACCAGTGCTGCAAGAACCACCGGAAGCGGTCCGGGGCCAGGTAGAGCCGGGCGAGGTAGTCGACGACGAAAACGCCCCACGCCAACCATGCGGTCAGCCACAGCAGGTGCGCTTCGTGTCCGTGCGGTCGGCCCAGAATCTGCACCGAGTACACGACCAGGAAGACGAACGCTACCGCGGCGAGCGGCCACTCGGTGTGCTTCTCCCAGCGCTGCAGATCGGGTCGGATGTCGATCAACCGGGGTCTCGTCGGCTCAAGTGCCGGTCAGTCTTTGGTCTCGGCAATCAACACCTCGGTCTTCGCCCTGCTGCGAACGGCCGACGGGACCGATCCCAACAAGCGCCCGGCGACCGAGTTGAGGCCCACGTTGCCGACCACCAGCAGGTCGGCGTTGACTTCTTCGACGAGGTTGACCAGCACATCGACCGCCGCACCCTCGATGGGCCGCTCATCGACGTCGTGGACGCCGGCCGCCTTCGCACGGTCACTGGCCTCGCGCAGCCGTGCGTATACCGGCGCGTTGCCCTCGCTTTTGTAGCCGTCGCCTTGGGGTTGGTCTGGCTCCTCGGCTGGTTCCTTGTCTTCAGACAAATAAGCCGACGCGATGATGAGTTTGGCGTCGGACTTCGCAGCGATTTTCGCGGCTTCGTCCACCGCGCGTAACGACGACTCCGATCCGTCGGTGCCGACCACCACGACCTTGTAGTCGCCCATTGATCCTCCCGGTGTTGACTGCCACGAAACATTAACGTGTGAAGCGGTCGCGGACAGCGATTACCGGGTTGAACCGCTCAAGCTCGCCGACGCGTGCAATGCCGGACCGGGACCGCGTGCGACATCAGGCCGATGCCGCCGCCCAGGATCGGCCAGACCGGCCAGAAGTACCAGGCTCCCGCGGTGAGGGCGACCGCCAGCCAGATGCCGATGACGGTAAACGCCATCGCGAGGTAGGCGGCGAGATGGATCTTGACGCCCATGCGGGCTGCGGCGCTGTGACGCGCTCGCCGGCGCGGGTCTCGCCGGTCAATCTTTTGAGTCGGCAGGTCCGCGAGCAGCCGGTCGAGCGTCCCGGCGGTGTCCGCTTGGACGGCTTGCTGCAGACGGGTGTCGTATTCGTCGAGCGACAGATACCCCTGAGCAAAAGCTTGGCCGAGGTGGTCGGCGGTGCGCCCGCGTTCGGCGTCACCTGCGCGCATCGCGGGATCTGCCGCGCGGCGGTGACGGACCGGCTGTGCTGCGTCCAGTGGGAGAAAGGTGTGCATGACGGCTCCTCGAGTTCGTTTCGGTCAGCTGACGATGGGTGCGGCGAGAGCTTCTTCGATCCCCTGTGCCGCAATCGATTCCAGATAATCGGCAACTGCCTGCGAGTCCTCGTTGGCGTCGATGTCGACCACCTTGGCCCACCGCATCCGGATGACGTGCACCCCGTGGTTTTCATAGGGAGATCCGTCTGGGAGCGTTTGGCTGGCGATCCAGCGCATGACGATCGTTGTGTTGTGCGGCCAGCCCTTCACCCAGACGTCGTGCACTTCGAGGTGCAGCGCCGGCGCCAGGCGGCCCAAGCGTTGGAACCAGCGCCGCACCGCCTCGCGGTCGTGACGCTCGCCGCCCAGGGCGTGCTGGCCGCCGAAGCGGTGGTGAAGGTCGGGGACGCAATCTTTCAGCACTGCGTCATAGTCGTGGTCGTTGACCCGTTCGAAGTTCTTGATGGCGATGCGCTTCACGATCGCGTGATACATGTCGACCCTTTCTGGAGCAGTTCTTCTCGTGCCCTTGTTTGACACTGTCAAACTGATCTGAGTCTGCCAGGGGTGTTTGACACTGTCAAGCGGTTGCGCGAAGATCGTCGGTTGTGAGCCCAGCGGTAAGAGATGGCGTGCGTGACGCGTTGCTGGCCGCCGCTCGTGCGGAGTTGATCGAACACGGCACCGCGGCGATCAGTCTGCGCGCGGTGGCGCGCCGGGCCGGGGTCTCACACGCTGCCCCCAAGTACCACTTCCACGATCGCGCGGGCCTGTTGACGGCTATCGCGACCGAAGGTTTTCGGGCGCTGTCGCACGCATTGAGCCGCGTGGACGAGTCGGACATGCGCCACCAGCTCGCAGCCCTCGGTGCGGCCTACATCGACTTCGGGCTGGCTAACCCTGCGCTGTTCGAGTTGATGTTTGCGCCCGACCACCTGCACGAGGCTGACTCGGAATTAATTGTGGCACAACAGGACGCGATCGGACAGCTGACTGCGGCGGTGCAGCGTCTGACCGGCGCGTCAGCCGACACACCGGCGCTGGCGTTGATCAGCTGGGCGCTGGTGCACGGGCTGGTCACGCTGACCCGGCACGGGGCCTTGCAAGCAGCTGCCGGCGCGGTCGACAGCACTGCGCTGGCCTACCGTCTCACCGAGGAATTCGCCGAACACGTCGGGAGGTCGTCATGACCGAAGAGATGCGCAAGCCGCTCAGCGGAAAACGCGCACTGATCACCGGCGGCGGTCGTGGCATCGGCGCCGCGATTGCCCGGGCGCTGGCCGCGCGGGGCGCGGCGGTCGCCATCAATTACGCAGCCAACACCTCATCGGCCAACGCGCTTGTCGAAGAGCTGACCGCGCAAGGCGGGCACGCGATCGCGCTGCGGGCCGATGTCGGTGATCCTGCACAGATCGAAGAGATGGTGTCGCAGGCAGTCACCCGACTTGGCGGACTCGACATGCTGGCCAGCAACGCCGGTGTGGAGCATTTCGGCGCCCTGGAGTCGATCACGCCAGCCGACTTCGACCGCGTCTTCGGCATCAACGTCGCAGGACAACTCTTTGTCACCAAAGCGGCTGCGGCCGCCATGACCGGGGGCGGCCGCATACTTCTGACGTCGTCGATCAGCGCCCGCATCGGTGTCTATCAACACACTTTGTACGCGGCGAGCAAAGCGGCGGTGCAGGCAATGGTGCTCAATCTGGCCCCCGAGCTCGCCGAACGCAACATCGCCATCAACGCCATTGCACCCGGAGGCACGGCCACCGACATGGCCCGCGAAGTCGGGGCCCGCTACACCCCGCCCTCACTGCGCGATGTTCCCACCGACGCCGTCACGAAATCGATGAACGCGATCGGCCGCTTCGCAGATCCGAGCGAAATCGCCGCTGTGGCAGCATTTCTCCTTTCACCCGACGCGTCATACCTCACCGGCGCCACCGTGGACGCATCCGGCGGCTGGATGTAGAAGCTGCCGCGGAGCTGCGCGATGTTCACGAGCCTGGACCGATCCGAGCGCCCGAGGGCGAGCAGTTCGAGCATATTCATAAGCGGTTCCACCGCTGTGGTCGTCATGGCCGGACGATTCTTTTGGGATGCCAGGCGCGGCGGGCGAGCAACCTTAGCCCGTTGAGGCCGACGATGATGGTGGAGCCTTCGTGACCGGCGACACCCAGGGGCAGCGGTAGGTGTCCGGCGAGGTCCCAGCAGACCAGCACGGTGATGAACATCGCCGCGATGATCAGGTTGGCGACCACGACGCGGCGTGCCCGCCGCGACAGGGCGATGACGGTCGGGATGGTGGTCAGGTCGTCGCGGACCACGACCGCGTCGGCGGTTTGCAGGGTGAGGTCGGATCCGGCGCCACCCATGGCAATTCCGGTGTGGGCGGCGGCCAGCGCGGGGGCGTCGTTGATGCCGTCACCGACCACGGTCACCCGCGCGCCGGCGGCTTGGAGTTCACGCACGGCAGTGACCTTGTCATCAGGCAGCAGCGCTGCCTGCACGTCGGTGATCCCCACCTTTTCGGCGAGGCGGGTTGCGGCCGTAGCGTTGTCGCCGGTGAGCAATACCGGCGCAGCACCGGTTAACTCGGTGACCGCGGCAACGGCCGCTGGGGCCTCGGACCGGATTTGGTCGGTGAGGGCCAGCACCGCGACCGGCTGCTGCTCGCACAGCACAATCACCGCGGTGTGTCCGCTGTCCTGCAACCCGTCGACGGTCCCTTGGGCCGCAGCGGTCTGCACAGTCTGCTTGTCGCGCACCCACTCGGGCAGCGCCGCAGGCGAACCGACCTGGATGAAGTGTCCGTCGACCAGTGCTGAAACTCCGCGGCCGGGCTGGGCGGCGAACTCGTCGGCGACCGGCAGCTCCAGACCCCTGGCGCGAGCGGCACGCACCACCGCTGCGGCCAAGGGGTGCTCGCTGGGGTGCTCTGCGGCGGCGGCCAGCCGCAGAATCTGCTCGTCGGTGAACGCAGTACCGGGCAGAAGCTGAATGTCGACGAGTTCGGGGGTGCCGCGGGTCAGGGTGCCGGTCTTGTCGAACGCGACCCGGGTGGTGGTGCCCAATCGTTCCATCACCACCGCTGATTTCACCAGCACGCCGTGGCGTCCGGCGTTGGCAATCGCGGCCAGCAGCGGCGGCATCGTCGCCAGCACCACTGCACACGGGGACGCGACGATCATGAACGTCATCGCCCGTAGCAGCGCGGCTTGCAGCGGGTCACCGAAAAGCAGCGGCACCAGGAACACCGCAATGGTGACCGCGACCATGCCCAGCGAGTAGCGCTGCTCGACCTTCTCGATGAACAACTGGGTATTGGCCTTGGTGCGGCTGGCCTCCTCGACCAGTCCGGCGATGCGCGCGACCACCGAGTCTTGGGCTCGGCGATCGACCCGCACCCGCAAGGCACCGGTGCCGTTGGAGGTGCCGGCGAACACCTCGTCACCAACGGTCTTGTCCACTGCCAGCGGTTCACCGGTGATGGTGGCCTGATCGACCTCGCTCGCACCGCCGACGACCGTGCCGTCGGCGGCGATCCGGTCACCGGGCCGCACCAGAATCACATCACCAACCTCGAGGTCGGCGGCCTTGACGGTCTCCTCGCCGCCGCCCGCGCCGGCTCGAGTCGCAGTATCCGGTGCTAGATCCAGCAGCCCGCGCACCGAGTCCTCGGTACGCGCGGTCGCCAGGGCCTCCAAGGCACCCGAGGTGGCAAAAATTACGATCAACAACCCGCCGTCCATCACCTGCCCGATCGACGCCGCACCGATCGCGGCGACCACCATCAAAAGATCCACATCGAGGCTCTTGTGGCGCAGGGCTTGCAGCCCGGCCAGACCCGGTTCCCAGCCGCCGGTGATATAGGAGGCCAGATACAGTGCCCACCACAGCCACGACGGCGCACCCAGCTGCTGAGCCCCGAGCCCTAGCAGGAAGAGCGTCAACGCCACTGCAGCCCAACGCATCTCGGGCAACGCGAACAATCGGGTCCGCCGCACCGGCGCAACAGCGGGCGCGGCGGCGGGGCGGGTGAGCGTCGTGCTTGACGAGGCCACCAGGGCACCTCCAATCGGAGGGGGCAGGCGACCCGACGATAGCAGAACAAGTGAACACGTCTTCATGCTTACTTGTTGTGAGCTAGACTCCGGAGTTATGGGGCATGGGGTGCAAGGCCGTGACCGGCCAGTGATGCGCCTAGACGTCGAGGCCGCCACCCACGTGGCGACCACGCTGCAGGCATTGGCCGCCCCCAGTCGGCTGCTGATCCTCACCGAACTGCGCCAGGGCGCCCGCCCGGTCACCGAGCTCGCCGCCGCCGTCGGCATGGAACAGTCTGCGGTCTCCCACCAGCTGCGGCTCCTGCGGAACCTTGGTTTGGTCAGCGGCACCCGTTCCGGGCGCAGCATCGTCTACAGCCTCTACGACAACCACGTCGCCCAACTTCTCGACGAAGCGGTCTACCACAGTGAACACCTGCGCCTCGGGCTCGCCGACCGGCTTGAAACAGCCAGTTGAATTGAAATTCACTGAGCTCGTCATGGCAGCAGCGGCTCTGAACTGTTTCAGACGCCCGGTGCTTAGCTTGCCGGCGTTCGTATAACAGCTGCGGCGTCCAAGCGGCGATAGACCACCGACAACGTCGTAATGAGTTTCCAGAAGGTGTCACCGTTTCAGGGCGGGTCGGGTGCGAGGCTGCCGTCGGGGGCGATGTGGGCGAAGATCTGCTCGATCAGGGTAAGCACGTGCGGGTCCTCGACGGTGTAGATGTGGCGGCGGCCTTCTCGGCGTGCGCTGATCAGGCCGGCCAGGCGCAGTTTGGTCAGATGCTGGCTCATGGTGGCCACGCCGACACCGGCCTGCTCGGCCAGCGCGGTGACGTCGAGCACGTCTTGGGCGGCAAGCCAGAGTACGTGCAGCCGTGCCGAATTGCTGAGTAGCGCGAACGTGGCGGTGGCCGATGTTAATTGCGGCGCGGTGGGTTCCGGCGCGGGACGGCCGAACGTGGATTCGCGGTTTCGGTAGCTGTTCTTTTCGCTGCGACATGGCGGCATCCATTCTCGCGCTCTCCGACGACGGGATTCGCCTATTCAATACTTTAACACTTGCGAAGATGACGAAATGTGCGTGAGGGGCGATCCGAACAGAAGCTTCAGCGCCCATCTGGCTGCGGGTCAGAAAGGTTGAGGAGAAGAGGAGCCACCCCCACGGCTAGCGATGGCCGCACTGCTCTACCTGATCTTCACCGCCGGCCTCATCGCGATCTTGATCTGAGTTCCTCACCTCGACCGCGGCCGCGATAGTTCGCCGCCGTCGACCGTCGCACCACTGGCTTTTGCCTCAGAGAAAGAAAGAGTCAAGTTAATGGACTTCGGAGCGCTACCACCGGAGATCAACTCCGCGCGCATGTACGCCGGCCCCGGCGCGGGAACGATGCTGGCCGCCGCGGCGGCCTGGGACGAGGTGGCGACCGAGCTGCATTCCTCGGCGATTCCTACCAATCGGTGGTCGCCGGGCTCACCGGCGGGCCGTGGCAGGGGCCTACGTCGGCGTCGATGGCAGCCGCGGCGGCACCGTACGTGACGTGGATGTCGGCCACTGCTACTCAAGCCGAGCAGACCGCCACCAGGCCAAGGCCGCCGCAGCCGCTACGAGGAGCGTTCGCGATGACGGTGCCGCCGCCGGTGGTCGCGGACAACCGTGCTCAGCTGGCAGCACTGATCGCGACCAACTTGCTAGGACAAAACACCCCGGCCATCGCGGCCACCGAGGCTCTCTACGGCGAAATGTGGGCCCAGGACACTGCCGCAATGTACGGCTACGCAGGCAGCTCGGCAGCGGCATCGACGCTGACGCCGTTCACCGCGCCGCCGCGGACCGCCAGCCCCGCAGGGACGGCCGGCCAGACGGCCGCGGTCGCCGACGCCGCCGCGACCGCCGCAGGCACCAACGCACACACGGTGACCACGTCGCTCTCCGAGGTCTCGCAGACACTGCAGGCCCTCGCGCAGCCGTTGCCCTCCACGGCGTTCACAACCAATTTCGCCCAGACCGCGCTCGGCACCGGAACATCAGCGGCGTCTGCTGCCGCACGCTCTGGCTAGTGCATTGACCGGCCTGACCGGCGCGTCGAGCACAGGCGCCCTCACCGCCGCGAGCACCAGCGTCGGCGCGGGCACAAACGCTGCAACCACGGCCAGCGCGGGCTCGACGGGGCTCGTCGAGGATGCTGCGGGCCTCGGTCTGAGATACGTTCGGACTTGTCGGTCCGGAAGCCGGTGGTTTCGGTTTGGAGCTGCTGGGCACCGGAGTTGACTTTGCCGGCGCCGATGCGCTGACCGAGCCTGGAGGCTTAGGAGCCTTCGGCCTGGGAGGCGTGGGATCGCTGGGCAGTCCACTAGCGCTCGGACCCTTGGGCGGGCTAGGCGGGGCAGGCGGGATGGCGAGCGTGGGGCAGGCGTCCTCGCTCGGAGCGTTGTCTGTTCCGCAGAGCTGGCCAAACGCCGCACCGCTCGGCTCGGTGAGCGCCGCGTTCCGACCTGTCGCCATGGCGCTGCCAGAAAGTAGCGCCAGTACCGTCCAGGAGGTGTTAACGGCCACCCCGGGAAACACCTACAGCGACATGGCATTGGCGGGCATGGCCGGGCGCGCTCTCGGCAGCACTGCAGGCCTAGGTCGCCGCGACCGCCCCGTGGGGCCTGCTGGTGAACGCACGGAGTCCGCACAAAGGCCGCTGGGCCGGACAGCGGCGGGAGTCGCTGCCGAGCTCCGCGAAGTCGCTGAACTCCTGCGCGAACTCGCCGCACTCCGCGACTCTGGGATTCTCACGGACGAGGAATTCAACGAACAAAAACGACGCCTCCTCGGCCAGTGCTAGCCCGACACCAGTCTTAAAGCCTGGCGTCGGGCGAAGTGGTCGTTCCACTGCTGTTAAGCTGCTCCCCGCCGGCCCCCATATGGCGCGAGCACGGCGGTCAAGCAGCCGTAGACGCGATCCGGTAGCTCTTCGTGGGCTACTATCTGCGCATGAATGCAGGTAATTGTTCCCGGCCGTCACTGGAAGAGGATCAGGTGGGCCTGATCGTCGAGGTGTTCCGGATGTTGGCGACGCCACTCGTATTCGGCTGTTGTGGTCGTTGATCGATCACGAGTTATCGGTCAACGATCTGGCCGAACGAGTGGGCAAGCCCGCGCCGTCGGTGTCGCAGCATCTAGCCAAGCTGCGGATGGCCCGGCTGGTGCGCACCCGCCGAACAGGCACCACCATCTTCTACAGCCTGGAAAACGACCACATCCGCCAGCTGGTTACTGATGCGGTATTCAACGCCGAACACGCCGGTCCCGGCGTGCCCTCCCACCACCGTGACCAACCCGGCGTGCGGGCCATCACGGCCGACCCAACGCCGCGGCGGGCCCACCAGCGATGAACGACCACCACACCGAAGCCAGCGCTGACACCGGCAACAGCCATGGCCATCCCAACGATGACCGCGACCACGGTGGCCATAAACATCCCCAAAGACACCCGCATGACCATGATCACTCAAAGGGGTTGCGAGGAGCGGTCAAGCAGATCTTCGCCCCGCATTCCCACGACGCCGCCGAGAGCCTCGACAGCGCGTTGGAGTCCAGCGCGGCTGGGATCCGGGCGGTTAGGATCAGTCTGCTGGTGCTGGGAATCACCGCCATCGTTCAAATCGTCATCCTTGTCTGCTCCGGGTCGATCGCCCTGGCCGCCGACACCATTCACAACTTCTGCGACGCGCTGACTGCTGTGCCGCTGTGGATTGCGTTCGCTTTGAGCACCAAGGCGGCCACCCGCCGCTACACCTACGGGTTCGGCCGCGTCGAGGACCTGGCCGGGCTGTTCGTCGTTGCGATGATCACGCTGTCGGCGATCATCGCCGGCTATGAAGCCATCATGCGGCTCATCCAACCCCAGCCGATCGACAACGTCGAATGGGTAGCCCTGGCCGGGCTAATCGGATTCATCGGTAACGAATGGGTCGCTGTCTACCGCATCCGCGTCGGCCGGCGCATCGGTTCAGCCGCCCTGATCGCCGACGGCCTGCACGCGCGCACCGACGGATTCACCTCCCTGGCAGTATTGTTTGCCGCAGGCGGCGTCGCGATGGGCTATCCGCTGGCCGACCCGATCATCGGGCTGGTGATCACGTGGCCATTCTGGCCGTGCTGCGCACCGCGGTACGCGATGTATTTCGACGGCTCCTTGACGGCGTGGATCCCGCATTCATCGACACCGCCAAAACCACCCTGGCCGCCCGACCCGGTATCCGCTCGGTGCACAGCGTGCGCATGCGCTGGATTGGCCACCATCTGCACGCCGACGCCGAACTCGACATCGACCCCACCATGAGCCTGGCCGAGGCGCACCGTATCGCGCACGACGCCGAACACGACCTCGTTCACGCCGTACCCAAACTCACCACCGCGATTATTCACGCCTATCCCGCCGGCAATACCTGCCCCGCACACCAGCACCGCCAAGGCACTGAGTCCCAAACCGCACCACATAAGCACCACTGATGACGGCCAGCAAATCTGACGTCCTCCAACAATCCGGTTCAAATGCTCAGCGCCGCAGAGACTTCGGGACACCGGGGAGTTGAGGGGCCCGACCGGACCCTCGCCTGGAGCGAGGCTGTCCTCGCCGTGATGGACCTGCGCGCACTCGCGGGGATCCCGCGCTCGCCAGCGCCGCGCAGAGTCTGGCGCCCGTCGCCACTAGCAGCGCTCGTAGGCCAGACCCTGCGTCGCGCGTGAGCCGTTGGGCAAACGCGAGTGCTCACAGTCCGGCGTGGCGTGTGACAATCCGTGACAATCTCGCGTCGGGGTGGGTCGGCCTCACTACGCGACAACCCCTACCGTAAGCAACTCCGGCCCTCAGTGGTGGCAGGTCCAGGATTCGAACCTGGGTAGGCGTAAGCCGACGGATTTACAGTCCGCTCCCATTGGCCGCTCGGGCAACCTGCCGTGGGTATTACGCCTAGCAGAGTACAACGAGCGAGTAGACAGAACACAAACGGCCATCATCGATGAGAAGGGACGGGAGCATGGCGGATTCATCGTTCGACGTCGTCAGCAAGGTCGATCGGCAGGAGGTGGACAACGCCCTCAACCAGGCCGCGAAGGAGCTGACCACCCGCTTCGACTTTCGCGGCACCGACACCAAAATCGCCTGGAAGGGTGAGGAGACCATTGAGCTGACGTCGTCAACCGAGGAGCGTGTCAAAGCCGCCGTGGACGTGTTCAAGGAGAAGCTGATCCGTCGCGACATCTCGATGAAGGCATTCGATGCCGACGACCCGCAACCGTCCGGCAAGACGTACAAGGTCAGTGGCACCATCAAGCAGGGCATCAGCAGCGAGAACGCCAAGAAGATCACCAAGCTGATCCGCGACGAGGGGCCCAAAACCGTAAAGACCCAGATCCAGGGCGATGAAGTGCGCGTCACCAGCAAGAAACGTGACGACCTGCAGGCTGTCATCGCATTGCTCAAAGGCGCCGATCTCGACGTGGCGCTGCAGTTCGTCAATTACCGGTAGGCAAAAGCGAGGTTTGCGATGACAGGAACTCCCGACGACGCCGGCTACGTCGATGTCATCATCATCGGCGCCGGCATTTCCGGGCTGGGCGCTGCGTACCGCATCGCCGAACGCAACCCCGGACTGACCTACACCATCTTGGAGCGGCGCAGCCGCATCGGCGGCACCTGGGACTTGTTCCGCTATCCCGGTGTGCGCTCGGACAGCAGCATCTACACCTTGTCCTTCCCGTACGAGCCGTGGACCCGCAAAGAGGGCGTGGCCGACGGCGCACACATCCGCGAATACCTCGAACAGACCGCACGCAAATACGGCATCGACCGCCGGATTCGCTTCAACAGCCACGTCCAGTCGGCGAACTGGGACCCGCTTACCGACACCTGGACGGTGACCACCGAGCAGGACGGCGCGGCAGGTCATTGCTTCAAGACCTACCGCGCGCGCTTCGTGTTTTTCGGGTCCGGTTACTACAACTACGACGAGGCCTACCTGCCGGACTTCCCCGGCGCCCAGCACTTCGGTGGCGAGGTCGTACATCCGCAGCACTGGCCCGCGGACTTGGACTACTCCGGCAAGAAGGTCGTCGTGATCGGCAGCGGGGCGACCGCTATCTCGCTCATCCCGGCGTTGACGGAGAAAGCTGCCAAAGTCACTATGCTGCAACGCTCGCCGACCTACATGATGGCAGCGTCGAAGTACGGCACTTTTGCTGCGATCGCCCGAAAGTTGCTGCCGCGCAAGGCGGCTCACCTGGCCGCCCGAGCTTTCAGTGCGCTGACCGAGGCGGTGTTCTGGTTTTTGTCGCGCAAGCTGCCGGCATTCGTCCGATGGCTGGTCCGCACCCGGGCGGTCGGCAGTCTGCCCCGCGGCTATGCCGTCGACGTACATTTCAACCCGCGTTACAAGCCCTGGGACCAGCGAATGTGTCTGATCCCGGACGCCGATCTTTACGTTGCGATCAGCGCGGACCGTGCCGAGGTGGTGACCGACCGCATCGACCACTTCGACGCCACCGGCATCGCGCTGCAATCCGGCGACCACCTCGACGCCGACGTCATCGTCGCCGCCACCGGCCTGCAATTGCAGGCGCTTGGCGGTGTCTCGTTGTCTATCGACGGGGTCGAGATCAAGCCGCAGGACCGCTTCGTCTACAAGGCGCACATGCTCGAAGACGTGCCCAACTTGTTCTGGTGCGTCGGCTACACGAACGCGTCCTGGACGCTGCGAGCCGACATGACTGCGCGGGCGACCGCCAAACTGTTGGCACACATGCGCGCTCACGGGTACACCCGCGCCTACCCGCATCGCGGCGACGAGCCGATGACCGAAAAGCCCGCCTGGGACATCCAGGCCGGTTATGTGCTGCGCAACCTGCATGCACTGCCCAAAAGCGGCACCCGGCGGCCGTGGAACGTGCGGCAGAACTACTTCGCCGACGCGATCGTCCACCGCTTCGACCGGATCGGGGAGGCGATGGTGTTCGGTGCAATTGCCGATACACCGGCATCGGCAGCAATAGGCTGATCGCCATGGCAGCTGCAATGCGCGAACCGAAGGTCGTGGTCTTGGGCGGCGGCACCTGGGGCACCACCGTCGCGTCGATCTGCGCCCGCCGCACACCGACGCTGCAGTGGGTGCGCTCCAAGGAAACCGCCGCAGACATCAACGAGAAGAACCGCAATACCCGTTATCTCGGCGACGAGGTGGAGCTGTGCGCGGACCTGCGGGCCACCACCGACTTCGCCGAGGCCGCCCATGCCGCCGACGTTGTCGTCATGGGTGTGCCGTCGCACGGCTTCCGCGAGGTGCTCACCGAATTGGCTGCTGAACTGCGGCCCTGGGTACCGGTGGTGTCTTTGGTCAAGGGCCTGGAGCAGGGCACCAATATGCGCATGTCGCAGATCGTCGACGAAGTGCTGCCCGGCCATCCCGCCGGGATCCTGGCGGGCCCGAACATCGCCCGCGAAGTTGCCGAAGGCTACGCCGCCGCGGCGGTACTCGCGATGCCCGACCAGCATCTGGCCGCCCGGCTCGCGCAGCTGTTCCGCACCAAGCGTTTTCGCGTCTACACCATCGACGACGTGCTCGGTGCGGAGATGGCCGGCGCGCTGAAGAACGTCTACGCCATCGCGGTCGGCATGGGTTACTCGCTCGGTATCGGCGAGAACACCCGTGCCATGGTGATGGCCCGCTCGGTTCGGGAGATGTCGAACCTCGGTGAGGCGATGGGCGGGCAGCGCGACACGTTCGCCGGGCTCGCCGGCATGGGCGACCTCATCGTCACCTGCACCAGCCAGCGCAGCCGCAACCGGCACGTCGGCGAGCAGCTCGGCGCGGGCAAACCGATCGACGAGGTGATCTCGTCGATGAATCAGGTCGCCGAAGGGGTCAAAGCCGCCAGCGTCGTCATGGAATTCGCCGACAAGTACGGACTCAACATGCCGATCGCGCGCGAGGTCGACGCGGTGATCAACCACGGCTCTACCGTCGAGGAAGCCTACCGCGGTCTGGTGGCCGAGACGCCCGGACACGAGGTGCACGGCGCGGGGTTCTGACCCTGGGTCACTTCAGTCACGCCGGTAACGGCCCGGAACCATGACCCTGTCTTGAAAAGTGATCTCGCCGGCGATATCACCAGTCGAGCGATGCCGCCGGACGATCGGCCAGCTTCTGCACCACCCATTGGTTCATCGACACATTCTGTTCGGCGGCCTCGATGGTCAGGCGGGCATGCAGCGCCGGTGACGTCCGAACAACGAACTTGCCGCTGAATTGTCGTTCGGTGAGCGGCACCGGGACGCTCGAATTCCTCTTGCCGCCGCTCGGCGACGTGCTCGTCGACGGCCTCCTCCACGCTGGCCAGTGCCTCCCCCGCGCTGCGGGCCCACCGCGCGAGGGCTGGGAACTCGATGCACCGGCCCACGTACTCGCCAGTGTCGGAAGACCATTCGATGCGGTAGGTGTAGTGATTCACGCTGCGGTGATATCACATACGAGATCACAACGCAGACAGCACTATCAGTCGGCTGAGGATAACCGTGGGGCTGCTGTGACAACCGTCAGCCGCGGGCCATCTCCTCGAGCCGGCGGATCCGGTCAGCGATCGGTGGATGCGTCGAGAACAGCGAACCGATCCGCTCACCGGCCCGAAACGGGCTGGCGATCATCAGATGGGCCTGGCTGGCCAGTTGCGGTTCTGGGGGCAGCGGCGCGGCCTGCACGCCGCTGGAAATTTTTCGCAGTGCCGACGCCAATGCCAGCGGATCGCCAGTCAGCATCGCGCCGGACTCGTCAGCCTGGTACTCCCGGGACCGCGACACCGCCAACCGCACCACCGTCGCCGCGATCGGCCCAAGCATCGCAATCAGCATCAGGGCAAACGGATTTTCCCCGTCGCGGTTATTGCCGAAAATCCCGGCGAACATCGCCACATGTGCCAGCGCGGTGATGATCGACGCCAATGCGCCGGCGATGCAGGAGATCAGGATGTCGCGGTTGTAGACGTGAGACAGCTCGTGACCCAGCACCGCGCGCAACTCGCGCTCGTCGAGGATGCGCAGAATGCCGGTGGTGCAGCACACTGCGGCGTTGCGCGGGTTGCGGCCGGTGGCGAACGCGTTGGGCGCCGCGGTGTCGCTGATGTATAGCCGCGGCATCGGCTGATGAGCGTTGGTGGCCAACTCGCGCACGATCCGGTACATCGCCGGTGCCTGCACCTCAGACACCGGTTGCGCGTGCATAGCGCGCAACGCCAGCTTGTCGCTGTTGAAATACGTGTAGATGTTGATGCCGATGGCGAACAGCACCGCCAAGAACAGCGCAGTTTTGCCGAACAACCCTCCGACGAACACGATCAGCGTCGACATGCCGACCAAGAGCGCAAACGTCTTGAACCGATTGGCATGCGGATGCCAGGTCATCGAAGTCCTCCTCGGAAATGCTCGGGCTGCCGGTCCGGCCCGCTCTGCTGGATCAACGCCTGAGGTGATCCGCTCGGTTCCCCTATCCGTGTCGGGTAACGGTGTAGTCCAGCAGCGACGCCAGCGCGTGGCGCCCGGGCAGGTCGGGTAACTGCGCCAGCTCTTCCCGGGCCAGCGCGGCATACCGGGCCACGGTGTCTTTGGCTTTCACCATGCCCGCCGAGGCCCGCAGCAATGTCAGCGCTTCAGCTACCGCCGCGTCGTCGTCGATGGGACCGGCCAGCAGTTCCCGCAACCGGTCGGCGTCCGGCCCGGTTTCCTGCAGAGCCAACAGCACCGGCAGGGTTTGCACACCCTCGCGCAGATCAGTCCCGGGCATCTTGCCCGACTCGTCGGGTTCGCTGTCGATGTCGATGATGTCGTCCGAGATCTGAAATGCGGTGCCCACGATGCCACCGAGCCGGCCCAGCCGCTCCACCTGCTGCTCGTCGGCACCGGAGAACGTCGCACCGAAGCGGCCCGCCGCGTCGATCAGACAGGCGGTTTTCTCGTGCACCACCTGCAGGTAATGCTCGATCGAGTCCGAGCCTTCGGCGGCGCCGTGCGTTTCGCGCATCTGCCCGGTCACCAGCTGAGCGAACGTCTCGGCGATCAGCCGCACAGCGTCCGGCCCCAGTTGCGACACCAGCCGCGAGGCCGTCGCGAACAGATAATCCCCGGCCAGGATCGCGATGCTGTTGCCCCAGCGCACGTTGGCGCTGGGCGCACCGCGACGCACCCGCGCCTCGTCCATCACGTCGTCGTGGTAGAGCGTCGCCAAGTGCACCAGCTCGATGACCGCTCCGGCGATCGTCACCTCATAGGCGTTGGGGTCGGGTCCGAGCTGCGCCGAAAGCACCGTGAACAAGGGGCGGAACCGCTTACCGCCGGCCTGGAACAGATGCAGCACCGCTTCGGTGAGCAGCTCGTCACTGCCGCGCAGCTCGCTGTCCATCAGCTGCTCGATCCGGCCGACCCCGTCACGAACACTCGCGGCGAAGTGGGCGTCGCCGAAGTCGACGCCCGCCACCACACTCGCTGGAGTCCCCACTCGACCAACATACTGGGGGGTGTGCACAGCAGAGCTGATGTGGTGGTCGTGGGCGCCGGCCCGGCCGGATCAGCCGCGGCTGCCTGGGCCGCCCGAGCCGGTCAAGAGGTGCTGGTCGTCGATTCGGCCAGCTTTCCGCGCGACAAAGCCTGCGGCGACGGCCTGACGCCGCGCGCGGTCGCCGAGTTGGAGCGGTTGGGCCTGGGCGACTGGCTGGACGACCACATTCGCCATCGCGGGTTGCTGATGAGTGGGTTCGGCAGCGACGTGCAGGTCGACTGGCCCGGCCCGTCGTTCCCCTCGACCGGCAGTGCGGTGCCGCGCCTGACGCTGGACGACCGGATCCGCAAAGTGGCAGAAGACGCGGGCGCACGAATGCTTCTCGGCGTCAAAGCTGCTGCAACGCAGCATGACTCGACGGGACGGGTGACAGCAGTGCTGCTGGCCGACGGTTCTGAGGTGAGCTGTCGCCAGCTGATCGTCGCCGACGGGGCCCGCTCGTCACTGGGCCGCAAGCTGGGCCGGCGCTGGCATCAGGAGACGGTGTTCGGGGTGGCGGCACGCGGGTACCTGAGGTCGCCGCGCGGGGACGAGCCGTGGCTGACTTCACACCTGGAACTGCGCTCCCCCGACGGTGCGGTGCTGCCCGGCTACGGCTGGATCTTCCCGCTGGGCAATGGCGAGGTGAACATCGGCGTGGGCGCGTTGTCGACCGCCAAACGGCCGGCCGACCTGGCGCTTCGACCGTTGATGTCGTTCTACACAGACCTGCGGCGCGACGAGTGGGGCTTCCACGGGCAGCCCCGGGCGGTGTCGTCGGCGCTGCTGCCGATGGGCGGGGCGGTGTCCGGGGTGGCCGGACCCAACTGGGTGCTGATCGGCGACGCCGCGGCCTGTGTGAACCCGCTCAACGGCGAAGGCATCGACTACGGGCTGGAGACGGGACGCCTTGCCGCCGAACTGCTGTCCAGCGGCGAGGCGTCCGACCTTTCGCTGGCGTGGCCGTCGACGCTGCAGCGCCATTACGCGGTCGGGTTTTCCATCGCACGACGGCTGGCGCTGCTGCTCACCTTCCCGCGGTTCCTGCCCGCCACCGGGCCGATCGCAATGCGCTCGACGGCGCTGATGAATGTCGCCGTGCGGGTGATGGGCAACCTGGTCACCGACGACGACGTCGACCTGGTGGCGCGGGCGTGGCGCGGCGCGGGCCGCGCGTCGAGGCTGCTCGACCGTCGAAAACCCTTCAACTAGAGCTGTCTTCGTGCGGCTTGTACGCCGCGTGCAGCGCGACGATGCCGCCGCTGAGGTTGCGCCACCGCACCGCCGACCAGCCGGTGTCCGCGATCTGCCGCGCCAGCGTCGGCTGATCGGGCCAGGCCCGAATCGATTCGGCCAGATAGACATACGCCTCGGGATTACTCGACACCGCCCGAGCCGCCCGCGGTAGCGCCTGCATCAGATACTCCTTGTAGACGGTGGCGAACAGCGCGTTCGTCGGTGTGGAGAATTCACACACCACCAACCGACCGCCCGGCCGGGTCACCCGGGCCATTTCCCGCAGCCCGGCTTCGGGGTCGGCGACGTTGCGCAGACCGAAACTGATGGTGACGGCGTCGAAAACCTCGTCGGCGAACGGTAACCGGGTGGCGTCACCGGCGACCTTGGGCAGCACCCGCGCAGCCCCCGCGGCCAGCATCCCCACCGAGAAATCAGCCGCCACACACCACGCCCGTGACTTGGCGAGTTCGGCCGTCGACACCGCCGTGCCCGCCGCCAGGTCGAGCACCCGCTCACCGGGTACAGGCTGCAGCGCCGACCGGGTGGCACGCCGCCAGGAGCGGTCGCGGCCCAGCGACAGCACCGTATTGGTCAGGTCGTAACGGCGGGCGACACCATCGAACATCGACGCTACGTCGCGGGGATCTTTTCCCAGGGTCGCACGGCTCACCGCGCTGACGCTACCGCCCGACGACGACACAGGCCGTAATGACCGGGCCGGAGCCAGGCGATGCGCACGTTCTAGGCCGCCGCGACCCGCCGCCTGCCCTGCACCGCGTCGTAGTGTTCGAGCAACCGGTCACAGATCGCCGGCCAGCTGCGCTCCAGGACGCTGCGCCGCGCGGCCAGCGAATACCGCGGCCGTTGGTCGATCAGATGCGCCACCGCATCCGGCAGCCGGCGCTCGAAGTCCTGCACTCCCAGCAGCAGCCCGGTGCGCCACGACGTCACCAGGTCGCGCGGCCCGCCGGCGTCGGGGGCGATGACCGGAAGCCCGGACGCCAGAGCTTCCTGCACGGCCTGACAGAACGTCTCGTGTTCACCGGTGTGCACGAACACATCCATGCTGGCATACGCCGCGGACAGCTCGGGGCCGTACAGGGCGCCGGTGAAAACCGCTGTCGGCATTGCTTTTCGCAGCTTGACGCCGTCGATGCCGTCACCGACGATGACCAGTTGCACAGCGTCATTGCGCGCCAGCACGGCCAGCCGGTGCACTTGCTTCTCCGGAGCCAGCCGGCCGACGAAACCGACGATCGGCTTGCCGTCCGGGGACCACTGCCGACGAAGCGACTCGTCGCGCGCCGACGGCGCGAAACCCAACATGTCGACGCCACGCGGCCAGTGGTGCACCCGCGGAACACCGTGCGCAGCCAGGTTTTCCATCGCTGACGACGACGGCGCCAGGGTACGGTCGGCGAAGCTGTGCAGGTGGCGCGTCCAGGCCCACGCGGCGCGTGCGGCGATCCCGATGCCGTAGCAAGCGGCGAATCCCGCGACGTCGGTCTGGAACACCGCGACCGATGGCACACCGAGACGACGGGCCGCCAACACGCCGCCGTACCCGAGCAGCGCCGGTGACGCCAGGTGCACCACGTCGGGATCGAATCCCCGCAGCACCCGCAGCATCTCGGGTTTGGGCACGCCGAGCGGCAGAGATGTCACCTTCGGGAACATCCGCGACGGCGCCCGGTGCACCCGGATGCCGTCGTAGACCCGGTCGGCCCGGGGCTCACCCGGGGGCGTGTCGGGTGCGATCACCAACGCCTCGTGGCCGGTGCGGCGCAGATGCTCGAGCACCCGCAGCACGGAATTGCTGACGCCGTTGACATGCGGGAGAAAGGACTCCGCGACAATCGCAACGCGCACACCACTACGGTGTCAGTGTTGCTTGTCGCCAAGGTTGCCACCGGGCATACGTCGCCTGAAATCTGGTGTCTGCAACCATTTCTCCAGCACCGCGATCCCGAACAGCAGTGCGCCGCCCAGCAGCCAGCCGACGACGGCAATCGACCCGGCCGGGATGATCGCCAGTCCGGCGTTGCGGTTCTGCACCCGCACCAGATTCGGGTTGTCCTTGTCGTACTCGACGTAGATGCGCATACCGGCAGACAGTTCTGAGGGATACAGCACACCCAGTTCGGGCCGATAGGTGACGCGGTCCGGGGTGACGAACTCGATGGTTGAGCGTCTGGGTCCCGCGCTCAGCACCTCAGCCGGCGCCACACCCATATTGCGCTGAATCGCCAAGTCGTCGCGCCACGCGCCGGCCACCAGCAGCAGCGATTGCAGTGTCGCCAAGACGATCAGCACCAGGATGGCGATCCGGATCCAGCGCAGAACACGCCGCGACCGGGTGTCGGGCAAGTCGCCGTTGGTGCCGTGAATCAGCAGCCGCCACAACGCTTTCACGGATTCCGGTGACGTCACGGCACCCATCGGCGGTTCAGAGCGCGGCTTTGATGGCCGCGTGCAACTGGCGCAGCGAGGACCGGTCGGCTTTGACTTCCAGGACCCGCATTCCGGTGCTGGGCTCGTCCAGAGCCGCGGCGAGATCATCGACCTCGATCTGCCAGCTGTCGACGTGGTAGGCCCGGCACAACGCGCCCACATCCACGTCGTGCGGGGTGCCGAAGACCCGGGACGACACGTCGGAGAACCGCGGGTCGCCCTGCTCGAGCAGTTCGAAGATGCCGCCGCCGTTGTCGTTGGACACCACGATCGTCAGATGTTGCGGCCTGGGCTCGGTGGGCCCGATCAGCAAGCCGGAGCTGTCGTGGACGAAGGTCAAGTCACCGATCAGCGCGATGGTGCGGGCGGGCGCGTCACTGCCGGCCAACCGCTCATGGGCGAGCGCCGCCCCGATCGTGGTGGAGACGGTGCCGTCGATGCCGGCGACGCCGCGGTTGGACCGCACCCGGATGCCACGTGCGTTGAGCCCGACCAGCGCCGCGTCGCGCACCGGGTTGGACGCACCGAGCACCAGCTGATCGCCCGGGCGCAGGGCGTCCGCCACGGCTGCGGCCACGTGCAGACCGGTGGTCAGCGGGTGTGCCCGCAGTTGACCGTGAACCGCCTCGACGGCCTGCCGGTTCGCCTGAGCGCAGCGCTGCAGCCACGCCGGGTTCGGGGTGCCGCTCAGCACCGTACGAGTGCCGGTGGCCTGCGAATTGCCGGATACGTCCGGCCAGCGCGGCCCGGTGGTCAAGGCATAAACCGGCACCGACGGGTCGGCCAGCAGCGTCGACACCGGGCGGTGCAGGGTGGGCCGGCCCAGCATGATCACCTGCTGCGGGCGCAGCAGCGGGAGAGCCAGCGGATGCAGCGGATTGGCCGCCGGCGGGGCGGTGGGCTCGGCGACGGTCGGCAGCTCCGCCAGGTTCGGGTGCACGCCCGCGCCGTGGCCGGCGATGACGACCGTGTCGGCGGTCAAGTCGACATCCAGCGGCTGGTCGAAGCTGACCGGCGGCGTGTAGGTCCACGGCTTACCGCCGGCGCGGCCCGCCGGTATCGCAGCGTTCGCGCTGTGCAGGTCCGGCACCAGCGGTTCGCGGAGCGGAATGTCGAAGTGCACCGGGCCGGCGTTGGCGGTCCGCGATCCGGTGGCCGCCGCCAGGACACGACAGGTGGCCGACCGCCAGGTCGCGTTGAAGGAGTCCATCCGCTCAGACGCATCTTCGGCCAACCCCAGGCTGATGGTGGCGCGGACCTGGGTGCCGAAGTAGCCGAGCTGCTCCATGGTCTGGTTGGCGCCGGTGCCGAGCAGTTCGTAGGGCCGGTTGGCCGACAGCAGGATCAGCGGCACCCGCGCATAGTTGGCCTCCACCACCGCGGGACCGACGTTGGCCACCGCGGTGCCCGAGGTCATCGCGATGCACACCGGCGCGCCGGCGCCCAGCGCCAACCCGATCGCCAGGAACCCGGCGGTGCGCTCGTCGATGCGGACGTGCAGCCGGATCCGGCCGGCCCGATCGGCGTCGTCGAGTGCAAAGGCCAGTGGGGCGTTGCGGGAGCCCGGGCACAAGACCACGTCACGCACCCCGCCGCGGATCAGCTCGTCGACGACGACGCGCGCCTGCGTCGTCGAGGGGTTCACCATTTCAGGGTACGTCGGGCGACGATGCAGGCGATGCCCGGTGAGGAGCCGACATGTGCTCCCGCGCTGCTCAAACGGCCGCGCCGACCAGGAATTGCAGCGCCGCGGTGTTGACGGCCTGCGGCCGCTCCAGGAAGCCCAGATGCCCGGCGTCGGCCACTTCCAGGTAACGGCCGTTGGGAATCGCGTCGGCGACTTCGCGGCCCAGATGTGGCGGCGTGACCACGTCGTCCCGGAACCCGATCACCAGCACCGGGGCGGTGATGGCGCGGTACGCGGCGAGCCGGCTGCTGGTCGGCGCGACGCTGAGCTGGCAGCGCAATCCGGGTGTGGACTTGTGCGGCCACATGGTGAACATCGCGATCCAGTCGCCGGCGGCCACGTCGTCGTTCAACGTCTTGGGTGAGAAGCTTTCCAGCATACGAACTTTCGCGCTGTAGGCGGTCGGTAGCTCGACGTCTGGCCCGGCGACCTCGACGTCGGCGGTGCGGAAGAAGTCCCGGGTGCGGTCCAGGCGGCCACGGGTAGCCATCAGCACAGCTTTGCTGACCAGCTCGGGTCGGGCCAGCATGAGTTCCTGCGCGATGAAGGCGCCCATCGACACTCCGACGACACGCGCCGGAGCCGCGCCCAGGCTCTCGATCAGCGCCGCGGTGTCGGCGACCATCGTCTGAGTGGTGAATCCGTCAGCTTTCTCAGTGGCGCCGATCCCCCGGTTGTCGAAGGTGATGACCCGGTAACCGGCCGCCAGGAACGCCGGCACCTGATGCAGATGCCAGCCTCGCCCGGCACCACCCCAGCCGGCGATGAACACCACCGATTCTCCGGTCCCGTTGTCGGCGTAGGCCAGGTTGGTCACGCGCTCGAACCTACGCGACGCCGTTGGTCGACTCAGCCCCAGAAGGCGCAGTCATGCCGCTGCGACGGGATCCGGTCGAGAATCCGCTGAACCGCCGCCATCGGCTCGTCACTGACGCTGAACCCGGTGAACTGCAGATCGACCACCACGTTCGACTTCGCGGCCAGCAGCCGGATGTCGTCGTAGCGGTTGTCGTCGACGACGGTGTTGTTGAGCATGGTCACGCACCCGGCCGCTGTTGTGCTGCCGATCACGTAGGGCTCGCCCCAGTCGCCAGGTCCGGGGAACGCGTAGATCAACTGTTTACCGCTGCACTGCTGCCACGTCGCGACCTGCCCGCTCACGAAGGCCTGCGCCGTTTTCGCGTCATCGAAGGCGACGACGCCCTGATCCACCCAGTGAAATCGGCCTTCCGAGGTGACGTCTTGACTCCTGATCTCATAGAAGTCGCGGTAGGCGCTGCCGTCGAAAGATCCGGACATGCCGCTGAAGATCGCGCCGACACAGCGGGCGGGGTAGAACTCGCCCCGCGCGTCCGGGGCTGTCCAGGTCTGTGTGGTGGCCATGTCGTTGAACTTCAGGAGTTCTGTCATCTCGTCGAGGCTGAGCAGCAACGCCGGCAACCCGCTGCCCGGCACTCCTGCGTGCTTCGGTGTGGCGCTACCGCCGACCGCGGTGCCACCGACAGTCGAGGTGCAGCCGGCCAACGCCAGGCAGACAGCCCAGATTGCGAACTGCGCGAAGCTCAGCCGCCGCATGTCTCGCCCCTTCACGCCAGGCCATCGTCAGGCCAGCATATGACGGCCACCAGGGGTCGACTTGCGCCGTTTCCGGCGCGCGCGTCAAGCCAACAAGCCGTAGCAACTCTTGACGCGGTCGATCCACCACTGCCGGCGATCCGGCGGCGCGGCCAGCGCCTGCAACCGGCTCGGATCGGGCGTCACACGCCTGACGGGCAGGGCGCCGTCGACGGGCACCACCGGCTCGGCGACGTCTTCGACGAACAGCCCGCCGGTGCCCAGCCCGCAGGCGTAGATCAGCTGCGGCAGGGCGGCGGCAGCACGCAGTCCCCGCTCGATCCCGACCGCCGAATCAAGGGCGCTGGAGACCACCACGGGGATGTCGATCTGGGCGGCGATGTCGAGTAACGCCGCAATGCCGCCCAGCGGGGCAACTTTGAGGACGGCGATGTCGGCGGCGTGTGCCCGCAGCACCTGCAGCGGGTCGCCGGCCTTGCGAATGCTTTCGTCGGCAGCAACCGGCACATCGATGCGCCGCCGCAGTTCGGCCAGTTCAGCGACGCTGGCGCAGGGCTGTTCGAGGTATTCCAGCGGGCCGTCGGCGGTCAGCGCGGCGGCCGCCTCCGCGGCCTGCTCGACGCTCCAGCCGCCGTTGGCGTCGACCCGCACCGTCGGCACCTGTGCGCGTACCGCGTTGACGCGCTCGACGTCGTCGGCCAGCTGCTGGCCCGGCTCGGCGACCTTCACTTTGGCGGTGCGGGCGCCGGGAAACCGGGCCAGCACCTCGGGCACCTGAGCCGCGGTGACGGCGGGCACCGTGGCGTTGACCAGAATGCGGTCGCGACGCATCGGCGGCGGCTGCCGGTAGGCCGCCTCGATCGCCGACGCCAACCATGTCGACGCCTCGGGCGGCGAGGTACTCGACGAATGCGCCGAACTCCCCCCAACCGGCCGGCCCCTCGATCAACGCGACCTCCCTGGTGGTGATGCCCCGGAAGCGCACCCGCATCGGCAGCGCCACGACGTGCAGCCGGTCCAACAGGTCGGCCAGATCCGGTATCACCGGCGATACACCTGGCCGCCGGCCAGGAAGGTCGCCTGCACCTCGAGGTCGGCGATCTGCTCCGGCGGCACAGTGCGCGGATCGGCCGACAGCACCACCAGGTCGGCGTATTTGCCGGCCTCCAGCGACCCGGTCACGTCGTCGGCGAACAACTGCCAGGCAGCGTCGATGGTCTGCGCCCGGATCGCCTGCTCGACGGTCAACCGCTCCTCGGGTCCCAGCACCCGGCCACTGGGCGCGGTGCGGGTGACGGCGACGCTGATGTTGCGCAGCGGCTCTTCCGGGGTGACCGGCGGATCGTTGTGCAGCGAGATGCGCATACCGGTGGCCACCGCCGATCCGGCGGGCATCCAGCGCGATCCGCGCTCCAAGCCGAACAACCCGTCGACGATCACGTCACCCCAGTAGTGAATCTGGTCGACGAAGATGCTGCAGGTCACCCCGAGATCGGCGGCGCGCCGCAACTGGTCGGCCCGGATGGCGCCGACGTGTTCGAGCCGCAGCCGGTGGTCATCGCGCGGGTAGCGGCGCAGCGCGTCCTCGTACACGTCGAGGATGGTGTCGACGCCGGCGTCGCCCTGCACGTGGCAGGCCATCGGCCAGCCCTGCGGAAAGTAGGCGCCGACGATCTCGGCGAGCTGCGCACGGGTGTAGTTGGCGTGGCCACAGGAACCGGGCTCGACACCGATGGTCCGGGTGGCGGCGGTGTCCAGATAGGGGAAGGTCAGGTCGATGTTGCCGATCCACGGGGAGCCGTCCACCCAGATCTTGATGCCGACCTGACGCAGCATGTCGTCGCCGTCGCCGGGACGGGCATCGGTGTGCATCTGCGGGTTGGAGATCTCGTAGGTACGCAGCCGCACCGTGAGTTGGTCACGCAGCTGCTCGATCATCGGCCGGAACGCCGGGTCGAACGCCATCTCCGAGCACATGGTCAGCCCGGCGCGGTTGAGGCGGGCGCACTCGGCGAGCAGCATCGCCGGGTAGTCGCCGGGTGCAATGGCCTCGCGCAGCAGCGGGAACACCGCGCCGGTTTCTTCGGCCGTGCCATCCAGTTCGCCGTCGGCGTCCCGGCCGTAGCGCGCACCTTTGGGGTCCGGGATGTCGCGGGTCAGCCCGGCCTGCCGGGCGGCACGGGAGTTGAAGAATGCTTTGTGACCGGAGTTGTGCAGGATCACCAGCGGCCCGTCTGGGGCGACCTCGTCCAGCCAGGCCAGCGTGGGTTGCGGCAGCCCCGGTTGCAGCAGCGGGTCCCAACCGTTGAGGTAGGCGCCGACGGTTCCGCGCTCGGCCACTTCACGGCGGATCGCGGTCACCACATCGTTGGCGTTGCGCATGGTGACCGGCCGGATGTCGACGATCCGGTCGGACAGCGCCATCGCTTCCATCAGCGGATGCCCGTGCGCCTCAACGAATCCCGGTAGCAGGCAGCCAGCGCCCACGTCGATGGTCCGGGTCTGCGGGCCGATGAATTCGGACACTTCGGCGCGGCCGCCGACCGCCAGTATGCGACCGTCGGCGACGGCGAGCGCTTCGGCGGTGGGCTGCGCGTCGTCCACCGTCAGCACTGTTCCGGTGAAGACGATGTCAGCGGCGCTCACGGGCCAGAATCCTAATGATTTCTCACCGTCGCCCCATCGGAATTGCAACACGTTCTAGTCTGGCGGTCATGAACCCGCCAGCGACGATGCAGAGCGAAGCGATGAGGAGGAGCGGCGCATGAGTGACGACTTGCTGCGCACCCCCACCCACAACGGTCACCTGCTGGTCGGCGCGCTCAAGCGCCACAAGGACAAGCCGGTGCTGTTCCTCGGTGACACCACCCTGACCGGCGGCCAGCTGGCCGACAAGATCAGCCAGTACATCCAGGCATTCGAGGCGCTGGGTGCCGGCACCGGAGCGGCTGTCGGACTGCTGTCGCTGAACCGGCCGGAGGTGCTGATGATCATCGGCGCCGGCCAGACGCAGGGCTACCGTCGTACCGCCCTGCATCCGCTGGGCTCGCTCGACGACCACAGCTACGTGCTGTCGGATGCGGGCATCAGCTCATTGATCATCGATCCGAACCCGATGTTCGTCGAGCGGGCGCTGGGCCTGCTGGACCGGGTGGACTCGCTCAAGCAGATACTGACGATCGGGCCGGTGCCCGAACAGCTATCCCATGTCGCTCGAGACGTGTCGGCGGAAGCCGACAGGTATGCGCCGCGACCGTTGCTGGCCGCCGACCTGCCGCCGGACCAGGTGATCGGCCTGACCTACACCGGCGGCACCACCGGAAAACCCAAAGGCGTGATGGGCACTGCCCAGTCGATCAACACGATGACGTCGATTCAGCTGGCCGAGTGGGAGTGGCCGGAGCATCCCCGCTTTCTGATGTGCACGCCGCTGTCACATGCCGGCGCAGCGTTCTTCACGCCGACGGTGATCAAAGGCGGCGAAATGGTGGTGCTCGGCAAATTCGACCCGGCCGAGGTGCTGAGAATCATCGAAGAACAACGGATCACCGCGACCATGCTGGTGCCGTCGATGTTGTACGCGCTGATGGACCACCCGGACTCGCACACTCGCGACTTATCGTCGCTGGAGACGGTGTACTACGGCGCCTCGGCGATCAACCCGGTGCGCCTGGCCGAGGCGATCCGGCGGTTCGGCCCGATTTTCGCGCAGTACTACGGGCAATCCGAGGCCCCGATGGTGATCACCTACCTGGCCAAGACCGACCACGACGAGAAGCGGCTGACGTCGTGCGGACGTCCGACGCTGTTCGCCCGGACCGCCCTGCTGGGCGATGACGGCAAGCCGGTGCCGCAGGGTGAAGCCGGTGAGATCTGCGTGGGTGGACCGCTGCTGGCCGGCGGCTACTGGAATCTGCCGGAAGCGACAGCGGAGACCTTCAAAGACGGCTGGCTGCACACCGGCGACATGGCTCGCGAGGACGAAGACGGTTTCTACTACATCGTCGACCGGGTCAAGGACATGATCGTCACCGGCGGCTTCAACGTATTTCCCCGGGAGGTTGAGGACGTCGTGGCCGAACATCCGGCCATAGCGCAGGTGTGCGTGGTCGGGGCACCCGACGACAAGTGGGGCGAGGCTGTCACCGCGGTGGTCGTACTGCGGTCCGACGCCGCACGCGACGACGCGGCGATCGAAGCGATGACCGCCGACGTCCAGGCTGCGGTCAAAGAACGCAAAGGCTCGGTGCAGTCACCCAAGCGGGTGGTGGTCGTCGACTCGTTGCCGTTGACCGGATTGGGCAAGCCGGACAAGAAGGCGGTGCGCGCGCGGTTCTGGCAAGGCGTCGGCCGCGCCGTCGGCTGAGTTGATCCGCTGCCGAGCGTGCAGCTGGGTTAGTCCGCTTTTGCCGAGCGTGCAGCTGGCCGAACGTTCGGCGCCCAGCGCGCGGCTAGCTGTACGTTCGTGCCGTGGTCAGGACACCCAGGGCCCAGTTCCGCCGACCTTGTCCACGCTGATGTGCGTGACGAACCCCGGCGGCGCGTCCTTCGGCGGGAACTGGTCTGGGTCCAACAGCGCCCCCGACAAAGCGTTGAGCAGCTCCGGAGCGCCGCCCTCCTCGATTCGCGCAGACCCGTCGATCGAAAGGTACTGTCGCAAGGTTCTGCCGACGTCTCCGGGCTGCACGATCGTCACCGCAACCCGCGGATCGCGGCGGACATTGCGGACCTTCTTGTGCTCGGCGAGGTGGGCGGTCACCAGCTCGTCGCCCTCGGGCGTAGATCGCAACGCCACCCAGACCAGGCTCACCTGGGGGCTGCCGTCGGGATTCAGGGTGACCAGGGTGGCATCGGCGCCGTCGCCGATGAAGGCGCGCGCGGCTTCGTTGAGTGTCATGCGGAATTCGACCGCGGACCGTGCCGATTCATTCCCTCGACTCGGCGCCGGCCGCGAGCAGGTGCTCAAGAGCTGCCCTAGTGACCAGTTGAGCCGGTCTATCGTTTCTCTGTGAGCAAGCCCGATATCCGCTCGGCAGCAGCGGCAATCGCTGCGGCTGCGGCTGCGGCGCTGATGTTGGCCGGGTGCACCTCGACGGTGCGCGGTGTCGGGGTCATGGCCGCTCTGCCCGCCGGCGGTGACGGCGCGAACGTGGCGCTGATGGATACCGGCCGGTATCCGACGACAGCCGGCCACCCCCTCGGCACCGCGGGAAGTGCCGCGGTCGGCGCTGTGCTGGAGGCACAGCGAATGGCGGAGTTCGTGGTCGGGCCTTGGGAAATCAATGCCAAGCTGCGCCGGCTCAATGTCTTAGCCACTGGCGCGACGGCAGACCTGCAGTCGCTCAAAGATGAACTGCCCGAACCCGTTCCCGGCGTGGCGTCAGCGCACGGTCTCATCACCGCGTTCGCCACCTCCCGCAGCTCGCCGGACTTCCTGTCGCCGCTTGCGTTGACCAACCTGGTGATGCGGTTTCCGGAGCCCGGCGCCGCTGCGGCCGCCGCCGACGAGATGGCCGCCAAGACCGGTGCACTTCCCGATCCGCCGCGATCACCGATCACGCTGCAGGACGACCCCGACGCGCACGCTTGGGCGCACGACTATCTCGACAACAGCACCATGGTCGAAAGCTTCACCGCCCACGGGCCCTATGTGCTGTATCAGGGGGTGCAGTCGAAGAAGGCACCGGACCCGGATTCGCTTTCCTTCGCCCAACAGTTCGCAGGTTTCACCTTGGACCACCAGAAACGATTGATCGACCAGTTCACGCCCACTGACCCAGCGAAGCTGGCCGAGCTGCCGCTGGATCCCACCGGAATGCTGCTGGGCCGCACCCTGCCCACCACCGAACCCGGTACGGCCGGCGTAGTCGGGATATGGCAGCCGCACGGGTGGCTGCACTTCGAAGTGGACCCGGTCGCCTCGGCGGCCTGGTACGCCGCCGCGGGAGTCGAGGTGGTCGCCAAGGGGCTCACCACGGTCTACCGGACGAACAACCCGGACGGGGCTGCGCGGATGGTGCAGCGGGAAGTTGCCGACCCCAGCCTGTCGGTCACGCAGATCAGCGAGGTGCGGGGCCTACCGACCGCCAGATGCGTGAAGCGGCAAGGCCTGGTGGGGATGGGGGCAACACTCAACGAAGGTGAGGCACATTTCCGCTGTGTTGCGTCTGCGGACCGGTACGCCTACGTCGCCTACTCCGATCACGAAACGGACGTCAAGCAGCAGACCGCTGCGCAGTATCGGATTCTGGCCGGTAAGTGAGGGAGCAGATGACGAAATCTGGGCCCCTGCGCGGGATTTACGGCATGGCTGTGGCCGCGGTATGTGTGTGGGCGCTGGTGGCCTGCGCCACGACGGTCGGCGGTGTAGCGGTCAAGGCACGGGAAAAAGCCGATGCCGATGGTGCGATCGTGGCGCTACTGGACACCGGTGAATACGCCACGTCGCCGAGCTCTCCGTTCGGGCCCGCGGGTAACGCGACAGTCGGCGCGAACATGGAAGCTCACCGGCTCGCGGCTGACGTCATCGGGCCGTGGCAGGTCGACGCGACCTATCAGCAGCGCGGCGCAATGGGCGACACGGTGACCACCGCCCCGCTGCCGGAAGCGAAGTCATTGAAAGAAAACTACGTCCTCAGTGATCCGCTGCCCGCCATCGCGACGGCGCACGGGTACATCACCGGCTTTTCCAGCTTCCGGGCCGCGAGCTCCAGGAAAAACCTGATCAACGGCGTGCTGCGGTTTCCCGACAACAGCTCCGCTGACGCCGCTGCCCGTGAAATGGCTGATCAGTACCCGCACGGTGACTTGCGGCCACGGCCGGCACCCATCGAGGGGCATCCTGAAGCTCTGTCGACGAGCTACGACGGTCCTGACGGGGCAACCTTCGCGACGAGTTTCACCCCGCACGGTCCCTACGTGCTCATCGTGGGCGCGGTGATCTTAGACCGCAACGAAGCCGCGACGGCACCGATCTTGATCGGATTGGCTCTCGACAAACAGGAACCGCTGATCGACAAGTTCACCCCGACCGACCAGGCCAAACTCGATCAACTGCCCAAAGATTTCACCGGTCAGCTGCTGGCACGCACACTTTGGGCGCCCGACAACAGCGCGCCCTATCTGGTCGGGGTTTGGGACCGCAGCGCCTGGCTGCATTTTGAAGACGATCCCGTCAAGGCGGCGGCGCTGTTCGACTCCGCCGGTGTCGACGCCGTTGCGCAACGGATCGCCACCGTGTACCAGGCACGGGATCCGGCGGGCGCGGCCCAGGTGGTCGACCACTTCGCAGCGGACCTGCGCGCCCGCGACGGCGTAGTACCCATCACCGGGGTCAACGGTTTACCGGCAGCGCAGTGTTTTGCCTGGCAGAACGCTTCTCAGCGCCTCGCCACGGCTGATCCGCCGCTGTCCTGGCTGCGGGTGGTGTGGCCGTACAAGTGCGTCGCCCGGGCGGGCCGCTACGCATTCACCGCGTTCTCCCAACGTGAAGACGACGTCAAGCGCCGGACCGCCGCCCAGTACCGCATCCTCGCCGGCAAGTAGCCGTTGACCAGCGATGTGACGGTAGCGTCGCCGTCATGGCCGCCGACAATCCCTTCCAGCCCTTCCAGGCAGAACAGTGGCGGCCCGTCGACGCGCTCGGCGAGCTGACCGACATCACCTACCACCGCCACGTCACCGACGCCACCGCGCGGGTGGCGTTCAACCGGCCGGAGGTGCGTAACGCGTTTCGCCCGCACACTGTCGACGAGCTCTACCGGGTGCTCGACCACGCCCGGATGTCCCCCGAGGTCGGCGTGGTGCTGCTGACCGGCAACGGGCCGTCACCGAAAGACGGCGGTTGGGCGTTCTGCTCCGGCGGCGACCAACGCATCCGCGGTCGCAGCGGCTACCAGTACGCGAGCGGAGATACCGCGGACACCGTCGACACCGCCCGCGCCGGCCGACTGCACATCCTGGAGGTGCAGCGGCTGATCCGGTTCATGCCCAAGGTGGTCATCTGCCTGGTCAATGGTTGGGCGGCCGGTGGCGGACACAGTCTGCACGTAGTCTGCGACCTCACGCTGGCCAGCCGTGAGCACGCCCGGTTCAAACAGACCGACGCCGACGTCGGCAGCTTCGACGGCGGCTACGGCAGCGCTTATCTGGCCCGGCAAGTGGGCCAGAAGTTCGCCCGTGAGGTGTTCTTCCTGGGACGGCCCTACTCCGCCGAGCAGATGCACCGGATGGGCGCGGTGAACGACGTGATCGACCACGCCGAGCTGGAATCCGCCGGCGTGCAATGGGCAGCGGAGATCAACGCGAAATCACCACAGGCTCAACGGATGCTGAAGTTCGCGTTCAACCTGCTCGACGACGGGCTGGTGGGCCAGCAGCTGTTCGCCGGGGAAGCGACCCGGTTGGCCTACATGACCGACGAGGCCGTCGAGGGCCGCGATGCGTTCCTGGAAAAACGCGATCCGGACTGGAGCCGTTTCCCACGCTACTTCTGACGCTCCGAGCGTCACGCCGGCGTGGCACTGGCGCCCACCGTTGCGCCGGCGTGAAGCCCGGCACACCAAGCGCGCCTAGACTGCCGACCTGTGAGTAGGAGTCCGCTGCGCCGAATGGGCGAGGCCTTCGCCATGGCCGGGATGCGGCCACCCGTCGCGCCGCAACTGTTGGTGAACCGGGCGATCGCCAAACCGGTCGATCTGAAGGGCAAGCGCATCCTGCTCACCGGCGCGTCGTCGGGAATCGGGGAAAGCGCCGCCGAGCAGTTCGCCCGCCACGGCGCCACCGTCGTGGCGGTCGCTAGGCGCAAGGACCTGCTCGACGCGGTGGTGGACCGAATCACCGCGGCCGGCGGCGCCGCGACGGCTGTCCCGTGCGACCTGTCCGACCTCGGCGCCGTCGACGCGCTCGTCGCCGACGTCGAGCAGCGCCTGGGCGGAGTGGACATCCTGGTCAACAACGCCGGCCGGTCCATCCGCCGGCCGCTGGCCGAGTCGCTGGAACGCTGGCACGACGTGGAGCGCACGATGATGCTCAACTACTACTCGCCGCTGAGGCTGATTCGCGGGTTCGCGCCCGGGATGTTCGAGCGCGGCGACGGCCACGTCATCAACGTCGCGACCTGGGGTGTGTTCAGCGAAGCGTCACCCCTGTTCTCGGTGTACAACGCCTCCAAGGCGGCGTTGTCGGCTGTCAGCCGGGTCATCGAAAGCGAATGGAGCGCCAAGGGCGTGCACTCCACCACGCTGTACTACCCGCTGGTGGCCACCCCGATGATCGCGCCGACCAAGGCTTACGACGGAATGCCGGCGCTGAGTTCGCATGAGGCCGCCGAGTGGATGGTGACCGCTGCCCGCGCCCGGCCGGTTCGGATCGCACCGCGGTTCGCCGTCGGCATCAGGGCACTCGACACCGTCGGCCCGCAGTGGGTCACCCGTTTGATGCGGCGCAGCGCCTTCGGCAGACCCTGAGCGCACGGTCCATGGCGTGCTAGACACGAAGGCATGGAAATCCTGGCCAGCCGGATGCTGTTCCGGCCGGCGGACTATCAGCGGTCGATGGCTTTCTACCGGGATGAACTCGGTTTGGCGATCGCCCGCGATTACGGCGCGGGCACCGTCTTCTACGCCGGACAGTCGCTGATCGAGCTGGCGGCCCACGGCGCTGAAGATCGACCGGCCGGCCCGTTTCCGGGCGCGCTGTGGCTGCAGGTGCGCGACGTCCGGGCGACCCAGGCTGAGCTGGAGAGTCGCGGCGTGACGATCGCCCGCGAGGCCCGTCAGGAACCATGGGGCCTGCACGAGATGCATGTGGTCGATCCTGACGGTGTGACGCTGATCTTCGTGCAGATACCTCCGGAGCACCCGCTGCGCCGGGACACCCGGCTCGATCAGACCGGTTGAAGAAGGTTAACCGCAGCAGAACAGCGGTAGACAACTCCGGATACAGCCGCTTTTATGCGTCCCGTTCGTTCGACATCCGAACGGTTCGCCCCCCACAATTGGCCCGTGATCCCTTGTGAGCGTGATGCTCTGTGAGCCTTCAACTCTTTCTTCTGATCGTTGTCGTGATCACCGCACTCGCCTTCGATTTCACCAACGGGTTTCATGACACCGGCAACGCGATGGCGACTTCCATCGCCAGCGGCGCCCTCGCACCCAAGACGGCGGTGACGCTGTCTGCGGTGCTGAACCTCGTCGGGGCGTTCCTGTCCACCGCGGTGGCAGCCACGATCGCGAAGGATCTGGTCGACTCGCACCTGGTGAGCCTGGAACTGGTGTTCGCCGGCCTGGTCGGCGGCATCGTGTGGAACCTGCTGACCTGGCTGCTCGGTATCCCCTCCAGCTCGTCACACGCCCTCATCGGCGGGATCGTCGGCGCGACGATCGCCGCGGTCGGCGGGCACGGTGTGATCTGGCGCGGGTTGGTATCGCACGTGCTGATACCGGCCCTCGCCGCAGCGATAGTGGCCATGGTGGTCGGCGCCGTCGGAACGTGGCTGGTCTACCGGATTGTCCGCGGCGTCGACGAGAAGCGCACCACCGCGGGATTCCGCCGCGGCCAGATCGGCTCGGCGTCGCTGGTCTCGCTGGCGCACGGCACCAGCGACGGGCAGAAGACGATGGGTGTCATCTTCCTGGCGCTGATGACCTACGGATCGGTCGCCAAAACTGCGACGCTACCGCCGCTGTGGGTGATCGTGTGCTGCGCGGCGGCGATGGCGCTGGGTACCTACACCGGCGGCTGGCGCATCATCCGAACCCTGGGCAAGGGCATCGTCGAGATCACGCCGCCGCAGGGCATGTCCGCCGAGTCGTCCTCCGCCGCGATCATCTTGCTGTCCGCACAGTTCGGCTACGCGCTGTCGACCACGCAGGTGGTCACCGGATCGGTGCTGGGCAGCGGCGTGGGCAAACCCGGCGCTGAGGTGCGCTGGAGTGTGGCCGGCCGGATGGCGACGGCGTGGCTGATCACCCTGCCGTCGGCGGGTCTGGTCGGAGCGATCACCTATTCGCTGGTGCACTTCGTCGGCGGCTTCCCCGGCGCTACCCTCGGCGTCCTGCTGCTGCTCGCGGTGTCCGGTGTGATCTACGTCCGTTCCCGCAAGAACAAAGTCGACTCCAGCAACGTCAACGACGACTGGGAGGGCGGCCTCACCTCCGGACTCGACTCCGGTGAACCCGCCGTCGCCGCGGTGCCCGCGCACTCCGGGAGCGGCACCGGTGCTGACCGCAACGGTCAGCGGCCGCTGACCGGCACCTCGGCGGCATCGAGCGCCGTGGCCACCACCGATTTCCCGCCGACCCAGGACGCCCGTTCATGAAAGACTGGTTCAACTACGTCGCCACGCTCAAGATCTTGTTCTTCGGTCTGCTTGTCGGCGGGGCGCTGCCGGCCACCTTTGCACTCGGCGTGCGGTTCGGCGCCACGGCCGGTGCAGACGCCAACGCCGGCGCTGTCACCGCTCGACGCGGCGCGCTGACAGCGCTCAGCTACCTGGCTTACGGGTTGGTGGTAGTGGCCGTGGTCCTCGGGGTGCTGTTCATCGCCCGGGACTTCATCGGTGACAAAACTGGGTTGTTCATCCTCGGCGCCAGGGCCAAGTAGCATCGACGTCACTGTCCCCTTCTGGACGAGGCTTCGCACGGGAAGTTGACGTGGTGTGAATCGATTTCTCAGTTCCATCGTCAACTGGCTGCGGGCCGGCTATCCCGAGGGCGTTCCACCGACTGACTATTTTCCCCTGCTGGCTTTGCTGCGCCGTCGGCTCAGCGATGACGAGGTCAAGACGGTGACCAAAGAACTGTTGAGGCGCGACGGCTTCGACGAGATCGACATCGGCGTGGCGATCACGCAGCGGACCGATGGACTGCCCGCCCCTGACGATGTCGAGCGGGTGCGAACCCGGTTGTCTGCCAAGGGCTGGCCGTTCGATGCTCGGGACGGCGAGGAGTACCGATAGGCGTCCTGCACGGCATTACCGTCGCGCCGGGCGCAGCGACGAGCTCGCTACTGCCCGCTCTGGAACGGGTACTCGCCGGCGGTGGCGGCGCTTTGCTGCCCATCAGGGCTGGCGTTGAGCCGCCATCGGCGCTGCGGGTGGGTGAGCCCATCGACGACGACATCGCACTGGTGGCGACCACGTCGGGAACCACCGGCAAGCCCAAGGGGGCGCTGCTGACCGCCGACGCGCTGCGGGCCAGCGCGTCGGCCACCCACCACAGACTCGGCGGACCCGGCCGTTGGCTGCTGGCGTTGCCGCCGTATCACATCGCCGGCGTGCAGGTGCTGGTGCGCAGTGTGCTGGCCGGCGCAACGCCGGTCGAACTGGACGTGTCGTCCGGGCTGATTGTCGGCGATCTGCCCGAGGCGGTGAACAACCTCGGCTCGGGCCGCCGGTACACGTCGTTGGTGGCCACCCAACTGGCCAAAGCGCTCACCGATCCGGCGGCGACTGCCGCGCTGGCTGAACTCGACGCCGTCTTGCTCGGTGGCGGACCGGCGCCGCGGTCGCTACTTGATTCAGCTGCAGCGGCCGGTGTTTGGGTCGTGCGGACGTACGGAATGAGTGAAACCGCCGGTGGCTGCGTTTATGACGGTGTTCCTCTCGACGGAGTGCAGGTGCGGTTGGCCGCCGACAGCCGCATAGTGCTCGGTGGTGAAACGATCGCCGCAGGCTATCGCAATCCTGTCGATCCCGACCCGTTCGCCGAGCCCGGCTGGTTTGTGAGCGATGACTACGGCGCAATCGACGATGCCGGCGCCCTGAGCGTGTTGGGCCGCGCCGACGACGCGATCAGCAGTGGTGGTCTGACGGTGCTGCCGCAGCTGGTGGAAGCCGCGCTGTCAACCCACGCCGCGCTGAGCGATTGCGCGGTGTTCGGAGTCAACGACGATCGGCTGGGCCAACGGGTCGTCGCCGCTGTGGTTCTCGCCGATGGTTGTGCTGCACCGACTCTGGCCGCGCTGCGCACCCATGTCGCGCAGACGTTGGACGCCACGGCCGCGCCCCGCGAACTGCACATCGTCGATGCGCTACCTATGCGCGGCATCGGCAAAGTGGATCGCCGGGAGCTGGCGCGCCGCTTCGCTGAGTAGAGCCGGTTGTCGGACGATGTGTTCCGGTGACGAGCCCTGCCTGCGATTGTTAGGCATTGCGGCTGACCGAACTTAAAGGAGCTGGCACTGGAACTTGGGAAGCTGTCGACGCTCGGGCAGCGATTCGAGCGCTCACCCGGCGGCGAGTTCGCGCTCAGCGTGGTGGTCATCGCGGTGCTTGTGATCGGCGTGGTGTGGAGCATGCCCGATGCCGCAATCAAACAGCTGCTCACACCTGGGCTGCGGACCGGTCGCGACGGCGACGGGACTCGAACAGGACTGGCGAATGTACGCTCCGGAACCGCTGCGGCGAGTCGAGCGCGTCGAGGTCCGGGTCACCATGGCCGATGGCACCGAACGGGCGTGGACCAACCCGCGCGGTGACCGGATCGTCGGCGCGTTCACCTGGTACCGCTGGCAGAAGCTGAAGGAAAACCTGGTGGGCGAGCCTGAGATCCGGGCTGGTGTGTCGCACTGGGTCGTCGGTCAGCTCACCAGGCCGGCTGAGCGTGCCGTGCGAGTGCAGATGATTCTGCAAGCCGATTCACTGCCCGCCCCGGGCAGCAACGACAAGGGCATCGCAGAAACAGAGGTTCTCTACGACGAGATCTTGACCGGCACTCGATGACCGAACCGCAGAATGCCCGAGAAGGCTGGGCCACAGGTGCGGTGCAACTATGGCGGACGTTCTGGTTCCAGCCCCGGCCGGCTTACACCCTGGGCCTCGTCAGGTGGGCGTTCGGGGGTTTGACGATCGGCTGGACGCTTTCACTGCTTCCCGGACTGCACCAGCTGTTCGGTCCGCACGGCGTCGACCCGCAGCAATTGCCCCGGGCTTATCAGTGGGGTGTCTTCGCGGTGTGGACCGGTGATCGTGCGCTCACCATCGGCTGGGCTGCACTTCTGGTGTCGGCGATCGCGCTGACCATCGGCTGGCACAGCCGACTGGCGGCTCTGACGGTGTTCGTGCTGATCCTGTCGTTCGAGCACCGCAACGTATGGGTTTTCAATTCCGGTGACCTGGCCGTGCGCATCGAGGCGCTGTTCCTGGCGCTTTCCCCTTGTGGCGCAGCGCTTTCCCTCGACCAACTGCGCAGCACCGGCAAGTTCTGGTCGGCTCAGCTGCGGCCGCAGTGGCCCCTGCGGTTGCTGCAGGTTCAGCTGTCGCTGATCTATCTCGCTTCGGTGCAGGCCAAGCTGAGTGGCAGCGCATGGCCGCAAGGCACCGCGGTGTCTTATGCTCTCCGGCTGCCGGACATGCTGCTAGTGCCCGTCGGGCGCGGCGTGGCGACCAATGCGTTGGCGATGAACTTTGCCACCTGGACAACGCTATTGGTCGAGCTTTCCATCGCCGTCCTGGTGTGGCACAGACGATTGCGACCGCTCGTGCTGGCCGTCGGCGCCGTGCTGCACACCTTGATCATGATGACAATCGCCGTCGGCTTCTTCACCCTGGCGATATACGTCTTCTACCTCGCCTTCGTCCCGCCCGAAACAGTGCAGGCGTTTGCGTGCAGAACGCAACGCCTTGCGACGAAGCTGTCGGGACGCTAGAAGTGCGACTTGCCGGTGGATCCGCCGCCGGTCGTGGTTCCGTGGGTACCGCCCGTCGTGCCGCCGCCCGTCGTTCCAGACGTACCGCCGGTTGTTCCAGTCGTACCACCGGACGTGCCGCCGCCCGTCGTTCCAGTCGTACCACCGGACGTGCCGCCGCCCGTCGTTCCAGTCGTACCACCGGTTGTTCCAGTCGTACCACCGGACGTGCCGCCGCCCGTCGTTCCAGTCGTACCACCGCGTTGTTCCAGTCGTACCACCGGACGTGCCGCCGCCCGTCGTTCCAGTCGTACCACCGGACGTGCCGCCGGTCGTGGTCCCGGTGGTGGTTCCGCCCGTCGTTTCCCCGCCGGTGGTGCCACCCGTCGTTGTTCCGCCCGTGGTGCCGCCAGTCGTACCGGTCGTTGAACCCCCGGTGGTTCCGCCCGTCGTGGTTCCGCCGGTCGTCCCGCCCGTCGTGCCACCGGTGGTGGAGCCTCCTGTCGTCGCACCGGTAGTGCCGCCCGTCGTACTCGGAAACGGACGTGGCGGCCGCGGGATCGGTATGGGAATCGGCACCGGGATGGGGATCACCGCGGGCGGTGGTGGCACGAAGCTGGGTCCGACATCGGGCGGGCCGACGTCGGGCGGCGGCGCAGGCGCAGGTGGCGGCGCCACACCGGGCGCACCACCGCCGACAGCGGGACCCGGGCCGATTTGCGGCACGTTGGCATCTGGCGGCGGCAAAGCCGGTACCTGGGGAGCCGGGGCCGAATTAGGCGCCGGCAGGACCGGCACGAAGTTGCCGGGAACCGACTTCTGCTGGGCCGGTGCCGGTGGTTGCGGTTGGGTCGCCGCCGTCGGGCGCACGCTGATCGTCACCGCGACTGCCAGTGCGGCGAAGCCGGCGACCAGGATTCCGCCGACCGTGCTGCCTACCAGCAACGCGCGACCTACCGGCGGAGCCTCGTCGTCAAGCTCCCCCAGCTGGTCGTCGTGGTCATACTCCACCGGGAGCAACTCGGGATCGTATTCCTCCTGGGAGTAGGCCAACTGCGGGCTGGATCCGGTGGCCGCGGGCGCGTACGTGGTTGCTTCGTCGAAGATGGTCGTCTCGGCGTCGACCGAACCCGCCGGTGCCGCGGTGGTGGCGTCGTCACCCGGGGAGGCAATACGGCCGGTCGGCAGCGCTGGTGCGGCCGTCGTCGCGTCACCGGCCGGGCCGCCAAGCCGACTTGTCGCCGCAGCCGGCTCACTCAGGTGGCCAGCCGGGTGCGGAAACTGTGCGGCATCCACGACCGGAGCCGCCATCGTCGCGTCCTGGGCAGGGTGACCAAGCCGGCCCGTCGCTGCGGGCGGCTCTGCCGCACCTGCGGGCGGGTATGTCAGCCTCGACGTCACCGCCTCCAGCGCTGCACCCCGGGCGATCGCGAAATCCGGATTCTCCGGCACCGCAAGCGGCAACGATGACGTGGACTGCAGTTCTCCTGCAATCGCCGCGACATCCGACGACGAACCGATCAGGTAAACATTCTCTGCCGCAACGGCTTCCGTAGACAGCCGGCCGAGCAGTGACCCCGCGGCGCCGACCGCGCCGGAGTCGGCGAGCGATTCCTCACCAACAGCCTTCGGGTCACCACCGTTGACAATCGACAGCCGTGCGGTTCGGTCATCAACCACCAGCACCGCCGAACTGCGGCGCTGGTCACCGCCGGAAAAGCTGCGCACCAACGCCGTGGCCGCAGCGGACCCGGAAAGCACCGCGACGTTCTGAAGACCGCAGTCGTCCAACGCCTGGCGAAGCTGACCGGCGTGGCGGGGGTCCGACCAGCACAGCCGGGTCGCGACCAGTCGGTGGTGCTGATCTGTCAGCGAACGATCGGTGCCGACCACGGTCTCGGTGAGCGCCCCGATCGGATCGTCGGCGAGATCGACCTCCGACTCGTCGAGCACACCCAGACCGTCCGGGCCCGAGTCCATCAGGGCCAACCGGGCGACCGGGCCGGCGACGGCGACGCCTAACGCGAGGTCCACCGCGGCCCTCCTCTCACAGCAGCAAGACCCGAAGCCGGTGATGCCAAAGCATCATTGCACGGTGGCCACCTGCCCATAGGGGTCATTGTCGAGACGCTGCGGGCGGCTCAGCGGATTCGGTGGCGGCGGATATCTTCGCAGTTGAGCAGCACAGTGTTCGGGTGGAGTGTTAACTGGGCGCACAGCGAACCGGTGCCCGACCGTATCTCTTTTCAATTGAGGGAGATCTCGTGAACGACAGGCGCGACGACACGCCTACCGACCGCTTCGCCCGCGGCCGTCCGGCCGACCATGCCGATGCTCATCAGCGGCTGCCGGCACCCATAGCCGCGGCGAAGCGGTGGAACACCGGCCGCAACATCGTCGCCGCGGTTCTGCTGCTCACCGCGCCTCTTTTCCCCTGGAACCTGAACTTCGGTGTCGGTGTCCCGCACAGCAGCAGCCTGCTGTACGCATCACTCGCGGCGGCGACCGTTCTTTCGCTGCTGGCCGTCGGAATCGACATTGCGAAAGGCCCGCGCACCAACCGACTGCGGCTAGGACTCAACGCCCCGTTACTGCTGCTGGTCGCGAGTTTCGTCGCCTACGACGTCGTGCAGACGCTGCGATACGGCGGCACCGCCACTGTGCCGGGTGGAGTGGGCCCGGGCGCGTGGCTCGGGCTCGCCGGCGCACTGCTGAGCGCACAGCCGGCGCTGTCCGGCACCACCGCTGACGACGGCTCCTTCCGCAGTTGGGTGCTGCCGGTCCGAATCGTCGGCTACGCGTCGATCGTCTTGGCGGCGCTGTCCGTTGCGTTCAACTTGTTCTGGCGGATCAAAGCCGCCCTGCCCGGCTCGGGCGGCTCAACCGGTTTCGGCGTTCAGAACGGGGCGATCATCGCGACCGCAGTGGTGTACGGCGTTGTGCCGCTGGCCGCTGTTGTCGTCGCCTCCCGATGGGTGCTTCAAGGCGACGGCCGATCATCGCGACTGGCGAGCGTTGCGCTAGGAGCCTCCACCCTGGTGGCCGGAGTCACCGTGTGGCTCCTCCCCGTCGGCCGCGAAATCGACGGATTCCACGGCGTCGCACAGAACACCTCCACAGCGGGGGTGGGCTTCGAGGGATACCTGGCGTGGGTGGCGGCAGCGGCGATCTTCGCCCCACTGACCCTGCTCAAGGTGGTCACCACCCATCAGATCGACCGGGGTGTTTGGCGGTCAGCTGCCCGCAAAGGGTTGCTGCTCATCACCCTGTGGTGTCTGGCTTCGGTGGTGATGCGGGCGACGGACGTGGCGGTCACGGCGGTATTGCACCTGTCGCGTTCGCCCTACGACAGTGCGGCGATGGCGGCATTCGACCTGGTGACGGCGGTGCTCGCAGTCTGGTTACGCCTCAATCTGGTCAACCGTTCGCTGCCGGTCGCGGTGGCTTCGGCATTGTGCGCAATCCTTCTGGTCTTCACCATCGTGCGCATCGTCGTCGGCATCGCGCTGGCGCCCCGGGTGGCGGGCATGTCCGCCGAAGCGGGTGTCGTATACGGCAACAACCTCGCACAACAGATCACCAGTACCTTCGATGTCGTTCTCAGCGGCCTGGCGCTGTGCATCCTGGTGGTCGCGGTCGTCACCGCGCGCTTCGTTCAGCGTCGGCCGCGACCCGATGACCGCCGTCAGACGGCGTCCGCGCCGCCTGCGAGGTGGGATGCCGACACCACCCGGATGCGCCCCGGCGCAGCGCAACCAGCGGATCCGGGACGGCAAGGGGCCGTCTCCTCGCCGCCACTCATCCACCGCTCGACCGAACAGCGCCGGATCAGTGTCGGCGCCGGCCGCGACGACAACGCACGACAACTGCCGCCGACCGCGGCCCCACGCATCTTCCGGTCGACCGGCTCACCGACGATCCACCGACCGCAGGGGCCCGGCGAACCCTCGCCGGAACAGCGCCCGCGCTGACCCCGCCACACCGACGGCTCAGGGCATTTCAACCGGTAGCTCCGCATCGATGTGCGAAAGGCATTGCCTGCAGGTGTTTTCAGCCGGAACCTGAGTGATCGCCTGATGCACCAAATCTTTGAAGGGCTCGATGTTCTTCTCGAACTCGGCGAACACGTCGAGTGCTTTCACCCCACCGCCGACGTCGATACCGGCGTCCAAGTCGGTCACCAAAGCGACGGCGGCATAACACATGTCGAGTTCACGGGCCAGCACCGCCTCCGGGTAACCGGTCATGTTGACCAGCGTGAAACCGGCTGATGCGAACCACCGGCTCTCCGCCCGGGTGGAAAACCGGGGGCCCTGGATCACCACCATCGTCGCGCCGTCGGACACGCCGGGCCGGCCGGTGAGCGCGGCCCGCAGCGCCGGGCAGTAGGGGTCGGCGAACGCGGCGTGCGCACCGCCGGAGTCGAAATAAGTGTCGGCGCGCCCGCGGGTGCGGTCCACCAGCTGATCGGGCACCACCACCGCACCCGGCCCAAAATCGGGAGTCAGGCTGCCCACCGCGCACGGCGCGAACACCCGTCGCACCCCGAGTGCCCGCAGCGCCCACATGTTGGCCCGGTACGGCACGGTGTGTGCCGAGTGTTCGTGGCGTGCGCCGTGCCGGGGCAGAAAAGCGACCTCGTGCTCGCCAACAGTGCCGACGGTGATCGGGGCGCTGGGCGCGCCGAAGGGGGTCTGCGCCTCGACGGTGCGGACGTCTGCGCCGAAAAAGGTGTAGAAGCCGCTTCCACCGATCACTGCCAGCACCAACTCATTGTCGACCATGGCGCCATGCAACGATCGGCGCGTGGCCAGTTTCGCGCAGTGGGTGGAGGGTGCGCGGCCGCGGACGCTGCCCAACGCCGCAGCGCCGGTGGTCGCCGGTACCGGCGCAGCGGCGTGGCTGCACGGCGCGGTGTGGTGGAAGGCGCTCCTGGCGCTGGTCGTGGCGCTGGCGTTCGTCATCGGGGTCAACTTCGCCAACGACTACTCCGACGGTATCCGCGGCACCGACGACAACCGCGCCGGCCCGGTCCGACTGGTCGGGTCCCGGCTGGCGGCCCCACGTTCGGTGCTGACCGCGGCCGTGCTGAGCCTGACCGTCGGTGCGGTGGCCGGTCTGGTGCTCGCGGTGTTCAGCGCACCGTGGTTGATCGCGGTGGGCGCCGGGTGCATCGCGGGTGCCTGGCTGTACACCGGTGGTTCCAAACCCTACGGCTACGCCGGTCTCGGTGAGGTCGCGGTGTTCATGTTCTTCGGCCTGGTGGCGGTGCTGGGCACCCAGTTCACCCAGGCGCTGCGGGTGGATTCCGTGGGGCTGGTGTTGGCGGTGGCGACAGGAGCATTGTCGTCGGCGGTGCTGGTGGCCAACAACCTGCGCGACATCCCGACGGATGCGCAGGCCGGAAAGGTCACGCTGGCGGTGCGACTCGGTGACGCCGGTACCCGCCGGCTTTACCTCGGCCTGCTGCTGCTGGCCGGCGTGCTGACGCTCGGATTGGTCGGCGTGACGCCGTGGTGTGCTGCGGGTCTGGTGTCGGCGCCGGTCGCGGTCCGGGCCGCCCGACCAGTGTGGTCAGGCCGCGGTGGCCGAGAACTGATACCGGTGTTGCGCGACACTGGGCTGACCATGCTGGTGTGGTCGGCGGCCGTGGCAGCGGCATTGGCTTTCGCCCACTAGACGCAATGCGTTCGGCGCTAGTGGTCGTCGGCCGGCGCGTCGCCGCGCAGCCGCGCCTGAAGCTGCTCGCGGTCTCTGCGGCGTCGCTCGTCGGCGAGTGCCAGCGCAGCGGTCGCCCGCCGGCGCAACGATCCGAACAGCCACATGCCCAGGGGCATGGCGATGACCAACGCGAACAATCCCGCAACGGCTACCGGGAATTCGTGGATGCCGAGCAGCCGGGCGATGCCGTAGATGACGGCGGTGAGCGCGGCGACAAGGGCCAGCCGGGCCGTCACGTACAGCACGATGTAGACCGCCGCGGCGCCTTTCGAACCGGATCCTGTCGTCACCGTTTCGAGCCTACGGCGCAGGTATATTCAGACCAAGGAGGTGTTGAGTGCTTTACCTGCTCCTCGTCCTGGTTGTGGGGACGCTGATCTACATCGGCTGGCGTGCGGTCCGTTCGCAGGTCAATCGACCGAAGTCGCGGATGATCGGACCGGACGACGACCCGGATTTCTTGTGGCGGTTGAGCCACGGCGACAACAACCCGCGCTAGCGGGTGCGATAGCGATCGTCAGATGAACGCGGCGTTGCTGCGTCGTTCGTCGCTGGGGAAACCGTCGGCCACCACAGCAGCCAGCTCGATCAGCGCTTCGCGGGTTTCCCGCCTCAGCCGGTCGAGGCTGATCTCGGCACCCTCTTCGAGATGCGGATCGAACGGGACCAACCGCACCGCGCGGCAGCGCCGCGAGAAGTGGTCGACAACTTTTTGCATATCGACCTTGCTGGATCGCGGCCGCACGGCGTTGATGACCGCGATCGAACCGCGCACCAGGTCTTCGTGCCCGTGCGCATCCAGCCAGTCCAAGGTGGCCGAGGCGCTGCGCGCACCGTCGATCGAGCCCGAACTGACCACGATGAGTGTGTCGGCCTTCGACAGCACCGCCGACATCGCCGAGTGCAGCAGCCCTGTTCCGCAGTCGGTGAGCACCAGGCCGTAGAACCGCTCGAGTATCTCCAGAGTTCGGGTGTAGTCCTCGGCGCTGAACGCCTCCGACATGGCCGGATCGCTTTCCGAGGCCAGCACTTCGAGCCGGCTGGGGCCCTGGGAGGTGTAGCTGCGAACATCGCTGTACCGCTCGATGCCTTCGGCGTCGCGCAGCAGATGCCGCACGGTGGCCGGTGTCTCCAACGGCACCTTTTGACTCAGGGTGCCGCGGTCCGGATTGGCATCGACCGCGACCACCCGATCGCCGCGGAGGGAGGCGAAAGTGGCGCCGAGCGTCGCGGTGATCGTGGTCTTGCCGACACCGCCCTTCAACGACAGCATTGCGACCCGGTAGCAACCCCGCAGCGGCCGGTTGATCTGCACCACCAGGTCGTTGTAGCGGTCGACCCGCGGGCTTTCCCCGACGTTGATCAGTTGGCCCGACAAGACATAGAGCCACCGGCGCCACCCTTCCGACGGCGGCGGCTTGACCTGACGCAGCAGTGTGCTGGTCGACAGTTCCGGGTACGGCGACGGGTGAATGGCCGGGCGCTGCGGCGCTTGCGGCGCCGCCTCGGTCGGCGGCCCGTAGTAGTTGTACTGCGGCGAGTCGGCGAGGTGCGGCACTCCCCTGGCCGGGGTGGCTGTCCACGCCCGCGGTTCCGGGCGCGGCGGCGGAGCCGCGAAGCCCCGATCCTGGTTGCCGGGCATCCGCCGCTGGGTACGGAACCCGGTGAAGGCCCGCGTCGGTGCATCGGGGCCGGGGACACCCGGCTGGCCGGGTTGCGGCTGGGGCGGCAACTGCGTCGTCGGATGGTTCTCGTGGCCTCGAGGCAGACCGGCACCCTCCGTTGGATGATCAGACACGTGCTTTCACCTCGTTGCTCGAGTCGCTTACGTTACGGACGTCCTTGCGGGAGCCCGGGTGGCTGATCAGCCCACGCCAGCGTAGGAGTGCAGACCCACCGTCACCAGGTTAACGAAGAACAGGTTGAAGACCATGGCCACGAAACCGACCACGTTGATCCATGCGGCCTTGCTGTCGCGCCAGCCGGCCGTCGACCTGGCATGCAGGTAAGCGGCGTACACCACCCAGGCGACGAACGACACCGTCTCCTTGGGATCCCAGCCCCAAAATCGGCCCCACGCTTGTTCGGCCCAGATCGCGCCGAAGATCACTCCGAATCCGAACACCGGGAAGGCGAAGATCGTGGTTCGGTAAGCGATCCGGTCCAACGTCTCGGCGTCGGGCAGTCGGTGCACCACCCGGGCCACCATCCCGTCGGCTCCTGATTCCCCACTGGGATCACTCAGCGGCGACAACTTCAACAGGAACAGGATGCTGGCCACTCCGGCGACCATGAACACCCCTGAACCCAGGCTGACCACCGAAACGTGAACGGGCAGCCAGTAGGACTGCAGGGCCGGCATCACCGGCGCCGCGTGCGAGTACAGCCAGTGCCCGGAGACCGTCAGCAACACCAGGATCGGCAACAGCAGGAAAACCCACAGTGCCCGGTACTGCGGGCGGCGCAGCACCACCGCGCCGGCCACCAATCCACAGCAGCAGGTGAGGTTGATGAACTCGTACATGTTGCCCCACGGCACCCGCAGGGTCGCCAGCCCGCGCAGCACGATGCAGGTCAGCAGCAGCCCGATGCCGACGTAGACCACCGCAAGCCCGGCTCGCCCGATCCGCTCGTCGAGCGGTCGCGGCGGCGGCCCGTCGTGCCCGGTACCCGAAGTGACGTCGTCGGCGCTCACCGAGCCGGCAGCCACCAGCTCACTGTCCACGCGAGTGCGCGAATAGGCGAGCTCGGCGGCCAGCAGCAGCATCGCGAATACCAGCGTCAGCAACGCCGAGGTGAACGCCCAGTCGGAATACCGGGCCAGGCCGATGTTGACGTTGACGGTGTTCATTGCGCCGCTCCTCGGTCCCGCCGTCTTCGTCGTCGGCGGGTGGTCATTCGATGTCCGTTCCGGCCCGCGCGGCGCTGCCGGCGGGCTCCTTCTGCAGCGGGGGCTCGGCGACCGCGGTCCGACGGTCCGCCAGCAACCGCTCGGTCAGCCGCTCGAACTCGTTTCCCCAGCCCGAATTGTCGGTTCGGGCCAAGCCGCCCACCTCGACGTTCACCGTACCCGCGATGTCGGCGGGGCTGACCCGGATCCACACCCGGTGCCGGCGCACCACCAGCGACACCAGCAGCCCGGCCATCATCGCCGCGGCGAACATCAGCACCCACAGCTGGCCGGGGTTGTGGGACACCTGCACGCTGATGAACGGCACTGCGCCGTCGAAGCGCACAACGGTGCCGGCCGCTGGGCCCTGGTCGAGTCGAACCTGTTCGCCGGCACGCAGGTTGACGCGTTCGGCTTTGACCAGCCGACCCTGCTCGATGAGCCGCGGGTCCAGGCTGAACAGCGACTGGGGCCGCCCGGTGTCCAGGCCGGTGTCGCCGTTGTAGATGTCGACCGCCACGGCAGGGGCGTTGAGCGCGGGGAAACTCGAGGACAGCAGGGCTCCGTCGAGCCGCTCGGTCGGCGCGAACAGACCCTGGATGGCGATCTGGTGTCTACGACGTTCTTGCGGGTCGGGATAGCTGCCGGCCGGCGGGTCGATGCGCACGACGCCCGAAGACAGCAACGTCACGGAATTTTCGGGCCGCCACTGCACCGTCGACGTGCGGCTCTGTCCATTCGGAAAGATCACCGTGAAGGTGGGCGCGTAACCGTGGCCCTGCAGGTAGATCCGGTCACCGGCGACCCGCAACGGATGGTTGACCGCCAGCCGATACGGCCGCCAGCTGCCGCTGGACAGGTCGTGCCCGGACTGGTAGTCGATGTGCGCGGCGTACGAGGTGGCCTGCGCCGTCGGAAGATAGTGTGCTTCGAAGTCGTTCACCCGCAAGCAGATCGGGTGCAGCGAGGTGCCGTCGACGGTGTTGCCGGCGCGGAACGAGTCGAACGCCGCAGGCGACGCCGAGCAGAACCCCGGACCGCCGTCGGCGATGACGATCACGTTGCCCTCGTAGCCGAACAGCTTGCCCGCCGCGACCGCGACGAGCAGGCCCAGCAGCGAGAAATGAAACGCCAGGTTGCCGAACTCCCGCAGGTAGCCCTTCTCGGCGGACACCTCGACGGTGCCCGAGGCGCCGCTGCGGGTCCGGTGCCGCCAGCCGCGCAGCCGGCCCGCGATCGTCGCGGCCACCTCATCAGGGGCGCCGACGATCGCGGCTTCGGCGTGCTTGGGCAGCCGGGTCAGGTTGCGCGGCGCGGGCACCGGGGTGGCGCGCAGGGTCTTGGCCTGCTCGATCATCCGCGGGGCCAGGCAGCCCACCAACGACACGAACAGCAAGACGTAGACCGCGGTGAACCAGAAGCTGGCGAACACGTCGAAGGCCTGCAACCGGTCCAGCCACGGCCCGATCACCGGATGTGCCGCCAGGTAGTTGTCGACCCGGCTGACGTTGAGGTTCCGCTGCGGCAGCACGGCGCCGGGGATCGCACCCAGCGCGAGCAGGAACAGCAGCACCAGCGCGGTGCCCATCGATGTCAGCGCACGCCAGGTGCTGCGGGCCCGTTGCGCGAGCAGACGCAAAAGCGACCCGAAACGCGGCGTTTCGGGTGCTTTTGGTCTGCTCGCCCGGTCAAATCGGCAGCCTCACATCTGAGACGAACGCGTCGCGCAGCCACGAGACGAAGTCGTTCCAGACACCGGTGACCAGCGCGACGCCCACCGCGACCAACAGCACGCCGCCGAAGATCTGGATGCCGCGGGTGTGCCGGCGCAGCCAGCCCAACCCCGCGACGGCCGCCGCCGACCCGAACGCCAGCAGCACGAACGGCACGCCCAAACCCAGGCAGTAGGCGATCACCAACACCACGCCGCGGGCTACGTTCGCGCCCTGGGTGGCCGAGGCGACGCTGATCACTCCGGCCAGCGTCGGACCCAGACACGGCGTCCAGCCCAGCGCGAACACCGCGCCGAGCAGCGGCGCCCCCGCGAGCGTCGACCACTGCTGTGGCGCGAACCGCGCCTGCCGTTGCAGAGCAGGGACGAAGCCGACGAACACCAGGCCCATGACGATCGTCACCACACCGCCGACCCGCTGCAGCAGCAGTTGGTTGGTGATCAGGGTGCTGGTCATGCCCAGGACGGCGACGGTGCCCAACACGAAGACCGCGGTGAAGCCGGCGACGAACAACGCCGCGGAACCGGCCACCCGCCACCGGGCAGCGGGCGGGGCTTTGAGCGTGCCGGGCGCCGGCTGCTCGTCAACGCCGACCACCGCGGCCAGATAGGACAGGTAGCCCGGGACCAGCGGCACCACACACGGCGAGGCGAACGACACCACCCCGGCCAGCACGCACACCGTCAGGGCCAGCAGCAGCGGCCCGGTCGCGGCGAGCTGTGCGATACCGGTCATTGCGGCCCGGGCGGGTTCGAAGGATCGTCGGGTTCGGCAGCCAGCCGCCGCACCACCGGCGACAAGTCGTCGGCGAGCAGTTCGCGCAGGAACACCGCGGCCACCCGGTGCCGACGATCCAGGACCAACGTGGACGGGATGACAGTGGTCGGGTACTTGCCGCCGAAAGCGATCATGGTGCGCATCGCCGGGTCGAAAATCGACGGGAACGTCACATGCCGGTCGGTCACGAAGTCCTGCGCAGCCTGCCGGTTGTCGCGCACGTCGATGCCCAGCATGGCCAGCCCGTCGGCCCGGTCGGTGTCGTCAACCTTCTGCAGCTGGCTCACCTCGGTCCGGCAGGGCCCGCACCACTGTCCCCACACGTTGATCACGACGACCTTCCCGGTGAAGTCGTCCAACGACAGGGTGCGCGCCGCATCCATCAAATCGGGCCCGGTCACCGGCCCCGGCCGGCCGCGACGCTCGGGCGGGTCGTAGAAGATGTCAGTCTTGCCGCCGGGAGCGACGAACTGGAAGGAGCCGTTCTGTGCGACCGCATCCTTGCCGCCGGCACATCCGGTGACGCAGCCGATGACCACGCCGGCCGTCAACACCGCCCTGATCACCCGCCGCCGCGTGACCATCAGCCCGCCGGCTCGGAATACACCACGTCGATGAGGCGGTCGCCCTGATACACCAGCGAGGTGACCGAGGCGACCGAGCATTGCCGCCGGCGCGGGTTGTGCCAGAGCTTTTTGCCGGTCAGGAACAGCCGCGTCGTCCACACCGGCAGCTGATGGCTCACGCAGACCGCTTCGTGACCGGCCGCGCGGGCCCGTGCCTTGTCCACCGCGGTGACCATCCGGTCCGCGATCTGCCGGTAGGGCTCGCCCCACGACGGGGTGAACGGATCGCGTAAGTGCCACCACACCCGCGGGTCGCGCCAGGCGCCGTCACCGGGCGAGACGCCGCGGCCCTCCAGAAAGTTGGTCGATTCGATCAGGTCCGGGTCGGTGTCGACGGGCAGGTTGTGCCGGGCGGCGATGGGCGCCGCGGTCTCCTGGGCGCGTTGCAGCGGGGACGCGATCACCACCACGATGTCGCGATCCGCCAGCGCGTCGGCGACGGCGATGGCCTGCTGCTGACCTTTGTCGGAGAGCCGGAATCCGGGTAGGCGTCCATAAAGGACACCTTCCGGGTTGTACACCTCGCCGTGGCGGATCAGGTGCACTCGAGTTTCTTCGGCCATCAGGGGTTGCGCTCCTTCGTGGCGGCGGCGGCGATGGCGGCAGTCGGCAAGGCGTCGGCGATGCGCTCGAACGCCGTGTCGTCCAACGCCGCGGAGACGAACCACGCCTCGAACGCACTGCACGGCGGGTAGACCCCGGCATCCAGCAGGGCGTGGAAGAAAGCTGGGTACCGCCAGGTCTGGCTGGCCCGTGCCGAGGCGAAGTCGGTCACCGGTTGTTCGGTGAAGAAGACGCTGAGCATATTGCCGGCTCGCGGGATCTGATGCGGCACACCGGCATTGGTCAACGACTCAGAAAGCAGGGCGGCCAGTCGGTCGGCGTTGGCGTCCAGGGTGGCGTAGACCGCGTCGTCGGCGGCGCGCAGCGTCGCCAGCCCGGCGGCGGTGGCCACCGGATTGCCCGACAGCGTCCCGGCCTGATACACCGGCCCCAGCGGCGCCAGTCGCTCCATCACCGCTGCGGATCCGCCGAACGCCGCGGCGGGCAGCCCGCCGCTCATGACCTTGCCGAAGGTGAACAGGTCGGCGGCCACCGGGTCGACTCCGTACCAACCGCTTCGGCTGACCCGGAAACCGGTCATCACCTCGTCGACGATCAGCAGCGCGCCGTGTTCGGCGGTGATCTCCCGCAGGGCAGCGTTGTAGCCCTGGCCGGGCGGGACGACGCCCATGTTGCCGGGGCTGGCCTCGGTGATGACCGCGGCGATCTGCTCACCGAACTGCCCGAACGTCTGCCGCACGGCGTCAACATCGTTGTAGGGCAACACGATCGTGTCGGCGGCGGAGGCGCCGGTGACGCCGGGCGTGGACGGCAGGCCCAGCGTCGCGACGCCGGACCCGGCGTCGGCGAGCAACGCGTCGACGTGACCGTGGTAGCAGCCGGCGAATTTGACGATTTTGGCCCGCCCGGTGAAGCCGCGGGCCAGCCGCACGGCGCTCATCGTTGCCTCCGTGCCGGAGTTCACCAGCCGGATCCGCTCGACCGGTTTCACCCGCCCGATGATCTCGGAAGCCAGCTCGGATTCTCGTGGTGTGGGCGCGCCGAACGACAGGCCGGCCCTGGCGGCAGCGGTGACGGCTTCGACCACCGGCGGGTGGGCGTGCCCGAGGATCATCGGCCCCCAGGAGCAGACCAGGTCGACGTAGCGGTTGCCGTCGGCATCGGTGAGCCAGTAACCGTGGGCCTCGGTGATGAAGCGCGGGGTTCCGCCGACCGCGGTGAATGCCCGCACCGGCGAGTTCACTCCGCCGGGGATGACGGTGCAGGCGTCCTCGAACAGCTTCGACGACACCTGCGTCGAGGCCTCGGCCCGATCGGTGACACGCACGGTTACCAGTGTCCCAGCTGCTCAGATCAGCTCAACTACAGGGTGTAGTTGTTCGGCGCAGAAGCGGAGCGTGGGAGTTGGAAAGCGCTGGCGTATGCGATACACACCTTCCGCTGGCAGCTGCCCAATCTGTCCCTCAGCTTGGCGTCAGCGCGAACACTGGGTGATCCGCTGGGTCGGGCAGCTTGCGGAAATAGCCCTCGACCGCCTTTCCCGCCTTTTTCCGGTAGGCGGTGAGAATGGGCTGTCGCTCGAGCGCAGGTATTTCGCGGGCGGTGTAATGAATAGCGCCCGAACTGCTGGTCACAGTGACGTTGAGGTCGGCGCGGACGTTTCTGACCCATTGCGACTCACCGCGGGTGGACACCAGATACCTGATAGCGCCGACCTCAACCGTGACGACCGGGATCTTCTGTGGCTGCCCGGTGCTCCGCTTGATCACGGTCAGGGTTTCGGTCTTGCTGATACCGGTGACCATCGCTACCGGGTTGAAAATCTTGCTGGTGAACCACGCCGGCTTGAGATAGGCCATGGTCAACAGTTTGATTGCGGCATGCAACTACCGCAACGGCTCGCCCGATTCAACCGGCACGTCACCAACCCGATCCAGCGGCTCTGGGCCGGCCGGCTTCCGCCGTTCGGCATTCTCGAGCATGTCGGTCGGCGTTCCGGTAAGACGTACCGCACACCGCTGAATGTGTTTCCCGCCGACATCGACGGAGAGCCGGGAGTGGCGATTCTGTTGACCTACGGTCCGGACCGGGACTGGCTCAAGAACCTGCACGCCGCGGGCGGCGGACAACTGCAGCGCAACGGCAAGACCTTCGGCGTCAGCCAACCGCAGACGGTGAGCAAAGCACAGGCGGCTTCCCACATCGCCGGACTGTGGCGGCCGATCTTCGCCCGGCTGCCGTTCGAGCACGCGGTTCTGCTCACCAAGACCGGCTGAGGGTCCCCGGCCTCGGGCTCAGCGATAACCCGCGCCGAATGGGCTGTCAGCGGCGCGGGTATACAGGCGCGGGTCGAGCAGGGCTTCGACTTGGCGACGAAGGGAGGCCACCCGTGGGCGACTCAGGCCAACATCAAGGCCAACATCAAGGCCAAGATCAAGGCCGACAACAGCGATTGACGCAGCGCATAAAGCAGCTGTATGCGGCCGATCCGCAGTTTCGGGCTGCGGTGACGCTGCCCGAAGTCACCGACGCCGCGCACCGGCCCGGACTGCGGCTGTGGGATGTGGCGCAGGAGTACCTCTCCGGCTACGCCGACCGGCCGGCGTTGGGTCACCGCGCCTGCGAGGTGCGGCACGACGAAACCACCGGCCGCACCGGGACCGAATTGTTGTCGGCGTTCAGCACCATCACCTACCGCGAATTACAGGATCGCGTCACCGATCTGGCCACAGCGTGGCAGGCGAACCTCACCGGTGGTGTCCGGCCGGGCGATTTCATCGCCGTCCTGGGTTTCACCAGCATCGACTACGCCACGATTTACCTGACCTGCATCCGGCAGGGAGCGGTCTTCGTGCCGCTGCAAACCAGTTCCACCGCCGCGCAGCTGCGTCCCATCGTCGCCGAGACGGCACCGCGGATCTTCGCTGTCAGCATCGAAGCGCTGGACAGTGCAGTAGATGTGCTGATCGACACGGCCGCGGTGGAGCGTCTGGTGGTGTTCGATTACACCCGAGAGGACGACGGGCACCGCGAGCGGTACCAGGCGGCGACCGAACGCCTGGCATCCGTCGGTCGCCGAATCGACATGGTTCCGTTGGCCGACGAACTGGGCGCCGTCGCCGGACTACCGCAAGCGCAGGTCTACGTCCCGCCGCCGGAGGAGAACCCGCTGGCCACGCTGATCTACACCTCCGGCAGCACCGGTGCACCCAAAGGCGCGATGTACACCGCTGACATGGTGACCCGGCTCTGGCAGCGCCCGCACACCCCTTCGCTGGACATCGGCCAGAAGATACCCGCCATCCACCTGCAGTACATGCCGTTGTCGCACGTCTACGGCCTGGAATGGCTGATCGCCACCCTGGCTTCCGGCGGCACCGGCTACTTCGCCGCCAAGAGCGACATGTCCACCCTGTTTGACGACATCGCCCTGATCCGCCCCACCGCCTTGAACCTCGTCCCGCGCGTATGCGACCTGATCTTCCGGCGCTACCGCAAAGAACTCGACAACCGGTCGACGGGGGACCCGGTCGGCGAGCAGCTCGATGACGAGGTGAAAGCCGAGCTACGGCAGGACTTCATGGGTGGGCGCGTGCTGTCGGCGATGTGCGGGAGCGCACCGCTGTCCAAGCAGATGCGGGCCTTCATCGAGTCGCTGCTCGACGTCACGCTCGCCGACGGCTACGGCGCCACCGAAACCGGCGGCGGGATCATGCGCAACGGTGTGATCCGGCGCCCACCGGTGACTGAGTACAAGCTCGTCGACGTTCCCGAGCTCGGTTATCTCACCACTGACCAACCGCATCCGCGTGGCGAGCTGCACGTAAAGGCCAGCATGATCATCCCCGGCTACTACAAGCATCCCGAACTCTCGGCTCAGATCTTCGACGACGAAGGGTTCTACAAGACCGGCGACATCATGGCCGAGATAGCGCCGGACCAATTGGTGTACCTGGACCGCAGCAACAACGTCATCAAGCTCTCCCAAGGGGAATTCGTCGCGGTTTCCCAACTCGAGGCGACCTTTTCCACCAGCCCCTACATCCGGCAGATCTTCCTGCACGGCAGCAGCGACCAGCCCTTCCTGCTGGCCGTCGTCGTGCCCAACGTCGACGCGGTCGGTGATCAGGATGCGCACGCCCTGATAGCCGACTCGTTGCAGCAGATCGCCGCCTCGAACCGCCTGAACGCCTACGAGATTCCGCGTGAGTTCATCGTGGAATCTCAGCCGTTCAGCCGCGACAACGGGCTGCTGTCCGGGGTCGGCAAGCTGCTGCGCCCTGCCCTGAAGGCGCGCTACGGCGAACAGCTGGAGGCGATGTACGCCGATATCGCCGCGAGCGAGGAAAATCAGGTCGAGCAGCTTCGTGCCGCCGCGCGCGAGCTGTCGACCATCGACACCGTGCGTCAGGCCGCGCTGGCCACCCTCGGTGGCGAGGCCACCGGTGCCCGGATGCCCGCCGACTCGAGATTCACTGAACTGGGCGGTGATTCGCTGTCCGCCTTTTCGTTCGGCTCATTGCTGGAGCAGATCTACCACATCGACCTTCCGGTTCAGACGATCGTGAGCCCCACCGCGACCCTTGACACCATCGCCCGTTACATCGACGGTGAGCGCGACTCGGCTGGGGCAATGGGGAGGCGGCCGACCTTCGCCTCGGTGCACGGCCGGGGTGCGACCGTTGCCCGCGCCGCCGAGCTGACCCTGGACAAATTCATCGACGCCGAAATCTTGGCCGCCGCGCAACGTCTTGAACCGCAACGCCTTGCACCGCAACGCCTTGCACCGCAGTCCGGTCCGGAAAGACCGGTCCGCACCGTGCTGTTGACCGGCGCCAACGGATATCTCGGACGTTTCCTGTGCCTGCAGTGGTTGGAGCGGCTGGCCGCGACCGGCGGACGGCTGATCTGCCTCGTCCGTGGTGCCGATCCCGCCGCTGCGCGCCAGCGCATCGAGGCCGCCATCGACAGGGGGGACCCGGAGTTGTCGGCGCACTTCCGCGGGCTGGCCGCCAAGCACCTCGAGGTCCTGGCCGGTGACCTGGGGGCGGCGAACTTCGGGCTGGCCGCCGCGACCTGGAATCGGCTGGCTCAGTCGGTGGATCTGATCGTGCACGCCGCCGCGATGGTCAACCACGTGCTGCCCTACAGCCAGTTGTTCGGGCCCAATGTCGTTGGTACCGCAGAAATCATCAAGTTGGCTATCACCACCCGGCGCAAGCCGGTGAGCTACCTGTCAACTGTTGCGGTGACAGCGCTGCCTGATGGCGGTTTCCTCGGAGAGGACGTCGACGTGCGCGATGCGTCGGCGTCGCGTTCGCTGAACGCCGCCTACGCGAGCGGCTACGCCACCAGCAAATGGGCCGGCGAAGTGCTGCTGCGCTATGCCCATGACCTGTGTGGCCTGCCGGTCGCCGTGTTCCGCTCCGACATGATCTTGGCGCACAGCCGATACCGCGGGCAGGTGAACGCGACGGACATGTTCACCCGGCTGATTCTGAGCCTGCTCACCACCGGCATCGCACCGCGTTCCTTCTACCGGCTCGATGCGAACGGCAATCGCCCGCGCGCCCACTATGACGGACTGCCAGCTGATTTCACCGCCGAAGCGATCACCGCCCTCAGCGGGAACTGCGCCGTCGGCTTCCGCACTTACAACGTGCTCAACACTCACGACGACGGGATTTCGCTGGACACATTCGTCGACTGGCTTGTCGCGGGCGGTGCGCAGATCGAGCGGATCGACGACTACGACAGGTGGCTGAGCCGATTCGAGGCGGCGATGCGGTCGCTGCCGGACGATCAGCGCAAGAATTCGCTGTTGCCGCTGCTCAGCGCCTTTGCCAAGCCCGCGGTTCCGCTGCCGGGCAGCCATATCCCCGCCGAAAAGTTTCGCGCCGCAGTGCGTTCGGCCGGCATCGGCGACAGCAAGGACGTGCCGCATCTGACAGAAGCGCTGATCGACAAGTATGTCAGCGATTTGCGGCAGTTGGGCCTGCTGAACTCCCCTGCCGGCGCCCATGTCGCCTGAGGCCCTACCGCCGTTTCAGCGCGCCAGGCCCAGCATCGGGGCGCTGGCCACCACGTGGTGGATCGGGATCGAATACGCCGAGCAGGCCCGGGTGATCAAATTGTCGCGAAGCCAGGCCGATTGCTCGACCGGAAGCGTGGAGATGACCAACTGATCGGGCTGGAACGTGTCCACAGCGCCGGCCAGGGCACACCACGGCCGGAAGTCACCGAGTGCTCCCTCGGCTCGCAGGCCGATTTCCCGCATCGCGCCCAGCATGTCGTCGAGCCGCTGCTGTGCGGCTTGCCTGGTGGCGTCGCGCACATAGACCGCACCGATCTCGGCCTGCCCGGTGTCGACCGGATTGGCCGGAACGCAGATGAAGTATTCCGCTGCCTGTTCGGTGTCGACTCGTCGTAGCTCGTCGAAAAGCTCTGCGGCTGAGAGGGTTTGATTGGCCAGCACCAACACCCGCTTGGCCGCACCGCTGGGCTGCTCGGCCAAGGTTGCGCAACGGCCGGCGCCTCAGCTTTCCCGCGAAATACAGCGTGATCACCACAGCCCACGACACCAGGCCCAGCCACAGCTGGATGCGCACGGCGCGGTCGAGCGCTATCAGCACCAGCGCAGCCACCAGGCCGGCCACCGTGATGATCGACAGAACCGGGAAGAACCACATCTTGACTTTCAACTTTTCCGGTGGTGTCCGGCGACGCAGCACGATTTGGGAGAGCGCGATCACCAGATACACGGACAAGACGATGGCGCCCGCCGAGTTGAGCAAAAAGGGCAACACCGCGCCGGGCGCGATCCAGGCCATGATGACGCAGACGAAACCCACCACCGATGAACTCAAAATCGCCACGTATGGGGCTCCGCGCCGGCCGACCTTGACCAACTGGTGAGGCGCCTCGCGTCGGGCGGCGAGCACGAACAGCATTCGGGACGAGGTGTACAGGCCCGAGTTCAGACACGACAGCACCGCGGTGAGGACGACCGCGTTCATGATGTGATCGGCGCCAGGAAGCCCCATCGTCTTGAACGCGGCGACGTAGGGCGAGAGGCTGACCTCGCGTGCGTTCCAGGGCAGAATCAGGACCAGCAGAAACACCGAGCCGACGAAGAAGATCGCGATACGGGCGACCACCGTGTTGGTCGCCCGCCGGACGGCTCGGGCCGGATCGGAGGTTTCGGCGGCGGCGATCGTGGCGACCTCCGCACCCACCATCGATGGGATAACCAGCGCGATAGCGCCGAAGACGGCGCCGACGCCTTTCGGGAAGAACCCGCCGTGGGCGGTCAAGTTGCTGAAGTCCAGGTGGCGGTGCGGCCACAGCCCCAACACGAACGCGGCACCGAAACTCAGAAACGCTATTACGGTGACGACTTTGATTGCGGAGAACCAGAATTCGAACTCGCCGAACGACGACACCGAGAACAGATTGGTCGCAGTCATCGTCACCAACAGGATCAGTGACAGCAGCCACAACGGCGCATCGAACCAGTACGTGATGATTCTCCCGCCGGCAACGGCCTCAAAGCCGACCACGACCACCCAGAAGTACCAGTACAGCCAGCCCACGGCGAAACCTGCCCAGCCGCCCAATGCTTGTCGGGCGTAGTCGGCGAAGGACCCCGTCGACGGGTTCGCGGTTGCCATCTCACCCAGCATCCGCATCACCAGGGCCATCACCACGCCGCACAGCGCATATGTCAGGAATGCGCCCGGCCCGGTCCTACTCACCACGAAACCGGAGCCGACGAACAATCCCGCGCCGATGACCCCGCCGATGGCGATCATGTTCAGCTGGCGTTGCGACAGCCCTTGGCGCAGTCCCGAAGAGCTTTCCATGCCGTCCCCCAGGTTTTCGTAACCGCTGATCATGCAATTGGTTTCGAGCCTATCGGCAGGTTGCTCGCGGCGCGCCGCCCACGCCATCGCTTGACCATGAGGTATCCGGTGACCACGACGGCCCAGGACAGCAGGCTCAGCCACAGCTGCAGGCGGGCGTCGTGATCGAAGGACATCTGCACCAGCACACCCAGGATCGCGGCGACGGTGAGGACGGACAACAGCGGAAACAGCCACATCCGCACCGGCAGGTCCGAGCTTGGTGCCCGGCGGCGCAACACGATCTGCGACAGCGCGATGAGCAGGTACACCAACAGCACGACGGCACCTGAGGAGTTGAGCAGGAAGAGGAACACCGTCCCCGGTGCCAGCCTGGCCATGACGACGCACAGGAAGCCGACCACCGAGGATGACAAGATTGCCAGGTAGGGCACCCCGCGTCGGCTGATCCTGATCAACCGGGCGGGCGCCTCTTGTCTCGCGGCGAGGACGAACAGCATGCGCGACGCGGTGTAGAGCCCGGAGTTCAAGCAGGACAGCACCGCGGTCAGGACGACCGCGTTCATGACGCTCGCAGCGGCGGGCAGGCCCATCTGGCGCAGAGCGGCAACGTACGGCGACGCCCCGGGCGGCAGCGAGTTCCACGGCACGATGACCACCAGCAGAAAAATCGAGCCGACGAAGAACACCGCGATGCGGGTCACCACTGTGTTGGTTGCCCGGCGCACCGCCGTTGCCGGATCGGCGGTTTCTGCGGCGGCAATCGTGGCGACCTCGGCTCCGACCATCGAGAAGATGACCACCACCACGGCGGCGAACACCGCTGCGGTGCCGTTCGGGAAGAATCCACCGTGGGCCGTGAGGTTGCCGAGCCCCCGATGCCGGTGCGGCCACATCCCCAGCACATACAACGTGCCGGCGACGAGGAAGACGACGATGGTCACGACTTTGATTCCGGCGAACCAGAATTCGAATTCACCGTAGGAGGCGACTGAGAACAGATTGGTTGCCGTCATCGCGGTCATCAACACAAAAGACAGCAGCCACAGCGGTGCATGAAACCAGTAGGTGATGACTTTGGCGCCGGCTACCGCTTCGAAGCCCACGACGATCACCCAGAAATACCAGTACAGCCACCCCACCGAGAATCCGGCCCAGCCGCCCAGGGCTTGCCGGGCGAAGTCGGCGAACGAACCCGTCGACGGATTTGCGCTGGCCATCTCCCCGAGCATCCGCATCACGAGGATGACCAGCGCACCGCACAACGCGTAGGTGAGAAACGCTGCAGGACCGGCCTTGCCGATGACAACGCCCGACCCGACGAACAGCCCGGCACCGATGACGCCGCCGATCGCGATCATATTGAGCTGGCGCTGCGAGAGACCCTGCGGCAGCGATGAGGTGGTGCTCAGGCTGGCCTACCGGACCGCGACATGATCGGACGTTAGCACCGGCCAGCCGGCGCGGCGCTTCATACCGGGACGGCTCTGAGCACCGCGGGCAGGGTGGGTAGGAAGCCTGTTGTAGCCCAACCGCATCGGCAGCCGGTCGCACACCCAGTTGACCGGCCGCGACCGCCACACCGACGCGAAATGCTGGTACCGACGCTGCTGCCGCAAACCACGGCAGGTTCAGCAGTCGGCGGATCACCGTCCGGTAACAGTGCGGCGTGGGCGTACCCGTCACCGCGGACGTCACGGCAAGATGCCGCCATGCCTCCGCTGACCCGCCGGGCCGCGCTGCGCCTTGGCGCCGGTGCGGTCGCCGGAGCGGCGAGCACCTGGGCGCTGGGCGCGCTGCTGGATCCGCCCCGAGGGGCATCGGCTCCCGCGCCGTTCGAGCCGCCGGCCGGCGCCACCCCGCCGACCCGGCTGTCCGGCTCGTTCGTCTCCCCCGCTCGAGGAGGCCTGACCACCAACTGGGTGATCACCATGCCGCCCGGGCAACCCGCCGGCCCGACACCCGAGCAGCTGGCGCCGTTGCGTCCGGTGATTGCGCTGCACGGGGTGCGCGGCAACGCCAACACAGTGCTCGATTTCGGCGTCACCGACGGGCTGGCCCAGTTGGTGACGGCGGGCCGGCCACCGTTTGCTGTGGTCAGCGTCGACGGCGGTGACACCTACTGGCACCCACGCGCCTCGGGTCAGGATTCCGGCGCGATGGTCCTCAACGAGTTGCTGCCGATGCTGGCCGCCAAGGGACTCGACACTTCCAAAGTGGGCTTCCTGGGCTGGTCGATGGGTGGTTACGGAGCGCTGCTGCTGGGCGCCCGGCTCGGACCTGCGCGCACCGCCGGCATCTGTGCGGTCAGCCCGGCGCTGTACTCGGCCTATTCGCTGAGCCCCCCCGGGGCTTTCGACAACTATCAGGACTGGGTGCGCAACAGCGTCACCGGACTGCCCGCCCTGGCGTCGATTCCGCTGCGGATCGACTGCGGCATCAGCGACCGGTTTTGCCCCGCCACCCGCCAGTTCGTAGCTCAGTTGAAGACACCACCGTCCGGCGGCTTCTCAGACGGCGGACATGACGTAACCTACTGGCGCCAGCAACTGCCCGGTGAGCTCGCCTGGCTGGCTTCTTAGAGAGTTCAACCGAACCGCCGCAAAGGTGGTGACCTTGCCCCAAACCGAAACCCTTGGCCGTCTGGATCGGCCGGGCCAGGACCGGGAATCGCCGACCGCAGATTTCCGCCTCGACATCGAGGGTCTGAGGGCGGTGGCGGTGGTGGCGGTGGTCTTGTTCCACGCCGGCTTGCCCGGTTTCGGCGGCGGGTACGTCGGTGTCGACGTCTTCTTCGTCATCTCCGGATTCCTGATCACCGGGCTGCTCCGGCGCGAGGTCGCGGCCAACGGCACCGTCCGGCTGGGACGGTTCTACGGCGCCCGCGCCCGCCGGCTGCTCCCGGCGTCGGCGACAGTAGGGGTCGCCACCGCGGTCGCCTCCGCTGCGCTGCTGTCGCCACTGCGGGCCCGCACGGCGTTGGGCGACGGCGTCGCCAGCGCGCTGTACGTCGGCAACTACCGCTTCGCTGTCCACGGCACCGACTACCTTGCCGGCGGCACCGCGCCGTCACCGTTTCAGCACTACTGGTCGCTCGGGGTGGAAGAACAGTTTTATCTGCTGTGGCCGGCGCTCATCATCGGCACGGCGTGGCTGACCCGGCGCCCGCTGATCGCCGCGCGGGTCCCGCCACGGGTGAACCCTCTCCTGTTGGCGTTGGTGCTGGTCGCCGCCACGTCGTTCGGGCTGTCGCTGGAATGGACGCACAGCAGTCCGCCGTGGGCGTTTTTCTCGCTCCCCAGCCGCGCCTGGGAACTGGCCGCCGGAGGATTGGTTGCGTTGACGGCCGATCGGTGGCGGATGCTGCCGGCTGCATCCGCGGCGGTCGCCGGATGGGGCGGCCTGGCGCTGATCGTGCTGAGCTGCCACCAGCTCGGCGGTCGGACCCCTTTCCCGGGCACCGCCGCGCTGCTGCCGGTGCTCGGCACAGCGCTGGTGATCGGCGCGGGATGCGCCGCCGGCGCCGACGGGCCCCAACGGCTGCTGTCGCTGCGCGGCATGCGCGCGGTCGGGCGGATGTCCTACTCGTGGTATTTGTGGCATTGGCCGGTGCTGCTGCTGTTGCCGCCGCTGCTGGGGCCCGGCACCGGCTTGCCGGGCAGGCTGGCGGCTATCGTCGTTTCGGCCGGGCTGGCGGTGCTCACCTTGCACCTGGTCGAGAACCCCGGCCGGTTAGCCGCTACGCTGCGACGCTCGGCCGCCCGCAGCCTTGCCGTCGGCGGTGTCGCGACGGCCGCGGCGGCTGGTGCCTGCCTCATACTCCTGCTGGCGGTGCCGGCGCCGGTCGGTCACGGCACAGCCGCGGCCACCCCCAAGATCACAGTTGCTCCGTCACCCTCGGATCGGGCTGATCGCCCCTTCGACCCCTACGACGACGCCGTTCAGAGTGGTTTCGCGCAAGCGCAGGCCGCGGTCGCAGCGTCGGTCGGCTTGACGGCGGTCCCTTCGAACCTGAACCCGCCGCTGGCGGATGCGCCGTCGGACAAGCCGCGGGTGTTCCTCAACGGCTGCGTGCGCTCCTGGCTCGAGGTCGGGCACGGCGACTGCGCGACCGGAGACACCGCCTCGCCGATGACGGTGGCCCTGGTCGGGGATTCCCACGCGGCGATGTGGAGCCCGCCGCTGACGCAGATCGCCACCCAACGGCGTTGGCGGCTGGAAACGCTGGGCAAGATCACCTGCCCGTTGATGAACCTGTCGATCACCAGTCCCTATCTGGGACGCGGATACGACGAGTGCGCGCAATGGCGCGACGAGATCATGACGCGGTTGCAGTCCGAGCACCCGAAGTTGATCGTGCTGAGCATGTCGCGGCGCTACGGCGCCGATTTCGGCTTCACCTCTTATGACCCGGCATGGCTCGACGGTTTGACCCGCACCGTGGCGCGGCTGCGCACCACCGGCGCGAAAGTGCTGGTGCTGGGGCCGATCCCGGATCCGCACACGACGGTGCCGGCTTGTTTGTCGGACCACCTCGACGACGCTGGCGCCTGTTCACCGCCGCGCGCGCTGGGAGTCAACGGCGCCGGTGTGGCGGCCGAGCAGGCGGCGACGACATCCGGCGGCGGGCAGTACGCAGATTTGACTCCGCTGTTCTGCACCGCCGAGCGCTGCCCGGTGATCGTCGGCAATGAGCTGGTTTACCGCGACGACAACCATGTGACCATCGAATATGCTCAGTCGCTGGCCCCGGTGATCGGGGCGCTGGCCGATCGGGCGCTGGCCCGCGGCTGACTAGAGCCGGGTCGCCAGCACGCCGGCGACCGGGATCTGCGCGGCGCGGCGTATCCGGGCAACCCCGACTATCGCAAGGATTCCGGCGGCCGTCGCCAGCAGCAGCGTAAGCATCAGCAGCTGGGGGTCGTAGACCGTGGAGACCGTGCCCGGTTGACCGTCCGCGATCGGCTCCACGGCCACCGCCCGGTGTGAGTGCGCCCAAATCAGCGCCGACCCGACGGCCGCTGCGACGGCGAGCACCACTTCCAAAATGCCCCGGCGGCGCGCCGTCACCACCGTGACCCGGCGTCGTCACCTTCGTCGTATAAGAAATCGGGTTCGAACGACCCGACGCGCTCCTCGACCAGCGAGGTCAGCGCAGCACGCAGGTCTCGGTGGCGGCGGGCCCAGGCCTGTGCGGTGCGCCCGCCGGCGAGCTTGAGCCCGACCGCGACGCGTCCGCGCGGAACCCCGTCGATTTCGCCGAGTGTGCGGGACGACTGCCACCGCTGAGGTGCCTCGTCGGAGCTGCGGTCGGGTTCGGGATACACGCCGACAATGTCGGCCACCGGGACGGTCTCGGTGCCCTGCCGCAGCGTGTGTTCGGTCAATTCGACGGAGGTGTGGATGCGCGCCGCCTTGACCTGCAAGCCGACGAACGCGGTGACCAACACGAAAAACACCACCGGCACCGCGATCTGCCAGCCGTAGCCGCCGGATCGCTCGATCATCAGCATGGCAACAGCTGACACCGGACCTGACAGCAACCAGTACCAGCTGGCGCCGCACTCGAAAAACAACGGAGCCCGCGTGGTTTCTGCTCCTGCACTCACTGACCACTCATTCCCTGAACTGCCCGGCGCCTAACCAGCCGGTCGGGTCAGCCTAACGTGTCGGCGACAGGCGGCGGAGCGGACGGAGGCCGTAACTCGACCGGGCGCTGGGAGGTGTTTCGCCCGGTCAACGAAGCCAGTCTGCAACCTCAGCAGCCCAGTACGTCAAGACGATGTCGGCACCGGCGCGGCGGATGCTGGTCAACGACTCCAGCACGGCGGCTCGGCGGTCAATCCATCCGTTGGCTGCCGCGGCGGAGATCATCGCGTACTCACCGGACACCTGATAAGCCGCCACCGGCACCGCCGACATGTCGGCTGCGGCAGCTACCACGTCCAGGTAGCTCATGGCGGGCTTGACCATCACGATGTCGGCGCCCTCGTCGAGGTCGAGGGCGACTTCGCGCAGCGCTTCCCGGGCGTTGCCGGGATCTTGCTGATAACTGCGGCGGTCCCCGGCCAGGCTGGAGCACACCGCCTCCCGGAAGGGCCCGTAGAACGCCGACGCGAACTTGGCCGCATACGCCAGGATCACCACATCGGTGTGGCCTTCGGCGTCCAGACCGTCACGGATCGCGCCGACCTGGCCGTCCATCATCCCGCTCGGGCCGACTACGTGCGCACCCGAATCCGCCTGTGCGACAGCCAGTTCGATGTACTGCTTCAGCGTGGCGTCGTTGTCGACGCGGCCGCGCGCGTCCAGCACGCCGCAGTGACCGTGGTCGGTGAACTCGTCGAGGCAGGTGTCGGCCATCAACACCGTGGCCTCACCGAGGTCTTTGGCCAGATCCCGTAACGCCAGGTTGAGGATGCCGTCGCGGTCTGAGCCGGCCGAACCCGACGGGTCCTTGTCCTCGTCGCGCGGGACCCCGAACAGCATCAAGCCGCCCACTCCGGCGGCGACCGCCTGGGCTGCCGCAGCGCGCAGCGAGTCCCGGGTGTGCTGCAACACGCCGGGCATCGACGCGATAGCCCGCGGCTCGGCGATGCCGTCGGCGACGAACATCGGCAACACCAGGTGTCTGGGCTCCAGCGACGTCTGGGCCACTAAGCGGCGCAACGCCGGGCTCGAGCGAAGTCGACGCGGGCGCTGCCGCGGATACACGCCCGCACCCATCAGCGCCGACCCGTCGCGCTTGCGACCGCCACGGCCGCGCTTGCGACCGGCACGGCTGCGCTTGCGACCGCCACTACCGCCTGCGGCTCTTCTTACGGGGCGGCGGCAGCGCCCCCTCGGCCCGCAACCGGGCGGCATGATCAGCCAGCGCTTCGATCAACGGACCCACCGCCGCAGTTTCCGGTTGCACGTCGACGCGCAAACCGAACTCGGCGGCGGTCTCGGCGGTCTTGGGACCGATGCAGGCGACGATGGTCCGGGCGTGTGGCTTGCCGGCGATGCCGACCAGGTTGCGCACCGTCGAACTGGACGTGAAGCACACCGCGTCGAAGCCGCCGGTCTTGATCATCTCCCGGGTGGCCGCCGGTGGCGGCGCGGCACGCACCGTCCGGTAGGCGGTGACGTCCTCGATCTCCCAACCGCGTTCCCGCAGACCCTCGGCCAACGTCTCGGTAGCGATGTCCGCACGCGGCAGCAGCACCCGGTTGACCGGGTCGAAAATGCTGTCGTAAGGCGGAAACTCGTCGAGCAGGCCGGCCGAGGACTGCTCCCCGGACGGCACCAGCTCGGGGCTGATCCCGAACGCGCGCACCCGGTCGGCGGTCGCCTCGCCGACACAGGCGATCTTCACCCCGGAGAACGCCCGGGCGTCCAAGCCGAATTCGCCGAACTTCTCCCAGACCGCGCGCACCGCGTTGGTGGAGGTGAAAACCACCCACTGATAGCGGCCGTCGACGAGGCCTTTGACGGCGCGTTCCATTTGCGCCGGGCTGCGCGGCGGCTCGACGGCGATGGTGGGGACCTCGATGGGCAGCGCGCCGTGCGACGCCAGCCGCTCACTCATCTCACCGGCCTGGTCTTTGGTGCGCGGCACGAGCACCGTCCAGCCGTACAGGGCGCGGCTCTCCCACCAGTTCAGTTTCGCGCGGTTGGCCACCGTCTTGCCGATCGTCACCACCAGCGGGCCGGTCCAAGGATCGGCCGGGTCGACACCGCCGAGCGCGTTGCGGTCGGTCAGGGCCTGCAGCGTCGACTCCTGTGACCGCTGCGCGCAGGTGGTGCCGGCGGCGGTGACGACACACGGCGTCGTCTCGGCCAAGCCGTATTCGATCAGGGTGCTTGCCGCCTCAGGTAGATGAGACGCGGTGGCCTGCAGGATCAGCGGTCCGGGCGCGGCGGCCAGCGCGGCCCAGTCGACGTCGCCGCGCACGTCGGCGACGGTGTGCGAGGAGCCCAGCGGCAGGCCGGCATAGGTCGGCACCGTCGTGCTCGGCGCCAGCCCGGGCACCATCTCGAAGTGCAAATGGCTGCGAGCCACGGCGCTCACCTCGCTGATCACCGCGTCGACTGACAGCGGGTCGCCGGCAACCAGCCGGACCACGTCCGCGCCGGACCGCGCCTCGGCGGTCACCATCTTCGCCACCTCGGCCGGTTCTCCCAGCGCGGGGCGAATGTCGGGACCGCTCACGACCACGGGTGGGGCGATCTCGTTGCCCACCGCCCCGTCGGCGTCGGCACGGCGCGGCGCGTCGGCCAGCGCCGGGCCGGAGACCGGCGGGAGATCGGTGCCGATCAGCGCGAGCACCTGTTCGGGCACGTCAGGATCGGTGAACACCAGGGCGGCGTTCGCCAGCACCGCGGCGGCCCTCGTCGTCAGTAGACCGGGGTCCCCCGGACCGGAGCCGACGAAAGTGACGCGGCCCGGCCTCGGCTTGCGCCCTCGAATGTTCACTTGGCGAGTCATCTGCTACTCCGTATTCAGTCCCTCGCACGGCTGGTCTCACCGCGCGCTCGACATGAGCTCCCGTGCGCCCAATTCGAACAACTCCCCGGCGACCGAGAGCCCCAGCTCTCGTGCCCGTCCCGGAGTGTCGACGCCGGACGCTCGGATCACGTCGGATCCATCCAGCGCCGCTACGCAGCCACGCAGCGACAGCTCCTCGAAGACGCGACCGTCCTCGTCGATGGAGTCGACCACCTCAGCGATCGCCCCCACCGGCGCGGAACAACCCGCCTCCAGTTCGGCGAGCAGGGCTCGCTCGGCGGTGACCGCCGCGCGGGTGTCGGCGTCGTCGAGCTCCGCCAACAGCGCCACCAGCGCGGTGTCACCGGCACGGCACTCGACGGCCAGAGCGCCTTGCGCCGGCGCAGGCAGCATCTGCACCGGGTCCAGCGTCTCGGTGACGTCGTCCAGGCGGCCCAGCCGGACCAGACCGGCCCGGGCCACCACGATCGCGTCCAGATCACCATTGCTTACCCTGTTCAACCTGGTATCTAGGTTGCCTCGTAGGGGGCGGATTTCCAAACCGAGACCCAGTGCTCTAAGCTGTGCCGCCCGACGCGGGGACGATGTGCCCACCACCGAGCCGGCCGGCAACTCCGCCAGCACCAGGCCGTCGCGGGCGACCACGGCATCGCGGGGGTCAACCCGTGGCGGTATCGCGGCGATGGTGAACCGGGGATCCTCGGCGGTGGGTAGATCCTTGTGCGAGTGCACAGCGACATCGACGCGGCCCTCGTCGATGGCCTCACGCAACGCGGTGGTGAAAACGCCGACCCCGATCGTCGCAATGGGCTCCATGGACCTGTCGCCCTCGGTACTGATGGTCACCAACTCGGCGGGGTGCCCGTTGGCGCGCAGGGCGTCGCGCACGCCGCCTGCCTGAGCAGTGGCCAACCGGCTGCCCCGCGTGCCTATCCGGATCACGTCGTGACTGCTACTCGACCGTCGGAGCGCCCCGCAGGGCATCGGCGCCGTCGGAACCGGCGGGCATCGCCGGCAATTCACCCGCGGTGGCCACGGCGTCAACCGCGGTCTGATCGAGTTCGAACAGTTCACGCAGCGCCTCGGCATAACTGTCGCCGCCGGGGGCGCTGGCCAACTGCTTGATCCGCACGGTCGGCGCATGCAGCAGCTTGTCGACCACCCGGCGCACCGTGTGGGCCACTTCGTCGCGCTGGGCGACGTCGAGCCCGGGCAACCGGTTGTCCAGCCGCAGCAACTCCGCGTCGACGACCTCGGCGGCGCGCTGGCGCAGCGCGGTCACCGTCGGGGTCACCTCGGCCATCCGTTGACCGGCCAGATAGGCGGCCACTTCGGCGGCGACGATGTGCCGGGCCGCCTCGGCGTCCGCGGCTGCGGCCCGCGCGGCCGGTTCACGCTGCACGCGGTCCATGTCGACGACCCAGACGCCGGGCAGCCCAGCCACCGCCGGATCGACGTCGCGCGGCATACCCAGATCGCAGATCACCAGCGGCTGGCCGGCTTCGTCGCGGCGGGCGGCGGCCAACGCATGGTGCACGTCGGCCAGCGACACGACCGGCCGGACGGCGCCGGTGCAGCAAACGGCCAGATCGGCGTCGGCTAGTGCGCTGGCCAGCTCGTCCAGGCTCAGCGCCTCGGCCTGCACACCGAACTCGCGAACCTTGCGCGCCAGCCGCTGCGCACGCGGCAGCGAACGGTTGGCGACATAGACGTGACCGATGCCGGCACGGGTCAGATGCCCCGCCGACAGTGCGCCCATCGCACCGGCGCCGACGATCACGGCCGTCTTCCCCGCCAGCCCGACCGCGCCGAATTTCGTGGCGGCCACGTCCAGCGCGATCGACACCACCGATGCGCCGGCGGCGTCAATCGCGGTTTCGGAGTGCACGCGTTTGCCCACGGCCAGCGCTCGCTGCGCCAGCTCGTGCAGCACCCGGCCCACGGTGCGGTTGGCTTCGGCCGACGCGTAGGCCCGCCGCACCTGGCCGAGCACCTGGTGCTCGCCGATGACGGCGGAGTCCAGTCCGCTTGCCACCGCGAACAAATGCTCGACCGCGGCTTCGCTGTAGCGGACGTAGGCGTATTTGGTCAGCTCATTCATTGTCATGCCGCAGTGCGTAGCCAGGACCTGGCCGATGACCGAGAGACCGCCGTGAAAAGCCTCGACGACGGCGTAGACCTCGACGCGGTTGCACGTCGACAGCACCATCGCCTCGGTGATCAGCGGGGACTGCAAGATCTGGTCGACGACCTTGAGCCGGTCGGATTCATCGGTACTGAGCTGTTCCAGCACGGATACCGGCGCACTGCGGTGCGAGACCCCGAAGAGCAGGACGCTCACGGCAGAATCACCTGGCCTGCTCCCTTGCTGTCACCAGTGACGAACCGACTTCCACGGTAGTCGGTTCCCAAGGTAGCTACCAAATTTGCTGCGGGGTCACCCAGGTCAGCTCAGATCGGCGCGCAAGCGGGCTTCGTCGAGCTCCCAGTAGCTGTGTTCGCGGCCGTCGAGCAGGACCACCGGCAGGCGGTCGCCGAACTCTGCGCGCAGCGCGGTGTTGCCGTCCGCCGCGGCGGCGTCGACGTCCGTGGCGCACAGGTCGAAGCTGAGCTCGGTGGCGAGCTCGGCCAGCTGGGCGTGCACCCGCTCGCAGAGCGGGCACCCGTCGCGGGTCAGCAACTCGACTCGTCGGCGACTCATTGGCCCAGTGTGTCAAAGCCCCGGATAGGGTTGATTTGTGACGGCTTTGGGTGGTCTCGGCGGGGCGGAACCCGACCCCGAGATGCTGGCTGCCGATGCCAGCGCCGAGCAGGCGCTCGACGGGTTGACGGCCGAGGCCAGGGTCGGGCCGGACGACAGCCCACCGCCCGTCGACCTGACCGCGGCCGCATTTTTTGACGTCGACAACACCCTGGTGCAGGGATCGTCGGTGCTGCATTTCGGCCGTGGCTTGGCCGCCAGGAAATACTTCACTTACCGCGACGTCCTCGGCTTCATCTACGCGCAAGCCAAGTTCCAGGTCATCGGGCGGGAGAACAGCGACGATGTGGCAGCCGGCCGGCGCAAGGCACTGGCGTTCATCGAGGGCCGGTCCACTGCCGAATTGACAGCGCTCGGCGAAGAGATCTACGACGACATCATCGCCGACAAAATCTGGCCGGGGACGCGTGACCTGGCTCAGATGCACCTCGACGCCGGCCAGCAGGTGTGGTTGGTGACCGCCACGCCCTACGAGCTGGCCGTGACCATCGCCCGCCGGCTGAACTTGACCGGGGCGCTGGGCACGGTCGCCGAATCGGTCGACGGAAAATTCACCGGCAGGCTGGTCGGAGAAATCCTGCACGGCACCGGCAAGGCGCACGCAGTGCGCTCGCTGGCGATCCGGGAGGGCCTGAACCTCAAGCGCTGCACCGCCTATTCCGACAGTTACAACGATGTGCCGTTGTTGTCGCTGGTCGGCACGGCAGTCGCGGTGAACCCGGACGCCCAGCTGCGCGCGTTGGCCCGGCAGCGCGGGTGGGAGGTCCGCGATTTCCGCACCGCGCGCAAGGCTGCCCGGATCGGGGTGCCGTCGGCGCTGGCTCTGGGGGCGGCCGGAGGCGCGCTGGCAGCAGTGGCCTCTCGGCGGCAAGGCCGCTGATAAGCTGCTCGGCTGAGCCCTATCGAGCGGAGAGCTTACCTTCATGACAGTTCTCAACGGAACGAAAGATCTCATCGGGAAGCACTATCGCTTCCCGGATTATTTCGACGTCGGGCGCGAGAAGATTCGCGAGTTCGCCAAGGCCGTCAAAGACGAACACCCTTCGCATTACGCCGAGAGCGCCGCCGCTGAAGCGGGCTACCCGGGCCTGGTGGCTCCGCTGACGTTCCTCGCCATCGCCGGCCGGCGCCTGCAGCTCGAGATCTTCAACAAGTTCGACATCCCGATCAACATCGCCAGGGTCTTTCACCGCGATCAGAAGATCCGGTTCCACCGCCCGATCGTCGCCGGTGACCGGCTGTATTTTGACGCATACCTGGATTCGGTTCTGGAATCGCACGGCACCGTTATCAGCCAGATTCGCAGTGAAGTCACCGACGTCGACGGCGCACCCGTGGTGACCAGCGTCGTCACGATGATCGGTGAAGCCGTCAATCACCAGGATTCGGCCGCGGCGGCGATGGCCGCGATTGCCTCGATCGGCACCAGCGCCTAGTGTCGGCCGGCATGACGCACGGGGCCGCCGGGTCTGAAGGTACCGGCCTCAGACCGCATTTCGAAGACGTCCAGTCCCACTACGACCTGTCCGACGACTTCTACCGCCTGTTCCTCGATCCGTCGCAGACCTATAGCTGCGCCTACTTCGAGCGTGACGACATGACGCTCGAAGAAGCGCAACTGGCCAAGGTCGACCTCTCCCTGGGCAAGTTGGGTCTCAAGCCCGGCATGACGTTGCTCGACGTGGGCTGTGGCTGGGGCGCCACGCTGCGGCGCGCGGTCGAGAAGTACGACGTCAACGTCGTCGGTCTGACGTTGAGCAAGAACCAGGCCGCCCACGTGCAGAAGACGTTTGACGACATGCCCGGTGCACGGTCCAAAGAGGTTCGCCTGGAAGGCTGGGAGCAGTTTCACCAGCCGGTCGACCGCATCGTGTCGATCGGGGCCTTCGAGCATTTCGGCCGCGACCGCTGGGACGACTTCTTCAAAATGGCCTACGAGGTGTTGCCGGCCGACGGGGTGATGCTGTTGCACACGATCGTCTCGGTGAGCTCGGCGGACATCGAAGCGCGCGGGCTGAAGATGACGATGTCGCTGCTGCGCTTCATCCAGTTCATCATGCGGGAGATCTTTCCCGGGGGCCGGTTGCCGGCGGTTGCCGATGTGGAGGAGTACGCCACCAGAGCCGGTTTCCAGGTGGCGCGCGTCCAGCCGCTGCGGTTGCACTATGCCCGCACACTCGACAACTGGGCTGCGTCGCTGCAGGCCAAGAAGGACGAAGCTGTCGCGATCCAGTCCGACGAGGTCTACGAGCGGTACATGAAATACCTGACCGGTTGCGCCGACCTGTTCCGCAACGGCTACACCGACGTCTGCCAGTTCACCCTCGTTAAAGGCGCCGCCTGAGTTCTCCCGCCGGCCGCGGGGCGGTTCAGCCGAAGAACATGTTGCGACGCCCGGCCAACAGCCGGTAGAGCGTCTGCTGAATGGTCTCGCGCACCTGGTCGGTGAGTTCGAAGGTGACCATGGGGTCGTCGGCGTCCGAGGGATCGTAGTCGGCCGTCGAGATCTGCTCGCCGAACGCGATGTGCCACTTCGACGGCAACGGCACCAAACCAGCCGGGCCGGCCAGCGGGAACAGCGGCGTGATCGGGAAGTAGGGCAGGCCGAGCAGTCGGGCCAGCAATTTGACGTCGGCGAGCATCGGATAGATCTCTTCAGAGCCGACGATCGAGCACGGCACGATCGGCGCCTTGGTGCGAAGGGCCGCCGACACGAAGCCGCCCCGGCCGAAGCGCTGCAGCTTGTAGCGGTCTTTGAACTGCTTTCCCAGCCCTTTGTAGCCCTCGGGGAACACCGCGGTGAGCTCACCGGCGGCCAGCAGCCGGTGAGCGTCGGTGGTGCAGGCCATGGTGTGACCGGCTTTGCGGGCCGTTTCGCCGAGCACCGGCAGATCGAAGACCAGATCAGCCGCCAGCAGTCGCAGGTCGCGGTGAGCGGGATGCTCGTCGTGGACGGCCACCGACGCCATCAGGCCGTCGAACGGCAGCACGCCGGCGTGGTTGGCGACCACCAGGGCGGCGCCGGTGTCCGGCAGATTTTCGACGCCGCTGACCTCGACCCGGAACCAGGACCGGAAGAAGAACCGCAGCAACGGCCGCACGATCGCGTCGTTGAAGTGCGGGTCGAAGCCGAACTCGTCGACTTGGTAGTCGCCGGTCAGCCGCTGACGAAGGAACTGTGTGATCGCACCCACCCGCTGAGCGAGTTCGTTGACGGGAGCTTGGCTCTCCGACGCGGTGCCCGATGCGCGGCGCCGTTCATCGATGTCGCGGACGACATCGGCGAGCTCCTGGGCCGCGTTTTGCGCCTCGGCGCCCGTCAGCAGCGACGGGTGGCGACGAGACGCGGCGTTGCGTTGAACGGTGCGCCGCTGCACTGCTGCACGCCCTGAATTAGCATGCAGCTGAATAACTTTCGCCTTCGATTCGCCAGCCATATCTCACCTCCCCCCCACCCTCAGCAACGGCGTCCGACTGCCCAGACGTTGGGCTATGATCACCGCGCTGTCCTCCAAAGAGCGTACCCATTGCGGGTCGATAATGGGAGTCAGGGCCCGGCCGCGGACATAATCGTCAAATGCCTCCGCCGTCGTCCACTTGGGCTGGTAGCCTAGGTCCTCCCGCATCCTGGTCGTGTCCATCACCCGGCCGTAGCTCAAATAGTCGAGTTGCTCGCGGTTGATTTCGCTGTAGCGATTCGCGCGCCTCAGCGAATCCAGCGCCCACAGCGTGAAACCCGGTATCGGCAGCGGGACGCGGCCTGCGCGCCGGATCGCTTGCGACAGCATGATGATGCCGCTGGCGCCGATGTTGAAGGTGCCCGCTCGGCCGGCCATCGCGGCACGCTCGAGCGCTCCGAGCGCGTCCTGCTCGTGCAGCAGTTGCAGCCGTGCGTCGCGACCGACCACCGTCGGAACCAACGGGCCGGCGAGATACCTCGACAGCGTGGTGTCCATCGCCGGGCCAATCATGTTGGCCAGCCGCAGAATTGTGACCGCCACGTCATTGCGGCGCCGACCCAGGCCACGCGCGTAGCCCTCGATGTCGAGGCTGTCCTTGGGGAATCCCTGGCGGAACGGACGGCGGCTGCTGCTGTCCTCGGTGAACATCACCGGATCGTGCCCGCTGGAGCCGTAGACCTCTGACGTGGACTTCAGCACTACGCGGCGCACGGACGGCGCCTTCTGGCAGGCTGCGAGCAACTGCATCGCGCCCATCACGTTCAACTCTTTGAGCGCCGCTCCGCCGCCGGAGCGCGGGGCGTAGGACGCCGCGGCGGCATGCACCACGGTGTCGACGTCCCCATTTCGAATCACTTTGCCGATAAAAGGGTTCCGGATATCCGCGCGAACGAATTCCGCGCGGCCCATCCGGCGCAGCATGTCTTTGCTGGGGGCAATCGCGTCGACCGCGATGACCCGATTGATCAACGGATTCTGCGCCAGCCGGGCGGTCAGATAACCGCCAAGGAATCGGCACGCCCCGGTGACCAGCACGACTTTGGGGTAGTGCACTGTGCCGGTGCCTGAGCTAGTTGTTTCGCGGCCCGTTCCGCCTGTTGGCCCGCCCGACGATTCCACCCGGTCAGCCTAGCGGCCGTCGGATACCACAGCCAGAACAGGCAACGGCGGCGCGCGTGTTACTTACCGAGTTTTCTGCGCTGCACCCGGGTGCGACGCAATAGCTTGCGGTGCTTCTTTTTCGACATACGCTTGCGCCGCTTCTTGATTACTGAGCCCATGACCCCGCTTATCTGAGTTAATGTCCGCGTTTACCCCGCATATGGATGACCCGGACACTCTACCCGGCTGGTCACGCCGAACAGAAAACGGCGGCAGTCAGCCATGAATCGCCGGTTGTGCGTCCAGGGCGGCGACACGCCGACTACTGAGTCCCTGAGCGCACACTCGAAGCCGTGAACGCACACTGACGTGAGTTCAGGCGACCGCTGCCGAGTACGGCTAGCCGGCGTCGAAGTACGACGTCTCAAGCATGTCGTGCACAGCCTTGGCGTGCACCCGAAACGAGCGCCCGACCCGGACTGCGGGCAACTCGCCGTTGTGGACAAGCCGGTAGACGGTCATTTTGCTGACCCGCATCAGCGCCGCCACCTCGGCTACCGTGAGAAATTGAGTTCTGGCCGGCTGGCCGTCGGACGATCCGGTGTCTCGTCCCGATTTAGCGCCAGCTGAATCCCGCGCCGATGGCCCATTGATAGACGTCATCGCAACCCAATCAGTCAGGCGCGCGCAATCCCAGCGGCTTCCCCACCGCTGGCACCCACGCGTGCATACAGGAAGGAGAATAGCGGGACTAGTGGGGTTACTGCGACGGGTGGGAGAAAATAGGTAAAAATTGGTGAATCACTCGATTGTGATTCGTAGCTGCTCAGCGCGGGTTTTCGCGGCGTGGACAGCGTCGTCCACCGCGGTTCGCAGACCGCCGCGCTCCAACTCACGCAGTGCAGCGGCCGTCGTACCGCCGGGGGAGGTGACCATGGCCCGCAGCTGCGCCGCAGAGGTGTCCACCAGCAGACCGGCGGTGGCCTCACCGGGTTGACGCTGCTGCTCCATGCGATCCAAGAGCATCGCGGCCGACCCGGCCATCGTCTGAGACACCAACTCGGTGGCGACCTGCCGACTCAGGCCCGCGCTGACAGCCGCATCGATCAGTGCCTCGACCACCAGGAAGAAGTAAGCCGGGCCGGAGCCGGAGACCGCGGTCACCGCGTCGAGCTGCGCCTCGGGCACGAGCAGCACACCGCCCACGCTGTCGAACAGGGCGGAGACCTCCTTGACCTGTTCAGGCGTGGCGAAACGGCCCGCTGCCAGCGCGCTGACGCCGGCCCCCACCAATGACGGTGCGTTCGGCATCACCCGCACCACCGGCGTGCCCGCGGGCAGCTTGGATTCGAAGTAGCCGGTCGTGACACCAGCCGCGATGGTCACGATGACCTGCTCGGCACCACCGTGATCCGCTTCGGCGGCCGCGTCGGCGATGTCGGTGATCACCGACCCGACGTCGGAGGGTTTGACTGCGACGATGACGAACGTCGCGTTCTCCACCGCATCGGTGAGCGACGACATCAGTACCGAATACGCCTCGGCGAGGTACTGGGCACGCTGCGGCATCCGTTCGACCACCACGATGTCTTTGACCCGCCGCCCGGCCCGCAGCAGCCCCGACAGCAACGCTTCACCCATGCTGCCGCCGCCCACGATCGCGATTCTGGCCACGGATGAAAGCATGGCAGACGCCCGCGGCGACAACCAGCCGCCGGGCGCATCGGGTCGCCGCCGAACTACTGTCGCGGCACCATCGCCAGCTGGCGGGTTTGTACCACGATGCGACCTTCGCAGTCGACGACGAGGTGGTCCTCGTCGAACCAGTCCTGCCCGATCTGCACGCAGGTACAGATCACCCGCAGCCAACCGTCGGCGGGCAGCCCGCGCAGGTAGGCGGTGAGCTGGACGGTGGGCGCCCACCCGGTACGCCCGACGGCGAAACTGACCGGCGCCGAAATATCCCCGCACATCAGGGCGAAAAGCACGTCGGGCGCCACGCCGCGGGGCCGCGCCCACATCTGGATCACCGGTGCGCGCCCGTCGGTGGGTTCCAGCGTCGACACCACCGGCCGCACCTCGCAGCCTTCGGCCAGGTGCACCAGCCCTGCCATCGGGTGGCCCGGACCGATCGGAGCGGCGTGGACCGGCGGTTCTGGTGCCATCAGATCCAGCACCGGGTTGGCCGACAACAGCGGGGCCACGTTGTGCTCCGGGTCGCCCAGGGTGACGACAGCGTGCACCGCGGTGCGTTCGTCCTGGCTGAGTTCGACCTCGACCACGCTGACCCGGCGGCCGCGTTTGCGCATCGACGTCACCAGCTGCATCGGTCCAGGATCGGGTGCCCACAAAAAGCTGGCGGACACCGCGACCGGTTCGACAGGTCCACCGTGGGCCGTGCGTGCGGCGTTGGCGCACAGCGCGAGCATGGCGCCGCCGTGAACCTTCGGCCCGATGGTCCAGTGCTTGTTGAGCTCCCCTTGATATGTGTAGCCAGCCGGAGGGCTATCGGCGCGTTCGACTTCGCGAAGCGCCATCGCGGTGGTGAACAGGGCGTCCATCGGCTTCCTCGGTGTCAGCGCAGCAGGTGGGTTCGCGCGAATTGCAGCGACTCGGCCAGCAGGGTTTCCCGCTCCTGCGTCGAGCGCGCGCTCGAGGTGGCGACCTCGAGTACCACGTGACCGGAGAAGTTGCCGGTCGCCAGCAGTTGACACACCTCGGCGGTGGGTTGGGTGCCTCGTCCCGGTGGCAGATGCTCGTCGACCGGAAGTCCACTGCCGTCACACAGGTGCAGGTGCACGAGGCCCGAGCCCATGCGCTGCGCCATTTCCAACGCGTCGGTGCCCGCAGTGGCGCTGTGCGAAAGGTCGAGCGTGTAGTGGGCGTGGTCTCCGTCGAGCGGGTCATGCGACGGCGCGAACGCCGAGAACGCCGGACCGGGTCCGCCTCCCCGCCTGCGCATGCGTTCGATCGACTGGCCCGCCCGGAACAGCCGGTCGGCCCGGAACGGGAACATGTTCTCCACCGCCACCATTACGTCGCTCGACGCTTCCAGCTCGGCAACCTGCTCGGTGAAACCGTCGGCGTAGCGGCGCTGCCAGCGGAATGGGGGGTGCACCACGACGGTCTGGGCGCCCAACTGCTCGGCGGCTTCTACGCTGCGGTCCAGCTTGGGGATGGGGTTGGCGCCCCACACCCGCTGCGAGATCAGCAGGCAGGGCGCGTGTACCGACAGCACCGGCACCGAGAAGCGCTGGGACATCTTCTCGACGGCATCGATGTCCTGGCTGGCCGCCTCCCCCCACACCATCAATTCGACGCCGTCGTAGCCCAGCTTGGCGGCGTACTCAAAAGCGGCCTCGGTCCTCAACGGATACACCGAGGCCGTCGAAAGACCGACCTTGATTGCTGGGCGCACTGGTTTCTTGCTGGTCCTCAGCCGGATTGCAGAAGAGCTAACGGACCGAATGCGATCAGCGCCCCGACTGCGACTGCGATCAGCGTGCTGGCGGTGTCCACCGTTTTACGAACCACCTGCACGGCCGCCACCAAGCCGAGGATCACCAGCACCGCCAGGACCAGGGCCACGATGTTGTTCCACTGCCACAGCTGATCGAAGGCGATGAACAGACCTGCACCGAAGGCGACGGCGAGGATCGACTGCAACACCACCACGCCGCCGTGCACCAGCAGCTCTCGCCTGCTCGCCCACACGTACTCGTCGGTGTCTTGACCGCTTTGCTGCTCCGCCTCGAGTAAATCCCTGTCGAGCTTCCGGTCGCGCTGTGACGTGTCCGGATCGTGCGACACGCGCTCGGCGATGTCAGCGTCCTGGCCGCCGAACAGCTCGTTGGCGTCGGTCAGGTAGGACCGCACGTAAGCCGAGTCCTCCGACGGCGGCTCGGCCTCGCGCACGTCGGTGTCCATCAGGTCGACCGGCATGTCGGCGTAGTCCTCGAGGGGGTCGGGGCTCATGCCCTCGGCACCCGAACGCGGCCGGGCCTGAAGGCGGTTCGGGCGTGGCTGCGGCGGTGATGCAGGCCAGCGCGGCTCCGGCTGCGCCCAGTTCGAAGTGTCCGCGGATTCGTCGTCGGAAAGGTCGGGCGCTGGTTCTTGCACCCGCTGGGGACTGGGAGTCGGGGCCGGCGCGCCGACAGGCGCCGCGCCATTCGCGCGCCGCTCGGGCGCCCTGGTGCTGTGGGCCTTCAGGTTGGGCCGCTCGGAGTGCGGCGGAGGGGTCTCGTCGGTGATGACGGGTATTTCACCGGTCAACTCGGCGACCGTCACCGCGTCGGTGTTGCCGCGGCGCCGGCGCCGGCGTCCGGTGACCGGTGGCGCGCCGATGGTGCCGTTCTTGGCCAGCAATTCGGCGACCGAGATCGGCCGGGTTTCCGCCCCTTCGGTGTTGGTCTGTGTTCCAGTCATCGTCTGTCGCCTCTCGACCGGTCAACCGCGGTCCCATCAACTACCTGGCCTTTAGCATCCCGCACTGAGGTCTCCACGAGGGCGGTTCCGTCGGCTTCGCTGTCGAGTTTTCGCAGGATCAACCCTTCCCGCAGCGCCCACGGGCAGATGTCTACCGTTTCAATCGACAGCGCACGCATGCTTGCCTCTGCTACCAGGGCGCCCGCCACAATCTGCGGCGCCCGCTCGGCGCTCACTCCTTCCAGTTCCGCACGGTCAGCGGTCGTCATCCTAGAGATGAAAGATATGAGTTGTCTGAGGCCGTTGAGGGTCAGTGTCCGCTTGACCCGCGGCCCGGCGGCCGACGGCGCGGCGCCGTTCAGCCGGGCCAGCGAACGGAAGGTTTTGGAGGTCGCCACTGCGAGGTCGGGGTCGCCGGCTTTGAGCACCGCGGCGCTGGCGTCGGCCACCTCGTTGTCGAGCCAATCGCGCAGCATGGCCACCCGGCGGCGGCTCGGCGGATCGTCGGGCAGCCACTCGCGGGTGAGGCGCCCGGCACCAAGCGGCAGCGACAACGCCACCTCGGGTTCCTCGTCGACGCCGCTGGACACCTCCAGCGAGCCGCCGCCGATATCGAGATTGATGATGCGTCCTGCGCTCCAGCCGTACCAGCGGCGCACCGCAAGGAAGGTCAGCCGCGACTCGTCGACGCCGCGCAGCACCCGCAGATCGACACCAGTCTCGGATCGCACTCGCGAGAGCACGTCTTCGGAGTTCTTGGCATCGCGTACCGCGGAGGTGGCGAACGCCATCAGCTCTGTGCAGCCTGAACTGGTCGAGATCTTGGCGAACTCGTCGATCGTCGAAACCAGCTTGTCCGCGCCGCGCCGGGTGATCTTGCCGTTGTCGATTGCCTCGGCCAGGCGCAGCGTGGCCTTGGTGGAGCTCATCGGTGTCGGGTGTCCGCCGCGACGGGCGTCGACTACCAGCAGATTGACCGTGTTACTGCCCACGTCGAGCACGCCTAACCGCACGCAACACAACGTAGCCCGGCGACGATGCGGGTGCGCAGCGGGCAGCCGAGGAGGAGCCGGGCCATTGAACACCGCCCGGCGACGATGCGGGTGCGCAGCGGGCAGCCGAGGAGGAGCCGGGCCATTGAACACCGCCCGGCGACGATGCGGGTGCGCAGCGGGCAGCCGACCAATATCAACTGCTGCGAAGCGATACCGCCGGTGATATCGCCACGCCGCCCGGGCTGAGTGATATCGAATACGCCATCACACTGTCAAAGGCGTTGTTAACCGTCACAGCGATGCAAGAGGGAAAGTGACTCTTCAAGACTTCGCCTCGTGATTTGGACATGGAGCATGAAACCCGCGTTCCTGCTACTTCGGCCGGCGTCGATTTTCGACTAATCTGGGCAACCGTGGCACCCGCGCAGCCGGCTCAACCGGGCGAGGTCGAACTGGATTTCGCCCGTGAGTGGGTGGAGTTCTACGACCCGGACAATCCTGAGCATTTGATCGCAGCAGATCTCACCTGGCTGCTGTCGCGCTGGACTTGTGTGTTCGGAACGCCGGCCTGTCAGGGCACGGTGGCCGGCCGACCCGACGACGGGTGCTGCTCGCACGGTGCGTTCCTCTCCGACGACGACGACCGCGCCCGACTGGACGACGCGGCGGCTCAGCTGACCAACGAGGACTGGCAGTTCCGCGATAAGGGCAGGACTGGGAAGGGTTATCTGGAACTCGACGAGCATGATGACGAACCGGCCTGGCGCACGCGTAAACACAAGGGCGCCTGCATCTTCCTGAACCGACCCGGCTTCCCCGGCGGCGCCGGCTGCGCGCTGCACATCAAGGCGGTGAAGTTGGGCGTTGAGCCGCTGACCATGAAGCCGGACGTGTGCTGGCAGCTGCCAATTCGGCGAAGCCAGGAATGGGTCACTCGCCCGGACGGCTCGGAGATCTTGAAAACCACCGTCACCGAATACGATCGCCGCGGTTGGGGTTCGGGCGGCGCAGACCTGCACTGGTATTGCACCGGCGACCCGGCGACCCACATCGGCAGCAAGCAAGTCTGGAAGACCCTCGCCGCCGAGCTCATCGAGCTGCTTGGCGAGAAGGCTTATGCCGAGCTGGCGGCCATGTGCAAGCGCCGTAGCGGCTTAGGCCTCATCGCCGTCCATCCTGCGACGCGTGCTGCTGAGTAGCGACGCTGCCGTTCGGCTCAGCCCTCGAGTTTGTAGCCCAAACCGCGCACTGTCACCAGGTGCACCGGGTTGGCCGGGTCGGCTTCAATTTTCGACCGCAGCCGCTTGACATGCACGTCAAGCGTTTTCGTGTCACCGACGTAATCTGCGCCCCAGACCCGATCGATGAGCTGCCCGCGGGTCAACACCCGGCCGGTGTTGCGCATCAGATATTCCAGGAGATCGAACTCTTTGAGCGGCAACGTGATTGTTTCACCGTTTACTGAGACGACATGACGCTCGACGTCCATCCGCACCGGCCCGGACTCCAGCACACCATCGGTGACTTCGGGCTCCTCTTCGCCACCGCGCCGAAGCACCGCCCGGATGCGCGCAATCAACTCACGCGCGGAATAGGGTTTGGTGACGTAGTCGTCGGCGCCTAACTCCAGGCCGACGACCTTATCGATCTCGCTGTCCCGGGCGGTAACCATGATCACCGGCACGCTTGAGCGGGAGCGCAACTGCTTACAGACGTCGGTGCCCGACATTCCCGGCAGCATCAGGTCCAACAGCACGATGTCGGCGCCGGCGCGGTCGAACTCAGCCAACGCTGACTGCCCGTCGGTAACCACGGTCGCCTCGAAGCCCTCTCTGCGCAGGAGAAAGGCCAGCGGGTCGGCCAGCGACTCCTCGTCCTCAACGATCAGCACACTAGTCATTTGCGCCACTCCTCCTCATCGCTGCGCTCTGCATCGTCGTCGGCGCGCGTATTTCGCCATTCATCGGCGCTCTACATCGCCCCCTCCTCATCGCTGCGCTCTGCATCGTCGTCGGCGCGCGTCATTTGCGCCACTCCTCCTCATCGCTGCGCTCTGCATCGTCGTAAGCGCGACTCATCGGCGTAGTTCTTCCTCTCGTTGGAACTTCTTCGGGCGCGGATCGCAACTTTGCGGTTCGCCGTGGTCTTGATAGGCCGGGATGGCCAACGTGAAAGTTGACCCCGTGCCGGGCTGACTCCACAGCCCGATGCTGCCGTTGTGGTTGGCCGCAACGTGCTTGACGATCGCCAGCCCAAGTCCACTACCGCCGGTGGCGCGCGACCGCGCTTTGTCGCCCCTGAAGAACCGTTCGAAAACCCGCTCCTGGTCCTTCCGCGCGATGCCGATGCCGCGGTCGGTTACGGCCATCTCGACGTGCTCACCCCGTCGGCGGCAACTTACCGACACCGACGACCCGCGCGGCGAATAAGCGATCGCGTTCGACACCAGGTTGGCCAGCGCTGTCACCAGCAAGCTCTGGTTACCGAGCACCTTGAAGCCGCAGGGCGTATCGGTGCGCACCACGATGTCGGCGTTGTCCGCCGCCACTCTGTGACGTGAAATCGCTTCTGCGACAATGGTATCAACATCAACCGGCGATAAATCGGGCAATCGTTCGGCGCCCTGCAGCCGGGACAACTCGATCAACTCGCCAACCATGTGACCCAGCCGATTTGCCTCGATCAAAACTTTCTCCGCAAACCGTAGTACCGTTTCGGGGTCATCTGGCGAAGCCAGCAAAGCCTCGGCGAGAACAGCCATAGCGCCGACTGGCGTCTTGAGTTCATGACTGACGTTGGCGACGAAGTCGCGCCGGCTGGCCTCCATTCGGGCGTACTCGGACTGGTCGTAGACGAAGACCACCGCGAACCGGCGATCTTCCTCGCTCAACAGCCGCGCCTGGCCGTGCACCGACAGCTCAGACCCGCTCACAGCAGACCGCTTCTTCGGCACCAGGTCGAATTCGACGTCGTGTCCGCTGGCCAGCGCTTCCTGCGCCGCCTGCCACGCCTGGTCTTCGAGCTGGCGGTCGCGCACCAACCCGAACTCCTTCGCGCGATCGTTGAGGTAGACGACGTCTCGATGGCTGTCGACCACCGCGGTGCCGAGCGGCGTCAAAGCGACGATGCGCTGCAGCATCTGCGCGACGGTGATTCCGGCCAAGTCTGCGGCTGACCGCTGCCGGCGCTCGACGATCCGCGATGCCAGCCTGGCGCCTGCGGCAACGCCGACGCCCAAGGCCAGCAGAGCAAAAACCCCGGCCAGCAATAGCGCCGAGAACACGGTCACAATAAAAATCTTACAAATTCACTTGAACATTTCCCCAGCAGCGCACCGCCATAATTGGACATGTCACAACCTACGTCGCAGGTGTTCGACCGCCGTTCACGACATGTTTCCCAAACAAGCTCCGAATTAATTACCGCCATCGTCAACCGGTTCGCCTTTCGCGTCGCAGGCACGACTCGCGAGTTACTTGGCACCCTGGCTCGCCACCGCGGCCGCACCGGCAGCGGCAGCCGCTGGGTCAAGGTAACTGCCGCCGGCGACCTGCGGACGCAGCGCGTGGTCCAGGTCGTAGCGCAGCGGGACGCCGGTCGGAATGTTCAGGCCGGCGACATCCTCGTCGGACATGTCGTCGAGGTACTTCACCAAAGCGCGCAATGAATTGCCGTGCGCAGCGATGAGCACCGTTTTGCCGGCCAGCAGATCCGGCACGATCACGTCAGTGAAGTAGGGCAGGAATCGGGCCACCACGTCGGCCAGGCATTCGGTCCGCGGGCCGCCATTGATGTTGGCGTAGCGGGGGTCGGCATCCTGACTGAACCGGCTGCCCTTTTCGATCGGCGGCGGCGGCGTGTCGTAGCTGCGGCGCCAGGCCATGAACTGCTCGTCGCCGTAGCGCTCTTTGATGTCGGCCTTGTCCAAGCCCTGTAATGCGCCGTAATGGCGCTCGTTGAGCCGCCAACTGCGCCGAACCGGGACCCAGTGCCGGTCGGCGGTGTCCAGCGCCAAATTCGCTGTGGAGACCGCCCGGCGCAACAGCGAGGTGTACACCACATCTGGCAGCGAATCGTGTTCGGCCAGCAATTCACCGCTGCGCACCGCCTCGGCCCGGCCCTTATCGGTGAGGTCGACGTCCACCCAACCGGTAAAGAGATTCAGCGCGTTCCATTGGCTCTCACCATGGCGAAGCAGCACAAGCGTCGCAGAGTCTGCCATGCCGCAAGTCTCTCACGCGCCCTGGTAGCCGGGCTCGCCGTCGGTCTCGCCGACGGCCCGCAGCGTTTCCGGGTTGTCGGTCCCGCCGGCTGCAGGCCTGGTGTCCTTTTCGTCGATCAGGTGCGCGAATGCCTGCAAATTCTTCAACGACTCACCGCGCGACACCCGCCATTCCCATTCTTTTTGAATGGAAGTGCGAAAACCCAACTCCAGCAACGTGTTGAAGTCCGAGTCAACCGTTTCCAGAACCTGACCCAGCACCCGATCGATCTCCGCCGCGTCGACCGTTGCCAACGCCATCCGGCCCACCAGGTAGATGTCGCCGACGTTATCGATGGTGTAGGCAACGCCGTACAACCGGCGGTTGCGTTTGAGCAGAAATCGATACACGCCCTCGTAGTTCTCGTCGGGTTTGCGGCAGACGAACGCCTCGATGCGCACGGAGTGCTCGCCGATGCTCAAGATGGTGTTCGTCTTGAGTCTGCGCTCGCCGGGCAGTTCGACCACCAACCCGGGCAGCCCGCCGTGCGCGCCCTTGTGCCGCGAGTAGGGCAGTTCGCTCGCTTTCAGCGCATCTTCGATAATCCGCTGGGCGTACGTCATCGCCTCACCGAGTTGATCGTCGTGAGCTGTACTCATTGCGCCACTCCTCGAACCCGGCTGAAGCCGGCCCCATCGTCGTCGGCGCGACTCATGGCGCCACTTCCCGAACACCGCGACGGGGCGCCCAGCGCCGCAACCGCCGAGCCGCCGCAAGATCCCGCACCGGGTGCCGGCGGGTGGCGGTGTATCCGCTGATCGCGCGGCGATAGCTGGCCAGCAACGCGTCGACGGTGTTGTCCCACGAGAACGTGCGGGCGTGTTCGACCGCCGCTCGGCTGACCGCCCAGCGCCGCGGCCCGGCGCTGACCCGCAACGAATCGTCGATGGCCTTCGCCCACTGGTCGACGCCGTGACCGGCGACCAGGGTGCCGCTGATGCCGTCGCGGACTGCCACCGGCAGCCCACCGACCGCCGCGGCCACCACCGGCGTCCCGCAGGCCTGGGCCTCGAGGGCCACCAGACCGAAGGATTCCGAGTAGCTGGGCACCGCCACCAGATCAGCGGCTTGAAACAGTTGCGCCAAGTCTTTTCGGGACTGCGGCGGCAAGAACGTCACCTGGTTCCTGATACCCAGTTCCTCGGTCAGCCGAACCAATTCGGCGGGACCGGCCAAGTCGCTGCCGGAGGCGCCGCCGGCAACCACGACGCGCACCCGCCGCAGTTCGGCTGCGGCGCGCAACAGTATGTCCGGCGCCTTCAACGGCTGGATTCGCCCGACGAAAGCCACGACCGGCTCATCGAGCGGCAGCCCCAGCGACGAACGCGCCGCCTGCCGGTCACCGGGACAGAACACGTCGAGGTCCACCCCGGGGTGCGCCACGTCGATGCGCGCCGGGTCGGCGCTGTGCAACGAAATCAATTGTTGTGCTTCGTCATCGGTGTTGACGATCAGCCGGTCGGCTTCGTCGACGACCTGTTGCTCGCCGACCGCACGCAACGGCGGCTCCGGCTCCTGACCGACGCTGCCGTCGGCCAGCGCGGCGTTCTTGACACCGGCGAGCGTGTGCGCGGTGTGCACCAGCGGCACTGCCCAGCGGTCGCGGGCCAGCCAACCGACCTGACCGGACAACCAGTAATGCGAGTGCACGATGTCGTAGTAACCCGGCTCGTGGACAGCTTCGGCGCGCAGCACCCCAGCCGCGAAAGCGCACAACTGGGTCGGCAGATCGTATTTGTCCAACCCCTCGAACGGGCCGGCCACCACATTGCGGACCAGCACGCCGGGCGCAATGTGCACGAGCGGCGGGTCCGCGGACGCGGTGGCTCGTGTGAAGATCTCCACCTCGACTCCGCGACGAGCCAGGTGCAACGCGCTTTGCAGCACATAGACGTTCATTCCGCCGGCGTCGCCGGTGCCGGGCTGCGCCAGCGGTGATGTGTGTACCGACAGCACCGCCACCCGGCGCGGGTCTAACTCAGAAGCGTCTGGCCAGGAGGAGTCGGTTTGCCGCACTCCGCCATCTTTGCAGCACCACCTGATGTACCAGGTCAGGCGGACGCGTCAGCGGCAGTCGTGCCGACGTCCAGCGGCGAGCTGACCGTGCCTGTCCTGCCCAGTGCGCGGCGCATCGCGCCGACGGGGTCAGCGTAGAGCCCGCCGAGCGAAACGATTCCGGCGCCTGCTTCCTGCACCCGGTTGCCGAAAACCGTCACCCGGATATCGCGCGGCGGCAGTACCGAGCGCGCGGCGAACCCTGCTTCCACCCCGACCATCGCCTCGGGATATTCGGTGAAGGCTTGCCCACCGACCACCAGCTCGTCCGGATTGAGCAGGTCGCGCAGCAATGCCACCGATTCGCCCAGCAGTCGGGCCCGTTCACCGAACAGCTCGCGGGCTTGCTCGTTGCCGGCGCGGGCCGCGCGCAGCAGCTCGGTGATGGCCGTCGACGTGTTGTTGCGGTTGCCTGCGGGCAGCAGTCGGAGCTTGCGGGCCGCCGCCACCACGGCTTCGTCGCTGACGGTGGTCTCCAGTTGCCCGGAGCCGCCCAGCAGCTCGGACTGCGCAGGCAGATGGGCGATGGTGCCCGGGCCGCTGGCCGGGCTGTGCACTCGGCCGCCGATCACCAGCGCGTAACCCACGGTCTCGCGGGCGTAGACATACAACGACGTCGACGCGTTCGGCGCGAATCGGCGCATCCCGAGCAGCAGTTCGGCTCCGGCCATCGCGTCGACGTGCGAAGCGACCGACACCGGCAGGCTCAGCGCATCACCGATTACCGGCCCGATCGGCGCCTGCTTCCACCCCAGTCGCGGATGATCCACATGACCGGTGGCCCCGTCGACGGCACCGCCGATGGCGATACCGACCCACAGCGGCCGCCGGCGGTGCCAGCGGCGCAGATAACGGCGAGCACCTTCGGCCAGCGATGCCAGCGCCGGTCCTTGCGCGTTGAGCGGGGTCGGAGTTTCCACCGCGTCCAGGGTGCGGCCGAACAGGTCGGTGGCCACGATGCTGGTGGTTCGGGTGCCGACGTGAATGCCCAGCGTCAGGTACGGCTCGTGGTTGACTTCCACCGGCACCCGAGGGCGCCCAATCGCACCGGCGACCGCCAAGTCGGCACGCTCACGCAGCACGCCGGCGTCGAGGAGGGCGATCACCTGGCGGTTGACCGTCGCGATACTCAGCGAGGTGACGGTGGCGATCACGTCGCGGCCGATCGGGCCGCGCAGCCGCACCGCCCGGAAGACGGACGCCGCTGCGGCATCGGACAGGTGCAGTGACGGCGCCATCACACGCCGGCGGGAACGCAGCGGCGAAGTGTATGTGTGCGATTCAGCGGTGAGAGTGGTCGAGCGCACGGGGTGTGTCCTTGTCTCCAGGTCCGGTCGGGCGGGCTCTTGGCCGCACGTCCGGCTTGTGCGTCAGCTCAGGCCGGTCAGGCGCGGCAGATTGCGCGGCGACAACACGCGCAGTCCGCGAACAGACACGCGGAGGTCAAGCCGAAGAGCGCACTGGAGTACACACCAGGGAACTTAGCACGTCTCTTAGAGTTGTTCCGGTGACTGAAGCAAAGACTCGTAACTCGACCCGGCCAGTGGCTGTAGTAACCGGCGCCAGCGCTGGAATTGGTGAAGCCACCGCCAGAATCCTTGCAGGACAAGGCTTTGAAGTCGTGGCAGTGGCGCGCCGCGCTGACCGCATCACCGCCCTGGCCGAGGAAATCGGCGGGAAAGCTGTTGTGACCGACGTCACTGACGGCGCCGCGGTGCATGCTTTGGCGGAGTCATTGGACCGGGTCGACATGCTGGTGAACAACGCGGGAGGCGCGAAAGGACTCGAGCCGGTGGCTGACGCCGACCTGGAGCACTGGCGGTGGATGTGGGAAACCAACGTGCTCGGCACCCTACGGGTGACCCGTGCGCTGCTGCCGAAACTGATCGAGTCCGGCGACGGCCTGATCGTCACCGTCACGTCGATCGCGGCGATCGAGGTCTACGACGGCGGCTCGGGCTACACGGCGGCCAAGCACGCGCAGGGTGCACTGCACCGCACGCTGCGTGGTGAGCTGCTCGGAAAACCGGTGCGGCTCACTGAGATTGCGCCCGGCGCGGTGGAGACGGAGTTTTCGCTGGTCCGCTTCGAGGGGGATCAGCAGCGTGCCGACGCGGTGTACACCGGCATGACACCGCTAGTGGCCACCGACGTCGCCGAGGTGATCGGCTTCGTCGCCTCTCGCCCGCCGCACGTCAACCTCGACCAGATCGTGATCCGACCGCGCGACCAGGCCTCGGCGACACGGCGGGCTAACCACCCGGCTGCGCAGTAGTCTCGGTCGGCTCGGACGGGGACTCTGACGTGGTGGTAGGAGTGCTCGACAGCGTCGGCGCGGTGCTGGGCGTGGCGGGCGCATTGCGCGGGATCGACACCGGCGACGGCTTGGCGCCGCTGGGTGGCGGCAACGCCGACATGCCCGTCCAGGTGTCCCAGTCCACTGCCCAGTCCCAGATGTCGCCGTCGGAGTAGGACAGTTGGATGGTGCTGCCGGTGACCTCGACCGGGTCGCCGTAGAGCGCGCTGCTGAAGTACTGCTCGGCGTCGGAGGTCGACAGGTTGATACAGCCGTTGGTGACGTTGCTGTTGCCCTGCGCGCCGGAACTCGACGGGTTGGCGTGAATGAATTCGCCGTTGTTGGAGATCCGGACCGCCCAGCGCTCGTGGGCGTTGCTGTAACCGGCCGCCGGGTTGGACATGTAGAAGTCGGAGTGCTTCTCGGTGACCACGTGGATGCCGTTGCGGGTCACGTTGCGTGGCTTGTCGGCTTCGCCGTAGCTGCACGGGAAATCCATGATCACACCCTCGTCGCGCATCACCTGGATGCGGTGTGACGAGACCTCGGCTTTCACGATCTGCCGCCGGCCGACGTTGAAGTTCAGCGAAATGTCCTGCGCGCCAAACGCATTGTCGCCGAACGGCACCCCGTAGAGCTTCGCTTCGACGTTGACTTTGGTGCCGGCCGGGTAGTACTCCCGGGTCCGGTAGTGCACCCGCGATCCCTGTGACTCGTCGGGCAGCCAGGCCCAGCTGCCCTCGACCGGCGGATCGGTGGTGACCTTCAGCGCCCGCTCGACAGCGGCTTTGTCGCTGATCGGCGCGTCGAACTGGATGATCACCGGTGCGGCGATCCCGACGGTCTGACCGTCACCGATCTGAAATCCGCCGTCCACTTTCTTGGTGGGAGTGACCGTGGTGAACCGCCCGGCTACCGCAACGGGCTTGCCGTCGCGGCCGACGACCGAGCCCGTCCAGGTGTAGGTGGAGTCATAGCCCAGCGGCTCGGTGACCGTGTAGAGCGTGCGGTCTTGATTCAAGACTCCGGCCACGGCTTTGCCGGTCGAGTTGGTCAGCGCCACGCGCTGGAACCAGCCGTTGCGCACCTCGGCGCTGACCGGCGCGGTGGGCACCACGTCACCGGCAGCGTCGGCCGGACGGAAGATCAAACTCGGTGCCGGCGGCGGCTGCTGCTTTTCGGCTTGTTTGCTCGTCCCGCCAAAACAGGCGGCCAGCAGGTTCGGCGCAAACACTCCCACCGCGAGCGCCGACAGGGCCCGACGCCGGCTGAGCGGCGGTGGAACGCTGGCGGTAGTCACGAGGGACAAAGATACCGGGCGGATCGCCGCGAGCACGAAACCTGCGGCTAGATCAGGCAGCCGACCAGCACAGGTTCGGCTTGCAGTGTGATGCCAAACACGTCGCGTACGCCGTCGCGCACGACGCGGGCCAGTGCGAGCACGTCGGCGGTGGTGGCGCCGCCGCGATTGGTCAACGCAAGCGCGTGCTTGGTGGACAACCGGCAGGCCGCGGTCTCGCAGCCGGGATAGCCTTTGCTGAAACCGGCGTGTTCGACCAGCCAGGCGGCGGCCAACTTGATCCCGTTGCGCGTCGGGAACTTCGGCACCCGTTCCCCGAACCCGTCGGCCAGCTGCTCGTACACCTCCTGCGGCACCACCGGGTTGGTGAAGAACGACCCGACGCTCCAGGTGTCGTGGTCGGCGGCGTCGAGCACCATGCCCTTGCGTCTGCGCAACCTCAGCACGGCCTGCCGGACGACGGCCGGGTCGACACGCTCGCCGCTGTCCGCGCCCAGCGCGTCGGTCAGCTCGCCGTAGCGCAGCGGAGCGCTGCGGCCCGAGTCGTCCAACGCGAATTCCACTTCGAGCACCACCGCCGGTCGTGCGTCGGCACCCTTGAGGGCGCTGCTCCGGTAGCCGAAGCGCAGGTCAGCCGCCGGCGACCAGCTCACCGCGCCGGTCTGCCGGTCCAGCAGCCGAACCCGGGTGACGGTGTCGGAGACCTCGGCACCGTAGGCACCGACATTCTGCACCGGCGTAGCCCCGGTCGACCCCGGGATCCCGGACAGGCACTCAAGGCCGCCCAGCCCGTGCTCGACGGCCGCCGCTACCACGTCGTCCCACACCGCACCGGCCTCGACCCGAAGAAGGTTGCCGTCGATAGTGAGGTCATTGCTGGCCAGCCGCACGACGGTCAGGTCGGTGAGCGAATCAGAAATCACCACGTTGGAACCGCCGGCCAACACGAGAACCGGTCCGGCCGGCGCGGCATCCAGCTCGCGCACTGTCGCGATGACCTGATCGGTGCTGGCACAGGTGATGACCCGGCGAGCCGTCGGGCCGACCCGCAACGTCGTCAGCGGCGCCAGCGGCACCGCTTCTGCGACACAGGCGCCGGCGAACGGCGTCCCCACTGTGATCCCCTTCCCAGCACTGTCTTACGGGCCTTGACGGTAGCCTGACCTGCTATGCCGCGTTCATTCGACATGTCCGCCGACTATCGCGGCAGTGTCGGACAGGTTCATGCAGCGTTCAGCGACGAGCAGTATTGGCTGGCCCGTCTCGCCGATTCCGGCGCCGACGACGCGACGCTGGATTCCATTCGGGTGGGCGGGCCGCACGGCGACGACGGCAGCGTCGAGGTCGTCACGACGCAGGTGCTGCGGGTGAACCGGCTGCCCGGCGTCGTCACGCAGTTTCACCGCGGGGACCTGCACATCCGGCGCGAAGAAAGCTGGGGCCCAGTATCCGGCGGCACCGCCAACGCCACCATCCTCGGCGCGATCCCGGACGCGCCGGTGGCGCTGTCGGGGACGGCGACACTGGCCCCGGCCCCCGAGGCGGGCGGCGCCCGGCTGAAATTCCGGGCCACCGTCGAGGTGCGCATCCCGCTGGTCGGCGGCAAGGTCGAGAATTTCATCGGCCATCAACTGGTGGAACTGCTGATCGCCGAGCAGCGATTCACCACGATGTGGATCGACCAGCACATCTGAACCGCCGACCTGCCCGCTCCCGAGGCGCTCACGAACAGCGGACGGCCTAATGTGTCGCGTATGCGGATTGCGTTGGCGCAGATCCTCAGCGGCACCGACCCGGCGGCAAATCTGCGGCTGGTGCGCGACTACAGCGGCCGGGCGGCTGAGGCCGGCGCGCGGCTGGTGGTGTTCCCCGAAGCGACCATGTGCCGGTTCGGCGTTCCGCTGGCGCCGATCGCCGAGCCGGTCACCGGACCCTGGGCCGACGGTGTCCGGCAGATCGCAGCGGAGACCGACATCACCGTCGTCGCAGGGATGTTCACTCCCGCCGACGACGAACGGGTCGCCAACACGCTGATCGCGGTGGGTCCCGGCGCTCCCAACCGGCCCGACACCCACTACGACAAGATCCATCTCTACGACGCCTTCGGATACACCGAGTCGCGCACCGTCGCACCCGGACGCGAACCGGTGGTGATCACAGTGGACGGCGTCGAAGTGGGACTGACTACCTGCTACGACATCCGCTTCCCGGAGCTCTACACGGAGTTGGCCCGCCGCGGTGCCCAACTGATCGTGGTCAGCGCCTCGTGGGGGTCGGGTCCGGGCAAGCTCGAGCAGTGGACGTTGCTCGCCCGGGCGCGCGCGCTGGACGCGACGAGTTACGTCGCTGCGGCCGGGCAGGCCGATCCGGGTGGTGGCGGCGCACCGGGCGCGCCGACCGGGGTGGGCGGCAGCTTGGTGGCGTCACCCTTCGGTGAGGTGGTCACCGCTGCCGGTGCCGCACCGGAGTTGCTGGTCGCCGACATCGATCTGACCGACGTCGCCGTTGCGCGGGAAAAGATCGCGGTGTTGCGCAACCATGCGAACCTCACCGAGGTAGGTAAGGCAGAATCGCGCAGATGACTGATCCGTACGGACCACCTCATCCCGACGATCCGACGCCTTGGGCCCGCCCCGGCGCGGTTCCACCGGCGCCGTCGGACTCGCCGACCACGCAGATCCGTCCCTCCCGCACTCAGGAGTTCCGCGGGTACCAGCCGCCGGCCGCGCCGAACGAGCCGTCGCACTCCGCTTACGCCCCCGGGCCGCCCGACGCAGGCTTCTCCGCACCGACCGAGCGGTTCCCGAGCGAAACACCTCCGGCGGAGAAACCGGGTCACGGCTTCCTGCGCGACCCGCTGTCCATCACGCTTATTTTCGTCATCGTTCTGGCACTGATCGGCGTCGGGATAGTGGCTGCCGAGCTGATCGCACGCCACATCGCCGTCGACAAGGTGACCAAGGCAGTGGAATGCGAAGCCAACGACAGCGCCTCGGTGTCGTTCGGCGCGATGCCGCCATTCTTGTGGCAGCACGTCAACGGTCACTACACCAACATCTCCATCCACACCGCCGGCAATCAGCTCCGCACCGCCAAAGGCATGAAGGCCGACATCGCGATCCGCGATGTCAACTTGCATGGTGACGCGAACTCGAAGGGGACGATCGGTGCGCTCGACGCCACCCTGAACTGGACCGCCGCGGGCATCAAGGAAACGGTGCAAGACGCCATACCCATCCTCGGCAACTTCATCAGCAGTGACGTCACCACCAACCCCGGCGACGGAACAGTGCAAATGAAGGGCACACTGGAAAACATCACCGTCAAGCCGCAGGTGGCGGACGGCGGGCTGTCGCTGCAAGTGGTCAACTTCACCGGGATCGGCTTCACGCTGCCCAGGGAAAGCATCCAGACCACGATCGACGCCTTCACCTCAAAGCTGACCAAACAGTTCCCACTCGGCATTCACGCCGACAGCGTTCAAGTGACGGACAACGGTGTGATCGGTCAGTTCTCGACTCGCAACGCCTCGATCCCAGCGGGCCAAGCGGATGCCTGTTTCGCCAATCTGTAACCCGAAGCCGCCACACCGATGGCTGGGACGACGGCGCGGTGGTCTCTAGGGCAAGATTGCGCTAGTGACGACTCCGCAAGGGCCTTCGCACGGTGACCCGCCGGAATGGGCTGGGCCGGGCGGGCCGGTAGACCCGCGCAGGCGGCCCGGGCCGCCCCGCCCCCAGGCGCCGCGAGCCCGCCGCGACCCCAGCCGCCACCTCCGTCGGCCTCGCCGACGCGTCAGATACCCATCCGGCAGCCACCGCCGCCACCCACCGGGCGGCGCCCGCCGGGGCCGTCCGGGCCGCCGCCCAATGTGCAGTCCCCCCGCCAGCCGGGGCCGCCGCCGCATCAGCAGCCGGGTCCGGCGCCCTACGCCCAGCCGCAGCCACCCGGCCTCTCGCGCCAGCTGTACGAGCAGGCCACCACCCACATCCCGACGCCGCCTCCCCGCCAACCGACAGCGTCGCCTGAAAAGCAACCCAAGGACCGGAACCGCAGGCGCCTGCTGATCGCGGCTGTGCTTGTGCCGGTGCTCTTGCTCGTCGCTGCGGTGGCGGCAGAGCTGTACGCCCGCCACGCCGCCGACGGCAAGATGGCCAGTGCGGTGGTGTGCGAGGTGCAAGACAGCGCCAGCGTGTCGTTCGCCGAAACTCCCCCGGTGCTGTGGCAGTACTTCACCGGCCACTACAGCGACATCTCTGTGCAGACCGGCGGCAACCAAGTGCGTAGCGCCAAAGGCATGAAAGTGACCATCGACGTCCGGGATGTGCGGCTGGGCAGCGGAAACAACTCGCAAGGCACCATCGGTGGCTTGAACGGGACGATGAGCTGGTCGTCCGACGGCATCAAACAGTCCATCGAAGACGCCATCCCCGGCCTCGGCAGCCTGGTGGCCGGCAAGGTCACCACGGACACCAGCGCCGGGACGGTCCAATTCAAGGGCCTGCTGGATAGCGCGACCATCAAACCGCAGGTCGTCAACAACGCGTTGTCGCTGCAGGTTGTCAGCTTGTCGGCGTTGGGCTCGAATCTGTCGACGGACACCGTGCAGAAGGACTTGGACGATTTCACCTCGAAAGCGACGACGAACTACGGGATCAACGTCCACATCGACAGCGTCAAGGTGACCGACAGCGGAGTCGAGGGCGCGTTCTCGGCGAGCAACGCTGTTATCCCGGCTGCTTCATCCTCCGGGTCGTCGAGCCAGGACTGCTTCAGCGGGCTCTGAGCAGTTCGCAGGCTGATGGCGGTGACCCGCTTCGCCCGGCTTTCCGCCGCGCTCGCGATCGCCGCTAAACCAAACCGGAGAGCACAGCGCGGGAGCCGGACAGCCCGAGCCGGGTGGCGCCGGCGTCGAGCAGCGCGAGGGCATCGGCGGTGCTGCGGATGCCACCGCTGGCTTTGACACCCAGCCGCCCGCCGACACTGTCGGCCATCAGGGTCACCGCCCGCACCGATGCGCCGCCCGCAGGGTGGAAGCCGGTAGACGTCTTCACGAAATCCGCGCCGCCGTCTTCGGCGGCGCAGCAGGCGTCGGCCAGGATTCGTCCGTCCCCCGCGGTCAGCAGAACCGCTGACTCGACGATCACCTTGAGCACCGATGCCGGTACGGCGGCCCGCACTGCGGCGACGTCGGACCGGACAGCGGCAAACTGGCCGGCAAGCACGGCGCCGACGTCGATGACCATGTCCACCTCTGTAGCGCCGGCGTCGACGGCTTGGGCTGCTTCCTCGGCCTTGATCATGGGCAGGTGCTTGCCGGACGGGAAGCCTGCCACGGTCGCGACCCGCAATCCGGCGGTAGCGGCCTGCGCCGCGACCGGCACCATCGACGGCGAGACGCACACCGCATACACACCGAGCTCTGCGGCTTCGGTCACCAGGGCGGCAACGTCCGCGACCGTCGCCTCGGGTTTGAGCAGGGTGTGGTCGACCAGGGCCGCCAACTGGCTGCGGGTCGGATTGTCCGGCACTAAAGGGACTCTTCAGCGCCGCCGGGATTGCAACCGCTGTTCAGCATCGTCGCGTCGTCGACAACCGGACGCCACGGTTCGAGATTCCAGCTGACCTTCCCCGGTTGTGCAAGCTCAGCCCAATCCCAGTGGCAGATGAATTGCGCAAGCATCCCCGCCGTATCGGCATCGGGCGAACGCGCCAACACCTCGGTCCACGCCTCGTCGGCGTCTGCTTCCGAGCCGGGCCGCCGGGAAGCCGCCCGCCCGGACGGGGTCGGGTACACCCGCAGGCTGGGTCCTTCGCTTAACCGCACCCACTGGGTGTGGTCGACGAAGGGCGGCGGGTACGGCACAGTGTCCGACGGTGCGCCGCCTGGGTTCGCCGACACCGCACCGCTCGGGGTGATGACGAGCGCGGCCACAACCGCGAGCGTGACAGCGATCGGCGCCCGCATGGCCTAGCGCGATTTACCCTGGATGTCGAGCAGTTTCGGCCGCACGTCGACCAGGTAGACGCCCGCCGCGCAGGCGGCGATCGCAGTGCCCATCACCTGTACCAGCAGCGTCAAAGCGATCGCACCGCCCAGGATGAGTAACCACAGCGGCTTGGTCAGCTTCTCGGCGGCGGTGTAGGCGTCGGGTCGCTGCATCGCCGCGTGCACGAGTGCGTACAGCGTCACCACCGCCACGGCGATCTGCAGGACGCCTAAGACGGTAGCCACGAGGTTCACGCCGTAAGCGTATGCGCGCCGCGGCCCAACCGTCGAGCGTCGCCGGTCCGGGGCACCCGACCAGGCACCCCGGACCGCTGACTACTTCTGGGTCACCTTCTTGGCGGCCGTCTTTTTCGCCGGCGTCTTCTTCGCCGCAGGCTGCTTGACCGGCGCGGCGGAAGCCGCCTTCTTCGCGGGAGCCTTCTTCGCGGGGGCCTTCTTGGCCGGTGCCTTCTTGGCCGGTGCCGGAGCAGATGCCGATGCCGATGCCGATGCAGGAGCCTTCTTGGGTGCCGACGGCTCCGCCTTCTTGGGTGCCGACGGCTCCGCCTTCTTGGCGTGCCGACGGCTCCTCCTTGGGCGCCGACAGCTCCTCCTTCTTGGGCAGTTCGATGCCGACCAGCTTGGCGGCCCGCTCCCCGACGGCTCGGGTCTGCGATGCAACGGTGCCCAGCGCCTCCTGCGTCAGCTCGACAGCCTGGTCGACGTAACCCTCAGCGAGCGCCGACACGTCCTCCAGGCCGCCCTGCTGGGTGCGCAGCCGTTCGAGGGCCGCTTCTCCGCGCTCGACGAGCTCGGCATACCGGCTGCTGGCGGCTTCGACGTAGCCTTCGGCAGCCGAGCGCAGCTCTTCTGGGGTGAAGCGGCCACGCAGATCCCGCAGCTGGGCCGGCAGATCTTCCTGCAGCCTGGTCAGGCGGGCCCGGCTCTCCTCGACCCGGCTGCGGGTGTCGGTGCGAGTCTCACCCGCACGATCGCGCAGCTCGGACAGCAGCTCGTTGACGGTGGCCAGGGCCAAATCGGCCGCACCGAGCGCCGCGAGCAACGGCGTTCTCAGTTCGTCGATGGTCGGATTGTCGGCCATGGTGTTTCCTTTCATGGTTCGGTCCACGAATCGTTTCATGGATCGTCGAGGGCGTCGGCGAATAATCGGTCCACAGTGGCGAGTCAAGCGGACGTCGTCGCACCCTGCACAGTCGGATTCTGTTGTTCATTTTGTTGGACGAAAGACGTGTAGATATCGAGCAGAACCTGCTTTTGCCGCTCGGTGATCGCCGTGTCGGTGACGATTGCGTCTCGAACGTCGCTGGTTTCGCTAGTTTCGAGAATCCCCGCCCGCACGTAAAGCACCTCGGCGGAAACCCGGAGCGCTTTGGCGATCTGGTTCAGCACATCCGCGGAGGGCCTGCGCAGGCCCCGCTCGATCTGGCTGAGGTAGGGATTGCTCACGCCGGCCTTTTCCGCCAACTGCCGCACCGACACCTGGGCCGCTTCGCGCTGCGACCTGATGAAACTGCCGATATCCGATGCAGCGGTCGACACCACTGCGGCAAGCTTTTCGTCCTGCGGCATGGCGATTCCCATTGATTCGGATGGTCGGTGCTCAACTCACAGTACGACGCGCTGCTAACTATTGCAAGCACAGTTAGCACGGCTCAAAAGATAAGCTGCGCGATGGTGTAGATCACCAGTCCGGCCAACGCGCCCACCACCGTGCCGTTGATTCGGATGAATTGCAGATCTCGGCCGACGTGCAATTCAATTCGGCGGCTGGCCTCTTGGGCATCCCAGCGTTCGATGGTTTCAGTAATGATCGCGGTGATCTCCACCCCGTATTGCGACACCAGATGCTGCGCGGCACGCACGATCCAGTTGTCCACCTTTTCTCGCAGATCAGCGTTGTCCCGCAACGATTCGCCGATTCGGACGACCGAATCGGCGATTCGGGAGCGCAGCGCGCTCGATGGGTCGTCGACGCCCTCGAGCACCAGCCGCTTGAGCGTCTTCCACGCGGTTGCGGCGGCATTCGTGATCTCGTCGCGGGCCATCAGCTGCTCTTTGACCGCTTCGGCGCGGGCGATGGTGGCGGCGTCGTTCTGCAAATCGTCGGCGAATTCGAACAGGAATCGGGTCGCCGAACGGCGCAACTCATGGTCGGGGTTGCGGCGGACCTTGTCGGTGAAGTCCATCAGTTCGCGGTGAATGCGATCGCCGACGAGATGATCGACGAAGCGCGGCGACCACGTCGGCGAGTCCCGCTCGACCACGCGCTGAATGATTTCACCGGCGTTGAGCGACCACTGGAATGCCCGGTCCGCCAGCAGCTGAATCAGTGCCTCCTGCCTGTTCTCGGCCAGCAAGGTGGACAGCACCCGGCCCACCGGCGGGCCCCACTGCGGCTCGGCGACGCGCCGCACGATCATCCGGTCGATGACCTGCTGAACGTCCTCGTCGCGCAACAACTCCACCAATACCCGCAGCACCGTCGAGGTCTCGGCGGCAACCCGCTGGGCATGCGGCGGCTCCGAGAGCCATTTGCCCAACCGGCTGGGCACTTCGGCCTCCCGGATCTTGGTCTCGACGACCGGCGGTGACAGGAAGTTCTCCCGCACGAAAGTGCCGAGGCCTTCACCCAACTGATCTTTCTTGCGCTCGATGATCGCGGTGTGCGGGATCGGGATGCCGAGCGGATGCTTGAACAGCGCGGTGACGGCGAACCAGTCGGCCAGCGCGCCCACCATGCCGGCCTCCGCGGCGGCGGCCACGTAACCCACCCAGGCGTGGGCCACTCCTTCGGCCTGCGCCCAGCGGCAGCCCAGAAACACCGCGCTGGCACCGATCAGAAAACCCAGCGCCACGATTTTCATTCGCCGCAATCCAATGCGTCGCTCGGCGTCGGCTGTCGGGTCGGCCGCGACGAAGGACTCCGCGAAGGATGCACCGCTGGGACGCGGCGCGATCAGTCCCGATTCTGACGCCGGCGGGCTCGGCGATGCGGACCCTTCGTTGGTTTGCAGTGCCACCACACCATCATCCGCCATGCCGGCGGCTGCTCTTCGAACGATCCAGCCGCCGACCAAGTAACTGTGACCGCTCCTGCAACGAAGCGGGATAGCGGGCATAAAAACCCGTACTATCGCAGGTGTCTACGGAATGGAATTCGGCGATAGTGGCAGAGCACGTCACGGGTGCGGCCGTGAAGACGGATGGTCGGAAGCGGCGCTGGCACCGGCACAAGGTGGAGCGTCGCAATGAATTGATCGACGGCACCATCGTGGCGATCCGCCGGCGCGGCCGCTTTCTCAGCATGGACGAGATCGCCGCCGAGATCGGTGTCTCCAAGACCGTGCTGTACCGCTATTTCGTCGACAAGAACGACCTGACGAGCGCCGTGATGATGCGCTTCGCGCAGACCACGCTGATTCCCAACATGGCCGCGGCGCTCTCGTCGAACATGGACGGGCTCGATCTCACCCGCGAAATCATCCGGGTGTACGTCGAAACCATCTCCGCGGAGCCGGAGCCGTATCGCTTCGTCATGGCGAACAGTTCGCCCAGTAAGAGCAAAGTGATCGCGGACTCCGAGCGGATCATCGCCCGCATGCTGTCGGTACTGCTGCGCCGGCGGATGCAAGAGGTCGGGATGGACACCGGCGGAGTCGAGCCCTGGGCCTACATGATTGTCGGCGGCGTGCAGTTGGCCACCCACTCCTGGATGTCGGACCCCCGGGTGAGCACGCACGAGTTGATCGACTACCTCACCATGCTGAGTTGGAGCGCCATCTGCGGAATTGTCGAAGCCGGCGGGTCGCTGGAGAAGTTCAATGCGCAGCTGCACCCGCCGCCTATCGTGCCGCCGCTGGAACTCGCCGACTGATCGGTTAAGGCTGAAAGTTGGTGAGACGGTAGGAACATGACCGCGGACCGTGCGGACAATTGCATCGGTTAAAGCCGAAGTATAAGGTCTGCGGCTATGACGCACGGGGCTGAACTGAAGCCAAATGTCGAGAACATCAAGTCGCATTACGACTTGTCGAACGACTTCTTCAAGCTGTGGCTCGATCCGAGCATGACATACAGCTGCGCCTACTTCGAGCGCGACGACATGACGCTCGAAGAAGCCCAGCGCGCCAAGCGGGACCTGGCCCTGGGCAAGCTTGACCTCAAGCCCGGTATGACGCTGCTCGACATCGGCTGCGGCTGGGGTTCCACCATGCGCCACGCGATCGAAAAGTACGACGTCAACGTCATCGGCCTGACGCTCAGCCGAAACCAGCTGGCCCACAACAAGGCGAAGTTCGCCGAGATGGACAGCACCCGCTCGAAAGATGTGCGGCTGCAAGGCTGGGAGGAGTTTCACGAGCCAGTCGACCGCATCGTGTCGTTGGGCGCTTTCGAGCACTTCGCCGACGGCATCGGCACCTACGACCGCTACACGGACTTCTTCAAGATGTGCTACGACGTCCTGCCTGACGACGGCAAGATGCTGCTGCACACCATCACCGTGCCGACCGCCGAAGAGGGTGAAAAACTCGGGCTGAAGACGACGATGTCGCTGCTGCGGTTCATCCGGTTCATCCTGACCGAGATCTTCCCCGGCGGTCGCTTGCCGCAGGTCGACATCGTCGACAAGTACGCCGCCGGTGCGGGCTTCGAGATCACCCGCCACCACCAGATCGGCAAGAACTACGTGCCCACGCTGGACACCTGGGCAAAGCAACTGGAGGCCCGCAAGGACGAGGCCATCGCCGTCACGTCCGAAGAGGTCTATGACCGCTACATGCACTATTTGACCGGTTGCCGTGAGCTGTTCCGCGACGGCTACACCGACGTGTACCAGTTCACGCTGGAGAAGCCGGCCGCGTAAGGCATACTTGTCTAGTTGTTCTGGCACGCGAATCTGTGCGCCGGGCAGCCGACCGGCGCGAAGCAGATGCGTCGAGGTCGACGGGAAGTGTTGGTCGACCATCTTTGCCGGCACGTGGTGCACACCGAGCCCGAGTTGTGTATTCCTAAATCTGTGAGTTGCTGACGCCCGCTGCGGGCGTTGCTGAGTGACGGGACGTGGGCATCAATGGCACAGTTCGTGACGGGGAAAGACTTCCCCAATGTGGTGGTTACCGGCGTTGCCATGACAACGGCTCTGGCAACCGACGCCGAGACGACGTGGAAGATGCTGCTCGACGGCCAAAGCGGCATCCGCGTGCTCGACGACCCTTTCGTCGAGGAGTACGACCTGCAGGTACGGATCGGCGGGCGCATCCTCGAGGAATTCGACAGCCAACTCACCCGGATCGAGAATCGCCGCAAGGGCTATCTGCAGAAGATGGCGACCATCCTGGGCCGGCGCGTCTGGGACAACGCCGGCGCCCCCGAGGTCGACACGTCCCGGTTGGCGGTGTCCATCGGCACCGGCATGGGCTCGACCGAGGAATTGGTTTTCGGATACGACAAGCTTCGCGCCGAAGGCCCGAAGGCCATGCACCCGCTGGGCGTGCAGATGTACATGCCCAACGGCGCGTCGGCCGCCGTCGCGCTGGAGCGACACGCGAAAGCCGGAGTGTTGACCCCGGTGTCGGCCTGCGCGTCCGGCTCGGAGGGCATCGCCCGGGCCTGGCAGCAGATCGTGTACGGCGAAGCCGACATGGCGATCTGCGGTGGCGTGGAGACCAGGATCGAGGCCGTGCCTATCGCGGCGTTCGCCGCGATGCGCGTCGTGCTGTCTAAAAACAACGACGATCCGCCCGGTGCCTGCCGTCCGTTCGACAAGGACCGCGACGGGTTCGTCTTCGGCGAGGGTGGCGCGCTGATGGTCATCGAGACCGAAGAGCACGCCAAAGCCCGCGGCGCCAACATCCTGGCCCGGCTGATGGGCGCGAGCGTCACCTCAGACGGTTTTCACATGGTCGCGCCGGACCCCAACGGAGAACGTGCTGCACATGCGATGACCCGGGCGATCCAGCTGGCCGGTCTGCAGCCCGGTGACGTCGACCACGTCAACGCCCACGCCACCGGCACGTCGGTCGGCGACCTTGCCGAAAGCATCGCCATCAACAGGGCGCTGGGCCCGGGCGGCGGGAACGCCGCGGTGTATGCGCCCAAGGCCGCGCTGGGCCACTCGGTCGGCGCGGTCGGCGCCGTCGAGTCGATTCTGACCGTGCTGACGCTGCGCGACCAGATCGTGCCGCCGACGCTGAATCTGGTCAACCTCGACCCGGAGGTCGACCTGGACGTGGTGGCCTGCCAACCACGGCCAGGTGACTACAAGTACGCCATCAACAACTCGTTCGGGTTCGGCGGACACAACGTCGCCCTGGCCTTCGGCAGGTACTGACGGGCGCTGCGAGCGCAAATTGCAACCGTTCGAGCGCACGGGAAAGGGTCATCGGTAATGGCAAACTCGGTTGACCACAGCAGCACCGGGCTGAAGCCGAACGTTGAACACATCAAATCGCACTATGACCTGTCCAACGATTTCTTCAAGCTTTGGCTCGACCCGACAATGACTTACAGCTGCGCTTACTTCGAGCGCGACGACATGACGCTGGAACAAGCGCAACTGGCCAAACTGGACCTGTCACTTGGCAAATTGGGCCTGCAACCGGGAATGACGTTGCTCGACATCGGCTGTGGCTGGGGCTCGACGATGCGCCGGGCGATTCAGAAGTACGACGTCAACGTCATCGGCTTGACGCTCAGCCAGAACCAGCTGGCGCACAACAAGCAGAAGTTCGCCGAACTGGAAAGTCCCCGGTCCAAAGATGTGCGCCTGCAAGGCTGGGAGCAGTTCCACGAACCGGTCGACCGCATCGTGTCGCTGGGCGCCTTCGAGCACTTCGCCGACGGCATCGGCACCTACGAGCGCTACACCGACTTCTTCAAGATGTGCTACGAGGTGCTGCCAGACGACGGCACAATGCTGCTGCACTCCATCGTGTTGCCCAGCGCCCAGGAAGCCGAGCAACTGGGGCTCAAGCGGACGATGACGCTGCTCCGGTTCATCAGCTTCATCCTGAAGGAGATCTTCCCTGGCGGCCGCCTGCCCATGATCGAGGTAGTCGACGAGTACGCCACCGCCGCCGGCTTCCGCATCACCCGCCATCACCGCATCGGCAAAAATTACGTGCGCACGCTGGACACCTGGGCCAAAGCGCTGGAAGCCCAAAAGGAACAGGCCGTCGCCATCACGTCCGAAGAAGTCTACGAACGCTACATGCACTACCTCACCGGGTGCCGTGAACTGTTCCGCGACGGTTACACAGACGTTTGCCAGTTCACTCTGGAAAAGTCGGTTTAGCTCTTGTCCGAACCGTGCAAAGTCGGCCAACAAGGTGCTGAGGTGCCCGACAGAGTAAGCGCCATCCCCCTCCCGGATTGAGAAAGGCTCAAGTCGTGTCCCAACCGCTCACACCCTACTTCGAGGATGTGCAGGCCCACTACGACCTTTCAGACGACTTCTACGGGCTGTTCCTGGACTCCACGCACACTTACAGCTGTGCTTATTTCGAGCGCGACGACATGTCGCTGGAGCAGGCGCAGATTGCCAAGATCGACTTGTCGTTAGCCAAGCTGGGTCTGGAACCGGGTATGACGCTGCTGGACATCGGGTGCGGCTGGGGTACCACCCTGCGTCGAGCGATAGAAAAATACGACGTCAATGTGATTGGGCTGACGTTGTCGAGAAACCAGGCGGCACACGTCGAGAAGGTGTTCGACGAGATAGACAGCCCTCGCGACAAGCGGGTGCTGCTTGAGGGCTGGGAACAGTTCGACGAGCCCGTCGACCGGATTGTCTCGATCGGCGCCTTCGAACACTTCGGATTGAACCGCTACTTCGCCTTCTTCAAAATGGCCCACCAGGTGTTGCCGGCTGACGGAGTGATGCTGCTGCACACCATCGTCCGGCTGACGTTTCGAGAAGCGAGGGACTTAGGTCTGACGTTGACCCACGAACTGGTGCATTTCTCGCAGTTCATCCTGTCCGAGATCTTCCCCGGTGGCTGGCTGCCGGTGACCCCGATGGTCCAGGACAGAGCCACCGAGGCAGGGTTCACGGTGAGCCGAGTGCAGGCGCTGCAACCGCACTACGCAAGAACGCTGGAGATTTGGGCGGCCAATCTGAAGGCCAACAAAGAGCAGGCCATCGCCATCCAATCCCAAGAAGCCTATGACCGCTACATGAAGTACCTGACGGGCTGTGCAGACTTGTTCCGGCAGGGCTACATCGACGTCAAGCAATTCACGCTGCAAAAGTAGCAACCGCCGCCGCATTGTTCGGCAAGTCGCCGCTAAGGATGCTCAATCAGCCCTTTGTCAGCGTGAACTGCCCGACTTCCAGGATGCCGCGCCGGAAATTCTCGGCGCAACCGGTCAAGTACCGCATGTAGCGGTCGTAGACCTCTTTGGACTGAATCGACGTGGCCTCATCCTGATGTGCTTCCAGGCCCTGCGCCCAAGCCTCGAGGGTCCGGGCGTAATACGGATTCAGCATTTGGACCTGCTCATTGGTGAAGCCGGCCTGCTCGGATAATTCGACGACGTCCTCGGCGGCGGGCACCGCACCGCCGGGAAAGATCTCTTTGGCGATGAACTGCCAGAACTTGAGGTCACTCATCGTGATCTTGATTCCGTGCGGACCCCAGTAGCTCGGTGGGTGAGTGGTGATCGTCTGCAGCAGCATCCGGCCGTCGGACGGCAGCACACGGTAAGCCGTCTGGAAGAACGGCGTCCAGCGCGCCTTGCCGAAAGCCTCGAACGCCTCGATGCTGACGATCCGGTCGACCGGCTCGTCGAACTGCTCCCATCCCTGCAGCTCCACCCGCCTGCTGCGCGTTGTGTCCAAGTGGTCGAACATGTTCTGCACGTGCGCGCGCTGGTTTCTGGACAACGTGAGGCCGACGACGTTGACGTCGTACTTCTCGATCGCGCGCCGCATGCAAGCGCCCCAACCGCAGCCGATGTCCAGCAGCGTCATACCGGGCTCGAGGCCGAGCTTGTCGAGCGCGAGATCGATCTTGGCCATCTGCGCTTCCTCCAGCGTCATATCGTCACGCTTGAAGTAGGCGCAGCTGTAGGTCTGCGACGGGTCCTGGAATAGTCGAAAGAAGTCGTCGGATAAGTCGTAGTGCGCCTGCACCTCGTCGAAAAACGGGGTGAGATTCTGCTTGGCCGTCGATGTCGTCGTCATATAAGTCCTAAAGACTCGAATTCCTACGAATCAGGCGTCGGCCGGGATCTTCAGCTGACGCCCTGTGCAGAAAAGAATACGACTTGTCACAGCGTGTGCAACAGCAGTGGCCCGCTATCACCCAGTGCAATCAGCTGCGCGACGAGCGCGTCCCGGCGCGCTGCAGCATCTCAATATGAATAGAAGCCGCGACCGGACTTCTTACCGAGCAAGCCGGCCTCCACCATGCGCAACAGCAGCGGCGGCGGGCCGTAGTGCGGTTCTTTGAACTCCTCGAAAAGTTTGTCCGCGATCAGCTTGAGCGTGTCCAGTCCGACGAGGTCGGAAAGCCGCAGCGGACCCATCGGGTGCGAGAGTCCGGCAACCACCGCCTTGTCGACATCTTCCACCGTCGCGAAACCGCCCTCGACCATGCGGATAGCGGACAGCAGGTAGGGCACCAGCAACGCGTTCACCACGAAGCCCGAGCGGTCTGAGCAGCGCACCACCTGCTTGCCCAACACCTGACCCGCGAACTCCTCGGTGCGGGCCACGGCAGCCTCGTCGGTGACCAGCGTGCTGACCAGTTCGACGAGCGGAAGCACCGGCACCGGATTGAAGAAATGCAACCCCAGCACCCGCTGCGGGTTTTTAGTCGCCGCGCCCAACTTCATGATGGGAATACTCGAGGTGTTCGACGCCAGAACCGCGTGCGGGTCGGTGATGATGCGGTCCAGCTCAGCGAAGAGGCCGGCCTTGACGCTTTCGTCTTCGATGACCGCCTCGATCACCAGCTGCCGGTCGGTCAGGTCGGCCAACTCGGTGGTGAACTTCAGGTTGCCGACCGCCCCGTCGCGTTCACGTTCGGTGATCTTGCCTGCGCTGACGCCGCGTTCGAGCGATTTGACGATGCGGTTGCGGCCGGCGGTGACCAGCGACTCGGTGGTCTCGAAGACGAGGACGTCGACGCCTGCCCGCGCCGACACCTCGGCGATGCCGGCACCCATCTGGCCGGCCCCGATGACACCTACACGTTCGATGGTCACGTCACTCCTCTGGCCGTTTGCGTCCTGGCTTGTCGTGCGGCGAGCGAACAAGCGACAGGTCCCGCCCAAGATGGCTGGGCGGGACCTGTGCTGTCAACTGATCAGCTGCGCCACCAGACGCAGAAGTCTCTCGACACGCCGAGCTGAAGGAGCTTTCGCGTCTTCTCGGGGCAGTGGCTGAGCCTCAGTGGCTGAGCCTCAGTGGCTCAGTGGAACTGCCCCTCTTCGGTGGAGCCGGCGAGCGCGGTCGTCGACGACGACGGGTCGACAGTGGTGGCGATCCGGTCGAAGTAGCCCGCACCGACCTCGCGCTGGTGCTTGGTGGCGGTGTAGCCGCGCTCCTCGGCCGCGAATTCCCGTTCCTGCAGCTCGACGTAAGCCGACATCTGGTTGCGGGCGTACCCGTAGGCCAGGTCGAACATCGAGTAGTTGAGCGCATGGAAGCCGGCCAGCGTGATGAACTGGAACTTGAAGCCCATCGAGCCCAGTTCCTTCTGGAACTTCGCAATGGTGCTGTCGTCGAGGTGCTTGCGCCAGTTGAACGACGGCGAGCAGTTGTAGGCCAGCAGCTGATCTGGGTGCTCGGCTTTGACCGCCTCGGCGAACTTGCGCGCGACCTCGAGGTCCGGGGTTCCGGTCTCCATCCAGATCAGGTCCGCATACGGCGCGTAGGCCTTGGCCCGGGCGATGCAGGGCTCGATGCCGTTGCGGGTGCGGTAGAAACCTTCCCGCGTGCGCTCGCCGGTGATGAACGGCTGGTCGCGCTCGTCGACGTCGGAAGTGATCAGCGTCGCGGCCTCGGCGTCGGTACGGGCGATGACGACGGTCGGGACATCGGCCACGTCAGCAGCCAGCCGGGCCGAGGTCAGCGTGCGAATGTGCTGCTGAGTGGGGATCAGCACCTTGCCGCCAAGGTGACCGCACTTCTTCTCCGAAGCAAGCTGGTCCTCCCAGTGCGAGCCCGCGACACCGGCCGCAATGAGCGCCTTCTGCAGCTCGTAGACGTTGAGTGCGCCACCGAAACCGGCCTCGCCGTCAGCGACGATCGGGGCCAGCCAGTTCTCCACCGAGGTGTCGCCTTCGACCTTGGCGATCTGGTCGGCGCGCTGCAGCGCGTTGTTGATCCGGCGTACTACCTGCGGCACCGAGTTGGCCGGGTACAGGCTTTGGTCGGGGTAGGTGTGTCCGGACAGGTTGGCGTCGCCGGCGACCTGCCAACCGGACAGGTAGATGGCCTTGAGGCCGGCCCGCACCTGCTGCACGGCCATGTTGCCGGTCAATGCGCCCAGTGCGTTGACGTACTCCAAGTCGTGCAGTTGGTTCCACAGCACTTCCGCGCCGCGCCGGGCAAGAGTGTGCTCCTCGACGACGGTGCCTTGCAGCGCCACCACATCAGCAGGGCTGTATGTCCGGGTGACACTTTCCAGCGGGGATTGGTGTCCCAGTCCTGCTGAAGTTGCTCGGGGCTCTTCGGGTTGCCAACGGAAGACATCAAATGCTCCTTAGAATTACTGAACCTTCGTCGCTGAACGTCCGCAGCCGGGGCTGGCTGTCCGGCCTGTTAAGGCGCTCAGAAACTTCACTCTTGTGTTAACCCGACGATCGCACAGGTTATTGCCGCAGGTCCACCCGGTTCGATTGGCAATTGACGCAACGGCAACTCGTGTTGTTGCGAAGATTGCGAAGTGTACGTGCAACTGAACCGGTTCAGACGTTGCCCGACAATAATTGCGAATTCGCTGGTCACCGGGCAGTTCGCCCGGCTAACTGGGGGTTGCGGTCGAGTTACAGCGGAAAGATCGCCGCGACCGCTTTGGTCTCGTCACCGACGGCATATGTGAGCGTTCTAACAGTTCGGTCGGTCAATGTCCGCGCCGAACCTCTCGGTGCTGCCGGCGGGGTAAACGTGCGCAATGATCTCGAGCTTGTCGCCCAGCGCCACCGGTGCGTCGTGTTCGATCGTCACCCGCAGCGGCGCTTCAGGAGCTCCGGGCACGACGCCAGGTAGTCCTCGATCACCGCCCAGTACACCGAGTTGTTCATATGGTCGAACAAGTCGATATCGGTTACCCGAACCGGGAAGTCGTGGATTTCCATCGCGTCTTCTCGGCTTCGGCGGTCAGGTACGCCTTCCACCGCAGGCGGTCGACGTCGGTGGTGCGACGCAAACCCTCCAGGAAATCGTCGGAGATGCGCGACGGCATCTGCGTGTCGCGGTTGAAGTTGATCCAGAATGCTTCCGATTCGATCAGCCCACCGTGGCGGCCGTCGATGCGGACCCGCATCTCACACCACCGGTTCGACGTACCCGAACACCATCGGCGCATCCGCAGCATCTCGCCGAACTGGACCGGGCGGATCAGGTCGATCATGGTGCGGCGCACGATCCACAGCGGATGGGTGTCCTCGTAGCCCATCTCGCGCAGATGGTCTTGGCCGATGTCCTGAATGTGCCGGGCGGCCGCGTCGAATCGCAGCCGGCCACCGCGGTCGATGTCAGCAACCCGCAGCGGCCACTGGAGGTCGAACACATCAGGATGGCCGTCGGGCACCGGCATCAGCACTTTGTCCAAGCTCACCGCTGTACTCCCATGTGTCCTACGCTCGTGCCGCTCTACTGTCCGTCACGGCGGGCGTAGGTTCGCTTCCTGCGCAAATCATCCCAGATAACGGCAAAGTGGCGCTAATCCACGCCGACTTGCCAATTCTGCGAACCGCATCTTCGCAACCGGTAGGCTGGGCGGCGTGGCCAAGACCTTCGTCGGTTCCCGGATTCGTCAACTGCGCGGCGAACGCGGTTTCAGCCAGGCGACGCTGGCACAGATGCTGGATATCTCCCCCAGTTACCTCAATCAGATCGAACACGACGTCCGCCCGCTGACGGTGGCGGTGTTGTTGCGGATCACCGAAGTGTTCGGGGTCGACGCCACGTTCTTCGCCTCCCAGGACGACACCCGGCTGGTCGCCGAACTGCGCGAAGTCACCATGGACCGCGACCTGGACATCGACGTCGACCTTCCCGAGGTCGCCGAAATGGTCACCGCGCATGCCGGCCTGGCCCGCGCAATGGTCAATCTGCACCGCCGCTACCGCATCACCACCGCACAATTGGCGGCCGCCACCGAGGAGCGGTTCTCCGACGGCAGCGGCAGCGGATCGATCACCATGCCGCACGAGGAGGTGCGCGACTACTTCTATCAGCGGCAGAACTATCTGCACGAGCTCGACACCGCCGCCGAAGAACTCACCACCCGGATGCGGATGCACCGCGGCGATCTGGCCGGCGAACTGTCCAGCCGGCTCGGTGAGGTGCACGGCGTCCACATCACCAAGCGCATCGACCTCGGCGACACAGTGCTGCACCGCTTCGATCCGGTCACCCGGACACTGGAAATCAGCAACCACCTCTCCTCGGGCCAGCAGGTGTTCAAGCTGGCCGCCGAACTGGCGTACTTGGAATTCGGTGACCTGATCGACGCCATGGTGACCGATGGCAAGTTCACCAGCGACGCTTCCCGCACCCTGGCCCGGCTCGGGCTGGCCAACTACTTCGCCGCTGCTGTGGTGCTGCCCTACCGGCAGTTCCACGATGTCGCCGAGAACTTCCGCTACGACGTCGAGCGGCTGTCGGCGTTCTACCGGGTGAGCTACGAGACGGTCGGGCATCGGCTGTCCACGCTGCAGCGGCCCTCGATGCGCGGTGTGCCGTTCTCCTTCGTCCGGGTGGACCGTGCCGGCAACATGTCGAAGCGCCAGTCCGCCACGGGTTTTCACTTCTCTTCCAGCGGCGGCACCTGCCCACTGTGGAATGTTTACGAGACGTTCGCCAACCCGGGCAAGATACTCGTGCAGATCGCCCAAATGCCCGACGGGCGCAATTACCTGTGGGTGGCCAGGACCGTGGAGCGGCGGGCAGCCCGGTATGGTCAGCCGGGTAAGACGTTCGCGATCGGGCTGGGCTGCGAACTTCGGCAGGCCCACCGCCTCGTCTACTCGGAGGGACTCGACTTGTCCGGCAACAACGCCACACCGATCGGCGCCGGCTGCCGAGTCTGCGAACGGGACAACTGCCCGCAGCGGGCTTTCCCGGCGTTGGGACGTGACCTCGACCTCGACGAGCACCGCAGCACGGTGTCGCCGTACCTGGTGAAGCAAGCGTGACCGCGCCAACGACGACGGTGCCGGCAAAGCCGGGATCAAGGAGTGGCGCAGGTGACTGAACCGGACCAGATAGGGCGCATCCCGGCGTCCGGCAGAATTCGCGATCTGGGACTGATCAACTGGGTGACCGCGAAGTTCGCCGCGCGTACTGTCGGTGCACCCCAGATGCACTTGTTCACCACACTCGGTCAACACAAGCGGCTGTGGTTGGCGATGATGCCCTACTCCGGTGCGTTGCTCCGGGGCCGGCTGCCCAGAGCCGACACCGAGTTGGTGATCTTGCGCGTCGCGCACCTGCGCAACTCCGAGTACGAGCTGCAGCATCACCGCCGACTGGGGCGTCGTTCCGGACTCGATGACCAGACGCAGGACAGCATCTTCGCCTGGCCTGCCCCCTCGGACCGGCTCACGCTACGACAGCAGACGCTGCTGGCGGCAACCGACGAGTTCATCGGGCACCGGTCGATCGGCGACGAGACCTGGCGGCAGCTGGCGGAATATCTCGATCGCCGGCAGTTGATCGAATTCTGTTTGTTGGCAGGGCAATACGACGGGCTGGCGGCCACAATGTCGGCGCTTGCCCTTCCGCTGGACCACCCGAGCGGGCGAGAACCGTCATAGGTAGGTGTACGTCAGGACACCCAGGGTAAGCAGCACCGGCAGCACCGGCAGCATGATGGCGAACGCCGCGAGCGGCTGGCTTCCCCGCTGACGCAGCCGCCGGCCGCACAGCGCGGCGACAGCGGCGACCAGCACCGACACGAGCAACACGGCAAAACCCCACTTGCTGACCGTGGTGACGGCCTCTCCGATCGACACCGCCGCCAGCCAGCCGAGGTAACCCATCGTCAGCCCGGCGAGGATGGCCACCACTGTTGCGCCGCGACCAGCCTGATTCTTGCGCGGCGGCTCGTCAACCAGCTCGTCCACCCGGCCAGCTTAGCCGGGCATTCGGCCACCATCCGCCCGACGTTGCCTGACCGTCGTATCCGGTGCACACGCGTTGTTGCCCGCTTCGAGCGATCCGAGCGTGCGGTGCCCGGCCGCAGATCACGCGGACTCCGATTAGTCGCTCGAAGGCGGGCACACCACCCCATACCTGTCGGCTCAGCGACGTGGGTAGGCCACGTGACGGTCGAACTAGGGCCCGACGTGACCGGTTTACGAACACACCGAGACGACTCGGCGTCAGAAGTTGATCATGTGGCCCGTCAGGCCGTGGAAACACTCCTGCAGTGCCTCCGACATCGTCGGGTGCGTGTGGACGTTGCGCGCCAATTCAGCGGCGGTCAGATCCCACTTCTGCGCGAGGGTCAGTTCCGGCAGTAGTTCGGACACATCGTGTCCGATCAGGTGCCCACCGAGCAGTTCGCCGTATTTGGCGTCGGCGACCAATTTGACGAACCCGGTGGGGTCGCCGAGGCCGTGCGCTTTGCCGTTGGCGGTGAACGGGAATTTGGCGACCTTGACGTCGTATCCCTCGTCACGTGCCTGTTGTTCGGTCAGCCCGAAGCTGGCCACCTGCGGTTGACAGAACGTTGCGCGCGGCAGCATCCGGTAGTCGCCGAGCGCCAAAGTCTCTGCCCCCCCGATGATTTCAGCGGCCACCACACCTTGGGCCTCGGCAACGTGCGCGAGCTGCAGCAGCCCGGTGACGTCGCCGATCGCGTAGACGTGCGGCACGCTGGTGCGCATGTACTCGTCGACGCCGATGGCCTTGCGATCAGTCAGTGCCACCCCGGTTTTCTCCAAGCCGTAGCCTTCGATGTTCGGCGCAAAACCGATGGCCTGCAGCACTTTGTCGGCGACCAGTTCGCTGGTGTTGCCGTCCTTGCTGATCGTGACGGTCACCTGGGAACCGTCGTCGTGCATGCCTTCCACCTTGGTGGCGGTGAGGATCTTGACGCCCAGCTTCTTGTACTGCTTCTCGATCTCCCTGGACACGTCGGCGTCCTCGTTGGGCAGGGCGCGCGGCAGGAATTCCACGATCGTGACGTCGACACCGTAATTGCGCATGACGTAACCGAATTCCATGCCGATCGCGCCCGCTCCGGCGATGATGATCGACTTGGGCAGTTCCCGGGTCATGATCAGTTCTTCGTAGGTCACCACGTTCTGGCTCAGCGAAGTCCCGGGAACAAGCCGGGTGCTGCTGCCAGTGGCGATGATCACATTGCTGAAGGTGACGGTGACCGGGTCTTCAGCGCCGTCCTCCGTCAAGTCCACCGACAACGTGTTGGCGCCGGTGAACCTCCCGTAACCGTGGATCTCGGTGATCTTGTTCTTCTTCATCAAGAAGTGCACACCGGCCACGCGGCCCTCAGCAACCTTGCGACTGCGGTCGAAGGCGACACCGAAGTCGAACGTCGCCTCACCGCTGAGGCCAAAGGTCTTGGCTTCCTTGGTGAAGATGTGTACCAGTTCGGCATTGCGCAGCAGCGCCTTGGACGGGATGCAACCCACGTTCAGGCATACGCCGCCCCAGTAATGGGATTCGACGACTGCGGTGTTCAGCCCCAGCTGAGCCGCACGAATCGCGGCGACGTATCCGCCCGGACCGGCTCCGAGGACGACGAGGTCATAGTGGGAAGTCACAAAACCACCCTAGTGCGGCGCAAACTGCGCCGCCGACGAAGAGATCGCATGCAAGCTGACCGCTGCCGTCGCCGCGGACTTTCCCGAGCAGGAACAACACGGCGCAGCCCCGTCCGAGCAAGTTAACGTTGTGGGAACGAGGAGATGATCATGGCCAGCACAGCAGTAGTCACCGGCGCCTCGTCGGGTATCGGAAAAGCAGTCGCCGCGGCGCTTCGTGACCGCGGGTATCAGGTCATCGGCACGAGCCGCAAACCCGACGCCGCCGCGCCGGAGTCGTTGGTGCCCGGCGTCGACTACCGTGCCCTCGACCTCACCGACCCGCAATCCATCGATTCCTTCGCCGACGGCCTCGGCGACATCGACGTCCTGGTCAACAACGCCGGTGAAAGCCAGGCCGGCCCGCTCGAAGAGTTGCCCGCCGACGCGGTCGAGAGGCTGTTTCGGCTGAACGTTCTCGGGCCCGTTCAGTTGACGCAGCGCGTGTTGCCCGGGATGCGGCGACGCGGCAGCGGACGCGTCGTGATGGTCGGTTCGATGCTGGCCAGCTTTCCGCTTGCTTACCGCTCGTCGTATGCGGCATCGAAGGCCGCGATCAAAGGTTTTGCGACCGCGGCCCGGTTGGAAGTGGCGCCGTTCGGAGTGTGGATCACAACCGTCGAACCCGGATCGATAAACACCGGCATCACCGAACGGCGCACCCGATACATCAACGAGAACTCGGACTACGCGGCCGGATTCAGCAAAATGATGAGCAAACTCGATCACAACATCGACCATGGCATCGCCCCGGCCAAAGTGGCTCAAACCATCGCGAAGGCGATCGAGGCGCCGCGTCCGAAGCCGTTGTATGCCGTCGGAAGCAGCGCACCGCTGGTGTTCACGTTGCGCCGCTTGGCGCCGCGCACGCTGGTGGAGAACATCATGGCGCGGGCCTACGGGTTGCATCGCCCCTGACGCCGAGTGTGCGCTGACAGTCGGACTAGTAGGGCACCAGGCCCACGACGCAGTGCCGCGTGCGTTCACAGTGGTAATGGCCGTATAGCGGTGCTGCTGCAGCCAGCGAGGCGAACACCGCCGAACTCAGCGCGATAGCCAGCGCTGAAAGCAGCGGGCGACCCGGAATCATGGCCAGCATCAGCGCGCCGACCGTGCTCGCCACGGTGTAGACGAGCACCACGAAGACCGCCGGTGTCTTGTTGCCGGCGTGGTACCACCAGGAGAACAACACCATGCCGACGGCGGCGGCGACGATCCACACCCCGATCAGCACCAGCGCGAACTTCCACCACTTCACGTAGTAGTAGCGGCCAGGCACGGTCACCGACTGCACGGGCGACGCCGGCGGCGTCTCAGCGGCCGGGGTAGCGGCGGCGACGCCCGTCAACTCGGGTACGTCGCTCGTGTTGCGCCGCCGGAAGGACGGCCATCTCGTCGGTCGACGGACCGTGCTGAGCCGACGGCGATTTCAACGACTGCAGCGGCTGCGACTGCTCACCGGTGTCGAAGTCCGGGACGAACGCCGCGGTACCGGGCGACGATTCGTCGTCGTCAGCCACCGGAGGCCACCTGAATGGTGACGAGAACGCCGAACCACCCGGGCGCCAGCGCGATCAGAAACGCACCCAGCGCGGTGATCAGGCGACGCCTGGCCAACAGCACCAGCACCACACCGAGGACGGTGGGCACCGCCACGACGGCCGCGACGACGAAGCCGGGTCGGATGTGGTCGCGGACCAGCACCGTTCCCGCCGTTCCGCTCAGCAGTCCCACCGCCGTCCCGACCAGCATCGCACTGGCCAACACCCAGGTGCGCGGAAGCGGAATCACGTCATCTGACCGTTACTGCGGCAACACCGCGCTACCGCGGTTTTGACCCGGCGCGCCCGAAGGTGTCGGGCAGGCGTCGACGGCATTGGTCACGATCGGATCACGCGCGAGCGGCCGTGCACCACGGGCATAGTCGGCACCCTTGAGTACGCCCGCCCTCGCCAGCGCCGCTTGCTCGCCGGCGCTGAGCGCTCGGCCGCGGGACAGGAACCGCACGCCCTCCGGCGCCTCCAGGCTGAAGCCTCCGCCGCGGCCGGGCACCACGTCGATGACGAGCTGGGTGTGCTGCCATGCGGCGAACTGCGGACCCGAGATCCACACCGGAACCCCGGCGCCCACGTCGAGGACGCCGAGCAGCACGTCGCGGTCGCCCACGATGAAGTCGCCGTCCGGATAACACATCGGTGTCGAGCCGTCGCAGCAGCCGCCGGATTGATGGAACATCACCGGGCCGTGCTCGTCTTGGAGCCGGTCCAGCAGCGCCGCCGCGGCCGCGGTGATCAGCACCCGGTGAGCCATCAGCGCGGCCACCTCAGAAAAAGCCCTGAGCCTGGTCCGAATAGGACACCATCAGGTTCTTGGTCTGCTGGTAATGATCGAGGGCCATCTTGTGCGTCTCGCGGCCGAAACCGGACTGTTTGTAGCCGCCGAACGCAGCGTGCGGCGGGTACACGTGGTAGCAGTTGACCCACACCCGGCCGGCTTTGATCTCGCGGCCGGCCCGGTAGGCGATGTTGCCGTCGCGGCTCCACACACCGGCGCCCAAACCGTAAAGGGTGTCGTTGGCGATGCCCATCGCGTCCTGGTAGTCGCGGAACGACGTCACCGCCACCACCGGACCGAAGATCTCCTCCTGGAAAACGCGCATCTTGTTGTTGCCGGCGAAGATCGTCGGCTGCATGTAGTAGCCGCCGGACAGGTCGCCGCCCAACTCGGCGCGCTCGCCGCCGGTGATGATCTTGGCGCCCTCGTCCTTGCCGATCTCAATGTAGGACAGCACTTTTTCCAACTGGTCGTTGGAGGCTTGCGAGCCCAGCATGGTTTCGGTGTCCAGTGGATCGCCCTGGCGCACCGCCTTGGTTCTGATCGCCGCCAGTTCCAGGAACTCGTCATAGATGTCGGCCTGGACCAGGCTGCGCGACGGGCAGGTGCAGACTTCACCCTGATTGAAGGCGAACATGGTGAACCCCTCGAGCGCCTTGTCCTGGAAGTCGTCGTTGGCCGCCATCACGTCGGAGAAGAAAATGTTCGGGCTCTTACCGCCGAGTTCCAGGGTGACCGGGATGAGGTTCTGTGAGGCGTACTGCATGATCAACCGGCCGGTGGTGGTTTCCCCGGTGAACGACACCTTGGCGATCCGGTCGCTGGAAGCCAACGGTTTTCCGGCTTCGACACCGAATCCGCTGACGATGTTGACGACGCCCGCCGGCAGCAGGTCGCCGATCAACGACATCAGGTAGAGCACCGAAGCCGGTGTCTGCTCGGCCGGCTTCAGCACGACAGTGTTGCCGGCCGCCAGGGCCGGCGCCAACTTCCATGCACCCATCAGGATCGGGAAATTCCACGGGATTATCTGCGCGACGACCCCGAGCGGCTCGTGGAAGTGATACGCCACGGTGTCCTCGTCGATCTGCGACAGCGAACCCTCCTGAGCGCGGATCACCCCGGCGAAATACCGGAAATGGTCGGCAGCCAGTGGGATGTCGGCGGACAGCGCCTCCCGGATGGGTTTGCCGTTGTCCCAGACCTCGGCCAGCGCCAACGCTGCGGTGTTCTGCTCGATGCGGTCAGCGATCTTGCTCAAAATCGCTGCACGCTGCGCGGGCGCGGTTCTGCCCCATGCCGGCGCCGCCGCGTGCGCGGCGTCGAGCGCCTTCTCGACATCGGCCTCGCCGGAACGGGCCACCTCGCAGAAGATCTGTCCGGTGACCGGCGTGGGATTTTCGAAATACCGGCCGCCGACCGGCGCTACCCACTCGCCTCCGATGAAGTTGTCATACCTGGACTCATACGACATCAGCGCTTCGGTAGCACCCGGACGTGCGAAGACGGTCATGGCGGTCAGCTCCTCGAATCAGGCTGTAATACACGTCACAGTACCGCTGCGGCCACAATGACTTCCAATGACTTCCACCGCTTCTGGTTCGACGGCCGATCCCGGCGACGACCCCTATCTCTGGCTCGAGGACATTCTCGGCGACGACGCGTTGGGTTGGGTGCACGCGCACAACGAACCGACCGTCGCTGAGCTGTGCGACGAGGAGTTCGAGCGGATGCGCGCCGAGGCGCTCGAGGTGCTCGACACCGATGCGCGCATCCCGTATGTGCGGCGGCGCGGTGAGTTCCTCTACAACTTCTGGCGCGATGCCGCCAATCCGCGCGGATTGTGGCGTCGCACCACGCTGGAAAGCTTCATCGGCGATGTGACCGACTGGGAAGTGCTCATCGACGTCGACGCACTAGCCGCAGCCGACGATGAGAACTGGGTGTGGGCCGGGGCCAGCGTCATCGACCCCGGATACGATCGCGCGTTGATCGGGTTGTCCCGAGGCGGATCCGATGCCGCGATACTGCGCGAATTCAATTTGGAGACAATGGCTTTCGTGGCTGACGGATTTGCGCTGCCGGAAGCGAAGTCACGGATGAGTTGGGTCGATGCGGATACCGTGCTGGTGGGCACCGACTTCGGTGTGGACTCGCTGACCGACTCCGGATACCCGCGGGTGGTGAAACGGTGGCGACGGGGCCAGCCGCTGGACGAGGCGGAAACGGTCTTCGCCGGCTCCCGGCACGACGTGGTGGTGGCCGCGTCGGTCGACCGGACACCTGGGTTCGAGCGGATTCTGCTGCGGCGGGCGCTGGATTTCTACAATGACGAGGTTCACGAACTGCGCGGCGCCGAATTGATCCGCATCGAGGCCCCGACAGATGCGACGGTGTCAGCGCACCGTCACTGGCTGCTGATCGAGCTGCGCACAGACTGGTCCATCGGCGGCGGACCTTACCGCGCCGGCTCCCTACTGGCCGCCGACTACCAGGCTTTCCTGGCCGGGACGGCCGAGCTGAAGGTGGTGTTCGAGCCCGACGAGCACACCAGCCTCAACCATTACGCATGGACGCGCGATCGGCTCCTCATCGTGACGCTGGCCGACGTCGCCAGCCGCGTCGAAATCGTCACACCAGGCACCTGGCAGCGCCAACCGGTCACCGATGTTCCGGCCAACACCAACACCGTGATCGTCGCCGCCGACGACACCGGCGACGAGATCTTCCTCGACTCCAGCTCATTTGACACGCCGTCGCGTCTGCTGCACGGATCCGTCGGGCAGCCGTTGCGCCGGGTCAAGTCCGCGCCGACCTTCTTCGACGCCGAGAACCTCGACGTGACGCAACGTTTCGCGACCTCCAACGACGGCACGCGGGTGCCGTATTTCGTCGTGCGGCCCCGCTCGGATCAGCGAGCCACCCGACCCGGACCCACCCTGCTGGGCGGCTACGGAGGATTCGAGCATTCGATGACGCCAAGCTATGCCGGTGTACTCGGCCGATTGTGGTTGGCGCGCGGCGGCACCTATGTACTCGCGAACATCCGCGGCGGCGGTGAATACGGCCCGCACTGGCACTTGCAGGCGGTGCGCGGCGGCCGGCACAAAGTGGCCGAGGATTTCGCCTCTGTCGCAACCGATCTGGTCGACCGAGGCATCACCACGGTGGCGCAGCTCGGGGCTCGCGGCGGCAGCAACGGCGGTTTGCTGATGGGCATCATGCTCACCACATACCCGCAGCTGTTCGGCGCGCTGGTGTGCCAGGTGCCGCTGCTGGACATGCGCCGCTTCCATCTACTGCTGGCCGGCGCATCCTGGATGGCCGAATACGGCAACCCCGACGATCCGGATGACTGGCAGTTCATCGCCGAATACTCGCCGTATCACAATATTTCGGCGGAACGCCGGTACCCGCCGGTGCTGGTCACCACGTCCACCCGTGACGACCGCGTCCATCCCGGACATGCCCGCAAGATGACCGCGGCGCTGGAAGCCGCGGGGCACCGGGTGCGCTATTACGAGAACATCGAGGGCGGGCACGCCGGCGCTGCCGACAACGCCCAGACGGCCTTCCGGGAAGCGCTGTGCTTCACCTTCCTGCACCGGATGCTCGCCGGCGACGAGTCCGTCGCAGATCCGGCCTGAGTCAGTGTGTGTCCGCACCGGCCGGCGAACAATCGGCACGCTCACACGGTGGACGCAGCGGAACCACGGGCAACGCCGCCAGGGGGAACAAGCCGCACAGCGCGAACGCCCAGGGGAAACCGGCCGCGGTGATCAGTTCGGCGAACGCCGGCGGCGCGAGCGCGACCACCAGCCGCTCGAAGGTGTTCTGGGTGCCCAGCGCCCAACCGCTCCAGTATCGGCCGGCGACCTCCGGGATCGTCGTGAACGGTAGCCCGTTGTCACCGGCGATCGCCGCCGCGAGCACCATGACCGCTAACGCGATCCCCCAACCCAGGTGATCGGTCAACCCCAGCACCATCATGACCACCGCGGTGGCGATTGCGATTTTCTTCACCGGCCGCATCCGCGAGCCGATGCGGTCGGCCCAACGGCCGGCCGCGATGCGGCCCAGCGCTCCGAGCAGTTGTGAGGCGCCCACCAGCACGCCGGCCCATGCCACCGACAAACCGTGCTTGTCCATGAACCACACCAGCATGAACGTCAACACGACTGGTTGCGGCACCATCAGCAAAGCCGACGCGACGTGAATTCGCCACAACGTCGGCCCACGGTACGGGTTGGCCAGCTCGTCGGCATCGGCGTCTTTGCGGTCCGGACGTGGCGGGTCCTGCACTCCCACCGCGCTGGCCAGGGCGGCCAATGCGCACAGCACAGCAGGGAAAAGCAGCGCCAAGGAGAGGTCACGTTTTGCCAGCTCCGGCATTGCCAGGGCGGCGACCGCGATCCCCAGCGGCTGCGCGGTCTGCCGTATTCCCATGGCCAGCGCCCGCTTCTGCTGTGGGAAACAGCCCGTCACCAGACGGCCGCTGGCTGTGATCGTGCTGGCCGCGGCCATGCCACCGAGAACCAGAAAGGTTGCCACCGCGACCATCGAGTGCATTGACGCCGCGGCGAAGCCTGCCGCCGCGGTCATGGCCAACCCGGCTGAGAGCACGATCCGCTCGCCGATGCGGTCCAGCAGGTACCCCCAGGGAATCAAGGTGAGCATCATGCCGAAGCTCGGCATCGACGCCAGCAGGGCGGCTTCGGCAAGGCTGGTGTGATCGGACACCAGCTTGGGGATCAGGAAGGCAACGCCGTTGATGAAGACGTTGGCGCACAAGGTAGCGGTCAGCGAGACCGCGACCATCGACCAGCTTCGGGTGGCGCTGAATCCTTCGGTTGTCTGGTCGACGGTCAACGCTGCCTGCTTTCGATGGTTGTGGTGTCACACCGCTGCGCCAGCGTGAGCCGAACGGCATAGCTGAGAGCGCTACCGGCGAATAGGACGGCGGTGAGCAACAGCCATCGGCCGATGAACGGCTGCTGCGTGAGTCCGGTGTCTTCGCCGTAAAGGGTTGCGCCCTGGCGGAAGATGCCGGGGAAGAACATCAACAGCACCAAGCCGGAGCCCAGCGCGGGCACCCGCACGTAGTTGTGCAGGGAAACCCGCGAGTGCTGCCGTCGCTTCTCGCGCACACTTAGCAGTCGATCCGCCAGCGCGTAGACCGGAAACAGCACCAGGTCGTGGAAGACGATGGCCGCGGCGAACCAAAGCGCCATGGATTTCCACCAGCTGCCCTCAGGAATCCACAGCGTCGACGGCTTGGCCGTGAAGATCAGATAGCCCAGCAGCGCGAAGCCGGACACCATGGTCAGCAGGTGCAATGTACTGGATCCGTAAATCTCACGGATCGACCCGGACAGTGTTCGCATTCAGTTTGCTTCGAACTCGATGGAATTCACCCATTTGGTGTTGTGGACACCCGGCAGCGCCGGGACGATGATGCGCGCCGGGTAACCGTGGTCAAGTGACAGGTCTGCGCCGTTGACCCGCAATGCCAGCAGCGCATCCGGATGACGAATTTGGTTGGTTTGCAACGTCACCCGGTTGAAGTTGCCTTTGCGTCCCAATGATGAAACTCGAGCCGAACCCGCGGCCGGGACGCCGGCCAGCACCGCCAGCTCAGCCAGCCGGACCCCGCTCCAGGCCTGCACGGTGGACCAGCCCTGCACACAGGCGATCGGTAGCCGCGCGCTGTGTTGTGACATCACAGTCAGCTGGTTGCGGTCGAGCACCACTGGCGCCGGCCCGCCGCGCAACGTGAGCCGCCAACTTGCACCGGTCATCGCCGGATCGACGCCGACACCTTCCGCGGTCTTGTTGATTCGAAAGTCATTGGGTCCGTTCCCTGTTGTGTCACCGGGGGGAAGCAGCAGCGGAAGGTGCCGCGCGAAACCGCCAATTGTCTGTCCGACGGTGACCAGCGCCGTCAACAGCACGCCACCGCTGACCATTGCCAGGGCGCCGCGGCGGCTCATCGTGGGTGGTGCCGGGTTGGCGGCCACCAACTCGTCGGCATCCGGCTCCTCGGCCCGGGTGCCGGCACGATTGGTGCGCAACACTTCTCGCAAAGAGATGGAACTTAGTGCGGAGATCATGCGCGGCACCTTGATGACGACGTGCATCATGAAACCCGAGATGAATACCCAGGCGCCGTAGTAGTGCGCCGGGAAGAAACTGAAGCCGTAGACGTAGTCGTATTGGATGTAGAGCACGCCGGTGACGATCTCGAACAGGATTCCGCCTACGAGCAGGGCAATGGAGAGCCGTTCCAGCAGTTGCGCGATCGAGCGCAGCGGCGGCCAGGCGAACAGCCGTGGTATCACCGACCACAATTTGGCCAGCACCACCGGAATCAGCACCAGACCCAGTCCGACGTGCAGACCCTGCGTGGCGCGGTACAACCACACGGGCCGCGTGGGCCAATCGAAGATCGGTAGTCGCAGCCAGCCGACGTCCGCGGGCAGCGCCTGATCGAACTGCGGACCGTAGGCGATGTAGGACAGTAAGCCGGTGAGGATGACGACCGGCAACGTCACCAACAGCACCAGACCGAACACCGACGTCAGCCACGGTCCGCGCAGCGGACTGCGCCACTGGTGCAACCGGTCGAGTCCGGGAGGACGGTGACGTGCCAGTGCTAGCCAGAACCGGGCAGGAGACCCATATTCGCCGGTTTCATCGAGGTCTTCAGAACTCGTGCTGGATCCCCGCTGCACGAGGTCACCGACGCTCACAGGTCGGCCGTCACGTCGCGGCGGGTTCACTGTCGAGTACCTAGTTGCACAACCGTCCCATTTGTCAGACCCGTTCATTACGGATTCGGAGCAGACCGCCGTGCAGATTGGTGGTACCCGCCGAGTTGTTCCTGCTTCGGCTTGAAAGACTCGAGCCTCGCGGCCAGCCGTTGTGCGCGAAACCTTCGTCCTTCGGGCGCACGCCTGCCGCGATGTGTATATGCTTACGCGAGGGGTTGAGGTTACAGCCTTGACGATGCGCGATCAGCGTTCGGGCAAAAGGCCTCTGCGATCGGCGCTTTCGGTATCACTCAGCAGCGCTTCACGATGGGTCCACTAATGACTGTCGTTCACACCCACACTTCCACTCATCACCTGCCCGCCAGGTCGGGATACATCATCGATGGTCGCATCGCCTGGTGGAAAGTTCATGCTCGCCGACAGGCGATCGTGTTGACGGCGAGCGGTGAAATAGACGCCTCTAATGCCGACAACTTCAGCAAGACCCTTTCCCGGCTGACCGCGGAAGGCGATCCGTTGGTCGTCGATCTGCGTGCCGTCGACTTCTGTGGTGTTCAGGCACTACAGGTGCTCGTCGCCCTGAACGACGAATGTCGGGAAAGTGGCCTTGCGTGGGCGTTGGTCGCTGGTCGGGCGGTGCACGCCCTGTTGCGCATCGGCGATATCGGCGCAGGGCTGCCGATGGTGCCGTCGGTGACCGACGCGCTGCAGCGATTCGAATCCGACAAACGCGCGGGTAGGCAACTGCTTTCGCTGAATCTGTCAGAGCGCGACTCTTAACTGAAAGCGGGTAAGCCGTGACCGTGATCACCGTCGATTCCGGACCGAAACGGGTCAGCCGCGCTGTCGAGGTGCAAGCCCCGGCAGCTGAACTGTTCGCGATGGTCGCCAATCCGCATCGTCACCATGAGCTAGATGGATCAGGCACCGTACGCGACAACATCAGCGGACCCGAACGTCTCAGTCAAGGCGCCCGATTCGCCACCAAGATGACCATGTTCAAGGTGCCCTACCGCATTACCAGCACCGTCACCGCGTTGGAACCTGATCGACTCATCGAGTGGCGACACCCTCTTGGGCACCGCTGGCGATGGGAGTTCGCTGCCCTCAGCCCTACGACGACCCGCGTCACCGAAACGTTCGACTACCGCAGCGCCGGGCCGGTCAAGAACGCCCTCAAGTGGTATGAACTCACCGGTTTCGTCAAGCGCAACGCGGCCGGAATCTCGAGCACACTGTCTAGGCTCCGCGACCGCTACAACCGTTGATTCGCCAGGGCTTCGATTAGGGCTTGCCTACCTCCGGCCGTCACCTGCGCCGGCGCTCAGCGCAGCCCCTCCGCGCGCACGGCGTGGGCCGGTCGACGGCCCAGCAGCAGGCCGAGCCCCAGCATGCCGATGGCCAGCGCCAGATGCAGCCAGTTGTCCGCCATGTTGAGCGGAACGAAGTTCACCGGCTCCTGCAAGTTGATCACCAGCCCGTACAGCCACAGCACCAGGTAGATGATGCCGCCGCCGATCAGAAACCACCGCGCGCCGTTGAACGTACGGCTCAGCAGTAGGCCTGCGACGCCGAAACCCAGGTGCACAATGTTGTGCAGCACCGACACGTCGAAGATTCCCAACAGGTGGGCACCGGAGCCCGGGCCGGCCATCTTGAGCATGTCGTAGTGCGTGGTGATCCCAGGGATGAACCCCAGGATGCCGACGAGTAGAAACGTCGCCCCGACTGCCATCGCGGCCAGCTGCACCGGTGCCCGGCCGGCCCGTGCTGCGCCGAGTCCGCTCGCGGAATTCTGTGTCATGATCTGCCGCCTCTCTCCGACTTCAGTGCTGGAGCGGATACCCACACGGGGTACTGGCAAACGACTGCGGCCCTGATTTCGACGTGTGCGAGTCGCACTGTTCAGAAGGCCAGCTGTGCTCCTCGGCGGCGGCCCCGTCCGGACCGTCAGCGGGTCCGAATACCTGATGTGCAGCGGCCGGTAAAAGTTTTCGTCGCCGTCGTCGGCGCGGAGCCGCGGCGGCGATGACAACGATCGCGGTCGAGACGATAAGCTACCGCTCGATGACTCGAGCGCCGCGGCTGAGCAACGACCTGGATGGGTTGTTGCGTCGGGTGGCGCGCCGCGATCCCGACGCATTCGCCACTTTTTACGACCGCACCAGCGCGCGGGTGTACGGGTTGGTGACGCGGGTCTTGCGCGACGCCGGCTACAGCGAAGAGACCACCCAAGAGGTCTACCTCGAGGTTTGGCGGTGCGCAGACGGCTACGACTCCACTAGAGGCTCGGCTTTGGCCTGGGTGCTGACCATGGCTCACCGGCGCGCCGTCGATCGCGTGCGAGCCGAACAAGCCGGCAGTGCCCGGGAGTCGCGCTACGGCGCGAGCGCCGTCGACCCGCCCGCCGATGTCGTCGCCGACTCGGCGATCGCCGGGGACGAGCGGCGCCGCGTCAGCCTGTGCCTGGAAAACCTGACCGACATCCAGCGCGAGTGCATTCAGCTTGCCTACTACGACGGCTTGACCTATCCGGAAGTGTCTCAGCGGTTGTCGGCGAATCTGTCGACGGTCAAATCGCGGATGCGTGACGCGCTGCGGGGTTTGCGTAACTGTCTGGATGCGCCATGACCGAGCCGAACGAAAGCTCCGTGATGAGTGTCGCGACGGCGTACGCGTTGGACGCGGTGTCCGATGATGAACGTGCCGACATCGAGCGACAGGTCGGTGAGGCGGCGCCAACGGTCATCGAGGCCTTCGACGACGAGGTGCGCGCCGTCCAGGAGACGATGGCGGTCCTGTCGGCGGTTACCGCAGCCGAGCCGCCGGCCCAACTGCGGGCAGCGGTGCTCAGTGGCGTACAACCCGGACGCGACGCCCGGTCGCGGTGGCGCACGATCGTACTGGCCGCCGCCGCAGCAATCGTGGTGGGATTGGCCGCCTTCGGTGCGGGGATCGCAATGCGACCGTCGCGCACGCCCACGGTGGCCGATCAGGTGCTGGCGTCGCCGGATGTTCAGACGGTGAAGACTTCCCTGCTGCGCGGTGGGACGGCGACGGTGGTGTTCTCCCGCGATAAGGGTGTCGCCGTGCTGGTGTTGAACAACGTGCCGCCGCCAACGCCGGGATCGGTGTATCAGATGTGGCTGATCGGCACGCGCGGGCCGACGTCGGCGGGCACGATGGATGCCAAAGAATTGGCTCCGTCCGCAACGGCGGTGATCTCAGGTCTGGGGCACTCCGACGCGCTGGCCTTCACCGTCGAGCCCGACGGCGGATCTCCGCAGCCGACGGGCCAGATTTTCGCGGAATTGCCGTTGTCTCAGTAAGAGTCACGCCAACCGCGCAGCACCGCGACCAGCACTGAGCAGGCCACCAGCGCACCGCCCGCGGCCAAGGTGAGGTCGAGCCAGTGGTGCAGGCCGGCTTCAGCGTGACCGACCATGACGTCGGCGATCGCCCGGATATCGCCGGTGGTGTCGTCCAGAGCGGCTTCGACGCGCTGTCGGGCCACCTCGAGAACAGCCCATCCGCACGCGCCGACCACCAGCGCGGAGACACCCAGACCGGTCAACGCCTTGGCGCGGCTGCGGGCGGCAGCCAGCGTCAGAACGGCGCTGAGGGCCGCCAGGGCACCGGTGCCCAGGCAGACCCAGAGGTTCCAGGTGGCGAAGATCCGCAGCCGGCTGGCCGACAGCGACGTCGGTGGCGACGCCGTCAACGGAACCACGAGCGTCGCGGGTGTCCGCGCGTGGAAACGACTCAGCACCTGCTGCAGCGACGGGTCCTTCAACATAGGCGCGATGTCGACAACCCACGCGTCACCAGACGAATCACCGTTCAGTACCCAGCCGTGCACCAACCGGTTGACCTGCGCGAACTGCTCCGGGAAAGCCGGGCTGGCGGTGTAGGTGGCGGCGGCGCCCCCGACGATCGCCGGGTCGACGCTGCGTCCGCGTCCGGTGATGAACGCCGTGGCCTGAGTCGCGAGCTCGGAGGCCGCCGCACTTTGCAGCGTCGGGTCGGTGGCCGCTCGCCGGGCCAGCGCCGCGTAGCCGTCGGCGTCGACGATGTTCAATTGGGCCCAGGCCGTCAGGATCGCCACCGCCGTGGCGGCGGTTGTGGCGACCCACAGCAGCACGGTCGCTGCGAACCGCACGCCGCGGGATTTACTTCGCGGCGCGGCGCGGGCGGGCCAGCGCCAACCGCGTCATCAGCCGATTCGTCCGGGCCAGCGCTGTCAGCGAGTTGCTGTAGTAGTTGACGCCCGCGCCCAGCTTGGTGCGCGGTTCGACGACGACTTCGGCGCGACAGAATTTGCGCAACCCGTCGGCTCCGCCGAACCGTGCCCCGATGCCCGACTCCTTCCAGCCGCCCATCGGCGCCGTGGTGCACATCAGGTTGCTGATCACGTCGTTGATGTTGACCGCCCCGCAATCCAGCTGCAGCGCAACGTCGTTGGCGCGAGCAGGATCAGCGGAGAACACCGAGGCACTCAGGCCGTACGGGGAGTCATTGGCCAGCCGGACGGCTTCGTCGACGCTGCTGACCTTCATGATCGGCAGCGTCGGGCCGAAGGTCTCCTCGGTCATGCACGACATCGAGTGGTCAACGTCGACGAGCACGGTCGGCAGGTAGAAACTTCCCTGTCCGTCAGCATGCGAGCCGCGCCGGCCCCCGGTCAGTACACGCGCGCCGGCGGCGACCGCTTCGCGGACATGGCGCTCGGTGACGGCCAACTGGTCCTCGTCGATCAGCGCACCGTAGGTGTAGCCCTCGCCCGCACCGACCTGCAGTGCCTGCACATCCCGTACCACGGCGTCGACGAAGCGGTCGTAGACCGGCTCCAGAACGTAGACCCGCTCGACGGACACGCACGTCTGTCCCGCGTTGAACATCGCCCCCCAAACCGCAGCGTGCGCGGCCGCGGCGATGTCGGCGTCGTCGAGCACGATCAAGGGGTCCTTGCCGCCCAGCTCCAAACTGACCGGAATCAACCGGCGGGCGGCGCGTTCCATCACCTTGCGTCCGGTCGCAGTCGAGCCGGTGAACTGCAGGTAATCGACGTTGTCGGTAACCGCTTCGGCCACCGCGCGGGCGCCCTGCACGACGGCGAAGACGTCCGGTGCGCCGCAGTCAAGCCAGCCTCTGCGCAGCACTTCCGCGGTGAGCGGGGTGCGCTCGGACGGTTTGAGCAGCACCGCGCAGCCCGCCGCCAGCGCGCCGATTCCGTCCATGAGCGCGTTGGCCACCGGGTAGTTCCACGGCGCGATGATCCCGACGACCGGCCGTGGCCGGTAGTGCACGGTGATCTTCTTGACCGCGAGGAACGGCAGCGAAGCCGGGCGGCGCTCAGGTGCAAGCGCTTTGGCCATGGTTCTGATGTAGTAGGACAAGATCATGACGAGCAGCGGCACTTCCTGCGCCGCGTCGACCGCCGACTTGCCGGTCTCGGCGATCAGCAACTGTTCGATCTCAGCTCGGTGCTCGCCGAGCCACACGGCGTAGCGGGCCAGCGTCTTGGCACGCTCGGCGGCGCCCTGCTGTTCCCACCTGTGCTGGGCGGCGCGCAGCCGGTCGACCACCGCGGGCACCTCGGCGGGGTCGGTCCAGTGCACCTCACCGGCCGAGCCGCCGGTGGCGGGATTTCCCACGCTGCCGATGCCGGTGAATTCCGGCGCTGCGGGTTGCGACTCAGAGGAGACGGGCGACGTGGTGGCGGTCATGAGCAGCAATGCTAGTCCTGGTGTGACACAGATCGCACACCTGGGTTGACGGGTGTCAAGTTTTGTGCGCTGCCCCCACAGACTGCTGTCGGGACGTCAGGCCCGTCGCTGCGCGATGCCCAACACATAGGCGGCCTGGCCCAGATGCTGCGCGCAGTCGTCGATGCTGCTGACCAGCCGCGCACTGGCAGTGACCGGGGGATCCCAGCGTTCGTCGACCACGCGGGCCAGCTCGTCACCGTCGATGCCCGCGACGTATTCCAGCGTCAGCTCGTGCACTGCGCGGTAGTAGCCGCCGAGCAGATCGGCGGAGGCCTGAACCTTCGCCACGTCTTCGGGGCTGTGCCCGTAGCCGGTGTCGTCACGCTGAAGATCCAGCCCGAAACGGTCCACCCACCCGTCTCGGGTCCACACCTGCTCGACTCCGGCGAGGTCGGCCACCTGCACGTCCTGCACCCGCGCGCTGTGCCAGAGCAACCAGGCGATGCTGTTGGCGCTGGGGCTGGGCCGGTAGTTGGCCTGCTCGCCGGAAAGGCCATCGGTGATCTCGTCGACGTGTTCGATCAATCGGGTGAAGGAGTCGCGAAGCAATTCCCGGGCGGCATCAATGTTCTGGGCGCTGGACATGCATCGATCCTGGCATGAGGCGCCAGCCCAGTCGTAGATTCGTTAGATGGCCTACGACCTCGTCATCCGCAACGGCACTATCGTCGACGGGCTGGGAGGTGAGCCGTACGTCGGCGACGTCGCGGTGCGCGGCGGCACAATCGAGGCGGTCGGGTCCGTCGAGGGTGGCGCCGAGCGGGACGTCGACGCGACCGGATTGCTCGTCACTCCCGGCTTCGTCGATCTGCACACGCATTACGACGGCCAGGCCATCTGGTCAGAACGGCTCACCCCGTCGTCGGCGCACGGGGTGACAACCGTGGTGATGGGCAACTGCGGGGTCGGTTTCGCGCCGTGCCGCCAGGAAGACCACGACGTACTCGTCGACGTGATGGCCGGTGTCGAGGACATTCCCGGTGTCGTCATGACCGACGGGCTGCCCTGGACGTGGGAGACGTTCCCGGAGTTCATGGATGCCCTGGACGCCGGAAAGCGCGATATCGACGTCGCGGCCTACCTGCCGCACTCCCCGCTGCGGGTGTACGTGATGGGTCAGCGCGGCGCCGACCGGGAGCCGGCTACCGTCGACGACCTGGCCAAGATGCGGGCGCTGGCCAAGGAGGCGGTCGAGGTCGGCGCGCTGGGCTTCGCGTCGTCGCGGCTGACGATCCACCAGACCGAGAGCGGGTCGCCGATACCCAGTTATGACGCTGCCGGTGAGGAGCTCGAAGAAATCGCCCGCGGTGTCGTCGACGGCGGCGGCGGGCTGCTGCAGTTCGTGCCGGACCTGCCGGCCGGCGGCTACCAGCCGGTGCTGCAGACGGTGTTCGATGTCGCAGCCGACGTCGGTCTGCCGCTGACGTTCACCATGGTCGTCACCAACATGGGTGAGCCGTCGTGGCCGGACGCTGTCACCATGATCGAGAAGGCCAACGAGAAGGCGGCTGCCGATTCCCGAGTCACCGCTCAACTGCTGCCCCGCCCGATCGGGCTGGTGATCGGTCTACAGCTGACCGGCAACCCGTTCGTGCTCTACCCCAGCTACCGCGAGATCGCGCACCTGCCACTGGCCGAGCGGGTCGCCGAAATGCGCAAACCCGAGGTGCGCGCCCGGATACTCGCCGACAAGCCAGGCCAGGGCCACCCGATTCTGTACGCGGCGCAGATGTGGGACTGGATCTTCCCGCTCACTGACAGGCCTGACTACGAGCCTGACCCCTCGACCAGCATTGCGGCCCGGGCGCGGGCGCGCGGCGTGAGCCCGATGGAAGAGGCTTACGACCGGCTGCTCGACGACGACGGCCGCGCCATGCTGCTGGTCGCGACCAGCAACCTGGAGAACTACTCGCTGGACACCGTCGGCGAGCTGTTGCACCGCGACGACGTGGTGCTGGGCCTCGGCGACGGCGGCGCGCACTACGGCATGATCTGTGACGCCAGCTACACCACCTTCTTCCTGGCGCACTGGGCGCGGGACCGGAAGTCCGGGCGGTTCTCGATTTCAGAGGCGGTCCGCGAACTCACGTCGGTGCCGGCTCGCATTGCGGGCCTGGGCGATCGCGGCCGCATCGCCGTTGGCTACAAGGCGGACCTCAACGTCATCGACTACGCCGGTCTGCAGCTACACAAGCCGATCATCAGCCACGACCTGCCCGCCGGGGGCCGACGCCTGGATCAGACCGCCGACGGCTACGTCGCCACCATCGTCTCCGGTGAGGTGATCGCCGAGAACGGCGTGCCCACCGATGCCCGGCCAGGCAAGCTGATCCGCGGCCGTCGCTGACCTTCGCCCGCGACTGTGAGGGTTGTTGCGGCGAAACCGCCAACGGATCTCGTCCATGGCCGGCATCCTGACTGCACACTTCAATCGACGTGTTCAGGTATTCACAGGAGCGCACGCGTCGATCTGCATAGCGAAAAGCCCGGCCCCACGAAGGGACCGGGCTTTTCGTACTAGCGACTTTAGAAGTCCATGCCGCCCATTCCACCGGTCGGGTCGCCCGCAGGAGCGGACGCCTTCTCCGGCTTGTCGGCCACGACGGCCTCGGTGGTCAGGAACAGACCCGCGATGGACGCTGCGTTCTGCAGCGCCGAACGGGTCACCTTGACCGGGTCGGCCACGCCCGCCTTCAGCAGGTCCTCGTACTCACCCGTGGCGGCGTTCAGGCCCGTACCGGCCGGCGAGTTGGTGACCTTCTCGGCCACAACGCCGGGCTCGAGCCCGCCGTTGAAGGCGATCTGCTTCAGCGGAGCCGACAGCGCCACGCGGACGATGTTGGCGCCAGTTGCCTCGTCACCGGTCAGGTTCAACTCGCTCAGCTTCGAAGCGATCTGCAGCAGAGCCACGCCACCACCGGCCACGATGCCCTCCTCGACGGCAGCTTTGGCGTTGCGCACCGCGTCCTCGATGCGGTGCTTGCGCTCCTTGAGCTCCACCTCGGTGGCGGCACCGGCCTTGATCACCGCAACACCGCCGGCCAGCTTGGCCAGGCGCTCCTGCAACTTCTCGCGGTCGTAGTCGGAGTCGCTGTTCTCGATCTCCTGACGGATCTGGGCCACCCGGCCGGCGATGGCGTCGGAATCTCCGGAGCCCTCGACGATGGTGGTCTCGTCCTTGGTGACGACGACCTTGCGGGCCTTACCCAGCAGCGCGACGTCGGCGGTCTCCAGCGACAGGCCGACCTCCTCGCTGATGACCTGGCCACCGGTGAGGATGGCCATGTCCTGCAGCATCGCCTTGCGGCGGTCACCGAAGCCGGGGGCCTTGACCGCCACCGACTTGAAGGTGCCGCGGATCTTGTTGACCACGAGGGTGGACAGCGCCTCGCCCTCGACGTCCTCGGCGATGATCAGCAGTGGCTTCCCGCCTTGGATGACCTTCTCCAGCAGCGGCAGCAGGTCCTTGACGGTCGACACCTTGGAGCTGACCAGCAGGATGAACGGGTCCTCCAGGACGGCTTCCTGACGCTCGGCGTCGGTCACGAAGTAGCCGGAGATGTAGCCCTTGTCGAAGCGCATGCCCTCGGTGAGCTCGAGCTGCAGGCCGAAGGTGTTGGACTCCTCGACGGTGATGACGCCTTCATTGCCGACCTTGTCCATCGCCTCGGCGATCAGGTCGCCGATCGACTGGTCACCGGCCGAAATGGCCGCGGTGGCCGCGATCTGCTCCTTGGTCTCGACGTCCTTGGCGGACTTGAGCAGCTCCTCGGTGACCTTTTCGACCGCCTTCTCGATACCGCGCTTCAGACCCAGCGGGTTCGCGCCGGCCGCCACGTTGCGCAGGCCCTCTTTGACGAGCGCCTGGGCCAGCACGGTGGCCGTGGTGGTGCCGTCACCGGCGACGTCGTCGGTCTTCTTGGCGACTTCCTTGACCAGCTCGGCGCCGATCTTCTCGTAAGGGTCCTCCAGCTCGATCTCCTTGGCGATGGACACACCATCGTTGGTGATCGTGGGAGCGCCCCACTTCTTCTCCAGGACGACGTTGCGGCCCTTCGGGCCCAACGTCACCTTTACCGCGTCGGCGAGGGCGTTCAGGCCCCGCTCGAGGCCCCGGCGAGCCTCTTCGTCGTACGCAATCATCTTGGACATTGCGAAGTGATTCCTCCGAAATAGGTAGGCACGGAGGGCGACCGCTTGTCGGGTCGCCCAATCGACACTGTGGCCGGGTGCAGTGCCCGCGACGGACGACCTGCTGCTGTCGTCGACGACGACTGCAGCTCAGTCTCACCGTCCCGACCTAGCACTCACCAGTCGGGAGTGCCAACGTCATTTTTAGCACTCGCCTATGTCGAGTGCAAGGTCGCCCCGGTGACGATGCCTGCCGCAAGGCGGCGGACTGAGGAACCGGGCCATCAGATAGGCCCCGGTGACGGTGCCTTCCGCAGGGCGCCGATCTGAGGAGCTGGGCCAGCAGATAGGGCCCGCCGCTCAGGGTAGGTCCAGCAGCTCCTCGTAGAACCCGCCGAAGCGGCGGAACCGGTCGACCAGATGAATTTCGAGGATCCAGTGACAGATCTGGCCGCTGCGATCCCGGCGCCGCATCGGCTGGCGCGACCCCGGAGTGATGTACCACTGGCGGCCACTGCCGCCGATCTTCTTGTGCGGAAACTGCCCGACCAGGTGGCCGGCGATCGGACTGCCCCACTCAAACCCCTCAGCTCGGGCCACCTCGACGACATGATCGAACAGTTCGCCGCCGCTGACATCGGGGTGTTGCCGGAAGTAGTCGCGGCCGGCTTCCCACACCCGCGGCAGCGCATCGCGGACGGCCAGCTTGTCCGGATCGTCACCCAGCACGAATGTGCGCCCGAAGTCAGCCTCCCACTCCTCGAAGATCGGCCCGAGGTCCAGGAAGGCGATGTCGTCGGCGGCGATCACCCGGTTCGGCGGGCGTTCCCGGAACGGTTGCAAGGTATTTTCTCCGGCCCGCACGATCCGCCGATGCCAGTGCCGGGTGACGCCGAACATGTCGGCGGCCAGGTCGCGGATCTCGTCGGAAAGCTCGCGTTCGCCGACGCCCGCGCGAATCATGTCGCGGCGCTCGATCTCGTCGAACAGCGCCACCGCCTTGTCCTGGGCGTCGAGCAGGCGTTGCACCCGGACGCTTTCGGCGGCGACGACCTTCTCCACGGCACGATGCTACGGGGGCCGGGCCAAGGCAGTTCTCACCGCTGCGACGCGCCGCATTCCCGTGCGAAATACGGGTCCCGATGTCCTTGTCCTAGACTGCATCTCGATCAGATAGGAGTTCACGGGTGCGGGCTAGTGATGCGCCCAGCACCCGGGCTTTGCGGGGCTGGCAGCGGCGGGCCTTGGTGCGCTACCTCACCGCCAAACCACGCGACTTCTTGCTGGTCGCCACCCCGGGGGCGGGTAAGACCGCCTTCGCATTACGAATCGCCGCCGAACTGCTGGCCGATCGCAGCGTCGACACCCTCACCGTGGTGGTGCCGACCGAGCACCTGAAAACGCAGTGGGCCTCGGCGGCCGCCGCCGAGGGCATCGACCTGGACCCGAGATTCCGCAACTCGGCGGCTCGCACCTCCGCCGAATACCACGGAATCGTCGTCACCTACGCCCAAGTCGCCCGGCATCCCACGCGGCACCGGACGCGCACCGAGGGCCGGCGCACCCTGGTGATCTTCGACGAGATTCACCACGGCGGGGACGCCAAGAGTTGGGGCGACAGCATCCGGGAGGCCTTCGGAGACGCCACCCGCCGGCTGGCTTTGACCGGGACACCGTTTCGCAGCGACGACGCCGCCATCCCGTTCATCCGCTACGAACCCGACGGCAACGGCGTGCTGCGGTCGGCGGCCGACCACACCTACGGTTACGCCGAGGCATTGAGCGACGGCGTGGTCCGGCCGGTGATGTTCCTGGCCTACTCCGGGGAAGCCCGTTGGCGGATCGGCGCCGGGCCGCAGGCCGGTACGGAATTCGCCGCCCGGCTCGGTGAGCCGCTCACTGCGGAGCAGACGGCGCGGGCATGGCGCACCGCGCTGGATCCGGCCGGCCAGTGGATGCCCGCGGTGATCCTGGCCGCCGACACCCGGCTGCGCCAGCTGCGCGACGGCGGGGTGCCCGACGCCGGCGGCATGATCATCGCCTCGGATCAGACCGCCGCCCGCGCCTACGCCGAGCTGGTCGCCAAAATTACCGGTGAGCCCGCGACTGTGGTGCTCTCCGATGACCCGGGTTCCTCGGACCGCATCGCCCGGTTCGCCTCGGACACCAACCGCTGGCTGGTCGCCGTGCGGATGGTGTCTGAGGGTGTCGACGTGCCGCGATTGGCGGTCGGGGTGTATGCCACCAGCGCGTCGACGCCGCTGTACTTCGCCCAGGCGATCGGCCGGTTCGTCCGGTCCCGGCGGCTCGGGGAGACCGCGAGCATCTTTCTGCCGTCGGTGCCGTCGCTGCTGCTGCTGGCCAGCGAGCTGGAAGCGCAGCGCAACCATGTACTCGGAGAGCCGCACCGCGACAGCGAGGATCCGTTCGCCGCCGCCGCGCGCCGCCGAAGCGAGCCCTCGGAATCGGACAGCGGTTTCACCTCGCTGGGCGCCGACGCCGAACTCGACCAGGTGATCTTCGACGGCTCGACGTTCGGCAGCACCACGCCGACCGGCAGCGCGGAGGAGGCCGACTACCTGGGCATCCCGGGGCTGCTGGACGCCGCGCAGATGCGCGAACTGCTGGGCCGTCGCCAGCAAGAACATCTGGCCAGCCGAACCGCGGTCAACGGCGGACCGGCCCAACCCGTGACCCGGCACGGTCAGCTGCGCTCCTTGCGCCGTGAGCTAAACGCGCTGGTGTCCGCGGCGCATCACCGCACCGGCAAGCCGCACGGCTGGATCCACAATGAGCTGCGCCGCATCTGCGGCGGGCCGCCGGTGGCCGCGGCGACAACCGATCAACTGCAGGCACGCATCGAGGCGGTGCGCGAGCTGCGCGCGTAACGCCGGCACGGCTGTCTCAGCGCCCCGGCGGAACCCCGGTGAGTATCGTTGAGCGCCATGGGTGATACGGGCAAATGGAGTACGGCTGACGTGCCGGACCAAAGCGGCCGAGTCGCCATCGTCACCGGTGCCAACACCGGTATCGGCTACGAAGCCGCCGCGGCGCTGGCCCGCGCCGGGGCGCCATGTGGTGCTGGCGGTGCGCAACCTGGAGAAGGGCAACGCCGCGCTGGCCCGCATCGTCGCCGCCAGCCCGACGGCGGATGTGACTCTTCAGGAGCTCGACTTGAGCTCACTGGCTTCGGTGCGCCGCGCCGCCGGCGCCCTGCGCAAGAAGTACCAGCGCATCGACCTGTTGATCAACAACGCCGGGGTGATGTGGACCCCCAAGCAGCTCACCGCGGACGGGTTCGAGTTGCAGTTCGGCACCAACCATCTCGGCCACTTCGCGCTGACCGGGCTGGTGCTCGACCGCCTGTTGCCGGTCCGGGGCTCGCGGGTGGTGACCGTGAGCAGCATGGGCCACCGAATACGTGCCGCCATCCACTTCGAAGATCTGCAATGGGAACGCCGCTACGACCGCATCGGCGCCTACGGCCAGGCCAAACTGGCCAATCTGCTGTTCACCTACGAGCTGCAGCGCCGACTGGCGGCCAAGAGCGCGCCGACGGTGGCCGTCGCCGCGCACCCGGGCGGCTCCAATACCGAACTTGCCCGCAACCTGCCCGCCATCTTCAAGCCCGCGATCTCGGTGCTGGGTCCGCTGGTGTTCCAGAGCGCGGCGATGGGCGCGCTGCCCACACTGCGGGCCGCCACCGATCCCGGCGTCGAAGGCGGGCAGTACTACGGCCCCGACGGAATCGGCGAGCAGCGCGGACACCCGAAAGTGGTGAGCTCCAGCGCCCAGTCCCACGACGAGGAGCTGGCCAGCCGACTCTGGACGGTCTCCGAAGAGCTGACCGGCGTGTCCTTTCCGGTCTGACGCCGTTGCGTTCAGTCGAGGAACACCGGCGCGTCGTCGCGGCGTTGATCGCCGCCCGGCCCGCGGTGCCGGTCCGCGTCGCCGAGGCGGCCGGCTTGGTTCTCGCCGAAGACGTCACCGCCGCGGTGTCACTGCCCGGATTCGACAACTCGTCGATGGACGGCTACGCGGTGCGCGCCGAGGATGTCGACGCCGCGACCGACGACCATCCAGTGAAACTGCCCGTCGTCGAGGACATCGCGGCCGGGCGCACCGACGTCCCGGCCTTGAAACCTGGCACCGCACACCGCATCATGACCGGCGCGCCGTTGCCCGCGGGAGCGACGGCGGTGGTTGCAGTCGAGCAGACCGACGGGCGCACCGACACCGTGACCATCTGGGCTGCACCGGAAGAAGGCCGCTATATCCGGCGGGCCGGCGAAGACGTCGCCGCCGGCACCACCGTGCTGCGCACCGGGCAGCAACTCACCCCGCCGGTGCTCGGGCTGGCCGCAGCGCTGGGGCTCGCTGAGCTGGCAGTGCTTCCACGGCAGCGCGTGCTGGTCATCTCCACCGGCTCCGAACTGGTGGGCCCCGGAGCCGCCCTGCGGCCGGGTCAAATCTATGAATCCAACGGCGTCATGCTGGCCGCCGCGGTTCGCGAGGCCGGCGCTACCGTTGTCGCCACCGAGACCACCACGGACAGCGTCGCCGAGTTCTCGAAGGTGCTCGACCGCTACGCCGACGAATCGGATCTGATCATCACCAGCGGTGGCGTCAGCGCCGGCGCCTACGAGGTGGTCAAAGATGCATTCGGCCGGCACGGCGGCCAGGGGGTGGAGTTCGTGAAGGTCGCGATGCAACCCGGCATGCCGCAAGGAGTGGGACGGGTCGCCGGACTCGGCCGATCAGGCGGGGCCGGCCAAGCCGGCACGGCGATCATCGCCTTGCCCGGCAACCCGGTCAGTGTGCTGGTCTCCTTCGAGGTGTTCGTCCGTCCCGCCCTGCGCGCCGCCATGGGCTTGGCCGACACCGAGCGGCCGCGGCGCACAGCAGTGCTGACCGAGGCGCTGACGTCACCGGGCGGCAAACGGCAGTTCCGCCGCGGGGTGCTCGACCCCGCCGCCGGCACCGTCCGCAGCTGCGGCCCGCCCGGATCTCACCATCTGCGCTGGCTGGCGGCGGCGAACTGCCTACTGGACATCCCCGAGGACGTTGTCCATCTGCCCGCCGGATCGACGCCGCAGGTGTTGGAACTCCGCTGACCTGTCGACCGCATCGGCACTTGACGCCGACCGCCGCTACATAGGATGACCGCGTGGCACGCCGCCCCCACTCCGCTGAGCCCTCCTCCGCCAACAAGTCGGGCCCGCAGCGCCTGGTCGCGTTGCTGCGCACGACGGTGCCGCCGGTACACCCGGCCGGGTTGCCGTTCATCTCGGGCGGGCTGGCGGTCGCCGCCGCCGGACGCAGGAACCGTTGGCTGCGCCGCACCGGGCTGTGGGGCGCTCTCGGGTGTGCGGTGTTCTTCCGGCACCCGCCGCGGGTGCCGCCGGCACGGCCCGGCGTGGTCGTCGCACCGGCCGACGGCTTGATCTGCCTGATCGAGTCCGCGGCGCCGCCCGCCGAGCTCGGGTTGGGCGGTGAGACGTTGACGCGGATCAGCATCTTTTTGTCGCTGCTCGACGCGCATGTGCAGCGGGCCCCGGTCAGCGGCGAAGTGGTCAGCGTCCAACACCGGCCGGGCCTGTTCGGTTCGGCCGAACTGGCCGCGGCCAGTGCTGACAATGAACGCAACAGCGTGCTCATCCGCACCGCCGCCGGTGCGCAGGTCGTCGTGGTGCAGATCGCCGGGCTGCTGGCCCGGCGCATTGTTTGCGACGTCCGCGCCGGCGACGAGTTGGCCATCGGCGACACCTACGGTCTGATTCGGTTCGGCTCGCGGCTGGACACCTACCTGCCGCCAGGTTCGGAAGTGTTGGTCGCCGTCGGGCAGCGCGCCGTCGCCGGTGAAACCGTGCTGGCCGAGCTGAGCGGCGCAGATGGCCGCGCCGCGACGATGCAGAGCGAAGCGATGAGAAGAAGCGGCGCAGATGATTAGTCCGCGCAGCAGGCGAACGGTGAACCTGCGGATCCTGCCCAGCTCGATGAGCGTGCTGGCGATCTGCGCAGGACTCACTTCCATCCGGTTCGCACTCGAACGCCAACCACACACCGCGATTGCTTTGATCGCGGCTGCCGCGATTCTCGACGGACTCGACGGACGGGTGGCCCGCATCCTGGACGCCGAGTCGCGGATGGGCGAGGAGATCGACTCGCTGGCCGACGCGGTGAACTTCGGGGTGGCGCCCGCGGTGGTGGTGTACGTGTCGCTGTTGTCGCCGCTGCAGGTGGGCTGGGTGGCGGTGCTGCTGTACGCGGTGTCGATTGTGTTGCGACTGGCACGGTTCAACGCGCTGCTCGACGACGCCACCCTCCCCTCCTACACCAGGGAGTTCTTCGTCGGGGTGCCCGCTCCGGCCGGCGCGATCGCGGCGCTGGCGCCGCTGGCCGCCCGACTGCAGTTCGGCGACGGCTGGTGGAGCTCACCGTGGACAGTGTCGCTCTGGCTGGCCGCCTGCTCGATGTTGGTGGTCAGCCGCATTCCGATGAAGAAGATGCACGCCGTCTCCGTGCCGCCGAACCTGGCCGCACTGCTGCTCGCGGGCCTGGCGATCGTCGCGGCCGCCGCGTTCCTGTTCCCCTACACCCTGATCCTGATCGGCATCGCGACTTATCTGTTCTACATCCCGTTTTCGGTGCGCAGCCACCGCTGGCTGGTCGCACACCCGGAGCTTTGGGACGACAAACCCAAGCAACGGCGCGCCGCCCGGCGCGCGATCCGCCGGGCGCAGCCGAACCGACGGTCGGTGGCCCGTCTGGGGCTGCGTAAGCCCGGTGGCTGAGATGGCGGCAGCTCCTCAGCTCACGCTCACCGCGCGGCTGAACACATCGGCCGTCGACTCCCGCCGCGGCGTGGTCCGGCTGCACCCCAACGCCATTGCCGCGCTGGGAATCCGGGAGTGGGATGCCGTGTCGTTGACCGGCTCGCGCACCACGGCGGCGGTGGCGGGGGTGGCGGGTCCGCACACCCCGGTCGCCACGATCATGCTCGACGACATCACGCTGTCCAACGCCGGGCTGCGCGAAGACAGTCAGGTGGTCGTCGCCGCGGCCACGGTGTACGGAGCCCGCTCGGTCACCCTCAGCGGCTCGGCGCTGACCATTCATTCGGTTGAACCGGCGACGCTGCGGCAGGCCCTGCTGGGCAAGGTGATGACGGTCGGCGACGCGGTGTCGTTGCTGCCCCGCGATCTGGGACCGGGTACGTCCACCTCGGCCGCTGCCGCTGCGCTGGCCTCGGCTGTGGGTATCAGCTGGACGTCGGAGCTGCTGACCGTCACCGGCGTCGACCCGGCTGGGCCGGTGAGTGTGCAACCGAATTCCTCGGTCAACTGGGGCCGCGGCGTCCCGCAGGCACCCGACACCGAAGTCAGCCGGCCGCTGGCGGCACCGCTGTCCGTCGACAACCTCAAAGGCAGCCAGCCGCAGGCGGCCAAGTTGACCGAATGGCTCAAGTTGGCACTCGACGAGCCGCACCTGCTGCACACGCTGGGCGCTGCGACAAATCTCGGTGTGCTGGTGTCCGGCCCGGCAGGTGTCGGCAAGGCGACGCTCGTGCGCGCGGTGTGCGCCGGCCGGCGGCTGACCGGGCTCGACGGCCCGGACGCGGGCGCTTTGGCCGCCGACGATCGATTGAAGAAAGTGGCGTCCGCGGCGGCCACCGCCCGCAACGGCGGCGGCGTGTTGCTGATCACCGACATCGACGCGCTGCTGCCGGACTCGGCGCAGCCGGTGTCCACGCTGATCCTGGCGGAGCTGCGCGCCGCGGTGGCTGCCGCCGGGGTCGCCTTCGTCGCCACCTCGGCGGTGCCCGACCGCATCGACCCGCGCCTGCGGGCACCGGATCTGTGCGACCGGGAGCTGACCCTGCCGCTGCCCGATGCCACGACGCGGGCCGCGCTGCTGCAGGCGCTGCTGGCCTCGGCGCCCACCGGCGAGCTGGCGCTGGGCGACATCGCCGACCGTACACCGGGGTTCGTCGTCGCCGACTTGGCTGCGCTGGTGCGCGAAGCAGCACTGCGGGCAGCATCGCGGGCCAGCGCTGACGGTCAACCGCCGGCTCTGGTCCAAGATGACCTGATCGGCGCGCTGACCGTCATCCGGCCGTTGTCTCGCTCGACCGGCGAGGAGATATCCGTGGGCAGCGTCACCCTCGACGACGTCGGTGACATGGCGGCCACCAAGCAGGCCCTGACTGAAGCAGTGCTGTGGCCACTGCAACATCCCGACACCTTCGCTCGGCTCGGGGTCGAACCGCCGCGCGGCCTGCTGCTTTACGGTCCGCCCGGCTGCGGCAAGACGTTCGTGGTGCGCGCACTCGCCAGCACCGGACGGCTCTCGGTGCACGCCGTCAAAGGCTCTGAACTGATGGACAAGTGGGTGGGCAGCAGCGAGCGGGCTGTACGTGACCTGTTTCGCCGCGCCCGCAACTCGGCACCGGCACTGGTGTTCCTCGACGAGGTCGACGCGCTCGCGCCGCAGCGCGGCCAAAGCTTCGACTCCGGCGTCACCGACCGGGTTGTCGCTGCTCTGTTGACCGAACTCGACGGCATCGACCCGCTGCGCGATGTGGTGGTCGTCGGCGCCACCAACCGGCCCGAGTTGATCGACCCCGCGCTGCTGCGGCCCGGCCGGCTGGAACGGCTGGTGTTCGTCGAGCCGCCGGACGCTGAGGCGCGCCGCGAAATACTGCGCACAGCGGGGAAGGCGATTCCCCTGAACGCCGACGTCGACCTCGACACGGTGGCCGCCGAACTCGACGGCTACAGCGCCGCCGACTGCGCGGCACTGCTGCGCGAAGCAGCGCTGGCCGCGATGCGGCGCTCCATCGACGCTGCCGACGTCACTGCCGCTGATGTAACCGCGGCCCGCCAGACCGTTCGGCCGTCGTTGAATCAGGGCCAGCTGGCGTCGCTGCGTTCATTTGCCGACGGACGCTGACCGGCGCCGCAGCGTCAGAGTAAGCGCCCGGGTCAGGAGCACAATGGTGCTCAATCGCGAGTTCGACTACTCGGAGAGCTGAAACTCGATCATTGCCGCAACGGAGTCCACCGCCTCGTTGAGCGCCGTCAACCGGGCCGCGGGCGAGGGCGCCGACAGCACCGCGTAACGATCGGCCGGACCGAGCGGTAACAAAGACGCCAACGCGTACAGACGTTTCCCGATCTCGTCGGGCCGTTGACGGCCCAGCACCTCGTCTCTGCGCGGCGGCTGGGCATCTCGGGCGGCGGCGACCCGCTCGAACAGTGCCACCACGCGGTCATCGATCTGGCGCAACTGGCTGCCGGTGACCGGCTCTCCCGGCTCGTCTGGCCAGATCTGCACCATCGCCCGCGGATATGGTTTATCAGGCAGCCAGTCGCACACCTTGATCCGCTCGCCCATCAGACAGTGCAGCGCGTAACGTTCTGCACCCAGGTTGACGCACTCGGCGATCTCGGCCAGCGCACCCACCTCGTACCGTTCGTCGTCGCCGCCAACCTCGCGGCCGCGCGAAATCAACACGACGCCGAAGTTCGGATTCGGGCTTCGCACACAATCATTGACCAACGCGACGTAGCGCGGCTCGAAGATCCGCAGCGGCAGTTGCTCGTGCGGCATCAGAACCGATTCGAGCGGGAAAATCGGCAGCTCGAACGTTTCAGTGGGGTCGGGTTCCGCCATGATCAGACATCCAACTCCTCGACCAGTGAGTCGACCACTGCGCGCAGGTCACCGTCGTGCTCCTCGGCTACCCGACGCTGCCGCTGATACGACGCGCCCAACCGCGGGATTTCGGACACCGCGGCCAGCTCGTCAGCGCAGTGCAGCGACTTGGCTACCGGCTGCAGACGAGTCAGCACCTCGTCGAGGTCGTCGGTGACCAGACGCTCGTTGCTGTCGGCGTCGAGGATGATGATCGCGTCCAAGCCGTAACGTGCCGCACGCCATTTGTTCTCCTGGACGTGCCACGGCGGCATCGTCGGCAGCGGCTCGCCGGCCTCCAGTCGGCGGTCCAGGTCGACGACCAGGCAGTGCGTGAACGCCACCAGTGCAGCGAGCTCACGCAGATTGGACACCCCGTCACAGACCCGCAGCTCGATCGTGCCGTTATGCGGCGAAGGCCGGATGTCCCAGCGGATTTCGTCGACGTTGTCGATGATCCCGGTCTTCTTCTGGTCGTGCACGAAGCCTTCGAATTCCGGCCAGGTTTGGAAGTGGAACGGCAGCCCCGCGGTAGGCAGCTGCTGGAACATCATCGCCCGGTTGCTGGCGTACCCGGTGTCCTGTCCGGCCCACCACGGCGACGACGCCGAGAGCGCCAACAGGTGTGGGTACCAGTTCAGCAGTGACGACACGATCGGCATCACCTTGTCCGGTGAGGAGATGCCGACATGTACGTGCACACCCCAGATGAGCATCTGGCGTCCCCACCACTGCGTGCGCTTGATCAGCTCGGCGTAGCGCGCCCCGTCGGTGAGCTGCTGCGCCGACCATTGAGCGAAGGGATGGGCGCCCGCACCCAACAACTCCATGCCGCGGCTTTCGACGATTGGGCGGATAGCACCGATCGTGCTGCCCAAGTCGTCCATCGCCTGCGCCGTGCACTCGCAGACACCGCTCACTATTTCGACGGTGTTACGCAGCAGTTCTTTGTGGACTCTTGGGTTTTCACCGATCTCGGTGATGACGGCAACGGCTTCGTTACTCAGGTCGCGGGTCTTCGCGTCGACCAGCGCGAACTCCCATTCGACGCCCAGCGTCGGCCGCGGTGAGACAGCGAAATCCACACGGCCGGATACCCTGCGACCCGGCGTGTTAACCAGTGCCGATGACACCGCACGCCACCCGCTTGCCGGCGTCTCCGGTGGACATCGTCATCTGGTCGGGACCGGGCGATCCGTTGCTCTGCCGGTAGCGGTCGGCGGGAATGTTGGCGAAGTTATCCGGGCCGGCGTGAATGACGATCGACGTCTTGGCGCCCGACACCAAATCGTCCTTGGTGAAAGCGTCAGTGGTCGTCACCAGCAGCGCTTGACCATCCCCGCGCACCTGCAGCGAGGTCAGATCCCCGCTTTCCCCGCTTTCCGGATTCTCGGTGTGTCCGGGAGCACGGTAGTGGCCACCGGCGGACAGGAAGTCGCCGGCCGGGCCGCCGGCCGGGGCGACTGAATGCGCCTCGCACTTGCCCACGGAATGGATGTGAATGCCATGGAATCCCGGTGACAGCTGGCCGCGACCCACCGTTTCGACCGTGAGGGTGACGTATCCGGTGCTGAATTCGAACTTCGCGGTCGCGACCTCGATGCCGTTGGGTGCCCGTAGATGGGTGGTCAGGCTTTCCGGTGCCGCCGCTTCGGTTCCGGTGGGAGCCATCGGCGGTGGCGGCGATCCCGTCCACACCGACGGAGTGGTCCCGGGTGAACTGCTCGGATGCTGGTGAGAGCTGCATCCGCTCAACAACACGACCGGGGCGGCGAACGCAGTGAGAGCAGCGGCGGCTTTGCGCGAACAGGCGGGCGTGACCATGCCGAGAAGCCTATCCCGGCGACGATGCGGGCCGTAATGGCCCGAGGAGGAGCGGGATCAACCAGCCCGGCCGGCGACGATGCGGGCCGTAATGGCCCGAGGAGGAGCGGGATCAACCAGCCCGGCCGGCGACGATGCGGGCCGAATCCCGAGGAGGAGCGGGATGACCATCGGCTTTCTCCTCAGCCGGTTACCACCACGATGACGCCTGGCGGCTGACTGGCGAGGTCGGATGTCCGCGGCACGACCGGCGCGGCCAGCAGCTTGCCGACGGCGTCGGCGGTCTCGTGTTCACCGGCAGCGTCACTGAAATACACGGTGGTGGCGGAGACGTTGGGCAGGTCGAGGTTGTCCACATCGGCGACGCTGTAGCCGGCGTTGCGCAGCTTGTCGGCTGTGCGGCTGGCGACGCCTTCGGTGCCCGAGATGTTGTAGACCCGGACTTCGGACTTCGGCGGTGCCGGCTTCGGGCTCTGCTGCGCCGAGGTGGCCGTCGCGTTGGGCACAGTCGAAGCGTCGTCGTCCGAGCTGCCCGATGAGCTCATGGCCTGAAACCCGACCAACAGGAAAATGACGCCTAAAAACAGCAGCACCATCACCATGGCCCGCAACGGCAACCCCGAAGAGTCGGGAATACGCTCGTTCATCGAGCCCACTGTATCCAGGACCGCCTGAAATCCTCCAAAAGCAGGCGGTGCGTCAGGTGAGTTCGAAGCCCAGTCGGCGCGCGGCCCGTGCCTTCTGCCGACTGGCCCGCAGTCGCCGCAGCCTTTTCACCAGCATCGGGTCGGCCGCTAATGCCTCCGGCCGATCGACCAGCGCGTTGAGCACCTGGTAGTAGCGGGTCGCTGACATCGAAAACAATTCTTTGATGGCTTCTTCCTTGGCGCCGGCGTATTTCCACCATTGCCGTTCGAAGGCCAAGATGTCATGTTCGCGACGGGTGAGCCCATCGGCGACGTCAGAGTCGTTCTTCGGTCGATCTGCCTGCGCCATGGCGCCGTCCATATTGCTTCCCTGGACCCTTCCGGCGAGTGCTCGAATTGCGCCTCTGCTTCGGCGATATTCAATCACGGCCGCCGCAGTTGAGCCGTAACTCAAGCCCGCGAGTCGTGTTCGGAGCTTTCGCTGCGCTGTTTTGCGGCGGGCAACATCACCGGGCTTAAGCTTGCCGGTCATGGCAGTCGTACCCATTCGCATCGTGGGCGATCCGATCCTGCACACCCCGACCGCCATGGTGCCGGTGGCCGACGACGGTTCGCTACCTCCCGATCTCGAAGATTTGATCGCCACCTTGTTTGCGACCATGGACGCCGCGCACGGAGTCGGGCTCGCCGCCAACCAGATCGGCGTCGGTTTACGCGTATTCGTCTACGACTGTGCAGACGAGCGGGGCCAACCCACCCGCCGCCGCGGCGTCGTCGTCAACCCGGTGCTGGAGACTTCCGAGGTACCCGAGACCATGCCCGATCCCGACAACGACGATGAAGGTTGTCTGTCGGTTCCCGGTGAGTCGTTCCCGACCGGACGCGCGAAATGGGCACGCGTCAACGGGCTCGATGCGCACGGCGATCCGGTCACTTTGGAGGGCAGTGGATTGTTCGCGCGGATGCTGCAGCACGAAACCGGTCACCTCGATGGCTTTCTGTATCTCGACCGCCTGGTCGGCCGGCACGCCCGCAGTGCGAAGCGGGCGGTGAAATCACACGGCTGGGGCGTTCCGGGCTTGTCTTGGACGCCGGGCAAGGATCCCGATCCGTTCGGTCACTGATGGTGTTATGGCCCGACCTCCACACGCGGGTGACGGTGCGGTACCGCCGGCCCGCCGGATCGACACCGCCGCTGAGCGACGCCGTCGGTCACCTGCTGCAGATCGAGCCGACCGTGCAGATAAGCACGAAAGCCGGTGCGATGGTCCAGATCGCACCGGCTGACGTGGTGGCTGTGCGGCCGTTGACCGACAAACCGATCCGCACCGCAGAGATCCGGGCGCTCGAACACGCTGCTGCTTTGGCACATCCAGGTGTCGAGCATTGCTGGCTCGACGGCTGGTTTCTACGCGCCGGACGCAGTACGGTGTTCACCGCCAACTCTGCTGTGCCGCTTGATCTTTCAGCGACTGCGGACACGCTCCCCGTGATAGTAGAGTGGTACACGCGGCGCGGGCTCACACCGCGGCTTACCCTGCCCGATCGTCTGCTTTCGGTGCCGGGCGAAGTGAAGCAGTCGTACCGGCTGCTGGTGCGCGACGCCGAGGCGGTCGAACATCATCGCGCCGTCGAACTCCGCGCCCACCCCGCCGGCAGCTGGCTGAAGTCCAGCGGACTGCCCGTGGACGACGCGACCGCAGTCGTCGACGGGCAGGTGATCTTCGGCACTCACCCGGGCCGGGTGACCGCCCGGGCCGCGGTCACCGACGCGCCCGACCGAACCCGTCGGGTCGGTGTGTCGGCGCTGCACTGGACCGGCGCGGAGCACAGCTTTGCAGCGGCCCGCGAGCTGATCGGGACTCTGGTGGCCTGGGGTGCCGAGCACGGCGCATCCTGCGCTTATCTTGCCGTGTCGGACCGGGAGCCGGCCGTGGGGCGCATCGCCGAATCGCTGGGGTTCAACCTGCATCATCGTGGTCGCTATGTCGTCGCGGCTCATTCGTAGGCTGTCGCCATGCCCGAAGGCTCTTTACGGCTGGCCACCTGGAACGTCAACTCGATACGTTCGCGGCTTCCCCGCGTGCTCGACTGGCTGACCCGAGCCGAAGTCGACGTGCTGGCCATGCAGGAAACCAAATGTGCCGACGAGCAGTTTCCGACTCTGCCGTTCTTCGAACTGGGCTACGAAGTGGCCCACTGCGGCCTCAACCAGTGGAACGGGGTGGCGATCGCCTCGCGCGTCGGCCTCGACAACGTGGAAGTCGGCTTCCCCGGTCAACCCGCCTGGAGCGGAAAGGCGGAGGTCGGGGCAGCCGCCGAAGCGCGTGCCCTGGCCGCCACCTGCGGTGGCGTGCGGGTGTGGAGCCTCTACGTGCCCAACGGCCGCGCGCTGGACGATCCGCACTACACCTACAAGCTGAAGTGGCTTGCTGCACTTCGGGATTCAGCGCGAGGCTGGCTGAGTGAGGATCCCTCGGCGCAGATAGCGCTGGCGGGTGACTGGAATATCGCTCCATTCGACGACGACGTGTGGAGCGTCGAATTCTATGAGGGGTGCACACACGTCTCCGGTGCGGAACGCCAAGCGTTCAACGCGATCGTCGATGCCCGGTTTGCCGATCCGGTAAGGCCTTTCACGCCTGGCCCGGGCGTCTACACCTACTGGGACTACACAGCGCTGCGATTTCCGAAGCGACAGGGCATGCGCATCGACTTCATCCTGGCTTCACCCGCCCTGGCTGCACGGGTCACCGACGCCCAGATTGTTCGCGAGGAGCGCAAAGGCAAGGCGCCCAGCGATCACGCACCGGTGCTCGTCGATCTGCGCGCCGAACCGGCGTCTCGTTGAGCCGCACTACAGGCCTCGGCACAGCCCGAAGCGACGACTTGACGACCCTTGATCCGCCTGCACGTTGTTTGCGCGTTCGCTTCGTGGCAGGCTCTAGTTCCACAAATGTTGACCAGGATTTTGTTGATTCCGGTGAGTGACTTGTTTTTGCGGGTATAGAACCGGGACCTGACTGGCCGACGTGATGATTGGATAGCAATTTCAACTGAGCTTCAGGAGTCCTCATGAGTGTCGTTGGCGACGCGGTACGTGGCGTAGGTCGGACGGCGAGTCGTGCCGCGGAGGTGACCACCGAGGCCGCGGGCGCCATCGGTGGCGCCGCGGTCAACGGCGTCGTCGGCGGGGTGCAGGGAGCTGCCACCGGTGTGCAGCGCGGATTGAAAAGCGGCAGCCACTCGACGCCCGCGGCGGCGTTGACGTTGGGCGCCCTCGGCGTCGTCGGCGTGATCGAGTGGCCGGTGCTGCTGGCGGTTGGTGCCGGTGCGCTGGTGCTGCGGCGGATCAATGCGCACCCGGACGGCTCCCCCGCCCCTGCGAAGGCTTCGCTGCGGGCGGCCACCCCGGACGAGGCGCCGCCGAGTAAGCCGGCTCCGGCACGCACCGGAGCCGCGAACACCGCCCCGTCGCCCACCAAACGAACCACCCGCGCGAAGAAGACTGCGGCGCGTTCGACGCGCGCCGGTCAGTCGCGCAGCTCGCAGTAGCTTTGAGTACCGACCAATCCGTGCGCTGGCGGTCGCCGTTACGCGCGGTGACGATGGGTATCCAAGCAACTTCGGCGCTGGTCGGCACATCGGTGGGCACCGCCGCGAGCGCCGTCGGGTCGGCGGCTGGGACCGGAATCACCCTGGCCACTTCGCCGATCCGCGACGGCGCGAAGGTGGTCAACCGTGAGCTGTCTGCTTCGACGTTGACCCGGCACTGCTGGCGCGGTGGTGACCGCGCCTGGATCGAGGTGCGGGGGCTGGATAGTTCGCAGGGCAGCGAGCTCGGCCAGATTGTGAGCGAGGCCGTGGGGGCCCGGCCCGGCGTCAGCTCTGCGCGGCTGAACCGTCCGCTGTCGCGGGTGATCGTCGGCTTTGCCAGCCCGGACGGCGACGAGCCGTCGCTGAGTGAGCTGTGCCGCGTCGTCGCCGACGCTGAAAAGCGTTTCGCCGCAGCGCGGCCCGGCGCCGCGGCAGAATCGGTCGACAGCGCCACCGGCACCGAGCAGGTCAGTCTTCCAGCCGACGCCCTGGTGTTGACGAGTCGGGCGCTGGGAGTCGGCGTGACCGCGGCGGGGTTCGGGATCGCGCTGATCGGCCGGACGCTGCGCTGGCCCGCGGTGCCGCACAGTGTCGAGGCACTCGTGGCGGTGGTGGACTACCAGCCGCGCCTGCGCCGTCTGCTCGAGGACCGGATCGGCAGGTCGGCGACCGACAGCGTGCTGACGGCTGCCACGACCGCGGCCCACATCGTCTCGCTGTCGCCGGCGTCGCTGGCCGTGGACTTCGTGGTGGAAGCGCTGCGCGCCGCCGAAGTCCGCGCAGAGGCGCGCGCTTGGACGGCGCACGAACCGGAACTGGCGCGTCATGCCGAGCAGTTGGCCACTCACTCGTCGTCGCGGCCGTGTCCGCGCCCGCCGGGACCGGTAGAACGCCACTCCGATCGCACCGCGCTCATTCAGTTGATCGGTGCCGCAGTCACCGGGGTCGCCACCCGCAGTTTGGCGGTGGCCGGCACAGCCGCGCTGGTCGCTGCGCCCAAGGCCGCCCGCACCACCCGCGAGTCGTTCGCCGCAACTCTGGGTCAGGGGCTGGCCGAGCGGTACGACACATTGGCGTTGCGGCCGGAAAGCCTGCGGCGTCTCGACCGGGTGGACGCGCTGGTCCTCGATCCCAGGGTGCTGTGCACCGACAGACTCCGGGTGATGACGGTGCGCGACGCCGCCGAAGACGAGTTGGCCTCGGCGTGGAACCGTGCGCAGACATTGCTCGAGCGCAGCGACCTGCAGCCCGGCTGGCATCCGGTTCCCGGCATCTCCTCCCGCCGGAAAAGCTCTGATTCCCCCAGGGCGCTGGTCTGCCCCACCCACGATCCGCTGGCGTCAGCCGTGGTGGCCGAGGCCCGCCGCAGCGGGGTGGACCTGATCTCGGTCGAGACTGACGATCTGGGCGAACTGCGACCAGCCTTCGAGGAGCTCCGGCCAACTGACGGCAAGTCTCTCGACGACGCGCTCGCCGACGCGGTCACCGACCTGCAAGCGGCCGGCCGCACCGTGATGGTGTTGTCTTCGGTTGCCGCGCAGGCGCTTTCGTCGGCCGACGTGGCACTGGGTGTTTTCCCGGGCAATGGCACGCCGCCGCCGTGGTACGCCGACCTGCTACTACCCGACCTGGCAACCGCCTGGCGCGTGCTGCACGCCCTTCCCGCGGCCGGAGCGGCGAGCCGCCAGGGTGTGCAGATCTCCATGGGCGCCTCGCTGCTGGGTGCGTTGTTGATGATTCCCGGCGTACGCGGACGCGGACCCGGCCCGGTCACCACCGGCGCAGCAGCCGGGCTGCTCACCGGATACTGGATGGCCCGCGGCATCCTGCGCGACCCCACGCCTCGGCCGGCGCCGGCCCGGGAATGGCACGCAATGTCGGTGGAACAGGTGCGCAAACTGTTACCGCAGCCGGAGCCGCTCGAATCGGCGGCGCCGGCCCGCAAAGGACTGGCCACCCGGGCCGTGGGCACCGCGCAGCGCACCGCCGAACTCTCCCGGCGCCCGGGCCGGGCGCTCTGGCAGTTCGGCACCGCCGTGCGCGCCGAGCTCTCGGATCCATTGACACCCGTGCTGGCCATCGGCTCGGCCGCCAGCGCGGTGCTCGGTTCCGCCCGTCGACGCGGTGCTGGTCGGTTCCGTGCTCACCGGCAACGCCTTCTTGGCGGCCAGCCAGCGCCTGCGCGCCGAGAACCGGCTCAACACGCTTTTGGAACAACAGATTCCGCCGGCCCGGAAATTGACCACCGGGCCCGACGGGCAGCCGGTGTACCGCGAAGTCATCGCGGAGCAACTGCGGCCGGGCGACGTGATCGAGGTGCGCACCAATGACGTCGTGCCTGCCGACGCCCGGCTGATCGAGGAAGACGATGTGGAAGTCGACGAGTCGACGCTCACCGGCGAGTCCCTGCCGGTGGAGAAGCAAGTCGAGGCCACTCCCGGCGCTGAGCTGGCCGAACGGCGCTGCATGTTGTACGCCGGCACCATCGTGGTGACCGGCACCGCGGTGGCGGTGGTGACAGCGGTCGGCGCCGACACGCAGGCTCGCCGCGCCGCCGAACTGGTGTCCGGTGAACTGCCGGCGATCGGCCTGCAGCACCAGTTGAGTCAGCTGACCAACCGTGCCTTCCCGGTCAGCGTGGCCGGCGGTGCGCTGGTCGGTGGACTCAGCATGTTGCGGGGCAACGGGTTACGCCAAGCGGTGGCCAGCGGCATCGCCATTGCCGTGGCCGCGGTGCCCGAAGGCATGCCGTTGGTCGCGACGCTGGCGCAATCGGCGTCGGCGCGACGACTGACGCAGTTCGGTGCGCTGGTCCGTGTTCCGCGGTCCGTGGAAGCGCTCGGTCGCGTCGACGTCGTCTGCTTCGACAAGACCGGCACGCTCAGCGAAAATCGGCTGCGGGTGACTCAGGTGCATCCTGCGCCGGGCCAGGCCCGCGAGGACGTGCTGCGCTGGGCCTCGCATGCCGCGCCGCCCGCCAACGGCGGCCCGCAGGTGCACGCTACTGACCGGGCGATCATCGAGGCAGCGCTGGCCGGCGCATCCCCTGACGGGGAGCATCCGATCGGTGGGGCCGACGCCCACCTGCCGTTCCGGTCGGGGCGGTCGTTCTCCGCGTCGGTCACCGGCACCGAATTGACGGTCAAGGGCGCCCCGGAGGTCGTGCTGGCCGCTTGCCAGGACGTCGGACCGGACACCGAAGACACCGTGCATCAGCTGGCGGCCGGTGGATTGCGTGTCATCGCGGTGGCCCGCCGTGAACTGACGCCGGAGCAGGCACAAACCGTGCAAGATGATGAGGACGCCATCGACGAGCTGTGCCGTGCCGGGTTGTCCCTGGCCGGATTCGTCGGGCTGTCGGACACCGCGCGGGCCCAGGCGCCCGCGCTGCTGGCCGGCTTGGCCGAGCGGGAGGTGGCCGTGCGGCTGATCACCGGCGACCACCCTGTCACTGCCACGGCCATCGCCCGGGAACTGGGCATCCCGGTGGCCGCCGAGCAGGTCATCAGCGGATCGCAGTGGGATGAGATGTCGCGCAAAGACCAGGAACTCGCGGTGAGCGAGCGGGTGATCTTCGCCCGGATGACCCCGGAGAACAAGGTGCAGATCGTGCAGACCCTGGAGCGCGCCGGTAAGGTCTGCGCAATGGTCGGCGACGGCTCCAACGACGCCGCCGCCATCCGGGCCGCTACCGTCGGCATCGGGGTCGTCGCCCGCGGCAGCGACCCGGCCAGCGTCGCAGCCGACGTGGTGGTGCTCGACGCCCGCATCGAGGCGCTGCTCGAGGCGATCGAGGAAGGCCGCGAGCTTTGGCGCCGGGTGCAGTCGGCGGTGTCGGTGCTGCTCGGCGGCAACGCCGGTGAAGTTGCGTTCGCCGTCATCGGCAGCGCGATCACCGGAAAGTCGCCGCTGAACACCCGCCAGCTGCTGCTGGTCAACATCTTCACCGACGCGCTGCCGGCCGCGGCCTTGGCGGTCAGCCCGACCACCGCCGGCGCCAACCGAGACGGACGCGGCCCGGATCAGAATGCCCTGTGGCGTGCGGTCGCCATCCGCGGGACGACCACGGCGGCCGCGGCGACGGCGGCCTGGGCGATGGCCGGTGTCACCGGCCGTCCGCAACGCGCCTCCACGGTGGCGCTGGTCGCTCTGGTGTCCACCCAGCTGGGCCAGACCCTGCTGGACTCGCGGGCGCCGCTTGTCGCATTCACCGCCTTCGGCTCCCTCGCCGCTATGGGAACACTGATCAGCATCCCGGGAATCAGCAATCTGCTCGGCTGCACACCGCTTGGTCCGCTGGGGTGGAGTCAGGCGCTGGGATCGGCGACCGCGGCGACGATCGCGGTCGCCGTCGCCACCCGCGTCCTGGCGGCTAGGCAGACAGCAGCGTTGCCGACGCCGACCCGGCAAACTTCGGCGATGACCGATGAGGCGCCGGCCGCGTCGACACAATCTCCACCACGCCAACCCGCCACAGCACCGCGTAAAGCTCTACAACCGGCACAGTCAGCACCGCACCGAGCGCCGAAGCCAGCGGATCAGACAGAGCATCAGTCGACGACATACGTCCGACAGTGAGGGCAGTACTGGGCGCGACGGCAAATGTTTAGTTACCGAAAGGCAAACCATGGCGGAAAAGAAGTCGCGGCGAGGCACCTCTCAGCGAGAAGCCGTTGACCAGATCCGGGCCGGCGAGACGTTCGCAATCAACCTGCCGGTCGTCGGCAAGGTAGAGATCCCGCGTCCCGAACAGATCGCCTACTACGGCGGCCTGGCCGCGCTTGCTGCGCTCGAGATCATCGACTGGCCGGTCGCCGTGGTCATCGTCGCGGGACACGTTCTGGCCAGCAATCACCGCAGTAAGATCCTCGAGGAGCTCGGCGAGGCGATGGAAGAGGTCTAGCTCATCGGATCGCCTGCGCCGCCTGCAGCGCGGAGTCGGCGTCAGGTTGGAATGGAAGTTCCATCACGACAGCCGCCCGGTGCACCAGACTTCCCGGCGCGATGACGATCACCGCGTCGCCTTCGACCAGCAAGCGGTCGAGTGCCGTGAAGCCGGCGCTGTCGAGGTAGCGAAGCGAGCTCAGGTCCAGGACCACGGGACGATGCTCGGAGAGTTCCCGGACGGATTCGGCGAAGTCGTCGGCGTTGGTCACGTCGATCTCGCCGGTCACCGTCGCCACCCTCGGGGCGCCCCCTGAGGTGTCGGCGAATTGCAATGTGAAGACGGTTCCGGTCATCGGCCGCCGGCCACCGGCTCCGGTGTCGAGCGCACCGCCCGCTCGAACTGCAGCGTCATCTGCGTGCCCCGCGCGGTGCGGACGGTGTCGACGCGGTCAGCGAGCCCGTTGATGAGAGTCAAACCGCGTCCGCGCCGGTAGCTGCGCGCACTGGCCGACGAATCCCCCGACCAACGACCGGAGTCGCTGACCGTGGTGGACACCTTCTCCCCGTAGACGAAGGCCTCGACGGCAACCGTCCGGTGCGGGTCGCAGTCGCTGGCGTGTTCGATCGCGTTGGTCACCGCCTCGCCGGTCGCCAGCAGAATGTCCTGCTCGCGGACCGGGTCGGCGGCGATGCCCGTCAGCCAGCTGCGCAGGCTGTTGCGCAGCTGCGCGAGGTTGCCCAGCACAGCGGGCACCGCGCCGGCGAAACTGCGGGTGGTGCTGTGGCGCGGCCGCAGCGCCAGCAGCACGACGTCGTCGGAGTAGCCGCCCGGCGGCATCATCAGGTCCAGCAGCTCGGCGCACACCTGCGTGACCGGAAGCTCCGCACAGCGCGCGGCTGCGCTTTGCAGTCGGGCAAACCCCTTGTCGAGCGACTCGCCCGGCCGCTCGATGAGCCCGTCGGTGTACAGCAGCACCAGACTGCCCGGCGGCAGGTGCGCGTGTGCGGCGCTGCGCGGCGGTTTCTTGTCCCACGCCCCCAGCGGAGGTCGGCGACCGGCCTCCAGGTAGACGGGTTTTCGGCCCGGCGAGACGACCAGCGGGTACGGGTGCCCGGCGCAGGTGTAGCTGATCTCAGCGGCGCCCCGGCCGGCGCCGTTGCAGGGCTCGGCGTCAACCGATTCGGTGTCGATGACGGCGTAGCTGACCGTCGCGCAGCGCGCACCGGGAAGGGCCGCCGCCGCATACTTGTCCAGCACCGCCAACACCGCGGCCGGATCGGCTTCGGTGAATGCGGTGGCAGCGACGGCAGCCCGCAGTCTGCTCATCACGATCGCCGCCGTCAGCCCGTGACCGACGACGTCACCGACGGAGATCGCGATCCGGCCCTCCCGTTCGAGCGGCGCGACCAGATACCAGTCGCCACCGACCCGCATCGCTTCGCCGGCCGGCTGATAGACCGCTGCGACCACCGCAGCCGTCGACCCCTGGTCCAAGTCGAGAAGATGCTCCTGGAAGTCGATGGCGATGCGGTGTTCCCGTTGCATCATCCGGAGACGCTCGAGCGCCGATTGCGCCATCTCGGCCGTCCGGGCGAACATGTCCAGTTCAGCCGGTTCGAAGTCGCGGGGAGTGGACCACAACATTCCCAGTGAGCCGATGACCCGCCCGTCATGACCGCGCAGCGGCTGGCTGACACAGGCCCGGACGTTGGCGGCGGTCTCGTGCACGACGTGGCCGTAGCGCTGCGGAAGCGCGAGGGTGTCGGTGATGATCATCGGCTCGCCGGTCTTGATCACGTCGATGGGCACCAACGGCGTGTTCAGCGAGGCCACGTGATATCGGTCGCGCAGCACAGCCGGCACTGCCCCGGCGTACTCGAACTGCACGTTGTTTTTCTCCGCGTCGAGCACGCCGAGCGCGACAGCGACGGCGTCGGCGCAGCTCAGCGGCGAATCGAACAGCGCGGCAGCGATATCGGCAAGTGAGGTGCTGGTCTGCAGGGCGCCTTCGAGTTGCGCGAGTTGCGAAGCGACCCGGGCTTCGGCGTCCTCGAGGCGCCGGTTGGCGCGCTCCCGGGCGGCCCCCGACAATCGTGCCGCCACCCGGTCGACGAGGTCCTGGGAGCTGAACGGTTTGAACAGATAGTCGTCGGCACCGCCGGCGAAGCCTTCGGTGACGGCGTCTGCGCCGGCCCGCGCGGACAGCATCAGTACGGGGGTAGCCGCCAGCTCGGCATCTGCCCGGATGGCCGCGACGAGCTCGAACCCGTCGAGGCCGGGCATCATGACGTCGGTGACGATGGCATCCGGGCGCACCTTCCGGGCGACGTCCAGCGCCGCTTCACCGTCTCCGACCAGGGCCGTCCGCCAGTGCGGTGACAGCACCCGCTCCAGGTGGCCGCGCATGTCGGCGTTGTCGTCGGCGATCAGCACCAGCTCGCGGTGGCTGCTGCTCGCTGCGGCTGCCTCGGCCGGTGCAGCCGCGTCCGACAGCCATTGGCTGGCCTCGGCGACGTAGGGGTTGTCCGCCAGGCCCGCCGGCTGCAGAGCAACCGGGGTGTGGTGGGCCGACGGGGGCAGGCACACCTTGACGGTGGTGCCGCCGTTGAGTTTGCTGTCGATCTCGACGGTTCCGTTCTGCAGCTCGACAAGACCGCGAACCAGCGAAAAGCCGATTCCGGCGCCTTCGACAGTGCGGCCGCGAGCGGTTTCGGCGCGAAAGAACCGTTCCCCCAGCCGCTTCAGATCGGCCTCGGCGATGCCGACGCCGGTGTCGCGCACGGTGATGCAGCAGCCCGGCGCACTGGGATGGTCGCGCACCTCCACACAGATGGCGCCCTGCGGCGTGAACTTCACCGCGTTGGTCATCAGGTTCAGCACGATCGTTTCCCACATCGCGGGGTCGACGTCGGCGAGGACCGGATGACAGTCGATGCTCAGTTCCAGAACGGCCCGCTCACACAGTTCGGCGAACGACGATGCGATTCGCGCCGTCAACGAGCCCACGTCGATGCAGACCAGCTTCGCGGTGGCCCGCCCGGCTTCGATGCGCGAGAAGTCCAGCAGCGAATCGACCAGCCGCAGCAGCCGGGCGGCATTTCGGCGCGCGGTGCGCAGCCGGTGCGTCAGCAGCGCGTCGAGACCCACCTCGGCCAAGGCGTCGTCGAGCGGGCCGAGCAGCAAGGTCAGCGGCGTGCGGAACTCGTGGCTGACGTTGGCCAAAAACGCTGTCTTCGCATGGTCCAATTCGGCGAGCCCGTCGGCGCGTGACCGCTGTTGGTCGAAGGAGACCACCGAGGCCATCACCGAGGACAACTGGTCGGCCACCAGTTGGCAGAACCCCCGATACAGGTCATCCAGTGTGCAGCGCGGGTTCAGTCCGACGACCAGTGCACCGGCAATCGCACCGTCACCGATAGGCAACACCAGCGCCTGCTCCGGGGTCTGCTCTGCCAGGGCCTGCCGAATGCCGGGGATCACCGAGTCGAGCTCGCCGATGATGTGCAACTCGCCGCGCGAGCGTGCAGTGGTCGCCCACTCAGTCAGTTCCGGCAGCGTCGGCGGCAGCAGCGGCAGCACCGCCGGCGTGGCTCCGCGCAGCGCGATGGCCCCGCAGTCTCCGACGTAGGCGGCGACGAAGGGCGTGTCCGCGGACTGGTTCGTGCAGGCTTGCACTACCGCGGCGACCGATTCATCCAGGGTGCGGCTGTCCATGGCGACGGCCGCGACCGCATTGAGCACTTGCATGCGGCGTTCGCTGAGCACCCGTTCGGTGGTCTCGGTGAGCGTGCACACGACTCCTGCTGTCGCACCGTTGTCTCCGATCAACGGGCTGAAACTGAAGGTGAAGTAGCGTTCCTGCGGCTTGCCCTGGACGACGAACGTGACCTGCAGGTCGTCCGACCACACCGCTGCGCCGGTGGCCACCACCCCGGCGATCATCGGGCCGATCTGGTCCCATACATCCCACCAGACCTGTTGGCCCGGGTCACCCAGCGCCGCTGGATGCCGATCACCGAGGATGGCGATCGAGGCGTCGTTGTAGATCAGGAACAAGTCCTGCGTTCCCAGATAGACCATCATCGGGAACCGCGAGCTCAGCGCGATTGCCACGGCTGTGCGTAACGCCGGGGGCCAAGCCTGCGGGGATCCGAGAGGATGTGCTGCCCAGTCGAATTCGCCGAATCGGCGCCCGGTGTCGCCGCCCAGCGCCACCGCAGCGGCCAGATCGGCCGGCAGCGCCGGTCTGCTGCCGGCCGAATCCGCGGAGTGCTTACTCAATGCGTCGAGTCACGACAGCGTCGCAGCGCCTCGGGCAGGGTCGGATAGAGGTCGAGGACTCGGTCGAGGCTGGTCACTTCGATCGGACGCACCACCTGGGCGTTGCTGGCCACCAGCCGCACCGACGTCCCGTCGGCCACGCCGTCCTCGTGGCAATCGAGCACCGCGTTGAGCCCCGCGCTGCCGAAGAAGGTCACGGCTTGTAAGTCCACGATGAGCAGCCGAGTCGGGTGCGACTGGGCCAGTTGCAGCGCCGTGGACAATTTGCCGGTGAGCTCGGCGACGGTGCTGGAGTCGATATCGCCCTCTGCCCGAACAACGACGGAATCATCGCGATCCTCGCAAATCACCGACAACAAATCCATTGCCCTTGCCTCAACTCCATCCCCCGGCCTGAAACCGTTTTGCAACTTCCCGCTGGCGACGCGCCGCGGGCCCGGTCCGCAGTCTTCGCCGTACAAGGTGCTTAGAAGCCTAACGCGGTCGCCGAACGCCGGTCTTGGAAACCATGCCGTCGACCGGCAAGCGCCCCGTACCGAGCTGACCCATCTGTCGATCATTCCACTGCAGTTCGGTGCAGTGGCGACGAGTCAAGACAAAGTCCGGGTCGCTGCGCTAGCGTGGACGGCGCCGGACCAAGCGATACGGCCGGCTCTCGACTGATGAATTCAACGCGGGAGCGCACGCCCAGTGCGCTGAGAGGACGGCTGGGGCCGTCGACCGTAAGAACCTGACCGGGTAATGCCGTCGTAGGGAGATGACAGTGACTGATCTGACCATGACCGTCGAGCCGACCGTGACCACCGGCCCGATCGCCGGCAGTACCAAGGTGTACCGCGAGGTGCCTGGCGGCCCGCCTGAGTTCCGGGTGCCGTTCCGGCGGGTGAACCTGTCCAACGGTGACCATTTCGACGTGTACGACACCTCTGGGCCCTACACCGACCCGGACGCGACGATTGACGTGCACCGCGGCCTGCCGGCACGTCCGGGCGTGCTGCGCGATCGCGGCACCCAGCTGCAGCGCGCCCGCGCCGGCCAGATCACCGCGGAGATGGCGTTCATCGCCGCCCGCGAGGATCTGCCCGCTGAACTGGTGCGTGACGAGGTGGCCCGCGGTCGAGCGGTGATCCCGGCCAACCACAACCATCCCGAGATCGAGCCGATGATCATCGGTAAAGCGTTCGCCGTCAAAGTGAATGCCAACATCGGCAATTCGGCGGTCACCTCTTCGGTGGCCGAAGAGGTCGACAAGATGGTGTGGGCCACCCGCTGGGGCGCCGACACCATCATGGACTTGTCGACCGGCAAGGACATTCACGAGACCCGCGAGTGGATCCTGCGCAACTCACCGGTGCCCGTCGGCACGGTGCCGATCTATCAGGCGCTGGAAAAAGTGAAAGGTGACCCGACCAGTTTGACCTGGGAGATCTACCGCGACACGGTGATCGAGCAGTGCGAGCAGGGCGTGGATTACATGACCGTGCATGCCGGGGTGTTGCTGCGGTATGTGCCGCTGACCGCCAAGCGGGTCACCGGCATCGTCAGCCGCGGGGGGTCGATCATGGCCGCCTGGTGCTTGGCGCATCACCGGGAGTCGTTCCTGTACACCAACTTCGAAGAGTTGTGTGACATCTTCGCCCGCTACGACGTCACGTTCTCGCTGGGGGACGGACTGCGGCCGGGTTCGATCGCCGATGCCAACGACGCCGCGCAGTTCGCCGAGCTGCGCACCTTGGGCGAACTGACCAAGATCGCGAAAGCGCACGGGGCACAGGTGATGATCGAAGGCCCGGGCCACGTCCCGATGCACAAGATTGTCGAGAACGTCCGGCTCGAAGAAGAGTTGTGCGAAGAGGCACCGTTCTACACCCTCGGCCCCCTGGCCACCGACATCGCGCCGGGCTATGACCACATCACGTCGGCGATCGGGGCGGCGATCATCGCCCAGGCCGGCACGGCGATGCTGTGCTACGTCACCCCGAAAGAGCACCTCGGGCTGCCGGACCGCAAGGACGTCAAGGACGGGGTGATCGCCTACAAGATCGCCGCGCACTCAGCCGATTTGGCCAAGGGTCATCCTCGGGCGCAAGAACGTGACGACGCCTTGTCGACAGCGAGGTTCGAGTTCCGCTGGCACGACCAGTTCGCGTTGTCACTGGACCCCGACACCGCGCGGGAGTTCCACGACGAGACGCTGCCGGCCGAGCCGGCCAAGACCGCACATTTCTGCTCGATGTGCGGGCCGAAGTTCTGCTCGATGCGCATCACCCAGGATGTTCGCGACTATGCCGCCGAACACGGTCTGGACACCGAGGAAGCGATCGAAGCCGCTCTGCAGCAAGGTCTCACGGAAAAGTCGGCCGAGTTCGCCGAGCACGGCAACCGGGTGTATTTGCCGATCGCGCGGTGAACTTCCTGCCGCTGCCCCGCGCCGGCGAAGCACCGGCGCGGGTGTTGACGGTGGCGGGCTCGGACTCCGGAGGCGGTGCGGGCCTACAGGCCGATCTGCGCACGTGTGCTTTGCTCGGAGTGCACGCGTTGTGCGCGGTGACCGCCGTGACTGTGCAGAACACCGTCGGCGTGCAGGGTTTTCACGAGGTACCCGACGACGTGGTGGCGGGTCAAATCGAAGCCGTCGCCACCGACATCGGCGTTCAATCCGCCAAGACGGGGATGCTCGCGTCGTCGAGCATCGTCGCCGCGGTGGCAAAGACCTGGCGCCGGCTTGCTTTGGGCGTGCCCCTGGTCGTCGACCCCGTCTGTGCGTCCATGCACGGCGATCCGCTGTTGCCGCCGTCGGCTCTGGAGTCGTTGCGACAGCAGCTTTTCCCGCTCGCGACGGTGGTGACGCCGAATCTCGACGAGGTGCTGTTGCTGGTGGACATCGACGTTGTCGACTCCGCGTCGCAGCGCGCGGCGGCCGAAGCCTTGCACGCGCTGGGTCCGCAGTGGGTGCTGGTCAAAGGCGGCCACCTGCGTTCCTCGGCCAGCAGCTGCGACCTGCTCTACGGTGGCGCCGAGTTCATCGAGTTCGACGCAGAACGGTTGAGCACCGCCAACGACCATGGTGGCGGCGATACCCTGGCTGCCGCCGTCGCAGCTGCGCTGGCACATGGTTTCACCGTGCCCGACGCCGTCGCATTCGGAAAACGTTGGACGACAGCGTGTCTGCAGGCTTCCTATCCGCTCGGTCATGGGCACGGCCCGGTGTCGCCGCTGTTTCGACTGTCGTGACGTGCCGGCGACGATGCAGAGCGGAGCGATGAGGAGGAGCGGCACCGTAAGCCGTGCCGGCGACGATGCAGAGCGGAGCGATGAGGAGGAGCGGCACGTGGAGCCGTGCCGGCGACGATGCAGAGCGGAGCGATGAGGAGGAGCGGCACCGTAAGCCGTGCCGGCGACGATGCAGAGCGGAGCGATGAGGAGCGGCACCGTGAGCAGTCTGGAGCAGATCGCCGGTGTGGCGCACCAGCCCGACGGCAGTCCTCGCGGCCTGGTGGTGCTGACGCACGGTGCCGGCGGCAGCAGAGATTCGCCGCTGCTGCAGAAGACCTGCGACGAATGGGCTCGGCGCGGTTGGCTGGCGGTGCGCTACAACCTGCCCTACCGGCGACGACGGCCCACGGGTCCGCCATCTGGTTCGCGGGCTGCCGATCGCGGCGGGATCGTGAACGCTATTGCCGTATGCCGCGCCTTATCCGACGGACCGCTGATCGCCGGCGGTCATTCCTACGGGGGCCGGCTGACGTCGATGGTGGTGGCGGCAGGCGAAGCCGATGTGAACGTGTTGACGTTGTTCTCCTATCCGGTGCATCCCCCCGGCAAGCCGGAGCGTGCCCGCACCGAACACCTGCCGAATATCGCCGTGCCCACCGCCTTCACCCACGGGACAACTGATCCGTTCGGTACACCCTCGGAACTCCGCGACGCAGCGGCGCTGATCACCGCACCCACCGAGATTGTCCTGGTCACCGGCGCCCGACATGACTTGGTCTCGACGACCATCGATGTTCCGGTGCTGGCGGTAAACGCCGCCTTGCGACTCATCAACGGTTGAGCCGGCGCGCACCGGCCGGCAGACGTGCGTTGTGCCCGCCTTCCAGCGCATTTGGGACCGCATCAACTTCCGCGTCCGGACACGAAACGACTGTCCGTGTCCACCGCACGAGCCGATGCTTCGGTGACGCTACAGTAAACGCCGGCCTTCGGCGCTTTTCGCTACGCTTTCCGTGGACGCGATCGGCATTGACGACCACCGTAGGCTGCGACGCTGCTGGTCAAGCCCTAAATTGGCCCTTCCCGAGTAAGTGTTGCATCGCTACGGTTTATGTTCTATGGTTACGCAGACATACCGAAATACCGATACGGAAGGTGACGGCGGGAGACGGTGATGACGGTGATGACGGTGATGACGAGGGTCGCGGTGAGTTCCTGCTCACCGCCTGCACGCAAGCACCAGACCGGCTGATGCTCGCCAGCTCCTTGACCCGCGTCGCGTGGCGCAGTTCGCCGCACCGCCAACGCCGGACCATCCAGTCCGGCGCCTTCCTGACCTCAACGATCGACCTACAGCCGAGGAGATGACGATGTACGCCAGGACTACCGCCGCCCTGCTGGTGAGTGTCGGATTGGCTGCGGCGAGCTCAGCGATCGCAAACGCTGATTCCGGCGCCTCGCCGGGATCGAACGGCGCGCTGAACCCGTTGCTGCTCGGTCCACGACAGGTCAGCGCGATCACCGGCGCGCAGATGGTCGAGGCGAAATTGCAGACCGAGCTTGGCAAAGAGTCGGCGTTCACCGATGCACCGCGCTGCGCCGGCGCCTGGGCGCCCAGCCAGGCGGCCGCCTACGCGGGCGCACCGTATTCAACTTTTAGCGATGCGAACCTGGCTGACGCGAAAAGCCCGAATCCGGCCCACCACACGGTGGCCGAAGCGGTGTTCGAGTTCTCCTCGACCAACACCGCGGCCAACTACGTCAACCAGGCCGCCAGCGATTGGGGGCGGTGCTCGGACCAGACTGTCAGCTACCAGCCACCGGACATGCCGGCCATGCAATGGCACTACGGCGCCGCGAGCGTCAGTGCGGACGGCTTGCTGCTGTCCATGCCGCAACACCCCGAGACGGCTGCGAACTACTCGTGCGAACGCGCCCTGACGCACCGCGCCAACGTCGTGATCGACACCATGGCCTGCGGCACCACCTCGGCCGGCCAGGCGGTGACGGTGGCTTCGACGATCGGCGACCGGATCGCCCGGTCGGTTTGACCGCTGGCAACGTGTTTCAGTGCACCTGCTGGGCCAAAGCGCCGACGAAATCGGAGTTGAGGTACTCGGTGGCGTCGTAGGCTGCGGTGTTCAGCGCGGCAATGACATTGGGATCGTCGGCGATCACCATGGCGCCCCGGTAGATCGTCAATTCGGCGGGCAGCCCGTTGTATCCGCCACCGCCCGCGGCCTTGTCGGTGCGCACGACTACCAGGACCTCGGCTTTCTCCACCTGATAGAAATCCGTAGCCGCAGTGATCGGCCGGGTGTTGCCCGAATCTGAGCTGACGCGCCGCAAATCGTCGCTGTAGCGGAAGCCCAAGCCGTGCAGGTAGTCGGTGAGTGGGGATTCCTGCAAGGTTGCGGTGACGCCGTTGTCGCTGACGTTCACCGACGCAATGGTCTTCCCGTTGAACGCCGGGTGCTGATCGCGGATATCGGACTGCTGCTTGGTGGCGGTGTCGACCAGGCCGCTGGCTTTGTCGGCGCGGCCGAGGATGCGCCCGATCCAGGCAACCTGGTCCTCCCACGTCCAGGCCGGCCCGGTCTTGTCCGACGGGCGGGTGACGGTAGGGGCGACAGCGCTCAGCGAGTTGTAGGTCGCGTCGTCGAGGTTTCCGGTGGCGATGATCACGTCAGGCTTGATTGCGCCGACGGCCGCGACGTCGACGTTGGACAAGACCTTTGGATTGGCGGTCACCAGCTGCTGCTCCCAGCCGGGCAGGTGGCCACCGGGTGCGGTCAGGACGGCCGGCTGCACCCCAAGTGAAAGTACGGCATCACCATCGCCGGGCCCGAGAGCCGCGACGACGTGCGGCTCGGAGTTGACCTGCGTAGTTCCGTGGGCATGCACGAAGGCCTGTGGCTGGTAACCCGGTTTGGAGTTGTGGCCGAAGGTGAGTGCGGCGATCGTTCCGCCCGCGACGAGCAGGACGACACAGCCGGCCGCGGCGATCCACGCCCCGCGCCGGCGTGAACGGCCAGGCGGATGCATGGTTTCGCGGGGCCGCCCGTCGGGTGGACGCGACGTCGGGAAGTGCTGCGGCGCCCCGGGCGGAGTGTGGCTCAAGGTTGGCGGTCGCGTGCCTTGATTCGGCTGCGGTCCGCTGAAGAAGCCGCTGGGGTAGCTGACCGGCTCGCCCGCGCGGGTCGGCAACGCGGACCGGGCCCTGCTGGGGTGGCCAACCGCGCGGCGGCGCCGGGCGCGGGGCGGGCCGGTTGACCGGGCTGGTGACGCCGCCCTCGAGCGCAGCGGCAGCGGACTCGGCCAGCTCGCGGGCCCGCTGGAAACGCTCGTCGGGATTCTTCGCCATCGCCTTGGCGATCACCGCGTCGATCTCCCGCGGCAGGTCGACGCGGTCGGTGACGCGCGGCGGCGGCTTGGTTAGGTGAGCCGCCATCGTCGCGGCGATGCCGCCCGACGAGGCGAAGGGTGCCTGATTGGTGAGCATCCGATACAGCGAACATCCCAGCGCGTAGATGTCGGCGCGTCCGTCGACCGGGCCGCTACCGAGCGTTTCGGGTGCGGCGTAGGCGACGGTGGCCATCACCATTCCGGTGGCCGTCAATTGAGTGGTGTCGTCGAGGGCGCGCGCAATGCCGAAGTCCGCCAGCATCACTCGCTCGTCTTCCGGCGCCAGCAGGAAGTTCGCCGGTTTGACATCGCGGTGGACCAGGTTGCGGCGATGCGCGTAATCGAGCGCTTTGGCCACCTCGCCGATGATGTGCACGCTGCGTTGCACCGTGATCCGTCCGTCTTCGAGCTCCGCGTGCGCATCGCTGCCCGGCACGTACTGCATCGCGATCCACAGCTGCCCGTCTTCGGTTTCGCCGCGGGTGTAGACCGTCACGATGTTGGGGTGGTCCAAGGTGGCGGCCAAGTCGGCCTCCCGGATGAACCGCGTCCGAAACGGCGGGTCGTGGGAGAGCTCGGAGCTCAGCACCTTGAGCGCATCGCGGCGGGGAAGAACCGGATTGGCGGCCAGATACACCGTGCCCATGCCGCCTGAGCCGAGAACTTTTTCAATGCGGTAGCCGGCGACCACCGCTCCTGGACTCAACACCACGATCAGACCCCGGCTACTTTCCGGCCAGGATCCGGTACTGCGCGGCGGCGATTTGCTTCGCGTCGGTTTCCTGCAAGGCGACCGCGTCGAACGCATACTGGTCCGCCCGGGCGAAACACTCGAAGATGGCCTGGTTGGAGATGGTGTCGCGGCCGGCGAAGCACTTGGCGACCGGAAGCCCGCGTACCGCGGTGGTCGGCTTGACGCCGCGGGCGTCCGCTATGAAGCGGTCGGCGACCCGCGCCGCGCCCTGTTCGTCGTGCGCCTGGTAGACCGTTGGCCCCCAACGGTAAGCGACCTTCTCGATGCCGGAGGCGGTGAATACCGTTGCCGATTCGGACGGGTCTTGTTCGAAGTGCAGCGCCCCGCGCGGCGCATACACCCCGGCGTAGGGCAGCACATTCTTGCCCTGCGGCGGCGGCATCACGCGGGCCAGCAACCGCCCCGTCGGGTCGATGGGCAGTTCGGCGAGCTTCGGCGGATCAGTGGGGACAAACGCGTCGATGCGCGGCCCCTGCAGATCAATCGTCTTGGCCAGCAACTGTGTCGCGACGTCGACGCCGCTTCTGGCATTCGCCCATCCAAAAAGCACATAGGGGCCGTGCGGGGTGAAACTCTGCACCGTCGTAGTGCCCTCGATCATGTCGTAGGTTGAGGTCAGCGCCTGCGGATGGCCGGGGATCGACCAAGGCCGCTTGGGCGGATCACCGCTTTGCAACGCCTGCTTCGCCATCTCGTTGGCGGCGGCGGCGGCCGCGTCGGCGTCGGGGAAACGCAGGACCAGGTTGACCAAAGCCTCCTGCGGTGCCGGCGCCGACACGCTGCGTGAGGTGCTGAAGGCGCTGATGAACCCGTGCGCGGCCGCGACAACCAGCGGCCCGTCACCGATGTCGGGCTTGAGCCCCTGGGCGTCGGATATCGGCCCGGTATTGAAAATCGCCACGTTTCGCAGTGCCGCGTCGACTTCCCACGGGCCGACCACGAATTCAGCCATCCGCACCGCATCCAGGTAGGCACCCATTCGGGCATCTCCGGCGGTGCCGAAGGGATGACCCGCGTGAATCGGGTACTGCCCGGTGTCCATCAACGCGACGTCCACGCCGTCAGCAGCCGAGGGCTCGGGCCCTTTGACCGCCGCGCCGGTCACCGTCGCACTGCAGCCCGCCAGCACGGTTGCGCAGACAGCTGCGATCCCCCATTCGCCGGTCGACCGCCGGCTTCGCGACCACAACCCTCATCACCCCGCTTCCGCGCATCGGAATCTACCGCAGCGCCACTGGCGGGAACGGCGCAACCGGACGTTGACACCACAGCGCCACCGGCCACCACACGGCTGCTCAGCGACTGGTTGCGGATACTCCTCAGTCGCCTTCGACGATGAAGATCCGCCGGGCACGCCTCTCGGGCCGCACCGGGCAGCCACCGTGTTCGGCGAGCGAACGCAATTGGCGCAGGGCGAACTGGCGCGGCCGGCCGCCTTCGGGCAGCACGACCCCAGCCCACAGACCCTCGGCTCCCGAGGTCTCCCACGCTGCACGGGCGCACCGCCAGCGCAACGGGCACGAGCGGCAGAGCGCGATCGCCTCCTCGTCAGGCGTCACCGTTGTCCAGCGTTCGGGGTCGGTCGTGCACACCGGAACGTATTCGTCGATGTGCTGATCGACCAGCGCGACAGTTGCAGTCATAGCTCCTCTTTCCTGGTTCGGGGGCAGAACTGCTGCAGTTGCTGCAACTATAAGTGAAGGATCGTTGCGATGCAACGGTTATTCCGTGGCAGTGCTTCGGTTCTTCTATACGGCCATCGCCGAGGCCCTGATCAGGGCAAATTTGTTCAGGTCCGCGGCCTTCAGGCTGATTGATCCACAATTCGCACTGTTCCGGCCGTCTTGACGCGGGGCCAACCGCAGCACTTGTGCGCGCCGGAACTCAAATTGAGAATGGAAGCTGTAGCATCTGCACGCAGCGCCCCAACGCAGGAGCGCGCCGCGAGGATTCGAGTGCGAGGAGTCGCCCGTGAGCGAGCAAGCCGTCTCCGCGCCCGCACCGCGCGTCTCGGTTCACGTCGGATCGAAGTCGCACACTCTGGATCCAGACCGGGGCGCGGTCGTCGTCGGCCGGGATCCGCTGGCCGCGATCCGGGTCGACGACGACCGCATATCGCGTTCACATATCCGGCTGGAGCCGCAAGCCGGCGGTTGGCAAGCCATCGACACCAGCACGAACGGCATGTTCATCGACGGAGTGCGTCGCAGCTCGGTGCCGATCACCGGAACCACCACGATTCACCTGGGGAACCCAGAAGGAATTCCGGTGACGCTGACGGTGACTGACCCGGCCGAAGAGACCATTGTCTCGCCGCTGTCCGACGTCGACAGTGAAACGTGGACGGAAAGCGAGGAGACCGACCCGGACATCATCCGCGCGGGCCGCGCGGTGGCTGCGCGGCGCCGCGAGCTGGACATCACGCAGCGCAGCCTGGCCAGGGACAAGATCATCAACGCGGGCGCCCTGATCGCTTTCGAGAAAGGACGCAGCTGGCCGCGCCGCGCCACCCTCGCCAAGCTGGAAGAAGTGTTGCAGTGGCCCACCGGCACCATTACGCGTATCCGCAACGGAGCCACACCGGTCCGCGACAGCGAGGCCACCGACGTCATCACCAACACCGTCCAAGCACCGCTGATGGCCGAAGCCGTCGAATTGGCAATGCACACCATCGGTTCGGGGATCGCCGCCTTACCGAAGCCGTCGGATCCGGACTTCACGCCGCGAGCCACCGCCATCCTCGGCGACTTACGCAAGCTCGAGTCGGTCGCGGCCAGCGCAGCACGCAGCGCCAAAGGCACCCCGTCGGTCGCGTTGGCGTTGAGCACAGTGCGCCGGCGCTACAACGAGGTCATGCTGCGCGCCGCACGGTCGCCCTCGGCAACGCTGGGCCAGCGGCTCTACGGGGCACGGCACCGCGCTGAGTTGAGCGCCGAGGAGACGGCCAACGCGGCCGGTCTGCCCGTCGACGTCATCGTGGCCGTCGAGTCAGAGCGTCCTGTTCCGCCCGACGCCGTCGCAGCGGTCGAGAACGTGATCGCGCAGCTGTCGATCACCTAGCGGCGATCGCAAGCGCGGCTGCAAGCCGGGCGAAGCGGGTCGCCGCCATACAGCCAGCGGCGATCGCAAGCGCGGCTGTGGCGTCACGGCCAGCGTTGAAAGCAGCGTTCCGTGTTGCCGGCCAGACCTTCGCGAAACGCGGTGATCCGGGTGAAGCCCGCCGGCACACTCACGCCGTTGACGTCGCTGGCAGCCAGGCGATTGATCAACAGCCCCGAGACGGCCTCATCGACATCACCGGCGGTCAGAATGAGTTTGTGCTGCGACGGCACCTCGATCGGCTCGGCCAGTTGCCGGTGCGCGACGCCCGTCAGGCAGGCGGTGCGCAACGCCGTCCACGCATTGTCGAGCGCCAGACCGCGTTCGCGCTGCAGCGCCAGCACGTACCGGGACATGACGACAGACAACGCGGTGTCGTCACCCTGCGGCAGCCGGTGCTGCTTTTCGCCGGCGACTTGTGCCATCTCCTGCATTTTGGGCAGGTCGACGCTGATTGTGTTGGTGTCGGGACAATACGACGCCGGTGGGCTGGCTTTGGCGTGTGAGCACTTCTGCGGAACATAGGACAGCGTCGGGGGATGCTTCGGCGCGAAGATCTTGCCGAGCAGCTCCATCAGCGTCGACAAGGAGTCCTTGTCGATCGGCACTTCGCCGGTCTCCAGATCGCCGCTGCGGGCCCACCCGCAAAGCCGTCGGCAGGTCTCCGCGGCGCTGCTCGATCTCGCTCCTGTTGATACCCATGCAAGCGACATCGCCGGTGATGAAGCCCATCTCAAACGCGCTGACCCGGTCCAGGGCCGAACCGTGTTCATCGGCAATCGGCTCCTCGGAGTCCAGCACCGGGTCGCGGGTGGTGATCACCCCGGCGAGCAGGTGGTCGAGTCCGTCACCGGTGCTCAAGACGAAGCGCGGTGACTTACCTTCGGCCACCCAGAACAGGTAAACCCCGGCGAAGCAGTCGGCTTGCTGTTCACGCACCAGGACCGGAGTTTTCCGGTCGACGAGTTTCGCCATCTGCTGCAGGGCATGCCCGTACTCGTGTGCCAGCACCCCGGGCACCGACATGTCACCGAAGTAGCGGCGGCCGGTGGGCAGGAAGGAGCCCCGATCCCAGGCGATCAAAGCGCAGCGTGAGGTGTAGAAGGCGTTCGGTTCTTTGTAGGTTCTGTTGCGGCAGACGGCCGGCCCGCGGGGGTTCGTCGAGTCGAAGGACACCAGCGTTTTCACCGGCTTGAACGAGCCTTTCAGCGGCGGGCCGTAGGCCTGCTTCCAGAATTGCTCGATGTCGTTGACGGACAGCAGCGCCAACTTATCGACGTCGCCGTGGTCGGTATTGCGCACGGTTCCGGTCGGTGGCGGCGCGTCCGGCCGGGGCCCGCTGTCGCCGTCCGCCGCGGGCAGGCCGCCCACCCGGAAGGGGTCGTCGAACAGCGACACCGCCCGTCCGTCCAGCACTGTGGAACAGCCGCCGACCAGCACTGCTGCCGCACAGAGCATTGCTGCGTCGGTTGACCCGGGTGAGCCGCCGGCGAAACCGGCCACGAGTTGGTGCGCTAATGCCTTGACGGTCACTCATTCACAACCTCATCACGGCTATTCAGGGCGCCAGCATCCAATCCAAAGTTTAAACCGGACCTATCGCTGCTCACCGCAGAAACAAGACCGGCGCCTGCCCGCAGTGCCCGGCCGGATCAGTGCTTGACCAGCACGTGGCGGGTCCGGTCGTCATGGACCGGAACCCCGTTGCGGCCGCTGAGATCCTGCGAGTAGAGACCGAGTGCGTAGGCGACACCGCTACCGAGCACACCCAAGGCGGCACGGTCGACGTGGTCGAGGGTGTCGGTTTTCTGGTGGTAATTCGGGTCGAACGGCTGATTGGCGGTTCCGCCCCACAGCTTGGCTTGGTCGTCGGACTTCTTCGTTTCGGCGCCGGAGAACAGTCCGCCGGCCGGAATGCCCGCCGAGGTGAACCCGTCGTAATCCGACCGGCCGTCAAAAGACGTGTCCTGCGGGGTTTTTCCGGCCGACTTCAGGTATGCGACCAGCGCCCGTTCGATGCCGGCCGAACCTTCGGGCACCACCGGCTGTCCCCGTTGGTCGGCCGGCAACGACTGGTCACCGTCATAGGTGAAGAATCCCGGATTAGGCGAGCCGAGCATGTCGAAGTTCAGATACAGCGCGATGTCTTTGAGCCCGTCTTCGTTCAGCGACTCGACGTATTTCCGCGACCCGATCAGTCCTTCTTCTTCTGCGCCCCAGAAACCGAACCGCACCGTGTTGTGGACGTGCGGCGTACTACCAAGTTGCACTGCGGTTTCCAGCACCGCGGCTACCCCGGAGCCGTTGTCGTTGATGCCCGGCCCCTCCGGAACACTGTCCAGATGCGCGCCCGCCATCACCACGTCGGTAGTCGACCCCGTCTTCGTCTGTGCGATTATGTTACGCGCCTTGAGGTTTCGTGTGTTGGCGTTGAGTTTTACGGTAGCGTCGTCGGGATGTGCGCGCAGCTGAGCGCCGTCGGCTTTGGACACACTCACCACCGGGATCTTGACATCGGTGGTCTCACCCAATGTGCCGCCCATCTGCTTTTCGTCCACGTTGTCGGCCACAATCAGCGCCGCCGCGCCACGGTCGACGACAGCTTGCTCCTTTTGGCTGAAGGGACAGCTTCCCCGGTCCACCAGCACCACGGCACCCTGAACCGGTAACCCGTCGTAGTCCGAGGCGGTGCAGCCCGGGGTGTCATCGGCGCGAGCCGCTACCAGTTGACCGCTGACTCCTGAGGGCGCAGTGCCGATGCTGAACTCCAGGGCGCGGGCACCGACGGTTCTGCCGTCAACTGTCACCGATCCTGGATCGGCATGAAACACTTTCGCTTCGAAATCCGGCGTCTGCACATCGAATCCGTGTCGCCGCAGCGTGTCCGCGACGTAGTCGACGCTGGCGTCGTAGCCGGGGGTACCGACCGCGCGGGTGCCGTCGTGAGCGTTGGCGATGTCTTGCAGCTTCGACAGGTGCGCCATCATGGCGTCGGCACTCACCCGACCCCGCAGGACAGCGGCAAATTCTCCGGCGTCAGATGTCGGCTTCGACGTCACGGAGCCACTCGATGAGCGGCTGCAGGCACCGAGCAGTACTGTCACCAGGGCCAGAAAGGCCAGCAGCGACCTCGATTTGCGCTTCACGGCGATTACGTTAGACCGCCGGGCATCGAAGCCGCCTGCGCACCTGCGGGGTCGGGTCAGGATGCCTCATCCACGACGCGGTTCAACCGCACGTAGGCGTGAATCTTGGTGCCCAGGGGAGAAATGTGCGTACGCACCAGATCGGCTACCGCGTTCACCACGAACAGACCGGACTGGGTGCTTCGGCGGCCCGCCAGCGGATCTTCCAGCGGCCCGACGTCGCGCGCTTCACAGACCAGGTACCCGCTGTGGTGCCAGAACGCCAGCTTGCACGACTTGCCCGTGTGCCGAAGGCTGTTGGTCGCCAGTTCGGTGGCGATCAATTGCAGGTCGTCGATTCCTTCCGGGCACATGCCCAGCAGCCGCGCGTAGCGGGAGGCGCATCGACGGGCGCCGCTGAGATCGGCCAGCTCGTCGACGGTGAAGTTCACTGCGGCCGCGCTGGTGGGCAGTGGTTCGTTGCTGCGGTCCAGTGCGACGTCGACCGCGTACTGCGGGTTGGGTTGCTGCGTGCCGTCACGCCGGATCAGCGGGTGGGTCAGCCGGGCGTCGGCCAGCGCGCTGTCGGAGAGCAGCACAGCGTCGTACAGACACAAGGCTGTGACGTGGTGGCCGGCAAGGGCGACGTTGACCAACGCCTCGTGTTGCACGCAGGCGGGATACTCGGCTGCGGTGCGGCCGGGCCATACCGCTTCTCCGATGAGCAGCACCTGCTGGCTGCGGTGTTGTCTCATGAAGCAACCGGCCATGCCCAGGATCCGGCCGGGATTGCGGCCCACGACGGTGATATCCGTCATGCTGAGACTCGCGGCAGCGCCGCCATCGAGATCCTCGCCGGTGATGCCCAGAGCGCGACGCAGCGCCAACAGTTTGTCGCCCGGCAGCGATATCAGTGCCGGCCGAGCCGCACATAACCATTCATCGACGGCCGGTACGACCGCCTCAAGGTATTCGCGGTCGGAGCGGTAGAACAGCGCGGCGTGCTCCAGGTCGCGCTCGGTCTGCTCGATCCGCTCAGTCAAAGCCCTGTCCACCGCTGCATCCCATACCAGGTCTAGATCGGTAAGCCGCGTCGACGATTCTCGATTTCAGCTTCGGGTCTACCCAGCCGGCACCGGCTTGAACCATGTGTCACCGGTGTCACAGCTTGGGGCAACCGCTACGCGACCTCTCCGGTCGGCCGGTCCAGCCGAAGATAGGTCTGCAATGGTGGTGCCGTCGGGCGACTTATAGGTGCGCACCAGATCTGCTAACGCGTTGACAACGAAGAGGCCGCTGGGGCTGGGCCGGTCCTTGGCGGGTGGCCGGCGCCCGACCAGCGGGTCGACTCAGGTGGCCGGTGTCGCGAGCCTCGGACACCAGGTGACCTTCGTGTTCCCAGAATGCGAGCCGACTGGTGCCGCCGCCGTGCTGCAGGCTGTTGGTGGCCAACTCGGTGACCACCAACTGCAGATCGGCGATTCGGTCGGGCGACAACCCGAGCAGCCGGCCGTAGCGGGTGGCGTGCTGTCGGGCCCGGCTGAGGTCGCCGGGCTCGCTCACCGTGAATGTCACCGCGACGGGGCTGGTGGTCAGCGGTTCGTTGCCGCGCTCCAGTGCGGCATTCAGCGAATAGCGGGCGCTCAGGTTCTGAGCTCCGCCGTCCACGACGGCCGGGTGGGTCATCCAGACGTCGTCGAGCACTTCCGGTGTCAACCGAGACGCGTCGTAGGGACAGAGACTTGTCACGGCGGATCCGTCGAACGCCATGTTGGACAGCGCCTCGTGCTGCAGGCAGCCGGCATACTCGTAATCTTTCCGGGCCGGCCACATCACTTCGGTAATCATCCGCACCGGCCGACGGCGATGTCCGGCCAGGAACGCCAGTTCTGCGCCGAGCAGCCGGCCGGGATTGCGGCCCATCTGTGTGACGTCGACCCAGTTGACGTCGCGGATCGAGGCGCCCGCGGCGGCGCCCACCTTTTCGCGAAGCGGGTCCAGCTTCGCCGTGGGCACCGCGACCCAGGCTGACTCGCCCCGGCGCAGCCCGTCGAGCAGGAAGGCACCGCACGCACTTCAGATATTCCTGTTCTGAGTGGTAAAAAACTGCCGTATGCGAGCAGCCACAGTACAAACCCCGTGCACTGGTGCTCATGTATGCGGCTCCGCTCGAATAATCGGACCCAGCACCCAGCGGGCACTCTTCCCCATCGGCCGATGGCGTACCCGCTGACGGCGGTTTTCAACCGCGCTGGCTTGCCGGTCAGAATTCGGCGATGAGGAGGTCGGCGACCGCCGCCATTCCGACTGCGTTGGGATGAAAAGGCGCCGGCCGCCAGGGCAGCGGCCACCTCGCTCCCACCGTCCACGGCTCCGTCGACCAGGCGTGGTGGTCTCGACTGGCCCGTCCGGCGCGGACTATTCCGCAGCCGGTGCTCTGCGCAGCTGCCGCAGTGAGCTCCTCGAGCCGGACAGCGATGTAGCGACCCAGCTCGGCGTCGGCGGGTGACAGCGGGGGCGCGGCGGTTTCGGGCGGCGGCAGCACCGTGAGGTAGTCGACGAAGAAGATTTGCGCGTCCGGGGCGCGCCGGCGGGCTTGCTCGCCCACCGCGCGAAGCGAGTCGCCGACCTGGGCGAGCGCCTCTTCGCGGGTTTTGCGGTTCAGCAAAGCCGATATAGGAGGCACTTTGCGGGCAATGCTCGGCAATGATGCGGCCATCAGCATCGGGATGTAGCCGACGTCGTTGCCGCCGATGGTGATGGTAACCAGTTCTTCGGAGCCGTTCAGCGCCTCGATCTGCGGCGGGGCGCCGCGCTGGTGTTCAGCCAACACGTGCGCGGTGGTGGCGCCGGAGAACGTGACGTCGACCAGGTGCAGCTTGCGTCGGTGCGCGACGAGATGGGCGTAGTTGCGGGCGGATCGACCCGAACCGCGGGGCGCGCCGGCGGCCCGTGGCCGGATGCCGGGACCGGCCGCCATCGAACTCCCGAGCGCAACGTATCGACTCGTCATAACGCCGGACTGGAGGCTTGCGCCCAGAACCGCTTGGGGATGCGCCCGGCCCGCCGCGCCAGATACCCGGCAATGACGCCCGCGGCCATTGCCGCGGCCATCGCGGGCGGATCGGCGGCCCGCGTCACTGCAGTGGCCAACAGCACTGCGTCGCAACCCAACTCCATCGCCAACGCCGCGTCGCTGGCGGTGCCGATACCGGCGTCGAGGATCACCGGAACGCTCGCGGCCGCGACGATCATCTCGATGTTGTGCGGGTTGGCGATTCCCAGCCCGGTACCGATTGGCGAGCCGAGCGGCATCACCGCTGCGCAGCCGATGTCCTCCAGCCGGCGAGCCAGCACCGGGTCGTCGTTGGTGTAGGGCAGTACGACGAAGTCGTCGTCCACCAACTGCTCGGCAGCTCTGACCAGTTCGACGGCGTCGGGCAGCAGCGTGCGTTCGTCGGCGATCACCTCGAGTTTGACCCATTCGGTGCCCAGCGCTTCGCGAGCGAGCTGGGCCGTCAGGACCGCTTCAGCGGCGCTGCGGCACCCGGCGGTGTTGGGCAGCGGCACGATGCCCAGCCGACGCAGCAGGTCGAGCATGCCGGTGCCGCCTTCGGCGTCGACCCGGCGCATCGCGACGGTGGTCAGTTCAGTGCCCGACGCGGTCAGCGCTTCCTCCAGCACAGCAAGGCTGGTCGCTCCGCCGGTGCCCATGATCAGCCGGGAGCCGAAGCTGCGCCCGGCTATGGTCAATTTCGCTTCTCCCCCGTGACGATTCGGGCCAGGATGACCCGAAGAGGAGTGGGAGACATCAGCTTCAGCCACCTTGCACCGCCGTAACCACCTCGAGCCGTATCGGGTCTGGAAGGTCGAAAAGGTTCGTTGCCCAGCGCGAGCGCGGTAGCACCGCCTGGTCGAGCGCCACCGCGATCCCCCGGTCGGGATAACCCAGCGTCTGCAGCAACGCGGCGACGGTCAGCTGCCCGTCGACTTCGACCTCGGTTTCGTTGACGACGACAATCATCGGCGCCGCTCCTCCCTATCGCCTCGCTCTACGTGGTGGCCGCCGCATATCATGCGCCCTTCACACCCTCACCGGAAGAAGTTGCGTCACAACCTGTTCGGCCGTCCAGGGCGCCAGCAGGAATCCGGACCGGCCGTGCCCGGCGGCGACCACGGTACGGGCATCGAGCCGCTGCACCAGCGGCAGGTTGTCCGGTGTCGTCGGACGCAGACCGGCCGCACACTCGGCCAGTTCGTACTCGTCGAGAGCGGGCAGTACCGCACAGGCGTCGTCCAGCAACTCCCGCACCCCGGAGACGGCCGGCGCGAGGTCACGGCCGTGTTCGTACTGGGTGGCGCCCACCACCACACCGTCGTTGCGCGGCACCAGATAGACCTGCCGGCCGTGCACGCGAGCGCGAATCACCCGCTGCGGCAACGGCATGCAGCCTTTGCGCCATCGCAATCGCAGCACCTCGCCTTTGACCGGCCGCACCGGCAGGCCGGGCCACAGCGCCGGCGCGTCGATTCCATTGGCGATCACCACCGTGTCGGCCTCGACTTCGGAGAGCTGTTGCACCGGGCCGGCCCACTCGACCCCCAGCCGCTCGCAGGCCAGCACCAGCGCGTCCAGCAGCGCCCGGTTGTCCACGGCGAGCTCGGTGGGCGCCCGGAATCCGTGCCGGATGCCCTGCGCCAGCAGTGGTTCCACGTCCCGGGCGGCTGACAGCCACGTCACCGGGTGATCTTGAGCGGACAGCCAGTCGGCAACGGTGCGCAGGTCCGCGGCGTCGGCGCGGTCGACGGCCACCACCAGCGATTCGTGTGCGGTGATGACCTCGGGCGACAATTCCGCCAGGAAACTGCTCTCGTGCCACAGCCGAAGCGATTCAAGGCCCAGCCGCAACAGCCGGTCTTCGCCGGGCCAGCCTTCGCTGTGCGGGGCCAGCATGCCGGCGGCTACCCAGGATGCGCCGCGCTCGCCGCTGCGATGCACCCGTACCGACCAGCCGCCCTGAGCGGCCCGCCGGGCGATGGACAGCCCGATGATTCCGCCGCCGATGACGGCCAGCGTTCCCAGCGAGTGACCGAGCTGGTGCTCGAGCTGGTTTGGCGGCATCCTCTTACTCCCTTCGCCGGCATGACCCGGATCAGGTGTGACGGTAAGGGCAGGTGTCCTGTGCTCGGTCGGTGTGCCCACTCTCAGCCCCGCTCCCCGGGGCTCCCGTGTTCGTCTGCGTCCACGCTAGCCGCTAGCGTCGCGACGTGCACCAACGCATCTTCCCGGTTGGCGACCGCACGGCTGTATTTGTGCACCGACGCCCGCCGCGAACGGGGCGACCTGGCGGCTTTCGCCGACGCGGCGCTGGCCGGTGGGGTGGACATCATCCAGCTGCGCGACAAAGGTTCGCCCGGCGAACGGCGCTTCGGCCCGCTCGAGGCCCGCGACGAACTGGCGGCGCTGGAGATCCTGGCCGACGCCGCCCGCCGGCACGGCGCCCTGTTCGCAGTCAACGACCGTGCCGATATCGCCCGCGCCGCCCGCGCCGACGTGCTGCACCTGGGCCAGCGTGATCTCCCGCTGCCGGTGGCGCGCGACATCGTCGGGCCGGACGTCGTGATCGGACGTTCCACCCATGACCGGGACCAGCTCGCCGGCGCCCTCGCCGAGGCGGTCGGCTACCTGTGCGTCGGCCCGTGCTGGCCGACGCCGACCAAGCCGGGCCGTTCGGCGCCGGGGCTGCCGCTGGTGCGCGCGGCCGCCGAAGTCGGCGGCACCAAGCCGTGGTTTGCGATCGGCGGCATCGACTATGAGCGGCTGCCCGACGTGCTGTCGGCCGGGGCCCGCCGGGTGGTGGTGGTGCGCGCTATCACCGGGTCCGACGACCCGAGGGCGGCGGCTGAGCAACTCAGTTCGGCGCTTGCAGCAGCGAGCTGATCCGCCAGCTCAGCTGCGACGGCTCCTGATCAGGCCGACCGGGCATACACCACACGAAGACGCCGTTTTCGACTTCGACGGTGCGCGGCAGGTCCTTTCGACGCTCGTCGCCGTCGTCCAGCGGCACTGTCGCCGGCGCGGTCCGCAGCCGCTGCCAACTGGCGGCGAACCCCGGATGCAGCGGCAGGGCGGCCACGTCATCTTCACCGACCCACCGCAACTCGGCGCTTTCCTGGTTGGGGACGGTGTGCAGTAACTCGGCCGCGTCGGCGATCACGGTGGTGTAAGTCCACCGGGCGCCGCGCGAGCCGGGGATGTCCGCCGTGACGACCGTCGCCCGCACGCAGAGTCGCTCGCCGGACAGACCGGCCTCTTCGCCGGCTTCCCGGACGGCGGTCTGCTCCGGGGTCTCGTGGCTGTCGCGGGCACCACCCGGCAGACCCCAGGTTCCGCCCTGGTGACTCCACTGCGCACGGTGCTGCAGCAGCACTGCGGGAGTGCCGTCGGCGCGCGGCGCCCGCAGCAGCAGACCGGCCGCGCCGTACCGGCCCCAGTAGGGGTTGCCGCTGGCGGACACCACCCACCCGTCACCGTCGCCGCGCACGCTGCCCAGGATATGCGGGCACACTCGGAGGCCGTTGATATCAGTCGTCCACAACTCGCGCGACGCGCCGATCGTCGCTCTTAGGCTTCGCTTATACAATCTCGTGAGAGTCGAGGGACCAACGCCGAAGAGATGAGGTCCGAGCAGACGTGACCGTTGAGTTGGCGCACCCGTCGACCGAACCGCTGGCGTCGCGGTCGCCAACCGAAACCGCACACCCTCGCTGGTGGTTCGTTTCGACGACGCCGGGCCGCATCTTGACCATCGGCATCATTTTGGCGCTGCTGGGGGTGCTCAGCGCCTTCGCCACCTCGACCACCATCAACCAGCGCCAGCAGGTGCTGACCACAGTGCTCACTCACACCGAGCCGCTGGCCTTCGCGGCCGGCCGGCTCTACACCACGCTCTCGGTGGCTGACGCCGCGGCGGCCACGGCGTTCATCGCCCAGGCCGAGCCGCGCACCGTCCGGGAACGTTACGAGCAGGCCATCACCGACGCCTCCGAGGCCGTCACCCGAGCGTCGAGCGGTTTGACCGATGAGCCACTGGTGCAGTTGCTGGGCCGGATCAACGCCGAACTGGCCGTTTACACCGGACTGATCGAGATCGCGCGCACCAACAACCGGGCGGGTAACCCGGTCGGCTCGTCGTATCTGTCCGAGGCGTCGGCGCTGATGCAGGCCCGCATCCTGCCGGACGCCCAGCACCTGTATGAGGCCACCTCGGCCCGGGTGGACAGCGAGACGACGGCCTCCACGCAAATCCCGGCGCCGGTGATCTTGGTCATCGCCAGCACCGTCGCCTTCGGTGCCTTCGCACACCGCTGGCTGGGCCGCCGCACCAAACGGCGCATCAATCCGGGACTCGTCGTAGGTGCACTCGCGATTCTCGTTATGGTGGTGTGGGTAGGTACGGCCCTCACCATCTCAACGACGAGTAGCCGCAACGCCAAGGACACGGCCGCAGAGTCATTGAAGACCATCACCAACCTCGCGATCACCGCCCAGCAGGCACGAGCCGACGAGACGCTGGCCCTGATCCGGCGCGGCGATGAAGAGGTCCGCAAACAGTCCTTCTACCAACGCATCGACGACATGCAAAAGCACCTCGACAACTACCTCGCCCGCGCCGACGCCGTCGACCGAAACGACCTGCAGGGCGCCGATCAACTGCTGGCCCGCTGGCGTCAGGCCGACGAGCGGATCAACGCCTACATCTCGGTGGGCAATTACCAGGCCGCCACCCAGGTGGCCCTGGGTCACGGAGAGGACGACTCGACTCCCGCCTTCGACAAACTCGACCGCGCATTGGTCAAGACCATGGACCAAAGCCGCAGTCAATTGCGCGACGACGTGCTCAACGCGCGTCGTGGACTGTCCGGCGCGACGGCCGGCGGTGTGGTGCTCAGCCTGGGCGCTGCCGTCGCGGTTGCGCTGGGTCTGTGGCCCCGGCTGAACGAGTACCGGTGAGCCCGATGAACCGCATCAACCGCAAGCCACGCCGGATGCCGGGGCTGTGCGGCGCGGTGACGGCGGCAATGCGTGCTCGCCGGTTGCGGTCATTCGGCGTCGACGGTGCCGGTGCCCGTGCCGACGCTGCCGTCGCCGACCCCGGCCGGCATGCAGGAGCTGGCGCCGCAGCCGCAGCGCCAGTCGGACCACTCGAGTGAGAAGTGCGACCCGACTGCGAGCCTGCGCCCGTTTCCCACCAAAGCTGAGGCCGACGACGCGGTGGCCGACATCCGCGCCCGCGGCAGGCTGATCGTCGGACTTGACATCGGCAGCAATCTGTTCAGCTTCCGAGACCCGATCACCGGGGAGATCACCGGGTTCGACGTCGACATCGCCGGTGAGGTCGCGCGTGACATCTTCGGGTCGCCGTCTCAAGTGGAGTACCGGATCTTGTCGTCGGCCGAACGGATCACCGAACTGCAGAAATCGCACGTCGACATCGTCGTCAAGACCATGACGATCACCTGCGAGCGGCGCAAGCTGGTCGACTTCTCCACCGTGTATCTCGATGCCGCGCAGCGCATTCTGGCGCCGCGCGACTCGCCGATAGTCAAGCCGTCCGACCTGTCCGGCAAACGGGTATGTGTGGCCAAGGGCACGACGTCGCTGCGACGGATCCGTGAGATCGCCCCGCCGGCGATGATCGTGTCGGTGGTGAACTGGGCTGACTGCCTGGTGACGCTGCAGCAGCGTGAGGTCGACGCGGTCAGTACCGACGACTCGATTCTGGCCGGCCTGGTGTCGCAGGATCCCTATCTGCACATCGTCGGACCGAACATGGACTCCCAGCCCTATGGCATCGGAGTCAACCAGAAGAACCCCGGCCTGGTTCGCTTCGTCAACGGCACGCTGGACCGCATCCGCCGCGACGGCACTTGGAACGCCCTGTACCGCAAATGGTTGACAGTCCTCGGCCCCGCGCCGGCGCCGCCCGAACCGAGGTACGTGGACTGATGGGCGAGTTTGTGAGCCAACGCGACATCGACCACGACGGGGACGCCGGGCGCGGCACTCAACCGGTGGACGCCCGCGTCGACTCCTCGTCGGTGCGGCGCACGATGCCGACCCAGGCGCTGTTTCGTCCCGATTTCGACGACGACGACGAAATCACGTTCGGCATGGCGCCCACCGAACCGCAGGAACGGGCGACGACCACCCGAACGCTGCAACCGGTACGACGGCTGGGCAACGGCCTGGTCGAAATTCCGCGGGTGCCTGACACCGATCCGCTCGAGGCTCTGATGACCAACCCGGTGGTCCCGGAGTCCAAACGCTTCTGCTGGAACTGCGGGCAGCCGGTGGGCCGGTCCAGCCCGGACGGCGATGCGCTCTCCGAGGGTTGGTGCCCGCACTGCGGCAGTTCATATTCCTTTCTGCCGCAACTGAAACCGGGTGACGTCGTCGCGGGGCAGTACGAGATCAAAGGGTGCGTAGCACACGGCGGCCTGGGCTGGGTGTATCTGGCGTTCGACCACAACGTCAACGACCGCCCCGTCGTGCTCAAGGGTCTGGTGCATTCCGGCGACGCCGAAGCGCAGGCGATCGCGATGGCTGAACGGCAGTTCCTTGCCGAGGTGGTGCATCCGTCGATCGTGCAGATCTTCAACTTCGTCGAGCACACCGACCAGCACGGCGAATCCGTCGGCTACATCGTCATGGAGTATGTCGGCGGCCGCTCGCTCAAGCGGGCCCGAGACAAGAAGCTGTCGGTCGCCGAGGCCATCGCCTACGTGCTCGAAATTCTGCCTGCCATGGGTTACCTGCATTCGGTCGGCTTGGTCTACAACGACTTGAAGCCGGAGAACATCATGCTGACCGAGGAGCAGCTCAAGCTGATCGACCTGGGCGCGGTGTCGCGGGTCAACTCGTTTGGCTACCTTTACGGCACACCCGGCTACCAGGCACCGGAGATCGTGCGCACCGGCCCGACGGTGGCCACCGACATCTACACCGTCGGAAGGACGTTGGCGGCGCTGACGGTGAAGCTGCGCACCCGCAACGGCCGTTACATCGACGGTCTGCCCGAAGACGACCCGGTGCTGACCGACTACGACTCGTTCGCCCGCCTGCTGCGCCGCGCCATCGACCCAGATCCGCTGCGGCGGTTCGGCAGCGCCGAGGCGATGTCCGGGCAGTTGATGGGTGTACTGCGGGAAGTGGTCGCCCAGGACACCGGCGTGCCGCGGCCGGGGCTGTCGACGATCTTCAGCCGGTCGCGCTCGACGTTCGGGGTGGATCTGCTGGTGGCCCACACCGACGTCTACCTGGACGGGCAGGTGCACGCCCAGAAGCTGACCGCCCGGGAAATCGTCACCGCGCTGCAGGTGCCGCTGGTCGACCCGGCTGATGTGGCGGCTCCCCTGCTGCAGGCCACGGTGTTGAGCCAGCCGGTGCAGACGCTGGATTCGTTGCGCGCTTTCCGGCACGGCTCACTGGACGCCGAAGGGATCGACTTGTCGGAGTCGGTCGAGTTGCCGCTGATGGAGGTTCGCGCGCTGCTTGATATGGGCGATGTGGGTAACGCCACGCGCAAACTCGACGACCTGGCCGAACGCGTCGGGTGGCGCTGGCGGCTGGTGTGGTATCGCGCCGTGTCCGAACTGCTGACCGGCGACTTCGATTCTGCGATCAAGCATTTCACCGAGGTGCTGGACACCTTCCCCGGCGAATTGGCACCGAAGCTGGCGTTGGCGGCCACCGCTGAACTGGCCGGCAATTCCGATGAGCACAAGTTCTACCGCGCCGTGTGGAACACCGACGAGGGCGTAATCTCAGCGGCTTTCGGGTTGGCCAGGGCGCTGTCGGCCGTCGGTGACCGTGAGGGTGCGGTGGAAGTGCTCGACGACGTGCCCGCCTCGTCGCGACATTTCACCACAGCGAGACTGACCAGTGCGGTCACGCTGCTGTCCGGGCGGAGCACCAAAGAGATCACCGAGGAGAACATCCGCGACGCGGCGCGACGGGTTGAGGCGTTGCCGCCCACCGAGCCGCGGGTGTTGCAGATCCGGGCTCTGGTGCTCGGCGGTGCGATGGACTGGCTGCACGACCACGAAGCCAGCACCAATCACATCCTCGGCTTCCCGTTCACCAGACACGGTGTGGCGCTTGGCGTCGAGGCGTCGCTGCGCGGCTTGGCGCGGGTGGCTCCCACCCAGGCGCATCGCTACACCCTGGTCGACATGGCCAACCGGGTGCGGCCTTTCAGCACGTTCTAGGCTCGGCCTTGCGCCGGGCTTTGCGGCTTGATCTTCGCCGCTCGGCTTAGCTTCTTGGCGTTCGCCTCGATCTTCGCCGCTCGGCTTCGCGTCGGGCGTCGAGTGTGCATCGTTGGCGGTGCTTTCGACCTATCCCCGCCACTGGCGCACACTCGAAACCGGCAGCGCACACTCGATCGTCGAGCAGTCAAAGCACATTGCACTCGCCGCACGATGTCGGTGGGCCGATCTTCAGCGACCACCCGAATGATCAGCCAGCCCATGCGTTCCAACTCCTCCAGCCGCCGGATGTCTTTCACGTATTGGAAGCGGTCGAGCCGGTGGTGGTCGCCGTCGTATTCGACGGCGACCATGTACCCGGGCCAACCCATGTCGAGATAGGCGAACGGATAGCCGTCGACGCCGAGCACCGGAATTTGGGTCCGTGGTCGCGGTAGGCCGGCGTCGACGAGCAGCAACCGCAGATAGCTTTCTCGCGGAGATTGAGCGCCCGGATCGACCAGCGTCAACGCAGTCTCCAAACGGCGCAGCCCGCGCGCACCGCGATGACGGTCCACCAAGCACAGCACGTCGTCGGGCTTGTAACCGGTGGCCCGCGCGAGGCTGTCGAGCTGTGCCACCGCGATGCGACGCGGCTGGCGGCGGCCGATGTCGAAGGCGGTGCGCTCAGGGGTGGTGAGCATGATCTTGGCGACGGTCGTCGACTCGCCGTCGAGCAGCACGTCGCGCCGTGTCCGCACTCCTCGCGGTGAGCGGGGATTGCGATAGATGAGCTCGATGCAGATGGCGTCGTCGATCCAGTCGGCGCGGTGTAACGCCGCAGCTGCGGTTCCTGCGACCGTTGCCTCGCGATGTGACCACAGCCACGCCGCGACGATGCGCTGATCCAATAACGGCTTGGGTTGCTTCGGCAGGTAGACGTTCGGGAAGAGGGCGCGATACTGCGCTCGCAGTTGGTGCTGGCTCAGCGCACCACTGGCCAGCGCCTCGCTTCCGACGATGGGCTCGCTTCCAAGGATGGGCTCTGCCACGGCACGAACAATCGCACTGCAAGGCGGCCCGAGAGTTCAGCCGTCCACAGGTCAGAGCCAGTCCTTACACGAATTTCGCAAGATTCTTACTGAGAAAGGCTGTGATTCTCAGCACATCCTTAGCTAGAGTGTGACCTACTATTCCACCCGCGTAAAGGAGCCCGTCGTGCAGCTCTCGCTTCGTCCGTGGATCACCGCCAGCATCGCGCTCACCGGCGCCGCGTTCTTTGTCGCGCCGCCTGCGCCCCTGTCCGAGATTCAGCCCCAGCACCGACAAGTCAGCCTCAAAAGCTATGACGAGTTCGACTTCAGCCAGCTGGTCAGCGCCACCACCACCAACTTCGACGCGTTGAGCAACTACTTCAGCGCCAACCCTTTCGTGAGCGATCCTGACGTGACGCAAGGTCTCACCACCGTGCTGACCGATCTGGCGAACGGCACCGCTAACCCGGTGACCAATCCACTTTCGCTGTTGACTGAGGGTGCGCTGGCGCTCTTCAGCGGCGGCTACGGGTTTGGCGCCGCCACTTCAGCTCTGTATGGCGTGTCCGACAACGTGCAGGCCGCCTTGAGCAGCGGTGACTACACCGCTGCTCTGAACGACCTGGCGGACGGGCCCACCACGGTGCTCTACGCCGCCCTCAACGGCTACCCGGAAACGCTCGGTTCTGGGCTACTTTCTCCTGAGTTCGGCCTATTGACCAGCCCGGACGGCTCCGATCAGGCGCTGGCCACCGGCTCGATCTATGCAATCGATCAGCTAGAAAACACTCTGGCCGCCGAACTGTCCGCTGTCGGCGGAGGGGATCTGACGACGACGACAAGCCTGATCGGCCCGGGCGAATTGTTCCTCGGTGTCGACATCGACCAACTTTTGAACGCCCTCGCGCCCGGCGGGAATCTAACCCTGCCCATCGACACGCTCCTGTCGGAAAGCGGTCTCAGCAGTGGTCTCCTCGCCGCGCTCGAAGCACTTCTGAGCAAAGCCGGCGTTCAGGACATCACCATTCCGATCAACGCCATTGAGTCGCTGCTTCCCAATCCCCTGTCGTTAGACCTGCCCATCCCTGCCGTAACCGGCAGTTTCCCAACCTTCGACGTGGACCTGTCCCAAGACCTGTTGTCGGTGCTCGGCAGCGTCGCGCCGGTGTCGGCGGATCTGCCCACACTGCTGACGCCCGATCCAACGCTTGAGTTGATACCGCTGTTGACTGGTGCGCTGACCGACCTTGGTCTGCCAGTGGCAATCGAAAACGGCTCCTCCTTGCCAGCTGACCTCACCGGCCTCGTCGCGGACCTGCTCTCTGGCTTGGTTCCCTAGGACTGGGGAGGGCACACGGCGCCGGCGGTTACACCGCTGGCGCCGTGGCGCGTCACTCCGGAGCACGGTCGACTCACCACAAACCCCGATGTCACTCAGATTCGTCTCAGGTTAGATGACCGCCGGTCATTGTGGTGCAGCGAGCTGCCACACGCCTTAAGCTGGCCTTCTCCTGCGCGACGGGTCAGATCTCTCGTCAGCCCGCGCTCGGACTGCGCCGTGAAGCTGAAGAAGTAGTAAGTCAAAAAGTGATTTTCTCAGTGAATATCTAGCTATGGTAAGTTCTTCTCACGACGATATGGGTGAAGGAAGCGGGTCATCGAGATTGCAGCTCAATGACAACACGGTGGCTACCTCTGCACACTCGTTCAGACCTCCGCGCGGCGCCAGTGGTTCCTCCCCGTCTGGCGCCGCGCGGCGCTCCACACCGAACTCACTCACTAGTGCAATCTTCCGCGCGGCGCCGGCGGCTCCTCCCCTCCGGCGCCGCCCGGATTACGAGAGTCAAACGACTTCTAAGCACTCGCGGGCGATCGCAAGCTCTTCGTTGGTCGGAACCACCAGCATGGTGACCGGTGAATCATCGGCAGAAATCCGCCGAGCGCCGTCGCCCAGCCCGGTGTTGCGGTGATCGTCGAGTATCAGGCCCAGTCCGGTCAGCCTGCTCACCGTGTCGCGGCGCACTGTGGCATCGTTCTCACCGATGCCGGCGGTGAACGTCAGCACATCAGTGTGGCCCAGCACTGCCAGGTACGCGCCGATGTATTTGCGGAGCCGGTGAACGAACACGTCATACGCCAATCGCGCTGCGGCGTCACCAGACTCGATCATTTCCCGGAGTCGACGAAAGTCTGATTCACCGGCCAGCCCCAGGACGCCGGCGTGATGGTTGAGCATCGACTCGATGTCCGCCACACCCATCTTCGCCTCCCGCCACAGATAGCTGAAAACGCCCGGGTCGATGTCACCGCTGCGGGTGCCCATCACCAGCCCCTCCAACGGCGTCAGGCCCATCGACGTGTCGACGGGCCGACCTGCGGCGATCGCCGACGCCGACGCGCCGTTACCCAGGTGCAGCACAATCTGATTCAACTCCGAAACCGGCCTGCCGAGAAAATCTGCAGCCTGTTCGCTGACATACCGGTGCGACGTGCCGTGAAAACCGTACCGGCGGATGTGCCACTGCTCGGCCAGCTTCCGATCGATCGCGTACGTCGCCGCCTCGGCCGGTAGGTCGTGAAAGAACGCCGTGTCGAACACCGCGACCTGCGGAACATCGGGCAGCAACCTACGCGCCACCTCGACGCCTTCAACGGCAGGCGGATTGTGCAGCGGCGCCAGCGAAGACAGTTCGTTCAGCTTCACAACCAACGAATCGTCGATGACGGTGGGACGATAGAAGCTGGGGCCGCCGTGCACGATGCGGTGACCGACGGCCGACAGACCGCAGTCACGCAGGTCAATGCCGGCCTTCGTCAACCGCTCGAACGCACAGCGCAGGGCCGCGTCGTGGTCAACGACCGATGATCCGTGCTCCCCGATCTGCTCCACGGTGCCGTCAGCCAACGAACTCGCAGAATCAACGTCAAGCAGGCGGTATTTCAGCGACGACGAACCGCAATTGATCACCAACACAACGCGTCCTGGCTCGTCCACGCCGCTCCTGTCCGTCGCTGCGCTCTGCACCGTCGCGGCGCCCGTCATCGCTGCGCCTGAATGGCTGTGATCGCGACGGTGTTGACGATGTCTTCGACCAGCGCACCGCGGGACAGGTCGTTTACCGGCTTGTTCAGCCCCTGCAACACCGGACCGATCGCGATCACGCCGGCGCTGCGCTGCACCGCTTTGTAAGTGTTGTTGCCGGTGTTGAGGTCCGGAAAGATCAACACGGTCGCGCGGCCGGCGACCGGCGAGTCGCCCAGCTTGGTGGCCGCCACCGATGGCTCCACCGCCGCGTCATACTGGATCGGGCCTTCCACTAGTAGCTCGGGTGCCCGACTGCGCACCGTTTCGGTTGCCGCTCTTACCTTGTCGACGTCGGCACCTTTGCCGGAGTCGCCGGTCGAGTACGACAACATCGCCACCCGCGGCTCGATGCCGAACCGCGCGGCAGTGTGCGCCGAGCTGATCGCGATGTCAGCGAGCTGCTCGACAGTCGGGTCCGGGACGATGGCGCAGTCACCGTAGGCCAGCACCCGGTCGGGCAGGCACATCAGAAACACGCTCGACACGGTGGAGATGCCTGGTGCGGTTTTGATGATTTCGAGTGCCGGGCGCACGGTGTGCGCGGTGGTGTGCACGGCGCCGGACACCATCCCGTCGACCATGTCGTTGTACACCAGCATGGTGCCGAAGTAAGACACGTCCGAGACGATCTCGCGGGCACGCTCGACGCTGACACCCTTGTTCCTGCGCATTTGCGCGTACTGTTCGGCGAATTGGTCGCATGCCTTGGCAGTTCGCGGGTCGAGCACCGTTGCGGCATCCAATTCGACACCGAGTTCCGCGGCGCGCGAACGGATTCTAGCCTCGTCACCCAGCACGGTCAGGTCGGCCACGCCCCGCTGCAGCAGCCGGCCGGCCGCCCGCAGGACACGATCGTCGTCGCCTTCGGGCAACACAATGTGCTTACGGTCCGACCGGGCCCGCTCGAGCAGTCGGTAGGTGAACATCTGCGGCGTAACCACTTCGGGAATAGGAAGCGTCAGCTGCGCCATCAACTGCGGAATGTCCACATACCGGGCCATCAGCTCCAGCGCAGTGTCAATCTTGCGCTGCGACCCTGCGGTCACCCGGCCGCGTGCCGCACCGACAGCGCTTGCAGTGTCATAGGTTCCCAGCGTGGTCGCGATGATCGGCAACCGCAGGCTCAGCCCCGCCACCAGCGCCGCTGTCGACGGGTGCAATTCGAAACCACCGTTGACGATCATGCAGGAAAGCGACGGAAAACCCTTTGCTGCATGCGCACTCGCAACGGCCAGCACGACGTCTGACCGGTCACCGGGGGTCACCACCGCAGCGCCATCGATAAGCCGTTCCAGCACATGGTCGGCCGTCATCCCGGCGACCACGACACCAGTGGCCTCACGTCTGAGCAGCGCTTCGTCGCCGCTGAGCAGAGTTCCGTCGACGGCAGCCGTCAGGTCGGCAACCGTGGCCGCGACCAGCAGCGGCGCGTCGGGCACCGTGTACGCCGGCACCGGTAACCCGCGCAGCGCGTCGGCCACCGCGCCGAGCTGGCCGGGCTCGCAGCGGTTGGCCACCACCGCCGCAGTGTGCGCCCGCTGAGCACCCAACTCCGCCAGACATACCTCGACGATGTGCGCGACCTCCGCAGGGCTGCGCCCTTTGGCTCGCACCGCCAGCAGCACCGGCGCACCCAGATTGACGGCGATGCGAGCGTTGACACTCAGCTCGGCCGGCGCCGCCACCTCGGTGTAGTCACTGCCCACGATCACTACCGCGTCACATACTTCGGCCACGGCGTGATAGCGCTCGACGATGTCGGCGATCGCCTCGTCGCGGTCGGCGTGCAGCTGCTGATACGTCACACCGACACAGCGCTCGTACGGCAGGCCGGCGCTGCTGTGCGCCAGCAGCAAGTCCAGGATGTAGTCCCGGCCGTCAGACACCCGGCTGATCGGGCGGAAGACCCCGACCCTGGGCACCGTGGCGGTCAGTTGGTGCAGAATGCCCAGCGCGATCGTCGACTTGCCGGTGTCGCCTTCAGGCGCCGCAATATATAACGCGGCAGTCCCGGCGCCGGCGGCCACGCTGATTGCCCGGCCTAAGCCAGCCGCCGCAGCCTGGGTTCGAGGTCCTGCTCGAACAGCTTCAGGAACCGGCGCTGGTCGTGACCGGGCGCGTGGAACACCAGATGATTCAAACCCCATTTGACGTACTGGCCGACTTTCTCCACGGCCTCGTCGGGATCCGACGCGACGATCCAGCGCTTGGCGACCTGTTCGATCGGCAGCTCGTCGGCGGCCTTTTCCATCTCCAGTGGATCGTGGATGGAGTTCTTCTGCTCGGCGGTCAGCGACAATGGCGCCCAGAACCGGGTGTTCTCCAGCGCCAGCTCCGGATCGGTGTCGTAGGAGATTTTGATTTCGATCATCCGGTCGATGTCATCGGGATCGCGCTCGGCTTTCTCGGCACCCTCTTTGACCGCGGGAATCAGTTTGTCGGCATAAAGCTCCTCGCCCTTGCCCGACGTGCAGATGAATCCGTCACCGGCGCGGCCGGCGTATTTGGCCACCACCGGGCCGCCCGCTGCGACGTAGACCGGCACACCACCTTCGGGAACGTCGTAGATGGATGCGCCTTTGAGTTTGTAGTACTCACCGTCGAAATCGACGCGGTCACCGAGCCACAGCTCCCGCATGAGCCGGACGGATTCGCGCAGCCGGGCGAAACGCTCCTTGAACTCTGGCCACTCGCCCTCGTATCCGGTGGCGATCTCGTTGAGCGCCTCACCGGTGCCCACACCCAGGAAGATGCGATTCGGGTAAAGGCAGCTCATGGTGGCGAATGCCTGGGCGATGACGGCCGGGTTGTACCGAAACGTCGGAGTGAGAACCGAGGTGCCCAGCTGAAGCCGCTTGGTGCGTTCACCGACGGCGGTCATCCACGACAGCGAGAACGGCGCGTGGCCGCCCTCATGCCGCCACGGCTGGAAATGGTCGCTGACGGTGGCGCTGTCCATGCCGTGAGATTCGGCGGCGACGGCCAGCTCGACGAGTTCCCTCGGTGCAAATTGTTCTGCTGATGCCTTGTATCCGAGTTTGAGTTCAGCCACCCTGTCGTTTCTACTCCACCATGGCGATCGCAAGCGCGGCGGAGCCGGGCGCAGCGGGTCGCCATATCCGCCTGGCGATCGCAAGCGCGGCGGAGCCGGGCGCAGCGGGTCGCCATAATCCACCTCAGGCGATCGCAAGCGCGGCGGAGCCGGGCGCAGCGGGTCGCCATAATCCACCTCAGGCGATCGCAAGCGCGGCGGGCCGGGCGCAGCGACCGTGATATCACCGGCGATGTCGCTTCGCAGCACCGCCATATGGCCGACTGACGGTGCAGCAGTTGATGTCGCGACTACAGCCGCTCGGGCTGCGTGAATGCCTAAACTCACGAACATGGCAGCGGCGCTCCCCGAAGTCGTTCAGGTCACCGGAACCGTCCATTTCGTTCACGGGCACGCGGTCAATTGGTTGGTGGTCACTGATGACAGCGGTGTCATGCTCGTCGACGCCGGTTATCCGGGTGACCGTGACGATGTGCTGGCCTCATTGCGCCGGCTCGGGCACCAGGCCGCCGACGTGCGGGCGATCCTGTTGACCCACGCCCACATCGACCACTTGGGCTCGGCGATCTGGTTCGTCAAAACGCACGGCACGCCGGTGTACTGCCATGCCGACGAGGTGGGGCACGCCAAGCGGGAGTATCTCGAGCAGGCCTCGCCGTTGGACGTCGCGCTGCACGCCTGGCGGCCGCGGTGGGCATTGTGGTCGGCGCACCTGATCCGCAACGGCGGTCTGGTCCGCGACGGCATTCCGACCGCGCAACCGCTGACCTCTGATGTCGCCGCCCAACTGCCGGGACGCCCCATGCCGATTCCGACGCCGGGGCACACCGGCGGACATTGCTCGTATGTGATCGATGACGTGCTGGTCACCGGTGACGCACTGGTCACCGGTCATCCATTGCTGTCACGCAGCGGGCCGCAGCTGTTGCCGGCGATGTTCAGCCAAGATCAGGACCGCTGCATCCGCAGCTTGTCCGCGCTGGCGCTGCTGGATCAGGAGATCCTGGCACCCGGCCATGGCGACCTCTGGCGCGGACCGATCCGGGAAGCCACCGCCGCGGCGCTTACCCGGGCGCGAGCGTAACGATTCGGTCACGGTCTTTGATTACGATTCGATAAGGTTCGGTCGCGTACAGTAAGGGTTCTTATTGTTTTCGCCGATTTCTTCTCGGTTGCTCAGCCGAGTCGGCCTCCGATCGAGACGAACCTCACTTGTGGCTGCGGTACCGGGTTCTGTCGCAGTCCCTTTCACCGTTTCTCTCCCGTAGCTGAGTCGTTGCAGTTCGCGTACTTTGGTTTTCGGGACGGGGAATCCCCTGCATCGGGACTGGGGAATTGCGATCGACACGCAAATGCAGGAACAGAAGGAAACAAAGAATGACGAAAATCAGTGGTAAGTCCATGCGCCGGCAAGCGGCCGGCTTTTTCGCCGGATGTGGCCTCTTGACAGGACTGGCTGCTGCCACCGTCGTGGCGCCGACCGCATCGGCGGCGCCCGACTGCAGCCCAGCAACGGTGCACAGCACGGTCAACTCGACGGAGAGTTCGGCTCAGCAGTACCTGAACAGTCACCCGGATGCCGGGGCAGCGGTGTCCAACGCGTTCAACGAGCCGCGCCCGCAGGCGTCAGCTGATCTACGCAACTACTTCACCGCGCACCCGCAGGAGTACTTCGACTTGCGCGGAATCCTGGCGCCTATCGGTGACGTTCAGCAGCAGTGCAACACGACGGTGCTCTCGCCGGGTCTGGAGTCGGCCTACAACGAATTCATGGCCGGCTGACCGTCGCTGGTCAGGGCTCGCCGTGCAGGAGTCCGCGCAAGGTGTTCGCTTCGTACTCTGTGCGGAACGCGCCGCGCTCCTGCAGTAACGGCACCACCAGTTCGACGAACTCGTCGAGTCCGCGCGGGGTCAGGTGCGGCACCATGATGAAGCCGTCGCACGCGTCCGCTTGCACGTAGCGGTCGATCTCGTCGGCGATGACTTCGGCGGTGCCGACGAACTGCTGTCGGCTGGTGACGGCGATAACCAATTCGCGGATCGACAGGTCCTCAGCTGCGGCCCGGTCGCGGTAGGCGCGAGCCACCGCGACCGGGTCGCGGTGCCGGACCCGCCCCTGGGAGATGTTTTCAACGCCGGTGGGTTCAATGTCGGGCAGCGGGCCGTCGGGGTCGTAGTCGGAGAGATCGCGCCCCCATACCTGTTCGAGCATGGCGATTGCTGTCGCGCCGCTGACCTGCTGATGGCGGACGTGCCGCGCTTTGTCGGCCGCCTCGTCGGCCGTCGCGCCGAGCACGAACGTGGCCGCCGGAAACACTTTGAGCTGTTCAGGGTTTCGCCCACATGAAGCTGCACGTGCCTTGACGTCGGCGTAGTAACGCTGTCCGTCCTCCAGTGATCCGTGCAGGGTGAACAGGGCGTCGGCGTGCCGGGCGCCGAAACTTCGGCCTTCGTCGGAGTCACCGGCCTGCAACAGCACCGGGTGCCCTTGCGGCCCGGCGGGCAGCGTCGCCACGCCGCGCACGTCGAACTGAGCACCGGAGTGTTCGACGCTGCGGATACGCGTCGGATCGACATAGTGCCCCGAGGCGACATCGGCCAGCACCGCATCGGCAGCCCAGCTGTCCCAGAATTCGCGCGCCACCGCGAGAAACTCCTCGGCGCGCCGATAGCGGTCGGCATGTTCGAGAAAACCACCGCGCCGAAAGTTGGCACCGGTGAAGGCGTCTGAAGAGGTGACGATATTCCAGCCGGCTCTTCCGTCTGACAAGTGATCCAAGCTGGCGAATTGCCTTGCCACCTCGAAGGGCTCGTTGAACGTGGTGTTGATGGTGCCGGTCAGGCCGAGCCGGTCGGTCACCCCGGCCAGCGCTGCGAGCACGGTGAAAGTGTCCGGCCGGCCGACGACATCGAGATCGTGAAGGTGGCCGCGGTGCTCGCGCAACCGTAATCCCTCGGCAAGGAACAAGAAGTCGAATCGTCCCCGCTCGGCGGTGCGGGCCAGATGCACGAACGAATCGAACTCAATCTGGCTGCCGGCGTCGGGATCAGTCCACACCGTGGTGTTGTTGACTCCGGGAAAGTGAGCGGCCAGATGAATCGGCTTGCGCTGCCGACCTTCTCGGATGCTCACTCGGTGAGACCCCAGCGTTTGGCGATCAACTCGTGCGAGCGCAGCCGGTCCTCGTGCCGGTGGGTCACCGAGGTGATGACCAGCTCGTCGGCGCCGGTGACGCGCTGCAGCGCCTCGAGTCGTTCGGCGACCTCGTCCGGGTCACCGACGAATTGGGTGGCGGTGCGGTCCCTGACCGATTCCTGCTGCTCGGCGGTCAACTGCGGCGGATCGTCCGGGGACGGATACGGTATGGCGCCGTCACCGGATCGGACTGAGTGCACCCACGCGCCGTAGCTCGACGCCAGGTGCCGAGCGGTCGCGGTGTCCTCGGCGACGACGATGTCGGCCGACACCACCACGTGAGGGTCGGCGAGCAGCGGGGATGGCCGAAATGCGCTGCGGTAAGCCTCCACCGCTTCCAAGGCGGTGCCCGGGGTGATGTGGTAACTCGCGACGAACGGCAGGCCCCGCGCGCCGGCGACCTGCGCGCTTTGCCCCTTACTGCTGCCGAAGATCCACGGCGTCAGCCCGGACCGCTCCCCCGGCACCGCGTGCACCTCGAATCCTCCGGTGCGGTACGTGCCGTCGAGCAGGGCGAGGATGTCACCGACCTGCTCGCCGAAGTCGGGGGTCAAAGCTTCGGGCTGCTGCAGAATCGCCGTCGTCGCCGCCAGCCGATCCAGGTTCGGCATCGTGCGGAAGTCGAACGGCGGCGGAATCACCACACCGCCGATCTCCCGCCACTCACGCGGCGGCTGGGGTTTACGCGGTTTCTTCGGCTGGTCGGCCTCGCGGCTCTCGGCTCGACGGTGCCCGGACCGGCCCAGACCCAAGTCGATGCGGCCGGGGTAGAAGGCGTCGAGAATGCCGAAACTTTCCACCACCGCCACAGGGGTGTTGTGGCCCAATTGCACCGCGGCTGCCCCGACTCGAATGCGGCTGGTGGCCGCGGCGATCTGGCCGATCAACACCACCGGTGCAGAACTGGCGACCCCGACGAAGTGGTGTTCGGCGACCCAATAGCGCCGGAAGCCCCACTTCTCGGCGTGCTGAGCGAGGTCCACGGTGTTGCGCAGCGATGTCGCCGCATCACTGCCCGCGCTGATCGGCGCCAAGTCCAGCACCGAGAGTGGAACGGTGTTCATCGGCGCACTTCCACATATCGATTCGGCGCCGCAGATAGGCCCAACCGTTCACGAAGGGTTTCCCCGGTGCGATATTCGCGTGCGGAAGACTCCGGCGTGCTGCAGCAGCGGCACCACCTCGTCGACGATCACCGGAAGGTCGGCGGCGTTGACCGCGGGCCGTAGCCTGGCCCCGGCAATCCCGAGCTGCTGCCAGCTCAACAGCAGATCGACCAGCGCCGAGGCGCTGCCGGTGAATATCCTTGCGTCCGAAACGAACCCATCGGCTATCACCGCCGAAAGCCACCACCACGTCGGCGTAAATGTTCAGGCGCTCACCTCCGGCGTGCCGCACTTCGTCGATGATCGTGCGCACAGCGGCGTCATCGGCGGGGGTGATGAATACGATGTCGGCGCCGGCGGCGGCGAATTCGTAGATGCGCGGCGCATGCGCCAGCACTGCCACCACCGGCTGGCCCTGCGGCGGGCGCGGCGTGATCGAGGGCCCTTTGACGGAGAAGAATTTGCCGGTGAAGTCGATGTAGTGCAGCTTGTCGCGGTCGATGAAGCGGCCGGTCGCGACGTCCCGGATCACTGCGTCGTCTTCCCAGCTGTCCCAGAGCCGCCGTACCACCTCGACGAAGTCGGCGGCCTCGTCGAACAGATCCTCGGCTGACTCAATGGCGTCGCGCCGCCCGAACAGGGCCGCCTCGTGCGTGGTCGAGCTGACCCTGGGCTGCCAACCCGCCCGCCCGTGTGAGACATAGTCAAGGGTGGCAATGGCTTTGGAAACATGAAACGGCTCGGTGTGGGTCACGGTGGCCACCGGAATCAACCCGATGTGCTGAGTCGCCGGGGCGATGCGGGCCGCGATCAGCACAGCGTCAGCGCGGCCGGCCAGCCGTCGCGGCGAGATCTGTTCGCGACGCCCGTTCTGGGGCATGAGGGTGTCGTCGATGGTGAGGAAGTCCAGCAGCCCTCGCTCAGCGGTCACCGCCTGCTCGGCCCAATACCGACCGGACAACACCGACGCGGTGCCGGGCTCGGCGGCCAGCGTGGTGCGCCACGCCTGCGGATGCCAGCCGTACCCGTCCAGGGCGACGCCCAGGCCCAGCTGCCCCGTCACGGCAGGTCCTTGGCGAACGCGATGGGAAACACCGGTTCGGTTGACGGCAGCGGCTCCACCAGCCGGGTGTACCCGCTGGCCTGGTAAAGCGCTTCGGCTTCGGGCTGGCGGTTGCCGGTCGTGAGATACACCCGCCGGTAGCCGCGGCTGACGATCCGGGCCTCCAGTTGCACCAGCAGCGCATTCGCGTACCCGCGACGCCGGTGCGAGCGGTCGGTCCAGATCCGTTTCAGCTCAGCGGTCTGCTCGTCGAAACGCCGGAACGCACCGCCGGTCACCGGGGCACCGTCGATCACACCGATCAGCAGGTCGCCGTCGGGCGGGGTGAACTCTGCGGCCGGATAACTGTCCAGCCAGGCCAGCACCGCCTGCTCAGTGCTGTCATAGCGCTGGGCGTACTCCGCAGCCAACTCGGTGAGCAGTGGCCGAGCCAGCGGGTCGTCTTGGCCGGCCGCCACGAACTGCAGGCCGGCCAGAGGGCCCGATGAGGTGGACGGCGCAGGTCGCGGCATCACTCAACTCTCTAACGTCTTCGGTGCAGCCACATTCCGGACAGCGGTCACATATCGCGTCGGGACTGGCGCCCCGGCGCCGCTCCTCGCGGCGGGAGCTGGACAATCCGGCGGCAGCGAGCAGCTGGTCGAGCGTTGCACCGACCGTCACCCATCCGCGGGCGCGCAGGTAGTCGGCGACGTCGTGGTGCTCGCTGCTGCCGCCGTAGTCGGCGGCGAACCGGCTTTCCGACGCGCTCAACCGATCGATGTCGTCGAGCAGCCGATCCTGGGCGTCGGGCGGCAGGTGTCGCGGTCAGCAGCCCTTCAGCGAGCCAGGCGCTGGGCCGGTCGCTGTCGAAACCGGCGCGCTGCAGCGCCGCCGGCCAGTCCTGGTTCAGGTGCGACTCCCACGGCGCGGCGGTTGGCGGCCGGGGTGACGCCAAGGTGGCGCAGCGTCTGCGTCTTCAGCTCGACGATCTGCGGTTGATCGACGTCGAACACGGTGGTTTCACTGGGCCACCACATGCGGTAGGGCCGCGCGTCGAGGCCGGAGTTCAGGATTACCGCCTGATGAATACCGGCAACGCCCGCGTCGGCGAAGAAGTCGTCGAAAAACCGGGTGCGCGCTGCGACTCCTTCGGTCATTCCGGCGTAGCCGCCTGGAAAGCTGAGGTCGGTGACGTCGACATCGCCTTCAGCCAGCCGGATGAACAGCTCCCACCCGACCGCACGTACCAGCGGCTCGGCCAGCGAATCGCGAATCAGCCCACGCCTGCTCGCCACCGCGCGGACGGCTGCCGACAGCGTCGCCGCGGCCAGCCCGGTGTTGTCTTCGGTTCCCGACATCGCTCAGCTGTCCGCGCGCCGCCGCGCCGTCAGTCCGGCAACCGCCCGCCAGCCGAGCAGCAGCACCGCGGTGACCGACGCCGCTACCAGCACGAAGCTGGCCGCCACACCAGCCGCGCTGGCTTTACGCAGCAGCATCCCGCCGACGACAGTGCTCAGCCACACGATCACACCGGTTGGCGCCAGCGCCGCCGGACGTCGCCACGCCCGCGCCACCAGCCAGCCGAGCGCCGTTCCGGTCAGAAACGGCCAAGCCGTTGCCGCCACGCCGGTGATGTCGACGCCTTCGTCGTGGCTGCGCCGTCCGGCTGCGCAGAACACCAGCACGCCGACGACGTCGAGGCTCAGCCAGCCCGGCCCGCGATGCGCTCGCATGACGCGACCTTAACGCGCGTCGACCGTCCTCTACTGCCGGCGAAGGCTCACCCAGCGGCCGGCGGGGTTGCCATCACGGTGGGCTTGAAGCCGTAACGAGGAGCGGCAATCGTCAACGGCCGCGCGGCGCCGCTCGCCATCGAAGGCATGCCCGGCATCCCCGGCATAGCGGGCGTCGCCGCGGCGGGGGCCTCGGTCCAGGCGGCCGTGCCGAAGGGCGTTGTGACCGGGCTGGTCACCGAGGTGGGCGGCCCGACCCAGCCTTGCGGCACTGACATCTGCCCGATCAGGCCGGCCCGGCCCAGACCCGCCGTCACCGCCGCGTTCTCCATTCCCAGCAAGCCGGCCGCAGGAGGCCCGGCCGGTGACAACAGCGCCGGAATCAAGCCCTCGCCCAGGTTCGGTGGCAACGAGACCTCCACGGCGTCGTATTGCAACGAATTCAAATCGGCCAGCGCACTGGTAATTGCCGGGCTGATCAACGCCGGGCTCACGTAACTTCCGGACACCAGGCCGTTGACCAACGACGAGTTCAGGAAAGTTCCCGCGGCCGATCCCGTCGCACCGTCCAGCAGATTGAGCAGTCCCGATAGCCCGGTCGTCGTGCTGCTGGACCCCGGCGAAAAGGGACTGGTGACCGCGGCCGCCGACGAACCCGGTGACGCGAGAGCCTGCAATGTGCCCGGCACCGTCGTAACCACCTGCGACAGCACCGATTGCGTCTCTGAGCCGGTTGACGTGCCGGTGACCTGGGCCACCGCCGCGGCCTGCCCGGCCGCCCCATTGGGGCTGGTCATCTGCTCCGGTGCGGCGAACGGGGTCACTCTGGCGGCCGCCGCTGACGACCCCGCGTAGTTGTACATCGCCCCGGCGTCCTGCGCCCACATCTCACCGTAACGGGCTTCGGTGGCCGCGATCGCCGGTGCGTTCTGGCCGAGGAAATTGGTCGTGATCAACGCCGTCAACTGAGCGCGGTTGGCCGCGATCACCGGTGGCGGCACCGTCATCGCGAAGGCGGTGTGAAACGCCTCCGCCGCGGCGGCGGCCTTGCCGGCGGTCTCCTCGGCTTGCCCGGCCGTGGTGTTCAGCCATCGTGCGTAGGGGGTGGCCGCGGCGGCCATGGAAACCGACGAGGGCCCGAGCCACCCCTGGGTGGCCAGGCCGGCGATCACGGAACCGTACGATGCTGCCGAAGAACGTAATTCAGCGGCAAGATTGCCCCAAGCGGTCGCGGCGACCAGCATCGGCGACGAGCCCGCACCTGCATAGATTCTTGCGGAGTTGATCTCTGGCGGTAGAGCTCCAAAGTCCATCGGACTTCTCCCTTGCGGATAGTCCCGAACCGGAAAGGGCTTGAGCCGCTACGTGTGCCCCCGGAAGCCGAAGTTGCGGCGAAACGGAAACCATGACCGGACCGGAATGAAACGGTCATCAGTTCCTGAATTGACAGTCGCTTGGACTAATTGCGCGCCCTCTCCTCCCTGTCCAGGGCACACCCGGGTGCCGCGACGACGCATCCGCTGGTCGAGCGGTGAATTGAGCAGGCGCAGAACGGGAACACTCCGCCCCGGCAACGAGCCGACTGACTCCGCATGGCTCGTCAGGCTAGCGATCTGGACGGCGCCCAGGATGACCGCTGCGTTAAAGATGACGACTGAAAGTTTCTGCTAAGTAAGTTGGCAGTTCACTGTGGGTTTTCCCCGGCCGAACCAGAAGTGTGCGGCGCACCCTCGCGTCCTGAGCGACTCGATACGGTTGCCGCTGACGAAAGGAACGCCGATGGCCGACATCGAAGGCAATGGCACCGACAGCTTGCTGCAAGAGCTGCTGTGGACGTACGGACCGTGCGGGCAGGAAGAGGCGGTACGCGAGGTATGCGCCCGCGAGCTGCGGCCCGTCGTGGACGACATGTGGATCGACGACGCCGGCAATCTGATCGGCTATGTCCGCGGCACGGACAGCGCCGAGAACAACACTTCAGCGAGCGATCCGCCGTACCGGTCGGCCGCGCCTGCCAAACTCACCAACGCCACTCGGGTGATGGCACACATGGACGAGCTGTCGATGTTGGTCAAGCGGGTCGAACCCGACGGCACCCTGCACCTGACAGAGCTGGGCGTGATGTACCCCGGCAATTTCGGGCTCGGCCCGGTCGCCGTGCTCGGCGACCGAGACACGGTCACCGCGGTGCTCACCCTCGGCTCGGAGCACACCACGAAGGAAAGCCCACGAATATGGGAGACGAAACCTGATCAGGGCGACCGCGCGCTGGATTGGCAACACGTCTACGTTTTCACCGGCCGCACCCCTGAGGAGCTGGCCGCCGCGGGGGTGCACGCCGGCACCCGGGTATGCGTCGACCGCAGCAAGAGAGACCTCGTCGAGTTCGGCCAGTACGTCGGCGCGTATTTTCTCGATGACCGCGCCGCGGTCACCGCCCTGCTGCGTGCCGCTCAACTGCTAGAGGCCAGCGGGCAGCGTCCCGCCGGGGATGTGTATCTCGTGTTCACCACCAACGAGGAGATCGGCGGGGTGGGTGGCTCCTACGCCAGCGCCAACCTGCCCGGCAGGCTCACCCTGGCCTTGGAGGTGGGTCCTACCGAACGGGAATACGCCACCAGCGTTACCGGCGGACCCATCATCGGTTACAGCGACGCACTGTGTGTCTACGACAAGGATGTCGCTGATCGGCTTTTGAAAATCGCCACCGACCGCGGGCTGGCGCCCCAGCCGGCAACGCTGGGCGCATTCATGGCTGACTCCTCACACTCAAAGGCCAGCGGACTGACTCCCCGGGCAGGATTGCTCTGCCTGCCAACGCTGAGTACCCACGGCTTTGAAGTCATGCCGCGCAAGGCCATTGACGACATGGCTGACATCATCGTCGATTTCGTGATGCAGTCCGAATACTGAGTCGGCTAGTCCACCTGTACTGCATCGCCAGGGTGCTGCTGGCCGACGAGTTCCTCATGCCCGACCTCAGGCACGCTTTGACCGCTGTCGACCCCGCTGCGCCGCAGCGGCTTTCGCTTCGGCGTCCGCTGCGGACCCGAGGCGTTCGCGCTGCGGTGGCCGTTGCTCGGCAGTCCAGCGGCTTCGCCGACCATGTCGACGGCCTTCTCCGTGTACACCCGATACCCGAAGTTCGGTGTGTACCCGTGGATTTCTTTGGTGTCCAGGTCACGCATGAACTGCAGAATCTCGCGACTGAAGGTTTGGCCAGGCACCAGAACCGGAAACCCCGGCGGATAGGGCGTTACGTAGGTCGCCGAAACGATCTCGACTCCTGCGTCGAGTCGTTCGTCGATCTGCTCGCCGGTGAGGTACTCACAGTTGCTGTCGTCGTAGGAGAGGTAGAACGCTCGGCGGACGTCACCTTCTGGAGTCGGCTCGCTGCCGCTGTGATCCAGAAACGCCGGATGGAAACCACTGAAGTTGGGCAGGGGCACCGGGCGCTTGGTCAGCCGGTGCACCGCCTGCTCGAAGTGGTCAAGTTCACCGTGGCTCATCTCGGAAATCTCTTGGTCGAGCTCGCGCGCGATGTTCACCAGCACTTCGACCAGAAAGGCGACCGAGCTGCGGGTGGTGCCGATGTTGGTCATGAAAAGCACGCTGTTGCGCGACGTCTTGTTGATCTGGATGCCGTAACGGTCCATCAGCTGTTCGCGTTTGAACGTGTCACCGTCATAACCGGTGCGCCCGATGGAGAGCGTGATCCTGGACTGGTCGAGCACGAACTCGTCCTGCCCCCAGGCCGCCACCATGTTGCGCAGCCCCGAGCGCACCGGGCCGGCGCTGGCGGTCGGCCGGAACTGTTCGGGGATCAATTCATTGGTGCGCAACGTGTTCATGTATTTGCTGAGCAGCGGATGGTTGTCGATCGCATCGCGCAGCTGCATCGCGTTCTCGATCTGCCGCTGCACCAGTTCGACGCCTTCCAGGGCCACCTGACGACGACCGAGATCCAGCGACGCGAGTATCTGATAATTCGGTGACGTCGACGTGTGCGCCATATAGGCCTCGTGGAACGCCTCGGCCACCTTCTGGTCGAAGTCCTGGTCGAAGACGTGGATCATCGAGCCTTGGCGCAAGGCGGTCAGCGTCTTGTGCGTCGACTGGGTGGCGTACACCCGGACGCGGGCGCGCGCCGGGTCGGGAACAAGCCGGCGTTCCAACAGGTCTTCGTCGGTCGCAGACTCGAGATCGTGGGTCGCCAGATGCCTTTCGAACCTCTGCTGGTGATCCGGATTCTGCAGTCGCTCCCGCAGCGCACGGGCTGACGCCATTGCGGTGCGGGTGCGGTAGACCGGATGAAAACCGGCGAACGCGAACCACGCCTCGTCCCACAGGAACACCAGATCCGGTTTGATGGCCAGGCACTCTTCCATCACGCGCTCGACGTCGTAGACGATGCCGTCGAAGGTGCAGTTCGTCAGCGACATCATCTTGACCCGGTCGAGTTTTCCGGCCCGGCGCAGCGCCAGCAGTTTCGACTTGATCTCGCGCAGCGGCACCGCACCGTACATCGAGTATTCGTCGAGCGGATAGGCCTCCAGGTAAACGACATTCGCCCCGGCCAGCAGCATCCCGTAGTGGTGGGACTGATGGCAGTTGCGGTCCAGCAGGACGATGTCGCCGGGCGCTACCAGAGCTTGGGTGACGATTTTGTTAGCCGTCGACGTCCCGTTGGTGACGAAGTAGGTGTGGCGTGAGCCGTAGGCCTGCGCCGCCAGCTGCTGCGCTTCTCGCAGCGGCCCGGTCGGCTCGAGCAGCGAGTCCAAACCGCCGCATGTCGCCGACGTTTCGGCCATGAAGACGTCCAGTCCGTAGAAGCCGACCATGTCTTTGATCCAGTGCGAGTTGACGATCGACTTACCCTGCGAAATCGGCAAGGCGTGGAAGACACCTGTGGGCCGATGACTGTACTGCTTGAGCGCGCTGAAGAACGGGGTGCGGTAGCGCGCCGCCACGCCTTGCAGGATCGACAGATGCAGCTCGAGCATGCCTTCGCGCGCGTGAAACACCCTGCGGAAGTACTGGCCCAGGCGGCCGGCGATGGTTTCCACCTCGATCTCGGTCATCAGGTACAGGTCGAGTTCGGGCCGCAGCTTCGCCAGCGACACCGCGAGGATCTGCGCGCGCTCGTCCGGCGATTGGTGATCGGCCAATTCGTGGGTCACGTCGGTGTCGACGAACTCCGACAGCGTCGACAGGTCCCGGGTCGATTGATGCGAGAATCGCCGCCGGATGATCACCGCCTGCAGATTGACGTTGAGCCGCGCCGCGATCAAGGCCTCGTCGCCGCTGGACACCACCACGAGCTCGTAGACGAATTCGTCGTCGGGCCGTCGCCATTTGCGCACCTCGTTGCGCAGCGCGCGTTCCTGGGCCTCAGTCATCTTCTCGACGACCAGCACTTCGAAGTAAGGGCGGTCGCGCTGGGTGGCGGGCTGATGCTCGAGCTCTCGCGGGTCGGCGGGGAAGACATCCAGCTCGTCGGCGCCCGCATTGTCCACGTCACCGGAGCGGTAGGACTCGGTGGTGAGCGCGCGGTTGATGCGCGCCACTGTCTGGGAGAACTTGTCGTGGCTGCCGGCGGCGAACAGGCGCTGCAGTCGCGCAAATTGCGGCGAGCCAGGGTAAGCCCAGTACGGCTCCAGCGCGCTCAGGGTGTCGACCAGTTCTCGGCAGGTAGCGGCGAATTTGTCTTTCAACGCCCCGGTGGTGGTGGGGCGGCTGAGCCGATCGGCGGCTTCTTCCAGTCGGCACCACGAGTCACTGCGGATCTGCCAGAGACTGTTGTACGCGCGCAGGTGTTCTGTCATGTCGGCCTTTCCGAAGAGTCCGGTCGAAATCAAGACTCGCAGAACCAGTCCGCGCGCCGGTGAGCAGCAGACCAACAGTGAGCGTCCGTCGCGTGACGACCCGACCAGCCTGCGGTAACGGGTAGCTCAACTCCACGCTCCACCTGGGTACAGTGTTCGCACCGCCTCGGCTCATCGATTGCCAGACATGAAATTTGGCATTTGAACGTCGCAGCCGCCAACGGCGTCCGCCAGCGAAAGGACACGGACGTGAGCGATGTGCCCCTTCTCGAGCACTTCCCGCTGCAGGCCTACGACAAGTTGCGCTACGCAGACACGGATCGACAGGGACACGTCAACAACGCCGTCTTCGCGACCGCACTGGAAACTGGGCGCGTCGAACTTCTGTACGCGCCGAACGGGCCGCTGATCGAACCTGGCCGGTCGTTCGTCATCGCGCGACTCGAACTCGACTTCCGTGGTGAAATGACCTGGCCGGGCGAGGTGGCGATCGGGACCGCTGTTCAATCCGTGGGACGCTCCTCATTCACCCTGCAACAAGCGCTGTATCAAACTGGCCGGTGTATCGCACTCGCCCGTACCGTCATCGTCCAAATCGACGACACGTCCCACCGCCCCTACGCTTTGAGCGAAGCCGCTTCTCATCGCCTCCGCGGCTTGCAGCAATCCTCTTAGGGAGAACCGGCTCAGCGCGCGCCGCGGACCAGGCGGCCCGGCCGTGCACCGGTGTCTGCGCCGTCGCGGCGAGTCACCGTCCCGCTGACAATCGTTGCGCTGTAACCACTTGCCCCCTGCACGAGTCGACGCCCGCCGGCCGGGAGGTCGTGTGCCATCCGCGCCGGATGCAGGGTCAGCGCAGCCATATCGATGACGTTGATGTCGGCTTTCTTGCCGACCTCGATGGTGCCCCGGTCGGTTAGCCCGAAAAGCGTTGCCGTGTCCCGACATTGCTTGCGGACCAGATACTCCAGCGACAGCTTCGCGCCGCGGTGGCGGTCCCGTGCCCAGTGGGTGAGCAGGAACGTCGGGAAGGACGCGTCGCAGATCATGCCGCAGTGCGCACCGCCGTCGGAAAGCCCCAGCACGCCGGCGGGGTGGGTCATCATCTCCCGGATCGCGTCATGGTTGCCGTCGGAGTAGTTGAAGAACGGCAGCATCAACATCGCGCCGGCGTCGTCCTCGAGCATCAGGTCATACAGCGTCGACAGCGGCTTCTCGCCGCGTTGGGCAGCGATCGCGGCGACGGTGCGGTCCAGCGTCGGTTCGTAGTCCGGCGGATCACCCAGAACATAGAGGCGGTGCAGCGAGTGCTGCACCAAAGCGAACATCGCGTCGAACTGCAACGTCGGGTCGATCGGCAGGTCGTCCTCGGCCAGGATGGCGGCCTTGACCGCCGGCTCGGCCAGGCGCTGCCTCAAATGCTCTCGGCTGCACTGCTTTTCGAGCATACGGTAGGTAGGGCGGTGGGTGAACGCGTGATGGCCCGGGAACCCCAACAACATGCCGAACGGCCGCGCTGCGATCTGCGGGTGCAGCCGGCTGCCGGCGTCGTGCGCCGCCGCGGAAATGTCCAACTGCTCGCGCCACAGCTTCGGGTCGGCGTCCACCTGGATCAACGCGAACGACACCGGCCGATCGATGTCGGCACCGAGGCGCTGCATCCACTCGAGCTCCTTTTTCGGCGCGACGATGTCTTCTCCAGCCGCGCCCTGCGGAGCGAGTTCGAAAACCGCCTGGCCTCCTGCGGCCATCGCGCGGCCCAGGCCGAACAGTTCGTCCTCGGCGGCGAATGTCCCGGGCACCGGTTCACCGTCCATGGCCCGGTGCGCAATGGTGCGCGAGGTGGAGAAGCCCAGTGCGCCGGCTTCGATCGCCTCCCGCACAATGCGGCTCATCGCCGCGATGTCCTCAGCGGTGGCCGGTTCGTTCCGGGCACCGCGGTCACCCATCGCATACGCGCGCACCGCCCCGTGCGCCACCTGACTGCCCACGTCGATCGCGAACTGCTGGTTGCCGACCACGTCCAGATATTCGGGGTAACTTTCCCAGCCCCAGGTGATCCCTTCGCTGAGCGCCGTGCCCGGTATGTCTTCGACACCTTCCATCAGCTTGATCAGCCACTCTTCCCGGCCGGGAGCGACCGGCGCGAAGCCTACGCCGCAGTTGCCGGTGACCACCGTCGTCACGCCGTGGCCGCTGGACGGCTCCAACAGACTGTCCCAGCTGACCTGGCCGTCGTAGTGGGTGTGGATGTCGACGAAGCCGGGAGCGACGATGCGATCCGTCGCGTCGATGGTGTCTGCGGCATCACCGACCAGTCCGGGTTCGTCGGCGCCGCCGCGACGCCGTACTTCCACGATCCGCCCGTCCTTGATGCCGATATCGGCCAGATAGCGATCAGCGCCAGAGCCGTCGACGACAGCGCCGCCGGTGATCTTCAAGTCGTACACGGCCAACCTCCTGACTTGCTGGCCACAGTTACCGCAAAGCTACCAACAATGCCCGGTTCATCCTGTGAAATCCTCGGGTTGTGTGCACCCCTGCGCGACCCGGCGCCGCCGGGAGTACTTAAGCGATGGCTGATTACCGCTCGCCGTCCACTGGCCGGGTCATCCGGTCCGTTCTCTTCGACACCTTCGGGACCGTTGTCGACTGGCGGTCGGGCATCGCCCGCACTGTCGACGAATTCGGCCGTCGGCATGAGGTGGCGCTGGATGCAGCCGCTTTCGCGCTCGATTGGCGCAAGCGCTACAAACCCGCGATGGCCGAAGTGCTTGCCGGCCGTCGAGAATTCGCGTCTTTGGACGTCTTACATCGGGAGAACCTGGAAGTGTCGCTGCGCGACTTCGGTGTCGATCCTGCGGCGCTGCCGGAGGGCGACCTGCAAGCTTTGGCCAAGTCGTGGCGTTGGTTACCGCCGTGGCCCGACAGTGTCGACGGCATCACGGCCATGAAGCGACACGTCATTGTGGGGCCGCTGTCCAACGGCAACACGGGCCTGCTGGTGGATATGGCGAAATATGGTGGGTTGCCCTGGGATGTCGTGCTCGGCTCCGACATCAGCCGCAGCTACAAACCCGACGTGCGGGCCTACCTGACCCCGGCGACCCTCCTGGACCTGGACCCGGGCGAGGTCATGCTGGTCGCAGCGCACAATGCGGATCTTGACGCCGCTCAAAAAGCCGGTCTGGCAACTGGATTCGTGGCACGGCCGGACGAATACGGGCCGGAACAGCCGACCGATCAAACCGCGTCGGGAATGTGGGATGTCTCAGGGCGAACGCTCACCGAATTAGCCGGGGCGTTGTTCACCGACGCCGGTGGGGGCCCGACGTCGGCTGTTACACCGCTTGGAACGAAGCGCAATTGAGCAACCGGTTTGCAGTCGTGACCGGCGCCAAGTCCGGAGAAGATGCAGCCGCCCAGCGTTCGGCCAGCGTCACGTTCGGTGCCGAGCGTGCTGCCAGCGTCACGTTCGTCGGGCTATACCGCCAGGGTCAGCGGCGGGCTGACGATGGCTGGTTGGCAGACCGGCTTGGTCAAGGTGGCAGGATTGACCGATGAGCACCAAGAAGCCGGCATTCGACCCGTATGACCCGCTGGGCTTGGACGCAGCGCTGTCCAGTGACGAGATCGCGGTACGCGACACAGTCCGCGAGTTCTGCGCCGATCACGTGATCCCGCACGTCGCGGAGTGGTTCGAGGCGGGTGACTTGCCGGCGGTTCGCGATCTGGCCAAACAGTTCGGCCAACTCGGCTTACTCGGCATGCACCTGGAGGGCTACGGGTGTGGCGGGGCTTCTGCTGTGCACTACGGGCTGGCCTGCCTGGAACTGGAAGCCGCCGATTCCGGTATCCGGTCGCTGGTATCGGTGCAGGGCTCGCTGGCAATGTTCGCGATCTGGAAAAACGGCTCCGAAGACCAGAAGCAGCAGTGGTTGCCGGCGATGGCCGCCGGCGAGGTGCTCGGCTGCTTCGGGCTGACCGAGCCCGACGCCGGCTCCGACCCGGCAGCGATGAAAACCCGCGCCCGCCGCGACGGATCGGACTGGGTGCTCAACGGCCGCAAGATGTGGATCACCAACGGTTCAGTGGCTGACGTCGCGGTGGTCTGGGCTGTCACCGACGAAGGCGTTCGCGGTTTCGTCGTGCCGACCGACACCCCCGGCTTCAGCGCGAACACCATTCACCACAAGATGTCGCTGCGGGCTTCGATCACCAGTGAACTGGTGCTCGACGACGTCCGGGTGCCACAAGACGCGATGCTGCCCGACGCCACCGGCTTGCGCGGCCCGTTGTCATGCCTGTCGGAGGCCAGGTACGGCATCATCTGGGGTTCGATGGGCGCGGCCCGGTCAGCGTGGCAGGCCGCACTGGAATACGCCGGTCAGCGCACCCAATTCGACCGTCCGATTGCCGGCTTTCAGTTGACGCAGGCAAAGCTCGTCGACATGGCGGTCGAGCTGCACAAGGGACAGCTGCTGTCGCTGCACCTGGGTCGCCTCAAAGACAGCGTCGGGCTTCGTCCCGAACAGGTGAGCTTCGGCAAGCTGAACAACACCCGAGAGGCAATCAAAATCTGCCGGACCGCACGAACCATATTGGGCGGCAACGGTATTTCGCTGGAATACCCGGTGATGCGGCACATGCTCAACCTGGAATCGGTGCTGACCTACGAGGGAACTCCCGAGATGCACCAGCTTGTTCTCGGGCAAGCGTTCACCGGACTGAACGCCTTCCGCTGACAGCAGCGCCGATGCGCTCATCAGCGCGTCGGACGGCAATCGATCTTGGCGTCCTGCCGAGTGGCGCTCAGCTGTGGTTGCATACCGTCGAGTTGTCCCATCGCTGATGATCGATGACGATCTCGCCGGGATTGCTCGTGCCGCTGTTCGGGCGGAAAATCTGAACTGACAGCGACGTGCTGCCGTCGGTCCACAGCCATCGCGTGGTGTCCGCTGAAACCCATCCCTTGGGCGGGCTTTCGTGTTCGCCGTTGTAACACGGCGGCAGCTTCAACCACGACGTCGCACCGTTCGAGTCGTACTTCGGGCCGGTGGCGAACTGACTGCTCAAAAGCCCGACCGTGGCCTCGTAGGGTGTGTTGTAACGCCAGCGCTCCTCGAGTGAGCTGTTGCCGTCGAACACCGCTCCGGCGGGCAGGCGAATGTTGGCCAACGCGGAGTGCGGTCCCGGCTGGATTGGTTGCCCGGAGGACGTTGCCGACGTCGCCGCGGTCGGTGGCGCAGGAGCCGGCGGTTGGTGCGACGCGCATGCGGCCGAAACGAGTGCCGCCGCGACGACGGCTGAAAAGCAATTCGTGCGGCTCATGTCGGCCATTGTGCTCGGTCCCTTCGGCGCAACGGATAGGCCGCCGGGTCAGCTGCAGCTATCGGCGGTGCCGCGCGTCCACCGACGCCAGCTCGGCCACACCGGCCGCACCCTGATCACCGATCTCGGTGTCGAACCAGGCGGCCAGAATCTCCTTGGCCAAGTCACCGGCGAGGGTGCGGTTGGACAAGCACAGCACGTTGGCGTGATTCCACACCCGGGCGCCGGCCGCCTGGCCGGGATCGGAGCACAGCGCGGCACGAACACCGGCGATCTTGTTGGCCGCGATGCTGATCCCCGTCCCGGTCCAGCAGAAGAACACCCCTTGATCGCAGTCACCGCCGGCGACGGCCTGGGCGGCGGATTCGGCGGCCGATGCCCACGGGACTTCCGTGCCGGTGCACACCGAACCGAACGGCACCACCACGTGACCGCGCTCCTCGAGCCACTGCCGCACAAGGTCGTGCACCGGATACGGCTCATCTGAGCACAGGGCGACACGCACGCGGCAACTTTACCGCCGGGCCGTACGTCCGCCGCGCCTACGAGAGTCGTGCACAACACGCCACCGGCGTAGTCGAACGCAACGACTGAGCTGCCAGGATTAGCGTCGACGATGCCGGGTACAGGACACCAATGAGCCAAGCCACGGCTGTTGCGCATCGCCACCGCGTCGTCATCATCGGGTCGGGGTTCGGCGGGCTGACCGCGGCGAAGGCACTGCGGCATACCGATGTGGAAGTCACTCTCATCTCGAAGACGACCACTCATCTGTTTCAGCCGCTGCTTTACCAGGTGGCCACCGGAATTTTGTCCGAAGGTGAAATCGCCCCCACCACCCGGCTGATCCTGCGCAAGCAGAAAAACATCCGGGTGCTGTTGGGTGAGGTCGAGCACGTCGACCTCACCGCGAAAACGGTCACCTCGAAGTTGCTGAGCATGGAGACCGTGACGCCCTTCGACAGCCTGATCGTCACCACGGGCGCCCAGCAGTCTTACTTCGGCAACGACGACTTCGCCACCTACGCGCCGGGGATGAAGACGATCGACGACGCGCTGGAAGTGCGCGGCCGCATCCTTGGGGCATTCGAGGCGGCCGAGGTCACCACCGATGAAGCCGAGCGAGACCGCCGCCTGACTTTCGTGGTAGTAGGCGCCGGACCGACGGGTGTCGAATTGGCCGGACAGATCGCCGAACTCGCCGAGCGCACCTTGACCGGGGCGTTCCGCACGATCCAGCCCGCCGATTGCCGAGTTGTCCTGCTGGACGCGGCGGGCGCGGTGTTGCCGTCGATGGGCGAAAACCTGGGTCTGAAGGCGAAGCGCCGGCTGGAGAAAATGGGCGTGGAAATCCAGTTGGACGCGATGGTGACCGCCGTCGACTATCACGGCATTGGCGTGAAGGACAAAGACGGCACGCAACGTCGCATCGATTGCGCGTGCAAGGTGTGGGCGGCCGGGGTGCAGGCCGGTCCGCTGGGCAAGCTCATCGCGGGGCAGTCCGACGGAACAGAAGTCGACCGCGCCGGAAGGGTCGTGGTGGAACCCGACCTCACCGTCAAAGGACATCCTTACGTCTTCATCGTCGGCGACCTGGTGTCCATGCCCGGCGTGCCCGGGATGGCGCAAGGCGCGATCCAGGGCGCCAAATATGCGACCAAATGCATCAAGCGCTCTTTGAAGGGGCGCGACGATCCGGCCGACCGCAAACCTTTCCGCTACTTCGACAAAGGCAGCATGGCCACGGTCTCCCGTTACAACGCAGTGGCCAAGGTCGGCAAGTTGGAGTTCGGTGGCTTCATCGCGTGGCTGGCGTGGCTGGTGCTGCACCTCTACTACCTGGTCGGTCACAAGAATCGGCTCACGGCCACACTCGCCTGGCTGGTGTCGTTCCTGGGGCGCGGCCGGGGTCAGATGGTCATCACCAGCCAGATGATCTATGCCCGATTGGCGCTGAACAGATCCAACGGTCAGGCGCAAGGGCCGTTGGCGGCTGCCGACGAGGCTGAGAGAGCCGAACAGAAAGCGGGATAGCTGCTCAGTCGAAGTTTCGTTTCGTCAGTCGCTGCACCTGCCCGTAGGCGTCGATCGGGCTCTGCAGCGCAAGCCCGCCGTCGGCGAAGACGACTTGTCCAGTCACCCAGCGGAACGGGCGGCTAAGAGGCCGGGCCGGTGCTCAGCCCACGAATCGTTTGAATCTCGCTGTCATGGAACGGCTTTCCGTCAGGGCGAATCAGGTCGTGGAACCAGACCTTGGGAATGGACGTGTACGGGTGATCCCATGAATCCCACGGAAAGTAGGTTTGGGTTTTCCCGGCGACGAAACCCCAGTTGATGGCACCCACGTTGTACCGCTTCGCGACGGGCAGGACGCCTTCGACGGTGCTGCCCATGGAACGGGCCATGTACTCGGTGCACAGCATCGGCCGACCGAGCGGTGCAAGCTCTTGGATGCGGCTCTCGAATGTCGCCGGCTTCGCGTAGGAGTGGAACGTCACCACGTCGGAGTTGTCGAGCTGAATTCCGGCGATGGTGCTGCGGCTTGCCGCGTCTCCCCACGCTCCGTCCCAGACTGCCACTGGTCAACGGTTGGCGCGGATCTACCGAACGCGCCCAACGAAACACCTGAGGCAACAGGTCGGCGACAAGTTGCTGCTTGTCGCTTCTCTCGGTGGAACGGTATACCTTCGCCGGATTGTCCGGCTCGTTCCACAAGTCCCAGCCCAGGACCCGGTCGTCGTTGCGGAACTGGGTCAGCACTCCGGTGACGTAAGCCTGCAGGGTGGGCAGGTAGCTGCGATCGCCGAGGCGTTCGGCGCCCGGGCTCTGCACCCAGCCGGAGTTGTGCACTCCCGGCTTCGGGGCCCGCTGCGGACCGGACTGCGGGTTGGGGTCCCAGCACGAATCCAACAAGACGAACAACGGTTTGATGCGATGGCGCGCGGCGATGTTGACGAACTGGGCCAGCCGCCCTTGGAACCCCCGCGCGTCCTGCGCCCAGAGTTGATCGTGCAGGAAAACCCGGGCGCTGTTGAGGCCGTGAAAGCGGGCCCAGGCCAACTCGGTGTCGATCCGCCGCGGGTCATAAGTACCGGGCTGGAACATCTCGAGCTGGTTGATGGCGCTGGAGGTGATGTAGTTCGCGCCGACCAGCCAGCCTTGCGCTTGATACCAGCTGCCGGCACGGTCAGCTGACCACCGCCCGGAGTCCGCGGAGGTGCGGGGCGGCAGGGCAGCCGCGCGCGGCACCTGAGCGGCGACGGTGGCTGCAGCCAGAATCAGCGGTAATTTCAGGACCGATCGACGCTGCACGCTGTGACCATAAGTCGCCCGATGCGGTGACCCTGGGATTTGCGCGCCGCGTCGCGGGACTTGGGTCGACAAACGTTATGGGGTTGTCACCCGGCGCCGATGGACGCAGCCGCTTAGCTCAAAGCCTGATCGATGTCAGCAATCAGATCTTCGGTGCCTTCCAGCCCGACCGAGATGCGAACCACGTTGTCCGCGAGGCCGATCGCGGCACGGCCTTCGGCGCCCATCGCCCGGTGCGTGGTGGTCGCGGGATGGGTGATCAGCGACTTCGCGTCACCGAGGTTGTTGGAGATATCGATGAGCTGCAGCTTGTCCAGCACCTCGAAGGCACGCTGCTTGGCCGCACTCTGCGGGGCGTCGAGCGCGAACGTGACGACGGTGCCGCCACCGGACATCTGACGTTTGGCCAGGTCGTGTTGAGGATGTGACGGCAGATAGGGGTAGCGCACCCAGTCCACCGCCGGGTGGCTTTCCAGGAATTCGGCGATGCGCTGAGCCGAGGCGTTGCTGTATTCCACCCGTACCGACAGCGTTTCAAGCCCTTTGAGCAGAATCCAGGCGTTGAAGGGACTCAACGCCGGGCCGGTGTGCCGCATCAGCTTTTGCACCGGACCGTCGATGTACTCCTTGTCGCCCAGAATGGCACCGCCCAGCACCCGGCCCTGCCCGTCGAGGTGCTTGGTGCCCGAATACACCACCACGTCGACACCCAGCGGCAAGCCCTGCTGCAGCAAAGGAGTGGCGAAAACGTTGTCCAACACCACTTTCGCCCCCGCAGCGTGCGCCAAGTCGCTTACCGCGGCGATGTCGACCAGCGATTGCATAGGGTTGGACGGAGTCTCGAAAAACACCGCCTGGGCGGGCACCGACAGCGCTTTCTCCCATTGAGCGAGGTCTTCGCCGTCGACGAAGACCGTCTCGACGCCCCAGCGCGGCAGAATCTCGTTGCAGACCACGAAGCACGACCCGAACAGGCTGCGCGCGGCGACCAACCTGTCCCCGGCCCCCAGCAGCGCGCCCAATGAAGTGAACACCGCCGCCATACCGCTGGCGGTGGCGAACGCCGCCGGCGCGTCTTCGATCAGGCGCAGCCGCTCCTCGAACATGGTGACCGTCGGATTGCCATAACGCGAGTACACATAGCGGTCCACTTCACCGGCGAACGCCTGCTCCGCGGCGGAAGCCCGGTCGTATACGTAACCGGAAGCCAGAAACATCGCCTCGGCGGTCTCTTCGAACTGGGAGCGCAGCAGTCCGCCCCGCACGCCGATAGTGGCCTGGCTGACGCCGTCGGGCAGCGGCGCGGGTGTGCGGATGGATTATTCTGCTGGGCGTCGCCGGCGGTCACTGTCGCGCCGCTCCTCCTCATCGCTACGCTCTGCATCGTCGCCGGCGGTCACGACTGCTTCCAGGGCAGACCGGTCGCCCGCCAGCCTGCTCCGCCGCGGTGACCGGCATCGTCGAGGTGGCCTTCGAAACCGTCGGAGATGTTGTACGACGGTGCGATGCCGGCTTCGGTCGCGGCTTCGGCCGCACTGATCGAGCGGTTGCCGGAGCGACACAAGAACACGACCGGCCGATCCTCGGCATCTTCGGGCACGTTCTCGGACAGTTCAGCGAGGAAGTTCTCGTTGCGCTGACCGTCGGCGCGGTTCCACTCGATGTAGACGACGTCGCGGCCCAGGCTGGACAGATCGGGGACACCGACGAAGCGCCATTCGGCGTCGGTGCGGACGTCGACCAGCACCGCTTGGGGATTGTCGCTGAGTAGCTTCCAGGCCTGCTCAGGCGTGATATCTCCGGCGTAGCTCACCCGCGTGAGTGTCGCACATCCAGCTGAGGGCCCACTGAATCAGGGCGTGCACAGCCGACGCAACGCGGCAGCCACTCGCCGGGACCGGTCACGCGCCGTCGCGATGTCCGCGGCGGTGGCGAACGCGGCACCGAACCGGCGGCGAGACTCCGTCCCGCGACCGCTGAAGATTTGAAGGTCACTTTCGGCAACGGCCAGCGCGTCGGCCAGCGCGGCAGACCCAACATGCTCTGAACGATCGGCCTCGGCAAGCACGTCGTGACCGGCGTAGATGATTTGCGTCGCGCCCGGCGAGATCATGACGGTGTCCGCCGGGAGGCCCAGCGTGACCCGTGCCTGCAGCGCAAACTGCGACAGCCGCTGGGTGCGCAGGGTCACCAACCCACATTCGACTGGGTGCGCAGTGATGTCGCTGAAGTAGACCTCGTCGCCGGCGACCATCAGGTCGACAGCGAAAACGCCGCGGCCGCCGAGCGCCTTGACCACGCGGGCGGCGATCGACTTCGCCGAATCCAAAGCCGCCGGACTCAGCTGTTGCGGCTGCCAACATTCCAGCGCGTCACCTTCGGGCTCACCGCATCCGATCGGTGCACAGAAATCGATGGTCAGACCAGTCGGAGCTTCGCTGGCCACCGCCAGCAACGTGACGTGAACGTCGACTTCGACCGCGGTTTCAACCAATACCCGGTTGTGGTTCAGCGGGCTGCCGGCGGATACCGCGCGCTGCCACGCCGCTTCGACCTCGTCGGGCCTCGACACCCGGGACCGACCTCGCCCGTGCGCGCTCAGCGGCGTCACCATTAAGGGAAACCCGGCGTGTGCGGTCACCGCTTTCAGCTCGTTCAGCGAGCCGGCGAACCAGAACGGCGCGGTCGGCAACCCAAGTTCGTCCGCGGCCAGCCGTCGCACCCCTTCGGTGTCGTTGCTGAGTAACGCGGCGCGAGCACTTGGCACCACCTGGGCAGTGCGGGCCTGCGCTACCCCGGTCAACGCTTCGGCGGCGAACGCGTCGGTCAGTGTGACGACGTAGTCGGGCCGCAGCTGGCCGATCAGTGAAGTCAGCTCGTCGGCGGCGGTCATCTTGACCACCAGCGCCTGGTCGGCGACGCCGTGCGCCGGCGCGTCGGCGTGCGCTTCGACTGCGATCACTTCAGCGCCAAGCCGCTGGAAGGCGATGGTGAGTTCGCGGGCCAGCTCATCAGAGCCGAGCAGCATCACCTTGATGCGGTGTGCGGGGTCCGGGCGCCGCGGCAACGGATTCGTCGACTCGTCGAGCCGGCCATGATCTTCGTCGGGGTCGGCTGCGCGGCCTTCGCTTGCCGGGCCGCCCGCTCCGTTAGTCACCGCGCCACCTGCATGCTGCTCAGGATAGGTGCGGGTGCGGCGGCGACGACGCAGGGTTCTGGGACGGCCTGAAAAGAACGACATACTTTCGATCCAGCGTCATCGGTGTGCCTCGTCGGCATCGAGCTGGTCGAGCAGGCGTTGCATGGTGGCGCACATCTGGCCAAAGGACTGCCTGCCGACGACGGTCGACCACTGCTCTTCGATAGTGGCCACCCGGTCGCCGGCATGGGTCATTAGTGCCCTTCCCCGTTCGGTCAGGCAGATGAGTTTGGCGCGTCCGTCGCTGGGGTCTGGCTGCCGTTGCAGGTAGCCGAGGTCTTGAAGGTCGTTGACGAGCTCTGAGGTCGCGGCCAGGCTCAACTGCGCGCGAGCGGCGACCTCGGTGAGCCGCACGCGCAAGCGCTTTCGCTAGCGGTGTGACGGGGTGGGTGTGGCAATCAGCAGATGCGGTCTCACGCAAGAAGTTCCTGGACAACTCGCGAGCCGCCGATGATGCAGCGTTTCACACCCCGTATCGCATCGGTCCTGACAGCATCTGTGTGCACTGACTTCGTGACGTGACGCGAGCCGATCGTGTGGGGAGAAGCGGTATGTCGGGCACCGCCAAAGTTCCGCCGGCGCAGGTTGCTCGGGTTGTCGAGCGCGTCCGCCACCACCTGTATCGGCTGCATCAGCGGCTTGTTCCGGCGCCGATGGCGTTGGCGGAGCTGGTGTTAGGTGCGTGGGTGGCGCAAGCGGTTCACGCTGCTGCCGAACTCGGGGTCGCCGACGCGCTGGCGGACGGTCCGTTGTCCATCGGTGAGTTGGCACGCCGTGTCGAGGCGGATCCAGACGCACTCGCGCGGCTTCTGCGGGCGCTGATCACCCGGGGAGTCTTTCGGCAACGGCGCGACGGGCGCTATGAACTCACCCCGCTGGCCGAGACGTTGCGTTCAGATGCATCGGCATCGATGGCTGGAGGGGCTCGGTTCTATGGTTCGCCGCAGCACCGGGAACATTGGAGCCGGCTGGTGGACTCGGTGAGGACCGGACGACCAAGCGTTCCGACGTTGCGCGGCCAGGAGTTCTTCGACTACCTCGCCGGTGAGCCCGACTGGCCCGGCTGTTCGATCAGGCGATGACCAGCATCTCAGAGCTTTGTGTCGGGCCGATCGTCGCCGGCTACGACTTCAGCGGCTACTCGACGATCGTGGACGTCGGCGGCGGACACGGTCGACTGCTGGCCGCCATCTTGTCGGCGACACCCGCCACGCAAGGCGTGTTGTACGACCAGCCGCAGGTCGTGGCGGACGCGCCAAAGCTGTTGCGCCAGCACGGGATCGACGATCGAGTACGCATCGAGAGTGGATCATTCTTCGAGACCGTTCCAGCCGGCGGTGATGCCTACATCCTGAAGATGATCATCCACGACTGGCCCGATGAGCAGGCAATCACGATCCTGCGCAACGTGCGCGATGCCGCCGGGCCTGCTGGAACAGTGCTGCTGGTGGAGCAGGTGATCCCGACACACGATCGTGAATTCTCCGGCAAGTGGTCGGATCTGGAGATGTTGCTGTGTCTGGCGGCACGCGAACGCACGGCCGATGAATACCGGGACCTTCTCGCGCGGGCGGGTTTGCACTTGACGCGCGTTGTGCAAACCGCCGCACCTTTGAGCATCGTCGAGGCCAGACCGTCCTAATCCCAGCCGCCGGTAGGCAGTTCGCTGACACTGGATCAGTCCACATGCGACCTTCAGGGCTGTCCGGGTAGCAGCCGCACCATCAACGCATGCACCTCGGCCAGCACGTTGTCGTCTTCGTCGACGAGCTCACCGGAGATGAAGGCTTTGCGGCCCTCCGCGGAGTCGACACGGCCGCGCACGATCAGCGGCGTGTCGATCGGGGTCACCCTGCGATAGTCCACTTTGAGGAAGGCGGTGCGGCTGATCGGGCGCGCGGCGGCGTGCACCACCATCCCGCAGAGCCAGTCGAACACCAGCGGAATGACGCCGCCGTGCACCGCCATATTGCCGCCCAGGTAGTAACGGCCGAACCGGCCACGCATCTCGACACCGTCGGGGCCGTACTTCGTCATCTTCCAAGGCGGCATCAAGATACTGCCCATTCCGGGCAACGACGGCGCCCGTCCGGCGGGAGCCACTCCCTCAGGCACCTGGAACGGGTCGAGCAGCTTCACCAGCTCTTCGGCTCGTTCCGCTGCATCCCCCCACTTGTCGTCGTCCCCCAGATCAGTCGACACCGCCAGGTCCTGCAGGCGCCGCATGGCGGTGACGAACCGGGCGAAACCCGGACCCGGTTCGGCGAGGTCATAACGCGGGAATCCGCCGTGCTTGCCGTACTCGGGGTCCGACACCTCCAGCGGGTCACTCATCCTGAAACCTGCAGCACGTCGCGGCGGACGATGGTCTGATCCCGGCCCGGGCCCACCCCGATGCACGATATGTGGGCACCGGCCAGCTCTTCGAGCCGCAATACATAATCGCGCGCCTTGGCGGGCAGCTCGTCGAAGGTCCGCGCCGCGGAGATGTCCTCCCACCAGCCCGGCAGTTCCTCGTAGACCGGCTCGGCGCGAGCCAGATCGCTTTGCGTGACCGGCATTTCCTGCGTGTGCTTCCCGTCGACCGTGTAGCCCACGCACACCGGCACCGTCGTCAAGCTGGACAACACGTCGAGCTTGGTGAGGAAGAAATCGGTGATCCCGTTGACCCGGGTGGCATAGCGGGCGACCACCGCGTCGAACCAGCCGCAGCGACGCCGACGACCGGTGGTGACGCCGAACTCGCCGCCGGTCTTGGACAGGTATTCACCGTGCTGGTCGAACAGCTCGGTGGGGAACGGCCCAGACCCCACCCGGGTCGTGTAGGCCTTGAGGATTCCCAGCACCGTGGTGATCCGGGTCGGTCCGATACCTGAGCCGACGGCCGCGCCACCGGCTGTCGGGTTGGACGACGTCACATACGGATAGGTGCCGTGGTCGACGTCGAGCAGAGTGCCCTGCGATCCTTCGAGCAGCACCGTCTCACCGGCATCCAACGCGTTGTTGAGCAGCAGGCGAGTGTCGGCGATGCGGTGCTCGAAGTGCTCGGCTTGCTGCAGCAGAGCGTCGACGACCTGGGCGGGGTCAAGGGCTTTGCGGTTGTAGATCTTGACCAGCACCTGATTCTTGAAGTCCAGAGCCGCCTCGATCTTGTGGGCCAGCAGCACGGGATCGCGCACGTCGGCGACGCGGATGCCGATGCGGGCGATCTTGTCCTGGTAACACGGTCCGATTCCGCGTCCGGTGGTCCCGATCTTCTTGCTGCCCATGTACCGCTCGGTCACTTTGTCGATGGCCACGTGGTAAGGCATCAGCAGGTGCGCGTCGGCGGAGATCAGCAACCCGGAGGTATCCACGCCGCGGGATTCCAGTCCGGCCAGCTCGGCCAGCAGAACACCGGGGTCGACGACCACGCCGTTGCCGATGACGTTGGTGACCCCGCGGGTCAGCACCCCGGAAGGGATCAGGTGCAGCGCGAAATTCTCCCCGGACGGCAGAACCACCGTGTGCCCGGCGTTGTTGCCGCCCTGATAGCGCACCACCCACTGGGCGCGCCCGCCCAGCAGGTCGGTGGCTTTGCCTTTGCCCTCGTCGCCCCATTGGGCGCCGATCAGGACGATTGCCGGCATGGCGTTTCTCCCGCTTATTGTGGTCCAGCCGGTAACACACCTTAGCCCGGCGACGATGCGGACCCTACCGGCTCCGACGAGGAGCCGGGCAAATCAAACCACGTCCAGATACCTGCGGGGGCTGTCTTGACCGACGCCGACACCGCCGTGCTGCTGTTCGGTGATCGCCGCCTCCCGCGCTGCCTGCGCGGCCTGAAAGTCGCCGACGCCGGACAGCTCGACACGGCCGCTCGAGCTGGTCGGCGGCTGATCGTGGTCGGCTCCGACGCCGACCTCGCCGCAGTGCTCACCGTGTTGCTGCGCACCGAAAGCCTTGACGTTGAAATCGGTTACCTCCCGCCGCGACGGTCACCGGCCGCGCGCGTCTATGGACTGGGCAGAGGGCGTCGAGCAGGGCGGCGGACGCGACGCGGTGCGGCGCACCCGATGCCACTGATCCGCGACGAAACCGGGTCGGTGATCGTCGGATCAGCCGAGTGGCGACCTGACGGGGCCGGCGAGCTGCTGCACGGCGAGGCGGTGGTCGACGACACCGTACTTTTCGACGGCGAGGTGGCCGGAGTGCGGATCGAGCCGACGGCCACCCTGCCCGGCCTTCGGGCGCGGCCGGCGCATCGCCGGTTCGGCGGCTGGGTGGCCGGCCGCGCGGCGCAGCTCGGCACCACCGGCGCGGCGGTTGTGCGCGATGGTGTCCCGGCTGCCCGCCCGGTTCGGCGGTCGACCTTCTATCGGCACACCCAAGGGTGGCTGCTCGTCCGGTGAGTCGGGAACGACATGAACCCCGGTAGCTTCGTGTGGTGAGTTCACATGAGCATTAGGGGCGTGCACGAGTCGGTGCGGCCCAGCCCGGTATTCCTGGCCATCCTCGGAATCACGGCCTTCGGCGGTGCGCTGGCCTGGATTGCCGGTGCGAGGGTCCAGCCGCTGGCCTACGCCGGGGTCTTCATCCTGGTCATTGCCGGTTGGGTGGTGTCGCTGTGCCTGCACGAGTTCGGCCATGCTTTCACCGCGTGGCGGTTCGGCGATCGCGACGTCGCGGTGCGCGGCTACCTGACGCTCGACCCACGCAAGTACACCCACCCCATGCTGTCGCTGGGACTGCCGATGCTGTTCATCGCGCTGGGCGGCATCGGCCTGCCCGGTGCCGCGGTGTACGTGCGGACCTACTTCATGACCCCAGCCCGGCGCGCGGCGGTGAGCCTGGCGGGGCCTGCGGCGAACCTGCTGCTGGCCGTGCTGCTGCTGGCGCTCACCAAGGTGTACTACAGCCCGGCGCACCCGGTGTTGTGGGCCGGGGTGGCGTTCCTGGCTTTACTGCAGCTGACCGCGGTGGCCCTCAACCTGCTTCCGATCCCCGGCCTCGACGGCTACGGCGCGGTGGAGCCGTACCTCAGTCCGGAGACTCGGCGAGCTTTGGAGCCGTTCAAGCCCTACGGCTTCCTGCTGCTCCTGCTCCTGCTCTTTGCGCCGCAGCTGAACAGGTGGTTCTTCAGCATTGTCTACTGGTTTTTCGACCTGTCCGGAGTGCCGGCGCCGCTGGCGGCCGTCGGTGGATCGCTGACGCGGTTCTGGGAAGCGTGGCTCTGAACTCTTGCTACGAGCCTTGCAACATATGCAGTAAGGCGCATATATTGCCGGGCATGGGCATCGACCACTTGCACGGCGATGCGGGCACCCCAGTCAAAAAGATGATTGCGGCCACGGCGATTCTCACCGGGTTCTTCGTCGTCGAACTGGCTACTGCGCTGGCCATCGGGTCGATCGCACTGCTTGCCGACGCCGGGCACGTCCTCACCGATGTGGTGGCGGCGGTCATGGGTCTGGCCGCGATCACGCTGGCCCGGCGCGGTAGCGCATCCGCGGCCCGCACCTACGGCTGGCACCGCGCCGAAGTGTTCACCGCAGTGGCCAACGCCGCATTACTGACCGGTGTCTCGGTGTTCATCGGCTACGAGGCCATCGAACGGCTCGGCCACACCCCTGATGTGCCCGGTGGACCGATGATCGGGGTTGCGGTGACCGGGCTCGCCGCTAACGCCGTCGTGGCATTGCTGTTGCGCTCGCACGCCGCGCAGAGCCTGGCCGTGCGGGGCGCCTACATGGAGGTGGTCGCCGACACCGTCGGCACCGTCGGTGTGCTGATCGCGGGGCTGGTGACGGTGACGACGCGCTGGCCATACGCCGACGTGGTGGTCGCCGTCCTGGTCGCGCTGTGGGTGCTGCCCCGGGCGTTCGCGCTGGCCCGCACTGCGCTGCGAATACTTTCCGAATCGTCACCGAGCCACATCGACGTCGGAGAGCTGCGAGCGGCGCTGTGCGCGGTCGACGGGGTAACCGGCGTCCACGACCTGCATGTGTGGACCCTGGTCCCGGGCAAGGACGCCGTCACCGTACATCTGCTGAGCAGCGCCGACTCGACGAAGGTGCTCGGCGAGGCACGCGCGGTGCTATCGGCACGCGGGTTGGAGCACGCCACCGTTCAGGTAGAGCCACCGGACGGCGCCGCCGAATGCTCAGCCAACTGGTAGCCCGGCGAAGTTCGACGGCCGCCGCAGCTCGCTAAGCGCCGGTCGTCGGCCGGCTCAACTCAGGCCGAGTGACACCCGGGCAGCCGGATCACAGTCGTCGAGCAGATCGAGGCAGCGGGCGCGCTCGTCAATCTCCCCGATCGCGTCGGCGGCCCGCGCCAGCGCGGCCACACAGCGCAGAAAACCCCGGTTGGGCTCGTGGAAATACGGCACCGGACCGAAGCCCCGCCAGCCGTTGCGCCGCAGCTGGTCTAGTCCGCGGTGATAACCGGTACGCGCGTAGGCGTAGGCGGTGACAACTTGGTCGTCGGCCAGCGCAGCTTCAGCCAGCGCCGCCCAGGCCACCGACGCCGTCGGATGTGCGGCGGCGACGATCGCAGGGTCCTCACCGGCCAGCAGTTCGGCCTCGGCGTCGTCGTCGGCGGGCAGCAGAACGGGTTCGGGCCCCAGGAGATCACCCATCGGCGTCATAGCTATTATTCTGCCGTGCCGGGTCTTCGTCCCCGCACCGGGGAGAGTGACCGATCGGCATCTGCGCATGCGGCAACACACCGAGAATCTCGACACACCCCGAGAAACGATGCGCCGGCAATTCACAAACAGTTCGTCGGCACGCCTTAAGCTCGAACTACCACCGCCGAGCGGGGAGGACACCAGGTCTCATGCCGAATCCATCCAGGCCTGACCCTGACGACACTTCGGAAGCCAACGGGATCGACTCGGAGGCGTTCGTCGAAGACAGCGTCACCGAGGCGATGCAACCCGGCGCCGACCCGGTCGACGAGCAGAGCGTCGGCTCGGACTCGGCGACCGAGGTGATCTCCTCCGCAGCCGAGACACGGGCAGTGCCTGCGGTCGCACCCCCGGTGCACGACCCTCGGCAACGTCGCTTCACCGCACCGGGTTTCGACGCGAAGGAGACGACGATCATCGAGGCCGCTGCCGACCCGGCTACCGAGGTCCTCCGCCAGCAATCGGGTCCGCAGCGCGTCGAGCAGCCGCCGAGCGGACCGAGATCTGCGACGCCACAGCTGATCCCGCCCCGGCTCGGATCCAAGCTGCGGCCGACGAGCCAGCGCAGCTGGGGCTGGGTCCTCGCGCTGATCCTGATCATCCTGGCCTTGACCGCGATCGCGGTGCTGGGCACCGTCCTGCTGACCCACAAATCGAAAACTAAAGCCTCGCAAGATGATCAGGTGCGCAGCACCATCCAGAGCTTCGACGTCGCCGTGCAGAACGGCAATTTGGCAGCCCTGCGCAGCTTGACCTGCGGCAGCTTCCAGGCTGACTACGTCTCCTACGCTGATCAGGATTGGGCGGACACCTACCACCGCATCGCGGCGGCCAAGCAGTATCCCGTCGTCGCCAGCATCGACCAGGTCGTCGTCAACGGAGAACATGCCGAGGCCAACGTCACCGCCTTCATGGCCTACGCACCGCAAACCCGCTCGACCCGCAGCTTCGACCTGCAGTTCCGCGACGACCAGTGGAAGATCTGCCAGTCCTCGAACAGCTAGGTCCCCCATGCCGGTCGGACACCTCCGGCGTCGTCCTGAACCCGTCGTTTGCGCTCGACGCCTACACAAGTGGCCGGCCCCGTTGCGGTAAGCCGTATCAATCGTCGATGACTGCCAGGCCTTGCTTCTCCAGTTCAGCCAGTCTCTCGCGCATGGCCGCCACCTGACCGGGCGGATGCCCCACCCAGTTCGCGATTTCACCGACGATCTTCACTGGCTCGCGGGTGCGGTATGACCGGGTCGGGTTGCCGGGGTACTTTTTGTCCGTCACGTTGGGGTCATCGGTGAGCGCCCCCTGCGGCTCCACGAGATAGATCCGGCCGCGCCCCTCTCCCACGGCAAGTTCGGCGCCCCACGTCGCGGCATCCAGTGTGGCGGTCACGTAGACGTGATTCGCCAACCGGCCCCCACCGAAGTTCGAAGACTGCCCGGGCACCAGCAGGTCCCCCACCGCCAGGTTCGCTTTCGTTCCGTGAAGCAGCGTCTGAGGCTGATAGATCTGGAACGGTTCCGGCGCTTGCGTCACATCACCTCCAGCTCATTCGGCGAGGGATGCCTGCGGCACACAGTGAGAACCGGCTCTTTCGGCGCAAACCGCGCGCTGAGCCAGCAATAACGATGCCCGAGGTTTGCTCAGGAACTCAGCGATTTGTCTGCGCAGTGCAAATCCCGGCAGGCCTCGATGATGCGCTCGGTCATCTGCGCTTCGGCCTTCTTCAGGTAACTGCGGGGGTCGTAAACCTTCTTGCTGCCCACCTCGCCGTCGACTTTGAGCACGCCGTCGTAGTTGGTGAACATGTGGCCCACGATCGGGCGGGTGAATGCGTACTGGGTGTCGGTGTCGACGTTCATCTTCACCACGCCGTAGCGCAGCGCCTCCTCGATCTCGGATTTCTCCGAGCCGGACCCGCCATGGAAGACGAAGTTGAAGGGCTTGGAACCCGCCGGCAGGCCCAGCTTGGCCGCGGCCGCCTTCTGACCCTCGGCCAGGACTTCCGGCCGCAGCTTGACGTTGCCGGGTTTGTACACCCCGTGCACATTGCCGAAGGTGGCGGCCAGTAGGTACTTGCCGTGTTCACCGGTGCCCAGGGCGTCGAGAGTCTTATCGAAGTCCTCGGGTGTGGAGTACAGCTTGTCGTTGATCTCGTGGGCCACGCCGTCCTCTTCCCCGCCGACCACACCGATCTCGATCTCCAGGATGATTTTGGCGGCGGCGGCGTGCTTGAGCAGCTCTTTGGCGATTTCCAGGTTCTCGTCGATCGGCACCGCCGAGCCGTCCCACATATGCGACTGGAACAACGGATTGGCTCCTGCACGCACTCGATCAGCTGAGATCGCCAGCAGCGGCCGAACGTAGCTGTCCAGTTTGTCCTTCGGGCAGTGGTCCGTGTGCAATGCGATGTTGACCGGGTATTGGGCCGCGACGACGTGAGCGAACTCAGCGAGCGCCACCGCTCCGATCACCATGTCCTTGACCCCGAGCCCGGAGCCGAATTCCGCGCCGCCGGTAGAGAACTGGATGATGCCGTCGCTGCCGGCGTCGGCGAACCCTTTCAGGGCGGCGTTGATGGTCTCCGACGAGGTGCAGTTGATGGCGGGGAAGGCGTAGTTGTTCTCCTTCGCGCCTGCCAGCATCTCGGCGTAAATCTCAGGCGTTGCGATGGGCATGGCAGTTCCTCCTGGACCGGCGGCGGTGCGTTCAGTATCGCAACACACTGCGGCGTTGGCAGCGCCGCAGGGCCCCGCCTGGTCGGTATCACCGGGTGACGACGGTATGTTGGGACACCGTGAGCACCGCCTCGAACACCGTCGTGGCCCTGCCCAACATCCTCGACCCGATGTACTGGATCGGTCCACAGGGACTGTTCGCGTCGGCCGTGCTGCCGACGATCCTGACTATCGTCTTCGTCGAGACGGGCCTGTTGTTCCCGCTGCTGCCCGGCGAGTCACTGCTGTTCACCGGTGGGCTGCTCGCCGCGCACGGCACACTCGACATCTGGGTGCTGGCGCCGTGCGTGGCTACGGTCGCGGTGCTCGGCGACCAAACGGGGTACTTCATCGGCCGCCGTATCGGTCCTGCGCTGTTCAAAAAGGAAGATTCGCGCTTCTTCAAGCAGCACCATGTCACCGAAGCGCACGCGTTCTTCGAGAAATACGGGCCCGCGGCCATCATCCTGGCCCGGTTCATGCCGTTCGTGCGGACCTTCACCCCGGTGGTCGCCGGGGTGTCTTACATGCGCTACCCGGTATACCTGGCGTTCGACGTCGTCGGCGGCGTCTTGTGGGGAGGCGGCGTGACGATCGCCGGCTACTTCTTGGGCAACGTGCCGTTCATCCACCAGAATCTGGAAAAGATCGTCCTGGTGATCTTGTTCGTGTCGCTGCTCCCGGCGCTGATTGCGTCCGGCCGCGCCTACCTCAGCCGGCGGCGGGCAGCCCGCGATAACGAGAAGCAGTTGTCGGCAGCTGAGTAGCCGTCAGACAGCGACCGCGAAGTCGCAGCCGGTCTTGGCGCGCACGTCCTCGACCGTCACCCCGGGATGCAGTTCGGTGAGGGTCAGTCCGCGGCCCGGCTCCACCTCGAAGACGCACAGATCGGTGATGATCATGTCCACCACCCCCTTGCCGGTGATCGGCAACGTGCACTGCTTGAGGATCTTGGCACTGCCGTCCTTGGCGGTGTGATCCATCACCACGATCACCCGCCTGACGCCGGACACCAGGTCCATCGCCCCGCCAGGTCCCTTGACCATTTTGCCCGGAACCATCCAGTTGGCCAGGTCGCCGTTCTCCGCCACTTCCAGGCCGCCCAGAATGGACAGGTCGACGTGGCCGCCGCGGATCATGGCGAACGAGTCGGCGCTGCTGAAGAAGCTCGAGCCGGGGATCGTGGTAATGGTCTGCTTGCCGGCGTTGATCAAATCGGGGTCAATCGCGTCCTCGCTGGGATAGGCGCCGATGCCCAACAGGCCGTTCTCGGACTGCAGCGTGACGTGGATGCCGTCGGGAATGAAATTGGCCACCAGCGTGGGGATGCCGATGCCGAGGTTGACGTAGTAGCCGTCGCGCAACTCACGGGCGGCACGCTGGGCCATCCGCTCACGAATCGGGCTGCTGCTTTTCAGCGCTGAGTCCACGTTGGTGTTGCTGACCGTGCGGAACTCGATGCGCTTCTCGTAATCCCGGCCTTCGATGATGCGGTCGACGTAGATGCCCGGGGTGTGGACGAGGTCCGGATCGATCGCACCGACGTCGACCAGCTCTTCGACTTCTGCCACCGTCGTCGCCCCGCAGGTGGCGATCATCGGGTTGAAGTTGCGTGCCGTTTTCCGGTACACGAGGTTGCCCGCTCGATCGCCTTTCCACGCTTTGACGATCGACACGTCGGCGCGAATCCCCTCTTCCAGAACGTATTCGGTGCCGTCGAAGACCCGGATGTCTTTGCTTTCGGCGAGTTCGGTGCCGTAGGCCGTGCGGGTGTAGAAGCCGGGTATACCCGCACCACCGGCCCGCAACTTCTCCGCCAGCGTGCCCTGCGGGGTGAGCGCCAAGTCCAGTTCCCCGGCCAGTACCTGCCGCTCGAACTCCTTGTTCTCGCCGACGTAGGACGCGATCACTTTCTTGACCTGCCGGCCCTTCAACAGCAGGCCCATGCCGAAATCGTCGACGCCGGCGTTGTTTCCGACGATCGTCAGTTCCTTGACGCCGCTGTTCACCAGCGCCTGGATGAGGTTCTCCGGAATGCCGCACAACCCGAAGCCGCCCGCGGCGATCGTCATGCCGTCGCGCAGCAGACCTGCCAGCGCGGATTGCGCGTCAGGATGAACTTTGCTCATCGAGAGCTCCTCCTGTCACAGGCTTCCCCGGTGCACCGCCGGCCGACCCGTCGTCGGCCGCTGATGCGCTGACGGCGTGTGCGGCCTCCATCAGCATCCAACCCGAGAGCTGCACAGACAGGTCACGTTCGGGTACCTCGGAGCCGGATACCGCGCCCCCGCTGAACTCTGCTGCCTTGCCGGCTGCGGTGGGCAGCTCGGCCTCCCGGTCCCATGACGGCCCGAACAACGGGAGCCCGTCCACGGTCTGCCGGTAATCCCACGCTGATCGGGCCGAGCAAAGCACCAGTGTGCGGGCGGTGTCTCGGGCAGCTACGTCGGCGGCACCGTCGCCGGGCAGCGTGGTGGCCACCAGCGCGAGGTAGCGTGCGGTGACCCCGCCGAACAAGCCGCCGTCGCCGCCCCCGGTGCCTTTGAGCACGCCAGAAGCGGTCATGTGCTCCTTGATGGCGGCGGTCAGACGATGCACCCGGGGCGCGTGCCGCGAATCGCCGTTGCGAGCAGCTAATTCGGTCTCGAGACCCAGCACCACCCCCTGGCAGTAGGTGTATTGCGCGCGCACCAGCGAGCCGGCTTTGATGCCGTCGAACACCAAGTGGGTTTCCGGGTCGATCAGCTTCGCGTCGATCCAGTCGGCCATTTGCTGGGCACGTTTGAGCCGTTCGCCGTAGCGGGCCAGGAAAAGTGCCGCCGGTCCGTTGGCGGGTGCGTTGAAGAACTGGTCCTGCTTGCGCCACGGGATGCCGCCGCCGTCCTCGGGCACCCAGGCGGTGAGGAACTGCTGGCTCAGCTTGTCAAGTGCGCGGTGCCGGTCGACGCCGGCCAGCCGCGCGGCCCGCTCGAGCGCCAACGCCAGCCAAGCCATGTCGTCGTAGTAGTTATTCACCCACACACCGGCATTGCGCAGTCGGTGCGAACGGATCTGACGCCGAATCCGGTTGTGCCGCTCCGGCTGTGGGTCGCGAACCTGCGCGTCGACCAGGCAATCCAGCAGGTGGGACTGCCACCAGTAATTCCAGCTGCCGAAAAACCTGTCCCGGCGCGACGGCGGCCAGGCCACCACACCCAGCTGGGTTCCCGGCAGCGCCCACAACCGCCTCAGATGCCGCGCGCAGACGGCAGCTTCGGCGCTGGCCGCCCGATTCGCCCATAGCTGATCCATGTCTGCGATCCTGCCTCATCAGCCGGGAGCGAAGTTCGGCGAGCAGTCAACGTCGGCGGCGTGTGCCTATGCCCCCGAGCGAACGTTGCGCAAGCGCCGCGGCCTTCACCAGGCCTGTGCGACATCACCGTGCTGCCTGATCCAGGCATGCATCGCAATCCCGGCGGCCACCGCGACATTGATGCTGCGGGTGGAGCCGAACTGGGCGATCGAGACCGTGAGCGCGGCGGCGGTCCGGGTGTCGTCGGTGATGCCCGGTCCTTCCTGGCCGAACACCAGAAGGCAGTTCCGCGGCAGCTCTGTCTGTTCCAGTCGGGCAGAGCCCGGCACGTTGTCCACGGCGACCGCTGTCAGACCGGCGTCCAGCGCAAAGTTCATCAGTTCCGCCGAACTGTCGTGGTGGCAGAGCCGCTGGTAGCGGTCGGTGACCATGGCACCGCGGCGATTCCAGCGTCGCCGCCCGACGATGTGGACGGTGTCGACCGCGAAGGCGTTGGCGGTGCGCACCACCCCACCGATGTTGGCGTCGTGGCCGAAGTTTTCGATCGCCACGTGCAGCGGGTGGCGGCGCCGGTCGATGTCGGCGATGATCGCCTCACGCGTCCAATACCGGTAGACGTCGACGACGTTGCGGCTGTCTCCGTCGCGCAGCAGCGCCGGGTCGTATCGCGGATCGCTCGGCCAGTTCCCCTGCCAAGGCCCGACCCCACTTATCGGTGTGCCCCATTCGGTGGGACCGGGCGGCGGGAACTCGCTCACAGCGTCACCAGTAGCGCCCGCGCGGCGGCTAACGAAGGCCTAGATCCGCCAGCCCCAGCAGGCTGCGGTAACGCAAGCCGTCGGCTTGGATGGCCTCCGCGGCTCCGGTATCACGGTCCACCACGGTGGCTACCCCGACCACTTCACCACCGGCGTCCCGGACAGCGTTGACTGCGGTCAGTGCCGATGCGCCGGTGGTGCTGGTGTCCTCGACCACCAGCACCTGCCGGCCTGTCACGTCGGCTCCCTCGATGAGCCGTTGCATGCCGTGGGCTTTCACCGCTTTGCGCACCACGAACGCGTCGATCGGGCGACCGGGTGCGTGCATGACTGCGGTCGCGACGGGATCGGCCCCCAGCGTCAGGCCGCCGACCAAGGTGTAGTCCCAGTCGTCGGTGAGCTCACGCATCAAGCGGCCGATCAGCGCTCCGGCGCGGTGATGAAGGGTCGCGCGGCGCAGATCGACGTAGTAGTCGGCTTGCTTACCCGACGACAGAGTGAAATCTCCCCGCACCACTGAGAGCCGACGCACCAGACCAGCCAGCTCTTGACGATCGGACGAAGTGAGGTCAGGCGCGGCGGCGGCCGGCATCAGCGCTGGTAATGCGGGGCCTGACGGCCGTTGCGCGGCGGTAGCGGCGGTCGCTGAGCAGAGCCGGGGCCCAAGCCGCCTTCTTCAGGGCGGGGCTCCTCGGAGGCGTGCCGCGTCGGCTCCTGCCGGGTCGGGGCATCCGTTTGAGGGGGCCGGGACGGCGTCTCGCTGCGGCCGGCCGGTGCCAGGGGACGGCTCGGCGCCGCGTTGCGGCGGCCACCGGATTGCGGCGCGGTCTGCGGCAGCGGCGGCAGCACCCGCAGCAGGTCGTTGAATTGCCGAACTGTGCGCAGTCCCTCGTCCCATTCAGCGCGGTTGCTGGCGATTGGCATGCTGACCAGCGTCCAGTTCTGCTCGTTCCACATGATCTCGGCGCAGTCCGGTGCGGTGTGCGCGAACGTGACCATGCGGCGGTCGCACGCTCTTCGGGCTGCATCCAGGTTGGTCGAGTACACCATTCGCGGCCCGATCGCGCCGAGCAGCCAGATGTCGCTTTCCCTCGGCTCTTTCAAACCTTTCAGCCGCAGGTCGATCACGACGTTGGTGCCCACCTTGCGGTGTAGGGCGATCACAGTGGCGACTTCTTCGAGGTCGAAGATGAACACCGCCTCGCCGCGAATCTGCCCGAGCACGACATTGCGTGCCGGAATCTCACCGACGGTCGACATCACACCGCGCGTCCAACGCTGCAAGATCTCGGTGTTCTCCGACTCGTAGTCGAAGCCGTGCGAACGCGCCCACGACTTGCGCCGGCGGCCCCGCCCTCGCCGTCGATCCAAGTCGACGTAGAGCAGCACCCCGGCGCCGACGAAACACAGCGCGGAGAGCGTGAACCAGAGCGGGACCATCGCCACGTAGCCTAGCCGCTGTTCGCCCAGAACAGAGAACGTAAGCGGGTCACAACACGGTCACCGCCGCCGCGTGGCGATCGCGAGCCCGGCGTGGCCGGGCGAAGCGGGTCGCCACCCTCAGCCCAAAATCAACGAGTCGCCGTCGGGTGTGACGTTCACCGGGATGGTGTCGCCGTCGTGAGCGTCGCCGGCCAGCAACATCTTGGCCAGCTGATCGCCGATCGCGTGCTGCACCAGTCGCCGCAACGGGCGCGCCCCGTAGACCGGGTCGAACCCGCGCTGGGCCAGCCAGCGCTTCGACGGCAGCGACACCTCCAGCCGCAGTCGCCGTTGCGCGAGCCGCTTGTCCAGCTGCGCGAGCTGGATGTCGACGATGCGCACCAGCTCTTCGGGGTTGAGACCGTCGAAGATGAGTACGTCGTCGAGACGGTTGATGAACTCGGGTTTGAACGCTGAGCGCACCGCCGCCATCACCTGCTCCTCGCTGCCGCCCGAGCCGAGGTTGGACGTCAGAATCAGGATGGCGTTGCGGAAGTCGACCGTGCGGCCCTGCCCGTCGGTGAGCCGGCCTTCGTCGAGGACCTGTAGCAGCACGTCGAACACGTCCGGGTGAGCCTTCTCGATCTCGTCGAAGAGGACCACGGTGTAAGGACGCCGGCGCACCGCCTCGGTGAGCTGACCGCCCTGGTCGTAGCCGACATAGCCGGGCGGCGCGCCCACCAGGCGGGCCACCGAGTGCTTCTCGCCGTACTCGCTCATGTCGATGCGGACCATCGCCCGCTCGTCGTCGAACAGGAAATCGGCCAGCGCTTTGGCCAGTTCCGTCTTGCCGACGCCGGTGGGGCCGAGGAATAAAAAGGATCCGGTCGGCCGGTTGGGGTCGGCGACACCGGCCCTGGTGCGGCGCACCGCATCGCTGACGGCCTGCACCGCCTTCTTCTGTCCTACGACGCGCTTGCCCAGCTCGTCTTCCATACGCAGCAGCTTGGCGGTCTCACCTTCCAGCAGCCGCCCGGCGGGGATGCCGGTCCACGCCGAAACCACGTCGGCGATGTCGTCGGGGCCAACCTCCTCCTTGAGCATCACGGCTTCGTGAGCCTGTGCCTGCGGCACTGCGGCGTCGAGCTTCTTCTCCACTTCGGGGATGCGCCCGTAGCGCAGCTCGGCAGCTTTGGCCAGGTCACCGTCGCGTTCCGCCCGTTCCGATTCGCCGCGCAGCGTCTCGAGCTGTTCTTTGAGCTCGCGGACGCTGTCGATTGCGGTCTTCTCGTTCTGCCACCTCGTGGTCAGCTCGGCCAGCTTCTCTTTGTGATCGGCCAGCTCCGCACGCAGCCTCACCAGCCGTTCCCGCGACGCCTCGTCTTCCTCTTTGGCCAGCGCCATCTCTTCGATCTCCAGCCGGCGGACCAACCGCTCAACCTCGTCGATCTCGACCGGACGCGAGTCGATCTCCATCCGCAGCCGCGATGCCGCCTCGTCGACCAGGTCAATCGCCTTGTCCGGCAGGAACCGGGCGGTGATGTAGCGGTCAGACAGGGTTGAGGCAGCGACCAGGGCCGAGTCGGTGATGCGCACACCGTGGTGCACCTCGTAGCGCTCTTTGAGTCCGCGCAGGATGCCGACGGTGTCTTCGACGGACGGCTCACCGACGAACACCTGCTGGAAACGCCGCTCCAGGGCAGCGTCCTTTTCGATGTGTTTGCGGTACTCGTCGAGTGTGGTGGCGCCGACCAGGCGCAGCTCGCCGCGGGCCAGCATCGGCTTGATCATGTTGCCGGCATCCATCGCCGACTCGCCGGTTGCCCCGGCTCCGACGATGGTGTGCAGCTCGTCGATGAAGGTGATGATCTGCCCGGCGGAGTTCTTGATCTCGTCGAGCACCGCCTTGAGCCGCTCCTCGAATTCGCCCCGGTACTTCGAGCCGGCCACCATCGAGCCCAGGTCCAGCGACACGACGGTCTTGTCGCGCAGACTCTCCGGCACGTCGCCGGCGATGATGCGCTGGGCCAGTCCTTCGACGATCGCGGTTTTACCGACGCCGGGCTCACCGATGAGCACCGGGTTGTTCTTGGTGCGACGCGACAGCACCTGCACGACGCGGCGAATCTCATTGTCGCGGCCGATGACGGGGTCGAGCTTGCCTTCCCGCGCGCGAGCGGTCAGGTCGGTGGAGTACTTTTCCAGCGCCTGGTAAGTGGCTTCCGGCTCCGGGCTGGTGACCCTGGCGCTGCCACGGACCTTGACGAACGCCTCTCGCAGGGCCTGCGGCGACGCGCCGTGGTTGGTGAGCAGCTTGGCGACGTCGGAGTCACCAGTGGCCAGGCCGACCATCAGGTGCTCGGTCGACACGTACTCGTCGTCCATCTCGGTGGCCAACTGCTGAGCAGTCGTGATCGCGGCCAGCGATTCGCGGGACAGCTGCGGCTGGGCGCTGGCCCCGCTGGTGTGCGGCAGCCGATCCAGCAGGCGCTGGGTTTCAGCGCGGACCGTGGCGGGCTCGACACCGACTGCCTCCAGCAGCGGCGCGGCGATCCCGTCGTTCTGGGTCAGCAATGCCAGCAGCAGATGAGCGGGCCGGATCTCGGGATTGCCGGCGGCCGAGGCCGCCTGCAGCGCCGAGGTCAGCACCGCTTGAGTTTTGGTCGTCGGGTTGAACGAATCCACACCGGCCTCCATCCAAGTAGAAAGAACTGCGGAAAATGCTCGTCGCGTTGTCCAACGTCGTCAATGTTGAGTGTGTTCCGCTCAACCCCAAATTTTTTGACGCGTACCGCTGGCGCCCTGTTGATCGAACGTATGATCGATCGGTGGGCCGCCTCGCTTCGATCGGGTACAACGGGCATCCACTGCCCGACCCGTTCCGCGCGGTGCGGCCACCGATCGTCGTCCTGATCGATCTCACGGCGCTGTTTCCTCGTGAACCACACCGCTCGGGCCGGTATCACCCCAACGGACTCCAGTTGCACAAGGTCGTCGAGGGCCGACTGAGCTGTTGGGGTATCTGTGAGCAGGGTGACTGGTGGGGACTCGTTACGTACCCGGTCGACTACGGTCCCAAGCGCAAGGACGTCACGCATTGGGTACCGGCCTGGACGCTGCGCCGCAAGGGTTAGCGGCGGTTTTCCACCGGTAGCACTCGAACGGCTTTTGCAGCACTGATTGATAGCCGTCGGCTACGGTTCTGGCGTGGTAACCAGCTTGGGTTCGGCACTGAGCCGGCTCATTCCCCTCGCGCTCGTGATCGCCCTGTCGCCGCTGTCGATCATTCCGGCGGTTCTCGTGTTGCAGGCGCCGAAGCCGAAGCCGAGCGGCTTGGCGTTCTCTGCGGGTTGGCTGGTCAGCCTGTCAGCTATGACGGCGGTATTCGCCGCAGCGTCGGACACGCTTGCATTCCTGCACGGTTCTGCACCAGCCTGGGCGTCCTGGCTGCGTGTCGGGCTGGGTTCAGCGCTGGTCGGATTCGGCATCTACCGGTGGGTGAGTCGTCACAGGCACAGCGAGATGCCCGGCTGGATGCGCTCGTTGGAAAGCGTGACACCCGTGCGCGCGGCGCTGTTCGGCGCATTGCTGGCCGTCGTGCGTCCCGAAGTGCTGTTGGCTTGCGTGGCGGCCGGCCTCATCCTCGGCGGCCCTGACCTGACCGCCACCGCAAGCTGGACCGTGGCGGTGATTTTCGTCGGCGTTGCGGCCTCCTCGGTAGCCATCCCGATCGTTGCCTACGCCGGCGCCGGCGACCGTCTCGACGAACCGCTGACCCGGCTGAAGAACTGGTTGGATCGACACAACGCTGCTCTGGTGGCGGTCGTCCTGGTTCTGATCGGTCTGCTGGTGCTCTACCACGGGATTCGCGGTCTGTAACCGCGAGCCTAAAATCGTTCCACGTGGGCTTAGAGGACCGGGATGCACTGCGGGTGCTGCACGATGCCGTGCACCCGTCCGACGCCACCGGGTTGATCCACAGGTTCTACTCCCGCTGGTTCGACCTCGACGTCTCGACGCGTGACCTCTTCCCGCCCGACATGGCAGGCCAGCGCGCCGCGTTCGCGCAAGCGCTGCATTGGGTCTACGGCGAACTGGTCGCCCAGCGCGCGGAGGCGCCGGTGGCTTTCTTGGCTCAACTGGGCCGCGACCACCGCCAATACGGCGTGCAGCCCGCGCACTACGAGACGCTGCGGCGGGCGCTCTACTCGACGCTGCGGGGTCAACTGGCGCACCGCTGGACCGACGCCGTCGACGAAGCAGCCCGGCAGTCGCTCAACCTGATCACCGGCGTGATGAGCGGTGCCGCCGACGCCGAGGACGGGCCGGCCTGGTGGGACGGCACCGTCATCGAGCACCTGCGGGTGTCGCGCGATCTGGCGGTGGTGCGGCTGCACCTGGATCGGCCGCTGCCCTATCACCCCGGCCAGTACGTCAACGCCGCAATCCCGCAATGCCCGCGGCGCTGGCGGTATCTGACTCCGGCGATTCCGCCTGACGACAGCGGCGCTGTCGAATTCCATGTCCGGGCGGTTGCCGGCGGACTGGTGAGCACCGCCATTGTCGGCGAGACGCGGCCCGGCGACCGCTGGCGGATGTCCAGCCCGCACGGCGCGCTGCACGTCAACCGTGACGGCGGCGACGTGTTGATGGTGGCCGGCAGCACCGGCCTGGCGCCGCTGCGCTCGATCGTCATGGACCTCGCCCGGTGGGGTGAGAACCCGCGGGTGCACATGTTCTTCGGCGGCCGCTATCCCTGCGAGCTCTACGACTTGCGCACACTGTGGCAATTAGCGGCGCAGAATCCGTGGTTGTCAGTTTCGCCGGTGTCGGAGTACACCCGCGACCCCGGCTGGGCCGCGGACTATCCCGAGGTCACGCCGCCGCGCGGCCTGCACGTGCGCCAAACCGGTCGACTACCTGAGGTGGTGACCAAATACGGCGGCTGGGGAGACCGGCAGATCCTGATCAGCGGTGGTCCGCAGATGGTCCAGGCCACCAAAGCCGCACTCATAGCCAAAGGCGCACCGGTGGAACGCATTCAGCATGACCCGCTGTACAGCTAGCAGCGCGCTGGGCATGTCGGCCAGCCGACGCCGACCGTGACGCCAGTGTCACGCTCGGCGACGAACGTGACGCCAGCTTCACGTTCGCGCTCTGCTGGGCCGGGCTAGGCTGAGCGGCGTGCACGTCGTCACGCTGCGCGACCCGTCGTCTTCGGTGGCGGCGCAGTACGTGCCCTCCGCCGGGATGATCGGCGTTTCGTTGACCGACTCCGACCTCCAGCTGCTGGGACAGCGCCGCGGCCTGGACGCATACATCGAAGCCGGCAAGACCATGGGCATCCCGATCCTGTACCCGTGGGCGAATCGGCTGGGTGGCCGCAGCTACACCGTCGGAGACGACGAAGTCTCGCTGCAGTCCGACGCCGCAGGCGTGCGGTTCGATCCCAACGGCTTGCCGATTCACGGATTGCTCGCCGCCTACCGCGGCTGGCAGGTGATGACCGAGTCGGCCAACGAGCTGACCGCTGAACTGAATTTCGCGGACGATCCGGCGCTGCTGGCCAGCTTCCCGTTTCCACACATGCTGGTCGTGCGGGTAAGCCTCGCCGACCGGATCTTGACGGTGCGCAGCACCGTCTCGGCGGTCGGAGACCGGCCAGTGCCGTTGTGTTTCGGCTTTCACCCCTACCTGCAGTTACCCGATACGCCTCGCGCGCAATGGGTTATCGAGACGCCACGATTACGGCACGTGATCCTCGATGACCAGGGCCTACCGACGGGCGAGACTACTGAGCAGCCACCGATTCACGGTCCGCTCGGTGACAGGGGTTTCGACGACGGTTATGACCAAGTCGCCGAGGGCTCGGTGTTCGCGGTGTCCGCCGGCGAGCGCCGAATCGAGGTGCACTTCGACGAGGGCTACCCGGCGGCGCAGATCTTTGCGCCGCCCGGCGAGGACGTCGTGTGTTTCGAGCCGATGGCTGCGCCCACCGATGCGCTGCGCCGCGGCGGCTACCGGTTCGCCCAGCCGGGTGAGCCGGCCGTCGCGGTGTTCTCCATCCACGTCTAGCGCTCAGCCAGTCCAGATGCGCGGGCTCTCTTCGTAGGCCGACGGGGTCTCGAGGTGCGCGATCCGGTTCGCGCCGATCGTGTAACGGGCGACCAGTCCGATCGCTATGCCCTCCTGATGTTCGACCGTGACTTGGATAGCGTCTCGGCGCTCTTCAGGCAGTGTCACGTTCGCTGCCACGGCAACGGCCCGCGAACTATTCTTCAACTCGGCCAGGTCCTCCCACAGCATGTCGAGCGGTTCGAGATTTCCGGCACCTGTACGCCCGGATCATTGGTTTGCACCAATTGGATGTGCCCGTCCACTGACATCGCGAGCGCGAAGGGCAGAAAGCTTCCCGCCAGAGTAATCCGCCTCATCGCGTAATCGCCTGCTGCGTCGAGGATTTCGTCCAAGTCCATTTGAGCCTGGTAGCTCGCGCTGTCACCCCAGCTGGTCATGAAGCCACGATCGGCGTTATTGCCGATGTTGTCTGCGCGGCTGCCAAACCACCACAGCGGTGCTCTTCGGCACGACAGCCAAGTCGCGGCGCTGGTTGGCGCGCAAAATTTCTATCTCGTCAGCCATCTCTTTGAGGCGTAGCTGCAGCGCCTCCACCTGGTTGGTCAGCTCGATGATGCGTTTGATGCCCGCCAGGTTGACGCCCTCGTCCTGCGATAGCCGCTGAACCTCGCGGAGCAGATCGACGTCACGCTCCGAATAGCGGCGTCCGCCACCAGAACTGCGGCGGGGGCTGACCAGTCCGAGCCGGTCGTAGGTACGCAACGTTTGTGCGTGCATTCCGGCCAGCTCGGCGGCCACCGAGATCAGAAAAGTGCGGGCATCGTTCCCGCTCACGTTCTTCGCCATCAGCGGTTCCCTGCCCAACCCGCCCGTGGATCGAAGCCGCTCGCCCGCTCCGCAGCGGCATAGGATTCCAGGGCTTCCTGGGCGGCGCCTTCGACATTGGGCGGAACGGCGACCTTGACGGTGACGAGCAGGTCGCCGCTGCCGCCACTGCGCTTCGTTACACCGCGACCGCGCACCCGCAGGATGCGTCCGTCAGCGGTGCCTTTGGGCACTCGGACGCCGACCTTCCCGTCCAGCGTGGGCACCGAAAGTGTTGTGCCCAGCGCCAGCTCGGTGAAGCTGACCGGAACCGTCACGGTGAGGTCGTCACCTTCGCGGCCGAAAACCCTGTCCGGCCGCACATGCACGGTCACATACAGGTCGCCTGACGGCGCGCCGCGCAAGCCGGCTTCGCCCTGTCCTGGCAGCCGAATCCGTTGGCCGTCCTCGACGCCCGGCGGTATCCGCACATTGATGGTCCGGTTGCGGGTCGTCACACCGGTTCCCTGGCACTGCTCGCAAGGGTGCTCGATGATCGATCCGCTGCCCCGGCATTCGGTACACGGTTCGGAGAAACCGAACGCGCCCTGGTTGCGGCTGACGATGCCGGAGCCATTGCAGGTGGGACAAACTTTCGGGCTGGTGCCCGGCCGGGCGCCGCTGCCATGACAGTTGGTGCACGGCGCGGGGCTGGTCAACCGCAGCGGCATCGCCACACCCTTGGTGGCTTCGACGAAATCCAGTTCGGTTTCGGTCTCCAAGTCGTTTCCGCGGCGCGGCCGGCTGGGCCGCGGTGCGGCGCCCCGTCCGAACAAGCCACCGAACAGGTCGCCGATGTTCGTGCCACCGCTCTGCCCCGCAGCGTCGAACAAGTCACTCAGGTTGAAGTCGGCACCGTCACCGCCACCGCCGACGTCGAAACGTCCGCCGTTGAACCGGCGGCCGAACCCGCCGGCGCCGGCGAACAACCGTCGCGTCTCGTCGTATTCCTTACGCTTGGCCGGATCGGTGAGTACTTCCTTGGCCTCGGACACCGCTTTGTACCTGTCCTCGGCCGCCTTATCGTCCGGGTTCCGGTCCGGATGATTGTCGGCGAGCAGCTTGCGGGCCGTCCGCTTGATGTCCTCCGGACTGGCGTCCGGGGAGACGCCCAGTTCCTTATAGAAGTCCTTCTCGACCCACTCGCGTTGGGCCATGTCGCGTCACCCCCTTCCACCTCCAAGGTCGAGTTTTGTCGTTGTCAATTCTGCGTTGAATCCGATTGTGCGCTGCCGCCGCTGGTCTCGGCGTCGTTATCGGGTGTACCCGCCGCCGAGGCGTCGGGACCAGGGGCGGTTTCGGGTTCGTCGACGGTGTCCACCACACCCACCAAAGCGTGCCGAAGCACCTGCTCGCCGAGTTTGTAGCCCTGCCGCATCACCGTCCCGATGACCGGCCGAGAACCCGCACCTCCGTTGCCCTCGTGCTGCACGGCTTCGTGCAGCACCGGGTCGAAGTCGTCACCCTCGGCGCCGAACGCCGTCAAACCCAGTCCACTGAAGACGCTGCTCAGCTTGTCGGCCACCGACCGCAGCGGACCCGAATCCAGGTCCCCGTGGCTGCGTGCCCGCTCCAGATCGTCGAGCACGCCGAGCAACTGGCTGACCACGCCGGCTTTGGCGCGCTCGGCGGATGCCTGCTGATCGCGCAGCGCCCGCTTGCGGTAGTTGGCGAAGTCGGCTTGCACCCGCTGCAGGTCTGCGGTCAGCTCGGCGACCTTGCCGTCGCCTGCCGCAACCTCGGCGCCTTCCGGTGCCGGCCCACTAGGGGCCGGCCCGGAAGAGCCATGGCGTACTTCTCCGGTTTCCGGGTCGATCCGCCGCTTGTCGGTGATGGTCACGTGTTCGTGTGGAGTGCCGTCGGTCACCGGGCCTCCCGCTCGTCGTCGACCACCTCCGCGTCCACGACGTCGTCAGCGCCGGCCGACCCGTCGGGACCGGTGGGGCCGGCGCCCTGTTCGGCCTGGGTGGCCTCGTAGATCGCCTGGCCGAGCGCCTGAGACTCCTGACCCAGCTTCTCCATCGCCGACTTGATTGCGCCGATGTCGTTGCCGCTCAACGCCGTCTTGGCTTCGGACACCGCGGCGTCCACCTTGTTCAGCGTGTCCTCGGGGACCTTGGAGCCACCAGACTCCGACGCTGCACCCCGTTGTTCAGCGACGAACTTTTCCGTCTGGTAGACCAGCGTCTCGGCCTGGTTGCGGACGTCAGCTTCCTCGCGACGCTTACGGTCTTCGTCGGCGTGCACCTCGGCGTCCTTGATCATCCGGTCGATCTCCTCCTTGGACAGGCCGGAGCCCTCCTGGATTTTGATCGTGTTCTCCTTGCCGGTGCCCTTGTCCTTGGCCGTGACGTGCACGATGCCGTTGGCGTCGATGTCGAAGGTGACCTCGATCTGCGGGACGCCGCGCGGAGCCGGCGGGATACCGGTCAGCTCGAAGCTGCCGAGCAGCTTGTTGTGCGAGGCGATCTCGCGCTCACCCTGGAAGACCTGGATCTGCACCGACGGCTGGTTGTCGTCGGCGGTGGTGAAGGTCTCCGACCGCTTGGTCGGAATCGTGGTGTTGCGTTCGATCAGCTTGGTCATCACGCCGCCCTTGGTCTCGATACCGAGGCTCAGCGGCGTCACGTCAAGCAGCAGAACGTCTTTCACCTCACCCTTGAGGACACCGGCCTGCAGCGCGGCACCCACCGCCACCACCTCGTCGGGGTTGACGCCCTTGTTGGGCTCCTGGCCACCGGTCATTTCCTTGACCAGCTCCGACACCGCGGGCATCCGGGTGGAACCACCCACCAGCACCACGTGGTCGATCTCCGACACCGCGATGCCGGCGTCTTTGATCACCTGCTGGAACGGGTTGCGGGTCCGGTCCAGCAAGTCCTGGGTGATGCGCTGGAATTCGGCGCGGGTGAGCTGCTCGTCGAGGAACAGCGGGTTCTTGTCCGCGTCGACGGTGATGTAGGGCAGGTTGATCGAGGTGCTGCCCGACGACGACAGCTCGATCTTGGCCTTCTCGGCGGCTTCGCGCAGCCGCTGCATGGCCATCTTGTCCTTGGTCAGGTCGATGCCGTTCTGAGCCTTGAACTTCTCCACCAGCCAGTCGACGACACGCTGGTCCCAGTCGTCACCACCGAGGTGGTTGTCACCCGAGGTCGCGCGGACCTCGACGACGCCTTCACCGATCTCCAGCAGCGAGACGTCGAATGTGCCGCCACCGAGGTCGAAGACCAGGATGGTCTGCTCGGTTTCGCCCTTGTCCAGGCCGTAGGCCAGCGCGGCCGCGGTCGGCTCGTTGACGATTCGCAGCACGTTGAGACCGGCGATCTGGCCGGCCTCCTTGGTCGCCTGACGCTGAGCGTCGTTGAAGTACGCGGGCACGGTGATGACCGCGTCGGTGATGTCCTCACCCAAGTACGCCTCAGCGTCGCGCTTCAGCTTCTGCAGCACGCGCGCGCTGATCTCCTGGGCGGTGTACTTCTTGCCGTCGACCTCGATGGACCAGTCCGTCCCGACGTGCCGCTTGACCGACCGGATGGTGCGGTCAACGTTGGTCACCGCCTGGTTCTTGGCGGGCTGGCCGACCAGCACCTCGCCGTTGCGGGCAAACGCGACGACGGACGGGGTCGTGCGGGATCCTTCGGAGTTTGCGACGACCACGGGGTCACCGCCCTCCAGGACCGACACGACGGAGTTGGTGGTCCCGAGGTCGATACCGACCGCACGAGCCATAGTGATTCCTCCTGAATATTCGAGCTGGTTACTGCACTAACTGAGTGCACCCCGCTCAAGACTGCCTGTGTCGGCGTAGTGCTGTCAACTCAGGGTTGAGCTTGGTTCACTCAAGTTGTCGCGTGGAGTCAACGTAAGGCCATCGCATTTTTGTTCCCGGGGCCGGGGCGGCATGCCGGGAGCGGCTCTGGGCTATGAGAAATTCATGCGACTTCTCGCTGAACGGCAGGCCCGGTGCTATAGCGTCGCACCCAATCTTCGGGTGTGCCTGCGCAGCGCCGCGTCGGCCACGACACTAGGGACTCCCATGCCATCGCCGCCCAGCGCGCCTCGATCTGCCGGTGACGCCGCCTCGCTGACTCGCGAGGACGCCGGTTACCATCACGACCTCGGTAGCCGCCAGCTGCAGATGATCGCAATCGGCGGCGCCATCGGGACGGGTCTGTTTCTGGGCGCCGGAGGACGACTGGCGTCGGCCGGACCCGGTCTATTCCTGGTGTACGGCATCTGCGGCGCTTTCGTTTTCCTGATCTTGCGCGCCCTGGGCGAACTGGTATTGCATCGACCGTCTTCCGGCTCGTTCGTCTCCTACGCCCGGGAATTCTTCGGCGAAAAAGCAGCGTTCGTTGCCGGCTGGCTGTATTTCCTGAACTGGGCGATGACCGGAATCGTCGACAGCACCGCGATCGCCAAGTACTTCCACTACTGGAAGGTGTTTCAGTCCGTCCCGCAATGGATCATCGCGCTGGTCGCTCTGGTGGCAGTGGTGACGGTGAACATGATCTCGGTGAAGGCCTTCGGCGAGTTGGAGTTCTGGGCCGCGCTGATCAAAGTGCTGGCGCTGGTGACTTTCCTGGTCGTCGGCACCGTCTTTTTGGCCGGGCGCATCCCGGTGGACGGTAAACAGACCGGACTCGGCTTGTGGGCCGACCACCGCGGATTCCTGCCCACAGGCCTGCTGCCCCTGGTGCTGGTCACCTCAGGTGTGGTGTTCGCCTATGCCGCCGTCGAACTGGTCGGCACCGCTGCCGGAGAGACGGCGGAGCCGGAAAAGATCATGCCGCGCGCCATCAACTCGGTGGTAGCCCGCATCGCAATCTTCTACGTCGGATCGGTGATCCTACTAGCGCTGCTGCTGCCCTACACCTCTTACACCGACCATGAAAGCCCGTTCGTCACCTTCTTTTCCAAGATCGGCTTCGGCGGCGCCGGCACCTTGATGAACATCGTGGTGCTCACCGCCGCGTTCTCCAGCTTGAACGCCGGACTGTATTCCACCGGCCGGATCCTGCGTTCGATGGCGATCAACGGCAGCGGCCCAAAGTTCACCGCATTGATGTCGAGGAACGGCGTGCCCTACGGCGGCATTCTGTTGACCAGCATGATCGGGTTGCTTGGTGTCGTGCTCAACGCGTTCAAACCGAACCAGGCCTTCGAAATAGTGCTCAACATTGCGGCTTTGGGCATTTTGGCGGCTTGGGCGACGATCATTTTGTGTCAACTCCGGTTGTACCGGTTGGCGAAGGCCGGGGTCATGCAGCGGCCGCAATTCCAGATGCCGCTGACCCCGTACAGCAGCTATGCCACTCTGGCGTTTCTGGCCGGCGTGCTGGTGTTGATGACGCTCGACAAGGAACGCGGACCGTGGATCATCACTACCTTGGCTCTCGGCGTCCCGACACTCATCGGTGGCTGGTATGTGGTGCGGAATCGGGTGCTGGCGACCGCGCAAGCGGCGTCCGCAAGCTCCGATACGCAAAGCGGTGAAGAAGATATCGCCGTCGCCGCCGGGCCTGACGACTGATCTCAACTCAAGCAGGTTCCGAGGCAGCCAACCGACTGCGCGACGTCGCTGACGAAGCGCAGGAACTGAGCAGGTAATCGGAGATGGCCTGCCATGAGTCAGCGACAGCACTGGCACCGGCTTCCACCAGTTGGCTGGTGCGTATGCGCCGTTCTTCGGCCGACACGAACATCAGATTGCCGATTGTGACGAACCCGGCTGCCACAGCGGACGCGACTCCGGGAACCGAATCTTCGACGGCCACTCCGTGCGCGGGTTCGACGCCCAACACCTGGCCTGAGAACAGGTACACCGCCGGATTCGGTTTGCTCGTCGGAACCGGCAGCGAATCTTCTGCACTGAATCGCACCTCGGCGGGTATCAGCGAATCCAGACCGGTAGCGGTGAAGCACGCGTCCAGGCGTTTGGTCGCACTGGAACTGACCGCGGCCAGCCCGTAGCGCGTGTTCAGCGCACGCAACGCCGCTTGCACGCGAGCATCCGGACCCAGGACTGCCGCCAAATGCGCCGTCACACAATCGCGTTCACGTTGCACCCAGCAGTCGAGCTGCTCGGCTGTCAGGGCGCGACCACTGTCGAGGTCTTTGCGCGTGGCCACCACGGCGGCCGGGTGATTTTGCGCGAGAGCCTGCTCGAGCGGGACGCCGCCCTTCACGGCCAGATCTACCGCTGTGGTTCGAAAGTTCTTCCCGGTGGTCTGCACCATCAGTTCGTCTGCGGTGTAGCGTGCGGCGATCCCGTAGCGGTCCAGGAAGTTGTTGGTCACATCCACCGAAGCAGCGAAAGCCGGTTCCTCAGAAGGAAACAGATTTCCATCGGCGTCACACAGCACGGTGGTGAAAGAGGTGGAATCGAACCGCCGGAAGACGACCAGTGCGGACCGAGTCACCGTCCGACCAGTTCGTTCGGGGCGCCGGCCAACTGCCTGCGCAATGCAGCCGCCACGCCGCGCGTGTCGATCGCGTCGATCGCCTGGCGCAGCCGGTCGGTGAAGCCGGGCGCCGACTGCAGGTCACCGAAAATTTCGTTATGGCGCATCAACGGCTCAGGGTTGTTCTGCCCGATGGTTGCCAGCGTCTTCAGAAGCTTGCCCTGTGGGTCCTCAATCGAAATCGCCCGGCCGGCAAGATCGGTTCCGCGAAGGTAGCGGATCCAACCGGCGATTGCCAATGTCAGCAAGGCGTGCGGGCGCCCTGCGGCGATCGCCTCGTGCAGCGAGGGAAGCAGATAGGTCGGCATCTTCGTCGATCCGCGAGCGGCCAGCCGCGACAACTGATCAGTGATACGTGGATTGCTGAACCGGTCGATGACGGTGGAGCTGTACTTCTCGACGTCGAGCCCCGGCACTGTCGGCAGCAGCGGAGCGATCTCGTCACGTATCAGTTGCCGGACGTAACGGCGCAACACGGGGTCTCGCATCGCCTCGTCCATGCGCTGATAACCGGCTAATACCGCCAAATACGATATGGCGCAGTGAGTTCCGTTCAGAATCCGGGTTTTGACCAGCTTGTGCGGTCCGACGTCAGCAACGAACTCCACTCCGAGCTCTTCCAATGGCGGACGCCCATAGCAGAATTCGTCCTCGATGATCCACTGACGGAATGGTTCGGTCAGCACCGGCGAGCTGTCGATGATCCCGAAGGTCGACTCGACGAAATCACGCTCCGCAGAGCCCACTTTGGGAGTGATGCGGTCGACCATGGTGGACGGAAACGCAACATTGCGGTCGATCCACCGACTCAGTGCGGGGTCCCGCAACTCGGCGAACGACACCAGTGCCGAACGAGCGGACTGCCCGTTGTCTTTGACGTTGTCGCACGAGAGCACCGTGAACGGCGCAACACCGGCGCGGCGGCGTCGCTCCAACGCCTCCGCGAGATATGCCCAGGCGGAACTGAAATGGTTGAGGGTTCGCAGCTCAGCGAGCGCGTCGCCAGGGGAGCGGTCGAATTGGCCGGTGCGCGTGTCGGTGCAGTAGGCGTCGCCGGTGATGGTCAACGTCACGATGCGGGTTCGTTCATCGGTCAGCGCGTCCAGTACGGCGGATCGGTCCTCGCCGGCGTAATACGACTGACAGATCGAGCCGACGACGCGAGCCGTGTCTTCGCCGTGTCCACGTTCCACCAAAGTGTACAAACCGTCTTGGGCGGACAGGCAAGCCTTCATCTGCCGGTGCCGAAGGCTTACACCGGTGATTGCCCAGTCAGTTGAGATGCCCTGTGCGGCAAGATCGTCGAGGTACACAGCTTGGTGTGACCGGTGGAAGTTACCCAGGCCGATGTGCACAATGGAAGGCGTAACCGATTTTCTGTCGTAAGCAGGCACGGTGACCTGTTGGGAATGCAGCGACAGCGTAGCGTTGGTCAGCGGAACTCCAACGTTCGGCTGCAGACGCAAGACGTTAGGCACGGCGCTCCTCCCTCAACGGGTGATCGTGATGGGAAGACGCTTGAGCTAAACGCCCCTGTCTCCCGTACCCGACAACATCTCCGGTAAAACTCCCGTCGGGTGAACGCTCAATCCCGCGCGTCACATCTGTCACACCTGTCACTTGCGCGTACGCTGATGCCGTTATGCGTGCGTCCAGGGCGAAGCGAGGTTTTTCCGCCGGTGGCCTGCTGGTCACGGGCGTCGTGCTCGTTTCGGCGTGCAGCACCGCCGTCGACGGCAACCCGGTTGCAGCGCCCGGCGCAGGAGCAACCGAGCCGGCTTTCCCCACCCCCCGACCGATCCCGGCACCCCAGCCCACCCAGCAAAACCCGGCACCGTCGGTGCCCAGAACTCCGGCCGGTGCAATTCCACTGCCGCCGACTGACGGCGGTTATGTGTTCATTGAGACGAAGTCCGGCCAGACCCGCTGCCAAATCGCCTCAGGCAGCGTCGGTTGCGAGGCGCCATTCACCAATTCGCCGTTGACCGAGGGTGAGCACGCCAACGGCGTCAACATCAGCGCGGACGGCGCGGTGCAGTGGGTACTGGGCAATCTGGGCGCCATTCCCACCGTCACCATCGACTACCGCACCTACGAGGCGCAGGGCTGGACGATAGCTGCGGATGTCGACGGCACCCGGTTCACCAATGACCGCACCGGCCACGGGATGTTCGTCAGCATCGACAAAGTCGACACGTTCTGACACGGTCGGCGGTGGCCACGCCGTGGTCAACACCGACGGACGGGCCAGCCTAGGGTGAAGCACGTGGACTTTCGGGTGTTCGTCGAACCTCAGCAAGGCGCCAGTTACGCCGACCAACTCGCCGTTGCGCAGACCGCGGAAGCCGCCGGGTATTCGGCTTTCTTCCGCTCAGATCACTTCGTGGCGATGAGCGGTGACGGCCTGCCGGGGCCGACCGACTCCTGGGTCACGCTGGGCGGCATTGCGCGGGAGACGTCGTCGATCCGCCTCGGCACGCTCGTGACGTCCGCAACGTTCCGGCATCCCGGCCCGCTGGCGGTGACCGTCGCGCAAGTCGACGCCATGAGCGACGGCCGGGTGGAATTCGGGCTGGGCGCCGGCTGGTTCGAGCGCGAGCACCAGGCCTACGGCATCCCGTTCCCGCCGCAGGGTGAACGATTCGACCGATTTGCCGAACAACTGGAGATCATCACCGGGCTGTGGAGCACTCCGGCCGGAGAAACGTTCGACCACGCCGGCCCGTACTACGCGATCAACGATTCGCCGGCGCTGCCGAAACCGGTGCAACGCCCTTATCCGCCGATCGTCATCGGCGGAACCGGGGCCAAGCGCACTCCCCGGCTCGCGGCGACCTTCGCGGCCGAATTCAACGTGCCGTTCGCACCGCTCGACACCATCTCGACCCAGTTCGACCGTGTCCGCGCAGCGGTGCAGGCAGAAGGCCGGTCCGCGGACTCGATCACCTACTCGGCGGCCTTCGTTCTGTGCGCCGGACGTGACGACGCCGCATTGGCCCGACGGGCCGGCGCCATCAACCGTGACCTCGACGAACTGCGGGGCAATTCGCCGACGGTAGGCACACCGGCTGAGATCGTCGACCGGCTCGGCCCATTCGCCGAAGCCGGCGTGCAGCGCGCATACCTGCAAGTGCTCGACATGTCCGACCTGGAGCAAGTGGAGTTGTTCGCCGCCGAGGTGGTACCGCAACTGCGGTAATGCGGCGGGCCGGACGGCGCAATGCGAGCCGTACCATCTGTGCGTGACCCAATACGGCCCTCCCGGCGACCCGAGCGAAGACCCGACCGGCCGCTTCGGCTACCACGAGCGCGGCGGTGACGCGAGCGAAGATCCGACCGGGTTGCTCAACTTCGACCAGCACCAAGCGGAATCGCAGCCGGCGGGCACGCCGTGGTACCGCAAGCGTCTGACGCTGCTGCTCATCGCCGTCGTGGCGCTCGCGCTGATCGCGATCGGCTTGATGGCGTTGCTCAGCGGCGGCCAGAACAAGTCGCCTTCGAAGCTCACTCCGTCGCCGACGACCGCCTCGTCGACAACGGCGGCGACCACGCCGTCCACGAGCACGGCTACCGCCCCGTCCGAGGCTCCGCCACAGGTCTCTGAAACGTCGACCGCACCGCCCGCCACTGTTGCTCCGCCGCCGTCGGTGATCAGTTCGCCGCCCACCACTGTGACGACGACCGAAGATCACCATCACCATCACCACCACGACGGCGAGGGGTAAGCGACTCGAGACGCGCGGGCCGCGCACAGCGGCGGGGGCGGCGGTAATCAGTACGATTCAGTCCGTGGCAGCCTACGGTTCCGGGGAGGATCCCGGCGAGCAGCCGACCCGGCGTGCGGACTTCAACGCCGGGTACCGGCGGCCCGGTTCGCCAGGGCCGCAGGAGCCGGATGATCCGGCTGCCGCCACCGGTCGCTACGCGCAGCTCCAACCGGCCGACCAAGAGCCTCCGGCGCCGACACCCTGGTATCGCAAACGGGTGGTGCTGGTCGCCTGGGGGCTACTCCTGGCGGCGCTCGTCGCGCTGATCATCTACGGCCTGGTCGACCTGGCCGGCCGCGGTGAGGGCGGGCCCACCCCAACGCAGACGACCACCACCACGAACACCACCACGCCGGCGACAGCTACCACGACAACCACCACACCGACCACCACGAGCCCGTCGCCGAGCACCACCACCGAAGAGCCGCCGCCGAGCAGCGAGCCACCCCGGGCGCCCGCGCCGCCCCCGCCCGCACCGGGCGGGTCAGCACCGCCGTCGCGTCGGCACCACCTGCCGAAGCTGCCGCCGACCATTTCGGTGCCGGGCGGCCCGGTGATCACGATTCCGCCCGGCTTCTAGCGGGCCTGATCCGGTCCGAACCTTGCGCACGAACCCGCGATACGATCTCGCGGTGCCCGGCACACCACCAGACAACGGCTGGCGCTCGGACTTCGATGGCAGTTCTGAAGGGGTATTCGACCCTGCGAAAGGACCTGGGCCGTGGTACCTCCGGCCGTGGGTGCTGGCGGTATGGGGTGCGCTCGTCATAGCACTGGTTGCGGTGATCATCTACGGCTTGCTCTTGCTGGCGCACGGCAACGGCGGTAGCAATCCCGCCCCAACCAAGCCTTCGACGACCACTGCGACGACCACTGCGACGACCACCACGTCGCCGACCCCGACAAGCAGTACACCCACCACGACGTCGAGTTCGCCGCCCGAGTCGAGCACCGAGATCGCGCCGACGGTGGCGCCGACACAGAACCTCACCCAGAGCGGGCACCGCTCCGCCGAGCCGTCAACATCCCCACCGCCACTGGTGGACGGATCTGCCGACGACCCGGCTGCCCAGCTTCCCGCCCTGACGTCGCCGCGGGGCACCCGGCGCCAGAGTTAGGCAATCCTTCCTCGCAGGGATGGCCTACGAGATGTCACTATGGGCACATCTAGCAGGCCTCGCCGGAGTTACCGGCTAGTAACATCGAGCTTGTTACCGGCCGGTAACCAGATTGGGGAGCTCCGTGCACACGCAGATGCTGATCAGACTGATCGTCGGCCTCGGCATGACGGCGATCGTCGGGCTCCTGGCTGTCCGCCGGGTGGGCTGGTTGGTCAAACTGGTCCGATCCGGCAAGCCCGCTCCCGGGCACAGCAACGACCCCGCCCAGCGGATCTGGGCCGAGATCGCCGAGGTCGCCGGACAGCGCCGGCTGCTGAAGTGGTCGATTCCCGGGCTGGCCCACTTGTTCACGATGTGGGGCTTCTTCATCCTGCTGACCGTTTACATCGAGGCCTACGGGCTGTTGTTCCAGCGCAACTTCCACATTCCGATCGTCGGCCGCTGGGCAGCGCTGGGTTTCTTGCAGGACTTCTTCGCCACCGCTGTCTTCCTCGGCATTTCGACGTTCGCGATCATCCGTCTCACCCGCCGGCCTGCCGAGATCGGCCGCGCATCACGGTTCTACGGCTCACACACCGGCGGTGCCTGGCTGATCCTGTTCATGATCTTCAACGTCATCTGGACTTACGTGGTGGTGCGCGGATCGGCAGTGAACAACGGCACGCTGCCCTACGGCAAGGCCGCCTTCCTGTCGCATGCGTCCGCGGCGGCGTTGCATCCGCTCGGCGGAACGGCCAACGAACTGATCGAGACAGTCGCCCTGCTGCTGCACATCGGGGTGATGCTGGCGTTCTTGCTGATTGTTCTGCACTCCAAGCACCTGCACATTTTCTCGGCGCCCATCAACGTGATCTTCAAGCGGCTGCCCGATGCGTTGGGCCCGCTGCTGCCGATCGAAGCCGACGGCAAGCCGGTCGACTTCGACGATCCGCCGGACGACGCCCAGTTCGGCCGCGGCAAGATCGAGGACTTCTCCTGGAAGGCGATGCTGGATTTCGCCACCTGCACCGAGTGCGGGCGCTGTCAGTCGCAGTGTCCGGCGTGGAACACCGCCAAGCCGCTGTCGCCGAAGTTGGTGATTATGGACTTGCGGGACCACTGGATGGCCAAGGCGCCCTACATCCTGCACGAGAAGGCAAGTCCGCTGGAAAACACCCCGGAGGGTGGGATCGGCGAAAAGCTCCAGGGCGATGAGCACTACGAAGCGCACCACGTGCCCGAATCGGGCTTCGGCCGGGTGTTGGGCTCCGGGCCTGAGCAGGCGACCCGTCCACTGGTCGGCACCGCCGAGCAGGGCGGCGTCATCGACCCCGACGTGCTGTGGTCCTGTGTGACGTGCGGGGCGTGCGTCGAGCAATGCCCGGTGGACATCGAGCACGTCGACCACATCGTCGATATGCGCCGCTACCAGGTGATGATGGAGTCGGAGTTTCCGTCCGAGCTGTCGGTGCTGTTCAAGAACCTGGAGAACAAGGGCAACCCGTGGGGCCAGAACGCCGCCGACCGGACCAACTGGATCGACGAGGTCGACTTCGATGTGCCGGTCTACGGCCAAGACGTCGACAGTTTCGACGGCTTCGAGTACCTGTACTGGGTGGGCTGCGCCGGCGCCTATGACGACCGGGCAAAGCGGACCACCAAGGCGGTGGCCGAGCTGCTCTCGATCGCAGGTGTCAAGTTCCTGGTGCTGGGCGCCGGCGAGACCTGCAACGGGGACTCCGCGCGCCGCTCGGGCAATGAATTCCTGTTCCAGCAACTGGCCCAGCAGGCCGTCGAGACGCTGGACGGGTTGTTCGAGGGCGTGGAGACCGTCGACCGCAAGATCGTCACCCACTGCCCGCACTGCTTCAACACCCTCGGCCGCGAATACAAGCAGCTGGGCACCAACTACACCGTGGTGCACCACACCCAGCTGCTCAACCGGCTGGTGCGGGACAAGAAGCTGGTGCCCGTCAAGCCGGTCGACGGCAGCGGAGGTGACGACGGTGACAGCAAACGCAGTGGGCGGTCGATCACCTACCACGACCCGTGCTATCTGGGCCGGCACAACAAGGTCTACGAAGAGCCGCGTGAGCTGATCGGGGCGTCGGGCGCGACGCTGACCGAGATGCCGCGGCACGGCAACCTCAGCTTCTGCTGCGGCGCCGGCGGTGCCCGGATGTGGATGGAAGAACACATCGGCAAGCGGATCAACCACACCCGCGTCGACGAGGCGCTGGCCACCGGCGCCAGCACCGTGGCCACCGCGTGCCCGTTCTGCCGGGTGATGGTCGGTGACGGTGTCAACGACCGTGCCGAAGCTGCCGGCCGTGGAGAGGTCGACGTCCGCGACGTCGCCAACGTGCTGCTCGACTCCATCGACCGCAGCACGATCGAGCTGCCGAAGAAGGGCGCAGCCGCCGAACAAGCCGCAGAAGGCGCACCGGCACCCGCTCCGAAAGTCGAGGCGAGCACGACGACCGCGGAGCCTTCCGCGAAACCTGCACCCGCACCACCGTCGGAAAAGTCGGCGGACACCGCCGCTCCGGCCAAGGCCGTTACGGGTCTGGGTATCGCTGGTGGTGCCAAGCGGCCCGGCGTCAAGAAGGCGACGGCGCCAACGGCATCGGCTCCCGCGCCGGCAGCGGACCCGGCAGCGGACGAGGCGGCGAACGAGGCCACGACCGCCGCGCCGCCGGCCAAGGGGCTGGGGCTGGCGGCCGGCGCCAAACGGCCCGGCGCCAAGAAGGCGCCCGCCCAGCCCGCGGCCGCACCCGAGTCGAAAACCGAAGCCGCTGAACCGAAGACACCGGCGCCGCCGGCCAAGGGGCTGGGGCTGGCGGCCGGCGCCAAACGGCCCGGCGCCAAGAAGAGCGCCCGCCCAGCCCGCGGCCGCACCGAAGGCAGAAGCGGCAGCTGCACCGGAAGCGAAAGCCGAACCGACGGAAGCGAAGCCGGCTGCCGAAGCACCCGTAAAGGGCCTCGGGATCGCGGCGGGCGCCAAACGGCCCGGCGCCAAGAAGACCGCCGCCAAAGCGGAAGCCGCGCCCGCCGTGGCCCCCGCCGAGGAGACGAAGCCGCAGCCGCCGGCCGAGGCGACGCCGACCAGCAAGCCGGCCGAAACGCCCCAGAACGACGAAGGTGACGGCGAGGCGCCGCCGGTGAAAGGCTTGGGCATCGCACGTGGTGCCCGCCCGCCCGGTAAGCGGTGACGCCACCCGATCGGTGAAAACCGGTGGACAGCCATGGCAGCATAGTTGACATGACTGCTCACCAGGTGCCCTGGCATACCACTGGTCATCACCAGCGGCAGCGCACGTTCGCGCAGTCGTCCAAACTGCAGGACGTCCTGTACGAGATCCGCGGCCCGGTGCATGCCCAGGCCGCGCGACTGGAGGCCGAAGGGCACCGGATTCTCAAGCTCAACATCGGCAACCCGGCACCGTTCGGCTTCGACGCACCCGACGTGATCATGCGCGACATGATTCAGGCGCTGCCGTACGCGCAGGGCTACTCCGACTCCAAGGGCATTCTGCCGGCGCGACGAGCGGTGGTCACCCGCTACGAACTGGTCGACGGTTTTCCGCGGCTCGACGTCGACGACGTCTACCTCGGCAACGGTGTGTCCGAGTTGATCACGCTGACGCTGCAGGCCCTGCTGGACAACGGCGATCAGGTTCTGATTCCCGCACCGGACTATCCGTTGTGGACGGCCTCGACGTCACTGGCCGGTGGCACCCCGGTGCACTACCTGTGCGACGAGACGCAGGGCTGGCAGCCCGACATCGACGATCTGGCGTCCAAGATCACCGATCGCACCAAGGCGTTGGTGGTGATCAACCCGAACAATCCCACCGGTGCCGTCTACAGCCGCGAAGTCCTCACGCAATTAACCGATTTGGCGCGCAAGCACCAGCTGTTGCTGCTCGCCGACGAGATCTACGACAAGATCCTCTACGACGACGCCAAGCACATCAGCTTGGCGTCGGTGGCGCCGGATCTGTTGTGTTTGACGTTCAACGGTTTGTCGAAGGCCTACCGCGTCGCCGGCTACCGGGCCGGCTGGCTGGCGATCACCGGACCGAAGGACCACGCGGGCAGCTTCATCGAGGGCATCAGCCTGTTGGCGAATATGCGGCTTTGCCCGAATGTGCCTGCCCAGCACGCCATTCAGGTCGCGCTGGGTGGATATCAGAGCATCGGGGACCTGGTCCTGCCGGGTGGTCGGCTGCTCGAGCAGCGCGACGTCGCGTGGACCAAGCTGAACGAAATCCCCGGAGTGTCCTGCGTCAAACCCGCGGGTGCGCTCTACACCTTCCCCCGGCTGGACCCCGAGGTGTACGACATCGCAGACGACGAGCAGTTGGTGCTCGACCTGCTGCTGTCGGAGAAGATCCTGGTAACCCAGGGCACCGGATTCAACTGGCCGGCACCGGATCACCTGCGCATCGTGACGCTGCCGTGGGCGCGCGACTTGTCCAGCGCGATCGAGCGGCTCGGCAACTTCTTGGCCGGCTACCGGCAGTGAGCCGGTCAGCCGTGCTGGCTTGCGCCGGCGCGATCAGCCCTGCGGGCAGTACACGTCCGTCGCGACCTCGGTGAAGGTTGCTGCGGTTGCCGACGACATACCCGGTGAGCCGGCAACGATGTCCTGCACGATCTGCGCTTCACTTTCGCCGGCCTGCACTCGATCGCAGACGTGGTGCGCTTCGTTGAGCGTGACGTCGCGGGGTCCCGACGTGCTCAGTCCCTGCTGGGTTAACAGGAATAACAGCCGACCGTCTTGATCCAGCGGCTCTGATCCTTGGTCGGCCTGCACCGCCGCGGTCTGCGTACCGGTCTTGGCCGTTCGCGGCGCCAGCAGATCTGGTCGACGGTAGAAGATCACCACCCCGGCGATGACCGCGAAGCCGAACACCACCGCGAGCACCAGGGCCATGCCGGGCACTGAAGGCGGGTTAGGTGTCGTGGTATCCATCGCGGCACCCAGAATATGCCTTCAAGACGCCTGTTGTTCACCTAGCGGCTTTGTGTTCGCTGGGAGCTTGCTGACAGCCTTGCAGCTGGGAAGGCGGCGTGGCAGCTGGTAAAGGGAATGGTGCTGTCAGAACGAGCTGGTCAGAGCCGTCAACAGGTCGGTGGTCAGGGTGCTGAACTCGGTCGGCAGGTTCGCCAACGCTGTCGGCAGATCGCCGCCGAACAAGGGACTCAACTCAGGCACCGCTTCGAAAGGATTGCCCGTGGCATTCGCGCCGAGTGCCTGCGCCACGTCATGAGACAGTACTTCGAGCGCACCTATGGGACCCACCTGACCGCCAAGCGAGATCAAGTTTTCACCGGAGCATGGCCCAGCGGGTGGGCATGGTGGAAAGTAACCACCTCCGTAAGCAAGGGCATCGAGGAAAGAACCACCCCCGGGACTGAGCAGCCCACCCAACGGCAGGACCGGACCGGTGATGGAGTATCCGGTCGCCGCGGGCCCTAGAGCCGTCACCAGAGAAGAAAGATTGATCTCCGGCATAGTTCCGTCGAGGAACTGCCCGTTGAGGTATGCGTCAAGCACGTTGGCAGGAATGTTGAGCAGGTCGTTGAACGCCGCCGTCGTGTCCGGGGCGGCACCGCCGAGGTCGCTGACGATGTGCTGATAACTGTCGTTCAACGCCAGGATCGGGCTCAGAACCGTGGCCGCTTCACCCAAGACCACGCCGCTGACCGGCGATTCGGCGAACGAGTAGAGCAGCTGATAGTCCTGCAGGCCCGGCAGGGCGGAATACAGAAATCCGCCTGCAGACGGGTCCAACAGGGTGATGAGGTCCTTGACGTGGTCCCCGATATCGGTGGAGAGCGTGGCAGCATCGGCGGGGTAGTTCTGCGCGTCAGCGAGCACGTTCGTGATGAACTGCTGCAGCGCCGGGAACGGGGCGGCGGCAAAGTCGTCGTAGAGAGTCGTTGCATTGGCCGACGCCGTCTGCAGAACATCTTCGAACGCCGTGATGGGATCATCGACTGCGGTCAAAGTCACGGCGTGGGCCTCGACGTTGAGCAGCGCGGGTGCCGCCGGGGTGACCACGATGACGCCGGCGCCGAGTACAGCAACACTGGCGATGAACAGAGAGCGGGCTGTGAACTGCACGGCCATCTCCTTTGAATGAGTGGACCGCGAAAGTGTTCAACGGTTGAGCAAGTACTTTACCTGTGTCGAGTCTGAGAAACTAGCGCAAAGTCGAATAAGGTTGCGCATTCAGCGTTGCTCGAGCAGCTGCAGCAGATAACCGCCGTAACCCGACTCGATCAAGCTGTTGGCACGACCAGCCAGTTGGTCGTCGTCGATGAAGCCCATCCGCCACGCCACTTCCTCCGGCACGCTGATCTTCAGGCCTTGCCGGCGTTCCAGTGTGCGCACGTAGTCGCTGGCGTCGAGCAGTGAATCGAACGTTCCGGTGTCCAGCCAGGCGGTGCCGCGGGCGAGCACCTCGACGGTGAGCCGACCCTGGTTGAGGTAGGTCTGGTTGATTTCGGTGATTTCATACTCGCCGCGCGCGGAGAGCCGCAGGCCCCGGGCGATCTCGATGACGTCGTTGTCATAGAAGTACAGGCCGGGCACCGCGTACTGCGACTTCGGGGTGGCAGGCTTCTCTTCCAATGACAGCGCGGTGCCGTCGGCGGCGAACTCGACGACGCCGTAGGCCGACGGGTTGGCCACCCAGTAAGCGAATATCGCTCCCCCGCTGACGTCTTGGAAGCGGCGCAGGCTGGTGCCCAAGCCGGGACCGAAGAAGATGTTGTCGCCCAGCGCCAGGGCAACGGAGTCGGCTCCGATGTGGTCGGCGCCGATCACGAACGCCTGCGCCAGGCCGTCGGGACGGTGTTGGATCGCATAGCTGATGTCGACGCCGAACGGCGCGCCGTCACCGAGAACTCGCTGAAAGGCCGGCAAGTCGTGGGCGGTGGTGATCACCTGGATATCGCGGATACCGGCCATCATCAAGGTCGACAGCGGGTAGTAGATCAGCGGCTTGTCGTATACCGGCAGTAGCTGCTTGCCGGCGCCCATGGTGATCGGATACAGCCGGGTGCCCGAGCCGCCCGCCAGAATGATCCCCCGCATCACGTGCTCCTCAATCGACCAGGTCGGCCTCGGTCAGCTCAGTCGCCGCCAGCGCCGAGGCCAAGTCGTCGTGGCGAAACACCGAGGTGACGTGGTCGTGCACGACGCGGAACGCCGATGCTGCGGTGCGGACCCCGGCATCTTGCGGGCCGTTGATCTTCTGCTCGACGACAACGACGCCGTCATGCACGTAGATGCGGCCCACCTCGGCGGTAGCTGCGGCGCCGCCCGCCCACTGACGAAGCGCTTGATGACCCTGTCCGGCACCGTGGGCGTCACCGAAGTCGATGTCGTCGCTGGATAACGCCACCAGCGTGTCGAGGTCGGCGGCATTCAGGGCGTCGTGCCAGGCCAGGACGGTAGCCATCTCCGATGTGGTCATCTCAGCAAAATACCGTGCGCGTCACGTCACAGCGGTGTGCGGTCAAGCCAGTTCCGCCAGACCGTTTCGTCGCCGAACAACGTGACGCCGGTGTCGGCGACGGTTTTGCGGCGCAAGATCGCCAGCAGCAGCTCGGAAGCACTGCCGCGCAGCGCAACGGTGCCCTTACCGTGCTCGTGCGACCAGGCGATGTGCCCTTGCTGGCTGGTGATGGTCCATTCGCCGTCGATGTCGAGTCCCGGGTCTGTGGCGTGCAAGTGCAGCGTGTCACCGTCGCTGAGCGGCAGCGGTTGACCGTCGTGGCCGGCCTGGATCGCCACCCGCTCCAGCCATTCGCTGATCGCATCGGCGGCGACGTCGGGCTTGAGCGTGAAGTCGCGACCGAGTGCCAGCTCAGCGTCGGCGCGGTGCACGGCTGTCTCGTGCAGCCGGCGTCGCACCCACCAGTTCGCCGGCCGCGTTCCAAGGAAGGTCCACACCCGGGTCTCCGGTCCGGTCAGTTCGACAGCCTCGACCAGCCGTTGCGCGCCACCGTTCAACCACGAGACCGCGTCTTTGCGATCCGGTGGCGGGGTGCCGCCCTCAACAGTGCGCGGGTCGAGGAGGTGCTCCATCCGCTCGGCGACGATCTGCGCAGCCCACCGATGACCGCGGCCGACGTGGCGGAACAGCTTGTCGAAGTTCCAGCCGGGGCAGGTCGGCACCGGGGTGGACGGGTCGGCGTTGCCGACGACATCGGCGAGAACGCGGTTCTGTTCCAGGAGTGCCGCCGCGAAATCCACCCGGTCAGGCTAACTTGGATCCGGGCGCCGGCCCAGCGACAACACCCGCCAACCGGCGCGCTGCCAGCGGGCGATGTCCAGGCAGTTGCGGCCATCGACCATCACTTTGGCGCGCACCCGCTCGGCCAGGTCCTCGGGGTCGAGATCGACGAACTCGGGCCACTCAGTAAGCAGCAGCACCGCGTCGGCGCGCTCGCAGGCTTCGGCGACTGAGACGGCGTAGCTCAGCGTCGGGAACACCCGTCGGGCGTTCTCCAACGCTTTGGGGTCGTAGACGTTGACCGCGGCGCCGTTGAGCTGCAGCTGGCCGGCGACGTTGAGCGCCGGCGAGTCGCGCACGTCGTCGGATTGCGGCTTGAACGCGGCGCCCAGTACCGCGATGTTGGCGCCCAGCAGCGAACCGCCGCATGCGCGTGCGGCGAGTTCGACCATGCGGGTGCGCCGGCGCATGTTGACGTTGTCCACCTCGCGCAGGAAGGTCAGGGCCTGGTCGGCGCCGAGTTCACCGGCCCGGGCCATGAACGCGCGGATGTCTTTGGGCAGGCAGCCCCCGCCGAAACCCAAACCGGCGTTCAGACACTGGCGCCCGATACGGGGGTCGGCTCCGATCGCGTCGGCCAACATGGTGATGTCGGCGCCGGTGGCTTCGCACACCTCCGAGACCGCGTTGATGAACGAGATTTTGGTGGCCAGAAACGCGTTGGCCGACACTTTCACCAGCTCGGCGGTGGGCAGGTCGGTCAGCAGGAACGGCACATCGGTCTCCAGCAGTGACCGGTAGATCTCGCGAACCGCGGCCTCGGCTCGGCGCGAGTCGGGTTGTACGCCGAGCACGATGCGGTCGGGCCGAAGCGTGTCGTGCACCGCGAAGCCTTCGCGCAGGAACTCCGGATTCCAGGCCACTTCGACGTCGACTCCGGCCGGCGCCAAGGCGCGGGCTCGCTCGCCCAGTTCGGCCGCCGTGCCGACCGGGACGGTGGATTTGCCGACGATCACCGATGGCCGGGTCAGCCGCGGCACCAAGTCGTCGATGACGGCGCGGACGTGGCGCAAGTCTGCGCCGTACTCGCCTTTTTTCTGCGGGGTGCCCACCCCGAGAAAGTGCACGTCGGCGAAGTCGGCGGCCATCTCGTAGTCGGTGGTGAACTGAAGCCGACCGGCCGCGATGTTCTCGGTCAACATCTTCGGCAGGCCAGGCTCGTAAAACGGTGCGTCACCGCCGTTCAGCTTCGCCACCTTGCCGGGGTCGATGTCGACCCCGACCACGTCATGCCCAAGTTCCGCCATGCCGGCGGCGTGGGTGGCCCCCAGGTAGCCGGTGCCGAAAACGGTGCATCTCATACCGCCTATGTAGGCCGCCGGGATGAGCTAACCGCGACGCGACATCAAGCGTTAGGCGAACTGCAGGTGACAGTTGTCGGCAAGCTGTTATCTGCGCCCGCCGCCGAAGCCGCCGTGGCCGCCGCCGAAGCCACCGCCCCCGCCGAAGCCACCGCCTCCGCCGAAGCCGCCGCGCCCACCGCCAAAGCCGCCGGGGCCGTGCTCACCGCCGAAGGGTCCTTGCACCGGCGGACCGAAGATCCGCGGCGGCTGAGGCGCGGGCACGATGATCGGCACCGGAATGGGCGCAACCGGCGCCGGGAATATCGGGGCGACCGGAGCCGGAGCGATCGGCGCCTCGGGAACCGGAGCCGGGGCAGGCACCGGAGCCTCAGGGACCGGAGCTGGAGCGGGCGCCTCGTATACCGGAGCGGGCGCCGGCGCAGGGGCAACCGGAGCCGGCGCAGGGGCAACCGGCGCAGGTGCCGGGACCGGCGCAGCGGCCGGAGGGGCAGGTGCCTCGGGAGCGGGCGCGGCCGGGGCGGGAGCCGGTGCCTCAGGAGCGGGAGCGGGGGCAGGCGCGGCCGGCGCGGGAGCGGCCGGCGCGGGAGCCGGTGCCTGCTTGTTCGGCGCGATGAGGTGCTGGCCCGGGTTGGACTGCACAGCAGCCGTCTGCTTCACACCGATCAACACGACGGTCAGCGCCGCGACGCCCACGACGAACAGCGCCGCCACCGCACTGGCCACCAGGGCAAACGACCGGCGAGAACCGCGGGTCCGCCCGACGGCCACATATTGATATCCCGTCGCTGCGTCCGGTTCCTGGGCGAGCGCGGTGTAGGCGTCATCCTCCGGTGCGACCGCGGTGTATGCGTCGTCATCGTCGTCGTCGACCGCGCTATAGGCCAACGGCTGCTCGCCGGTGACGGGCGCCGGGCCGGCGTCGAAGTAGCCGGGCGCAACGGCGTAGGGATCGATGAATCCTGTGCCGGGGTCGCGGGCGTAGGCCAGCGCCGTGGTGGAGGACGAGAACAGCGGCGCGTTGGCCGCGGCCAGCGCAGCTCCGCGAGCCAGCGCAGTTTCGGGTTCGTCCGGAGCGGTGACCAGAAGCGACGTCGCGGCCTCCAACGCCGGCTTGATCGAGGTGACGTCGACGTCGGAGCCGACGACGAACAGGCCGCCGGGCCGGGTACCGAGAGTCTCTGCGCGGGCGGCCAACGCCGCCAGTTCGGCCGTACGGTCGCTGCCCTGCAGAGCATGCCGCTGCACTTCGCTGATCGAGCCGTCGGCGGAATCGACCACCGCCAGCGTCGCGGTCTCCGGTTCGACGAACAGCAGCGCCGTCTTGTCGTTACCGGTCGCGTTGCCGGCTTGCTGGGCGAGCGCGGCCGCGGCCAGGAACGCCGAGACCAACATGACGTTTTCGACCTTGTGTTTGGCCAGTGCGTCGCGCAGCGCTGCCGCCTCGACAGGGTCGGTCCAGGTGACGCCGGTCGACATCAGCTCGAAGCCACTCTCGGCGGCCCCTTCCCGGGTGCCCAGGATCGCCGAGATCACCTGATCCGGCCCGCTGGGCGCCGCTTCGTCGGCAGCGTGCGGGACGTCGATGTTGTCTTGATCGACGGTTGCCCCGTCGGCGTTCTCGCCTTCGACCAGCACCATTTGCACGGTTTTCGGTGCCATCGAAACCCCAAGTACGGTTTCCACTTCCCCTCCAAACAATCCCCGGCTACGCCATTTGTGATAGCCATGAGCGGCTGGGTCGCGCTACTGCCCGTGGCCCGAGTTTACGCGCCTTCGCGCCCGCAAACTTGTTGAAGAAGTAAGCGCTCGGCAGCCATCGCGCATTCCCTTCGTCGGCTACCGGCGCCCGTGACCGAAGCCGCCGTGACCGCCGCCGAAGCCTGGCCCGAAACCGCCGTGACCGCCGCCGAAGCCTCCGTGTGGGCCGCCGCCGTGCGGGCCGCCGCCCCAGGGCGCCAACGGCGGTCCCGGTACCGGCGGAGCGAAAATGCGCGGAATAAGCGGTGGTATCGCCACCGGCGCGGGCGGGACGAACACCGGCGGTGGCAGGGGCACCAGCGCCGGCGGAGGTGCGGGAGCGAAAGCCGGTGGCGGTGCGGGCGCAAAAACCGGAGCGCGGGGCACCAGAGGCGCCGCGGCGGGGGCCGGCACCGGAGCAGGCACCTGCGCCGTCGGCGCCGGCACTGCAGCGGCGGGCGGAGGAACGTGGGCGGGCGCCACCAAGTTGTGGCTGAGGCTGGGCCGCTGGGCGACGTGCGGACGGATGGCGACGGCCAAAGACAAGACCAGCGCCACCACCCCCACGACGAAGATCGTCATCACGCTCATAGCCGTCAGGAACGGCCGGCGCGGCGCACGCTCGAGCGGCTCGGGGAACATGCCGGTGGTGAACTCGTCCTCATCGGCACCGCGGTAGGGCGTGTATTCGTCGGCGGCCATCGTGTAGGCGCCGGACGGTGTGGGCAAAGCGCTGTAGGCCAGTTGCTGGCCACCAGTCGCGGCTGGCGCCGCGACCAAATCGAACAGGCTCGGGTCAAGGGCGTACGGGTCGAGGACCGCGCCCGTGCCGGGGTCGAGCGCGTAGGCCAGCGCGGCGGTCGACGACACGAACAACGGCGCATTCGCCGACGCCAGGGCCGCCCCGCGAGCCAGCGCCAACTCCGGCTCCTCAGGAGTGACGACCGTCAACGAGGTCGCCGCGTCCAGGGCCGGCTTGATCAGTGGGACGTCGACGCCGGATCCGACGACGAAGACGCCTTCGGGATAAGCGTCCAGTGTCTCGGCGTCGGCGACCATGCCGGCCAGCGCCGCCACCGCCTCGTCGTCGTCGTCGGGCAGCATCAGGCGGTGCACGTCGGCGATCGAACCGTCCGCGGTGTTGACCACGGCCAGCGTGGCGGTGTCGGGTTCGACGAACAGCAGCGCGGTTTGGGCGTAGCCGGAGGCGTTGCCGACGGCGTGGGCCAACGCCGCGGCGGCCAAGAAGGCCGAGACCAGCATGACGTTCTCGATGCGGCGGTCGGCCAGTGCGTCGCGCAGCGCGGCGCCCTCGGCCTGATCGCTCCACGTCACTCCTGCGGACAGCACTGCGCAGCCCGCTTCAGCGGCGCCCTCGCGGGTGCCCACGATGGCGGCGATCACCTGCTCGGGTCCGCTGAGCGGCGCCGAGCCGTTGTCGCCGTCGAGGTCGAAATTGTCCTGATCGACGGTGGCGCCGTCGGCGTTTTCACCTTCGACCAGCACCATTCGGACCGCCGAGGGTGCCATCGACACCCCGAGTACGGTTTCCACTGCTGCCCCTCCGGTAGTCGTCAAATACTCGACTCGTGCCATCAGCCCGGGCAACGTCCCCTGCGTCCGTCGACCTATCAGCATCCTCACCGCAGAACGCGCGGCGGTGCCCACCGAAATTCAGCTGGACTTGATGAAGTTCTGGTAGGAACGCGACGGCGTGGGGCCTCGCTGGCCCTGGTATTTCGACCCTACCCGCGTGCTCCCATAAGGGTGCTGTGCCGGGCTGGTCAATTTCAAGATACAGAGTTGACCGATCTTCATGCCCGGCCACAAGGTAATTGGCAGGTTCGCGACGTTGGACAACTCCAAGGTGATGTGCCCGCTGAAACCGGGATCGATGAAGCCGGCGGTCGAATGCGTCAGCAACCCGAGCCGCCCCAGCGACGACTTGCCCTCCAGCCGCCCGGCCAAGTCGTCGGGCAACGTGCACAGCTCCAATGTCGAGCCGAGCACGAACTCGCCTGGGTGCAGCACGAACGGCTCACCGTCCAGGGGTTGCACCAGGCTGGTCAGCTCGTCCTGCTGCTGCGCGGGGTCGATGTGGGTGTAGCGGGTGTTGTTGAAGACCCGGAAGAAGCTGTCGAGGCGCACGTCGACGCTGGACGGCTGCACCAGGGTGTCGTCGAACGGGTCGATGCCCAGCCGTCCGGCGGCGATTTCAGCCCGGAGATCACGATCGGAGAGCAGCATCCGAAGAGCGTATCGGCTGGCGGTACGCCGTCGGCGTGAGCCGCGCACGACCCTTCGTGATCTCGACGTCACAGTTGCTTGCCAGAGATCTGCTTTGAAAAGAGCAAACACCGCCGGCATCAGCGTTAATGTCCTTGCCAGCGGCGATGTGTAAGGAGACAACCGTGAAGCAATCCATCGTCGGAGGATTGATTGCTGCATTGACGGCCGGCGCGCTATTCACCTCGGCGCCCCCGGCAAACGCCGGCTGCCAGCCCGGAGCACCGTGGTCTATCAGCCAGTGCGATGGGCCCGTGCAGCCGGACGGCACCTGGCAACGCTGTGTGACGTCTTACCAAACAATCAGCGGGACGCGCCCTTCTGACGACTTTCACTACAACTCCACGAACTGCCAGATGATGGGTCCTGACCAGCATCCGTTTGGTCTCGCCTTCAACGACCCACCGACTCACATTGACGACTAGCGCACTTCGCGCACTGTGTCCGCTGAGCAGTGACCGGCGCGGTTGTATGCTCACAGCCGGTTTGCTTACTGCAGGACGACAAGCGAGTCTGATTCGAGTATTGCATACTCAGCCTCGGGTCCGGGCACGCTAAACAGCGTTTCCGCAGGACAGCGCCACCATGCCGATGTAGTTCAATGGCAGAACATCAGCTTCCCAAGCTGAATACGCGGGTTCGATTCCCGTCATCGGCTCCACTTCCGACCTAGTCGCGGGCTCGAGGACGCATCGGCGCACCAATGCATGGCTGCGGTCGGTGGTGTTGCCGTCGTGAATGACGTGAGCAGATCCGGTGCGTATGGTGAGCCGGCACTGATCTTCAACGCCGCGCCCCGTCGTCGCACAGCACGGGTTCGTTGGTGAGGAGAAGGAGGACCAGCGTGGCAGGCCCCCCGGTCGATCCCTCCAATCTGCGCCCCATGCTGTTCCTCGACGTTGCCAGTCACATGATGCTGGCCGATGACTGGGATTACCGCGCGGTGACGGTCACGATGGAAAGTCATTCGCGTCCCGGGCGGTTCGCTCTCTACGGCGCCAATCACCCGAGCGCAATCGATGCCGTCTACGAGCGGCGGATCGACATTTCGATCCTCAACCCCGCGGCGATGCTCACAATGGCCCACCGCGGCACGGGTGCCTTCAATCGTCCGCGCGAGGTCGCGACGATCGCCGTTCTGCCCCATGACGACCGGCTGGGTTTCGCGGTCGCTGACCGGCTCGGGTTTACGCGGCTGCAGGACATCGCCGAAGCCCGCTACCCGCTAAGGGTTTCAACCCGCGGTTCCGTCGACGCGTGCACGTCCATCATGGTCGACGTCGTGCTGCGGGCCCACGGGTTTTCCCTGGACGACCTCATCAGTTGGGGTGGCCAAGTCTTGTATGACCAGCCCATGCCCAATCACCCGTCGCGGATCGGGCGTTTGGAACAGGGCGAGATCGACGCGATTTTCGACGAAGGCATCAGCATGTGGGCCGACCTGGTGGCGCCGGCTGGCGCGCGGCTCATAGGCCTCGATCCGCAGCACCTCAGCTGGTTGGAGCGCGACGGCTTCCGTCCAGCGTCGATCGAGCGACAGCGCTATCCCACGTTGGCCGCCGATGTGCCGACTGTCGACTACAGCGGATGGCCGATCTATTGCCGCACCGACACTTCCGCCGACCTCATCGATGCGTTCTGCGAGAGTTTGGTGAGCCGACGCGAGTCGATCCGCTGGACGATCGGTGGAGTCGAGCAGTCGCCTCTGCCGTTAGAGCAGATGGTGACGGAGACACCGGAAACCCCGCTCGACGTGCCGCTTCATCATCGTGCCGCCGCTGTGTGGCGTCGTCACAGGCTCCTGAGCTAGCCAACCTAAACCGTGCGCCTCACCGCTTCGACGGGGCGACGGCCGACGCCAACACCGCCGGCGCACGATCCCACACTCGGTGGCAACACAACGCGCGCAAAGCGCCCGCAGCGGCATCCTCGGCGTAGCCGAATTACCCGAGTCGTCGTCGAGCAGAGCGTCCCCCCGTTAATCTTTGCCGATGATCGCGGGCGAGAAGGCGCCTGACTTCACTCTGTACGACCACACCGGTCGGCCTCGGACACTGTCCACGCTCCTCTCCGGAGGGCCCGTTGTGCTGTTCTTCTTCCCAATAGCGTCCTCACCGATCTGTACAGCCCAGGCTTGTCATTTTCGGGACCTGGGCAACGAATTCGCCTCGGTGGGCGCCCAGCGGGTGGGCATCAGCACCGACACCGTCGACAAGCAGGCACACTTCGCCCAACAGCGCTCATTCGACTATCCGCTGCTCTCCGACGCGGACGGCGTGGTGTCCGAGCTGTTCGGGGTGCGCCGAGGCCGGCTCGCCAAGCTGCGTAAAGCCGTCGTGGCGCGTAAGGCGGCCCCGCGTCGCCGGCATACTCGGCGACGTGGCTTGCTGGCCGGGCTGCTGCCGGTCAGACGGACCACATTCGTCATCGACACCGACCGCACCGTACTCAAGGTCGTCTCCAGCGAGCTGCGCGCATCGGTGCACGCCGACCACACCTTACGGTTCTTGCAGAACCATAAGGTGCCGCATAGTTCGCCAGCTGTCCGGGAGAAGCACACCGACACCCATCAGCGGTCGCAGGGCCAAGCCAAACCGATCGCCGACTGGTTCACAGAACCGGAAAGCCCGGACGAGCCGGGCCCGGTCCGGCCATACGCGCTGACAGCAGGCCGTACCGACTCTGATGTCGAACTGCCACTCGAGGCTCCGGTCGAAGCGCTCAACACCACAGCGAAGTCGCCGCGCTGGCCGAAAAACGATGTGCGAGGCCAGATCCTGACATGTTGCGCGCACAGCCCCTCGGTCGCAGAGATCGCCGCTCAGGTGTCCCTGCCGCTCGGTGCGACGCGGTTCCTGGTCGGCGAACTGACGAGGCAGGGTTATCTGCAGGTCCACGCCACTCCCGTTGATTCGATGACAATCGACGAACGACGTGAACTGATACGAAGGACCCTGCGTGGCCTACGAGCACTCTGAAGCGTGCGGGACGCCGCCTCGACGAAGATCGTCTCCTCAAGCGGTGACAACAAGAACGGCGGAGCGAAGACGCCCACAGAGGCGCCGATCCGCGCGCTAGTACGTTAACCGCCTATGGGTGCCTTGGATGGACGCGTGGCCTTGATCACCGGCGGGGCTCGAGGGCAGGGCCGCGCTCATGCGCTGGCGTTGGCGGCCGAGGGAGCCGACGTTGTCGCCGCCGATGTCCCTGATGCGATGACGGGCTTGACCTACCCCTTGGGCACCCAGGACGACTTGCAGGAGACGGTGACGCAGGTTGAAGCGTTGGGTCGGCGTTGCCTGCCGCTGACTCTGGACGTGCGGGATCCGGCCGCGGTCGATTCCGCGATCAAACAGACAGTCACCGACATGGGCAGTCTCGACATCGTGGTGGCCAACGCCGGAATCGTCAGCACCGGGCGATTGGAAGACGTCAGCGACGTGCTCTGGCAACAGCTGGTCGACACAAACTTGACCGGCGCATTCCACACCCTGCGGGCGGCCATACCGGTGATGCGGCAGCAGCGGTTCGGGAGGATCGTCGTGACCTCCTCAATGGGTGGCCGGATGGGCATCCCGGAGCTGGCTGCGTACAACGCCACCAAGTGGGGCGTCATCGGCCTTGCCAAGTCCGCCGCCCTGGAGGTCGCCAAGGACGGCATCACGATCAACGTCGTCTGCCCGACGACGACTCAAACTCCGATGGTGCAACCCGCCGGCGGCGACGACATCCCCGACGATCTGGTGCGCCGGATGATGAAAGCCAACCCGATACCGCAACCTTGGCTGCAACCCGAGGACGTCAGCCGCGCGGTGCTGTATCTGGTGACCGACCCTGGGGTCATCACCGGAAGCGTCTTGGAGATCGGCCTGGGCAGTAGCGCACGCCTTCATTGACCAGCAACCACGCCTGATCAGAGACGCGCTGCCCTCACCGCTTCGACGGCGCCACCGCCGACGCCAACACCGCCGGCGCACGATCCCACACCCGGTGCAGCCCGACCGCAGCGATCAGCGCGGTGGTGAACGCTTTGTCCACGGCCTTCGACAGCAGCACTCCTGCGCCGTCGCTCGGAATCCCGGCCAGCGCAAGGACATCGGCGCCGCTGCCCCAGGCGCCGACCGGCTTGCAATGCCGGTAAGCCTCCTGCAGCAGCACTACCAACTTGAGGTCATTGGTCGGGGTGGTGCCATCGGCGACGACGAGTGCGTCGAATTCGATCGACCGCGTGGTCAGCAGGGTGCGTTCGACGATCTCGCTGCGCCGGCCGGACTTCAGCACCCCGCCGACGGGTGCGGTGAGCAGCGGCACCGCCCCGGCGGAGGTCACCGCTTTGATCAGCTTGCCGACGTCGCCGAGGTCGGCGTTGGCGTCGGCGATGATGCCGACCTTGCGGCCGTCCACCGGTCCGGGCTTTGCGTAGACCTGCGACAACGACGGCGACAGTGTGACGTCTTTGGGTGGTTTGCCCTTCGGCGCGGGCAGCCCCAACCCGGCGGCAACCTGCTCGCACAGGTCGGTGTCGACGTTGGCCAGCACCGCCAGCTCGCGCTCTTTGATGGCCTGCTCGTAGCACTTGCCGAGCTCGAAGGTGAAGGCTTCGACGATGTGCACCTTCTCCACATCGGACAGGCTTCGGTAGAACATCGCGGGTTGGGTGAAGTGGTCGTCGAACGAGGCCGGGTTCGCCCGCTCAGCCGGACCGTGAATCAGCCGCGGGGTTTGCACGTAGCCGCCCTCGTCAGCGCCGGCGACCTCAGGCTCGCCGCCGTCGATGCTGTTGCGGCGATAAGGCGCCTGCCCGGTGTGGATGGCGGTCTGGTGCATGCCGTCGCGCAGCATGTCGTTGACCGGGCAGTGCGGGCGGTTGATCGGCAGCTGGGTGAAGTTCGGGCCGCCCAGCCTGGTGAGCTGGGTGTCGAGATAGGAGAACAACCGGGCCTGCATCAGCGGGTCGTTGGTGGGCTCGATGCCGGGCACCAGGTTGCCGGTGTGGAAGGCTACCTGCTCGGTCTCGGCGAAATAGTTCGTCGGATTGCGGTTCAGCGTCAGCTTCCCGATCAACTCGACCGGAACCAGTTCCTCCGGAACGATCTTGGTGGGGTCGAGCAGGTCGATGCCCTCGAAGGTGTCTGTGCCGTCGTCGGGCATGACCTGAATGCCCAGCTCGTATTCGAAGAACGCGCCGGCCTCGATGGCATCGGCCATGTCACGGCGGTGAAAGTCCGGGTCGACACCGGCGGCGATTTGAGCTTCCTCCCACACTTGCGAATGCACGCCGGCCACCGGCTTCCAGTGGAACTTCGCGAGGAACGTCTTGCCGCGCTTGTTGGACAGCCGGAAGGTGTGCACCCCGAAGCCCTCCATGGTGCGGAAGGAGCGCGGTATCCCGCGGTCGCTCATGTTCCAGAACACGTGGTGCGTGGCCTCGGTGTGCAGGGAGACGAAGTCCCAGAACGTGTCATGGGCGGACTGCGCCTGCGGGATCTCGCGGTCGGGATGCGGCTTACCGGCGTGGATGACGTCCGGGAATTTGATGCCGTCCTGGATGAAGAAGACGGGGATGTTGTTGCCGACGAGGTCGAAGTTGCCTTCGTCGGTATAGAACTTGACCGCGAAGCCGCGGGTGTCGCGGACGGTGTCGGCAGAGCCGCGGGACCCGAGCACAGTGGAGAACCGGCAGAAGACGTCGGTTTTCGCGCCCTTGCGGCCCAGGAAACCCGCCCTGGTGTAAGACGAGGCAGTGCCGTAGGACTCGAACACGCCGTGTGCGGCGGCGCCCCGCGCATGCACCACCCGCTCCGGAATGCGCTCGTGGTCGAAGTGGGTGATTTTTTCCCTGAGGTGGAAATCTTCGAGCAGCGAGGGCCCGCGGTTGCCCGCCTTCAGCGAATGGTCGGTATCGGGTAACCGCAGACCATGGGCGGTGGTCAGGTACTTCCCCTGCTGTGCCCGCGGATCGGACTCGCTGTCCGACGCTTTGCCGTTGGTGGCGGCGCCGGTCGGGCTGACTGCGGTAGGCGCGGACTGGTTGGGCTTGCGTGCTGGGGGCATGTGTGGACTCCGAAGGTGCCGTGCTGACTACGCGCGGGCCTGGCGTGGTGATTTCAGCAGTTCTCCTCCTAATACCTACCACTTGCAACTTTCCCGGGTCAGGATTTGCGAGCACGCTGGTGGCCGCCCATTCGCGGGCAGCAGCGCAGACACGTAGGTGCATTTCGCGCGCCAAGCCCGGCCACCCCGCATCGTCCGATACCGCACCTGCCGGGCATCCCGGGTCTGTAGCCGACCCCGCTGCCGACCGGCAGGCAGTCAGGGTGCCGGCGGCCCGGGTTCTCCGGGTGCATCAGCTGCAGGCGGCGGGGCGGGAGCGTCGGGGGCCGGGGCGGGCGCCGACTGGGCCGGTGCCGGCGCGTCCGGTCGGCACACGCGCTTGACGATCCACACTGACTGCCACACCGCGGTGTTCCAACAGGCGACGGGCGAAACCGAATAGGTGTCAGGCGCCGCCGAGCCGGCAGCCGCGATGATTGCGGTCACCGCTGCGGGGAGGATCAGGCGGGAGAAAAAACTCAACATGATGATCCTTGCCGATCGGCGATCATCTGAGGCTAATGCACCGACCGCCGCATCGCAGTCCGAGCGGGCCGGTTCTTGGCGCGAGCAGCCGGCAGCTGTGCAGGCGCGCGCGGTGTCGCCGAATACTATGCGTCCAATGACGGGCGACGTGCGGTGCCGGTTTCACGTGCCCGACCGTGCCGACGCCTGGCTCGCCGCCGCAGCAGCCGTCCTGGTGAGCGTCATGTTTTCGTGGCGCCCGTCCTTCTGGTTCGACGAGGCCGCCACCGTCGCCGCTGCCGACCGGTCAGAAATCGACATCTTGCGCCTGGTACTGAATTTCGACGCGGTGCACGCGCTGTATTACCTCGCCATGCATGCCTGGTTCTGCCTGGTGCCGAGCAACGAGTTCACCGCCAGGCTGCCCAGCGCCGTCGCGGTCGGTGTCGCCGCGGCAGGTCTGATAGTGCTGGGCAAGCTGGTCGCCGACCGGCCCACCGCGTGGGCCGGCGCGGCGGCGTTCACCGTGTTGCCGCGCACGTTGTGGTCGGCGGTCGAGGCGCGGTCTTACGCGCTGACCGCCGCGCTGGCGGTGTGGCTGACGGTGGTGTTCGTCGTCGCTGCGACCCGGCGCGGTTCGGCATTGTGGGCGTTGTACGGGTTCACTCTCGCGCTGGCCGTCGTCTCATTCGTGTACTTGGCTCTGCTGGTGCCGGCGCATGCCGTCACGTTGGGTGTTCAACGAAAATGGCGACGGCTCTTGCCTTTCGGATTGGCCAGCGCCGCAGGACTGGCCCTGGTGTCACCGCTGATCTCGTTGGCGGCGGGTCAACGTGCCCATCAGCTGTGGTGGATCGGCAGCGGCGGCTACCTGACCGGGGTGCTCTGGGAGCAATGGCTGACCGGCTCACGGCTTTTCATGTGCGCGTCGGTTATCGTCCTACTTTGGGGCACCGTGCTGCTGGGCAGGCGTCGAGCACCCGGGGCCGCGAGCGCGTTGGCCGTGGCCCTGCCGTGGGCGCTGATCCCGACCGCCGTAGTGATCGCTTACTCGGTTCTGGTCGACAACGTCTACCAACCGCGGTACCTGAGCTTCACCGCACCGGGGTTCGCGCTGATTCTCGGCGTATGCGCGGCGGCGATCGCCCGGAACCGCATCCGCGTCTTGGCGGCATTGCTGGCCGTGCTCGCACTCAGCGCCGGCACCGCATTCCTGACTCAGCGAAGTTCGTACGGAAAGCCAGGTGGCGCTGACTATTCCGCGATAGCAGATGTGATATCGGCCAATGCCCGACCGCATGACTGTGTTGCCTTCGGCTTCGCGCAGCACGAGCCGCTGCGGGCGGTCGCCGCCGCCCGGCCCGACGCGTTCACCGGGCTTGACGACGTCGCGGCCGGTGTTTCGGGTGCCTACGCGGCACAGTTGTGGACCCAGGATCTTCCGCTGGAAAGCGACATTGTGCGTTCCCGGTTTGCGGCCTGCGCAGTGTTGTGGGCGATCATCGACTCGGCGACGCCCTCGACCGTCATCGATGATGCTCAGCGACAAGGTTTCACCGTCGATCGCGAATGGAAACTGAACCGCAGCATCGTCGTTCGGCTCAGAAAAGCTTGACTTCGGTTCTCACCAGACGCGGACGTAGTCCACAAGCATCCGCGACGGAAAGGTACCCGCTGCAGGGTCGCCGGCGCCGACGCCGCCAACGGCGAGGGTGAACATGGGGGAAAGGAAGTAGCCGGGCTTGCTGAACGGGTACCGGAAGTCGTCAGGAGCGCCGCCGGCCACGTGGATAGGCTTCGGTGGCACACTGAAATATGGTGCCGCGCCGTCGGAATAGTCGCGCCAGAACTTGAATCCGTCTTCGTCCCAACGCATTCGCCAGGTGTGCCAGGCGTCGTCCACCAAGCCGGGGATCGACTTACCTTCCCAGGTCTTTCCGTTCGACGCCGCGTGCACCGTGGTTCCCGGAGCCCAATCGCCGTTGCCGTACCACTCGAAGATGTCGACCTCGCCGTCGGGCATGGGATCCTCGTTGACAGCCCAGAACGCCGGCCACAGGCCGGGGTAGAGGCACTCCAGCTTGATCCGCGCCTCCCACGTGGTGTTGATGAGGCCGCGGAAGTTGCCTCGGAGTTTGCCGCTGTAGTAGTCGTCACCTTCTCGGTTGGCTTGGATCACGAGGTTGGAATTGCCGTCCAGGAAAATGTTCTGGGAGCGGTAGATGCCGTCGACCGGGGGGAAAACGTCGTCCTGCCAAGTCTGCGGCGTCCACTTCGACAAATCGGGGCCCTGGCCGGCCGGGCCGTCGAACTCTTCTTGGAAGATGTAGCCGCCGGCAGCGGCTGCCGGCGCGGCGGGCGGCGGCGCCGGAGCGTTCGGTGCTGTCCAGGGGAGCGCCCGGGCCTCGGGAAGGCGAACCGCCGCGGTCAGCATTCCGACGCCCGTCATCAACAACATGCTGCGACGATCCACTGCAAAACCACCAATCGCTCACGGCCGCGACGTCAGGCCCGGGCCCATACCGCCTAGGCATCTTCCCCAAACGGTGCTAATGAAACCATGTTGGGTCCGAAGCGTGCATCTGAACACACCGCGCGCTGCGCCCCGGCCGCGACCACAGCTCGTTGACCGGCGCTGATGTCACTCGGTGGCCGTTACGGCGTTTCCTCCGGATTGTCCAGGACGCTCACGGCGATTCCGTACGGCAAGAACCGGACCTTCCGGGTGGCATCGATGTTGTTCTTGTTCGCGCGCAACGCCTCGAGTTCTGTTGGGTAGACCTCTTCGACGTGGGCGCCCCCGTCGGCGGCGATGGTGTAGATCGTCCACACACCGTCACCTGCCTCGCCGGCCGTCTCCGGCTCGCTGCGCGGTTGCCGCGCCAGGTGGTCGAAGAGCATCGACCACCCTGACCGCTCACCGGGGACCGTGACGAACCTGCCGAATCGGTCGAACGCTTCACGAAGCCCTTCACTGGCTTCGCGGATTACCCGGTCGATGTCTTCGGGCTCGAACCCGAACGCGCCCTCGTTGCTCATCGTGCTCCTCCTGCGCCGCTGCACTGGTTGATCACAGTCTGCGCGTTAGCGGCGCGCTTCGCCACGCCTTCGCGATCAGCGCTGTGAACTGGACGTTTGACCGTCGGCCGGCAGGGTAAGCAGCGTTATCGAACAAATGTCTAACAAAGGAGTTCGACATGCACAGCACCACGACCGCGGTCGTCATCGTTGCAGTGGTTCTGGCCTTGCTCATCCTGGCCGTTCTGGCGTGGGCTGTTCGCAGCCGCGCTCAGCAACGCCGTCAAGCGGAGGCCCAGCAAATTCGCGAGCGGGTCGAGGAGGTTTCAGAGCAGTTGCAGCACCGCGAGGCGTTCGCCGACGAAACCGAACATAAGGCGCGCGCCGCGCAAGCCGAGGCGGACGCTAAGGCCGCCGAGGCGGCGCGACTGCAACAACGTGCCCAAACCCACCGGTCCAAGCTGGCCAGCGCCCGGGATGAACTCGACGCGCAACGGGCCCACGCCGACGAGATCGACCGGCCTGCTGCGGACCGCGCCGATGAGCAGCGGCCAGCTCAAGCCGACGGTCGCCCCGGCGAGGCTGCGCCCACCGATACTCCGCGCGTCGGCTAGCGCGCCGGGCCGGTGCCCAACCGCTAATACCCGGGCGGATACCCGCCGTAGGGATTCTGCGGCAGTCCCCCGTATCCGGGTGGGTTGAGGTACGGGTTCTGCGGATTGACGTAGGGGTTCTGCGGCTGGTTGGCATTCGGATACTGCGGCGCAGCCGGTACCGCACTTTGCGGGACCTTGATCGGGATCGGCACCGGCACCAGCGGCAAAGTCAAATACTCCGTGGTCATCGGCACTGACGACGACGTGTCGGCCGGTGTGTCCGGCGGCGGCGGCTCGCTGGTCGTCGTGGTTGTCGTCGGGGTCGGCGCGGCAGTGGTCGTGGGCTGCGTCGTCTGCACCGGCGGTGGCGGTTGGTAGGTGGTCATGACGGGCGGCGGCGGGGCCGGCGGCGGTTCGGGTGCCGGCGGCGGTTCCGCCGAGGGTGGTGGCGGCGGCGGCTCCGGGCTGGTGGCAATGGGCAGGGCGCTGGGAGGCGGCGGCGGCGGGCTGGGCGACGGCGCCACCGAGGTGGGTGGCGGCACCGCAGAGGTCATCGTCGGGCTGGGTGGCGGAGCCGGCGGTTGCGGCTGGACGGCGCTGGTCAAGTTGTACGCCACCCCGCCGATCGCCACCATGGCCGCCAAAGCCGTGAGCCCCAAGATCAGGCGCGGCACGTGGTAGCGGCCCCGCGGTTCTTCTTCCGGCGGCTCGAAATCGGGGCCGTAGCGCGCCGGCCGCGCGGCGGGACCACCACCGTAGCTGTCACCGGCGTAAGGGACCGGATCCATACCGGTGCCGTCGTCCTCCGACCACGCCAATTTTCGCGGCGCCGACGGCGGTTCCTCCTCGAGCAGAACGTCGGTGGGGGGCAGTTCCGAGATCCCGGTGGTGGTGCCCGCGAACGCCTTCGCCTTCGCCGTCGCCGCCGCCGTCACCATCGCCGTCGCCGCGGTGGCTTCCTCGACGACAGCGGGCTCGCGAGAGGCGAACATCGCGGCGCCGACAGCCGCACTTAAGGCAGGCTGCACCGCGGTAATCACCGGTACGTGCGTGTGGGATGAAAGCCGTTGTGCCACAACGGGCATACTCGCTCCACCGCCCACGGCCACCACCGCAGCAAGATCCCGAGACGCAAGCTTGCGTTGGCTCAACATCTGATCGAACGCGTTCAGGACGCCGTCCAACTTTTCGGTGATCAGCTCTTCGAGCTCGGGACGGGTCAGTTGCACACTCACCCGGTCATCAGCGGAGTCGATGACCACTTCGGTGGCTAGCTCGGTGGACAACCGCTCCTTCGCCTTTCGGCATTCCTCCCGCAGTTGAGCCAGCGGACCGACCGCCGCCGTGGTGGCCGAATCCAGAGTTCTCTGCTGGCCCGTCGCGTCGGCGACGTGCACCAGCACAGCTTCGTCGATGTGATTGCCGGAGAAGTCGGGGTAACGCAGTGTCTCATCGATGGGAGCGAAGTCGGCAGCCGCGTCAGCCAAGGTGATGCTGGTGCCGCCGGCGCCGAAGTCCAGCAGTCCCACCACACCCTTGTCGGGCAACCCCGAGGCGCAGTTGATGGCAGTCAAAGCAGCCAGGGCGTCTGAAACCAGCCGCGGTGCGCTTCCGCTGTGGACGAAGCCGGAGTGCGTACGAAGGCCCTTGCGCAGCGACCGAAGCGCGTCGTGGCCCCAGTATGCCGGGACGGCAATCGTCAACCTCGAGGACGCCGCGTCACCACCAGCAGCAGACACCATCGCATCCAGCGCCTCGACGAGCAGTAGCTCCGGGTCCTGCGGCGCGTCAGCAGGGCAAAGCGATGCCGTTGTGTCGCCGATGCACTCGACGAAGCCGGTGGTCACCGAACCCGACTCGGCCGGGTACGAAAGCTCCTCAGGCAAACCGAGTTCTGGGGAGCGGTGCGGGAATAGGGTCAGCACCGATCGGCGCGTCACTGGAGAACTTCCATTACGCGTCGCGACCAAATTGCCGGTCCCGATTGACAACCCAATTGGGTCGTACATAAAAGAGTTACCTAACGTCGAGTGCGGTCGGCGAACCAGCGTCAACGATAGCCGCGGTCAAGCCCTAATAGTCTCGGCCGCAAACCCATTGGTATTCGGTCGATGCGGCTGCGTCACCGATCCGATACCGCAGAAGGCTTGACAGTAGAGGCGGCAATCACACCGCGGTCAGCGGCAGCGACCGTCTGGGCTGAAATTGGAAGGTCGACCCGCCGCTGAACTTGGCCACCGAGACCTCGGAGAACTCGGTTGCCGCTTCAGCGGATTCGACGAGCTCAGCCGTCCATTCGGTGGTTTCGCCGGTGACACGAACCTCGATGTGCGGATCGACTGCGGTGGCGATAGCTTGCAGTGGTTGCACCGACTCCGGTGAACACAGCGAAATCCACGCCCCGTCTTGGTGGGCCGGCGAGCTGTGCACCACCACAGAGCGCGGCGTGATTTCAGCGCGCACGTAGCCGAGCGGGTTGAGCAGTGGATGCAACGCGAGAACACCGACAACGCCCTCGACACCGCTGGGCAGTGATAACGCCCGGTGAATGCGTTCCGCGCCGAGCCCGGCCAAACCGGTCAGCTGGCGGGTGCCCACGGCCGCCGTCTGCTCATCACTTCGCGCGCGTGCGCGCACCGCGACGGCGAACGACAGGTACAGCAAGTGCATTTGCAGGCATACTTCGTCGGCCATGCGCACCAGCGCCGAATGCGAGAACGCACCGAAATCCAAGTCCGACAACAGGGGTCCCGAGTAGTCGCTCTGCCCGTTGTCCGTCGGGTCGATGGGTTCCAATCCCCAAGTCGCTGCTTGGCTTCGGCCAACGATATCCAGGGCCGGAATGCTTTGAGCGGGCGGATAGGACTCGTCGATGATGACGGTCCACGCGCAGTGCGGATGCCGGTCGGACGGCACCCGCGGCGGCCGGTGAATCGGGCGCATCTGCGCACGCGGGTTGGTGGCCACGGCGGTGGCGTCGAACGTCGGATCTTCAATGGTGTGGCACATGCCGAACACGTAGTCGTCACCCATCGGTTCCACGTCGAGCAGTGCACCGCAGTGGTCGAGGTGGAAGTCGCCGTGCCAGCGGTCGTGCACGGTGTACCGGAAGTCCATGAACTGCGGCGGTGCGCCGATGTCGAGCTGCAGACCCTTGAAAATGGTGGGGACGTCGACGCCCTCGTAGTGCAGGGCGCGCTGCATGCGTTTGGTATAGATCGGGCTGGCGCCGGCCCACTCCTCGATGGCGATCTGCACCATCTCTTCGCGACCGAATTCCTGTATGCACCACGCCATGCCGGAGCGGTCGATCATGTGCCCGATGAGCAGAAGTTCCGGGACCAGGATCGCGAGCTCGTCGCGCGTCAGCTGAGCGAACCGGCTCGAAGGTGCACCCACGCACTCAAGATAGACGGCCGGTAGCGTCGCCGCGGTGATTCCGCCGGCGCTGATCCGGTTACTGGCCGCCGACCCGTCGCGGTGTGCTGCAATGACCCGATGAGCGCGCATGATGATGTCGCCGACCGGGAGGCGATCGCCCGAGTCAAATACCACTACCTGAGGGCGCTGGACACCAAGCACTGGGATGACTTCGCCGACACCCTCACCGAGGATGTGGTCGGCGATTACGGCTCGTCCGTCGGCGAGGAACTGCACTTCACCAACCGGGCCGACCTGGTCGACTACATGCGCTCAGCATCTGGGCCCGGCCGTCATCACCGAACACCGGGTGACCCATCCGGAGATCACGGTCTCCGGCGACGAAGCCACCGGCACCTGGTATCTGCAAGATCGTGTCATCGTCGCCGACTTCAACTTCATGCTGATCGGCGCGGCCTTCTACCGTGACCGCTACCGACGCACCGACGGGGGCTGGAAAATCAGCGCCACCGGGTACGACCGCACCTACGAGGCGACGATGTCGTTGTCGGGCATCGACTTCAAGGTCAAGCCCGGCCGCGCCTTGGCATGACTACTGCGAGATGGCCATCACTGCGCCCGGACGCAGCCACCGGATGATCTGCACCAAAGTCGCGTCGTCGATGGCTACGCAGCCTTCGGTGGGTCCGCCGTCGGTGGTGTGGAAGAAGAACGCGGCGCCGTTGCCGGGCACCCGGCCGGGGTTCACGCCCATCACCACCGCGTGCTTGTACTGCGGAATCTGCAGGTTCTCACTTGCCGACGTGTCGAACGGACACTGACTTTTCTTGCAGACCTGCATGGTGTTGAACGTCGGGCTGTGGTCGTCGCCGTTCCACCAGTGATCAGGTCCTACCTGCACGTACTTGAGCCCGCCGCCCGGATTGGGCGCGGTGCCGAAGGCGAACGGCAACGGGTAGACGCCCATCGGGGTGGCCGGGTATCCGCTTTTGGCCTGCGGCGCCATGCCCGCCGATCCGACGTGGGTGGGGATGGCGGCCTGCACCGCCTGCCAGCCCGCGGCGCCGCGCTGATAGACGTCCATCTTGGCAGTGGAGCCGCCGGTGCTGACGACTGAAATCACCTGCGTCGCACCGCCAACGGATCGCACGAACCATGGATTGACCACGGCCGCGCCGCCCGGCGCGACCGCGATGGTCAGGGACGCCAGGCACACCGCAGCGCACAGCAGCCTCACCAGTTGGCGCACACTTCATGATCTTCGCCATGAACTCTCAGCGTCAAGTCAAGCTTTAGGCTCGATTGGGTCACCGCTTGACCGCGACCGCGCCGCTGATGCTCTGACCATCACCGGATACGTCGATATCATCGGCTACCGGGGGTCCTTGTCCGGCGGCCGCTAGATCTGGCAGCTTTGGGTAACTATTCCCGGGTCCGACGGCGCATTGGATCCTTTCGCGGGCAGTACAGCCACCACAGCGACCAGCAACGGTAGTAGAAAGCATTTGATGACACCGACAGACAACGGCGGCAGGCCGCGTATCGAACCCCGGCCGCCCATCGCGGTCGGGCAGCCGAGTCCGCCGCCGTTGACGGTGTGGCTCGGGTCGGCGATGTACACCTTCCCCGCCAACCGGGATGCCACTGTGGGCCGTGATCGCAACGCCGATATCTGGCTGCGCGACACCGACCCCGCTACCTTCACGCTTATTTCCCGGGTGCACGCGATTCTGCGTTTCGACGGCAATAACTGGGTGGTGGTGGACAAAAGCCAGAACGGCGTATACCTCGGCGGCACACGCCGCAGCGTCGTTCCCATCACCGACGGCATGAAAGTCGCGCTGGGCAGTCCGCAGGGGCCGGAGCTCACCTTCCGAGTTCCCAGCGCCAACACAGTGGAACGGCTGCGCAACCTGCCGACCCGTCGGCCGTCGCCACCTTCGGGTCCGATCAGCGCGGGCGCACCCCGACCGCCCGCCGGGCCGATCAGCTCACCTGGGATGCCGGTTCGGCCACCGGTGAACCGTGACCATCCGGCGGCGCCTCCGCTGGTCCCGACACCGCTGGCGCCACATCCCCGCCAGCCGGATATCGCTGCCCGGTTCGGGGACACCATGCGCTTCCTGGTGTCTGCGCCGCGTCCGGGAGCTGCGGCGCCCGGCACCAAGACGGTTGGGCGCTCGAAGAGCAACGACATCGTCGTCGACGACTACCTGACTTCGCGGGTGCACGCGCTGCTCGTGTCGACGGCGGGCGGCCTGGAGATCCGCGACAACAACAGCAGCAACGGCACCTTCGTCAACGGCTCCTCGGTCACCCACTCGGTGCTGCAGGAGGGTGACGTCGTCACCATCGGCAACACCGACCTGATGGTGTCGGGGACGACTCTGGTGCCGCGGACGGCGCCGGCGCGTACCAGCGGGCTGGCAGCGCACGGCCTGGGCCTGATGATCGACGGACACCAGCTGCTGACCGACGTGTCGTTCGCGGCGCGCCCCGGTACGTTGACCGCGGTGATCGGGCCGTCGGGCGCGGGAAAGTCGACGCTGATCAAGCTCATCGGCGGCGCGACCAAGCCCAGCGCCGGGGTGGTCAGCTTCGACGGACACGACGTGCACGCTGAATATGCGTCCATGCGGTCCCGGATCGGGATGGTGCCGCAAGACGACGTGGTGCACCGGCAGTTGACGTTGGAGCACGCGCTCAACTACGCCGCCGAGCTGCGGCTGCCGCCGGACACGTCGACCGAGGATCGCCGCGAGGTGGTCGAGCGCGTCCTCGAAGAGCTCGAGCTGACCAAACACAAGAAGACCCGCGTCGACAAGCTCTCCGGTGGGCAGCGCAAGCGGGCTTCGGTGGCAATGGAATTGCTGACCGGGCCCTCTCTGCTGATCCTCGACGAGCCGACGTCCGGGCTTGATCCGGCGCTGGACCGTCAGGTGATGACGATGCTGCGACGGCTCGCCGACGCCGGCCGGGTGGTGCTGGTGGTGACGCACTCGTTGACCCACGTCAACATGTGCGATCAGGTCCTGCTGCTGGCTCCGGGCGGCAAGACCGCGTTCGCCGACCCGCCCGGCGAGATCGGGTCGGCGATGGGAACCACCGACTGGGCCGACATTTTCGCGCGGGTCAGCACCGACCCCGAGGCTGTCCATAAGGCTTTCCTGGGGCGGCACCCGCCGCGGCATCCGCCGCCGGTGTCGACGCAGGCGTCCCCGCTGGGTAAGCCGCCGCAGACCAGCCTGTGGCGGCAGGTCCACACCCTGGTGCGGCGGCAGTCTCGGCTGATCACCGCTGACCGCGGCTACTTCGCATTCCTGGCGGCGTTGCCATTCGTGCTGGGCGTGCTGTCGCTGGCGGTGCCCGGCAACACCGGTCTGGGCTTGGCCAGTCCGCAGCAGCCCGAAGAACCCATCGACATCATGATTTTGCTCAACATCGGGGTGGTGTTCATGGGAACCGCGCTGACCGTGCGCGACCTGGTGGGCGAACGGCTGATCTTCCAGCGTGAGCAAGCCGTGGGGCTGTCCGGTTCGGCATATCTGGTGTCCAAAACCGTCGTCTACAGCGTCGCGGCGCTGATCCAGACCGCCATCCTGACCGTGATCATGGTGGTGGGCAAAGGCGCTCCGCAGCACGGCGGGGTGATCCTGGGCAAGGGCACGGCCGCGGGCATCACCGAGCTGTATCTGACGCTGGCGCTCACCGCGATCGTCTCAGCGGTTGTGGGGCTTGCGCTGTCGTCGCTGGCGCGCTCGACCGAGCAGGTACTGCCGATGCTGGTGGTCGCGATCATGGTGGCCATGGTGCTGGCCGGCGGGCTGATCCCGGTGACCGGACGCCTCGTGCTCGATCAGGTGTCGTGGCTGCTGCCCGCCCGCTGGGGGTTCGCGGCGGCGGCGTCAACGATCGACTTGGGCAACATCGAAGCCGGCTTGCCCGCCGACAAGCTGTGGCAGCACAAGGTGCACTACTGGCTGCTCGATGTCGGGATGCTGTTGTTGCTGGGCTCGGTGTTCACGGCGCTGGTGCGCTACCGGCTGCGGTTGCCGGTGCATTCGCACGGACGCTGAGCAGTCCGGTTCGCCTTCTAAAAAGGTGAATTGACGGGCGTTGCGGCGGTAGTAGCGTTTGCCCCATCTCGGAAAGGGGCGTCAGGATGCGCGTCGATACCACAATGCTGCACTCAGGGGCAGACGAGTCCCGACGCGCGAGCGATCATGCCGGCGACGGTGCGAACGCTTTGTCTGGCACGCCGCCCACGGCAGGAATGTTCGGTGATTTCGAGGCTGCCGACGCTTTCCACGAAGCGATCAGCGCCGCGCACGCGGCGCACGTCAAATCGCTGGAAAGCCACCGGGACACCCTCGACGATGTCGGCTCCAAATCTCATCGGGTGGCAAACACGTTCACGGCGATGGACGACAACAACGCGAAGGTGTTGCGGGACGTGTAGTGAATCTTCGCCACATCCACAAGGGCCTGCTGATCATATTTGCCGGCGGCGACCCTTGGAAGATCAACGCGTCGCTGCACAAAGGTCAGCCCGGCCAGATTTCGCAACTGGCGCAAGGCTTTCATAGCGCGGGTCGCTCCACCCAGGAGGCCGACCAAGCATTCACCGATGCGCAGAAACGGTTCAGCGCCTGGTCTCATGACAACGGTGACCACCCGATCACCAACTCCGACCAGGTTCAACAACTGACCAAAGCGCTTGGGTTGCAGACTGCCCAGTTGCCGAGGATCGCCGTTGACTTGGAGAACATCGCGACCGCTCTGGCGGAGGCGCAGTCGACAGCGGCGGGCGACATTGCGGCCTTGGAAGCCCGGCTGCAGTATCTCGACGATTGGATCGGCTGCGCGGAGGACCGAATCTCTTTGGACGAGCGGGCGATTGCCGCGTCGAACGACGACGACGAGATCGCCGAACTCGAAGAAGACGAGGAGCGTTGTCGAGACGGCATTACCGACTGTGAGCGAGAAGCAGTCGAAGACACCAAAGCGACGCTGCAGCAGGTGACGCAGGTCCGCGAGACGTATTCGAAAGCGTTACAGGGTGCTGAGACAAATCTGCATGCCGAAGGCTTCAACCCGGTCGCCATTCAAGCGTTGGATGCCGACGCGCCCGAAGACCAGCTGCCCGGTCAGGTCCCGCAGACCGGGTTGGAATCCGTCCAGCTCAATGATCTGCAACGAGCTACAGATCAGGCTGTGATCGACCAAATGGCCAGGGTTCGCGCCGCGCAGAAAGCAATAAACGACGCAGCGAGCAGCGCCGTCCGAGGTGGTGCGGGATCTGCGGAGGCCACCGCCGCGCTCGGCAAACTGCCGCAACTGAAGAAGAATCTGGCTGACGCTCTCGACGACCTGGGCAAAATACCGAACTACAACAACATCGACTCCTCGACGATGAGCACCAACGCCGACGGCCGCTTTCTGTTCAGCTACAACGTCAACGGGCAGAACGTGCAAGTCACCGGTCAACTGAAGAACGGCAGCGGCGAGTTCTTCGATCAAGGCACCGGGACCTCCTACACGTTCAAGGACGGCAAGCTCGTCGGAATGAACACCCCGGACCCCGGTCAGGTGTCGGCGACGGTCGAACCGCTCTGGAGCGCAGTCACTTTGGCTGTCGGAGGGCCGGAGTTGAAGGCCGCCGGTGAGGCCGGCCTGCAAGCGCTGAAAGCTGGCGGCGGGAAGGCATGGCAAGGTCTGGGGTCGCTTTTCGGTCGTGAAGGTGCTGCCGGCCTCGGTGGTATGACGTCCGACAATGTTCTCCCGCGCGCCGTCGCCGCGGCCGAGCAGCGCACTGCAGCCGTTCAGCACTTTCTGACGACGCATCCCCCGCTCGCCGCGGCTGGCGCTGCCGCGGACGAGGCAGGCGTACCTGAGGAAGGCGGGTCCGCGGCGGGCGGTATCCGTGTCGGCGTCGGCGAACATCCCGGTGCTCTCGGCGCTGGTAGTGGCGAACCCGTCGGAGGCGGTCCGGGCGGAGGTAGACCGTCGGACGGAGGCGGCGGATCGCCGGTAGTCACTGGTGCTCCTGCTGGCGGCGAAGGCGGTCTCGGCGGGCCGCCGGGTGGCGCCGGCGGAGCCGGGCAGCCCGGAACGGCGGGTGCACCTGCACCCGCTGCCGGCACGGCCGACGGCCATGGCGCACCGCTGTCTGTTGGTACCCCCACCGGTGAAGGCGGAGCCGGTGCATTTGGCGGTGCTACCGGTGATGGTGGTAGCGGTGCCGGCTGAGGCGGTCCCTTGGAAGGTCGCAGCGGTGATGGTGCCGATGGAGGCGGAGGAGCAGCTGGCGGTGGGGGCAGTGGCGAAGGCGGAGCCGGCGATGGAGGAAGTGGTGGATTTACCGGCGGTGCCGATGAGCCGCCAGCGCCGACTCCCTCCGATTCGCCGCTATTCGACGGCTACCAGCCGATCGACCCTGGCCCAGAGTTCACCGATGCCGAAGGCCGACTTATCTATCCCGACGACACTCTGCCCTCTAAGCCGTACGCGATACCTGGCACAATTGTGCCCGACGCTGATTTGCCTACGGGGACGGAATTAGGCCGTTTTGGATACCCTGGCGGCGCGTACTTGGCTCCGGAGGGCACTCCGTTCGCGCATTGTCACTTCCTCCCGACTCTGCCCTCAAACCGTACTACCAGTACGTCGTGACGAACGAAGAACGTCTACCACCAGGCTGGCACATTGAAGAGTCGCGAGTAGCACCTTGGTATCACCAGCCCGGTGGAGGCATACAATACCGAATTATCACTTCGGACGGAACGAATGGGACGATAGAGGATCTTGTGTACTTTCACATAATACGAAGGGTCAACTGAGCATGGTTGACTTTTCCCGTTTGACGAGAGTATGGACGGAGCTGGCGCCCCGTTTCAGTTCACGCGGTGTTTCAGTTTCTACTGAATGTGCTGATTGCCTCATATTGTTTTGTTCCAGCGACTACACGGTCCATCTTCGAACTGAAGGTACATGGTGGTTTGTCGACAAAGTCGATGATCGAGGACAACGAATTAAAGGTGATGCGCGACTTTCGACCTTTCCTCTTGCGGAAAAGTACCTTTTGTGGCGGTGGGTGACCCTCGCACGCTCTAGCCTTGCGTCTGGACGCCTCGGTGGCGACTTATACAAGCAGGGATATGCGACAGGAGTGGACGTCTTCGACCTAGATAACGGTCGTATTGAGGTATATTTTCAAGGCGAGTGCGCCAACCTAGTCACGGGGACCTCCACAATCTTCAGCCACATAATGAAGATGTCAGCTGACAGTTTGGAGAGCCTTGGTCCGTTCTAAGCTTTATTTATTAATACACAAGACGTGCAAGATGAGCCAAACGATTGAAATGCCGTGCGGCCAGTCGAGTTTATAACGCGCCGTCTACCATAGACAGCCTCACAATCAGAAAAGGCCTTCTGCCGCTTAACTAGTTACTGGATGCGCTGAAGACTCAAGGTGCTGTTGTATTGCGTCGACGCGCTTTTTCCGCTCGTAGCGGCTTGTTCTGTTTCCGCCTTGGCGACGCGCGAGTTCGTTTATCCACAATGAACTCGATGGCGCATTGACCGCCGCCGCCGCATGAGTAGCGTTACCGCCAACGCGAAGGAGAGTTAGCGAGTGCGCACTTGAGCGAAACCCGAAGGCGCTCGACGCTCATGGTCTCGACCGGCTACGTCACGGCGAAAACGCTCGAGCGTGGTTGTCGGTGCTTCTAGCCAACATCGACCGTGACAAGTTAGTTGCCGCCGCGGGAGGCGATCCGTGGGAAGTCAACGCTTCCCTCCAGCACGGCCGGCCGATCCAGATCGATCGTCTAGCCCAGGCGTTACTGACGGCCGGACTATGCGCGGCGGCAGCGGGAGACGCTTTCGAGCAGGCGAGTTTGCGGCTGAAGCAGGGCTGGGACTGCCGTGATGGTGAGCGTCCGCTTGATGTGTTGACCGGTGCGTTGGTGGCCACTCGTTCCCTCGGTGCACAAGCCGCAAGCTTGCCCGCGACAGCCGCCGATCTAGAGATAGTCGCTGCCGGTTTATCTGAAGCACAGAGGCTCTCGGCCACCTACATATCAGATCTTGAAAGGCAACTCGCCCGGACTGATGGAGGTCTCGCTGACTTCATCGACTTGGAAAGATGCCGTTACCTCACCGGCGATGACCGCTCACTCATCGCCGTGCAGTTGGATCGCCTCGATCAGAAGGCAGTCGACGATACGAACGCCACTTTGCGCCAGGTGCTACACGTTCGCGACGGCTATGCCGACACGCTGCGGAACGCTCAGAAGAAGCTGCGCAGCATCGATTACAGATCGACGCCGAACAAGCAGCCAAACAGGCCGGCTTTCCCGGCGGGGGAAGAGGGAGTGGCGGCGATTCCCTCGCCAGGCTCGGGGCCGGAGACGGTCCACGGGTGGTGGAACTCACTAAGCGGCCAGGAGAAGACGGCCCTCATTGCCGAGCATTCACCAGAGCTCGGCAACCTCAACGGCGTACCCGTGGATGTCCGGAGTCAGGTCAACCGCGCGGTGATGACTGACGATCTCGATCGCGTACGCGAACTGGCCGACAGTTGTGGTGTGCGTGTCGGTGAGGTGGTCGCTGATCCGGACTCGTATGGCGTTTCAACAACCGACCTCTGCCGCTATGCCAACGCGTGCCAGGCCGAGCAAGGCTTGGCCGCGGCCGCGCAGGCAGAAGACGAGAACGGCGAAACGCCCGAGCTTTTCCTTTTGAAGTACCAACCGGAGGCGTTCGGCGGGGAGGGCGCCGCGGCCATCGCGATGGGCAACCCTGACACCGCGGTCAACACCGCTGTGGTGGTGAAAGGGTTGGGGTCTGGTCTTCGACAAGGAACGCTGACAAACCCAGACGGACGACGAGTCTTTCATGAGGCGAATTGCGCTGACTGGCAGAAGGACACCGCGGTGGTGATGTGGGTGGGTTACGACGCACCCAACAGTGCGACAGACCTACGTCTGTATGAGCCGAACCTGGCTCGTGTCGGTGGGCGAGCCCTTGCCGATGACGTCAACGCCTTGGCGGTCAGCCATCAGGGTGCACCGGCGAACGTGACCGTCGTCGGGCACTCCTATGGGTCAACGACGGTGGCCGACGCCGCGGCAGGGGCGGGCATGCGTGCCCACGATGTGGTGCTACTTGGTTGCCCTGGAACCGATCTGGCGGGTTCGGCGGCCGACTTCCATCTACCTGCCGGCGGGCACCTTTATGTCGGAGACGCCTCGCAGGACGAGGTCAGCTGGTTTGGCCACGACACCGAAAGGACTCCCCTCGGAGGTGTTGGTCTCGGGCAGGATCCCGCCATGGACGGCTACGGCTCAACCCGGTTCAAAGCCGAAGTCGCCGGATACTCGGCGAAGCCCTTCTACGACCACTCGCACTACTTCGACGACGGCTCGGAGTCGCTGTTCAGCCTCGGCGACGTGGTCTCCGGGCACGGCGACGCGCTAGAACACGACCACATGACAGCGCGGCACCGAGGTGAATACCGGTTGCCTGCAATCGTCGAACCTGAAGCGATGCGACAGGCGACCACCGGGCACCGTCATGGCGCACCGCCGAGGTGAAGTAATTCGTCGATGAGCCGCAGGGCATGTCGTGGAGTTGAAAAGATCGGACTGACACAGCCGATACTGTTGCCTTAATTCGGTTTCAGCACTGCCAGGCCCAGCACCCGCGCTGGGTCCGGCCCGCGAGCCGCGGTCGATATCAAGACTCGGGCCGTGGCCGCCTCTTCCGCCGCTGGTGTCCCGTATACCAAGCACAGTGGCCGTGTGGGGGCCTGCAGAAAGTACCGACGCGTCAGACGAACAGTGTTGGACGTAGTGATGCGGCGCTGACCAAGGCGGTAGCAGTGGATGCGCGTTTACCCCCAGCCGGGGGTGGTAGGTACCTTTGGGATCACATCGACGCCGCAACTCCTCAGAAAACTGTCCGAAGCGATCCGATCTTTGCCTGTTATCGTGCTCGACCTCGCCGCCAATCACCTGGCCTGCGCGAAGGAGACTGACCCGCCACAGGCTGATCTGTTGCAGCGGGAGAAAGCGCGATTGCACGTGTGACTGAATCACGCGAATAAGAGAGCACGAGCAATCTGCTCCATGTGCGTAGCCCACTCGGAAATTGTTATGCGACGCAAGAAGCTTAACAGGCTCTGCGGCATTGTGGCTGAAGACCGATCTGACCGCCGGTCCGTCGACGCCTGACACAATAGGGAGGGTTCGGCGACAGTGAACGATTACTTTAAACTTACTTGATAACAGCAAGCTACTTGAGGCGACTATTGCTTTTTGGTACGCAGTTCACGAATGTTCGCAACTTTTGGCAAGGCTTTGCGACCTCTGACGGCTCCCGGCTCGGCCGGTCGCGAGGGCAAATCGACGTCAGGCAGCACCGAAAAATGCATACGCGCTGCCTTCGGCGATAGCATCAGTTGGATGACGACGCGACCTCCTCTGCCACCGCCGCCGGCTGCCGGTCCTCCTATGCCGCCGCCGTGGCAACCGCTACCGCACCGCGTACGGCAGTGGCCGGCCTTCACCGCCCTCGCCTTCGCGCTTGCAGCAGTCGGCTTAGCAGCCGCAGGATGGTTCCGGCCATTACCAGAAACGAAGCCGATTGCGGCTGCTCAGCCTGAGCCCCGATTCACCGACTCCCAAGTCGCTGAGGCAAACGCGAATGTGTGTGCCGCGTTCAAGAAAACGGATCGCGCACTCGACGTGGGCGCAGCGCATCGAGGCGGAGATGACCCGGTAGCACTTCTTGCGAATGCGACGAGTGTGAGACAAGTACTCGACTTCAGTAGCCGCTATTTTTTTACTAATGAAGCTTAATGAGCAACCGGCAACGCCTCCTGCGCTGGCCGATGAGGTCCGGGCACTTGCCAGTGCGTACCAAGAGGCGACCATATTCTACTTTTGGAAGGGCTGAACAATTCCGATCCCGACATAAAACCGTCACTTCATCGAGGCGACGAAGCGACATTGAAGCTTAGGGACATGTGCAAATGATGAAAGTTACGTTCTGGTTCTAGCAGGTCCAGTCAGCACGACCGGGTAGCGGAAAGCGCACGGAGAGTGCGCTGCGGCCATTCGTAGGCGCTTGAATACCTCAAGCGTATAGACTTCGATAACTCTTACGGGTGCTCGACAGATTATGAAGTAGCTCTTTGAAAGTGTTCGAGGTGTTATTCCTCGAACACCGCCCCGGAGACGTAGTTTGACACCAGACTGGCACGAGAGATCGCGGCGGGTTCTACTACCGGTCGGCCTTCGCGACTACTGAACAGCTCTCTCAATAGGTGACTACCGTTACCGCCGGTAGGCGATAACATGAGCAGATGACGAACTCGCCCGATCAGGTCGTCGACGCCACCTCCGACGTGGCAAGAGCTCGTTTGGCAGGTTCGAAGGGCGCCTATCCTGCCACGAGGGCCTTACTTCTTCGTCGCGCTTCTGACGGCGGCGATCCCATTCCGGCTGACGAAGGCGTCTGAGATCCAGCATCGGTCGTTGGCAGACGTTCCGCACGACTCGAGCCGCCTTAAGGACGAGAGATTTGTACGGTGAAAAAAAGCGGAGACACGGCCTGCGCAAAGGCGCTTCACGATTCGAATACTGCTCGAGGTGGCATTGGCTGTAAGTCACCATCGCACAGCTTGTAGTCACTGACAACGGGCGGCAAGCCTTTCAAAGTGACAACCAGAATGCGGAAATACTTATCCAGAACGTAACTGCTCGCGCCGAACTAAAACAGGCTTCACCGAGCGTTGCCGGTTCACTTCACGAGATGCCAGTTGACTACCGAGATGCCGCTAGAGACGTAGAATTGCATCTTCACTGCGGGTACAGGACAAGTCGACGGTACTCCGCAAGGACTTTGCAGATGACTGATTACCCTCCGGGAAAGTGGTCACCATTGCTGGTGGGCGCTCATTGGGTGAGCGGAACTACGCTAACGATTCTGAATCAGACAACTCAATCGGCAAACTAACACTAAAAATTTTCAGAGCGTTGAGCAGACGTTGCTTACAGGCAGTGTCGACCACTTTGTCAGATCAACGAGGAATGACAGCTGAGGACATACAAAGTTCCTTTAGACAGGGTGCTGGGCAAGCCCATCAAATCGCCGAACGAAATGGAGTGGCGGAAGCCGCGTACGGTACAGCGCACGATAGCGTGGTAAGCCTTCGCCAGGAATTATCGCAGATAGCCGCTGACGGCAATAAGAAGTTAAATGATATTGAGTCCTCGAAGGACCCGGCGCCGGTAAAGTTCGGAAAATTGGTGGCCACTGTGACCGACTGTCAGCGGCAAACAAATCAAAGCGCAGCAAAATACGGTGCGAACATCATTGACGCCGGTAAAAGGTTCTAAATTCACAAGGACCAACGGTCAATCTTTCCGTCAAAATCTACAAAGCCAAGGTGTCGATTCAAGTCGACTTTTCACGCAACCGGATAAGAAAACTGTTGAGAACCAAGTAAGGGGCGTACTAAAGCAGCAAGCGTCGATGTCCGAACTCTCCAACACTCTGGGCAAGCCCGGTCCCGAACCCGCTGCACCCGCTCCGACGCCTCAAGCGCCTTCACCGTTCAGTGAGCGCGACGGTGCTGGAGGATTACCGCCACCGGTCGCCCCACCTGCACCGCCTCCGCCGCCCGTCGCAATGACCGGCCGCGCAGGAGGTGCCGGTGCACCGCCACCGCCACCCCACCGCTCACACCCGCACCCATGACAGCCCGTACGGGCGATGCTGGATTACCAGTACCAGCTGCACCGGCCGCTCCCGGCGACAAACGGTCCCATTACCGCGTCCCCCTTCACGCCTTCAGCCCCCTTCTCGGCCACCTCACCTCACATGCCGATGTCACCAGTCTCCGCCGCGCCGCCAGGGCCTATGGCCGCCATGCCGCTAGCACCGACCGCTGGCCCGCCGCCAAGCTTGACGCCGACAGCGTTGGTGCAGGACTTTGACCATGGATTTCACGGGAACGCGGCACAGAACTTCGCACCGACATCACCCGTGGTGCCGCCGACAGCGCCGCAGATACCTCAAGCCGCGCCGACTTATGCATCAAGCGGCGCCGGAATATCATCAGCCGCCGCATGGGATTCGCCGTCGACGCCCGCTTACACGACGCCGGTGGCGAACCCGGCCTACATGGCCACTCCCGCCGCTACTGTCGCGCCGTCCGCGCCGATCAGCTCGCTGCCCGCCTACGGTGCAGACCTCCGTCCGGCAGCGTCTGTGGCGGCCTCGGTGCCTTCAGCGCCATTGAGCCCGCCGCCTCCGGCGACACCGATTTCGTCGTCCCCGGGCACCAGTCCGCAAGCAGGTGGTGCTCAGCCCGCGGTCGTGCGCCGACCACTGTCATCACCGGCGATGCAGTCGCCGCCAGGTGTAGGCACCGAAGCCGCTGCGGTCACCGCGGGCAGCGCTGTTGCGGGAGCCGCGTCGGCGGACGCAACCGCTCGAGCACGTCTGCAACGACTGGTCTATGCGGTTGCTCGTCAGCAACCTCGGTTGGCCTGGGCAGCCGGTGACCGCGCCGACAATACGACAGTGGTGGTCACCGATCTGGCTGGCGGCTGGATTCCACCGGACATTGATCTTCCCGCTCACGTGACCCTGCTTGAACCGGCCCGCCGCCGCGGTGATCTCGAGACGCTGCTGGGTGAGATCAAGTTCGTCGCAAGTTACACACCGGACCACTACATCCCCGAAACGGATGAGCCGGTGGCCACCTCGCCTCGACCGCGCCACGCGCCGGAGATTGAGGACCTCGGCTGGGAGCTCGGCGACGCCACCAACTGGCGTGACGGACTGCCGCAACTCGCGCATACCCTGGCGAAAGCCGCTTGGTCAGGCACCGGGGTGCTCGACTCGGAGAAAGAGCTGCTGCACAGCTACCTGAGCGACATTTCTGCCCGCGTGCTCGACAGTTACCCCAATAACGTCAAGCCCGATGACGTGGGGAACTGGCAACTGCTGGCGGCTATCGACGCGTTAACCGCCGGCGACAAGACGGCCGCTAACTACCACCTTGCCTGGTTCCAGGCGCTGAACCAGGCAGCCTCCGGAAAGGCGGTGCAATGGACCCAAAAATAGTTGCGATGATTGAGCAGTACGCGCAGACGCACGGGTTCAATCTTCCGCCGCACCAGATCGTCTCGGACATGGTGGCCGAGGGCCCCTCCGGCGTCGAGCAATTGCTCGCCATGCTGGGTATGACCGTGAACGCCGGAGACCCTAGTGATAACGCGAAAGCTCAACTCGGACAGGCTCAGCGTGAAGCCAAGCTCAACGACGCGACGACCAAATTCCCCGCCAACGAAGAAGCTTCGGCGAGCAAGCTGGGCGGCGGCGGCGGCGAAGACTTGATGAAGATGGTCGAGTCGATGCCGCAGACTGCCGCTCAGATCGCCGGCAGCCTCAGCGGCGCTCTCATTCAGCCGTTCACCCAGATCATGCAAACGCTTTCCCAGTCGGGTAACCAGTTGCTGCAGACGGGCCTGGGCGCATTTACCAAAGGCGCCAGCGCCGGTTCGGCCGTGCCGGCAAGTGCGCTCGGTGCCGAACTCGGCGCCGGTGGAAAACTCGGCGGAACCGGTGGCGGCGGCGCGGGTGCCGGCGGTGGCGGCACTTCACCGGCGGCCATGCTCGGCCCGCCGCCAACCCCCGCGGGCGGCACTGCTCCGGCGTCGTCACCGCACGGGCCGCCGATACCGCCCGCACCAGGAGAGCCGTCCTCCGCCCCGAGAGGCGCCGGGGGCGGTATGCCGATGATGTCCCCAGCCGGTATGCAAGGCGCCGGCGGAGCGGGAAGCAACGACAAGCCCGGCACCAAACGAGTTGTGCCGCCGTCAGTCAAGAACGGCGCCCCGATCCAGGGCCGGCTCACCAGTCCGCTCAGGCCACCAGAAGTGATCAAACGGGTGGAGGGCAAGCCGGTGGCATCGCGGCGGATTCTCGCCCCGGATTTGCGACTGGAGGACGACGAAGACGCCGGCCTGTCCGCCGCACATGAACCGGCACAGCGTGAAGAAGAGATAGCCCAACGCCCAACCGGCCAGCACGTCGGACGGGTGATGCACGTTCAGCGCGACCCGGCCGAACCCAACCGCCAGCACGATCAGCGCACCCACAACAGCGGCCGCAACCGCATGCAAACGCTGCGAGAAAAGCGGCAGCACCGTCAAAAGCGCCAGCACGCCGACGATCGAACCCAGCGCATGCCCAGACGGAAACGCCGAGGACGACTCGTGCACGAACGCTGTCACGGGCCTCGGCCGGTTCGCCAGCCGCTTGGCGGTCACACTGACCAGTTCGCTCAATTCGACGCTCACGAGCACCAGCAGCGCGACCCGCCACTGCCGCCGGAACCCGGCCAACACCGCAGCCGCCACCGCCAGCAGACGGAAGGTACCCGGGCTGACTACATCGCAGAAGACTTCCCAGAACCGCACCCACGCCGAGTGCCTGACTCCGACGTCGTGCAATGCCCGCAGGCAGGACGCGTCGACCGCGTCCAACCACGCCCAGCCGTGCCGGTAGCCCAGCCACATCGCCGCATATAGGGCCCCGGCGGCCACCATCGGCGCCAGCCGCCGCGCATAAATCACGCTTCTAACGCCTACCAGCAGTGGCCGATCTACCGCGCTGCTCCAAGCTTTGCGAGCGCGGCCACCCGCGTCGCCCGCACAGCTGAACCGCACTGCTCCTACGATGGCCCGGTGAGCGGTCACGGCTTCAGCCCCCAGGAACGGCAGGCCGTTTACCGGGTGATCGCCGAACGCCGCGACATGCGCCGGTTCGTGCCGGACAGCACGATTGGCACGGACGTCTTGGCGCGGCTGCTGGCAGCCGCTCACGCGGCGCCCAGCGTCGGCCTGATGCAGCCGTGGCGGTTCATCCGCGTGACCGACCACGTGCTGCGACGACAGATCCACACCCTGGTCGACGACGAGCGGCGCTCGACCGCCCGAGCGCTCGGGCCCCGCGAGCAGGAGTTCCTGGCGCTGAAGGTCGAAGGCATCCTTGACTGTGCGGAATTGCTGGTGGTGTCGCTCTGCGATGGCCGAGACGCGCACGTCTTCGGCCGGCGCACGCTTCCGCAGATGGATCTGGCGTCGGTCTCGTGCGCCATCCAGAACCTGTGGCTGGCGGCACGCGCGGAAAATCTCGGCATGGGCTGGGTGTCGCTGTTTGATCCGCACCGACTGAAACTGTTGCTGGGCATGCCCGCCGACGCCGAGCCCGTCGCCGTCCTGTGCCTTGGCCCGGTCCCGGAGTTCCCCGACCGCCCGGCGCTGGAACTGGACGGCTGGGCCCGGTCGCGTCCGCTGCCGGAGTTCGTGTCCGAGAACGGTTGGGATCATTCTCCGACAGCGTCGGCCGGCGCGTTGGGCATGCTGGACAGGTGACGGTCATCAACGACGACGTCGGGGCGGGCCGGCAACGGGACAACGTGCTGTTTGTGCATTGGCATGATTTGGGTCGGTACCTTGGCGTGTACGGCCATGCGGACGTGACCAGCCCGCACCTCGATCAACTGGCGGCCCAGAGCATCCTTTTCACTCGAGCGCATGCCACCGCGCCGCTGTGTTCGCCGTCGCGGGGATCATTGTTCACCGGGCTCTACCCGCAAAGCAACGGGTTGGTGGGCCTGGCCCATCACGGCTGGGAGTACCACGCCGACGTCCGCACCCTACCGCAAATTCTCTCTGAATACGGCTGGCATTGCACCCTTTTCGGAATGCAGCACGAGACGTCGTATCCGACACGGCTGGGCTTCGACGAGTTCGATGTGTCGAACTCGTTCTGCGAGTATGTCGTGGAGAAGACGCAGGAGTGGCTGTGTAAACGGGCGCGGTCCCGTGCCGACTCGCCTTTCTTGTTGACCGCGGGCTTCTTCGAGACCCACCGCCCCTACCCGCGCGACCGCTACCAGCCGGCCGACACCACCGTCGTCACTCCGCCCGACTACCTGCCCGACACCGTCGAGGTGCGCCAGGATCTAGCCGACTTCTACGGCTCCATCAAGACCGCCGACGCCGCCGTCGGGCAACTGCTGGATACGTTGTCCGACACCGGATTTGACGCCGACACTTGGGTGGTGTTCGTCACCGACCACGGCCCGGCGTTCCCGCGGGCGAAATCCACGTTGTACGACGCCGGCACCGGCATCGCGTTGATCATCCGCCCGCCGACCCGACTTTCCGCAGCGCCGCGGGTGTACGACGAGTTGTTCAGCGGCGTCGACCTCGTGCCGACGCTCCTGGGGCTTCTCGAGATTGAAGAGCCCGCCGACATCCAGGGCATCTCTCACGCGGGCAACTTGCTCGATCCGAAGGCCGAACCGGTGCGCACCCAGGTGTACACCGCGAAGACCTACCACGACTCGTTCGATCCGATTCGGGCCATTCGCACCAAGGATTACAGCTACATCGAGAACTACGGGCGCCGGCCGTTGCTTGATCTGCCGTGGGACATCGAAGCCAGCCCGTCGGGACAGGTCGTCGCTCCGCTCGTCACCGCGCCGCGGCCCGAACGTGAACTGTACGACCTGCGGGCCGACCCTACCGAAACCCACAATCTGCTGGCGATCGACGACACCGGCCACGCAGATGCTGTCGCCGCGGATCTGGCTGTGCAACTCAATGATTGGCGTCAGAAAACCGGTGACGTCATCCCGTCGGACTTTGCCGGCACCCGTATCTCGACCCGGTACACCGAGACCTATCTGCAGATACGCGCCAAGGTGCCGACCAGCCGGTCAGCGATTGCTGCCGACCGCGGCATCGAGGAAGAAGTACGGCATGGCTCAGAGTAGTCAGGGCCGCAAGGCGACGCGGATGCAGCCGTCTTGTTTGTTCTTGAACATGTCATAGGCCCGCACCCCCTCTTCGAGGGGCAGATCATGGGTGATCAGCACTGACGGATCCAGATCGCCTTGCTGGACGAGGTCGAAGAACTGCGGCACGTAGCGATGCCCGTGCTGCTGTGAGGATTTCAGCGTCAAACCCTTGTTGGTGATCACGCCCATCGGGAACTTGTCCGTCAGTCCGTACACCCCGAGCACCGCAACGATGCCGCCCTTGCGGCAAGCCAGAATCGCCTGTCGCAGCGCTGTCGCCCGGTCGGTTTCGAGCCGCAGCAGCTGCTTGGCCCGATCGTAGAGTTGTTGCACACCGGTGCCGTGGCCTTCCATGCCGACAGCTTCGATGCACGCATCGGGACCTCGTCCGCCGGTGGCTTCGCGCAATGTCTCCTGCACACTGTCCACTGCGGTGTAGTCGATCGTTTCGGCGCCGAGTTGTTGGGCCAGCGCCAACCGCTCTGGGATGCGGTCGATGGTTATCACCCGCTCAGCGCCGGAGAGCAAGGCACTGCGCGCGGCCATCAGTCCCACCCCGCCGGCGCCGAACACCGCCACGGTGTCACCGGCGTTGATCTCGCAGAAGTCGGCGCCCATGTAGCCGGTCGGCACCGCATCCGACAGGAACAGCGCTTGCTCGTCGGACACGTAATCCGGGACCGTGAAGCAGTTGGCGTCACCGAACGGCACCCGGATGTATTGCGCGTGTGAACCCTGATAGCCGCCGAACGGGTGGGTGTAGCCGTAGATTCCGCCGCTGGGATAACCCAGGAGGGGTTGCTGCAGTTCGGGATTGGGGTTCGTGGTGTCGCACATTGCGGTCATGTCGTGCTCGCAGTACCAGCAGTTGTTGCACGCGATGAACGACGGGACGACGACGCGGTCACCGACGCGTGTCTTGGTCACCTCGCGGCCGGTTTCGACGACTTCACCCATGAACTCGTGGCCGAAGACGTCACCCGCCCGCATGCCGGGCAAGTAACCGTCGATGAAGTGCAGATCCGATCCGCAGGTGGTGGTGAGCCGGACCTGCACGATGACGTCGTGCGGGTTGAGCAGCTTCGGGTCGTCGACGGTCTCCACCGACAGGTCGTTGACCCCGTTCCAACACAACGCTCGCATGGTGGTTCCTAATAAAGTCAGCGAGCGGACTTACGCGCGCTCGGATTTTTTCTGAGGGTCGGTATCTCCCCGGTTTGCAGCAACGCGCGCGCGCGGTACAGCGCTTTGAAGGCCAGCGCCCCGGACAGCAGCGCCGGTGCTGGGCTCTTCACCCGCAACGTCACTTCGGTGCCCTGACCCCGCGGTGCCTCGCTGAAATCCAGAATGATCTCAGTACCGCCGTCCTGGCTTGTACTCACGAAACGCAGCCGACCGGAGTCGGCGATCAGCCGGGAATCCCAGCTCGCGCCGTCCAATGGAGCCCTGCCTGAACACCCAACGGAAATGATCGTCGCCGCCGGTGTGCTGCACCTCGGCGATGTCGCCGAGCACTTCGGACAGTCGGCCGGGGTCTTGGAATAGCTGCTGCACGGTTTTGCGATCCGAGCGGATGGTGACCGACTGAGATTGCTCGCGGTGCCCGGTCCGGTTCACCACGGCGCCAGCCACCTGGCGCAGTTGCTTTGTCGCCGTGCCGACCGCTGTGTCGAGGTATCCCACCTTCGGCCTCCTCTTCGGTACCCGAAGCCATACCCGCTGAGCTGATGACCGACACCTGGTGGCTTAGGCTCACGTCGTGTCTGCGTCCAAGACGTCCTACCTGGTGCTGGCCACCCAACGCAGCGGCAGCACCCTGTTGGTGGAATCGCTTCGCGCGACCGGAAGTGCCGGTGAGCCACAGGAGTTCTTCCAGTACCTGCCCAGCACCGGCATGGCACCGCAGCCGCGGGAATGGTTTGCCGACGTCACCGACGAGTCGATACTCCAGCTGCTCGACCCGTTGGTGCCCGGCACGCCCGATACCTCGACTCCGATCGCCTGGCGCGAGCACGTCCGCAGCTCGGGCCGCACTCCCAACGGGGTGTGGGGCGGAAAACTGATGTGGAACCAGACACCGCTGCTGCTGCAGCGTGCGGCCGGGCTGCCCGACCGGTCCGGTGACAGCCTGCGCGCGGCCATCTGCGACGTCATCGGCAGCGAACCGGTTTTCGTCCATGTCTACCGGCCCGACGTCGTCTCGCAAGCGGTTTCGTTCTGGCGAGCTGTGCAGACCCAGGTGTGGCGCGGCCGCGCCGACCCGGCGCGCGATTCTCGGGCGGCGTACCACGCCGACGCCATCGCGCACGTCGTCCAAAATCTGCGCGACCAGGAAGCGGGCTGGCGAGGCTGGTTCGCCGAAGAGGGCATTGAGCCGATCGACGTCTCGTATCCGGTGCTGTGGCGCAACCTGACGTCCATCGTCGCCAGTGTGCTCGACGCTGTCGGCCAAGACCCGCGGCTGGCACCGGAACCGGTGCTGCAACGTCAGGCCGACAAGCGCTCCGACGAGTGGGTGGACCGCTACCGTGAGGAAGCCGCCGAACGTGGGCTACCGCTGTAGCCGTTGCGTCGTTACCTGACCTGGGCGACGACGAATACCCGGCGGAATGGAAAGAACGTGACGCCGTCGGGCCGCTGTGGGTAGGCGTCGGCGAGCAGCGGAATGAGCTCGTCGCGAAAATGCTGCCAGTCTTGGTCGCCGAGCTTCTCGCGCACCGGGCGCAATGCGGTGCCGGTGATCCAGTTCAACACCGGCTGGTCACCAATCAACTGGTGCAGGTAGGTAGTTTCCCACGCATCGACCGCGCAGCCCGCCCCGGTCAGTAGGTCGGCGTAGTACTCCGGCGGCTGCACCGCCGCGCCCACCCGGAAAGTGACCTCTCGCAACGTCTTCGCGAACGGCTCCCGGCGGGCCACCGTGCGGATCGCGATGTGCGAGGGCGTCTCGAAGTTTCCCGGCATCTGAACCGCCAGCCAGCAGCCCTCGGCCAGTTGGCCCGCCCAGCGCGCCAACAGTTCGGTGTGTTCGGGCACCCACTGCAGCACGGCGTTACTGATCACCACCTCGGTGTCGGGTTGCGCGCGCCAGTTGCGCACGTCGCCGACACTCGCGTCGACCCCCCGCTCGCGGGCCGCGGCCACCATCTCCGGCGAATCGTCCAGCGCCTCGATCACCGCGTCCGGCCAGCGCCGCGAGAGCTGCAGCGTGAGATTTCCCGCGCCGCAACCGAGATCGACCACCCGGCGTGGCCGCTGCGCACCCACCCGGGACAACAAGTCGTAGAACGGACGCCCCCGCTGGTCGGCGAAGTTCAGGTAGAGGTCGGGATCCCACACAAGTGCCCTCCTGATCGCTGCTGTGTGCGCCGGCTGATAAGAACAAACCGTATTACGAGATGTCTGCCACAGAAGTCGAGGCTGGAATGTGTGACGGCGATGTACCGCCCGGCGCGGTCCTTCGGCACGAACACGACGCCGCCGAAGTGCAAGCGATCTGGGCAGCGCTCGACCTGCCGGGCATCATCGACGTGCACACCCACTTCATGCCGAAATCCGTGCTGGACAAGGTGTGGCGATATTTCGACACCGCCGGGCCGCTGGTCGGCCGGCACTGGCCGATCGTCTACCGCGCCGAGCAGATCGACGGTTGAATATTCTGCGCGGCTTCGGTGTGCGGTGGTTCACCGCGCTGGTGTATCCGCACAAACCACAGATGGCTGCTTGGCTGAACCAGTGGGCCGCCCAGTTCGCCGCCGACACCCCGGATTGTCTGCAGACCGCCACGTTCTACCCCGAGCCGCAAGCAGCGCAATACGTCTCAGCGGCCATCCGAGCAGGCGCCCGCGTCTTCAAAGCACACCTGCAGGTCGGCCGCTACGACCCGAACGACCCGCTGCTCGACGAAGTTTGGGGTGTCATCGACGACGCCCGCGTGCCGGTCGTGATTCATTGCGGGTCTGGACCGGTGCCAGGCGAGTTCACCGGGCCCGAGCCCATTCGCCGCCTGATGCGCCGTCATCCGCGTCTGCGGCTGATCATCGCGCACCTGGGCATGCCCGAATACGCCGCTTTCATGGACATCTGCGAGCAGTTCGAGCACATCCGGCTCGATACCACGATGGCGTTCACGTCGTTCGTCGAGCAGACCATGCCCTTTCCGCCGCCGCTGCAGCATCGGCTGCACCAACTGGGCAACCGCATCGTGTTCGGCAGCGACTTCCCGAACATCCCGTACGGATACGCCCACGCGCTGCAATCGATCACGGAGCTGCCCGGCGTCGACGACAGCTGGCTGCGGGCGGTGTTCTACGGCAACGCCGCGACGCTGTTCGGCTTGTAGGCCTTCTCCGTCGCGGGCCAGCGCAGTCGCTCCAACAGGCCGGCCGGTATTTCGGTGTGCCCGTCGAGTCGCTGAGCTGACAGCGAATCCAGCGCCAGCAATGCGGCGCGATGCTGTCCGCGCTGCGGCCGCAGGCCAGGTAGCGGCGCAGCGCGGGCGGGCTCACTTTCACTGCGCAACGCACAGGCCACTGCAACCGTGTAGTCGTTTCCGGCACGGGCGATTTCCAACGCCGTCCAGGTTTCCGGCGACGGATTCGACTGGATCGCCGCCAAGGTGTCGGGGAGGTCGGCGTCAACATTGACCCGGTATGCCGCAATGTAACCGGCGTTGCTCTCTGAAACACCGCGCCACGTGTCGCGCGCCGACGGCCCGAAAACGCGCGGGACGTCGTCCGCCTCGGTGGCGACGGCGCTCCAGCCGTTCTCGCGGAGTTCGTCAGCCAGCCGCCGTGCCGCGACTTGGGCGGTCTCTTGCAACGGAATTCGCGCAGAGCGCGCTTGCAACGCCGACAGATTGGTCGCAGCCGACACCGTCAGCCCAAGCCAGGTCTGACGGTGTCGAGTCCCGTTTCTTGTGACGGTGTCTCGGCTGGTGACGCGGACGGTATCGGCACGAATGCCGTAGCGGTCCAGATACTTTGTGATCAGCGCAAACGGTAACGCGTCCGCCTCGGCATTCGGTGGGGTGACCTCTAACAGTTCGGTGGTCTGCAGCTCGAAGTGCGACGCATGCCTCCGCCGCGAGGCAGTGCGCCGCATGCCCAGCCGTCGGCGCAGCAGCGTGGTGAAGTGCAATCCGCGCCACCAGCCCAGCAGCAGGACGGCGACGGCCACGGCAACTGCGAGCACCGAGCGCTCCCGTACCGTCTGCCACGGATAGGCCAGCACCGCGGGCACAGCGACCAGCAGTGCCAGCGACACCCGGCCGGCGCCTGGCCAGACGATGGGGATAGGTCGCGTCACTTCGTCGGTTCCTTTCGTCGGCGCGCGGCGACCGCGGCGGTCACCACCGCAAAGGCAAGGGCGGCCGTCCCCGCGAACGCGACGATCAGCGGCGTCATATTCTTCGGCGCCGGTGGCGGCGGGGCGGGGATCTGCTTGACCGGGGCCGCACCGGTTCCGGGCGCGGCGGGAAGTTGCCAGCTCAACGCCGCAACCGGATCAAGAGCACCGGAGCCGACCAGGTTGGACGGCGCACGAGCCCCGTTGTGCGCGGTCTCGGTGATGCGTTGAACAATCTGCGAGGCAGACAGATTCGGGTACTTGCTGCGTACCAGAGCAGCGGCCCCGGAGACGAAGGCGGCCGCATAGCTGGTGCCGCTCAGCGCAATCTCCTGTTGCCGGTCGTTGGTCAAACCGTTGGCTAATCCGCCGTCGTCGCGGTTGCTCACCGAGACGATGTTTTCGCCGGGCGCAGCCACCCCCACCCACGGCCCGGCCATGGTGAACTTGGACGGTTCCGCCTGCGCCGACAGCGATCCCACCGACAACACATACTGCTGCCACCACGATGGGATGGACACCGATGTGACTCCCGCCCAGTTGCGGGCATCGTGCGGGCGGCTCAGGTCGGTGAGCGGATTGGATTGGCAGCCCGAGCCGTCACCGACCGAGCCGGTTGGCGCGGTGTTGCCCGCCGCGGCGACGATCACCGCGTCCTTGTCGACGGCGGCGTAGCGAAGTGCCGCACCTAACGTCGACTGGTCGATGCCGCGGTCAGCGGGCAGGCAGGTCACCTCGGAGATGTTGATGACTCGTGCACCCAGGTCGGCGGCGTGCACGATCGCACTGGCCAGCGCCGCGACCTCGACCGATGCCTGCGCCCGCGCCGGGTCACCACCTTCGGTGCGCGGTGAGTATTTCGCCGAGATGGCGCGGATGGACACCATCCGCGCAGCAGGAGCGACGCCGGAGAAGCCGTCGTTGCCGGGCTGGCCCCCGACAATGCCCGCGACCAGCGTCCCGTGTCCGTCACAATCGGTGAGACCGTCGCTCGATTCCACATAGTCGCCGCCGGATTCGACGTTGGGCAGCCGCGGGCCGCGCCGCACGCCGGTGTCGATGATCGCGACCAGCTGGCCTTCACCGCGCGAAAGCTGCCAGGCGGCAGGCAGATTCAACATGGTCTGGCTGGGCGCTGCCTGGACCGGATTACTTCCGGCCAGGACACCGGACGTCGTGCACTCGCCGCGGCGCTCCATCGGCGCTGCGGCAGCGGGAGTTCCGCTGGGCGGCTGCGCCGCGGGATCGACCTCGGGCCGGCTGATCGCCAGGGCTGATGGACAAGTTCCCAGCACAACGGCGAAAGCCGCTGCCAAGAGAACCAATCCGGGCTTTTTCATCGATTGAGCACCCAACCGAACAGCCCGACCAGGTAGGCGATCACCGGTATCAGCGATGCGTCGACACCTGATGCCGCGAAACCCACCAGACGTCGGATCGGCAACGAATAGCTTTCCGGTGCGGCGATCACCGGGTTCAGTGCCACCACCGCCCACGCCAAAGCCAGGACGGCAAGCACGATCGCGACACCCACCGCGGCGGTGTAATGCCGAGTGGTGGTGTACAGCACCAACAGCACGACACTCACCACGAAAGGTTGCGCCAAGAGCCATCCCTTGCAGGCGGCCGAATCCCACACCCGCGCCCGCAGCGCCGCCGCTGCCGCCGTTGCGGCCACGACGTACCACCCCACTACCGACAACGTCTCGGGCCGCCAGGCAACGGCGACCGAGCCCAGCACGCTGAGCAACACAGCTCCGGCGATGAAACCGGTTTGGTGCGCGTCGCTGATACGCACCCGCCGCGGCAGGTCTTCGAGCACCCGCAGCGATGGCGCCGACGGGGTGGGGTCGCCGGGCGCGGGGATCACCGGCAGTGGCAAACGCGCCCACAGCACCGAGAGCTGCGCTGCCTGGATGGTAACCAGGAGCGCCGCCACGATCAGCCCACTGCCGACGGCCAACAGTGGCAGCTGCCAGACAGATTCTGCGCCCGCGGCCAGGAACACCCCGGCGCCGAGCACGGTGGTGGCGGTGAAGACGCTGATGGCGAATTGGTGTTCGCGGCAAACCAGCAGGATCGCGATCAGCGACCACGCGGCGACTGCAGCAGCGGCGAGCGTTACCTGAGCGGGACCGAACCTGCCGGGCACCAGCAGCGCGGAAACCGCCGCGATCGGCACCAGTGCCGAAACCGACAGCGCCACCCGCGCGCGCAGCGCCGGCACGATCAGCGCAGCCAACACGCTCAGGCCGGCGATGACGCTGACCGCGATTAGGCCCGCCGCCGCGCCGGTGACCACCCGGTGAGTGACCGACAGGCCGGTGGCGGCGCTGACCGCACTGATGATTGCCGCCAGGGCGCCGGTCTGGATGTGCGCGGCCCCCCAGGGCTTGAACCGGGCAGCCGAGAAGATGACGGCGGCGTCGGCGATGTCCTCGACGATGCCGGGCGCAGCCGGTCCGGTCGGCACCGGCTGAAGCGCAAGCAGGTCACCGTCGACGACGCCGACGGTGTCCAGGGTGGCGTCCAAGCTGAACGGCGCTCCCCCGATCGGCGCGAGGCTGAGGCGACCGGGGCTCACGCGTTCGGCGGGTTCGGCGTCGATGTTCGCATCGGCCGGCACCACCAGACGCTCGACGGCGGGCAGTATTTCGCGCAGCGGCAGCTCGGCGGGCAACGCCAGCTCCGTCAGCCGGCTGTCGGTGAGGATGGCGACCCGCACGATCGGCATGACTGCGCCGGTCATCGCGGCCGCTTCAGGTATTCGCGGGTCATGGGTTCACTTTCGGTGTCGTGGTGCTCGGTGCGGGTCATGAGGGCTGGGCGGTGAAGTCGCGGGACATCGTCAGTCCCGGGAACCACTGAGCGCCGGGCAGTTCTGCGGTCAACTGTTCGACTGCCATGGCGATGGCAAAAGACGATCCCGGACGAAATGTCGACACCCATTCGCCGTCGAAGGCCCGGGACGGGCTGACCAGCACGCGGCCGGCTGTGGTGTCGACGACGCTCATCCCGACTTCGGTGGTGGCGTGCCGACCGTCGTGGCGGCAGCCGGCGACGATCTCGACGTAGCTGCGGTGCCCGCTGAAGACCGATTCCACCACGGGACGCGCTGATTGCGGGATGCCGAGGTAGTCCACCACCTCGGCCAGCGACGCGCCGGCGCGCAGTCGCTCGTCGGCTCGGGCTCCGACCCGGGCCGGCATGCTGAACTCGTCGAAGCGCGCCGGTGCGCGGTGCGCCAGCCCGGCACCCAGGACCCGGGCCAGCGTGCGCGGATCGTCGAGCGTCATCGCGGTGAAGGTGACGAGCTGCGCATTGCGCAGGGCGACCACGGCGGTGTCGCCGCCCCACGCGATGATGCCGCGCAACAACTCGGCACTGCCGTCGGCTGACGCCGGTCCCACGTAACGCAGGTCCAGCCAGCGTTGCGGGAAGCACACCACCCGAACCCACTGCGCAACTGCGGGATTCACGACGCCGTCAGCCGACACAACCCCCATCTGGGCCAGTTCCGCGGTCTGCCGCGCCAGGAAGGCGGCGCGTTCCGCGGCGTCGTAGTAGGGCGTGGTGATGGCCAGCACCCACGGGAACGCCCCGGCTTCCACGCTTTCGGCGATGAACCATGCCTGGTCGACGGTCAGCTCGACGGCGTTCGGTTGACTAGGCATCTAACCAGAAACCCTGTGCCGCAGCGCAGTCAGCCGCCCCACTTGGTGCCTTCGGCCGCGTCGCGGGCATACATCGACAAGGTGTTGTTCTCATGCGTGCCGGCCATCGCCTGATAGGCGCGCACCAACTCCGTCATCGCCTGATTCCACTGCGCCTGCCACACCTGATACGACATCCCGGTGTCACCCTGCCAGGCGTTCTGCAACGCCGCCTGCTCAGTGGCGATATCGGCACCCAAACTCTGCAACGTGCCCGCATACCCCGACATGTCAGCCGAATGCGCCAACATCGCCGGATAGTTGTACATGATCTGACCCATCACAAATCCCTTCAGTCAACGACTCTTGGCTCAAAAACCGGTATAGGTCGACGCCGCCGCCGAATCGGCCGCCACATAAGTACCGGCCGCATCCCCCAGATTGGCCTGCGCGACATCCAACAACGCGTTCACCTTCGCCGCCACCTCAACAAACCGCGCATGCGCAGCCTGAAACGCCGCCGAGGACTCCCCCACATGAAACGCCTGCGCCGACACCGCCTCCTGCTCAGCCTGACCGATCGTCGAACGCATCAACCCCGTCTTGACCCCGAACGCCGACTGCGACGCCACCAACTGCGGAATGTGCGCATCCAACATGCTCATCGGTTACTTCCTTTCATCCTTTTACTTCGATTGCCCCTAGCACGAAAAGCCTTGCCGCATCAGTTCTTCGTTTCTCCCTCCCCGGCATCCTCGCCGCTCCAGCCGCCCGGGACCATCGGCATGCGCGGATCGTTGCCGAACTCGTCGCCGGCCAGCGTGGTCAGGCCGGCCGCTGCTGCGCGGGTTACCTTTTGCGCAGTACCGGCGAATCCGAGCGCTCCTGCTCCGGAGTCGGAAACCGTTGTGGCTGCGACGCGCTCGCGCGTGGCGTCCCAGTCCGGTTCGACGTCGATGTTCATGTCGGCGAACTCGTTGGCGTGATCGCGCATTTCGGTGCGGCGCCGCCGTCGCGTGTGCTTCTTGTCCGGACTGAACGCCCGCGCCGCTACTGCCGCGGGCAAGTCAGACGCCGGCGCCTTGGCCCCGTCACGGTCGATGAGCGTGGGGCCGGCACCGCCGTCGGGCCCGAAACCGCCGACCAGGTAGGCCAAACCGACGCCGGCAGGGGCGGGCGGCGCCGCCGCGCCGCTGCCGGTACCTGCGCTGGAGCCGGCTGAACCCGGATTCGCAGCGCTGCCATTGGTCGGTGCCACGGTGGCGGCAGAGACCTGCTGGGCCGGCGCGGTATGGGCAGCGACAGCGGCCGGAGTCCCCAGACCGGCCGCCGGCACGTCCGCCGGGGGCACCACCGCCACGGCCAGTGACTGCACGTAGTTCACCACGGCGGCGATGATGAATGGCAGAAGTAACAGAATCGGAACGTAGGTGACTATCGGCGAGACCACCTCGTAGACCGCGAAACCCACCAACAGCGGGCCGAAGGCCAGCAGGGCCACCGTGGGATTGGCTTGGAAGAATGCGATGATCTGCTGCAGCGACCCCGACGGGTTCTGCCCGGCGGCGGCAATTTGGCTGACGATGTTGCTGGCGTTCAAGTGCGAGGACAGCAGGTCGGCCAGGCTCAGCGACGATCCGGAGTCGGCGGCTTGGGCGTGCGCGGCGGTCTGCGACCCGGTTGCCGCGGCATTACCTGCCTCGCCGACGCCGGGCGTGACCAACGACGGCGCCGGCACGGTGCGCGGCGCTGAGGCCAGCGCGCTTCCCGCGGTGACCTGGTAGGTGGCCATCGTGGTTGCGGCCTGCAGCCACATCCGGACGTAATCGGCTTCGTTGAGCGCGATCGGAATTGTGTTGAGGCCGAAGAAATTCGTTGCGAGCAACACCGTGTGGATGGTGTGGTTGGCGGCTAATTCGCCCAGCGTGGGCATGGTCGCCACCGCGGCGGTGTAGGCGGCGGCGCTGGCTTCGTGTTGTGCGGCCACCCCGGCAGTGTTGGCGCTGGCTTGGGTCAGCCACGCCAGATACGGCACATGCGCGGCCGCATACTGTGCCGCACTGGGGCCGTCCCAGGACCCGGCCTGGACAGCGCTGAGCACCCCGCTGAGTTCCGCTGCCGCTGAGGCGTATTCGTTGCTCAACGAGGTCCATGCCCCGGCAGCTGCCAGCAACGCCTCAGGCCCTGGTCCACTCGACAGCAGCGTTGAATGCACTTCGGGCGGCGACGCGATCCAGATCGGCGCCGTCATCGTCACCCCCCGGCAACCAGGTATGTCGACGCGGCGGCGGCGTCTCCGGTGGCGTAACTGACGCCGGATTCGGCGACCCCGACGCCGGAACGGCCCAGCTCCTCCACGCCCTGAGCCGCCACCGCCGCATGCTCACTGCCCTGGGCGCTGAACCCCGCCGCGGTCTGCAGCGAGACCGGGTCAGCAGCCGGTGGCACCACCGCGGTGATCAGCGGCGCCGCGCCGGCATGGGCGGCGGCCAGTCGCGCGGTCAACGCCTCGACCGCCGCGCTCGCCGCAGCCAAACCCTCGGGCACAACTTGTAGCGTCATATCAGTACTTCCTCCCTTAACACTGAGCCAGAAACTCACCCACGGTCGACGGTGACACTCTCGTCGACCAGTGGATTGATCAACTGCACGTAGGTCGGGCTGTCACTGTCGCCCAACAGAATCGCCCGGCCCGCCGGTAGCCGCCCGAACCGCTGACCGCGGATCTTGCCGCCGTCAGCGGGGTTACCCGACAACATCAGGGTTGTGGCTTGCAGGTCGTTGAGCCGCCGAAGCAGTGGGCTGGTCATCAGCGCGTGCAACGATCCGCTGGCCCGCGCGGTGACGATCAGCCGCAATCCCAAATCGCTTGCCTGCGACAGTAATCCGAGCAATGGCGTCCACGGCCGCTGACCGACGTGAGGCCCGGTCATCACCGGTGTGTCCGGTATCTGGTCGACGTCGTCGATGATCAGGTAGTGCGTGTGGTGTGGGGCACGATCACGGTTTCTCCAGGACGACAACTCAGCCGCACTCATACCCGCCGGCGGACGGCGCGCTTCGATCAGCCCGGCCAGGCCCAGCATCGCCGGCACGATGCGGTCGACGTTGGCGGTGTACTCGTTGTCCGGGAACAGCGGTTCCTCGACGAGGTGCAGCCGGCGGTCCAGCACTGTGAACGCGACCTCGTCGGCCGTCGAGTTCTCCCGAACGGTGCGAATGATGTGCCGCAGCAAGGTCGTCTTGCCGGCTTTGCTGTCGCCGAAAACCATCAGCAGCGGGTTGTCGGCGAAGTCGAGTTCGACCGGCGCCAGGTCTTCTTCGCGCTGACCGATGACGATCCGGTCCCGTCCGCGGTACAGCGGGCCGAGCTCACCGGGTGCGAGGTTGGTGGGCAGCAGCCGCACCGGCGGTGCGCTGACACCGGGATAGCGGGCGTTGAGTGCGGCCACCTGCCCGAGTTGGGGAGCGGCGAACAGGAAGTGCTCGGCACCCATCGTGAGACCGCGGCCGGGCTGGTCGTGCGGCACCGCCTCGGCGGGACGACGCAGCGCGCCGGTCACCCGCACATTGCTGTCGCGTGCGTCGTGCAGTTTCAGCTCCAGCCGTAACCCCAGGCCGTCGCGCATCGCCAGCGGAACCTCCAGCCAGCTCGGGGTGGTGATCAGCACGTGGATGCCGTAGGCCAGGCCGATGTTGACCAGCTCGGTCACCTGCGCGAGCAGCGGGTTCCTGGTGTTGAACTGGTCGGTGTTGTCGCGGCTGAACGCGTACAGGTTGTCGATGACCAGGAACACTTCGCCGAACCCGTCGTGGAGCACCGATGCGCCCCGGTCCCGGAACACTTCGCGGTGCTGGCGGGAGCGCAGAAGCTGCTCGAGCTCACCGAAGGTGCGACGGATGCGCTCAGGCTCCAGCGGGGAAGCCACGCTTCCGACATGGGCGAGGCCTTCTATGTCGCGCAGCTTGCCACCGCCGTAGTCCAGGCAGTAGAACGTCACTTCCTGCGGCGAGTGCAGACTGGCCGCCGACAGGATGAAAGTTTGCAGCGCAGTCGATTTCCCTGACTTCGGACCGCCGTGGATGACCGCGTTGCCGGCCGACGATGCGGCGTCGAATATCAGCGGGTCGCGGCGCATCTCGAACGGCTTGTCGATTTCGCCGAGCGGCCAACGCCACCGCCCCGGCGGCACCGCCGCGCGGGCCAGCACCGCGCTCAACGGGATCGGGTCGTCCAGCGGCGGTAGCCACAGTTCCGGTGCCCGAGGCCCGTAGCGGGCCAACTGGTCACCGATGGTCGCGATCAGCTTGCGCGACGGGCCGGTCGGCTCATCTTCGTCGGCGGCAGCAATCACTGTGTCGGGGTCCGGTTCGACGAAACCGGCGCTGAACACCTTGGGTTGCGGGGCGGACTGCACGACATAGGTTTTCGGCCGCCGCGGTGGATCGTAGATGCCGTCGACGTAGGTGCTGCGGAACTTCACCGGCGCCGCGCCCGGCGCGGGCACCAAGAAACCCTGGCCTTTGTGCTCCTTGCCGGATTCGATGTGGTAGGCGTCCTCCACACCGATGATCTGGCGGGACACCGCGGGACTGGCCACCTTCAGACCGATCCGGTATGAGGTGTTCTTGTCGATGTCTTTGATCCGGCCCACGTCCAGCGTCTGGGACGCGAACAGGATGTGGATGCGGAACGAGCGGCCTTTGCGCGCCACGTAGTCGAACAACTCGGCGTATTCAGGGTGGTCGGCCAACATCAGCGTGAACTCGTCGGCGACCACGAACAGCGTAGGGATCGGCGCCAGCTCGTGCCCGGCGGCAATCGCGTTCTCGTACTCCACCACCGAGTTGAATGCGCTGCCCTGGATGCGGCGGCCGGCTTCGCGCAGCAGCACCTCGCGACGGGCCACCTCGCCGCGCAGCGTGTCGGCGAACCGGTCCGCCAGCGACTTCTTCTCGGCCATGTTCGAGATCACCGCGACGACCTGCGGGAAGTGCCGGAAACTGTCGGCGCCCGCTTCACCCTTGAAGTCGGCGTAGATCACGATCAGCCGGTCGGCAGGATGAGTGGTCAACAGCGCCAACAGAATCGACATCAGGGTCTGCGATTTGCCGGAGCCGGTCATCCCGATCATCAGGCCGTGCGGACCCATCCCGCCCTCAGCCTCGTCTTTGAGGTCGAAGTACAACGGCTCGCCGGTCGCGGTGACACCGATCGGAACCCGCAGTTCCGCATCGCGGCTACGCGGTGCCCACAGGGCGGGCACGTCGAGTGACGAAGCGTCCGGAATACCGAGCAGCGTGGTGAAGGAGGCACCATGGGTGGCCGCCGACCGCAACCCGGCGTGCGTGGGGTTGGAGTCCCACCGCGAGAGCCGGCGAGCGAGATGGTCTGCTTCGTCGGCGCTCAGCCCGTCCGCCCGGTCGATGTAGCGCTGCCAGCCACCGGTCTGCCACCGGTCGATGCTGCCGTCGGTGATCCGCAGTATCGGCCGCTCCGGGTCGGAATACTGTTCCCGGTGCGGCGGCGTGGCCGACCGGTGAATGACGGTCACCGCATCCCAGCCGGCCGCCAGCGTCGATGCGCTGACGTCGTAGGAGGGGTCGTCGACGACAATGAGCAGGTGCCGCAGTGTTGCCGCGTGGGCGCCGGTGAAGGCCGGGCGATCGGCAAGTGCCGGGCCGACCAGCGCGGCCAGTTCGTCGACATTGGTCGACAGGTAGCGCGCGGGGCCGACCCCGTCGAATTGGCCGGGGATGTCAACGTGCGCCAGCCATTTCAGCCAGGCCCAGTCCGGGGATTCGAGGTCCGGAGCCGCCAAGGCGACCCCGAGCACGGCTGGGTCGTGCCAGGTGACGGCCTGGGCGATCCAGGCCCGCAACGCCGCCCGCACTTCAGCGGCGTCACCGAGCACGGTCACCCGCGACACCTTGGCCACGTTGATCGCGATCGGCGCGTCGCGCACCGTGCTCTGCGTGTCGAGCAAGCTGCGTAACGCGCTGTGCGACACCGGTTCCAGGTCGATCTCGTCAGCGGTGTCGCTGACCCGCAGCGCCGTGGCCAACGGCACGGTGTGCAGGCCGGCGCGTATCAGCAGGAAGTCGGCGTCGCCGGGGTCGCGTTCCCATTGGCGCCGCGAACCTGGGACGGTCACCAGGTCGGCCGGGGTCGGGTGCGACCACTCGGCCGCCGCGCGCTGTTGGGCGGCCTGGGTGCGGATGTTGTCCCGCACCACCGACAGGTAACGCAGGTAGTCGGCGCGTTCGGCGTCAACCTCTTCGGTCCGGGTCTTGTTGCCGGCGCCGCGGTACATCGCGCTGGCAGCGAACAGCAGCACGAACGGAAAGAACAGCGTCTGTGGAGAGATCAGCCGCATGCCGGTGGCGACGATCGCGACGATCATCCCGACGATCAGAATCACGATCAGCAACGGCAGAGCCCGTCGCAGCAGTGAGGGCGGGATCACTCGCCGCAACTCGGGCGGCGGCTCAATGGTGATCGCGCCCTTGCGGATGCTCGGAGGCGCCAGCCGGCGGCGCGCCTCGAAGATCAACCGGCTCATCGGTTTCCCCCCTCGCCCGCGCCTACGGCGACCGGGTGGCTGCGTCGCGAGTCAGGCGCCAAGCTGTCGCGGGCCAGCAGTGCATCAGCACGCGACAGCGTCGGCCCGGGCGCGAACAGCGACAGAACCGACCAGGGAACCGGAACCGGAGGCCGGCTAAGACCAAGCGCCTCAGCGGTTTTCGCCTGACCGGTGGCGCCGGGTTCCTCGTCGATGCCATAGCGGACGCCGGTGTCGGCGACCCAGAACAGTGATCCGGCCGGTGGCGCCGCGGCATCTCCTCCGACGGTTTGAGTGAAGTAACCACTGCCGGGCGCAACCACCACACGGCTGGCGGTGCCGTCGGCGCCGCCGCCGACCAGGTCCACGGTGTGCACCGCATCAGCCACCGGCAGCGCCGAACCGGACAGCAACGTCAGCGAGCTGATACTGGCCTTCGCCGGTTTGTTCCAGTAGGCGCAGGTCACCGGAGCGCCCGGCGCCTCGACCAGGGTGACCCGCTGATCGGGATAGCGGGTGGTGTCCAAAGCCCGCGACACGGGCAGTTTGGCAATCTGATCGGCACCCAGTGGCGGCGGCTGGTTCAACCCGTAGGAGTTGGTGTTGCGCAGAACCGCTGCGAGCACCGGCGACACCGGTTGCAGGCCGTCGGGAAGTACGGCGTAGTAGAGCACGTTGGTGGTGGAACCCGGTCCACCGTTGTCCAGACCGTGCGCCATCACCACCGCCCCGACCGGCGCGGGCACCGGAAGCGGATACCGCGGCGGGCTACCGGCACCGGGAATGACCGGGGCGGTCAGCGGCGGCGCTTCTGGCACCGCGTTGAACAGTCCGGCCGTGATCGGCCGGGGCACAGGCACATCAGCGCTCCATCCCAGCGCACCGGTGACAGCGCGGTCGGTGAGATTGATCCGGCTGCGCCTGCCGTTCCACAGCACCCAGGTTCCGTTGCCGTTGTCGACGAGCACCGCACGCCCGGCACCTAACGCCGCCGCCCGTGATCCGCTGGTCTGCAACCGGCCGGCCACCACCGTGACGCCGGGAGCGGGGCCGGACACCCCGTCACACACCGTCCAGTCGGCGTCCTCAGCGGTGTTCTGCACCATCCGCTCCGGCGCACCGGGAATGCCGATCAGGTTGCCACGCGGAATCTGGTCCAGCGCTGCGCTTTGCACGGTCGCCGGATTGACCGGGCGTCCGACGATCAGCCGGGCGGAGGTGAGGTTGAGCACCGGGTGCAGTTGATCGCCGACCCGCACGTATAGCGCGGAGGTCGATCGATCGGCCAGCACGGCGTTGCTGCCCACCGAGCCGTGGGGCCGGATGAACGAGAACACGAAACAGCCGAGTAAGCCGGTGATCACGATCAGCACACCCATCAACACTGCGCGTGACTGCGTGCGTAGCGGATCGACCAGCATCCGGGTGTCGTGCAGGGCCACGCCGGACGCGATCCGGCGCATCACGAATCGCCACCCCGTCACCTGGTGGCGGGTGACGAAACCCCGGCGGTACACCACCTTGTCGGGATTGTCGTTGACCGGGGTGCGCGACGCGAACGAGCGCCGGTCGTCCTCCGACTCGCGGTCGGTCACGCCGGCACCTCCAGGCCAAGACCGCGCAGCAGCAGCGGAACCGAGTTGGCGACATCAGGCGGCGTGATCGTCATCAGTTCCTCGTCGGTGAACGCGTCGGTGCCCGCCTGTTCTGAGTGGTCCAGCCGGAATTCCCGCTCTTCCTCCGACTTTTCGACGACGTTGCGGACAAATCGGCCATTACCGGCGATGTCCAGTGAGCGCCGCGACACTCCGTTGAAGTCCGGTTTCGACGTGGCTGCCAGATGAGCGAACAACGCCTCGAGATTGTTGAGGGCGTCCTGCTGGAAGACGCTGTCACGCTTCTGCGCCATGAACCGTGCGATCTCGACGAGTTCGGCCGGTGTGTAGGAAGGAAAGTCGATACTGCGGGTGAACCGCGACCGCAGCCCTTCGTTGGTGTCCAGGAACTTGTCGAGATCGGCGCGGTAGCCGGCGATGATGACCACCAGGCGGTCGCGGTCGTTTTCCATCCGGGCCAGCAGGGTGTCGATGGCGACCAGACCGAAGTCGTTTTTCGCGCCGGTGGCAACCAGGGCGTAGGCCTCGTCGAGGAACAACACCCCGTCCAGCGCGCTGTCGATGATCGCGTTGGTCTTGGCTTCCGTCTCACCGATGTGCTGGCCGATCAGGTCGGCACGGTGCACCTCGCGGATGTTCTCTTTCTTCAAAAGGCCCAGCCCGCAGTAGATCTTGGCGACCACCCGGGCGATGGTGGTCTTACCTGTTCCGGGCGGTCCGGTGAACACGAGGTGATTGGTGCGCCCCGCCGTCGACAACCCGCGCTGCTGACGCAGCACCGCCATCGCCACCGAGCTCTTCAGCCGCGACACCTGGTTCTTGACCTGGTCGAGGCCGATGAACTCGTCGAGCTCGAGTTCGGCTTCGGCGAGCAGCACATTCTTGCGTTGCTGGGCCTCGGGGTCGACGAAGTCGGCTTCGCCGGGCTCGGTGTCAGGGTCCCACGGGTCGGTGCGGGCGTCGATCCGATCGGCGGTCGTGGTGCTGATGCCGAAACTCAAGTCCGTCAAGGCGTGCTGGACCTGTTCGTTCTCCGGGTTCGCCGCATACAAGTCCTGCAGCACTTCGGCGGCGCCATCTTCGTCGTCCTGGGCGCGCAGCGTCAGCGCTTTGGCCAGCGCGCCGTCCACCGCCGCGACCGGAATGGGGCCGTCAGGGTCTTCCAAATACGACAGTGCCGGGGCGAACATACCCAGGCGTGCCAATGCGATCCCCAAGGTGATCCTGGCGGCGTGCGCGTGCAACTCGTCCAGACCGCGATCGTTGACGATCGGGGTGAGCAGCTTGACGACGTCCGACCAGCGCTGCGCGCGGTGATGGATCGCGACCGCGACCCAGCGGGCGTCGCGCCAACTGGGCCGACGCTCGGCGATCTCGCTGACCAGCGCGAACGCCTCTGCGTACCGGCCGGCGGCGGCCAGAGAAGTCGCATAGGCAAGCTGGAAACCGTCCAGCTCGCTTGCGCGCAGGCGAAGGTACAGCCCGGTGTCGTATTGAAATCCCAATGCGCCGGGGGCCATCTGAACCTGCCGCTGCAAGGTGCCCGCCGTTGCTGCGGTGCGCGCCACCGCCTCGAGCACCGGCGCGGAAAGGTCTCCCGCCGCAGCCAGTCCGGTCCAGGCGTCGCACTGGTCGTGGGCGACGCGGGTCAACGCGGCAAACCCCGATCGGGCCGCGGCCAAATCGGCCGGACGCTGCCGGTCATATACCGCCACACCGAGCGCGCGGCAGCACGTCGCGAACCGGCTGACGATGTCGGCATCCACCCGCGACGCGGCGGGTCGCGCCGCCAGCGCCCCGATCTCAGCGTTTACCACCCGGGGATACCCTCCGTACGTATGTTAGTGCATCCTAACTTTGCTGAAGTTAGCATTGGATAAGCTCACTGTCGAGACGCCTGCCTGCGAAATCCGCCGGGCGCAGCTACCTCTTGGTGCCGCTGACCAGCGTGTTGCGGGCAACCATCGGACCCGCCTCGACGTCTGGGCCCGGCACGGGCCGGCCGACCTCGCGTAGGTAGTCGGCCAGCGGCGTGGGTACTGCGGTCCAACCGCGCTCACCGAACCACTGGTCGGCCCGGGCGTAGCGCTCGTTGTAGACCAGTTGGTAGAACAGCCGCCCGTCGTCGGCGCTGCGTTCCTCTTCGACGGCGGCTGCGAACGCGTCCGGTTCCATCGGGGCGCCGTCTTCGACCGCTACCATGCTGCCGGGTGCGGCAAGCGCGTCGATACCGGTGTACAGCTGGTTCTGCGCCTCCGCCGGAAGATAGATCATCAGCCCTTCGGCAATCCAGGCCGAGGGCTGGTCAGGGCTGAAACCGTTGTCTTGCAGCGCCTTGGGCCAGTCGTCGCGCAGGTCGACGGCAACTTCGCGGCGCTGCGCATGGGGTTGGTCGCCGTGACGGGCGAGCACTTCGCGCTTGAACTCCAGCACCTGCGGTTGGTCCACTTCGAAAATCGTCGTGCCACTGGGCCAATCGAGCCGGTAGGCACGCGAGTCCAGGCCCGCCGCCAAGATCACCACCTGGCGGATGCCGGCATCAGCCGCGCGGCGGAAATACTCGTCGAAGTACTTCGTTCGCGCAGCTTGGAAGTCGACGAAGAATTTGCCGAAATCGTCTGTCTTGAGCTGATGCTCGGGAAGTTTGCCGTCGAGTACGTCAGCCGGAGGGCCGCCCACCGCACGGCAGAAAATCTCCGCGAACCGGTCGACTACCAGAGGGTCGGATTTTTGAGCTTCCAGTGCTCGGGCGGTGGCCACGAACAAAGCGGTTGAACCGACGCTCGTCGTGATGTTCCAGGTGTCATCGTCGCTACGCACCGGACCGACCCTACGCGCCGACGCTCGGCCACCTTCGCCCGTCAGGTGACATAACGGTTGCGCTGCTGCTGTTGTCATCCGTCTCCTTTTTCACCGGCATTGTCGGGCGGCTGGCCAGCCCAACTGCCCGGCACCATCGGCATGCGGGCACCACCGTCGAACTCGTCGCCGGTGAGTGTCTGCAGTCCCCCCGCCCGCCGGGCGGCTTTGTTGCGCACAGTGCCGGCGAACCCGAATTCACCCGCACCGGAATCCGACGCCGCCGACCCGGTTGCCGATGCGACGGGTGCCGTCGCCGGCGCTGCGCTCCAATCCGGGTCGACATCGATGTTCATGTCGGCGAATTCATCGCCGTGTCCGCGCTGTTCGGCCCGCCGCCGGCGACGGGCGCGCGTGCTGTCCCGCGCCGCGGCCGCCGCGGCCGCGAGCCGCAGCCGCCGTATCGCCCTCCGTCGCTTGCCGTTTGGCCGAACTGCGGGCGCCGGTCTGCACTTTGGTTCCCAGCCCGATGCCGGGGGGGCCCACCACGTAGGGCGGAAAGAAGCTCGTTCCGGCACCCGGTGGTGGGCTCGCCGGCGGGGAAGGTGCGCTCGAGACCGGGGCCGGAGCGGGCGTTCCCGGTGCAGGCGCACTCGGCGGGGGAACGACGGCGGCCGGTGCCGGGGCACTCGGGGCCATGCCGGTGAGCGGCAGCACCGACGGCATGGTGGGGTCGAGCGGCAACGGCACCACGGGGGCGGTGACGCCGGCTAACCCGGCCAGACCCGCCAGTCCGCCGACTGCTCCCACCGGCGCAATCGCGGGCACAGCTGCGGCCAGGATCGCCGGATTCTGACTGAGGAAGATGCCGACTTCTTCGATGTGGATCGGGAAGTCGAACAACTCCCAGCTGATCAGCCACTGAAAGGCTTGCACCGGGTTCGTCGACAACTCAGACGAGAAGTTCTGGAAGTCCTCGGTCAGTTCCAGAGCCCGAGCCACCCAGAAGGCGGATTGGCCGGGGTTGACGTAGGTGTCATAGGTGGCTCCGTTGAGGGTGCCCTGAGCAGGATCCCAGGTGTAGCCGTAGGTCTGCAAAAATTGCGCGACAGCTTGGTCAAACGAATTGTCGATTGTCGGGTCGTGCGCCAACTGACTGTTGCCGATGCCGAATTGCTGCAGGAACTGCTGGATCTGCTGCGAGATGCCGAGCGGGTTATCGCCGTTGAGTTGGTCGTAGGCACTGCTGTCGGCGGGTTGAGCGGTCGTGTCGGATTTCACGATCTGCGGTGCCGGCGTGGTGGCAGGTGTCGCCGCGGTCGCCGCACTGGACACGGCTTGGTAGGTGCTCATCGTGGTCGCGGCTTGCACCCACATCCGGGCGTAGTCGGCTTCGTTCAGCGCAATCGGAATGGTGTTGATGCCGAAGAAGTTCGTCCCGATCAACACCGCATGCACAGCGTGGTTGGTGGACAGCTCGGCCAGCGTCGGCATGGTCGCGACCGCGGTGGTGTAAGCCGTCGCCGCAATCTGTTGCTGCGCAGCCGCGCCGGCACTGTTCGCACTGGCTTGCGTCAACCAGGCCAGATACGGCACGTAGGCCGCCACGAAGGACTCCGCACTGGGGCCGTCCCAAGTACCTGCCTGCACCTGCGCCAGAATTGCGCTCAATTCGTCGGCCACCGAGGAGTACTCGGTGCTCAAGGAGTTCCAGGCCTCGGCGCCGGCCAGCAACGAGCCGGGTCCGGGCCCACTGCTCAACAATGCAGAATGCACCTCCGGCGGCGCGGCCATGAATACAGGCGCGGTCAACGCCGTTCTCCTGCAATGTCATCAGACCCGACGTCGGCATGCTCAGCGTTGGGTCGGCCGAACCGGCCAGAACTGTCCGACACCGCCCGCAACGCCATGACAGCCGCTCCCACTGACCGAATCGCAAGTCATCCCGATAGATGAACATGATTTTCATTAACATTAATAGCACGGAGTAGCCGATTTGGAAACCGGACGACGGAGCCACCACCTCAGGCAGGCGACTTGAGTGCGTGATAGTCCGCTTCGGCGAAGCGGCGGGCAGCCTCGCGCATCGCGTCGGTGATCGGGCGGTGCTCCGGCGCGTCACCGTTGAATAGAGTGCGCACCAAACTCTTGGAATACCAGCGGGATTCCGCTGTCATTCGGGCGACGGCAGTCGGGTCGAGCTCTAGTCCCAGGTGTGGGGCGACCCGGTCCCACACCGCGGCGGGCAGGTCGGTGTGATCGATCGACAGGCGCCGGGCTGAATCGACGGCGGCTGCCTGCAGCATCGCGCCGAGTGCACGCCCGGCGAACTCGGCGCGCGTCATCGCGGGAATCTCGGCCGGATCGAGGCCGAAGAGCGACGCGCGCTGCGCGGGCCAGCCTTGAACGGTGAGCCAGCCCGGGGGGTTGGCGAACAGCGAAGCCATCACCAGCACCGGGTCACGCTGCACCCAGACCCACGGCGTGTCAGGGAAGGCGGCGGCCAGCAGTTCCCGGCGGCGAATGTTCCAGCTGGTGCACTTGAGCACAACCTGCCGCTCCTCGCCGTGGGGGCGTCGACTCAACGCTCGCAACATCATTCGCACGATTGGCACCAGCGCAGTGTCGTATAGGCGGTCGGCGCGGAGCCCGAGCAAGGCGTTGAGTGGTGCCGGTTCGGCGATGACGACGACGCCGGGCAGCGTACTCAACAACCGTGACACCAACGTCGACCCGCAGCGGGACAGATGGAAGATCATGCCTGCCGGTTCGGGTGAAGGCCTGCTGTCCAAAGCGATCAAAGCTTCCAATCCCGTCCGGACCAACGGCTTGAACCGTGAACTGGCCGCCCAGCGGGCGACGGTCTGGTCGAAGAACGGTTCGCTGAAACGTTCTGCCGACAGATCAGCCCAGTCGATGGCCGGGGCGTTGCCGGAGAAGTCGACCCGCACCGGCGTCCAACGAGCCAGCTCGGCGAGCTCAATCATCATCGATTCGGGCCAAAAACCCACTGATCAGCAGCGTTCGGGCAAGTGCTGTCTGCTGCGGCAGAAGTAGCCCGGGCAGATCGCATACCCGGAATGGTTCACTGTGTTGCGAGACGAACAGCAACGCGGCTTCGTGATCGGGTGCGGCGTTGACCACCAATTTCGCGAACTGCAGGGCAACGCCGCCGGCAACAGTGGTCACTCGGGAGTAAAGCGGCTGGTACCTGACCAACCTGGTCTGTCCGTCGATGCCGGACGCGTTCGCGACCCCCTGTCCGACCGGTGGGCACCGGCCGCGTTTGACCAAGTCCTCTTGTAGACCGCTGAGCCCGTCGGCGATGACACTGTGTTCTTCGAGGGCACGGACGACCTCGCGAACCAGGACAGGCACGTCCGCGCGCGCGCCGGCGTCATCGAGGTGGCGTGGCGGCAGCTGGGTGTGGACGCGGTCATCCTGGAAGCTCAGCGAGTGCAGCGCCCGCATGACGAAAGCGAGCACGGTGGGCGCGTGGATGCCGACGGTCAAGTGAACCGAGGTCCGCGAGGTCGCTTCGGCCGCATGAACTCTGCCACGCGGCAGGTACAAAACGTCACCGGCCGCCAACGGTAAGTCCGTCGGCGACGGAAGCGCGGCGTCGGCAACCATCTTCCGGCGCTGCATTGCGGCCGGTGAAACGTCGGCGCCATCGTAGAGATGCCAAACCTTCGATCCCTCGATCTGCAGGATCAAGACGTCGTGCTCGTCGTAGTGCGGGACGAAGCCTTGTGATCCTGGCGGCGTGATGTAGGCGTTGACCTTGGTCGGATAGTTCAACTCGACCTCGATGGAGTGTGACAGGGCGGCGAGCGTCCGCACGTAACGTTCGACGTTGTCGAGCACGACGGTGAAACCGTCGGCGAAATCGCTGTGAACGCGGGCCGTATCCAGACTGCCGTCGGCAAGCCGGTAGGAATCCGGGCCGTATTTCTGTGTCCCTCGCACCAGGCGCACCGCTGACGGCTCGAGTCGAAACAACTCGAGCAGCTTGTCCAACGTGCAAGGTCCGGGCAGGAGGCCGTCGAAGTAGTCGGCGCGGTCTCGCTTGCCGTGGTAGTCGGCGACACCCCACACCTGACCGAGAAACGTCTCGACCGGCAATGGGTGCAGCAGCCAGGCCAGGGAAGGATTGCCGCGGACGCCGGACACGCGTTGCTGCATCAGCCGTCGTCCCACCTTCTCGCCTCGAGTATCGATGAAAATCATTCTCGACTGGCTTTCAGCACTGTATCGCCGCACGAAGTCGCCGGCGGCGGCGCCGCTAGTGGGTGGAGTTGCCGCCGTTCTGCAGTGTCCTGCGCACGGCATGCAACGCCTCATGCAGGTCCTGCTTGACCGATCGGTCATCGGTTTCAAGTTCGGCGGCGATCTGTGCCGTCGTCAGTTTCAGGTACAGCGACAAATACATGACGGCGCGATGCCGGTCGGACAGCTGGGCCAGCGCATCCGCGGTTCGTACTGTTACGGCCGGCACGGCAGAACCGGCGGGCGGTTGGGGGCGTCGCGCCAGCTCGGCTCGTGGGCACTTCATTGCACTGCGGTCCGGACGGGTTGGTGCCGGCGCAAAGTGTGCTGGCGGGAAGACGGCGCCACCGGGCAGGCCTCTCGTTCGTATACAACTAGTGCTTAGTTGTACCCGAAAAGTACAACGAAGCCAATACTGTGTCGTTGGATACAACCCGGCACTTTCTGTCATAGAGTTCGGTCGTGCCGGACAGTCCCAACTTCCAGGCTGAAGTCCGTTCGCTGCTACGCGAGCGGGTGCTGGATGCGGCCTACGACCTGGTGTGCTCAGAAGGCTGGCGTGCGGTGAACATGTCGCGAATCGCGATTCAGGTCGGTATCAGTCGGCAGGTGCTTTATAAGGAGTTCGGGGCAAAGCAGGCGGTGGGCGAAGCGCTGGTGCAGCGGGAAACGGACCGGTTCGTCGGCGGAGTCGTCTCGGCGATACAGGGGCATCCGGATGACCTCGCGGCGGGTCTGGCCGCCGGTGCAGCGTTCACCCTGCGTGCCGGTGCCGACGACGCACTGGTGCAGGCGAGCATGACTCGCGCCCGTAGCGCGGACGTCGGCTTGACTCCCCTGCTGACCGTCGGGTCAAGACCGATCTGGGCCGGCGCGATGGATGCCATCGCCGCGGCGGCCCGGGACTACTACGACCTGCCGGCTTCGATCGAGCGGCAACTGAAGTCGATCGTCGAAGTCGACGTCCGCTTGACCTTCAGCCACATGTGGCAGCCGATGTGCAGCGTCGACGAGGCGGTACAGCAGATCTATACAACCGTGCGTGCGCTGTGCCAGGCGGCCAGCAGCGAATCCCCCGTGAACTGAATACAACGCCGGTCAGATCAGCGGCCGGCCGGTCCGGAGCCGCCGGTCCACATCCCACAGCAGCACGTTGAACGGGAACCGCCTGATCGGCCGCGGCATGAGGTGGTTGACGCTGGCCAGCACCGCCATCAACCGGTCGAAGCGTCGTTGCCGAGCGGCGTCCCACGGCAACCGCATCTCGTCGCGAAAGCGGGCCGGCAGGAACCCGCTCGTGATGAGTAGCGCGAGACTTTCCGACCACCGTCGGAGCAGTCGGGGCAGCGCCATTCCGCGCAGCCGGGCGACCGCGATCGGGTAGAGGTAGGCGCGTACGGCGTCGTCGATGTGCACCTGCTGCAGCGCGTCACGCCAGTAGCGGTCGAACGCAGCGCGGTCCGGTGGCCACATCTCCGGTGGCACCTGCAGCGTCGTACCCAGCTTCATGCCGTCGCAGTAATGACGATCGGCGTGCTCGCCGACCAGCTCGCCGACGAACATGCGGTAGATGTCGACGGCGCCCTTGTACAGGCACGCCGCGACCCAAAGCTGCAGCTCGGGGTCAAAAGCTCGGTAAGGGACCGGGCTCTCAGGCGTCGAGTACACCTGGGCGTGCGCGCCGTTGACCGCCCGGCGAAAAGCCGCCTTCTGCGCATCGCTGCCGGCGGTGGCCACCGCCAGGTAAGTGAATGTCGTACGCGCCCGTTTGATCGGGTGCAGGTCGACCCGACCGCTTTCCACGCGGCTTTCCAGCACGCCGTAGCCCACGCCGGGCCGCGCCAGCTGCATGATCACGTTAGCCGGCCCGGCCAGCAGCGCGACACCCATCAGACCGTCGTCGATGTCAGCGCGCCGCCTCGGCGCTCGCCGCCGCGGCGTCGACCTCCGCCGGTGCGGTGGGTCGGCGATCGCGCGCTCGACGTGCCTGATCGCTTCACCAGCGGTCATCATCACCTGCCCAGCAATCTGAGAACGCTCGTTTCCAGATAGTGCACTTCTGTGGACCGCAGTGTCAACATGGAAGTCATGAGTTCTGGGCCCGGACCGTCGCAAACGACGAACGCGCGCCCTTACCGCGGCGTGGACTCCACCGACCGGGTGGCCGCCCGCCGCGGCCGCTTGCTTTCTGCGGGCCTCGACGTGCTTGGGTCCGATATGCCAGTTACGGTCCGCGGCGTCTGCCGACGAGCCGAACTGGCCGCCCGCTATTTCTACGAAAGTTTCGCCGACAAAGACGAATTGGTCAGCGCAGTGTTCGACTCGGTAATCGCCGACCTGGCCGCCACCACCCAGGCGGCCGTGGCGGCCGCGCCTGTTCGCGAAAAAACCCGAGCGGGAATAGCCAACATCGTGCGGACCATTGCCAGTGACGGACGTGTCGGACGACTGCTGTTCAGCGCGCAACCGGCCGACCCGGTGCTGGTTTGCAAGCGGGCCGAATCCAGCGCTTTGTTCGCCATGCTCTCCGGACAGCATGTCGGCAGCGCCTTGCGGGTCCCGGAGAACGACCGCATCAGAGCCGCGGCGCATTTCGTCGTTGGTGGGGTGGCGCAGACGATCGGCGCATGGCTGACCGGCGCGGTGCGCCTGGATCTTGACCAACTGGTCGACCACTTGGCTGCACTGCTCGACGAACTCGCCGACCCTGCGCTTTATCAGGACACCAGCGCTTCACGCGCCACCCATCCGTAGTCCGCGGCATCGAGCACCCGAAGAGACCTGGGACTGCCGCGGCGAATTCCTCGATCCACACCCGGCTCGGAATCTAACCTCAGATCCGTGCGACGCACACAAGCCGAACAGCGTTGCCGCGACGACGGTCGTGCGCTGATCGGGGCGACTCGATGACCCGGGGTATCGGCGCACCCGGGGTGATCAGGGAGTTCGTGGGGCTGCCGTCGCCCACTGCGCGTCGCGCGGCTGCCGGCGGCCACCCGTGCCAGGGCTTATACCACCGCGGAGTGGGCCGTAAGCCCAAGGTGGCCATGATCGCGGCCCACTTCCAGATCGACTTCTCCGAGCACTATCTCGCCGAATACGTGGCGACTCGGGGCATCGGTTTCCTGGGCTGGAACACTCGCTTCCGCGGCTTCGAAAACAGCTTCCTGCTCGACCATGCCCTTGTCGACATCGGCGTCGGTGTGCGTTGGCTGCGCGAAGTGCAGGGGGTGGACACGATTGTGCTGCTGGGCAGTTCCGGTGGCGGATCGCTGATGGCCGCTTATCAGGCGCAGGCCGTCGATCCGCAAGTCACCACGATGCCCGGTGTTCGTCCGGCAGCCAGATTGCCCGACCTTTTGCCCGCTGACGGTTTGGTGGCCAGCGCCGCCCATCCGGGCCGCCCCGACGTGCTGACCGCCTGGATGGACGCGGCCGTCGTCGACGAGAACGATCCAGTGGCCACCGATCCCACGCTCGACTTGTTCAACGAAACCAACGGTCCGCCCTACTCAGCGAACTTCCTGGCCCGGTACCGCTCAGCGCAAGTCGTGCGCAACCACGCCATCACGGACTGGGTGGAAGCGGAGCTTAAACGCGTCCAGTCGGCCGGCTTTGTCGACCGTCCCTTCTCCGTGATGCGCACGTGGGCGGATCCTCGGATGGTCGATCCAAGCATCGAGCCCACCAAGCGTCAGCCGAACTGGTGTTACGCCGGTCTGCCGGTAAAGGCGAACCGCTCGGCGCGAGGCATCGCAGCAGCCTGCACCTTGCGGAACTGGCTGAGTATGTGGAGCTTGCGAACAGCGCCGACCCGCGCCGAATCGCATCTGGCCCGGGTCACCTGCCCGGCCCTGGTGATCAACGCCGAGGCCGACACGGGAGTGTTCCCGTCCGACGCTCAGCGCGTCTTCGACGCGCTGAGCAGTACTGATAAGACGCAGTTCTCCATCGACACCGACCATTACTTCACCACCCCCGGTGCACGCAGCGAACAGGCCGACATGATCGCCAAGTGGATTGCCAAGCGCTGGCGCTGAGAACGGTCAGACGAGACACCCGCCGGCCTGGTCAACCAACCCACCGGTTATTAGATTGAACGAGCTGCCCGGTCCGCGCAGGTACTGCTGGCAGGTGAAGCACGGCCGAGCTCGAGAAAGGTCAAACCATGCCGATCGCGGTCACTACCGAGCATCATGATCTCGCCAAATCGGTTCGGTCACTGGTAGCGCGTGTCGCGCCGTCCGAGGTCTTGCACGCCGCCCTGGAGACCCCGATCGGTAACCCACCGCCGTACTGGCAGGCTGCAGCCGACCAGGGACTGCAGGGTATGCACCTGGCCGAATCCGTCGGCGGGCAGGGTTTTGGCATCCTCGAGTTGGCGGTCGTGCTGGCCGAGTTCGGCTATGGGGCGGTGCCCGGCCCGTTCGTGCCGTCGGCGATAGCGAGCGCGTTGATCTGCGCGCATGACTCTGAGGCGAAGGTGCTCGGCGAGCTGGCGTCCGGGGAAACCATCGCTGCTTACGCCCTGAACTCGGGATTGACCGCCACCCGGCACGGCGACTCGTTGGTGATCCGCGGCGAAGTTCGCGCTGTTCCGGCTGCGGGTCAAGCCGGACTACTGGTGTTGCCGGTTGCGATCGACAGCGGCGAGGAGTGGATCGTGCTGCGCGCCGAGCAGCTCGAGATCGAGCCGGTCAAAAGCGTCGATCCGCTGCGCCCGGTCGCGCACGTGCGCGCCAACGCCGTCGAGGTGAGCGACGACACCGTGCTGAGCAAGTTGACCCGCGCTGCTGCGCACGCGCTGATTTCCACCCTGCTCTCCGCAGAGGCGATCGGCGTCGCCCGGTGGGCGACGGACACTGCGTCCGCTTACGCGAAGATCCGCGAACAGTTCGGCAGACCCATCGGTCAGTTCCAGGCAGTGAAACACAAGTGCGCGGAAATGGTCGCCGACACCGAACGGGCCACCGCGGCGGTATGGGACGCCGCCCGTGCGATCGACGAAGCCGGCGAAGGCGCTGCCCAGTTCACCTCCGCTGCTGTCGAGTTCGCCGCGGCCGTAGCAGCAACGCTGGCTCCAGCCGCCGCACAGCGCTGCGCTCAGGATTGCATCCAGGTGCACGGCGGCATCGGCTTCACTTGGGAACACGACACGAACGTCTACTACCGGCGGGCACTGGTGCTCGCCGCGGCGTTCGGCCGCAGAACCGACTACCCCCAACGGGTGCTCCACGCTGCGACAACCACGGGAATGCGCCAGCTCAATATCGATCTGGACCCGGACACGGAGCGACTGCGCGCCGACATTCGCGCCGAGGTCGACGCACTCAAGGCCATCGCACGCGATGAGCGCAAGGCCGCCATCGCAGAAGGCGGCTGGGTGCTGCCCTACCTGCCCGCGCCGTGGGGTCGAGCGGCTGCTCCGGTCGAACAGATCATCATCGCCCAGGAGTTCGCCGCCGGACAGGTCAAGCGCCCGCCGATCGGCATCGCATCGTGGATCGCCCCGTCGATCGTGGCCTTCGGTACCGAAGAGCAAAAGCAGCGGTTCCTGCCACCAACCTTCCGCGGTGAACAGGTGTGGTGCCAGTTGTTCTCCGAACCGGGGGCGGGCTCAGACTTAGCCGGCTTGAGCACAAAGGCGACGAAGGTGGAGGGCGGCTGGCGGGTCACCGGGCAGAAGATCTGGACCACCGCCGCGCAATTCGCCCAGTGGGGTGCGCTGCTGGCCGAGAACGAACCTCAGCGCCCCAAAACATAACGGCATCACGTACTTCCTGCTGGACATGCACAGCGAAGGCGTGCAGGTGCAGCCGCTGCGTGAACTGACCGGGGGTGCGATGTTCAACACGGTCTTCATCGACGACGTATTTGTCCCCGATGACCTGGTGCTCGGCGAACCGAATCGGGGCTGGGAGGTCAGCCGAAACACGCTGACGGCTGAGCGGGTCTCCATCGGCAGCTCGGAGGCGCCGTTCCTGGCGAATCTGGACGGTTTCGTGCAATTTCTTGCAGAGGGCCACTTCGACCAGGTCGCGCGCAACCGGGCCGGGCAGTTGATCGCCGAAGGGCATGCCGCGAAGGTGCTCAATATGCGCTCGACATTGCTGACGCTGGCCGGCGGCGACGCCATGCCGTCGGCGGCGATCTCCAAGCTCTTGACGATGCGGACCGGGCAAGATTATGCCGAGTTCGCTGTGTCGACCTTCGGAGCAGATGCCGCCGTCGGGGACCCCAACGAGCTGTCCGGTAAGTGGGACGAATACCTGCTGGCAAGCCGGGCCACCACGATCTACGGCGGGACTTCGGAAGTTCAGCTGAACATCATCGCCGAACGACTGCTCGGCCTGCCGCGGGACCCGTAGGCGACTTCGCCTTGCGCGAAGCCGGCCAGCGCAATCAACGACTGCGCTGGCCGGCCTCAACTCCCTCGCTCAGAGGATGTTCACCGAGTGGTGGAGGTCGTGGCGGTGGTGGTCGTGGTGGTGGTGAATTCCTGCCAACTCGACGTGACCGGCGCCGGCGGTGGCGGCCGGCGCGACCGGCGCCTGCGTCGCGTTCGCCATGGGCAGGGCGCCGAACAGCATTGCGCCGCTGATCGCACCGGCACCCAGTGCGCCGGCTACCGCAGTGCGAACGGAAAACAGTGACTTCGACATTTTTGCTCCTTGCTAAAAGTTCGGGGACTGACACCAGGAACGTTAAATGCAAATGCTTGGCAACCAATCCAAGAATGTATCGAAGATGCTGTGAACCACAATTTCTCCCACTTGCTCACCACTTCGTAATATTGCCAATACTGACTTTGCACCGAACAAGTGTTATTGGACAAATTCAGTACACCAGGACAAACCGATCTACTGAACTCAGCAGGCGTTTACCAGCAATAATGCCAGCTCAAAAGCTTTTACTGATCCACTGAAGTACGCAAACTCAGACTTACGCGAATTTTCACAATCGACAATTTGGAGGTCCTGAGGCGACTCACTCCACAGCATGCCAACCGAAAGAGGGTGCTTCTCGCCGACATTCAACAAGGCGGCGTGCGCGCGCGTGCAGCAAACCGTCTGGCGAGCAAAAAATGACTAAGAACAGCTGCTCGCATACAAAGGCGCCGACGGTAGGGACACCTCGCCCGCGAACCGCTGCTCGACGACTTGCCGGGCGAAGGACATGCCCGCCTTACCGCACCGCGGGTGGGCTTCGGGCGCTACGCTCGGGTACGTGCCGAGATCGCTGCGAGCGGCATAGATCAGTTCTTGACTCTTTCCATCGACGCACACGGTTGTCCTGATCACGAGCGAAGGGTCTTCGCGATGAGCACTCCCCCCGGCGGCGGCGTCGACTCCAGCGCCGCACCGTTCCGCGGCCGCCCCGCGTCCGGTCAATCATCGGCGCACTTCAACGAGGCGGACCCGACCGAACGCCTGACCAGCATCCGACAGAAGATAGGTCAGCGGACGCGCGGTCAACGCACCCGAAGGACCGTCGACCTCTCCCCAGCCACCCACCGCGCCCTCGATATCTGGCAGCGTGAAGCGGCCGACCGTCTCGGACTTGCCCGCGTCACCGGGCAAGAGGTTTTGACGGCCCTGATCGACCAACTTCTGAACGACCCGAAACTGACCTCGCAAGTCATCCGAAACATCCAGCAAGGGCGCTGAACGCGGCGGCAGCGAAGGCGCCGGCGCAAGTGGCCGGGGTAAGTTTCGGCTCATGGCCGACACACCGCCGCGTCGCCGCGAGCGTGGCACGCTCGACGAACGTGCCACGCTGGAAGCCTTTCTCGACGACTACCGCGAGATTGTGGTGCGCAAGATTGCCGGCCTCTCCGACGCCGTGGCGCGTCGCCGGCTGGTGCCATCAGCCACGACGGCTGGCGGGCTGGTCAAACACCTGCGCTGGGCCGAGTTCGGCTGGTTCGACCAACTGCTCCAGGAACGACTGGACGACAACCGTCGCCTGCACGACCGCGAATGGGAATTCGTCTTCCTGTCCGACGAATCACTCGTCACGCTCGTAGCCGAGTATCAGACGCAGTGCCGGCAATCCCGGGTGATCGCAGCGCGGTACCCGCTGGAGCACTCGGTACCGCACCGCCGCATCGGCAGGGTTTCGCTGCGATGGATCTACCTGCACATGATCCAGGAAACCGCCCGGCACACCGGACAACTGGACATCCTGCGCGAACAACTGGACGGCGCAACCGGCTTCGACGGGTGACGTAGCCGGTCAGGCGACGCGCGCGGCCGCGGAGGCTGAGCCGTCGCTGCGTCTCTTCTGCTCTTGGCGTCTTCCTTCTTGTCGCTCTTGGCGTCTTCCTTCTTGTCGCTCTTGGCGTCTTCCTTCTTGTCGCTCTTGGCGTCTTCCTTCTTGTCGCTCTTGCCGCCTTTGTCGCCGTCGTCGCCGCCGCCATCGCCTTCATCGCCTTCATCGCGAAGCTCACGCTTGAGGATCTTGCCGGTCGAGTTGCGTGGCAACTCGTCGAGGAAGACCACTTCGCGCGGGACCTTGTACTTGGCCAGCTGGTCCTTGACATGCTTCTTGACGGTGTCCTCGTCGAGGTCGGAGCCGTCTTTCTTGACCACGAAGGCTTTCAACCGGTGGCCCCACTCCTTGTCTTCGACGCCGATCGCGGTGGCCTCCACCACGTCGGAAAGCCCGCTGATGCAGTCCTCGACTTCGGCGGGGAAGACATTCTCGCCGCCGGACACGATCATCTCGTCGTCGCGGCCGCTGATGAACAGCAGGCCTTTCTCGTCGAAGTAGCCGACGTCACCGGAGGACAGCATGCCGTCGATGATCTGCTTACCGCCGCCACCGGTGTAACCCTCGAACGGGAAGCTGCTGCCGACGAAGATCCGCCCGACCTCGCCCTGCGGCAACTCCTTGCCGTCGTCGTCGAAGATCTTGACCTTGACGCCTTTGACCACCGCTCCAGCGGTCGACGAGTTGTACTCCAGATGCTTCGGCTCGGCGATGCTGGCGAACGCGATCTCGGTCGAGCCGTACATGTTGTAGATGACGGGTCCGAATTCTTTGAGCGCCCGCTCTGCGACATCGGCGTTCAATGCGGACCCGGACACGAAGATGATCCGCAGGCTGGACAGGTCCGGCCGCTTATCCATCTTTTCCAGCGCCTCGAGCATCCGCGACAACATCACCGGAACGACGATGATCGCGGTCGTCTTGTGCTTCTCGATGTCTTGCAACACGACCTCGGGCTTGAACTTGCGGTGCAATAGCAAGGTCGAGCCGAGGAATCCGCCGATGCCGGCGTGCAGGAAGCCCAGGGCGTGAAACATCGGCGCCGGCAACGCCGTCACTTCACCGGCCTTGAACGGAACATGCGACAGGATTCCGCCGATCGGGCCCAAGCTCGGCGGGGTGCTGCGGTTCGCGCCCTTCGGGGTGCCGGTGGTGCCGCTGGTCAGGATGATGATCGACGAGTGCTTGCTCGCCTTGGGCGCGGGCTTGCCGCTGCTGTGTTCGATCAGGTCGGCAAGCGTCCCGTCCTTGCTGTTCGACTTCTTGTCTGAGTCGGGGTTGGTGCTCAGCGCCCGCAGTTTGCCCAGCGGCGGGTCGGCCTTGCTGACGTCTTCGGCGTATTCGTCGTCGTAGATGACCAGTTTGGCGTCTTCGCGTTCGGATACTTCTTTGATCTGCGGGCCGGAGAACGAGCTGTTCAGCAGGATGATGCGGGCGCCGACCCGGGCGCAGCCGAACAGCGCGATCGCGAACCAGCGGCTGTTGCGCGCCAGGATCGCGACACCGTCGCCACCCTTGACGCCTTTGTCCAGCAGGCCGTGAGCGACCGCGTTGGCGGCGTCGTCGAGTTCCTTCCAGGTGATCTCGCCGTCGTCGTCGATGACGGCCACCTTGTCTGGCCTGCGTCGGGAGTGCATCGCGGGCAGCATCCCGATCTCGCCCCACTTGCGGATGTCGTTCGCCAGCGCGGCCACATTTTGCGGCGGCTCGATCGGGAAACCACCCGCTTCGATGATCTTGCGGACATAGTGGAGTTCGGACAGGCCGCGGTCTGCGTACTGCTGAACCTTCGAGGCGGCGTTCCAGGGCAACAGGTCACTGAAGTTCGGCATGGCATCACCATATGTGACGCCCGTCGCAATTCGGCGGGGAAATTTACGATGAACTGATGACCGGTTCAGTGTCACTGGACGTGGCCGGGATCCCGGTTGCCGTCAGCAACCCGGACAAGCTGGTGTTCCCCGGCAATAACGGGCGTCCCGGCCGCACCAAACTCGACTTGGTCCGCTACTACCTCAGCGTCGCCGACGGCGCCGTTCGTGGCGTGACCGGCCGTCCGATGATTTTGAAGCGCTTCGTCAAGGGCATCGGGGAAGAGGCAATCTTTCAGAAACGGGCGCCGCAGAACCGGCCGGACTGGGTGGAGGTTGCCGAACTGCGTTACGCATCGGGCACCTCGGCGAAGGAGGCGGTCATCCGCGACGCCGCGGGGCTGGTGTGGGCGGTCAATCTGGGCTGCATCGACCTCAACCCGCATCCGGTGCTCGCCGAAGACCTCGACCACCCCGACGAACTGCGTGTCGATCTGGACCCGATGCCCGGGGTGCAGTGGCGCCAGATCGTGGAAGTCGCGCTGCTTACCCGCGAGGTGCTGGAGGACTACGGGCTGAAAGCCTGGCCCAAGACATCAGGATCGCGAGGCTTCCATATCTATGCCCGCATTTCGCCGCAGTGGCCGTTCAGCAAGGTCCGGTTGGCCGCGCAGACCATTGCCCGCGAGGTCGAGCGTCGTGCGCCCGAACTGGCCACCAGCCGTTGGTGGAAGGAAGAGCGCGAGGGGGTGTTCGTCGACTTCAACCAGAACGCGAAGGACCGCACCATCGCGTCGGCCTACTCGGTGCGGGCCACAGCCGACGCTCGGGTGTCGACGCCGCTGTCATGGGTGGAAGTGCCCGACTGCCGGCCGGAGGCGTTCACGCTCGAGACCGTTCCGCAGCGGTTCGCCCAGATCGGCGATCCCTGGGCCGGCATGGACGATGATCCGGGTGGCCGACTCGAACCGCTGCTCGAGTTGGCCGAGGAACTCGGCCCGGCCGAAAAGGCGCCCAAAGGAGCCGGCCAGAGCCGGGCCGGCGGACGCGCCGGCAGGCGCGTCTCCAAGATGCCGCTCATCGAGGTGGCGCGCACCAAGACCAAAGACGAGGCGATGTCCGCGTTGGCCACGTGGCGCGACCGCCACCCGAGCGCGGCCAGACTGCTGCAACCCGCAGATGTGCTGGTCGACGGCATGCGCGGGCCGAGTTCGATCTGGTACCGCATCCGGATCAATTTGCAGCACGTGCCGGCCGAGCGCCGGCCGCCACAGGAAGAGCTCATCGCCGACTACAGTCCCTGGCCGAGCCAGCCGAGCCAGCCGACCCAGCCGGGTCGGCCGACGGCCTAGCGACCATCTGTGCCATGCCACACCGTTGCATCAGTCAGAATTGCGCCATGCAGGCGACTGATCATCCGCCCGGTTGGAAGGCGGGTCAGCAACTCAGAACGTTGAACAGGCGCAGATTTCTCAGCATCGCCGGGGCGGCGGCACTGACGACTGGCGGGCTTGTTGCCGCCTGCTCGCCGAAGAAATCGGGTGACGGCACCGACGGCGCAACGGTCACCATCCGGCACCAGTTCGGCGAGACGACCATCTCGGCGCCGCCCAAGCGGGTCGTGAGTGCCGGGTACACCGGTCAGGATGATCTGCTGGCGGTGGGGATCGAGCCGATCGCGGTGACCAATTGGTTCGGTGACGAACCGTTCGGAGTTTGGCCGTGGGCCCAACCGAGATTGGGTGACGCGAAACCCGTGGTGCTCAACCTGGACAGCGGACTTCAAGTCGACCGGATCGCGGCCCTGAGACCTGATCTCATCGTGGCCACCGACGCCGGCGTGGACGCCGACACCTACCAAAAACTGTCAGCGATCGCCCCTACCGTCGCGCAATCGGGTGGCGACGCGTTCTTCGAGCCCTGGAAGGACCAGGCCGGTGTCATCGGTGAGGCTGTCTACCAGGCCGAGCAGATGAAGTCGCTGGTCGCCGCGGTCGACCAGAAGTTCACCGATGCCGGTAAGAAGTACCCGCAATTCAACGGCAAGAAGGTGTTGATGCTGCAGGGTGCGCTGCACCAAGACAACGTCGTTGCAACCGTTTCGGGTTGGCGCACCGAGTTCCTGACCCAGATGCGCCTGGTCGTGGCCGACAACATCGGCAACTTCGCCGTCGACCCGCAGCGTGCCTTCATTCCCCGCAAACAGATCAGGGACGTCCTCAGTGCCGTCGACGTGTTGATTTGGATGACGAACACCGACGGTGACCGGCTCGCATTGCTGGCCGACCCCGGCGTTGCGGCACTGGGGGCGCGTAACGTCTTCACCACGAAGGATCAGGCCGGGGCACTGGCTTACGCGTCACCGTTGAGCTATCCGCTGGTGGCCGACCAACTTCCACCGCTGATCGCCAAAGCCCTCGGCTGATAGATGAGCGTTGCAGGACATTCTGGATCGAACGTCGGCGCCCGAATCAAGGACTACGGTGACCGGGCGTTGCTGCTGGAGTTCGACAGCAGCGTTGACGTGCTGGCGTGGTCGGCTGCGATTCGCGAGGCGGCGCTGCCCGGCGTGCTCGATGTCGTGCCCGCCGCCCGCACCGTTCTGCTCACACTCGACGGGCCGCGTGGTCAGGGCTTGGTCCGCAGCCGGTTGAACGAGATGCGCGTCAGTCCGGACTCGTTGCCAGGGTCGCCACCGGACGGCCGCGTCGACGTGGTTATCGACGTCGAGTACGACGGCGCCGATCTCAACGACGTCGCCCACCACACCGGACTCACTCGGGCCCAAGTGGTCGACGCCCACACCGGCACGCCGTGGCAAGTGGCGTTCGGTGGATTCGCTCCCGGCTTCGCTTACCTCGTCGGCGGTGATCGGCGGCTGGCCGTGCCGCGCCGAGCCGACCCGCGCTCTGCCGTGCCAACCGGTTCGGTTGGCCTGGCAGGCGAGTTCAGCGGTATCTATCCGCGCCAGTCACCGGGCGGGTGGCAGCTGATCGGTCGCACCGACGCCGTCATGTGGGATATCGACCGGGCCGAGCCGGCCCTGCTGACGCTGGGGAACTGGGTGCAGTTCCGCGCCGTCTAGCAAAATCAGGAGGTCGTTCGTGCCGACATTGGAAGTCCTGCGCACCGGACCGCTGGCGCTGATCCAGGATCTCGGCCGCACGGGATTCGCGCACCTCGGCGTCAGCGGATCTGGAGCTGCAGACCGGCGAGCACACAGTTTGGCCAACCGGCTGGTGGCAAACCCCGACGACCGGGCGACCATCGAAATCACCCTCGGCGGCTTCGCGGCGCGACTACGCGGCGGTGACCTGGATATCGCCATCACCGGTGCCGAGGCCGATCCCGCCGTCAACGGAAGGCCCTTCGGCCTCAATAGCGTTCAGCATCTGTGCGACGGCGAGGTGGTTTCGCTGGGCAGTGCGCGCGCCGGGGTGCGCAGTTACCTGGCGGTGCGCGGCGGCATCGACGTCGAACCGGTGCTGGGCTCCCGCAGCTACGACGTGTTGTCGGCGATCGGACCGCTGCCCTTGCTGGCCGGAGCGGCGCTACCGATCGGCGAGCACACTGGCGACTACCCCCGAATCGATCAGGCTCCGGTCGCGGCGATCGACGAGCACCTCGTCGAGGTGACGGTGGTGCCCGGACCGCGCGACGACTGGCTCGCCGATCCCGACGCCTTGGTGCACACGGTGTGGATGGCCTCCGACCGCAGCGACCGGGTGGGGATGCGACTGGAAGGGAGCCCCTTGCGGCATCGGACGCTGGATCGGCAGTTGCCCAGCGAAGGGACCACCCGCGGCGCTGTTCAGGTACCGCCAAACGGTTTGCCGGTTATCCTTGGCCCCGACCATCCGGTGACCGGCGGCTACCCCGTGATCGGTGTCGTGACCCACGAGGACATCGACAAAGTCGCTCAGATCCGACCCGGCCAGTATGTGCGGTTGCACTGGGCGCGCCCGCGATCGCCGGTTCCAGGGTGAGCACCCCGGGCCCGTCACAACGTATATCGAGCCCGCCAAGTGACTGGTAGACAGGGAGGGGTGCGCAGCCAGGCACCTACCGCCCGCCTGGTGCACACTGCTGACCTCGATAACGAGACCCGGCAGAGCGCTCGCCGAATGGTCATCGAGGCATTCGCGGCTGATATTTCCGAGACCGACTGGGATCACGCGCTGGGTGGAATGCATGCGCTGATTTGGCGTCACGGCGCGATCATCGCGCACGGTTCGGTGGTGCAGCGTCGAATAGTCCATAACAACAGGCCATTTCGTTGCGGCTATGTCGAAGCGGTCGCGGTTCGCGAAGACTGGCGCGGTCATGGGCTGGCGATCGCCATACTTGACGCTTGCGAGCAGGTGATTCGTGGCGGCTACCCGCTCGGGGCGCTCAGTTCCTCCGAGCGGGGTCGCCGGTTGTTCGCGACACGCGGCTGGCTACCTTGGCGCGGGCCGACGTCCGTGCTGGCACCCGACGGGCCGGCCCGCACCCCGGGGGACGATGGTTCGGTGTTCGTGCTGCCGGTGGGTGTGGACGTCGACACCGAGGCGGGATTGATGGTTGATTGGCGCGACGGGGACGTCTGGTAATGCGGGTGCCGGCGGGCAAGTGACGCCTCGCCGGTGAGCAACGGGTCGGCAATTCTTCGGTAACGCTTGCGAAATCTGCGTGGCATACACACGTCACATGAGTCAGCCAGATTCGGCGTCGCTCACCGGCTATCGCGTAGCGGTCACCGCCGCCCGGCGCTCTGAGGAACTATGCGCATTGCTGCGGCGCAACGGCGCCACCGTCTGCAGCGCACCGGCGATCACCATGGTGTCGCTGCCCGACGACGAGGAACTGCACCGCTGCACCGCGACCTTGATCGCCGATCCGCCCGACGTTCTGATCGCCACAACCGGCATCGGATTTCGCGGCTGGATCTCTGCGGCCGAGGGGTGGGGAGTGGCGACGGAACTGCTCACGGCTTTGTCGAAGGCCTTGGTAGTGGCCCGCGGGCCGAAGGCAACCGGCGCGCTCCGGGCGGCCGGTCTGCGCGAACAATGGTCCCCGGAATCCGAATCATCGCGCGACGTGCTCGCGTACTTACTGCGGGCCGGAGTCGACGGACAGTCGATCGCTCTGCAGTTGCACGGTGCCACCGATGATTGGGATCCGTTCCCGGAGTATGTCACCGAACTTCGCGCCGCCGGGGCCGAAGTCGTTCCCATCCGGGTGTACCGGTGGCTGCCGGCGCCCAGAGCCGGCGACTTCGATCAATTGGTCACCCAGATCGCTGCGCGTCAGGTCGACGCCGTCGCGTTCACCTCGGCGCCCGCGGCTGCCGCGACCCTGCTGCGCGCTCGGGAGCTCGGGCTGTCCGACAAGCTGATCGACGCTCTGCGTTCGGACGTGCGGGCGATGTGCGTCGGCCCCGTCACCGCGGAACCGTTGATACGGCTGGGCATCCCGACCTCGGCGCCGCAACGGATGCGGCTGGGCGCACTGGCCCGTCATATCGCTCAGGAACTGCCGGCGCAGCGCTCTCGCACGGTGCGCGCTGCAGGCCACCTGATCGAGATTCGCGGCTCCTGCGTGTTCGTGGACGGGACGGTCAAACCGCTGTCCCCGTCAGCAAAGGCGACGCTGCGCGCGCTGGCGATCCGGCCGGGCACCGTGGTGTCTCGAGCTGACTTGTTGCGGGTGCTACCCGGTAGCGGCACCGACACTCACGCGGTGGACACCGCGGTGCTGCGGCTGCGAACCGCGCTGGGCGACAAAAACATCATCGCCACCGTAGTCAAGCGCGGCTACCGCTTGGCGACCGACGACGACTAGATGCAGGAACCGAGCCGGTTCGCTCGTGGCGAAACGCATGCCGGGGCTTCAGCGTGACCGACTCAGGTATATCAGCTAGCGGGCCGGCCTGGTGGCGCTTCACCGCGCCACCGGACTTCGGCACTTCAGGCGACTTCGGGTCGGAATGCGTCCGCCACGTCCAGCCCGACGATGCGAAGCAGGTTGACGACCTTGCCGTCAAGTCCTTCACCGACTTCAGTGACCTCGGAGATACCCAGGCTGCCGAAAGCCGAGCTCGGCTGATCCATCGTGAACACGGCGTTGCCGTCGGCGTCGCTGTAGACCAGCATCCGCAGCGGCGCGTACAACAGCGCCTTCGGGTTGTGGCGAAACATGGTCTCGGCGATGACATGATTGCCGATCAGATACTCGACGGCGCGAACCTGATGGCCGGCGACGCCGAACAGCGGAGCAGCGTCGATCTTGGCATAGATCATCAGATCGTTGGGAGCGTTCTGGGCGACGGCGCGGCGCACTTCGTCCCAGTTGCCGCCGTCGGCTGCAATCCGTTGGGTGACTTCGAGGTCGACCGGCGGCGCCGCTTTCTCCAGCGCGGCCACGAACTCGTCGAACGCCATACCGGTCGTGATATCGACGCGAGTCATCAGGTGGTTCTCGCGGTGACACTCGGCCATTGCGCCGCCTTCCGGTTGATGGTTCGGTCAACGAACCTTCTTAGGTCCGACTATAAGGTTCGGTGAGTGAACCTGCAAGGTAGGGTGGCGGGGTGGCCCTGCCCCGCGAATACCCTGCGGAAGTCTGTCCCATCGCGCGCTCACTTGAGATCGTGGGCGAACGCTGGACGCTGTTGATCGTGCGGGACGCCTTCTACGGCGTCCGACGGTTCACCGACTTCCGCGCTCACCTCGGCATTCCCAAAGCTGTACTGACCGAACGTCTTCACCTGCTGGTTGGGGCGGGCGTTCTGCGGCGGGCTGCCGGCGCCAGCGGCCGCGATGAATACCAGCTGACCGGCAAGGGCCTGCGACTGTGGCCGACGATCTGGTCGTTGATCGACTGGGGTAACGAAAGTTTTCTGGCGCGTTCCAACCGGCGGACATATGGTCACGCCGGCTGCGGTGGCACCATCACCCCGGACCGGGTGTGCGCAGATTGCGGGCAGACTCCCGGGGTCACCGATTTGATCGTCCACCCGCCGCGCCGACCGCTCGACCGCGGCACGCGCGACGACCCGGTCAGCAGGACGTTGCGCCGGCCGCACCGGCTGCTCGAGCCAATCGACGCCGGATAGCGCGTCAACCGGCGCCAACAGCTCGGATATCGTGCAAACACGATGACTGACCCAGTGCTCGTGCGGGAGCTCACCGACTTGCCGGCGGAAGTACGGCAGGTGCCGGCGCCACCGGTTCCGGTGCTGACTGACCCGTACTCGCTGCGGGTTGCCGAGGTCTCCGACGCCGAGCTCGTCGCCGAGTGGATGAATCGCCCGCACCTGGCCGCGGCATGGGAATACGACTGGCCGGTGTGGAAGTGGCGCCGTCATCTGCAGGCGCAGATAAAAGGCTCGTACTCGCTGCCGCTGATCATCGCGCTGCGCGGAGTCGATGGTGCATACGTTGAAATTTACCGAGCTGCAAAGGATTTGATCGCCGAGCGCTACGACGCGCACCCCTACGACCTTGGTATCCACGCGGCGATCGCCGACGAGCAGCTCATCAACCGTGGATTCGCGTCACTGCTGTTGCCAAGGGTCGTCGCCTATGTGTTCGAGAACGAGCCTGACTGCCTCCGGGTGATGTTCGACCCCGATCACCGCAACAGTGCGGTGCGGAAATTGTGCGAGGACGTCGGTTGCCGATTCCTCGGCGAGCACGACATGGCCAATCGCCGGATGGCGCTTTACGCGTTCGAGCGACCGAACAACGCTTTGTAACCGGCATGCCCCGGTTCGAAACCGGCTTCGACCACTCTCCCACGTCGTAATGCTGACAAATCCGAGGTCATACCGGAGCGTCCTGTGCCGAGGGCATGGCAAAAGGTCATCGAGACAATCGATCGGCGGGCCACTCAAGGTGCGACGAGAGACGCGGGTGTCACATTGTGATTCCTAACACCGCCAAGGCAGGCGGCGCGGTTGTTCGAGCACAGCGCACCTGCTGTCGCCCTGCGCAGACAGCACCGGTTTGACCGCTGCGTTCGACGCCGGTGTGGTGTTCAGATACCACACAACTGACAGGGTGGCGCACCATCGCGACGCGCGAATGGCCTTCAAACATGTTGCCTGCGTAAGCAACTGCGTGCGTCCCAAATCTCCGGCTCCGACTGAGGCCGGACCGTCGTCCAAGACGATAGGACTTTGCCGACGCTCGACGCGCCACCACGTGGGAGGGCGGTAAGCACCGCTCAGATGCTGACAACGCGGCCCCTGGCACTCACACCCCCCGCGCCGCATCACCGCCGGTTCTGGGTACCCTTCGGGCAGGGTCACAGAACAGGATTAACACCAGATGAGCGCACCGACGACGAACCGTCCCAGCACTGGCGTCTTCTCCCCCAAACGCGCGCAGATCGTGCAGCGCACACTGCGCACCGACCGCTGGTGGAAAGCGCCGCTGCTGACCGACCTGGGGTTGGCCACTTTCATCATCTACGCAACCATCCGGGCGTTTTGGGGCAGTTCCTATTGGGTCGACAAGTACCACTATCTGACACCGTTCTACTCACCGTGCATCAGCTCGTCGTGTGCTCCCGGCGCCAGCCACCTCGGCGTGTGGTTCGGGCACTTCCCCTGGTGGATCCCGTTGGGCAGCCTGGTGCTGCCCTTTTTGCTGGGTTTCCGGCTGACCTGCTACTACTACCGTCGGGCTTATTACCGCTCGGTGTGGCAGTCGCCCCCGGGTTGTGCTGTTGCCGAACCCCATTCGGCCTACACCGGCGAAACCCGGCTTCCGCTGATCATCCAGAACAGTCACCGGTACTTTTTCTACGTTGCCTGTGTGGTCTCGCTGCTGAACACCTACGACGCAATCAAGGCCTTCCACTCGCCGGGCGGTTTCGGCTTCGGGTTAGGCAACATCGTGCTGCTGACCAATGTGGTGCTGCTGTGGGTGTACACGTTGTCGTGCCACTCCTGCCGCCATATCGCCGGTGGTCGGCTCAAACACTTCTCCCAGCACCCGGTGCGCTACTGGCTGTGGACGCAGATCAGCAAGATCAACACCCGGCACATGCAATTCGCCTGGATCACTTTGGGCACCCTGGTCCTCACCGATCTGTACGTCTCGCTCGTGGCCAGCGGTGCCATACCGGACCTTCGGTTCGTCGGCTGAGCGGTTCAAGAAAGCAAACAGCAGATAGTTGAGTGAGGTTTCATGACTGAGGTCGAACGGCACTCCTACGACGTAGTGGTGATAGGTGCCGGCGGCGCGGGGCTGCGCGCGGTGATCGAGGCCCGCGAGCGGGGCCTGAAAGTCGCAGTGGTGTGTAAGTCGTTGTTCGGCAAGGCCCACACCGTGATGGCCGAGGGCGGCTGTGCGGCTTCGATGGGAAATACCAACCCGAAAGACAACTGGAAGACCCACTTCGGCGACACCATGCGCGGTGGGAAGTTCCTGAACAACTGGCGGATGGCCGAACTGCACGCCAAAGAGGCACCCGACCGGGTGTGGGAGCTGGAGACTTACGGCGCGTTGTTCGACCGCACCAAAGACGGCCGGATCAGCCAGCGCAACTTCGGCGGACACACCTATCCGCGGCTGGCACACGTCGGTGACCGAACCGGCCTGGAACTGATCCGCACCATGCAGCAGAAGATCGTGTCGCTGCAGCAGGAGGACTTCGCAGAACTCGGCGACTACGAGGCGCGGATCAAGGTTTTCGCCGAATGCACGGTCACCGAGTTGCTCATGGATCGCTCGGGCGAGCAGGGTGCGATCGCCGGGGCGTTCGGCTATTGGCGCGAAAGCGGCCGATTCGTCCTGTTCGAGGCGCCCGCGGTGGTGCTGGCCACCGGCGGCATCGGCAAGTCCTTCAAGGTGACGTCCAATTCCTGGGAGTACACCGGCGACGGGCACGCGCTGGCGCTGCGCGCCGGCGCGACGCTGATCAACATGGAATTCGTGCAGTTCCACCCGACCGGCATGGTGTGGCCGCCGAGCGTCAAAGGCATCCTGGTCACCGAGGGTGTTCGCGGTGACGGCGGAGTGTTGAAGAACTCCGAAGGCAGCCGGTTCATGTTCGGCTACATCCCGGCGGTCTTCAAAGGCCAATATGCCGAAACCGAGCAGGAAGCCGACCAGTGGCTCAAGGACAACGACGCGGCCCGTCGCACCCCGGACCTGCTGCCGCGTGACGAGGTGGCGCGCGCCATCAACTCCGAAGTCAAGTCGGGCCGCGGCACCCCGCACGGCGGCGTGTACCTCGACATCGCCTCGCGGCTGACACCCGCGGAAATCAACCGGCGGCTGCCCTCGATGTACCACCAGTTCAAGGAGCTGGCGGGGGTCGACATCACCAAGGAGCCGATGGAAGTCGGGCCTACCTGCCACTACGTCATGGGCGGTATCGAGGTCGACGCCGACACCGGGGCGGCCAGCGTCGCGGGGCTGTTCGCTGCGGGTGAGTGCTCAGGCGGGATGCACGGCTCCAACCGGCTGGGCGGCAACTCGCTGTCGGACCTGCTGGTGTTCGGCCGGCGCGCCGGGCTGGGCGCCGCCGACTACGTCCGGGCGCTGAGCAGCCGGCCGACGGTGTCCTCAGAGGCTGTGGACGCCGCGGCGAAACTGGCGCTGGCTCCGCTGGAGACGCCGACGAACGGCGCCGCGCGGGAGAACCCTTACACCTTGCAGCTGGAGTTGCAGGACTCGATGAACGAGCTGGTGGGCATCATCCGCAACGCCGATGAGATCTCCCAGGCCCTCAGCCGGCTCAACGAGCTGCGGGAGCGGTTCAAGCACATCCACGTGGAGGGCCCTCGCAAATACAACCCGGCCTGGAACCTCGCCATCGACCTGCGCAACATGCTGCTGGTCAGCGAGTGTGTCGCCAAAGCCGCGTTGGAGCGCACCGAGTCCCGCGGCGGGCACACCCGCGACGACCATCCGGCAATGGACTCCTCATGGCGCAAGCTGCTGCTGGTGTGTCAGAAGGCCAGCGGCGACGACGTGATTCCCGACGTCGAGGTCACCCGCAAGGAGCAGGAACCGATGCGGTCGGATCTGCTGGAGCTGTTCGACATCTCCGAGCTGGAGAAGTACTACACCGATGACGAGTTGGCCGAACATCCAGGACGGAGAGGCTGAGATGACCTACAACGCGAGTCTGCGAGTGTGGCGTGGCGACGAGGCCGGCGGCGCGCTGCAGGACTTCAGGGTCGACGTCAACGAGGGGGAGGTGGTGCTCGACATCATCCACCGCCTCCAGCAGACCCAGACGCCCGATCTGGCGGTGCGGTGGAACTGCAAGGCCGGCAAGTGCGGTTCGTGCTCAGCGGAGATCAACGGCAAGCCCCGGTTGCTGTGCATGACCCGGATGTCGACGTTCGGCGAGGACGAAGTGGTGACAGTGACACCGCTGCGGACCTTCCCGGTGATCCGCGACCTGGTCACCGACGTCTCGTACAACTACGAGAAAGCCCGCGAGATACCGTCGTTCGCGCCGCCCAAAGAGCTGCAGCCCGGCGAGTACCGGATGGCCCAGAACGACGTCGCGCGTTCCCAGGAGTTCCGTAAGTGCATCGAGTGCTTCCTGTGTCAGACCGTTTGTCACGTGATCCGCGACCACGACGAGAACAAGAAAGCGTTCGCCGGCCCGCGTTACCTGATGCGGGTGGCCGAGCTGGACATGCATCCACTGGACACCGTGGACCGGCGTAACCAGGCGCAAGAGGAACACGGGCTCGGCTACTGCAACATCACCAAGTGCTGCACCGAGGTGTGTCCCGAGCACATCAAGATCACCGACAACGCTCTGATTCCGATGAAGGAGCGGGTCGTCGACAAGAAATACGATCCGGTGGTGTGGCTGGGCAACAAGCTGTTCCGCCGCTGACGATGTCATGACACCGGGCCTGCGGAACCCGCAGGCCCAATGCACTTCAGAACCGCAATGAGCCTCACGCGCCCAGCCGCCGGAAAGCGCTGCGGTGAAAGACAATCGGCGCGACATCGGGGTTGACCCGCAGATCGTTGACGCGCAACACGACAATGGTGTGGTCTCCGGCAGGGATGGTTTGTTCGATCGCACTGTCCAGCCACATGCTGGTGCCTCTGATGAAGACGGCTCCGGCGTCGTTGCGCTCGGTCTCCAAACCCGCGAATCGGTCGCCGGTTTTGGCGGCCAGCGTCCGCACTGCTTCGTCATGGGCTTCGCCCAGCACGCTGATGCCCAAGCGGGGAACGGTCTGGAGCTTGGGCCAGGTCGTCGAGGTGTTCTGCACGCAGAACGACACCAGCGGCGGGTCCAGCGAGACCGGGACGAAGGTGCTGGCCGCCAACCCCTCGCGGACGCCGTCAACCTCGGCGGCGATCGCCACGACCCCGGACGGAAAGTGCCCGAACGCCTCACGAAGCGAGGACGGTGTCAGCTTGCTGGTCGAGTTCACCGGCTCCCTGTCGGACGGGCGGAAGCGTTGGGCAGTGCCGACCTTACTCGGCGGGCATCGCACCGTCAGCGGTACTCGGCCAGTGGCCATGCGCCGCGGCCACATCCGGGTGCGCACGCAATCTGCTCTTCCAGGCATTACGGCCGTAGACCGAGAAAATCGGATCCGACGGGTCGGCACGCGTCCGAGCCTGGGCAGCCAGTTCGTCGGGTAACGACAGCACGGGTATCTGCGCGTCGAGTCGGGGGTTGAAGAAGTACGGCACCGAGATCCGTTCGCTGTCCGACCGGGTCAGGTGCACCCGGTGCTCGGTCGCCCGCAGGTAGCCGCCGGTCGACACTTCGAGCAACTCGCCGATGTTGACGATGAAGGAGCCGTCCCTGGCGGGCACGTCGATCCAGTTCCCGTGCGGGCCGCGGACTTGCAGTCCATGACTGTCCGGCTCGGCGAGCAGCAAGGTGAGGACGCCGGAATCCCGGTGCGCTCCCACTCCCTGCGGCGTGGCGGCGAGCGCCGGATACCGCACGATCTTGATCAGCGTCGCCGGGGCGTGGGCGAAGGCGGCGTCGAACACATCCGCGGGGCTACCGAGCGCGCTTGCCCACCAGCTGAGCAGGGTTCGTGCCACGCCGGACAGCGCGGCGTCCCACTCGGCGACGATCTCCGCCAACTCCGGCAGCGCGGCGGGCCACTGATTCGGTCCCTGCAGCCAGAAGTGGTCCGGATGGCCGGGACCCCCGATCGAAACCCGTTCGGGACCGATGTCGATCTGCTCGCGCCAGTCCACTTCACCGCGGGTCAACTCGCCGCCAAGGCGGGTGTAGCCGCGAAAGTGCGGGCTGCGCACCATCGCGACGGCGTCCTTTTCAGCCTGCGGCAGCGCGAAGAACCGGCGGGCCGTGGTCAGCATTCGACGCGCGAGTTCGGTCGGCACACCGTGGCCGGCCAGGTAGAAGAACCCCACGTCGTGTGCGGCGGCGCGCAGCCGGCTGCGAAGGTCGCCGGCATCGTCGCGCAAGTCCACCACGGGCAGCGTGGTCGCGCCGGCCAGAGTCGTCACGACACCATCGTGACTGGAGTTCGCGCGCAGTGCCAGGGTCCTGATCGGCAGGAGTCCAACGGTCGGTTGAACAGCTGGTGCTAATTAGCTCACATCAACTTGCGTTGAATACCTAACCGTTATAGTTTTGTCAGTGTTACTGGTGGGTAACTTAACCCTAGTACCCAACCGCTGATGTGGCATTCTCATCGAGGAGGAAGCACGTGAGCCACTACAAGAGCAATGTACGCGACCAGCAGTTCAATCTGTTCGAGGTGCTCGGAGTCGACAAGGCGTTGGGCGAAGGCCTCTACAGCGACCTGGACGCCGACGTCATCGGCGAGATGCTGACGGAGATGAGCCGGCTGGCCGAGGGCCCCGTTGCCGCGTCTTTCGTTGAAGGAGACCGCAATCCCCCGGTTTTCGACCCGAAGACGCACTCGGTGGAATTGCCCGAAAGCTTCAAGAAGTCCGTGCTGACGATGATCGACGGCGGTTGGGACAAGGTCGGTATCGACGAGGCGCTCGGCGGCATGCCGATGCCCAAGGCGGTCGTTTGGGCCTTGCACGAGCACATTCTGGGCGCCAACCCAGCAGTGTGGATGTACGGCGGTGGCGCCGGGTTCGCCAACATTCTCTATCACCTCGGCACCGAAGAGCAGAAGAAGTGGGCGATGCTGGCTGCCGAGCGCAGCTGGGGTTCGACCATGGTGCTCACTGAGCCCGATGCCGGCTCCGACGTGGGTGCGGCCCGCACGAAGGCCATCAAGCAGGATGACGGCTCTTGGCACATCGACGGCGTCAAGCGATTCATCACGTCGGCCGATTCCGGCGACCTCTTCGAGAACATCTTCCACCTGGTGCTGGCGCGCCCGGAGGGAGCGAAGCCGGGCACCAAAGGCCTGTCGCTGTTCTTCGTCCCCAAGTTCCACTTCGACCCGGAAACCGGCGAGATCGGTGAGCGCAACGGCGTGTTCGTCACCAATGTCGAGCACAAGATGGGTCTGAAGGTGTCGGCGACCTGCGAGCTGTCCTTCGGCCAGCATGGTGTGCCGGCCAAGGGCTGGCTGGTCGGTGACGTGCACGACGGCATCGCGCAGATGTTCGAGGTGATCGAGCAGGCTCGCATGATGGTCGGCACGAAGGCGATCGCCACGCTGTCCACCGGCTACCTGAACGCGCTGGAGTACGCCAAGTCGCGGGTGCAGGGCGCCGACCTGACCCAGATGACCGACAAGACCGCTCCCCGGGTCACCATCACTCACCACCCGGACGTGCGGCGCAGCCTCATGACGCAGAAGGCCTACGCCGAAGGCCTGCGCGCGCTGTACCTGTACACGGCGACCTACCAGGACGCCGCGGTGGCTCAGGCGGTACACGGTGTCGACGCCGATCTGGCGGCCAGGATCAACGACCTGATGCTGCCCGTCGTCAAAGGTGTGGGATCCGAGCAGGCCTCCGCCAAGCTGACCGAGAGCCTGCAGACCCTCGGCGGGTTCGGGATTCTTGCAGGACTACCCGCTCGAGCAGTACATCCGGGACGCCAAAATCGACTCGCTCTACGAAGGCACGACCGCGATCCAGGCGCAGGACTTCTTCTTCCGCAAGATCGTCCGTGACAAGGGCGTGGCCCTGGCGCACGTCGCCGGGCAGATCGAGGAGTTCGTCAAGAGCGAGTCCGGCAACGGTCGGCTGAAAGGTGAGCGGGAGCTGCTGGCCACCGCACTGACCGACGTGCAGGCAATGGCGGCCTCGCTGACCGGGTACTTGATGGCCGCGCAGGACGATGTGTCCAGCGTCTACAAGGTCGGCTTGGGCTCGGTGCGCTTCTTGATGAGCGTTGGGGATCTGATGATCGGCTGGTTGTTGCAGCGCCAGGCCGCGGTGGCTGTCGACGCCCTCGATGTCGGCGCCGGCGGGGCCGACCGGGCGTTCTACGAGGGCAAGATTGCGGTCGCGTCGTTCTTCGCCAAGAACTTCCTGCCGCTGCTTACCAGCACTCGTCAGGTGATCGAGACGCTCGACAACGAAATCATGGAGCTCGACGAAGCCGCCTTCTGAGCGACTCGCTGCTCGTAGGCGAATCCCCGGTACCTCAGGTGCCGGGGATTTTCGCGTTCACCGGCGGTCTGCGCAGCGAAGAAGGGGCCGTCGCTGCATCCCCTCCGGGCAGCGGCGGCCCCTTCACCCGACACGGCCCGAGCGGTCGATTCAGGGATGCCCCGCGTCGCCGTCGGGTCGGGGGATCGGACGACGACACAGAGCTATCCAGCGAATCGGCTACCCGTCGATTTTCGTTACCAAACGCCGTCGAGCTGGTGGTCAGGACTCCAGAATCGCGGTTACGCCCTGGCCGCCGGCCGCGCAGATCGAAATGAGGGCACGCACTTGCTGGCCGTTGGACTGGGCTTTCTTCTCCGCGACCTGCTTGGCCGCCTGCGCGAGGATCCGCCCGCCGGTGGCGGCGAACGGGTGACCAGCGGCCAGCGATGATCCGTTGACGTTGAGCTTGGAGCGGTCGATCGGTCCCAGCGCGGCGTCGAGCCCCAGCCGCTCCTTGCAGTACTCGTCGGACTCCCAGGCCTGCAGATGCGCAAGCACCACCGAGGCAAAAGCTTCGTGGATCTCGTAGAAGTCGAAGTCCTGCAGGGCTAGGCCGTTGCGGGCCAGCAACCGGGGCACGGCATATGTCGGCGCCATCAGCAGGCCGTCGGCGCCGCTGACGTAGTCGACCGACGCGGTCTCCGCGTCGACGAAGTAGGCCAGCGGTGTCAGCGAATGCTCGGCGGCCCAATCTTCGCTCGCCAGCAGCGCAACCGAGGCGCCGTCGGTCAGCGGCGTGGAATTGCCGGCGGTCATGGTGGCATCGCCGGCCTTCACCCCGAACACCGGCTTGAGCTTCGCAAGCTTCTCCGCCGACGAGTCCGGGCGCAGGTTGTCGTCGCGATAAAGCCCGAGGAACGGCGTCACCAGGTCGTCGAAGAAGCCGCGGTCGTAGGCCGCGGCCATGTTGCGGTGGCTAGCGGCGGCCAATTCGTCCTGCTCGACGCGCTTGACGCCGAACTGCTTGGCTGTGACGGCCTGGTGTTCGCCCATTGACAGCCCGGTGCGCGGCTCACCGTTCACCGGGATCTCGACACCCAGGCTGGCGGGTAGCTTGCCGACCAGCTTCAGTCGCTGCAGGTTGGACTTCGCGCGACGCAACCCCAGCAGGTTACGGCGCAGGTTGTCGCCCAAGCCGATCGGCGCATCGGAGGTGGTGTCCACGCCGCCCGCCGCGGCCACCTCGTAGCGGCCGGCGGCGATACCGTCGGCGGCGGCGATCGCCGCCTGCAGACCCGTGCCGCACGCTTGCTGCAGGTCGAACGCCGGCGTGTAGGACGACAACGCCGAACCCAGCACGCACTCCCGCATCAGGTTGAAGTCGCGGCTGTGTTTGAGCACCGCACCGCCGATGACAGCGCCCAGCTTCTCGCCCGAAAGGCCGAACCGGTCGACCAGACCGCCGAGGGCTGCGGTGAACATGTCCTGATTGGACGCCTCGGCATAGGCGCGGTCCGAGCGGGCGAACGGAATACGGTTGCCGCCCAGCACCGCGACGCGTCGCCGGGACTGGTTGGTCGTCTTTGTTGTATCGGGGGCCACGTTTGTCTCCGTCAGTTGGGGTTATCCGCGGATGAGGGTCATACTACCCACTGTTCTTACTCTCCAGTAAGTTCGGTCCTCGCTACGTTCGCCGATTCACGGCGCGCACGACAGGGAAGGCAGCAACGCAGTGGCGCCCAAGGTTTCATCGGATCTACTTTCTCAGGTCGTCAACTCCGGTCCGGGATCATTTCTGGCCAAGCAGCTCGGCGTCCCGCAGCCGGAAACACTGCGGCGCTACCGGGCCGGGGGAAGCACCGCTGCCGGGGTCACTGCTGATCGGCGGCGAAGGGCGGGTGGTGGAGCCGCTGCGTGCGGCGCTCAACGCGGATTACGAAGTGGTGAGCCACAACCTGGGCGGCCGCTGGGCTGATTCATTCGGCGGACTGGTGTTCGACGCCACCGGCATTACGACTCCGGCAGGTCTCAAGGCGCTCTACGAATTCTTCACTCCGCTACTGCGCAACCTCGGTGCGTCCGGCCGGGTGGTCGTCATCGGCACCACCCCGACGGAAGCCGGCAACGCCGACGAACAAATCGCGCAGCGTGCTCTGGAGGGCTTCACCCGCTCGCTGGCCAAGGAGCTGCGGCGCGGAGCCACGGCCGCGCTGGTGTATCTGTCGCCGGACGCCAAACCGGCGGCCACCGGCCTGGAGTCGACGTTACGGTTCATCCTCTCGGCGAAGTCGGCGTACGTCGACGGGCAGGTGTTCTACGTCGGTCCGGCCGACTCCACTCCACCGGCTGACTGGGACCGCCCGTTGCAAGGCAAGGTCGCCGTCGTCACGGGCGCGGCCCGCGGCATCGGGGCGACGATCGCCGAGGTATTCGCCCGCGACGGCGCCAAGGTCGTCGCGATCGACGTCGAGGCTGCGGCCGAAGCGCTCGCCGAAACGGCCACCCGGATCGGCGGGACGGCGCTCACCCTGGACGTCACCGCCGACGATGCGGTCGACCGGATCACCGAACATCTGCGCGAGCACTACAACGGACGCGCCGACATTTTGGTCAACAACGCCGGCATCACCCGCGACAAGCTGCTGGCCAACATGGACGAGGCACGCTGGGATGCGGTGAGCGCGGTCAATCTGCTTGCGCCACTACGTCTCACCGAAGGTCTGGTGGACACCGGCACCATCGGTGAGGGCGGTCGGGTGATCGGGCTGTCATCGATGGCGGGCATCGCCGGCAACCGCGGACAGACCAACTACGCCACCACAAAAGCCGGAATGATCGGCCTGACCCAGGCGCTGGCCGGCAAATTGGCTGACAAAGGCATCACCATCAACGCCGTCGCACCGGGTTTCATCGAGACGCAGATGACGGCGGCGATACCGTTGGCCACCAGGGAAGTCGGCCGTCGGCTCAATTCGCTGTTTCAGGGCGGCCAGCCGGTGGACGTCGCCGAGACCATCGCCTACTTCGCCAGTCCGGCCTCGAACGCGGTGACCGGCAACACCATTCGCGTCTGCGGCCAAGCCATGCTGGGCGCCTGAGGAGAGCGCAGTGACGCAACCAAGCGGACTGAGAAACATGCTGCGGGCAGCGGCGGGCGCATTGCCGTTCGTCCCACGCGACGACCAGCTGCCCACCCGATCCGTCACCGTCGACGCACTGCCGATCGACCGCGCGCACGTCGCCGCCTACGCTGCGGTGACCGGCCTGCGTTTCGGCAACACCGTGCCACTCACCTACCCCTTCGCGCTGACGTTCCCAACAGTGATGTCGCTGGTCACCGGGTTCGACTTCCCGTTTCCCGCCATCGGTGCAGTGCACACCGAAAATCAGATCATGCAGTACCGGCCCATCGCGGTCACCGATACGGTCGGCATCGCAGTGCACGCCGACAACCTCCGCGAGCACCGCAAAGGCATTTTGGTGGACCTGGTGACCGACGTCAGCGTCGGCAACGACACCGCTTGGCACCAGGTCACGACGTTCTTGCATCAGCAGCGCACCAGCCTCAGTGACGAACCTAAACCGCCGCCGCAGAAGCAGCCCAAATTGCCGCCGCCCAACACCGTTGTGCGGATCACGCCGGGACAAATCCGCCGCTACGCCTCCGTCGGCGGTGATCACAATCCGATCCACACCAGTTCGGTCGGCGCCAAGCTGTTCGGGTTCCCGACCGCCATCGCGCACGGAATGTTCTCCGCTGCAGCAATTCTGGCGAATATCGAAGGGCAGCTCAGCCACTCCGTCAGGTATTCGGTACGGTTCGGCAAGCCGGTCCTGCTGCCGGCGACCATGGGACTCTTCGTCGACCGCACCGACAACGGGTGGGACCTGGCGTTGCGCAACATCACCAAGGGCTACCCGCACCTCACCGGGACGATCAAGGCTCTGGATTAGCCGGAACCGGCCGCAGCGGCTGACGTGGACTCGACGGTGCCGCGTTCGCCCGGTGCGCCCTTGAGCCCACGCCAGAACAAATTGATCATCAACTCGGCGGCCCCGTCGACGTCGGTGTCGCCGGTGCTGAGCCGGGTGGCGACCGCCTCGCCGGCGCCCACCAAAGCCACCGCCATCATGTCGAAGTCGGCGTTCGGCTCCGGGATTTCGGGTACCGGCACGCAACAGGCCGGCAACCAATTCGTTGATCCGCTCGCGGCCCTCCCGCACAGTGTGCGCGAACGTCTGAGAACTGGTGGCCTGGGTGTACATCACTATCCACGACGCGCGGTTCTCGTCTATGTAACGCATGAACGAAAGAATCGCGTTGCGCAACAGATCTTTCGCGTTTTGACGCGCATCGATCTCGGCGCTCACTGCGTCGATGAAGCGGGTCAGCTCACGGTCCAGGCAAGCACCGAACAGATCTTCTTTCGAGCCGTAATACAGGTAGAGCATCGGTTTGGAGATCTCCGCCTTGGCCGCGATCGCATCCATCGACGTCTCGTGGTAGCCGTTGACAGAGAACATCTCGACGGCGGCGTCCAGCATCTGCTGCTCGCGAACAGCCCGCGGCAGGCGCTTGCTTCCACCTGCCATGCTTCGTCCTTCTGGCTTTCCGCGCCGCGGCTCGACGCTTCCCTTCGATCAAGGGTAAGCACTGGCGCCTGGCCGCACACATCGCAGAACCCGGCTAGTGCCCGCAGGACGCGTTGGGTCCCTTTGGCCGCAACAATTCGCGACAGCGAGGCATCGACGGCCTGAGTGCTCAATTCTCCTGCGGCGACCGCCTTTTGCAGTCGGTCCAGCACGGCGGACACCTCGTCGGTGGTGACCCACAGCGCGACGTCGACTACCGGCCTCAGCGTGCGCAGTACCGCTTCGGCCACGCCGTACCGGTCGCTGATGGCGGCCATGCTGGACACGTCGTCACTGATCACCGGACCGTTGAACGGCGGCGCTCCGTAGCCCGCACCCTCACGCAGCAGTTGTAGCGCGGGCCGACTCAAGCTGGCCGGATCGTCGCCGGTCAGGCCGGGAACCTGCAGGTGGCCGACCATCACTGCCACCGGAGACGCGGTGATCAGGGTGCGGTAGGGCACCAGGTCGTTGCTCAGCAAATCGGCGAGCGGCGGGGTCGTCACTTCGCCGGTGTGCGAATCCCCCGAGCCGTGCCCGTGGCCGGGGAAATGCTTGAGCACCGGCAGCAGCCCGGCATCGCGTAGCCCGCGCGCGTACGCGCCGGCGTAGGCGGTGACCACCGCCGGGTCAGCACTGAACGAACGGTCACCGATGACCGTGTCGTCAGGAGCGCTGCTGACGTCGACCACCGGCGCCAAGTCGACGGTGATACCGAGCGCTGCGCATCTTGCGGCCGCGGTCCAGCGCCATCTGATACACCTCGTCGACGCTTCGGGTCTGCGCCAGCACCCGGGCCGACGGAGCGGAACCGATCAGCGATGACAGCCGCGACACCCGGCCGCCCTCCTCGTCGACACTCACCGCCAGCGGCAGCGGACCGGCCTTGCGCGCGATGTCGGCCAGCGAGCCGTCGGTCAGCATCGACAGATTGGTCTTGCTGCCGATGAAGATGCCGCCGACGTGATCATCGCTGATCACAGAGCGGGCGTCGTCGGCGTCTCGCACACCGACCATCAGCAGCTGGGCAATTTGTCGTGTACCGACAACGCCTGCCACGACGGCAGCCGGATCGCCACAGGCCGGCGGGATCGGCTTGGCGGCCGGCTGGCGGGCCGCTGCCGACGGCGTCTTCGGCGACTTCTGCGGCGTCGAAGCGTGACCGCAGGAGACCGTCAGCGCCGCCGCGGCGAGCGCGGCCAGGATGCGCGGGAGAGGCATTCGCCCATGCTGTCACGACAGCGAACCCGTGTCCGCGCCGGCCCGGGCTGCCCGCCGGCAGGCCGTAACGCCCGGCCGAGCTGCGCACGGGCAATTCCGGTACGTTTGGCCACGACCCACACTGAGAACCTGAGGAGCGAAGCATGACCCGGTTCCTGCTGCCCGTCGGGGCCAGCATCGCAGCCGGCTTGATGCTCGGCGCGGCCGCCGTGTTCGGCGTAACGTTGGTCGCTCAGGGTGAACCGCAGCCGCCCGATCACCGGTACGAGCAATCGCTCGGAGCCAACCAGGTGCAGTACGGTGACCGCTGCGACGACGACGATGACGACGACGACTGCTTCTCGTCGAATCACGTGCAACGCGGAAACAGCATCCTGCCCTGAAGTTGGTTGGCCCGATAGGCGGCGCAACACGGGCAAGCGGGAGCTGACCGTGATTCTGCTAGGTTGGCGGCTACCACGATCGCCAGGCCTGAGGAGAGCCATCAATGAATCGGTTTGTTGCGCCTGCCGCAGCCAGCGTCGTGGTCGGCCTTTTGCTGGGTGCCGCCGCGATTTTCGGGGTGACGCTGATGGTGCAGCAGGACACCAAGCCGCCGCTGCCCGGTGGTGACCCGCAGTCGTCGGTGCTCAACCGGGTCGAGTACGGCAACCGCGCCTAGCGCGGCGACGATGCGGGCCGATCAGGCCCGGGAAGGAGCCGGGCAATCCGACGCCAGCGCGGCGACGATGCGGGCCGATCAGGCCCGGGAAGGAGCCGGGCAATCCGACGCCAGCGCGGCGACGACGGTCGGGCGCGGTCCAGCGCCGCGGCGCGGACTGTGGCTGGTGGCCATGATCGCGCTGATTTGAGCTTCGCGCAGTCACCCGGGCAGATCGCGCCGGACACCAAGCTCGACCTCACCGCCAACCCTTTGCGGTTTCTGGCTCGTGCCACCAACCTGTGGAACAGCGAACTGCCGTTCGGGCAGGCCCAGAACCAGGCGTACGGCTATTTGTTTCCGCACGGCACCTTCTTTTTGGTCGGCCACCTGCTCGGGCTGCCCGGGTGGGTCACTCAACGGTTGTGGTGGGCACTGCTGCTGACCGTCGGTTTCTGGGGGCTGCTGCGGGTCGCCGAGGTTCTTCGCATCGGCAGCCCGACCTCTCGGGTGGTCGCCGCGGCGGCGTTCGCGTTGTCGCCTCGGGTGCTGATCACCCTGGGGTCGATTTCGTCTGAGACGTTGCCGATCATGCTGGCGCCTTGGGTTCTGCTGCCGACCATCAAGGCGCTAACGGTGATTCGGATTCGGTGCGCGCGGCAAGCCGGCCAGGCTGGATTGCGGTGGCGTTGATGGGCGCAGTGAACGCGATCGCCACGTTGGCGGGTTGTCTGCCGGCAGTCATCTGGTGGGCCTGCCACCGCCCCAATCGGCTGTGGTTGCGCTACACCGCGTGGTGGCTGCTGGCGTTGGTGCTGGCCACGCTGTGGTGGCTGGTGGCGTTGATTCTGCTGTTCCACATCAGCCCGCCGTTCCTGGATTTCATCGAGTCCTCCGGCGTCACCACTCAGTGGTCGTCGTTGGTAGAGGTTCTGCGCGGCACCGACAGCTGGACCCCGTTCGTGGCGCCCAACTCCACTGCGGGCGCCCATCTGGTCACCGGGTCGGTCGCAATCCTGGCCACGGCGCTGGTAGCTGCGACCGGTTTGGCGGGCCTGGTGGTGTCGGCCGCCGAAGACGCCCCGGGAACCGGTCGACTGGTGACCATGCTGTTGAGCGGGGTGGCGTTGCTCGGCCGCCGGCTACCGGGCGGGCTGGGCTCTCCGCTCGCGCATCACGTGCAGGCGTTCCTCGATGCCGACGGGGCTCCGCTGCGCAACGTGCACAAGCTGGACTCGGTGATCCGGATTCCGCTGGTGCTCGGAATGGCGGCGACTGTTGGGCCGTATCCCGTTGCCGGGAAGCGCTCCACGACCGGGTGTGGCTACGTGCTCTCATGCATCCCGAAGCAGGACAAGCGCGTCGCGGCCGGAATAGTCGCACTGATCGCGCTGCTCGTCGGCACATCGCTGGCGTGGGCCGGGCGGCCTGACGCCGCCCGGCGCGTTCACTGCGATACCGCAGTACTGGCGTGACACCGCTGGCTGGCTCAACGAACACAACCGCGGCGCACCTGTTCCGGGGCGGGTGCTGGTGGTCCCCGGCACGCCGTTCGCCACCCAGGTATGGGGAAACAGCCACGACGAGCCGCTGCAAGTCCTCGGCGACAGCCCCTGGGGGGTGCGCGACTCAATCCCGCTGACACCCCCGCAGACCATCCGGGCGCTGGACTCAGTGCAGCGCCTGTTGGCCACCGGGCGGCCATCGGCCGGCCTGGCCGATACCTTGGCCCGGCAAGGCATCGCCTACCTCGTCGTGCGCAACGACCTGGACCCCGACACCTCGCGCTCGGCGCGCCCGTTGCTGGTGCACCGCGCCGTCACCGGGTCCCCGGGCCTGCAGAAGGTGGCGCAGTTCGGCGCACCGGTCGGTCCCGGTGTGGTGCCCGGCTTCGTCACCGACAGCGGGTTACGACCGCGCTACCCGGCTGTGGAGGTCTACCGGGTCGCCGCCGCCGTCGGGGATCCTGCTGCGCCCTACTTCGCCGACACCGACCACATAGCCCGCGTCGACGGCGGTCCTGAGGCGTTGCTGCGCCTCGACGAACGCCGCCGCCTGCAGGGCCAACCTCGGCTGGGCCCCGTGCTGCTGACTGCCGACGCCCAGCGAGCCGGCCTGCCGGTGCCCGTCGTCACCGTTACCGACAGCCCGACGGTCCGTGAAACCGACTACGGCCGGGTCGATGATCACTCGTCGGCGATCGCCGCGCCCGGTGACATCCGGCACACCTTCAACCGGGTGCCCGACTACCCCACGCCGGGTGTCAAGCAAGTCGACGGCGGCTGGATCGGCGGGCGGTTGACCGCCTCGAGTTCGTCCTCGGATGCCACCGCGCTGCCCGATGTCGCGCCGGCAACCTCACCGGCCGCCGCCATCGACAGCGACCCGGCGACCGCTTGGGTGTCCAACTCGCTGCAGGCCGCGGTCGGCCAGTGGCTGCAAGTCGACTTCGACCACCCGATTACCAACGCCACCATCACAATCACCCCCAGCGCGACGGCAGTCGGGCCCCAGGTGCGGCGGATGCAGATCCTCACCGTGAACGGCACCACCACACTGCGCTTCGACGAAGCGGGCAAACCACTCAGCACTGCCCTGCCCTACGGCGAAACACCGTGGGTGCGGATCATCGCCATCGGCACCGAGGACAAGTCCAGCGGCGTGCAGTTCGGCATCACCGACCTGTCCGTGACCCAGTACGACGCCGCCGGCTTCGCGCATCCGGTCAGCCTGCGCCACACCGCGCTGGTCCCCGGTCCCCCGCCGCACGCGGCCGTTGCGCAATGGGACCTGGGCGCGGAAATGCTCGGCCGGCCCGGCTGCGCCGACGGGCCCGACAGTGTGCGCTGCGCGGCGTCGATGGCGCTGGCACCCGAGGAGCAGGCCAACCTCAGCCGCACCTTGACCGTGCCGCAGGCGGTGTCCGTCATCCCGGTGGTGTGGGTGCGGCCGCGCCAGGGCCCGAACCTGGCCGAATTGATCGCCGACCCAGCCGCCGCGCGAGCCCGCGGAGAGTCCGATGTGCTCGACGTCTCGGGCTCGGCCTTCGCCGCCGCCGACGGTGATCCGCGCACCGCGTGGACGGCACCGCAGCGCGTCGTTCAGCACAAGACTCCACCGACCCTGACGCTGACACTGCCGCGCCCGACCGAGGTGGGTGGGCTGCGGCTGACGCCGAGCGGGTCGGCGCTGCCGGCCCATCCGACGAAAGTAAGCGTCGACCTGGGCGACGGGCCGCAGGTCCGCGAGCTGCCCTCCGGTGGCGACGGCACCACGCATGACGTGGCGCTGCGGCCCCGCATCACCGGCAGCGTCACGCTGCGGCTGCTGGACTGGACCGATGTCATCGACCGCACCGCACTGGGTTTCGACCAGCTCAAACCGCCAGGGCTGGCCGAGGTGGCGGTGCTCGGCGGTGACGGTCGGCCCATCGGCGCGGCCGACGCGGCCCGAAACCTGGAGCGGCAAGTCGTCGTGGACTGTAGCCGCGGCCCGATTGTGGCGGTGGCCGGAAGATTCGTGCACACCTCGATCCACAGCACCGTTAGGGCGCTGCTGCGCGGCGAACCGGTGCCCGCGCAGCCCTGCGAGGCTGATCCGATCGTGCTGCCCGCCGGACAGCAAGAGCTCCTGATCAGCCCGGGCGACGCGTTCGTCGTCGACGGAGCGCAGCTGTCGGTTCCGAATGCCGACGTCGCCGGTGCGACGACGGTTCCCGCCGCCGCCGGGGCGTGGGGTGCAGCTCGGCGCGAGGTGCGGGTGCCGCCCGCGGGGACTTCGCGGGTTCTGGTGGTGCCGGAAAGCAGCAATCCCGGCTGGGTGGCCCGCGCCGGCGACGGCAGCCGGCTGACCCCGGTGAGCGTCAACGGGTGGCAGCAGGGCTGGGTGGTGCCTGCGGGCAGCACGGGCACGATCACACTGACCTTCGCCTACAACTCGCTGTACCGGATCGGCCTGGCCGGCGGGCTGGCATTGCTACCTCTGCTTGCGCTGATGGCGGCGTTGCCGAGGCGACGGCCGCCCAGCGTTGACCTGCCCGCCCAACCCTGGACCGGAGGGCTCTGGGCTGCCGGCGCGGCGCTGGGCGTCGGGGCGGTGATCTCTGGGGTCGTGGGTGTCGTCGTTTTCGGCGCCGGCCTGGGACTGGGTTACGCGCTGCGCCACCATCGGCGCTGGTGTGATGCGGCCACTCTTGCACTGAGCGCCGGTGGGCTGATTCTGGCGGGTGCCGCGCTGTCCCGGCACCCGTGGCGCTCCGTCGACGGCTACGCCGGGCATGCGGCGAGCGTGCAGCTGCTGGCTCTGGTCTCGCTGGCCGCGGTAACGGCCGCAGTAGTCAGCCCGGCGCGACGAAGCCGTCAAGTGTCCGGCGGAACCGGCTCAGAGAACTAGGCTGGCGCTACACGGAGCTAGGCGTCGGGCGTCCACCGTGGGCGGAGATGCGGTATGGGTTGGTTCGCGGCACCGGAGTACTGGCTCGGCAGAATGATTTTGAGCCGCGGTGTCGCAGCGGTCTACCTGATCGCATTCGTCGTTGCGGCAACTCAATTCCGCGGGCTGATCGGCGAGCACGGACTGCTGCCGATACCGCGCTACCTGGCCCGCCAGACCTTCTGGCGATCGCCCAGTATTTTCCACTGCCGCTACTCCGACCGGCTGTTTGCTTTCGTCTGCTGCATAGGAGCGGCGACAAGTGCTGTCATACTCGCCGGCGTCGCCGATATGGTCCCGTTGTGGGCCGCCATGTTGATGTGGCTGGTGCTGTGGGCGCTCTACCAGTCCATCGTCAATGTCGGCCAGACCTGGTACTCGTTCGGCTGGGAATCGTTGCTGCTGGAAACCGGGTTCTTGGCGATCTTCCTCGGCAACGACCGCACTGCGCCGCCCGTGCTGACGCTGTGGCTGGCGCGGTTCCTGCTGTTCCGGCTGGAGTTCGGCGCGGGCCTGATCAAGCTGCGCGGCGACCGGTGCTGGCGCGACCTGACCTGCCTGGACTACCACCACGAGACCCAGCCGATGCCGGGACCGCTGAGCTGGTTTTTTCACCGTCTGCCCAAGCCAGTGCACCGTGTCGAAGTCGTGGGCAACTATGTCACCCAGCTCGTCGTGCCGTTCGGGCTGTTCGCCCCGCAGCCGGTGGCCGGTGTGGCCGGAGCGATCATCGTCGTCACGCAGCTGTGGCTGGTGCTGTCGGGGAATTTCGCTTGGCTCAACTGGCTGACGATTCTGCTGGCCTTCAGCGCAATCGACGATTCATTGTTGCCGCAGCGTTGATCGGCGCTGCTGAACACCCGGTGTGGCCTGGGCCGCCGACCTGGTTCGCCGGGCTGGTGATCGGGTTCACCGCGCTGACGTCGATTCTCGGTTATTGGCCGGTGCGCAACATGATCTCGCGCGGGCAGCGGATGAACATGTCGTTCAACCCGCTGCATCTGGTCAACACCTACGGCGCGTTCGGGACAGTCGGCCGCACGCGCGACGAGGTGATCATCGAAGGCACCGATGCGGCTGAGCTCGATGAGCGCACCCAGTGGCAGGAATACGAGTTCAAAGGGAAGCCCGGGCCGGTGCACCGGCTGCCGCGTCAGTGGGCGCCCTACCATCTGCGACTGGATTGGCTGATGTGGTTTGCGGCGCTCTCACCGCTGTACGCCCAGCAATGGCTGCGGCCGCTGCTGCTGCGACTGCTGGAAAACGACGCGTCGACGTTGCGGTTGCTCCGGCGCAATCCCTTCCCGGAATCGCCGCCGCGTTATGTACGAGCTCAGCTCTACCGGTACCGGTTCACCACCTGGCGCGAACTGCGCCGCGACCACGCGTGGTGGCACCGCGCACTGCAGGGCGACTACCTGCCGCCCATCGCACGCGAAGTGACCCTCCCCACGTCCTCTGATTGACGCTTAGGAGTTAGGTCGTCGTCTGCCGGGTATGAAGAGGGGTGCACACAAAGAACTTCGAATCGGACAGCAGTTGACCTCGGGTACCACCCGCAACGAAACCGAGTCGCTCCGTGACCGGCAATTTCTGCATCTCGCCGAAACCGACCGGCTGGAAGCGTTCAGCGACGGAGTTTTTGCGATCGTGGTCACCTTGCTCGTGCTGGATCTGAAGGAACCGCCAGCACTCTGCCGGTCAGCTGCTGGTCGCGTTGCTCCGCCAGTGGCCGGCCTATTTGGCGTATTTCGCCTCGTTCGCCTATGTGGCGGTCATCTGGCTCAACCATCACCAGGCATTCGTCGGAATTCAGCGGGTCAACCGCGGTGTGCACATCGCCAACATGTGCCTGCTGTTCACTACTGCGCTGATTCCCTTTCCCACCGCGGTGCTTTCGCATACGTTCATCGCCGGCGTCAACAGCGCGGATGCGCGCACCGCGGTCGGCCTGTACGCGGGCACCGCCGCCGCGATGTGTGTGAGCTGGCTGCTGTTGTATCACCAGGTTCACCGGCATCGCGATCGTCTGCTCGAGGAAAAGGTCGATCGGGAGATGTTCGGTACCGAGCGGGCCCGCGCAATCATCGGCATCGTCACCTACACGGTGGCGGGAGTGGTGGGTGCGTTGTGGCTGCCGGCGATCGCGTTGGTCGTGTTCGTCGCCCTACCCGCGTTCTACGGACTGACCAGCGAGGGGCTCCGGGCGGTCCTGCACCGGGATTGACGAAGCGACGGCCCGGAACCGATCACAACGTGGCGTTCAACTGTCCGAGCCGGTCGGTCAGCCGCAGGTTTTCGGAATAGTCGACCGGACACGCGATCAGCGACACCCCGTCGTCATCCAGCGCCGTCTTGAGGGTCGGCAGCAGTTGATCAGCGCTGGTGATGCGATACCCCTTGGCGCCGAAACTTTCCGCGTAGCCGACCACGTCCGGGTTGTCGAAAGAGACGTAGTAGTGGTCACCGAGCTCGAGGTCCATCTTCCATTCGATGAGCCCGTAGCCGCCGTCCTCCCAGATCAGCACCACCAACGGGATGTGCTCGCGCACCGCGGTTTCGATCTCCTGCGAGTTCATCAGGAATGCGCCGTCGCCGACCACGGCCAGCACCTTGTTGTCCGGTTCGGCCAGCTTGACCCCGAGAGCTCCGGGCAGCGCAAACGACATGGTGGACAATCCGTTGGAGATCAAGCAGGTGTTGCGTTGGTAAGTCGGATACAGCCGGGCCATCCACATCTTCGTCGCGCCGGTGTCGACGAGCACCACGTCGCTGCGCCCCAGCGCCGCGCGGGTGTCGGCGACCACCCGCTGCGGCGCCAGCGGGAAGCGGGCGTCTTGTTGGCCGCGGGCGAACTCCTGGGCCAGCAGCTCGCAGGCCGGCGCGGCGGCATCGCTGGTGAAGCGGTGGCCTGCCAACTCCTCGGTCAGCGCGTCCATTGAGGCGCTGATGTCGCCGATGATTCCGACGTCCACCGAATAGTGCGCGTCGACCTCGGCGGGGAACCGGTGCACGTGGATGATCTTCTTGTCGGCGTCCGGGTTGATCTGGACCGGATCGAACTCCTGCGGTTCGTAGCCGACGGCGATCACCACATCGGCGTTGTCGAAGCCGAAGTTGACGTAGTCGTGGCGCATGAAACCGATGGTCCCGATGCTGTGAGGGTGATCGTCGGGCATCACGCCTTTGCCGTTGAAGCTGTTGGCGACGGGAACGGCCAGTTCGTCGGCGAACCGGACCAACGCCGCGGTGGCGTCGTTGCGGGCGGCGCCGTGCCCGGCCAGCACCACCGGCCGCCGCGCCGACCGCAGGATGTCGGCCGCCCGCCGGACCTGACCAGCCGCCGGGGCTTCGGCATGCACCACGTTGCGCGGCAACGGGGAAAGGTCGTAATCGGCGGCGTCGGCATCGATGTGCTCGGGCACCGCCAGGTAAACCGCGGCCGGGCGCTCGCTTTCGGCGAGCTTGAACGCCTTGCGAACCATCTCCGGAATCGCCCGCGCGGTGGGTATACCGTCGGCCCAGCGGGTGATCGGCGAAAACATCGTGACCAGGTCGACGTACTGGTGCGACTCCTTGTACTCCCGGTCCTGACCCACCTGCGCGGAAATTGCGACCAGCGGAGTGCTGTTGGTGGTCGCGTCGGCGACTCCCAACATCATGTTGATCGCACCAGGGCCCAGCGTGGCGGAGACGACGGCGGCCCGGCCGGTGACCCGGCCGTACATCTCGGCCATGAATGCCGCCGCCTGCTCGTGCCGGGTGAGCACATAGCGGATGTCAGAGCCGGCCAGCGCCTGCACGAAGCGGATGTTCTCTTCACCCGGAATCCCGAAAACGAAGGCGACACCTTCGTTTTCAAGGCATCTCACCAACAGCTGGGCAGCAGTACTCACCCATCACCTCCTCGGGCCACGGTCGACTAGAAGGTAGCGCGACGAAGCACCGATCCGACCTCTGGGTGGCCGACTGGTGGATAGGCGCTCGACAATTCGGGTAATCGCACCGGCAACCACTTGCCTCGAGCGGAGCGGCGCAGACCGGAGTGGCAGGCTGGAATGGCGAACGCCGTTTGCACGCTTACAGGTCTAGAGGATCCGAACCCGAAGGACGCCAGCATGTCTATTGCGACCATCAATCCCACAACCGGAGAAACTGTAAAGACCTTCGCCGCCGCGACCGATGAGGAAGTCGATGCGGCCATCGCCCGCGCATACGAACGCTTCCTCGACTACCGCCGCTCCACCACCTTCGCCCAGCGTGCCGAGTGGGCCAACGCCACAGCCGATCTGCTGGAGGCCGAAGCAGACGACGTCGCCGCCATGATGACCCTCGAGATGGGCAAGACGCTGAAGTCCGCGAAGGCCGAGGTCATCAAATGCGCCAAAGGCTTTCGCTTCTACGCGGAGAACACCGAGAAGATCCTGGCTGACGAGCCGGCCGACGCCGCGAAGGTCGGCGCGAAGCAGGCCTACACCCGGTACCAACCGCTCGGTGTGGTGCTGGCCATCATGCCGTGGAACTTCCCGCTCTGGCAGGCCGTCCGGTTCGCCGCGCCGGCGCTGATGGCGGGCAACGTCGGCATCCTCAAGCACGCGTCCAACGTGCCGCAAACCGCGTTGTACCTCGCCGATGTCATCAGTCGCGGCGGATTTCCCGACGGCTGCTTCCAGACGCTGCTCGTCTCGTCGAGCGCCGTCGAGAAGATCCTGCGGGATCCCCGAGTCGCGGCGGCCACCCTGACCGGCAGCGAACCGGCGGGCCAATCGGTCGGCGCCATCGCCGGTGACGAGATCAAGCCGACCGTGCTCGAGCTCGGCGGCAGCGATCCGTTCATCGTGATGCCGTCGGCGGACTTGGACGAGGCGGTCAGGACCGCGGTGACCGCTCGCGTCCAGAACAACGGCCAATCCTGCATCGCCGCGAAGCGGTTCATCGCCCACACCGACATCTACGACGAATTCGTCGACAAGTTCGTCGACAAGATGCAGGCGTTGCAGGTCGGCGACCCCACCGACCCCGACACCGACATCGGACCGCTGGCCACCGAGTCGGGTCGCGACGAGGTCCAGAAGCAGGTTGACGATGCCGCCGCGGCCGGCGCGGTGGTCCGCTGCGGAGGTGAGCGTCCCGATCGGCCGGGCTGGTTCTACCCGCCGACGGTGGTTACCGACATCACCAAGGAGATGGCGCTCTACACCGAAGAGGTGTTCGGCCCCGTTGCGTCGGTGTACCGCGCCGCCGACATCGACGAAGCCATCGACATCGCCAACGCCACGACCTTCGGACTGGGGTCCAATGCGTGGACAAATGACGAGGCCGAGCAGCAGCGCTTCATCGACGACATCGAGGCGGGTCAGGTGTTCATCAACGGGATGACGGTGTCCTACCCTGAGCTGCCGTTCGGTGGTGTCAAGCGGTCAGGCTACGGTCGCGAGCTCGCCGGCCTGGGGATCCGCGAGTTCTGCAACGCGAAAACCGTCTGGGTAGGGTCGCCTGACACCGGCAGCTCGAGCGCCGGCAAGAAGGTCGAGTAGCCGCCGGCGCACGCCGGGAAGAATTAGACAGCGGCCAGCGCCCGTTCGTCCTCGTCGGCGAAAGTGTCCTCCAACTGCAGCGGCGAGTAGTCCAGGTCGATCTCGGCGATCGGGCGCCCGCGGGCGCTGCTGATCGTGCCGAACCGCCGCATGCCCTTGTCGGTGGAGTACTGCAGGAACTCGTCGACGGACAGGTCGAACGGCATCGTGTCGCCGTAGAGGGTAAAGCCGTCTTCGGTGAGCCGCAGCGCCAGCGGAATGAGTTCGTTCATGCGGTTCTCGAACACCGTCCAGTTGGCGTCGTCGGCGGCGACGTGGCGCCGGCAGGTGAAGGTGCCCCAGGCCATGTGCCGTCGCTCGTCGTCGCCGATGCGCCCGACCAGTTCCTGCATGCCCGGCAGGATGCCGCGCTCGATACAGATCTTCTGCCAAGCGTAGTAGCCGGTCAGCGCCAGCATCCCTTCGACGATGTGGTTGTAGGTCACCGACGCCCGCACCTGGGCGGTTGGCGACGGATCAGTAGCGAGAGCGTTCAGCGACTCGGGCAGCTCTTCGTTGAACATCTGCCGGTAGGCGGGCAGTTCGTCGAGGTAGCCGTGCAGGTCGCCGGATAGTCCGACGGCGTCGAGCCACAGCCGGAACACCTGGGTGTGTTTGGCTTCTTCGAAGGCGAACTGGGTCAGATACATCTCGTCTCCCAGGCGGCCTTCGGCGCGCATGGCGGCCATGAAGGGCTGGATGTCCTTGGTGACCGCTTCCTCGCCGGCAATGAACTGTGCGCACAGGCGGGTGGCATAGTCGCGTTCGCGGTCCGACAGCAACTCCCAGTCCGCCCGGTCGCGGGAGAAGTCGATGTCGGCCGGATCCCAGTGTTTGGCGTTGCCGCCGGCGAACAGCTTGAGCGGCAAGCTGTCCCAGTTCAAGCCACCGGCAGCCAGTGAGCCATAGCGTGTCCGTGTCATGTCGACCTCCTTTGGACGGTTGGGTTGCGAAGAACGCGTGAGTCGGTTGGGCAAGACGTCACCGCGAACGCGGCCGCCAGCACGGCGACCAGTCGGCGCACGGCCAGTACCGGCTGGTCGGGCGTGGGCTCGTCGAGGCCGAGGATCGGATCCATGCCGCGAACGAACGGCGCCAGCGCAAGATGCGGAAAGACCATCAGCAGCAGCGACAACAGGGCGTCGGTGTCGGCATCCGCACGCAGGTCGCCTCGCAGGCGGGCGTCGCGAACGAGCGGCCGCAGCACCTCGAGATAGTGGCGGTGGATGACGGTCCGCACGCTGATGCGCGCATCGGTGTCGACTTCGAAACTGGCTGCCGCGTGCAGCGCGCGTTCGCGTGGATGGTCGGCGAAGTAGGCGACCCAGTCGTCGAGCAGATCGGTCAGGAAGTCGAAGAACGGCCTGTTCGGGTTGAGGGCGCGAATCCGGGCCTCCATGTACGACCGCACCCGTTGGCTACCGATGTCGGCAATGCAGGCGTACAGGTCGCGCTTGTCCGCGAAGTACTGAAAGAGGCTGCCCTTTGCCACCCCGGCCCGACGGGCGATGACGTTCAGGCTGCCGCGGGAAAAGCCGTGCGCCGCGAACTCGGCTTCGGCGGCTTCGGTGACAGCCGCGCGCCGTGCCGGATCGACGCGGGCCCAGGTGACCGTCGGCAATGAACCTCCTCCAACCGATGACCACTGGTCACTCTACTGTGACCGGCGTCACTTCCTCAAGTCCGCCATGATGAAGCCATGGGGCGGACCTTCGACGATCTCGTCGCCGAGGCTGAATCGGTGTCCGTCGACGGCTGGGACTTCTCCTGGCTTGACGGCAGGGCAACCGAGGAACGCCCCACCTGGGGGTACCAACGCTTGCTGCGCGACCGTATGGCAAGGGCGAGTTGTGCGTTGGACATCCAGACCGGCGGAGGGGAGGCGCTGGCGGGCGCCGGTCCCTTCCCCCCGGTTGTAGTAGCCACCGAGTCGTGGCCGCCGAATCTCACGTTGGCCACCCGGTTACTCCACCCGATGGGCGTGGTGGTCGTCGCGTGCGCCCAGCGACCGCTGCCCTTCGCCGATGCGGCATTCGACCTGGTGACCAGTCGGCATCCGGTCGACCTGTGGTGGGACGAGATCGCCCGTGTGCTCCAACCGGGCGGCAGCTATTTAGCCCAGCACGTCGGCCCAGCGTCGATGCGGGAGCTGATCGACTACTTTGTGGGCCCGCAGCGAGAAGTACTCGGACATGGCCAGTTGAATCCCGACGCGGTGCGCGCCCAAGTAGCTGCGGCCGGATTGGACGTGGTCGACCTGCGGCTCGAGCGGCTGCGGATCGAGTTCTTCGACGTGGGCGCGGTGATTTACTTCCTGCGCAAGGTGGTCTGGGTGATCCCGGCCTTCACCGTCGCCGAACACCGCGACACGCTGCGCCGACTGCACCAGCAGATCCAAGCCGACGGTTCATTCGCCACCGACACCTCGCGGCTGCTGATCGAGGCCCGCAAGCCGGCTTGACAAGCCGGGGAGCCGAGCAAGCCCCGCATGGGGAAGCACCACTGCGCCGGCGTGGAACACCTGAACTGCAACCGCGTCGACGGTGCCGACGCGATAGTCGCCCGAGCACGATATCGGCGGACCCGGTAGTCGTGAAGCCGCCGGGGGGTGGTGGCGGGCCGGTAGATCAGGAAGTCACCGCCAGGCCGGCGGCCAGGCCCCTGAACGAGTCCCCAGCGACTGACAGCCCGCGTACTTATACGGCGAACGCCGCTGCTCAATTCCGACGATGCCCGGCCACCGAAGTCATAGCATCGGGTGCGTGCCGCTACTGAACACCGCCCGAGGGTCCATCGACACCGCCGACCTCGGTGTCACGCTGATGCACGAGCACGTCTTCATCATGACCACCGAGATCACGCAGAACTATCCGGAAGGATGGGGCGACGAGGCGCAACGCGAGGCCGACGCCATCAAGCGCCTCAACGAGCTCAAGGCCCGCGGAGTGGACAGCATCGTCGACCTCACGGTGATCGGGCTGGGCCGTTACATCCCGCGCATCGCCCGGATCGCCGCCGCCACCGAGCTCAACATTGTCGTGGCCACCGGCCTCTACACCTACAACGACGTGCCGTACTACTTCCACTACTTGGGCCCCGGCGCTGAGCTGGGCGGTCCGGAGATCATGACCGACATGTTCGTGCGCGACATCGAACAGGGCATCGCCGACACCGGCGTCAAAGCCGGAATGCTCAAGTGCGCCACCGACGCACCCGGCGTCACCCCCGGCGTCGAGCGGGTGCTGCGCGCAGTCGCCCAGGCGCACATACGCACCGGGGTGCCGATCTCCACGCACACCCATGCCGGCTTGCGGCGCGGGCTGGAGCAGCAGCGGATCTTCGCCGAGGAGGGCGTCGACCTGAGCCGGGTGGTCATCGGCCATTCCGGGGACAGCACCGATGTCGGCTACCTCGAGGAACTCATCTCCGCCGGGTCATATCTGGGCATGGACCGGTTCGGCATCGACACCATCTCCCCGTTCGAGGACCGGGTCAACATTGTCGCGCAGCTGTGCGAGCGAGGGCACGCCGACAAGATGGTGCTGTCCCACGACGCAAACTGTTACTTCGACGCGCTTCCCGAAGAGCTGGTGCCGCAGGTCATGCCGAACTGGCACTATCTGCACATTCACAACGACGTCATCCCGGCGCTCAAGCAGCGTGGTGTAACCGACGAGCAGTTGCACACGATGCTGGTGGACAACCCTCGCCGCATCTTCGAGTATCAGGGCGCCTACGACTAGCGTTGCGAGCCGGTGTCACGGCGCGGCCTGCGACGAAATCGCTAGGTGTCGGTCGGTGTTTTGCCGAATCGTGCGGCGGGGTCGGCGGTAGCCTCAGAACACGGCCAGTCGCCTACCGGTAGGTGGCGCAGCAACTTTCTTCCCGGGACCTTCGCCCCATCCGTTATGAGCCCGCCGGCAGCTTCAGCACTCGATGGTTGTCACGGTCGGCGACGTAGAGGGTGCCGGCGGTGTCGACCGCCACCCCTTGGGGGTTGTTGAGGTCGGTGAAGGGCAGCACGATCTGCCCGCTACTTAGAAACCGTGTCGGCGGTCCAGAGGTGATCGGAGTCAGCGCCGCTATGCCCAAACTTTTGGGCTCGCCATGCCTCGGCCAGCCACGGATCATCGATGCGCACGATCAGGGGAATGCGCCTCTTCTTGGCGATGGGCGCTAACCACTGGCTGATGACCGACAGCCGCAACACGTTCGTCGACGGATCAGCTGAGCAGATACAGACGGTACAGCCGGCGCCAGAACCAATGTGAGACAGGGGTTCTCGCGCCATCAAAGTCCACTTGCACGACGCGCGCACCCTGCCTGCGGGACTCGACTACCCAACGCCTTACCGGGGTTGTCGGTCACGAAGCTGATGAAGATCGCGGCGACCATCGTCATCCGCGCGACCTCAAGCGCGGTCGGCATCGGTTGCGGACAGAGTTGTGTGTTCTTCAGTCCCCCGCTCTGCAGGCTGATGTCGCCAATGCCGCCCTTCATCAGCGATACCGTCCACAGCAGTTGGGTGACGAAGGTCGGATGGTCCCCGTTGGTGCCTTTCCAGTACGAGGTGAAGCCCAGGACCAAGCTGATCGCGGTAAGGCCGATGACAATCGTTACCCGCACCGTCGCCGACGAACGATTGCGTCGAACCCGGTAGGTGAGGATGCACAGCAGCGCTATAACTGTGGTGACGAGCACGACTGGTACCCAGTCGGCGCCAGTGGCCAGCCAATTCAGCCATCGCTGCCACTTCCGTAACCACCAAGAGGCCAGCAGACAGGCGACGAGGCCGAGGGTGGCCACCAGCAGCCGCGCTCGAGTGACACGCAACGCCGAGCCGCTTCTCGGAGCCAGGGCGCATCGGCCCGCGCCGCATCCATTACCCATCGGCTCAGTGGGAAGAATACCGGCGCGTACTAGATCAAGGAAGTCTTCCGCTATTTACCAGAACGCGAAATGACTTTCTCGCGGCTGCCCGGTTGCGAAATCAAAGATGCTAAGGCCAGGACACACAACAACTGGTGAAAGCGAAGATTTGTTATCTGCAAGATCATTTAGGTCACGGTCGATCCTCCAGGACAAGGCCGTTTGCGCATTCGGGATACGTTTTCCGTCGCCCTTCAAGTGAAGCCATGAACCGCAGTGAACCGTCTCTGCGAACCGGGCGAAACAATGGACTTGGCAAAATCGGCAAAAATCCGCAACAAGCCGCCGCCGGAACTAGAATTCGCCGGGGTCAGTACTTTCGAGCGAAAGGCCCGCCATGATCCCCTCCTGCATCCGCATCGCCCGCACCGGCGCCATGACTGCCCTGATCGGCCTGTGCGTGGTCGCCGTGGCCGGCCCGGCCGCGGCCAAAGACGACCCCGCCTCGGTGCAAACGTTGTTGAGCAATCTGCCCCAGGGCTACACCGCCAGCGACTGCCAACAGTTCCCCATCACGGGCAACTACCCCGCGACGGCTGCGGTCAGCTGCAACGTCAACCACGACCAGGACGGTCCCGCGGCAACAGACTTCTACCTGTTCGATAACGCCGCCAGATTAGAGGCCCAGTTCAAGTACGACGCCAAGTCCTCTACGGTGCAACCGTTCGCGGATGGCACGAGCGGGCCCACCCAGTGGAACAACGGGTCGGTCGCGCTGGTCATTCCTCCAGACAATCCTGGTACGACCTTGCTTGAATGGACCAACGACGCCACACGGATATTGGCACTGGCCACCCCCCAAGGCGACGTTGACGTGCTTTACAGCAACTGGTTCAAAGCCGCAGTCGCTGCCTGATTCGCCTTGACGCCCGGCGACGACGAGGCCGTTTCAAAGGCCGATTCAACCTCGCGCGGCCCTCAGCACGACGAGGAGTCTCGCGTTCGCTCGTTTCGTGCGTCGGCGGCAGGATTCTCAGGGCTCGAAAGTTGTTTGCAGTAACGCATTAGCCGCCTCAGCGTACAAAGCGTTCCGAACTAGGTGAGAGCTTGCCCGTCGGAGAGACCGATGATGAGGTGACATGTGAAAACCCTCGCCGCATCTTCGAGTATCAGGGCGCCTACAAATAGCGTCGTGAGCCGGTGTCACGGCGCGATCGCATCCTCCTGAGGTTCGCGCACCAGGTGGTCCGGCGCCGCGCGCTCCTGGCGACGTTGTTCCCAGCGCCGCAGCGCTTCCCGGCACGGTGATTCGACCAGTGCGTAACTGACGGCGGCAATCGCCACGCCGAACACGAGCGTCAACGCCAACACCTCGGGCAGGTGACCTCGGAAAGAGAACTCGCCGAGCACCGGAAACACCATCACCAGCGCCGCGAGATGCCAGATGAACAAGCCGTACGACCACCGGCCCAGCGTCACCATGCCGGTGCTGCCCAACACCCGGTGCGGGGTGCCGGCCTTGTCCAGCACCAACGGGGCGATCAACGCGAACGCCACCACTGCGCCCATCGCCGTCTTGACGGCGAACTGGACCGAGGTGCTCGGCACCAGCCCGGCCGGTCCGGCCAGCGGCGACGCTGCGACCAAGTACCCGACGACCGCCACAGCGGCCATCACCGCCCGCCGCCGCGCCAGCCGGTGCGGAGCTCCGATCGGGGTGTAAAGCAACTCGGCGAGCAGCATGCCTGCGGCGAACCAGGAAAAGAACGCCGGCGGCCAATTCAGCGGATTGAGACCCGGTCGCGATCCGACGGGTGCCCAGGCCCACGCCCAACTGCCAACGGCCACCGCGGCGATCGCCGGGATCCGCCATTCGACTCTGAGCCTGCGGGTCAGCATCGCCAGGACAGGCAAGGCCAGGTAGAAGCCGACTTCAACGGACAGACTCCACATCTGCGTCAGCCCGGCGGTCAACGTCAGCGGCACATATATCTGGGTGAGCGTGAGGTTGGCCAGCCACACGACCGGGCTGGCGTGCTCGGCGTCGGGCAGCAGGGTCAGGATGACGACGACGGCCACCAGGTAGGCCGGCATGATCCGCACCACCCGAGAGCGCACATAGTGCCCGGTCGCCGGCCGCTTCCTCAGGCCGTGGGCGGCCGCGACGTGACCGCGCCACAACAAGAAGCCCGACAATGCGAAGAATACGGCCACCGCCAGATCGAATCGGCCCAGCAACCGGCCGTCGACGCCGGTGGAGTGCCCGGTCTGGAAAGCGGCGTGGGTGACCACCACACCGATGGCCGCGCATGCGCGCATGCCCTCCACCGCGGGTAGGAAACTGCGGGTCCCACCGATTCGCTGGTCGTCAGTCACGAGCGCCGCTCCTCCTCATCGCTTCGCTCTGCATCGTCGCCGGCGCGGATCACGAGCGCCGCGCGGGTCATCATCACAGTCTGCCGTCAGGTAATAGTCGCGCCGAACGGGTACAACGCCGGTGCTGGTCGCGGGTCTTGTGGGGCTGGAGGCCTAAGCCGTCACCTTAAATTCTGCTGTTAGGGTCAGACGGGTTTCAGCTGGCTGCGCTGAAGAGCAGGCACGCCGGGGGCGGGGCGATGAATAGAACGCAGAAGGAGGTCACCGCAAGGTGAACCGGGCAGTCGTGTTGCGGATAGCTGCGTGCGGAATCATGGGGCTTGGGGCCGCTCTGTTGGTCGCCGCCCTACTGCTGTGGACTTACACCAGCAGCCGTATCACCAAGATCCCGCTCGACATGGACACCACGTTGATCGGTGAGGGCAACGGCAAGGCTTTGGATCCCGCGTCGCTGTCCGGCGACAGGTTCGTGATCAACCAGAATGTGCCGCTGGCCTCGCAGCAACAGATCGGTGTCGAGTCGCCTGCCAACGCCGACGTGGTGACCTTGCAGGTCGGCAATTCGGTGCGGCGCACCGACATGCAGAAGGACAACGGCCTGCTGCTGGCGATCGTCGACACCGTCACGCTCAACCGCAAAACGGCGATGGCCGTCTCCGACGACACCCACCCGGGCGGCGCCGTGCAGAAGCCGCGCAGCATCAACGATGACAACCCGCCGACCAACATCGCGCTGCCACACGACGGACTCTCCTACCGCTTTCCGTTCCACACCGCTAAGCAGACCTACCAGTACTTCGACCCGATCGCGCAGAAGGCATTCGACGCCAACTACGACGACGACGAAGACGTCAACGGCCTGACCACCTACCGCTTCACCCAGAACATCGGCTACGACAGTTCCGGCAAGTTGGTGGCTCCGGTCAAATACCCCTCGCTGTATGCCAATGACGAGGACGGCAAGGTCACCGCCTCGGCGGCCATGTGGGGTGTTCCCAGCGACGATCCGGACGAGAAGATCACGATGACCCGCTACTACGCCGCCCAGCGCACATTCTGGGTCGACCCGGTGTCGGGCACCATCGTCAAAGAAGAAGACCACGTCAACCACTACTTCGCCCGGGATCCGCTGACACCGGAAGCGACGCTGGTCGAATACAAGATCACTTCCAACGAGCAGACCGTCGAATCGCAGGTCAACGCCGCGCGCAATGAGCGGGACCGGCTGGCGCTGTGGTCGCGGGTCCTGCCGATCAGCTTCACCGCGGCCGGAGTTGTCGCGTTGATCGGCGGTGCGCTGCTGGCCGCTCTGAGCCTGCGGACGGAAGCGGCGTTGATCGATCCCGGCCTGGACCGGGCCGATCACGGCTTCTTCGGCCGCAACGCAGCCGACGCGGAACCACCGCCAGGAGCCGAGGCCGAAACCGAGATCCTGCCCACGCGTCCCGACCTGGACGAGCCGGCTCCGCCGGGCGCCGGTCCACCGGGCGCTGACCCGCCGGTGCCGCCGGAGGCGAGTCCGGGATCACCCGAACGGCCTTAAATCGCCCGGCATGATGCTGGCGCACTGCGCCCTCGGGGGAGCCGGGCAGTGATCAGGGTGCACCGCCGCGCGTTGCCGCCCATCTACGCCTTGGCACTGGCGCTGCTGGTCGTCGCTCCCCTGCTGCGCCCCGGTTACCTGCTGCTGCGTGACGCGGTGTCGACGCCGATGTCCTATTTCTCCGACGCCGCTCTCGGACTGGGCGATTCAGCTCCCCGCGCAACCCCGCAGGACTTCGCGGTGGCGTTGGCGTCGCATGTCGTGGACGGTGGCGTTGTCGTCAAGATGCTGCTGGTATTGGCGCTGTGGCTGGCCGGCTGGGGGGCGGCGCGGCTGGCCGAGACGGTGGTGCCGGAGGCGGGGCTGAGCGGCCAATTCGTCGCGAGCACCGTGGCCGTCTGGAACCCGTACGTGGGCGAGCGACTGCTGCAGGGCCACTGGAGCTTGCTGGTCGGTTATGGCTGCCTGCCCTGGATAGCGACGGCGATGCTGGCGCTGCGATCGGCCGAGCAGCCGCTGTGGCGCAGTCTCGGTGCACCGGCGTTCTTCATCGCCCTGGCGGGTCTGACGCCGACCGGCCTGCTGCTGGCAGCGACTGTTGCGGTGACTTGCGTGGCCGCACCGGGGTCGGCCCGGCCGCGCCGGCTGTGCGCCGCGGTCGCCCTGGCTGCTGCGCTGTTGGCGGCGCTGCCCTGGCTGATCGCGTCGGCCGTCGGCGGGTGGTCGGGGGGCGAGCAGGCGGCGCAATCCCGTGCCGTCGCCGCCTTCGCAGCAAGAGCCGAACCCGGCCTGAGCACTCTGGGCAGCTTGGCCGGCCTTGGCGGGCTGTGGAACAGCGAAGCGGTGCCAGTCTCTCGCACGACGCATCTCGCGGCGGTGTCGACGGTTGTGCTGTTGAGCGTCGTGGTCGCCGGGCTCCCCGTGGTGGTGCGCCGGGCGGCAGCGCGACCCTTACTCGGGTTGGCAGCGGCGGCCGTCCTGTTGCCCGCCGCGCTGGCCACCGGGCCCGGTTTGGTGTTGCTGCGCGCCGCGGTCGACGCGGCGCCGGGTCTGGCCGTGATTCGGGACACCCAGAAGTGGGTTGGGCTGGCCATGCCCGCGTATGCGCTGGCTGCCGCCGGCACGGTGGTGACACTGCGGCGCTTCCTGCCGCTTACGGTGACGGCGCTGCTGTGCAGTGTCGCGTTGATCGCGACCTCGCCGGACCTGGCGTGGGGGGTAGGCGGGCGGGTCCGCCCGGTGCACTACCCGGCCGGGTGGTGGACGGTGTCGAAGCTGGTCAACGACAATCCGGGCGCGGTGGCGGTGCTGCCGGCCGGCAGTATGCGGCGTTTTGGCTGGTCGGGACACGCACCGGTGCTCGATCCGCTGCCGCGCTGGGTAGCCGCCGACGTGCTGACGACCGGTGATCTGTTGGTCTCAGGCGTCACGGTTGCCGGCGAGGGCACCCGGGCCCGGGCTATTCAACGCCTGCTGCTCGGCGGGGCCGAACCCGCCGCGCTGCGCGACGCCGGCGTCAGCTGGGTATTGCTGGAATCCGGCACGCCAGGCGACACCGGTGCCTCAGCCCGCACGTTGAGCGCGCTACCGGCCGCCTACCGCGACGCGGACCTGACGCTTTATCGAGTCGGCGGGCAGAGCAGCGGGCCGGCGGCGGCCGCCCGGCGCGCGGTGGTGGTCGCGCATCTGGTGTGGCTGGCGATGCTCGCTGCGGGCGCGGCGGGCGCGGGCTTTCGGCTCGCGGACCGAATCCGACGGGCTAGACGATCCCGCTGACGCGGCGCCCGGCGTGCACGGCTTCCAGCACACCGCGCATCGCTTCGGCGCTTTGCCGCCAGGAGAAATCGCCGCTGCGGGTCTGCGCCTTGGCGCCGAGCTGGTCGCGCAGCACCTCGTCGGTGAGCAGTTGTTCGAGTCGACTCACCAGTTCGTCGGCGCCGTCGACCAACACCCCGGTCACACCGTCGATGATCGAGTCGGACAGCCCGCCGGAGTGGCGGTAGCCGATCGTCGGCACACGGTGCTGGGCAGCCTCGATGACCGCCAGACCCCAGCCCTCCTTACGTGACGGCAACACGCTCACCCAACAGCGTTGCAGCAGGTGATGTTTCGTCTCGTCGTCGACATGGCCGTGGAAGGTCACCGCGTCGGGGATGCCGAGCCGGTCGGCGTGCTCGATCAGCCGCCGGCGCCACCAGCCGTCGCCGACGACGTCGAGATGCAGGTCAGGTATGCGGGCGCGCAGGACCGCGACGGCGTCCAGGGCGTCTTCGATCTGCTTGTGCGGCACCAACCGCGACAACACCATCACCCGCGGGTTCTGCGCACGCGGCCCGCAGAGCGACTGCGGGGGCGCCTCATCAAGGCCGTTGCGCACCACTGCAATCCGCTGGTTGGCCACGCCGAGATCCATCAGGTCACGAGCCGACGGCAAGGACACCGTCACGTACTGGTTGCGGCGGTGCAGCTGCGGCGACAACGTGGACTCAACGAACCAGCCGAACCGGCCGAGCACCGGGCCGGCCACCGGCCACTGCGCGCGGTGACAGTGGTGCACCAGCACCGCGGCCCGGCGCCCGTAGATCAGCCGGGCGACAAACGGTATGCCGTTCTGGGTATCGACCACCACGTCCGGCCGCATTCGCCGCCGGGATCCGATCCGCAGCCGGGCGCCCAGTTCATTGCAGGCCATCCAGGCCAGCGCCCACAGATACACCGTGTACCGCCCACCAGCGCGGCTGATCTGGACGCCGTCGACGGTCTCGCGTCGGGGTGCGCCGGCATACCGCGCGGTACGCAACGTGACGGCGACACCGGACTCGGCCAGCTGAGCACCGATGCGCTGCAAGTAGGCTTCGCTCCCACCGCCCTGCGGATGCCCGGTGTCTCGCCAGCACAACAACAGCACCGAGCGCAGGGTGGACATCACTGGACAGCCTAACGGGCGCCAACGTGCGGCCTGTTTCACGCTCGGCGTCCAAGGGTGCAGCCAGCGGCACGTTCGGCCAGGCCGGCTCGCCGTAGGGTGAGGCCCGATGGGCCCGACCGAAGTGTTCGCACGGCGGGCGACACTGTCTCGTTCGTTACGGTTGCTGCGCGAATTTCGCCACGAGCAGTCCGATCCGGCCCGGTTCTACGGCGTGCTTGCCGCTGACACGGCTGCGATGGTCGGTGATCTGTGGCAGGCCGTCAACGGCGAATCCGCGGCCGGGCGCAGCCTGCTCGACGTCGGCGGCGGTCCGGGATATTTCGCGACGGCCTTCGCCGACGCCGGGCTCCGCTACGTCGGCGTGGAACCCGACCCCCGCGAGATGCATGCGTCCGCACGCGCTGTCGCCGACGCACCTGGCCACTTCGTGCGTGCATCGGGCATGGCGCTGCCGTTCGCCGACGACAGCGTCGACGTCTGCTTGTCGTCCAACGTCGCCGAGCATGTGCGCCGGCCCTGGCAGCTGGGTGCGGAGATGTTGCGGGTAACCCGGCCCGGCGGCCTTGCGGTGTTGTCCTACACGGTGTGGCTGGGACCGTTCGGCGGGCACGAACTGGGGTGCGCGCACTATCTGGGTGGTAACCGCGCCGCGGCCCGGTACCTGCGCAGGCACGGTCACCCGGCCAAGAACGACTACGGGTCGTCACTGTTCGCGGTATCCGCGACGGCGGGTCTGCGGTGGGCCGCCGACACCGGAATGCTGATCGCCGCCTTCCCCCGCTACCACCCGCGATGGGCGTGGTGGAGTACAGCGGTGCCGCTGCTGCGGGAGTTCGTCGTCAGCAACCTGGTGCTGGTACTCCAGCCGCCGTCAGTAGGTGGCAAGACTTGACTGAAACGTGTTCTCGTTCTGCCCTGCGCTGAGTAGGGTGACCTCCATGACCGAGAGCGAAAAGACCGAGTACGACCAGCTGTTCATCGGCGGGCAGTGGACCGCGCCGTCGACCGACGAAGTGATCGAAGTGCACTGCCCGGCCACCGGTGAGTACGTCGGCAAGGTCCCGATGGCCGCCGCAGCCGATGTCGACGCTGCCGTTGCGGCCGCGCGGCAGGCATTCGACTCCGGCCCGTGGCCCACCACCCCACCCGCGGAACGCGCAGCGGTCATCGCCGCGGCGGTCAAGTTGCTCGAAGACCGCAAGCCGCTGTTCACCGGACTGCTCGCCGGGGAGACCGGTCAACCGCCCGCAGTCGTCGAGACAATGCACTGGATGAGTTCGATGGGCGCGCTCAACTTCTTCGCCGGCCCCGCTGTTGAGCAGGTCAAGTGGAAGGAGGTCCGCACCGGCAACTACGGGCAGACCATCGTGCACCGGGAGCCGATCGGCGTGGTCGGTGCGATCGTGGCGTGGAACGTGCCGCTGTTCTTGGCGGTCAACAAACTCGGGCCGGCGCTGCTGGCCGGCTGCACGGTGGTGCTCAAGCCGGCCGCCGAGACACCGCTCACTGCGAACGCGTTGGCTGAGGTGTTCGCCGAGGCCGGCCTGCCCGAAGGTGTGCTGTCGGTGGTGCCGGGCGGTATCGAGACCGGCCAAGCGCTGACATCGAACCCCGACGTCGACATCTTCACCTTTACCGGCAGCTCAGCCGTCGGCAAAGAGGTCGCCAAGCGGGCCGCCGACCTGCTCAAGCCGTGCACCCTGGAATTGGGTGGTAAGTCGGCGGCCATCGTGCTCGACGATGTCGATCTGGCCGCCGCCGTCCCGATGCTGGTGTTCTCCGGGATCATGAACACCGGCCAGGCCTGCGTCGCGCAGACCCGCATTCTGGCGCCTCGCTCGCGGTATGACGAGGTCGTGGACGCGGTCAGCAATTTCGTCCAAGCGCTGCCGGTGGGCTCACCGTCGGACCCGGCCGCCCAGGTCGGGGCACTGATCTCCGACAAGCAGCGCAGCCGCGTCGAGAGCTACATCGCCAAGGGCGTCGAAGAAGGTGCCCGGCTGGTCTGCGGCGGCAAACGCCCCGACGGCCTGGACAACGGTTACTTCATCGAACCGACTGTCTTCGCCGACGTCGACAACAAGATGACGATCGCCCAGGAAGAGATTTTCGGACCGGTGCTCAGCATCATCCCTTACGACACCGAGGATGACGCGATCGCGATCGCCAACGATTCGGTGTACGGCCTCGCCGGCAGCGTGTGGACGACCGACGTGCCGCACGGCATCGAGGTCTCTGAGAAAATCCGCACCGGCACCTACGCCATCAACTGGTACGCGTTCGACCCTTGCTGCCCGTTCGGTGGCTACAAGAACTCCGGCATCGGTCGCGAGAACGGGCCCGAAGGTGTCGAGCACTTCACCCAGCAGAAGAGTGTGCTGATGCCGCTGGGCTACACGCTCGTCAGCTGAGCAGCCGCTTCGTCGCGTCGACCAACCGGACGCGCACTCGTGCGCCGACACCACGCTCACTAGGCTCTATGCTGGTTTACATAATTCTCCTGCCGGCCGCCGGCCGTTGTTACCTAATCGTAATGCCCCTCTAGCTGCATCTTTGCGCCTGTGACCCACGCCGCCTATTTTGCACTTGCCTAATTCTAGAACCTCTGCTTATGCTCGATGCATAATCGATGGCCGAGGACCGGCTCAGATAGGTCGTAGCACTATGTGGATCATTGAGCTCAACATCGCTGGACGGCGGTTTACCCGCCAATTCGCCGACTTCTCCCGTCAACCTGCCTGGTCAGCCCGTTTCAGTCCGCGCAACGTGCACTGGCGGGTACCGCAGCTTCGCCAGCAGCACGCCGCCTGACCGGGAAGTCGAAGGATTACGGGGATGTCACTGACGACGCCCTCCGCGCGCCGAACGCGGGGCACGACCCGCACCAGGATGCTGGCCAGCGCTGCCGAGGTGCTGCGCGAGCGTGGCGCTGCCGGCGTGACCATCGACGAGGTTCTCACTCGCAGCGGCGCACCACGCGGCTCGGTGTACTACCACTTTCCCGAAGGCCGCACTCAAATCCTGAATGAGGCGCTGCACTATGCGGGCGACGCCATCACCGCCGCGATCGACCAGGTTACTGAACACGGCGCCAAGGCACTGCTGCGCGGATTCGTCGAATACTGGGAGCGATTGCTGATCGACAGCGACTTCAACGCCGGCTGCCCGGTGGTGGCGGCGGCGATCGGCTCAGCGCCCGACGAGCCGCAGTTGACCGCTGAGGCCCGGCAGATCTTGAACCGTTGGCGCACCGCTGTGACCCGCGCTTTCGTCGCCGATGGTTTCGATGCGCCAGACGCTGAGGGGCTGGCAGTGATGTCGATCGCCGCGCTGGAAGGCGCTGTAGTGCTGTGCCGCTCGACGCGCGACACCAAGCCGTTGCACGAGGTCTACGGTCAGCTCGAATTCTTGATCAAGGCAAGGGAATTCGTTCGCCGCAACGGACTGCGCAACCAGTGACGCGGCTCAGTCGCTGGCCGGTAGTGGTTTGGCTTCCTTGACGCTGAGCGCGGAGTCGCCGACGGCAAGCGTGCCTGCTCCGGCCTTGGTCACCAGTACCTCGGCGCCGGTGTCGTCGACGTAGCGCTTGCCCATCACGTTGCCGCCGGCGAGCGCCGGGTCGATTTCACCGGAGCGGGGCGCTCCGATCTCGGCCATCGGAACGCCGCCACAACGCAGATCATCGAGGCTGTCGGCACTTCTGACGACGATCACCTGAGTGTCGCAGACCTGGCTGGCCAGCCGGGTTCCGTTTCTGATCATCATCGATCCTTCACACGAGTCGCTCTGCTGGGCTTACCGGCTGATGGGCGCCAACGCGCAATTCTTCGACGATCTCGCGACGCAGCACCTTGCCGGTCGCGTTCCTGGGCAGCTCGTCGCGAAACACTACTCGATCGGGGGTTCTCGAACCCCGTAAAGCGCTGCGCACGTAATCGCGCAGATCTTCGGCGTCGGGGTCCACGCCCGGCGCGGGCACCACGACGGCGACTATCGCCTGACCCCACTGCGGATCCTCGACGCCGACCACGGCGACATCGCGCACCTGGAAGTGCTCGATGAGCACATCCTCCAATTCTGCGGGCGCAATGTTCTCGCCACCGCGGATGATGGTGTCGTCGCTTCGTCCGCCGATGTACAAGTAGCCGTCTTCGTCGAGGACCGCGATGTCCCTGGTGGCGAACCAGCCGCATTCGTCGAGCACCGAGCCCATGCCGCTGTAACGGCCGGAGACCTGCTCGCCGCGCACGAACAGCTCACCGGTTTCGCCGGGCCCGAGCACGTTGCCGTCCGCGTCGCGGATCTGCACTTCGATGCCGGGCACGGGCTGGCCCGACCGACGCCAACCGCTTGACGGCGTTGACATCGGCGGCCGCGCGGGCGGCCCAGTGGTCTTCGGGCGTCAGCACCGCGACGGTCGAGCTGGTCTCGGTCAAGCCGTACGCGTTGACGAAGCCGACTCCCGGGAGTAACTCCAGCGCGCGGCGGATCAGCGGCAGTCCCCACCTTGGAGCCGCCGTAAGCCAGGTTGCGCAGCGAGCGCAGGTCGTGCCCGCCGCGATCGAGCACGGTGACGATACGGTCGAGCATGGTGGGCACCACCGTCGCGGTGGTGACGGCTTCGTCGTTGACCAGCCGCACCCACTCCTGCGGCGTCGAAATTGGTCAGATAACACCATCTTTCGGCCGGCGTAGAGGTTCGACAGCGCCGCCCCGACACCGGCGATGTGGTAGGGCGGCACGCAGATCAGCGCCGCGTCGGTCGGTTCGGCCGAGTCGAACTCGACGGTGCCGGTGACATAACTGGTGAGGTTGTGGTGAGACAGTTCGACTGCTTTCGGCAGCGACGTGGTGCCCGAGGTGAACAGTACGATGGCGACGGAGTTCGGGTCCGGGAAGTCGACGAGCGGTTCGGCGTTACGCGCGGCGGTCAGGAATTCGTCGCTGGACAGCAGTTGGTGCTTTGCGGGGGCGACGATGTCGCGGTATGGCTCGTCGACAATCACCAGCGGCTCTGGCAGACGGTCGATCAGCGCCTGCACTCCCTCGGCGGACAGCCGGTAGTTCACCGGAGTGAACGCCCGGCCGGCGCGCGCACTCGAGAAGATCAGCAGCGGCAACATCACCCCACCGGTGCCTACGTAGGCGACGTGCCCGGCATTGGATGCTGCGATGACTCCGGCGCCGCCGTCGGCGAGGTCGCTGAGTTGCTGAGTCGTCAGCCGCAAATCTGAAGACACCACGGCGATGCGGTCCGGGTTGCTCGACGCTGCCATCTCGAGAAGTAGCGAAATACTCATGTCGGCGTCCTCGCGGCTCAGTCTCGCAGCGCCAGTCGGCGGCTACGACTTTACACTGATGGCCGAACTTGTATCGCAGGCTAGCTAATTCGACGGATACCGCTGCAGCACAAACCCGGCGGTCGGTTCAAGTCCCGGTCCAGCGCGGTGGGCGCTTCTCGGCGAACGCGACGGCGCCTTCCCTGGCGTCGTTGGACGCGAACACCGGCATCAGAATCTTCATCTGCTCGGCGAACATCGTCTCGGGACTCCACCCGCGGGATTCCACGATGATGCGTTTGGTCGCAGCCACCGCCAGCGGGCCGTTGGCGGTGATCCGCTCGGCCAACGCGATCGCCTCGTTCAGCGCTTCGCCCGGCTCGGCCAGCACGTTCACCAGCCCGAGCGCGTGCGCCCTTTCCGCGGCCAGATGTTCTCCAGTGAGCGCCAATTCCATGGCGACGGCATAGGGAATGCGCTGCGGCAGCCGCAGCAGCCCGCCACCGCCGGCCACCAGGCCACGCTTGACCTCCGGAATGCCGAACGCCGCGTCTTTCGACGCCACGATCAGATCGGTCGCCAGCGCCAACTCGGTGCCGCCGGCCAGCGCATAGCCCTCCACGGCGGCGATCAGCGGCTTGGCCGGCGGACGCTCAGTGAAACCCATGCCGCGTCCCTCGACGATCGGGCTCTCGCCGCGCGCGAAGGCCTTGAGGTCCATGCCGGCGCTGAACGAGCCACCCGCGCCGGTGAGGACTCCGACCGAAAGATCCTTGTCACCGTCGAGCCGGTCGACGGCGTCGGCCAGCCCTCTGGCCACCGCGGCGTTGACCGCGTTCTTGGCCTGGGGCCGGTTGATCGTGATGACCAGAACACGGTCGCGCTGCTCGGTCAGTACCTCCGGTCCCGGGTGGGCATGGCTCACGAAGCGATGGTAACGGTCACCGCCGGCTCGTTTGCCTGAATAGACGGCCGCGAGAACCCAGGCAGCCGACCGAAAAGCCCGGGCGCTAGCATCGAGAACCGAAATCCCGCGCTGCAGCCAGGGGGACCCGTGACCACCACTGAAGTCGAGTCCGCCGAGGAAACGCCCAGCGAAATAGCCAAATGGGATCCGGGTCTGACCGAGCGGGTCATCGGGTGGCTGCGGCCGCTGATCAAGGGCTACCACCGTGCCGAGGTGCGAGGACTCGAGTCCTTCCCGCCCGGCGGAGCGTTGGTGGTGTCCAATCACTCCGGCGGCCTGTTTCCGTTGGATGTCCCGGTCTTCGCCACCGGCTTCTACGGCGCATTCGGTTACGACCGGCCGGTGTACACCCTGAGCCACGACATGTTGTTCAACGGTCCGCAGGGTGACCTGCTGATTCGCACCGGCTTCATCCGCGCCAACCATGAGAACGCCGAGGAAGCGCTGCTCTCGGGGGCGTCGTGGTGGTGTTCCCGGGCGGCGATTACGACGTGTACCGACCGACGCTGTCGGAGAACAGAATCGATTTCGACGGCCGAACCGGCTACGTGCGGGCGGCCTTGAACGCCGGCGTGCCGATTGTGCCGGCCGTCGGCCATCGGGGGTCAGGAGACGCAGCTGTATCTGTCGCGAGGCATGGGTCTCGCGCATCTGCTGCGGCTCGACAAGTTGATGCGGGTCAAGATTCTGCCGATCTCCGTGGGCTTTCCGTTCGGGCTCTCGGCGGTGCTGCCGTTCAACGTGCCGCTGCCGGCGAAAATCGTGATGCAGGTGCTCGAGCCGATCGACCTTATCGCCGAATTCGGCGAGCATCCCGACATCGACGCCGTTGACGCTCATGTTCGTCGGGTCATGCAACAGGCGCTCGACAAACTGGCCAAACAACGCCGCCTCCCGGTGATCGGCTGAGGGGCGGCCTCGATGGCAGGCCCGGCCGTGCTGGCCCGAATGACCGAAGCCGGAGATCTGTTGAACGCTTTGGTTCGGGCCCGGATCATCGCGCCGCTTCGTCCGGACAAGTACTTCCGCATGGCCGCCGCCGGCCGCCGCGAACGCATGTCGATGACAAGCGGATTCGCCATGTCAGCGCAACGCTGCCCCAACCGGCCGGCACTGATCGACGAACTCGGCAGCCTCACCTACCGCGACATCGACTCGCGCAGCAATGCGTTGGCCGCAGCACTGCAGACGTTGCCGAAGGGCTCGCCGGCCGTCGTCGGCATCCTTTGCCGTAACCACCGGGGTTTCGTCGAGGCGTTGATCGCGGCCAACCGCATCGGCGCCGACGTCCTGCTGCTCAACACTTCTTTCGCCGGGCCGGCGCTGGCCGACGTCGTGCACCGCGAAAGCGTCGACGCAATGGTCTACGACGAGGAGTTCGCCGAGCCGGTCGGCCGGGCGCTCGCCGACCGGCCGGACGCCACCGGCATCATCGCCTGGACCGAGCAGCCCGACAGCGGTGAACGCACCGTCGAGCAGCTCATCGCCGCCCATGACGGCGAGCGTGCTGCAGCGCCGGACCGCAAGGGCAAACTGATCCTGTTGACCTCGGGAACCACCGGAGCACCCAAGGGCGCCGCGCGTTCCGGCGGAGGCGTCGGTGAGCTCAAGGCGATCCTCGACCGCGTTCCCTGGCGCGCCGAAGAGACCGTCGTCGTGGTGGCGCCGATGTTTCACGCGTGGGGATTCTCCCAACTGGTATTCGCCGCGTCGCTGGGCTGCACGATCGCCACCCGACGAAAATTCGACCCGGAAGCCACTCTGGCCCTCATCGATCGCCATCACGCCACCGGACTGTGCGTGGTGCCGGTGATGTTCGACCGGATCGTGGATCTGCCCGAGCATGTGCGCCGCAAGTACAGCGGTCGGTCGTTGCGGTTCGCCACCGCCTCAGGCTCCCGGATGCGCCCTGATGTCGTCACCCGGTTCATGGACGAGTACGGCGACGTCGTCTACAACAACTACAACGCCACCGAGGCCGGCATGATCGCCACGGCGACACCGGAAGACCTGCGGGCCGCCCCGGACACTGCGGGAAAGCCGGTGCCGGGCACGCAGATTCGCATCCTCGACGAGCAGTGGCGTGAGGTGCCCACCGGTGAGGTCGGCCAAATTTTCGTGCACAATTCCAGCCAGTTCGACGGCTACACCTCCGGCTCGACAAAAGACTTCCACGACGACTTCATGGCCTCCGGGGACCTCGGCCGGCTGGATCAGGCAGGACGGCTCTACGTCGTCGGGCGTGACGACGAGATGATCGTCTCCGGCGGTGAAAACGTGTATCCGCTCGAGGTGGAAGAGACGCTGGACAGCCACCCGGACGTCGTCGAAGCCAGCGTGCTGGGGGTCGACGACGAGCAATACGGGCAGCGGCTGGCTGCGTTCGTCGTGCTGACCAAATCCGGATCAGCGACGCCGGAGGCTCTCAAGCAGCACGTTCGCGACAATCTGGCCAATTACAAGGTGCCGCGCGAAGTTGTCGTCCTCGATGAACTGCCGCGCAGCAGCACCGGCAAGATCGTGCGCAGCGAACTGCTGGCGCGGGTTGCCGGCCAGAGTTGAGCCTAGGGCTGGGCCATCGCGGTCTCGACGACCGTAAGCTCGCCGGAAAGCCCTGCGGCGCGGCGTATTTCGACGAAGTCGTTGATCATGGCCTCAGTCACCTCGTGGGGGTCGTCGACCGTGGCACCGTCGGCCAGCACGGAGATGTTGAGTTGGTCGACGTAACTCCACACCGTGATGTTCAGCCCGCTGCCGGCGGTCAAGGGCCCCACCGAATAAATCTCGGTGACCAGCGCGCCGCCGACGCGACCCTGTTCGCGTGGACCGGGGACGTTGGAGACCGTCAGATTCAGCACCTTGTTCTGGCCGTCGCGATCGGCCAGCCAGCGAAACAGCGACTCGGCGCCGGCCGGGGGCATGTAGTTCGACCACCGGCTGACCAGCTCCGGCCCGACCAGGTTGTTGCTTTCCTTTGCCTTGGCCGCCGCCTCGTGGGTCTGGCTCACCCGCTCGAGCGGGTCCGCCACGTGCGTCGGCAGCGCCACCAGCACCCCGGTGAACCGATTACCCGAAATGCGGTCCGGCGAGAAATCGAAGCTCACCGGCACCGATATCAACAACGGGTGATCAGCATGACCGTCGTAGCGCAACAACAAGGTTCGCAGTGCCCCCGCTGCCGTGGCCAGCACCAGATCGTTGATCGTGGCACCCAGCCGCTTACCGGTCTCCTTGACGTCCGCCAAAGCCAATGTCGCGGTGGCGAATCGGCGTTCCGGAGTGATCCGATGGTTGATGAAGGTCGGTGGCGGCGTGAACGGTCGGGTCAGTTCGGGATTCAGTTTTCGGGTGCTGCGACGAACCCGGCCGACTCCTTCGGCGGTGTATTTCAGCGTCGCGGGGACCCGGCCGAGATAGCGCAGGTGATCGCGGAACGCGGAGCGCAGCAACTGTCCTGAGGTGGGCGCGGGGTCGGATCGATAGGAGTCGCCGTCGGTCTTTTGGTCCGGCGCGAGATCCATGCCGCGCGCCATCAGGTTGGCTGAGGCGATGCCATCGGCGAGGGCATGGTGGATCTTGCCGAGGACGGCGATGCGGCCATCGGCCAGGCCGTCGATGAAGTACATCTCCCACAGCGGTCGGCTGCGGTCCAGCGGTGTGGTGGCGATTTCACCGACCGCCTGGTCGAGTTCGCGGCGACCGCCCGGCGCTTGCACCCGCCACGGCCGGATGTGGTAGCTGAGGTCGACGTCGCAGTTCTCCCGCCACATCGGGTGATGCAGTTTCCACGGGATGGTGACGAGTTGATAGCGGAAGGGGTCCAGCTTGTACAACCGGCTGTGGATCACCCGGCGGAACGCGTCGATGCCGAAGTCGCGGCGTTCAGCGGTCAGCTCGATGACGGCCAGCTTGAGGGTGTGCATGTGCACATTCGGCGTTTCGCTGTACAGCAGGAATGCATCCCAGCCACTGAGCCTCTGCACTGTCCGCCTCCTTGCACCACCCTCTGACGGGAAGGACCCTACAAGCGGCGGGCGCTCAGATGACCTGTTTGGTCCCAATCGGTGGGCGGTTGCGATGCACCTGGTTGAGGAACAGTCCGACGGCGGTGGCCATCGACCCGGTGCGGGCACCGTCGGTCAGGTCGAAGCCGTGACCCGCGCCGGGCAGCTCGACATAGCTGACGACAGAGCGCGAGACCGCCCGCAATTCTTCGACGAAGGCGCGCGCTTGCCACACCGGGATGACGGCGTCCTTGCTGCCATGGATGACCAGAAACGGCGGGGCTTGCGGGTGAACGCGGGCGATCGGCGACGCCTTGCGGAACACGTCGGGGTGACGTTTGATGCTCCGTTTGACCACCACCCGCTCCAGGAAGTCGACGAAGCGGGCGCGCTCGGCATCGGAGCGGTCTTCCCAGTCGTAGCGGCCGTAGATGCCGACGACCGCGTCCACCGCGGTGTCGGAGCTTTCCGGGACTTCGGTGCGCAACTCCGGGTCGTTGCCCGTCAACCCGGCCAATGCGGCCAGATGCCCGCCGGCGGAGGCGCCGGCCACAGCGACGAAACTGCGGTCACCGCCGAACTTGTCGACGTTGGCACGCGCCCACGCGATCGCGGTCTTGACGTCGATGATGTGCGCCGGCCAGCGGTGATGCGGCGACACCCGGTAGTCGATGGACAGGCAGACCCAGCCCTGTTCAGCCATGTGCGACAGCAGCGCGTAGCCCTGCAGCAAGCGGCTGCCATGGACCCACGCACCGCCCGGCACGTACAGCAGGACCGGCGCTGAACCGGCGGGCAGGTCCTTGCGACGCCACACGTCAAGCACTTGAGTGGGATGGTCACCATAGCGAACCGAGGTCCGGTACAGGTTGCGGCGGTGATGCAGTGCCCGAGCAACAGGCGGCGTGCGCTCCGGCGCCGGCCATTCGATCGCCAGGTCCTCGGCCGGCACCACATCGCGCAGCGCCGCCTCGGAGACCGCGTTCGTCTTGAGGCAATCTTCCCGGCGAGCCTCGCCGTCGCCAGGTGTGGATCGCGACTTCGCCGCCTGATTCACCAGTTCCGGCAGGACCCGGGCACCCCAGACGCCCATCGCAGTGAGCCCGCCGAGCGGTTCCAGTCGTTTCCCGACCACCGGCAGCGAAGCCGCCGCGACGCTGCACGCCAAGATGTAGTCGGCGGGCCGGGCCCGCAGAAACCATCTGATGCGGGTCGCCATGCTCGGTCCGGGGTAACGCGTGGCCGGTCGTGCCGTCATGCCGGGACTGTACCCCGCGGATTAGTTAACAAACGAGAATCGCACTGAAGTTCTCAACACCTCGACGGCTGCACGGGTGGCACTCGCTGCGCGGTGAACCCCCTGGTGGGGTGCCGATGGGATACCCCGCCGTGGCGCCGGCCTGCTGAGTGGACGACGGATCGCGGCTGCGGTGGGCGGCGTTCGCCCAAGACACTGTGGTTCGGTGCCGCCAGCTCGAGCGGTTCCGTGCCGGCCCGACAACCGTGATTGTGGTAGTTCACCTCAAAAAGTCTGTGCGACTTGCACTTATCCCTGTCATCGGTCCCGGCAAGGGTATGGTGGAGTGAAACGCTCTGCAGGGCAATATCATTTGCCGAAAATGTGCGACGAGTAGAGAATCACTTCAGAGCCGGTGATGACGTCTGTTGGCTGTGATCCACGTGTTTCGACTGGGTTTCCATCCGGCTAACAACAGCGCACGTTCACGGGGCCGACTTCTGCCGTCGCGCGGAGGTTTAGCATCTGTCTGCGCACAACCCCGAAGCCCATCGATCTCTGAAACAGTTGACTGCCAGTTTAATTCGTGGCTGGCGCAGCTCGATCACCCGCCCGTGAAATTACCGCCAGGCCTCAAGGAGGTACGGCGGTCAGCTGTTTTCCACGACAGCTCAACGCCGTTCGGAAAAGCGGAATGTCCCGGCTACCCTTAACATCAATGGGTGCAACGTGAGCCGCCGCGAACCATGGGCGTGGAAGAGGAATTTCACCTCGTCGATTTGACGACGAGGCGGCTGACCGCCCGTGCGCCCGAATTGCTGCAGCACCTCTCTGACGACTTCACCGCCGAGTTGCAGCGCTGCGTGGTCGAGATGACCAGTAAGGTAGCCGAGTCCCTCGAAGGACTGCGCGACCACCTGCTGCATCAGCGCGGGGTACTGATCGATACCGCCGCTGATCTCGGCATCGGAGTGGTAGCGGCCGGGGCGGTGCCATTGGCGGTGCCGGCCGAAATGCAGGTGACGCAGACCGCCCGGTTCCGGCAGATGCTCTCCGACTACCAGCTGTTGGCCCGAGAGCAGCTGATCTGCGGTACCCAGGTCCATGTCGGAATCGACGACCGCGATCTCGCCGTCGAGGTCGCCAACCGGCTATCGCCGCATCTGCCTACGCTGCTGGCCCTTTCGGTCAGTTCACCGTTCTGGGCCGACGGCGCCGACACCGGCTACTCCAGCGTGCGCACCCTGGTGTGGCAGCGCTGGCCCACCACCGGACCCGCGGCGCCGGTGCATTCGGCGGCCGAATACGACCAACTGGTGGCCGATCTGATCGCCAGCGGGGTGATCACCGACCGCGGCATGGTGTATTTCGATGTCCGCCCGGCAAATTGGGCACCCACCCTGGAGCTTCGAGTCTGCGACAGCTGCCCGTCGGTGGACACGATCGTGCTGATCGCCGGACTCTTTCGCGCCCTGGTGCAGCGTGAGGCTTGCAATGTGTGGGCCGACACCTCGCCACCGGCGGTCGCGCCGACGCTGGCCCGGGCTGCATTGTGGCGGGCTGCTCGTTCGGGTTTGGAAGGCGAATTAGTCGACCTCGCTGGGCCGCGCGCGCGCCCCGCGGCCGAGGTCGTCAACGAACTGGTCCGGTCGGTGCGGCCACAGCTCGAGGACAACGGTGACTGGGGGATCGTCAACGAGCTCACCCGGCAGGTCTTGCGGGCCGGATCGTCGTCGGCGCGCCAACGTCGGGCGCTGCGCCGCCGCGGCCATTTGACCGATGTCGTCGACCAGCTGATCGCCGAGACAGCGCAGGGACCCAGTCCGGCTCTGGCGATCGGGAAAGATCGCGGTCTGCTCTACGGCTATCAACCAGCAAGTCCGGCCGACCGAGCGGGCCGTCGCCGCCGATGTTTTGGCCAGTTACGACGAAGCCGTCGGCGACGGCCTTCCCCGACGCCGCTACGCGGATCTACTCGAGGTCATGGCGAATCTCGGTCCTGCGGCGTTGCGGTCCCGCGAGGGCGGCATCGAACAGGAACAGCGCGCAGAAAACGTCACGTTCCGCGTCAGCGGACAGAGTCGCGCGCAGTTGTTCCCGCTGGACCTGGTGCCTCGCGTGATCGCTGCCGACGAGTGGGCCCTGCTGACCACCGGACTCGGACAGCGCGCCCGCGCGCTGAATGCGTTCCTACGTGACATCTATTCCGACCAGGCGATACTCGCCGACGGCGTCATCGGCGAGCACACCCTCGACCGCGCACCCGGTTTTCGTTCGACTGGCCGTCTCAGCGGGGACACGGTTCACGTACACGTCAGTGGGACCGATCTGGTGTGTGACGCGGAGGGCCACTGGCTTGTGCTCGAAGACAATCTGCGGGTGCCTTCGGGTATCGCCTATGCAGTGGTCAACCGCCGATTGATGGCGAAATACCTGCCAGAACTGGGGCCGCCGGAGGACGTCGCTGACGTCGAACGTGCCCCACAGATATTGCTCGAGACCCTGACCGCCGCGGCTCCGCCGCATACGCACCGGCGACCCGAGCGTCGTGCTCTTGTCGACGGGTTGGCAGGATTCGGCGTGGTTCGAGCACAGGTTCCTGGCCGATGAGATGGGCGTGCCACTGGTGCAGCCGACCGACCTGTCGGTGCGAGACGGTCGGCTCCTGCGTCACGTCGGCACGAGCACCCACCCGGTCGATGTGGTCTATGCCCGGATCGACGAAGACATGTTCTTGTCCTCGAGCGGTCACGACGGCGCACCGCTGCGGGCCGGTCTGCTGGAGGCGCTCGCGGGCGGCAACGTGACCATCGCGAACGCGCTGGGCAACGGGGTCGCCGACGACAAGGCGGTTTACGCCTACGTGCCCGCGATGATCGACTATTACCTCGGCGAGAAGCCGTTGCTGCCGCAGGTTTCGACATGGGTCTGCGCCGAACGCGACCAGCGCGATTACGTACTCGGGCATCTAGCCGAGCTGGTGGTCAAACCGATCGATGGCCTGGGCGGCAGCGGCGTGCTGATCGGGCCCGAAGCCAGCGAAGCCGAGCTGGAGAATCGCCGCCGGGAATTGACACTTCAGCCCGAGCGCTTCATCGCCCAGGAGATGGTCGCCCTGTCGACCCACCCGACCTTCGACGGCGAAGGGATGTACCCACACCATGTCGACCTGCGGGCGTTCGTGCATCTGCGCCCGGGCCCCGGCGCGTCAGTGTCGGCGCAGGTGGCGCCGGCCGCGTTGACACGGGTCGCCAGCAGGGGATCGCGGATCGTCAATTCGTCGGCCGGCGGCGGCAGTAAGGACACCTGGATTCTGACCGGCCAGGTTCGTGGCGCGCAGGAACAGCGCGACCAGCAGACCGCAGTACCGGTCTGAGGATCGCGAACCATGTGTGGCATCGGCGGCGAAGTCCGGTTCGACGGACGATCAGCGGATGTCGCCGCGGTGGCCCGGATGACCGCGGCCATGACGTCGCGGGGCCCGGACTCCAACGGCGTAGTCGCGCACGGCCGGATCGCGCTGGGGCACCGCAGGTTATCGATCATCGACCTGTCCGAGTGCGGCGCTCAGCCGATGGTGGACAGCGACCTCGGGCTGACACTGGTCTTCAACGGCTGCATCTACAACTATCGAGAACTCCGCAACGAGCTGAAAGCTTCTGGCTACCGGTTCTTTTCGACCGCCGACAGCGAAGTGGTGATCAAAGCGTTCCACCGCTGGGGCACCCGCTGCGTCGAGCGCTTCAAGGGCATGTTCGCCTTCGCGATCGCCGATCGCAACTCCGGCGTGGTGACCCTGGCCCGCGATCGTCTGGGTATCAAGCCGCTTTATCTGGCCGAGGCACCTGGCCGCTTGCGTTTTGCCTCCACAGTGCGCGCGCTGCTGGACGCCGGCGAAGTCGACACCGAACTGGATCGTCATGCGCTGCACCACTACATGAGTTTCCACTCGGTGGTGCCGGCACCCCGGACGATTTACCGCGGGGTGCGCAAGCTGCCGCCGGCCACGGTGCGGGTGATCCAGCCTGACGGCACACACTCCGACACCATGTACTGGGCTCCGATCCTCTTCGCGTGACTCCGAACGTGCGTCCTGGTCGCCGGCGTGACTGGCAGGACGCTTTGATGCAGGCTCTGCGCACCGCAGTCGAGCGGCGGATGGTCGCCGACGTGCCGGTCGGGGTGCTGTTGTCCGGTGGCATCGATTCGTCGATCGTCGTGGCGCTGCTGGCCGAGCGAGGACAGCACGGCCTGTCCACGTTCTCCATCGGCTTCGATTCAGCGGGCGGCGAATCCGGCGACGAATACTCCTATTCGGATCTGATCGCCCGGACCTTTGAAACCGACCACCACAAGATCCACATCGACAGCTCGCGACTCCTGCCCGCCGTGCCGAAAACCATTGCGGCCATGAGCGAACCGATGGTCAGCCATGACTGCGTGGCGTTCTATCTCCTGTCGGAAGAGGTCAGCAAGTCGGTAAAGGTCGTGCAGTCCGGCCAGGGCGCCGACGAGATTCTGGCCGGATACAACTGGTACCCACCGCTCGCCAACGTCGCGCGTGAGCTCACCACCGAGGCTTACGCCAAGGTGTTCTTCGACCGCAGCCACAGTGACGTGCTGAAAATCTTCTCCCCCGACTACGGCATCGACTTCGACGCGAGCCGTGCGTTCGCGACGGCACACCAGGGTGCGCCCGGCGCCGAAACCGCCGTGGACGCCGCGTTGCGGCTGGACACGCAGGTCATGCTGGTCGAGGACCCGGTCAAGCGGGTCGACACGATGACCATGGCTTGGGGCCTGGAGGCGCGGGTGCCGTTCCTCGACCACGACTTCGTCGAGCTGGCCGCGCGCTGCCCCCCGGAGCTGAAATTGGCGTCCGACGGAAAAGGTGTCCTCAAGGACGCGTCGCGGGCGCTGCTGCCGGCCGAGGTGATCGACCGCACCAAGGGCTATTTCCCGGTGCCCGGCATCCGGCACCTGGACGGACCGATGATGGACATGGTTTGTGAAGCGCTGACCAACGACGCGGCCCGAGCGCGCGGGCTCTACCGCACCGAGACGGTGACTGCGCTGCTGGCCGAGCCGAATCGAACCCGCACCACGCTGGGATCCAATGCGCTCTGGCAGCTCGCGGTCCTCGAGATGTGGCTGCAGAACATGGCCGGCTGACATGGTGGCGCAACATGTAAGGGCGAACTACGGCGCGTCGCTGGCTCCCGACGCGACGGTCTTCGCGCACATCGTCGACGACGGCGGCTACCCCCGGGCGGTACAGCGCTTCCTGACCGGTTGGCGGGCCAGCTCGTCACGCGATGTTGCGCTGCCGATCAACGGCCCCGTCACCGGCGTCATTCACTCTCCCGACGGGCACTGGCTCGCCTGCGAGGTGGCACCCGAGGGCGGCACCCGCACCGAGATCTGGGTCGTCACAACTGATCCCGACGACCCGTCAGCACGGCGAATCGACCGGCAAGAGACCGGCACCGCCGAGCTGGTCGGTTGGGACGGCGCCCGGGTGGCGGCAATCCTGACCGGGGAGAATGGTGTCGGCTCTTCGTGCCTGATCGATCCCTCCGGTGGGAACTGCATTGTGCTGGACAAGCGTTCAGGTGGCCGGCTGATCGACTCATGGTCCGGGGCGTCGCTGGTACGGGTGGGTCCGCGTGGTTACCGGGAACTGATTCTGCTGCACGGGCTGACTGAAACAGCGCTGCTGCCCACCGATCCCGGATCCGTCACCGATGCCGGCATCATCCTCGACGATCATCATCCCCGCTGGATTCGGTACGGCCCGACGGGCGAGCAGACCAAGCTTTACCGCCCGCACAAGTTCTTCGACCTGAACAGCCCGAAAGGCTACGTGCGGGCATTGGTCCGCAGCGACAACGGTTCTGACCATGCCCGGCTGTTGGAGGTCACCGCCACCGAGGACGGGATCGTTTTTCAAGTGGTCGCCGAACGCCCCGACTGCGATCTCGACGAGTTCATCCTCAGCGACGACCTCAGCACGGTGGCCTTGTTGTGGAACGTGCACGGCCGCAGTGAATTACAGATCATGTCCTTCGCCGACTACACGCTGCAGGAACCGATCCCACTACCCGGGCCGGTGGCCGGCCAACTGTCGATCAGCGCCGGCGGCTCGATGGTGGCGATGACCGTCGAGGGCCCGTCGATGCCACGGACAGTCGAACTGGTGGATCCGCGCTCACGCGAGTGGGTGCGCATCGACCGCGAACCCAGTCGCGGACCGATCGTCACCGGGAAGGGCAGCGGGCCGACACTGGAAAAGCTCACCGCACGTGACGGACTCACGTTGACGGGTTGGTGGTACCGGCCGCCGAACCTGATACCGCACGTCGGAACGCTGGTGTATCTGCACGGCGGACCGGAGGGACAGGCCAGGCCCGGTTACGACGAACTGTTCCCCGCGTTGCTCAACGCCGGTATCGCGGTGTTCGCGCCGAATGTTCGCGGCTCCAGCGGCTCGGGACGGGCGTTCACCCACGCCGACGATAAGGAGAAGCGCTTCGCCGCGATCAGCGACGTGGCAGATTGCATTGGCTTTCTGGTCGAACGTGGCTTGGCCGATGCAGACCGGGTGGCGTGCGCCGGCTGGTCCTATGGGGGTTTCCTGACGCTGGCCGCGTTGACGTTTCATCCGGAGCTGTTCGCCGCGGGCATCAGTATCTGCGGAATGAGTGACCTGTCCACGTTCTACCGCAACACTGAACCGTGGATCGCGCAGGAAGCCTACTCGAAGTACGGGCACCCTGTTCACGACCGTAAATTGTTCGAGGCGCTGTCACCGCTGCGCCGTGTCGACACGTTGAACGCTCCGCTGCTCGTGGTGCACGGCACGAATGACACCAACGTCCCGGTAGGCGAGTCGCAACAAATCGTCGAGGCGCTGCGTGCGCGGGGCCGGGCGGTGCGTTACCTGTTGTTCGACGACGACGGACACCAGATCGATAAACGGGAAAACCGCGAGGTGCTGGTCACTGCGGTTTGCGACTGGCTCACCGCCGCTTTCACCGCGGACGAGCCGGCCCCCCTTAGCGGCACCATGCACTAGTTCGCACCGCCGCCGACGCGCCCGCGATACTGAGTCGGTGGCGAGCACCGATTTTCATCCCGACCTCCGCAGAATTGCCCGGATCGCGCCGCGGACGCTGGTCGGGCCGAGGACACTGCCGCTTCTGCGGGCGCTGATGAAGCTGCAATCCCGTCGCACACCTCGCGACATCGAGGTGGTGACCCTCAGCTCGGGAACGCGTATCCGGTTGTTTCGACCGGCCGGCAGCACTGACGTCGCTCCGGCGTTGCTGTGGATCCACGGCGGCGGCTACGTGATGGGCGCCGCGCAGCACGACGACGGACTGTGCCGCCGCTTCAGCTCAAGACTGGGCATCACCGTCGCGTCAGTGGACTACCGGCTGGCACCCGAACACCCGTATCCGGCGGCGCTCGACGACTGCTACTCGGCGTTGTGCTGGCTGGCCGAGGAGCCGTCGGTGGACCCGGCGCGGCTGGCGATCGGTGGGGCCAGTGCCGGCGGGGGTCTGGCGGCGGCGCTGGCGCTGCTGGCCCGCGATCGCGGTGGGATCGATTTGGCGCTGCAGCTGCTGGTCTACCCGATGCTCGACGACCGCAGTCCGCGTACGTGCCGTCGATCACGACTACCGGCTGTGGAGCCCGCGCAGCAATCGCTTCGGTTGGGCCGCCTATCTCGGCGCAGCCGACCCGAAGGTCGCGGTGCCGGCGCGCCGCGACGACCTGACCGGACTGCCACCGGCGTGGATCGGCGTCGGAACCTGTGATTTTTTCCATGACGAGGACATCGCGTACGCCGAACGCCTCCGCAGCGCCGGCGTCCCCTGCCATGTGGAGGTGGTATCGGGCGCTTTCCACGGTTTCGATCAAGTGGCGTCAAAAGCCCAAGTCTCGCGAGATTTCTTCGCCGCCCAGTGCGCTGGCTTGCGCGCCGCGTTCGCACCGCGAGGCTGATCAGCTTCCACGGTGCCGGGCGTGTTCTGCGATATCCTCAGGCAATGAGCCGTCGCGAAAAGCTGACGCGCAATTTTCTCGACCCGGTCGCGAAAAAGCTTCGTCTGCCGTTCGGCACGCCGGAGTTCATCGACCGGATCATCAGCGGGGGTGTCAACCAAGCCGGTCGGCGCACGCTGCACATGCTGCTGACGACCTGGGATCTCACCGGTGGTGGACCTTTCGCCGCCAGCGCGATCGCCACGGCGGGTTTGGCCAAGACGGCCGACATCGCGCAGAACCTGTTCATCGGTCCGGTGTTCGACCCACTGCTGAAGGCTTTGGGAGCCGACCAGATCAGACTGCGGGCGTCGTTGTGCGCCTCGCAGGTGGTGGGCCTGGGCATCATGCGGTACGCGGTTCGCGTCGAGCCGATCCATTCGATGGAGGTCGACGCGCTCGTTGATGCCGTCGCACCGACCTTGCAGCGCTATCTCGTCGGCGAGATCACCTGAAGCAGTCATTCGACCGAATGCGCGAGCTGCCCGTCGATGATCGTCGCGGCGACTGTTTCCGCGTCCAGTTCGGCCAATGCGACCGCAGGCGTAACGGACAGCACACACAGATCCCCCGGCTGCCCCGCCCGGATCAAGCGGGGTTCGGCGGGCCGCTCGGCGCGGCCCAGGAACATTGCCAAAGCCGTTGCCGAAGAAACCCGCTCATCGGCATTGAGCACCACACCGCTGGGCGTGGTGCGCTGCACCGCGGAACGCATGGCAGCCCACGGGTCGTCCCCGCCGAAGGGCATGTCGGTCGAGAGCGCCACCGCAACCGACGCGCCGAGCAGCGATCCGACCCGCCACAGTTCACCGTGTTCGCCGGCCGGGACATCGGCCAGGTACTGATCGCCGCGCTCGGCGATGAAATTCGGCTGAGTCACCACGGTGACGCCGAGCCGGGCCAAGTCGGCGACCGACTCGCGTGAACTGACGGCCGCGTGCTCGATGCGATCACCCGCACGGGTGCCGGCCTGCGTCAAGGCCGCGGTGGTCACCACCAGTTGTGCGGCGGTCACACAGTGGATGGCCACCGACGTGTTGGCGTTGTGACGGTCGGTAATCCAGCAGACCAGTTCGTCGAGATCCAGTTCGTCGTCGTGCAGGATGCGTTTGCCCGGCGACAGAAAGCGCACGCCTTGGCGGACAGCGCCGCAGCGCTGTGCTGCAGTCAACCCGACGATGTCCTCGGCAGTCAGATCCGGTGTGGCATCGGTGACTCCGGTGACGCCGTAACTCAACAGCCTGCGACTGACAGCGGCAAGACCAACCTCCCTGCGCTGCAACGCGGCTGACCAACTCGGATCCGCGCTGCGCAGCCGGCCGTCATGATGGTCGGCCATCCCGATCTTCGCCAGACCCGCCGAATTCAGGACCCACATGAACCCGCTGCGATGCTGCACCCGGACCGGCACCGGCGGGGTCAGCACATCCAGCAACGTCCGGTCCAGCGCACCGGCCACCGACTCGTGGTAGCCGATAGCGCGGATCCAGCCGTCGTCGCCGATTTCAGCACCGGCCAGCACAGCGACCAACTCGCTCCGGTTGCACACTTGTGGCGGCCCGACATGGGTCGAATCCAGTGCTGCCGCAGCTGAATACAGGTGAACGTGATGATCGTGCAAGCCGGGCACCACGGTTCCGCCGGCCGCGTCGAATACGTCTTCGTAGCGCCGCGGGGTCAATCGGCTTCCGACCTGTCCGATGTGTCCGTCGACCCGGATGTCGACGATCGCGCCGTCCAGCAGCGCGGCGCGTCGAATCAGCACGCGCCGGCCAGCCGCTCGCAGACCACCCGGTGCACAGCGGCGTTGTCGGCACCGAGCGGGGCTGCCGAGGGGCATGGCGGTGGTGGTCGCGGGGGGACGACGGGTGCCACACCGTTGATCGTTTGCGGCAGCCCGGCATAGCGCGCTGCCACCGCTGCCATCGACACGTCGATCACCTCGCCGCCACCGTCCAGTAGCGATCGCGCCACCGCCCGCGCCGCCTCCAACCCCGACAACGGGTCGGCTATCGCGTCGCCACAGAACACCGGCAGCCCACCAGGTGAGGTGCCGACGAGACCCCCGGCAACTGCTGCGTCGTCGCCGAACGCCGGCCGGTTGGGCTCACCGAGATGACCGCTGATGCGCAGCCATACGCGTCCCGGCCGGGCCGGCACCTCATCGACGCTGAGCCGTCGACGCCGCAGCGCCGCGGGCCGCGAACCCTCGATGACGACATCGGCGACGGCGAGCAGGTTGCGCAGCCGGTGCTGGTCGGCATCGAGATGCAATGCGTAGCTCAGCTTTCCGGCGTGCATCCAATCGAAGAAGGCGGGTGCACCACGGCGGGTGCCGTCGGGGCGGGCCGGGCTTTCCACTTTCACGACGACCGCACCTGCCCGCGCCAACAGCTGCCCGCACAACGGGCCGGCCCACAGCGACGACAGGTCTGCCACCAACAGCCCGGCCGGCCCGCGCGGCCCGGCGGGGGCTCCGTGACGTCGTATCACCGGCTCCGCCGCCGCCGCCTCGCCGAGCACCGCCGCGGCGATGTCGAGCAGCGCAGCGCGCGAGGCAACGGTTGCCGCGGGGTGTGCGGCGGCCCAGCAGGACAGCGCCGTCCACAAGTCGTCGGGTTCGCTGTCGATTTCCAGCAACGCCGGCACTGCCACGACGTCGTCAACGCGTGGCAACGCGACGGCACACCAGCCGTCGATGGTGGGCAGCAGTCGGGTGGCGCCGCCAGCGGAGATCCGGCCGCGCCGGCTCAGGCCCAGCAGCGCGGCCCGACCGGCTAGCAGCTCGGCGGCGTCGATGTCGACTTCGAGAAGTCGGGCGGTTTCTGCAGCGACGCGGCGGGCCTCGGCCAGTACTGCGGCGCGGGAGAAGTCCGGCGGCCCATCTGGTGCGCCGGTCAGATACGCCAGCCCGCTACCTGCCCAGTCCGCCGCACTCTCTCCTACGTCGAGGTCCACGTCCGCCATTGTCCGGGGTGGCAGCGGTCAGAACTGCCGCGCCGTGAAACGCCAGTCGAGCACCTGCCGGTCCGACTCGTCCGCGGTGTCGCCGGCGGCGTAGACGACGGACCGCAAATTCAGCACACCGCCCTGATCCGTCGGCTCCGCGGATTCGACGTGCACTTCGCTGTACAACGTGTCACCCTCATGCACCGGACCGGTGTGCTCGCAGGACTGCCAGCCGAGCACTGTCACCAGATTGGGCAGCAATCGGGTGGCCTGAGCCAACGCCAGTCCGATGGTGTGCCCGCCGTACACCAGCCGGCGTCCGCTCCGACGCCAATCGTGGTGCACAGCAGCGATGTTGGTGGTGAGCCGAGCCAGCTCCGGGGCGCCGGTGACCACGTCGGCGGTGCTGTGCAGCACCGTCCCGGCGAGGTCGGCGTCGAAGTGGTTGCCTGCCACTCTTCTCCGGAACGCGTCGGCGTCCCAGTCGGCTGTCGGATCCGACACCGGTGCCACCGCACTGCTGCCGATGGTGGACAGGTCGTCGTGATGCCCCGTGTCGCCGGCGTCGAGCCGGATCGGCAACATGGCGCAACGACAGAAATCCAGGACCAACTGATCGGCTTGGTCGATGGTGGTCATCCGCAGCGCGGCCAGTCCGGTGGGCGCCCGGCCCGGCTTTGCCGTGTTCTCCCGCATTGCCACCACTTCGGTGCGGGTGTACAGGGTGTCCCCGATGACCGGGAACCGGTGGAAGGCAAGGCCGCGGTAGAAGAGGTTGGCTTTGACCCGCTGAGTGGCCAGGGTGCTCTGCCCGATCGCCACGTCGCACACCAGCGCCGGATGCGCCAGTGCGGCGGAAGCGCCGATGACCGCGGCCGACAGGTCGGCGTCCAAGGCCAGCCGCAGCCGGTCGCCGATGATGGCCTGATGCACCGCGGCCAGCCCCGCCGTCAGCGTGAGCGACGGTGCATCCTCGAAGACTTGACCGACTGCGAGATCCTCGAAGTACGGTCCGCCGCTCATCGGGCCTCCGGGGCAGTCAATATGGCATAGCAAGGGCTTGCGAATCCTGACACACGGAGGCGGCACATGAGCGCGGGTTTGACCGACGAGGAGCGGATGCTGGTCGAGACGGTGCGCGCGTTCGTCGACAAAGAGGTCAAGCCGACGGTACGCGAGGTCGAGCATGCCAACACCTACCCCGAGGCGTGGATCGAACAGATGAAGCGCATCGGCATCTACGGCCTGGCGATACCGGATGAGTACGGCGGGTCCCCCGTGTCGATGCCCTGCTATGTGCTGGTGACCCAGGAATTGGCGCGCGGTTGGATGAGCCTCGCCGGCGCGATGGGCGGACACACCGTCGTCGCCAAGATGTTGTCGTCGTTCGGCACCGATGACCAGAAGCGTCGGTACCTGCCGCCCATGGCGACCGGAGAGCTGCGCGCCACCATGGCGCTGACCGAACCGGGCGGCGGCAGTGACCTGCAGAACATGTCGACCACCGCGCTGCCCGACGGGCCTGAGTTGGTGGTCAACGGCTCGAAGACCTGGATCAGCAATGCCCGCCACTCCGGCATGATCGCGCTGCTGTGTAAGACCGACCCGCATGCGACACCGCGGCACAGCGGAATTTCGGTGGTGCTCGTCGAACCGGGGCCCGGCCTGACGGTGTCGCGGGATCTGCCCAAGCTGGGCTACAAGGGCGTGGAAAGCTGTGAGCTGTCGTTCGACGGCTGCCGCGTGCCTTCGACGGCAATTCTCGGGGGTGTGCCCGGCAGGGGCTTCGCACAGATGATGAAGGGCCTGGAAACCGGCCGCATTCAGGTGGCGTCGCGCGCCTTGGGCGTGGCGACGGCGGCGCTCGAGGATGCGCTGGCTTACGCGCAGCAGCGCGAAACCTTCGGTCAACCGATCTGGAAGCACCAGTCCGTGGGCAATTACCTGGCCGACATGGCCACCAAACTCTCCGCGGCACGCCAACTCACCCGCTACGCCGCTGAACGTTACGAAGGCGGCGAGCGCTGCGACATGGAAGCGGGGATGGCCAAGCTGTTTGCTTCGGAGGTGGCCATGGAGATCACCTTGAACGCGGTGCGGATCCACGGCGGCTACGGTTACTCCACCGAATACGACGTCGAGCGGTATTTCCGCGATGCTCCGTTGATGATCGTCGGTGAAGGCACTAATGAGATCCAGCGCAATGTCATCGCCGGCCAACTGGTGGCCAGGGGTGGTCTCTGAGACCGACCGAATGTGCAGCCAGCCCCACGGTCGACGCCGAGCGTGCGGCTGGCCGCACGTTCGGCGCCGTCAACCGATCTCGTCGACCAACCCCCAGGCCAGCGCCGTCTCGGCGTCGATGAGTTCACCGGACATCACGAGATAGGCTGTGCGCCAACGGCCTATCCGCCGCGTCACGCTGACAGTCCCGCCGGCGCCGGGAATGAGCCCCAGACGCAGCTCCGGCAATCCGATCACCGCGCCGGATCTACACACCACCCGCCCGCAGAACGCCGCCATCTCCAGCCCACTGCCCAGCACCTGACCGTGAACTTCGGCGCGACAGGACGTTCCAAGGCGGGCGGTGATGACGTCGAGGACCAAGGCCGGGCTGTGCCGGGTGCGGGCCAGGTGCGCTTGGGTGGGGTCGGCGAACGTGCCGAATTCGGCGAGGTCACCGCCGCTGCAGAACGACGGTCCGTTTCCGTTCAGCACGACCTCGTCGACCGAGGAGTCGAGCAAGACCACGTTCAGCGCTTCGAGCAACGCTGCGCGGACATCGGTGCAGAACGCGTTGTGGCGTTGTGGACGGTTGAACGTGACGCGCACCGTGTTGCCATCCCGTTGCGTGAGAACCGGATCGGCGAGCTCAGGTAGATCGGCCGGCCCGCGCCCGGCGAGCCACCGGGTGAACTCCGGACCGGCCTGCAAGGTGGAGTAGGCCAGCGACTCCGTCATGACACCGGCGGACGTCGAACCCCACGGGTCGAGTGACCGCAGCACGTCGTCACAGACGGTGCTGGCCTTCGGCCAGCGGTTGAATCGTTCGCTCAGCGCGGTGAGCGCGTCAGGCACCGAACCGACGGTGATCACCCGCCGGTCGTCGCTTCGCTCCTCGCTGAGTGTGAAACTGGCCCGTTCGAGCCAGTATTCGGATGCATCCGACACATGCCCGGCCGCAACAAGCACGCCGGGCAGCGACGCGTCGTCCACCTGCGGCGGGTCCGTCAGGTCAACGACGCGCACCATCACACTGAATAAGCCTCGATCAGTTCGGCTTTGAAGAGTTTGCCGGTTTCGCTGCGGGGCAGTTGAGCCTGGAAGGTGATCGAGCGCGGACACTTGTAGTGCGCCAGTCGTTCTCGCAACCAACTGAGCAGTTCCTCGGCGAAGTCGGCGGTGCCGTCCGCCGGGTCCACCGTCTGCACCACCGCTTTGACGCTTTGGCCCATCTCTTCGTCGGGGATGCCGAACACCGCGGCGTCCAGCACTTTGGGATGGGTGACCAGCAGATTCTCAGCTTCCTGCGGGTAGATGTTCACCCCGCCGGAGATGATCATGTGGTGGCGGCGATCGGTGAGGAACAGGTAGCCCTCGTCGTCGAGGTAACCGATATCACCGACGGTGACCCAGCCCTTACTGTTCCGCGAGGCCGCCGTCTTCGCGGCGTCGTTGAGGTACTCGAAGTCAAGCCCACCGCCGAAGTAGATCTCACCGGCGTGCCCCGGCGGCAACTCGTCGCCGTCTTCGCCAAGGATGTGGATTTCGCACATCATCGGTTTGCCGACCGATCCGGGATGAGCCAGCCATTCCTCGGCGCTGATCAACGTCGATCCGATAGCTTCCGACGACGCGTAATACTCGTCGACAATCGGACCCCACCAGTCGATCATCTGTTTCTTGATCTCCACCGGACAGGGCGCTGCGGCGTGAATCACCCGCTGCAAACTGGACAGGTCAAACGAATTACGATGCTGCTCCGGAAGTTTGACCATTCGGGTGAACATCGCCGGCACGAACTGCCCGTGGGTGACTCGGTACCGCTGAATTGCGTCCAGACAACTTTCCGGCTCGAACCTCTCCAAGACGACCGTCGTGATTCCGGCGGCCTGCACAGACATCGACCACACCGACGGCGCTGTGTGGTACAGCGGCGCAGGGCTCAAATAGATTGAATCAGAGTGCATCCACACGCTGACCAACGCTGACATCATTCCCGGCGCCTCGGCGGGCGACACCTGCGGCAGTGCGCGTTTGATGCCTTTCGGCCTGCCGGTGGTGCCCGACGAATATTGCAGCAGATCACCTTCGCGCTCGTCGATGATCGGTGTATCTGGTTGGCTGGCAACGCAATCAGGGTATCGCTGCCAACCAATCAAGTCATCGTCGGCGATCATCAGCAGCGCGGGCAGACCACCCGGCAGGTGCTGGTCGAGGTTTTCACAGGTCTTGCGCAAGGCGGCCGAACCGATGATCGCCTGGGCTCGGCTGTTGTCGACGATGTAGGCGGCCTCGGCCGCGGTCAGGTGGGTGTTGATCGGAACGTAGTACAGGCCGCTGCGACGAGCCGCCCACATCACCGCGTGGATGTGTTCGTTGTTCTCCATCAAGATCGCGATGACGTCACCCTCGGCAAGACCGGCGTCGCGGAAGTAGTGCGCCAATCGGTTGGCGCGTGATTCCAAGTCATCGAACGTCACGACGGTGCCGCGCGGGTGCAGGATCACAGCCGGTCTGCCGGTGCCCACGTGCTCGCGTATCTGCATGCGCAGACTTTACCGCCGCCATACTTGACGGGTGTCAATTGGCCGCGCGGGCCACCCAGGAAGAACTAGTCGGCGTCTGCCAGCCGCTGTTTGAGCGCCTCGAACTCGTCCTTCACACCGGTGGGCAGCTTGTCGCCGACGAATTCGAACCACTCTTCGATCAGCGGCAATTCCTGACGCCACTCGGCGGGATTCACCACCAAAGCTTTCGTGACGTCCTCGGCGTCCACATCGAGTCCGTTCAGATCCAAGTCGTCGGCGGTCGGCACCACCCCGATCGGGGTGTCCTGACCACCGGCCGTGTGCTCAATGCGGTCGACGATCCACTTCAACACCCGGCTGTTCTCACCGAAACCGGGCCACAGGAACTTGCCGCCTTCACCGCGGCGGAACCAGTTGACGAAGAACACCTTCGGCAATTTGGATTCGTCGGAATTCTTGCCCAGGTCCAGCCAGTGCTGGAAGTAATCACCGACGTTGTAACCCAGGAACGGCAGCATCGCCATCGGGTCGCGGCGCACGGCCCCGACCTTGCCTTCGGCGGCCGCCGTCTGCTCGCTGCCCATGGTGGCTCCCATGAAAACCCCGTGCTGCCAGTCGCGGGCCTCAGTGACCAGCGGCACCGTGGTCTTGCGCCGAGCGCCGAACAGGATGCCTGAAATAGGCACACCCTGCGGGTCGTCCCACTCCGGCGCCAGGATCGGGCATTGGGACATCGGGGTGCAGTAACGGGAGTTGGGGTGGGCCGCGTTGGTTTCGGTCTCGCGGAAGTACCAGTCGTTGCCCTTCCAGTCGATCAAGTGCTGGGGATCGCCTTCCAAGCCCTCCCACCACACGTCGTTGTCGTCGGTGAGCGCGACGTTGGTGAAAACGGTGTTGCCTGCCGCGATGGTGCGCATCGCATTGGGGTTCGACTTCCAGTTCGTCCCGGGTGCGACCCCGAAGAATCCGAACTCCGGGTTGACCGCGTAGAGCCGGCCGTCCTTGCCGAACCGCATCCAGGCGATGTCGTCACCGAGCGTCTCCGCGCGCCAACCTGGGATGGTCGGCTGCAGCATCGCCAGGTTGGTCTTACCGCATGCCGATGGGAATGCCGCCGCGAAGTAATAAGCCTTGTTCTCCGGCGAAATCAACTTCAAGATCAGCATGTGCTCGGCCAGCCAGCCCTCGTCGTGAGCCATCGCCGAGGCGATCCGTAGCGAGTAGCACTTCTTGCCCAGCAGCGCGTTGCCCCCGTAGCCGGAGCCGTAACTCCAGATTTCCCGGGTCTCCGGGAAGTGAGTGATGTATTTGGTGTCGTTGCACGGCCACGGCACGTCGTCTTGCCCGGACTCCAAGGGTGCGCCGACCGAGTGCAGCGCCTTGACGAAGAACCCGTCGCTGCCGATTTTCTCCAGCGCCGCCTTTCCCATCCGCGTCATCACCTTCATGGAGGCGACGACATACTCGGAGTCGGTGATCTCCACCCCGAGCTTGGGGTCGTCGGCACCCAGCGGGCCCATGCAGAACGGCACCACCCACATGGTCCGCCCGCGCATGCTGCCGCGGTACAGCTCAGTCATGGTGGCCCGCATTTCGGCCGGCTCCATCCAATTGTTGGTGGGGCCGGCGTCCACTTCGCGCTCAGAGCAGATGAACGTTCGTGACTCGACCCGGGCCACGTCGGACGGGTCGGACAACGCCAGATAGGAGTTGGGGTGCTTCTTCTCGTTCAGTCGCCTGAACGTGCCGGCTTGCACAAGCTGGTCGGCGAGACGCTGCCACTCCTCCTCGGAGCCGTCAGCAAAAACGACCCGCTCTGGCTGGGTCAGCTCGGCAACCTCCGCGACCCACGAAAGCAAGCCTTTATGCTCGGTCGGCGCGGTATCCAAACCCGGAATGGTCGCTGAAGTCATCGAACTCTCCTGCGTTACATGTATGCGAGCAGGTCACGAATTTCGTCCCTGCGGCTTTTCGGTAGCCCTTAGAACAGGTTATCGCTTGTCGTATACCCAAAACGGGTCGGGTTTGTATCGGCTGACTCACAAGAACGATTCAGAACCGTGATGCTCGCGTCACCTGACACGCCGCTGGTCGACACCGCCCACTGGTGCTGCTCCCACCGACGATGGCTCGTCATCGGCAAACTCCCCAACGCCGGCGTCACCCAGTTCAGCTTGCACGCGATCGAGCGCGGCCTGCAACGCCGGCAGCCCCCGATCCCGCGACGCCGCGGCGCGTGCGTCGGCGACGGCATGTTCGCGCAGTTCACGATCCAGCTCGCTGATCTCATCGGCCACCCGGGCCGCGTCCACCTCGTCGAGTTGACCGAGCGCCGAGATCAGCGCCGACTCCGCGGTCAATACCCGAGTGGCGACCAGCTGTTCGGCCGCAGCGCGCAGCGATGAGGTGGCCTCCCCGACCCAGCGGTCGAGCACCGCGCGATCGTGCAGTAAGCCCCGCGTGCTGACCACCCACACCGCCAGCGCCAGACCGATCGCCACACAGGCGATCGCCCCGGCGGCGGTCAACCCCGGCGTCAGGTCGGCCAGCAGCCGGGTCAGCGTGAGTGCGACACCCAGCCCGAAGCCGGCGCCGAGCAGCATCATCAGCCGGGTCTCCAGTCGCCGGGACTGCAGCGACGGACCGGGACCCTCGACGCGCGGCAGCGGTGACGTGGCGGACCGGACGCAGACGGCCAGCCGCGACACTTGAGCTACGTCAGCCAGGTGCTTGCTGCACCCCTCGTCGACCTCGGTGACGACGTCGTCGATGCGACGCCGGGCGTACCGCTCGAACCCCGGTAGGGTGCGGCGCGTCAAAGCCGTCACGTCCTCTTGCAGTTCGTTGCGCACGGAGCCACAGCGGTTGCGGGCGAAGTAGGACAGCTGCACGCGAGCCTGCTGAAGTTGACTGCGCAGGCCGATGGTGCGCTCCGACTTCGCCAACCGCCGCTGTCGCAGCGCGGTGCTGCGCTGGTCGCGCAGCACCGCCGCCCGCGCCCGCCGGCCGGCGCCCTCGGCGTCGCGTTCGTAGTTGTCCACCACCGCCCGCAGCCGCGATTCCCAGGCGCGCAGACGGTTGCACCGCGCGATGTCGGGGTTGGCGAGCTCCTGCCGCACCGCGGTGACCAGGTCGTCAGCTCGGGGCTCGCCGCGCTCGGGTGCTGCGGCCACGCCAACCCACTGCACCCGGCGGTAGCGCGAGGCGTGGGCAGACAGGATGTCGCGGTCCGCAGCCATCGTCTCGCGCCACTGACGGTGCAGGTCGATCTTGGACAGCGCGGCGATGACGACGTCGGTGTGCGCAGCCGCGGCGTCAACCAGCGCACAATCCGATTCGGTCAGCACGGCGGCGGCCGAGACGACGAACACCACCGCGGTCGGGGCTTCGCCGGCGCCCAGATCCTCCGGCTCCAGCACGGTGTACTCCGGAAGCTGTTCGCTCAGCGCGGCCGCCACCGCGCTGACGCCCGCCAGCCAGGGGCCGGTCACCAGCACCGCGCTGATGCGCTGTAACGCCGGTGCGGTCAGCCGAGGTGCGATCGCGCCGATCAGCTCGTCGACTTCGGACAGCTCGTCATCGGCGCGGTTCATGGCGCCACTCCTCCGCATCGCTGCGCTCTGCATCGTCATCGGCGCGGCTGTACAGCCGAAGCGAACCACGGGCGATGTCCACACCGCAGCTGCGCTGCACAGCGGACGCCACACCGCGGCCGTAGCGTTGCCAGTGGACCGCCCGGCGCAGGTGCGCGGACGGGTCGTCGTGCTGATCGACCTGCAGGCCGGTCGCCTCCACCACGTCGACGGCTGCCGCCATCCGGGCAACCACCACCGCGTCGCTGCGCAGAAACCCACTTATCCGATCGTCGGTGACGGCCAGGGTTTGCAGCTCGGCATCAGCGTCCAGCACCCGCCGGTAGCGCGCCTCAAAACCGAGGGTCTGCAACTGGTCACTGACGGTGGCGACACCGCTGGCGCTGCGCAGCAGCGCGCTGACCGCCGCGCAGGACGCGCCCCGCTGCAACGCAGCGATCACCAACGCGACGCCGAACAAGTCAAGGGTTTCCAGCAGCCGCCGACGCACCGCGCCCGCCAGCGGGTGCGTGTCGGTCAGGAAGGCGTCCGGCGAACGGCAGTCGGCGGGCCGGTCTGCCAGCAACCGCAACGCAGCCCACAGCGGATCATCGAGTGCGGCGACGGCGAGCAGGGCGACCATCGGTGACGTCGGCACACCGGTCAAATCGGCAAGCTGCCCGCAGCGGCGCCCAGCCAGGTCGGCTTTGTTGAGCACCACCAACACCGGGTGCCGGGCGGCGGCGACGGCGGCGCGGTCCTCGGGTTTGGCCACCTCGGCGATGACGTGCACCATCACCTCGGGCTCTGCCGTTGGCGCCTCGACCGCGAACCCGGCGCCGGCCAGGGCGTCGGTGACTGTGCGTCGTCCGACGCCGCGCCGTCCCTGCACCGTCACACGCAGCGGCGCGATGATGCGCTGCGCCATAGCCGCCAGCCGCGGCTCGGCTGACTGTGCGGCGAAGGACACCAGCTCATCGGCGAAAAGCCGGTAGCCCGGTGCGGTCATTTTGCGGCCTGCTGGTCCGATCGCCCGACCTCTTTCCTGCCGGCCCGCGCCGTCGGCGGGTATCTGAGGAATGGTGACATTCCGGCTGCCCGGATGCGAGCCACCATGCCCAAGGCGGACTCCGGTACGTCCCGGATACCAGCGAAAGGCAACTGTTGGATATCAATCTGCAACACAGTGCGGCCACATCGGCGGTTCTGAGCCACGATGGACTAATGCATACGCAGTGCGAGGCAGCGGCTACCGAGCCGGCTCTGCCGGACACGGGTCTGCCCGCACAGCACGACATGTCGCTCTTGCCACGAGTCACCAGCTACCGGTCGCGGCGCTCCGCGCTCTCGAGCGCCCAGCACGAGACCTGGCAGCGGCTGTGGCCAGAATTCGGATACGACGCCCCCCACCACGACGGCACGTCAGGCGCGCAACCGCTCGACCTGGCTGCCTGGTTCGGGCGCACAGCTCCGATAGTGCTGGAAGTCGGATGCGGCACAGGCACATCGACGGTCACGATGGCGCAAGCCGAGCCCGACATCGATGTGATCGCGGTGGACGTGTACCGGCGCGGGCTGGCGCAGTTGCTGTGCGCCGTGCAGCGGGCGGACGTGCGCAACATTCGGCTCATTCGCGGTGACGCCGTCGACGTGCTGGCAGGGCTGCTCACACCTGGCTCGCTCACCGGAGTCCGCGTGTTCTTCCCTGATCCCTGGCCGAAAGCCCGTCACCACAAGCGGCGGCTCCTACAGACATCGACAGTCGCCGTCATCGCCGACCGGCTGCGACCTGGCGGTGTGCTGCATGCAGCCACCGACCACGCCGGTTACGCCGCACACATCGCCGAGACCGGAGATGCCGAGCCGCGGCTTCGCCGACTGCAGCTTGCGACCGGCTCGACGATTTCGGTCACCCGACCCACAACCAAATACGAGACGAAGGCCCGCCATGCCGGCAGTGCCGTCACCGAGTTGCTCTGGGAAAGACGCACACCATGAGCACCACGCAGGAAGCGACGACTGAGACGACCGCACCGGCCGCGGCGTTCCCGGCGCCCCGGCCAGAGCTGACAGAAGACCCGTCGGCGGACATTTCGACCGTCAGTAGCAGCGCTTTTCCATCACCGGCCGGCCGGGTCCTGCTGGTATGGGACGCACCCAATCTCGACATGGGGCTGGGTTCGATCCTGGGCCGGCGCCCCACTGCGCTGGAACGCCCCCGCTTCGACGCGTTGGGCCGCTGGCTGCTGGCCCGCACCGCCGAAATCGCCGGCACCCGGCAGAACGTATCGGTGGAACCGGAGGCCACCGTCTTCACCAACATCGCGTCGGGCAACGCCGACGTCGTTCGCCCCTGGGTCGATGCGCTACGTAATGTGGGTTTCGCGGTCTTCGCCAAGCCGAAGATCGATGACAACAGTGACGTCGACGCCGACATGCTGCACCACATCGGGCTGCGGTGCAGCGAAGGACTGGCCGCCCTGGTGGTGGCTTCAGCTGACGGCCAAGCGTTCCGGGAACCGTTGGAGGAGATATCCCACCGCGGCATACCGGTGCAGGTTCTGGGATTTCGCGAACATGCGAGCTGGGCACTAGCGTCGGATACCTTGGAGTTCGTCGACCTGGAGGACATCGACGGTGTGTTCCGGGAACCGTTGCCGCGAATCGGCTTGGATTCGCTACCTGAGCAGGGCGCCTGGCTACAGCCGTTCCGGCCGCTGTCGTCGCTACTGGCCTCGCGTGTGTGACACTGGACTACCGATGCGCGGGTCGTTAAAGATCCAGTAAGGAGATTACGTGTTCGCCTGGTGGGGTCGAATCGTGTACCGCTACCGGTTCATCGTAATCGGGGTCATGGTGGCGCTGAGCCTTGCCGGTGGCGTTTTCGGGTTGAGCCTCGGCAAACACGTGACGCAAAGCGGTTTCTACGACGACAGTTCGCAATCCGTCAAGGCGTCGGTGTTGGGGGACGACACCTACGGCCGCGACCGGACCAGCCACATCGTCGCAACGTTCCCGGCTCCGCAGGGCAGAACCGTCGACGACCCGGCCTGGTCGAAGCAGATCAGGGACTCACTGGACAACTTCCAGAAGAGTCATTCCGATCAGGTGCTGGGCTGGGTCAGTTACCTTCGGGCCCCGAACTCCACCGACCCGCGCGTGCACAACATGGCGACTGCGGACAAGAAGCACGTGTTCGCGTCGATCGCCCTCAAAGGTGACGACGACGACACCATCCTCAACAACTACAAAGCCATTGCGCCCGACCTGCAGAAGCTCGACGGCAGCAAAGTCGAACTAGCCGGTCTGGAGCCGGTGGCCAGCGGCTTGACCGGAACCATCGAAACCGACCAACGTCGGATGGAGGTTCTGGCGCTGCCGCTGGTGGCGGTGGTGCTGTTCCTGGTCTTCGGCGGCGTGATCGCCGCCTGCCTGCCGGCCATCGTCGGCGGTCTGGCCATCGCCGGCGCTCTCGGCATCATGCGGTTCATCGCGATCTTCGGGCCGGTGCACTTCTTCGCTCAGCCTGTGGTGACGATGATCGGCCTCGGCATCGCCGTCGACTACGGACTGTTCGTGGTCAGCCGGTTCCGCGAGGAGATCGCCGAGGGCTACGACAGCGAGGTCGCGGTTCGCCGCACGATGATGACCGCAGGACGCACTGTGACGTTCTCGGCGGTGCTGATCGCGGTTTCGGCGGCCAGCATGCTCGTCTTCCCGCAAGGATTCCTGAAGTCCCTGACCTACGCCACAATCGCGGCGGTCATGCTTTCGGCGCTCCTGTCGATCACCATCCTGCCCGCCGTACTCGGCATCCTGGGACGCCATGTCGACGCCCTCGGAGTGCGCACGCTGCTTCGGGTGCCGTTCCTGCAGGAGTGGAAAGTCTCGCGGGCCTACCTCGAGTGGCTGGCGAACCTGCTGCAGAAAACCAGAACGCGTGAAGAGGTAGAGCACCAGTTCTGGGGCAAGCTGGTGAACCGGGTGATGAAGCGGCCGCTGTTGTTCGCCATTCCGATCGTGGTCGCGATGATCTTGCTCATCATTCCGCTGGGCCGGCTCTCCCTCGGCGGTTTCAGCGAGAAGTACTTACCACCAACCAATCCGGTGCGCCAGGCGCAGGAACACTTCGACAAGCTCTTCCCCGGCTACCGCACCGAGCAGGTGACGCTGGTGATCCAGAGCAAGAATCACAGCAAGGTCACCGACCAGCAAGTCGCCGAGATCCGCAACGACATCTCGGGCGTCACGGGCTTCACCGACAAGAAGTGGGACGAGCGTCCCTGTCCGGAGGTCGCGGGCAACCCGTGCGTACCGGGCTCCAACGGAACGACGCGTCCGAAAGACGACACGGTCCGGGTCATCCAGAACGGCCTGGTCAACACGAACGACGCCGCGAAGAAGATCGTCGAGTTGCGGTCCATCGCACCGCCCAAGGGCCTCAACATGATGATCGGCGGCACCCAGGCCCTCGTGCAGGACAGCATTCACGGCATCTTCAACAAGCTGCCGCTGATGTTGGTGATCCTGCTGACCACGACCACACTGCTGATGTTCCTGGCGTTCGGATCTCTGGTGCTACCGCTCAAGGCAACGGTGATGAGCGCACTGACGTTGGGTTCGACGATGGGCATCTTGACGTGGATCTTCGTCGACGGCCACTTCGCCAAATGGCTCAACTTCACTCCGACCCCGCTCACTGCGCCGGTGATCGGACTGATCATCGCGGTCGTCTTCGGTCTGTCGACCGACTATGAGGTGTTCTTGGTATCCCGGATGGTGGAGGCACGCGAACGCGGGATGTCGACCGCAGAGGCCATCCGGATCGGCACAGCGACGACGGGTCGCATCATCACCGCGGCAGCGGCCGTCCTGGCGGTGGTCGCCGGCTCCTTTGTCTTCTCCGACCTGGTGATGATGAAGTATCTGGCGTTCGGCCTGATGGCGGCCCTGTTGCTGGACGCGACCGTGGTGCGGATGTTCCTCGTCCCGTCGGTGATGAAGCTGCTCGGCGACGACTGCTGGTGGGCGCCGCGCTGGATGAAGCGGATCCAGACCCGGTTGGGACTCGGCGAGATCCACCTGCCCGACGAGCGTAAGCAGCCCGTTGCACGCACCCGCACCGCCGCAGCGGCCGCGGCGCCACGCAGTGTGCCGGCCGCTCAATCTCGCCCGCCGCACGACCCGACGCCCCCGGCGACACCGGCGCAGTCGCGTCCGCTTGTTGCCAGCCACCCGGAGACGCGGGCGCCGGTTCCCGACGGGTCCGCGCAGGCGAGTACCGCGCGGATACCGGTCGCCGATGCCCGGGAAGCCGAGCCGGAGACCACTCGCCTCGCCGCGCCACGCAACGACGCCGGTGGCGCAACGCCGGTCGAGCAGCGCAGCACCGTCACGCCGCCGGCACAGCCGGCGACGCCGCCGTCAGAGCCGGCCGAACGCGAGATCGAGTCCTGGCTGAGCGACCTGCGCGGCGCAGGGGCCGCCGACGCCGGTCGACCGCAGACCACGCGCGCCACGCCGTCCGCCGAGGAAACTCGGGCGATGCCGGCCCGCAACAACCGCCCAGGCAACCACGAGCGGGCCGACGACGGCGACACCACTGCCCTCCCGGCTTCCGCGCTCGACGATGACGACGCCGCTACGGCCACCGAGAAGCTGAACACCGCAGGCAGTGACGGCGGCTCGGAGAAGCCCCGGCAGCGGCGCGGCGGTGGGTTGAGCGCACAGGACCTGTTGCGCCGCGAAGGCCGGTTCTAGTCAGAAACGTTGGTCGCGGGTTCTTTCACCCGGTCATCGGCGGGTTCGACGTTGTCGGGTTTGGCTTCGATGATGGCGGTCGCGTCACTGTCTTGGGCAGCCACTTCAGCCTTCGGATTCCGCGCCAACAGGACCTGGAATGCGTTGTTGAGGAACGCAACCGTCGGCACCGACAGCAGCGCGCCGACAATCCCGGCGAGCACACCGCCAGAAGAGATCGCCAGCACCACGGCTAACGGATGGATCGACACCGCCCGACCCATCACAAGCGGCTGCAGGATGTGCGCCTCGAGTTGATTGACGGCGACCAGCACGCCGAGTGTGATCAGCGCGTATACCCACCCCTTTGCGAGCAGCGCGACGATGACGGCCAGGAACCCGCTCAGCACCGCACCGACGAGTGGGATGAAGGCCCCGAGAAATACCAGCGATGCCAAAGGCAGGGCCAGCGGCACACTCATGATCGCCAGCCCGGTGCCTACTCCGCTTGCGTCGACCAACGCCACCAGGAAGGTGGCCCGCACGTACCCGATCAGCGACTTGTATCCGGCGATGCCGGCGGCGCGCACCCGCTCCCGGCCATCGACCGGGATGATCTGGGTGACGTAATGCCAGATGTTGCGGCCGCCGTAGAGGAAGAAGATCAGCGTGAACAAGGTCAGCAGTGCGGCCGTGACGATCTCGGTGATGGTCGCCGCGGTGGACAGCGCGCCGCTGGTCAACTTGTCCTGGTTGTTGCGCAGGGCCTGGATCGCGGCGTTTCCGGCGTTGTCGATCTGTTGCCGGCTCAGATGCGCCGGTCCCTCGGTCAGCCATCTGCGGGTGGAATCGATGCTGCGGGCCACCTGATCGACCAGGCTGGGTACGCCGACCACGAACTGGCTGATGACGAATGCCATGATGCCGCCGAGAATCGCGAAGCCACTCAACAAAACCAGCGCCACGGCGCCGCCGCGCGGCAGCCCCCGCCGGTCCAGCGAATCCACCGCGGGCACCAGCAGCGCCGACAACATCAGAGCCAGAAGCACCGGGACGACGATGACCTCGAGCCGATTGACCGTCCACAGCAGTGCCACCACCGCGGTCAGGATCACCAGCAGCCGCCACGCCCACTCCGCGGTCTTCCGGACGATCGGTTCGACCGAGTCGGCGTCTGCGGGTCTTGGCATGGGGTCAGCCTAGTGCCCCACCTCCCCGCCGGGGACCTTGCCGGTTGCGCCGACTGCGGCCGATCAGCTGCGGAAAGGCGACACCCCGGCGGGCCGAGCGGCGCTGATGGTGTGACCTGCACAGCTACTCTGAAGCACGTGTCGCACGACGCGCCGGCCGGCAGTGCTCTTCGTCAACGGGCTGAGCGTGTCCGTGGCAAGTACTGGTGGCTGCGCTGGGTGGTCCTGGCGATCGTGGCGATCGTGCTCGCTGCCGAGGTGGCGCTGGTGTGGGACCAACTGCTCAAAGCGTGGAAGAGCCTGTACGGCGCAAAGTGGTGGTGGCTGCTGGCCTCGGCGGTCGCGGCGGGCGCCTCGATACACAGCTTTGCTCAGATCCAACGCACCCTGCTCAGATCAGCGGGCGTTCATGTCAGACAGTGGCGTTCGGAGGCCGCCTACTATGCCGCCAACTCGCTGAGCACGACCCTGCCCGGCGGACCCGTCATCTCGGCTACGTTTCTGCTTCGGCAGCAACGACTTTGGGGAGCGTCGACGGTAGTGGCGTCCTGGCAGCTGGTGATGTCGGGTGTGCTGCAGGCGGTCGGGCTGGCGCTACTTGGGCTCGGCGGCGCCTTCCTCCTCGGCGCGAAAAACAACCCGTTCTCGCTGCTGTTCACGCTCGGCGGCTTCATCGCGCTGCTGCTGCTGGGTCAGGCGGTGGCCTCGCGGCCGGAACTGATCGACGGGATCGGCGTCCGGGTGTTGTCGTGGGTCAACTCGGTCCGCGGCCGGCCGGAAGACACCGGTCTGGACAAGTGGCGCGAAATGCTTACACAGCTCGACTCCGTCAGCCTGGGCCGCCGTGACTTGTCAGTGGCGTTCAGTTGGTCGCTGTTCAACTGGATCGCCGACGTCGCGTGTCTGGGTTTCGCGGCGTACGCGGCCGGCGACAACGTGTCGGTGGCCGGGTTGACCGTTGCCTACGCGGCGGCCCGCGCGGTCGGCACCATTCCCCTGATGCCGGGCGGTCTGCTGGTGGTCGAGGCGGTGCTGGTTCCCGGTCTGGTTTCGAGCGGCATGTCGCTGCCCAACGCCATCTCCGCGATGCTGATCTACCGGCTGATCAGCTGGCTGCTGATCGCCGCCATCGGCTGGGTCATCTTCTTCTTCCTGTTCCGCACCGCAAAAGAGGTCGACGCCGACACCGAAGCCGACACGATCGATGCCGCCGAGCCGGCGGCGCGCACCGTTGAACCGCGGCCCGCCGACGCGGCTGGTGCTGCGCTGCAGGGGCCCCTGCCGCCGGTCGAGCCGAGCCGTGGTGTGAATCAGGCGACAGGCCAGGAAGGCGAAGACGGTCGCGATGAGGTCTGCGCGTAACGCGGACAGTTCGTACAGCGTTCGTACAGCTCAGTGCGGCTAAGCGGCCCTTTTCTCACAGTGTGCTGGGGTATTCTCGCCTGCACGCAACACGGCAATTGCGGGGGAGACCAAGATCCAGCAGTTCATGATGCGCTTCAGCAGCTACCTGCGCAGATACCGCTGGCTGGTCTTCTTGAGTTGGCTGCTCGCGCTGATGCCGGCGATCTATCTCACGGCCACCCAGTCGGGGCAGCTGACCGGGGGCGGATTCGAGGTGACCGGCTCTCAATCGTTGTCGGTTCACGATCAACTCGAGGACCATTACCCCGATCAGGGCGCCTCCGGGCTGGCGTTGGTGGCGGCGCCCCGCGCAGACGCCACCTTCGAGGACATGAACGCTGCGGTCGCGATGCTCAAGCGAGTCGCCGCCGGGGTGCCCGCGGTGTCCACGGTGGCCGACCCACGACAGCCTGCGCCACAACCCGACCGGCCCTACGTGGTGACGCTGCGGGTCGACTTCAACAACACCGGCTCCAGCGACGTCGCCAAGAAGCTCCGGCGGGACGTGGGGATCAAAGGCGACAAGGCCGGGCAGATCGAGAACGGTCACGTCCGCCTGTATGTCATCGGCCAGGGCGCGCTCAGTACGGCCGCAGCGGCGAACACCAAACACGACATCGCGCTGGCGGAGCGGTGGAATCTCCCGATCATTCTCATCGTCTTGCTGGCCGTCTTCGGTTCGCTGGCCGCCGCGGCCATCCCGCTCGCACTGGGCATCTGCACGGTCGCGATCACCATGGGACTGATCTACCTGTTGTCGACGTTCACGACGATGTCGGTCTTCGTGACGCCGACGGTTTCGATGTTCGGCATCGCGCTGGCCGTCGACTATTCGCTGTTCATCCTGATGCGCTATCGCGAGGAACTGCGGGTCGGACGCCAGCCCCGGGACGCGGTCGACGCCGCGATGGCCAGCTCCGGTCTCGCGGTGGTGTTGTCCGGCATGACCGTCATCGCCTCGCTGACCGCGATCTATCTGATCAACACCCCGGCACTGGCGTCGATGGCCACCGGCGCGATCCTCGCTGTTGCGGTCGCGATGCTCACCTCGGCCACCTTGACTCCGGCGGTGCTGGCAACGTTCGGCCGGGCGGCAGCGAAGAGGTCCGCGGTATTGCACTGGTCGCGGCGCCCGGAGTCCACCCAGTCGCGGTTCTGGACCAGCTGGATCGGCGGCGTCATGCTCAGGCCCTGGGCGTCGGCATTGGCGGCGTCCGCGGTGCTGATCGTCATGGCGATACCGGCGCTGTCGATGGTGCTGGGCAACAGCTTGTTGCGCCAGTTCGATTCAACGCACGAGATCCGGGGCGGGGTGGGCGCCGCCGCGCAGGCCCTCGGACCTGGAGCGCTGGGGCCGATCCAGGTTTTGGTCAGCTTCCCCGACGACGACGCGTCGGCCCCCGACAATCATCAGACGCTCAACGCGATCGGGCACCAGCTGAAAGGCGCCGCGAACGTCATTTCGGTGTCGTCTCCGATCTTCGCCAACGACAACAGCAGCGCGCTGATCAGCGCGGTGCTGTCAGTGGATCCGGAGGACATGGCCGCGCGTCGAACCGTTGCCTGGATACGCACACACCTGGCCGCCGACCGCGGCGCCGATTCAGTGCGCGTCGACGTCGGCGGTCCGACGGCACTGATCAAGGACTTCGACGACCGGGTGTCGCAGACCGAGCCGCTGGTGCTTGTCGTAGTGGCGCTGATCGCCTTCGCGATGCTGCTGATTTCAGTGCACTCGGTGTTCCTGGCGCTCAAGGGTGTGCTGATGACGATGCTGTCGGTGGCCGCCGCCTACGGCAGTCTGGTCATGGTCTTCCAGTGGGGCTGGCTGGAGGAACTGGGTTTCCATCCGATCACCTCGATCGACAGCACCGTCCCGCCGCTGGTGCTGGCGATGACATTCGGGCTGTCCATGGACTACGAGATCTTTCTGCTCACCCGCATCAGGGAACGGTTCCTGCATTCGGCCGACACCCACGACGCCGTCGCTTACGGCGTGAGCACCAGCGCCCGCACCATCACCAGCGCGGCGCTGATCATGATCGCGGTGTTCATCGGCTTCGCGTTCGCCGGTATGCCGCTGGTGGCCGAGATCGGCGTCGCCTGTGCGGTGGCGATCGCGGTGGACGCCACCGTCGTGCGACTGGTGCTGGTGCCGGCGTTGATGGCGATGTTCGATCAGTGGAACTGGTGGCTGCCGGCCTGGCTGGCCCGGATTCTGCCGTCGGTCGACTTCGAGAAGCCGCTGCCCCGGGTCGATTTGGGCGACGTGGTGATGATCCCGGACGACGTCTCGGTGCCGGTAGTGCCCAGTGCCGACCTGCGAGTGGTGATCAAGTCCGCGGCCAGGCTCAAACACCTGGTGCCCGACGCGATCTGCGTCACCGATCCGCTGGCTTTCACCGGTTGTGAACGCAGCCGGGAACAACGGGTCAAGGTCGGCGTCGGCGACGGCGCGGCCAGCCAGCGCACAGCTCCGGCTGAGGCGACCAGTTCGGCGAACGGCCATCCGAGGCCGCGCAAGTTCGGGGCTGGTCTGCCCTACCGCAACGGGGGCAGAAGCCATGGCACGACGCGGTCGACGCGCTCCGTGCATCCGGTCACGGTGTGGCGTGGACGGCTTTCTGTCGCCCTCGATGCGCTCGAGACGGCGGCTGCGGCGAGCGAAGCAGACCCTGCCTTCCAGCGGCGCAGTCCGGTAGAGACCACCCACGTGCAGCTTCCCACCGGTGACCGGCTGCAGATACCGACGGGCGCGGAAACCCTCCGCCTCAAGGGTTGTCTGATCATCAGCCGCAACAGCCACCGCGACTACGCCGAGTTCGCCGAACTGGTCGAAGCGATGGACGCAGAGACCGCCGCGGTGGTGCTGGCCGGCATCGACAGGTACTACTGTGGCCGACCGTCCGGCCGGAATTCGATTGCCACTCAGTTGCTTCGCCGGCTTGCCGATCCCAGCCCGTCCGACACTGCCCAGGATCGTTGGTCGGAACCGCAGGCCGAGGCAGAATGGGAGCTGATCAGGCAACGCTGCCTGTCGGTGGCGGTGGCCATGTTGGAGGAGGCGAGGTGACGTTGGCATCCGACCGACGCCCCGGGCCGACTCCGCCGCGGTCCGAGACCGACCGTCGCTCCGGTTCCCCGCCGGAGCCCTCCGGCGTCCGCCCCCGTACCACCGAACAGCCAGTCGAATTCTGGCCGACCTCAGCGATCAGGTCAGCGCTGGACAGCGGCGATATCGCCATCTGGAAACGAATCGCCGTCGCACTCAAACGTGACCCGTTCGGGCGGACTGCCCGGCAGGTCGAAGAGGTCCTGCAGGGCGATCACCCCTACGGCATCTCCAAGGCGCTGTGGGAGGTGCTGGAACGGGCCCGCGCCCATCTGGAGGCCAATGAACGCGGCGAAGTCGCCCGGCACGTTCGGTTGCTGATCGAGCGGTCCGGCCTTGGCCAACCTGAATTCGCCTCCAGGATCGGGGTGCCGGCCGAGGATCTGGCCGCGTTCCTCGACGCCAAGGTCAGCCCGTCGGCCTCGTTGATGATCCGCATGCGTCGTTTGTCTGACCGGTTCGTCAAGGTCAGAGCGCAGCGCCCGCCGGCCGCCAACTGATTGTGGCCCGTTGACCGAGTTCTGGGCCGATGACCGTGATGTGCAGCGCATCCTGCGGGAAACGCGCACCATCGCGGTGATCGGCGCGTCCAACAAACCGGCTCGTCCCAGCTACGGCGTCTACCGCTACCTTGCGGCGACCGGCGACTATCAGGTATTTCCGGTCAACCCGAGGATCACCGAGATCGACGGCGCTTCGGTGTATCCCAGCCTCGCCGAGTTGCCGGTCGTGCCCGACGTCGTCGACGTGTTCCGCCGGCTCGACGAAGTGCCGGCAGTGCTCGCCGAAATACTCGCGCTGCCCTCATTGCCGAAAACTTTGTGGCTGCAGCAGGGGCTATGGGACGAAGAGGTGGCCCGTGAAGCCGCGGCAGCCGGGCTGCAAGTGGTGATGGACCGCTGCCTGAAGGTCGACCACGCGCTGCTGTTCTGAGCTTCTAGCGGGCGTTGATCGGCGACACGTCGAATACCAGCCACCGACCGCTGTTCTTGGTCAAGGTGACCCGCAATGCCAGTACCGCACGGCTGGGTGGTTGGCCGGGAATGTTCTGGGTGTCGCGCAGCAGGACCGCCACGCTGGCCGCCGACGGACCGAGCGCTTCGACACCGGCCGCCAGCGTTCGGCCCTGCGCGGTGACGTTGCGGTGCGCCAGGTCGGCGGTGGACTTCAGGAAGTGTTCTCTGAACGGGCCGGACTGCTCGGGCACCATCAGGCCCGCGGCGCGATCGACGGAAGCGGTCGGATCCTGCGGGGTGAAACTCGCCGTTGCTTCGGCCATACCGGCGGCGATCCGCACCACTTCGGTCGAGTCCCGTTTCAGCTGGCGGTCAGGGCCCGTCCAGTGGTGGTATCCCGTCGCCGCCGCCGCGATGATCGCGACGGTGCACAATCCGACGACGGCGAGCCGCAGTCCGGGGGCGTCGTCATCGGTGCCGACTGTGACCGAATCCCGGCGCAGCAGAACGAAGTTGATAACGATGCCCTCGATGATCAACAGCACGAGCACCGAGCACAGCGACACCCACCACATCCGCCAGTTCAAGACGATTCCGATCATCACCAACGCGGCGATCGTCCCGAGCGGAGCGGCCACGTCGAAACTCAGCACCCGCCAGAGGTTTCTCATCGGGAGCGGCCTCACCGGATCGATTCCAGCCGTGAGATCAGCATCGTGCCCTCGACGTCGGAGACGTCGAGCCGCAGGTCCCAGTGCACGGTCTGCGGCTTGCCACCGATCGTTTCGGCGACCGACGTGGCGATCACCATGACGGTGTCCGTGCGGGTACCGGCCGGCAGGGGCGCTTGAGCGTCCGGCGCCGGACGCGGCTTAGCCGGGTCGACGTCCAAATCATGACGCACCGATTCGAGCGCCACGGCCTCGACTCGGCCGGCGCTGCGTGACTTCAGCTGTTGCACCACTTGGCGGTAGGGCCGCACGGCAGAGTCGAAGTCGACGTTGAGTTCACCGACGGTCCCGTCGTGCAGCCGCTGCAGGCTGGCGTCGACGTTATCGGTGTTCATGTTGATCAGCACGCCGGTCCAGTCCGTGGCGGTTTGCATGGCACGGCTGAGGTATCTGCGTTCGTTGACGTCGCCGTGATGCGATGACCAGATAACCGCGACGAACGCGACCGCCGCCACCGACAGCACTCCCAGCGTCGCCGAGGCGACACCGTAGCTGGAGACGGTTCGGTCACCGGTCGATTCCACGTGGGCCGCGTCTTCGTCGGCCGGCAACTCGGTCTGTTCGCCGTCGGGCATGGGCGCGAGGGTACTCGGCAGCAGACGGCGGCTCGGCCCGGCCGCCACCGTCGGCCCGCGTGGAATCATGGGCACGGTGACCTCCGAAACGACAACCGAAGTGACGCGCTCGGGCCTCGACCTGACCTACGTCGACGCCGCCGCACGCCCGCAGGACGACCTGTTCGGCCACGTCAACGGCCGTTGGCTGGCGGACTACGAAATCCCTGCGGACCGGGCCACCGACGGAGCGTTCAGGTCGTTGTTCGACCGGGCCGAGGAACAAGTTCGGGACCTGATCGTGGCGGCCGGTGAATCCGGCGCGGCGGTCGGCACGGACGAGCAGCGCATCGGCGACCTCTACATCAGCTACCTGGATGCACAGACCGTGGACAGCCGGGGGGTGCAGCCGCTGCTCGACGAGTTGACCCTGATCGATGGCGCCGTCGACCCGGACGGCTTGGCCGCAGTCGTCGGCGCCCTGCAACGCACCGGCGTCGGCGGTGCCACCGGCGCCTACGTCGACACCGATGCGAAGAACTCGGCCCGCTACCTGGTGCACCTCAGCCAGTCCGGCCTCGGGCTGCCCGACGAGTCCTACTACCGCGATGCGCAGCACGCCGACGTGCTGGCCGACTACCCGGGCCACATCGCCCGGATGTTCGCGCTGGTTTACGGTGGCCGACCCGACGATCACGCGCACACAGCGGCCCGGATCGTGGCCCTGGAAAAGAAGCTGGCAGCAGCGCACTGGGACGTGGTCAAACGTCGCGATGCCGAACTGACCTACAACCTGCGAGCGTTCGGCGACCTGGCCGGCGAGGCGCCCGGCTTCGACTGGGCCGGCTGGCTGGTGGCACTCGGCAGTTCACCTGACAGAGCCGCTGAGGTGGTGGTGCGGCAACCGGACTACCTGACTGCGCTCGCTGCGTTGTGGCGCGGTGAGGACTTCGAGGACTGGAAGCGTTGGTCGCGCTGGCGGCTGATATCTGCGCGGGCCGACCTCCTCACCGATGCGCTGGTCGCCGAGGATTTCGCCTTCTACGGCCGCAGGTTGACCGGCGCCGAGCAGATCCGGGACCGGTGGAAGCGGGCGGTGTCGCTGGTTCAGGGCCTGATTGGTGACGTCGTCGGCAAACTCTATGTGCAGCGGTATTTCCCGCCGGACGCCAAATCCCGCATCGACACCCTGGTGGACAACCTGCGCGCGGCCTACCGCGTCAGCATCACCGACCTGGACTGGATGACACCGGAAACCCGGCAGCGAGCCTTGACCAAGCTGGACAAGTTCACCGCCAAGGTGGGCTACCCCGACAAGTGGCGGGACTACGGCGGGCTGGTCATCGACCGCGGCGACCTGTACGGCAACTATCGGCGCGGGTTCGCGGTCAACTACGACCGTGAGCTGGCCAAGCTCGGCGGACCGGTCGACCGCGACGAGTGGTTCATGACGCCGCAGACCGTCAACGCCTACTACAACCCGGGCATGAACGAGATCGTTTTTCCCGCGGCGATCCTGCAGCCGCCGTTCTTCGACCCCGAGGCCGACGACGCTGCCAACTATGGCGGTATCGGCGCTGTGATCGGCCACGAGATCGGGCACGGCTTCGACGACCAGGGTGCCAAGTATGACGGCGACGGCAACCTCTCCGACTGGTGGACCGACGCCGACCGCGCGGAGTTCGGCTTACGGACCAAGGCGTTGATCGAGCAGTACGACGCCTACCGACCTCGCGGCCTGGACGGCGGCGGCCATCATGTCAACGGCGCGTTCACCGTCGGCGAGAACATCGGCGATCTGGGCGGGCTGTCCATCGCGTTGCTCGCTTACCAGTTGTCGCTGAACGGCGAACCTGCGCCGGTCATCGACGGTCTGACCGGTGTACAGCGGGTGTTCTTCGGCTGGGCGCAGGTGTGGCGCACCAAATCGCGCGAAGCCGAGTCGATCCGGCGCCTGGCCATCGACCCGCATTCACCGCCGGAGTTTCGCTGCAACGGCGTCATCCGCAACATCGACGGCTTCTACGACGCCTTCGACGTCGCCGACCGCGACGCGCTCTACCTCGACCCGCAACACCGGGTCAGGATCTGGAACTGAACTCGAGCACCCGCGAGTCTCACCTGCGAGCAGACGCAAAAGCACCGGAATCAGCGCCGGGAAGGGTGCTTTTGCGTCTGGTGGCGCCGGCGGTCAGATCTGCCAGTCGTTGGAACCGTCGTTCTTGGAGTAGGTGCCAACCGAGTTCTTGACGACGATCGGGTCGCCGCTGCCGAAGTTTGCGAAGAACCATTTGGCGTCGGCCGGCGCGAGGTTGATGCAGCCGTGGCTGACGTCGCGCTTGCCCTGGTCTGCCACCGACCACGGGGCGCTGTGCACGAAGTCGCCGCTGTTGTCGAACTGGACGGCGTCGGTCACCGTCACCTTGTAGCCGTAGGCCGAGTTCACCGGCACCCCGTAGGTCGAGGAGTCCATCACCACCGAGGCCTTCTTGTCGAGCACGTAGTAGGTGCCGTTCGCGGTCTGGTGGCCGCCGGCCGCCATGCCCATCGACATCGGGAAGGTCTTCTCCACCACCCCGTTGCGGGTGACCGTCAGCTGGTGGGTCGCGTCGTCGGCGGTGGCCAGCAGCGTGTCGCCGGTCACGAAGTCCTCGGGGGTGCCGGCGGCGTCGACGTGCACGGCGGTGTGTGCGGGCCAGAAACTCAGCGGCCGCCAGCGCAGCTGGGTGGGGGTCGTCCAATAGAACTTGCCAGCCACCGGCGGGGTCGACGAGACATGGATCGCCTGCTCAGCCATCCCGGCGTCGGCGATGGGCCGTTGAAAGTTGATGATGATCGGCTTGGCCACCCCGACCGTCGAGCCGTTGACCGGGCTGAACGACGGCGGTACGAACGGCGGGTCGCCGACGAACGGATTCGGGTTCTCCCCTGCGGGCACACCTTCCGCGGCGGCCGGTTGCGCGCCCGGCAGCGGCGCCAGCGGGCCTCCCGGGGGTCCGGCCAGCGGGTCGGCCGGAGCCGGCGGGGCGGGAGCCTCCGGCGCTGCGGGCGGACCGGCGTCCACGGCCGCCGGGTCACCGGGCGGTGGCGGCTGGTCGGGATCGGCCAGCGCCGTGCCGGTGCCCAGCGTCAGCAGCACCGCCAGTCCTGTCGTGGTGAGAGCGCTGAGAAGCGAGCCCCTCGTGGAGCGCGACATTTGCATACCTCCAGTCACAGTCTCAGCCCAGTGTGGCACAACGGCGGGACAAACCCGTCCGCCCGCAATCCGCCGCACGTACCGGCACGGCCGCACCAGGGCCACTGCGCTAGTAAGCGATTCGGCTTCGCGGTCGCGGATGTTACCGCGGATCGGGCAGAGCGGGCACGTCGAACATGTGCCTGTACACCGTCACACCGACCAGCGCGACGCCCATCAGCACCGCCGAAGCTGCCAGCATCGCCTGCTCGCTGCGTTCGTACAACAGGCCGCCGGCCAGCGAGCCGGCCATGATCCCGACCTGGAAGACGGCCACATACAGCCCCGAGGCTCCGTCGGGGTCGTCTCCACCGGCCCGCATGGCCGCGGCCTGCAGCATCGGTGCCACCCCGTTGGCCGCACCACCCCACAGGGCGATCGCAGCGGTGCCGAGCAGCACCGTCGCCCAATTGGGCAAGTGAACCAGTGTCAGTGCGGTGAGCAGCACGAACGTCGCCCACACCAGAGCGGCACAACTGATCACCGCAAACCTGGGCCGATGGTCCAGCGGCCGTGCGACCAGCGGCATCGCGCTCAGCCCGGCGATGCCGTAAGCGGCCAGCAACCACGCCAGGCTGGCCCCCCGGACTCCGACCACATCCCGGATGATCACCACGATGTAGGTGTAGGAGATGTATTGGGCGATCACAGCGACCAGCATGACCAGACTCACCGTGATCAGCTGGCGGTTGCGATGGTGACGCGCGTCACGCCCGACGGTGGCCAGCTGCTTGCCGCTCAGCACCATTTGTGGCAGCGCAACCCAGGCCGCCGAGGTGACCAGAGCCGCACCTGCGGTGATGACGACCACGGCCATCCGCCAGCCCCACAGCAGGCTCATCGCCGCGGTCAGCGGGCTGCCGACCACCACCGCCAGCCCGATACCGACGTAGACCACCGTGGTTGCGCGTCCGGAGTGACTGGCCGGCACCAAGCGGGTGGCGACCGGCGCCAGGACCGAGATCAGCAAACCGTGGGTCAGTGCGCAAAGCGCGCGGCCACCTGCGAGCACCGAGAAGTTGGGCGCCATCGCCGAAACCAGCTGCGAGACGGTCAGGCATGTCAACGCAAGCAGCAGCGTGCGCCGGCGCGGCCACCGTGCCGTCCAACGCACCAACGGAACCGTCGTCACAGCTGCGACCAGTGCGTACCACGCCAGCAGTGTGCCCACGGCCAGAACGCTGACGTGCAGGTCGCGCGAGATCGCCGGCAACGCGCCCACCGGCAGGATCTCCGCGGTGACGTAGATGAAGGCAGCCGCGGCCAGCACCGCAAGCTGCACGACAGTTCGAGGTGTCCAGGGACCGCTGCCTCCCGGCCGGATCACGGCACCGACTGCACGGGAGATGTCATCGGGCGGCCGGCGGCGCGGCCGGGCGGCTCAATCGATGCGGAGTGCGTCCACGCCGACTACTCAACCAAGGTCCCGGTCAAGAGCGCGTGATCTAAGAGCGTACGAGTCGGGCGATGGCCGCCGAGGCTTCGGCCAGCTTGGCATCACCCTCGTCACCGCCCTGGGCGACGGCGCGGCTGACGCAGTGGCCCAGGTGTTCGTCGAGCAGATTCAGCGCCACAGCCCGAAGCGCGCTGTTGACGGCGCTGATCTGGGTGAGGACGTCGATGCAGTACTGGTCTTCGTCGATCATCCGGGCGATACCGCGCACCTGGCCCTCGATGCGCCGCAGCCGCTTCGCGTAGTTGTCTTTCTGCGACGAGTAGCCGCGCGCCGATGCCATCTATCCTCCCCGCATCTTCACCATTTGGTCGATCTCACCCTGCTGCGTGCTGGCCATCTTCTTCGCCATTGCCACTGCTTCAGGATTTTTGCCGTTCTTGATCTCGGTGTTGGCCATGTCGACCGCGCCCTGATGGTGGCCGATCATCGATTGCAGCCAAAGCTTGTCGAAGTCGGGGCCGTTCAGCGAACCCAGTTTGGTCAAAGTCGCCGGATCGACCATGCCGGTCATAGCCGTGTCGTCGGGGCCGTGGGTGTCGGCGTCCGGCTGGACGCTCCACTGCGTCACCATGCTCGCCAGCATCTTGATCTCCGGCATCTGGGCGGACGTGATCCCCGATGCCAGCTTGATCAAGTCGGGATTGCCGGTGTGCGCCGGCGCCATGGCCGCCAGGTCGGCGCCTTGCTGGTGGTGCGGGATCATGTGGGTCGCGAAGACGACGTCGGCAAGGTTGTGCGTGGGTGACTTCGTTCCGCCGGCGTTCTGGGTGGAGGATCCGCCACAGGCGGTGAGCACGACCAGCGCTGCGAACGCCGCCAGGGCCGCCGCTACTCCGACGATCCGAGCCCGCATGCCGCCGAACCGCTGCGGACGATACCCCCGGCGGGTATCAGTGCAATTTTGGGGGGCCATAACTCCGCGAGCATACTTGGACCATGGCCGACACCGCTCATTCCGCCTCGACGCAGGCCCAGTCGCCGTCCGTCGACCTCAAACCCCGCAGCCGAGATGTCACCGACGGTCTGGAGAAGGCCGCCGCCCGCGGGATGTTGCGGGCGGTAGGAATGGACGACGACGATTTCGCCAAGCCGCAGATCGGAGTGGCGTCGTCGTGGAACGAGATCACCCCGTGCAACTTGTCGCTGGACCGGTTGGCCAAGGCGGTCAAAGAAGGCGTGTTCGCTGCGGGCGGTTATCCGCTCGAGTTCTGCACGATTTCGGTGTCCGACGGCATCTCGATGGGTCACGAGGGTATGCACTTCTCGCTGGTGTCGCGCGAGGTGATCGCCGACAGCGTGGAGACCGTCATGCAGGCCGAGCGGCTCGACGGCTCGGTGCTGCTGGCCGGCTGCGACAAGTCGTTGCCCGGGATGCTGATGGCCGCCGCGCGGCTCGATCTGGCCGCGGTGTTCCTGTACGCGGGCTCGATTCTGCCGGGGCGGGCGAAGCTCTCCGACGGCACCGAACGCGACGTCACGATCATCGACGCGTTCGAGGCGGTCGGCGCCTGCGCCCGCGGGCTGATGCCGAGGGAGGACGTCGACGCGATCGAGCGGGCCATCTGCCCCAGTGAGGGCGCCTGCGGGGGCATGTACACCGCCAACACGATGGCCAGCGCCGCCGAGGCACTGGGGATGTCGCTGCCCGGCAGTGCCGCGCCGCCGGCCACCGATCGCCGTCGCGACGGGTTCGCCCGCCGCAGCGGCCAGGCCGTCGTCGAGCTGCTGCGTCGCGGCATCACCGCCCGCGACATCCTCACCAAGGAGGCTTTCGAGAACGCCATCGCGGTGGTGATGGCCTTCGGTGGGTCGACGAACGCGGTGCTGCATCTGCTGGCCATCGCCTACGAGGCCAACGTCAAGCTGTCGCTGGCCGATTTCCGCCGAGTCGGGTCGCAGGTGCCGCACCTGGCCGACGTCAAGCCGTTCGGGCGACACGTGATGTTCGACGTCGACCGCATCGGCGGGGTGCCGGTGATCATGAAGGCACTGCTCGACGCGGGCCTGCTGCACGGCGACTGCCTGACGGTTACCGGGCGCACCATGGCAGAGAACCTGGCGCACATCGCACCGCCCGACCCCGACGGCAAGGTGTTGCGGGCGATGGACAATCCGATCCACCCGACCGGCGGGATCACCATCCTCGGCGGCTCGCTGGCGCCGGATGGCGCCGTGGTCAAGTCAGCCGGTTTCGACTCCGACGTGTTCGAGGGCACCGCAAGGGTGTTCGATCGCGAGCGCGCGGCCCTGGACGCACTCGAAGACGGCACGATCACCGCGGGTGACGCCGTCGTGATCCGCTACGAGGGGCCCAAAGGCGGACCCGGGATGCGGGAGATGCTCGCCATCACCGGGGCTATCAAGGGCGCCGGGCTGGGCAAGGACGTGCTGTTGTTGACTGACGGCCGGTTCTCCGGCGGCACCACCGGGTTGTGCGTGGGCCACATCGCTCCCGAGGCGGTGGACGCCGGGCCGATCGCGTTCCTGCGCGACGGCGACCGGATCCGGCTCGACGTCGCCAAGGCGACCCTGGACGTGCTGGTGGATGAGAACGAGTTCGCCTCCCGGCAGGCAGGATTCTCCCCGCTGCCACCCCGCTACACCACCGGAGTGCTGGGCAAGTACGTCAAGCTGGTCGGGTCGGCGGCAGCCGGGGCCGTGTGCGGTTGACGCGTGCCCCCGGGGTGGGCGTGTCCCGGGGCCGAGTGCTGCCCCGGGCCGACCGTGCGGGCTGGCCCACGACAAGCCGTCTGGCGCCGGCATTGTGTGCACGCTCGCGCAACGGCGTAGGCGAACTACTTGACCAAGGCGATGGCCAGACCGTCCCACCTCTTGGCGCCGACCGTCTGAAGCACGGCGGTGTCCAGCCGCGGATGCTGGCCCATCGCCTCGATGGTCTGCCGGACCGCAAGGGCCGCATGGTCGTCGGCCTGCGGCGACAGCACTCGGCCTTCGCGAATGACGTTGTCCGCCACGATCAGTGAGCCGGGGTGGCTGAGCTTGATCGCCCACTCCAGGTAGGCGACGTAGTTCTCCTTGTCCGCGTCGATGAACACCAGGTCGAACGGGCCACCGGTCAGAGTCGGCAGGGTGTCCAGCGCGGCGCCGACGATGATTTCGACCTGCTCGCCGACTCCGGCGCGTTCTGCGTTGGCTTTCGCCACCTCGGCGTGTCTTGGGCTCGTACTCCAGCGTGACCACCTGCCCCTCCGGCCCGGCGCCGCGCGCCAGCCAGATGGTGCTGAAGCCACCGAGTGTGCCGATCTCGAGGATGCGACGGGCCCCGGTCGCGGCGGCCAGCAGCGACAGAAACTTGCCCTGTTGTGCCGATACGGCGATGGGCGGCAGTCCGGCGGAGTCGCTGGCCGCAAGAGCCGCCGACAGCGCCGGGTCGGCACCGATCACCGAGTTGTCAAGGAACGCATCGACTTGCTGCGGGGTTGGGTCCTGGCTCATGCCGTCAACGCTAGACCGGACCGCGGTGAAGGCCGCGCAAAGATGGGCAGGAGGTCGTGCAAGAAATCGCCGCGCCTCCCCCGCTACAAGATACCCTAAGGGGGTATGCTGGCCGTGCTGAAGACAATCCCGGTTCCGAGGAGGTTTGCTGCAATGACCGATTACGCGAAGGGCAGTGTGCTGACGTGCGGCCACGACGGCTGCGGATGCCGAGTGCTCGTCGAGGTCGAATGCCACTGCGCAGAAGGCAGCCAGGCCTACCGTTGCACCTGCGGCGAAGAGCTGGTGGCGGTCAAGTAGGGACCCGGCCGGCGTCGAGCCTGCCGGTCACCGGCCGAACGCCCGGGCATGCAGCTCGACGTCGGCGGTGAGCTTCGGTTGGGCCGCAGAAGCGCTCAGCGCCACCAGGTAGCCGCCGCCATCGATGCGCCAGCCTGCCGGCACTGCCGTCATAGCGGGCGAGCAGACGTGGATCGGCCTCGATAGCTAACTCGGCGAGACTCGGCAGGCTCGAGCGCGACACGTTGATAGCCCAACAACCGCAGCTGTCTGCCCGCCGGGACCGGCAGTCAGGTACAGCTGCGGAACGTCGGCTCCTGCACGGTCGCCAGTGTTGACCACCGTGAAGTCGGCGGTGACGGTGTGCCCGCCATGCACCGTCAGGTCGCGGTACTCGAAGGTGGTGTAGGACAGGCCATGCCCGAAAGCGAACATCGGGACGGCCGTCGTCTTCGCGAACCACCGGTATCCGACATCAGAGCCCTCCGAGTAGTGGATGGTCGTCGGGGTTCCCCAGCGATTCGCCGAGCCCGGGAAGCTCGGGCCGCGGCGTCTGGGCCAGCCCAACCGGAAAGGTCACCGGCAGCCGGCCGGACGGATTGATCTGCGCCGACAATGATTTCGGCGATCGCCTGGCCACCGGCCTGCCCCGGGTACCAGGCCTGCAGTATCGCGTGGACCGAATCCCGCCACGGCATGTCGACCGGGTTGCCTGTCTCGAGCACCACCACAGTGTTCGAATTGGCTTCCGCCACAGCGGAGATCACCTCGTCCTGCCCCCACGGCAATGTCAGGTCGGCACTGTCCAGGCCCTCGCCTTCGACCCGCACGCCGAACACGATGACGACATCGGCCTGCCGGGCCGTCAGCGCCGCCTCAGCCGGGCTGATCCCAGGGTCGAAGTCGATCCAGCTGTGCGGCAGACGTTTACGCAGCTCTTCGAGCGGGCTGGACGGCAGCAGATACAAGTTGCGGCCAATCCCGGGCAAACCGGCGCACCGATCGGGATGACGGCCGCGTAACCGCCGGGCGGAACGACGGCACTCGACCCGTAACCGGTCGGCACACCGACTTGTGCGTAACCGCCGATGACGGCGACCCGGCGCGTCGATTCCGGCATCAGTGGCAGCAGCCCGCGATTTTGCAGCAGCACAGTTCCCTGGCGGGCGATGTCCGCGCAATGCCGTTGTGCGCGGCCATGTCCGGTACGGGCGCCGTGTTTCAGCGGTCGATTCCGACGGCGAACATCGACCGCAGTATCCGGCGGACCATTTCCGCGAGCCGCTGACTTGGGCAGCCTGCCCTCGGCGTAGGCGGCACGCAGCGGGTCGGTGAACGCCTCGGCCTGCCAGAGTAGGGCGTCGATCTGCGCGCCGCACTCCTGGTCGAGACCGTTGAGCGCGCACTCCCAGCTCGGTGTTCCGCCCCAGTCGGACATCACCCAGCCGCGATAGCCCCAGCGATTTTTGAGGACATCGTTGATCAGACGTGCTGTTGCGGCTGGCGTATTCACCGTTGACCTTGTTGTAGGCCGTCATCACCGCGCCGGGATATGCGCGCTCGAGGGCGATTTCGAACACCAGCAGATCGGATTCGCGGTGTGCGTCCGGGTCTGATCACCGCGTCCAGCCAGTGCCGGTTGGTCTCGTTGCAGTTCAACGAGAAGTGCTTGACCGCAGAGATGACGCCCTGTTCCTGTATCCCGGTGATCGACTGCGCGGCGATGGTGGCGCTCAACAGTGGATCTTCGGAGAAGTATTCGAAGTTGCGACCGTTGCGTGGGTCGCGGGCAAGGTTGATCCCGGGCCCCAGCAGCACGTTGAAGCCGCGTGCGCGGGCTTCGCTGCCGACGGCCGCGCCTGCCGCCCGCGCCAGCGCCGGATGGAAAGTGGCGGCCAGCGAGAGGCCCGCCGGAAGCGCGGTGGCGGTGTCGCCGGGGCGGTAGCCCGGATTGGTGACGCCGAGGCCGGCGTCACTCATCCGCAGTGCCGGCACGCCCAGCCGCGGAACCCCGGGCACATAACCCGCACTCTTGGGAACGTCCGACGGGAAACGCTCATCAGGGAACGGGAAAAGCTCACTGACGCCCATCACGCTCGTCAGCAGCGAAAAGCGCTCGTCGTCGGTGAGCTGCGCCTCGACGTGGCGGGCGCGAACGTCGGCTTCCGTCGCAGAATTGTCGGCCGGCTCGTTCACCGGGCGCCTTCTTTTGCGTAAACCACCTGCAGCACATGTCCGAGCTCCGGGCCCATCACCAGCCCGGCCAGCGCGCACATGGTCGCGACGAACGCCGAGCCGTGCGCCGGCCCGGTGTCGCAAAGGTGGTGCGCCACTTCGTGCAGCACGACAAGCTCTCGCATCGCCCAGTCGGCGGTGTTCCGGTCAGGTACGGCGATGACTCCGACACCATCGCGTCGCTCGTAGTGCGCCGCCGTGGCGGCGCGCCGTGCCCGCACCGTCAACGGCAGCGCTGCCGGCCACTGCTGCCGCACCGCCGGCAGCGACAACACGTCGTCGACGTAGCGTTGCACCGACGCAACCGAGGCGAAGCGGCCTTCCGGCGGCAGGGTGAGTTGAGTACCGAAGAATTCGAGGGTCTGTGACCCGTGCTGCGCCGCACGGTCGAACAATATCCGGACGAAGTGCTCGGCGGCATAAACCTTGGAGCGCTGCGTGTCCCGCTTGGACGGCGTTGCCGCGGTCACCGGTTCAGGGCGGCCCTTGCCGAGGACAGCTCCGGGTTGTTGCCCAGCCGGGCCCGCTTGCCCGCTCGATCCCCCGCCCGACGAGCCGCCGACGAATATCCCGCCGACGCGCGGCTGGCTCGCCAGGTACCGCGCGCCGAGGACTCGCCGCGGTAGAAGTCACGGAGCTCGAGTTCTTTGTCGCGCAGCGCAATTGCCGTGCCCGGTGCCCGTCGGCGATCTACTTCGGCTTCCCGACGGGCTTGCTCTCGGGCCTCCACCAGCCGCTGACCGACTCGGGCGCCGAAAGCGACCTGAAAATTGAGCCGCGCGGTGATCGTCGGCGTCGGACGGTGCGACCCGGAGGCGATATAGGAATCCGAGGCGCGCACCATCTGAACCACCAAGCTGGCGTACAACGCGTGGGTGGCGTCGATGTCTTCGGCGAATCCGTAGGCGTAGACGAACGTCGAGTTCGACGCCACGTCGCACCGCACATCGTTGGCTGAAGCAATGACGACGAACAGCTGGACGTAGGTCCGGAGTCCCCGGGTACCCGCCGTTCCGATCGTGATCATGCGCTGGATCGGGGCCTGGGCCTGGGTGCGGGTGGCCGAGTGCGCCCGGGCCACCGCCAAGTCGATGGACGTCGCGGTGGCGAGCCGTTGTGCCGCTGCCATGAACGCCTCGGACTCGTGGACGTTGTCGGTGCCCTCGGCTTGGCGCAGCAGGGCGGCGATGCGGGCCAGCATTTTGTCGTCGCTCATGGCGCCAAACTACTGGACGGGCACGACAACTCGGTGCGGCGTGGCCGCTGAGCCGCTCGCTGCCGGGGTCTTGTTCACAGTCGGGCGTTCATCCACGACACGACGTCGTCGAGCACTTGGTCGCGCTCGGGCTCGTTGAAGACTTCGTGGTACAAGCCGGGATATTCCTTGAGCTCGGCATCTGCAGAGCCGACCATTTCGACCAGCTTTCGACTGCCGCTGACGTCGACCAATCTGTCCTCCACGCCATGCACGACCAGCAGCGGCGCGGTCAGCGCAGCAGCGCGTTGCGGCATCGTCTCGCCGACCAGCAGCAGGGCCCGCGCGATACCCGCCGGCACCTTGCCGTGGTGCACCAGCGGATCGCTGTCGTAGGCGGCCACCACGGCGGGGTCCCGCGAGATTGCCTTGACGTCGAGTTCCTGCACCGGCAATCCGGGCGCTACCATTCCGACGGCTTTCGCGACGAGTACCAGCAACGGCGACACAGCATGCTGGGTGGCCACCGCCGGTCCGGAGAGCACCATCAGGTCGTAGCTGTCCGGACGCTCCACTCCGTAGGCGAACACGATGCCTCCGCCCATGCTGTGTCCGAGCACAATGCATTTGCACCCGGGATGTTCTTTGCCTGCGATGCCGACCAGGGTGTCGAAATCGCCGGTGTACTCCGAGATGTGCCTGACCAGCACGCGCTTGCCGCCCGAGCGGCCGTGTCCCCGATGATCGAGCGCGTAGGTGACCAGCCCCGCCTCACCGAAACGTTGGGCGACGTGATCGTAGCGGCGGGCGTGCTCACCGAGCCCGTGCGACAAGACGACCACTCCGCGCGGCGTGTTGGCCGGTGTCCAAACGTCGTAGACGATGCGGATGCCGCCTACCCCGTCGAAGGTCCGCTCGCTACGGGTGGTCACCAGGGCAGCGTAGACGCAAATCCCCCGCGTCTCTCGCCCCGTGTCGGCGTCGGTGTTCCGTTGGCTGCCTGCATACCTGGGCGAACCTGACCGCTCATTTCGGTCGGCACCGCGGGCCCCGCCTGGTGCGGTTACGGTGAGGGATGCCCGAACAGGTGGCGGTCAGGCGGGCAGCTGATCGCGCGGCCACGAAAACGCCTTGGCTCGACTCGAGGCATTCGTTTTCGTTCGGTGACCACTACGATCCGGCCAACACCCACCACGGGGTGCTGTTGGTGAACAACGACGACGTCGTCGAACCCGGGTAGCGGCTTTGACCGCCATCCGCACCGGGATATGGAAATCGTCACCTGGGTGCTGCGCGGATCGCTGACGCACGAAGATTCCATCGGCAACCGCGGTGTCATCTATCCTGGCCTGGCTCAACGCATGTCGGCCGGCAGCGGCATCCTGCACTCCGAGAAGAACGACTCAGCCCACGAGCCCGTGCACTTCATTCAAATGTGGGTGACCCCCGACGAGTCGGGTATCTCCCCGAGCTACCAGCAACACGAGATCGACGACGAGCAGTTGCGGGGACGCCTTGTCACCATCGCCTCGGGCATCGCGGGCCGCGACGCCGCGATCACGCTGCACAACAGTCATGCAGCGCTGCACGGGGCCCGGCTCGCGACCCGCGAGACGGTTGACTTACCCCCGGCGCCGTATTCCGCACCTGTTCGTCGCTGCTGGCCGAGTCGCGGTGGAAAGCGGGGTAACCCTTGCCGCAGGTGACGCCGGGAGGTTCACCGGATGCGACGGCACACGGGTGACCGCCACGGAGCAGACCGAGTTGCTGGTGTGGGAGATGCACGCCGCGCTCGGCGGCTGAGCGCCCGCCCGTGTCGGCTCAGTGGTGGATCTGGCTTCGCCGCCCGGTCACGCCGAGGTAGATCGCGATGAGGACGACGGCGGTGATGATGCCGACCAGGAACGGAATGACCGCCCACCCGCCGTTGGAGTTGGTGTAACCAAGGTTGTAGGTCAGCCATGACCCCAGGAACGCCCCGACGGCGCCCAGGGCGATCGTCATGATGAGTCCGATGTTCTGTTTACCGGGCATGATCAGCCGCGCGAGGGCGCCCACGATCAGTCCGACGACGAGGGCGCTGAAAATTGTTCCTATCATTGCTGCTCCTCTGTGTTGCGGCGCCCGTCGGCGCCGGTACCGGTGAGAGTGCCCACTTCTCGGGCGCTTTTAACTTTTCCCGCGAGCACGACCACAACGGCCTGAGAGACACATAAGGTAGGCCAGACGAGAAGGAGCCTGCATGTCGCAAGCAAAGTCCAAGCGCAAATCACGGCGTCGCAAGGCGGTCGTGAAGCCCACCCGGACCGTTCGGTTCTGGGCGGCGCCGATCCTGATCAGCGTGGCCGTGCTGTCGGCGCTGGCCGCGCTGTACTTGGGTGGAATTCTCAACCCGACGACCAACTTGCGGCATCTGCCCATCGCACTTGTCAACGAGGATTCCGGACCGACGGGCAAGCAAGTGCTGAACGGCATGGTGTCCGGCCTGGACAAAGACAAGTTCGACGTGCGCATTCTGACGCCGCAAGAGGCTCAACAGCAGTTGGACACCGCGGGTATCTACGGCGCGGTCGGCATAGCACCCACCTTTTCCGCCAAGCTGCAAGCCGTTGCCCGGGCCGCGGCTACGCCGGGGCCGGTCAGCCGGCCGGTCCTCTCGGTGCTGTCCAACCCGCGGGCTGGGACCATGGGAGCGAACATCGCCAGCCAGGCCCTGAACCGGGCCGCCGCCGCCATCAACCACAGAATCGGCGAACGGCTCATCGAGCAGATCGCGGAGCAGACGCAGGGCGGTCAGCTGCCAAGCTCGGCAGCAGCGTTGCTGTCCAATCCTGTCGCGATCGAAAGCCAAGCGTACAAACCTCTTCCGGCAGGCACCGGGAACGGCTTGTCGGCCTTCTATTACGCGCTTCTGCTGCTGCTGGCCGGTTTCACCGGAAGCATCGTGATCAGCACACTGGTCGACTCGATGCTCGGTTACGTGCCGGCCGAGTTCGGGCCGGTGTACCGGTTCGCTGAGAAGGTCAAAATATCGCGGTTCCGGACTTTGCTGATCAAGTGGGCCGTCACAGTCGTGGTGGCGTTGCTGACGTCAGCCGCTTACCTGAGCATCGCCAAGGGGCTCGGCATGCCGTCCCAGAACACTGTGGCGCTGTGGCTTTTCGGCGTCTTCGCGATCGCGGCTGTCGGAATCACCTCGAGTTCACTGATCGCGGTGCTGGGCACCGTCGGCTTGCTGGTCAGCCTGTTCATTTTCGTGATTCTCGGGTTGCCGTCGGCCGGCGCCACGATTCCTTTAGAGGCGGCGCCGCCGATCTACGGATGGCTGGCCAAGTTCGAGCCGATGCACCAAGTCTTCCTCGGCACACGGGCGCTGCTGTACTTCAACGGCCGCGCCGAAGCGGGACTTTCGCAGTCGGTGCTGCTGACGGCGGTCGGGCTGGTGATCGGACTCGCGTTAGGCGCTGTGGTCACCCGGTTGTACGACCGTCGCGGTTATCACCGCATCACAGCCGTCGACGAGACCCAGCGATACCACCAAGGCGGCCACCACCACCAAATCGGAAGACGCTGAACCGGAGGCAGCCGAGGAGACCACCGATACCGACGCGGCGACCGAGGATTCGGCTTCGACTGTGCCCCCCGAAACGGACAGCCCAGCCGCGGCGGGCGCCAGGGAACCGGCCAGCGCCGACGCGCCGGGCTCCGATCACTGAACAGGCTGCGGCTGCGCGGCCGGACCGAACCGGAAAATCGTCAGGCTCACCGCCACTATGGCGGCAGCCAGCGCGATCACCGGCGCCACGGTGATCCGAGACAGCGTTGCGCCGGTGATCGCACCTCCGCACATCGCAAGCACCACGCTGTAGCGCAGCTTCGCCCGGCTGCCGGTTCCTCCCGCGAGCCGGCTGTCGAAACCGATGCCGACGATGGTGGTGGTCAGCACGGTGGTGCTGAGCTCTTGGATACCGAACCGGCGAGCGGTCGCGTTCTGCATCCCGAACGGCAACGCCAGTGCGCCAATCAGGATGAGCTTGGTGGCGTCGTGATAGCGCAGCACGCCGGATCCCGCCAGCACCGCCATCACCGCCAAGACGACGACTTCTGAGCCGAGTGCTGCGGTTATCCACCGGCGGACCTCGCCGATGTGCCGCGCCAACCGGCCACCGATGACGGTGCCGGCGAGGAATCCGCCGAACGCCACGACGGCCGCGGTCAGGTCGACACCGGCCCACGGGACGAACACGAACCCGAGGAAGATGACGTTGCCCGTCATGTTGGCGACGAACACGTGGCCGAGCACCAGCAAGCCGATCGCGTCGACGATGCCGGTGGCGAAGGTCAACAGCAGGAGGGCGACGAGGGTCGCGCGCTCAGATACCGGCGAGGCAACTGCCACGGGCCTACAGCTGGGGCGTCAGGTCCAGCGACGTGATGGTGCTCATCCTGGTGACCAACCACCGTTTGTGATCGCGTGTCATGAACAGGCGGTAGGACAGGTATTTCAGCGCGGGGATGTTCTTGGTCATCGGGCTCGTCGCGGTGCTGTTGGTGTAGACGATGGCAACGGCGTTCGAGCCCCCGAACGATTCGACCCCCGCGCCGGTGACCACCGTGTTGTTCGTGATTTGAGCCTGTTTGTTCGGCGCGACGAGGGCGTCGACGAATCTGCGGTACTGGGCTTGGAAGTCACCGGTGAGGTAGAGCGACGCCCGGTCGGCGAGCTTGTCCAGGTTGTCGGGGTTGTAGGTCCACAGCGTCGTGATGGCGTTGGCTGCCGTCCGCGCGATGTTAATTTTCGTCGCCACCACCGCGCGATTCACCAGGTAAGGCTGCACCATGGCACCTGCGAACGCCGCCGCGCCGACGAACAGCGCGGCAGCGACGAGGACCGCTGCAACAAGCACCCTGCCGACCGGTTTCCTTGACCGCGGCGGCTTTTCACTTGCATCGGGTGTCTGCGCAACTGCCGGGTCGCCGTCCTCGGCGGGTTGAATAGCGACTGCGTCGGGATCCTCAGCCGGATCCTCCGATTCCAGTTCCGATTCCGATTGCGCCTGCACCGTGTCGACCACTTCCGTCGCGGCGGCTGACTCGGCCGGCGTGTCATCGTCGCTGGTTTCGGTCAGAGCACCTGCGACAGGTTGCTGATCTTCCACGCGTTCCCCTCCTGCTTCGCCGTTGCCACCCAACGATCGGTGTTGTCGAAGATCTGCTTGCCGTCCGGGGCTTTCGAGGTGACTTCAGTAGCCACCAGCACATTGGCGCTGCCGTCGTCGTTCCACCGTTCAAGACCGGCGTCGAGGACAGTACCCGTGGTCCGTTCACCCCTGGCGATCTGGAACAGGATCTCGTTGGCGCTGTCCTGGTACTGCTTTTGGAAGTCGCCGGTCGCGTGGGCCAATACCCGATCGACGTAGTCGTTCGCGTGGAACGGATCCACTGAGGTGAACTCCGTCATGAAGGACGAAACGTAGCTGAGCACGGCACCGTTTTTTTGCGCCGCTGCATCACTGCGCACATGGGAGACCAGCATCAGCGCGCAACCGGTGAGCGCACCAGCCATCAGGAGCGCGGCGACGGTGATGAGCGAGCCGAACCCTCCCGGTCGCGACGGTCTGGGTATCCGGGACAGCCACCGCCGTGGCTGCCGCACCTCCGCGGTCCGGGCGGCCAGCAGCGGTTGCTCGCCGGGCTGAAATTTACGGCGGGGGCTCATTTCCCACCCCCCGCCGCCGGCCTGGGTTTCGTCAGCACGTTCAGATCATCGACCCGCCACTGACCGTTGCCACCTTTGACGAAGCTCACCCGGACAGTTGCGGTGATCAACCGCTGCCCCGACGCAGGGCCGCGCTGACCCCGCATGAACAACATCATCGACGCGTGCGTCGGCGCCACCGGCTGCAAAACCGCCGCGTTGGTCACAAAGTACTGGTTGAGGACGGGGTGCTTCTGCACTGCTTGCTGTTGCTTCACCAATTGGCCGCGGTACCGGTCGGTGGTCAGCGACTGAGCCCGCGCGAAGTCGTCGCGCATGGTTTTCGGGTCATAGGACAGCATCTCCACAACCATCTTCGGTCCCTGTGCAGTGACCTGGTCGGACGCCTGCTTGACCGTCCGCTCGTGCCAGTACACGCCGGCGAAGGACGTCACCGCACCGATCAGGCACAGCGACGTCGCGGTCAGCGCCGCGATGACGGTCAACCGCCGTACGCGCCCCAGCGGCGCACTTGGCTCGACGACTCGCACCTCGGTACCTACCAGCAGGTCGGCGAAGGTGCGGCGACGTTGATCCCACAGCGGCCACAGCCATCCCAGGAACAGCGAAGCCGTGTCCAGCAGATGAGCCAACTCCCGGACCAGCAGCCGCCACGGCCCGATCGCCGTTCCCTCCCGCCGAACCACAGCGATGTTGACGTTGGCGCGACCGAGGCTCCACCCGGTCACCGCCGGCAGCAACAGCCGATTCACCAACAGCAGCAGGATGACCAGGCCGGCGATGACACCACACAACCACCACCACACGCCGAACGCCGGCACCGTCAGGCACACCACGGCCATCGTCGTGACAGCGGCGAGGCCCGGCACAAGGTCGACGACGAGGGCACTTGCCCGCAGGTGCCAGGGCGCCGCACAGCGGGTCTCTGCTGCGTTTTGGATGGCGGGCGCGGTCTCGGTCTCCTCGACCACCGCCGTCACTTCGCCACCTGGTCGAGTTTGGAGATCTTGTACTGACCCTCAGCGGGCGACATCGTCACCCGCAGTCGGAACCCCTGCTCCTGATCCTGCGCTGCGGCGTTGGACACTCTGGTGCGCAGCGCTACCAACACGTCGACCGAACCGTCTTTGTTGTTCCGCTCAACCGCCGCACGCATGTCGGAAACTTGGACGTGAACGTTGGCGGCTTGGTAAGCCTCGGTGAGCATTCCGCTGTACAGCGCTGCCTGTGCCCCGAAATCTCCGGTGGAACACTCGATGATCCGCCTGGTGGCATTGGCCATGGCGGCAGTGTCGGGTGCCTGGGTTGCCGCGACGCAGTCCTCCGCGGCCCGCAAGGCAGCCGCGTCATTGCGGTCGACGGCTTGGCTAGCCCGGTAGGCGCGCAACGCGAAGAAGCCGCCGGTGCCGACACCACCGGCCAGGAGCATTAGCAACACCGTGACAGCGGCAAACCAACCCCGGCCCACGCGCGATCCGGTCGGCACGGCGCCGAGCGCTACGCCGTCCTCGTCAGGTTCGGCATTGTCAGGCTCTGCGGCGTCCTCACCGAACGTCTCCGGCGAAATGTCGGTGTCGATCTGGTCGGCTCCACCCTCGGAATCCAACGATTCCTCGGGCGTCACCACAGTGCTGGTCTGGTCGGCTCCACCCTTGGAATCCAACGATTCCTCGGGCGTCACCTCCGTGCTGGTCTGGTCGGCTCCACCCTCGGAATCCAACGATTCCTCGGGCGTCACCTCCGAAAGCGACGAGTCGTCGGCATCGGTGAGGTTCAGCCGGCTGCTGGCGCCAGCATCTCCTTCCATCCGTCGTCTCCTGTATTGCTCGAGTTCTGGACCGCGTATTTGACACCGTCCGGTCCTATCAATTCACCACTCTGCGGACTGTAGATCGCAGTGGGTGGCCCGCCCGGAGTGTAGACGCACGGGTTGGGTTGCTGCCCGTTGCACTGCACCGAACCTGATCCCGGCCGTTGCAGAGGGTCGCTGACCGGAGGCGGCGTTCCCGGCACGTGGTCGGCGGGAGCGGGGTTCAGGCCGGTGTCGACCGACGGGGCCTGCTGCACCACCCCCGGCGTGATGGGCTGATCACAGCGCGCACCCGGTGCCGGACAGTTCTTTATCTGGTTGGGGTCGCCGTACCACGGGTTGGTGCCCAACGGAACGTAGGGCTTGGGATCGCGGCACTCCTTCGGCGTTGCGGCCCGCTTCCCCGGCACGTCGACACACGGAAAGTTGCGGGCCCCGCGCACACCGTTGGCGGGGGTGTCCTTGGGGATCTTGCAGTACAACCCTTCGGGCACCGGCGCGTCATTGGTGTCCGCCGGCGACCGCCATTGTGATGCCGGGATGAATCCCGTCAGACATGGTGGTGGCTGGTTGATTGTCGTCGCGACGTCGAGCGCTGCAAGCGGCGGGAACGGCGCGGCCACAGTCTGGGCGATCGACGCCCCTTGTGGCAGGAACACCAGGAACTGTTCGATACCGTTGTGGTAGCGCTTGAGCATCTCAGTGATGATCGACAAATTGGCCAGCGTCTGTGGCAGCGCCTCCCGCACGTCGCCGAAGGCCGCGGTGACCTGATCGGCAGTCGGCGGCGCTTGCGACAAAATGCTGCGCAAATGCCCGTCGTTTTGCGCGGTCTGCGCGGCCAGGCTCTTCAGATTGCGCGCCCAGCGCTCGATCGCACTACTCGAATTGACCTGGCTGTCGAGGATCGGGGTCGAATTCTGGATGATGTCGTCGACGTTGCCGATGTTGGTGCCGAAGTCCTTGACGATCGCCTGGGTCGAATCGACCAGCCGTTGCAGTGCCGGGCCCAGGCCGCCGACGGATTGGGCAGTCTCATCGAGCAGCTGGCCGATTTTCTCCTTGGGCAGTACGGCCAGACCCCGGTTGGCGGCGTCCAGTAACGGGCCGATCTGCGCAGGCACCGTACTCTTCGTGATGGTCTGACCGTCTGAGAGGTACTTGCGCGGATTGCCCGGCGAGGTCAGGTCGAGGTACTGCTCACCGACCGCCGACACCGAGTGCACGTTGGCAATCGAGTCGATCGGAATCTTGTAGCGGCTGTCAATGCTCATCGTCGCCTGCGCGCCGTTTTCGGTCGGCTCGATATCGGTGACCTTGCCGATCGTCACACCGCGGAAGGTGACGTTCGCAGTCTTGTACAGACCGCCCGATTCGCTCAGGTTCGCCTTCAAGTTGTAGCGGCCGATCCCTACCAACGTCGGTACCTGCAGGTAGTAGACGCCCAACACCAGCACCGCAACCACCGACATGCCGACGAACAAGATCAGCTGGCGCCGGATAAAGGGAGTCAACAATTCCGGTCCCCCCTCTCAACCAAAGGTCCCCCGGGTGCGTCGTTCGGGTTGGGCGTGTAGCGGACGTCGGGGATCATCGTTGCCGGGTCAGTACCGAACGACTGCTCGAGCGCGCGCAGGGAACCGGACAGCCCCGTACCGGTCAAGAACGCGTTGTCGGCGGAGCTGTAGGTCACGTCGAGCGTGATCGAGATGTTGAAGTAGTCACCCCGGAACGCCTTCGGCACGGTGTCGACGTCGAACGGCTGGGTGAGGATCAGCTTGAGCGCGCCGAGCAGATCGGGTGACGCGCGACCGAGCTCCTTCAATGGGCACTGCAGTGCCTGCAGATCCGCATGCAGAGGACCGCGCACAGCGCCCAGGTACTGCCCAGCCGCACCGGTGACCCGGCCCAACGAATCGGATGCGTTGATCAGCAGGTCCTGGTAGCGCTTGTCCGCCAGGTGCTTGATCAACGGCGGTACGTCGGTGAGCACCCGATCGATCACGTCGGCGCGGGTGCCGACATAAGCCAGCAACCGGTTTGTGGAATCGATGGCGTGAGTGATGTCGTTGCGTTGCGCGTTGACCTCGCGCGTGAAGGTGTCCAATTTCCCGAGGAAGGCGTGGATCTGGTCGGCTCGCCCGGTAACGATGTCGTTGACCTCGTTCTGCAGCACTTCCAGGTTCGGAATGCCGCCGCCACGCAGAATCAAGGCGAGACTGGCCAGGGTTTGCTCTGTAGACGGGAACGCCGACGAGTTCTTCAGCGGAATGGTGTCGCCGTTCTTCAACAGCTGAGGCGACGGATTAGCCGGCGAGGCCAATTCGATGTGCTGGGATCCCAGCAAACTGGTCTGCCCGATCTTGGCAGTGGCGTTCTTCGGCAGCTTGACGCCCTTGTCCAAGCCCAGGGTCAGCGTGGCGATCCAGTTTTTCAGCTTGATCTCGCGTATCGAACCCACGAATACGTCAGCCACTTGGACGCGGCTGTTGCCGTTGATCGCCAGCGTGTCGGGCATCTGCACGTAGACGGTGTAGGAGCCGGATTCGTTGCCGGGGCCACCCGGGATCGACACGTTGGAGATGCCCCGCCAGCCGCACGAACTGAGCATCAGCGCGGCGACCGCCAGAACCAGCACCTGCCAGCTCCGATGACGTAAAGCGCAACCCCACATTTGCCGCCCACCGGCTGAGCCGGCTTGTTTGACTCACAGCACTCGACACGCGTGTCACTGGCCAGCTCCCATCTCGGCGGGCAGCGGCGGACCTAACGCAGGCGCCGGTCCAGGCGCCGGTCCAGGTGTCGGCGCGACCGGCCCGGGCCGCACGTCGGGGCCCGGCGGCGGCGGTGCTATCGGCGCCGGGTGATCCGGCTGGCCGATGTAGGGCAGCGGACCCGGTTGTTCGTCGTAGGCGTTCGGGTAGCCGGGCGGAGTCTGCAGATTGGACTGAACCGGCGGGATGTCGGGGCCGCCCATCAGTTCCGCGAGAGATTCCGGGGTCAGCAGTCCCGCCGTGATCGGGCCTACCTTTTGGCCCTGCATACCGGGCGCGGTGATCCAGCCCGGTTGGGTGTTCTTGTGCGACGTCGGGGTGTCCGGTACCCAGATTCCCGGGACGGTGGTGTCTTTGTACCCGTTCGGCGGCTGCAACCGCGGCTCGGAGTAGGCGACCTCTTTCGGCGTCGTCTCGGCGGTCGAGAACAAGTTGAGACCGAACGGAAGATAGTTGAACTTGATCGCGTCGAGGATCGGTCCGAGGTACTGCGCGCACAGTTCGGCTGACTCTTGGTAGCCCGCCCGGCTGCCCGCCTGAATGGTGCTGCAGATGAACTGCATCGGGTTGGCGAAGTTCACGATCGCCGGAATGGCGACGATGGCGCCGTGCGACGGGTGATAGATCGTGTTGATGTTCGCGGCGCCCGTCGGCGCTGCGTGCAGCAGGTTCTCCAACCCGTCCAGCGACTTAGGTTGGACCAGTGTCGTGGTCACATCGGCCAGGTTGTTGATGTCGTGGGTGAGCACTTCGCGGTTCTTGGCGAAGAACGGCCGCACCGTGGTGAGGAGACTGTCGAACTGCTGTAGCGCACCGGCGAGGTCGTGGTCGGTCCGGGTCAGCCGGCCGGTGACCTGCGCCAGGTTTTGGTTCAGCGCGACAAACTGTTGGTCGTCTTGGTGTAGGGCGTTGACGAACAGCGCCAGGCTGCGTACTACAGCGAAGAAGTCGCCTCGGCCTTCGTTGAGTGCGTTCAGAGCCCGGGACAGGTTGGAGAAGGCGGTGTTGACCTCTTTGCCTTTTCCGGCGAGCCCGTCGGCGAACGACTCGATGACGTCGCCGAAGGGTCCCTTCGGTTGCTGAGGGGTGGGGCCCAGCTTGCTGATGATGTTGGAGAGGCTGTCGCGCAACTCGTCGAATTCGGTCGGCACCTGGGTGCGCTCGATCGGGATCACCGCGTTGTCGGCGAGCAGCGGACCACCTTTGTAGACCGGTTCCAGCTGCAGCGTGCGCGACGCCACCAGCGTGGGGTTCAGCACAACCGCCGAGGCGTTGGCAGGCACCTTGTACTTGCTCAGATAGTGGAAGGTGACTTTCATCTTGTCGCCGGCCGGCTCGATCTTGTCGATGGCGCCCACCCGGAAGCCCATGATTTGGACCTTGTCTCCGGCGTAGAGCGCGTTGGTCTCCGGGAAGTAGGCGACGACGGTGTTGTTGATCAGCTTCTGGTAGAGCTGCCAGCCGACGAACGCCGCGATCAAAGCCAGCACGACGATCAGCGAACCGATGATCACCGACGCCCGCGACATTTTCGGCATCTTCAGGTTACGAATATCGAAGATGGTGCTCAATTCTGGCTACCTCCTTCCGCGCCGCTACCACCTGTGCCGCCGGGATTGATGAACGGGGCCGGAAGTTGCTGCCCCGGTCCCGGCGGCGCCGGCGGATTCGCCGGGTAGCCCGGCGCGAACGTCGACGGCGGCGCAGCCGGACCGGCCGGTTGCAGATTCTCGGTGCGCGCACCTGGTGGCGCGTTGGGCGGCAACGGCACCGGCGTACCCGGCACGTCCGGTGCCGGCTGGCCCGGCCGCCCGGCGATCGGAATGCCCGGTGTCGGTGGCAGGCCGTTGGGGTTGGGCGGCGACACCATGACGTCGGGCACCCCGAGCAGCGGTCCGGCCAGGGCACCGAAAGGCCCCAGGTTTTGGTCGAACCCGGCGCATGGCAGCGGGTTTTGTGGTCGCGGCAAACCGTCCGCCGTCGGCGTGTACGAGCAGGGCGAACCCGGAGCGACCGCCGGGCCTGGGTGATCCGGAGTGCCTTCGAGCACCGGCGGCGCCGGCGGCGGTGCGCCGTTGGGGAACCGGGTGCCGTTGGGGTCGGGGAACCGGAAGGACGGCAGACCGGCGTTGCGGTAGAACTCCTCCGGATCGACTCCGCGCTTCCTGAACGCGGCGTCGACGAATGGCTGCAGCAGCTGATAGGGCAGCAGGTTGGCCAGTTGCACCTTGAAATACGGTCCCGACGCGATGGTCTCGCCGAGTTGCACGACGTTGCGAGCACCCTTGGTGATTCCGTCAGCCAGGTCCTGCTTGCGTTCGCGCAGTAGGTCACTGACCGTGCGTAACTGCTCCAACACATGATTCAAATTCGGGTTGTCGTTGATGAACATCTGCACCTGGTTGGAAAAGCGGGCGATGTTGCTCAGCAGCGCGTCGATAGCCTGTCCGCGCGCGTTGAGGGCAACCAGCAAGGTCTTGGTGTTGACCAGGAGCCGGTCGACCTGGTCACTACGGTCGCCGAGGACGCTCGCCACTTGATTGGCCTGCGCCAGCAGGTGCTTGATCTCCTCGTCGCGCTTGCCGATGGTGTCGGAGAAGGCGGCTACGCCGTCCAGGGCCGCGCTCAAATGCGGAGAGGTCTCGTTGATGGTCTGCGACAACACGTTCAGCGAATTCTTGACCGTGTCGATGTTCCAGTTTGATGCCGCTTTGGTGACGTCGAATACCGCGTCGTAAATCTGGTACGGCTGTGCACTTTGGCCCAGCTGCAGCGTGGTGTTGGGACGCAGCATCTTGGTGCCGCGGGGCTCGATCTCGAGGACGCGCCTGCCCAGCAGGGTATCGGTGCGGATCGTAAGCCGGCTCTCAGCGCCGATCGGCTTGCCGCCAGTCGTGAACTTCATCACGATGTGGTCCCCGTCGATCCTCATTGACTGTATGACACCGACATTGACGCCGGCGATACGCACTTTGTCGCCTTTGTTCATCCCACCGGTGTCGGTGAATTGCCCGTAGTACGCGGCCGAGGCGAACAACATCGGGACACTGGTCATGGTCTGGCCGAAGGCGATCACCAACAGCACGACCGTCAGACCCATCAGCCCGATCCGGGTTCGGTTGGGCGGTTCGAGTGTTCTCATTGCGGCGTGCACCTACCGGTCGGCTGCTGGAGGAGCCGGACTGTGCGTATCGGGCCCCCGGGCTGCAGCCCGTTGAATTTCAGCGTGATATCGCAGAAGTAGAAGTTCACGAAGTCGCCGTAGCTACCGATCGCGCGGGCGATCTTGTCCAGGGCTATCGGCGTGCGGTGCAACTGGTCCTCATAGAGCGGGCGCTGGTCGATGATCGGCTGCTGAACCGCATCCAGGTAGTTGATGGTCTTGGTCAGCAACGCCTGGTTGTCGGCCAGCAGGTCAGCCACTGCACCGGTGCCGCTGCTGATGTTGGCGGCATCTGCCGCCAGGCTGTCCGAGTGGTTCGCCAAGCCGGTGACCAACTTCTCGAAGTTGTCGACGGTCTGGTCGAACTCTTTGCGGTGGCGCACCGTGGTGTCGAGCACCACGTTCAAGTTTTTGACCACCTGCCCGATCGCCTGGTCACGCTCGGCGATGGTGGAGGTGAATTGCGCTGTCTGGTCGAGGATGTCGCTGATGGTGCCGCCCTGTCCCTGGAACACGGTGATGATGGCCGAGGCAATGTCGTTGACCTTCTGCGGGTCCAGTGCACGAAACAGCGGTCTGAAACCACCGATCAGCGCGTCGAGATCCAGCGCCGGCGAAGTGCGGGACTCCGGTATGAAACCGCCCGGCGAGAGCACTTGATCCGCACCCTGGCCCTGCCCGCGCTTGAGTTCCAGGTAGCGGTTGCCGATCAAATCGAGATAGCGGATCTGCGCGGTCGTTGCCTGATACAGCGGCACCGTCCGGTCGACATCGAACTTGACCTGGGCGCGGTGGCCGTTGTCCACCAACTCGATGCTTTTGACCTTGCCGATCTCCACTCCGGCGGCACGGACGAATTGGCCTTCCCGCAGCCCACTCACGTTGGTGAACTCCGCGGTGTAACTGTTCGTCCGGTCGAAGCGAATCTGGCCGAACACCACGATGATGGCCACGGTGAAGAACACCAGCACGATCGAAAAGATCGCCAACTTGATTACAGTGCCTCTGATGCTCATGGGTTGATCGTGTTATCCCCTACTTGACGGCCCCAGACGTACTCGATCGCATAGGGCGAGCCGACTTCTAAGTGGTTGTACGGCGCGACGCTGTTGCCGCTGTCCATCACCAGGTACGGCGCCGGCCAGAAGTCGCGGGTGATCGGCTGCCAGCACCCCGGTGCACCGCCGGGCCCACCTTTGGTGTTAACCCTCGGCAGGTTCTCGGGATAGATGTAGGGGTTGGGCGCACCATTGATCGCTGCGGCTGGTGAGGCCAGCAACAAACCCGGGAACAGCAAGCTGCCAAATATGAATGAGGGGTTCAGCAAAAGCGATGCCCCGGATAGCAGTTCGCTGTCGGTTCGCAGCGAGTAGCCGTTGCTGGCGCCGGTGAAGGCTGCGACCCTGGGTTCGACGTCGTGGTAGTTGCGGACGGCACAGAACAGCTCAGGGCTGTATTCGTCGAGCAACTGGGTAGTCGGTATCAGATCTGCCGCTGCCCGGTCCAGGTACGGTCCGCCGCGCTGGATGACATCGCCGACGGTGTTACCGAAACCCACAGCCGACATCAACGCCGCATCGAGGTCGCTTTGCTGCCGGTTGAGGGTACGTGCGGTAATCACGGTGTCGCTGAGGAAGTCGAAGAAATTCGGCGCGGAGTTGGCGAAAGTGTCTGCAAGGGAGGCGAACTGCTGGATGTCGCGGCGAATTCTCGGCTGCTGCGGGTTGACGTTGTCAAGTACAGTGTTGGCGTTGACAATCGATTGGCCGAACTTGTCGCCCAGTCCGCTCAACGCTTGCGCTGCCGCGCTCAACGTGAGGTTCAGCTTGACCGGGTCCACCTGCTGAGCCAGTGAGGCGACCGTCTGGAAGACGGTGTTGATCTCCGTGGTCACCGACCGCGCGTCGATGACGTGCTGAGGACTGATCCGCTGCCGCTTCGGCTGTTTGGGCGAGGTGAGCGACACGTACTTGCCGCCGAACACGGTCGTCGCCCTGATGTCGGCGCGAACATTCTCCGGGATCAGGTTCAGGTACTTGGGATAGACGTCCAGCGAAAATTGGGCTGCTGGCCTTCCGTCTTTGGTCACTTCGGAGATCTCGGCCACCTTGCCGACCTCTACCCCGTTGTAGGTGACCTTCGACCCGGGGTCCATCACGAGGCCCGCACGATTGGACAGCATCTTCAAGTGGACCTTCGGCGTGAAGTCGCCGCGGAACTGCCCGTACACCAGGGCAACTATGACTATCAAGATGACCAGCACCCCGACACCTGCCCATTTGTACGGCGGGTTGCGGATCTTGTTTTCTTTCCCCTGCGGATAAGTCATGGCGTTACACCGTGAGTGCGAAGTTGGGGTTGACGCCGTAGAGCGCCAACTCGGCCAGCAGGATCACCAGTTCCACCGAAACGAGTGAGAATCGCATCGATCGGCCGACGGCTTCACCGACGCCGACCGGGCCGCCGGTGGCGTTGTAGCCGTAATAGCAGTGGCTGATCATGATGATCGCCGCCATCAGGATGACCTCGCCAAAGGACCAGAACACGTCCTCTGGCCTGAGGAATGTCCGGAAATAGTGTTCATAGGTGCCGTGCGACTGCCCGTACAACACCGTGGTGGTGATCTGCGGGGACAGGAACGTCGCGATGATGGCCATCGAGTAGAGCGGGATGATGACTATCAGGCCGGCGATGATTCGGGTGGACGCCAGATAAGAGATCGACTTGACGCTGATGACCTCGAGGGCGTCGACCTCTTCGGCGATGCGCATCGCGCCCAGTTCGGCAGTGGCGCCGGCGCCAACGGTGGCCGCCAGCGAGACGCCGGTGACGACCGGGGCGGCCAGGCGCACGTTGACGAACGCGGCGAGGAAGCCGGTGAACGCCTCGAGGCCGATGTTGCCCAATGACGAATAGCCCTGGATCGCCACCAGCGAGCTACCAGAGAGGGTGACGAAGCCGACGATCGCCACCGTGCCACCGACCACAGCCATTGCCCCGGTGCCCATGCCGATCTGGGCGATCAGCCGCAGCGTCTCTTTGCGGTATTCGCGGATTGCATGCGGGATGTTCGCGACGCTTTCCACCGCGAACCAGGCGAGGTGGCCGGACTGCTCGAATCCGCGGCCGGCGGCGCCGCCGTAGCGACGGAAATTCTCGACGGTCCTCGGGAAGCGAGCGCGCAGAACGGAGGCGGTACTCATGTCATTTACCCGTTCCGAACCGCACACCGATGGTGGTCAAGATGACGTTCACCGCGTAGAGCGCCACCACGCACAGCACCACAGTTTCGTTGACTGCGGTGCCCAGCCCTTTGGAGCCGCCGCCGACGGTCAGCCCCCGGTAACAGCCGACCAGGCCCGCGATCAGCCCGAACACCATGGCCTTGACTGTCGCGATGATGACTTCCGGCAAACCGGTGAGGGTGGTCAGCGTGGCCAGGTATGCGCCGCCGGACACGTTCTGCAGATACACCCCGAAAATGAAGCCACCGACCAGGCCGACGGTGATCACCAAACCATTGAGCAGGGTGGAGACGATTGTCGCGGCGATCACCCGCGGCACCACCAGCCGGTAGATGGGATCGATGCCCAGCACTTCCATCGCATCGATCTCTTCACGGATGGTGCGCGCACCCAGATCGGCGCAGATTGCCGTCGACCCCGCGCCAGCGACCACCAGCACGGTGGCCAGCGGACCCAGCTGGGTGACGACACCGATCCCTGCGCCGGCGCCGGAGAGGTCGGCGGCGCCGACCTCTTTCAGCAGGATGTTGAGCGTGAAGATCAGCAGCACGGTCAGCGGGATGGACACCATGATCGTCGGCAGCAGCGCGACCCTCATGATGAACCAGCACTGCTGGATGACTTCGTTCCACTGAGGCGGCCACGTGAACAGCGCTTTTCCGGTCAGTACGCACATCCGGAAGAAGCCGCCGATGGTGGTCAACGGACCCTTCACTTGGTCGCGAACGTACCCGACCAAACTACCCGTAGACGCCGTCACTTCGGCCCCTTCCCCCGGGACCGTCGATGCCGTAGCTCAACGGCCGATCGTGTCGCACTCCGCCTCCTTGCCCGGGCTCTGTAAGTGTGACCGTCATCTCCTTACTCACAGGTAGTAAGCGAGACCACAGGACTGTACCCGATGCTGCTCGCGGCAGGTGCGGCATCCGCACAAATGAATCCCTGTCGACTTCACAGTGAAATCATTCTGACCGTAAGTTCCGCGGCCCGGGCAGGATCGATTGCTTTTCAGCAACTTTCAGGCTCATTCGGCGGACCCGTCCCGCCGCTGCGCGGCGGCCGAATACCGCGCGCGCAGTTCGGTCTTGAGTACTTTGCCCGCCGGATTGCGCGGCAGCGCGTCGACGATCTCCAGACCCTTGGGGTGCTTGTAGCGCGCGAGTCGCTCGGTGAGGAACCCGTCAAGGTCCTCGAGTCGCAAGCGGTGCTGCCCGACGGCTGCCACCGCGATCGGCACCTCGCCCCACCTTTCGTCGGCCCGACCGATGACTGCGACCTCGACGATGCTCGGGTGGCCGGCGAGGACGTTCTCCACTTCGGCGCAGTAGATGTTCTCTCCGCCGGAGATGATCATGTCCTTCTTGCGGTCCACCACCCAGACGTAGCCGTCCTCGTCCATCCGCACGAGGTCACCGGAGTGAAACCAACCGCCGGCAAACGCCTCCGCGGTAGCCCGCGGATTGTTCCAGTAGCCGCTCATCAAAGTTGGTGCGCGATAAACGATTTCGCCCACTTCTCCGATAGGCACGTCGTTCATGTTCTCATCGACGACGCGGGCGGCGACGGTGGGAATCACCTTGCCCACCGAACCGCGCTTGCGGGTCGCGTCGTCGCCGAGCAGCGTGCACGTCACCGGTGACATCTCGGTCTGGCCGAACGCAGCCAAGATCTGCGCTCCCGGGAAGGCCTCCGACATCTCCTGCAACAGCGTGTCCGAGGCGGGCGCGGCGCCCCAGGAGATCACCCGCAGCTTGAGCTGCCGTGGGTTTCTCCGCTGCGCGGCGCAGACGGCCTGCCACTGGGCGGGCACCAGGAAAATTCCGGTCACCTGCTCTGCTTGCAGCACGTCGAGCAGATGGCCGGGGTCGAACGCGCCGAGCGGGTGGATCACGGTGGGCACACCCAGCACCATCCCGGTCAGCATGTTGCCGATCCCGGCGATGTGGAAGAACGGCACACCGATGAAACCGACGTCGTTGTTGATGTCGGCGCCGTGGGTGTAGAGGCCTGTCATCGCCTGCCCGGTCAGGTTGGTGTGCGTCAGCACCGCGCCCTTGGGACGCCCGGTGGTTCCCGACGTGTAGACGATCAGCGCAGCTGAGTCGTTCGGGATGTCAACCGGTTGGAGCGGCTCTCCGGTCTCGCCGACCAGCTCCTCGTAGGACAGCAAGCCGTCCTGGGCATCGCCGCCGGCCACGACGATGGTGTCGAGCAATGGCTGAATGTTGCGCACGCCGGTGGCCACCTCGGCCAGCACCGGTTCGGTGATCAACAGACGCGCTTCGCAGTCGCTGACCAGAAAGGCGATCTCAGCCGGGGTCAGCCGGAAGTTCACCGGCACCGCGATCGCGCCGAGCATGTTGATCGCCAGCACCGACTCCATGAATTCGGTGCGGTTCAGCATCAGGATCATCACCCGGTCCCCAAAACCCACACCGCGGCGATTCAGCGCCCCGGCCAGCGCGGCGACCCGTTCGCGCAGCTGCGCCCAGCTCAACGTCTTGCCCGTGAAGCGCAGCGCCGGCGCCTGCGGCTGCATCAGCGCATGCCGTTCGAGTTGGTTGACCCAGTTCTGCCGCCTCGCCAGGTACGGCTGCTCGGTGACCGCGTTCTGCCCGGTTGACTGCGCGGTCACCTACAGGAGTCCCTTCTCCGACCGAATCAGCGGCTGGCCAGCTGCTCGGCCCGCCGTTTCAGGTTGTCGGCGAGATAGTCGATGATGTCATTGGCGACTTTCTTGACCATCGACTTGGGGACCGACATCTTCGGCTCGATGTCCATGTCCACAGTCAGCAAGCTGGTCGGGCCCATCTCGACGACGCTGAACAACTGCTCCTGCTTGGCGAACAGATCGCCCTGCTGCATGACCGTCTGGATCTGGGTCGGGCTCGGGTAGTACACCGCCTGGATGAAGACGCCTTCGAAAGCCTCATAGACCGCGTCGAGCCGCAACTGGCTTGGCCGGCCGTCGGGGTAGCGATGCAGCACCCACAAGCCTTTGATCTCTTTGTTCCACTGCGGATAGGACTCGAAGTCCGCGACGATGCCCATGATCGAGGCGGCGTCGGCCGCCACCTCAACGGTCTTGCTCACGATCGGCACCGGCCGAGCATACGCGGCGCGGGGCCTATGACGGCGACCCGCTTCACCCGGCTTTCACCCGCCCTCGCGATCGCCGCGCCGCCTATGACGGCGACCCGCTTCACCCGGCTTTCACCCGCCCTCGCGATCGCCGCGCCGCCTATGACGGCGACCCGCTTCGCCCGGCTTTCACCCGCCCTCGCGATCGCCGCCGGCGATGACGGCAGTGGACAACAGCGCTCTGATCGCGTCGGGAATCGGCACCGGTCTTCGGTGGGTGCGGTCGATGTAAACGTGCACCCAGTGCCCGAGCGCGGCGATGTCCTGCGGCTCGTCGGCGGTCAGCTCCTCAGCGCCGCGGAACAGACCGAGCCGGTAGGTGGCACTGCTGCGTCCCAGTCGCGCCACCCCCAGCCCGACCACCAGTCGCTGCGGGAAGTGCAGCTCGGAGAAGTAGCGGCAGCCGGATTCGGCGACGATACCCTGCGCGGCAGTGCTGACCGGGTCGATGTCGACGTTCGCACTGATCCAGCCGTTGATTGCGGTGTCGAAGAGCTGGTAGTAGACGGCGTTGTTGAGGTGCCCGAACATGTCGTTGTCGGCCCATCGGGTGAGCACTGGCCAGCGCACCGGGAAGTCGCCGCTGGTGAGACCGTCCGGTGTAGGCGGAACCGATGTCATGGTTGTATTCGACCATGACCGACATCCGGGGAGCCGTGCTGGAACGCATCGGTTCGCCTCGTCCCTACGCCGACTCGCGGCCCATCAGCATCGCCGAGGTCGAGTTGTCGGCGCCCGGACCGGGTGAGGTGCAGATCCGTGTGGAAGCCGCCGGAGTGTGCCACTCCGACTTGTCGGTGGTCGACGGGAACCGGATGCGGCCGACGCCCATGCTGCTCGGGCACGAGGCGGCCGGGATCGTCGAACGCACCGGCTCCGGTGTCGCCGACGTGAGCCTGGGCCAGCGGGTGGTGCTGACTTTCTTACCGCGCTGCGGCCGCTGTCCCGCGTGTGCGACCGACGGTCTGACGCCGTGTGAACCGGGCAGCGCCGCCAACAACGCGGGCACCTTGCTGGGCGGCGGAATGCGGTTGAGCCGGGGCGGGAACTCGGTGTACCACCACCTCGGGGTGTCCGGCTTCGCCACGCATGCCGTCGTGCACCGCGCCAGCCTGGTGCCGGTGCCCGACGACGTACCGCCGCCGGTGGCGGCGCTGCTCGGGTGTGCAGTGCTGACCGGTGGTGGTGCGGTGCTCAACGTCGGCAGGCCGCGACAAGGTGAGACGGTGATCGTCGTGGGCCTGGGCGGCGTCGGCATGGCCGCGGTCATGACCGCGCTGGCTCACGACGACGTCCGAGTGATCGCGGTCGACCAGCTGCCCGAAAAGCTTCACGCAGCAAGCGCTTTGGGTGCACACGAGGCTTACACACCGCAGGCGGCCAGCGAGGCCGCGGTCAAGGCGACGATCGTCGTGGAGGCCGCCGGTCACCCGGCTGCATTGCAGACGGCGATCGGACTGACCGCGCCGGGCGGTCGGACCATCACGGTCGGGCTGCCGCCGCCGACTGCGCGGATCGAGGTGGCGCCACTGGGTTTCGTGGCCGAAGGCCGGTCGCTGATCGGCAGCTATCTGGGCTCAGCGGTTCCGTCGCGCGACATTCCGCGTTTCGTCGAGTTGTGGCGGTCCGGGCGGCTGCCGGTCGAGTCGCTGGTGTCCTCGACCGTCGCCCTGGAAGACATCAACCTGGCGATGGACCGGCTCGCCGACGGCGCCGCGGTACGTCAGCTCATCACTTTCTGAAAGCCGGCTGCCGGGCGTGACTCTGCGCCGGTCAATCAGATTGAGTACGGCGCGCCCGCAGGTCGGCGAGTACCTCGACGGTATGTTCGCCCAATTCGGGTGCGGGAGATTTAGGCGCCCAGGGCGTGCCGTGGAAATCGGCGGGCGTCGCAACCATGGGCACGACCGCCTCGCCGTCCGGTACGTCGACGAGGCCGCCGGCAGCGTGGAACTGCTCGTCGGCCACAACGTCTTCGATCGAATTGATCGGTGACCAGAACAGGTCGGGCTCGCACGCAAAAAGTTCCGCCCACTCGGCGAGCGGCTTCGCAGCGAAAATACGATCCAGTTCGGTGATCAACTCGACGGCGTGCGCGGCGCGTGCGTGCGCGTCGGCGAACCGCGGGTCGGTCAGCCACTCAGGGCGCCCGACCACCCGGCACAGCGGCGGCCAGTGCCGGTTGCCTTGCAAGCCGACGATCCAAAACCGCCGTCCGTCGCCTGCGGTGTAGTTGTTCATGCTCGGGTTGGCCATCGACTCCCGTCGACCGATAGCGATGGATTGACCAGTCATGAGGTAGGTGTTCAGGTCGAAGCCCACCGTGTAGGCGCCTTGCCGGTACAACGAAGTGCTGACCAACTGTCCGGCGCCGGTGCGGTCGCGGGCCAGTAGCGCGGCACAGATGGCGCCGGCCAAGGTCATGCCGGCCGCGTGGTCGCCCATGCCGCCGCGCTGAAACGGCGGTGTGTCGCCTGGACGGGTGAGCAGGTGAGCCACTCCGGCGCGCGACCAGAAGGCCGCGACGTCATAGGCGGCCCGGTCGGCGTCCGGTCCGGTCTCGCCGTAGCCGGTGATCAACCCGTAGACCAGCCGCGGCTGCGTCGCCGTCAGCGACTCGAAGTCGAACTGCAGTCGCTGCAGCGCACCCGGCCGGATGTTCGTGATGAAAACGTCTGCCGCGGCTATCAGTTCGCGCGCGTAGCCGCGGTCTTGGTCGACTCCGAGGTCGAGCACGACACTGCGTTTCGAGCGATTGTCGAGTTCAAATGGCGGATTTGCCTCGACGTCCAGGCCCAGCATCGCGCCGAATCTGCGGGCAGGATCACCGGCCGGTGGTTCGATCTTGATCACGTCGGCACCCCAGTCGGCAAGGATGCCGGCCGCTGCCGGACCCGCCACCCACACACCGAGTTCGACGACTTTGACGCCTTCCAGCGGTCCGGGCATGTTGCGCATCCTTCCCGTCGGCTCCGCTTCAGCCGACCCGCCTGCCGGGACGTCGGACCCGATCGGCTACCCGGCCGCGGCATCGGTGGTGATCCGCCGCAGGTGGTGCATCATGGCACAGGAGCGCCGAACGTTGGAGGTTTGATGACTCTGGTCGCTGGGCGCGGTCCGCTGAGCGCTGACCCCGCCGGGTGGTTTTCTCCCCCGTTGGTTGCCGAAGTGGTCTACCTCGAACCGCACCCCCGCCGTGTGCAAGGTTTTCGCGGTTTGCAGCCGGTGATCGACACCGAACACGCACTGCTGGTGCACCGGCGACACCATCCGTTGTCTTATGCCTTCCCGGCCGATGAAGTTGCGGGGCTGCCCGGCCGACCGGTGCCCGAGGCGCCTGGGTTCGTCCAGGTGCCGTGGGACGCGGTCGACTGTTGGGTGGAGGAGGGCCGCAGACTCGTGCACTACCCGCCCAATCCTTATCACCGGGTCGACTGCCGCCGCACCGCGCGCCGCCTTCGGGTCAGGGTCGCCGACACCACGCTGGCCGACACCGACGACACCGTCATCGTCTTCGAGACGGCGCTGCAACCACGTCTGTATGTCGACCCGATTCATGTGCGCACCGACCTGCTGCGGCGATCCGGCACGTCGACCTACTGCAATTACAAAGGGGTGGCGACGTACTGGTCGGCGGTGCTCGACGACGCGGTGGTCGAAGACGTGGCGTGGAGTTACCTTGACCCGCCGCCCGAAAGCCGGCCTGTCACCGGCTTCTTCAGCTTTGACCTCACCCGCGCCGACGTGTTCGCCGATGTGCCGTCGGCCGTTACAGCCGGGCCTGGGTGGTGACCGCGGTGTCGCTGGTGCGCAGCGGGCGGATCAGCGCCTCCTGGGTGAACGAGGCGATCAGCTCACCGTCTTCGGTGTGCACCGCGCCGCGGACATAGGACATGCCCGCGCCCGCCTGCGTGCTTTCATGCGTGTAGAGCAACCACCCGGTCCAGCGCACCGGCTCGTGGAAGCTGACCGAAACCGTCATCGGCGCGGTGGACACCGTCAGGTGTGACTGACTGGTACCGATCCCTGCGTGTGCCCGCATGGTGGTGGAAATGCCCAGGTGGCCGGTGAAGTAAGCGATCAGGGCTTTGGCGAGGTCGTCGCGGGCAGGGACGGTGTCGTAGTGGAGCCAGGCGTAGAGCTCTGGCGGCCCGACCTCGTCGGGGCTGTTGACATCGACCACGTCGACCAGCCGCAGTTCCCGACCGGTCATCGGCATCGGCGAGACGTGGGCGTCGGCGGGCGCGGCGACGTCCGGCCGTGGCAGTTGGTGGCGGATGACGTCTTGTGACGGCACGTCCAGCAGCGTCGTCACCGCGACGCAACGGCGGCCGTTCTGCGCGACGTTGACCACGGCGGTTGCCGTCGAGCGACCCTCGTGAACGACGTCGACGTCGAATTCCACGGGCGGCCCGACCAGCACCAAGCGACCGAAAACCGCATGCGCGGAACGGACCGATTTGTCCGGGAACCGTTTGGCTACCGCGACGATCACCTGTGCCAGCAGCTGCGTGCCTTCCACCACCTGCCGCTCGTCACCGCCGGCGATTCCGGTGTCCCCGCTGAACCGGTCGGTCACCTCTGCGGGCCGGGTATCCAACAGATCCAGGAGGCGGGTCACCGACCACCGCGTCTGCGCAGATCCCGTCGTCATTCAGCGAGAGTGGCAGCCCCATCCAAGGTTGTAAAGCAACGGCGCGCAAGTCATCTCGAGTTTCACGCAGCCTCGAGCACCTGGACCTTGAATCGCTCGAGTATTTCGAGCGCGTGCGTCAGACTGTCGCCGGGTAACCCAACCTGCACCCAGGTGACGCCGAGATCGGCCAGTTTGTCCAGGGCGCTGAGGTAGGCGTCCGCGTTGAAGTCGTCGGCGGCCGGATCGCCGCCGTCGATGTTGCTGAAGACAACGTCGATAGCCGACCAGTCGCGCCCGGCGTCGTCGGTGCGGCGGCGCAGGTCGGTGATCCCGTCGGCAAGACGATCGAGGGAGTCCAGCGCTGCGGTGCCGGCGGCCTGAGCCAGCGCGGCCGGCGCGGCGAACGGACACCAGCCGTCGCCTTTAAGGGCGACACGGCGGCGGGCTGCGCCGGTGTTACCACCGATCCAGATCGGCGGGTGTGGCTCGCTGACCGGCCGCGGATGCGCGGTGATCCCGTGAGCACTGAAACTCCTACCCTCGAAAGAGATGTCGTCGGTAGTCCAGATTTCGCGGATCACGTCGAGGGCTTCGTCGAACAGTTCTGCACGCTGCTCGTAATCAACTCCGAGAGCGGCGAATTCGCGCTTGAGGTAGCCGACTCCGACGGCCAGGGTGAATCGGCCACCGGACAGTAAGTCGAGCGTCGCGCCGGATTTGGCCACCACGAACGGGTTTCGATAGGGCAGTACGACGATGTTGGGAATGAGTCGCAAGGTGGTAGTGCAGGCCGCGGCAAATCCCAGTGCCACGAAGGGGTCGACCGCGTCGTGCCCGCCCGCCTGCAGCCACCGCTGACTCGGCGCCGGGTGGTCGGTGAAACCGAAGCCGTGGATACCGGCCGCTTCGGCGGCCGCGGCGAGTACGGCGATGCCTTGGCCGCTGACCAGTTCCTTGTCGTAGGGGTGGCGGTGCATCGGGTGAGTGATGGTGAACCTCATCTGCCGCTCCCTCGGGGCTGGTTGGCCGACCGTGCGGACGTCGAACCAGTCGTGACATTTGCCACGTGTTGCCGGGCCGACGACCCGGCTGAGGCATGACAACCAGACGGCCGACTGTATTCGTACAGTTTAAGTATGGACGGCACGTCGGCGCGTGAGGGCGACATCTCGACACAGCAGCGGATCCTGGCGGCTACTGCCGAAGTGCTCAGCCGCAACGGCAAGCGGAAACTCAGCCTTTCAGATGTAGCCGCGCAGGCGGGTGTCTCACGCCCGACGCTGTACCGCTGGTTCGCTTCCAAAGAAGAGCTGCTGTCGGCTTTCTCGGGTTACGAGCGGCAGGCGTTCGAAAGCGGTCTGGCCTTGGCCACGGCCGGCCTCAAAGGAGTCGAGAAGCTCGACGCCGCTTTGCAGTTCATCGTCGAATACCAGAACTCGTATTCGGGTGTGCGAATGGTGGACATCGAGCCCGAGCACGTCATCGCCCAGTCTTCGCAGGTCTTGCCGCAGATGCGAGACGGTCTGCAACGCCTGCTGCCGGGTCCTGGTGGTGCGGTCAAGGCGGCGACGGCGATCCGGGTGGCGATCTCGCACTACCTGGTGCGCAGCGACGACGCCGACCAGTTCCTGGCGCAGCTGCGCCACGCCGTCGGTATCAACCCGCGCTGATTCAGTCGAACAGCACCGCGGCGTTCAGGTAACCAGTCGGGTCGAACGCCGACTTCACCATGCGCATCGCTGCAATGTCGGCCCGCTCGCGCGACATCCCCACAAACGCACGTTTGCGGCTGCCCACACCGTGTTCGGAGCTGACGTTGCCACCGCATTCGGCGATCAGGTCCATCATCGCCGCATACAGGCCGGCCTCTGCATCCGGCGAGCAACGCAGCACGTTCAAGTGCAGGTTGCCCTCGGCGATGTGGCCGAACAGCACGGGAAAAGCTTGCGCCGCATGCCGGTGCACCAGCTCGCTGGCGTCGCGGGCGAATCTGACCACCGCTGACAGCGGAAGGGACACGTCGAACTTGACCGGTGGCCCGTAGACCCCCATCACATCCGAAAGCGACTCGCGCACCCGCCATAGCCGCTGCCGCGCAGCGGCGTCGACGCCGACGGCGGGCTCGCCGCACAAACCGACATCACCCAATGTGTCGGCGAGCCGGTCGGTCTGATCGTGGTCGGCGGCCAACTCCACCAGCAGCAGCCAGGCACCGTCGACCGGCGCCGGTGCGCCGGCATGTTCACCGGTCAACTCGGCCGCGCGGCCGTCGATGAGTTCCAGCGCAGCAATGCCGTCGAGGTCGCGGAACAACCGGGCGGCGTCGACGACGGCGCTGAGTTCAGCGAAGCCGCACACCGCGGTCACCCGGTGCGACGGCTCCGGGTGCAGTCGCAGGTCCAGCGCGGTGATCACGCCGAGGGTGCCTTCGGCGCCGACGAACAGCGCCGGCAGGTCGTAGCCGGTGTTATCGGCTCGCACACCGGAGTGCCGGTGCAGCTCTGAGCCGTCGGGCAGCACGACGTCCAGCCCGACGACCTGCGCACCCATGTTCCCGTAGCGCACCGTGCGCAGCCCGCCGGCGTTCGTCGAGGCCATGCCACCGATGGTCGCGCTGTCTCGCGCCGCGAGATCGACACCGAAGATCAGCCCAGCCGTCGCGGCGGCGTTGTGCACAGCGGACAACGTGGCGCCGGCGCCCACGGTGACGCGACGCTCGACCGGGTCTACTTCCGCTACGGTGTTCAGCCGCTCGGTGGAGAGCAGGACGTCGTCGTGCTCGGGGACGGTACCGGCCACCAACGAAGTCCGACCGCCCTGAACGGTGACATGCGCGTCCGCGTCGCGGCACACCGCCAGCACTTCGGCCACCTGGCCGGCTGTGGCCGGTCGCACCAGCGCGCCGGCTTGCCCGTGGTAACGGCCCGTCCAGTCGACGCTGCGAGCGCCCAACACGTCGGGGTCGGTGCTCACCTGCTGTGCGCCGACGACGGCGGAAAGCCGGTGCACCAACGCGTTCAGAACCACTCGTTTCGCATTTCCAGGGTCGTGCGGTCCAATGCTTCCAGCAGATCGAGTTGCGGCGCGGTTTTGGGCAGTTCGTAACGGAAGAAGAATTGGGCGGCCTGGCGCTTGCCGTCGTAGAAGTCGCCGGGGAGCCCGTGCGCGGCAGTCACCTGCTCCAGCCACATCCAGGCAATGGCGATGTGGCCGAACGCTTCGAGGTACACCGCGCTGTTGGCCAAGGCGGCTTCGACGTCACCGGAACCGAACATCGTCGCAGTCACCGACACCAGCCGCCGGCTGACCGCGTCCAAATCAGCCGCCAATCCGGCCGGCTCCCCACTGGCGGCGCGCGCCGCGCTGACCGACTCTGCGACGGCTTCAGCGAAAGCCACCAGACTGGCACCACCTCGTTGAACCACTTTGCGGCCCAACAGATCCAGGCTTTGAATCCCGTGCGTTCCTTCATGGATCGGATTGAGGCGGTTGTCGCGGTAGTGCTGTTCAACGTCGTATTCGCGGGTGTAGCCGTAGCCGCCGTGCACCTGAATCGCCAGGCTATTGGCCTCCAGGCACCACTGCGACGGCCAACTCTTGGCGGCCGGCGTCAAGATGTCCAGCAGCAGCGAGGCCCGGTCGGATTCTTCGTCGGATTCCGCAGTCTGCGCAATGTCAACCAGTCGGGCGCAGTACAGCGCCAACGCCATGGCACCTTCCACGTACGACTTCTGCGCCAGCAGCATCCGTCTGACGTCCGGATGCTCGATGATCAGAACCTGCTCTGCCACAATACTTTTGGAAGCCACCGGCCGTCCTTGTGGTCGCTCCTGAGCGTAGCGCAGGGATTTCAGGTATCCGGTGTAACCGAGGGCGATCGCGCCCATTCCGACGCCGAGCCGGGCTTCGTTCATCATGTGGAACATGTAGGCGATACCGCGGTGCGGTTCCCCGACCAGGTATCCGACGGCTCCCGGCTCACCCCCTGGGGTGAACGCGCCCTCACCGAAGTTGAGCACCGCGTTCGTGATGCCGCGGTAGCCCATTTTGTGGTTGAGCCCCGCCAGCACAACGTCGTTGCGTTCTCCGACCGGGCCGGCCGGTCCAACGAGGTGCTTGGGCACGATGAACAGCGATAGGCCTTTCGTGCCCGGCGGGCCGCCGGCGATTTTGGCCAGCACGAGATGCACGATCGTGTCGCTGAGTTCGTGGTCGCCGCCGGAGATCCACATCTTCGACCCGAACAACCGGTAGCTGCCGGGAAACAGCCCGTCGCCGCAGGGCTCGGCTCTGGTGGTGATGTCGGCCAGTGACGAACCGGCCTGCGTCTCCGAGAGGCACATCGTCCCGAGGAATCGGCCGGCCAACATGGGTTTGACGTAGGTGTCGATCTGCTGCGCGGTGCCGAACTTCGCGATCAGGTTCGCGTTGGCCATCGTCAGCATGACGTAGCCGGCGGTGCTGACGTTGGCTGCTGCCAGCCAGGCGAACCCTGCCTGGGCGACGGTGGCCGGCAACTGGGCTCCGCCCAGTTCGGCATCCATCGCCATGCTCATCAGGTCGGCCGCGGCGAACGCCTGCAGCGCCTGCTTCACCTCGGGGATGACGGTCACCGTCGACCCGTCGAAGCTGGGCTCACAAGAATCGCTTTTCTTGTTGTGCGGGGCGAAGTACCGCGTCGCCACCTGCTCGCAGAGGTCGAGGACGTCGGAGAACGTCTCCCTGGAGTGATCGGCGAAGCGGGCCCGCTTGGTCAGCTCGTCGACCCGTAGCCATTCGAACAGCAGGAAGTCGAGGTCGCGCCGCGACAACAAAGTGGACTTCATGGCTTCACCGTAGGCGCCGACACCGGTGGCCCTAGACTCTGCGTCGACTCTGCGTCGACTGTGCAGCCGACTCTGCGTCGACTGTGCAGCCGACGATGTTGCCCGACCCGGGAGTGCTGATGGGAACTGCGAACCGCGAGGATGTGCGGTTCAACTCCGGCCACGACCAGATCAGCGCGTGGCTGTACCGGCCGGAGGGCATCGATGAACCGCCGCTGCTGGTGATGGCTCACGGCCTCGGGGCGGTGCGCACCATGCGGCTGGACGCCTACGCCGAGCGGTTCAGCTCGGCCGGTTACGCGTGCCTGGTGTTCGATTATCGCAACTTCGGCGACAGCGAGGGCCGGCCGCGCCAACTCGTCGACGTCCGGCTGCAATTGCAGGACTGGACCGCCGCGGTCGCCTACGCGCGGACACTGCCCCATATCGACACCAGCCGAATCGGTCTGTGGGGCACCTCTTTCGGTGGCGGGCACGTGATCGCCACCGCCGCCAGGCTGCCCGGCATCGCGGCCGTCGTCGCGCAGTGCCCCTTCACCGACGGCATCGCCTCGGCGCGGACCTTGACTCCGTCTGTCACGGCGCGCATCACTGCCTTGGCGCTGCGCGACCTGATCGCTGCCCGGCTGGGCAGGCCCCCGGTGATGGTGGCTACTGCCGGCCGCCCGCACGAGGTGGCGCTGATGAACGCGCCCGACGCCTACCCCGGCTACACCAGGCTGGTTCCCGAGGGCGCTCCGCTGCGCAACGAGGTCGCCGCCCGGTTCGGCTTGAAGATCTTCACCTACAGCCCAGGCCGGCTCGCCGCGAAGGTGCCGTGTCCAATCCTGTTCTGCGTCTGCGAAACCGACTCGGTCGCGCCGGCGGCGGCAACCCTCCGACACGCAGCGAAGGCACCGCACGGTGAAGTGAAGCTGTACCCCGAAGGGCATTTCGACATCTACGTCGGTGACGCGTTCGAGCGTGTCGTCACCGACCAACTGGAGTTCCTGAGCAAAGCTCTTTGAACGGTGTCTCAGCGCCGACCCGCTGCGCCATCATGCGCTCGGTCAGCCCGACAGATCCACGCTCGACGGAAAACGGCTGACGCCCAGCGGACTCTCGACGCGGATCGACTCATCGCGGATCAGGCCGCGCAACAGCGCGGTGCTGAATTCGGCCGCGATTTCCTTGGCGCTGCGGCGCCCACTTGGCCGCAACCACCGGTAGGCGCCCAGCGTCATTCCGATGTAGCCGAGCGCCAGCACGTGGGAGTCGCACTGGTAGAACTCGCCGCTGGAAATGCCCCGGTCGATCAGGCCGTGCACATGCTCGTAGACCTGGGTTTCCTTTTCCCGGACCTCGGCCACCTGCTCGTCGGTGAACCATTCGGTGATGTAGGGCTGCTCCTGGAAGTACACCGCAGCACCCTCCGGATTGGCCGCGATCTGATTGAGCAGCCGCACGGTGTACTGATAGAGCGCTTCGCGGGCGGACATCGACGGATCGTCGTGCACCGCGGCCAGTGTGCGCTGCGCTGCCTGCTGGTAGATGTCGTAAAGGATCAACGACTTGCTGGCGTAGTAGTGATACACCGTGGCCTTGTTCAGCCCGACCACGTCGGCGACGTCGTCCATCCGGGTGCCGTGGTAGCCCCGCGCGGCGAACAGCTTGGTCGCCACGACCAACAGTTCCTCGCGGCGGCTGAGCCCGTTGGGCGTGCCGGCCTCCAGTGCCATGTCACCTCGTCTCGCGGGCCGGCCGGGAACACCCGGTCAATCAACTGGTTGGCCAGTCTAAGGTAACCCGATTCTTTCCTGTCCCGTCGTGGACGAACGGGACTAGACTGCTGGCAGCAGGTCGCGAATGACGAGATGTGAGGTGGGCACACATGGATCCGGACCCAAGCTACGACGCTTCCGACGAGATCGAATTCTTCCTCCGCTACTTCGCATTCGGCTTGCGCGGCGTCGAAGACGGCAACGGCTATCCGCCGCCGGCCTACCCGCCTGTGTGAGAACGTCGATTCTCTAGAGAGCTTTCAGCTCCTCGGTGACTTGAGACACCGACTTCTTGGCGTCCCCGAACAGCATGGTGGTGCCCTCGGCGTAGAACAGCGGGTTGTCGATACCGGCGAAACCTGAATTCATCGACCTCTTCAGCACGATCACCGATTTGGACTTGTCCACATTCAGGATCGGCATGCCATAGATCGGGCTGGACGACTCGTTGCGGGCGGACGGGTTGGTGACGTCGTTGGCGCCGATCACGAGGGTCACGTCAGTACGGCCGAACTCGTCATTGATGTCGTCCATGTCTTTCATCGCGTCGTAGTCGACTTCAGCTTCGGCCAGCAGCACGTTCATGTGGCCGGGCATCCGTCCGGCAACCGGGTGAATTGCGTACTTGACCGGCACGCCGCGGTTTTCCAGCAGCGCCGCCATGTCCTTGACAGCGTGCTGAGCTTGCGCGACCGCCAGCCCGTAGCCGGGCACCACGATCACCTGGTTGGCGTAGGCCATCTGAATGGCCGCGTCGGCCGCAGAGGTCGGCTTGACGTGCTTGTCTCCGCTGTCGCCGCCGCCGACCGCCACGCCACTGCCGCCGAAACCGCCGGCCACGATCGCGGGGATGGAGCGGTTCATCGCTTTGGCCATCAGGTTCGTCAGAATCGAACCGGAGGCGCCGACGATCATGCCCGCCACGATCATCGCGGTGTTGTCCAGCGCCAAGCCCGCCGCGGCTGCCGACAGCCCGGTCATGGCGTTGAGCAGCGAGATGACCACCGGCATGTCCGCGCCACCGATCGGCAGCACCACCATCAAGCCGAGCACACCGGCCGCAGCCAGCAAGCCGACCATCCACCACAGCGACGCTCCACCGCTGCCGGGATGCGCGTGCACACCGATGACCACCGCGGCCGCCACGGCTGCGGTGACCAGCAGCAGGTTGATCGGCTGCTGAATCCTGCCGAAACCGATCGGCGATCCGGAGATGACCTCCTGCAGCTTCCCGAACGCGATGATCGATCCCCAGAATGAGATCGACCCGATGATCGCGGCGAACAGCGAGGCCACCACGATGTGCGCGGTCGGTGACTCGCCATGCTCGAAGGCGGAGAAACCGCGGGTCTCGATGAACTCCGCCAGCGCGATCAGCGCAACGGTGCCGCCGCCGACGCCGTTGAAGAAAGCCACGAGTTGCGGCATCGCGGTCATCTTGGTCAACCGCGCCGGCGGTACACCCAGCACGATGCCGACGACCAGCCCGGCGATGATCAGCGGCCACTGGCTGGTGTGCCGGATCAGGATCAGGGTGGCGACCACCGCGAGCGCCATGCCGACCGCGGCGATCAGGTTGCCGCGCACCGCCGTCTTGGGCCCGGTCAAGCCCATCAAGCCGTAGATGAACATCGCGAACGAGATGATGTAAAGACTTGTGACCAGGTAGTTCATTTGGTCGCCAGGTCATCTGCTTTGACGGCCTGCACGGCCCCGGCTTTCTTGCCCTTGAACATGCCCAACATCCGGTCGGTGACGATGAAGCCACCGATGACGTTCAGCGTCCCGAACACCACCGCGACGAACAGGACGATCTGCACGGCCAGCGACGGATGCTCCACCGAGCCGAACACCACCAGCGCACCCAACACCACGATCCCGTGGATGGCGTTGGTTCCCGACATCAACGGGGTGTGCAAGGTATTCGGCACCTTGGAGATCACCGCGAACCCGACGAACCCGGACAGCACCAGGATTCCCAGGTTGGCCAACAGCGAGTTGTACATCTATTCGTCTCCTCCGCCGGTCATCAGCCGGGTCACGCAGGCCGCCGCCACTACCTCGTCGCCGAAGTCGGGTGCGAGCTTGCCGTCCTTGATCAGCAGCTCCAGCAGAGCTGTGATGTTCTTGCTGTACAGCTCACTGGCGTGCTCGGGCATGGTCGCCGGCAAATTCAGCGGGGACGCGATGGTGACGTCGTGCTTGACGACGGTGCGGCCCGGCTCAGTCAGCTCGCAGTTGCCGCCGGTTTCCCCGGCCAGGTCGACCACTACGCTGCCGGGCTTCATTCCTTCGACCGCTGCCGCCGTCACCAGCCGCGGTGCCGGGCGGCCCGGCACCAATGCGGTGGTGATGACGACGTCGAACTTAGTGATCGCCTTTTCCAGCGCTTCCTGCTGCTGCTCACGTTCCTGTTCGGTCAGCTCGCGCGCGTAACCACCCTCGCCAGCCGCATCGATGCCGACGTCAAGCCACTGCGCGCCGACCGAGCGGACCTGGTCTGCCACCTCCGGCCGGACGTCGTAGCCGGTGGTGCGCGCACCGAGCCGCTTGGCCGTTGCCAGCGCCTGCAGTCCGGCCACACCGACGCCGAGCACCAGCACGGTGGCGGGCTTGACCGTGCCGGCAGCGGTGGTGAGCATCGGAAAGAAGCGCGTCGACTCAGAGGCGGCCAGCAGCACCGCCTTGTATCCGGCGACGTTGCCCTGAGACGACAGCGCGTCCATCGCCTGAGCTCGAGAGATGCGGGGTATCGCCTCCAGGGCGAAGGCTTGCACACCGGCCCCATCCAGCGCGGCGATCTGGTTGGCGGCGTCTCGGGGTGCTAAGAAACCGATCAGGGTCTGTCCGCGGTGCAGCCGGCCGACCTCGTCGGCGCTGGGCGGTGCGACCTTCACGACGACGTCGGCCGCCCAGGCGTCGCCGATCGTTGCACCTGCCGCCGTGTAGAGGTCGTCGGGAAGCAGCGCCGGCTCACCTGCACGGGCCTCGACCACCACCGCTACACCGCTGGTCACCAACGATGCGACCGCTTTCGGGACCAGCGCAACGCGCCGCTCGCCGGATCCCGACTCGGCGACCACCCCTACCGTCGTCTGAGTATCTGTCATGAGCCCGTGTCTCTAGCCTTCCCCTGCCTGGCGACCGGCACGGGTCGGCCGCGCCTCGCCGAGCCTAACTGGTAGCTGACCGACCGCTGTGCGGTGCGTCATCAGGTCACGACGAAGTTCACCACTGTGGGTGGCTTGACGATCGCTTTCCGCACCGTGCTCTGACCGATCAGATCGGCGATGACAGGATGCTCGGCCGCTTTGCGTTCCAGGTCCTCGGCAACGATCGAATCTGCCACCTCGATCCGAGCGCGGACTTTGCCGTTGATCTGGATGATGGCGGTCACCGAGTTCGGCTGCGCCAACGCCGGATCTGCCTGAGGCACCTCGACTCGGGTCAGGCCGTCAGCGTGGCCTGACCGTTCCCAGAGTTCTTCCGCCAGGTGCGGTGCAAACGGTGCGAGCATCAGGATCAACGGCTCGATAGCTGCGCGTGCGTAGACACCGTTTTTGGTCAACAGGTTCGTGTATTCGATGAGCCGGGCTATCACCGAATTGAACCGCAGCGCCGCCACATCGGTGTGATAGTGCTGAAGCGTTTCGTGCAGCGCCCGCAGGATCGCCTCCGGCGGCGCTGAGTCGGTGACGAGCAGTTGACCGGTCTCCTGATCGATGACGCAGCGCCACACCCGTTGCAGGAACCGCTGAGCGCCGACTACTGCTCTGGTGATCCACGGGCGCGACGCGCTGAGCGGCCCGGTCGACATGGCGTAGACCCGGAAAGTGTCGGCGCCGTATTCGGCGACGATGTCGTCGGGTGCGATCGAGTTCTTCAGCGATTTGCCCATCTTTCCCAGCTGCCTGCTCACCGTTGCGCCCCGGTAAAGGAAGATGCCTTCGGGTGTCTCGGTGACTTCCGCAGCAGGCACCACCAAACCCCGGCTGTCGCGGTACACAAACGCCTGAATCATTCCTTGGTTGAACAAGCGATGGAACGGCTCGCTGGAAGTCAAATAGCCGAGGTCGTGCAGAGCTTTGTGCCAGAACCGTGCATAAAGCAGGTGCAGAACGGCGTGTTCCGTCCCGCCGATATACAAGTCCGTCCCGCCGAGCGGCTTCCGTTCGGTCGGCCCCATCCAATAGGCCTCGTTGTCTTTGCGGACGAAATCGTCGTCGTCGGTGGGATCGATATAGCGCAGCTCATACCAGGACGATCCCGCCCAGTTCGGCATTGTGTTCGTGTCGCGGCGATACTGTTTCCGGCCGTCGCCCAGATCAAGCTCGACATTCACCCAAGCCTCGTCGCGGGACAGCGGAGTCTCCGGGGTGGTGTCTGCATCGTCAGGGTCGAAAGTTCGCGGCGAGTAATTGTCCAGATCGGGCAGTTCGACCGGCAACATGGAGTCGGGAATTCGGTGCGGCACACCTTCGGTGTCATAAACGACCGGAATCGGTTCACCCCAATAGCGCTGCCGACTGAAAAGCCAGTCGCGGAGCTTGAACATAGTCACGGCTTTGCCGGCGTTGTTGCGTTGCAGCCAGTCGATCACCGCCGCTTTGGCTTTCGTCGGGGACATTCCGTTGATGTCGAGATCACCGAAGGCTGAATTCACCAGGTGACCCGTCGTGCCGGTGTAGGCCGCCGAAGCGGCGCCGGTCACGTCATCGGCACTGTCGGCGACGATCACCGATGGGATCGGCAAACCGTATGCCGTCGCGAAGCGGTGATCGCGGGTGTCGTGGGCGGGCACGCCCATCACCGCTCCCGCTCCGTAACCGGCCAACACGTAGTCAGCCAGGAAGACCGGTACCGGCGCCCGTGTCACCGGGTGAATCGCATACGAACCGGTGAAAACCCCGGTAACGGCTTGATCCGGGTCCTGCGGTGTCATCGTCCGCAGCGCGTCAGCGGCGGCTTTCGGCGACTCGTAGCCCGCCCGCCATAATGCCGGTGTCGATTCCGGCCAGCCGGTCTGCACCAAATCGGCGGCTATCTCGGACTCCGGTGACACCGCCAGGTAGCTGGCACCGAAGAGGGTGTCGGGTCTGGTGGTGAAAACTTCGAGGACCCGGCCGTGTTCTTGCACGGTGAACCGGATGTTGACGCCTTGAGATTTCCCGATCCAATTGCGCTGCTGCAGTTTGATCGATTCCGGCCAGTCGAGCGGCGCGAGGTCGTCCAACAGCCGATCGGCGTAGGCCGTGATTCGCAACTTCCACTGCCGCAGGTTGGTGCGGAACACCGGATAGTTCCCGCGTTCGGATCGCCGGTCGGCCGTCACCTCCTCGTCCGCCAGCACGGTGCCCAGGCCAGGGCACCAGTTGACCGGCGCCTCGTCCACGTATGCCAGGCGGTAGCTGTTCAGAAAAGCGTCGCGCTCCGCTCGCTCCATTTGCTGCCACTGCTCGCCCCCGGCAATGCGCTGACCGGACTGAACTTTCTGAATCAGAGTCGATATCGGACGTGCACGACGCGCATCCGGGTCGTACCACGAATCGTATAACCGGGTGAATATCCATTGCGTCCAGCGGTAATATTTCGGGTCGGTGGTGGTCAGTATGCGCCGCTCGTCGTAGGACATGCCCAACCGTTCGAGTTGGGCGCGATAACGGGCGACATTCTTGGTCGTAGTTGCCGCTGGGTGCGTACCGGTTTGTACGGCGTACTGCTCGGCCGGCAGCCCGAAAGCGTCGTACCCCATTGTGTAGAGCACGTTTTCGCCGCGGGTTCGCAGATAACGGGCCAGTACGTCGGTCGCGATAAATCCCAGCGGATGGCCGACGTGCAGGCCGGTGCCCGACGGATAAGGAAACATGTCCAGTATGAAGGAGTGCTCGTCACGCGTCGCACCGCGCAGCGCCCCCGCCGGATTGGCAGCTTCGAATACCCGCGCTTGGCGCCAGCGACTTTGCCATTTGCGTTCTATGACGTCGGCCGACGTGCTCGTATAACTTTTCGCGTCAGCCAGTTGGTCGGCAACCGAGCCGTCGTCATCCGCACTCAATTTCACTCTCCGTTACGGTGTTTCGCTGAGTTCGGCCCCTTCGTGCGCAACCGAATGGCTTCGAATTTGCGTCGATTGGCTTAGCCGAGGGCGACTCAGATCAATGGGCCTCAGTGTAGTGGCACAGCGGCGGCCGCCCAGTGGAGGTGGGTCGTGAAGAGCCCGCTGGCGACCGCTAATCCGGCGACCGTCGCTGCCCGGCGGTGGCCTATCGTGGCAAACATGGATTTTGCACTGTCGGCGAAGGCGAACGATTACCACAAGCGATTGTCGGAGTTCATGGTTGAGCTGGTCTTTCCGGCGGAAGCCGAGTACGACCGGTACCGCCACGAAGCGGGTCCGGACGACCACACTGCGCCGCCGGTTCTGGAAGACTTGAAAGCCAAAGCCAAAGAGCGAGGCTTGTGGAACCTGTTCCTGCCGGCCGAATCTGGGCTGTCGAACCTGGACTACGCGCCGCTGGCGGAGCTGTCGGGTTGGAGCATGGAGATCGCGCCGGAAGCGCTGAACTGCGCGGCGCCCGACACCGGCAACATGGAGACCCTGCATCTGTTCGCCACCGACGAGCAGCGGAAGCAGTGGCTGCAGCCATTGCTCGACGGCGAGATCCGCAGCGCATTCTCGATGACCGAACCGGCGGTGGCCAGCAGCGACGCCCGCAACATCGAAACCTTGATCACCCGTGACGGTGGCGATTACGTGATCAACGGCCGCAAGTGGTGGACCTCCGGCGCGGCCGACCCGCGGTGCAGGGTTCTGATCGTCATGGGCCGTACGAATCCCGAAGCGGCCAGCCATCAGCAGCAGTCGATGGTGCTGGTGCCGATCGACACTCCCGGCGTGACGGTCGTTCGCTCCACATCGGTGTTCGGCTGGCAGGACCAGCACGGGCACTGCGAGATCAGCTACGACGACGTTCGGGTGCCGGTGACCAACCTGCTCGGCGAGGAAGGTTCCGGTTTCGCGATCGCACAGGCCCGGCTCGGTCCTGGCCGCATTCACCACTGCATGCGCGCGCTCGGCGCAGCCGAACGTGCGCTGGCGTTGATGGTGGACCGGGTGCAGAAGCGGGTGGCGTTCGGCCGGCCGCTGGCGGAGCAGGGGGTGGTGCGGGAGTCGATTGCGAAGATCTCGCAACGAGCTCGACCAGGCGCGGCTACTGTGCGAAAAGGCGGCGTGGACCATCGATCAACACGGCAACAAAGCCGCTCATCTGCTGGTATCCCAGATCAAGGCAGTAGCCCCGCTGGTGGCGTGTCAGGTCATCGACCGCGCCATCCAGGTGCATGGGGCCGCCGGTGTCAGCGACGACACCGTGCTGGCCCGGCTGTACGGGTGGCATCGCGCCATGCGGATCTTCGACGGCCCCGACGAGGTGCACATGCGCACCATCGCCCGCACGGAACTGGGCCGCGAGAAGAGCGCTATGGCCGCGGCGGTCACCTGACGTGGCTGTCGGCCCCCGCGAACTGCAGGGCTCGTGGAATTTTCGCGACGTGGCAGACAGCCACCGGCGTGGTGCGACCGGGACGGTTGTTCCGTTCTGGCGAGTTGAGCGAACTCGGTGACGACGGTCGAGCAGAGTTGCGCCGTTCGGGTGTCACCGACGTCGCCGACCTGCGCTCGCGTCGGGAGGTGCAGCGCAACGGGCCGGGCCGGGTTCCCAATGGCGTCGAGATCCACCTGCTGCCTATCCCCGATGACGCGCCCGACGAATCGGAGAAGCCGAACCCGGACGGTGCAGCGCCGCACGAGCACGCCTTCAAGAGGCTGCTGGAAGACAAGCCGGACGGCGAATCGGTCGAGGCTGCGTCCAACCGCTACATGGTCGACGAGTACAGCCGATTCCCCACCTACAACGGGGCGCAGCAGGCGCTGCACCGGGTCATCACCTTGCTCGGCAGCGGACGCACGGTGCTGACTCATTGTTTTGCCGGCAAGGACCGCACGGGCTTCGTGATGGCGCTGGTGCTGGAAGCCGCAGGTGTCGAGCGGGACGCGATCATCGACGATTTCCTGTGCAGCAACGACGGCCGTCCCGCGGCTTGCGTGAGCAGATACTCGAGTCGGTTCGGCAGCGCGCGGACGTCGAAGTCACTCCGGAGTTGCTTGCCCTCACCGAGGCGCGACTGGCCGACAATGTGCTCGGTGTGCGCGAGGAGTACTTGGCTTCGGCGTGGCGCAGCCATCGACGAGCAGTTCGGCTCGCTTCAGCGGACTATCTGCGCAGCGCGGGCGTCTCGGAGGCACGACGTGCATCGGCTGCGTCAGAGCCCTGCTCGGCTGACACCCTGCCACATCTGACCGGCCGAGGCCCGCGGCAAAATTCCTATAAAAAACCTGAGCGTTTCCTAGACTCAAGGTAAGTGCAGGGTGCATGATGCTCATGCGTCTCACACCGCCGTGCTGCTTCGGACAGCGCCCACAGAGGTCGCATTACCGCATCCGCCCAACGTCGGGAGGTCTCACAATGTCAGAACGTAAACTTCGCTGGCTCACCGCGGGAATGTTCGCAACCGCCGGCGCCGGGATGCTCTCGATGACCGCAATCATGAACTCGGCAGTTCGCCTTTGGTGAACCGAAATTACGCCGAATATCGGCCCGTGACGCCGGACACCGCCTTGGTCATGGGCGGCAGCGGCCTGCCACAGCCCGGGCAGGGATATGTAGAAGCCGCTGATCTGCTTTACCTCCTGAACACGTTTACCCGGCGAAATCACCGGCTTCTACCAGCCGACGACGCTCAGCCCGGAGTTCGGGATGGCCTGTCCACGCCTGAGCAGGCCTACCCGCTGTTCGACGGCGGCGTCCACCAGCTGTATTGAACTACCCGCCGATCCCTCGACTGGCCTGCCGGCCAGTAACACCTCGGTGGGCCAGGGCGCCACCATCTTGCAGAACGCGATTCTCAACGACATCCTCGACACGGAATGGCTCGACGGTCGTTCGGCTACTCGCAGAGCTCCACGCTCTGCCGGGTATCACGATGCAATTGCTCGAAAAGGACGGCATCACCAACACGACACCCGATGCGCCGAACTTCCTCCTGATCGCCGACCCGAGCAACCCCAACGGCGGGCTGTTGGAGCGCTTCAACGGTTTCGAAACAACGTCAGGCCAGACCACCGTCGACCCGCTGAACCTGTCCAGCCTGGGTATCTCGTTCGACGGCGCCACCCCGGCCGACGACTACACCACAAGCATCTACTCGCTGGAATACGACGGCTTCGCCGATTTCCCGCGCTACCCGCTGAACTTCCTGTCCGACTTGAACGCCTTCTTGGGTATCGCCGAACTGCACGGCACTTACCTGAACTTTCCGCGTCGGCGAGACCGGCCCTACACCGACCGACATTGCCGACGCAAAGCTGCTGCCGGGATCGCGAAGCGCTGGGCACCACGGACAGTCTGACCAACTACTACATGATCGACACGATCGATGGGCGGAGGTCCTGTGACGCCGCCGTTGGTGTCGCTGCTGGGTGAGCTCCCCGTCATCGGCAAACCATTGGAAGACCTGCTGGGCCCGGACCTGACGACGATCATCAATCTCGGCTACGGCGCCGATCCCAACCTCGGTTACTCGGACACGCCGGCGAACGTGGCTACGCCGTTCGGGCTTTTCCCAGACATCAACTCGACGACCGTCATGAACGAGCTGATGACCGGCGCCCAGACGGGATTTGCCGCCTTCGAGAACGATCTGTCGAATCCAGCAGCGTTGTTCGCGTCTCTCGGGGATTCGTCGACAACCTCGGCGGCGCCGACGTTCGCTGAAGTCGTGGCCGCTTTGCAGGCCGACTTCGCCTCGCCGGAGGCCGCCAGCACGACGCTCACCGACTTCGCCAACGCGATCTCGAGTGCGTCGTCGACGGCCTACAGCACGCTGTTGCCGACGACGGACATCCTCAATGCCCTGTCAACCAGTCTCCCGGCCTATGACGCCAGCCTATTCACGGACAACTTGCAGGCCGGTGACTTGACCGATGCTCTCGGTTTGCCGCTCGCGGCCAACACGGCGATAGACACGCTGGCGGCTGGTTTCGAAGTACGAGATCCTCACGACTGCGGCCTCGCAGATCGCTGCCGACTTCGCCGGCCTCTTCTAACAGAAGAACACGAGTAGTCGACACGGTGGGTCTGGCCGCAAGCCGGCCCACCGTTCGGCACCGCGACCACATCGATGCAGTAGCTCGAAGGAGGTCATCATGGCAGGCAGAAAGCTGAAGTGGCTCACCGTCGGTCTGTTCGCCAGCACCGGCGCCGGCACGCTGGCGCTGACGTCGACGCTGGCGGCGGCGCCCGCACTAGCGGATGCCGGCAGCCCTTCGAACCCGGCGGCGGATTTGACGTGGAGGTGTCACGGCGTTGGTGATGGGACCCAGCGGCTTCCCGATACCTGCGCCGGGCTACCTGACGCCGCGAACAATCTGTACCTGGGCCTGCCCCCGGACGCCGCCATCCGTGCGTTGCCCACACCGGAGGGGCTGTATCCGATCACCGGGGTCAACAGCTTGCCCCTGGATCCGTCGGTCGCGCTGGGCGAGCAGGCGTTGAACAAAGCGATCCTGACGACATCAGCAAGGGACCCGTCGAGGTCTTCGGCTACTCGCAAAGCTCGACGATTTCTTCGCTGGAGATGACACAGCTCCACAACGAAGACCCCAGTGCACCGGTGTCCTTCGTCCTCGTCGGCGACCCGAGCAATCCCGACGGCGGCTTCCTGGAACGCTTCGTCGGCGGGTCGATTCCGAGCTTCGGCGTCACGGCCAGCGGCGCGACGCCGAGCGACTTTTTTCCCACCGACATCATCACCAACGAATACGACGGGTTCGCGGACTTTCCGCGCTACCCGATCGACATCCTGTCCGACCTCAACGCCTACCTGGGCATCATCTTCGAGCACACCGCCTACCTGAACCAGGACCTCAGCGGCTTGGCAATAGATCTGGGTACCTACGGCGACACGACGTACTACATGAACCCGACCGAAGAGCTGCCGCTGCTGGACATCCTGCGGTTCATCCCGGGCGGGAACCCGTTGGCCGACCTGCTGCAACCGGACCTGTCGGTGCTGGTCAACCTCGGCTACGGAAGCATCACCGAAGGCTATGACACCGGGAACGAGCCGGATGTCCCCACCCCGTTCGGGCTGTTCCCGGCCGACATCAATCCAACCGAGCTCTTCCAACGCCCTCGTTCAGGGCATCCCGGAGGGCATCGCCAAGGCAGTCGCCGACATCCAGGCCGGCCAGTTCACCGACTACTCGTCGCTGCAGACGTTGGTGGACGCGGCGCACACGTTCGGCCTCACCCCGAGCGACACGCCGAACCTCGCCGAGATGCTGGGCGCGGCGGCCACCTACTTCAACGGCGACGTTCCCATCGCCCCGATCGACTATTCGTCGCTCACCAGCATCGTCGACGGTTTGACCCACGCCGTCTCCGCTGACGTCTCGACGGTGCTTCCGTTGTTCGATACGGTGCTGGCGCTAGGCGTTTCGCTGCCGAACTACGACCTCAGTCTGTTCGAGCAGGGCCTGGAGTCCGGCAACCTCCTCGCCGCCCTCGGTGATCCGCATCGCAGCGGACATCGGGATCGCGCCATTGCCGGTCGGATCTGGACCTCGCGGTCCTCGGCGAGGCGCTGGCAACGACGGGATACGAACTCATCGGCGGCCTGGTCCCGTAGCCAAGCAGGTGGCGGCTTTGCCGCCTGTCAGTCAGCGGATGGCGAAATTCGCCGGCTGCGCGGCGGCCAGGTCGTCGATCTCTGACCAGTGCGCGGCCACGTCGTCCACCGACGGCGGTGTCTTGAAGGTGACGCCCTCGTTCTGGAACAGCGCGGCCCGCTGCACCTTGCCGCCGCCGACGATGAAAATCGAGCCGGTGTCGGGCACTTCCTCGGTCGACAGATACGCCACCACCGGCGCCACGAATTCCGGGGTCAGGTTCTGCAGCACCTCTGGCGGCAGGATGTCCTCGGTCATGCGGGTGGCGGCGATCGGTGCGAGCGCGTTGGTCTTGATGTTGTACTTGGCGCCTTCTTGAGCCAGCGTGTTGATCAAGCCGACCAGGCCGAGTTTGGCCGCACCGTAGTTGGCCTGACCGAAGTTGCCGAACAGTCCGCTGGTCGAGGTAGCGACAACCACCCGCCCGAAGCTCTGCTCGCGGAAGTGCGGCCACGCCGCGCGAATGACGTTGTAACCGCCGTAAAGGTGCACCTTGAGCACGGCGTCCCAGTTCTCGAAGGTCATCTTGTGGAAGGTGCCGTCGCGAAGAATGCCGGCGTTGCTCACCACACCGTCGATCTTGCCGAACTCGTCGAGAGCGGTCTTGATGATGTTCTCGGCGCCTTCGGACTCGGCGACGCTGTCGTAGTTGGCCACCGCGCGGCCGCCGGCCTCCTTGATCTCGTCGACCACGTGGTCAGCCATCGCAGATCCGCCGCCGGTGCCGTCACGGGCTCCGCCGAGGTCGTTGACCACGACGCTGGCACCTTCGCGCGCCAAGGTCAGCGCGTATTCGCGGCCCAATCCCCCGCCGGCTCCGGTGACGACGATGACACGATCCTGCACTCCGGGCATGAACTTCCTTTCGGGCTAGTCGCCCGGCGACCGGGCTGGGTGCTGTGTCGGCGGCCGGTACAGGCTAGAACCACCGGCGCGCCAATTTCTGCGCCTTCTCTGTATACGGCGGGTAGATCACGCTCGAGACGTCGGGTCGGGTCGGCGTGGTCAGACCAGCCGGTCGGGCAGGCGCAGGCGGCCCGTCCAGTCACCGGCTTGGACTAGCTGCGCTCGGCGGTGACGAAGTCGGCGAACGCGTCCTTGTCATCGGCCATCGGCACGCCGTCGATCCAGCGGTTCAGCCGGCGCATCTCGTCGCGAGCGGATTGCGCGGTGGCGTGCCAGCCGTGCTCGTTGAGCCAGTCGGCGACCACCGCACGCTCCTGCGTCGTGGTAGATCAGCGCCTGCACGTCGACCGTTTGGTCGAAGCCCAACTGGTCGGCGACTTTCTTGAACCGTTCCCGCATCTCTGCTCGCCGGTCGTCCGCGTGGTGCGCCGCGGTCTCCACCGCGATCCGGCTACCTGGTGCGCTCAACTCCGTCACCCGCTCGAACAACCGATCCTGCGCCTCCGCCGGTAAGTACATCAGCAGGCCTTCAGCCAGCCAGGCGGTCGGCAGCTTGCGGATCGAAACCTTCCGCGCGCAGTGCGGCCGGCCAATCCTGGCGCAAGTCGATGGGCACCTCGCGCCGATGGGCCGACGGGGTGACGTCATGCGCGGCCAGTGTGGCGGTTTTGTAGTCGAGCACTTTCGGCTGGTCGATTTCATACACCGTGGTGCCGGCCGGCCAGTCCAGTCGGTAGGCCCGGGAATCGAGGCCGGAGGCCAGTATCACCACCTGGCGTATCCCCGCTGCGGCGGCCGCGGCGAAGTACGCGTCGAAAAAGTGCGTCCGGACCGCCTGATAGCTGCGCATGTGTTGAAAGATGGCGGCTGCTTCGGGGTCGAGCTTTTCTATCGTGTCGACGATCGATTCGTCGAGCATCGTTTCCCACACCCCTGTGCCGGCTTCGCTGACCAAGATCTTCGCGTAGGGATCGCGGATCAATGGTTCGGGTGTCTCGGTCTCCACGGCACGCGCCGCAGCGACCATCACCGCGGTGGTACCCACGCTGGTCGCGATGTCCCAGGTGTCGTCGTCGGTGCGCGAGCTGCTCATCAGACGTCTCTTTCTCGGAATTCGAAAAGCCGGTGCGGGTCAGTCCGCCGCAGCGAGACGGGCCCGCAGCAAGGTGCTGCGCACAGCTTCGTCGGCCAGATCTTCGGGTATCCGGCGCCCGAGTCGGGCCATCTCGTCGGCGTTGTCCACCGCCTGCACTTGCCAGCCGTGACAGGCTAACCACTTTGCGGCGTCCGGGCGTTCGCCGTCCTGGTAGGTAAGGGTTTCGACGTTGATGTCGAGGCCCAGCCGCTCGCGCATCCGCAGCCACCGAGCACGCCGCGCCGCTTTGCGCCGCTCGGTGTCGGCTGAGCCGGTGCGAAATGCTTCGACGGCAATCTGGCTGTCCAGCTCGGAGAGCGCGGTCAGTTTCTGAAAGAGCCGATTCTGCGCGTCGACCGGCAGGTACGGCAGCAGGCCTTCAGCCAGCCAGGCTGTCGGTTGGGTGCGGTCGAAACCGGCGGCGATCAACGAGGCCGGCCAGTCGTCGCGCAAGTCCACCGGCACCGCATGCCGCGTCGCCTTCGGCCGCGCACCCACGCGCCTGCAAGCGTGCTCGCCTTATAGGCCAGCACCTTGGGCTGGTCGATCTCGTAGACCGTGGTACCGGCCGGCCAAGCCAGGCGGTAGGCGCGCGAATCCAGGCCGGCAGCCAGGATCACCACCTGCCGGATGCCGTTGTCCACGGCGGCGCTGAAGTACTCATCGAAGAAGTGGGTCCGCACGGCCTGGTAATTGCACGCGAGGCGATGTGCGCGCCGTCCGTGTCCGTCATCGCCCAGCCACTCCATGTCGGGGCTGGCCAGCCGTCGCCACGCCGGCCCGGCCGATGACACCAGGATGTCGGCGAATTCATCGTGAATCAGGGGATTCGGCGATGCTGTCTCGACAGCCCGGGCGGCTGCCACCATCAGCGCGGTACTGCCGACACTGCTGGCGATGTCCCAGCTGTCACCTTCGGTTCGAATCGAACGTACTTCGCCTAACTCAGTCATACGGCCACCATGCTACCCAGGCATTTAGGCAGGCTATATGGCCCTGTGCGCTATCTCACTGCAAGGTCTGGTCGGCAGCGTCGGAGCGCCTGAAGCGCCACAAGGTGCCCATCATCAACTGCTGCAGTTGATCGGTGATGACGCCTACTTGCCGGCGGTTGCCGATGAAGTCAGCGTAGAAGCCGATGCCGAAGAGCACCGCCACCAGCATCTCGGTCAACGACGACAGATCGGTGCTCGTCGTCAGCTCACCGTCCCGGATCGCTTCTTCGATGGCGTCGGTGAGGAAGTCCCGGGTGAGGCGCAGTGACGTGTTCTCCAGCCCGAGCAGCTCGGGATGCCGCCGCGACTCCAAACCGAAGTGAGCAGAAAAGCCGCTGACGACGGATTGTCCAAATCACCCTGCTTGCCGCGGCGATGAAGGCTATCAGGCGCCCGATCAGCGTGGCCTCCTGCTGTGCCCGCGCGACGGCGGTGGCGACGACGAGGTCATTCGTCTGCTCGAGTATCTCGTTGTACAACGCCAGCTTGCTGGAGAAGTAGTGATTGATCGCGGGCCGAGTGAGATCGGCCCGGATCGCGATCGCCTGAAAAGTCGCCGCTTCATAGCCACACGCGCTGAAGACCGCACGAGCGGCGTGCACGATGCGCTTGCGGGTGCCGGCCGCCGTCGCAGCAGGGGGCCGCCCCGGGCCCCTGCTCGCCGTATACGGCACGAGAAGATTGTGCCACAGATCACAGCAGCGGCCTGCGGGTATGCCGCTGCGCCGTTATTGTTCGGCCGGACACCGGCCGTGCCGGTGGGGCATCAACGCGTCGTCGTGGAATCGCGCCGAACTTGCCCGCCTCGTAGTCCTCGATCGCCTCGATCAGCTCGGCCTTGCTGTTCATCACGAACGGGCCGTAATGAAACACCGGCTCGCGAATCGGCTGTCCGCCGAGAAGCAGTGCTTCCAGGGCGGGCCGATGCGAATCCTGGTGTGCTTCGGCGGTAATCGTGATCCGATCGCCGGATCCCAGCACCGCCAACTGCCCCTGCTGTATCGGATGCTTAGCGGGGCCGACCGATCCGCGCCCGGACAGCACGTAAACCAAGCGCGTTGAAGTTCCGGTTCCACGGGATGTTGAGCTCAGCGCCGGGTTCGACGGTGGCGTGCGCCAAAGTGATCGGCGTGTAGGTGACGCCCGGCCCGCTGCGATTGTCGACGTCACCGGCGATGACACGGACCAGCGCGCCGCCATCACGGCGAGGCAAGCAGCGCGACGTCTCGGCCCTGCGATGGCCTGATACCGCGGGCTGACGAATTTCGCTTTCCTCGGCAAGTTCACCCACAGCTGGATGCCGTGGAAGAGCCCACCACTTTCGACCAGTTCGGCAGGCGGAGTTTCGATGTGCAGAACTCCCGAACCCGCGGTCATCCACTGGGTGGCACCGTCGGCGATCACACCGCCGCCGCCGCGCGAATCCTGGTGGGCGATCCGGCCGTCGATCATGTAGGTGACCGTCTCGAAGCCGCGATGCGGGTGCCAGCCGGTACCTCTTGGTTCACCTGGCTGGTAGTCCACCTCGCCCATCTGGTCCATGTGCACGAACGGGTCCAATGCGGCTTTGCTGACACCGGCGAAGGACCGCACGACGGGAAAGCCCTAGCCTTCAAAGCCGCGCGGACCGGTCGTGACCGATCGGACCGGACGTTCGGTGTCGGCCGGACCGGCCGCGAGTCACTTGGGGCAGGGTCAGCACATTGGCGGTTACAGCTGGCATGTGGGCCTCCTCAGCGTCAGTCGATATAACCGGACTGCGGTCCGATTATTCCGTTCATCGCTGGACGCTGGTCGTGCCGGTAAGCCTCCGCTGCTAACGTGCGGTGATGCCGCAGGCCGACGACACGATACCGAGCGCCGCGAAGAACTCGAAGCAGACTTGTTCGAGGGCGGCGGCCGAGTCGGGCGTTTCGTCCGGAACCTTGAGTACGTGCAGAAGTGGCTCCTGCTCGGGTGTGATCATCGGCGTGATAGCCGGACTTGGTGCGGTCGTGTTCTACCTGACGATGCGTTACACCGGCAATTTCTTGCTGGGCTATGTCGCGGGCTATCACATGCCCACCGCGAAGGTGGAAGGCGGCAGCGCCGGGTCCCCGCGCTACGCCAGGGCCTGGGCGCTTCCGCTGGTGACGACGGCCGGCGCGCTGGTGTCGTCGTTGATCGTTGCCAAATTCGCTCCGGAAGCCAGCGGCCACGGCACCGACAGCGCGATCGAGGCAATCCACACCGATCCGCGTCATATCCGGCTCAGGGTCGTGCTCGTCAAAATGGTTTCCAGTGCCTTGACCATCGGCTCGGGTGGGTCCGGCGGGCGAGAAGGTCCTACTGCGCAGATCTCGGCGGGCTTCGCGTCGATGCTGACGCGCCGGCTTCACCTCTCGGACGATGACGGCCGGGTCTTGGTATCGCTCGGGCGTCGGTGCAGGTATCGGCGCCATCTTCGGTGCGCCACTCGGCGGCGCGGTGCTGGCGGCGTCGATCATTTACCGTGACGACTTCGAATACCGCACGCTCTACCCGGGTTTCGTGACTTCTGCGACGGCTTTTGCCGTGTTCGGTTCGTTTCTGGGCTTCGATCCGATGTTCGGCTATGTCGACGCCGAGTACCGCTTCGAGGACGCCTGGCCGTTGTTGTGGTTCGTCGCCCTCGGCGTAGTTGCGGCACGGTCGGATATCTGTATGCCCGCGTCTTCTACGCCACCGGAAGGCTGACCGCCCGACTTCCCGGCGGCCCGGTGCTCAAGCCGACGGTGGGTGGACTGCTGGTAGGCCTGCTCGGGACTGGCGTTACCCCAGGTTCTGGGCAGCGGTTACGGATGGGTGCAGCTGGCCACCGCCAAACAGACGCTGACGGCGATCCCGCTGTGGATCGTGCTGCTTCTGCCGCTCGCAAAGATCGTCGCGACGTCGCTGTCGATCGGCACAGGCGGATCGGGCGGCATCTTCGGGCCCGGCATCGTCATCGGCGCGTTCGTCGGCGCCGCGACCTGGCGGTTGGGTGAGTTGTTCCACCTACCCGGCATTCCCGACAGCCCCGGCATCTTCGTGGTGGTGGGGATGATGGCCTGCTTCGGCAGCATCGCGCACGCACCGCTGGCACTGCTGATCATGGTGGCTGAAATGACCGGATCGTTTTCTGTCGTGCCCGGTGCGATCATCGCGGTCGGAATCGCCTCGCTGCTGCTCTACCACACCAAAGTGTCGATCTACCATGCGCAGCGTCGCAACCGCGAGGCAGCGGCAGCCGAACGCGAGAACGCGGGCGCCGACCGATCCGGCCAGCGCCCGCGTCCCTGCTGATTCGCGACTCAGCCGCGAGCGGAGTTGGCGGCATCCTTTTCGGTCGAGGTGCCCTCGTGGGTCAGCTGACCGCCTGAGTTCTCCAAGTGGGCTCGAACGAACCACTGGAATTTCTCCAGCTCGGCGGCGTGACCGATCAGCATGTCCTGGCTGATCGGGTCGAGCTGCTCGGTCCGGGCGATGCCTTTGCGAGTGTCCTCGATGATGCCGGTGTAGACCAGGTCGAGCGCGGCCAGGTGCGCCGGGACGGTGTCGCGGCCCACTGAATAGTCGTCCCAGGTGCGATCTTTGATGATCGCGCCCGGAGTGCCCTGCGGTGAAGCGCCGAGTGTCGCAATCCGCTCTGCCACCTCGTCGGCATAGCCGCGCACCAGCGTCACCTGCGGGTCGATCATCTCGTGTACGCCGATGAAGCTGGGTCCCACCACATTCCAGTGCACGTGCTTGAGCGTCAGGTGCAGATCGTTGTAGGTGCTCAGTTGTTTCTGCAGCAATTCGGCAACCTGCGCGCCGTCCTGATCGCTCAAGCCTGGAACGGTGAACTGTGTCATCGAATACTCCCTATAACTTCTGGCGCGGTCACATCGGACGTCGAATACCCGTCCACTGCGGTCGGTAACCGGCTAAAGGGACCGAATATTCTGCAGCGCCAGGCGCGCTCCGCGCCGGGGTTCGTACGCAAGTCCGCTGGCTTCGAGTAATCGCACCACCCGATGCCGGTGCGGTCGCATGGGTTCGAGCAGTTCGACCATGACCTCGTCGGTCACCGGCCGGCCCAGCAGTGTCCAGCCGATCATTTTCGGCACGTGGTAGTCGCCCACCGACAGGGCATCGGCATCACCGAACGCGCGCTGCGCGGTCTCGGCTGCCGTCCAGATCCCGACACCCGGTAGCGCCGTCAGCGCTTCACGCGCTTTCGGCACCGGCCAGGAACCCAGCTTCGTCAGCGAAGCCGCCCGCTGCGCACAGCTCACGACGGTGCGGGAGCGGCGGGGGTCGACGTTGGCCAGGTGGAACTCCCATGACGGGATGGCTCGCCAAACCTCGGCGGGCGGTGGCACCCGCATGCGCTGCGGCGCCGGGCCGGGCGCCGGTGCTCCGTACTTTGTGACCAGCACCCGCCAGGACCGGAAGGCGTCGGCGCCCTGCACCCGCTGCTCCAGAACCGCCGGGATCAACGCTTCCAGAACCTGGCCGGTGCGGCCCAGCCGCAAATGCGGCACATACCGGTGAGCCGCCGCGACTATCGGTTCCTGCGGGGCGAAATCCGATGCGTCGTCATCAGCGCCCAGCTGCGCGGGCAGGGTTTCGAGAAATTCCGCGGCACCGCCGCCCCACACTGTGCAGGTCACGGATTCGACAGTGGTGCGAACGATTCGCGCGGTGACCGGTCCGGTGGGCAACAGACTCGTCCGCCAGATCGCACCGTCGCCGGTCTTTTGGAAACACGGATCCCACGGGCCGCGACGCAGTGGCGCCAACGTGAGCCCAGGGCTGACGACGCCCGGAAACGTGACGGTGCGAGCGCTCGTTGTGGTCTGAATCAATTGATCATAAAGTCCCTGGCGAACGCGCCGGGGCCTGCCGGTGCGGTTTGCCTGCGGCGCAATTGACCACGCCTGGTCAGCGGGCGTCGATGACCGCTATGACGGTGAGAGCGATGATGAGAGGAGCGGCGCTGATGACCGCGCCGTTCGACGATGCAGAGCGAAGCGATGAGGAGGAGCGGCGCTGATGACGACGCCGTTCGACAATCCTCAGGCCGAGCTGGCATGGATGTTCCTGCAATGCCTGGGCGATGGCGAACTCGACGAGTGCTTCGATCTGCTCAGCGACGACTTCACCTACTGGAGCATCGCCGACCGCGCGAACCTCGACAAGGCCGCGCTGCGGCGGCGCGTCGAGTCGCGCCGAAGGCAGGTCGAAATTTCTCTGGAGTTGATCCGCTGCGTTCACGACGTCGACACTGTTGTGGTCGAGGCGCAAGGCGAGGGCATCACTTCCAACGGAGGCCGCTACGACAGCCCGTACGTCTTCTTCTTCGAAACCCGCGACGGCTCGATCGTGTCGATCCGGGAGTACAACGACACCCGGTTGACGGGCACGGCGTCGGCGGAGGCGGCTTCTTAGCTGACGGTTCGGCTAGTGAACGCGGCGCAAGCCACGGACTGAGGCGAGTGGCCGAGGCGTGGCTGACTCAGTCAGCGTCGACGCTGACCTCTGCCTTATTCGGGTAGAACGCGACATGACCGGTGATTGCGGCGACCGCCGGAAATGGGTGTTCGTAGGTCCAGATGACGTCGTCGACGGTGTCGCCGCCGGCGGTGGTCACGCTGTAATAGCTCGCGTCGCCCTTGAAGGGACAGTAGCTGCTGGTGTCGGTGCGGGTCAGCACATCCTGCGTGACATCGCCGAACGGAATATATTGTATCGCAGGGTATTTGCCTTCACTCAGCTGTAACGCGGCGTTGGTGTCGGCAACGACTTGGCCGTTGACGCGAACCTGGACGCGGCCCTTCGTCGGCGCGATGGTGATCGGGTGCTTGGCGCTGGGTTCCAGGACTGGCCGATTTGTCATGTGAGGTCTCCTCGGATGTGGATAGGTTCTGCAACACTGACCGGCGGCCAAGATTCCCGACGGCCTGCAAACCGTCATGCCGGCGTGACGCTCGGCGACCAGAGCGGCTGCTATTTCTGCGTTGAACTTTTTTTCCGGGCGCTTTTCAGTTGCGCCCAGAACCGAGCGGCCTCGCGGATGGAATCTTCGACCGGTCTGGGCTGCCAGCCCAGTTCGCGCACCGCCTTGCTGTGGTCGACGGGCGCTTCGGCGCGCATCATCCGCACCGACGCCAGGCTGAGCTGAGCGTCCTTGCCGGTGAAGCGGGCCCGCAGTGTGCCCAGCAGACCCAAGGCATACAGCGTCGGCACTGAGATCGACCGGCGCGGCGGCGTCACACCGACCTCCTCGGCAGCGATCCGCACCACCTCCCGCAGCGCGATCATCTTCTCCGAGATCAGGTACCGCTCGCCGTCGCGGCCGCGTTCGGCGGCCAGGATCAGCGCCCGGGCGGCGTCGTCGACCCCGACCACTTCCAACTGAATCCCGTTCATGGTGAAAGGCAGTTTGCCGAACACCGCCGCGGCGATGAACGCGCCGTGTGGGGTGCGGCCCCAGTCACCGCTGCCGTAGGTCGTCGACACACACATCGCGACGGCGGGCACGCCGAAGTCTTTCGCGTAACCCAGCACGAGGTCTTCGGCCTGTACGCGGGACTCGACGTACGGGGTGAGTCGGCGTCGGTCGATCTGGTCGTCCTCGGTTGCCACCCGGCCGCGCCGCCGGCCCACCGTCGCATAGGAGCTGGTGAAGACGAACCGGCGCAGGCCGGCGTTTCTGGCGATGTCGAGCACGTTGCGGGTGCCCTCGACGTTGGTGCGAAACAACGGCGCCGTGTCCCGCAGCCACGCTCGGGTGTCGACGACGCAGTGGTAGACGTCGTCGCATCCGTCCATCGCAGTGCGCAACGTGCTGGAATCGAAAACGTCACCGTGGAATCTGGTGACTTGCAGGTCATCGATACCGCGGGTGTCGGCCCCTGACCGCACCATCACCCGCACCTCGGCGCCGTCGCCGGCGAGTTGCCGGGTCACGTGCGAGCCAAGGAATCCGTTGGCGCCGATGACCAGTTTGGGTGCGGCGGTCATGGTCGGCCTCCATAGCGCCGCATCCAGTCCGCGGCGTCGTCGTCGAGTGTGCCCAGTGCTTGTGCTTTCTTGCACCACTGCAGCGCGGCCTGCACGAAGCGCAGCGGGTTGTAGATATCTTCCTGCCGGCGCCAACGGCCGTCACCGGCATAGGTGATGATCGAGATGTTCGTCGCGCTGATGGCCGTGCCGTCGCCGGGGTCGGCCATCGGGTTGTCCAGCTCGCAGATGATTCGGCCGGTGCGTTCATCGATGACCGACCACAGCGACGGGAACGCGACCATATGACTGCCCGGAAAGCTCGTCATGGTGGCATGAATCCAGGCGCGGACTTCGTCGCGGCCGTTCATGGTGCCGGCCGCGTGCTCGACGTACTCGACATCCGGCGTGTAGTGCTCGACCCAGATGTCCCAATCTCGGCTCTCAGCAGCCCGAGCAACAGTCTGCTCGAAGTCGTCGAACGCCGCCGACAGCTCCTCGCGGCTGAACAACGCATTGGTCACCCGAGCACCTCGCGCGTGTGGGTCGGCGGCCTTGCTCGCCGACGTCGGCGGCCGGAAATCCTGTGTAGCCTAACAAGAAGGGGCGCAGCGAACCGATCGGGCAGCAGGAGCGATACGAATGACCAATAACAGCAAGGCGATTCTGGCCGGTGGCTGCTTCTGGGGCATGCAGGACCTCATCCGCAAACAGCCCGGCGTGGTGTCGACGCGGGTCGGTTACACCGGCGGCACAACACCCAACGCGACCTACCGCAACCACGGTTCGCACGCCGAGGCCATCGAGATCGTCTACGACCCGCAGCGCACCGACTACCGCACTCTGCTGGAGTTCTTCTTTCAAATCCACGACCCGACGACGAAGAACCGGCAGGGCAACGACCTCGGCGCCAGCTACCGCTCCGCCATCTTCTACGTCGACGACGAGCAGAAACAGATTGCGCTGGACACCATCGCCGACGTCGAGGCATCAGGCCTGTGGCCCGGCACGGTGGTGACCGAGGTCAGTCCCGCCGGCGACTTCTGGGAGGCTGAGCCGGAACATCAGGACTACCTGGAGCGCTTTCCCACCGGATACACCTGCCACTACATCCGGCCGGGATGGCACCTGCCGCGGCGAGCCGTGGTCGACAGCTGATTGCGGCGGGCTTACCTGCCGTAGGCGCGTAGCTGGTAGAGGCCACGACTTGTAGCGACGGTCTGACCGTCGGCGTCGGTGACCACGGCTTCCAGATCGAAGTCGGCCTTGCCTTTCTCCGCCGCCTCGGCCTGTACGCGCGAGATGGTGGCTTCGTCGAGCCTGGCCTCGGCTCGGAGCTCCGATTTCGCCATGCCGACGAACTTGATGTCGACATTTTTGACCAGCGGAAAGTATTTGGCCCGGTCGAAAGTGGTCAATCCGATGATGCCACCGAGGATTTCCGCTGCAGTGAATTGCGCTCCCGCATAGACGACGCCGAAGTGGTTGCCGTTGCCGTCGGCAGGCACGGTGACGGCGGCGTGGCCGTGGCCGGCTTCGACGACTCGCAGACCGATTTTATGTGCCAGCGGGATCGTGTTCTCCATCGCGCCGTTGATCATGTCGAGGAGTCCTGCTGCGTCGTCTGTTGCGGTCATAGCGGCTCAGCGTATCGGGTTCAGCCGGTTCTGCGATGCACCACTATCCGCCCGCCGTCTTTCGGCGTGAACGCCACTCCGCGCGCGTGCCATTTCTCGCCCGGCGCCGCGGTGGTCGCAATCTCGTACTCCCGCAACACTGTTCGCAGCACGACGTCGACTTCCATGTTCGCGAATGCCGCGCCGACACAGCGGCGGGTGCCACCACCGTAGGGAATCCAGGCGAACGTCGACGGCTTGGCGCCGACGTAACGTGCCGGGTCGAAGCGTTCCGGCTCGGGAAAGACGTTGGCATCGGCGTGAATCAGCCCGAGGCTGACGACGATCGAGTAGCCGTGCGGAAGCACCCAGTCCCCGACCTGATAAGAAGCTGCGCGGACATGGCGGCCCACCAGGTCGATGACGGTCCTGGTGCGTTGCACTTCCAGAATCGACGCCTGCCGCAAGGCATTGCCGTCGGAATCGGCCTCCTCGACCAATGCTGACAGCACCTCGGGGTGCCGGCTGAGCCGCTCGAAGGCCCAGCCGAGGGTGGACGCAGTGGTTTCGTGCCCGGCGGCCAGCAGCGTCAGCATTTCGTCACCGAGGTCGGCGCGTGACATCGGTGATCCGTCTTCATAACTGCTACGCAACATCAGCGCCAGGATGTCGCTGCGGTCCGACAGATTCGGGTCTTTTCGTTCGTCGGTGATCAGCTTGTCGACGATGCCGTCGTACTGGCGCCGCCACTCGGCCAGCCGGCCCCACGGGCTGTAACGACCGTAGGTTCGCTTCGGTTTGGGCACCGTGGACAACCGCGAACCCAGCGTGACCCACGGCGGAATGATCCGTCGGAGCCGTTCGAGTTCAGGACCTTCAGCACCGAAGACCGCGCGCAAAATCGCGTTCAAGGTGATGCGCATAGTCGATGGCAGCGTCGCGAACGGCTTGCCCTCCGGCCAACCGGCGATCTCCCGAAGAGTCTCTTCTTCCAGAATTTCTTCATAGCCTTTGATGCTCTTGCCGTGAAAAGGTGGCGCGAGCAGTCGCCGTCGGCGCCGATGGTCATCGCCTTCGAGGGCAAACACCGATCCCGGTCCGAGCAACCGGCTCAAATTCGGCTGGATGTTGCCCAGCTCATCTGGACTCGTGGTGAAAACCTGCTTGGCCAGGCGAGGATCGGCGATCACGACGGTTGGCCCGTAAACCGGGATGTTCAAGGTGAACGGGCTGCCGTAGCGGGCCGCCATCTGCCCGATGAGCCAGCGTCGCCCGGAGGCAAATGCAAGTCCCTGTAAGGCTTTGGGAGCCCGCGGCCCCGGAGGCAGCCTGACCGTCGGCGGCGCGGCGGCCAGTCGGTCTGCGGCGTCGCTCATGAAGTGGACTCCCAACAACTTTCGCGGTACCACTGTGTACCGCCAGGTATCCGTCAACGTACCGGCTGGCATTTGCGGCGTCGCGCCGTCAACCGTCTTCCGAGGTTCGACGAATGTCAGCGCGCCGTGTCGGTGCCCGACTCAGGCGGCGACACGCTGCGGGTCGGTGCTTTGCTCGTGCTTGACGGAGCGCCTCTTCGCCGGAAGGCTCAGCCGGACAATCTTGCGGACGACGGTGCCGAACTGCTTGGGCAGCGGTCCCGCGTGGTAGGGGATGCCGTAGCGCTTGCAGATGTCGCGCACCTGCGGCGCGATCTCAGCGTATCGGTGGGCCGGCACGTCGGGGAACAGGTGATGTTCGATCTGGTGCGACAGGTTTCCCGACAACAGGTGAAACAATTTGCCGCCGGTCAGATTCGCCGAACCGAGCACTTGGCGGAAGTACCACATGCCGCGCGACTCGTTCTGCGTTTCCTCGACGGAAAACTCTTGTGTGCCGTCCGGGAAGTGGCCGCAGAAGATGATCATGTACGACCAGACGTTGCGGATCAGGTTGGCCGACATGTTGCCGGCGAACACCCACGGCGCGAACGGCCCGGCGAGCAACGGGAACGCCACGTAATCTTTGAGCCCCTGGCGACGGGTCTTGCGCCAGATCGCTTGCAGTACCTCGCGTTTGTCGGCAATGGTGATCTCACCGGAACGAATGCGTTCGGTTTCCATTTCGTGCATGGCAACGCCGTATTGGAACAGCACCATCAGCAGAAAGGCATAGACCGGGTTTCCCAGGAAATACGGCTCCCACGGCTGGTCCTCGCTCATCCGCAGAATTCCGTAACCGATGTCGCGGTCCATGCCCACGATGTTGGTGTGGGTGTGGTGCATGTAGTTGTGCGAGTGCCGCCACTGGTCAGCCGGGCAGGCGGTGTCCCACTCGAAGGTATGACCGCTGAGCGCCGGGTCGCGCATCCAGTCGTACTGGCCGTGCATCACATTGTGGCCGATCTCCATGTTGTCGAGAATCTTCGAGAGCCCGAGCATCGCGGTGCCGGCCAGCCATGCGGGCGGCAGGATACCGGCGAAGAGCATTGTGCGGCCGCCGATTTCGAGGCCGCGTTGCGCTTTGATGACGCGGCGGATGTAGTCGGCGTCACGCTGGCCGAGGTCGGCCGTCACGCGTTCCTTGATGGCGTCGAGTTCACGGCCGAAAGCTTCGGCCTGCTCACGGGTCAGGGTGATTTTCGGCTGTGTCATTTCAAGTCCTCCAAGTCCTTAAGGTCGTGGTCACAGGGCGAGTTCGACGTCACCCACTGGAACGGACACGCAGATTTGCACGTCTTCTCCCGCGTTCGTCGACACGCCTCCGGTGGTCAGGTTGCGCACAACGCCGGCGGTCTTGCGCCGCGTGCAGGTGTGGCAGATACCCATCCGGCATCCGCTCGCCGGTGTGAGGCCGGCTGCTTCCGCCTGGTCGAGCAGCGAACGGCCGTCGTCGGTGACTTCGACACCACTGCCGGTGAATGTCACTCGGCCGCCGGACGGCTTGGCGGGCAGTTCGACGGCCGGTCCGACGAAGCTTTCCGATCGAGCAGTCGGACACTGCTCGCGGACCGCGTCCACTAATGCCTGCGGACCGCAGACGAACACGGCTTCCGGTGACGGCATGGCCGCGGTCAGGTGGTCAGGCCCGAATGGGCCGCAGAGATCACCCGCACCTGAACGGGTGTAGCCGTGCAGGACTCGCACACCTGCCATCGCGGCCAGCTCCTCGCGGTAACACGCCTCAACAGGAGAACGCGCGTAATGGACGAAGACAATCTCTCCTTCGTGTCCTCTGGCGACCAGTGTCCGCAGCATCGCCATGACCGGTGTGATTCCGCTGCCCCCGGAGACGAACAGGATGCGCCGCGGAGGGCGATGCGGCAGCGTGAAATCGCCGTCGATGCCGCTCAACCTGAGCACCATTCCAGGACGGGCCTGCTCGTACAGGAAGGACGAGACCAGTCCGTCATCGTGCCGGCCGATCGTGAGCTCTAAGTTAAGTGCGCCCTCGACGTTCGCCGGGGAGTAGCAGCGGGTGTGCCGGCGGCCGTCGATCTCGACGGTGACATTGACGAATTGACCGGCCTTTAGGCTGTGAGTAGGAAAAGCTGCATTAGGAGCGAGAATGAGCGTGACGCTGCGGGGCGTGGTTCGGCGCACTTCGAGCACCTTGGCGCAGGACTCGTTCAGCGTCCAGGTCGGGGCCACCAACTCGGTGTACCGGTCGACGCCGTGGGGTCCGGTAAGCAGGTCGAGCAGCTGTGAACCCAGCACCCGCCGGCTAACGTTTCGAGCCAGAGTCTGAGTGAACATGTGTACACGATCCAACGTCCGACGGCGACCGGTCAAGCGCTTACGCAGGTCTGTGTTAGGATTCACATAGTGAACAGCCGTGTGCCCAGCTCACGTTCACACCGCGCAGGCCACGACCGCGCCCGGGAAAGTCCGTCCCGGGTGGAGCGCAAAGAGGCGACTCGGCGGGCCATCGTCGCGGCGGCGTTGAAACTCCTCGGTGACCGCAGCTTCAGCGGGCTGAGCCTGCGTGAGGTGACGCGCGAGGCCGGTATTGTGCCCGCGGCCTTCTACCGGCACTTCGAGTCGATGGAAGCTTTGGGCCTGGTCTTGATCGACGAGTCGTTTCGCACGTTGCGCGAAATGCTGCGCGGCGCGCGCGCCGGCAAACTCGACATCAACCGGGTGATCGAATCGTCTGTCGAGATACTGGTCGCCAGTGTGGCCGAGCGCCGTGAGCACTGGCGCTTCATCAGCCGGGAGCGCTCCAGCGGCGTCACGGTCCTGCGCTACGCCATTCGCACCGAAATTCGGCTGATCACCTCGGAGTTGGCGACCGACCTGGCGCGCTTTCCCGAGCTACACGAATGGAGCACCGAAGATCTCAACGTCCTGGCGACGTTGTTCGTCAACTCGATGATCCTCATCGCCGAGGCCATCGAAGACGTCCAGAGCTCCGGCGCGCTCGAAGAGATCCGCCGCATCGCGGTCAAACAGCTGCGGATGATCGTCATCGGAGTCACCGCATGGCGCAGCACTCCCTGACTTACCACCGGCCAGCTTTACGGGTTACCACTTTCGTCGACAACCTCGAACAGCGAATCGCCGTCTTCTGGAGCTCCATCGATCTGCCCGTGATGCGCGCGTCCCGGCGGCTCCTCGTCGATGTCCGCGAACTCTTCGTTGACGTCGGTGACCTCGGGCTCCTCAGCGGCGAGGCGGTCGTCTAGCGGTTCACCTTCGCGCTCTTCCCGTGCGGTGATGCCGAACTTGTCAACGCCGCTCCACCTTTCGGGAGGGTCGACGACAATGTCACCGTCGTCGTTGAGAATCTCGTCGGAGTCCAGGGACTCGCTCTGATTCAACGTGTCGCCGGGGCCGCCCTCCTCGGGGAAATCCGCGGGATTTATTCCGTCGCCGGTGTCTGTCGCCATGGGCTCCGATTGCCCGTCGTCTGCGCTCACTAAACGAACAGCTAGCGCGGTGCACGCCACATCGGCCACAGCGTCGGCCCGCCGGGTACCACGATCTCGCCGGTCACGGTGAAGCCGAAGCGCTCGTAGTACGGGATGTTCTCCAACTTGCTCGACTCCAGGTATGCCGGCGCGTGTTCGGCATCGCAGCGATTAAGGCGCGAACGCATCAATGCCTGGCCGAAGCCGCGACCACGCACACCGGGGCCGCTGCCGATCGTCGCGAGATACCAGTGCGGCTCTTCGGGATGCTCGCGTTTCATCGACTCCAGCAGTTCTGTCAGCTTGCGGCCGACCGCCAACCGCAAGCCGAACCCGGCGATGAACGACGGCAGCATCCTCAGTTGCTCACTCAACGAGTGTTGCCAGCGGTTCGGTGGGTCCCAGAGCGCCGCTGCGCCAACAAGTTTCCGGTCATCAGCCAGTTCGACTCCGCCGCCGCCCAGGTGATGATGTCGAGTCAAAGTCGCGAAGAACTTGGCCAACCGGGCTGTCCGCGACGTGTCATCGGGCAGCATCCACATCGCAACCGGATCGTTCGTGGAAGGCTTCACCCAGCGTGGCGGACAGGTCACGGACGTCGGCCAAAGTGGCCGGGCGGACCTCGATCGTCACCTCGTCAGGCTAGCGGCGGCAGCCGACGACCGGTTGACAGGACTTAAGCTCGACGTTGTCCGTCTATGACAGAAGGTCAAATCGTGTGGGATTTCGAGACCGACCCCGAATATCAGCAGAAGTTGGACTGGGTCGAAAGATTCCTGGTCGACGAGGTCGAGCCGCTGGACCTGCTGGCGCTCGACGCGTACGACAAGAAGAATCCCGAGACCATGGCGGTGCTGAGGCCGCTGCAACAAAAGGTGAAAGACCACGGCCTGTGGGCGGCTCATCTACGGCCTGATCTCGGCGGTCAAGGCTACGGGCAGGTGAAGTTGGCACTGCTCAACGAGATCATCGGCCGGTCGCGCTGGGCGCCTTCCGTCTTCGGCTCGCAGGCGCCCGACTCAGGCAACGCGGAGATCCTCGCCTTATTCGGCACCGACGAACAGAAAGCGCGCTACCTGCAACCGCTGCTCAACGGGGAGATCACTTCGTGCTACTCGATGACTGAACCGCAGGGCGGTTCAGACCCGGGCCTGTTCGTCACCCACGCCCATCGAGACGGCGACTCGTGGGTGCTCAACGGCGAGAAGTGGTTCTCCACCAACGCCAGGCACGCGTCTTTCTTCATCGTCATGGCTGTCACCAATCCCGACGCCCGCACTCGGGAGAAGATGTCGCTGTTCATCGTTCCGGGGCAGACGCCGGGAATCGAGATCATCCGCCATGTCGGGGTTGGGGCCGAGTCGTCGAATCACGGCACGCACGGCTACGTCCGCTACACCGACGTGCGGGTACCCGACGATCATGTGCTCGGCGGTGAGGGCCAGGCGTTCGCGATCGCACAGACGCGACTCGGAGGTGGCCGAGTCCACCACGCCATGCGCACCATCGCGCTCGCGAGGCGGGCCTTCGACATGATGTGCGAGCGTGCGGTGTCACGCCAGACCCGGTTCGGGCGGCTGGGCGACCTTCAGATGACGCAGGAGAAGATCGCCGACAGCTGGCTGCAGATCGAGCAGTTCCGGCTGCTGGTGCTGCGCACTGCGTGGCTGATCGACAAACATCACGACTACCAGAAGGTGCGCCGCGACATCGCCGCGGTCAAGGTGGCGATGCCCACGGTGCTTCATGACGTCGTGCAGCGCGCCATGCATCTACACGGCGCGCTCGGCGTCTCCAACGAGATGCCGTTCGTCAAGATGATGGTGGCCGCCGAATCGTTGGGCATCGCCGACGGCGCGACCGAATTGCACAAGATGACCGTGGCGCGTCGCACGCTGCGCGAATACGAGCCGGTGGCAACACTTTTCCCGTCTCAGCACCTGCCGACGCGGCGGGCCGAAGCGCAGGCACGATTCGCCGAGCGCCTCGAGCATGCCGCCGCCGAATTCTGACATCGAAGCGGACATCAAACGGAGCCCGACGCTCAGGAGATGTAGCGCACGATGCTTTCGGCCACACATGCCGGTTTAGCTGCGCCCTCGATCTCGACAGTGGTCGAGAAGGTGGCCTGCACCGCGCCGTTACCGAGATCCTCGACCTCGACCAGGGCACTGCGGGCGCGTACCTTCGACCCGACCGGCACCGGCGAGGGGAACCGAACTTTGTTCAGCCCGTAATTGATCGCGAGCTTGATGCCGTTCACGGTGTAGATCTCGTGCCACAGCCTGGGCAGCAGCGACAATGTCATGAAGCCGTGCGCGATGGTGCTGCCGAACGGACCCGCGGCCGCCTTCTCCGCGTCGACGTGGATCCATTGGTGATCACCCGTGGCGTCGGCGAAGAGATTGACGTCCTGCTGGGTGATGGTCACCCACTCGCTGTGCCCGATCTCCTGCCCTTTGGCGGCACTGAGATCCGCGACCGAATCGAAGGTGCGCAAAGGTTTGCTCCTCTACAAAGGTTGCCGGCGACTGAACCGCAGGTACGACAATCAAGTTGCCGGCCTTCGATGATAAACGCCCGCCGACGAGCCTTGGGAAGCACGGCGGCTGTACTTCTCGGCACGCGCGCTGGTCGCGCCGGTCACATTGGCGCCATCCAGGTTTCGCCTCGCCGAATGCCGGGGTAGCCACGGATGCCGACGAAGGCATTGGAAGGAAATTGTGAGCATGGCTGAATCGAAGCACCAGAAACCCGAATCGGACATCGAGCCAGAGGACCACCAGGCACAGTCCCGGGCCGGCAAGGAGGGCGAAGAAGGCTCGTACGTCGGGCGGACGTTCAACGACGACGTCTTCGACGCCGGGGAAAGCGGAGCTGAAGCGCGCGCTCAGCAAGAGTGATGCGACACGCGGGTGAAGTTGTTGCTACTGGCTGACACCCACGTGCCCAAACGCGCGCGGGAGTTGCCGGCCCGGTGTGGGCTGCAAGTGGCGGATGCCGACGTCGTCATCCACGCCGGCGACTGGGTGACACCTCAGTTGCTGGACGACCTCGAGGCACGGTCCGCGAGGCTGGTCGCGTGCTGGGGCAACAACGACGGGCCCGTGCTGCGCCAGCGGTTGCCTGAACGCGCCGACGCGACGTTGGGCGGGCTGCGTTTCACCGTCGTGCACGAAACCGGAGCGTCGAAGCGGCCGAGAACAGCGGATGTCACAGCGATATCCGGACAGCGATGTGCTGGTGTTCGGTCACAGCCACATTCCTTGGGACACCACGACCTCGACCGGCCTGCGGCTGCTCAACCCTGGCTCACCGACCGATCGCCGGCGTCAGCCGTTCTGCACGTACATGACCGCTGCGGTCGCCGACGGCGCGCTCTCGACGACGTCATTCTGCATCGACTGGACAAGTAGCTCTATCACAGAGCTATTATGGGCAGGGTGGAGGCACACACCGATCTGACAGGCGAGCTGTTCAGCGTTGTCGGACGCTTCCGCCGCCAGTTGCGACGTTCGGCAGGCCAGAGTTTCGAGTCGGCTCAGCTCACCGAGTCACAGGCCGAGCTGCTGCGGCTCGTCGGGCGGCGGCCGGGCATCTCGGTGAGCACAGCCGCCGCTGAGCTCGGGTTGGCCGCCAATACCGCATCGACGCTGGTCTCCAAGCTCACCGGAGGCGGTCTGCTGGTCCGAGCCGTCGATCCGGCCGACCGTCGGGTCTACCGACTGCGGCTGACCGAACCGGCTCAGCAGATGGTCGACTCGTCGCGGGCGGCACGCCGAACGATGCTGACCGAAGTACTCGACACCCTCGACCCGAGCGAGGTCGCTGATCTGATCAGAGGATTGGAGGTTCTGGACACTATGACCCGAACACTGCAGGAACGCTCGTCATGAGCGGACCAGAGCCGTTTGCCGTCGACTGCCGTGGCTTGACCTACCGTTACGGTCAGTTCACCGCGGTCGACGAGGTGACCATGCAGGTCCGGGCCGGTGAAACGATGGGCCTACTCGGACCCAACGGCGCCGGCAAAACCACGCTGGTACGCATGCTGATCACCCTGACTCCGGTGCAGCACGGTGAGCTGCGCGTCTTCGGCTTGGACGCCCGTCGGCATGCTTTCACTATTCGCAACAACATAGGGTATGTGCCGCAACAACTCTCGATTGAGCCGGCGCTGACCGGACGGCAGAACGTCGAGTGGTTCGCCCGGTTGTACGGTGTTCCGCGCGCCGATAGGCCGGGTCGTGTCGAGGAGGCGCTTGCCGCCATGCAGTTACTCGACGTGGCCGACCAGGTTGCGGCCACCTACTCCGGCGGCATGGTGCGACGGCTGGAATTGGCTCAAGCGCTGGTCAACCGCCCCTCACTGCTGATCCTCGACGAACCGACGGTTGGACTGGATCCGATTGCCCGCGACAGTGTCTGGACACAGGTGCGTGGCATGCAGACTGAATTGGGCATGACGGTGTTGTTGACGACTCACTACATGGAGGAGGCCGACGCCTTGTGTGACCGTGTTGCGCTCATGCACCGCGGTCGTTTACAAGCCATCGGCGCACCCACCGAGTTGAAGGCGACGGTGTCCGATGACGCCACGCTTGAAGATGTGTTTCGTCAGTACGCCGGATCCGACCTCACCGACGGTCAACCGACGCCGCGGCTCAGCGAAATACGGTCCAGCAGAAGGGTTGCTCATCGTGTCGGTTGAGCAGGAATCAGGCACCTCGTTGGCCGGCGCTCCGCAAGGCTGGCGTCGGGTTCAGCAAACGTTCTTCAGCGCTGGAACTTTCGCGATCGTGGAACTGCAGAAACTGCGGCACGACCGCACCGAGCTTTTCACACGAATGGTGCAACCCGCGCTGTGGCTGCTGATCTTCGGTACGACCTTCAGCCACCTACATGCCCTCAACACCGGTTCGGTGTCGTATCTGGCCTTTTTGGCGCCAGGCATCATCGCCCAGTCAGCGCTGTTCATCTCGATCTTCTACGGCATCCAGATCATCTGGGAGCGCGACGCCGGCATCCTGGCCAAGCTGATGGTTACCCCGGCACCGGTCTCAGCGCTGGTCACCGGCAAGTCTTTCGCCGCTGGAGTGCGTTCGGTCGCGCAGGTCATCGGCGTGCTGGCGTTGGCTTACCTGATGGGCGTGCACCTGACGATCAACCCGCTGCGCATCCTGGCCGCGATGGCGGTAGTGGTGCTCGGGGCGGCGTTCTTCGCCTGCTTGTCGATGACGTTGGCAGGGTTGGTGCGCAACCGTGACCGCCTGATGGGTATCGGCCAGGCCATCACGATGCCGTTGTTCTTCGCCTCCAACGCGCTGTACCCGGTCGACGTGATGCCGACATGGCTGCGCGCGCTCAGCACGGTCAATCCGCTCAGCTACGAAGTAAATGCACTGCGCGCGTTGCTGATCGGGACGCCGTTCCGTCCGCTTGACCTTCTCGTTCTGGTGGTGGCGGCCGGCCTCGGCATCGTGACCGCGTCGACGTTGCTGCGGCGACTGGTGCGCTGAACTCGAGCGAAGGCTGAGTCCCGGCCGACTTTCAATCGTTAGCCAACCGCGACGTCACGGCGCGGCGCCGACAGTGCTGTGCACGCATCCCGTTGTGTTTCACTGCCATTGACAATCAGTCAACCGCAGTATGCGGCAGATGAAAGTTGGGATGGGTAAGAGCGATGAAGTTCGTTGAAGCGTTACGTGGCGCAGCGGCCCGGTTGCCGCGCCGGTTGACGATCGCGGCCATAGGCGCTGTCCTGATGCCCGGGCTTGCCGGTATCGTCGGCGACTCGGCGACTGCGGGGGCATTCTCCAAACCGGGTCTGCCAGTTCAGTATCTGCAGGTGCCCTCGCCCTCGATGGGGCGCAACATCAAAGTCCAGTTCCAGGGCGGCGGCACGCACGGGGTGTACCTGCTCGACGGGTTGCGCGCTCAGGACGACTACAACGGCTGGGACATCAACACTCCGGCGTTCGAGGAGTACTACCAGTCCGGCCTGTCGGTCATCATGCCGGTGGGCGGCCAGTCAAGTTTCTACACCGACTGGTACCAGCCGTCACAAGGCAACGGTCAGGACTACACCTACAAGTGGGAGACGTTCCTGACCAGGGAGATGCCCGGCTGGCTGGAGGCGAACAAGGGTGTCTCCCCCACCGGCAATGCGGCGGTTGGTCTTTCGATGTCGGGTGGATCCGCGCTCATTCTGGCCGCCTACTACCCGCAGCAGTTTCCCTACGCCGCATCGCTATCCGGCTTTCTCAACCCTTCGGAGGGGTGGTGGCCGACGATGATCGGCCTGGCGATGAACTGACGCCGGACACTACAGCGCAAACAGCATGTGGGGCCCGTCGAGCGACCCGGCGTGGAAGCGGAACGACCCGATGGTTCAGATACCGCGGTTGGTGCAGAACAACACCCGAGTCTGGGTCTACTGCGGTAGCGGCAAGCCAAGCGACCTCGGTGGTGACAACATGCCGGCCAAATTCCTGGAAAGCTTCACGCTGCGGACAAACGAAACGTTCCGTGACAACTACGTAGCCGCCGGAGGCAGCAACGGCGTGTTCAACTTCCCGGCCGACGGCACACACGACTGGCCTTACTGGAACACCCAGCTGGTGGCCATGAAGCCGGACATCCAGCGGGTGCTGGGCGGCGCACCGAACGCCAGCTGAGCCCAACGGACGCATCGGCGGTAGCGCGGCGCTGCCGCCGATGCTTCGTCTGGCGGTAAGCGTTGCCCTACAATCACTTCCAGATGGCACGCCGGTCGGCGTAGAAAAACGTGTAACCGGTGGTGACCGCACAGATCACGCTTGCGATGGCCAGCATTTGACTGCCGTCGGTGACCAGGCTGACGAACCCGCCCAGAACGGCGCCGAGCACGAAGCCGCCGAGTAACAAAAAATATCCGAGCCAATCCCAGATCTCGCCGCCGCTGAGATGGCGTTCGAGACCCTGACCCAGCTTCACCAACGTGCCGGTGACATAGCTCAACGGAATCGACACCTCGCCGTTCTTGACGAAAGTGGTGTTCAGCGCACCGATCCCGAAGGCGACGAACACGATGGGCAGCAACGACAGTGGATGGGGAAACTCACCACCGATGACGACGTCCAGCACAGTGGCGAGAACGAGCGCTGACGTGGTGAGCACGGTGGCCCCGTGCGGTCGCTGCGACCACAGATGGCGACGGCACAGCGACGCGCTGACAACGCCGCCGAGGAAAGCCGCCAGCACGATCGCCGATGACAGCGCTCGCCACTGCTCGTTCAGGAAGTAGCCCAGCACCGCCCGCTGGGTGTTGCCCGTCATGTAGGTCACCAGGTAACCCGACGAGTGGGCGAATGCCGTTGCACCCAACAACCCGGCCAACGCGGCCAGCACCCAGGACAATTTCTCTTCGCTGTCGTACTTGGCTCGGATCACATGAACCGATGTTTCCAGACTGCGATAGTTCCCGGCGCAGCGAGCGGGATTGTTCAGGCCAAACTCAAGTCAATCGCCTAACCGGAGCAGACCCTCGCCGAACCCCGCTGATCACGCAGTGGTGAGCCGTGCGATCGCCCGCATTGGAATAGGCACCCACCCGGGCCGATGCCGCGACTCGTAACCGGTCTCGTAGACCGCTTTGTCCAGCTCGTAGGCGCCCAGCACCAGAGCCGAGTCGCGCGGATCGCTGCCCGACGCGGCCGCATAACCGTCACAGAACGCCGCCTGGTTGCGCTCGACCCATTCTCGGGCGCGCGCTGCGAGCTGCTTGTCGGAGGACTGGTCCACCAGCGGCCCGTAAGCGGCGTACTCGTAGGACCGCAGCACGCCTGCAACGTCGCGCAGCGGGGAATCCGGTGCCCGTCGCTCTTCCAGCGGCTGACCCGGCTCGCCTTCGAAGTCGATGAGCAGCCAGGTCTCCGGGGTCCGCAGCACCTGACCCAGATGGAGGTCGCCGTGCACCCGTTGAACCGTGATCGTCTCACCGGTCAGCTTGCGAAAACGCTCCCCGATCGTCGCTACGTAATCGGCGAGCTCGGGCACCGTCGACGCTGTCGAGGACAACCGTTCCAGCAAAGTGTCGACCGGAAAGGTGGTCTGTGACGCACCCAGCTGGTCGGCCAGGGTGGCGTGCACCGAGGCCACCGCCTCACCGAGGCGGTAGGACTCGCCCGCGAAGTCTCCACCGACTTCATAGGCGTACAAGTCGCCCTCGGCGAAAAGATCACGCACGCTGGCAGTGGCGGTGGCCCAACCCTCGGCGGCGTTGGCCGCGAATGCGGTCACCATGCCCAGCGGAACAGGCTCGTCGCCGGAAGCCGCCAGCTCATAGGAGCCGAGCAGGCGCGCCACGTGCGGGTTGCCGGCCCGCCCGAGCACGCGGTTGAGCTCGATGTCTGGGTTGATGCCGCCGCTGACCCTCCGGAACATCTTGAAGACGGCCTCCTGCTCGAAGACCACACTGGAATTGCTCTGCTCGGCCTCCGACACATAGGGCTCCGCGTCGAGCGGCAGCGAGACGCCGGGCTCCTTGGTGAATTTCACGTCTTGACGCGCAGCGGATGACTCGAGCAGCGACAACAGGAACTGGGTGGCGGCCGGGTCGTACAGGGCGTCGTACGCTGTGCGGTCGTTGTCCGAGCCGATCGTCGCGACCGTGCTGTACTCCGAGACCGGGCCGGAGTCCCACCTGACCAGAACCTGGTAGCGCTCTGATGAGCCGTCTGTGTAGGCGACGTCGACCAACACCAGATCCAGGTCGTCGCGCAGGGACACGGTCGTGCCGGGCTCAGCCGAAGCCAGCTGCCGGCTGCGACCGGCATACCATCGTTGCTGCGGGAGCCACTCCTCGAACGGCAGGGTCATCGGGTCTCCTCGGAATCGCACAACTGGAACCAGTAGAACCCGTGTCCGGGCAGCGTCAGCAGGTAGGGCAGGTGGCCGACGCGCGGGAAGGTCACGTGGCCGGTCAGCTCGACGGGCGTATAAGAGTTCCAGTGCTGCAGATTCAACTCGATGGGCTGAGGAAAACGGGACAGGTTGTTGACGCACAGAACCACGTCGTCGTCCGCTTCCCGCACGTAAGCCAGCACCGAGGGGTTCGACCCGCCCAACTCGCGGAAAGTGCCGGTGGCGAACGCGTCGTGCCGGCGCCGCACCGCCAGCATGGTGCGCGTCCAATTGAGCAGCGAGGTCGAGGTGTCGCGCTGGGATTCCACGTTCACCGTGTGATAGCCGTAGACCGGGTCCTGACTCGGTGGCACGTAGAGCCGGCCGGGGTTGGCGGTGGAGAAGCCGGCGTTGCGGTCGGGAGTCCACTGCATCGGGGTGCGCACCCCGTCACGGTCACCAAGCCAGATGACGTCACCCATGCCGATTTCGTCGCCGTAGTAAATGACCGGTGAGCCCGGCAGCGACAGCAGCAAAGCGGTGAACAACTCGATCTGGTTGCGGTCCTTCTCCAACAGCGGAGCGAGCCGACGGCGGATCCCGACATTCGCCTTCATCCGTGGATCTTTGGCGTATTCGGCGTACATGTAATCGCGTTCCTCGTCGGAGACCATTTCCAGGGTCAACTCGTCGTGGTTACGCAGAAAGATGCCCCACTGGGCCATCTTCGGAATGGGCGGGGTCTGCGCCAGAATTTCCGAGATCGGGAAACGGGACTCGCGGCGCACGGACATGAAGATGCGCGGCATCAACGGGAAGTGGAACGCCATGTGGCATTCATCGCCACCGGTTTCTGCATCGCCGAAATATTCGACGACGTCGCTGGGCCACTGATTGGCCTCGGCCAGCAGAACGCGGCCGGGGAATTCGTCGTCGACGACCTTGCGGACGCGACGTAAGAACGCGTGCGTCTCGGGCAGGTTCTCGCAGTTGGTGCCTTCCCGCTCGAAGAGATAGGGCACGGCGTCCAGCCGGAATCCGTCGATGCCGAGATCGAGCCAGAACCGCATGACGTCGAGCATCGCGTCTTGAACAGCGGGATTGTCGTAGTTCAGATCCGGCTGGTGGTCGAAGAACCGGTGCCAGTAGAACTCACGGCGGACCGGGTCGTAGGTCCAGTTCGAATCTTCGGTGTCGATGAAGATGATCCGCGCGTCGGAGTACTTGTCGCTGCTCTCACTCCACACGTAGTAGTCGCCGTAAGGGCCGTTTGGGTCGCGGCGGGACTCCTGGAACCAGGCGTGGCTGTCCGAAGTGTGGTTCATCACCAGGTCGGTGATGACCCGGATGCCGCGTCGGTGAGCGGCGTCGACCAGCTCGACGAAATCGTCCACCGTCCCGAACTCGGGCAACACTTTGTAGAAGTCCCGAATGTCGTAGCCGCCGTCGCGCAGCGGTGAATCGTAGAACGGCGGCAGCCAGATGCAGTCGACCCCGAGCCATTGCAGGTAGTCGATACGTTCGGTCAGACCCCGCAGGTCACCGAAGCCGTCGCCATTGGAGTCGTAGAACGCACGGACCAGCACTTCGTAGAAGACCGCACGCTTGAACCACGTCGGATCGGCGGGTATCTGACGGGCATCGCCGAAATCGTCTGCGGTGGGGTGCTCGACCACACCGGCTTCGACGTGACTGCCCTCTGCGGGATCGTGCTCGACGTTCTCAGTGATATTCCTCGTCAAGTCCACGAGCTTACAGGTACCCGAGTGCACGCACGGAAAACACTATGCGGGCCAATCGATTTGAGATCCGCACATTGGTTGGTATCCGCACGGGCGATCAGCCGGGCGGTCCGGGGGCCAATGTCACGGGAACGTTGCGTGGGGCGCCCGGGCCTTCCAGCACGCCGAGCGTAACCGTGTCGCCCGGGTGGTGCTGGTCGAGCAGGTTGGTCAACGCGGTGGCCGAGTTGACCGGGGCGCCGTTCACCGAGGTGATCACCGACCCCTGCGTGAGGCCGGCTCCGGCGGCCGGGCCCTCCGATATCACCTGCGCGACCGCGGCACCGCCGCCACGGGCGTCGTTGACACCGACACCCAGGAATCCGGTCGGGCCGATGTGCACGGTGCCCGAACCGGCGCCGGACCGGATCTGCCCGGCGATCGCCATGGCCCGGTTGATCGGGATGGCGAAGCCTTCGCCGCGGCCCAACTTGAAGTTCTCCGAGGCGGCGGTATTGACGCCGATCACCTGGTTGGCGCTGTTGACCGTCGGTCCGCCGGAGTCGCCGGGACGGATCCCAGCGTCGACCTGGATCAAACCGTTGAGCGTCTCGGTGCTGCCGGTCAGCGAGTCGGACGCCGACACCGTCTGGTTGACGCCAGTCACCCGGCCCGCGACCGCGCTGGGCGTTCCACCGACACCGCCGGCGTTACCGAGCGAGACGATCGGGTCGCCGACCGAGACCCCAGAGGAGTTGCCGATGTTGGCGACCGGCAGCCCGCCCGCGCCCCCGAGCTGCACCACCGCGATGTCGTTGGTGCGGTCATAACCGATGACATCGACCGGGTAGGTCTGTCCGGTGCCGATGTCTCGGGCACTGATGTCGGTGGCACCGGCGATCACGTGGTTGTTGGTGAGCACCACACCACCCGGATCGATCACAATGCCGGTTCCGGCGCCGACGGCACCCTGGTAGCCGAGCTTGGTGTCGATGTCAACGATCTCCGGCCCCACCTGCGACACCGTCGCCAGCGGGTCCAGCGGCGCGCCGGGCGCCGCAGGAATGGAAGGTGACGGAGCCAGCGGACCCGTCGGCGCCGCCTGCGCCGGCGCCAGGCCGAATCCCGCTGCGGCTATCAACGCAGTCAAACTGGCCGCGCATGCCGGCCACTTCTGTCGCGGCGCGCGGCCGTGGATCCTGCTCATTAGGTCACCTTCCGATAGGCGTACGACTGGTGGCGTACGACTGCAACTCTCGCAGCGGTCGAGCTGCGACAGCCACTTTTGGTTTTTACCCTAAACTGCCCGGCTTCAGACAACCCGTCGAAGCTTTTCCATCAGCAGTCTTAGTTGAGTACGGACCGTCGAGCCTCGGAGGGAATAACCGCACCCTCGTTTCGGCAAACGAATCGCGTCTGCGCGAAGTTCGCTGGCATCCGCTTTGAGAGCATAGGTCGACGGTTTTCCGTTTTGACGTCTGTCGTCGACGAAGTGATTGCCCAGGCTTTGGACCCTTTGCTGCCGGCGACGAGCGGAATGCGAGCATGTCCGATGAGCGACGCCGGTACGAAGCGGCCGGCGGCCGCGCGTTCGGGCCGGTTGACGACGGGAAGAGGCTGAGGCTGTGGGTGTGCTCGATTCGTTCCGGCTCGACGACAAGGTCGTGATCGTGACCGGCGGGTCGTCGGGACTGGGAGTGTCCTTCGCTCAAGCCTTCGCCGAGGCCGGCGCCGACGTGGTGATCGGTGCACGCCGCGGCGACAAACTCCAGGCCACCGCTGAGCTGGTGGAAGCCGCCGGCCGCAAGGCGCTGCCGATGGTGACCGACGTCAGCGTGTCGGAGCAGTGTCAGGAGTTGGTCGAAGCGGCGATCCAGACGTTCGGACATGTCGATGTGTTGATCAACAACGCCGGCAAAGGCACCGCAGTGCCGGCGACCCGCGAAACACCGGAGCAGTTCCGCTCGGTGATCGACGTCAACCTCAACGGCACGTATTGGATGGCACAGGCTTGCGGCCGGGTGATGCAGCCGGGCAGCTCGATCATCAACATTTCCAGCGTCCTGGGCTTTACCACCGCCAGTCTGCCGCAGGCCGCCTACAGCGCGAGCAAGGCGGCCGTCACCGGACTGACCCGCGATCTCGCTCAGCAGTGGGGCGCACGCAAAGGCATCCGGGTCAACGCGCTGGCGCCGGGCTTCTTCCAGTCCGAGATGACCGACTCCTACAAGCCGGGCTACCTGGAAAGCCAAGGACATCGGCTGGTTCTGGGCCGCATGGGTGACGGGGCCGAGCTCGCCGCCACCGCCGTGTGGCTGGCTTCGCCGGCCGCCGGTTACGTGACGGGTCAGACCATCGTCGTCGACGGCGGTCTCACCATCACCTGACGCTGAGCTCGCCGGGCTTCCAGCCGCATCACGATCGCGCCGGGGCCGCTAAGCGAGTGAGCTATCCGGCGTTGAGTGTGCGGCTGTGGCGGAGAAATCCCCGTTCGAGCGCCACCAGTTCACACTGGATGCCGCCGGCGACCCGCTAAGCTCACCCGGTGGTCGACTTCGACCCTAGAGCCCGCTTCGCCCAGGCGCCCACCGCCCGGCTGGCCTCTGTGACGCCCGGCGGGAAACCGCACCTGGTGCCCGTGGTGTTCGCGGTAAACAGCGACGTGGTGTACACCGCAGTCGACGCGAAGCCGAAGAAAACTCGAAACCTGCGCCGCCTGACCAACATCGAACACAACCCGAACGTCAGCTTGTTGGTCGACCACTACGACGACGACTGGACACAGTTGTGGTGGGTACGAGCTGACGGCACCGCGACCATTCACCGCGACGGCGCTGTCGTGGACGCCGGGTACGACGCGTTGAAAGCCAAATACCGTCAATATCAGACTGTTTCGTTGGACGGTCCGGTGATCGCCGTCACCGTGCAGAGCTGGGCCGCCTGGCACTACTGATCGCGGTCTGGTCGGGGGAAGGTGGGTTCTCGACCAAGCCTTGTGTGTCCGGGACCGAGGGGGGAAGGTGACTTACTGAGCCCACTGGGGTACGAGGAGGTACGTCATGGCCGACAAGTCAAGCAATTCTCACGGCCAAGGAGCCGCTCCCGTCGCGGACAGCCCGGCCGCCGTGCGCAACGTTGCACTCGTAGGTCCGTCGGGCGCCGGTAAAACCACGTTGATCGAAGCTCTCCTGTTCGCTTCCGGCGTGCTGTCGCGCCCCGGTTCGGTGATCGACGGCACCACCGTGTGTGACTACGACGAAGCAGAGATCCGTCAGCAACGGTCGGTGGGTCTGGCGTTGGCGTCGCTGTCGCACCAAGGCATCAAGGTCAACCTGCTCGACACACCCGGTTACGCCGATTTCGTCGGTGAGTTACGGGCCGGGCTGCGCGCCGCCGACTGCGCGCTTTTCGTGATAGCGGCGAACGAGGGCGTCGACGAGCCCACCAAGTCGCTGTGGCAGGAATGCGGTGACGTGGGTATGCCGCGCGCGGTGGCGATCTCCAAACTCGACCATGCCCGGGCCAGCTACCAAAGTGCGCTGGCCGGCGCGCGAAAAGCGTTCGGCGACAAAGTGTTACCGCTGTACCTGCCGGTCTGTGACGGACTCGTCGGATTGCTGTCGCAAACCCATTACGACTACACCGGCGGCCGGCGAACCACTCGTGCGCCTGATATCTCGCACATCGAGCAGATCGCGGAGCAACGCGGCACGCTGATCGAGGGAATCATCGAGGAGTCCGAAGACGAATCCCTGATGGAGCGCTACTTGAGCGGCGAGGCGATCGACGAGTCGGTACTCATCGAGGACTTGGAGAAAGCGGTTGCCCGCGGCTCATTCTTTCCGGTGCTGCCGGTGTGCAGCGGCACCGGCGTCGGCGCCGTCGAACTGCTGGAGATGGCGACCAAAGCGTTTCCGTCGCCGCTGGAACATCCACTGCCCGAGGTCTTCACACCACAGGGCGCGGCACGCGGTGGCCTGGCATGTACCGCCGATGGACCGTTGCTCGCCGAAGTGGTCAAGACGACGTCGGACCCTTACGTCGGCCGGGTCAGCCTCGTTCGGGTCTTCGCCGGCACGATAAAGCCTGACGCCACGGTGCACGTGTCAGGGCATTTCACCTCGTTCTTCGGGTCGCCTGTGGAGTCGTCGGCCGGTTCTGTCGCCGGCAGCACGAACACACATGTCGATCACGATGAGGATGAACGCATTGGCAATCTGTCGTTCCCGCTGGGTAAACAGCAGCGGCCCGCGCCGGTCGTGCTGGCCGGCGACATCTGCGCCATCGCTCGTCTCAGCCGGGCCGAGACCGGTGACACCCTGTCCGACAAGTCCGATCCCCTGGTGTTGAAACCTTGGACGCTGCCCCATTCTCTGCTGCCCGTTTCCATTGCGGCACACGCCAGGACCGATGAGGACAAGCTGTCCGTCGGACTCGCCAGGTTGGCTGCCGAGGATCCGACACTTCGAGTCGAACAGAACCAGGAAACCCACCAGATCGTGTTGTGGTGCATGGGCGAGGCGCATGCCGGTGTGGTGCTCGACGCTCTGGCCAACCGGTACGGCGTGACCGTCGACCTGGTGGAACTGCGCGTACCGCTGCGCGAAACGTTCGCCGGCCGGGCAAAAGGCCATGGCCGCCACGTCAAACAATCTGGCGGACACGGCCAGTACGCCGTCTGCGACATCGCAGTCGAGCCGCTGCCGGAGGGCTCTGGATTCGAGTTTCACGACAAGGTCGTCGGCGGTGCGGTGCCCCGGCAGTTCATTCCCAGCGTGGAAAAGGGTGTCCGCGCTCAGATGGACAGGGGGGTGCACGCCGGTTATACGGTAGTCGATATCCGCGTCACGTTGCTCGACGGAAAAGCCCACAGTGTCGATTCGTCGGACTTCGCCTTCCAAATGGCGGGTGCACTGGCGCTCAAGGAAGCTGCCGCCGCGACCAAGGTGCGCCTGCTCGAGCCGATCGACGAAGTCTTCGTAGTGGTGCCCGACGACCTGGTGGGCACCGTGATGGGTGACCTGTCCGGGCGTCGCGGTCGTGTTCTCGGCACCGACACCACGGGCGGTGACCGCACCGCGGTCAAAGCCGAAGTACCGCAAATGGAACTGACCCGCTACGCCGTCGACTTGCGTTCGATGTCGCACGGCGCCGCGTCATTCACCCGCTCGTTCGTCCGCTACGAACCGATGCCGGAGTCTGCTGCGGCCCGAGTGAAGCCGGCCGGCTGACCGGATCCGCTTTGTGGGTCGGCGACAGCTGCAGTTTGCTGGATATGCTCACTGGGTACCTTCCGCGCAATTAGGATGAGGTCCTGGTCGTCGGGCCGTTTCGAAGGGATGAAGGCCGTGCAGAGCGTGTTTCGGTTGGCCCTTGTTTCGGCGGGCACTGTCGCGCTGATGCTGGCCGGGTCGGGAAGTAACAGCGTGGCAGCGGTTGCGCCGCCGGTATCGGAGTCGGCCGTCGCGTCGGTTCAACCCGCACCCGGCGCCATTGTCGGCATCGGGCATCCGGTGATCGTGACATTCACCGGACCGGTGTCGAACCGCCGGGCAGTGGAGCGAACCATCAAGGTCATCGCGCCCAACCGGTCGACCGGACATTTCGACTGGATCAGCGACGACGTCGTGCAGTGGGTTCCAGATTCCTACTGGCCCGCGCACAGCCACGTCGCGGTCGAAGTGCACGGCTTGTCCACAGGTTTTGAGACCGGTTCGGCGGTACTGGGAGTCGCCGACGTGAACGCGCACACGTTCACTGTCAGCGTCGACGGCGAGGTGCTGCGCACAATGCCGGCGTCGATGGGCAAACCCAGTCGCCCCACCCCGCGCGGCTCGTTCACCGCGCTGGAGAAGCAGCGGACCGTCACCTTCGATTCACGAACCATCGGTATCCCGCTGAGTTCGTCAGAGGGATACCTCATTCAGGGCCAGTACGCCGTACGCGTGACCTGGGGTGGCGTCTATGTGCACTCGGCGCCCTGGTCGGTGGATTCGCAGGGTTATGCCAACGTCAGCCACGGTTGCATCAACCTCAGCCCCGACAACGCCGCCTGGTACTTCGACACCGTTCACGTCGGCGACCCGATCATCGTCCAGTAACGAGTCCGCCACAGTCCTGAGGCCACGTGCAGCTTCGGCACCGCGGGGGAATGCACTGCTGCCGCGCTGGGTTGGCCCTGACCGAATGACCGTAGCGCTGACAGCGGCCGACCGGCCGCAACCGCCCACTTCAGCGGCGGTGCGGAGGCGAGCCTGCTCCCAAGGAGGATCTGAATGACAGCTGGCAAGACACGCGCAGTGCGATTCGACCGCTACGGCGATCGTGACGTTCTCTACGTCGCCCAGATCGACACGCCTGCCCCTGATGCCGGTGAAGTGCTGGTCGAGGTGCGGGCAGCCGGCATCAATCCGGGGGAGGCCGCGATCCGCAGCGGAGCGATGCACGAGATGTTTCCCGCGACGTTCCCCTCCGGTGAGGGCAGCGACCTGGCCGGAGTAGTGACCGAGGTGGGCGCCGGGGTCGACGAATTCGTGGTTGGCGATCAGGTGCTCGGGTTCAGCATGCGCCGCTCCAGCCACGCCACCCACGTGACGGTACCGGTGGGCCAGCTGATCAAGAAGCCCGATCAATTGAGCTGGGAGGCAGCGGGGTCGCTGTATGTCGTCGGCGCAACCGCGTACGCGGCGGTGCGGGCGGTGGCGCCGCAATCCGGTGAGACGGTGGCCGTCTCGGCGGCGGCCGGCGGCGTCGGCAGTCTGGTAGTGCAACTGCTGGTGCGACGCCAGGTGCGGGTGCTCGGCATCGCGTCGCAGAACAACGCTGACTGGCTGCGGGCCTACGATGTCATCCCGGTCGAATACGGCGACGGCCTGCAGACACGGCTGCGGGAGGCTGCGCCGAACGGAGTCGATGCTTTCATCGACCTGTTCGGACCCGACTATGTGCAACTGGCCGTCGACTTGGGCGTGCCGCCAGAGCGAATCGAGACGATCATCTCTTTCCAGAAGGCCGCGGAAGTGGGCGCCAAGACTGAAGGCAGCACCGACGCATCGACGCCTGAAGTGTTAGCCGAAATGGCCGACTTGGTGGCCGGCGGGGCCGTCGACTTCGACATCGCCGCCACTTACCCGCTGGACCGGGTGGTCGACGCGTTCGCTGAGCTGGAGCAACGCCATACCCACGGAAAAATCGTTCTGCTTCCCCAGGAGTGAGGCAACTGATTGTCTGGCAACACATTCAGTGAACTTGCGTAGGGCGTCTTGCCGAGATTTGTTGTTGGACAACGACACCGGTCACCGGACCGATTCCTCGAGCCACGGCGTCAGCCACTTCACTCCTTCCGAGGTGAGGTGCACACCGTCGCTGCGTACCTGCACACCGTCGACTTTTGCCGTGTAAACCCCGGCGGGGCAGAGCTTCTTGTTCAGATCCAATATCCCGATGTTCGGGTCTTGCGCAACGACCCCGTGCAGCATCGCGTTCCACTGGTCGACCCGCTCGGGTTGGTCTTCAGGCCACAGCGTTCCGTTGGCCTTTTCACCGCGCCGGCTGTAGGGCGCCGTCGCGACAACCAGCCGTGCACCGGTGGATCCGAGCACCGCCAGTGCGCGCTGCAGTTCTTGAGTGATGTATCCGTCGAATGACGGGTCACCAATGTGAGTCCAGCGACCCTCGTTGACCCGGTCGACCGTCTCCCAGCGACCGATGATCAGTAGTGCGACGTCGGGGCGGTCCCGGGTGATCTGCGCGGACCATCTGCCGGGCCAAGTGTCGCATTCCGGCTTCGGGTCGAGCGTCTGACCCAAATACTTGTACGGGCCACCGCGCACCAGGCTGCACCCGATGACGGTGTGGTCGACGAAGTCGAAGCCCGGAGTGGCCGGCAGGTAGTGCATCAGCGTCCACGCGATCGAATCACCGAACACCGACACGGTGAAGGGACGGTTCGGGTCCCGCTGCGCCGCCGGCGCAGCGGCGACGAAGTTGGCGGGCGGTGACGGCGACACGGCGGCGACCGCCGACACCCCGGGCGGCAGGCTGCTCTCCCGTACTGCTCCCTGCTCAGGCCGCACCGGAACCAACAGCAGCGTCGCCGCGACCGCGGACGCGACCGTGGCGCCCGCCAGCGGCAGCAACGGGACGCGCACCGGCTGCCACCGTCGGATCGGTTGTTCGATCAGCCACCATGACGCCGCCGCGATCGTGATCGTGGCGGCGCAGCGCGCGGCGAACAACGGAGTTCCAGACCAGCCGGTGCGTTCACCGTTGAGCACCAGAAAGATCGGCCAATGCCACAGGTAGACGCCGTAGGAAATGGCACCCAGCCACACCATCGGCCGGCAGGCCAGCACCCGGGCCACCGCACCGCCCTGGTCGAGTGCCACCGACGTAATCACCGCGACCGCGGCAATCGCCACCCCGACCAGCAGACCGCTGCGGAACTCCTGCGCGCTGCCGGTAGCGCAGTGGGCGGCGAAACCCAGCGCACACAAACCGATCAACGGCAGGACGCGGGCCACCCGCTTTCCCCAGCGGGTGCGGATCACCGACCAGCCGCGGTTGAGCGCTGACCAGTCTTCGACGAGCAGCGCCGCGGCGGCGGCGCCGATGAGCAACGCCTGCGCGCGGGTATCGGTGCCGAAGTAGATCCGGTCACGCGCGGCATCGGAGGCGAGCAAGACGGTCACGGCGGCCGAGGTCAGCGCACCCACCACGGCGGCGAGGAAAGCGACCAGTCGAACCGAACCGAGAGTGGCCCGGGCGCCGCGGCGTCGGGCGGCCGCGGCGATGCCAACGGCCAACGTGATGACCAGCAGTGGCCACACGACGTAGTACTGCTCCTCCACGCCCAGCGACCAGGTGTGCTGCAGAGGCGACGGTGTAGCGCCCTGGGTGAAGTAATCGGTCTGTGTCGTCACGAACCGCCAGTTCGCCAGCCAGAAGAACGCAGCGATGGCGTCGACCCGCAGCCCCGCAACGGCTTCGGCGGGCAGCAACTGCCGCACCGCGCCGACGGTCAACACCATCAGCACAAGCGCTGGCAGCAGCCGTCGTACCCGGCGGATCCAGAAACCGGGCAGGTCGATGCGACCGCTCCCGCCGAGCTCGTCGAGCAGCAACGACGTGATGAGGAATCCGCTGAGCACGAAGAACACGTCGACGCCGATGAAACCACCGCCCATGCCGGCCAGACCGCCGTGATCGGCGAGCACCAGCGCGACAGCCACTGCCCGCAAGCCATCCAAGGCGGGAATGCCGGGTTTGCGCCGCGGGCGGCTGCCCGGGCTACGGCTCCATGTGGACGGCCGGCGGCGCCGCGGGACCGGCGCTATCCAACGGGGTCGCCGGACACCACGAACCGGTGTGGGCGTGATCCTGGCCGGTTCGCTACTGGCTTGCTGCGTGTCCTGACCATCGGGCCGAACAACGCTCTCGTTGCCGCTGATACGTCGGTGTCCCTCTCGGTCGAAGTTGGCGTGGTCGAATCAGGGGCGGTCGAATCAGGGCAAAGCCTAGAGGCGTTCCGGCCCGCCGAGCAGACGACACGGCGAGGCCAGCGGCCACAATTCCCTGACGCGTGGAGGCGGTGGACTCGGGCTGCGTCAGCGGTTCGCGTCGACAACGATGCGGCCGCGCACCCGCTCGCCCAAAAGTTGACCCGTGCGCGATCGGGTGCCCGAAACAAAGTCCGGGCGCCGCCTTCCGCGCTGCTCGCCGACCTCGTACGTTCAAAGACGTGGCGTCAATGCGCGGCTTCCCGGCCCCGGCTGCCGATGGGTGAGCGAAATCGGCTGAGCCCGCCGCGCAGCCGCTGGGCCGGTGAACGTGCGGTCGACGCGTACGCCCGCCGCTGGTGGGTAAAGTCGACGCTGGCCGATTCGCTTCGCGAGGCCGCCGAACACACACCGCGGCGCACTGTCCTGGTGGACGACGGTGTACGACTGGACTGCCGCGAGCTGCACGATCAGGCCACAGCGCTGGCGGCGGCAATGTCGGTCCGCATGCCGGTGGGCAGCGTGGTGTCTTTCATGTTGCCCAATTGGCACGAAGCGGCAGTCGTGTACTTGGCGAGCACGTTGGCCGGCATGGTGGTCAATCCGATTCTGCCGTCGCTACGAGACCGCGATCTGCTCTACATCCTTCAAGACGCCGGCAGCCGGATGGTCTTCCTGCCGGCGCAGTATGGCCGCCACGACTACTTGTCGATGGTGGACCGTGTCTGCGCGCACCTCGACCGGCCCGTCGAGGTGGTGGCTGTGCGCGGTGATGACGCAGACGAGCGGCACACACCGTTCAGGTCGCTGCTGACCGAGCCGACGGGCACGGCGGGCCTGCCGGTGCTGGACCCTGATGCCGTGCGGATGATTCTTTACACTTCGGGGACAACTGGTCGACCCAAAGGAGTGCTGCACAGCCACAATTCGATGCACGCCTTGATCCGCCAGGTTCGCGAGCACTGGTCGGTCGAGCCTGGCGACCGGTTCCTGGTCCCCAGCCCGATCGCTCACATCGGCGGCTCGATCTACGCCTTCGAATGCCCCCTGTTACTGAACACCACCGCAATCCTGATGGACCGCTGGAACGCCGACGACGCGGTGCGGCTGATGCAGGCTGAGCACTGCACCCACATCGCCGGTGCCACGCCGTTCCTCGAGCAGGTCCTTGCCACCGCACGGCGTGCCGGTACCCACCTGCCCGACCTGAAGATGTTCGTTTGCGGCGGCGCGTCGGTGTCGCCGTCGCTGATACGCAGCGCCACAGATCATTTCGAGCGCGCCGTGGTGACCCGGGTCTACGGCTCGACCGAGGTTCCGATCACCACGGTCGGCTCGCCGCGAGATGCCGCTCACGCCGCTGACACCGACGGCCGTGCCGGCTCAGCGCAGATCCGGCTGATACCCGACAATCTGGATGCCGGTGACGGCGAAATCCGTGCCCGCGGGCCACAGATGTTTGTCGGCTACCTGCATCCGGCGGACGACGTCGAATCTTTCGACGCGCAAGGGTATTTCCGCACCGGCGACTTGGGTCACTGGATCGACGACGACTACCTCGTGGTCACCGGGCGGGCCAAGGACATCATCATCCGCAACGGCGAGAACATCTCCCCAAAGGAGGTCGAGGACCTGCTCGCCGAGCATGCTGAGATAGCCGAGGTGGCTGTCATCGGGCTGCCCGACGAACGAACCGGGGAGCGGGCGTGCGCAGTGGTCGTCCCGACGGCTCGCAGCCGTCCCGGAGTCGCTGCGGTGCAGGCATTCCTCGAAGCTCGAGGTGTCGCCAGATTCAAAATTCCCGAGCAAGTCGTTATTTGGGACGCGCTTCCGCGCAACGATGCAGGAAAAGTGTTGAAGCACCAAATCAAAGCGACGCTGCAGAAGGCGGACCAGACATGCAGGTAGCGGTCGTGACCGGCGCCAGCGGGGCAATCGGCTTCGGCTGCGCCACCCGGCTCGCCGAGGCAGGCGTGGCCGTCGTCGCCACCGGCCGCGACGAAAGCCGGCTCGCAGCACTCGCGCAGGCTATCGGTGACCCTGGGCGAGTGATCACTCTCGCCGCAGATCTGACCGAAGACGACGCCCCTGCGCGAATCGTCGACGCCGCCGTCGCGCGCTGGGGACACATCGACTTCCTGATCAACAACGCCGGGGTGGGCAGCCCGAAGCCTCTGCACGAAACCGATGACGAAACACTCGATCAATTCTTGGACCTGATGCTGCGGGCGCCGTTCCGCCTCACGCGGGACGTCCTTCCACATCTGCGGCCGGGTTCGGCGATCGTCAATGTGACGTCGACGTTCGCTGTGATCGGCGGTCTGCGCGGCGGCGCCTACTCAGCCGCCAAAGGCGGCTTGACCGCGCTGACGATGCATATCGCGTGTCAGTACGGATCGCGGGGAATTCGCTGCAACGCAGTGGCTCCGGGAGTCATTCAGACGCCGATGACCGAACAGCGTCTTGCTGATCAGCGGTTTCAACGGCTCAACACGGAGATGACGCCGCATCAACGGCTGGGCACGGTCGACGATGTCGCCGCAGTCGTCGCCTTCTTGTGCTCTGCCGGCGGCAGTTTCATCAACGGTCAGACCATCGTGGTCGACGGCGGCTGGAGTTCGACGAAGTACCTGTCCGACTTTGGACTCACCTCGCAGTGGACCGCCCGGTAAGCGGTCTGCGCTGCCGAAACCGGCCGCGCGCTTCGGGCTACTTCTTGCTGGGAATGACGATGATGACGACCAGCGTCAGGATGCTGAAGAAGAATCCGAGAACACCCCAGCCGAGCGGGTTGCGGCCCTTCGTTGCCGCGATGACGCCGCACACGATCGCTGCGATAACGCTGCCGATGCCGACGATGATCCCTTTGATTCCACGCAGTATGAAGCCGGCCGCTTGAGGGTTGTCTTGAGCGGCAAACACCAGATAATGCAACATGCGCGCCTCCTCATCGCCGGACCAGTTCTCAGACGGTAGCCGTTCGCCGCGCCGCGGTGCAGTGTTTTGCACGCGCGGCCAGAAAAACTGCGCTGTTCAGGGCATAGCCACCCCGCCCGTCAGGCCGGCCGGAATTCCTCCGTTACGGTCCTTCGTCGAAACGGCGACGGATTGCCGCCAGCATTATGCGGTGCGCCTGCACTGCCTGCCGTGTCGTTATACCCGCGATCGGCAGTGGCGCGGCAATACGCAACCGCTCGATGACTCGGGTGCCCGAGTCGATCGCTTCGAAGGACACCGTCCCGTCCAACCGCACCCCCGGGAACTGACGAGCAGTCGTCATGACAGTGCCTTCGACAGGAATACGCAACCGGACCTGGTAATTGATCGGAAGCTTGAAGCGCCACAGCGGGATTCGATCACCTACGCGGTAATCCTCCACAAACCCGTCGGCTGTTTCACGGCGCGAAGTCCGGCGCACCGAAACCACCAGCGGGTGCACCAGCTTCATGTTCTGCAGGTTGACGTAAAAGTTGCGCACGGCCGTCGGCGCCGCCGACACGTCTTCGGTCAGCAGCTGGTTGGTTCGGACTATCCAGCGACTCATGACAGATCAGTCAACCGGCAGTCGCGCATAAGGGGCGGGTTAACGCAGAAAGAAGTGGCCACCTGCTTCGGCCAGCAAAGCGCCGGTGCGCCACCAGATCAGCGTCGCGAACAGCAGCAGTGCCCCGGCGATGGCTGTGGTTTGAACGACATCCCGGCGGTGACGCGGGGCGTACACGTACGCCGACGCGACCGCCGCGCCGGTCACCAGGCCGCCGACGTGCGCCTGCCAGCTGATCGCCGCTGAACTGATGATCGGCACCACGAGGGTGAAGATCAGGTTCAGCGCGATCACTACCACCACCCAGCGATAGTCGAGGTCGAGTCGACGCAGCACCACCAAGGTGGCGCCGAACAAGCCGAAGATGGCGCCCGACGCGCCTGCCGTCGCGGTGTCAAGCGGCGCGATCAGATAGACCAGGACCGAGCCGCCGAGTGCGCTCGACGCATACAGCGCACCGAACCGCAACCGGCCCAACCACCGCTCCAACGGTGGGCCCACGACATACAGCGCCCACATGTTCAAAAGCAGGTGCGTCGGGCCGTAGTGCAAGAAGGCTGACGTCACCAGCCGGTACAGCTGGCCGTCGGCGACTGCCGGTGGCCAGAGCGTGAGATGGCTTTCCAGTCCGGCCGAGGCCGTCTGCAGGACGAACGCCACAACGTTCACACCGATCAGCGCATAGGTGACGGCCGGAGCGCCTGACCGCACCCGCCCACCGAACTGGGTCCGCGCCTGGGGTGCCGTCCTGCGGTCGGCGCGGACGCACTCGACGCACTGCTGACCTACGGTGGCGTCTCGCATGCATTCCGGGCAGATATAGCGGTCACACCGCGTGCAGCTGACATAGGTGGTGCGATCGGAATGCCGGTAGCAAGTCGGTGTCTGCGGCGGTGTAGCCGGGTTGCTGGTGGTCACGCGCCGTCCTCTCGAAGCACGCTCAAAGTGTTCCAGACCACCGGACCGGTCGGCTTCGGCCCGGGTTAGCGGCTCAACGGTTGGGGGTATCCGCGGGCATGGATGAGATCGTCGACCGTTTCGTCACCGCGCTGGGCGAGCTGCACAGCACTCGGGACGTCGACCCGTTGGTCGACCTCTTCGCCGACGACGCGAACCTGCGCAAGCTCGGTATGCCGCACGAGGAGCGCGGCAAGGACGGTGCGCGCAATTTCTGGCGGCAATACCGCGACGTCTTCGGCTCGATCGAAGCATCCTTCGACCACGTCGTGAGCAGTGACGGAATCGCCTTTCTGGAGTGGACTTCGACAGGAACGCTGCGCAACGGTAGTGATTTCCGCTACGAAGGAGTGAGCGTGCTGGAGGCGAGCGGGCAGTCCATCGGCTCGTTCCGAACCTATTACGACACCGCCGCCTTCCTGGGTCCACATCTGTGAAACCGGCGTGTTAGCAACAACTTTGGCCTCAGAAGCAACGACTCGGGTTGTCAGAGGTGCCCGAGCAGCGGCCCTCGGTGGCGAAGGTTTCGATTATCTGGATTTGGTGAACCTGTGCTTGGTGGCGCGGACCGCCAACCCGATTCGCTACTCAAGAGCATCTTGATCATCAACGGCAAGCTTCGGCTTGGGTGATGTCACGCGATGCGCGATTCAAAGGAGAATTCATATGTCTGCACGAAACACAGTTATCCGTTCTCTTCACGACCTGGGTGCCGCAGCATGGTTCGGCGGTTCACTGATGGGCGCAGTGGGCCTGAACGGCGCCGCCGCTGCGGTCAAGGAGCCGCAAGACCGCGGTCGCGTCGCGTCCGTGGGCTGGGCGAAATGGAGCCCGGTCAATGCCGCTGCGATCGGCGCACATGTGATCGGTGGCGCCGGGATTCTGCTGGCCAACCGCCGCAGGGCGAAGTATCAGACCGGCGTGCGGGCCAATACCGTCACCAAGCTTGCGGTGACGGGGGCCGCTCTCGGCGCCACGGCGTGGAGCGGGGCGTTGGGCGCAAAGATCGCGCAGAGCGAACAACAGACCGCGAAGGGAGCTACCGAGCCGGCACCCCAGACGCCGTCGGACGTCGCCACCGCTCAACAGCAACTGAAGTACCTGCAGTGGGCGCTGCCCGTGCTCACCGGCGCAATCCTGGTCCTGGGCGCCCAGCAAGGCGAACAGCAACGCCCGAAAGAGATCGTCTCCGGGTTGGGCGCGACACTGGTACGGCGGGCACACAACAACTGAGCGCCGCGGAAGCGCAGGGCCGGGTCAATCCATGCGAGGCTGTTGGAGACTAGTGATGAAGGATTGAACGCGCCGTTGGTTGGCGCTGGCCTGCTGATCTCCAGCAGCCTGTTGAAGGGTTGATCGGAATGAATGTGCCGGGTGTGAACGGTGTTGTCCGCGGAGTGACCGGCCAGGCGGTGCAGGCTCTGCGCGCCGGAGCGCAAGGCGCCGCCGACGCCGCCGGTGCGGTGCAGACGCTGGCCGATCCGATGGTGCGGTCAGTGGGACAGGCGACCGGGCGGGTGCTCGGCAGGAACACTCACGAGGCTGCCGGTGGGTCCGCGCGGCACGGGCTCCCGCCGGTGCGTTGGCAGAGCGGGCAGCGGGTGCACCTGGACCTCGACCCGCTGCTGCCTTTCCCTAGCTGGCACCAGCATGCGGCGCAGCTCGAAGAACCGGTCCGGGAGATCGCCGGCGTGGCCAGCGCTCACGTCGAGGGGGCGCTGGGCCGGCTGGTGGTGCAACTGGCGGACGACGTCGACGAGGACCGCGTGCTCGACAAGGTGCGGGCCGCGGTCGCGTCGGTCGCCGATACGGTGTCCTCCACCGGGCGGGAATCCGCGCCCCGGACCGCGCCGTTCGCCGATCCAGGTAATCCCGCTGGCGTTGGTGGTGCCGTTGACTGCTGCGGCGATGGACGTGGTGGCGGTCGGCGCCGCGATCACCGGCTGGTTCGGCCGGGTGCCCGCCGGACCCAAAGCCGTCCGGGCCGCGTCGGCGCTGGTCAGCAATCAGCCGCGGCTGGTGTCCATGCTGGAATCCCGGCTGGGCCGGGTGGGCACCGACCTCACGTTGGCCGCTTCGATGGCGGTCACCAACGGGCTGACCCAGGCAATCGGCGCGCCGCTGCTGGACCTGGCCCAACGCGGACTCCAGATCTCCGAGGCATCGGCGCATCGCGAAGTGTGGCGGCAGCGGGAACGCGAGCTGGCCACCCCGAAGCGACCGCAGGCGCCGGTGGTCCCGGTGATCTCGTCGGCCGGCGCGAAGGCCGCGGCCGCCGGTGAGGCATCGCACGTGGTTGTCGACGGAGCCGTCGACGCCGCGATCGACACCGCGAAGGGCGCCAGTGCCGGCCCGGTCGAGGAGTACGTGGATCAAGCCGCCAACGGTGCGTTGGTGGCCGCGGCGGGCGCGCTGCTCGGCGGCGGCGGTGCTGAAGAGGCCGCCGGTGCGGTGCTGGCCGCAGCGCCCAAAGCAGCCCATTTGGGCCGGCAGACCTTCGCCGCGGTGCTGGGGCGCGGGCTCGCCAATGCCGGGCAACTGGTCCTCGACCCTGGTGCGCTGCGCCGGCTGGACCGCATCAAGGTCGTCGTCATCGACGGGGCGGCGTTGCGCGGCGATGCTCGCGCGGTGTTGCACGCCCACGGAGACATCCCCGGCTGGGACGACGACCGGGTGTACGAGGTCGCCGACGCGCTGCTGCACGGCGAGCAGGCGCCCGAACCCGACCCCGACGAGCTGCCCGCCACCGGAGCGCGGCTGCGGTGGGTCCGCGCCGAGCCTTCGGCCGCGCCGGCGCAGGGACTCGAACGTGCCGACCTGGTGGTGGACGGGGAGCAGGTGGGCAGCGTCGATGTGGCCTGGGAGGTCGACCCCTACGCGGTGCCGCTGCTGCAGACGGCGCACCGCACCGGAGCGCGGGTGGTGTTGCGCCATGTCGCCGGCACCGAAGATCTGTCCGCCAGTGTCGGAGCTGCGCATCCACCCGGCACGCCGCTGCTGAGGCTGGTGCGCGAGCTGCGTGCCGATCGCGGACCGGTGCTGCTGATCACCGCGCTGCACCGGGATTTCGCGTCGACGGACACCCTGGCGGCCTTGGCCGTCGCCGATGTCGGTGTGGCGCTCGATGATCCGCAGGCCGCGACACCGTGGACGGCGGACATCATCACCGGCACCGATCTGGCCGCGGCGGTGCGCATCCTCTCGGCGCTGCCGGCCGCCCGGCAGGCCAGCGAGTCGGCGGTGCGCCTGGCCAAGGGCGGCACCACGCTGGCCGGCCTGCTGCTGGTGACGGGGAACCCGGCAAGCCGAGCGGCGCGCTGTCGGCTCGACGCTGGCTCAACCCGGTGAATGCAGCCGCTGCGAGCGCGTTGTTCTCCGGCGCGCTGTCCGCCGCCAATGTGCTGCGGCGACCTGATCCCACCCCACAGCCGCTGACCGCCTGGCATGCCCTGGACCCGGAGATCGTGTACTCGAGGCTGGCCGGCGGCGCCCGCCCATTGGCAGTAGACACCGAGACCTCGGCGTGGCGGCAACGACTGGAAGACCTGTCCTACAGCCCGGTCGTGTCGCCGCTGCGCGAGCCGGCTCGGCGGGTGGGACGGTTGCTGGGCGCCACCCGGGCCGAGCTGGCCGACCCGCTGACCCCGATCCTGGCCGTCGGCGCGGCGGCGTCGGCGATCGTCGGCAGCAACGTCGACGCACTGCTGGTCGCGGGCGTGATGACCGCCAACGCGATCACCGGCGGCGCGCAGCGGCTGCGGGCCGACGCCGCAGCCGCCGAACTGTTCGCCGAGCAGGACCAACTCGCGCGTCGCGTCGTCGTACCGGTGGTCGCCACCACCCGACGCCGGCTGGAGGCGGCCCGGAGCGCCGAACGCACCGTGACCATCACGGCCAGCTCTCTGCGGCCCGGCGACGTCATCGACCTGATGGCACCGGACGTGGTTCCTGCCGACGCACGGCTGCTGGTGGCCGATGACCTCGAAGTCGACGAGTCGCTGCTCACCGGTGAGTCGCTGCCGGTGGACAAGCAGGTCGAACCGGTCGCGGCCTCGGATGCCGAGCGGGCCAGCATGCTGTTCGAGGGCAGCACCATCGTCGCCGGCCACGCGCGCGCCATCGTCGTCGCGACCGGAAATGCGACCGCTGCCCAACGCGCTATCGCAGCGGTCGCCGACGTCGAATCGGGCGCCGGTGTGCAGGCGCGGCTGCGGGAACTGACTAACAAGGTCCTTCCGCTCACGCTGGCCGGCGGAGCGGCGGTGACTGGGCTGGCGATGCTGCGTCGAGCCCCGCTGCGGCAGGCCGTCGCCGACGGCGTTGCGATCGCGGTGGCCGCCGTGCCGGAAGGTCTCCCGCTGGTGGCGACACTCGCGCAGCTCGCCGCCGCCCAGCGCTTGACCCGACGGGGAGTGCTGGTTCGCGCCCCACGCACCATCGAGGCGTTGGGCCGGGTCGAAACGGTGTGCTTCGACAAGACCGGCACACTCACCGAGAACCGGCTGCGGGTCGTTCGCGCGGTGCCGGCCGGCACCGATGCCGGTGGTCCGCTGCCCGCCGCGGACGACCCGGTGGCCGCGGAGGTGCTGCGCGCGGCCGCGCGGGCGTGCCCGCGACCGCAGGACGGACAAGGACACGCCCACGCCACCGACGAAGCCATCCTCGCCGCGGCCAGTTCGGTTTTGGGGCCGCAGGACCCGGAATGGACGACGCTGGCCGAGGTGCCCTTCGAATCCAGTCGCGGCTACGCCGCGGCCATCGGCACCGCGAACTCCGACGCGAAGGCACCCAAGCTGATGCTCAAGGGCGCGCCGGAAGAAATCCTGCCGCGCTGCCGGTTCGCCGACGCCGACGCTGATCGCAATCGGGCCGAATCGCTGGTGCAGACTTTGGCCGAGCAGGGCCTGCGGGTGCTGGCGGTGGCGCAGCGCGGCTGGGAGGACGACCCCAACGACGAGGAGGAGACCGACGCCGACAGCGTGGACGCCGCCGCCCAGGACCTGGAGCTGATCGGCTACGTCGGCCTCGCGGACACCGCACGGCCGTCGGCCCGGCCGCTGATCGAGGCGCTGCACCAGGCCAACCGCCAGGTGGTGCTGATCACCGGTGACCATCCGGTGACCGCGCGGGCGATCGCCCGCCAGCTGGGCTTACCAGCGGACGTGCAGGTCATCACCGGCTCCGAGTTCGCCGCCTTGGACGAGGAGGCCTGCACCCGGATGGCCGCCGACGTGCAGGTGTTCGCCCGGGTCAGCCCGGAACAGAAAGTGCAGGTGGTCGCTTCGCTGCAGCGCTGCGGACGAGTGACCGCGATGGTGGGCGACGGCGCCAACGACGCCGCGGCGATCCGGATGGCCGACGTCGGCATCGGTGTCAGCGGCCGCGGCTCCTCGGCGGCCCGCAGCGCCGCCGACATCGTGTTGACCGAGGACGACTTGAGCGCGCTGCTCGACGCGTTGGTCGAAGGCCGCAGCATGTGGAGCGCGGTGCGCGACGCGCTGACGATTCTGGTGGGCGGCAACATCGGCGAGGTCATCTTCACCATCATGGGCACCGCGCTGGGCACCGGCCGGGCGCCGGTAGGCACCCGTCAACTGCTGCTGGTGAACCTGCTCACCGACATGTTCCCGGCGCTGGCGGTCGCGGTCACTCCGCAAATTCCCGAGCCGGAGGAAACTCCCGGTCAGAGCGAGGAAGAGGCGGAAGCCGCCCGGCGCGAGTATCAGCGCGCGGTGCTGTCGGAGCCGACGCCCTCGCTTGACGGGCCGCTGATGCGGCAGATCGCCACCCGCGGTGTCGTCACCGCGGCCGGGGCGACCGCCGCCTGGGCTGTCGGGCGCTGGACGCCCGGCACGCAGCGGCGGACCGCGACCATGGGCCTGACCGCACTGGTGAGCACCCAGTTGGCGCAGACGCTGTTGACCCGCCGCCACAGTCCGCTGGTCGTCGCCACCGCGCTGGGCAGCGCGGCCGTTCTGGTGGCGATCGTGCAGACGCCGGGCGTCAGCCACTTCTTCGGGTGCACGCCGTTGGGTCCGTTTGCCTGGACGAGTGTGGCCGCCGCGACCGCGACGGCCACCGCAGTCTCGGTGATCGCGCCGAATTGGCTGATCAGGACCACTGAAGACGCTGTGCCGGCCGGCGAGGTCCACTTTGCGTCGGCGACCAATGGGGACAGGCCCGACCAGTCGGGCGGCCCGCTGTTGCGGCTCGTCGAGCCGGTGGACTCACCGGCATAGCGGACTCAGTCCGTCGGCAGTTCGCGCCGCACGACCTTGCCGGCCGGATTGCGCGGGATGTTGCCGACGATTCGGACATCGCGGGGCTGTTCAAACCGCGAGACCCTGGCTTTCAGGTATTCGCGCACCGCGGTTTCGTCGACCTCGCTGTCCGGCCGCGGAACGATGAACACCGCCAGCCGCTGACCGAACTTCTCGTCGGGTACGCCGATGACGGCGGTGTCGGTGATGTCGGGGTGCTCGGCCAGCGCGTTCTCCACAGCACGGGGATAGACGTTCTCGCCGCCGGAGACGATCATGTCGTCTTCGCGACCGACGATGAACAACCGCCCGGAATCGTCGAAGTATCCCAGGTCGCCGGTGCTGGTCATGGTGCCGACGACGTCTTTGGTTGTGCCACCGGTGTATCCCTCGAAGGTCAGGTCGCCGCCGACGAAAACTCGACCGGTGACGTTCGGACTCACCGGCGCGCCCGTTTCGTCGAGGATGCGGACCTGGCAGCCGACGCTCGGCCGGCCGACGGTTTCGGGGAATGCGCGCAACTCTGCCGGAGTCGCCAGCGCGCCGATGCCGACCTCGGTGGAACCGTAGCCGTTGTAGAGGACGTCGCCGTAGCTGTCCATGAAGCGTCGCGCCAAACTTGGGTCGAGCCGGTCGCCACTGGAGACCACCGTGCGCAGAGCCGGCAGCGGATGACGCGCCCGCACGGTGTCCGGCAAGTCGAGGATCCTCGACAACAGGATCGGCACGGCAGTCATCGCGTCGGCGCGATGCAGCGAGGCCTGCCCCAGCACCGCCTCAGGATCGAAGCGCCGATGCGTCAGGATCGTGCCGCCCAGGCCGACGGCAAGGATCGTCATACCAAGCCCGAGACCGTGGAACATCGGCACCGCCATGGCCATTCGCGTTCCGGTGCGCAGCTCGGTGCGATCGAGGATGGTGAGCCCGACGCCGATCACGCCGGTGTTCACCCGCGGCGCGCGGGGCACGCCCTTGGGTTTTCCGGTGGTGCCCGAGGTGAGCAAAATGATCCGGCCAGCCGGCGCGACGTGCGGTCGCGCGGCGCCGGGTTGGGTCTGAACGGCTGCGGGGTCGAGCAACTCGATGGACTCACCGGCGGCGTTGACCCGCTCATCGAATTCCCGGTCACAGATGACGGTTGTAACCTCGTGTGCGCCGAGCGCGGCGGCCAGCGCATCGGTGCGGAACTCGGTGTTGACCAGCACCACGTCGGCACCGGCCGAAGCGGCGGCGAACAACGCCTCGACAAAACCGCGGCCGTTGCGGCACATCACCCCGACCGCGTCACCCGGTTCGACGCCGCGCCGCTGCAGTGCGGCGGCGAGGGCCTCGGTTCTGGACTGCAGTTCGCGGTAGCTGATCACGCCGTCGTCGTCTATCACCGCGGCCCGATTCGGCCACCTGGCGGCAGTGACCGCGAGCAGAGTGAACGGATTGGTGCCGCCTCGCACCGCCTCGCGCGTGAGTCGCAGCGTCGCGGCGGGCCCGGGGATGCTCAGTAGCCGGGAACGCAGCACCGCGCGGCCTGCCACCCCGACCATGCCGATGAGCGTCACCGCCGGCTCGCTTCGGAAGCGACCATGCGGCGGTGCCAGAGCCGCGCGGCCCGGTCGGCGGGACCGGCCAGCAACACCGAGGCCACTTCGACGGCGAACGTCCAAGGTGGCGCGATCACCCGGGGCCGCTCCAGGATCGCTTTGGCGACGACGTCGGCGGCCTGGTCTGCGGTCAGGCCCGGCAGGCTGCGCAGCATCGGCGTCGGCTCGATCATCCTGGTGCGGATCAACGCGAAGTAGATCGAGGTGACGTCCACGCCATCAGCGTGCAATTCCGGTGCGACGCTGCGCAACCAGCGGTCGAACGCCCCCTTCGACGCCTGGTAGGCGCCCCACTGCGGACCGGGCGGCACCCGCACACCGACGCTGGAGACGTTGACGATGTGCCCGCCGCCGTGTGCGCGCATCGCGGGCAGCACGCCGAGCAGCAACCGGATCGGCCCGAGGTAGTTGATGTCGATGGTGCGCTGAAAATCTTGCGGCCGCTCGTACTGCTGGTGCAGGGACCGGCGCAGCGACTTGCCGGCGTTGCTCACCACGATGTCCAGTGCGCCGTGTCGGCGGTCGATCTCGTCGACCAGTGCCGCGACGGCCTCCTGGTCGGTCAGGTCGGCCGGGTGAGCCACCGCGTGTCCACCACCGGCGGTGATGGCGGCGACGAGGTCATCGAGTTTGTCCGCGGAGCGGGCGACGACGATCACCGTCGCCCCGGCCGCCGCCAGCTTGCGGGCGGTCGCCTCACCGACGCCGTACGACGCGCCGGTGACCAGCACGGTCTTGCCGGCAACGGCGGCGCGGAGCCGGTCGGAGATCGGCAACGCCTCGCGGGTTGGCGATCTTGTTGATCGCCTTTGCTGCCATGTTCATCGCGCCGCCTCACTCAGTTGTGCCTATCTTCACTCGTTTTACCGGACGCGGCGAGCGGCCCCTCGTCGGACCGCAGGTAAGGGGCGGCAGCGTCAGTCCCCGATGAAACCCTTGTTGCGCATCAAGAAGTCGGCCAGGAATCCGTCGTGCGGTATTTCCGGTGCCTCGTAGTAGCTGCGGTGGCGACCGCAGTAGACGTTGGTCACCGTCGGTTCGGCCAGCAACGCGTCGATCAGGTCTTCGTCCCCGGTGTAGGCGTTGACCACCAGCGAGTGCCGCAACGGAGCGATGCCGTCAGCTCGTGACCACCCCGCCACCCACACACATGGGAACGGCAGTTCGGTGTTGAGCTTGTCGACGTCCGGCGCGGCCAGCAAGTGCACTGCCGGGCGCAGCGCAGCGCTACCGTCGCCGAGGTCGGCGACTACCTGGTCGGCGCCGAGCACCGGGGTGGTTCCGGTCGCCTTGACCGACAGGTGGCGCGCCAGCGCTCGTGCCTTGGCCAGCGGTTGAGTGGGCAGAACTGCTCGTTCGTCGGTGGCGGGACGCGGCTCGAGTGTGGAGAGCCGGTCGGCGATCGCAGAAGCCAGCGGGGCGGGATCTCCTTCGCAGAGCACGGCGGTGGTGTTGACGCACGCCATCCCGCCCAGGTCGGCGATCGAGTCGACGATCAAGTCCAGGTGGTCGCGCCAGTTGCGGTCGGCGGTGATCACCGTTTTCGCACGTCCGGGACCGTTGGCGAACACCGTCGGGTCGGTGGCGTACTTGTCGACAACCGACTGGTCGCCGTACACCAGGGACAGATCGGCCGAGCGGATGAGCTCGTCGGCTCCGCTGTGGTCGGTCGGCAGATAGGTGACGTCTTCCGGCCGGAAGCCCGCCGCGCGCATGGCAAGGATCAGCCGCTGCGCGGTGAACGGTTCGCGCCGCGACGGGCGAACGGCGACCCGGTAGCCCAGCGCGAGCGCCTGCGGCCACAGCGCGTGCACTCCGGGACTGTTGCCGGAAGCGTGCACGGCGAACACCTCACCGCGGCGGACCCATACCGCACCGCCGCGACGAGCCCGTTGCGCACGCCAGTTCAGCGCGGAGCCGGCCGGCTGCGCCGGTTGCACCGCGTCGCATGCCGCGCCGACGGCTGCAGCGACGCGCACGGCGGCGGCGCGGGCCACCGTGATGGGCAGCCCGGATACCCGGCTGGCCAGCTCGACATAGCTCGGGAAGTCGAGACCGGCGATCACCGCGGTGGTGAACGCGTCGGCGGCCCGCACCAACCCGGCCCGGCGCTGCGCGACGGGCAGTGGGGGCGTGTGGCGTTGCGCATTGACGGCCCGCGAAACATAAAGCGCCGGCACCAAACTCAGTTCGGCGACCGGCTCGCCGGCGACGGTCGTGATGACCGCGCGGTTGCGGGTCCGGTACGGCCCGGCCGGGCCGAGCGCGTCGAAGCACAGCAAACCGGTTGCCGCCACACCTCGTTCGGCGGCCACCGTCAGTAGACCCCTTCGATGACAGCTTCGCCCTCGAAAAGGCCGACCGGTCGCACGGCACTGACCGAGTCGCCGACTTGAGTTGCCGGCCCGGGCATTCGGATCGCCAGGTCGCGCTCCAAGTTGTTCGGTAAGAACATTCCTTTGCTGACGTGGTTCATCACCACCTGACCCAGCTCTCCGTACGGCACTTGGTCACCGGTGTCGGGATCGACCACCCAGAACACCACGTAGGGCGAGCGCGGATCGAAGATGAATGTCTCAGCGTCGTCGGCTAGTCGGGTGACCGCCTGCGAGAGGATCATGGTGCTGCCGAAGGCCACCGTGATCGTGGTGGCCGGGAAGATGTCGCGCAGCAAGTCCATCGTGTCGGCGTCGACATGCGCGCCGCTGAGCAGCAGGTAACGAACTTTTTCGTTGATCAGGTCCACTAGCCGGTCGTTGCGGGCGATCGCCTCGAGCAACGGGGGGCTCGTGTGCATGTTGGCGACGTGCTGCGTCCGCAAAATGAACACCGCCTGCTCGATCACATGATCGATGTAGGCCGCTACCTCAGCGGTCGCATTGCGCGCGGCGAGCTTTTTCACCCATCGCGGATCGATGTCGATTCCGTGGAACACCGAGCCAAGCTGTGCGGAGACCAAGCGGGAGAAGTATCCCACTCCGTGCGGTCCACTGGGCATCAGGCACACGAAGCCCTCACCCGCCCGGAATCCGCCGGTGGTGAAATCCGCGGTCTGCCACTGCACGACTTGGCTGATCCAATCGGGCAGCTGCGCAGTGCGTTTCGGCGCGCCGGTTGTTCCGCCGGATTCGAAGACCTGCGGTACCGGACGCGGTGATCCGTATCCGCGCGGGATGAGGTCTTCGACGGCGACGTGGCGCAACTCGTTGACGAGGTTGGGAAACAACCGCAGGTCAGCGAAAGACCTGACATCGGTCAACGGGTCGAAGGGCAGCGTCTCGGCGATGCGCAGCCAGAACGGCGAACCGGTGTCCGCGCCGAAATGCCAGGCGAGGGCAGCGCGCAGATACGCCTCGGGGTCGTCGACCGGCGCTGTTCTCGGTACATCCAGCAGAGCGATATCCGGCAGGTCTTCAGACGAGGCCATGGCACTGATCCTGTCGCATCGCCGGCGCGGCGAACAATCGGAAGCTCGACGACGACCGGCGGTTCACCGGGTTTTCAGCGAGACGCAAGCTCCTGGAAATAGTCGGTGAGCGTGCGCGGCTCGCGGCCGAGGATCGCCCGCAGCACCAACGGATTTCCGCCCGGCAAGCCGTGCCGGTCGTAGTGAGCCATCATCCGCGCCATCCCGTCGCGAAACGGGCCCTCCGGCAGCTGCAACGCGAATTCGTCGAGCGGGATTTGCACCGCGGTGATGCGGCGTCCGAGCACCTCGCTCAAGATCGCGGCGACGTCATGGCTGTCCTGGTTTCCCGGCGCACACAGTTCGAATGTGCCGTGACTCAGCTCGTCGCTTGTCAGCGCGAGCGCGGCGACCTCGGCCACATCGCGGTAGTCCACCGAGCACATCTTGACCGTCGGGGAGTACGGCTGCGCCAGCCGGCCGTGCTCGACGACGTCGCGGAAAGACCGGGCGAAGTTCTGCATGAACCGGGCCGGCTGCAGCACGGTGAAGTCCAGCTCTGAGCTGTACAGGGCGTCTTCGACGGGCAGCTTTGCGGCCGCATGATTGGTCATCGCGGAGATTGACGGGTGAATCACCCCGGAGAACACGAACTTTCGCACGCCGGCAGCTTTGGCGGCGTCGACCATCGCAAGACCCATCTCAGCTTCGTTGGCGGAATGCGCCGGCCCGATGTGGAAAACGCCGTCGACTCCGGCGACTGCCGCGGCCAGGCTCGCGGGTTCGGTCAGATCACCGACTACCGTCTCGTCGGCACCGTTGTCCCGCGCCACCTTGGCGCGCTCGTCGTTGCGCACCAGCGCCCGCACCGATACGCCACGGTCCAGCAGCGCGTGTAACACCCATCGGGCATGCTGTCCGGTCGCCCCGACCATCAGGACCTGCATCAGCTCTTGACCGCCTGGCCGAGCGCGGCCGTCATCTGCTCGTTGAAAGCGGGATAGATCTTGTCGTACTCGCCGTCGCGTTCGGCGTTGCGGAACCGCCTCGCGCGTTCGACGACGATCTCGGTGGCGTCTGGTTGGCTGCGCAGCAGTTCCATCGTCTCGGTCACGTATTCGTCCAGGGGCATAGCTTTCGGATCGAAGCCCCGCTCTCCTTGCAGAGCGGTCTGTACCTGCGGCGGCACGATCTCGATGACCTCGACGGCGGTGCTTCGTAGCTGAAACCGCAATGACTGGGTGTAGGAGTGCAGCGCCGACTTGGTGGCGCAATACGTCGGGGTGAGCGCACTCGGCATGAAACCCAGCCCCGAGGTCACGTTGAGGATCGCCGGATCGGTTTTGTCCATCAGTGCCGGCAACAGCGCGGCGGTGAGCCGGATCGGGCCCAGCAGGTTGATCGCGACCGTCTGCTCCGCCGCACGCACGTCGCCGAGGAGGAGGTCTTCGGGGAGCTGAATGCCGGCGTTGTTGATCAGCACGTTGAGATCGGGATAGCGGTCAGTCAGTTCGGCGGCGAACCGGGCGATGTCGCCGGCGTCGCCCTGATCGAGGGTCAGATACTCGATGCCTGGAGAAGCTGATGCCACCTCCAGCAGCGGCGCCTGCCGACGGCCGGCGATCACCACCCGATTACCTAACCGGTGGAAGGACTCGGCCAGCCCACGGCCGATGCCGGTTCCGCCGCCGGTCACCACGACGGTGTTGCCCGTCAACTGCATTGCTTTCTCCGATCGAACCTGGTGCTTGTTCAGACGCGTGCTTGTTCAGAAAGCGGGCCTACCCGCTAAGGCCTGCGCGTACGCCTGCCAGGTGGGCTGGGTTGTGACCGATGCATCGCCGGTGGGATATCCCCACCCCGAGCACTCGTTATACTGTCTAATAATTAGATCATCGTTACGTCGGGAGGAAGCGAAATGCCGCGGACAGATAACGACACCTGGGACTTGGCCAGCAGCGTAGGTGCCACGGCGACGATGGTCGCCGCGGCCCGCGCGATCGCCACCAAGGGCGACACCGCGCTGATCGACGACCCGTTCGCCGAACCACTCGTACGCGCGGTGGGCGTGGAGTTTTTCGACAGATGGATCGACGGGGAGCTGGCCGCCGCGGACGTCGACGATCACGACTCCGGCTGGAAACTCACACACATGCCCGACGCGATGGCCGTGCGCACCCGGTTCTTCGACGCTTTCTTCCGGGAGGCGACTGACGCGGGGATTCGCCAGGCGGTGATCCTGGCTTCCGGCTTGGATTCCCGCGCCTACCGGTTGGCCTGGCCCGCGGGCATGACAGTTTTCGAGATCGACCAGCCGTCGGTCATCGAATTCAAGACGGCCGCGTTGGCCCAGCTGGGGGCGGCGCCCACCGCTGACCGGCGCCCGGTGGCCGTCGACTTGCGAGACAACTGGCCGAAGGCCCTGATCGACGCGGGTTTCGAACCGGGCCGGCCGACCGCCTGGATCGCTGAGGGGTTGCTCGGCTACCTTCCGCCGGAGGCCCAGGACCGCCTGCTGGACAACATCACCGCGCTCAGCGCCGACGGCAGCCGGCTCGCCAGCGAAGCGTTGCCGGACATGTCGGAACTCAACACCGACGAGGTCACTGAGATGATGCGCAGGGCAACCGACAAGTGGCGGGAACACGGCTTCGAACTGGACTTCGCCGACCTTGGCTACCAGGGCGAGCGCAACGACGTCGCCGACTACCTCGACAGGTTGGGCTGGCGCTCGAGCGGTGCCCAGATGAGCGAGTTGTTCGCCGAGAACGGGTTGCCGGCGCTGCCGCAGTTCACGGACTCCATTTCGGTCGCCGACACGATCTACTACACCTCCGTGCGGAAAAACGGGTAACCGACAGCGATGCCGACTGTCTCGAGGAGAGGGCTCAACGAAGCCGTCACACGGTTCTGGAGTTTCGCAGCACCGGGTTACAACCTGCCCGTCTTGCAACAGTGGGTGTACCGCCCGGCCCACGACGAAGTGATCGCCCGGCTGAAAGCACATTCATCCCGGCGCATCGCCGACATCGGCTGCGGCACCGGCATCCTCGCCGACCGGATTCAGCGGGAGCTGCAGCCGGCGGAAATCTACGGCGTGGACATGTCACCCGGCATGCTCAGCCAGGCTCGATCCAGATCGGCACAGGTGCGGTGGTTGCACGGACCGGCTGAGCAATTGCCCTTCGGCGACGCCGCGCTGGACGCTGTGGTGACGACGTCGGCATTTCACTTCTTCGACCAGGCGGCGGCGCTGCGGGAATTCAATCGGGTGCTCTCCCCTGGTGGTCTGGTGGTAGTGGCGGCCCTCAGCGCGCGCCAGCCGCTGCTGCAGGGCGCGTTCTCCGGCCTCTGGAAGCCGGTACATCAAACGCCGCCGGCCGAGCTGCGCAGATTGTTCGAGGATGCCGGGTTCACCATCAGTGAGCAGCACCGCATCCCACGTCCCCTGGTCACCCGGTTCATTGCCGACCTCGTCACCGTCGGAATCAAAGTCGGAGTCAAGGAATGAACGCCCGAAAAGGAAGACGCGAATGAGCAACTCGACAACAGCGGTGCCGCCGGCGCTGCACCGCGCTTTGGATCTGCTCTCGGATCCACCGCCACTCCCCGACGTCAGCAAGGGCTATCTCGATCTGTTGGGAACCGAACCGGCCGAGAGTTCGGCGGTGCCGAAGAACACCGGCGCAATTCAGGCATTGTGGGCTTCGCCGATCGGCTCGCTGCTCTACGACAACACCCAGGCGCTGGCCCGGCGGTTGTTCACCGCGTGGCAGCATCCCCAGGAGTGGTTGAACATTCCGCCCGGCGGAGTCGCGCTCGACGTCGGCAGCGGTCCCGGCAGCGTCACCGCAGCGCTTGCGGAGGCCGCCGCCCCGAACGGCCTGGCCCTCGGCGTCGACATCTCCGAACCGATGCTGACCCGCGCCGTCCGCAACCACGCCGGACCGCGCACCGGGTTCTTGCGGGCGGACGCTCAGCGCCTTCCGTTTCGCAGCGACACCGTTGATGCGGTCACCTCGATCGCAGTTTTGCAGCTGATCCCTGATCCGGCTGCGACGCTGGCGGAGATAGCGCGGGTGCTGCGCCCGGGCGGGCGCCTGGCGTTGATGATCCCCACCGCAGGAGCCGCCGGTCCGTTGTTCAAACTGCTGCCGAACACCGGAGCGCGTTTCTTCGGTGATGACGAAATCGCCGACCTGCTCGAAGACCAGGGCTTCGCCAGCGTGCGCACCAATAAGTTCGGCTCCCTGCAATGGATTCGCGCCAAACGCTGATAACAGCACGACCGTTCGGCCGTTCCCGCGGTGGCCGGCTTTTGCCCGAGCAGATGGATGTTCACCATGGGCGGCGTTCGAAGATCGGCCCGCGTCGCCTACCCTGACCGGTACGGTGATCCGGAGTGGCGGCAAGCCGCCCGCGCGGGCTTTGTCACGCGGCACGCCGGCCTCGAGGGGGTGCCAGTGAACAAGCGCGGTGATCGAGCCGTCGTCTGCGGTGCAGGTATGGGTGGGTTGCTCGCCGCCCGGGTGCTGTCGGAGTTCTACGACACCGTAACGGTGGTCGAACGGGACAAGTTGACCGACGCAGTCGCGCCGCGGCGCGGAGTACCGCAGGGCCGTCACTTTCACGTGCTCTGGAGTCGCGGATCGCAGGAGTTGGGCGAACTGTTCCCGGGCTTGCACGATGAACTCGTCGCTGCCGGGGCAACGGTGTGTAATGACGGCAACCTTGCGCAGGTGTCTATCCGAGTTGCCGGTCACGAGTACAACAGGACAGGAAAATTCACCGATCCGACGTCGGTGGTAATCCACCTGCTCAGCCGACCGTTGCTGGAATCGCAGATCAGGCGACGGGTCACCGACATCGCGAACGTTCAGTTCCTCGACGGCCACGACCTGGTCGAACCAATCGCCGCCGATCCCCGACAGGTCACCGGTGCGCTCATCGTCAACCGGGACAATGGGATCGAGCAGACACTGGACGCCGATCTGGTGGTCGACGCGATGGGCCGCAGTGCACGCACCCCAGCCTTCCTCGACCAGATGGGATACGGCCGGCCGCCGGTGGAACGCTCACTGGCCAACGCCAGCTACTCGAGCCAGTTGATTTCAATCCCGGCCGGGGTGATTGCCGAGAAAATGACTTTTGTCATACCAGAGCCGGAACGACAGACCGGCGGCGCCTTCTCGGTATACGAGCACGACTTGTGGATCTTCACGGTCGCACGTCTGGCCGGTAACGAACCACCGGACAACTTTGCCGAAATGATCGAGCTGGCGCGTCAATTCGCGCCGCCTGCGGTGGTCAGCGCCTTGCTGCAGGGCGAACCGGTCGGCGACGTCGCGGTGTTCCGGTACCCCGGTGGTACGTGGCGACGGTACGACAAGATGTCGCGTTTTCCGGCCGGCTTCCTGGTGTTCGCTGACGCGATCTGCAGCACCAATCCCATTTACGGCCAAGGCATGACGGTGGCCGCACTCGAGGCGGCCTCGCTGCGCGAATGCCTGGCCGATGCGGACGGCGACTTGAGTCGGTGTTTCTTCGACGCCGCCGCCCGGCATGTCGGCCCGCTCTGGTCGTCCAATCAGTTCAATGACATCTATATGGCCAACGGCAACGGTCAACAGTCGATACCGCGGGAACTGCTGGACTTCCGCGAAGAGGTGCTGGCTGCTGCTGAGCGCAGCCCGGCGCTCACCGAAAAGCTGTTCCGGGCGATGAACCTCATCGATCCGCCGACCGACTACAGTCCGCTACTTCGGTGACACCGCGCTAGGCGGACTGCGCGGAAAGCAGCGTCATAAAGCTCGCACGCAGGTCGTCGAGGCGTTCCGGGCCCAAGGTCTGTCGCGAACGTTCTTCGGCCGGATGCCAGGATGGGTCATGCGTTGCAATTGGAGTCGGCTGATCGGTATCGGGCTGGCGGTCATGGTCAGCGGTTGTCTGGGCGGCCACCAGGCGAGAGAGCATGGCGGCGAACGCATTCCGGTCGGCCAATCCGCCCACACGGTCCACTCGGGTGGGGTCAGCAGGACGTTCCGCCTCTACCGGCCGCAGGGCCTGCGCGGTGCGGCGCCGATGGTAGTGATGCTGCACGGCGGGTTGGGCAACGGCGCACAAGCCGAGCGGTCCTATCATTGGGACAACGCTGCCGATGCCGGCCACTTCGTGGTCGCCTATCCCGACGGTCTGCACCGGGCGTGGAACGCCGGAACGTGTTGCGGTGAGCCGCAGAACGCAGGCGTCGACGACGTCGGATTCATCACCGCAATGGTCGCGGCGCTCGGGCAGCGGATCCCCATCGATGCAGCACGGGTATTCGTCACCGGCATGTCGAACGGAGCGATGATGGCTCTCCGGTTGGGTTGTCAAACCGACCTTTTCGCCGCCATCGCCCCGGTTGCGGGCACCCTGTTGACCGACTGCTCACACGCGCGGCCGACATCGGTGCTGCAGATCCATGGCACTGCCGACGATCGGGTGCCCTACAACGGCGGACCCGGTGGGTCCTTCGCGCCCAACGGTCGTCCACGCGTCGACGGCCCCTCCGTGCCGTCGGTGAACGCGACGTGGCGTTCCATTGACCACTGTGAACCCCCGGCGTCCAATACCGCGGGACTCGTCACGACTGTGACAGCGTCCTGCCCGCAGGGCCGCGCCGTCGAAATGATTTCGGTGGCCGACGCCGGCCACCAATGGCCCGGAGGTACGCCGAGCCCGCTGGTGGAGAAGGCCGGAGGGATATCCGCACCGTCCACGGCGCTCGACGCCACCGACACAATCTGGCAGTTTTTCGCTCGCCACCGACGCTGAGCGGGCGCTGCCTCGACCCTTTTTCGAGCGCAGAAACCTCTTCGAAGACGCTACTGGGAACGCCGTCGTCTGATGGCGCTCGAGGCACGGCGCAGTCCGTAGGCCGTGATGCCTGCGGCTAGCGCCGCGGCCCCGGCGGCCACCGACGACAGCGGTAGCGCGAACGTCAACACCAGGCACCCGATGAACCCGACCACCGGAATCGGCCGGACCGGCCGGCCCTCTTGGGGGCGAAGTGTGAAGGCTGCGGCGTTGGCGATCGCGTAATAAAGCAGAACCCCGAAGGAGGAGAAACCGATCGCGCCCCGTAAATCGGTAGTTGCCGCCAGCACCGTGATCACCACGCCGATCAGCAGCGCAGCCCGGTCGGGCACGTGCAGAGTGGGGTGCACCCTGGCTAACTGGTGTGGAAAATGCCGGTCCCGGGCCATGGCCAGCGCGGTGCGCGACACTCCCAGAAGCAACGCCAGCAGTGAACCCGAGGCCGCCACCGCCGCACCGACCCGAACAACCGGCACCAGCCAGTCCGCCCCTGCGATTCGGACCGTCTCCGATAAGGGAGCTGCCGAATCAGCAAGCCGCTGGGGCCCCAATATCGCCAACGCCGCCACTGCCACGACGGCGTAGACGACCAGGGTGATGCCCAGCGCCACCGGGATTGCGCGGGGAATGACGCGGGCCGGGTCTCGTACTTCCTCACCGAGGGTGGCAATACGGGCGTATCCGGCGAAAGCGAAGAACAAGAGCCCCGCCGTTTGCAGCACCCCTCCCACAGAGGCGCCCCTCACATCGAGCCAGGCCGCATGGGCCGAGCCGGAGCACAACGCCGCGACGACCACCGCGGCCAGCACTCCCAGCACAACAGCGACGATCACCCGGGTCAACCACGCTGACTTCTGCACCCCGGCATAGTTGACCGCGGTCAACACCACCACCGCCGCCGCGGCGATCCAATGTGCCTGCGACGGCCACACATAGAACCCGACCGTCAGCGCCATCGCCGCACCCGAAGCGGTCTTACCCACCACGAACGCCCAGCCGGCCAGATACCCCCAAAACTCACCCAGGCGCATCCGCCCGTACAGATAGGCGCCACCGGAGGCCGGATACTGAGCGGCCAGCCGCGCGGTTGACGTTGCATTGCAGTAGGCCACGACTGCAGCTATCACCAGCCCGATCAACAGCCCCGCCCCTGCGGCGTGGGCGGCCGGACCGACGGCGGCGAAGATCCCGGCTCCGAGCATCGATCCCAGCCCGACCGTCACCGCGTCGGCGGTGCCGAGCCGGCGTGCCAGCGCCGGATAACCGCTCGCCATCGCCCCCTGCCGACCTCCGACGATCTCAGCGGCCGATTCGGCGGACGTCGTGCCTCGCTCCAGCGGCGCCCGCCGCTTCAGATTGCCGACCTCTCGGACCTCGCCCGCGGGCGGTCGACGATGCGTGGGCGACACCAGCTGATCGTCTTGTCCTTCGGAAGTTCAGCCGGCCGACTGAGGGCGGTCAGAGAGCCCGAGGCGCAGGTGCTCGGTGTGGTAGATGGCTTCGTCAAGCAGTTGGGCGACGTGTTTATCCCAGAGGCTGTACACGATGCTTCGCCCGGTACGCACGCCCACCACCAGGCCGAGATTACGCAGTAGTCGCAGCTGATGGGACACCGCCGACTGCTCCATCCCGATTGCGTCGGCCAGCTCCGTCACCGGCCTCGGCCGCTCCCGCAGTGCGTCAAGGATCAGCAGCCGACTCGGAGTCGCCAAAGCCTGCAGCGTCGTCGCCACATGGGCGACGGAGTCGGCGTCAAGCCGGCCGGGCGCCCGGTTGCGGCCTTCGACCCCGTGCCCCATCTGGGCAGCCTAACCGATTAGAGACATGAACACATGTTCATATTCTCTGATAACGTGGGCTCGTCCGGCAGGTCAGCAACCGAGGAGGAGACGAGCATGTCGCATCACAACCACCCCACTGATCAAGCACCGCAGTCGCCCGACGACAACGTCACCGAGCACGAGCATCCCCACACCCACGGTGACGGCACCGAACACACTCATCCGCATGTGCACCAGGCGGGTCAAGAGGAGCACCACGCGCACTCTCACTAGGACGCCACGCCGGCGGCGGCTCCCCGGTCGGCCGATCGCCGCGGCGCCGACAGCGGCGCCAAGCCCAGGTGGTCGCGCAAGGTGGTGCCGGTGTAATCGGCGCGGAACACGCCGCATTCCTGCAACAGCGGCACCACCCGGTCAACGAACGGATCGAGTCCCGCGGGGGTGATGTGGGGCACCAAGATGAACCCGTCACTGGCGTCGGCCTGCACCAAGTCGTTGATCGCGTCGGCGACGGTTTGCGGTGAACCGATGAACGACTGTCGGCCGGTGACCTCGATGATCAACTCGCGAGTGGTCAGGTTTTCGGCCTCGGCTCTGGCCCGCCAGTCGTTTGCGATCGCGATCCGATCGGCGAACATGCGGACGCTGGCCCGGCCGCGCGACACAGTGTTCTCCCCGCCGAGCGGGTCGACGGCCGGCAACGGTCCGTCCGGGTCGTGGTCGGACAGGTCGCGGTTCCACAGTTGCTCGAGAAACTTGATCGCGGTCTGCGGAGACACCTGCGCCAGCCGCACCTCGTGCGCGAGGTCCTCAGCTTCGGCGTCGGTGTCCCCGATCACGAAAGTCGCCGCCGGCAGGATCAGCAGCTCTTCCGGCCGACGGCCGTAGCGGGCCAACCGGCCTTTGACGTCGGTATAGAACGCTTGCCCGGCCGCCAACGTGCTGTGCCGGGAGAAGATGGCATCGGCAGCGGCGGCCGCGAACTCGCGCCCCTCGTCGGAGTCGCCGGCCTGGAAGATGACCGGCCGGCCCTGCGGACTTCTCGGCACATTGAACCGGCCGCGGATGTCGAAGTGCGCGTCTTTGTGCGCGAACGCTCCTGCATGCGGATCGCTCAGGAAAACACCGCCGGCCTTTTCGGCGACGATCTCGTCGCCGCTCCATGAGTCGAAGAGCTCCCGCGTGGTCTGCAGAAAAGTTTTCGCGCGCTCATAACGCTGCTCCTCCGGCAGGAAGCCGCCGCGGCGGAAGTTCTCTCCGGTGAACGCATCCCAGGAAGTCACGACGTTCCAGGCCGCACGGCCACCGGACAGATGATCCAGCGAGGCAAACTGCCTTGCGACCTCGTAGGGCTCGTTGAACGTGGAGTTGATGGTGCCGGTCAGGCCCAGCCGATCGGTGACCGCCGCCAAGGCGGCCAGCACGGTGAACGTGTCCGGGCGGCCCACCACGTCGAGGTCGTAGATCCGGCCGTTTTGTTCGCGCAGCCGCAGGCCTTCGGCCAGGAACAAGAAGTCGAATTTGCCTCGTTCAGCGGTCTGGGCGAATTGAGCGAAAGAGCTGAAGTCGATGTGACTTCCGGCGGCCGGGTCGCTCCACACGGTGGTGTTGTTGACTCCCGGGAAATGCGCGGCCAGGTGAATCTGCTTGCGCGGCTTGCTCATTTGACATCCTCGCAGTCGAGTGGTCAGGCGGTGGCGTAACGATTGGTCGGGTGGGGCAGTCCCAGCAGTCCGCGCAAAGTGCCGGCTTCGTAGCTGCGACGGAACAGCTTGCGACGGCGTAGCTCGGGTACCACGCCTTCGGTGATGTGCACGAGGTCATGCGGAAGCGCGGCGGGCCGCAGCCGGAAACCCGACAGCCCGGCGGCCTGCCACTCCTGCAGTAAGTCGGCGAGTTGCGCCGGGGTGCCGACAAAAGGTGCTGCGTCGCTGCGGTATTGAACACCGGCAAGGTCGTCGAGCCGACGCTGTCGGCCCTGCGCGGCCTGTTCGGTGTCGTCAAGGAACACCAGCAGGTCGGCGAAGACGCGTACGGTATCGCGGCGCCGGCCGGCCGCCCACTGCAGCGCCGTGATCTCTTGAACGATGTCCTTAGCGTGGGTGGCATCGCGCGGCGTGACGAACCCGACGTCGGCGCTACCGGCGATCAGCTCGTAGGAGTCAGCGCCATGCCCCAAGGCGGCGACGATCGGCTGGCCTTGCGGTGGGCGCGGCGTGATGGAGGGTCCTTTGACGGAGAACCAACGCCCCTGAAAGTCGATGTAATGCAGCTTGTCCGTGTCGATGAACCGCCCGGTGCTGACGTCGCGGATCTCGGCGTCGTCCTCCCAGCTATCCCACAGCCGGCGCAGCACTTCGACGTAGTCGGCAGCTTCGGCCAACAACTCACCGACGTGGTGTCCTGCCCCCGGATCGTCGGGCGACAAATCAGGCAGATCACGACGCCCGAAATGCCCTGCGACGTCGGGCCGACCAGAAACCTGCACCCGAATCCCGGCGCGACCCGAACTCACGTAGTCCAGGGTGGCGATCGACTTCGACGCGTGGAATGGTTCGGTGTGCGTGACGTTCACCGTCGGCACGAATCCGATGCCGCGAGTGAGTGGCGCGATCCGGGCGGCGACGAGGACGGCGTCCAACCGGCCGCGCAGTCGGTCGGCCCGGTTGTCAGGCAGCAGGTGATGGTCGGATTGCAGCCCCAGTTCGTCCTCAATCGTGACGAAGTCCAGCGATGCCCGTTCGGCTTCGGCGATCAGGTCGCCCCAGTAACGCGCGTCGAAAACCTCAGCGGGCCGAGCGTCGGGCTCCCGCCACGCGCCCGGATGCCATCCGGCCCCGTCCAGCGCGACGGCAAGGTGCACAGGACTCGACGAGTCAGGCATGAGAATCGCTTCCTTATCGCAGACGGCCACCGAACCGTCCTGGCAACGACGGACCGGATTCAGATATTTCCGACCGTTTCGACATCGGACAGCATCATTCGGTGGTGGCGAGCAGCGGCCGCACGCGTTCAGCGAACCAGACATGATGGCCCAGTGACCACCGAACTCCGTGTGCTGGACACCGAGGACGACCTGATCGCGGCAGCCGACTTGTTCCGCGTCGCCATGATCGGCTTGCCGCCGCTGGCGAACCTGGCGCCCGGGGAGATCCGCACGCTCCTCGAACCCGGCCGAACCGTCGGCGCTTTCGTCGACGCACAACTCGTCGGCACCGTCGACGCCACCACGAGCGACTTGACACTGCCCGGCGGCGCCGTCGTGGGCCACGCCGCCGTGACGCACATCGGCGTGAGCCCCTTGTTCACGCGTCGAGGCATCGCCACTGAATTGATCCACCATCAACTGCGCGACATCGCCGCACGCGGAGAGGTGGTCGCCACGCTGCGCGCGTCGGAGGCAACGATCTATGAGCGATACGGCTACGCGGTCGCGAGTGCGGCACAAAGCATGGAGGTCAGAACCGCGCGCGCGGCGCTTCGGCCAGACGTCGGAGCGGGCGGCCCGGTGCGTCTGCTGGACGGAACTCGAGCCTGGGACGTGCTGCCCGGCATTTACGCGGCGAACCGGCCGGCGCGTCCCGGAACCGTCGACCGCCCGCAGGTGTGGTGGCGGGGCGCGCGACGGCGCGCTGAATCATCGCCGGGGCCGCGTTACGTGGCAGTGCACGGCAATCCTGGTTCTGAGTCGGGTTTCATCCGTTACCGCCCGATCGACACCGAGTCGTGGTTCGTCGGCGACCAGCGCACCGTCGTCGTCGAGGATTTTTTCGCCCCCACCACCGACGCCTATCTGGGGTTACTCCGTTTCCTGCTCGGTCTCGACCTGATCGACCGAGTGCTGTTCTGGATGCTGCCCGTCGATGATCCGCTGCCCTGGTTGCTTGTTGACCGGCGGGCCGCGCGGGTAACCGCAGTCCATGACGAAACGTGGCTCCGCATCGTCGACGTCGGGAAAGCGTTGGCGGCACGCCGGTACGACGGCGACGGCACCGTCACCATCGCCGTCGACGACCCGCTGCTGGCGGACAACACAGCGACCTTCACCATCACCGGCGAGGGTGCAGAACCGGCCGACCGCCACCCCGATCTGCACGTCGGTGTGGCAGGCCTGGCCGCCGTTCTGCTCGGCGGATCAACCTGGCGCGCTTTGGCCGTCGCAGGACTGGCCCGCGCGACAAATGCCACCGCGGTCACCGTGGCTGACCGGCTGTTCGCGGTCCCCTACGCGCCTCACGCCGGCTTCTTCTTCTGACGCGCGCACGTGATCGCCGTCATCGGTGCCGGCATCTGCGGGCTGGCCGCCGCCTACGAGTTGTCCAAGCGCGGACAGCGCGTGACCGTCTTCGAGCGCGGAGCGCCGTTCGCCGAGCAGTCCACCGGATTGGCGCGGATCTTCCGGATTGCTCACCGGCGACCGGTGCTGTGCGAGTTGGCGCTTCAGGCGCACAGCGGGTGGCGACGTTGGGAGGCCGAGCTGGGTACCGGCCGCTTGCTCGGTGAAGAGGGTTTCATTTCCGCCGGAGCCGGCGAGGACACGGTGGCGGCGATGGCAGCCACCGGGGCAAGTTTTCGCCGGTTGAACCGGGACCAGATCGCCGCACGGATACCGTTTCTCGCCGTTCCGTGGGCAACGGGAGTCTTGGACGAGTGGGGCGGCAGCCTGCGGATCCGGCGGGCACTGACCGCGTTGGCGCACCATGTCCACATGCGCGGTGGCGAGGTGGTGTCGGTCGCCGACGACGGTTCGATCACCTTGGCCGACGACACCGTCGTGGCCGCCGACCGGGTGCTGATCTGCGCAGGTGTTCAGACACCGACGCTGTACGGCCCCCTCGACATCGAGTTCGGTCCGCACACCCGCTTCACCTACGAAGGCGCCGACGCGACGGGTGCCGCGTGCCTGTCCTCACCTGAGGGCTACGGGTTACCGCTCGGCAGCACCGGACGCTGGGCCTTCGGCCAGCCGACGCCGGATCCCGAGACGGTGCGGGCACTGTTTCCGTCGCTGTCGGTTGTCGACCGGGTGGACTGCGTGACGGTGCGTGCCCCTTGGCTGGACGGCGGCGGTGACGGTTGGACAATCGCTCGGCGCGGCTGCGTCATCGCGTTCGTGGGTAGCAACCTGATGAAGTTCGGGCCCCTGCTCGGGGAGCTGCTCGCGCAGTCGGTGCTCAGCGACGACCTTCCCGGTGAACTGACCGATCTATGAGAGCCGACGTCGCTTCGGCTGCTCGACCGGCCCCCATTCGAGAACCAGGTCGGCGAAACGCCGTTTGAACGACTCGTCGACGGGTTACGCTCGTCGCCGACCGTGCACGGGCAAGTGACCACGAAGGAGGCGACCGATGGGCGCCGAGGACAAAGCGAGCAACAAGATCGACGACTTGGGCGGCAAGGCCAAAGAGGCTGTCGGCCGCGCGACCGACGACGACAGCACCAAGAACGAGGGCAAGGTCGACCAGGCGAAATCCAGCCTGAAGGACGCCGGCGAAAAGGTGAAGGACGCCTTCAAGGACTAGAACCGACAGGTTCTTTCGACAGGTGGCCACCGGAGCATTCCGGTGGCCACTTTTGTTGGCGACGAGCACTCGAAGCGTCGGCGCCGTCCACCGCGGTCGGCCCACAGGCTGCTCAGCTCTCGCCGGTCACCTTTCGCGCGTGGCGGTGAAGAATTTCGTGCGCATCAGTTGCTCGAAGGCCGGCGGCAACCCGTTGAAGGGCCGTCCATATTCTGCGGCGGCCTTGTGCACCAGGTCCGCACCGATGACTGCCCAGCCCTGTCCGGCCAGCCATGCCTTGGTGTCGGTGCGCGGATCGTCGTACCAGAGCTCGGCGATGGGCGGCTGGGTGGCGTCCTGGGCGATCGTCGGAATGCTGTCGGCGAATTCCTGCACTTCGCCCGGCGCCGGCCCGAGTTCCGCGGCGATTGCACTGCCCGCAGCGGACAGTTCGTGCAGCTTTTCGAACAGCGCGTCCTGAGCAGCGCCGGGCAGGTAGGGCAGCAGTCCCTCGAGCGCCCAGGCGGTCGGGCGGCCGGGGTCGAAGCCCGCTGCATGCAGCGCACCGGCCCAGTCGTCGCGCAAGTCGGTGGCAACGGTGACGCGCCGTGTGGCCGCGACCGCACCCTGCCGGTCGAGCTCCTCCTGCTTGAACTCCAGGACCCGCGGCTGGTCGATTTCGAACACGGTGAACCCGGACGGCCAGGCCAGACGGAACGCGCGGCTGTCCAATCCGGCGGCCAAGATCACGGCCTGCTGCACCCCGCACCGTGCGGCGCCGGCGAAGAAGTCGTCGAAAAAGCGCGTCCGCACGCCGACCCACTGCGCATTGAAAGCCGCGGCGCTGTTGAGGTCGGTGTCGGTGACCGCCGCGGCCAAATTAGGCTCCCCCGCCGCGAGGACGAACTTCGCCGCGTAGTCGTCGTGAGCCAACGGCGGGTCGAGTGCGGCGTCGAGCGCGCGCGCTGCCGTGACTGCCAACGCCGTAAACCCGACACTGGTGACAATGTCCCAGGTGTCTCCGGCAGTTCGTGCCATCACAGCCCCCTGTATTCCTTAGTTACTTCGTTCGCACAACTAACAACACGGTACGCCTCCGCAGTGCAATGACTGCAGTCAGTTCTGCCGCCCGGACAACTCGTCGACGAACCGGTCGACGAATGCCTCGAGCGGCACTGGACCGACAGGGCGTATCACGAATTTCGTCAACCCGGCGTCCAGGTACCCATCGAGCTGACGATGCAGCTGTTCCCAGTTCGCCGCGATCACCGCGCCGGGATCCAAATCCGGGCGGCGTCGACGTGCCGCGGTGATCAGCTCGGGCGGCACTTCTCCGTCGGCGACGGCAAGTGAGATGCCGAAGTGATCGGCTTCGATGCGCCGGCCGGCTTCTGACGCCGCCCGCTCGATGGCCTCGCGTCCCGACCGAGCCTCTGCTGGCGTGAGGAAGCTGCCCAGCCAACCGTCAGCGAGCGCGCCGATGCGCCGGAATGCCGCCGGCGCCGAGCCGCCGAGCCAGATGTCCAGCGCAGGCACCGGCCGCGGGGCGATCGCAACCCCACTGACGGTGAAGTAGCGGCCCCGGAATTCGGCCGCATCGTCGAGCAGCGCAGCACGCAGCAACCGCAACGACTCGTCGAACACTGCCGCTCGTTCTCCGTGGGGAACGGTGAAGACGTCGCGCTCGGCGGGGATCGCCGACCGCAACCCGAACACCGGGAGCACCCGCTTGGGCGCAACGGCCGCCAGCGACGCGAGCTGTTTGGCGACCAGCACCGGATGGCGCCCCGGCAGCACCGCAACCGACGTGCCTACCTTCAAGCGGTTCGTCCGCGCCAACGCAAAGGCCATGCCGACAACCGGGTCCACCGCTGGTGTGTAGACCAATTCGGAAAACCACAGGGAATCCACGCCGCTGGCCTCGAGTTGGTCGACGACTTCGGCAAGCTGGTGTGGAGCGGTTTCTGCCCCGAGCCCCACTCCGAACCGGATCTTCATCGCGTCCCCTCGTCGTCCTCATGCAGTGCCTAACAGCACAGCGTCTAGCAGAACGACAGGATGCCGAGTTCTGTGCCCGGCACACGCGAACGTGGGAATCCGGGTGGTTGCAGGCGATCAGTGTTCGGTCGTTGGATCCTGGATCGGCCTCGACGTGCGACCAGAGCGGGTGCTTGCATCCTCCCCGCGAGTGAGCGGCTCAAAGTGCTCAATACTTCCGGCGACCCGCGCCAACGCGTTGCTGACTTTGCGGCTCAGGCTGCTCAACTGCCCGCCTGAGCGGCGGCTCACCTGATCCAGTCGGTCGCGGCTGCGGTCAAGGATGGTCAGCGGTGTGGCAGCCAGTGCGTTGCCCGGTGGTCGGCGAGCGACCACCGGATGCGGGCGGGTCGGCGAGACGTTGCGCACCGCTTCCCACGCCCAGCCGAGCTGCACCAAAGTGCGGTGGCTGAGGCCGCGCTGCAGCATCGGCAACAATCGATCCTCTTCGTCGCGCACGTCCTCACGCAACAGCCGCACCACCCGCGGGCCCCAAAGTCGTTCGAAACTCATCGCTGTCCACGTCGAGCGTCTCGAGCTTGGTGAACAGTTCGTTGATCTCCTGGTGCTCGCGCTCGATCTCCAGGGTCAGCTGCTCGCCCTCCGGCACCCAGCGGCGAATCGCCGGCCACAGCACCGACTCCTCGGCGAACGCGTGCGGAAAAACGAGGCGGCACAACTGATTCAGGTACTCCTGCCGTTGGCTGCCGCTTGACTCGTCCACCGCATGTATCAACCGGTCAAGTTCGACATGGTCGCGCTTCTGCCGGGCCAGCACACTGCGTGCACCGCCCAATTCGGCCAGGGTTTGGTCTGCCAGAGATGTCATCGGATCCTCCTTGTCACGCCAGCGTGCCCATCACAAGGCCCGTTAAACCTGCGGAGGCTAAAAGCTGTAGACACAGGTTTGTCGAAGTCCTGGGTGGGTATCGCAACGTGACCGCTCAGCCATGACGCGGTTACGGCCATTGCGGCTTGCCAATTCTTTTTATTGATTTGAGGTTCGTCATGTTCAGACACACCGACTATCATGCAGTTCGATGTCAAGCCCGAAAAGCCCGATCCGGTTTACGCGCGGAAGCTGCAGGAACTGCTGGGCGGCGCGTTCGGCGAGATGACAGTCACCATGCAGTATCTGATGCAGGGCTGGAACTGTCGTGTAAAAGGCAAGTACAAAGATCTCATCATGGACGTGGCGACCGAGGAGATCGGGCACGTCGAGATGATCGCCACCATGATCGCCCGGCTATTGGAGAGCGCGCCGGCGACCGATTCGACGAAGAATGCTCTTGGTGATCCCGGTCGTGGCCGCCGTCATGGGCGGCATGGACCCGCAGCAGGCCATCGTTTCCGGTGGCGCGCCGACGCTGTCCGACAGCCAGGGCCAGTCCTGGAACGGTAAATACATTGTGGCGTCAGGGAATTTGCTTGCCGACTTCCACGCCAACGTCGCGGCCGAGGCCCAGGGCCGAGTGCAGACCGCGCGGCTCTGGCACATGACCGATGATCCCGGCGTGAAAGCCATGCTGAAGTTCAACCTCGCCCGCGACACCTATCACCAGAACATGTGGCTCGCCGCGATCGAGGAACTGCAGGCTGACGGGTTGGAAGGAATCGTGGCACCGAACGACCTCTTCGACGAAGAATACGAAGAGCACGCCAGCGAGCTGTGGCACCTGTCCGACGGCGCCGACGCCGACAAAGGCCGCTGGGCGTTCGGCACCGCCCCCGACGGTCGGCATGTCAACCGGTTCCGTACCGATACCCGCCCGCTGGGCGACCTGCAGCACGGACCGCCGCCGGACCCCAAGCTCTATGTCACCTACGACGGCAGTTGGGGCGAGCCGCGGACGCCTGCGTTCGGGACGGAGAAGGGCGTCGTCGGCAAGATCAAAGACGCAATCGACCCGGACAAGACATAAGAGTTTCAATTCGTTTCGCGCTCGGAGGTTCGGGCTGTTGTCGCCTGCCACCTCCGAGCGCGGGCAGGTCGCAGCCTATCTCCAGGCGAAAACCGGTTGTTCCAGGTCGCCGACCGGGTCATGACGGCCTTCCAAGCCCCACCACCGCAGCTGCAACAGCACAGCGCCGGTCGGCGCGTGAATGAGGTCGTTGCCCAACGGGATCTGGACGACCGGTCGTGAGCTTTCCGGGATGCTGATGAACCGGGGCGAATCAGCGCGCTGCAGTTGATGCAGTCCCACCCGGTACACCGCAACGCACCTCGTCGGGCGCCGGCCGGGGATCGAGGCGTCCGCCACCCCAGATCACCACCGGGGTGATCACATATCCGGAGCGGGTGGGGTAGTCGTCGAGCAAGCCCAACACGGACGCTTCGACCAGCTCGAGGCCGACCTCTTCGTACAGTTCTCGCAGCGCGGCGTCGACCACCGTCTCCCCCGCGTCCAGCCGGCCACCGGGCAGTGCCCACTGAGCGGGATGCGCGCTGAGCCGGGACAGCTCTGCGGCACAACAGAAACGCTGCGCCGCCCGATACGTCGACCATGCGGCCGTCCAGACCGGCCTGCCGGCAACGGGCGCCCGGCGATCCAGTCGTCCACCGGCGCCGGATCAACCCGGTCCTCCCCGAGTTCTGAGTCGACCAGCACCACTGCGACGGCCGCGTGCCGCTTGGTCGAGTCACTCACGATCCGGCGATCGTGACCCGCCAGATGCTTGCGGAAGCGTTCGCGCAGCGCTTCGTCGTAGGGAATGACCACCCTTGGAGCCTAGGCAGCAGCACGCATAGGCTCTGAACAGGTCGGCCGAGCAGGACTCGTCTCAGTACACCGATCGGTTTACAAAGATGCCCGGCCGTTCTAGGGTGGCTGGGTAAGCTGCAGTAGAGCCAGGTGTCAGCGGGCCCACCATGCCGGCATCCGACGAGAAGGCGCCGAATGCCCACCGACGTGCAATCCGAAACCTACGCTGCGCGTGCCGCTGAGCTCTACGCGTCCGACGCCGAGTTCCGTGCCGCCGAACCGGACCAGACAGTGATCGCGGCGGCACACCGTCCAGGACTGCGGCTGGTGGAAATCCTCGAAACACTGATGAACGGCTACGCGGACCGGCCGGCGGTAGGCCGGCGATCGACATCGGTCGTGCGGGACAGCGCGACGGGCCGCGCCGAACAGCAGCTGCTGCCGTCGTTCGACCACCGTCACCTACGGCCAGCTGTGGTCCGACGTCAAGGCGATCGCCGCGACCTGGTCGCAGCGAGACGCGCCGTCGATGCCGGCGATTTCGTGGTCACGATCGGTTTCGCCAGCATCGACTACCTGACGGTCGACCTGGTCTGCGCCTACCTCGGGTTGGTCACCGTGCCGCTGCAACACAATGCGCCGGCATCACGGCTGCAGCCGATCTTCGACGAGACGCAGCCGCGCGTTCTCGCGGTCAGCGCGGCCTATCTGGAGCTGGCCGTGCAGACAGCACTGGACAGCGACTCCGTGCGCCGGCTGGTGGTGTTCGACTACGACGACGCGGTCGACGAGCAGCGAGAAGCGTTGCAGCAAGCTTCGAGTCAGCTCGCTGACCGGCCAATCGAGATAGAGATTCTGGCCGACGTCGTCAGCCGCGGCCACGAACTGCCCGCGCCCGCCGGCTTCGGCGGCGCCGACGACCAGCGCCTTGCCATGATCCTCTACACCTCCGGCAGCACCGGCACCCCCAAGGGCGCGATGTGGACCGAGCGCATGGTGTCCCTGCTGTGGACCACCGATTTCCTCGAGGACACCCAGACGCCGGTGATCAACGTCAACTTCATGCCGCTCAATCACCTCGGGCGGCCGGATTGGTCTGTCGACGGCGTTTCAGGCCGGCGGCGCCAGCTACTTCGTCCCCAAGAGCGACTTGTCTTCCCTGTTCGACGACTTGAGCCTGGTGCGCCCAACCCAGCTGGCGCTGGTGCCGCGGGTGGTCGACATGTTGTACCAGCGTTTCCAGACCCGTTTCGACCGGCTGGTTTCCGAGGGCGCCGATACCGCCGCGGCTGACAAGATCGCCAAAGCCGAACTGCGCGAGGACTTGCTGGGCGGCCGGGTGATCGGAGGATTCGTCGGTACCGCCCCGCTGTCGGCCGAGATGCGCACTTTCATCGAATCGTGCGTCGAAGCGCACATCATCGACGGCTACGGCCTCACCGAAGTGGGCATCGTCGCCCGCGACGGCGTCATCAGCCGTCCACCGGTCATCGACTACAAATTGGTCGACGTTCCCGAATTGGGCTATTTCGCCACCGACCGGCCGTATCCGCGGGGCGAACTCCTGGTCAAGACGATCACTGCCACGCCCGGCTACTACAAGCGCCCGGAAGTCACTGCGCAGACGTTCGATGCCGAGGGCTATTACCGCACCGGCGATGTGATGGCCGAAGTCGCACGCGATCAGCTGGTGTACGTGGATCGCCGCAACAATGTGCTCAAGCTGGCGCAAGGCGAGTTCGTCGCGGTTGCCAACCTGGAGGCCATCTACGCCGGCGCGCCGCTGGTCCGCCAGATCTTCGTGTACGGCAACAGCGAACGCTCGTCGCTACTGGCGGTGATCGTGCCGACCGACGAGGCGCTGTCGCGGTACGCCGACCTCGACGAATTAACGGTGGCGCTGCGTGAAACGCTGCGCTCGGCGGCGCGTGCGGCAGAGCTGCAAAGCTACGAAGTCCCCGTCGACTTCCTCATCGAGACCGAGCCGTTCACCGTCGCCAACGGGCTGCTGTCCGGAGTGGGAAAGCTGTTGCGGCCCAAGCTTGAAAGAGCACTATGGTAGCGGCTCGAGCAGCGCTACGCCGACCTTGCCGACGCCAGATCAGCGGACCTGCTCGCCCTGCGTGAGGCCGCAAGCCAGCAATCGACGAACGACACGATCGCCCAGGCCGCCCGCGCACTGCTGAGCCTGCCGGCCACCCCGGGGCCGGATGCTCACTTCACCGATCTCGGCGGTGATTCGCTGTCGGCGCTGAACTTCTCCAACCTGCTGGGCGAGGTGTTCGGCGTGGACGTTCCAGTCGGTGTGATCATCGGCCCGTCAGCGGATTTGGCGTCTTTGGCCAATTACGTCGAGGCTGAGCGAGCCTCCGGCGGCCGACGGCCGACGTTCGCCAAGGTGCACGGCGCCGGCGCGACGTCCATCGCGGCCGGTGATCTGACGCTGGACAAATTCCTCGACACGGCCGACCTGCGAGCAGCGGCGTCCGCGGCGCCGGCGACCGACCAGGTATCGACGGTGCTGTTGACCGGCGCCAACGGCTACCTCGGCCGTTTCCTCGCCCTGGAATGGTTGCAGCGGCTGTCCGGCTCCGGCGGCCGGCTGATCGTGCTGCTGCGCGGCGACGACGCCGAGTCCGCGCGCCGCCGGCTGGAACGCGCCTTCGAGACCGGTGACGCGTCATTTGCTCAGCCGTTTCCGGGAGCTGGCCGCCGAGCATCTCGATGTCGTGCTCGGCGACATCGGCGAACCGCGGCTGGGGCTCGACGACGCGAGCTGGCAGCGGCTGGCCCGCGATGTCGATCTGGTCGTGCATCCGGCTGCGTTGGTCAACCATGTGCTGCCCTACGGACAGATGTTCGGGCCCAACGTCGTCGGCACAGCCGAGGTCATCCGGCTGGCGATCAGCGAGCGGATCAAACCGGTGAACTATCTGTCCACCGTCGCGGTGGCCTTCGGCGTGCCGGACTTCGTCGAAGACGGCGACATCCGCGCGGTCAGCCCCCGACGGCCGATCGACGACGGATACGCGAACGGATACGCCAACAGCAAGTGGGCCGGCGAGGTGTTGCTGCGTGAGGCACACGACTTGTGTCGAAGTGCCGGTCAGCGTGTTCCGCAGCGACCAGATTCTGGCGCACAGCAGGTTCGGCGGACAGCTGAACGTGCCGGACTCGTTCACCCGCCTACTGATCAGCCTGCTGTTGACCGGTGTCGCGCCGCGAAGCTTCTATGCCGGCGATCGTCCGGGCGAGCGGCCGCGCGCGCACTACGACGGCTTGCCCGCCGACTTCGTCGCCGAAGCCGTCACCACTTTGGGGGCCGCCGGCGCTGGCCGGATTCCGCTCCTATGACGTGATGAATCCCCACGACGACGGCATCTCGCTGGATGTGATCGTGGACTGGTTGATCGACGACGGTGCGCCGATCACCCGCATCGACGATCACGCGGAGTGGTTCGCCCGCTTCGAGGGCGCCATGCGCGGATTGCCCGAACAGCAACGACAGCGTTCGGCGTTGGCTTTGCTCGACTTCTACCGGGTACCCGAACAGCCGCTGCTCGGCGCAGTTGCGCCCACCGCGGTGTTCCGCGAGGCGGTGCACAGCGCGGGAATACGGCTCAGCGCATGACATTCCGCACATCGACGTCGAGTTGATCCGCAAATACCTGTCCGACCTCAAGGCACTCGGACTTGTCTGAGTAATTCAAAAAGGAAAATGCAATGTCCTCAGTACAAAAGACTTTCGGACGGCTCTTCATGCGGGGTGCGCCGTTGCTGAACGCACCGGTTGCCGCACTGGCCAATTCTGCGCGCCTCGGCGGGCTGGTCAACCGCAACATCGCAATACTGACTTACAGCGGCCGACGCTCCGGGAAACGAATCAGCATCCCCGTGGCTTACCGCCGAGACGGTGACGAGGTCTTCATCAGCGTCAATCTGCCTGAGGCCAAAACGTGGTGGCGCAACTTCGTCGGCGACGGCGGACCGCTGACGCTGCGGCTGGACGGCGACGAACGAAGCGGACACGCGGTGGCCGAGCGTGACGAGCAGGGACGAGTCACAGTCCACGTGCGGCTGGATCGGTAACGCCACCTCAACACGTCGTCGCGGCCGGCTCAGCAGGAATTGCCGTCACCCGAACTGCCGGTAGGAGTCGACGCCTCTGCGCTCGAGTGACTGCGCGAGTTGTTCACCTTCTGGGGTCAGCTGTAAATAAGCGGCGTACATCCAGTGCTCAGGGTCGTCATAGTGCCGGATGTAGTAGTGGGAGATATGGCCGATCGAATGCTCGAGCGGGTGACGCCAGGCGATGAACTGATGGCCCGAGGTTCCCACATTGCCCGGCAGCCTGCGCCCCGCCACCTCGTGGCCCAACCGAACCAGCCCTTCGTTGACGACCTGGCGGATCAAGTCGAGAGTTTCGTTTTGCACTTCGGCCGGTGGTGCGGACGGATTTGCCTGTCTGACATGCCAATCGACACCGTTGAGGTCAACCGGCCCGGCAAGGGCATCGATCAGAATTCCATGCTTCGATTGCTCCCGCGGAGTGCTCATCTCGTACTACCTCCTGCTCATGGGTCAACCGTGTCTTCACTATGGCAGCAACGCGCGCCACAATGGACTTACTTGGGTGAACGGGCGAAATCTCCTCCCCCGACGTGCGCGCAGGCTTGGCGTCGAATCTGCAAAGCAGTGCCGCTCGCGCTGCGACCGGCGTTTGACGGCTTCTGCCGGGTTGCGACACGATAGCGGCAAGTCCGAGCGCGTGAGGGAGGCCGAATCGAGATGGCGGACATCACCATGTTGATCCTCGCCGACCACAACTGGTTTCGTGAACAGTTCGCCAGGCTGGATTACCTGCAGGCGCAAACCCCTCTCGATGCACAGGCCTTGGAGCGGGTATGGCGCCCGCTCGCCGACAAGCTCGACGTGCACGCCTACATCGAAGAGAAGATTTTCTATCCGCAACTACTCAGACGCGGTCTCGACGACCCCGAAGGCGAGACTCTGGACGCCATCGGCGATCACAACGACATCCGGGACGGAGTGCGAGACGCCAACGGTGCCCGAGTCGGCAGCGCCGAGTGGTGGGCCGCGGTCGGTCGCGCCCGGGTAGCCAACGACGACCACATGGGCGAAGAGGAGCGTGAAGGCTTGTCCGACTTCCGGCGCAACGCTTCGATCGGTCTACGCGAAGCGCTCGGGCGTCAATTCAGTGAGTTCATGGTTGAACATCCCACCACCGAGGGACTGGAGATCACCGATCGCGACCCGCAAGCCTACGTCCGAGATCTCAAGGACCCACCGCCGATCAAACCGACGGACTACTCGCTTCACATCGGCAGCTTGAAAGGCCAGTAGTCGGCGGAGCACGTGTTGTCCGTCCACACCATTCGGGTCAACGAAATTGCGGTCCGTTGAGCTGCTCGATTTGGTCGCCGAAAAATATTGCGCGACATCGATATAATGTGTTGCCCGTTGTCAGGTCTCGACGGCGCGGGTTTGGTCGAAGCGCTACCGACGGCGTGTGAGAAACCGGCACCCGGGTATATGTGCGGGGTGATGGCGAACCCGAAACCGGTGCCCGAAGACTTGCGCCGGTTGGCCGCAGCGCACGGAGTGGCGACTTCCTACCGCAACGAACGCCGCGAGCCGGTCGAGGTGGACGCGGACGTGGTGATCAAGGTGCTCGGGCTACTCGATGTCGACGCCAGTACCGAAGCTGACCGGCGCCGTGAACTGGCGCAGCTTGATGAGGTCGACCGCGCCGGAGTAGTGGCGCCCACGGTCGCCGCTCGTCTCAACGGCAAACCTCAGCCGTTGCCCGGGGCCGCCGCGCTGGTCGGCGAAGACGGCAACCGGATCGAGCTGCAAGACGAGCTACCCGCCGACCTAACACCGGGCTGGTATCAGCTGCACACCCGCGGCGGTCAGGAGGCCACCCTGGTGGCGGCCCCGACACAAGTGCCGGCGACGCCGGCCACCTGGGGCTGGATGCTTCAGCTCTACGCTCTGCGCTCGGCCGGTTCATGGGGCATCGGCGATCTCGGTGATCTGCGCGAATTCATCGAATGGACCGCCCGTGAGCACGGCGCCGGCGCAGTGCTGCTCAACCCGCTGGGCGCTCCCGGTCCCACTCACCCGGTCCAGCCCTCGCCGTACACGCCTTCTAGCCGACGGTTCGCCAATCCTTTGGCGCTGCGTGTCGAGGATCTCGATGACTACCGCAGAGCCGACCCCGACACCCGTGCCGAGGTGGACGCGCTGCGGGTCTCGGCGAGCACCGAGCGGATCGACCACGACCTGGTGTGGGCAGCCAAACGCTCGGCGCTTGAGTTGCTGTGGCGGGCAGCGGGCCGGCCCTCTCCGCTGGACCGGTCGTCGGGTTCCGGCACGTCCGACGGGTTGCGCGATTGGGCCACCTACTGCGCGCTGGCCGAGCGGCACGGCGGCCGATGGACCCGCTGGCCCGAGCCGCTGCGCGACGTCGGCGGTGCCGCCGTGACGGCGGCTCGCCGCGAGCTTGCACCCAGGGTGGCGTTTCACGCCTGGGTGCAGCAGCGGACTGTCGAGCAGCTCACGACCGTACGCGCCGCCGCGCGGGACGCCGGCATGGCGTTGGGCGTCTTACACGACCTTCCGGTCGGGGTAGACGCCGACGGCGCCGACGCGTGGGCGCTTGCCGACGTGCTGGCCGCCGGGGTGAGTGTCGGGGCTCCGCCGGACAACTTCACCCCGCGTGGGCAGGATTGGGGGCTGCCGCCGTGGCGTCCGGACCGGCTGGCCGCCACCGGCTACGCCGCGTTGCGCGACATGCTGCGCGCCGTGCTGACCTACGCCGACGGCATGCGCATCGACCACGTCGCCGGGTTGTGGCGGCTGTGGTGGATTCCGCCGGGTGATGGTCCCGATCGCGGCACGTACGTGCACTACGACGCCGACGTGATGCTCGCTGTCTTGGCGCTGGAAGCGCACCGGGCCGGAGCCGTTGTCGTCGGTGAGGACCTGGGCACCGTCGAGCCTGAGGTCACCGAAGGGCTGGCCGACCGGGGAATGCTCGGGTGCGCGGTGTCCTGGTTCACCCGGGACCTGTCGGTGCCCGACGAACCGCTCCTTCCTCCAGCCAAGTGGCCGGCCCGGGCAGCCGCCAGCCTTTCCACCCACGATTTGCCTACCGCGGCGGGCTTTCTGCGCGGCGAGCATGTCCGGGCTCGTGCGGACCTGGGTCTGCTCGACGACGTGCCGGCCGAGCGGGCGGCCGCTCAACGGGAGCGCGCCGAGTGGTTGGCGCTGCTGCGTTCGGCAGGGCTGCTTCCTGAGGAGAACTCGGCGTCGGAGCCCGACGAGGAGGCGATCATCGTGGCGATGCATCGGCTGCTGGCCGCCACACCGAGCCGGCTCAAGCTGATCTCCCCTTACGACGTGGTAGGTGAGGTTCGGCAGCCGAATCTGCCGGGCACTGTCGACGAGTATCCGAACTGGCGGTTGCCGCTTCCCGAAACCCTCGAGCAGCTCCGCGCCGATCCGAGGGTCGCGAAATCACCGCCGCCTTCCGAACCACCGATCACGCTTGACGCAATACCAACAACTCGCCGGTCACGGCGCCGTCTTTGAGCAGTCCCGCGATTCCTGAACTCTGCCGTTCGGCCAACCGCCAGGCCTCGGTGTGCTCATACCGGTCGGCAAGCGCCTTCGTGACGGTGTCGACCCGCTGCTTCCACTCCTCGGGGATCGGGGGCAGATCGGCCGTGCACAACCAGTGCTCGGCGCGGAGCGCGCAGCTCTGCAGCAGCTCGCGAAGGCGGTCCGATGTCGGGAAGTGGTTGCCTTCGGTGCGGTCGGCGGGCAGGTCGCGACGTGCGACGAAGGCGAGCAGACCGATTCGCCCGCCGGGCGCGACGATGCGCCGCAGCTCCTGCAGCAGTGTCATTTGGTCCGGAGTCGTGCACAACACCCCCAGCGACCAGGCGGCCTGGAAGCTGCCGTCTTTCACCGGCAGAGCTGACCCGTCCGCGCGCAGCACCGGGTGACCGAACAGCCGCAGCGCCGCGCGGCACGCGCCCGCTTCTGGCTCGACCAGCAGCGGTGACACCGACGCGTTGGCGCGCGGCATAGGCGGCGGGCCCGCCGACGCCGGCGCCGCAGTCGAGCAACGTGTCGCCGGGTGCCAACTCCATCTGCTCGATGAGCCAGTCCAGCGCGGCGGGACTGCCGCTGCCCCGGCAACCGGCCGGCACGTGGTAATCCGGCCCGAGGTCGGCGGCGACCTGCGCTGTCCACTCCGCGACCGTGTCGAACTCGGCTTCCATTGCTTCGCTCACGAGCGCCTTACCCGCCTCCATCTGATCTGACGACCGATTTCTGCCTTGATCTCCGCGCCGATCCGGGTGCCCGACGCTGATGCGAGCCCGGACACGTTCACGCCGTCTACGCCCTCGATGTCCAGCAGCGCCCGGGCTTCGGCGACTGCCGCCGCTATGCCGGCGGCCACCGGGTCGGCTGCGCTGAGCACCTGCTCGGTCACCGCCGGGTCGAGTTCCAGACCGGGCAGTCCCTGCAGCACTGCTGCTGACACGCTGTCGGTGAATACCGCCACAGCGGCGATCACCGGGATCGACAATCCAGCCGACCGCGCAGTTTTCATGAAGTCGGCGACCATGTCCGGGAAACGGCACATGGTTGAGCACCGCCAGACTCGCGCCGGCCCGCTGCTTCTCGACCAACCGCGCGGGCCGGGCGTGCACGGGCGGGGCGGTGGGCGTTTCGGGTGCCGCCGCGATCACTCCCACCGAGGCGGCCAGCGACAGCAGGCGCAAGCCGTCGAGGTCGAAGGTCTGCGTGACGTCGGGGCGGACGTCATAGCCGCGGCCGTCGCCGGTGACGCACAAAACGATGTCGACGCCGATGCTTTTCAGCCCCCGAAGTTCCTGCTCGAGGACCACGCGGTTGCGGTCCCGGCAGGACAACGTGATCCACGGCGTCACACCCGCGTCGAGCAGTAGCGAGCCGAACAGGGTCGGCGGAAAGTCGGGTTTGTTCTGATGTTCACCGACGAGGACGGCGTCGCAGCCCCCTGCCAAGATCGCGGCCGTCGCCGCGATGTCGTCGCGGTCGAAAGGAGTGGCGCTGAAATCGGTGAGCACCAGGGGCGCGGCGGCGGGTCGCAGTGCGGCCGCAGCCCCCGACCACGCCACCACGTCGGTGAAGGCGCACGGTCCGGCGCGCATCTCGCACTGGCCGTCGGGCCGAACGCCGCCACAGGGCCCGAATTCCATCCGTTTCGGGCACTCCGGATTCATCGACATCGTCACCCCCTCTCGCACCGCTATGCGCAGCCATGTACCCCGCGCACTGCCGGTGCAAGCGCCCCGCCGACGGCAGGGGTACAGTCGAAACAGATAACTTATACAGGCTAAGTACCGTGTCCGCGCGCAGAGAAGGAGTTCGCCAAATGACCCGCACCGACAACGACAGCTGGGATCTGGCGTCCAGTGTTGGCGCGACCGCCACTGCAGTCGCCGCATCGCGCGCGATGGCCTCGAAGGGACCGGATCCGCTGCTCGACGACCCCTGGGCCGACCCGCTCGTTCGCGCCGTCGGCATCGACACCTTCGTCAAGCTGATCGACGGCGAGATCGGTCAGACCGATGATCCGCTGCTCAATCGCCGGGCCATGAATGAGCAGATCACCGTGCGCACCAGGTTCTTCGATGACTTCTTCTTGCGCGCCACCGGTTCGGGTATCCGCCAAGCCGTGATCCTGGCGTCCGGACTGGACACCAGGGCCTACCGGTTGCCGTGGCCGGCCGGCACGGTGGTGTTCGAGATCGATCAACCGGAGGTCATCGCGTTCAAGACGACGACCATGGCCGACCTGGGCGCCGAACCCACCGCGCAGCGCCGCACGGTCGCGATCGACCTCCGGGAGGACTGGCCTTCGGCGCTGAAGGAAGCTGGGCTGGACACCACCGAGCCGATCGCGTGGAGCGCCGAAGGACTGCTCGTCGTACCTGCCGCCCGAGGCGCAGGACCGTTTGTTCGACAACATCGCCGCCTTGTCGGCGCCGGGCAGCCGGATCGCCACCGAACATATGGACCTGCGCAACATCCCGTCGGACTGGGCGGAGCGGCTGACCGAGCGGTCGCGGCGCATCGGCTCCGACATCAACCTGGCTGAGCTGTTTTACACCGGCGACCGCAACACCGCCGCCGACTACCTCTCAGCGCACGGTTGGCGAGTCGACATCCGGACAACCGCCCAGGCCTACGCCGACCACGGCTTCGAATTGCCCGACGACGAGCTGGCCTCGTTCGGCCCGAACTCCGGGTACCTCTCGGCGGTTCTCGACTAAGGCCGTACCTACCGCCGCCAGTAGTCCGATTGCGCCTGGCCCCACGGCGTGCGATGGCCGATAGTCACACGACTGGCCGATAATCACGCCTTGAAGTACACGATCTGATGCGTGGTGGCCAGCAAGGCGCCGTCACGCGTCCACAGCTGGGCGCTCTGGTCGAAGTAGCCCCCGGAGAAGCGGTTGGCGTGCGCAATGCCCAGCACGAAGTCGTTGCCGACCGCATCAAGCTGCTGTCGGTCGGCGTGAAAGTAGGCCGTCATCGAAATCGTCCCCGCGGGAACGAACTGCCCGCGGCGCAGAAACACTCGAGGGAAGAAGACGTCACACAAAGCGGCCAGTGCCGAATGATCCACCGCGCGATCAGAGCGGTCGCGCACCCACAACGCGGTCGTCGACGACGGACTTGGCTGTAAGTCGCTGTCCGGGAAGGCGCCTTCGGCAAAGCGCATGTCGTATCGGCCCACCCAAACGGGAAGCTGGTCTGAAGCACCGGAGGCTAAGTCTTCTGGTGACGGCGCACCCGGCGCAGCGGCTTGAGTGTCGGCCCAGGTTTCACGGCGAATGCCGAAAACCACAGTCGCAGTCGTCTTCACGGCGCCATCCTGAGCAAGTTCGGCGATCCAGTGCTGATTGGTGCGGTTGGTACGCGCAACGCGCAGCGAGACCTCGAATTCACCGTCCACGATGGGGGCGGTGAAATTGACCGTCAGTGCCAGCGGCTCGCCGATACTGCTCGGATGCGTCTCGACGGCGTGCACCATGGTCGCGGCGGTGATACCTCCGAACGGGCCGACCATGTTGGCCCACTCCGGCTGTGTCCGGCCACGTCGGGTGGTGTCGTCAACAGCTTCCAGCCGCACGGCGCGATCGAAGGGATGTACTTCAGGCACGTCTGACAATCCTTTGATCGCTGGGTCGCGCGCGGGCCGTCGCCGGCGGAGACGAGCGCATGACAACCGCTGTCAGTCAGCGCTGCTTTCTCGGGCGGTTTCTCGCCTCGGTTTGGGTAAGCGGGACGACATGACCTTCGGCGCACTGCACCTGGGTCATCACGGCTGCCCCGCAGCCGTCGCCATGCACCAATTCCAGTCGGCTGGAATCGCCTTGCAGCAGCAGCCCGAACTCGACCAGGCCGACGATCACCGGGAAAAGTTGACGGCCACGTCCGGTCAGCACGTACTCGTAGCGGGTGCGCTGCCCGGGTGTCTTGTACGGCTGCTTGGACAGCACCCCTGCATCGACGAGCTGCTTGAGACGCGTCGCAGCGATTTGTTCGGTGATTTGCGCCCGTCGTGCGAAGTCTTCGAATCGCCTTGTGCCGTAGAACGCCTCGCGCAGCAGCACCAGCGCGGAACGGGTTCCGATGGTGTCTATCGCCCGCTCGAGGGGACACCATTCGCGGGCGCCTGTTCTGTCACCGGCAGCCAAGCGGCCAGACAACGTCATCACATCGGAGACAGCAACCATGTGACCAGCGTAGCTGCTGACCACACCAAAGCATAGCCAGATCGATCGGCGGGATCGACTTCGGCAATCTCGGAGCCTTGCTTCGTAGATGGAGTGTCAGCCGTCAAGCGCCGCCGATGGCGTCCGCGATCATAAAACGTCCTGCTGGCAAGCGTTTGACGGCGGCAGCAGCACGTTACTGAGGTGCCCCAAAAACACGTCCGTAAGCTGTCTACCAGCAACGCTCAATGCCTCAACTATGCTTGGCTTGCGTTGAAAACAGTCAGGTACGTCTGTACCGAAGGCCTACCCGGCCAGGCCAATCCGCAGACGATCAGCTGCGACACAACAAGTTCAGCGGTTGTCTGGGCCTGCGGCTCAGTCGCGCGGATTGACCTCGTTGACGACGAACTCAGCGGCCTGATCGGCCATTCCGTTGGTCTTGTAGGAACTGTGGGCGGCGCGGTCGCGACCGCCCGGATCGCAAACCGGATCACCGGGTGCGCACAACTCGATCGTCTTACCTGCATAGTTCTGCCCGATGACGATCGGCGGCGCTGCACGGTCGACCAAGTCGAGGAAACCGCTCGAGGGCTTTCCGAAGAGCGCCACGGCCGCCACATGCGCAGCGGTGGCCGGCGGCAGGGGTCCGGTGACGCCGTCCGGCAACGGGTAACCGTCGGGAATGCTGTCGGTGGTGGTATAGGCGGCGACCGCAGCGCCCTGCGAGTACCCGCCGAGGATGATCCTGGTGTTCGGGCAGTTGGCCGCGATCGTGCTCACCTTGTTCGCGGCATCGGCCACGCCATCGGCAGCCGTCTGGAAGTTCAGTGACGCCGGGTAGTCGACCGGATCGACTCCGATGTTCCTGCCGGCCAGATGAGCGTTCAACGCGTCGACGAAGGCTTGTCCGGTCGCACCGACACCCGGCGGCTCGAGCGTGCCGCGCGCGAACACCACATCGATGTTCGGGCATGCATCCGCACCTGCCCGGTGCTCCGCCTGAGGTGCCGCCATCATCGTGACGGCCATGACGGCCATGACGGCGGCCGCGCCGGTGCGGCGCAACGCCGGCCAGGTCGGCGTGCGGGCGCCTGCGGTCGTGCTCATCAAAAACTCGTTTCCTGCAATTCGGATCCTGCAATCGTCACGGTTCGCGATGTGGTGCCGGCGGCCGGGAATGTCAAGCGCGCGAGATGGCCACCGTCACCGCAAAGACACTACCGCCCGCCCCGACTGCCAGCAGCGGAGCGTGGTCAACAGCACAGCTGACTACGGCACGCGCCGGCGGTCCACGAACGTCCGGAGCTGGCGGCGGGTCTGGTGATCCGGCGCACCGGTTGCACCGTCGGTGTCGGTACCACGTGTGTAGTCACCCTGCCACGGCAGCCGTGCCGCCGCGGTGCTGTCCGTCGCGCCCTGGGTCTGCCCAAGTTCGTCACGCGAGCGAATGAAGGTTTCATGCTTGCGGCGAAGCTTTTCATCGGAGTCGATGTGTCGAAGCTCTGGTGTGAAGTTCTCCAGCTCGCCGCGCCGTTGCGGAACGATCATGCAGATAGGCTCGTCGACCTCGAACCGCACCGGCATCAGCTTGCGGGTGAATTTCCAATTCATGGTGAATGTTGCTGTCATCCAGTCGGTTTCCACCAAGCCCTCGAGGGGATATACGGCGTCCTTCGGGTGATTCGCCGGTCCGCGGACCAAAAGGTTGTAACCGGGCGGAGTGCGGAACAGCATCGGCAGATGCCACGTCAGAATGCCGTAACCGAAATGACTGTTCGGCAGGAACTGGCCGCTGTCTCTTCGGTCCGGGTTGATCATCACACCCGTGCGATCATCTGCACCCAGCCACGTGGCGCTGAACGCGCACGGATTACCCACCACCCATCCGCTCTGGTTGGCGATCAGCATCGGCAAACACCGATTCGCCCAGCCCCTACGGGTAGCCGCCATCCATCTGCGGTTCAGCGGTGCCGGGCTGATCGGCGGCGGGTTTTCACTGATGACGTAAGCGGTCAGCAAATGCTCGTCGGGCTTGTCACTCATCGAGTCATTGGTCCATTCGGTAGCCGCGGGCCGGCCCCATTGCCGCAGGAGTTGCAACTACCACCATAAAGACGCCGGGGTGGCCGTCGGAGGGTGGCTCGCCCCGCCAGTTGCTGCTCCGGTACCGCCTCACGGTCGACCCACCCCCGTACTGTCAGAGTCTTGCACAATGCAATACTTTGTGGATGCCCGAGCACCTCGGTGATGATGATCTGGCCGTCTATCTGCGCGCTGTCCGTATCTTCGCGATGCTCGCCGAGCGCAGCGCAGAATCGGTCGGACTCACGCTCGCCCAGATGCGGCTGCTGTTCACCGTGTCCGATCTCGGCGTCGCGTCGTGTTCAGCGGTAGCCGCCCGACTGCATGTGAACGTCTCGTCGGTGACCAGATTGATCGCGCGGCCGGTGATGACGCCGCTGGTGTCACGCACCGTCAGCCCGGCGAATGCCTCGGCCGTCGACCTCGAGCTGACGACTCAAGGTTCCGACACCGTGCGGCGCGTCAGCGCCTGTCGCGAACGACTGCTGCGTGCCGCGCTCGCTGGAACCGATGTTGTGGCAGCGTCGACGACCGCGCTGGGCCTGGCGCGCATCATCGACCGGATCGATGTCGAGGTCGCGACGTGAACGGGCGCTTGGCGGATTTCGCCGTCGACCGGCGAATGCTGGTGATCACGGCGCTGGCGCTGCCGATCGGCGCGCTCTCGGCGGGCGCCGCGTGGTGCTTGCTGAGACTGATCGGGCTGGTCACCAACCTGATCTTCTACCAACGCTGGGCCGTCGGCCTGGTGGCCCCGGGAGCGCAGCACCATCCATGGTGGTTGGTGCTGGGCGCACCGGTCAGCGGTGGTCTGGTTGTCGGGGTGCTGGCCCGCTTCGGGTCAGAGAAGATTCGTGGTCACGGCATGCCCGAGGCGATCGAGGCGATCCTCACCCGGGGCAGTCGCGTCGAGCCGAAAGTGGCTGTGCTCAAGCCAGTCTCCGCGGCGATCAGCATCGGCACCGGAGGACCGTTCGGCGCCGAGGGCCCGATCATCATGACGGGCGGTGCGCTGGGCTCGATCGTTGCTCAATACCTGCATCTGACTGCTGACGAGCGCAAGGTGCTGTTGGTTTCCGGCGCCGCCGGCGGCATGGCGGCTACCTTCAACTCTCCGTTGGCATCGATTCTGCTGGCGGTCGAGCTGCTGCTGTTCGAATGGCGTCCCCGCAGCCTGGTCCCGGTGACCGCCGCTGTGGCCGTGGCGACGGTCGTGCGCCAATTCCTCCTGGGCACCGCGGCGGTGTTTCCCGTTGCTGCGCCAATCAGTGAAATCCACTGGTCGGTCGATCTGTTGGCTGTCGTCCTAGGAATCTGCGGTGCAGTGGTAGCCATCGTCGCTACCCGGTTGGTCTACCTGGCCGAGGACGCGTTTGCGCATCTTCCCATCCACTGGATGTGGTGGCCGGCGATCGGTGGGCTAGTGATCGGTTTGGGTGGGCTGGTGGAGCCCCGAGCGCTCGGCGTCGGCTACGACGTGATCGACGCGCTGCTCACCGGCCAGGCCGCGCTGTCGCTGGTTGTCGGCATCCTCGTGGTGAAGACGGCAATCTGGTCACTGTCGTTGGGCTCGGGAACCTCGGGTGGGGTTCTGGCACCGGTCTTCATGATCGGCGGCGCACTGGGAGCTCTGGTCGGGCACTGGCTGCCGGTGGTGTTCCCCGGGTTCTGGGCGCTGCTGGGCCTGGCGGCGGTGATCGGGGGCGTCATGCGGTCCCCGCTGACTGGGGTCGTGTTCTCCCTTGAACTGACCCGCGCGTGGCCGGCCCTGTTTCCGCTGATCATCGCCTCGATCACCGCCTACGGCGCGTCGGTGCTGGTACTGAACCGGTCGATCTTGACTGAGAAGATCGCGCGCCGCGGCCTGCACCTGACGTGCGAGTACACCACCGACCCGCTGGAGACTTTCTTCGTGGCCGACGTGCTGCGTCCCGAGCCGTCCAAGGAGCCGGTGGGCGGCACGGTTGACCGCCGCGACACTTTGCGGCACGCCGCCAATGTCTTCGCCGAATCGGACGGCCGTCCGCTGCGAGTGGTATCGCCGGACGGCATCGAACAGGGGCACCTGCTGCTGCAGGACTTGCTCGCCGCGAGGTTGCACGACCTTACCGAAGACACCGAGCGCACCCGGCACTTAGTCGCATTCGCCCGGCGGCGGGCTCGCGTTCGTATTTAGTCGCTGAATGCTTCGGTGCCGACGCCGGCCCCCGTATCAGCTTGAGACAGAATCGGCTCGGTACACCGACGGAGGGGCGGCAATGATTGCAGCCGAAGGGCAGCCAGGGCTGCAACGGCAGGAAACGATTTACCGCAACGGCGTTTTCGGTCACACGCCGGTGGTGCCCACGGACTTCGCCGCGCTGGAGCAAGCAGCGAAAGCGAAGATGAGCAGGCGGGCGTGGGCCTACGTTGCCGGGGGAGCCGGTGCCGGTGCCGGCATCACCAACAACCGCGCCGCCTTGGACAGGTGGGCAATCGTGCCGCGCATGCTGCGGGATTGTTCACGACGCGATCTGACGGTCGAACTGTTCGGCCGGCGCCTGCCGGCACCGATACTCGTGGCGCCGGTAGGTGCTGCCGATTTGGTGTACCCGCACGCCGACGTCGAGATCGGCGCTGCGGCTGCATCCGTCGGGGTGCCCTACATCGTCTCGAATCAGGGGTCGGCGTCGATGGAGGACACTGCCGCCGAGATGGACCGGGTGACCCGAGGTGTCGGCAGCGCTCCGCGGTGGTTCCAGTTGTACTGGTCGACCAACGAGGCTGTCGTCGACAGCTTGGTCCGCCGCGCCGAAGCTGTCGCGGCCGACGCTCTGGTCGTGACCGTCGACACCACGCTGCTGGGCTGGCGCCCGAACGACCTCAACATCGGTTCGCTGCCGTTCACGCAGGCGATCGGGATCGCGCAGTACACCTCGGACAACGAGTTCATGGCGTCCGTCCGTGACCGGGTGTCGGCAGCGCGGGCCGCCGGCGAGCGGCCGCCCGTGCAACTGACGCGGGCTGCGGTGAGAACTTTGCTGTCGTTGGCGCGCAACGCTCCGGGCAGTTTCGTTCGAAATCTGGTGTCTCCGCTGCCGCGCGCAAGTGTCGAGACCTTCCTCGACACGTACACCAAGCCCTCGCTGACCTGGCACGACATCGCCGGCCTGCGGGAACGGACCACCCTGCCGATCCTGGTCAAGGGGCTGCTGCATCCCGACGATGCTCGGCACGCGGTCGACATCGGGGTCGACGGGATCGTGGTGTCCAACCACGGCGGCCGCCAGGTGGATTCGGTGATCGGCGCCGCTGACGCGCTGGTGGACATCGCCGCAGCGGTTGGGGGCCGCATTCCCATCGTCTTCGACTCCGGTATCCGCAGCGGCGCCGACATCGTCAAAGCCTTAGCCCTTGGTGCCGACGCCGTCACCGTGGGCCGCCCGCACATCTACGGTCTGGCGCTGGCCGGCCGCCAAGGAGTCACCGAGGTCCTGCTGAACCTGATCGCCGAGCTAGACCTGCTGCTCGCACTTACGGGTGTGCGCGCGGTCGGCGAACTCAACGCCGAGCTGTTACGGCGGGTGAGCTGAACCGTACCCCTGCTGATCGACCGGCCGGGGTTTCGAAGCGGCCGAATACGGCGACCCTGGCGGCACACCTGATAACGCTCAGAGGAGGTTCCGCGTGGATCAGCAGGTCAACACCGACCCGCCAGCAGCACCCGAGGATGCCAGGGAGCCGACTGCGGACCAACGCGCACTACAGGAGCAACTGGAGCACCAGGACGAGGATCCGGACGGCCCGGGTCTGCACAATTCCCGGCGCAACATCGCGGATGAGAGCACCCGCTGAAATCTTTAAAAGCACGCGGAGTGCTTGGCTCGGGGCGCGCCTTCAGGCGCCAGAAGTCATGACGTGATGGTCCGCGTGCGACCGCAAATCTTCCATACGCCGCCCTCGCGCACGAAGACCTCGGCACCGGAAGGTTTGCTCGGCGATCTGGCGAACGTCGTCGTCACGTTGCTGGTGGCGCGATCACCCGTGACGACGATCGCGGTCACCAAAGTGGTCTCCGGGCCGGTCAATTCGAGCATGCGGCGCAACTCCGCGTCGCTGGGTGCGCGGAAGCTGGGAGACTCTCTGCGCTGATCACATGTCAAAGCGGTCAAGGTGGAAGCATCGGACCGGTTGTAAGCGTCGTCGAGATTCGCGACGGTCTGCCTGATCTGATCTTCGGCAGACCCGGCAGTCGGCCGGTCGGTGAGAGTGCCGCCGCCCCGGCCTGCCAACACAAGCACCAGACCGACTAGCACAACCGCCGCCACGGCAGCGCCCAGCACGATCCACACCGGCGTGTGGGAACGCCGCGGCGGACCGGGCCAGTATTGCTGCGGCCACATCGGACCCGGTTGCTGTGGCCATTGCGGCGGACCGCCGTAGGGCGGCCACGGGCCGGGCTGGCCTACCGGTCCAGGAGGAGGCCCCTGCGGCGGGTAATAAGACATGGTTCCTTCGATCGGCTAACAGACGCTGCTCGAGCATCAACGTTACCGTCAGCGATCAAAGTAGGGCGCATGAAATGTGGTAGACACGGGGCCATGTCAGCGCTGCGTCGCCTGTCGCCTTCCGAAGAACCGGCGTGCGCGACGATCGACTTCTGACACCCGGCCAGACGTGCTGGCGCGTCGCACAAGCCGATCAGTTCGCCTGCATCATCGATGCGGCCGACTATTTCACGCACGTCAAGGCGGCGATGCTGCGCGCTCGACATCGGATCATGTTGATCGGCTGGGATTTCGACGCCCGGATGGTATTCGAACGAGGCGCCAGGACGCTTCCCGGCCCCAACCAGCTCGGCGCCTTCCTTTACTGGCTGCTGTGGAAACGCTCCGACCTCCACATCCACCTACTGCGGTCCAATCTGCGTCTGTTGTCGGCCTTCGACGGTATCTGGGTCGGGCTCACACCGGTGGCGCTGGTGAATCAGATCAGCAGCAAGCGGATCCACTTCGCCGTCGACGGCGCGCATCCGACCGGCTCCGTCCACCACCAGAAGATCGTCGTTATCGACGATGCGGCGGCCTTCTGTGGTGGCATCGACCTCACGGTCGAAAGGTGGGACACCAGCGAGCATCGACACGACAGCCGCAGCCGTCGCACCCTCGGGCGTAGCTACGGGCCGCGACACGAAGTGGCGGCAGCAGTCGACGGTGCGGCTGCGCGCGCACTCGGCGAGCAAGCTCTGGAAAGGTGGCGCACTGCGACGCAGTACACGCTGGCGCCCATAGCGGCCAGGCACACCACTTGGCCCGGCAGCCTGACGCCGCTGCTGCGCAACGTCGACGTCGCAATCGCGCGCACCCTGCCGGAACTGAGTGGTCGCCGTGAGGTCCGGGAAGTCGAAGCGCTCGACCTTGCGGCCATCGCGGCGGCTCGCCGGACCGTCTATCTGGAGAATCAGTATCTGGCGGCCAGGCGCCTCGTCGACGCGCTGGCGGCACGACTGAAAGAAGACGACGGTCCGGAGATCGTGATCGTCCTTCCGCGCAGAGGCAACAACCCGCTCGAGCGGCAGGCGATGGACAGCGCCCGGCATCGACTCATTCAGGTGCTGTGGGCGGCAGACCAGCATCACCGGTTGGGCGTCTACTGGCCGGAAACCGACGGCGGCACGCCGATCTACGTCCACTCGAAGGTGCTGATCGTCGACGACCGGTTGCTGCGCATCGGCTCGTCGAACCTCAACAACCGGTCGATGGGATTCGACAGCGAGTGCGACGTGGCCATTGAAGCGAAAGCGGACAGCTCGGAAAACGACGAGGTCCGCCGCCAAATCACCTCGGTGTGCCACCAACTGGTGGCTGAGCATTTGGGCTTGCCGATCGCCGGCTTCGCGCAGTCGGTGCTTGATATCGGGTCGCTCAAACAGGCCGTCGAGCAACTTCGGGGCGGCGGCCGGACGTTACGGCCTTTCACCGAGAGCACCATTGCCGGCGAGGCCGGCCCGCTGGCGGAGAACGAGCTGGTCGATCCCGATCACGTTCCCCGCTCACTGACACAAAGCGTGCAACGGTTCATCGCCGGGTTCAAGGGCTGACCGTAGGCTCGCCCGGCCGCGGGATTCAGCGTCGCGGGACGGGGGTAAACACGCCGGCATGAACCTGCATCACATCCTGGCCGGCGCCGAACGAGTGGAGGCGCTCGACGCGCCGGCCGGCGCCGCCTCTCGCGTTGTCGGCCGGCTGTTGGGCCGTAGCCGCTTGGCCGGGGCCCTGCGCGGATCCTGGCTGGGCCATCCAGTGCATCCTCTGCTCATCACACTTCCCATCGGCACCTGGATGACCTCGGCAATTTTCGACATCGTTTTCAAAGACGTCACCACGGCCCGCCGGCTCCTCGCCGTCGGCTTGGCCGCAACACCGCCAACTTTGCTGGCCGGGTGGGCCGACTACGCACTGCTCGACCGGCGACAGCAGCGCGTGGGGCTTATTCACGCAGCCTCGAATTTCGCTGGCGTAGTGTTGTTTCTGCTGTCCTACCGAGCCTACGGGCGGCAGCGGCCTCGAGCGGCGCGTATCTACAGCCTTCTCGGCGTGACGGCTATCAGCGTCGGCGGTGCGCTGGGTGGCCACCTGTCCTACGCACAGGGCGCCGGAATGTTTCGCTGGCAGCCGCGGCGCGCCGCGACGCACCGCAGCCCGATCGAATACCTGCGCGCCGCATAATTCGCGCGCACACTGCCGACCAATTCCTTTTACACGGCGCCTGATTCAGTAGCGGGCTGCTGCGCAGTCAGCTGTGGTGGGAAAGGCTTGGTTCGCGGGATGTCCGCCGTCCGATGTGCCCGGGCTTTGTAGGCAAACGAAAAAGGGTGCGGCTCAGCAGATCTGCAGCCGGTGTCAGAAAAGCGTGCCGCAATAAGGGGCTCGATCTGTGCTGAAGGCGGCGTCCAGGTCAGCAATCACATCTGAACGCATTTCAGTGATGCGGCCCGCTCGAAGCAGTTGGGAAGGTCGGTGGGCGCCCATGTAGATGCTGGCCAGGTCGGCGAGACCGATCTTGACGTCGGCCGGCCCGTCATGCGGCACAGACTTCCCCACACCGGCGCGAGTCGTCAGCGTGAACGTTCCCCCATTGAGGCCCAGCGGATCTACAACTTCTAACACGACGTCGATATCGCTGGAATACACGCGGGTGTTGAGCACCTCAGGCACGTCGTTGATTCGGACCCAGAGAAAATCGGTCACGCTTTTGATGTGGGCTGAACGCGGGTCGGTCAGCTTGAGCGGCAGCGTGTCGTCGACCGGCACCTCGATTTCGACGTTGTCGAACATCTCGAGGACCAAAAGTGTTTCGAGCAAGTCGGTGTGCGCTTCCTCGGTGATAGCGCAGAAGTCTTCGACGACCACAGTGCCGAGCGGCGGCCGGAACCCATGCGCCATGTCGCCGAAGACCCGATATGTCAGGAAACCGTCCGGGTGGATCGTGTAGTGCAGTGCAGTCCCGTCGCCCCGCTGCGTCGGCCTGTCCTCCAAGAAATCGGCCCACCAAGCGCCGTCCCGGATCACCGCCCCATTGGTTACGGCGCACCATCGTTCGTAGATTTCGGGCACACGGCGCTTTGCCTCAGCGGCCTTGACCTCGCGTGCCCGATTCTTCTTCGGCGCGGCTCGCAACTTGGCGAATCGGCGGTCGATTGAGTAGGTGTAGCTGTAACTGGCCACCCCGGTGCCGAAATTGTCGTACATCGCGGTCTGGGTCGGGACGCCGAAGACGATGGGATAGCCGCGATCCAGCAATATTCCCAACCCCTGGGAACTGAGCTGCCCCCATATTCCCCTGCCCTGATGGGAGGACGCGACGGCGGTCATCGTCAGCCATGCTGCCCGCAAGCTGACGCCACCCGGCACAGTGAGTCCGGTGGGATAGACGATGGTACTTCCGACCAGAGCTGGGTGGTCCGGTTCGGACACGTCTTCGGCGACCAGGATGTTCTCCAGCTGGACGCGGCGTTTCCACGCCTCGATGTCGTCGGGGCTTACCGGATCGCCGAAAGTGCGCGCCTGATTCTCGTAAACCGCCTGCAAGTCGCTCTCGTTCGGATGCCGAACCGAGATGTCGTCGTCCGTTGTGCCCATCGTTGTCCAATCCGCTTCAAACCACTTCAAACCACTTCAAACTCAGCCGAACCGGCGGTTTGCACGCCGAACTCAGCTGAAGCCACTTGCTGGGGATGCCGTGAAATACCCGCGTCACGGAGCGTCAAACCTCTTCATCGGCATTCATACCGGGATGATTTCGCCGGTGTAAACGGCGCAGCGGTTGGGTGTCGCGAAGGTTACCGCCAATCACTTTGGTAGCAGCGGAGTGTCACTTCTCCGAAGCCCGATGAAGGCGGCGTTTCGGCCATTGCAAAGCAGGCAAATAGTGCTGAAAGGCGTCAGACGGCGGGATTCGGGTATAGCGGTGTACCGGAATGTGAAGTACCGGAGGGACCTATGCTGCAAGCAATTACACGACTTGCCATCACGGCGCCGCGCCGCATCATCACAATCGCCGTCCTGCTCCTGATGGGGGCTGCGATCTTTGGTATCCCGGTCATCGACAAGCTGTCGGGCGGCGGCTTCCAGGACCCCGGCTCGGAGTCCTCGCGGGCGGCCGACCTGCTCAGAACCAAATTCGCCCAGACCGATCAAAAGATGCTGATCACAGTGACCTCAGCTGCCGGTGTGGGCGGCGACCAGTCGCGCCGGGTCGCCAACGACATCGTCGACTCCCTGCAACGATCGCCGTGGGTAATGGATGTCTCCTCGCCGTGGACCATGCCACCCAATGCGCCGCCGCAGGCCGCCGCCCAGCTGATCAGCAAGGACAGTAAGTCGGGGTTGATCGTGGCGGACTTGAGAGGCGGGGAGAACGACGCGCAGATATACGCGAGCAAACTGTCCCGCGAGCTGGTCCATGACCGCGACGGCGTCACGCTGCGAGCCGGTGGCACGGCTATGGCCTACGCCCAGATCAACGATCAGAACGAGCGTGACCTGGTATTGATGGAGGGAATCGCGATTCCGCTGAGCTTCGCGGTATTGGTCTGGGTGTTGGGCGGTCTGGTGGCGGCAGCGCTGCCCATTGTCTTCGGGACACTCGCCATCGTCGGCACCATGTCGGTACTTCGGCTGATCAGCTTTACCACTGATGTGTCGACATACGCCCTGGACTTGAGTATCGCGATGGGTCTTGCGCTGGCGATCGATTACAACCTGCTGATCATCAGCCGTTACCGGGAGGAACTGGCTCAGGCCGGCTGCGACCGCGATCGCGCACTGATGCGTACGATGGCCACCGCCGGCCGGACTGTGTTGTTTTCTGCGACCACCGTGGCGTTGTCGATGGCCGTGATGGCGCTGTTCCCGATGGCTTTCCTCAAGTCGTCCGCCTACACCATCGTGGCTGCCGCGGTCATTGTCGCGATGTCGGCCGTCGTGGTGACCCCGGCGGCGATCGCCCTGCTGGGAGCACGCCTCGACGCGTTCGACGTTCGCCCACTCGTTCGTCGCCTGTTGCCTCGCATCAGGTTGGGTGACCACGCAGAGGTGCCGACGGAATCACTGTTCTGGTATCGATCGACGAAGTTCGTGCTGCGTCACGCTGTGCCGATCGGTGGAAGCGTGGTCGCGCTTCTGCTGCTGCTGGGCGTCCCGTTTCTCGGGGTGAAGTGGGGTTTTCCGGACGAGCGGGTGCTGCCGAAATCGGCGTCGGCACGCCAAGTCGCCGACGCGCTGGACAACGATTTCCCGGCGTCCGGGTTGAGTACGGCGGTGTCCGTCGTCGTCCCCGACGCTCGCGGCGTAACGCCCGCCGACCTGAACCGCTACGCGACCGACCTCTCGCGGGTGCCTGACGTGTCGGCGGTCACCGCACCGACCGGAACTTTCGTGGACGGACACCTGGCGGGACCTCCCGTGGCAGCCACCGGCTTCGCCCACAACAGCACATTCCTCACGGTCGACACCACCGCACCCCTTTACTCGAAGGCCTCGGACACTCAGCTCGATGAGCTGCACAAGGTAGCCGGACCAGCGGGACGGTCAGTCGAGATGGGCGGCTTCGCTGAAATCAACCGCGACAGTATCGCCGCCGTCAGCCAGCGGCTGCCCGAGGTGCTGGCACTGATCGCCCTGATCACCTTCGCGTTGCTGTTCTTGCTCACCGGCAGCGCGGTGCTCCCAGTGCAGGCGTTGGTGTGCAACCTGTTATCGCTGACGGCCGCATTCGGCGCGATGGTGTGGATCTTCCAGGACGGCCATCTCGGTGCCTTCGGTACCACACCGAACGGAACGTTGAACGCCAACATCCCGGTGTTGCTCTTCTGCATCGCCTTTGGATTGGCAATGGACTACGAAGTATTTCTGGTCTCGCGGATCCGCGAGTACTGGCTGGCCTCGCAAGCCGACCGGCGAACGCGACCAAACCCGGTCGAGGCGCGCGCCGCTAACGACGAGAGCACGGCGTTGGGCATCGCCGGTATCGGCCGGGTGGTTACCACGGCTGCGCTGGTGATGTCCATTTCGTTCGCCGCGCTGATCCCGGCGCACGTGTCGTTCATGCGAATGCTCGGTCTGGGCTTGACACTTGCCGTCCTGGTCGACGCCACCTTGGTCCGAATGGTGCTGGTGCCGGCGTTCCTGCACCTGCTCGGCCGGTGGACCTGGTGGGCACCAATGCCGTTGGCCTGGCTGCATAATCGTTCAGAGACCGGCGAAGACGCCGCCGTCAGCGTTGGCCGCCGCCGTTGGGACACGCACAGATCCAGGGTGGACCGTCACGATCGGTGGGCTCCGACACATGGCCGGCACGAATATTCGCACGGCCCAAACGTGTTCTAGCAGAACCAGACATCAAGGAAGAAACTTCATGGCAAAGACGGATATTGCCGCTCTGCTGGCATTGGGTTCGGCGCTGTGCATCGCCATCGGTGACGTGCTCCAGCAGCGAGCGACGCACTGCATCACTGACAAGTCAGTCGGTACGGTCGAGTTGTTGAGGAGCTTGTTCCGTAACCGACGATGGTGGTGCGGCGTGCTGACCCTGGCGGCGAGCGTTGTGCTGCAGGCGGTTGCGCTGGGCGAGGGATCGGTGCTACTGGTGCAGGCGCTGCTGATGCTTTCAGTGCTGTTCGCGTTGCCGATCAACGCCAAGTTGTCACACCGCACAGTCACCGGCGGCGAGTGGATGTGGGCCGGCCTGCTCACCATTGCTGTCATTGTGGTTGTCACCGTGGGTAACCCGCAGGCCGGCCGGTCGAGCGCATCGCTGAAGACCTGGGCCGCTGTGGCCGCCGTATTGGTTCCGCTGCTCGTCGCATGCGTAGTGATCGGGCGGAATCGGGGTGGTGCGCTGGCTGCGATGCTGTTCGCTTTCGTCTCGGGAACATTATGGGGAGTCTTTGCGGTACTGACCAAGGAAGTGGTTGGTCGACTCGGCGATGGCGGATGGGCGGTGGTTCAAACGCCCGAGGTGTATGCCTGTCTACTGGTTGCGGTGGGCGGAATCGCGTGGGGTCAGTCGGCGTTTCGGGCCGGACCCCTCACCGCATCGATGCCCACCTTGGAGATGGCACAGCCCGTCGTGGCGGCGGTGCTCGGCGTCGTGGTCCTCGGTGAGACGCTGAGCGCCGGTCGCGCCGGGATGATCGCCTTGACAGCCGCAGCGTTGGTGATGACGGCGGCTATCATCAAACTCGCGCATGTCGATGCTGTCGCCACCCAAGACAGCGTCGACGCGACGCTCGGCGAGCTTGTGAGCCAACCGGTGTAGTAGCGCTCGGTGACGCCGAATCGCTGTTGTCCCCGGACGCCCATGGTCGGGGATAGGCTGACGCGATGCCGGCGTCGGACCCGAACAAGCCGCTCGCCAGCGGCGCGCGCAACGCACTCGGTGAGTTTTTGCGGGCACGTCGCCGGCTGCTTGCGCCCACAGAGGTCGGCATTCCCCCGACGGGCCGGCGACGGGCGCCCGGGCTGCGCCGCGAAGAGCTGGCTATGTTGGCCGGCATCAGTATGCCGTACTACATCCGGCTCGAGCAGGGCCACGACCGGCACCCGTCGCCGCAAGTCGTCGACGCGCTGAGCCGCGCGCTGCGCCTCGACGACGAGACATTCGCCTATTTCAAGCGCCTCGCCGGTCAGGTCTCGATCCAAACACGGCTGCCCGGTGAAGAATCCGTGCGGAGCACGGTGGCACAGCTTGTGCACGGTCTGCACGACGTGGCAGCCCTCGTCATCGGGCGCTACCGAGATGTGCTGATCGCCAACCGCCTCGCCACGATGCTGCACGCCGCCTACACGCCCGGCACCAACCTTCTACGATTCCTGTTTCTTGACGCGTTGGCCCGCGAACGCGTCGTGGACTGGAACGATGTTGCGCGCCAGGCCGTCTCGACCCTTCGGGTGGACTCCAGTGCGAACGCCGACGATGTACGCCTGAGCCAGCTCATCGACGAGCTGTCCAGCGGGAGCCCGCAATTTCGCGAATGGTGGACGCGTCATGAGGCCACCACGTTCACCACCGGTCAGCTGCGCTTCAACAACCCTGTCGTAGGGCTGATTACGGTGAACTTTGAGTCCTTCCCGGTTGCCGGGGCTGTCGGGCAATCGCTGGGAATCGCTTTCGCCACGGTCGGCGGGCCAGACGAACAGAAGTTGAAGCAGCTCAGAAAGCTGGTCGACGAACCGACCGCGACATAGTGGGATTTCGCGCAGCTGATCATTGATGGCGCCCACAAACAGGGTCGACGCGGCCTTGACCGTCTGGCTGACCCTCGCGGGGATACCCCCACTGCGGTGTGGTCAGACCGTCACAACGTGCCTAGCGTCGGATTCATACCGAATCCACGTCCAGCGGAAGGAATGCCATGCCCGCCAGAACATCTGACTTCGGCACATTCGGCCGATTCGTCGAGACTCCCGTCGCGGAGATGCCACCGGAAACGAAGAAGGCCTACAACTTCACATTGCAGTTGCGTGGCCTGGTCCCCGGCCCGCACAAGATCTGGCTCGCCAACCCGAAACTGTCACAGACCATCGCGCCGACCGGTGCCTATTTTCAGACTGAGTCGACGCTGACCAAGGCCGAGATCGAGATCGCCACCAACGTCATCAACGGACGCTGGCTCGCGGCCTACTGCAACTACGAGCATGAATGGATCGCGGAAGACTTCGGCGGCCTGGCGCCCGAGAAGGTGCAGCGGCTGATCGCCGGCCTGCCAACATCCTTCGGCGACGAACGCCAGCAAGTGATTTATGAGCTCGCCTCGACGCTGGCACGACCCCGCGTCGTTCCCACCGGCTTGTTCCAACGAGCGCAACAACTGATCGGTGACGCCGGCATCGTCGACGTGACCGTCCTGATGGGATGGTTCACCGCCGTGTCACTGACGCTGATGGCCTACGACGTCCCGGCGAATGCAGCCGGGCTCGACCAGTAACCGGAGCTATGGAGAAAGTGAGGTCTTGTCGTGCCCATCACCCCTGTCCCGGCTGTCGCTTTGACACCCGTCGCATACTTTCCGGAGAAGTACTTCCTGGAAAACCTGGCAGTGCGCGCTGATGGTTCGGTGCTTGTCACCGCGGTTCTGCAAAAAGAGCTGTGGTGCGTTCCCAACCCCCAGCTCGGCCCGCACGTTCCCCCGGTATTGGTGCACGCGTTCAAGCACCCGGTCACCGGCATCGTGGAGGTCGACTCAGATGTCTTCCTCGTCAGCATGACCGAGGGCTACACCAGTCACGAATCACATTTGGTCCGTATCGATCTCACCGGCTGGACGCCCGGAGGCCCGGTGACCGCGGAGATCGTCTTCACCTTCGATGATCGGGTACGCGCGCTCAACGGCAGCTGCCTGCTCGGTTCGAGTACGGTGTTGGCCGCCGACTGCTTCGCCGGACTCATCTGGCGTGTTGATCTGGCGCCGGGCGCCCGAAGCGCCACCGCCCGCGTCTGGCTGGCCCACGACACCATGGCAGACGACCCCGACAGCGAAGTGGCACCGCCCCCACAACCCGGCGTCAACGGCGTGCGCTACGGCCCGAACACCGGCTACCTGTACTACACCTCCACCGCGCAGAAAGTGTTCATGCGGGTGCCCGTCGACCCGGTGACGCTCGACCCCGCCGGCGGTGCGGAGTTCGTCGCCGCCATCGACAACGCTGACGACTTCTGTATCGACGAAGCCGCCGGTTTCGCCTACGTCACCCGTCATCGCGCCAACACCCTCGACCGGGTTCCGCTGCGGCCGCGCCACGGTAGCGAAGTCCGCCACCTCGCCGGCGACCCATTCGACGACGCCCTTGTCGGCCCGTCCAGCGCCGCCTGGAGCCGCGGGCCCGGCGACCACGGCCGGGTGGCCTATGTGACCACCGACGGCGGCACCACCGCCCCGCCCGCCGGAATAGTGCGTAACGCCGCGGTGCTGCGCGTCGCGCTGCAGCCGCAACCAACCGAGGACGAGTCCTGAGCCGTCACACCGACACAGTCAAATACTCACTCCGCCCGCCGGGTCGTCGGCGATGGAGAAGCTGCGGCTGCTCGCCGTCACGGGGCCACCAGTGCGTTGGCGGGCATCAACACCGCGCGTGCAGCAGCCATGCCCTGCCGATCGAATGCAGCTGCCTTATTCAGTGACCTCGAGGCTGAGATGGGATACGAAGACCCACTCACCATCGACTTTGCGGCAGCCGTAGATTGCTTCTTGCGTGTCGTGCAGCTTCTCGCCTGCCAGATGCCGCAATGCCGTCTTGATGGTCGCAAGTTGGCTTCCGTAGAACACCACCTCGCTGTCGTCGATCTCCGTTTTGTCAACACCGGTGGATGCACCGAATTCGGTGCTGTACAAGTCGATCAGCTCGTCCGGAGTATTCAGCACATGGTGCAGAGTCTCTGGCTTTCCAGTATCTACAGTGAACAGCGCGGGGAACCCCCAGAAAGATGGCACCTGGTCCAACTGCCCGCTTTGACAGGCGTCGCAGTAAGAGCGGTAACGGGCGTTAATTTCTTTTACATCATCGTCGTTGCTCATTCGGGTTGGCTCCTTGTCGTGATGCGTCTTCGGCGGCTGGCGTCGGCAGTGGGTGAGTGGGTCGTCCACGAGGTTAGATCGTGGTAGGGCGTGAATTGACGGTTTGTGCACGCTTCTGTGCGTTCTCTGCACGGACGAGCTGATACGAATGATTGGGTGTCACGCCGGCGGCGTGGCGCCGCTAAGGGTGCGCCGCGACCGGGGTGGTGCGGACGTTGATCAGGGTCGGTCGGTCGCGGTCGGCGATGCCCGCTTCTACCAGCTTTGTCACGTCGTCGGTGTTGCGGGCTTCGTAGGCGTCGACGCCGTAGCTGGCGGCGGTGGCGACGATGTCGAGGCCGGGGAGGTCCAGGCCGGGCACGCCCGGGGTTTGCTCCAGACCACCGAATTGCTTGAGGATCCCGTATTCGGCATTGGATGCCACGACGATGGTGAGCGGGATTCGATAACGCGCCGCGGTCCACAGCGCGGTGATCGCGTAGTGCATCGATCCGTCGCCCATGGCCGCCACCACCGGGCGATCGGGGGCGGCGAGTTGGGCCCCCACGGCGGCGGGCAGCCCAAAGCCCAATCCGCCGCCGGCGGCCGACAGGTGCGAGAACGGCGCGCCAGGGCGTATACCGACGGTGATGGGAACCTCGTTGCTACCTCCCTCGCTGACCCACAATGTGTCGGCGGGTGCGGCTCGTCCGACAGCCGCCCAGAGGTTCTCCGACTTGAGCGGGATGTCAGCGTGCCCGCTCTCGGGTACCGCATCTCGCGCCGGCGGACTTGGTCGGGTGCTTTCGGTCGTAGCGGCGAGCAACGCTTGCGCGGCGCTGCGCAGATCCGCCACGATCGCGTCCCCTACCGGGGCTCGGGCGGCCTCGTCGGGGTCGTTGGTGATGTGGATCAGGCTGGCCCCCTCGGGTAGATAAGGTCCCGGAACGCGCGGGTAATACCGAAACGCCGGGGCTCCGATTACCAGAATCAGATCGTGCCCGGTCAGCTCGTGCGAGATCCACCCTGCGCCCGGAGGCAACAGGCCCTGATATTGCGGGTGATTCTCCGGGAATCCGCTCCAGCCCGTGAGCGGGGCTGTCCATACCGCTGCGCGGCTGCGTTCGGCCAATGCGATCACGGCCTCCCAAGCTCCATAACGCTCGACGTCGCCACCGACGATCAGCACCGGTGATGTCGCGGCGTCGAGGCGGGCGGCGATCTGCGCGGCCAACTCGGTCGGGAATCCCGCGGCGTGGCTGACTGTGCGGTCGCGGACCACGCCAATGTCGTGGGCCTGGGTGTCGTCGAGGTCGATCGGCATGTCGTCCATCGGCAACGACACGAACACCGGGCCCATGGGCGGGGTGGTGGCCAGGTGGATCGCGTGGGCCAGCACAGCGGGCACTTCGCTGGCGATCGCGGGTTCGGCTGCCCACTTGACGAACGGCTTGGGCACCGTTGTCGCGTCGATATTGGTCAGCAGACAATACTGGTTCTGCATTACTCGTCGCTGATTACCCGCGGTGATGATGAGCGGAGTCTTGTTTACGAACGCGTTGTAGAGGGCGCCCTGTGCATTGCCGAGCCCCGGTGCAGTGTGGACGTTTACCACCGCGGGGCGACCGGTTACTTGGGCGTAGGCGTCGGCCATTCCGACCGGCACCATCTCCTGCAGCCCGAGCAGATAGCGGAAATCACTGGGGAAGTCCTCCAGCAGGGTCAATTCCGAGGAGCCGGGGTTGCCGAACCAGGTCGTCAGACCCTTCGAGCGAAACAGGTCGATGGCTGCTTGCCGCACCGTGGTCATCGTGCCATCCAATCTCGTTGTCCCGTGGCCGGGTTCACCGCGCCGTTAGGCGGTGACCGTAGCGCGGCAGGCGGTCCCTTGGTGCGCTCGTGCGTGCACGATTGTTGCCTTCCAGTGCACGAAGTGCAGCACGCAATTAACCCAGCACGTTCATCATGCACTGCGGAGGTGTCTCCCGCCCCCTGGGTATGACCGGTCGTCACATGAATTGTGCTTAAGGAGCGAAGCGAGCTGGCCGCTGCAGCGGGACTGTCGTCTAGGACCCGCGGCACTTTGTCTTTCGTGTCCGTGCCAGGCCAGGATCGCCCCCAGTAGCCCGATGGCTTTCTCGGGCAGTGCTGCCCGGTCGTTGCGGGCCGCCATCAGATCGAGCATGGCGGTCTCTTCGGCGATCACCGCGGCGGTGGTGGACAGTTCGTGTCCTTCGCGCTGGTGGGCCTCCCCGGTGGGGCTGATCCGGATGCCGATACGCCCCGCCATACCCTCGATCAGGTAGCGCGGCGGCACCGCCGGAGCACCCGCGATGGTCGGCGGTAACCGGGCGCCGATGGCCTCGACTACACACACCCAGACCGGGGCTCGGTCTCAACTTCGGAGTAGTACTCCGCCAGCCCGCCACCGCGGTGCGCGTCGGTCGACGCCGAGATCACCTGGCGCGCAGTGTCGTTATAATAAAGCACCGAATCACGCTTCATCGGCGCTGAAATCGTCAACACTCGATCCACCCGCCTGACCACTCGGCGCGCCCCGGGACGGGCGCTGTGGCGAACCCGACGGGTTCGCCACAACCATGCTTGCACCCCCTTGTGCCAATGTGCCACGGTCCAAAAGAAGTAGTTGTAGTGAATTGCTGTGCGGCGGCAAAGATGTCGTGATGGGTTGTCGTGATAAATCGCGATAGACGGTGATGTGTGACGACATTGCGGTTGCGGCGCAGGGTTACTGGGTTGGGGCGGTGAAGGCAGGCGGGGTGATCAGCTGGCCGCCCCCGCACGCGGCGTGAGCCGCGACCGCCTATGGCCCGCCCACATGATCATGGCTGGCGGGCCGTGCTGGGGGTACCGTGGGCGGGCCATGACTGAGCCCACTTCGAGCCCGAGGCGCCGCTGGGTGCTGCGCGCAGCCGCCGCGGTGCTGTGGCTCGTGGTGTGCGTGCTGGGCGTGATCACCCACGCCCCGGTCAGTATCGCCGCCGGCGCCGTGCTGGCACTGATATTCGCCTACCGCGCGTATCTGTCCTACACCACCCGCACCCGACCCGGCGGTTCCTAAGCACCCACGCCGCAGGATCACCGCGCCCGCGGATCTGTGCCGGCTCCTTGGGTGGGGTTGGCTCGTGCGGCGTGCGCCGCGACCTCGATCTGGGCAACCTCACGGGCTGCGGTGTGGGTGCGCCGCTGCGCGGCACGACGCATCACCTGCGCCAGCGCCGCCCGGGCCGCAGCATGCCCCGGGCCGGCCAGCGCAGCGTGCCCAGCAGCACGGGCAGCCGCGGTGGTGTCGCGTTCGGCGAATCGGGCGGCGATGCGGGCTCTGGCGGCGGCCAGCTCGGTGGCTTCGCGGGCCTCGTCGATGGCGGCCGGGCGTTGATCGAACTGCTCGCACGAAGTGGGGCGTCAGGCGCAAGTGATCGCGGTGTCATGCTCGCCGGCGCGCGGCGGCTTCGCTGTCTACGGGAGGGGTTGGGCTAACAGCGCGACCACTTCTTGCAGCGGGTCTGAGCTTGTCGATATCTCGCCGGCATAGGGGTTCGCCAATTCAAGGATGAGGAACAGGTTCGTCGCGACGATGAGGCCGACGACGGTCACCATCGGATAATGCAGGACCGGTTTTTCTACGCCGTAGATGATCACAGTGCCGAGGACCATACTGCCCGTCAGGAAGATAACGGCCCAGAACGGCCAAGGAAGCCCGGCGTCTTCGCGGGCAGTGAGGCGACGTACGGTGCGCGCCTGACTGATCCTGTCGAGGTTGGAGTACGAGGTCGCGAGCAGAGTCTTCTGGTTGTCTGTCGTTGCTGCCACCCCATCGTAAGCGTTGAACAAGCGGGCCAAGGCGCTGTTGGTCGCCGGCGAGCGGCTGTTTCCCGCTTCGGGCCACTCCACGATGGCCGCGTGTTCATATGCCAACAGACTCTGGCGGATGCGGTCTCGATCGGCAACATCGAAAACATATGCGTCTCGGCCAATTGGACCGCTGCGGCGCCTTCGGCGCGTGCGTTCGCGTCTGCGGCATTGTTCTGACTCCACATGGAGGAGACGACGAAACCGGTGAAGAACGCGTAGAGGAACCCGATGAAGCCATAGGTGAATTTCGTGACGTCATTGTGTGCGTCACCGTTGAGGTCTGGGAACCGCCGACGCACATACCTCTGGATCAACGCTGCTCCGCCTGCGACGATCACGATCAGGCCGACGAGCACCAACCATGACGGAATGTGGCTGACAATCCACCAACTCATCAGCGGCTCTCCCAAACGGTTCGACGGCAACTGGATACGCGCCGTTCGACTCTATGGCTGGTTGTGCTCGTCGGAGCGCTTTTGCTGGCCTATACGTCGTAGTAGAGCGCGAACTCATACGCGGTGGGCCGGAGGTTGAACGGCGCTATTTCGTAGTCGCGCTTGTAGTTGATCCACGTCTCGATCAGGTCAGGCGTGAACACGCCTCCCTCGGTGAGGTATTCGCTGTCTTCCTCAAGACGGTCGATCACCGCGGACAGCTGGGTAGGTGCCTGCACGATCTCCGCGGCTTCTTCCGGCGGCAGCTCGTAAAGGTCCTTGTCGACCGGCGGAGGCGGCTCGATCTTGTTCTTGATGCCGTCCAGTCCGGCCATCAACATGGCCGCGAACGCCAAGTAGGGATTGCCGGACGCGTCGGGGCAACGGAACTCCAGCCGCTTGGCCTTCGGGTTGTTGCCGGTGATGGGGATGCGCACACATGCTGAGCGGTTGCGCTGGCTGTAGACCAAATTGATCGGGGCCTCGTAGCCGGGAACCAGGCGCTTGTAGGAGTTGACCGTGGGATTGGTGAAGGCCAGCAACGAAGGCGCGTGGTACAGCAAACCACCGATGTAGTGCCGGGCAGTGTCGGACAGGCCGGCATACCCCTCCTCGTCGTACATCAGCGGGACGCCGTCCTTCCATAGTGACTGGTGGCAGTGCATACCGGAGCCGTTGTCACCGAACAGCGGTTTGGGCATGAAAGTCACGGTCTTGCCGGCCTGCCACGCGGTTTGCTTGACGATGTACTTGTACATCTGGTGGTCGTCAGCCGCGTGCAGCAACGTGTTGAATTTGTAGTTGATTTCGGCTTGACCACCGCTGCCGACCTCGTGGTGACCCTTCTCCAGAATGAACCCGGCGTTGGTCAGATTGGTCAGCATCTGGTCGCGCAGGTCGACGTAGTGGTCAGTTGGAGCGACCGGGAAATAACCACCCTTGGGGCGCACCTTGTAACCGCGATTGAGGTGGCCGTCGGACTCGGTAGCTTCTCCGGTGTTCCACCACCCAGACGTCGCATCCACCTTGTAGAAAGAGCCGTTGATCCCTGAGTCGAAGCTCACCGAGTCGAAGATGTAGAACTCGGCCTCCGGCCCGAAGTAGGCGGTGTCTGCGATGCCGGAGCTGATGAGGTAGTTCTCCGCCTTGCGGGCAACGTTGCGCGGGTCGCGGGAGTACAACTCGAGGGTGAACGGGTCGTGCACGAAGAAGTTGACGTTCAGCGTCTTAGCGGCGCGGAACGGGTCGATCGTCGCGGTCTCTGGATCAGGCAGCAGCAGCATGTCGGACTCGTGGATCGACTGGAACCCGCGAATCGAGGAGCCGTCGAAGGCCAAGCCTTCCTCGAAAACGTTCTCGTCGAAGACATATACCGGGATTGTGAAATGCTGCATCATGCCCGGCAGGTCACAGAAGCGGACGTCGACATACTCGACCTTTTCGTCCTTGACTATCTTGAAAATATCGTCGGGCGTGTTCTCGGACACGGATTCACTCCTTCGTTTGGGCTGGCACAGGCGCGGAGTTCTCCCTACGCCACAGCCATTTCGTCTTCGTGACTTTCTTGAGTCGAACTGGTTGCATCACAGCCGAAGAAGTTGGTGTTCGTAATTCTGGCTGGGCGACAGCGCAGTTGACTTCTCGTCATCGGGCCTGCTCCGGTGGCACTAACCGGCGCAGTGGCCGATAGTCATACCAACGACACAACGCTGGTGTGAGCACAGTTGGGAGTTCCTATGCCGCAGGACTTGAAGCCACGGCCCAATGACTCGATCTCCCGGCTCGAGCTCAAGCCAGACCACAACCAATCCAGCAGACAACCCCGCTCCCGGCAAATGCGCGAAATGATGCATCGCGAAATCATCGTCAGCGGTGACGATGCTCTAGCGAGAACAATCGCCGAGGAGCTCCGGGGCGCCGGTGCACGGATCATCCAGATCACCAGCGCCGCCGATCTGCTCAGCGCCGGTGTCCATCGCGCCCGCGCCGTCGTCTGCGCTGGTCCTGATGACGCGGTGAATCTTGAGATTGCTTTGCTGGCAAGAGAACACAGCCCGACTGTTCGCGTGGTGGCTCGCTTGTCCAACGATGTGCTGCGCGAAGCGGTCGATGCCGTCAACGGCCCCGGCGCGATCTTGGACGTCGCCGACCTCGCAGCGCCATCTGTCGTCGAAGCGGTTCTTTCCCGCCAGGCGCACCAGTTCGACGCCGCCGGTACCGAATTCGTGGTCTGGGGTAGCGAGGCGCCGCGCAGCGGAACACTACGGGAGATCTACGCCGACCTGGCACCGGTGGCAGTGGTGCACGGCAGGAAGTCACACGCACCCGGCGAGGTCGTGCCGTGTCCAGGACGAGACCTGCAGGTCTACGCCGGCGACTGGACTTCGATGATCGGCGTCAAAGACGAATTGGAAGCCCGGGGAATCACCGTGCCGCCCCGCACGGCGACCCGCTCCCGCCATTCCCGGGTGCTACGCGTCATCGATGCCGCACGCGCCATGCGTGACGACGTCAACCCGATGCTGTTCCCTTCGTTGGCGTTTGCGCTGTTCCTCACGCTCGGCTCGACAGCCCTTGTGCGCTTCACCTACCAGAACCCGCGGATGTCGTGGATCGACGCGTTGTACTTCACCTCCGAGACAATCACCACTGTCGGCTATGGCGATTACAGCTTCGCCCAACAGACCCCTTGGCTGCGGCTGTTCGCTGTCGGGCTGATGTGGGGCGGGGTAATCGTGACCGCCGTGCTCGTCGCGTTCCTTGCCGACTTGCTGCTGTCGCGCCGCTTCGTCAAGATGGCCGGACTTCGACGGGCACGCCACATGCGCGGGCACGTAGTCGTTGTCGGACTCGGTTCAGTGGGTATCCGAGTCGTCCAGGATTTGACCGCTGACGGGTACGACGTCTTGGTCATCGAGCAGGACGAGAACAATCGCTTTTTGGCCAGCGTGGCCGAACTCGACGTACCGGTGATCTTCGGAGACCCAACGCTGCGCCAGACGCTGGAATCGGCGCGCGTAGATCGCGCCCGCGGTGTAGCGGTGGTGGCCCATCACGACATGAAGAACATCGAGACCGGGATCGTGCTGCTCAAGATCATGGGCTCGGACACGCAGGTGCCGATTGTGCTGCGCGTTCAAGGCCGCGCGCTGGGCACTGCGGTGAATCGCCGGTTCGGTTTCGAAAACGTGCGGTCGATCGTTGACCTGGCCGCTCCCTGGTTCATCGGCGCCGCAATGGGTCTGCAGGTGCTGGGGACGTTCTGGGTCGGACAGCGCTCGTTCATGGTCGGGGCGATGCTGGTGGCGGCGGACAGTGAGCTGGACGGACGGCGAATGATCGACCTGTCGACTCAAACGCGGGTCATCGCGATCACCAGACCGGAAGGGCCGGTCAGTCTACGGCCCCGTCGAGGCGCCCAGTTGAGAGCCGGCGACACCGTCTACCTCATCGGCCCCTACCGCGAGTTGATCGCGATGCTGCGCAAGGGCCAGCCCCCACCGCAGACGTCGATGAACAGTGGGCTCGCGGCGGCACTGGCGGCGGCGCGTTCGCCGCACCGGCCACAACCGCGGTTGCCGAGATGGGCGCAAGAGGCGGAGGTGTGAGCGACTGGCCGCAGCGGCGGGCCGTTCGGTTCTGCGCTGCCACTGTTGCGACGGGCGGTGCGACCCGGAGCCTGAGCTAACCCCAGTAGGCGAAGCTACAGGTGGGCCGCGCCTCGCTTTTGAACGCCAACAATTTACCGTCCATGATGATGCTGCAGCTGAGTTCAGTGTCGCCGCCGTCGGCGGTCACTGAGGAGTCCACCTCGTTGTACACGGGGTACTGCTTCTCCCACGGCAGCGTCACGTTCGTTTCGGTTTGTTCGGGGCCACCGTTGATTTGGTATCGCACTGTCACCGGTCCGACGCCACCACCTACCCGCATGGTCGCGGTCCCGATGGGTTGCCCGGTCGGTGCGGCCGGCGAGGGCGTCGACGTTGCTGTAGCGGACGGCGCCGGCGAAGTGGCAGTGCCCGATGCGCTCGCGGGGGCCGGTGCACGGGTGAGAGCAGAGTGAGCCGCTTGCGGCTTACCCGCGGTGGTATTGCATCCGGTGGCCGCGACTGCGATAACGCCCATCACGGCGCCAACCGTCAAGCGGATTGCCATCCTTGGAGCCTACGTCGGCTGAACCACAGTCCACTGCAAGATTCGGCGACGCGAGCGAGCGCCGGCCCCGATCCGGATGATTCCTTGGCGCCGCGGCGCCGACGCTTGTGCTGTCCTGTGACGAGTACATAGTGCCGAGCTGGCTTACCGCGGGTAAAGAACCGATCTTCGAAGACGAGGCGGAGTGAAGACGCCGGCTCCGCGTGGTGAAGGCGGAAGCGACTGCGGCCCGGGCGACTCAGCGGTTGTCGCCGGTTACTGACGATCGAGGGACCGGATCGGGGTTGGCGAGCACCCAGGCGACGGAGAGCTCGGTGATGCGCCTCAAGGCTCGGTCGTCGAAGTGGTCTCGTCGTATCCCGAGGGCCAGCTCGGTGAGTTCGTCGGCGGTGGCGACAGGCTTCTCAGAGGCGAGGTCCGCGATCAGCGTGTCCCGCATGTTTCGGAAGTCGCGGTTCCAGTTGATCCCGCCGTTGTCCAGCAGTTCGTGCGAGATACGCCCGGCGCGCCGGATGACCTCGCCCTGCTTGGTGGGCGCCGCACCGCCAGGCGGCACCAGGTATTCCCAGAGTTCGCTGAATTGATCGGGCCATTCGGTCGCCGCGACCGCTATCGGTGAGGCGCCGTCGTGGAGTCGGCGAGGAGCGACCGGGGTAACACCGAACATGTCGTACAGGTCGTCGAGAGCCAAGGCGGTCTCGTCGGGCCGCCGACGCGGGTAACGGTCGCGGATGAATTCGAACCGCTTGCCGATGCGGATGATTTGTTCGACGGCGTTGTCCGGCACGGGACAGCCCGCCTCAAGCAGGACGCGCGCCGACTGCGCAACACTGTGAATTTCGGAGTTGCTGCAGCGTTCCAGCGCGGCCTGCAGGGGTGGGCGACCGTCACAGTTCTTGGCAGTCATGTCCGCCCCGTGCGCGAGGAGGATGCGCACCGACTCCGGGTTGCGGGGTATCGCGTGGTGCAGCGGCGTGCAGCCGCTGTGGTCTTTGGTGTTGACGTTCGCGCCGAGTTCGAGCAGGACGCTCATCCCATTGCCGCGCAACACCTTCGAGGACAACGGTGTTCGCCCCCACATGTCCGGTGTGTCGACGTCGAGCCCCCGGGCGACCAGCCAGCGCACCAACTCGTCAGGGCAGTCCTGAAAGCTGAGCCCGGTGCCCTTCGCGTGGCCGCCATAGGCGTCGAGCCGGCACTCGTCATAGACCTTTCGGAGGGCATCGAGATCACCGGCAGTCAGCAGGTCCTCGAACCCCTTGGGCAACGTCTTACGCTTGCGGGACACGGCACACCTCCGGTCGGCGAATTGCCCGGGACCTACCCTATCGAGCCCGCGAACTGTGCCGGCGCGGCAATTTTGCGACAACGGCGAACCGGACCTTGCAAATCTTTGCTGCCTCAACTCTCTAGTTGGATGCCATGGCCTCGCTTTCACTGCGCCAACGTGTAAAACGCGTCCGCTGATATTGACGCAACGCCGAGCTCGGCCGCGACCGTATCGAGCGCGCGCCGACCAACGTCGAGGTCCACTTTGCCGTCGGCGGTGTAGTACGGCTTTATGTAGCGCTCGTAGTAGCGCTGCACCTCCGCACGCGTCATCCGATTCAGGAACGATGCGATATAGGTGATCGCGAGTTCGGGTTGGTCCGCCATTGCTTTCAAGGCGCGCTGGTTGGCACGCACCAGCGCCTGCACCGCCGAGCTGTCGACCGGGTTGTGGGTGGGGTCTACCGCGATTCCTACGGTGGGGATCTGAAAGTGATCTCCCACCCAGGCCAGCACGTGGAAGCCCTCTTCCTCGGCAACCTGTTCGGGTCCAATGGTGCTGCCTACGTAGGCAGCGTCGATCGAGCCATCGCGAAGATGCCGTAGATCTTTTTGGTAGTCGCCCGGATGTCGCACCACAGTTTGCACGTCGCGGTCGGGGTCCAGGCCGTGCTGGCGCAGGACGATCCGCGCGAAAGTACCCGGAGCACTGTCGGGAGCGTGGACCGCAAGCCGGCGCCCACGAAGGTCCCCCATAGACTTCACGCTGGCGTTGCCCAGGAACCAGAACAGTGGACGGTCGGTGTTGACGCTCAGCACGGTCCATCCAAAGCCGTCGATCAGCCTCGACAACACCGACCGGCCCAGCCCAATGGTCGCGCACGAGCGTAGGCGGTTGATGTCCCAGCGGGTCCCGTCCCGCAGGGCGACATGGACGCCTTCATCTTCGAAGTAGCCCTCCTGATCGGCGACGTAAGCGACCAACTCCTCATGGATCCCGCGCCCAACATAGGCGAGATCGATCGTTTGCATGCCCAGAGTCCTTCTTCCACCAACGAAAATTGTTGTAGAGCCACCGCATTCAGTCCATCGTCATACCTCCGTCGACCGGGAAGTAGTGGCCGGTGGTGAAGCCGGAATCCTCGCTCGCCAAAAAAGCCAATGTTTTGGCGACCTCGTCGGGCACGACGAGTCGTCCCATCGGCGCGGCCGCACGGAGCGCACCCAACTGTTCGGGCGTCAATTTCTGATTCATCGTCGTACCCTGCACCGTTGCCGGTGCGACGAGGTTTGCGGTAATCCCGTGCGGCGCCAGCTCGAGTGCGATGTAGCGGACAAACTGATCCATGGCCGCCTTGGCGACGCCGAGGTTGATCATGCCGTTGCGCGGATGACGCGACGGCTCGGCGGTGAGATAGAGCAGGCGACCATAGCCACGGGAAATCATTCCCGGCACAGCAGCTTTGGCGAGCAGGAACGCGGCGTGCAGCTCTCTGTCCAGTTTTCCGCCGAGCTGTTCCCAAGTCAGATCGGCGAACGAGGTTATGTCATATGGGATCAACGCGTTGTGCACGAGCACGTCGAGTCGGCCCCAACGTTTTTCGGTGTCACCGACCATCGCCGACACATCGTCGGTGACGGTGACGTCGGCCCGAGTAGCCACCGCCTCACCGCCGAGCGCGGTGATGGCCGCGACCACCCCCTCGGCCTCGGTGGCACTGGACCGGTAATTGACGACCACCCGAAACCCGCGTTCGGCAAAAACCCGTGCAGTTGCAGCACCGATTCCCCGGCTGGCTCCGGTGATGATCGCGACTCGCGACATCAGAATCCACCGCCACATGCGAGTACGGGCATCACACCAGCTCCGCGGACGAGTTGAATTTTTGAATAGCGAAGCGCGTGGGCTGCCGTCATGCCCGGACTCCTTTGACGAGCGGACCGGTGCCCGGCCGCCGTCCGACTGCGACGCTGGCGTCAGGACAAGGGACGGCCTCGAAGAATGCCGACCAATCGACTCACAGTACGCCCGAGATAGCTGAAGGTCTACGTAGTTGCGTGCCGAACGTCTCAACGCCTGGATCCCAACGTCGCTCGCCGCGGCCGCTAAAGTTCTGTAGACGGAGATTGCACGCGGCGGCGGTTCGCCTCTCGATCTGCGGGGACGGATTGTTCCTCGACGCGAACGTCGACCGCACCAGATGCATGCAGATCCACAGTTGTTAGTCGTTGCTACCGCCGACACGTCGGGCGTAGCATCTCGGTTTGCCTCAATATCCAGGGGCCACCCCGACGTGCGCCTCACGATCTGTAAAGCGGCCAGCATTTCGCATTCCCGGGGCCGTTGGTACAGCAAGGGCTGGCCGCAGTTGAAGTGCCCGACGAACGGGCTCTGGGAATGACAGAAAGCGATTGCTCGGGAGACAAGGACGCAGATGCGGGACGACACCTTGCGAGATGCTTTACGCAGTCACTGGACTGCGTCGGATGCCAACGACTTCGAGGCCGAACACCAAATCTATTGCGAAAACGCGATTCTGGAGTATCCGCAGTCAGGTGAGCGCATCCGTGGCCGCCACAACATTCAGGCTTCACGCACTGCGCAGCCGAACACCAAACGCTTCACGGTGCGGCGCGTGCTCGGCGGAGGTGATATTTGGATGACCGAACTCGTGCTGACCTACGACGAGCAACCCTTCTATGTGGTTAGCATCATGGAATTCGAGGGTGCTGAGGTGGTGCGTGAGATTCAATACTTCTGCGAGGCGTTCGAGCCGGGGCCATCGCGCGCTAAGTGGGTCGAGCGAATGTGACACAAGCGTGATCCCCAGAACTCCGAACGCCTTGCGGTGAGCCAGGCAGCGTCGGAGTCGCCGCATCGGCCCAGGTGTGGCTCGGTATGGCGAAGTGAGCCCGACGCGAAGGATTAACGCGATGTCTAGAACCTCCGTCGAAACCATCGCCGGCGTCGTCGTCCCAGCAACCCAGCTTGTTCAGGATGTCACCGCTTTCATTCGCGAGGTCGAAGAAGATTTGCTGTTCGACCATTCCCGCCGCGTGTACCTGTTCGGTGCCCTCCAGGGCCGTCGTCTTGGGCTACAGCCGGATTTGGAACTGCTCTACGTCGGGGCGATGTTTCACGACATCGGACTCACAGAGCGGTATCGCAACTCCAAGCTTCGGTTCGAGGTCGACAGCGCCAACGCCGCACGAGATTTCTTGCGCGAGCGCCACGTTGACGAGACCTCGATCCGCAAAGTGTGGTTAGGCATCGCCTTGCACACCACTCCCGGTGTGCCCGATTTCCTAGAGCCTGAAATCGCTTTGATCACTTCCGGTGTCGAGACTGACGTGCTAGGCATTGGCCGCGACGACCTCTCACCCGAGGCGCTTGACGCCGTCACCGCCGCGCATCCACGGCCGAATTTCAAACGGAACATACTGCGGGCTTTTACCGAGGGCAACCAACACCGGCCTCGCAGCACCTTCGGAAACGTCAACGCAGACGTGCTCGAGCACTTCGATCCATCGTTCGTGCGTGACGACTTCGTCGAGACCATTCTGCACAACAGCTGGCCCGAGTGAACGCCGAACGCCGCTCAAACGAACGGTTGATCAGCTTGAGGAAGACATCGGCAGCGGATTACCGACGCGCACGGCAGGGTATGCCCTGGCTGCGTTTCGTTACAGGACCGCCGGCCGATATCTCAAGTCAATGGAAGCGATATGACAGAACCTGACAAAGAAGCCCCCTTGAGTCGCGCTCAGGAGCTGGAGAACATGGTCGATGAGCTGGATGAGAAGGTCGCTGGTGAACGGGAAGCGCAAGGCGTTCCCGGCAAGCCCAGTGAACGGGAAGCCGCTCCTGCTCACGTGTTTGAGAACGAGCCGACGGATTAGGAGGTCGGTGCTCGACAGGGTTTGACAACACTTCGGTGCAAGAAACCGAACTGAACCGGCCAGCGAGGCTGCGCCGTTAACAGCCGCCACATTGTTAACATCACGCGATGCAGGAGTCGTCGGGGACCTCCAGCCGCCGGCGATCACGCGCGGTCTCGCGGCGGGACGCACTACGCTACGCCACCGCCGTTTGGGCTCTGGCCGGGCTGGGTGCAGCATCAGCAAATGCCGGCACCTTTAAGGCGGCGGCCGCCGCTCCCCAACTGATCGACTTCGCCATGCGCCAGATTCCAGCGGAGCACATCCGAGCTGCTGGCTATTCCGGAGTGGTCAACTACGTCTCACTGTCACGTCCCGGCTCGTCCTTTGGCGCCAAGCCAATCACCCGGCCCTACGCCGAGACGCTGAAGGCCGCTGGGCTGGTGATCGTCAGCAACTACCAATACGGCAAACCGGGCGGGACAGCACCATCGGACTTCACGCGCGGGTTCGCCGGCGGCGTGGACGACGCTCGCACCGCCTGGCAACTCCATACCGCGGCAGGTGGCGGCCAGAGCGCACCGATCTTCTTCACCGTCGACGACGACATCAACCGCGACACCTGGAACAGCGTCGCGCTGCAGTGGTTTCGCGGAATCAATTCGGTGCTCGGAGTGCAGCGCACCGGCGTCTACGGAGGTATCAATGTGTGCCAGTGGGCCGCTGCCGATGGCGTCATCGGGAATTCGCACACGCCCGGCCACCGGTGGGCCTGGCAGACCCGGTCCTGGTCTCACGGCCAAGTCGACCCCGCCGCAGTTCTCTATCAGCGCGTGGTGAGCACCGCGTCGAATCCGGGCCCGGTGGTCGGTGGGCTCGAAGTCGACGTCAACGACGTCCTGGCCCAAGATTGCGGCCAGTGGAACCTGCATCCGTGAGCTGGTAAACCACTCCGAGCGGTCATCGCCAGACGCCACCATTACCGGCGGTGGCGTCCCTCACCGCTTCGACACGGACTTGGTGCAAAGCTCACGCTAGCGGCGGCTCAGGTCTCTGCCCCGCCCCCAGTCCCCAAGGTGCGCTGCATGTCTGGCTTCATGGCCGTCAGCTGCGAACCCCAGTAACCCCAACTGTGCACACCGTTGCTGTCGATATTGAACGTCGCGTTGCGACCGCCGGCTGCAGTATAGGCGTCCTGGAAGGCGACGTTGCTTTGCAAGACGACCTGCTCGATCACCTGGCCAGGCAGGCTGCCTTGGCCTATTGCTTCCGACGGTGTGCCGTTGCCGCTGTAGACCCACAGGCGGGTGTTGTTGCCGGCCAGTCGTCCGGCCTGCACTGTGGGATCGTTGCGCTGCCAGCCCGGGCCGCCCGTCGGTCCCCACATGTCTTCGGGATTGAAGCCGCCCTCGTCGTTCATCGCGAACTTGATCAGGGTAGGACTATTGCCGCTAGACGGGTTCAACAACGCCGACAGTGAGGCAGCGTAAGCGAATTGCCCGGGATGGTAGGCGGCCAAGGTCATCGCCGACGACCCGGACATCGACACTCCCACCACGGCATTGCGAGTCGACCGGACGCCTCGGCCGGAGAGAAAGCCGGGCAGCTCACTGGTCAAGAAGGTCTCCCACTTATAGGTCTGGCCGTTGGCCGGGCCATACCAATCGGCGTAGAAGCTGGACCGCCCACCTACCGGCGCCACCACCGACATTCCCGAACCGGCGTAGTCGTTGAAAGCGTTCGTCTCGATGTCCCAGCCGCTACGGTCGTCACGGGCGCGTAAGCCGTCCAGCAAGTAAACCGCTGGTGCTCCGCCGCTTTGAAATTCGACGGTGATGTTGTGACCCATCCCCGCCGACGGCACCTGTAAAAATTCCGGTGCAGCCGCTCGCGCCGGTGAGCCACCTTGAACTACACCGTCCAGAGCCGGCAGCATCACCGCCGCCATGCCAGCGACCACTACTCGACGCATCCACTTACTGATCTTCGCGGCCATTCCTGACTCCTCTTTCATTGCAGCAAATTGCGTTCGGCGTTTTAGCGCCGACCACGCCATCCCGGTTGCAGGCATCTAACACTGGCGACGGGGACGATGACCGCCGAGCCGTTGTGCTCGCTGGTGGTCCGCAGCGCGCGGTGCGTCTTGCCCAGCGGCGCGTTGCGGCCAACACTCAAAGCTGCTGCCATCCGGTCTCGCGGCATTACAGGGCTCATGGGCCGCTCGTTTCAACGCGCGGCACCAGCGAGGGCCGCGATCAATGGCCGCCCTGCACTCTGAAGACAGACCACAACCGTACGCTCATCACAGGCAGGACCGGCCTTGCGAGCGGGCCGATCGCACCACGGTGAAGCCACGTGCTCCTCGCCCACGCGGCGCGCACAGCTGTCAGACGTTGTATTCGTCAGGCAGGCGCATATTGGGGCCGCCCACCTGCAAGCCGAGAAGTTCTGCGCGGCCCTTCGGCTCCTCCCACGGTTCCTGACGGCCGAGCACCGTCAGATCGAGGTAGTTGTTGCCGTTGTGGAACTCCTCGACGCCGCGGCCGAACGTTGAGTAAGTGTGGAAGACCTCTTCTCCGACGCGGAGAAACGTGCTCAGGCCCGGCCAGTCGCCCCTCATGCTCTGGTCGTAGGGCATGCCGGCCGCAGCGAGCTCTGCCTCGGTCAGGTGGAAGATCTGTACCGGCGCCACTCGCTCGTCGACGGTCGCGTGAAAGTCGTAGTTGAAGTCGCTACCGTAGGCGGAGTACCAGGGAAACGTCCATCCCATACGTTCGCGGAATGCGGCGATCTTGTCGTACGGCGCCCGCGTCACCGCGGCCAGAGTGGTATTGCGGACGTGTAGCTGGCGCAGCATGGCGGGGATCTGGTCGGCGGCGGAGGAGCAGCTTGAACAGCCCGTGTCGCGCGGATGCTCGACGCCGTCGGCGTCGACATCGTTGATCCACATGAAGTGATGCATCACCAGCTGCGGGCGTCCCTCAAACAGTTCGAGGAGACCGACCGTGCCGTTCGGGCCTTCGAACGTGTACGGCTTGTCGATGCGAACCATCGGTAGTCGCCGTCGGTCGGCGTTAACTCGGTCCCGCGCTCGAGTGTGCTGCTTCTCCTTCGCCAGCAGCTCCTTGCGGGCGGCCTGCCACTGCTGGGGCGATACCACCTCGGGCAGGTTCCCAATGGTCGTCATTGCCGTCTTGCTCCTGTTCTCATGGTCGTCAGCCGCGCGCGGCTCGAACTCTTCCGGCGCCGTGCCGGCCAAGCGTGCATATCTGGTCACCGGTCACAGCCCGTCAGAACCGCTGCGAGTTGGTCACACGTTGGCGGCCAACCGTTCTGGTAGTCGTCGACGACGTCGGGTGGCAGCAGGGAATGCTCGATCCCCATCAGCGTTTGGCCGTCGCCGACCGGCTCGAAATCGACGGTGACGATGCTGGCAACGGTCGGGTCACGCCAGTCGGACTGACTCCATGTAAAGCGCAGCCGACGCGGGCGGTCAATTTCCAGGAATTGCCCGGTCATCAAAACCAAGGTGCCGGAATCATCCATGTCAAGACGCAACTGTCCGCCTACGTGGGCGTCGACGGCTACTGCCACGCATCGGACCGGTCGCGGACACATCCACTCCAGCAACGACTCTCGATCCAGCCACTGGTCGAACACAACCTCCGGTGGCGCCGGCATAATTCGGCGCACGCGAACCACCGGTGCCTCATTCACCGGGAACGCCCCTTGCGCCGCAGTCTCGCCGCCAACGCCTCCGCGCGGCGCGACCAGAAGACCGTCTGCTGATGGATCCACTGCTCAGCCATCGCCAATCCGGCAGGTTGCAGCGAAAGCCAGTGCTCCCGCCCATGAATCTCTCGAAGCACCAAGCCAGCCGACTCCAACACGGCCACATGTCGCGACACACCAGCGAACGTCATCGGCAAAGGCGCGGCCAAATCGGTGATACGCGCATCACCTTCGCGCAGGACCTCCAGTAACCGGCGCCGGGTGGGATCGGCGAGCGCGGCAAACGCGCGATCCAAACCCTGATCTTCAACCATCCTGTTGACTATAGCCTTCCTGCCATGGTGTGCTGAAGCGAGACATTCAACCGTCCTGTTGAGCGTTGTGTGATGGCGGGCGTCGGCTGATGTCGAGAACCGCTGCGCCACAAGCAAAGGGGATATCGATGAGAACACCGCGGATTGTGACGCCGCAGGAGTGGCAGGACGAGTGGCAACGGCTACTCGTCAAAGAGAAAGAGCTGACCCGCGCGCATGACGCGCTTGCCGCGGAGCGTCGGCGGCTGCCCTGGGTCGCCGTGGACGAGCAGTACAGCTTCGAGGGGCCCGACGGGGCGATGAGCCTGCTGGACCTGTTCGACGGCAGGCGTCAGCTGATCGTCTACCGCGCCTTCTTCGACCCGGGCGTGCACGGCCAGCCGGACGGCACAGCCGGCGTGGACCGCGGCCGCGCCTGCTTTGGCTGCTCCATGATCGCCGACCATGTCGGTAATCTCGCGCACCTCAATGCACGCAGCACCACGCTCGTATTCGTCTCGCGCGCATCACAATCCGATATTGCGCAGCTTAAGACGCGGATGGACTGGAAAATGCCGTGGTACACCGTCACCGATAGCTTCGACGCTGACTTCGGGGTGGACGAGTGGCACGGCACGAACGCCTTCATTCGCGAGGGAACCCGAGTGTTCCGCACCTATTTCATCACCAGTCGCGGTGACGAAGCGCTCGGCAATACGTGGAGCTATCTGGACATGACCGCGCTCGGGCGGCAGGAGACCTGGGAGGACTCCCCGCCGGGCTACCCGCAGGGGCCGCCATATGAGTGGTGGAGGCGGCACGACGAATACGACGACGCCGCCGCAGCACCGGCCGAGGGGTGAAAAGCCCAGCTAGCGCGCGCCGCTGCGTCGGGTTCTCCCGGCGAGTCCAGGGTCGGTGACGATGCTGATATGCAGCGCTCAGCGCCCCCGAGAGCACTTGTCACTGTCACGCTGTGTTGCGGACGGTTCCAGACCGAATGCGCGAACCCCGATCAACGGATTCGGTGCCTTTAAAGAGGGCTTCCGGTTGCGCGACCGGTGCTACGTCGTGCTGGGTTGCTCTGTGGCGCCCGGTTCAGCCGCGTGGTCGCCGATGAACTCTAGCCCGGCGCGAATAGCGGGGCGATGACGCAGGATTCGGTAATGAGCTAGTCGGCCGAGCCCTCGGGTGGTCAGTAATCGTGCACCTTGCCAAGACGTGGCCAGTCGTTCGCTGGCGGAATAAGGGCTGTCCGGGTCGTCGGGGTCGTGGATGAGAAGCAGCGGCGGGTAGTTGGCTCGTCGACCGATCCGCGTCATGTTCGTCTCCTGCAGTGGCATGGCGATTCGTTTTTCCAGACGACGGTGCAGGCCCGCGCGGATCCGGCGACCGAAGCCATGGCGTGCGGCGAATAGGTCGAGATAGAGGGGAAAATCGCCCATGGGCGCTAAGAAGACCAAGCGCCCTACATGTGCGCCCTGCGCCGCCGCCAATGCAGTCGCGTTAGCTCCGAGTGAGTGAGCTACCACCGCGTGGGCGGACCCGTGGGTCTCGATCATCGCCGCAATCGCGTTGGCGCACTCGATGGCGGTGGTACGCCCGGGCGCGAGCGCACCCGGATCAGATTCGTTGTGGCTAGGCAAGTCGAACGCAACGACCCGATACCCTGCCTCCACCAGCGGTTTGACGAACACTGCCAAATGCGGTCGCTGGCCACCCCAACCGTGTACCAGATATATCGGCGGCCCCGCGCCCCAGTCCTCACCAGCGACCCGATGCCCATCCCAATACGCTTCTATCGGCCTGCCCGGGGACACACCCGGCGGCATGCGCAGGCTCGACTCGAGAACCGGTGGAGTGCACCACAACTCGACTGCCCACCGCGAACCCAAGGAGGGCGCCAACCGCTCGAGCAGCCAAAAAAATCGGCGCACCCGAGCAGCGACCGGGGGAAGGACTCCGGAGCCGACGACGTCGAGCGGAGCGACCTCGCCAGCCGGTGCTTGCGCCGACGCCGGTCCAGGTGCTCCTTCCGTCATGAACCGCGATCGTAGTATGGGCCGGCCCGTCTCGGCTCTGTGGGATCACATTTGTTATTCATCGACCTCGGCTGCGTTCGCCGAGAGGCACATCGGCGACCGTTTGAGGGCCGACGCCTCTGAGGCGGCCGCCGCGGGCCACCGATAGGCGCCAGTTGCGTCAAGCGCGACAGGTAAAGCTGGTTCAGCCGGCGGCTTATCGCAACTCGTAGGAGTCCCGCGAGATGTGAAAGAAATGACCCGTGCTGGCGTCCGTGCAGGTGATACCGGAAAGCTCGCTGCCACAACTGATCTCGCCAACCGCTCGGGCGCTGCCGTAGGACAGCGTGGGCTCGGTGGAGCCGCGCAGGGTATCGGTATGACAACTCAGCGCCGGTGGACTTCCTTGGTCCATCCCAATACGATCGCCCCATCCTCCTTCGCAGGATGGTGGACGCGGCGGTGCAACCCAGCTGTGGCTGCCGATTTCGCACATCGCGAAGCCATTGTTGTTCAGGAACCCGATACCGCAGGCGATGTTGCCCGACGGCGATTGAAACGCGTCGTAGGAATCGGCGGCCTGCGCAAGCACTGCGCAACGAGTCGGCAAGACTGCCGACAACACCGCGACCGTCACGACCACGTTCGATTTCACGGCCACCTCTCAAGCCGAAGCAAACTAGAGTACGCAGATCTAGTCAATGAAAAGCTATGCCTCCCAGGATTGGGTGGAGGGCGATGTTGGACGGTGGGCAGTCTCTGGGTGCGCCGTCGCCGGCGTATCTGTTCGAACAGGCACAACGGTGACACAGATGCTCGCTCCTTGGATCACAATCACCGGGCTGGACGGGTCGGGCAAGACCACGTTGGTGCGGGCCTTAAGCGAGGAGCTGGGCGGGTTTGACTTCCGGTTGCCCTATCACCGGTTCGTGCGGCACTTTCTGGACCTATCCGGAGACGGGTCGGCCTTCGGTGATGTCCACACCGATCGCTTGCTGTTCGCGACGGACGCCAGATTGACCAACTCTCTCATCCGGGTATGGCGCCAGACCTATCCGCTGCTGGTGTCCCAGCGGGGCTGGATGGACAACTTCATTTTCGGTGCCGTGCAAGGCATCAGCTACCAGGAGGCGAACGAGCTGCTGCGGCCTGCAGAGCTCGAACGTCCTTCGGCGATCATCTACCTGATCGCCGACCCGCAGGTCGCCTTCACCCGTATCGCCATGGACCGGCACGCCGACAAGTATGAGACGCCCGACTTCATCGCCGAGCAACACCGAGAGACCCTGCGGTTCTATGAATCTGTCAACGCACGGTCTGCAGGTCTTGGCGGCCTTTGCGGAGATCCCCGCGATGTGCATTGACACGACGACGAAGACGCGCGAGACGGTGCTTGACGAAGCACGGGCATTCGTGACCAGCACGCTATCCACGAGCCGGTCATAGGCCGGCGCTCGATGAAGAACGCGGTGTCACAATGACGGGATGGCAGAACATGCATTGGCGATCACGTCGTCCTGGTCGACATGGACGGGGTGCTGGCAGATTTCGACGCCGCAGTGCTCCGTGCGCATTCCGGTGATCGAGCGTGTCGCCCGCACGCACTTCTACATCGCTGAGGACTATCCGCAGCACGTCGCCCACGTCGAACAGATCACCAGCCATCCAGAATTCTTCCGGGACTTGCCGTTGGTCGACAACGCGCTCCAGGGCTGGCAGCGGTTGATCGACGCTGGATACCGACCACGAATCTGTTCGGCGCCGCTGTCAAGAAATCAGGAGTCCGTGCAAAACAAACTCGCGTGGTTGCGACGGCACTTCGTGCCTCGGTTCGGAGAACGTGTGGTCAGCGAGGCGATCATTGACAAAACGAAAAGTCGCCACGACGGAGTGGCCTTGATCGACGACCGCCCGGAAGTCGACACGAACAACGGCCAGGCAACCTGGCGCCATATCGTGTTCGACCAGCTCTATAACAAGCACTCGCGCGCCGCACTACGGATACGAGGCTGGGACGATCCGCATCTGGAGGACATCTTGGAAGCCGCGCGCCGCAACGGCAGTCGAGAACATGCGAGATAACGAGGCAGGCAACGGTTCTCGACGCATCAGACCTTAACGTCTTCGTTCGGTAACAAAGATCTGGCCGGCGCCGTACGTCTTGCTGGGATCTCGTTCGCCGCACCGGCTAGAAAGCACCGCCCCGCGTGGGAGCACAGCGCGAGTCAGTATTGGTAGATGGTGATTTTCTGCCGGCCGCCCCGGGTGCAACGAACAGCCGGCGTCCCGCAGGGTCGATCTCCAGCCACCTGCTGTCGTCCTGCGTCCACCCGGGAATATCGCTGAGTGACACGAATTTCGTCAGGGCGCTCGCTCCGTCGGCAAGCACATACAGATCAGTCGAGTTGGAAAACATGGCGAACACTCGCCCATCACCGGTGGCCGCAAATCCCTGGCCGTGTCCCGGCGTGCTGAATTTCCCTTTCCGCGTGCCGGTGCCCGCGTCGACGACGGAGATCATCGAGGGCGAGATCACCGGGTCAGACTCGACTGCGACGTAGGCAGTATTCGTTTTCGGCTCGAAGCCCAAGACCATTCCCCCGCGACTGCTCGGGAACAGAGCTCATAGGATTTCGAGGTACATCTTCTCACGCCGGGCACGGTGTGTGGGTTTCTGGCTGCTCGACGTCCGGACCTCGGTCCACCTTGGTATACCGCTGCCCGAATTGATCGGCGGGAACCGGCCACTGCTCGCCGTCGGAGCCCCGCACCACCCAGTCGCCGTCGGCAGCTGTAGTCGGGCCTTCCAGGGTCTCGATCGTTTCGCCCGGCTGCGCAGGTCGAGCGGAAACGGTTCCGCGCCTTCGCCATTGATTGCCGCCAACGTGTTCGTAGCTGGCCTGGAAGATGCCGTCGCCCACCGACCATGTCTCATCGTCTGACCGGATCTCCCAGTCTCCGGCGTTGGCCTGCATAGTTTGACCTGACCGTGACGTCCACGTCCACGGCGCGGTCTGCTGTTGCGCGTCAACCGTTCCGCGACGGGTGAACCGCTGCCACACCGGATGCGAACGATAGCCGAGCTGGCGAAGGCTCCACAGTGTGGCCTCCAGACTCCCGATGCCGGCGTTGATCAATTTCTCTTCGGCTTCGGTTAATTCGTCACGAGCGTCGGCCAAGTCCTTTTCGGCATCAACGACGGGCCAGTCAACGAGCTTGTCGTGGATCCGGTGCGCATCGTTGCGAACCGTCCCGTATCTCCAATGATTGCGGCGATAGTAGCGACACCAGTCCTCGTGTTCCGCCTTTGCCATCTGCATCGCTGAATTTACGTCGAAGCCCATCCGCGCCAGCCGTTGCAATGTCGTCAATCCGGCCATTTCCTGCGCGCTTAGCGGCGTGGGAGGCTTTCCCCAAGTGTTCCAAGTGTGTTCGGCGATCTGCTCAACCATCCATAGCGCATTGCGCACTTGACGTCGATTCGATTCGCGATAGAACTTGTCGAGCTGGGCCCATGGCAACCTCGCCGGAGGAGGGTTCGGATCCGGGTCCAGTGAAGCAACGTAGCGCTCGTGGATGAGTTCAGCAGCGCGTTCCCAGACATCCTGCGCCTTGCCCTCGGGAACGTCGAGCGCCAAGCGGTAGGTCCTTAAACGGCCGACGATCGGCAATGGGTCCTGGGTGATTTGGGCGTCGTTATCCCAGATGTAAATGGCCATGGTGGGAAAACGCGCAGCCAGCCTGGTACCCGTCGATCGAGCGCCAGACGGTCCGTGAGCTCGGTCGTCGACGAATATCAAGGCATTGCTTGCCGCGTCGCTCTTGCTGATCAAGTCCATCAAGGTCGAAACCGTCGGCGCACCAGGCGCGGCGTCGATGCGCGGGCCGGTCGCCGCGAATCCAACCTGCCGACGGTGGAACTGGTGATCCTGCAGGTACTCATCAGCATCGTGGCCGACCAGGCTCAGCGCCGGCAGTGCGGTGTCGTCCGGTTGCGAGTAGTAGTCGCGTTCCAGTTTGCGCCGGGTCATGTCCGCGCACAGTGCCAACGTTAATTCCGATGTGCCGCATACAAAGACATGCTCAACGGCTGCTGTACCGATAATGCTGTCGAGTAGCCAGCGGGCGGTCACCTCGTATTTGCTCACGGCGTCGGCTGCCCATCGGGTATCAGATCCACCGAGTTGCTCGGCGCGCCACGCCTCGGCTTGCCAGGGATCGTCGATCCGAACGGTTAGCGGCAGCCGCTGCCTGTGGCCGACCTCGGATAGCGCCTGGGTGATCGTATTGGTCCAGAAGGTGTTGGTTGGCGGGTCGGCCGCCATCAGGTAGAGCCGTTCGAGGCGGCGCCATAGTGACAATGACTTGAGGGTCTCCGGTGCGTTGAAGTCCACCGACACCACCCGGCCACCTTGCATTCGGGCCTCCTGCGCGCCGGGCTCATTGGGACCGCTGGTGATGATGACTAAGGTGCTGTGCGGGTCCATCGTGTTGGCGATCGCACTCACCATGGAACGGGTTTCGTCATCTATGCCGATAACGGCGGTGACCGAGCTGGCCACGCTTGCCAGAAGCCGGTCCACTTGCGACCGGAACAGCGCGATCACCACTCCGGCCAAACCGGTGAAAAGCGCGCCGAGCGCCGTTAACCTGCCGACCCACAGAGCATCTGGAACGGGGCTGGGGCAAATTTGCTTGCCCATCGAGTAATCGCTTATGCCACCCTTGACGAGTGAGACGGTCCACAACAGTGGCTGGAAGAAGACTGGATGCTCGCTATCATGGCAGTGCCAAAATGAGCTCAGGCCCAACGCGGCGCTTGTAACGACGAGCCCGGCAACGACCGCGGCGGGAACGTTCCCTTTGCCGCGAGCACTGTGAGAACGAAAGCTCAACCAGCACAGCGCAACTATCACGATAGTTACGATCGCGATCGTTGGTGCCGATCCCGGACGGCCGAACCACCTCAACCAGGTCGGCAGCCAACCGGGATTCGCGGTGCGGGGACGTGCCAAGACGCACAGCCAGGTGAGAAGTATTAGAGCGACGGCTAAGAGCGCGGCTTGCAGCGAGCGTGAGGGTGCGGCATTGCGTGCCATTCGACCTCGCTTCCTGCATGTGGCGCAGTAATCGATGATCTCATCGCAGCTAATTGTTGGGGTTGGAATTGGCGTGGCGGTCGGCGTTCGACGGATAGGCACGGGGATCTCGGTCAACATGGCGGTCGGTGCCGACTGGTGAATGTGTCCAGTGAAACGGCGCCGATCTTTCTGCGGGCCTGCGAGCTCAACTCAGCTGTTGCCTGCTGTATCGGCGAGCTCGACGTAGAGGGCATCGGTCAGGCGGAGGGTGTCACGCCGTGCCCACGCTAGGGCGAGCAACGAGATCCACCACGCACTCGCGGCGATAACCCACCTGCTCCGGCCGCGAGAGAGCGGATGCAGGTGTCTCACTCAGATGTCCAACCGGACATCGAGTGGACATTTCATTTAAGAACTGGACAGAGGAATTGAGAACCTACACTCAGTGCGCCATGTTGGCGAACCGCGACAGGTGCAGCTGGTGGGCGACGGTGACCGTCTTAGTCGGGCCGTTACGGTGTTTGGCCAGAATGAGATCCGCCTCGCCGCCGCGCGGGTCGTCGCGGTCGAAAGCATCCGGCCGGTTCAGCAGGATCACCATGTCGGCGTCCTGCTCCAGCGATCCGGACTCGCGCAGGTCCGAGAGCATCGGCTTCTTGTCGGTGCGCTGCTCGGGACCCCGATTGAGCTGGCTGATGGCGATGACCGGCACCTCGAGCTCTTTGGCCAGCAGCTTGAGATGCCTGGAAAACTCCGACACTTCGACTTGCCGCGACTCGTGCCGCTTGCCTGACGTCATCAACTGCAAGTAGTCCACCACAACCAGCTTCAGGTTCGCTTTTTGCCGCAACCGGCGTGCCTTCGCGCGGATTTCCATCATGGTCAGGTTCGGCGAATCGTCGATATACAGTGGCGCTTCGCTGATCTCGCTCATCCGCCGCGCCAGCCGGGTCCAGTCGTCGTCGCTCATCCGACCCGAACGCATATCGGCCAGTTTGATTTTCGCCTCGGCCGACAGCAACCGCATCACGATCTCGGACTTGCTCATTTCCAGCGAGAAGATCACGCTGGCCAGCCGGTTCTTGATCGAGCACGACCGCATGAAATCCAGCCCCAGGGTGGAGTTGTGCGTCGGCACCATGCCCCGCCCTGCCAGGTACAGATGCGCAGGGTTGCTCACCTCGACGCAGCGCACCGGAACGCTGCACACCCGGCGCACCGCGTCGATCTGCAATACCGGCGCTATCAGCATCGCGGCGCCTCGCCGCCCGGCGTACCGCCCGATCGACCCGGCCGCGGCGATCGTGTCCAGGCCGCACCGCAACTGGGCAGTGGTACGGATGCCGTATCCCGTCGGCCACTGATGCAGCGCATCAGCCACGATCACCGTGCCGTCGGAGAACTCGACTTCGTAGCAGGGCCGGCCCGCCATCACCTCGGTTGCCGCCACCACCTCAGTCGGCTGCCCGTCGGCGCCGAGCAACTCGTCCCCGACAGCGACGTCACCCATGGTCGTCCAGCCGGCCGGCGTCGGGAGCAAAGTGTCCAGCGCCAACGCCTTACCGACACCCGGCCGGGCCGCCACGATGATCATCTGCCCCGGATGCAGACCGTTGGTCACCTCGTCGAGCTCGGTGAAGCCCGTCGGCACACCCCGGGCCAGCCCACCGTTGGAGGCGATCGCGTCGATCTCGTCCATCGTCGGCTGCAGCAAATCTTCCAGCGCAACGAAATCTTCTGACAACCGCCGCTCGGTGACTTCGTAGATCTCGGCCTGTGCCCGGTCGACCACCTCGGCGACATCAGAGCCGTCCGCGCCGGCATAGCCGTACTGCACCACCCGCGTCCCGGCCTCCACCAGCCGACGCAGCAGCGCCTTCTCGGCGACGATGCTCGCGTAGTAGCCCGCATTGGCCGCCGTCGGCACCGTCGAAATGAGCGTGTGCAGATACGGCGCACCGCCGATTCGGCGCAGCAGATTACGACGGTCGAGCTCAGCAGCGACGGTTACGGCGTCGGCCGGCTCGCCGCGGCCGTAGAGATCCAGCACCGCGTCGTAGACATTCTGGTGAGCAGGGCGGTAGAAGTCACCGGGCCGCAGTCGCTCGAGGACGTCGGCGATAGCGTCCTTGCTGAGCAACATTCCGCCCAGCACGGACTGCTCTGCCGCAAGGTCCTGCGGCGGCTGACGGCCCAGGTCCTCACTGGGCGATGGTGTATCCACGCTCGAGTATCCGAGGTCGTCGACGACTGCCAATGAAGTCTCACCTCCTCCGGCAACGCGATCGAACGCACATTCGACGTCGGTAAACCCGACTGTAAGGGACGGCCCCGACATTGCCCTTGCACTGAACCGCGCGGGGTTGTGCCGGTTGACGCTAAGCGTTGCTGGCGACGACTCCAAGGGCCGCTGTTGGCCGATCTGTGCATCGAGTGTGCATAGCCGGGAGCACCGTGTTAGGTCGGTTGTGGACAACCTGTGCAGAAAAGTGCAGCGTTACAGCATCGGCGCAGGCTAGGGGCCCAGAGCACCGTCGATTCGGTGTGCATGACAATCTCTTCGGCGTGTCTTGCGAGGTTGCCGCTTCGGGCGTGTTGCGTTTCAGCGGCTTATGTACTGCGTTAACGCACAGTTACGTTCCCTCGCCGAGGAGGTCCGCCGAAAGTTCGCCAGCGTGTTGCCGGCGACACGCCGGATGCGGCGCGTGAAGGGGGTGGTGCGCTGCGCTCAGGCGTCGGCGACGACGTCGACCGAGACTTCGACGTCGACGGTGGGGTGCAGATGCACCGATACCGGGTGGCTACCGACCGCTTTGATGTGCGCCTTGGGCAGCCGAACGGTGCGCTTGTCGAGGCTGGGCCCGCCCGCCTTTTTGATCGCGGCAACGACGTCACCGGCGGTCACCGAGCCGAACAACTTGCCCGAGTCGCCGGCTGCTTTCACCGGAAGCTGCACGGGGCCCAGCCCCTGGATCGCCGCTTTGAGTTCCTTGGCGTGATCGAGGTCGCGGACCTGTTTCGATTCGCGGGCCCGCCGGATGTCGTCGACTTGGCGCTGGGCGCCACGCGAGGCGACGATCGCCAGCCCCCGCGGCAGCAAGAAGTTGCGTCCGTAGCCGTCTTTGACTTCCACGGTCTCGCCGATGGCGCCGAGGTGGTCGACGTCGGCGGTCAGTATCAGCTTCATCGTTGGTCGATTCCGTTCTGGTTCTAGCGCGCGGAGGAGGTGAAGGGCAGCAGCGCGACCTCGCGGGCGTTCTTGACCGCAATTGCGATGTCGCGCTGGTGCTGCACGCAGTTGCCGGTGACGCGCCGCGCCCGGATCTTGCCGCGCTCACTGATGTAGGTGCGCAGCAAAGCGGTGTCCTTGTAGTCGATCGTTTGGCCTTTCTTCGCGCAGAACACGCATTTGCGGGTCTTGACCGGCTTCTCCGGAGCCGGGCGCCGCTTGGTGGACTTGGCCATGAGCTGTCTCTTTCGTTCGGGTGTCGTATCAGAAGGGGGGTTCGTCGTCGCCGCCGGCGAACGAGCCCGATGCCGGGGCACTGCCCCAGGGATCGTCACCGGAAGCACCGCCGGCCGGGGCTGCACTGGCGCCGCCTGCGCCGCGCGATCCGCCGCCGCCGCCGTAACCACCGCCCCCGCCGCCGCTGCGGCTGGCTTTGTTGACCTTGGCCGTGGCGTACCGCAGCGAGGGGCCGATCTCGTCGACCTCGACCTCCATCACGGTGCGCTTCTCCCCTTCACGGGTTTCGAAGGAACGCTGCTTGAGCCGCCCGCTGACGATCACTCGTGAGCCGCGGGTGAGGCTTTCGGCCACATTCTCGGCGGCTTCGCGCCAGATGTTGCACCGCAGGAAAAGCGCCTCGCCGTCTTTCCATTCGCCGCTTTGGCGGTCATAGATCCGCGGCGTGGACGCCACGGTGAAGTTCGCGACGGCAGCGCCGGACGGGGTGAACCGCAGTTCGGGGTCTGCGGTCAGGTTTCCGACGACGGTGATGGTGGTGTCACCAGCCACGAGGTCCTCCTGGGATCGGCGGGTGAGCGCGACGCTTGGGCACGGCTCTTGGCAGAGCCTACGCAACGGGTCTGACGCGCGGCGGTCAGTTCATCGACGGGCCGGTGCGGATCAGTGCTTGTCGGTGCGCATCACCTTGGTGCGCAGCACCGACTCGTTCAGGCCCAGCTGACGGTCGAGTTCGGAGACCGTCGCCGGCTCCGCCTTGACGTCGATGACGGCGTATATGCCTTCGGCGTGCTTGGCAATCTCGTAGGCCAGTCGGCGCCGACCCCAGATGTCGAGCTTTTCGACGCTCCCGCCGTCTTTGCGGACGACGTTGAGAAACGTCTCCAACGACGGGGCGACAGTGCGCTCGTCGAGAGTGGGGTCCAGGATGACCATGATTTCGTAGGGACGCATGAGACCTCATCACCTCCTCTGGTCGTGTGCGGCCACGGTCGATCCGTGGCAGGAGGGTCGCCTGCGTCGGCAACCGCACCAGGCTACCCGACCAGTCGCTGGCAGGGGAAATCGTGCGTGCCGCCGAGTGTGCGCTCACGGCGCCGAGCGTGCGTCCTGGGCGCCGAGCGTGCGTTTACGGCGAGGATTGGACGACTTGAGCACCGCTGACGCACAGTCGATGCGACGAATGTGGTCCGGGCGCTACGGCCAATGTGGTCGGAGCTCTACGGCGAAAGCGGTCAGAGCTCTGCGAATTCGGGCGCGGGCGACGCCGCCACGGTGCGCAACCGGGACCGCGCCGGGCGCAGCTGAGCGGGCAGCCAGCCGGGCGGCGCATCGGCTGCCCGGTCGAACACCCCGCCGGCCGGATCGTCGACCCGCCCGCTCCAGCGCACCAGGTCTTCGTCGGGCCGGTAGATCTGCCTGACGACCAACGCGCACAACAGCACCACCGCGGCGTCGCGCAGCAGCACCGTCGCGGCGAACCACTGCTCGGGCAGACCACGATTCGGCACGGTGTACAGGTAATACATCCGCGGCACCCACACCACCGCGTCGATCGTCATCCACGCCAACAGGATTCGACGGTGCGGCAATGCCAGCACTGCCAGCGGCACCAGCCACAACGAGAACTGCGGACTCCACACTTTGTTGGTCAGCAAGAACGCGGCGACAATCAGGAACGCCAGTTGCGGCAACCGCGGCCGGGTGGGAGCAGTCAATGCGATATAACCTATTGCCGCACAAAACGTCACGAAGAGAACGGTGACGAACACGTTGAGCACGGTGGGCGGCTCCCACAAACCGAGGTTCTGGTCGAAACCGGGCCAGCGGGTGAGCGACTTGACGACGTTGTAAATCGAATCCATGTCGTCGCCGCGACGGGCGTTTAGCCGGAAGAACTCCGACCAGCCCCGCGGAAAGAGCACCATCACCGGCAGATTCACCAGCAGCCACGTTGCCAGCGCGCAGGCGGCGGTGCGCGTCGCCTCAGCCAGCCGCCCGGTCCGCACCCCCAGAACGAACAACGGCACCAACAGCAGCGCCGGATACAGTTTGGCCGCTGCGCCCAGCCCGATCAGCAGACCAGCCTGCACCGGGCGGCGCCGCGCCCACGCCAGCAGTCCTCCCAACGCGAAAGCCGTTGCCAACGCATCGAAATTGGTGAAGATCTGAAAGATGACCAACGGCGACGCGGCGACCAGCGCGGCGTCCCACACCCGTCGCCCCGCCAGTCCGGCGGCGGCGCGCACCGTCGCCAGCCACGCCAGCGCCAAACCCAGCGCAGCCACGTCGAAAAACACCACCACCTCAGCGATCACCGGGACGATGTGCAGCTTGCTCAACGCGGTGTAGGTCTTGGCCAGCGTCATCGAAACGTACTGGTAGATGCCGGTCAGCACCGGATACTCCATGTAGCGAACCGCCGGCTTGCCGTCGTAGCGGGTCTGCGGCTTACCGCTGGAATCGGTCTCGATCCAACTGGACTTGTACGGAAACTTGCCGTCGCTCAACAACTCTGCGCCATAAAGCGGCACCGTGTCCGAGTAGCACAACTCGTAGTAGGCACGCTGGTTGTTCCAGTTGGCCACCCGCTCGTCGCCGGTGCCCTTGCCCGTGCTTTGCAGGCAGGCCGCTTTCGTCGACCAGCCCAAAGCCAGAAATGCCAGCGCGATGACGAACATCACCCGCAGCGGCGTGAAAAACCTCGTCCGGCCGATCAATGCGTGCCGGCCTACCGGTCCGCCGACGACCTTGGACAGGGCGGCGCCCAGGTAGTCGTTGCGGCTGGGGCAATCACGATTGTCGGCACTTCGCAGGTCCGCGGCCAACGGCAGCGGAGACAAGTCGGCGGCGGAGGCCTTCGCGCCCGTCACGGCGGCGGGGCAGGCGCTTCCGGGCCGCCGAAGGGCGGTGCGCCCGGCGCGGGCCCGGCCGGCACGGTGGTGGGCGGACCGACCGGCACGGTGGTGGGCGGACCGACCGGAATGGTGATGCCCGGGGCCACCTCGATGGTGGGCTGGATCACGGTTTCCGACGGTGGCGCCACCAGCCGGGGCGGCGGGGCGGCGGGCACTCCGGCGTACCCGCCGATCTCGGCGGGTTTCGGAAACGACTCATTGCTGGTGCCCTTTAGAGCCCCATCCATGGTCGCCTTCCAGATATCGGAAGGCAGCCCCGAGCCGTACACCGGCGAACCCCACTTGTTGACCAAAGGCTTGTCGTCCCTGACGGTGCCCACCCACACCGCAGTCGACAGCGACGGGGTGTAGCCGACCATCCAGGCATCCTTGTCCGAGCCGGTGTCGCCCAGCTGTGTGGTGCCGGTCTTGGCCGCCGACGGTCGCCCGCCGGCCAAGTTGTGCCCGTTTGAGTAGCCCGCGATCGGTTGCATCGCCGACGTCACGTTGTCGGCGACCGCCTTGTCGATGCGCTGGTCGCCGTTGTCGTTGGAATTACTCGCGTCGAACAGCACCTGGCCTTCGGCGTTGACCACCTTCTGCACGAAATGCGGTGGATGGTAGACACCGGAGTCGGCCAGCGTCGCGTACGCGGTGGCCATGTCGATCGGCCGCGTCTGGTATTGGCCCAGCACAATGCCGTTGTTGGGTGGACCGCCCTGGCCGTCCTCGGACAACGTGTGCGGTACGCCGGGAAAACTGCCGGCGATACCGGCCTGGTGGGCGGCCTCGGCGACATCGACCGGGCCGTGCTTGAGCTTCAGCATCAACCGGTAATAGGACGTGTTGAGCGAGCGTTTGAGCGCCTCGGCGATGTTGCAGGTTCCGCAGCCTTCGCCCTCCACATTGGTGATCTTGATGCCGTCGACCGTCAGCGGGGAACTGTCGACCTGCGTGCCCAGCCCGATGCCTTGTTCGAGCGCGGCGATCAGCGCGAACACCTTGAACGACGAGCCGGTCTGCAACCCGGCCTGGGCGAAGTCGAAACCGTTGGCGTCCGAGCCGCCGTAGTACGCCTTGACCGCTCCTGTGCGGGGATCGATGGAGACCACCGCGGCACGCATGTCGGGATCCTGGCCGTCAAGATACTTCGACACCGCCTTCTCAGCAGCCTGCTGGGCCGGCGGGTCGACGGTGGTGGTGATCTGCAGCCCCTGGGTGTTCAAGGTCCGCTCGTCGATGTTGAACAGGTCCAACAGTTCCCTGGTGACCTGCCGCTCGATCAGCCCGTTGGGCCCGCTGGTCTGGTTTTGTTCGCGCGCTGCATCGGGCGGCAGGGTGGGCGGAAACACCTGAGCGGCGCGATCACCGGCCGGCAGCGCCTTAGTGTCGACCATGCCGTCGAGCACCCAGTTCCAGCGCTTGATCGCACCGGCCAAGTCGACGGCGGGATCGAGTGTGGAGGGCCGCTGGATCAGCGCAGCCAGTAGTGCACCCTCGGCCACCGTGAGCTCCTCGACGGGCTTGTTGAAGTAGGCCTTGGACGCCGACGCGATGCCATAGGCGCCGCGGCCGAAGTAGACGATGTTCAGATATGCCTGCAACACGTCGTCTTTATGCCACTCCCCCGACATCTTCGTGGCGATGACGAGTTCTTTGGCCTTGCGGACCAGCCCGCTCACTCCGGCGCGCTGAGAACCCACCAACGCGTTCTTGACGTATTGCTGGGTGATGGTCGAGCCGCCCTGAGTGTCACCGCCGAACAGGTTGTTCTTGAAAGCCCGCGCGAAACCGGTGAACGAGAAACCCGGGTTCGAATAGAAGTTGCGGTCCTCAGCGGCGATCACCGCTTGGCGCACGTGGACCGGCACCTGGCTGAGGTTGACGTCGACGCGGTTTCCCTCCGGCGGGACGATCTTGGCCAACTCCGAGCCGTCGCTGGCCAGAATCGTCGAAACCTGATTGGTGCGGATGTCGCCCGGTCTTGGGACGTCCACGATCAGGTAGGCCATCGCGAAGGTGATCAGCGGCAACATCAGCAGCGCTGCCGCGGCGGCGAACACGCCGCGGCGCGCCCACCGCCAGTTGGCCCGATGAGCCACATCGGTCAGCAGGTTCTGTATCCCCGGCAGCGCCGGCTCGGGCGGACGCCGCTCGGGGCGGCGCCGACCCCCGAATAGGTGGTCGTCGGGGTGCGACGATCTCAGTGCCGAACCATTCAGCGCTGCGGTCACCGCCTCGAGCGGGTCGCGCTCGACGGGCCGCGCCGCCGGGTCCGCGTTCAGGGCCTTGACCGCCTCGACCGGATCGCGGCCAGGGCCGTCGGTGACTGCGGGAATGACGGCGGTCAGCCGATCGTCGGGCGGCACCGGACGATCGGCCCCGCCATCCGCCGCCGACCCTGCGGGGAAGTCAGTGGCTGACCTGTCTTTGCGCCCTTCGTTACTCACTGGCCGTGCGAGTACCGTTGCGCGCCGTGCGCGTGCCGCGTGAGCCCTTCGGCGGGCGCGCCGCACCGAGCACATACGACTTGACCAGGTGATTCCAGCTGCAGGTCCGGCATACCTCCACCACGTGTACCGAGAATTCGTCGAACCGGGACGCCAGCAACACCAACTCCTCGGCCGTGCGGGCCGAACCCGACACCGCGCCCAGGTGATCGCCGAACACCCACGACACCAGCGTGAGCTGCTCTTTCCGGCATATTGGGCACATCACCGAGCTGAGTTTCCCGTGGAACTTGGCAGCGCGCAGCAGATAGGGGTCGGCGTCACAAACCTCGGAGACACCGGTGCGACCCGAGTACACCTCGGACAGCAGTGAACGGCGCCGAAGGGCGTAATCCACCACCTGTCGCTGCAGACGCATGGTCACTAGAGTACGTCCGCGCGGCGTTTGTCGAGACCTCCCCCGGCTATCGGCTTGGGACTGTGTCTGCTCTCACCGGCGGCCCGGCGAGGTGAACCGGGTTGAGCAAAACAGTTGCCGCCACGCTGATCACCGCGGTCGCTGCGAGATACCCGCAGGCATACCACGGCTTGCCGTGGCCGGCTCCGATCAACGCAGCCAAGATCAGCGGTGTCATACCGGATGCATACACCCCCGACAGTTGATAGACGGTGGACAAGCCGGTGTAACGGATTCGGGTGGGATACAGCGAGGCGTACAGCGTGCCCTGCGCCCCGTAGAACCACGCGTGAATGACTCCGAAAGCCAGCACCATCCCGAATCGGTGGCTTCCGCGGTGCTATGAGGCACCGACGTCTCCAAGACTCGGCAAAAACGCCGACCGGACCGGCTCGTTGGGCCTGGCGCCGCCGGCGAGCAGACCGCGACCGGCCAGGATGGGGCGCACCCCCTCACCGAAGACGTAAGCCTCCTCCAGGTGCGGGTAGCCCGAGAGAATGAAATGGTCGAGGCCCAGTTGCGCATATTCGGTGATCCGGTCGGCCACCTCCTCATGAGAGCCGACCAGCGCGGTGCCGGCACCGCCGCGTACCAGTCCCACACCGGACCAGAGGTTCGGGTAGATCTCCAAGCTGCGGGCGTCGGCGCCGGCGCTGAACCCCTGCCCCTCGGCGTGCAGTTGACGCATCCGGCGCTGCCCTTCGGATTCTGACCGGGCCAGCGACTGCTGGGCGGTGGCCACCGTCCGCGGGTCCAGAGCGTTCAGCAGCCGGTTCGCCTCGGCCCAGGCCTGCTCGGTGGTGTCGCGCGAGATGACGTGCAGCCGAATGCCGTACCGCAGTTCCCTACCGTGGGCGGCGGCCAGGCCGCGCACCCAGTTCAGCTTTTCCCCGACTTGGCCGGGCGGCTCGCCCCAGGTCAGATAGGTGTCGGCGAACCGGACGGCAACTTGACCAGCTGCCGGCGACGAGCCGCCGAAGAAGATCGGCGGCAACGGCTCGGGCCGCCTGGCCAACGCTGCCTGCTCGACCCGCAGGTGTTCTCCGGTGAAGGTGACCGGGTCATCGGATGTCCACAGCCGCCGGATGATGTCGAGGAATTCGCCGCACCGCGCGTACCGCGCCTCTTTGGTCAGGAAGTCCCCGAACGCCCGTTGCTCGATGCTTTCACCGCCGGTGACAACGTTGAGCAGCAACCGGCCCTGCGACTGCCACTGAAAGGTGGTGGCCATTTGCGCAGCCAGGGTCGGGCTGACCAATCCTGGGCGCAGCGCCACCAGAAACTTGAGCGTCTCAGTGCGCTCGATCAGCATCGCCGTGGTCAGCCAGGCGTCTTCGCACCACTGGCCCGTCGGGGTGAGCACCGACTCGAACCCGTTGATCTCCGCGGCCCCGGCGAGCTGGCCGAGGTATTTCAGATCTGCGGGACGATCGCCGCGCATCGTGCTGCCATGACCGCCGGCCACCAGGTAGCGCGAGTCGCCGTAAGTGGGCAGGAACCAATGAAAATGTATTGCCACGCTCTTCATTTACCCGCGCCCGGTACGGGTAGACAGGCTTGCGGCCAACGTGATTACAAACCGAAACCGCCGGTGCCGACGCAATTCCGGTGCTCTGAGCAATACCCGCACAGTTCGGTGAGCCGACCGCCGCGTCGCCGGGTGTCCGCCAGCTGAACACAATTTGAACATCTCTTTGGTGTGTGGCTAATATATCGGGACGATACGATCGCCCGAGGTGTTGAGGTGTCGTAACGGCTGAAGCAAAGGAGGTGATTCGGTGCTGGAGCTCGCGATTCTCGGTCTCCTGCTCGAGTCACCTATGCACGGCTACGAACTACGCAAACGGCTCACCGGTCTGCTCGGGGCCTTTCGGGCTTTCTCGTACGGATCGTTGTACCCGGCCCTGCGGCGCATGCAGTTCGAAGGGCTGATCGCCGAGAACGCCGCGCCGGCCGGGACGCCGGTGCGGCGCGCCCGCCGGGTCTATGAGCTGACCGACGACGGCCGGCAGCGTTTCAGTGAGTTGGTGGCCGACACCGGCCCGCACAACTACACCGACGACGGCTTCGGCGTGCACTTGGCGTTCTTCAATCGCACCCCCGCTGAAGCGCGGATGCGCATCCTGGAAGGCCGCCGCCGGCAGGTCGAGGAACGCCGGGAAGGTTTGCGTGAAGCAGTTGCGCGGGCCAGCAATTCGCTCGATCGCTACACCCGCCAGCTGCACCAACTCGGGCTGGAATCGAGTGAGCGAGAAGTGAAATGGCTCAACGAGCTGATCGCCGCCGAGCGGGTGGCGCAAGGCCGGGCCGAACAAAGCTGAATGCAAGCCGATCGAGCACTACCAGTCCCGTTTGACCATCCCAAGTTGAGAAGTAAGGAGAACGCCCCATGAGTGAGCACAAGCCGCTACCGGCGCCGGGGGCGCAGCCGGAGGTCCGAGTCGCCATAGTCGGTGTCGGCAACTGTGCGTCCTCGCTGGTGCAGGGCGTGGAGTACTACCACGACGCCGACGAGGGTTCGTCGGTTCCCGGTCTGATGCACGTGCGGTTCGGCCCGTACCACGTCCGCGATGTGAAGTTCGTCGCCGCGTTCGACGTCGACGCCAAAAAGGTCGGGTTCGACCTTTCCGACGCGATCTTCGCCTCGGAGAACAACACCATCAAAATCGCCGACGTGCCGCCCACCAACGTCGTGGTGCAGCGCGGACCGACCCTCGACGGCATCGGCAAGTACTACGCCGACACCATCGACTTGTCCGACGCCGACCCGGTCGACGTGGTGCAGGTGCTGCGGGAAGCCAACGTCGACGTGCTGGTGTCCTACCTGCCGGTGGGCTCAGAAGAGGCCGACAAGTTCTACGCCCAGTGCGCGATCGATGCCGGCGTGGCATTCGTCAACGCGTTGCCGGTGTTCATCGCGTCCGACCCGGTGTGGGCAAAGAAGTTCACCGACGCGGGCGTGCCGATCGTCGGTGACGACATCAAGAGCCAGGTCGGCGCGACCATCACCCACCGGGTCATGGCCAAGCTGTTCGAAGACCGTGGCGTGCAGCTGGACCGCACGATGCAGCTCAATGTGGGCGGCAACATGGACTTCCTGAACATGCTCGAGCGCGAGCGGTTGGAGTCGAAGAAGATTTCGAAGACCCAGGCCGTCACCTCGAACCTGCAGCGCGAGTTCAAGACCAAAGACGTGCACATCGGCCCGTCCGACCACGTCAGCTGGCTCGACGACCGCAAGTGGGCGTACGTGCGCCTGGAAGGCCGGGCGTTCGGTGATGTTCCGCTGAACTTGGAGTACAAGCTCGAGGTGTGGGATTCACCGAACTCGGCCGGCGTCATCATCGACGCGGTGCGAGCGGCCAAGATCGCCAAAGACCGTGGAATCGGCGGCCCGGTGATCGCAGCGTCGGCGTACCTGATGAAGAGCCCGCCGCAGCAGCTGCCCGACGACGTGGCCCGCACGCAGCTCGAGGAATACATCGAGGGGTAGGGCGCGTCGCTCGTGGAGTCTTCCGGCGTGCCCGACATCTCCGAAGACGACGAACTGGCCAGGCTCTCGGAGTTCGCGCTGCTGCGCGAGAACGCCGAGCAGGCCGGGCTGACAGGCCCGCTTCCGACTGTCCAGCGTGTCGACACCGACGCCGGCAGCGGTGCGATCAGTGCGCTGCGCTGGGGTGAGCACCCGCCGCGGGTGGTGTTCCTGCACGGCGGTGGGCAGAACGCGCACACCTGGGACACGGTGATTCTGGGCTTGGGCGAGCCGGCGCTGGCGGTGGACCTGCCCGGTCACGGCCGGTCGGCCTGGCGCGACGACGGCGACTATTCGCCGCGGCTCAACGCCGCGACACTGGCCCCGGTGCTGCAGAATTTGGCCGCCGACGCCGACCTGGTGGTCGGCATGTCCCTGGGCGGCTTGACGGCGATCCGGCTGTCGGCGCTGGCTCCCGACTTGGTGCGCAAGCTCGTGCTGGTCGACGTCACCCCTTCGGCGTTACAGCGGCACGCCGAACTCACCACCGACCAGCGCGGCACGGTGGCGTTGCTGCAGGGCGAACGAATGTTTCCCAGCTTCGCGGCGATGCTGGAACTGACGACCGCCGCGGCGCCGCACCGTGACCGAAAGTCGCTGCGCCGCGGAGTTTTTCACAACTCGCGTCGACTCGACGACGGCAACTGGACCTGGCGCTACGACCTGATCCGCACCATGCCCGACTTCGGCGGTCTGTGGGACGACGTCGCCGCGCTCAACGCGCCCGTCACACTGGTCCGCGGTGCCGATTCGGGATTCGTCACCGACGACGACGCCGACGAACTGGCTCGCCGGGCACCGCAGTTTCGCGGCGCCCGGGTGGTCGAGGGCTCGGGACACTCGGTGCAAAGTGACCAGCCCGCCGTTCTCGTCGACATCTTGCAAGAGGTGCTGGCCAGCTGAGCGGCCCGGCCGACCCGCTACCGTGAACGTGTGAGTGCCGACAACCGTCCCATCCGCATCGGCGTGCAGTTGCAACCGCAGCAAGCCCCCGATTACGGCGCCCTTCGTGACGCCGTCCGCCGCTGTGAAGACATCGGCGTTGACGTCGCCTTCAACTGGGATCACTTCTTCCCGCTCTACGGCGATCCCGACGGCGCCCACTTCGAATGCTGGACGATGCTGGGCGCGTGGGCTGAGCAGACCTCCCGCATCGAGATCGGGGCGCTGGTGACCTGCAACTCCTACCGCAATCCCGAACTGCTGGCCGACATGGCGCGCACCGTCGACCACATCTCCGGCGGCCGGCTGATCCTCGGCATCGGATCGGGCTGGAAACAGCGCGACTACGACGAGTACGGGTACGACTTCGGAACGGCGGGCGGCCGGCTCGACGATCTGGCGGCCGCCCTGCCGAGGATCAAGTCGCGGCTGGCCCAACTCAACCCGGCCCCGACCCGCGAGATTCCCATCCTGATCGGTGGAGGCGGCGAAAAGAAAACCCTGCGAATGGTCGCCGAATACGCCGACATCTGGCACAGCTTCGCCACCCGGGACACCTACCCGGCGAAATCCGACGTGCTTGCCCAGCACTGCGCTGCCAGCGGGCGAGACCCCGACACCATCGCCCGCTCGACCGGCGTGAGCGGTGACGGCGAGGGCGCCGACGGGCTGATCGCCGACGCCGAGGCGCTGGTGGGCCTTGGCGTCACCTTGCTCACCGTCGGAACGGGTGGTCCCGACTACGACCTGACCAGCGCCGAGGCGCTGTGCCGGTGGCGGGACAGCCGCTGACCCGGCACGCGCCGGCAGCCGGGCACGGGAACCTCGCAATGCTCCACGAACCGGGCCGGCTGCTGCGCATCGTCAGTGCACTGGCCGTCGCCATGCTGGTGTGCGGGCTGAGTTGCGCCGCGCCCGCAGCTGCCGCTCCCGACCTGTGCACACCGTCCGGACAGGACGGCGCGATCGCCCTGCCAAAGAAGCTGGCCACCGCCAACCGGTCGCACGAGGACAAATACACCACTCCCGACGTGGAGCAGTTGACCGATGTCAATATCAACGCGCTGGGCCTGAGCACTCCCGGAACCTTGACGGTTGCGACCCTGACGCAGTCGCCGCCGAATGTCTGCCTCAACGGCGCCGGACGGTTCACCGGCTTCGACAACGAACTCTTGCGGGCCATCGCAAAGAAGCTGAACCTGCAACTCAATTTCGTCGGCACCGATTTCGCGGGATTACTCGCCCAAGTGGCCGCCGGCCGTTTCGACGTCGGTTCAGCGTCGATCAGCGCTACCGACGCGCGTCGCCGCACTGTCAGCTTCACCAACGGCTACGACTTCGGCTACTACTCACTGGTCGTGCCGGCCGGCTCGGCGATCACCGGATTCGACCACCTCGCGCAGGGTCAGCGCATCGGCGTCGTGCAGGGCACGGTCGAAGAGTCTTACGTCGTCGACAGTCTGGGTCTGCAGCCGGTGAAGTTCCCCGACTTCATCACCCTGTATGCCAGCCTGAAAAACCGGCAAGTCGACGCTTGGGTGGCACCGGCACTGGAAGCGCTGAACGCCGTGCACGTCGGCGACCCCGCCGCGATCGTCGCTCACACCTTCGGGTTGGGCAATTACGTGGCCTACGCGGTCGCCAAGAACAACCGGCCGCTGCTCGCGGCGCTCAACGCGGGACTGGACGCCGTGATCGCCGACGGCACGTGGTCGCAGTTGTACACCGACTGGGTTCCGCGCCCACTGCCGCGCGGCTGGAAACCCGGCTCCAAGGCTGCTCCGCAGCCCCACCTGCCGCCCTTCGACGCCATCGCCGCAAGCCACCACCGCACGGTCGACGAGCCGCCGGCGCCGAGGTCCACGCTCGACCAGCTGGCCGACTCCTTCCTCGACTGGAATCTTTACCGGGCCGCCATTCCCGTCCTGCTGAAAACCGGGCTGCCGAACACCTTGACGCTGACCGTCTGCGCCAGCGTCATCGGACTGGCGTTGGGCATGTTGCTCGCGGTCGCCGGTATCGCGCGGTCGCGCTGGCTGCGCTGGCCCGCGCGGATATACACCGACATCTTTCGGGGCCTGCCCGAAGTCGTCGTCATCCTGATCATCGGCTTGGGCGTCGGGCCGCTGGTCAGCGAGGTGACCCACAACAATCCGTATCCATTGGGCATCGCCGCACTGGGATTGATGGCGGCGGCCTACATCGGCGAAATATTTCGCGCCGGAATACAAAGCGTCGAACCGGGCCAGCTGGAAGCCGCCCGCGCGCTCGGTTTCAGCTATCCCGCCGCCATGCGCCTGGTCGTTATGCCGCAAGGTATTCGTCGGGTGCTGCCCGCACTGGTCAACCAATTCATCGCCTTGCTGAAGGGCTCGGCGCTGGTGTACTTCCTCGGACTGATCGCCGGTCAACGCGAGCTCTTCCAAGTCGGCCGTGATCTCAACGCCCAGACCGGCAGCCTCTCGCCGCTGGTGGCAGCAGGGCTGTTCTATCTGGTGCTGACCATCCCGCTGACGCACCTGGTCAACGTCATCGACGCCCGGCTGCGCCGAGGCCGGTCCGCCACCGAACCGGAGGATGCCTTCGACTTGATCACCACAACCTCCGGCCAGGAGATGACGTGACGGCCGCGAACCCGCAGCGTCAACCGGTGTCACTGAGAGGTAGCGACATTCACCTTTCACTCGGGAACTCGGCGGTGCTGCGCGGCATCGACATCGAGGTGTCGGCCGGCAACACCCTGGCGGTGATCGGACCGTCCGGATCGGGTAAGTCGACGTTGTTGCGGGCACTCAACCGGCTCCACGAGCCGGACCGCGGTGACATCTTGCTGGACGGCCGGTCGGTGTTGAACGACAATCCCGACGAGCTGCGGCAGCGTATCGGCATGGTGTTTCAGCACTTCAATCTGTTTCCGCATCGCACGGTGGTGGATAACGTCATGCTCGCGCCGCACAAGTGCAAGAGGCTGCCGGCGGACGCCGCACGTGAGTTGGCGCTCGCACAATTGGATCGCGTGGGGCTCAAACGCAAAGCGGGCAGCAGGCCGGCCACCCTGTCGGGCGGCCAGCAGCAACGCGTCGCTATCGCCCGCGCGCTGGCGATGGCACCGCAGGTGATGTTCTTCGACGAAGCGACTTCGGCGCTGGATCCTGAAATGGTCAAGGACATCCTGGCGCTCATCGCCGATCTTGGCGCCGAGGGTATGACGATGGTGGTCGTCACCCACGAGATGGGTTTCGCCCGCTCCGCCTCGGACGCGGTAGCGTTCCTGGATCGCGGCAAAGTCGTCGAGTCCGGTCCGCCGGACAAGATTTTCGACGGAGCGGAAACCGAACGATTGCAGCGCTTTCTCTCTCAGGTGCTTTAGCGCCCGAAACCATTTCCGGGCCCGCGACTCGCTGAGCAGTTAGACTGGCAAATTATGGCGGAGAGCGGAACCGTTACGCCTGCAGTGACGGACTTGGCGGAGGGCTTGCACCGCACGCTGTCCAAGTTGTTCACGATCTTGCGCCGGGGCGACCCGAACGGAGCGGTAGCCGGTGAACTGACGCTGGCGCAGCTGTCCATTCTTGTCACGTTGCTTGACCAAGGGCCTATCCGGATGACCGACCTGGCCGCCCACGAGCGGGTGCGCACTCCGACCACCACTGTGGCGATTCGCCGCTTGGAAAAGGTCGGGTTGGTGAAGCGGTCCCGCGACTCCTCGGATTTGCGGGCGGTGCTGGTGGACATCACCCCGCGGGGGTTGGCAGTGCACCGCGAGTCGCTGGCCAATCGCCACGCCTCGCTGGCGGCGATGCTGGGTGAGCTCACCGAGTCGGAATTGGACACACTTACCAAGGCGCTCGCGCCGCTGGAACGGCTGGCCACCTGCGAGCCGGCCGGCGGGTCCGCCGACGCCGCGAACGAACGCGAACAAGCTTAAAACTTCGCGCGAACAACGCGATTCACGCTGCGGCTAAGGTGGCAGCATGCCGACTGCACTGATCACCGGGGCCGGGGGCGGCATCGGATCGGCGATAGCCACCGCCCTGGGGCCCACTCATGACCTTCTGCTGGCGGGGCGGCCGTCGCCGCGCCTCGACGCCGTGGCGCAGCGGCTGCAGGCCGAGACAGTGCCGCTGGATCTGACCGACGCCGACACCATCCGCGATGGTGCTGCGGCCGTCGCTGAACTCGACGTGCTGGTGCACAACGCCGGTGTGTCGATCCCCAGCCACGTCGGTGACTCACGGATCGAGGATTGGCGCGCCACGTTCGACATCAATGTGCTTGGCGCAGTTGCTCTTACGATTGCCCTGCTGCCGGTGCTGCGGCGAAGCCAAGGGCACGTCGTGTTCATCAACTCCGGGTCCGGCCGCGCCGTGTCGCCGGGCATGGCCTCTTACTCTGCCAGTAAGTTCGCGTTGCGCGCTTTCGCCGATTCGCTGCGCCAAGACGAGCCTGCGCTGCGGGTGACCACCGTCTTCCCCGGCCGCACCGACACCGACATGCAACACGAACTGGTCGCTTTCGAGGGTGGGCAGTACGACCCGGACAAGTTCCTGCGGCCCGAGACCGTAGCCGCGGTCGTCGCCAATGCCATCGCCACACCTGCCGACGGTGACGTCCAGGAAATCGTATTACGGCCGCGTTGAGCGCTAAACTGCTTGCTGCACAACGCGATTGCTGAAGAAATCACCGAAATGCGTTCGGCCACAAATTGGTCTCAATAATCTCGGTTGCGTTGCGGACCGATCAGGGGTCGATTCCAGCTCTGGTGGTCGCCGCTGAGCGGTCGTTACAGTCAGCCCGCAGAGGATCGCTGATCTGCAAGGCGATGCGCCGCGGAAGGAACCGACACGAACATGCGTACAGCCAGCAAGTGGCGAGTCCTGGCGGGGAGTGTGCTCGTCAGCGCCGCTGCCGTAGTCGGCTGTGCGGGCGGCAGCGCATCAGCAGAGCCGGTGTATCCGCCGCTGCCAACGCCGGCGCCGGCCACCGCCAACCAACCGTTCGCCGTCGCGCCGGGAGCCGTAGCCAACAGCACGGTGGGCCCCGCATTGGCTCCCGCTCCTGCTGCAGCGGCCGCACCACCACAACAGGCGGCGGTGGCGCCGGCCGCCTCTGGAACAATCCGAGATTATCTGCAAAGCAACGGCGTTCAGTTGGAGCCGCAGAAATCCGATGGCTTCAACGCGCTCGACATCACTTTGCCGATCCCGCCTCGCTGGACGCGGGTGCCCGACCCCAACGTCGTCGACCCGTTCGTGGTGATTGCCAACCGATCCGGGACAAGCCTGTACACCTCAAACGCACAGGTGGTGGTGTACAAGCTGATCGGCGACTTCGACCCGCAGGCGGCCATCAGCCACGGCTTCGTCGACAGCCAACAGTTGATGGCGTGGAAGACCGCCGGCGGCTCGCTCGCGGATTTCGGCGGGTTCCCGTCGTCGATTATCAAAGGCACCTACCGCCAGAACAACATGACGCTGGCCACCGTGCACCGCCACGTCATCGCGACGTCAGGGCCCGACAGGTATCTGGTGTCATTGGCGGTGACCACCGGCGCCGGGCAGGCCGCCGCAGCCGAGCGGCCGGCTACTGAGGCGATCGTCAACGGCTTTCGCGTGGCAGCGCCCGGCTCTGCGCCGAGCGCACCACAACCCGCCCCGGCGGCGCCGGCGTCGCTGCCGGCCGCAGTGCCGGGAGTCGGGTCAACCATCTCTGCGCGCTAGCGGCGGCATACGCATCAGGTGCGGCGCCGGCCAGGTCCGCACTCGGGCGCAGCCGGTGCCGAGCTGCCTCGTATTCTGTGGCCATGGTGATCGCGGGTGTGATGTGTCTCTGCGGGGCCGTCATGTCCGCCGCCTTCGGGCTCTGGTCGTTCACCCGGACGCCGGGCGTCGACGCAGTGCTCACGCTGCGCCGTGCGCAAGCGCCGACTCAACTGGCGGCCGGGGTCATGCTCGCCACCGGTGGCGCGGTGGCGCTGGCCGCGCCCCGAACGGCGGCACTGCTCGTCGTCATCTGTGTTGCGGGTGCCGTCGGGACCATCGCGGTCGGCTCATGGCAGAGCGCCCGGTACGCATTGCGCGAGCAGGCGGTGCCGGTCCCGTGCGGCGGGGGTTGCGCCGGTTGCACCCGGTCCTGCTCCTGACGGCGTGTCGTGCTGAGACGGCTGTCGACGATCCCGGTCGACACATTCCTGCTGGCCCTGCTGGCCACCGTGGCCCTGGCGGCAGCACTGCCCGCCCGCGGCGCCGCCGCTGACGTGGTGGGGATCGCCGCAAAGGCGGCCATCGCGCTGCTGTTCTGGCTCTACGGCTTGCGGCTGTCACCGCGCGAGGCATGGCACGGTGTACGCCAGTGGCGGCTGCATCTTCTGGTGGTGGCGACCACCTTCCTGGTGTTCCCGCTGCTTGGTCTGGCTGCGCGGACGCTGGTGCCCTCTGTGTTGAGCGTCGACCTCTACAACGGGCTGCTGTTCCTGTGTCTGGTTCCTTCGACGGTGCAGTCCTCGATTGCCTTCACGTCGATCGCGCGGGGCAACGTCTCGGCGGCGATTGTCAGCGCCTCCCTGTCGAACATCTTGGGCGTGGCGTTGACACCGCTGCTGGTGGTGCTGCTGATGCACACCCGCGGCGCACCGACTGTGCAGGCCGCCGCCATCCGCGACATCGTCTTGCAGCTGTTGCTGCCCTTCGTCGCCGGTCAGCTGTTGCGGCCCTGGCTCGCCGATCGGGTCGCCCGCCACAGCGCGCTGACCAAGGCGGTCGACCGCGGGTCGATTCTGCTGGTCGTGTACACCGCCTTTTCGCTCGGTATGGTCGAGCGCATCTGGGTGCGGGTAAGCGGGTGGCAGCTGATTTTGGTGGCTGTGGCCGCGACCGCGCTGCTGGGCATCGTGCTGGTCTTCACGACCGCGGTGGGCCGACTGGCCCGGCTGGATCGAGGCGACAAGGTCGTGCTGCTGTTCTGCGGATCGAAGAAAAGCCTGGCCTCCGGGCTTCCGATGGCGCTGGTGTTGTTCCCCGCCACCACGGTCGGGCTGACGATGTTGCCGCTGATGCTGTTTCACCAGATCCAATTGCTGGTGTGCGCGGTGATCGCCAGCGCCTTATCGCGCAACACGGAACGGCTGGAGTCGACAGCGTCTGTCAGCCGGCCGGCGGACCCGGCGCGCCCGGCTAGTTCCGGCTGACGTCGACCGGGTGCGTCGCCAGCAGCGACAGGGGCAGCGGCTGGCGCCGCAGTACGCGTCCCCACAGATCAATCCTCGACTGGACCAGGACATCGGAAGGCAACGCCGACAGCACGATCCAGTCGTCGCGCTCGATCTCGCCCTCCAGCTGGCCGATCGTCCAACCGGAATAGCCGGCGTAGATCCGCAAACCTTCGAGCACCGGGGCGATCACGTCGGGATCAGCGTCCAAGTCGACCATCGCGACGCGACCGGCCACATGCCGCAGACCCGGCACACCGTTGGGATCGGCACCCACCCGCAGCGTCCCGAGGCACAGCGCCGCATCGCGCTTCACCGGCCCACCGATGAACATAGTTTTGGGTTTGGCCGCCAGCTTCGCCCATTGCGGGAGGACGTTGTACACGGCGGTCTCGCTGGGCCGATTGAGTACGACGCCGAGCGTGCCGCCGTCGTTGTGCTCGACCACGTAGATGACGCTGCGGCGAAACGTCGGCTCGAGCAGATCGGTGTTGGCCAACAGCAGCGTGCCCGCACGCACCCGATGGGCGGCGGGTGCGACATAGTCCTCGGGGTCTTCGGGCTGCGGCACCCCACCATAATGGCACCGGGCACCGGCTCCGCGGCGAACAAGCGCGGCCCCTGCCGATATTTGTACTGTGACCAGGTTGCGTGCGGTCACTTCTGTTGCGGCTGGACGAGAATCGTGGAAGTTGGTTGTGTGTTTCACACCCGTACGCCGGTCACGGTCTGGCGGTTGGCGCGCGAGCTGACGGCGTTTCGGCGCCTGCTCGAACTGCGGGTGGCCAGCCAGTTCGGTGACGGCTTGTTCCAGTCGGCGTTGGCTGGGGCCCTGCTGTTCAATCCGGAACGGGAAACCGACCCGTTGGCTATCGCCGGCGCGTTCGCGGTGCTGTTCTTGCCCTATTCGTTGTTGGGCCCTTTCGCCGGCGCGTTGATGGACCGCTTCGATCGCCGGCAGGTGCTGTATTTGGCGAACTCCGGCCGGCTGGTGGCGGTGGCGGGCGTAGGTGCCATGTTGGCCACCGGTGCCGGCGACGTGGCGGTGCTGTGCGGCGCCTTGGTCGTCAACGGTTTCGCCCGCTTCGTGTCCTCGGCGATGTCGGCGGCGCTGCCGCACGTGGTGCCGCGCGACCGCGTGGTCACGCTGAACGCGCTCGCCACCGCAACCGGTGCGGTTGCCGCTTTCCTGGGCGCCGACTTCATGCTGGTTCCGCGCTGGCTGTTGGGCTCCGGGGACAGCGGCGCTGCGTCGATCGTCGGCATCGCAGCGGTCCCGGTGCTGATCGCGCTACTGCTGTCTCTGCGGTTCAAGGCACATACGCTCGGGCCAGACGAGACGCGGCGCGCCACCCACGGGTCTGTCGCCAACGCGGTGCTGACCGGGTGGCGCGACGGCGCCCGAACGGTGCTGGACCGCCCGACGGTTGCCGCCACGCTCGCCGCGCTGGCAGCACACCGCATGGCCTTCGGCGTCAACACATTGCTGACGCTGGTGCTGGTTCGGCACGTCGGCGGCAGGGGCGTCGGCGGCCTGGGCACCGCGGTGTTGTTCGTCGCCGCAACCGGGGTCGGCTCGCTTGCCGCCAACGCGGTAACTCCGCTTGCGGTCCGCCGCTGGGGCCGCTACCGCACTGCCAACGGCGCGCTGGCGGCGGCCGCCGTCGTCCAGGTCGCCGCAGCCTGGCTGCACCTGCCCGTCATGGTGGCGGCCGGGGTCTTCCTCGGCTTGGCCGGTCAAGTAGTCAAGCTGTGCGCCGACACCGCAATGCAAGTCGACGTCGACGACGCGTTGCGCGGACACGCCTTCGCGGTGCAGGACGCGTTGTTCTGGGTGTCGTTCGTCGCCTCGATCACCTGGGCGGCGACCGTCGTGCCTGACGACGGACGCTCCCCGGCGTTGGCGTTGACCGCGACCACGCTTTATCTGGCCGGACTGGTAGCGCACGCGGTGATCGGCCGTCGGGGTCAATTCACGGGTGCCGATTAAGGTAACCCACGTGGCTCGCCCTGGCCCGATGGTGGCCGACCTCAAAGCCGAAAGCGACGACCTGGACGCGCTCGTTGCGTCGCTGCCCGCAGCGCGGTGGGCTGAGCCGACGCCGGCGCCGGGTTGGACGATCGCACACCAGATCGCGCACCTATGGTGGACCGACCGGGTCGCGCTGACCGCGGTCGGTGACGCGGCAGGTTTCGCGGCAGTGCAGGCGGAGGCGGCGAACAACCCGACCGGTTTCGTCGACGCGGGCGCCGAAGAACTAGCGGGCACACCGTCGGCAGAACTGCTCACCGAGTGGCGCCGGACTCGCGAACGGCTGCACGAGGCGCTGCTCGGCGTTGCCGAGGACCAGAAACTGCCCTGGTTCGGCCCATCGATGAGTGCGGCTTCGATGGCGACCGCACGGCTTATGGAGACGTGGGCGCACGGGCTCGACGTTGCCGATGCCCTCGGCGTCAGCCGCCGTCCAACTGCGCGGTTGCGTTCGATCGCACACATCGGTGTCCGCACCCGCGACTTCTCGTTCGCGATCAATGGTCTTGCACCGCCGACCGAGCCGTTCCTGGTCGAGCTGCGGGCGCCTGATGGTGATAAGTGGTCATGGGGCCCGTCGGACGCGGCGCAACGGGTGACCGGCGCGGCTGAAGACTTCTGCTTCTTGGTCACCCAGCGGCGGCCGCTGATCGCGCTTGACGTCGCCGCACAAGGCGACGACGCGCAGCGCTGGCTCAGCATCGCCCAAGCCTTCGCCGGCCCACCGGGACCGGGGCGATGAGCGCGTGCAACGCGCGAAGAAAGACCGGGCCCCATCCGAACAGACCGGGGCGATGAGCGCGTACAACGCGCGAAGAGGGACCGGGCTTTACAGCGTCGACGCCGCGTCCGCGGTGCCGTCGCCGTCGGTGTCGGTCAGCTTCACGTTCCACCGCCCGTCGCCGTCGGTGTCGACGTAGCCGGCGGCTCCTTGATCGCCGGCACAAAGCACCCGGTCGGCCAAGCCGTCGCCGTTGGTGTCGAGCAACCGGTCATCGATCTGGCCGTCGCCGTCGAAGTCAACCAACGACTCGCCGGTGTGCTCGACGCCGTCTAGCCCGTACCAGCGCAACTGCCCGCCCCGGTCAACCGGCACTGTCCACGTGCCGGATCCGTCGTCGGTGAAGTGCGGCTCCGGCGTCCCGTCGTTATCGAGGTCGAGCAGTGCGTGGTCGGCTACTCCGTCGCCGTCGAGATCAGCAAGCGCGTCATCGGGCAGACCGTCGCCGTCGAAATCCAGCGCGATCGCATCGAGCCGGCCGTCGCCGTCGATGTCGAGCGTGGGCTGACCGTCCCACATCGCCGCGGCGCCGACACCGCTGCCCAGGCAATACTCCATGAACGGTTCGACGCCGGCCAGACGTCAGCGGTTCCCGCGGGTTGCCCACCACTCGAGCAGCTCCGCAGTCGCCGCTTCGCGGGTCAGCGGCCCGCGGTCCAACCGCAGCTCCTTGAGGTAACGCCACGCCTCACCCACCTGCGGGCCGGCCGGAATGTCGAGAATCTGCATGATCGCGTTGCCGTCGAGATCGGGACGCACCCGGTTCAAGTCCTCCTGGGCGGCCAACTCGTCGATGCGGCGCTCCAGGTCGTCGTAATTGGCCCGCAACCGCGCAGCCCGGCGCGCGTTGCGGGTGGTGCAGTCGGCGCGCACCAACTTGTGCAGCCGCGGCAGCAGGGGTCCGGCGTCGGTAACGTATCGGCGCACTGCCGAATCGGTCCAGTTCCGGTCGCCGTAGCCGTGGAAACGCAGGTGCAGATACACCAGCTGCGAGACGTCTTCGACCATCTGCTTCGAGTACTTCAATGCGCGCAGCCGCCTGCGGGCCATCTTGGCGCCGACGACCTCGTGATGATGGAAACTCACACCGCCGTCGGGTTCGTGCCGTCGGGTGGCGGGCTTGCCGATGTCGTGCAGCAGCGCCGCCCAGCGCAACACCAGATCGGGTCCGCCGTCGGGCGGGGGGTCCTCCAGCTCGATCGCCTGGCGCAGCACGGTCAGCGAATGCTGGTAGACGTCTTTGTGCTGGTGGTGTTCGTCGATGGCCATCCGCATACCGCCGACTTCAGGCAGCACCACTTCGCCCAGCCCGGTCTGCACGAGCAGGTCGATACCTGCAGACGGATGCTCGCCGAGCAGCAACTTGTCCAGTTCGGCGGCCACCCGTTCGGCGGTGATCCGGCCCAACTGCGGCGCCATGTCCGCGATGGCGCCCCGCACTCGCGGGGCAACGCTGAAACCCAACTGGGACACGAAGCGGGCGGCGCGCAGCATCCGCAGCGGGTCGTCCCCGAAGGACACTTCCGGGGCTGCGGGCGTGTCCAGCACCGCGTCACCCAGCGCCGCCAACCCGTGCACAGGGTCGACGAAGTCACCGGGCCCGGTCGCGTTGAGCCGGACCGCCATTGCGTTGACCGTGAAGTCGCGGCGGATCAGGTCGTCCTCGATGCGGTCGCCAAAACGCACCAGCGGGTTACGCGACACCTGGTCGTAGCGGTCGGCGCGGAAGGTCGTGATCTCCAGGCGCTGCCCGTGCTTGCTGACGCCCACCGTGCCGAACTCGATACCGGTGTCCCAAATTGCGTCCGCCCACGATCGCACGATCTTCTGGACCTCTTCGGGGCGCGCGTCTGTGGCAAAGTCCAAGTCCGGGCTCAATCGGCCCAACAGGGCGTCCCGCACCGACCCGCCGACCAGATACAACTGGTGGCGGCCCGCAGCGAACAGTGCGCCGAGTTCGCCCAACAGCTCGGCATGCCTGTTCAAGGCGACCGCGGCCGCGGCCAATCGTGCGGCGTCCGCAGCGGTTTCAGGCACGTTCGATGAGCCTAGTCCGGGCCCTACCGCCGGCCGAACGGCCGTTGACCGACCGGGCTGTCCAGATCAGCCCAGAACCCGCGCCCGGCGAGTGGACACCGGAACGCAAAGGTGTGCCAGCTACTATCGCTTGGGTGTCAGACGGCGAACAAGCCAAGCCGCGTCGACGCCGGGGTCGGCGTCGCGGCGGCCGGGCCGCCGGTCCCGCTGACAAGCAATCCAGCGCCGAGGTGGTCGCGGCGAAGACGCGGCGAAACGGCTCCACGCGTCGTGGGTCCGAGCGGCTTCGCACTGTGCACGAAACGTCAGCCGGTGGACTGGTGATCGACGGTCTCGACGGTCCACGAGAGGATCAGGTGGCCGCTCTCATCGGTCGCGTCGATCGCCGGGGCCGCATGTTGTGGTCACTACCGAAAGGTCACATCGAGCAGGGTGAAACCGCCGAGCAGACCGCAATCCGCGAGGTTGCCGAAGAGACCGGAATCCACGGCAAAGTGCTGGCCGCGTTGGGCAGCATCGACTACTGGTTCGTCACCGAAGGGCGGCGGGTGCACAAGACAGTGCACCATTACCTGATGCGGTTCTCCGGCGGACAGCTCTCCGACGACGACGTCGAGGTGGCCGAAGTGGCGTGGGTGCCGATTGAGGAACTGCCCTCCCGGCTGGCCTACGCCGACGAACGGCGACTCGCCGAAGTAGCCGACGAACTGATCGACAAGTTGCAGACCGACGGCCCCACCGCCTTGCCTCCGCTGCCACCCAGCTCTCCCCGGCGGCGGCCCCAGACACACTCCCGCACGAGCAACCGACGGGCGGACGACCCTGCACCGGGCCGAAAGAACGGTCGCGGTCCAGCGCCGTAACCGCCGACGACGATGCAGAGCGAAGCGATGAGAAGGAGCGGCGCCTCCATCCCGCCGACGACGATGCAGAGCGAAGCGATGAGAAGGAGCGGCGCTTTGGTTTGGCCGTGCCTGCGAGCGGACTGCTGTCTGGCGCCTTGCCGTGTTGACCGGCATCGCGGCCGCGTTGGCCGCCGTACTCGCCGCACCCACCGCGATCCCGCGCGCCGGGGCAGGTGAGCCGGGCACCACGCCGTTCCTGCAGGTGCGTGTCGACCAAGTCAGCCCCGACGTGGTTTCGACGACCAGCGAGGCCGTCGTCACGGTCACCGGGGTGGTGACCAACGTCGGCGACCGTCCGGTACGCGACGTGATGGTCCGCCTTGAGCACACCGGCCCGGTCAACTCGTCGGCGGGCTTGCGCTCCAACCTCGACGGCGCCACCGAACAGTTCCAAGCTGCCGCCGACTTCGTAACCATCACCGCCGAACTACCGCGTGGCCAAGGCGCCGGCTTCACGCTGTCTGCTCCGGTGCGCTCGGCGACCGCACCGTCGCTGGGCATCGACCGACCCGGCGTCTTTCCGGTGCTGGTCAACGTCAACGGCACACCCGACTATGGTGAGCCCGCCCGGCTGGACAACGCCCGCTTCCTGCTCCCGGTGGTCGGGGTGCCACCCGATCCCACCGGCAAGTCCGTCGACGCCACGAACGCCGTCGTCGCGCCGGACACCTCCAAACCGGTTCAGCTGACAATGCTGTGGCCGCTGGCCGACCGGCCCCGCCTGTATCCAGGGGCACCCGGCGGCACCGTCCCTGTCCGGCTCATCGACGACGGGCTCGCGACGTCGCTGGCCACCGGCGGCCGGCTCGACATCCTGCTGGCCGCGGTGGAGTTCGCCACCAGCCGGGAAGTGGACCCCGACGGCGCCGTCGGCCGCTCACTGTGCCTGGCGGTGGACCCGGACCTGCTGGTCACGGTGAACGCGATGACCGCCGGCTACGTCGTCTCCGACTCGCCCGACGGCGGCGCCCGGCAGCCCACAGCCGACACCCATCCGGGAACCGGCCAGGCGATCGCGGCCACGTGGCTGGCGCGGCTGCGAACGCTGGCGCGTCAGACGTGTGTGACCCCCACTCTTTACGCCGAAGCCGACCTCGACGCCCTGCGTCGCGTCAACGACCCGGGGCTCAGCGCCACCGCGGTCACCACCGCCGGCGACATCGTCGATGAGATCCTGGGCGTCACCTCGACGCGGGGTGCGGCCCTGCTGCCGGATGGCCCGCTGACGAACCGGGCCGCCGACCTGCTCAATGCCACCGGCCCCACCGTGGCGGTTTCCGCGGCCGGCTTCGCCGCCCGGGAATCCGGCGACAGCGGCTCGGCGACCGCCGACCTCGCGCCGCGACGCGTACGCCCGCATCTGGTAACCGCGCCGTTCGATCCGGCCGTGGGAGCCGCCCTGGCGGCGGCCGGCACCGATCCGATGGCGCCCACCTACCTGGACGCCGCCCTGGCCGTGCGGTTGCACCACGACTCCGATACCGCCCGCCGCCAGGATGCATTAGGAGCGATGCTTTGGCGAGCACTGCAGCCAGACATCGGAACGCGCTCCGAAATACTCCTGCCGCCGGCGGCATGGAATCTGCAGACCGACGACGCGCAGGCCGTACTCAGCACCCTGGCCACCACCATCCGCTCCGGGCTGGCAACACCGCGCCCACTGTCGGCGGTGATCACTGCGGCCGAAGCGGTCGATCAAGCACCGCAGCCACTGGACAGCCCGACCACCGTACGCGGGCGCTTCGACGACGACGTCGTCACGAAGATTGCCAGCAGCGTTACCAGGTTGCGGGGGCTGACATCGGCGCTGACCGTCGACACCCGCACCGGGTTGACCGGCGTCAAATACACCGCACCGTTGCGTGAGGACATGCTGCGCGCGATCAGTCAAGCCGAACGGCCCGACACCCGCAACGGGCTGGCTCACCAGCGGCTGGAAATCGTGGGCGCCGCAATTGACGACTTGTTCGGTGCGGTGACCATCGTCAACCCGGGCGGTTCCTACACGCTTGCCACCGAGCACAGCCCGCTGCCGCTGGCACTGCACAACGGGTTGGCGGTCCCCATCCGGGTCCGGGTGCAGGTGGATGCGCCGCCCGGCATGCGGGTGACTGACGTTGGCGAGGTCGAGCTGCCACCGGGTTATCTGCCGCTGCGAGTGCCGATCGAAGTGAACTTCACCCAGCGGGTCGCTGTCGACGTGTCGCTGCGCACTCCGGATGGGTTGTCACTCGGTGAGCCGGCCCGGCTGTCGGTGCACTCCAACGCCTACGGCAAGGTGCTGTTCGCCTTCACCTTGACCGCGGCGGGCGTGCTGGTCGCGCTGGCCGGCCGACGGCTCTGGCACCGCTTCCGCGGGCAGCCCGACCCGGCCGACCTGGACCGCCCGGACCCCGCCGACGCGGCCCTGCTCAGCGAAGATCCAGGGTCCGCCCGGCGCGGACCTGACGTTGATTCCCGCGTCGACCAGAAGAACCGGGTATGAACTTCGCCGGGCGGCCCCCGCCACCGCCCGCGGCACACTCGAGGTCACGGCGGTTGGTGCCGCCCGTTTCGCACCGGCAACCGGCATCGGCGGCTCCCCACCTGTCCCCCGCCCCTCCGCGGACGCCGTCGCCCGGGCGCCCGGAGCTCTCCGACGCCGCGCTGGTGTCGCGCTCCTGGGGAATGGCTTTCGCGACGCTGGTCAGCAGGATCACCGGGTTCGCCCGCATCGTGCTGCTCGCGGCGATCCTCGGCGCGGCGCTGTCCAGTGCGTTCACGGTGGCCAACCAATTGCCGAACCTGGTCGCAGCGCTCGTGCTGGAGGCCACCTTCACCGCGATCTTCGTGCCGGTGCTGGCGCGCGCCGAACGAGACGACCCCGACCAGGGTGCGTCCTTCGTGCGCCGCCTCGTCACGCTGGCCACCACCCTGCTGCTGATCACCACCGCGCTTTCGGTGGTGGCCGCACCACTGTTGGTGCGCCTGATGCTGGGCCATGCTCCCCGCGTCAACGAACCGCTGACCACCGCGTTCGCTTACCTGCTGCTGCCGCAGGTCATCTTCTACGGGTTGTCGTCGGTGTTGATGGCGATCCTGAACACCCGCAATGTGTTCGGGCCGCCGGCGTGGGCGCCGGTGGTCAACAACGTCGTCGCAATCATTACCCTCGGCGTGTATCTGGCGGTGCCCGGCGCGCTTTCAATCGATCCCGTCCGAATGGGCAACACCAAGCTGCTGGTGCTGGGCATCGGCACCACGCTGGGCGTCTTTGCGCAGACTGCGGTGCTGCTGGCAGCGATCCGCCGGCAGCGCATCAGCCTGCGTCCGCTGTGGGGCGTGGACGCCCGCCTGAAACGTTTCGGCGCGATGGCCGCCGCCATGGTGCTGTACGTGCTGATCAGTCAACTGGGACTGGTGATCGGGAATCAGATCGCCAGCTCGGCCGCGGCGTCGGGGCCCGCGATCTACAACTACACCTGGCTGGTGTTGATGCTGCCGTTCGGCATGGTCGGCGTGACGGTGCTGACAGTGGTGATGCCGCGACTGAGCCGCAACGCCGCCGCCGACGACATCCCCGCCGTCCTCGCCGACCTGTCGTTGGCCACCCGGATGACACTGGTCATCCTGATTCCCGCGGTGGCTTTCATGACGGTCGGCGGCCCGGCGATGGGCAGCGCTTTGTTCGCATACGGCCACTTCGGTGCGGTCGACGCCGGGCATCTGGGTGCGGCCATCGCCTTGTCCGCCTTCACGTTGATCCCCTACGCGCTGGTGCTGTTGCAGCTGCGGGTGTTCTATGCCCGCGAGCAGCCGTGGACGCCGATCGCGGTCATCGTCGTGATCACCACCGTCAAGGTCGGCGCCTCACTGATCGCCCCGCGCCTGACCGGTGATCGTGAGCTGGTTGCCGGATATTTGGGTCTGGCCAACGGTTTGGGTTTCCTGGCCGGTGCGCTCGTCGGCTATTACCTCCTTCGACGTGCCCTGCGCCCGGAACGGGGCCATCTCGTCGGCGTCCGCGAAGTGCACACCGTCCTGGTGACGGTTGCCGCGTCGCTACTGGCCGGGCTTGTCGCCCACGTGGCCGACCGCCTGCTGCGGCTGACCGCTCTGACCGCCCACTGGGGCGGCGCCGGGTCGCTGCTGCGGCTACTTGGGTTGGCGGTGATCATGCTGCCGATCACCACCGTGATCATGGTGCGCGCCGGGGTGCCCGAGGCGCACTCCGCGCTGGCCGTCATCCGCCGAAGGTTCACCAGCAGCAAGGCGGTGAGCCCGCCGGGCGCTGCGGTGCAGGATCGCTCATCTAACGATGATCGGGTCCCGTACTCTGAGCAGAGGATTTCGTTGACGCCGGGGGAATATCGGATCCAGCAGCCGATTCGGCGGGAGCCTCCAGGGCCCTTGGCCGGAGCCAACTCGAGGAAAGGACCGGAGGTGACCGATCGCCCCTCGGACAGCGCCGCGTCCACATCTGCTTCAGAAGCCCAGCTGTCACGTCCCGCGGAAAGCATCGGCCCGGGCTCGGCCCGGTCGGTGTCATCGCCGGCGGGATCGGATGGGCCGGTTCCTCCTCTGACCGCTCCGCGGCCCGCATCGTCGCCGGCCGCCGACGACTTTCAGCCGGACATTCCCGACGACTACCCGTCCGGCGCCGGCGGCGGGTTTGCGCCGCCGATCCCGCCGAAGGTCTCGAACGGCGGACCGTCCGCGGGTCATTTCGTCGAGGACGCCAACGGTTTGCCCAACGATCCGCTGCTGGAGTCGGCGACCTCTGGCGCCGCGACACAACCGCCGGGTGGTTCGTCGGATATCCGCGAAGACGTGCAGCTGGTGCCGGGCGCCCGGATTGCCGGTGGTCGTTACCGCCTGCTGGTGTCCCACGGCGGCGTTCCGCCCCTCCAGTTCTGGCAAGCGCTCGACACCGCGCTGAACCGACAGGTCGCGCTCACCTTCGTCGACCCGGGTCGTTCGCTACCCGATGACCGCGTGCGCGAGATCTTGGCGCGCACCTCGCGACTCAGCCGAGTGGACAAACCGGGAGTCGCCCGGGTGCTCGACGTGCTTCACATCGGCAACGGCGGACTCATCGTGGCGGAGTGGATCCGCGGCGGTTCGCTGCAGGAGGTGGCTGAAACTCAGCCGTCACCAGTCGGCGCGGCTCGGGCAATGCAGTCGCTGGCCGCGGCGGCTGACGCCGCGCACCACGCTGGGGTTGCGCTGTCGATCGACCACCCAGGCAGGGTACGGGTCAGTATCGAAGGCGAAGTGGTGCTGGCGTTCCCGGCCACTTTGCCCGGAGCCACCCCGGAAGACGACATCCGCGGCATCGGCGCTGGACTGTATGCCCTACTCGTCAACCGCTGGCCACTGACCGAGTCGGGGACGCGCAGCGGGCTGGCGCCGGCGCGTCGGGATGCAGCCGGTCAACCCGTCGAACCGATTCTCGTCAACCCAGACGTCCCGTTCCAGATCTCCGCGGCCGCAGTGCACGCCATTCAGGAGGACGGTGGGATCCGCAGCGCCTCGACGTTCTTGAACTTGTTGCAGCAAGCGACCGAGGTGGCTGACCGCACCGAGCTGATCACCCCGGTGACGGAGCCGCCCGCGCGGCGGGGCAGGTTCAGCCCAGGACCGCTGGACGCCGAGACCCGGGCCCGGCGGCGGCGCAATCTGTTGATCGGGCTGGGTGCCGCAGGTGCCATCGTCGTGGTGGCCCTGCTCGTCATCGCAACAGTGCTGGGCAAGATATTCGGCAACCTCGGCGGCGGACTCGACAAGGATCGGCTCGGTCTTAACGGGCCGTCGTCGACGGCATCGGCCTCGGCGGGCGGACCGGCATCACCCGGCAACCTGATTCGGCCGGTCAAGGCCACCGTCTTCTCGCCCGAAGGCGACGCTGACGAGCCCGGTCAAGCTGGTCTGGCGATCGACGGCAACCCGGCGACCGCCTGGTCGACCGACACCTATCACGACGCCGTGCCGTTCCCCGGATTCAAGAACGGCGTCGGCCTCATCTTGCAACTGCCGAAACCCACCGCGGTCGGCGCAGTGACCCTCGACACCGCTGCCACGGGGACCAAAGTGCAGATCCGCTCGGCGACTACCGCGTCCCCGGCCAAGCTGGCAGACACCGCCGCGTTGACGGCGCCGACGGCCGTGCACGCCGGCCACAACAGCATCCCGGTAAAGGCGGCGCCACCGACTTCCTACCTGTTGGTGTGGATTTCGACGTTGGGGACAACGAACGGAGAAAGCCGCGCCGACCTCTCAGAGGTGACCGTCGAACCCGCATCGTGACGTTCCTGGGCGGCCACTACACCGGCTGCGGACGAGTGAAGTGCCGGGGTTGCACCGATTGGTTTACTGTCCGGCCGTGGGGTTCTCGTCAGTGGTTCGGCAGGAACGCAGCGACGCTGAACTGCTGGCCGCCCACGTGGCCGGCGACCGCTACGCGTTCGAAGAACTGTTCCTCCGCCATCACCGGCAGCTGCACCGGCTTGCCCGGTTGAGCAGCCGCAATTCGCAGGACGCCGAGGACGCACTGCAGGACGCGATGCTCTCGGCGCACAAGGGTGCCGGCTCGTTCCGGCACGACGCCGCGGTCAGCAGCTGGTTGCACCGCATCGTGGTTAACGCCTGCCTGGATCGGCTGCGCCACAACAATGCACGCCACGGTGCCCCACTGGAAGATGTGCACGCGGTCGCCGACCACACCGGCCGCGTCGAGACCGCCATCGTGGTGCACCGGGCGTTACTGCGGCTGCCGGTCGAGCAACGCGCCGCAGTTGTCGCCGTCGACATGCAGGGCTACTCGGTCGCCGAAACCGCCCGCCTACTGGGCGTGGCCGAAGGTACGGTCAAAAGCCGCTGCGCACGCGCCCGCGCCCGCCTCGCGTCAGCACTCGGCTACCTCGCCGGGGACGCCACGTCCCAGCCGGTCGAACATCCGACCGGTTAGCCGCTGAACGCGCCCCAGTCGTTGTGGCAGTCAATCCGGGCATGCCGGACACTGGGCCCGATGGGTGGCGCTGAAGACGATCCGCTGGATCGCCCCGACAGAGACGACGTGAACGCGGGTCCCCCGCTGACGCCAGACCTGCTGGCCGATCTGCAGGCAGGTCTGCTCGACGATGACCTGGCTGCTGAGCTGCGCCAGCGCATCCGGGCTGAACCGGCCGCCGAGCAGATCATGGCCGCGCTGAACCAAGTGCGGGGTGACGTCGCCGCGCTGGGCGCCGACACAGCGTCGGCGCCCGAGGTTTCTGCGGCCGCCCTGGACAGGGTTCGCGCGGCGCTGCGGTCGGCATCAGCGCCGACGGGCGGAATCCGGGCCGGCGCGGCGCACTCAGTGCGGCCGGGGCTGCCCCCGGCGCGGGTCATTGCGGCCGCCGCCGGCGTCGCCGCCGTCGTCGTCGCGGTCGCCCTCGGCAGCGTGGCCCTGCTGCGTGCACGCGCACCGGCCCCTGATGCAGCGGTGACCGCGCAACACATCACCGTCTCGTCGCGACCGACGGTCATCCCACTGTCCGCGGCGCAGATCCTGGCGCTGCTTGACCGCAGTCCCGAATACGGCGCGTTAGCCGACCCGGTGCGGCGCTCGTCATGTCTGACCGGCCTTGGGTATCCGGTGTCGACCCGCGTGCTGGGCGCCCAACAAATCGAGCTCAACGGCCTGCCTGCGGTGCTGCTGGTACTGCCCGGCACCGCGCCCGACGCGCTTGAGGTGCTGGCCGTGTCAACGAACTGCAGCTTGGCCGACACCGGTCTGCTGGCCGATACCGTCGTGCGCCGTCCCTAGCGGGCGCGGGAACAGCAGCGCCTAGGCTGGCGTTCGTAGCCAGATGAGGAGCTTTCCGGTTGCCCGTCCACTAGTTATCTCCGAAAGGTTCGAATGACCTCTTCCAACCCCGTGCACGACGTGATCATCGTCGGTTCCGGTCCCGCCGGCTACACGGCGGCCGTCTACGCCGCTCGTGCGCAGCTGGCGCCGGTGGTCCTCGAGGGCACCTCGTTTGGCGGCGCGTTGATGACGACCACCGAAGTGGAGAACTTCCCGGGCTTCCGCGACGGTATCACCGGTCCGGAACTGATGGACCAGATGCGCGAGCAGGCGATGCGCTTCGGTGCTGACCTGAGGATGGAAGACGTCGAATCGCTGGAATTGAACGGCCCAGTCAAGAAGGTCGTCACCGCTGAGGGAGAGACGTACCTCGCGCGTGCGGTCATACTCGCGATGGGCGCTGCGGCGCGATATCTGCAGGTGCCCGGTGAGCAGGAATTGCTGGGCAGAGGCGTGAGCGCATGCGCCACCTGTGACGGTTTCTTCTTTCGCGACCAAGACATCGCCGTCATCGGCGGCGGCGATTCGGCGATGGAAGAAGCGACCTTCTTGACGCGCTTCGCGCGCAGCGTGACGATCGTGCACCGCAGAGCCGACTTCCGCGCGTCCAAGATCATGCTCGATCGCGCCCGCAGCAACGACAAGGTCCGGTTCTTGACACACCACGTGGTGCTGGCGGTGGAGGGCGACGGCACGGTGTCCGGGCTGCGGGTAAGGGACACGAGCACCGGCACGGAGTACACCCTCGCCGTCACCGGGGTGTTCGTCGCGATCGGCCACGACCCCCGCTCGCAGCTCGTGCGCGACTTTCTCGAGCTGGACGCCGACGGCTACGTGCTGGTGCGGCTCCCCTCGACCCACACCTCCGTAGAAGGCGTGTTCGCCGCTGGCGACCTGGTGGATCGCAGCTACCGGCAGGCGATCACCGCGGCCGGCACCGGCTGCGCGGCGGCGATCGACGCCGAGCGGTGGCTGGCCGAACGCGACGATTCCGATGACGAGACCGAACTGACCGACGCCACCGGCGCCGCAGACAGCACCGGCACCGACTTGATTGGAGCGCCCCGATGACGAACACCCATAATGTAAGCGGCCCGGTCGAGGTTTCCGATGCCTCGTTCGCCGACGAAGTTCTGTCCAGCAATAAGCCTGTCCTGGTTGACTTTTGGGCGACCTGGTGTGGGCCGTGCCGAATGGTGGCGCCGGTGCTTGAGGAAATCGCGGCGGAGAAGTCCGAACAGCTCATCGTCGCCAAACTCGATGTGGACGCGAATCCGGAGACAGCCCGCAGTTTCCAGGTCGTTTCCATTCCCACGCTGATCCTGTTCAAGGACGGTCAGCCGGTGAAACGCATCGTGGGAGCCAAGGGTAAAGCTGCGCTGCTACGAGAACTTTCTGACGTCTTATAACGCCGATCCGAGAGCTGTCTGCCTGCCGTTTTCCAGAATATGCCGGGCTTCTGCGACAATATCCGAAAGCCGGATCAGCAGGTTCACACCTCATGGAGGCCTTCGGGATGTCGAGACCGCGCCGCGCCAACGGTGACGCGTTGCGCTGTGGCGACCGTGGCGCAGCGGTCACCGAGATCCGCGCCGCCCTGGCAGCCCTCGGATTGCTCGACAGCGCCGATGACGACCTGATCACCGGAAAACACATGGCGCTCGACGTATTCGACGAAGAACTCGACCACGCGGTGCGGGCCTTTCAACAGAACCGTGGTCTGCTGGTCGACGGTGTCGTCGGCGAAGCCACCTACCGCGCGGTCAAGGAAGCGTCATACCGCCTCGGTGCGCGCACGCTGAATCATCAGTTCGGCGCTCCGATGTACGGCGATGACGTCGCCACGTTGCAAGCCAGGCTGCAAGACCTTGGCTTCTACACCGGCTTGGTCGACGGCTACTTTGGCCTGCAGACTCACAACGCGTTGATGTCCTACCAACGTGAATACGGGCTGTACGCCGACGGGATCTGCGGCCCGGAAACGTTGCGCTCGTTGTATTTTCTGAGTTCACGTGTCACCGGCGGCTCGCTGCACGCAATCCGCGAGGAAGAACTGGTGCGTCGATCCGGTCCGAAATTGTCCGGCAAGCGGATCATCATCGATCCAGGCCGCGGTGGACCCGACCACGGACTGATCACGCACGGCACCGCCGGACCCATCAGTGAATCAGACATATTGTGGGACTTGGCAAGTCGGCTGGAAGGCCGCATGACTGCCATTGGTATGGAGACATTTCTGTCCCGGCCGACCAACCGCAGCCCGTCGGACGACCAGCGCGCCGCTACGGCCAATGCCGTTGGGGCAGACCTGATGATAAGCCTGCGCTGTGCGACACAGGCCAGCCCGTCAGCAAATGGTGTGGCGTCTTTCCACTTTGGCAACTCGCACGGCTCGGTTTCCACCATAGGTCTGATGCTCTCCGATTTCATTCAGCGAGAAGTGGTGGCCCGTACGGGTTTACGTGATTGCCGCACCCACGGGCGGACATGGGACCTGCTGCGGCTGACTCGAATGCCGACCGTTCAAGTCGACATCGGCTACATCACCAATCCGAACGACCGCGCCATGCTGGTCACGACGCAGACCCGCGACGCCATCGCCGAAGGGATCCTCGCGGCGGTCAAACGGCTTTACCTGCTGGGCAAGAATGACCGGCCGACTGGCACCTTTACGTTCGCCGAACTACTCGCTCACGAACTCTCAGTTGAGCAGGCCGGCCGGCTCAGCGGTTCGTAACCAGCGACCCAACAGACACTTCTTGCAAGCCGGCGGTCTGCAGCCGCGCGCTTTCCAGCAGCCGCTCCAGCGCTGCTTCCACCTCGGCCTTCCAGCCCAGGCCTTTGTCGAGCTCGAGTCGCAACCGCGGAAAGAAGCGGTGTGGGGCCACCACCGCGAAACCGACATTCTGCAGGAAGTCTGCGGCGATCACACAGCGGTCTATCGAGCAATCACCGAGTGAGTCGAGCACTGGGCGTAGGTCTTCATCAATCGTCTGCCGCTCGGCCAATTCGACGGTCGCCTCCGTACGGCCGAAAGCTTCCAGTGCGCGTACCCCGCGGCGCATGAGTTCGTCGACCACTCGGGTCACCAGACTGTAGGGCAGGTCGTCGCTGATCGCGCTGGGCTCGATGCCCATCGACGTCAGCAGGACCGCATCGGCAGACACCGGCGCTGTGGGGAACCGCTGCGCCCGCGGCACCGCTCCGGGCGGGGCGTACAGCACGTAGCCGAGGCACGGTGGTTCGCTGGGTGCGCAGTCGGCGGGCGCTGTCGGGTTGGAGGTGGCGACCTGGCCGCACGAACCCCACTCCAGCATCACCATCGACAGCCAGGCTTCCTTCTCAAACTCCGGGTCGGCCAAGCGGTCGTCGTTACCCAAAGTGGCGGGATCGACTTCCCAGAACACGCAACGACGAGCGTGCTTGGGCAACTGCTCGAACCCTTCGAGCCGCAACGGCGTGATTCGAGCAGTCACTTGACTCCTGGCCCTCCGTGCGGTGCTGCAATCGATGACCTTGCGAGTCGCCGGCGTACCTCAGTCCGCATCGTTGCAAGAGTTCGCCGCTTGCCCGGCTTCCGCATCGTCACCACGCTGACTGATCCATCCGTCAGCAACGCTTCCAGGATAGAAGTATTGGCCGTGGCCGACCAGTGTGGTTCACGATATTTTCTCCGGCTTTCGGCAGGCTGGCTTTTGGCTTCGAACTCGATGCCGCACAACGGGTTTGAATTGCCTGACAGTTCGGTGGGTGGATCCGATCGCGGCAGCGTCACAGTGACGTAACGACCCGGTGTCTCAGGTCAGGCTTCAGTCGCGTTCATCAGGCCGATAATGCGCTGCAAATCGTCGACGGACCCGAATTCGACGACGATCTTGCCTTTGCGTTTACCGACGCTGACCGTGACGCGGGTGTCGAATGCGCTGGAGAGCCGTTCGGCGACATCCTGCAGACCTGGCATCTGAATTGGCTTACGGCGCGGCGGAGTGGGTGCGGTGACGTCACCACGGTTGGCGAGCGTGACCGCTTCCTCGGTCGCGCGCACAGACAGGCCCTCTGCGACGATTCGCGCGGCGAGCTCCTCCTGAGCGTCCGGGCCGGCTTCCAACGACAACAGGGCTCGGGCATGTCCCGCCGAAAGCACACCGGCGGCCACTCGGCGCTGCACTGGAATGGGCAGCCGCAACAACCGGATCATGTTCGTGATCAGCGGCCGCGAGCGACCGATGCGGGCTGCCAGTTCATCGTGGGTGACACCGAACTCGTCGAGTAACTGCTGATACGCTGCCGCTTCTTCCAAAGGGTTCAGCTGCACCCGATGGATGTTTTCCAGCAGCGCATCACGGAGCAGGTTGTCTTCATCGGTTTCCCGGACGATGGCCGGGATCGCGGACAGGCCGGCCTGCTGAGCAGCGCGCCATCGCCGCTCCCCCATCACCAGCTGATAGCGCGCCCCGCTGGTCGACCCGTCCAGCGGCCGCACCACGATCGGCTGCATCAGCCCGAATTCTTGGATTGAATGCACCAATTCGGCCAACGCCTCGTCGTCGAAGACTTGGCGCGGCTGCCGCGGATTGCGCTCGATCAGCGTCGGATCTATCTCGCGGTACACCGCGCCCAGCACACCCGCCGAGCCGACATCCGGCAGCCGGGGGCCGCCGATCACGACGTCTGCTGCCGCTTGACCCAATCGCGGTCCGAGCGTCGATGGGCCGGAATCAGCGTCGGCGGGACCGGTGGGGATCAGCGACGCCAGCCCGCGGCCCAGCCCGCCTTTCCTGCGTGACGACTGGTTCATGAATGTCCCTTCGCGGCGGCTGACTGCTGGCGTCCGGCAAGTTCACGGCTGGCGTCGAGATAGCTCATCGCGCCGCGCGAACCGGGGTCATAATCGATGATCGTCATGCTGTAGCCGGGCGCTTCGGAGACTTTGACGCTGCGCGGAATGACCGTGCGCAGCACCTTGCCGCCGAAATAACGGCGCGCCTCTTCGGCGACCTGGTCGGCAAGCTTCGTGCGGCCGTCGTACATGGTCAGGATCACCGTCGTCACCTCGAGGCGCGGATTGAGGTGTGCTTTGACCATCTCGATGTTCCGCATCAGCTGGGACACGCCCTCGAGTGCGTAGTACTCGCACTGAATCGGGATCAGTACTTCGGGCGCGGCAACAAGCGCGTTGATCGTGAGCAGACCGAGCGACGGCGGGCAGTCGATGAAGACGTAGTCGAAGTCCAGCTCGTCGAGTGCCGCCAGCGCGGTACGCAAGCGATTCTCCCGTGCCACCATGCTCACCAATTCGATCTCCGCTCCGGCGAGATCGATGGTCGCCGGCACACAGAAGAGGCGTTCGCTGTGCGGGCTGCGCCGCAGCGCCTCGGCCAGCGGCACTTCGCCCAGCAAGACTTCGTACGACGAGGGCGTGCCGGATTGGCGATTGGTTATGCCGAGCGCAGTGCTGGCGTTGCCCTGTGGGTCGAGGTCGATGACCAAGGTCTTGAGTCCCAAAACGGCCAGCGCTGCGGCCATGTTCACCGCGGTAGTGGTCTTGCCGACCCCACCCTTCTGGTTGGCGATCGTGAAAAGCCGGCGCTGCGGAGGCCTGTCCAATTGGTCGTGGGTGGTGTGGAGTACCTGCATTGCACGCCTGGCGGCGTCGCCGATCGGAGTGTCGAATTCAGTCGATGTTTCACGTGAAACATGCGCCGACTGCTGGTCGGTGCGGTTCGTCGCCGGCCGCGCTGCAGACGGGCCCGATCCGTCGTGTGCGCTCATCGCGACTCCCTGCTCGAGACCCGTCCGGACGAACGCCGCCGCAAATCCGGCGCTGCTCGCTTTGCCATCACTACCGTCGCGGGCGGATCCAGATAGCTGCCACCACACGTCACTACCCTGACATCGACCGCGCCCCTGGCGATCATCACACGCCGGTGTTCGGCTACTTCCTGTTCGGCACGTTCGCCCTTGATCGCCAACATCCGTCCGCCGGGGCGCAGCAGCGGCAGACTCCACTTCACTAAGCTGTCCAACCGCGCCACCGCACGGGACACGACGGCGTCCGCGCCGCCCACCCGTTGGAGTACGGCCGGCTCCTCCGCCCTTCCCCGCACGACTTCTGCTGGAATCCCGAGCAGTGTTAACGCTTCGAAGAGAAAGTCGCTTCTCCGCAGCAACGGCTCAACGAGGGTGATCCGCAGATCCGGCCTGGCGATCGCCAAAGGGATGCCCGGCAGGCCGGCACCGCTACCGATGTCGACGACTCGTTCGCCGTCGTCGAGCAACTCCGAGATTGCAACGCTGTTGAGCAGATGGCGGTCCCACAACCGCCCGACTTCGTGCGGCCCGATAACGCCCCGGGCTACGCCGGCGCCGGCCAGCAAGTCGGCGTATTGCTCAGCCTGATCAATCCGTACGCCGAACAACGCTCTTGCGGTTGCGGGAGCGGGTTCAGCGGAACTGGCCTTCGCGCTGGCGTCCACATGTTTCACGTGAAACATTCCTTTCCACGAAAGCGCCGCGACCGTCAGACCGGAACTACATCGCTGTAACTCGGCGCTCAGTCGACCAGCACGACGACGCGGCGCGCCGGTTCCACGCCTTCGCTCTCACTGTGCACGCCCTCCACCTCGGCCACGGCGTCGTGCACAATCTTGCGCTCGAACGGCGTCATCGGCGTCAATTCCTCGCGCTCCCCCGTTGCCAGCACCCGCCTCGCGACCTTGTCGCCCAACGCCGCGAGCTCCTCGCGTCGGCGGCGCCGCCAACTGGCGACATCGAGCATCAACCGGCTCCGTACACCGGTCTTCTGATGAACCGCCAGCCGGGTCAACTCCTGCAGCGCATCGAGAACTTCGCCTTTGCGGCCGACCAACTTGTTCAAGTCCTCGCCACCGTCGATGCTCACAACCGCCCGGCTGCCTTCGACGTCCAGATCGATGTCCCCGTCGAAGTCCAAAAGATCCAGCAGCTCTTCGAGGTAGTCGCCGGCGATCTCGCCTTCAGCCACCAGGCGCTCCTCCAAGTTGCCCGACTCAGGCCCGTCCTCCGCAGTTTCAGCGGCGTCCTGGTCCGGTGGTAGTGGATCCACGTCGCGGTCAGTGATGTCGGCATCGGTCATGACTGTCCTCCTCGTCCCGTCTGTTGGGGGGCGCCGTCGCGCCGTTGAATTCGATTGCCCACCCGCCATTTCGCTGCGCTGGCTCCCGCCGACCCTCGGGTCGACGGGTTTCAGCGTTTGCGTTTTTTGGGTTTCGCGCCGGGGCGGGGCGCCCGGCTGCCGGAAGTGCTGCTGCGCACATCTTGATTCGGGCTGCCTGCGCCGGCTCGCGCGGGCTTCCCGTCAATCCCTTCACCATCACCACCACCTGCCTGCGCACCCGCCCAATCCGACTCCTGATCGGCAGCGGCAGGAGCCTTCGCTCCGTTACCATCCGGCGGCGCCTTGGCGGCGCGCTTGGGCTTGGCGCCCGGGGCGGGCGCGTTAGCGGCTCGCCGCTCGATTGCCTCCTGCTTCTTGGCCTCTTCTTCTTTCTCGATCATCGTGAAGACGAAGTGCTGCTGGCCAAACGTCCAGATGTTGTTGGAGAACCAGTAAAAAATGATCGCCAAGGGCAGGAACGGCCCACCGGCCACGACTCCGAACGGAAACACGTAGAGCGCCAACTTGTTCATCAGCGCGGTCTGCGGATTCGCTGCGGCCTCGGCGCTTTGCCGCGCCACCGATGCTCGGCTGTTGAAGTAGGTGGCTACGCCCGCCAGGAACATGACCGGCACTCCCACCGAAATGACCGCCAGCCGGCTGAAATGAGTGAAGGCGGCAAGCGTGGCGCCTTTCTGCACCATCGAGGCACCTAGCGGTGCGCCGAAGAAGTTCGCGTCGAGGAAGTGGCCGACGTCCTTTGCGCTGAAGACATAGTTGCCCAACTGCCGGTTCCGCTCGGGCGACAGACCCAGCTGCCCGATGCCGGTGGACGTTCGGTTGAAGCATCGCAGAACGTGATACAGCCCCAGGAACACCGGGATCTGCGCCAGCATCGGCAGACAGCCGAGTACCGGATTAAAACCGTGCTCGCGCTGCAGCTTCTGCATTTCCAGCGCCATCCGTTGGCGGTCCTTGCCATATTTTTTCTGCAGCGCCTTGATCTGCGGCTGCAGTTCCTGCATCTGCCGCGTCGTGCGGATCTGCCGAACGAAAGGCTTGTACAGCAGTGCGCGCAGGGTGAAGACAAGGAACATTACCGAGAGCGACCACGCCAGGAAATTGCTCGGCCCTAGCAGCAGAGCGAACGCCTTGTACCAGACCCACATGATCGCCGACACCGGGTAATAGATGATGTCGAGGCTGAACCAATCAAACAAAAGACGCACTCTCCCGTCGCTCCGCTGGGGTGCCACTCATATCGCCGCTGCCGTGGACACAGCTGCGGCGTTCCGGTACTGGATCCCATCCTCCCCGATGCCACGGTCCGCATCTGGCGAGCCGCATCGCCGTGAGCCAACATCCTTGGATCAAGCCGTACTCGGTCAACGCGTCCACGGCGTACTGGCTGCAGGTGGGCATGAACCGGCAGGTTGGCAACCGCAACGGAGAGATCATGTGCCGGTAGGCCTGGATGCAGGCGGTCAGGACCCGCACCACCGCTCGACCGGCAGCTCCTGCAGCGCTCGTCGGCTGCGGCGTCACAGCCCGGATCCCCTCGGCGAGCCCAACAACGCGTGCACCCGCCGCAACCCGGCACGAAGCTGCGCCTCCAGCGTCGATGATGCGGCGATCCGGCTGGTCGGCAGCGCGCGGATCACCAGGTCTTCGGACTGGGCCAGCTCGGTGAGCAAACCGCGGGTCACATGCCGCAGCTGGCGGGTGACCCGATGGCGTTGCACGGCCGAGCCCACCGACTTGGCGACGACGAACCCTACCCGTGGGCTCGTCGCCGGGCCGCTGAACGACGCACCGCGCAACCGTGCGTGAACGACGATGTCGGGTTGCGCTGCGCGTACCCCGCGCTTGACCGTTGTTTCGAAATCGGTCGACCGCGTCATGCGATTCCGCGCAGGAAGCACCGCTTGATTACCCGTGGTCAGCTCACGCGGTGAGCGACCGCCGCCCCTTGCGACGCCGGTCTGAGACGATCGCCCGCCCGGCCCGGGTCCGCATGCGCAGCCGAAAACCATGTACCCGCGCTCGACGCCGGTTGTTGGGCTGAAAGGTCCGCTTCCCTTTGGCCACGGGTGTCTCCTCATACGTTTGACGCCGCAGTCCGGGTGAACTCACCGCGCCGGACCGGGCGGCCCAGGTGCATCCGGTGAGTCGTGCTGAACTCGGTGTTTCGCTGGTAGCCGGCGCGGACTCCGGTTCTGCCCGGGCGCAGCCGTATCGCCAACGTTCGGGCGACTGTATGAGGGTACTGAGCATCACATGGCGTGGTCAAACTCGGCAGCGCTGACGTTGTCCTGACGTTGTCCGCTACATCGTCCCGACATCGCTGCTTAACTCCCGTCACACCGCCACCGCACCGGCACGTCCGTTCTCAAGTAGCCCCCAGCAATGTCGCCAAACGGTTGGCACCTGAACGGAAAACTGTTAGCTTCGGGCAATGCCGTTTCGGCTTGAAACGGCGCCCGAAAACGAAGCGAGGGAGGCGGATCGGGTCGATAGTCGGACAGCCCGCGACGACTATCTCCAACGCCACCCCCTGGGCCGTCCCCGAAGAACTTCGGTGCGGTGATGACCGACTTGTCCACACCTGTGGATAAGTATGTGGACAGTCCGTCGTCGCCGGGACGGCTGGACCTCGAATGTGAACCAGGGGGACTCGTCGTTGACCGATGATCCCGGTTCCGCCTTTGCGACGGTGTGGAGCGACGTCGTCTCCGAACTCAACGGGGACGCGCTCGGGACCCACGCGGTCACCAACGGTGAAACGCTGGTCGCACCGCTGACTCCGCAGCAACGAGCTTGGCTGAACCTCGTGCAGCCGCTGACCATCGTCGAGGGATTCGCCCTGTTGTCGGTGCCCAGCAGCTTCGTGCAGAACGAGATCGAACGCCATCTGCGCACCCAGATCACGGAAGCGCTGAGCCGCCGGCTCGGACAGCAAGTCCAATTAGGCGTCCGTATCGCGCCGCAGGGGCATCACGACGGGGACGCCCTCGCGGTGCCGCCGGCCGCTGAGATCGTCACTGAACCCGACGAGGTCGACGATGACAGCGAGGCACTGGCCAGCGCCCACGAGACCTGGCCGAAGTACTTCACCGAACGGCCCCGGAACAACGACCCGGCCGCTGCGGGCGGAACCAGTCTGAACCGGCGGTACATCTTCGACACGTTCGTGATCGGAGCCTCCAACCGGTTCGCCCACGCGGCAGCCCTGGCCATCGCCGAAGCACCGGCCCGCGCCTACAATCCCCTGTTCATCTGGGGTGAGTCCGGACTCGGCAAGACGCACTTGTTGCACGCCGCCGGCAACTACGCGCAGCGACTGTTTCCCGGCATGCGGGTCAAGTACGTCTCGACCGAAGAATTCACCAACGACTTCATCAACTCGCTCCGCGATGACCGCAAGGTCGCCTTCAAACGCAGCTACCGCGACGTCGATGTGCTGCTGGTTGATGACATTCAATTCATCGAAGGAAAAGAAGGTATCCAGGAAGAGTTCTTCCACACCTTCAACACGCTGCACAATGCCAACAAGCAGATCGTCATCTCCTCCGACCGCCCACCCAAGCAGCTGGCCACCCTTGAAGACCGGTTGCGGACACGGTTCGAATGGGGACTGATCACCGACGTCCAGCCGCCCGAGCTGGAGACCCGCATCGCCATTTTGCGCAAGAAAGCGCAGATGGAACGTCTCGCCGTTCCTGACGACGTGCTCGAGCTGATCGCCAGCAGCATCGAACGCAACATCCGGGAGCTGGAAGGCGCGCTGATCCGGGTCACCGCGTTCGCCTCGCTGAACAAAACCCCGATCGACAAAGCGCTGGCCGAAATCGTGCTTCGCGACCTGATCGCCGACGCCAGCACCATGCACATCAGTGCGGCCACCGTGATGGCGGCGACCGCCGAATATTTCGACACCACAGTGGAAGAACTGCGCGGCCCGGGCAAGACCCGTGCACTGGCCCAGTCCCGGCAGATCGCGATGTATCTGTGCCGCGAACTCACCGACCTCTCACTGCCCAAGATCGGTCAGGCATTCGACCGTGACCACACCACGGTGATGTACGCACAGCGCAAGATCTTGTCGGAGATGGCTCAGCGCCAAGATGTGTTCGATCACGTCAAGGAGCTCACGACCCGTATCCGTCAGCGCTCCAAGCGCTGACGCGATCTATCACGCCCTGACTTCGGGTGGCCCACATCATTTGTCGCGCGCTGAACCGCTGTGCATACACCTGTGGATCAGGCGCTCACACTGCCCCCAGATCCACGACCGACGTGCACAGCGGCGCGTTGTCCCCACCACAGCACACGGTGCACACAGCTGAGCCCGCCGTGATTCACATCCGCATAGCGCGCCGAACAGCAGCGATACCCCGCTATCCCCAGTGCCCACAGGCCCTAATACTGTTATTGAAATTTCTTCATCAGTTCTTCTTTGAAGAAGGTCTGGGGATCTTTTCGAGTCAGGCACCCTCAGGCGCCGAACCTGCGGCCGTGACACAGTGTCACTGGTGTCGGTTAACCTCCAAGATGGCGCCAAACCCCTACCCTGTTGGCCGACTGCCAGTACGGTCGTTGTGGCGGATCGCAGCCGTAGGCGTTCGCCGCCCGCTCCACGGGGCGGTTAGCCGCTGACCTCCACGGTCGTTGGCTGAAGTTGATGAAGGGACCGCTAATGGACGTGGCGACGACGAAAGTCGGCCTCAACGACTTGAAGTTTCGCCTGGTGCGCGACGACTTCGCGGACGCGGTGGCGTGGGTGGCCAAGAATCTGCCCAGCAGGCCTACGGTGCCCGTGCTCGCCGGTGTGCTCCTCACCGCCAACGAAGACGGGCTGGTGATTTCCGGATTCGACTATGAAACCTCGGCAGAGGTTCGGGTCGCAGCTGAAATAGCAACTCTGGGAAGCGTTCTGGTGTCGGGACGGCTACTTTCTGACATCACCCGAGCGTTGCCGAACAAACCGGTCGACTTCCATGTCGACGGCACTCGCGTCGCGCTGAACTGCGGCAGCGCGCGCTTTTCCTTGCCGACGATGGCTGTCGAGGACTACCCCACCTTGCCCACGCTGCCCGCCGAGACCGGGACGCTGCCGGCGGAGGTATTCGCCGAGGCGATCAGCCAGGTCGCGGTCGCCGCCGGCCGCGACGACACGTTGCCCATGCTCACCGGCATCCGGGTCGAAATTTCTGGCGCATCGGTGGTTTTGGCGGCCACGGACCGGTTCCGGCTGGCCGTCCGAGAGTTGACGTGGTCAGCGGCTTCGCCGGACATCGAGGCCGCGGTACTGGTGCCGGCCAAGACGTTGGCCGAGGCCGCCAAAGCCGGCACCGACGGCTCAGAAGTTCATCTGTCCCTGGGCGCCGGCTCCCTGGTCGGCAAGGACGGTCTGCTCGGCATCAGCGGCGCCGGTAAACGCAGCACTACCCGACTGCTGGACGCCGAGTTCCCGAAGTTCCGGCAGTTGCTGCCCGCCGAGCACACCGCGTTCGCCACGATCGGCGTGGCCGAGCTGACTGAGGCGATCAAGCGTGTTGCCCTGGTCGCTGACCGCGGCGCGCAGGTCCGGATGGAGTTCACCGAGGGGCTGCTGCGGCTTTCTGCCGGCGCAGACGATGTGGGTAGGGCCGAAGAGGATCTGCCCGTCGAGTTCGCTGGTGAACCGTTGACCATCGCTTTCAACCCGATCTATCTGACCGATGGACTCGGATCGCTGCACTCCGAGCGGGTCTCGTTCGGTTTCACCACGCCCAGCCGGCCAGCAGTGCTGCGGCCCGCATCCGGTGACGAAGCTTCACCACAAGATGCCGGCCCGTACCCAGCGGTGCAAACGGATTACGTGTACCTGCTGATGCCGGTGCGGTTGCCCGGCTGACATCCTGCTGTGTACGTCCGGCATCTGGGGTTGCGCGACTTTCGGTCGTGGGCACACGCTGACCTCGAGCTTGAACCGGGGCGGACGGTGTTCGTCGGCCCGAATGGTTACGGCAAAACCAATCTCATTGAGGCGCTTTGGTATTCATCCACATTGAGCTCGCACCGGGTGGCGACTGACGCACCGCTGGTGCGGGTCGGTGCAGAGCGGGCGCTGATCTCGACGATCGTCGTCAACGAGGGACGTGAATGCGCGGTCGACTTGGAGATAGCGGCCGGCCGAGCCAACAAGGCGCGGTTGAACCGTTCGCCGGTGCGGAGCACCCGCGAAGTGGCCGGAGTGCTGCGGGCGGTGCTCTTCGCTCCGGAGGATCTGGCCCTGGTGCGCGGTGACCCCGCAGATCGGCGCCGCTACCTCGACGACTTGGCGACGGTGCGCCGGCCACGAGTCGCCGCGGTGCGTTCTGATTACGACAAGGTCTTGCGTCAGCGCACCGCGCTGCTGAAGACGGCGTTCGGGGCCCGGCAACGCGGAGACCGCGGCATGCTCGACACCCTGGACGTTTGGGATGCGCGCCTGGCTGCGCACGGAGCTGAGTTGATGAGTGCGCGCATGCAGTTGGTCAATCAGCTCGCGCCGGAGGTGGCCAAGGCCTATCAGCTGGTGGCGCCGGGCTCGCGGGCGGCCGTCGTCGGATACCGCGCCAGCATTGTGCTCGATGCGGTCGATGGTGTCGAGGTCGCTTCGCTGGAAGCGGCGCTGCTGTCCGCGTTGGCGCAGCGGCGGCACGCTGAACTCGAGCGCGGGGTGTGTCTGGTTGGTCCGCATCGCGACGATCTCGAGTTGACGTTGGGCGATCAACCCGCCAAAGGATTCGCCAGCCACGGTGAATCGTGGTCGGTGGCGTTGGCTCTGCGGCTGGCAGCCTTTGAACTTCTGCGCGCCGAGGGCAGCGACCCGGTGCTTCTGCTCGACGACGTGTTCGCCGAACTCGACGAGGCTCGCCGCCGCGCGCTGGCGGAAGTGGCGGCGTCGGCAGAGCAGGTGCTGCTCACCGCAGCGGTGCCCGACGACATCCCGGCCGGCTGGGACGCGAAACAGCTGCGAGTCGATTCGCGCGACGGCGACACTGGACGGATGTCGGTGGTGCAGCTATGACAGGTGTCGACAATGAACCGGGACCGCTCGAGCCCCGGCGGCCGGACAGCGCTAAGTCAGCTGCGATGGACCTGGTCCGGCGAACATTGGAGGAAGCCCGCGAGGCGGCCCGGATCCGCGGTCAAAACGTCGGGCGAGGCCGACCATCTCCAGGAGCGCCGCGACGAGTGGCCGGCACCGGTCGGCGGCGAAGCTGGTCCGGACCGGGTCCGGATCATCGCGACCCGCAACCGCTCGGCCGGGTTACCCGCGAGCTGGCCAAGAAGCGGGGCTGGTCGCCGCGGGTCGCCGAAGGCACGGTTCTGGGCCAGTGGCCGGCGGTGGTCGGCAGCGAGATCGCCGAACACGCCACGCCGACCAACCTGGCCGACGGAGTGCTGAGTGTCGCCGCCGAATCGACGGCGTGGGCTACCCAGTTGCGAATGATGCAAGCCCAACTGTTGGCGAAGATCGCCGAAGCGGTGGGCGACGGTGTGGTGCGATCGCTGCGAATCACCGGTCCGTCGACGCCGTCATGGCGGAAGGGGCCGCTGCACATCGCCGGCAGAGGCCCACGCGACACTTACGGCTGAGGTTGTCGGGCGCCAATAGCTGGTCGGCTCAGAGCCGCCAGGACGCGCCGAATCCTCTCGGCCAGCGTCAGGACTCACCTGCATTCGAAATGCGCAACTCACGGCGCGGATAGCCGTGCAGAAACGCGGCTGGAGAATAGGTGCGGACCGTATGTGACGGTAGACTGGTCGCAGTATCCGCGGCGGTGACTGAACCGCTCGCAGACGAACCCCAAGGAGAGCTTCCCGATCGTGGCTGCCCAGAAGAAGAAGGCACAGGACGAGTACGGCGCCTCGTCCATCACCATCCTCGAGGGGCTGGAGGCGGTCCGCAAACGCCCGGGCATGTACATCGGCTCCACCGGCGAGCGCGGCCTGCACCACCTCATCTGGGAGGTGGTCGACAACTCGGTCGACGAGGCGATGGCCAATTATGCCAACCAGGTCGATGTGCGCTTACTCAACGACGGCAGCGTCGAGGTGGCCGACAACGGCCGCGGAATCCCGGTAGCGATGCACGCCACCGGCGTGCCGACCGTCGACGTGGTGATGACGCAGCTGCACGCCGGCGGCAAGTTCGGCGGTGAGAACAGTGGCTACAACGTCAGTGGCGGTCTCCACGGGGTCGGGGTGTCGGTGGTCAACGCGCTGTCGCGCCGGCTCGAGGTGGACATCGCCCGAGACGGGTACCGCTGGTCGCAGTCCTACGACCGGGCCGTGCCGGGAAACCTGAAACAGGGCGAGGCCACCAAGAGCACCGGAACCACCGTTCGGTTCTGGGCCGATTCCGACATCTTCGAGACCACCGAGTACGACTTCGAGACAGTGGCCCGCCGGCTGCAGGAGATGGCGTTCCTCAACAAGGGTTTGACGATCAACCTCACCGACGAGCGGGTCAGCCCCGAAGAGATCGTCGACGAAGTCGTCAGCGACACCGCCGAGGCGCCCAAGTCCGCCGAAGAGAAGGCGGCCGAATCCGCCGCTCCGCCACACAAAGTCAAACACCGCACGTTCCACTACCCGGGCGGTCTGGTGGACTTCGTCAAACACATCAATCGCACCAAGAGCCCCATCCAGCAGAGCATCATCGACTTCGACGGCAAGGGAGCCGGCCACGAAGTTGAGATCGCAATGCAGTGGAACGGCGGTTATTCCGAATCAGTGCACACGTTCGCCAACACCATCAACACTCACGAAGGCGGAACTCACGAGGAAGGTTTCCGCAGTGCGTTGACATCGGTGGTGAACAAGTACGCCAAAGAGAAGAAGCTACTCAAAGAAAAAGACCCGAACTTGACCGGTGACGACATCCGGGAGGGTCTGGCCGCGGTGATCTCGGTGAAAGTCAGCGAACCGCAGTTCGAAGGGCAGACGAAGACCAAGCTAGGCAACACCGAGGTCAAGTCATTCGTCCAGCGGGTGTGTAACGAGCAACTCACGCACTGGTTCGAAGCCAACCCTGCCGACGCGAAAATCGTTGTCAACAAGGCGGTCTCATCAGCCCAAGCCAGGCTCGCGGCCCGCAAAGCCCGCGAACTGGTGCGCCGCAAGAGCGCCACCGATCTGGGTGGTCTGCCCGGCAAGCTGGCCGACTGCCGCTCCACCGACCCGCGCAAGTCGGAACTGTACGTCGTCGAGGGTGATTCAGCCGGCGGCTCGGCCAAGAGCGGGCGGGACTCGATGTTTCAGGCGATCCTTCCGCTGCGTGGCAAGATCATCAACGTCGAGAAGGCCCGCATCGATCGGGTGTTGAAAAACACTGAGGTACAGGCGATCATCACCGCGCTCGGCACCGGAATCCACGACGAGTTCGACATCGCAAGATTGCGCTACCACAAGGTTGTGCTGATGGCCGACGCCGACGTCGACGGTCAGCACATCTCCACGCTGCTGCTGACATTGCTGTTCCGGTTCATGCGGCCACTGATCGAAAACGGTCACGTGTTCCTGGCGCAGCCACCGCTGTACAAGTTGAAATGGCAACGCACAGAATCGGAATTCGCTTATTCCGACCGCGAACGCGACGGTCTGCTCGAGGCCGGGCAGAAGGCGGGCAAGAGGATAAACAAAGACGACGGCATTCAGCGGTACAAGGGTCTGGGTGAGATGGATGCCAGGGAGCTGTGGGAAACCACGATGGATCCCTCGGTTCGGGTGTTGCGGCAGATCACCCTCGACGACGCCGCCGCCGCGGACGAGCTCTTTTCCATCCTGATGGGCGAGGACGTGGACGCCCGCCGCAGCTTCATCACCCGTAACGCCAAAGACGTTCGTTTCCTTGACGTCTGACGCGCCGGCGCCGGCCGACACCCAGTAGAAGAGGGATAGATGACTGACACCACGCTGCCACCGGGTGGGGGTCCCGCAGACCGGGTCGAACCCGTCGACATCCAGCAGGAGATGCAGCGCAGCTACATCGACTACGCGATGAGCGTGATCGTCGGGCGTGCGCTGCCAGAGGTGCGCGACGGGCTCAAACCGGTGCACCGCCGGGTCCTGTACGCGATGTTCGACTCCGGGTTCCGTCCCGACCGCAGTCATGCGAAATCGGCTCGCTCCGTTGCCGAAACGATGGGCAACTACCATCCGCACGGAGACGCGTCGATCTACGACACCCTGGTACGGATGGCGCAGCCGTGGTCGCTGCGTTACCCGCTGGTCGACGGGCAGGGCAACTTCGGCTCACCGGGCAATGATCCGCCAGCCGCGATGAGGTACACCGAGGCGCGGCTCACTCCGCTGGCGATGGAAATGCTGCGCGAAATCGACGAGGAGACAGTCGATTTCATTCCCAACTATGACGGCCGGGTACAAGAGCCGACGGTCCTGCCCAGCCGGTTCCCGAACCTGTTGGCCAACGGATCCGGCGGCATCGCGGTCGGAATGGCGACCAACATTCCGCCGCACAACCTTCGCGAGCTCGCCGACGCGGTGTTCTGGGCGCTGGAGAACTACGACGCCGACGAAGAAGCCACACTGGCCGCGGTCATGGAACGGGTCAAAGGTCCCGACTTCCCCACCGCCGGGCTGATCGTTGGTTCGCAAGGGATCGCCGATGCCTACACGACCGGACGCGGGTCGATGCGGATGCGCGGAGTCGTCGAAGTCGAGGAAGACGCCAAAGGCCGTACTTCCCTGGTCATCACCGAGCTGCCCTACCAGGTCAACCACGACAATTTCATCACGTCGATCGCCGACCAGGTCCGCGACGGCAAGCTCGCCGGCATCTCCAACGTCGAAGACCAGGGCAGTGACCGGGTGGGTGTGCGCATCGTCGTGGAGGTCAAGCGGGACGCCGTCGCCAAGGTGGTGCTGAACAACCTCTACAAGCACACCCAGCTGCAGACCAGCTTCGGCGCCAACATGTTGTCGATCGTCGACGGCGTGCCCCGCACGCTGCGGCTCGACCAGATGATCCGCTATTACGTCGAGCACCAGCTCGACGTGATCGTGCGGCGCACCACCTACCGGCTGCGAAAAGCCAACGAACGCGCCCACATTCTGCGCGGACTGGTCAAAGCGCTGGATGCGCTCGATGAGGTGATCGCGCTGATCCGGGCGTCGGAAACCGTCGACATCGCCCGGGCCGGCCTGATCGAGTTGCTCGAGATCGACGAAATCCAGGCCCAAGCCATCCTCGATATGCAGCTGCGGCGGCTGGCGGCCCTGGAACGCCAGCGCATTGTCGACGACCTGGCCAAGATCGAAGCCGAGATCGCCGATCTGGAAGACATTCTGGCCAAGCCGGAGCGGCAACGCGGCATCGTGCGCGACGAACTCGCTGGAGATCGTCGACAAGCACGGCGACGACCGCCGGACCCGGATCGTGGCGGCCGACGGCGACGTCAGCGACGAGGATCTGATCGCCCGGGAGAACGTCGTCGTCACCATCACCGAGACCGGATACGCCAAGCGCACCAAAACCGATCTCTACCGCAGTCAAAAACGCGGCGGCAAAGGCGTACAGGGTGCCGGGCTCAAGCAAGACGACATCGTCGCGCACTTCTTCGTGTGCTCGACGCACGACTGGATTCTGTTCTTCACCACCCAGGGCCGGGTGTACCGAGCGAAGGCCTACGAGTTGCCGGAAGCTTCCCGGATCGCTCGCGGACAGCACGTCGCCAACCTGCTGGCGTTTCAGCCCGAGGAGCGGATCGCGCAGGTCATTCAGATCCGCGGATATGAGGATGCGCCGTATCTGGTGCTGGCTACCCGCAAAGGTCTGGTCAAGAAGACCAAGCTCACCGACTTCGACTCCAACCGCTCGGGTGGGATCGTGGCGATCAACCTGCGCGACGGCGACGAACTGGTCGGCGCGGTGCTGTGCTCGGCCGACGAGGACTTGCTGCTGGTTTCGGCCAAAGGCCAGTCGATCCGGTTCTCGGCGACCGACGAGGCGCTGCGGCCGATGGGCCGGGCCACCTCGGGTGTGCAGGGCATGCGGTTCAACACCGACGACCAGTTGCTGTCGCTCAACGTGGTCAGCGAGGGGATGTACCTGCTGGTCGCCACGTCCGGCGGCTACGCCAAGCGGACCGCCCTCGAGGAGTACACGCCGCAAGGCCGAGGCGGTAAAGGGATCTTGACCATCCAATACGACGCGCGGCGTGGCAAGCTGGTCGGAGCGATGATTGTCGATGACGACGCCGAGGTGTACGCCATTACCTCCGGCGGCGGGGTGATCCGCACGGCGGCTCGTCAAGTTCGCAAGGCGGGCCGCCAGACCAAGGGCGTTCGGTTGATGAACTTGGGCGCGGGCGACACACTGTTAGCCATCGCGCGCAACGCGGAAGACGCCGAGGTGGCCGACGTAATCGACGAAGACGCGGGTAGCTAGCCTGAGAAGCGGGCGGCGACGAGCCGACCGAGAGTTGGGCCGTCGAGTTCAGCCCGGGACGGACTGGGCGCACAGTTAAGGAGCCGGGGTGACATCACCGAACGAGCCGGGATCTTCCAAGCCGGCGACGGCCCGGGCGGCCGCAACGGAACGCCCGAGCAGAGTGGGGCGCACCGCTCGGCCGGTGGTTCGGCAACCGGCCGGCTGACCGATTCCGGCGACGTTCCGCCGTGGCAGCGCTCGGCGAGCCGGGCCCGTCCCAGCGGGCAACGTCAGATGACTGAACCGGGCACGCCTGCAGGCCAGCGCGCCCGATGTCGAGGCGCGGGTCAACCGTTTCATCTCCGGTACCGCCGCGCCGAAGACGGTGACGGCGAGTTCTGCCGGTGCCCCGGCTGACGAATCCGACATCCGCGGCGAGTCCCGATCCGATGGCCGACACAACGAGGCCTACGCCAGTGAACTTCCCGACCTGTCGGGGCCACAGCCGCGGCAGACCCTGCGCAAGGACACGGCCGCAGGTGTAAGCCGGGCAGGATCCGCGGAGGGCCGTGCGCCGCTGTCCTCCCGGCGCGCTCGCGGCCCGGTGCGGGCGAGCATGCAGGTTCGCCGGATCGACCCGTGGAGCACGCTCAAGGTCTCCCTGATCCTGTCGGTGGCGTTGTTCTTCGTCTGGATGATCGCGGTGGCATTCCTCTACCTCGTGCTCGGCGGCATGGGTGTGTGGAGCAAACTGAACAGCAACGTCGGTGACCTGTTGACCAACACCAACAGCAGCGGTGAGCTGGTATCCAGCGGCACGATCTTCGGGGGCGCGGTGCTGATCGGCCTGGTGAACATCGTGCTGTTGACCGCGATGGCCACCATCGGTGCGTTCATCTACAACCTCACCACCGATCTGATCGGCGGTGTCGAAGTGACCCTGGCGGATCGCGATTAACGACAAGACAACCGGTTTGGGCCGAGAGCGCCGATTGCGGTAATCTCGTCGCTCGGCCATCCGGGCAGTACGGGCCTATAGCTCAGGCGGTTAGAGCGCTTCGCTGATAACGAAGAGGTCGGAGGTTCGAGTCCTCCTAGGCCCACAACCATGGGTTCACTACGACGTATCGCGCTAGCGGCGCTGCTTGTCGCCACGACCGTTGCACTGCTCGCGGTGGTGGCGGCACGCCGCAGCGTCGAGGTGTGGCACGTGGCGCCGGAATCCACCGGCGGTCGCGACGAGGGGCCTTAGCTCAGTTGGTAGAGCGCTGCCTTTGCAAGGCAGAAGTCAGGGGTTCGAATCCCCTAGGCTCCACAGTCAAAAGCGTGGCTGCGGTGAGTCACGGCGTGGGCTGAATGTCAACGCTGGGCGGCCGCGGCGACGGCTCCGGGCGCGACGATCGACGCACGGCGGCGAAGGCGGCCGCGCCGCCGGCAAGCACTGCGGCGGCGGCGCCGGCCAGAATCCAGGGCCGCCGGTGGAGGTGGTAGGACCGTCGAGCGTCCTGCAACACCGCCGGCAAGCTGGTGACCGCCTCTTGCGCTGCGGCCAACTCCTGGGCGACGGTCTCCTGCGCCGAGGCCAGCTCGCGGGCAAGCCTGCCCTCTTGGTAGCGCCGCCGCAGCGTCGATGCGCCCACCTGAGCGGAGCCGAGTCCGAGCCCGACGACGCCACGCGTGATATCGATCGGGCCCGCCGCCGTGTAAGCCAGTCCACGGGTCAACCGCTGACGCGGAGTCAGCCGGATCTTCGTCTTCGCGCTCATCTGTCGCCTTTCCAGCCGATGGCCCCGTCACCGACCTCTCAGCCTGCCATCAACAGCATGGCTGCGGACGTGATGAGCCGATCTGCGTCGGGCGTGCCGCGTCGCCGCCGGTCGGACCCCCGCACTGCCCCCTCGCCGGAAGCGTCACCGGCCAGTGGCAGACTGTGCTGTCGTGACCACCAGCCCCATTCAGACCGCCACGGCAACCCTGCACACGAACCGCGGCGACATCAGAATCGCCTTGTTCGGCAACCACGCTCCAAAGACCGTCGCCAACTTCGTGGGCTTGGCGCAAGGCACCAAGGAGTACTCAACGGAGAACGCGTCGGGCAGTTCGTCGGGCCCGTTCTACGATGGCGCGGTTTTCCACCGGGTGATCAACGGCTTCATGATCCAGGGTGGTGATCCGACCGGCACGGGTCGCGGCGGCCCCGGCTACAAGTTCGCCGACGAATTCCATCCGGAACTGCAATTCAACCGGCCTTATCTGCTGGCCATGGCCAATGCGGGCCCCGGCACCAACGGGTCGCAGTTCTTCATCACAGTCGGCGAGACGCCGCACCTGAACCGGCGGCACACCATCTTCGGTGAGGTCGTCGACCCGGAATCGCAGCAGGTCGTCGACACGATCGCCACCACCGCGACTGACCGTAGCGACCGGCCGAACGAACCCGTCGTCATCGAATCGATCACGATCACCTGAGAGCGCAGCCGCGGCTACGGCGCTGCGTCCGGACTCACCGGAACGCGGGCCCGAGTAGCCCGCCCTGGTGAGCGCGTCGAGTACTGCCAACGGCTGGGTGCCGAGGTCCCAGCGGGAGAACACCAGCAGCCGGTCGTCTGCGGTGTCGATCTCGAGCAATTGCACCTTGCGCCCGATACGACGGAACTCGGTGATTCTGACCAGTGTGACGTCAGCCGGCGTTAGCACCTGTCGCCGCCACCAGCCGCAGACGACAAGCCCGCCGGGCGTGATCGCCAGCCTGGGCCGTGCGCGCCACGAGAAGCCGGCGAACACGAGCAACCCCACTGCGGCGAGCCCTGCGAGCACCCGGCCCGGCGGGTCGGTGATGACAGTCAGCACCGCGCCGGCCATCAGCACTCCGGCGACGCCGCACCCGGCAATCCCGGCTGTGGGCGGCGCCCATTGGGTCTGACCTTGGCCGCTACTGGGGCTGACCATGGCCGACAGAGTTATCCACAGCGGTTATCAACAATGGGGATGAATCACACGCATGTGATTGTGCTCGGCGGGGCTCAATGCCACCGCATGGTGAGCAACAGCCCGCTGATCATGAAAGCGAACGCAATGGCGTAATTCCAGGGGCCGAGCTCCGCCATCCAGTTCAGCGCGGCCGGCGCGTCAGTACCGGTGGCGGCAAGTTGGAACACCATCAGCCAGGCCAGGCCGACGAGCAGCAGGCCGCAGAAGAACGCGACGAACCACACGCTCGAGGGGCCGGCTTTGACCTTGACCGGGGTGCGGCTGACTGCGCTGACGGCGAAGTCGTTCTTCTTGCGGACCTTTGACTTAGGCATTCATACCTCGGACAGTTGTGCAGGGCGGGTGCCACCATGGCGACTGCAGCTGGGAAATTAGTCGGATACGAGACTAGCCCACCTCTCGTCGCAATCAGGGAACGGAGACCGATGGCTAGGAGGAGCACCGGGATCTGGGGCCGGCCCCGGCCGGGCTCCGCCCGCCAGGACAGCTCCCCGTGGCGGCTGGGCGTCCCGGTGGTGTGCCTGCTGGCCGGGCTGTTGCTGGCCGCCACGCACGGCGTGTCCGGCGGAGGCGAGATACGCCACAGCGACGCGCCCCGCCTGGTCGACCTCGTCCGCGCAGAGCAGTCCTCAGTCCAGCGTCTCAGCGCGCAACGAGACGCGTTGGCCGCCCGTATCGACAACACCCACGGGCGTTCGATCAGTGGTGCGTTGGCAGCGATGCTCAAACGGTCGGCTGAGCTCGGCGAAGACGCCGGCGCCGTCCCGGTGCACGGGCCGGGCCTGACGGTGACGTTGACCGACGCGCAGCGCGACGCCAATGGGCGCTTCCCTCGCGACGCCTCCCCCGACGACCTGGTCGTGCACCAGCAAGACATCCAGGCCGTCCTCAACGCGATGTGGAGCGCCGGCGCTGAAGCGATCCAAATGCAGGACCAACGGCTGGTCGCCACCTCGGCGCCCCGCTGCGTCGGCAACACCCTGCTGCTCAACGGACGCACCTACAGTCCCCCCTACACGATCGCCGCAGTCGGCGATGCGGCGGCGATGCAGGCCGGGCTGGCCGCCGCTCCCCTGGTCACGCTGTACAAGCAGTATGTGGTCCGCTACGGGCTGGGTTACGACGAAGCGGTGCACCTGGATCAGCAGATCGTCGGGATTCACCGAGCCGATCCGCATGCAGGTTCGCGCGGCCCGCGGGGCCGATCGGGTACTGACGGTAACCTGTCATCGTGCGGATTTTGGTCGTCGACAACTACGACAGCTTCGTGTTCAACCTGGTGCAGTACCTCGGACAACTCGGTGTCGAGGCCCAGGTATGGCGTAACGACGACGCCCAGCTGGCCGACCGGGCCAGCGTGGCCGCCCAGTTCGACGGGGTGCTGCTCAGCCCGGGACCGGGCACCCCGGAACGCGCGGGCGCATCAATCGACCTCGTGCATGCTTGCGCCGACGCTCAAACCCCGCTTCTTGGAGTGTGTCTCGGGCACCAGGCGGTCGGCGTCGCCTTCGGCGCCACCGTCGACCGCGCGCCGGAGTTGTTGCACGGCAAGACCAGTAGCGTCTTTCACACCAATATTGGTGTGGTGCAAGGACTTCCGGACCCTTTCACGGCGACCCGCTACCATTCGCTGACCATCCTGCCGGAGACGCTGCCCGCCGAGCTCGAGGTGACCGCCCAGACCCGCAGCGGTGTCATCATGGGCGTTCGGCACACCGAGCTGCCGATCCACGGCGTCCAGTTCCATCCCGAGTCGATCCTCACCGAAGGCGGCCACCGGATGCTGGCCAACTGGCTGACCTTCTGCGGCCAGGCATGCGACGACACGCTGGTTGACAAGCTGGAAAGCGAAGTGACTGCCGCGGTGCGGCCGCTGGCCGCTACTGACCGAACTTCAGCGTGATGTTGCCGTCCTTGTTGAGGCCTTGGCCTGCCGCCGGGCTCTGATAGACCACCCGGTTGTGCGCCGAGCTGCCGGCGTCGACGTCGGATCCCTTCACCAGCACCCCGGTCCAGCCCAGCGCCCGCAGTTGCGGTTCGGCGTCGGTCCAGACCAGCCCGGCCAGATCAGGCATCACGAATTGATTGCCTTTGGATACCTGCAACTCGATCACCGAATCCAGCGGCACCGTTGCCCCCGCCGGTGGGTTGGAGCCGATCACGTCACCGGCCGGTCGTTGGCTGTCGACCAACGCCTGGCTGACCTTCGTGAAACCGTAGACGTCCAGATTCTTCTGCGCGACGTCCACGGTCTGGCCGACCACGTCGGGGATCTGCTTGGTTGCCGGCCCGGTTCCCACGACGATCGTGATCTCGTTGGTGATCGCCGACGTCTGGTTGGCCGGCGGATTCGTCCCGATCACCCGGCCATCGAGTTCCGGCGTCGACGGTGAATTGACCTGCCGAAAACGGCTGAATCCGGCGAACTTCAATTTCTTCACCGCGTCGGTGTAACTCAACGACGACACGTCGGGCAGCTCACGTTGCTCGGGCCCGGTGGACACGTTGATGGTGATCTCGTCGCCCGCGCTGACCGATGCGTTCGCGCCGGGATCGGTGCCGATGATGTGATCCGGCGGCACCGTGGAATCCGGCTTCTGCTGGGTGCGGGTTTTGAAACCCCGGTTCTGCAGTGCAGCAATAGCGTCGGCCGACACCTCTCCGCGGACATCGGGCACTTGGACGTTGCGGGTGTCACCGCCGAACGTGTTGATCAGAATGGTCACCGCGACGGTCAGTACGGCAAGCACCGCGACCACAATCAACCAGCGGCTCACCGAACCGACGGTGCGGTCGGTGGTGAAGTCGAGCTGTTGGCGGGGCAACGGATCCCTCCGTCCGGCGACAGAACCGGTTGCGGGTGAGGAAGACAGCAGCGAGGTGCGCTCCGCGTCGGTGAAGATTTTGGGCGCTTCGGGAGGCTCACCGTTGTGCACGCGAACCAGATCGGCGCGCATCTCAGCCGCCGTCTGGTACCGGTTGTCGGGATTTTTGGACAACGCCTTCAGCACAACGGCGTCGAGGTCGGCGGACACGCCCTGGTGCCGCTGAGACGGTGGGATCGGATCTTCCTTAACGTGCTGATAGGCCACGGCCACTTGCGAGTCACCGACGAATGGCGGCTCGCCGGTGAGCATCTCGTACAGGACGCAGCCCAGCGAGTACACGTCGGAGCGGGCGTCCACCGGCTCGGCGCGAGCCTGCTCGGGAGAAAGATACTGCGCCGTGCCGATCACGGCCGCGGTCTGGGTGACGCTGTTGCCACCGTCGGCGATCGCCCGCGCGATTCCGAAGTCCATCACTTTGACCGCGTTGTTCGTGCTGATCATGATGTTCGCCGGCTTGACGTCACGGTGGATGATGCCGTGCTGGTGGCTGAAATTGAGCGCCTGGCACGCGTCGGCGATGACTTCGATGGCGCGCCGGGGTGGCATCGGGCCGTCGGTGTGGACGATGTCGCGCAGGGTGACCCCGTCCACGAACTCCATCACGATGTAGGGCAGCGGACCGGCGGCGGTCTCGGCCTCTCCGGTGTCGTAGACAGCCACAATGGCCGGGTGGTTGAGCGCTGCGGCGTTCTGGGCTTCGCGGCGAAACCGCAGGTAGAAGCTCGGGTCGCGAGCCAGATCTGCCCGCAGAACCTTGACGGCGACGTCCCGCCCCAACCGGACATCGCGCGCCAGGTGCACCTCGGACATCCCGCCGAAGCCGAGGATCTCGCCGAGCTCGTACCGGTCGGACAGGTGTTGCGGGGTGGTCATCGCGCTATCCGGGATGACTGCGGCGTCACCGGGTGACGTTGATACAGCGGAACGACGAGGTGATGTCGTGGCGGCTCCCGTTCAGTCCGATGGGTCGGGGCTGCCGGCGCGGTCGCCGCCCCGCCGGACGTCTTGGCGGGCGGGGTCCCGGTGTCGGTGACGGTCGGAGGGGCCTGCTGCTGGGTGTTCTCGTTGTGGGAGTTGAGGACGATCAACACCGCGATGATGATCGCCAGCGCACCCAGCACGCCCGCCGCCCACAGCAGCGCGCGCTGACCGGAGGAGAACGTGCGCCGGGGCGGCGGCTGGCGGTTGCCGCCGGACGTGGGTCGCGACCGGCGTGGCGCTACCGCCGCCGCCTTGGCAGTAGCGCCCGCAGCGACCCGGGCGTTCGCACCGGACGGAATAGCAGCGGGCGCGGCCCGGCCGGACGCCGATCCCTGGCTGGTCGGACGCGGCGGACGGCGCCCGGCGCGCACGGCGGCGACCGCGTCGGCGAACGGGCCGCCGCTCTTGTAACGCATGCCCGGGTTCTTCACCAAAGTGATGTCGATGAGTTCGCGCACATTGGGCGGCAAGTCGCTGGGCAGCGGGGGCGGTGGCTCTTTGATGTGCTTCATCGCCACCGTCAGGGCGCCGTCGCCGGTGAACGGCCGCTTCCCCGAAACCACTTCGTAGCCAACCACTCCCAGTGCGTAGACGTCACTGGCCGGAGTCGCGTCGTGCCCCAGAGCTTGTTCGGGCGCGATGTACTGGGCGGTGCCCATCACCATGCCGGTCTGAGTCACCGGGGCTGCGTCGACGGCCTTGGCGATCCCGAAGTCGGTGATCTTGACCTGGCCGGTCGGCGTGATCAGGATGTTGCCGGGCTTCACGTCGCGGTGCACCAGGCCAGCGGCGTGCGCGACCTGCAGGGCGCGACCGGTCTGTTCGAGCATGTCCAGGGCGTGCCGCAGGGAGAGCCGGCCGGTGCGTTTGAGCACCGAATTCAGCGGCTCACCGTTGACCAGTTCCATCACCAGATAGGCGGTGTGGCCCTCGCCGTCCATCTGGGTTTCCCCGTAGTCGTGCACGCTGGCGATGCCGGGATGGTTGAGCATCGCGGTGGTCCGGGCCTCGATGCGGAACCGCTCGATGAATTCCGGGTCGGTGGAGAACTCGCTCTTGAGTACTTTCACCGCGACGCGCCGGCCCAGCCGGCTGTCCACCGCCTCCCAGACCTGCCCCATGCCGCCAGTGGCGATGAGGCGCTGCAGGCGGTACCGGCCTGACAGCGTCACCCCTACTCGCGGGCTCATGGTCCTCCCTGAAGCGCGGCCTCAATCACTGCCCGTCCGATCGGCGCTGCGAGCGCCCCGCCGGTTGCGGACAGCCGGTCAGCGCCGTCCTCCACCAGCACCGCGACGGCCACTTTCGGCGCCTGCGCCGGCGCGAACGCGATGTACCACGCGTGCGGTGGGGTGTGACGCGGGTCGGTACCGTGTTCTGCGGTACCGGTTTTGGACGCGATCTGCACGCCGGGGATAGCCCCTTTCTGCTGTGTGACTTGCTCGGCGCCGACCATTAGTTCTGTTAGCTTAGCGGCGACCTGCGGAGACACCGCACGGCGCTGCTCGTGCGGTGCGGTGGTGCCGATCGGGGCAAGGTCCGGCCCTTGCACGTTGCCCACCAGGTAGGGCTGCATCGTCACTCCGGCGTTCGCGATCGTCGCGGCCACCACCGCGTTCTGCAGCGGTGTCAGGGCCACGTCTTTCTGTCCGATACTGGACATTCCCAACGCGGCGGCGTCTGGAATGGGCCCGACGGTGGATTCGGCGACCTGCAGCGGTATGGGGTCCAGGGCGCTGTCGAGTCCGAAGGCGTGCGCGGTGCTGCGCAAGGCGTTTGGGCCGGTGCGCAGACCCAGTTGGACGAACGCGGTGTTGCAGGAGTGTGCGAATGCTTCGCGCAGCGACACCGTCGGCTCGGCGCCGCACGGCGTCCCGCCGTAGTTCTCCAGCGCCGCGGTGCTGTTCGGGAGCGCAATGCGCGGTGCGGAGGTCAGTTGGTCGTCCTCGGTAGCGCCGATCTGCAGCGCGGCGGCGGTGGTGATGACCTTGAATGTCGATCCCGGTGGGTACGTTTCGGCGATGGCCCGGTTGGTCAGCGGGGACGCCGGATCGTCGCGCAGCCGCTGCCACGCCTGCAGTTGATCCTCGGTGTTGTGCGAAGACAGCAGGTTGGGGTCGTAGGACGGCGAGGAGATCAGCGCCAGGATCTTTCCGGTGGACGGCTCCAACGCGACGACCGCCCCTTTACACGGGCCGTTGCAGCCCTGCTGCATCGCATCCCAGCCGGCCTGCTGGACTGCAGAATTGATCGTCGTGTCGACGTTGCCCCCGCGAGGATCGCGAGCGGTGAAGAAATCGGCCAGGCGGCGACCAAAAAGCCGGGAATCGGATCCGTTGAGCACGGTATCCTCGGCACGTTCCAGACCGGTGCTGGAGTAGCGCAGCGAATAGAAGCCGGTGATCGGCGCGTAGGCAGCGGGATTGGGGTAGACCCGCAGAAACCGGTAACGGCTGTCGGTGGCCACCGAATACGCCAGCAGTTGGCCGCCGGCAGTGATCTGGCCGCGCTGCCGCGAGTATTCGTCCAGAAGCACCCGCTGATTGCGGGGATCAGTGCGCAACCCGTCGGCGGTGAACACCTGAGTGAAGGTCGCATTGACCAGCAACAGGACGATCAACGCCATCACGGTCACCGAGATCCGGCGCAGGGAGGCGTTCATACCCGCTCGATCACCTCAGTGTTGGCGGTGGCGATCGGCGACGGCTTACGAACCCGGGGCCGCGGTGGGCGACGCGCCGAGTCGGAGATGCGCACCAAAATGGCCAGCAGCAGGTAGTTAGCCAGCAGGGACGAACCGCCGTAGGACATCCAGGGCGTGGTCAACCCGGTCAACGGGATCAGCCTGGTCACGCCGCCAACCACGATAAACAACTGGATGGCCAGCGTCGATGCCAAGCCGGCGGCTTGCAGCTTGCCGAAGCTGTCACGTACCGCGATCGCCGTGCGCAGGCCGCGGACAATGACGATGGTGTACAGCATGAGCACGCTGGCGAGGCCGACGAGGCCGAGCTCCTCGCCGAACGCGGCGATGATGAAGTCAGTCGAGGCCGCAGGCACGGTGTCGGGCTGTCCGTTGCCGAGCCCGGTACCGAAGATGCCGCCGGTGGCGAAGCTGAACAACGACTGCACAATCTGGTAGCCGCTGCCGTCCGGGTCGCTGAACGGGTTCAGCCAGGTCTGCACCCGCACCCGGACGTGGCCGAACGCGTAGTAGGCCAGGACGCTTCCGCCGGCGAACAACGCCAAGCCGAGCACCACCCAACTGAACCGTTGGGTGGCCAGATAGACGACCGTCAGAAACGACGCGTACAACAACAGCGAAGTGCCCAGGTCTTTTTCGAACACCATCACCCCGACCGAGATCACCCACGCCGCCAGCAGCGGCGCCAGATCGCGAGCCCGAGGCAGATCCAACCCCATCAGATGCCTGCCGGCGCTGGTGAACAGGCCGCGTTTAGCCACCAACACCGCCGAGAAGAAAATCAGCAACAAGATCTTCGAGAACTCGGCGGGCTGAATAGAGAACCCCGGCAACCGAATCCAGATCTTCGCGCCGTTCTGCTCGGAAAACGCCGTCGGCAGGAGTGCGGGGATCGTCAGCAGTACCAGACCGGCGAGCCCGCAGACGTAGCCGTACCGCGCGAGTTGTCGATGATCTTTGAGGAACGTGACGCCGAGGGCGAACGCCGCGACACCCAGCATTGTCCAAAGCATCTGCTGGTTCGCGCTGGGATGGGTGCTGCCGCCGATTGCGCTGTCAGCCAGATCAAGTCGGTGGATCATCACCAAGCCCAGACCGTTGAGCAGCGCGACGACGGGAAGAAGCAGCGGATCGGCGTACGGCGCGTAGCGCCGGATTGCCAAGTGCGCCGAGGCGAACAACGTGAAGAACGCCAGGGCGTACCCGGCCAGATCCCAGCGTAAAGCCCGCTCCTGGTTGGCCTGCACGATCACCAGGGCCGCCGCGATGATGACGGTGGCCAAGCACAGCAGCAGCAGCTCGGCGTTCCGCCGATTCGGTAGCGGAGGTGTTACTGCGACCGGCGCCTGAGGCTGCGTCGTCATGCCGCTTCCCGGCAGGCAAGTGCCGGTTGGTTAGACGACGGCGGGTTCACCGGTGCGGTCGGCGCGATGGCCGGCGGGGGTGCGGTACTCGTCGGTTTTGCCGGTTCGCCGGTCTCCGGCGGCAACGCAGAAGCCGACGGCGCCGCGGAGCCCGACGGTGGCGGGTTCTGGCTGGTGGTGGGCGGCTTGACCGGCACGGGCGCAGCCGGCGGGCAGGTGGAGATCAGGCCTTGCAGCTGCTTCTTGGCGCCGTCGAGGTCGGCGTAGGGCAGTCCCGTCTTCACCAGTTCCTGGCTGGACTGGCTGAGGTTGGTCAATTTCAGCGGCTGACAGCCCGGCACCCTGCCGGCCTGGCCGTAGGGTTCGTTGCTGCCGTTGAAGCAGCCGACCAACCATGGTTCCTGCAGGGTCATACCCAGCACCGACCCCCGGATTCCGCGCATGATGGTGACGGTGTCGTGGTAGTCGGCGACGTAGTAGTAGCCGCGGACAACGGTCCGCCCGATCGCCAGGCCAGCGAGCACGAGCAGCACTACCAGTGCGATTACGATGGCCAGCCGGCGCCGCGAGACCTTCGGCTGGGTGACCGCTTCCGGGGGCGGCGCAACAGATTTCGCCGGGACGGCCTTGCGGGCGTTGATGGCCGATGCCCGGCCCGCTGAGGTGTTGGGGCGCGTCGACTGGGATTGGTCTCCGGATACTGCACCGGCCAGGATCGGCTGGGTTTGCCCGTAGTCGTTGTTGACGACGTCAGCGACCACCACGGTGACGTTGTCGGGTCCGCCGCCGCGCAGCGCTAGTTCGATGAGGCGTTCCGCGCTTTCGCCGACGTCGGGGATTTGCAGAGCATCCCGGATGGTCTCGTCGCTGACCGGGTCGGATAGCCCGTCAGAGCACAGCAGGTAGCGGTCGCCGGCGCGGGCTTCCCGCATGATCAGGGTGGGTTCCACTTCGTGCCCGGTCAGTGCCCGCATGATCAGCGAACGCTGGGGATGGCTGTGTGCCTCTTCCCGCGTGATGCGGCCCTCGTCGACCAGGGTCTGCACAAAAGTGTCGTCTTTGGTGATTTGGGTGAGTTCACCGTCGCGCATCAGATAGCCGCGCGAGTCCCCGATGTGCACGAGCCCGATGCGGTTGCCCGCGAAGAGGATTGCGGTGAGCGTGGTGCCCATCCCTTCGAGTTCGGGATCCAGCTCCACCTGCCCGGCAATCGCGGAGTTTCCGGCGCGCACCGCGGCGTCCAGCTTGCCGAGTAAATCGCCGCCGGGCTCGTCGTCGTCGAGGTGAGCAAGCGCCGCGATGGCCAGCTGGGAGGCGACTTCACCGGCGGCGTGGCCGCCCATGCCGTCGGCCAGAGCCAGCAGCCGCGCACCGGCATACACCGAATCCTCGTTATTGGAACGCACCAGCCCGACGTCGCTGCGGGCTGCATAGCGCAGCACCAGGCTCACGGGCGCAGCTCGATCACCGTCTTGCCGATTCGAACCGGCGTCCCAATCGGAACACGTACCGCCGTCGTCACCTTCGCCCTGTCAAGGTAAGTGCCGTTGGTCGATCCTAAGTCCTCTACGTACCATTCCGAGCCACGCTGAGACAACCGCGCGTGCCGCGTCGACGAGTAATCGTCGGTGAGCACCAGGGTGGAGTCGTCGGCGCGCCCGATCAGCACCGGCTGTCCGCTCAGGCTGATCCGTGCGCCAGCCAGCGAACCCTCGGTGACGACCAGATAGCGCGGACTCCGGTTCTGCCGCGAAGGCAGCAGCGCACCGCGCAACGGCAAGCCGCGCCGCACCATCACCGCCCCGGTCGGCGCGTAGATATCCGTCCGCAAGATCCGCAGCACCGACCAGATGAACACCCACAGCAGCAGCAGAAACCCGGCCCGCGTCAGCTGCAGAACCAATCCCTGCATCCGGCGTCCTTCCGTCCTGGCGCTGTACCCCTGATCGTGAAACCGAGCACATCAGCAACGTCACGATACTTGGACGGTGATCGACGCGGGTTGAAGCTCGATAGCTTCGCCAAGCGATAGTTCAGCGGATGTGGACGATGATCTCCGAATGACCGAGCCGGATGACGTCGCCGTCGGCCAACTGCCACTCCTGCACCGCTGAGTTGTTGACCGTGGTGCCGTTGGTGGAGTTGAGGTCCGAGAGCAGCGCAACCTGCCCATCCCAGCGGATTTCGAGGTGCCTGCGCGACACTCCGGTGTCCGGAAGACGGAATTGGGCATCCTGCCCGCGGCCGACGATGTTGGCACCATCGCGCAGCTGATAGGTACGTCCGCTGCCGTCGTCCAGCTGCAAAGTGACGGTTGTGCCGCTTGTTCCGTAGCCGCCCTGCCCGTAACCGCCATAGCCGCCCATCTGGGTCTCGGAGTGGCCGAGGTCGTAACCAGCGCCGGCAGGTTCACCGTAACCAGGCGCCGGATCACCGTAGCCAGCCGGCGCATCACTGTAGCCAGCCGGCTCTGCGTAGCCGGGTTCGGCGTAGCTGCTGGCCTCGCCGTAGCCGCCGCCGGCAGGTGACCCGTAGCCACCGGCGGGTTCCCCGTAACCGACACCCGGTTCGCCATAGCCTCCGCCCGGTTCGCCGTAGCCCCCACCGGGAGGCGCATACGCACCGCCGCCGCCGGCTTCGCCGTAGCGGTTGTAGTCGCCTTGACCGTAGTCTTGCCGGCCGTAGTCCGGTCCGGCCTGGTATCCCTGGTCGTAGCTGCCCTGGTCCGGGTAAGAAGGCCGCTGTTCGGCTGGGCTGTAGCCCGCGTCCTCGTGGCGAGCGGGTCCGCGCCCGTAGTCGCCGTAACCCGGCTGCCCGCCGCCCGGCGGCCCGTAACCGCCGCCTTGGCGATAGCCGGGGTCATAGTTCTGCCCGCCGCCGTAGCCCGCGGGCGGGCGCTGGTCAGCGGGAGGCTGGTAGCCGCTGGGTCCCCGTTCGGGGTATCCGCCCTGATCAGGGTATCCACCTTGGTCGGGGTAACCGCGTTGGTCGCCGTAGCCGCCGCGTTCGGGGTAGCCGCCCTGCTCGGAGTATCCCGCCGGCCCAGGGTATGGACGCTGATCGGAGTACCCACGCTGGTCGGGGTAGCCGCCCTGGTCGGGATAGCCCCGCTGGTCGGGGTAGCCGCCCTGTTCCTGGTGGCCACGTTGGTCGGGGTAGCCGCCCTGCTCGGGATAGCCGCCCTGGTCGGGATAGCCCCGCTGGTCGGGGTAGCCGCCTTGCTCCGGAGGACGTGACGGCGGATAGCCGCCCTGCGGCGGGTAGCCGGCAGGGTCACCGGGATATCCGCGGCTGTCCTGGCCGGCCCTCGGGTCTTCCGGTGGACGGCCGTAGCGGTCGTCGTAGTATTCGTCGCCGGGCCGCCCCTGCCCCTGGCCGCCGCGATAGCTCGAGTTGTCGGTCATCGGTGGTACTCCTGGTTCTGCGCTGAACGCACGGTCTGATTGTGGCGGAGCAGCATCGCCAGCCGTCGGGCGGGACTCGACGTCTGGGTTGACAGCACCGCGGGCGCGGAACTGGCCGGTGTGCAGACTAGAGGACTGTTCGAAGCGGACGACCACATCACCATACGTTTGCCAACCTTGTTCACTGATATATCCCGCCAAGTGTTTGGCAAAGGTATCCGACGTGTGATCGGGGCCTGCGGCCACAATCTCGTAGTCGTGTACTCCGAGCGTAATGACGTATTCGTTGGGTGCCAAAAGTCGATTGCCCTGAAGCGACTGAATTCCGTCGGCTGCTTCGCGGCGCAACATGGCCTCAACCTCTTGCGGGACGATCGATCCGCCGAAGACCCGAGCAAACGCATCGCCTAACGTCGCCTCCAGTTTGCGCTCGATGCGATGAACTAGCCCCTTCTGGCTGCTCATATCCAGCGCTCGCCTCACTACAATTCGCTGCAGCTGGTGCCGGGCGGTGAACCGCACGCTTATCGCACCAACAAAGTTCAGCAAGCATCGTATCGGGCAAGGGCAGCGGCGCGGCACCTCAGGAACTCTGAGAATCGCTTTTTCACAGCTCAGGGCCGGTTCGTCGACTGTGCGTCGCGCCGAACTACACCGATATCGGTCGCCGGGCGAGGCGGCGGTGCGCTGCGACGGCAGTGATAGGCTGCCCCGGTTGCCACGGGCGAGTGGCGGAATGGCAGACGCGCTGGCTTCAGGTGCCAGTGTCCTTCGGGACGTGGGGGTTCAAGTCCCCCTTCGCCCACCGTTGTGTGATGAGTCGAGTCATCGGTGACAGATGAGTCGCGTCATGGGTTACAGATTCCCCGGCGTCGGCCGAAGTCTTTTTATCGAGCCGGCAATAGTGGTCAGGGTTGACGTGATGGCTGGCGTTGCCGTCGCGCGCATAACGGCCCGGGCGACAGGGCTTGCGGCGACGCGCGCTCCGGCATGCAGGACGCGAATGCCGGCGCGACTACGGGGATTTGCTCGCCGGAGCATCCACGGCCGCACGTCTTGTGCCGCCTTGACGTGTGGTCGCATGAACCGTTCGTATCGGATGAGCGCGGCGCGAACGTCGTCGGTGCCCGATAGCTCTGCGGCCAACACGTACGCCCCGATCAGGGCCAAGCTGCTGCCGCCACCGGCCACCGGGGACACGCAGAACGCCGCGTCACCCAGTAGCGCGACACGGCCCTTGCTCCAGCACGGCGCGCGGACCTGGCCGAGCCCGTCGAAATACATCGGGGCGTCGTCGAGTGCAGCCAGGATGCGCGGAGCGGCGCCGCCGACATCGGCGAACGTGCGTCGTAAGACGGTGATCTGACCGTCGCGGCACAGTCTCTCGAGGCCACGCACGTCGGACAGGAAACTCAGCATCGCCCGGGTAGTGCCCAAATTGTCCGGCCGTAAGTGCACCGAGCGGGACCGGGGGGCGTGCTGCCAGTTCCACCACCGGTCGTCGCCGGTCGTTCGCGCGAGCGTGAGGTAGGCGATGTACATCCCTAAATCGGTGACGTCGACGGACGTGACGAATCGGCGGTTCTGGGAGCGCAAGCCTTCGGCGACGACGACCAAGTCAGCGTCAACGGATGTTCCGTCGTCCAACGTTGTGGTGACGTGACTGCCGTGGTCGTTGAGACCGGTGATCCGAGTGTCGAACCGGTACTTAGTGTTGTCCCGGGTGTGCTCGATCAGAATGCGGGACAATTCTCCCCGGAGGATCTCGAATTGGGCGGTCGGCCCGTCGAATCGGCCGGAAACATCCATCGGGAACGCCGCCGCCGCGGTGCCGTCGTCTCTGACGAAGCGCATGCCTACCTCGGAGGTGTTGGCCGCGCGGATGTCGTTCTCGATGCCCATCCTCTTCACCACTCGGCGGGCGGCGCCACGCACATCGATGTTCTGTCCTTCGTCGCGGCGCTGCGGGGCTCGTTCGATGACGGTGGTTTCCCAGCCCCGGGCTGCCAGTTGGTGAGCCAGCGCAGGTCCAGCGATGCCGGCTCCTGAGATCAGCGCATGAGGCCTACGCACTGCCCGTCCTATCCGTGTTCGCGCCAATCGAGTGATCGGCCCGAGCGAGACGTCAATCCCAAGCCCGTCGGGTCAGTGCGGTCCGCGGCGCTGCGCCAGATCGGTGGCGTCGGCGATGCCGCCGGTCCAAGGATCGCCGTGTCCGGGAAGCACCACGGCGGCGCCGGTTGCGCGCAGCACCGCCAGCGACGTCAGGGCCTGCGCGCTGTCTGCGGTGGCGGCTCCGGACACTATTTGAGGTCCGCGCCCGCCGGTGTACGGGTCCAACGTCACGAGTGCATCACCGGTGATGAGGGCGTCTCGTTCTGGGAAATGCAGCGCAGTGTGTCCGAAGGTGTGCCCCGGGGTGAAGACCGGGACCGGCCTCCCAGGCAGGTCGAGGGGGCTCTTCGTATCGAACACGGTCACGTCCTGCACTCCTTTGACCATGAGCGCACCGGCCAGGGTCATCCGCGCGATGATCGGCAGCGATCGGGGATGTGTCAGCGGCACGGCGAGGCGGTTGCGTTCGTGCCGGTAGCGCAGCGGATGGGCGGCAAGTTGCTTCTCGTTGGCGTGGGTCCAGACCGGCAGCCGCCACTCTTTCTGCATGGCGGCCGCCGCGCCGACGTGGTCGAAATGCGCGTGGGTGAGCAGCAGCGCGACCACCTTGTCCGGGTTCGCGCCGACCTCACTGAGCAGGCGGCCGAGGTGCGACCACAACGCGGGCAGGCCGGCGTCGACCACGGTGTATTCACCCCGGTCGCCTTCGACCAGATACAAGTTGACGTGCGCGTGCTCGATGCGATGAATGCCGTTCGCGACATCTCGGTGCAGCGTCGCCATATCACTGACTCCTCGAGAGCACAGGTCTGATTCAGCGTCGGCTGAACTGTCAGCAGGTTGCGTACCCGGTTGCGCTGGAAAGAATCCAGTTAACCGGTCAGGTCTTTGACCCACCGCTTGATTTCCGGCGTCACCGGGTCGGTGATGTCGCGATACTCCGGATGCTTTTCGAGCACAGTCACCACCATCGGGCAGACCGCGACGATGCGTCTACCTTCGTCGTGAGCGCGCTCCAGCGCATCCTCGATGAGGATGGTGGCCAAGCCGCGTCCGCCGAACTCATCGTCGACTTCGGTGTGGTGAAAGACCCGCTGGTCGCCGTGGTCGGCGAAAAACGCGTGGCCGACGACTCTGCCCTCCACCGCAATGTCATACTCCCCGGCACCGCCCCGGACCGTCGTCGGTGCGCCGGTTTTATCGGTTGTCATCGTTTCCCTTCCTTTGGCAGCACGCAGGCGGCAGTGCGCCTCCACCGAGCGAAACACATGACAGCGCACAAGTCAGGCGGCCGAACGCGGACCGGCGTGATTAGCCGCGAGGTGAAACACCGTACGACTCACCTGCACGGTGTCGCCTTCGCGCCGCGCGAGCAGAGCGGAATTATCGGGCAGCTGGCGTGAGCTGACGGCTCCAGAAGCGATTCGACGCAGAAGGTCATGCGCTCGAGCCAATTGTTCGCGCTTGCGGTACTGGCCGCCGGGCAGTTTCACCCCAGCCCACACGCCGTATTCTTCTCGGTGCTCAACGGCATACCGCGCACAGCGTTGCTGTTGGGCCAGCGGGCAGCGGCGCAGGCACAGCAGCCGCGCTTCGGTGGCTGACTGCTCGTACGCGCGCGCTTTGGCGGCGCCGTCGCCCGCGTCGTCGTCGGGGTAACCGAACCAAAGCTCCGGGTTCACTGAGCAGGGGTATGCCATGACGGGCCTCCTCGTCGGTTTGTTAAACGTAGACAGAACCATAGAACTCCTTCCGCACCACGCAAGACAAACATTGACAAAAACATATATACCCAGCACAACGCCTTATGCGTTGTAGTATTTCTGCGTGCCCGGAGCGCTGTGGTGAGCCGAGAGTCGGCCGGGGCGGCAATCCGGGCGCTGAGGGAGTCGCGCGACTGGTCTTTGGCGGACTTCGCAGCCGAGACAGGCATCAGCGTGATGGGCCTGAGTTACCTGGAACGGGGAGCGCGCAAACCGCATAAAAGCACAATCCACAAGGTGGAGAACGGCCTTGGGCTTCCCGCCGGGACGTATCACAGATTGCTGGTAGCCGCCGACCCTGAAGTTGAACTCGACCGGTTGATCGCCGCGAAGCCGCCGGAACCACAGGTGCAGACGCTCGACGGAACCGGTAGTCGTCGACCGGCACAGCGATACAGAGGTGCTCGAGGGGTACGCCGAGGCGCAGCTGGAAGCGCTCAAAGCGGTGATCGATCGGTTGCCGGCGAATACATCAAACGAATACGAGACGTATATTCTGTCGGTGATCGCTCAGTGCAGAAAGGCCGAGATGCTGGCAGCCAACTCCTGGCGCGTCGCGGTGAACGCCGGCGCCGACTCGGCCGGCCGACTGATGACTCATCTGCAGGCGCTGGAAGCGACGCGCACCGCCCTTCTCGACCGCATCCCGATGAGCTTGAGCGCTCGTTTCGACCGTGCGTGCGCGCACTCCGCCCTACCGGAGACGGTAATTGCAGCACTGGTCGGCGTCACCGCTGAGGAGTCTGTGGGACATCCGCAATCGAGGAGTCATTCCGCCGGGGACTCTGCCGCGCGTCCGGGCTTTCGTTGCTTCGGTGCAGACGACCGACCCGCCTGAGCCCGGACCGGGGGCAATCCGATTGACTGGCAGCGAAGTGGAGGAGCTGCGTCGCGCCCACTTCCTTGTTCACCGCGCGACACGCGGTCAGAGCCGATAAACGTCGTCGGCCGACCGTCCGTAGCGCAACTGCACCGCGCCCGCTGCAATCGGTGCCGGCGATGCTTATCGGCACTATCAGCTCGCGGTAAGCGGGGCACGGCACCGCGTTGCTCGCAGCTGTGCGCACCGACGAAGCGGCAACCGGCATCATCGACCGAGGCGTATCGCGATCATGCGGACGCGCGACAGGCGACCAGGCGTGTTCTCGACGAGGCGCTCGCGGACACCGCCATTTCCGACAATCCTATGGCGCAGCGCGAGGCCGCGCGTCGCCGTATCGCACGGCTTGCGGGCGCAACGAGCGCACGTGTCGACGGCACGAGCGCGGGCGCGGCATCATGCGGCGGCGTTGCGCGCTTTGCGGTACCGCGGCGCAAGACATCACAGACTCCGGTTGAGCGGGCTGAGCCTGCCGTCCGAACAGCCGCGCCGGAATCGCGGTGCGCGCGGCGTTGTCACGATTAGGCCGGCCGTACGTGTGGGGCGCGACTGGCCCCGACCAGTTCGACTGCTCGGGTTTGGTGAAATGGTCTTACGCACAGGCCGGTGTGCATCTGGACCGCACCACCTATCAGCAGATTCATGAGGGAATCGCAGTGTCACGCGCACAAGTGCGCCCCGGTGATCTCGTCTTCCCGCACGCCGGGCACGTGCAGATTGCGCTTGGCCACGACCTGGTGGTCGAGGCGCCTTACTCAGGAGCCACCGTGCGCATCAGCCGACTGGGACCGCATGTGCAGATCCGGCGGCCGGTGGTCTGGGTGCCGGCGGACGACCTGGATTGTTGACCGGGGCCCAGGTGAGTAGGTTCAACGCATGGCGAAGCAGACCGGAAACGCGGTAGCTGCTGTTCAAGCCAGGCAGCTGGCGCTGGTCACACGACACAGCACTGCTGCCGGTGTCGATCATGTGCTGCGCGAGGCGCTTGCCAGCGCGCATGCGGCCACCGTCGAAGGCCTCTCGCGACTCGACGCCATCAGCAGGGAAATCGACGCCGCCGTGCAGAATCAGGCCGCACTGGCGCTCGACACCCCTGTCGGCAAGCGGGAGTTCCGGAAGATTTCTGATTGCCAGACAACGCGAGATCGGCGCAGTCATCACATGAAGTGCGCGAAGTCAGACCTCGCGAAATCTGCTGCGCTGCACGGTTTGCAACCGCATTACACCGAAACGGGCCAGCGGAAGCGTAACCAGGAGAACGTCACTCACAGCCGTCGGCCGGGTGAATTGTCGCGTCACAAGCGGCCGAAGTACTGTCCCCGTCCATGGAACGGCTGCGCACCGCAAGATCAGCCGCCTGAGCGATGGCGACAGCCGAAGACCTGCTCGCCGCGATCAAGCACGTGAACGACTGTTCCGGTGACCCACAGGCCTGGCTGACCGGACTGACGCCGCAAGACGTTACAGACGTCGCGACTGTCTTCCTGGCGACTCCTGAGCGACTTGACGCGTTGCTCGGCAAGATTCACCGCGGGCACCCGGACCTGTTCGACCCGACGACCGGGGCGATCGACCGGCCCGCGAGTGCCTCGGACCGGCGGCGCCCCGGTAACGGCGCCGCCGGCTGAACAGCGGCCGACCGACCACCAGGAAGGTGATGCCGCAGACGCGATCAGAAGTGCGGAAAGTTCCTTGGCACAGCAGAACTCATCAACCGCACAGCTGGATCTGCAGGTGGTCAGCGCGATTTTGAATGCGCACCTCAAAGCGGTCGACGGCAACGAAGCGTTGAGTCAACTGCAGCGTGAGATCGAGTCCGCGGTACGGACACGCACCGACCTGGATACCGCCGCCGGCGCCCGGGATTTTCAGCGATTCCTGCTCGGCAAAGTGCAGGACATCCGAGCTGTGGTAGCGGGCGCGAGCCTCGACGATACGTCGAAGTCAGCGCTGATGGCAGCGTTGACCTCGCTCTACAACGTCCCGCAGGACGGCCAGCCCGCACCGGCCCATGACGGCGCACCGCCGACAGTCGGCGCAGCGACGCCGTCGGTGACCGAGAGTGCGGAAGCAGAAGACGAAGACACGGAAGCAGAGGACGAAGACGCCGACCCCTATTGGGACTCGCTCGCGGGCGATGAGGACGCAGACGCCTTCCCCGCCGGCTCAACAACTCGGGCACCGGTGCCCACGCCGGCAGCAGTGCCCAACCTGCCCGCCGCAGCCGGCTTCCCACCGCTCGGCGGCGCTGCGCTACCTGGCCCGATGCCCGGCTGGGGTGCGGCCAGCGGGTCGTCGATACCTGATCTGCTGCAAGCCCTTGGCAAGCGCGGCCCGACGGATGACGAGCTTGAGGACGCAGCCCGCACGGACGAAATCGCCGGCTTCGATGGCGAAGCGACGGCGACGCGACAGCGATGACGACGCCGATGAGGACAGCGAAGACGGCCAGGATGGCGAAGGTGATGACGATGATGCGGTGCAGCCGGCCGGGCCGACCCAGGTCACGTTGCCCAACGGTGAGACGATCACCGCCGCGAATCCGAAACTCGCCGCTGCGATCAGGCCGCCGTCAACGGAACACCCATCGCAGATGCGTTCCGAGAGCAGGGCATGACGATTCCGCCGCCCGGGACGGCAGTTACCGAACGAATCGACCCGCCGCAGCTGTCCCCCGGCGACATCGGTATGTTCACCGACCACCATGCTCTGTCGCTCGGCCCAAGCGAAGCGCTGGTCAACGGTCAGATTCAGCACATCTCCACGGTGCAGGGGCCGAGCTTCCTAGGCTGGGAGCATCCGCCCGCAGCGCCGGCCGCCGCGCCGACCAAGACCGAACCACCGACACCGACACCGACCAGACCGGCCGCCGTCACCGCCACGTAGTCCGAGGACAGCACGCGCCGCTGCGCCGGGCGATCGAATCGACAGGGAGAAAGCAGATGGCAGACCGAATCCACGTTCAGCCGGACACGCTGCGGGAAGTGGCGGATCAGCATCAGGAGGCGTCGGAGTATCTGCGCACGGTTCCTTCTTCGCACGCGGCGATTCAGGAAAGCCTCGATTCGCTGGGGCCGATCTTCAGCGAGCTGCGCGAGGCCGGTCGTGAACTGCTCGAGCACCGAAGGCTGTGTTACGAACAGCAAGCCGACGACCACGCCAATTGGCCGACCATCTCAGGACGTCTGCGTCGATCTGGGAACAAAACGAGCAGGATGCCGCCGCTTCGTTCAGAGGTATCGACGACGGTCGATGAGCGACGCTGATGCCGAGTTCGACACCGTGCACCCCGAGCGGCGCCATCCTGTTCCGGTCATGCCGAGGTGGCTACGCGCACAGCGTCGTGTTGAGTCATGCAGCGATGGACACCGACGCCCAGACCTTGGCTGCGGGCATTCTGCTGACTGCGGACGTGTCGTATCTCAAGGCGTTGATGGAGGTGCGCAAAGAGATAGTGGCGGCCGGTTACAGCCCATCTGCCGAAGTCCCGACACCCTGGACCTGGACGCGGCGATCGAAAAGCTGCTGGTGCACAAATTGCGCCGCCGACGCGGCCCGCGGTGAACATCGCGCGAAGCTAGCGCAGCCACGCCTGAACCGCGTCCGAGTGCGGCGCGATATCGGTGGGCGGTTCGACGGGGCTGCCGCCGAACAACTCTCGCGCGCGAGCCAGCAACGTCCGAACTTCGTCGAGTTGCTGCTGCAGCGCAGAATCAGCCATGCCGTCACGTTACCCAGGGCCCGCCACCGCCACAATTCACTCGATGTGCGCGGTACCCGGTCCGCCCGCATGCGGTCACCTCGTATCGGCGTAACCGCAGGTGGAGCGAGAGATATGTGAGATCAGCTCGCTGATTCTGGACGGTACGCTTGGCCGGTGGCGATCTTCGGTCGAAAGACGGCGCGCCAGCGCCTCCGGAGAGCGACCCGGGAATCTCTGACGATTCCGGCTTTCAGCTCTCCCATCGATTGCACCCCTTGGGTGCTCGGCGGGTTGTGGCCTGCCGAGCTGGCCACCATCACACCCGAGAATGCCGCAGCTGCTGAGCATCTCAGAGTGGATCTCCAGCGAATAGTCGAGTTCCGCGAACGAGGCACTGATGGCTGTCCGGCGGGCCGTGATGCCGGATCGCCGTCAGACACGCCGAAGAATCTCGGGTCATCGACATCGCTCGTGGGTTTGCGGTCCGCCGAGTCGAGTCAGCGGTGCGCCACCTTCACACGGCGCGCGCATCGAGGCCGGAAGAACTCCGTCGCCCGGAGGCGCCCGAGCCGCCGAACGCCATCGTCGAACCTGTCCAGCCGAGTCGGCGGGACGCTCGACACGGTCGCCATGCCCCCGTAGCACCGGATCGGACCCAAGTCGCTGAGACAACCGAGCGCAGGAGCGCCTGAGCCGAAACGTCAGCAGTTCGGCTCAGCAAGACGTCACCGCGAACCTGGGCGAGCAATTCGATAAGCGCGACCGGACTGGCGCGGATCCCGTCACAGCCGAGTTGAACCCGGCTGACGCGGTTGCCCGGTTGGCCGCCCTGGACCCAGTTGCAGCGCCGACCGCCGATACCGATGCAGCACCCGCCACCGAGGTCATTCGACTCGGCACTGTCGATGAACGTCGAGCCGGCAGCGAATCCCGTACGCGGAAGGAGCAGTTCCAGTTCTCGACCCGGAAGCCGAGACCGAGCGGCTCTGGCGGCTGTTGAAATTCGTGGCCCGCCAAGAGCCGGGATTACGCTGGGCCGTCGGAAAGGGCGAAGACGGCGTCACGGTGTTGGTGACGGACGTTGCTCACGGCTGGGTGCCACCCGGGATCACTTTGCCTGCCGGTGTCCGGTTGTTGGCACCCGATCGGCGGAGCGGAACCGCAGTGTCGATGCTGGGCTGCCCCGCCTTCTCGGTCGAATACGCGCCCGGTGATCCCCTCGGCTGGGCAACCAACTCCGATGCGACCGAAGGTTCGCAGCTGCCTCGGGAGCTACCGACCGTCGACGACTTGGGCTGGGTGCTCAGTGAGGCGACACACTGGCGCGACGGGCTCCCGAGGCTGGCGCACACCCTGGCCAAAGCCGGCGCCGCCGGCACAGGTGTGGTGGAGGCCGAGGTCGACGTGCTGCGCGTGCACCTCGACACCGCGCGGTACCAACTGCTGGCCCAGTACCCAGATGTCGATGCCGCACTGCTGCTCAATTGCCTGCTGCTGGCCGCGACGGAGGGCATCGCGACCGGAGACCGGTTGGCGGCGAACTATCACTTCGCCTGGTTTCAGCGACTCGACACGCCGCCGGCAAGCAAGTGGGCGGACGAGCCGTGAGCAGTGCGTGAACTTTGGCTGATACCGAGGTCCGGTGAAGTGGTCTGAGCCGTCGAACTTTGAATTGACGCTGGTAGGAGGGGTCGAGATACTGACATGGTGTCGGGGTCGGGGAGTCGCGCGAAGTTGAGCGAGAAGGATCTCGTCGAGTCGGTGTTGCGCGATCTCAGCGAAGCCGCGGACAAATGGGAAGCTCTCGTTGCGGAAGCCGAGACGGTCACCTACAGCGTCGACTTGGGCGACGTCCGTGCCGTCGCGAACTCCGATGGCCGGCTGGTCGATCTGACACTGCACCCCGATGTGATGACCGGCTACAGCCACGCTGAGTTGGCTGAGCGGGTGAACCTCGCGATTTCGGCCTTACGCGACGAAGCGATGGCCGAAAATGATGCTCGCTACGGAGGAGGTTTGCGGTGACGTCTGATCCGCTTAGGCGCCGTGCGTTGCAGCTGCTGACTCGAGGGGCACAACTTGTACGGGTTCGCTGACCAGGCGGACGCACGGTCCAGCGCCAGTCGCCGGCGGAGCTCGATATCAGGCGGCGGCACTCAATCGACGGGCAGCAAGCGACGGGAATCGACTCGTCGGCGAGACCGCAGATTGCGCGCCTCACCGCCGCGTTGCTCAGCACGGCGGGCACCGACAGCGAACTGAACGCGGTGCGCAGCGATGCGGGCAGCGGCCACCGGCTGGGCCGGCGTGCCACCGGGATGCATTCTCGACGATGCACGCGACGACTTGGCGCCGGCAGCCGACACTCCGCTCGGGCGGCGAGAAGCACTGCGCCGCATGGCTGCCCGTTTCCGGAGCCAGCATCACCACATCGATCGATCGCAACGCCTGGCGCATGCTCTCGCCCGGCGCACCGCAGAGCTCGACTACCCTCACCGCCGGCACCTGCCCGGATCGGGGCACCCGCGAAGCCGATCCCTTCAGCTTCGCGCAGTGCGTTACGAGAAGTCACATCGGCGCGGACACGTTCGTACCCAAATCGCCGAGGCGCTCGATCGCTTGGGTATCGTTGATCCGGCCGCGCGGCACAATTGGATTCGCGGATACGAGACGTTGGTAGCGCGCGAGTCGGGCGGGCGGCGCATCAGCGGTTGCGTCCGAGCCTGCGACCGCGCCGGGGCCCGCCCAGCCGGACGGCCACGGTCTGGGTTACGCACGGGGATTGACGCAAACCATCCCGGCGACCTTCGCGCGCTTTCACCAACCGGGCACCTCCACCAACATCTACGACCCGGTCGCGAACATCTGCGCGTCGATGAATTACGTGATGCACCGCTACGGCGTGAGCCTGGACGGAACGAACTTGGTTGCGTTGGTGCAGCAGGCGGATGCCCGCCGCCCGCCGAAAGGATACTGACCATGCCGCTGAATTTGTCCAACCGCGACCAGAACTCCGGTCACCTGTTCTACAACCGTCGGTTGAAGGCGGCGATCACGCGGTTCTCGGTGCGGATGAAACACGACGATCGCAAACAGCAAGCCGCAGTTGTGCTGTCGATGGTTTTCGTGCTGATCGGTGTCGGTTGGATGGCATTGCTGCACATCATGAAACCGGCCGGCCTCATCGGGCAGTCGTCGATCATCGGCAACCGAGACACCGGCGCTGTGTACGCGAAGATCGACGGCCGGCTGTACCCGGCACTCAACCTGACGTCGGCACGGCTTGCGGTCGGCAGCGCCGCCGCTCCGGCATGGGTGAAGTCGGCCGAGATCGCAAAGTATCCGACCGGCCCGATCATCGGCATCCCCGGTGTGCCCGACGACCTTACGGTCACCTCCAGTGCGGTATCCGGCTGGTCGGTATGCGACACCGCCCCCGCCCACGGCAGCGGAACTCCTCCCGTGGTGACTGCGATCGCCGGCGAGCTTTCGTTGTTCGGTCGCGCCGCGCCGATGGGTGCCGGTCAAGCAGTACTGGCAACCCACAAAGGCGCGACCTACGTCATCTGGGGAGGTCACCGTTCACTCATCGACCCGACCGACCGGCGCGTAACCTTCAATCTCGGTCTTGATCCGGGGGTGACGTATCCCATCGACATCTCCAATGCCCTCTTCGATGCAATGCCGTCGACGGAACCACTCGTGGTGCCCGGCATCCCGGATGCGGGCACAGCGTCGCAGTTGCTGCCGGGTTCAACGGTCGGCAGCGTGCTGGAAACCCGCGACGCCAGCGGCAACGTCGACGGTTTCTACGTCTTGCTGGCCAACGGGGTCCAGAAGATCACCGGCTTCGTCGCCGATCTGCTGCGCACCGCGGACTCGCACGGTTCCACAGCACCGGCGTTGATCACCCCGGACAAGCTCATCAACATTCCCGTCGTCGACGTTCTCAACGTCAACTTCTACCCCACAGCGAAGTTGAATTTCGTTGACACAGCGGCGAACCCGGTTACGTGTGTTGGCTGGCAGAAGCAGTCCAGCGACCCCCAGGCGACGATCGCCGTCTTGACGGGCCGAGGCTTGCCCGTCCCCATCGGTCATGACTCGCGATTGGTTCGCCTGGTCCGCAACGACCGTGATCCTGACTCGGTCGAGGCCGATCAGACCCTGGTGTTACCCGGCGCGGCGAACTTCGTCGCGACCACCAGCGGCGTCGCCACGTCCAGACAGTCGCGAAAGCCTGTTTTGGGTGTCACCGCAGGGCGTTCGCTACGGCATCCAATGGGAGCAGAAAACGCTGCAGGCGTTGGGCCTGGATCCGGCGCGCGCCGTGCAGGCGCCCTGGCCCATCGTGCGTACCTTCGCGGCGGGGCCGGCGATCAGCCGAGATAATGCGCTGCTCGCCCGCGACACGATCGTCGGCGGTGACGCGGTGGCGCCGATACCGGATTCCAAGAGCCATGCAGGCCGGAGGATAGCCATGTCGAAACGAGGTTTTGTTCGCGCCGCCCGTAAGCCGCCCCCGGCTGTTCCGCCGGTGCGGGTGGCGGTCGCGGCGCCGTTGGCGCTGCCGGAACGCGAGCCGCGCAACATTCTGCTGATGATCGCTGTCCCGGCACTTCTGGTCGGGATCATCGGCACGCTGGTGGTCATGTACACCTCCGGTGTGCGGTCGTTGCAGTCCGGGTTCTTCCCGATGATGGGGCTGGCCGGCTTCGGGGCTTTGATGTTCAGCGGCCGATTCGGCCGAGGTCGCCGAATCAGCTGGGGCGAGCAGGAAAAGCAGCGCCGGATGTATCTGCGTCAGCTCGACGAGGACCGTGACGAGGTGCAGCGCGCCGCTCAGGATCAGCGACGCAGCCAGTTGTTCGTGCACGGCGACCCGCAGCAGCTCGACACCGTGATCGGCGGTCCGCGGATGTGGGAACGCCGGCCCGGCGACCCGGATTTTCTCGATGTCCGTCTGGGTATCGGAATCCAGCAGGCAACCGACTCGGCCGTTTCGTTGCAGTGGCCCGAGGTTCCCATCGGTGAGGAACTCGAGCCGGTAACCGGTGGCGCGCTGCGGGATTTCATCCTCGAGCAGAGCAAGATCCGGGGCATCGGAAAGGTCTTGAGCCTGCGGTCGAAACCGGGGTTCAGCTTCATCGGGCACGACCCGCAGCGAGCTGCACAGTCTGGCGCGTTCGCTGCTGTGCTCGATGGCGGTCTATCACAGCCCCAACGATTTGAAGCTGATGGTCGTCACCCGCCACCCCGAAGCATGGTCGTGGCTGGTGTGGCTTCCGCACAATCAGCATGACGAGATGTTCGACGCCTGCGGACTGCGGCGGCTGGTGTTCGCTTCCCCGACCGAACTCGAGGAGGCGCTGGACGCCGAACTGCACCGCAAAGGCCGCGGCCCGTGGACGCCGCCGGTCGGCAGCAGCCCGACGTCGATGCCCTCCGCCATGGAATCGGCGGGGCTGTCGCTCGGCCCGCACTGGGTGATCGTCGACGACAGCGCCGGCACTCCCGAGCAGTGGGAAGGGGTCACCGGTCAGAAAGGAATGGCCGGGATCACCGTGTTGCGGCTCGCGACTCGTGAAGGCATCGGCGTCGGATTCGCCGACGAGGACCAGCGATTCAACCTGCGGGAGGGCCGGCTCTATCACCGCGACGCGCTTCTACGCCGTAGCGGACATGCTCGCCGAAAGCACGGCCAACCGCTACGCGCGGGCGCTGGCACGTTGGTCACCGATGAGCGCCGGAGAACTTTCCGGAACCGACAGCCAGGCCGGGGAATTGTTGCGCGCGCTGGGCATCAACGATCCGCGTCAGCTCGACGTCGACCGGTTGTGGGCGGAAAGCCGCGGCCGGGGCGACTCCAAGTGGGCGATGGTGCCGGTCGGGGTCAAGCCGGGCGGCGAATTGCAGTACATCATCCTTCGTGCAAAAGACTTCGGCGGCTTCGGATTTCACTCGGTGGTGATCGGAACGTCGGGCTCCGGAAAATCGGAGTTCTTCCTTTCGCTGTGCAACGGGATCGCGCTCACACACTCACCGGAAACGTTCATCGTCGATCTTCGTCGACATGAAGTTCGAATCCGCTGCGCAGGACTTGGAAGGTCTCCCCCACGTCGCGGGTTCGCTGTCCAATCTGGGCAAAGATGACCGGCACTTAGCCGAACGGATGCGCAAGGCAGTCAATGGTGAAATTGCGCCGACGTTACCGGCTTTTCAAAGAGGCCGGTGCCCGCGACGCCAACGAGTATGAAGAGATGCGGCTCGCCGGCCGCGACCTCGAGCCCGTCCCGATTCTGCTGGTGATCATCGACGAGTATCTGGAACTGTTCCACCACCATCAGGAATGGATTCAGCTGGTCATTCACATCGGGCAGGAGGGCCGGGGCTGCAACGTGTTCTTCACGCTTGGTGGTCAGCGACTGGACTTGTCGTCGCTGAGCAAAGTCAAGAGCAACATCGCCTTCCGGGTGGCGCTGCGCGCGGAGACCGCCGAGGACTCTCGCGACGTCATCGGCAGCGACGCCGCATTGCACCTGCCGTCGAAAGAGAACGGCTACGGGTTGCTCAAAGTGGGTCCTCGCGACCTCGAACCGTTCCGCTGCTTCTACCTTTCTGCGCCGTACGTGCTGCCTAAGAAGGCAGTGAACGTCAGCAAGACCGTCGACGTCAGCTTCTCCCAACCCCGTCCGATGACGTGGGAGTATCAGCCGCTGAGTGCCGAAGACACCGCAGCCCTGGCGGTCGCCGACGAGCCCGACGAGCCCGACGAATTCCTGTTCCATTCCGACGGCTTCAAGAAGAAGAAGATCCTCGACGTCATCCGCGAGTCTTTGGTCTCCAATTCGGCCCGCTTGCCTCACCAGATCTGGCTGCCGCCCTTGGAGGTCAGCGAACAGGTCGACGCTCTGGTGGCGTACTGGCGCGGGAAGCCGTGGCACGTCGACTACGGCCAGAACCCGGGGCTGGTTCTACCGGTCGGGATTGTCGACATCCCGGAGGATCACACCCAGCGGGTGCACACTGTCGACGCCGAAATGGACAACATCATGGTGGTCGCCACGGCGCAGCGCGGGAAGTCCACCACGCTCATGACGTTGATGACGTCCGCTGCGCTGATGTACCGGCCCGAGCGGGTCACGTTCTTCTGCGTCGGCGCCTCGCTTTACCCGATGGAGGACCTGCCGCATGTCGCGGGTGTCGTCAGCGTCAACGACACCGAAGGCGTCTCACGGACAATCGCGACCATCGAGAGCTTGATTCGCGCCCGCGAAGCATCGTTCAAGCATTACCAGATCGACATCTCCGAATTCCGCGAGCGGCGATTCGGTGCGGGCGGCGGCGGCGGTACCGATCCCGCGGACAAATTCGGTGACGTGTTCCTCGTCATCGACAACTACGGGGATCTTTACGAGAAAGATCCAGGTACCGGAGACCGAGCCATCGCCGTCGCCCGGCAGGGCCTGTCTTATGGCGTGCACGTCATGACCACCGCCAGCGCATGGTTCGTGGGTCAGAAGCAGGGACTGCTCAACGTGTCGAACGCGCGCATTCAGCTACGGCTGAGCAATCCCGACGAATCTCAGATGGGCACTTCGATGGAGCAGCGGCGGGCAGCGCGAAACACTCTTGACCGCCCGGGATTCGGCCTGACCCGGGACGGGCATGAATTGCTGGTCGGCGTTCCCGAGATCACTGGAACCAAAGGTGAGCGGGTCACGACGCGCAATATCGGCTCGCTGGTTGCCCAAGTCACCGGGGCGGGCCGGGTGGAGCGGCTGCATCGCCTGCCCGAACGCGTGACGCTCAAGCAGATCATCGATGCCACCGCGCGCAAGACGGTGCAGCGGGCGACCCGTTGCAGATACCGTTCGCGATCGGTGAGAGCGCTCTGCAGCCGGTGATACTGAACGTCCGGACGGTGCCCAACCTGCTCGTGGTAGGTCGACAACTGTGCGGTAAGACGACGACGCTGGCGGCTCTCGGTCAAGCAATCGTCGGACCGATTCACACCAGAGCAGGCGCAGATCACCATCATCGATCCGAAGACGACACTGATCGGTCGGGTCCGAGGCCCGCACGTACGGGCTTACGCCTACACCGCTGACGACATCGACATGGTGATCGGCGAGCTGGTGGCCCAGCTGCGGGACCGGCTACCGCCGTCCGGGCTGAGCCAGGAGGAACTGCTGCAACGCAAGGCTTGGGAGGGGCCACGCCACTTCATCCTGATCGATGACGAGCACGAGCTCCGTCCGGCTAACCAAGGATTGAAGCCGGGCGCGACTGCGCCGCTGTGGGGATTTATCGAGCGAAGCCGAGAAGTCGGTTTACACGTGTTCGTATCCCGCCTGCCCGGAAACTGGGCCGGAGTGTCAGTGATGAATCCGCTGCTGCAGAAACTGACAGCGTCTCGCGCGCCGACCCTCTTCATGGACAACGACCCGGGCAACGTGAAAGTTCACGGCAGAATCAGTGCTCAGCAACTTCCGCCGGGGCGAGGATTGCTCGTCACCACCGATGGACAGATCGAAGGGGTGCTGGTCGGTACGCCGGATATGGCCGGCTGAGTTGTGTAAATGAAGCGTGGAAATTAGCGTTCCGGGCAAGGTAAAGGACGTCTTAGACTCAGAACACGCCGCAGAGCTGGTTCTGCGGTCCGAAAACCGGGAGACGATATGACAGGAATGATGGATGTCATCACACCCGCGGTCGACTTTTCTGCGGTCACCGAGGGTGCCGTCACGGGGGAAATGGCTGCGGGCACCGCTGCCGGATCGGCCGCACTGACCGGGACGATACCGATGGTTGTGACCATGGATGACGCCGCTTTCACCGCGGCGCTGAACGGAGCGGGCGCCGGTTATCTGGGATCGATGTCGCAACACATGGCGGCCCGGACCTCTTACGCGGGCGGGCAAAGTCTTTCAGCGCTCGACTTATGTGCTCAACGAGGTGCTGAGCGCCGCGGGTATCTCGGCTGTCGTCTAAGCGCCGCCATGGCTGATCCGCAATGGTTCGGTCCCCCTGAGCTGGTTGCTGCGCTTCTCGAGACCAGCGACCCGTCAACCATTGTCGCCAACATCGCTGCCTGGCTTGCCGAGGCAGTGCAACACGAACTGTCGATGGGTGTCTCCGTAGCGAACATCGCTGCGACCCTCGAGCAGTGGGTCGGTCTGGGCGGGGCTGCGTACGGGATGAAAGGAAGTGAGCTCAACTTCCTCGGCCTGCAACCGTTGGCGGCCCATTGCCTGAAGCACGTCGCTATCGGGCACGCTGCGGTCGAAGCAAACATTCTCGCCCGGTCGACGATCATCCCCTCCGCGGTCGTTCTGGAGAACCGGGCTGAGTTCGCTGCGTTGAACAGCACCAACTTCTGCGGGTCCAACACGCCGGCGATCACGGTGAACGAAGCGACCTATCACGGCTTCTACCATCCGAACAACATGCGTGCCGGGTTGGTATACGCCGGCGCGCTCAACGGATTCACCGGGGTGATCGGCAGTACGTCACCGCCGATCACACCGGCCGGCTTCTCGCCCGCCGATGCGGCTGGACCCGCCGAAACGGTCGGCCAATCGGCGGCACAGGACGCGGGCGACTTGACGTCAGCACCAGCGCAGCTGGCGCAAGCCAGTGGTCCGGCGGCATCCTCTCCGGTCAATCAGCTCACCTCGTTACTTCCGCAAGCGCAGAGTCTGTTCAGCGGTGCGACCCAGCCGGCGACCGAGCTGGCCAAACTTCCCGACCCAAGGACTGCAGACCGGTGCCGGCCTGTTCCAGAACGCGCTGGGCGGCATGTTTCCCGGTGCGGCGGCAAACGCCGGGGCTGTCGACGTCGCCGCCGGAGCGGTTGGCGGCCCGTTGGGTGCCGCCGGCGGCATCAGCGGAGCGGGCGGAGGCGGCGCCGGTGCGGTCGGAGCGGGGTATTCCGGAGCGGGGTTGACCAGTTTCACCCGCCCTGCCAGCACTTTCTCGGCAGAAGTCGGCGGGCGGCCGACGGGATTGAAACCGGCCGGCCTGCTCAACGCGGCAGAGCTACGCGGCCCGACAACTACCGGCCAAATGGGTGGTGGAATGCCGGTGTCGCCTGCAGCCGCCGGCATGCTGGGCCGAGAAGGCGCCGGCGCAGACCAGGGGAAGCCGGTGCGCGCCCGCATCGTGACCCGGGCGGGCGTCAACGAAGACAAGCAGGACGCCCTCTAGCGGAAGACGCGTACGAGGTATAGGATGAGCTCGACAAAACGTGAAGTGACAGCTGACAGAGATGCGCTTAGACTCTAGAAAAACCCCTGACCGGGGCGAGGGAAATCGAAGGAGAAATGAATGGACGTGGCAAGTGGCGGTAACGGAAGCAACATAACGGTCACTCCGGAATTGCTCCGGACTACCGCTCAGAAAATCGGCACCAACCTGGAGCACGCAGTCGCCATCTCCAATCAATATTCAACCGGTCACGAACATGTCGTGTCTGGCGGCGGCTTCGTCGGCTTGGCCGCCATGACCTCCCTCGCGACGGCCGGTCAACTGGACCAGGACGTACAGCAGATCATCACCGGCTGCGAGCGGCTGATCAACGGCCTCAACAAGACCGCTGCGCTGATGGAGGCCCACGAAGCAGACCAGGTGCAGAACCTGTCCTCGCTGTTCGGTGGCGATGCAGGCTCGTCCGCGGTCTCAGCGTAGGTAGCGATTTTCCGTCCAACCGGCCGCAACGAATAAGCCAACCGAACAACATTCGAGGAGTTTTCATGTCACATCCGGGTCAGATCACTTACCACCTAGGCAACGTCGCGCAGCTTTCTTCCGACGTCGCCACGAGCGCGTCGCAGCTCGAAGAAATCCGCGGCGACATCTGGAACCTCACCCAAGCCCTCGCGGAGTTCTTCCTCGGCAGAGGCGCAACGACGTATTTCGACGCGCAGCAGCAGGCACTGCATGGGCTGGATCACAAGATCCAGCAGATACTTTCGCACGGCGGCAAAATCGGCGATGCGCTCGACAGCGCGGTTGCCGCAGACTCCACCAGCACAACGTATTTCTGCTGACCACAACCACTTGACCCGGGGCGCACGTCAGCGCGTGCGCCCCGATGCTCTCCGGGGAACTCGGTGTTGACCACGACTGTCGACGGATTGTGGGTGCTGCAGATACTCGCAGGAATCGAGACTGTGGCGCCCGAAATAGGCTTGCGACCTATCTTGCCCAGCGTCGAAACACCGCAGCTGGCCTTGGCTCATCCGATAGCCGCCGAGCTCCGCGAGGCGGGCGTGATCGACGAAGCCGGCACCGTCGACCCCGTCGTGGTGGAGTGGTTGACGGTGTTGGCGCGCCGGGACGTCGCGCTGGTGATCCACATGCGCATGGCTGATGGCGACGTCATGCCGGACCGGGCAGTGTTGGCGCGGTTCGCTCAGTGGTGGGTGGTGATCGAGCGGTCGCAGGAGCTGATCCGGATCAGCGGGGCCGGCACGTCGACCACGGAATCAGCGGCTAACAACGTCATCCTCGGCCAGATCGAACGGCTCTGCGGTTCTGCCGAACCAGCGCAGCTGCAGCCGGTCACCGTCGACGTCGACAAAGTGATGAACGGGGTGAGCGATCGAGACGGAATTCGGCAGCAATTGTTGCGCACGCCGCTCGACGGGCACCAGTTACAGGTTCTGATGATGGCGGCAGACGTGCACCGTTCGGCCCGCGCGTTCATCGTCGCGGTGCAGTCCGGCGTCGAATACCGGCGGACCTATCCGCATTCACGTCGAGCAGAGTGCGGTGACCATCGCCGATACCCCGGAGGGCCGGTTGGTCGGCGAGCACTACCTGTCCGGCGGCAAGCGATGGATGGTCATCGCCCCCGGCACCGCGAGCAGTATCGGCGCCGCGGTGAACCGGATGGTTCGCCGCCTGCCCGCCAATCAAGAATGGTTTTCCTACCGAAAGGTAGTGTAAACAGCGGTTTGGCGATCATGTTAGCATCAGGATCGTGACAAATCCGTGGCAGCCTGCACCGAATTCACCGGAGCAGGCCAGGCATAGTCGGCGACAAGGGCCTGAATCGCATGCCCCGCTGCCGGATTCCGTATCGGGTACTTTGCGGATTTCCGATATGGTCGCGCCGCGGAAAATTCCGCCAGGCTCGTGGATGGCGGAAATTCGTTTACAACGTCTCATTTCATGGAATAAATCTCGGCGAGTCGCCGGCCGAAAGGCATTACCGCGAATTGCAGGCGCGTATACGCCGGCACATCCGCAAGCAATACGTCATCGGCGTGGTGTCCGGCAAAGGCGGCGTGGGTAAGACCACGATGACGGCGTGCATCGGGGCGGTGTTCCGGGAGTGCCGACCGGAAAACGTGGTGGCTATCGACGCCGCGCCCGGCTTCGGGACACTGTCGGGCCGCATCGACGAAGCCCCGCCCGGCGACTACACCGCAGTCCTGAACGACACCGACGTCCAAGGCTATGCCGATATCCGGGAACATCTGGGCCAAAACAGCCTTGGCCTGGACGTTCTCGCGGGCAACCGGGCGTCGGACCAGCCGCGGCCGCTGGTGCCGTCGATGTTCACCGGCGTGCTGTCCCGACTGCGCCGCAGCCACACCGTGATCGTTGTCGACACCTCGGACGATCTCGAGCATCCGGTGATGAAGGCCGTCTTCGACGCCTGCGACACGTTGGTGTTCGTGTCCGGCCTGACCGCGGACACCTCGTTGCCGGTGACGCGGTCCATCGACCTGCTGCGGTCGATGGGCTACCACGAACTCGTGTCGCGCAGCATGGTCATTCTCAACGACAGCCGCAATGAATATGACAACGACGCGCGCACCTACCTCACTGAGCGATTCGGGCAATCGGGCGCGTCCGTGGAATTCATGCCTTACGATTCCCACCTGGCAAAAGGCGGGATAATCGACACTCAGCATGAAGTGAAGAAGAAGACCCGGCTACGGCTGTTCGAAATCACGGCCGAATTGGCCGACAAATACATTCCGGATGCTGATAGGCCACGTTAAATGGCGAAGGTGTCGTTTCCGGCGCGCTGTGCGGTCGCCGTCGTATGCGGGGAGCACCTCATTTCGCAGGTGTACCCGGCGTCCGTGCCGGTCGAAGTTTTCATCGACAATATCGTCGAGCTGTTGAACGACGAACTGAAACGGCGTGGGCTGGCCGGCCTCGAGATGGGCGTCGGCTACGAGCTTCAGAAAGCCAACGGGGTTCGGCTCGATGTCACCAGAACTCTCGACGAACTGGGTGTCGAGGACGGCGCGACGCTGGTCCTGGTTCCTTCGGCGGAAGGCGACTCGTTCGAACCGCAGTACGAGTCCCTTTCCACCGGGCTGGCCCGGGTCGGCAAAAAGCTGTTCCAACCGGTCACGGCCGCGACCGCTGCGCACACCGCAGTGGCGATACTGGCTCTGGTGTCAGCTGTCGTCTTGGGCATAGCGCTGCGCACGCGGGCACGGACCGACTCGCTGGCGCCGAGCACTGCCACCGGCGTCACCGGCTTGCTGGCTGCCGGGGCTGCCGCCGCGGCTTGGCGGTGGTGGCCGCAACGCAACGATATGCAGCGCGGTTTCGCCTGGATCGCTGTGCCGCTGCTGGCGGTGGCCGTGGCGGCTGCGGCGCCCGGCGCGCTCGGGGCCCCGCACCTGTTCATCGCCGCCCTCGCGGTCGCGGTGATGACCTGCGCTGTGGCCGTCGTGACGCGTCGCGAGATCAGCGTGGCAGCCACCGTGGTGACGCTCTGCGCTGTGAGCGGGGCAGCCGCTGCCGGCCGGATGTGGCAGTCGATTCCGGCGCAGTGGCTGGGCATGTTGACGTTGGTGATCCTGCTGCTGTTGTTGACCCTGGCTCCGACGATCGCTTTGTGGTCCGCCCGAATCCGCCCGCCATACTTCGGTTCGGTGACCGGACGGGATCTGTTCCGGCGCGACGATGGTCTGCCGACCGACGCCGTGGCGCCCGTCGAAGCCGACGGCGAGGAGGAGGAAGTCAACCCGGACACCACTCCGCGCGGAGTGGAGATCAGCGCGGCCGCAAAGCGCTCCAATCAACGTTCTCACCGGGATCTGCGTAGGTGCCGCCATCGCGCTGCCCATGGCAGTGTGGGCCACGCTGACGCCGGGACGAGGGCACAGCCTGGCCGCGGCAGTGCTTGCCGGCTTGTTCGTCCTCATCTTCATCAGTCGCGGACGTGCTTACGCCGACAAACAGCAGGCGATCGCCCTGGTGTTCGGCGCCGCAGTCGCAATGTGCGCCGGTGTGGTCAAGTACGTGCTGCATGCGCCGGCCGCATCCGGCGATGCGGTGCTGTGGGCGGCATTGGTGCTCGCCGGCTTCGGGGCCGCGGGTCTGGTTGCGGCGCTTCTGGTGCCGATCACCCGGTTCACGCCGCTGGTCCGGATGATCGCCGAGTGGCTCGAGTTGGTGGCCATCATCGCAGCTTTCCCGCTGGCCGCGTGGATCGGTGGCCTGTTCACCTGGGTGCGCATGCGATGACAGCGCTGAAGTGGACGCGACGAACCGCGTCGATCGGGTTTGGCGGTTCTACTGGTCGGTGCGTCGACGAACGTTACTGCGGCACATGCGGTTCCACCGCCGAGTGTCGACCCGGGGCGGGTCCCCGCGGACGGCAAGCCGAACTCCGATCAGCCGATGCGGCAGAGCAACATCTGTGCGCGCACCATCACCGTCGCCGATCCGAACGTCGCTGTCACCGCGCCCGGTTTCACCATGCTGAACGTGAGCAAGGCCTGGCAGTACTCGACCGGAAACGGCGTGCCGGTCGCGGTCATCGACACCGGCGTCAATCCCAGCCCGCGGTTGCCGGTTGTTCCCGGTGGGGATTACATCATGGGCGGCGACGGGCTGATGGACTGCGACTCCCACGGCACCGTCGTGGCGTCGTTGATCGCTGCTGCGCCGCAAGGCATTCCGATGCCTACGCCGATGCCGGCCGTGCCGGCGTTCCCGCCTCCGGCGGGCCAGCCCACCGACGCGGCACCGCCGCCGCCCGGCGCGCCGCCTCCACCGCCGGCGCCGCCACCTCCCCCGTCGCCGGTGACCATCACCGAAACACAGCCGCCTCCTCCTCCTCCCCCGCCACCCCCTCCGCCACCGCCGCCCGACGAACCGTCCAACGGGCCGGGTGATCCCGTCGCCCGACCAACCCGAAGACCCGGAGGTGCCGCCACCTCCGCCCGGTGCCCCGGACGGGGTGGCCGGGGTGGCGCCGAACGCGCTGATCATCTCCATCCGGCAGTCGTCGCGGGCGTTCGAAGCGGTCAATCCCGGCGGCGGCGACATGGAGGCGCGCAGGAAGGCGGGCACCATCGCGTCGCTGGCCAGCGCCATCGTCCATGCCGCGAACATGGGTGCCAAGGTCATCAACATCAGCGTCACCTCATGTGTGTCGTCGGCGGACCCGCTCGATCAGGGCGCGATCGGAGCCGCCGTGTGGTACGCCGCCACGGTCAAAGACGCGGTGATCGTCGCTGCGGCAGGAAATGACGGCGAAGACGAGTGCGCCCAGAATCCGACGTTCGACCCGTTGGATCCGTCTGATCCCGCGCGACTGGCACCAGGTGAAGACCGTGTCGTCGCCGTCGTGGTTCTCTGACTACGTCCTGTCGGTCGGCGCGGTGGACAACACCGGCGCACCGATCAACAAGAGCTTGACCGGTCCCTGGGTCGCCGCCGCCGCACCCGGCATCGGGATCATCGGGTTGTCACCGCAGACCGGCGGGCCGGTCAACGCCTATCCCCCGGTCAAAGCCGGCGACAAGAACATGCCGTTCTGGGGCACAAGCTTCTCGGCGGCTTACGTCAGCGGGGTGGCCGCGCTGGTACGGGCCAAGTATCCGAACCTGACCGCCCATCAAATCATCAACCGAATCCTGCAGACCGCGCACAATCCGCCGCGCGGTGTCGACAATCAGGTCGGCTACGGCGTCGTCGATCCCGTTGCCGCGCTGACGTTCAACGTGCCTCCGGGCGACCGTCTCGCGCCCGGTGCACAGAGCCGGGTGATCGTGCCCGCCGCACCGCCGCCACCGCCGGATCACCGCGCCCGCAACGTGGCTCTGGTGTTCGCCGGCGTGGTGTTGGGCGCCGTGGTGATCGCCACGCTCATCGCACGTGCCAGGCGGGCACGGTGAAGGCCGACACCAAACTGGCGGTCACCATCGGTGTGCTGGCCGCCGGCGCTGGCCGGTTGGAGCATCGGCGGATATCTCGGTGCGGCAATAGGTCTGGGCCTGGGCGCGGCTTTCGGGGTGATCCGCTGGTGGCGTCAGCCGCTGTGGTCGTGGCTGGGTTTGTGGCTTCGGCGCAGGCGTCCGGTCGAGTGGGCGGAACCGGTCACGGTTGCCAACGACCGGGCCGGCGGGGGGATCCGCTACCAAGACGGCGTCGCAAGCGCCGCGGTGCAACTCCTCGGCAAAGCTCACTCGCCGACGCTGTTCACCGGCTCCACTTCGACCTACACCGAGAACACTCTTGACATCGCCGAATTGCTGCCGTTGATGCAGCAGAGCTTAGGGCTGACCATCGATTCACTCAGCGTTGTGAGCGCGGGTGCCCGGCGGCGCAACACCGGTGACTACGCCCGCGTCTACGACACCTTGATCGGCACGCCGCCTTACGCCGGTCAGCGGGAGACGTGGCTGATCGTGCGGGTGGCGGCGTTCGACAACGCAGAAGCGCTGCAGTGGCGGACCTCGGTGGGCACGGCGGCGCTGGCCGCTGCGCAGCGCATCGGTGCGGCCATGCGCCAGCACGGAATTCGCGCCAGGGTGGCGACCGCCATCGACATTGTCGAGCTGGAGCGGCGCCTCGGGTGGACCGCTTTGAACTCACACCATCAGCGGTGGCGTTCGGTCGCGCGGTGACGGTGGCTGGCTGACCACTTACTGGTATCGGCCCGGCGACATCAGCGCAGACACGCTCGCGCACGCCTGGTCGTTGCGTACCGATGGCGTGATCCAAAACGTCACCTTGTTCCGCGACGCCTCCGCGACGGCTACGGTGACGGTGCGCAGCGCACAACCGCCGACGGCTCCGCCGAGCGTGGCCTGGCGGACGCTGCCGGGGGAGCAGGCGCAGGCGATCGCCGCGAATCTCTGCGGACCGACCCAGGTGCTGCGCGGAATTCGCGGCGAGGCCCTCTTACCGCGTACGCTGCACGTCCCGATCGGCCCGTCGGGTGTGCTGCTCGGCAAGGTCGACGCCGGTAACCGGCTGATGCTGCCGTCTCGACGATCCCGGCGAATTCACCCGGGTCCACATCGCGGCCGAAGATTCGCTGGCCAAGCGGATCATCATCCGGATGGCCGGTGCCGGTGAACGGGTCACCGTGCATACGCGAAACGCGCAGCGGTGGGCCAGTATCCGGATGCCGGACATCGCGGTGAGCGCTGGTGCGCGCCCGGTCGCCGGGACAACTGTCAGTGTGGTCGACGGCAGCATCACGCCAGCGCCGCGGCCGAATACGCTTGTCTCCGTCGACGATCCGGGCTCGACCCTATCGGGGTACCGCCGATGTGGTGATCAATCAGATCGGGCCGGCGACCATCGAGGTGACCGCGGCGGGTCAAGTGCACATCGTCGAGGTGGAACTGTTCCGTGCGGAGAACCGCTACGTATCGTCGGAGCCGACGATTCTGCGGACGCCCGAACTCGAACCGGTGGACTAGACGATGACCAGCAGCACCACGACAGCCGCGGCGCGCAAACGGTTCGACCAGGCGATGGAGTTGTTCGACACCGACCGGACTGCCGCTCAGGCGTGGTTTCAGCGAAGCGACCGAGATCGACCCGTCGATGGCCGACGCCTGGTTGGGCCGCATCGCCGCCGGCGACGAGGCGTTGTCGACGCTGCAGGAGCTGTACGCATACGGCGCGCGACTGCATCGGGAAACGAATCGCCTCGGCGTGCACCTGTCGGCTCCCATCAAGGCCGGGCCGTACCTGTCGATCTCGGTCACCGAGTCCTCGCACGCCGGGCTGGCACTGGCCAGCGCGCTGATCGACGACCGCCAATTCGAGAAAGCCGAAGCGGTGCTGAATGATTCGGCGCTGCTGGACACCTGGGAAAATCACCAGTGGCATCAGTACGTGCGGGCATATCTGATGTTCGCCACTCAGCGCTGGCCTGACGTCATCTCCGTCGCCGCTACGATCTTGCCCCCGCAGGCGATCATCATGTCGGCGGTGACCGCCGCGACCAACGCGCTGGCCGCTCATGCGGCCGCGCATCTCGGACAGGCGCGGGTGGCACTCGACTGGACTGACCGCGTCGAAATCCGGGTCTCGCACAGCTTTCCCGCCGAGACCCGTCGCCACCAGCTGAACGACACCGCGGTGGCGGCCATCGACCCCAGCCGACTTTCCTTTGATCGCAGCAGATCTCGCCTACGTGCGCGGCATGGCGCACCGCCAGCTCGGTGAGGAGGACAAGGCGCAGATCTGGTTGTCGAAAGCCGCCATCAACGGTGCGCTGATCGAACCCGCGAAACAAGCGTTGGCCGACCCCGCCCTGCAACTGGTGGTGACCGACGAGCAGACCATCAACACCCGCAGCAACAAATGGGACGTCAACACCGAAGTCTCCGAAGACAGCCGCCGCGAACAGGAGAACGACGAGCGCCGCGAAGAACTACTGGCGCAAGGCCGTGCGTTACTCGACAATCAGGTCGGTTTGGCGGGAGTCAAACGCGCCGTGGCCGAGCTGGAAGACCAGATCGAGGTCCGGGCGCTGCGGCTCGCGGCCGGCCTTCCGGTGAGCAACCAGACGAACCACATGTTGCTCGTCGGGCCGCCCGGTACCGGCAAGACCACCACCGCTGAAGCGTTGGGAAAGATCTACGCCGGCTTGGGCATCGTGCGGCATCCGGAGATCGTCGAGGTGAAGCGCGCCGACTTCTGCGGCGAGCACATCGGTGCGTCGGGACCCAAGACCAACGAATTGATAAGCCGCTCCCTGGGCCGGATCTTGTTCATGGACGAGTTCTACTCGTTGGTGGAGCGTCATCAAGACGGGCGACCGGACATGATCGGCATGGAGGCGGTCAACCAACTACTGGTCGCACTGGAGGTGCACCGGTTCGACTTCTGCTTCATCGGTGCCGGTTACGAGCGCGAGGTCGACGAATTCCTCACCGTCAACCCGGGTTTGGCCGGCCGCTTCAATCGCAAACTCAGGTTCGAGTCCTACAGCCCGGCCGAGATCGTCGAGATCGCGGTGCGTTACGGCGAGCCACGCGCGACAGTCATCGAGCCGAGCGCGCGCGACGCGCTGAACGACATGTGCAAGGCGTGACGGGCCTACCTGGCACCCGACGGTGCCCACGGAATCGACATCATGCAGAACGGACGGTTCGCGCGCAACGTGGTCGAGCGCGCCGAGCGGTTGCGCGATTCCCGGGTCGCCGCCCAGCATCGCAGTGACCGGGGTTCGGTGACCGTTGAGGATCTGGAGACGCTGCGCACGCAGGACATCACCACGGCGGTGATGCATGCGTGTGCGGAGAAGCACGTGTCCCTATCTCGAGCCCGGTGTAGAGCGCGCCTGCGGCAGGGTCATACGCGACGGTCAGCGGCGGTCGCGCGCACCGTCGGGCGGACGGGACGCGAAGAACCCGGCGACCAGCGCTGCGATCTGCAGGAACCGCCGCCGGGTCGAACCAGCCATCTCGGTGCGCACGTCGATTACCCCGCCGGGCCGCAGGTGCGGATCGAACGGCACCTCGACCACGCGCTGGCCGCGCTCGACGAACTGGCGTGCCAGCACCGAGCGGGTTCGCCTGTCGGCGTGGCCGTCGGAGTCATTGAGCACGACGACGCTGCGCTGCAGCAGGCCCGTCCTGCCGTGCTCGGCGAGCCATTCCATGGTTTGGGCCGCGGCTGAGGCTCCGTCGGCCCACGGCGACGACACCACGATCAGCGCATCAAGGTCCCGCAGCGCCTCCTGGGTCACCGGGGCGTCCATCGTGGAACCACAGTCGACGATCGAGATGGTGAAGTGCCGGTCCAGCCGGAAGGTGGCTTCCCGGTAGATGGCCGGATCGAGCACCCGGCGTGGACCGACAGGCGGGTCGCCCGCCAGGACGTACAACCCCGCGGAGTTGGTTCCCACCCGGGCGCTGACATCGGCGAAGGACCGCAGATTAGTGTCGCCGGTCAGTTCCCAGTAACTGCCGCTCGCCCGCGGATCGATCCGGCTGCCCAGTCGGCCGAACGCGGTGTCGGCGTCTACGGCGACCACGCGGTCCTGCAGGCGCAGCTGGGCGAAGATTGACCCGACACTGGCCGCGACTGTGGTCTTGCCGACGCCGCCTTTGCCGAGCACTCCTACCTTGTAGTTACCGCGAAGAGGGGCGCAGATCACGGCCTCGTACTCCGCCTCCTGCCGCTCGTGAGCCGACGGACCCAGATTGACCAGACCGAACGTGCCCACCAGTACGAGGCGGCGCCAGCCGCGGGTGGGTTGCGGGCGTTGGTTGCGGCGGCCGCATGCCTCGCCCGGCCGGACCAGGATCGGGGTCGAAACCCACCGGGAAGTGCGCCAGGCGCAGCAGGGCCGACGCGAGGCGGGTGCGGCGGCAGGAAAGCCGGCGGGTGCGGCGGCGGGCCGGCTGGACGTGGGGGAGTCACCGGTGCACGCGGGAGAGGCGGCGCTTGATACGGCGGCGCGGGCGGCGGAACTCTCGGCGGTGACGGCGGCGCGGGCGGCGGAACTCGTGGCGCTGGCGGCGGCGGCGGCGGCGGTGGACGCCCTGCGCTGGCGCCCGGCCCGGGCCCTAGCCGGTCCCGCAAGAAGTCATCGCGGTCGCTCATTGGCACCCCGGCGAACTGACAGTCAGCGGCATCACGCCACAATTATCGGCCACCGGCCCGGCCGGCCGCCGCACCGGTTGGTCAGGTCTGTGTTCACAAGGCAGCTGCGTCCGACGGGCGCTGAGTGCCGCATCGGCTGATCGTAGCCGAGCCCCCGGCCAGCAACGCCGGTGAGCTCGATTACACCGACGGCTCAACAGGCGTCGTCGAACGTGACGAAAGCCGTGGTCACGGGGTCACGACACAACGGCGTAACCGCATCGTGAGCTGGTCGGCCAGCTCATTTCGCCGCGGACGCAATCTAGGCACAATGCGGGTTACTATTGACGAAGTTGGCATGTCAAGCGGGTTTTGTCATATCGTTTTACGACTTGTCGAAACTGGGGCAAAGGGGCACCGTTCAGCGCTGCACGGACGCATTTCCCCGACCAGATCATCGCCGCCGTTGGCGAACGTCTTCATCGACAAGACCGAAGGGGTCTCGCCCGCAAGCTCGGGGGCGCGGCGTCGTCGGAGCCAATCGTGGATGCCGTGCAAAGTGTTGGTGGAGAGCAGGTGGGAATGGCGCCCAGCCGCGTCGGGCTCTATAACCCCGCATTCGAGCATGACTCGTGCGGGGTGGCGATGGTCGTCGACATGCATGGCCGTCGCAGCCGCGACATCGTCGACAAGGCGATCACCGCGTTGCTCAACCTCGAGCACCGGGGCGCCGCGGGTGCCGAGCCGCACAGTGGTGACGGCGCAGGCATCCTCATTCAGATCCCCGACGAATTCCTGCGGGCGGTGGTCGACTTCGACCTGCCGACCGCCGGCAGTTACGCCACCGGCATCGCATTTTTACCGCAGTCGGCCAAAGACGCCGCGGCGGCGTGCGCGGCGGTGGAAAAGATCGTGGAGGCCGAGGGGCTCCAGATGCTCGGCTGGCGTAATGTTCCCACCGACGATTCGTCGCTGGGAGCGCTGTCGCGCGACGCGATGCCCACCTTCCGGCAGGTGTTCATCGGTGGCGCCACCGGAATGGATTTGGAACGCCGCGCTTACGTCATCCGCAAGCGCGCCGAGCACGAGCTGGGTACCAAAGGCCCGGGCCAGGACGGGCCCGGACGCGAAACCGTCTACTTCCCAAGCCTTTCCGGTCAGACGTTCGTCTACAAGGGCATGCTGACCACCCCGCAGCTCAAGGCGTTTTACATCGACCTGCAAGACGACCGGTTGACCAGCGCGCTGGGTATCGTGCACTCGCGGTTCTCGACGAACACCTTCCCATCGTGGCCGCTGGCCCACCCGTTCCGGCGCATCGCCCACAACGGTGAGATCAACACCGTCACCGGCAACGAGAATTGGATGCGCGCCCGCGAAGCGCTGATTCGCACTGACGTCTTCGGCGGCTACGACGACGTCGAGAAACTTTTTCCGATCTGCACTCCCGGTGCATCGGACACGGCGCGCTTCGACGAGGCGCTCGAGTTGCTGCATCTGGGTGGACGCGATCTCGCGCACGCGGTGCTGATGATGATTCCAGAGGCGTGGGAGCACCACCCGTCGATGGATCCCGCGCGGCGGGCGTTCTACCAGTACCACGCGGCGCTGATGGAGCCCTGGGACGGGCCGGCGTCGATGACCTTCACCGACGGCACCATCGTCGGGGCGGTGCTGGACCGCAACGGCTTACGCCCCTCGCGGATTTGGGTCACCGAGGACGGCCTGGTCGTGATGGCCTCGGAGGCCGGCGTTCTGGACCTTGATCCCGCGACGGTGGTGCGGCGCATGCGGTTGCAGCCGGGCCGGATGTTCCTGGTCGACACCGCGCAGGGCCGCATCGTCTCCGACGAGGAAATCAAAGCCGAGCTCGCTGCTGAGCACCCTTATCAGCAGTGGCTCGACAACGGCGTGATTCCGCTCGAGCAGCTGGCCCAAGGTGATTACGTGCGAATGCAGCGCCATCGAGTAGTGCTGCGACAGTTGGTGTTCGGTTACACCTACGAAGAGCTCAACCTGCTGGTGGCGCCGATGGCCCGGACCGGTGCAGAGCCGATCGGGTCGATGGGTACCGACACCCCCGTCGCGGTGTTGTCACAACGGCCGCGGATGCTGTTCGACTACTTCCAGCAGCTGTTCGCGCAGGTCACCAACCCGCCGCTGGATGCGATCCGCGAAGAGGTGGTGACCAGCCTGCAGGGCACGGTCGGCCCCGAAGGGGACCTGCTCAACCCGAACGAGGACTCCTGTCGCCAGATCGCGTTGCCGCAGCCGATTCTGCGCAACCACGAGCTGGCCAAGTTGATCAACCTCGACCCCGACGTGGAAGTCAACGGTCGCCGGCACGGTCTGCGCTCGAAGGTCATTCGGTGCCTGTACCCGGTAGCCAAGGGGGGCAGCGGTCTGAAGGAGGCGCTCGACGAGGTGCGGGCGCGCGCCACGGCGGCCATCGCTGACGGCGCGCGGATCATCATTCTGTCCGACCGGGAGTCGGATGAAAAGCTGGCCCCGATTCCGTCGCTGCTGGCCGTCTCGGCGGTGCACCACCACCTGGTGCGCGAACGCAGCCGCACCAAGGTCGGATTGATCGTCGAGTCCGGCGATGCCCGCGAGGTGCATCACATGGCGGCGCTGGTGGGCTTCGGCGCAGCAGCGATCAACCCGTACATGGTGTTCGAGTCGATCGAGGACATGCTCGACCGCGGCGTCCTGCAAGGCGGTACAACCGGGTTGGACCGCGACACCGCGCTGCAGAACTACGTCAAGGCCGCCGGCAAGGGTGTGCTGAAGGTGATGTCCAAGATGGGCATCTCGACTCTGGCGTCCTACACCGGCGCTCAACTGTTCCAGGCCGTCGGCGTCTCGGAGAAGGTTCTCGACGAGTACTTCACCGGGTTGTCCTGTCCGACAGGCGGTATCAGCCTCGCCGACATCGCCGCCGACGTCGCCACCCGGCATGCGCTGGCCTTTTTGGACCGGCCCGACGAGCGTGCGCACCGCGAACTCGAGGTGGGTGGGGATTACCAGTGGCGCCGTGAGGGCGAATACCACCTGTTCAACCCCGACACCGTGTTCAAGCTGCAGCACTCCACGCGCACCGGCCAGTTCGAAATCTTCAAGGAGTACAGCCGCCTGGTCGACGACCAGAGCGAGCGGATGGCGTCGCTGCGGGGCCTGCTGAAGTTTCGGGACGGTATTCGCCCGCCCGTCCCGCTGGACGAGGTGGAGCCGGCCGCCGAGATCGTCAAACGCTTTGCCACCGGGGCGATGAGCTACGGATCGATCTCCGCCGAGGCGCACGAGACGCTGGCCATTGCGATGAACCGGCTAGGGGGGCGCTCCAACTGCGGAGAAGGCGGCGAGGACGTCAGCCGCTTCGAACGCGACCCCAACGGCGACTGGCGCCGCAGCGCCATCAAACAGGTCGCCTCGGCCCGGTTCGGTGTCACCTCGCATTACCTGACCAACTGCACCGATATCCAGATCAAGATGGCTCAGGGCGCCAAACCCGGTGAAGGCGGCCAACTTCCGGGGCACAAGGTGTACCCCTGGATTGCTGAGGTGCGCCATTCGACTCCCGGAGTGGGCCTGATCTCGCCGCCGCCGCACCACGACATCTACTCCATCGAGGACTTGGCCCAGCTCATTCACGACCTGAAGAACGCCAACCCGTCGGCGCGGATTCACGTCAAGTTGGTCTCCGAAAATGGTGTCGGCACCGTTGCCGCAGGAGTGTCGAAGGCGCACGCCGATGTCGTGTTGATCTCCGGCCACGACGGTGGCACCGGTGCCACCCCGCTGACCTCGATGAAGCACGCCGGTGCCCCGTGGGAACTCGGGCTGGCCGAAACGCAGCAGACGTTGCTGCTCAACGGACTACGCGACCGCATCGTTGTCCAGGTTGACGGCCAGATGAAGACCGGTCGCGACGTGATGATCGCCGCACTACTTGGTGCCGAGGAGTTTGGTTTCGCGACGGCACCGCTGGTGGTGTCCGGGTGCGTCATGATGCGGGTGTGTCACCTGGACACCTGCCCGGTCGGCGTGGCCACTCAGAACCCGGTGCTGCGCGCGCGGTTCACCGGCAAGCCGGAATTCGTGGAGAACTTCTTCTTGTTCGTCGCCGAGGAAGTGCGGGAGTATCTGGCCCAGCTGGGTTTCCGCACGCTGAACGAGGCGGTCGGTCAAGTCGGCTCGCTGGACACCACGCTGGCGCGGGCGCACTGGAAAGCCCACAAGCTGGACCTGACGCCGGTGCTCTACGAGCCCGAATCGGCCTTCATGAACCAGGACCTGTACTGCAGCTCCAGCCAAGACCACGGTCTGGACAAGGCGCTTGACCAGCAGTTGATCGTGATGAGTCGAGAGGCGCTCGATTCGCAGACGCCGGTCCGGTTCTCCACCACCATCAGCAACGTCAACCGCACCGTAGGCACCATGCTCGGACACGAGCTGACCAAAGCGTATGGCGGTCAAGGCTTGCCGGACGGCACCATCGACATCACCTTCGACGGGTCGGCGGGCAACAGCTTCGGGGCGTTCGTGCCCAAAGGCATCACGTTGCGGGTCTACGGTGATGCCAACGACTATGTCGGCAAGGGACTTTCGGGCGGGCGGATCGTGGTGCGGCCGTCTGACGACGCACCGGATAACTATGTCGCCGAAGACAACATCATCGGCGGCAACGTCATCTTGTTCGGCGCCACCAGCGGCGAGACGTTCCTGCGCGGGATTGTCGGCGAGCGGTTCGCGGTTCGCAACTCCGGAGCTCACGCGGTGGTCGAAGGCGTAGGTGATCACGGCTGCGAGTACATGACCGGCGGCAGGGTGGTCATTCTCGGAGCCACCGGCCGCAACTTCGCGGCCGGGATGTCCGGGGGAGTGGCGTACGTGTACGACCCCGACGGTGACTTCCCGGCCAACCTGAACGCGGAGATGGTCGACTTGGACGAACTCGACGAAGCCGATGTGGATTGGCTGCACGGCATGATCCAGGCACACGTCGACGCCACCGACTCCGCGGTCGGCCGGCGCGTCCTCGACGACTGGTCTGCGCAGGTGCGGCGGTTCGCCAAGGTGATGCCGCGGGACTACAAGCGGGTGTTGCAGGCGATCGCGCAGGCGGAAAGCGAAGGCAAGGATGTCGGTACAGCGGTGATGGCGGCGACCAGTGGCTGATCCAGCAGGCTTCTTGAAGTTCACGCAGCGGGAGACGCCGAAGCGCCGGCCGGTCGAACTGCGGTTGCGCGACTGGAAAGAGGTTTACGAAGACTTCGACGACGACAATCTGCGCCATCAGGCGACGCGCTGCATGGACTGCGGTATCCCGTTCTGCCACAACGGTTGCCCGCTCGGCAACTTGATTCCTGAGTGGAACGACCTGGTGCGCAACGCCCGCTGGCGCGAAGCCATCGAACGGCTGCACGCCACCAACAACTTCCCGGACTTCACCGGACGGTTGTGCCCGGCGCCGTGCGAGGCGTCGTGCGTGCTGGGGATCAATCAGGACTCGGTCACCATCAAGCAGATCGAATTGGAGATCATCGACAAAGCCTTCGACGAGGGCTGGGTGCAGCCGCTGCCGCCGGCGCCACACGAGCGGACCGGCAAAACGGTGGCCATCGTGGGCTCTGGTCCGGCCGGGCTGGCCGCCGCCCAGCAGCTCACCCGCGCCGGACACAGCGTGACGGTGTTCGATCGGGCCGACCGCATCGGTGGACTGCTGCGCTACGGCATTCCCGAGTTCAAGATGGAGAAGCGCCACCTGGAGCGGCGGCTGGACCAGATGCGCGCCGAAGGCACCGAGTTCCGCGCCGGCGTGGACGTCGGCGTCGACGTCACCGCCGAGGACTTGCGTGCTGAGTTCGACGCGGTAGTGCTCGCCGGCGGCGCCACCGCTTGGCGGGACCTGCCGGTTCCGGGCCGGGAACTGGACGGCATCTACCAAGCGATGGAATACCTGCCGTGGGCCAACCGGGTTCAGGAGGGCGATGACGTGGTGGGCGCCGACGGAGAGCCACCGATCACCGCTAAAGGCAAAAAGGTCATCATCATTGGCGGCGGCGACACTGGAGCCGACTGCCTGGGCACCGTGCACCGGCAGGGCGCTGCGAATGTGCACCAGTTCGAGATCATGCCGCGGCCACCTGAGACCAGAGCCGAGTCCACACCGTGGCCCACTTATCCGCTGATGTTCCGGGTGTCTTCGGCGCACGAAGAGGGCGGTGAGCGGGTGTTCTCGGTCAACACCGAGGAGTTCGTCGGGCAAGACGGACGGGTCACAGCGCTCAAGGTGCACGAGGTGATGATGCAAAGCGGCAAGTTCGTAAAGGTCGAGGGCTCGGAATACGAACTCGAAGCCGATCTGGTGTTGCTGGCGATGGGGTTCGTCGGACCAGAGAAGTCGGTGCTGCTGTCGGATCTGGGCGTCGAGCTCACCGACCGCGGCAACGTGGCACGCGGCGATGACTACGAGACGTCGGTTCCGGGCGTCTTCGTCGCCGGGGACATGGGCCGCGGCCAGTCGTTGATCGTGTGGGCTATCGCCGAAGGCCGGGCCGCCGCGGCCGGCGTCGACCGGTTCCTGATGGGCCGTAGCGCATTGCCGGCGCCGGTCAAACCGACCACCGCAGCGCAACGTTAGTCACTACTGTCACTTCAGAAACAGCCAATGTCGACCACGGCGCGTCTAACCTCGTTTGCCAAAAGCTAGGTGTCTAATGATCCGCTAAGGGCGCCCGTCGATCAGCAGGGTGAGGTGGGGCCCGGGTTCATCGGTCACCCACAGGAGATCACCGTGTACATGAATCCGATCGGTCGGTCGCGAATGAGCCGAATCGCCAGGTCATGGTTCCGGCACCCAGTCAAGAGTCGCGAGTTTCCCGCCCGCCACGAGCGCCTGATCACCGCTGAGGAACTGCTCCGCTTAGGGTTCTGAGCACGACAAGCACTCTTGGTGTCGTTGCCCACCAAGTTTGCTGTCAGAGCTCGCACCGGAAAACCGCGGCTCGGGCGGGGAACTGAGCCGTGAGCCGTCCGAACCTGCCGCGCGCCGCCTCGACAGCTGTCTGCGGAGATTCGACCCGGAAGGGAATCGGAAAAGTACGGGCGGACCAAGATCGTCAAGCAGTTGAGCTAATCCAATAAGCCGGAGTCGCGGATCGCCTCGGCCAGCGGCTCCAGCACAGCGGGGTCGTGTGGCGTCGGTATGTACACGATGCCCAAATTCAGACCTTCGGCAGCCAGCGCGGCAGCATCATCGACGACCTTCTGATAGTTACGGTCGTCCTCGAGGCGCAGGTGAGCTGATATGAGGATCTCGTTGGGGTCGCGCCCGATGTCGGCGCAGTGTGCGGCCAGCACGTCCCGTTTGCGGGCCAATTCTTCGGGCGGGCCGCCCACGAAATTCCAGTGCTGGGCGTAACGAGCGGTGATGCGCAGTGTGCGCTTTTCCCCACTGCCGCCGATGCAGATCGGCGGGTGCGGCCGCTGCGGGCCCTTGGGTTCGTTGCGCGCGCCGTTGAGGTGGTAGTACTTGCCGTCGAAGTCGGTGGTCTCCTGGCTCAGCAGGCTGGTCAACACCGCGCAGGCTTCTTCGAACCGATCGAAGCGTTCTTTGATGCTGCCCAGCGCGATTCCGTATGCCCCGGACTCCTCTTCGTTCCATCCGGCGCCGATCCCGAGTTCGAGGCGACCGTTGGAGATGACGTCGAGCGCTGCAGCCATGTTGGCCAGTACCGCGGGGTGGCGGTAATGAATTCCGGTAACCAGGGTGCCGAGCCGCAGCCGGGTGGTCGCTTGTGCCAGCGCGGTCAGCGTGGTCCAACCCTCCAGGCACGGACCGCTGCTGTCGGAGAAGATCGGATAGAAGTGGTCGAACGTCCAGCCGGATTCATAGACGTCGATGCCGTCGGCCGTTTTCCAGACGGCCAGCATGTCGGACCAGGTCGTGTTCTGCGGTGAGGTTTTGAATGCGAAGCGCATACCTCGACCGTATCTCCTCGGCCGGCGACGTCGTGCCCGTGCGGTTGACCGCCGGGTGATCCGGTGCCCTGACCACGGGCGGGCACACTGGAGCTATGGATCCGGTCATCGCGCTACGGCAGATCGCCTACTTCAAGGACCGGGCCCGCGAGGACTCGCGACGAGCGATGGCGTACCGCAACGCCGCCGACGTGATCGCGGCGTTGGACGACGCGGAGCGCGAACGGCACGGACAAGCCGAGAGCTGGCAGTCGCTGCCGGGCATCGGACCGAAAACAGCCAAGGTGATCGCGCAGGCCTGGTCCGGCCGAGAGCCCGACGTGCTCGTGGAGTTGCGGCAAACCGCGGCAGACCTCGGCGGTGGCGAAATCCGCGCGGCCCTGCGCGGCGACTTGCACCTGCATTCCAACTGGTCCGACGGCTCGGCACCCATCGAGGAGATGATGGCCACCGCGTCGGCGCTGGGCCACGAATACTGCGCGCTCACCGACCACTCGCCGCGGCTGACCATCGCCAATGGACTCTCGCCGGAACGGCTGCGCCGACAACTCGATGTGATCGACAAGTTGCGTGAACAGTTCGCGCCGATGCGGATTCTGACCGGCATCGAGGTCGACATTCTCGACGACGGGGACCTGGATCAGGAGCCCGAGCTGCTGGATCGGTTGGACGTGGTGGTGGCCAGCGTGCATTCCAAGCTGTCGATGGATTTCGCGGCGATGACCCGGCGGATGGTGCGCGCCGTCTCCAACGTTCACACCGATGTCCTGGGGCATTGCACCGGCCGGTTGGTCTCCGGTAATCGCGGCATCCGGCCGCAGTCCAAATTCGACGCGGAGGCGGTGTTCACCGCGTGCCGCGAGCACGGCACCGCGGTCGAGATCAACTCCCGGCCCGAACGCCGCGATCCGCCGACCCGCCTGCTCGGCCTGGCTCTCGAGATCGGCTGTGACTTCAGCATCGATACCGATGCCCACGCGCCGGGACAACTCGACTTCCTGGGTTACGGAGCGCAGCGCGCCCTGGACGCCGGGGTGCCCGTCGACCGGATAGTCAACACCTGGCCGGTCGACAAGCTGCTGAGTTGGGCCGCTTCTTAACTGGTCAATCGGGAAGATGCGGCACTTCCAGGCCGCTGTCTCGGCCCACCAGCACCGCGCGGGTCAGTGCCGAGGTCCCGTAGCGCCGGCGGACCTGGTCGATCGTCGCCTCGATGGCAGCTGGGCGGCTCTGGGCGGCGCCGAACGGCAGCACCAGCTGCTCGGCGCCGCTGCGGTCGATGTCGGAGACGGCGAACCCGATCAGGGTCAAGCCGCGCTCGGCGACCAACGGCGCGGCTGCGGCCACCAGCCGACGGGCGGCGGCCAGGACCGACTGTGTGGACGACGTCGGCCGCGGCAACGTGAGTGAGCGGGTGGCTCGGCTGAAGTCGTCGAACCGCAACCGCAGCACGACGGTGCGCCCGGTGCGCTGGGCGGCGCGCATGCGGGCGGTGATCCGGTCGACGAGGGTGATCACCACCGCGTCGATCTCGGCGGCTGACATCCGGTTGCCCGCCCGGCCCAGTGCGCGCTGCGCGCCGACCGACCGTCGCCGCACTGCAGTCATCACCCGACGGCGGTCGATGTTGCGCGCGAGCGCATACAGCTGGCGGCCCATCGCTTCGCCCACCATGGCGGCCAGCATCGACTCGCTGAGCTCGGCCACCTCGGCGACGGTGTGCAGTCCGTGCGTGTGCAGCCGCTCGGCGGTCTTCGCGCCGACCCCCCACAGCCGGCGCACCGGCAGCGGATGCAAAAAAGTCAGTTCGTCTGCCGGCGGCACGAGCAACAGGCCGTCCGGCTTGGCTTCCTGGCTGGCCACCTTCGCCAGAAACTTCGTGCGGGCCACCCCGACGGTGATGGGCAACCCGGCCCGCTCCCGAACGTCGACGCGTAACCGGGCTGCGATCTGTACCGGCGTACCCGAGACCCGCCGAAGCCCGCTGACGTCGAGAAACGCCTCATCGACCGAAAGCGGCTCGACCAGAGGGGTGGTGTCGCGGAATACGTCGAACACCGCGTCACTGGCCTGCATGTAGGCCTTCATGCGGGGCGGCACCACCACGGCGTTCGGGCACAGCCGGCGGGCCTGCGCTCCGCCCATTGCCGTGCGGACGCCGTACGCCTTGGCCTCGTAACTGGCAGCCAGCACCACCCCGCCACCGACGATGACGGGCCGGCCGCGCAATGCCGGATCGTCCCGCTGCTCGACGGACGCGTAGAACGAGTCGAGATCCGCATGCAGAATCGACGCCTCTGTCCGGGCCGGACGCTCACCATGCACGAACACATGTTCGCACTATTGTCGGACAGGCGCCGCGGCGCCGGCCCACTCAGTCGGCGATGCGGACTGCGTCGACCTCGCTGTAGATGCTGCTGACCCAGATGTGTGCCAGCGTGTCGACCACCTTGTCCTCGTTGACCGCCGGCTGTTCGGCCGACAGCGTTGCCATAATCATCCGTTCGTTCATCTCATTGAGCGCAGTCGCGAGGTCCGCCGCAGCAATGCTCTCCGGTGCGGCGCCGCGCGCCCGTTCAGCGCGGATCATGACCGCCGTCTGGTCGATCCACCGTTGCATGAAACTCGACCACACCGCCCGGATCTCCGGGCTGCCGGCCAGCGCCTCGGCACCGGCCCGGGCCACCGCCCGGTGCGATTCGAAAGCGGTGAAGAAGGCTTTGATGCCGCTGCGCCATATCTTGCGGGGATCGGTGGGCAGTCGCTGAACCGCGCCGTCGAATTCCGAATCGGCGCGCGCGATGAGCGGCTCGAGCAGTGAGAGCAACACCGCTTCTTTCGACCGGAAATAGAAGTAGAACGTGGGCCGGGACAGGCCGGCGCCGCGGGCAAGGTCGTCGACCGAAACGTCGGCGAACGAGCGCTCCGCCAGCAACCGTTCGGCGGTGGCAAGGATGGCTTGTTCGCGGTCGTCGCCCGACGGGCGGGCGGAACGGCGTCCGCGAACGGCGCGCTCGGAGCGGGCGACGGTCACGATGGTCACTTTACATGGTGTCGAGCCTTTCGACAGGGTGTTGACTAAATCGACGCAGTGTTGATAGCTTGGCGGTTATGACTGAACACCTTGACGTTGTCATTGTGGGGGCCGGCATCTCCGGCATCAGCGCGGCCTGGCATCTGCAGGATCGCTGCCCAACCAAGAGTTACGCGATCCTCGAACGTCGCGGCGACCTGGGCGGCACCTGGGATCTGTTCAAGTATCCCGGCATCCGCTCGGACTCCGACATGTTCACCCTGGGCTTTCGGTTCCGGCCCTGGACCTCACCGAAGGCGATCGCCGACGGCGCGTCGATCAAGACTTACCTGAAAGAGACGGTCGCCGAGTCAGGCATCGACAAGCACATCCGCTACCGCCAGCGCGTCGCGGGCGCGGAATGGTCCGACACCGCAAACCACTGGATGTTGACGGTCGAGCGGGACGGCGAGCAGCACCGGCTCACCTGCTCATTCCTGTTCGCCTGCAGCGGCTACTACAACTACGACGAGGCTTTCTGCCCGGAGTTCCGCGGCTCAGACGACTTTGCCGGCACCATCATTCACCCGCAGCACTGGCCGGAGGACTTGGACTACGCCGGTAAGAAAGTGGTGGTGATCGGCAGTGGCGCGACCGCCGTCACGCTGATTCCCGCGCTGGCCAACACCGGCGCCGGGCACGTCACGATGCTGCAACGGTCGCCGACCTACATCGGGTCGCTGCCCGACGTCGACCCTGTCGCGGTGCGGGTGAACAAAATCCTGCCCGAGGCTCCGGCCTACGTGTTGAACCGCTGGAAGGCGATCCTCTTCCAGACGGCGCAGTACCAGCTCAGCCGGCGTTTCCCGCAGTACATGCGCAAGACGCTGATGACGATGGCCAAGCGCCGACTGCCCGCCGGATACGACGTGGAGAAGCACTTCGGGCCCAGCTACAACCCGTGGGACGAGCGGCTGTGCCTGGCGCCCAACGGTGACCTGTTCCGCACCATCCGCAAGGGCCAGGCAGCTGTCGTCACCGACACCATCGACCGGTTCACCGAGACCGGCATCAAGCTGACCTCCGGTGCGGAGATCGAGGCCGACATCATCGTCACCGCGACGGGCCTGAATCTGCAGTTGTTCGGCGGTGCGGCGATCAGGTGCAACGGCGTTCCGGTCAACCTGCACGACACGATGGCCTACAAGGGCATGATGCTGACCGGTCTGCCCAACATGGCGTTCACCATCGGCTACACCAACGCCTCCTGGACACTCAAAGCCGACCTGGTTTCGGAATTCTTCTGCCGGGTGCTCAACTACATGGACAGCAAGGGCTTCGACAAGGTGGTGCCCGGCCAACCCGCCGACGACATCGAGGAGCGCCCGTTGATGGAGTTCACTCCGGGTTATGTGCTGCGGGCGCTGGACTACTTGCCCAAGGCGGGTTCGCGCACGCCGTGGCGGCTCAAGCAGAACTACCTGCTGGACATCAACTTGATCCGACGCGGCAGGGTCGACGACGAAGCGCTGCAGTTCTTCAGGCACCGCGCGGCCGTCGCCGCCTGACACCTCAGTCGGCAGCGATGACGACGATGCCGTCGTCGTCGCTGTGCGCGACATCGCCGGGCCGAAAAGAAACACCGCCCAGTTCGACGGTGACGTCGTGTTCACCAGCGCCGGTCTTGCTGCTCTTGCGCGGGTTGGTGCCCAGCGCTTTGATGCCGATGTCGATGCCCCGCAGCGCCGCGGCGTCGCGAACCGCACCGTGCACGATCAGCCCCGACCAGCCGTTGCGGCGAGCCAATTCGGCGATCACGTCGCCGACCAGAGCCGTGTGCAGCGAGCCGGCGCCGTCGATCACCAGCACCCGGCCGGCTCCCGGCTCGGAGAGCACCGACTTCGCCAGTGCATTGTCCTGATAACAGCGCACGGTGCTGACCGGTCCGGCGAACTGGGTTCGGGCACCGAACTGGCGAAACTGAACATCGCAGCTGCGTACCTCGGCTCCGATGTCGTCGACCAGATCGGCGGTGGGCCGGAAAATCACGGGCGACATCCGGGCAGGCAGCTCAGCTACCCCGCTGGCGCAGCTGCCGGACCAGCAGTGCCGCCAGCAGGCTGACCGCGACGGCTACCACCAGCGGCACCGGGAAGCGGCCGACCGACTGCAGCGCCGACTCCGCGGACACCGGGTCGTCTGCCGCCTCGATCGTCGACTTCGCCTGCGCAGCAGCTTCTTTGGCAGCCGCAACGACCTGACCGTTGGTGTCGGCGGGCGGGCTGTCGGACGGCTTCGGCGCGGCGGCTTCAGCGTTCTTGGCGGCTGTTTTCTTGCCGGTGGCTTTAGCAGGTGACGCCTTCTTGGCGGCAGCTTTTTTGGCGGGCGCCTTCTTCGCGGCTTTCGCCGGTGCTTTCTTCGCCGGTGTCTTCTTGGCCGGCGGCGGCGGCTTCTTCTCGGCCGGGGCTGCCTTGCCGGCGGCCGGTGAGTCGTTCGTGGCCGGCGGTGGAGGGGAGGGAGCCGACTTGGCGGCCGGCGGCGCAGGCGGCGGAACCGGCTTACTGGCGGGCGGCTTCGGCGCGGCCTCGGGTGTGTCGTCGGGCCGATCCTGCGGGTTCGCCATTCGGCCGCTCCTTTGCCGTTCCTCGTCAGGTACACCCAGTCGGTACCGCAGCAGTCGGATCCATCATGCCAGGAGCGTCGGCCGGCCAACCCGTACGGGACCCGGCTCGAACCCGGCCCGCATGCAATGGTTGCTGTCGGCGGTCAGGCCCGTCGGCGCAGTGCCGCCCACAGCCCGGCGGCAGCGACAATTACCAGAGCACCGACTGCGAACGGCCAAACCGAGTTGCCGCCGGTCGAGGGAGTGCCGGCATCGGCGCGGGGGCCGGGTGTGCCGGTGCCGGCGAGGCTCAGCCGGAACGACCACGACCCGGAAACCGGATGCCCGTCGGCGGACGTCACCCGGTAGTGCACGGTGTAGGTACCGGCCGGCCCGAGCGGTCGGACCGCGACGCTCAGCACGGCCCCTGCGACGCGCGGACCGTCGGCGGACCACAGGTGGGCGTCTGGCCCGACCACGGTCATCGCCGCGAACGTGGTTTGCAGCGGCTCGTCGAAGGTGGCGCTCACCTGGTGCGGGCCGACGGTGAGGGCGGCGTTTTCACCGGGATCAGTGCTGATCCGAGTGGTGTGCGCGGACGCAACACCCCAGCCCACCGCGACTGACAGCACCGCGCTCAACACAAGCGCCGTCGCGGTGCGGACCATGCCGGTCACGACCGGTGAACTCCGTCGCGGGCCGGCAGTCAGTCCAAACCCAGCCGTGCGATCAGGTCGGCATCGATGCCGTCGAGCTGACGCGAGATGGCGGCGTGCGCGGTGCGGCGGCGCCCAGCGGGCATGTGCTCGGCGGCGGTGATGGCCGCGGACAGGTCACTGAGGCGTGCGGTGATCGCGGTGACGAACTGCTTGGTCTCGGCGTCTTTGGGCTTCTTCTCCTGCACGACGCGCAACGACTGCTCAGCCCCGGCGATCCGGGCGGACAGCCGGGCACCGTAGCCGGAGAATCGACCGATCTGGGCCAACGGCACTCCAAGCCGGTCGGCGCGGCGTTGGTCGATCAGCCCGCGGATCTCGGTGGCCACGCGGTAGGCGACCGGCACCACGATCGGAGCCAGCAGCCGGGAGACCGTCAGCACCCGCCTGATCCGGGTGGGTGAGAGCAGTTTGCCCTCGCGCACTGCTTTGAGATGTGTCTCAGCGGCTTTCAACGCCGTCCGGTCGCTGTCGCGCCGAGCTCTCAACTCAGCCCGCAGCGCCTTCGCCTCAGCCCGGTGGGCTGACTTGATCCGGCGCGCCTCGTTTTTGGCAGCCAGTTTTGCTTCCAGCTTGGCGCGGGTCCTGATGGCGCGGACTTCGGCACGCCTGACCGTGCGGCTTTTTCGCTTCCCGAACAGCCCCATCGCTGGCCGCCTCCCGGTTCCTCGTCGACTACTCGCGGCGCATACGCGATTGCTGACCAACCCTAATCGGAGCGAGCCGGTGTCAACGCGTCAGGTCAGGCGACGGTAGGCCCACCTCTCACACGTCCAGGTGTTCTTTGCGCCGCAGTTCTTCGACCCGGTGCACGAGGTCCTGCTTAGCTTCCGGCGACAACCCGACGGCCCGCACCGCGATGCGACGGACACCTTCGTCGCGCATGGTCGCCAGCCACGACAACTCGAGATCGAGTTTTTCGTAGTACTCGTCGTCGGTGAAGTACGCAGGCTTGATCCGGAAGAAGTTGGCGAGTGCGGTCATGGTCGTCGACGACGGGTTTGTGCGGTTGCCGGACCGCAGCTGAGACAGGTAGGGAGCCGACATCGTGACGCCCTCGGACTTGAGTGCGGCGATCACCTCAGCGGAGGTGTGCGGCCCCCGGCCGGGCGGGTAGACGGTGTCGAAGAGGCGATTGAGGCGGGCGGCGAATGTGGTGCTCATCGCGATATGACCTCCCACCCAAGGCAGAATGACTGAACTCAATGAGTATTTGCTGATTATCGTAGCGACAGTTGCGCCGCCAACCAAGTGCAAACTTCACGGACTATCGGCGACCGGCCGCAGTGTGGCGCCCGCAGGTAGTACTGAACGATGCCGGGCACTGCGCAGCAGCAGAGATGAGACGCACCAAGACAAATTCGGCAAGGGGTGTCAAGACGATGTGGTCGCGCCGCGGCGCCGCGGCGGAAGCCAGGCGATGTCCACCCGACACTCGGCAACCAGCGGTCAGGATAGCGGAGGCGGCGACCTGAATTTGCTGGAGCCACTTCTGCACTGCCTTGAGCGAATGCAGCTCGGCTGACACGGCGGTCGGCGAATGGTTGATCGTCATCCGCCGCCGGCAGGTTGGCGAGTGTTCTCCTTGCCGATGTGGCCGATGTGACCGAAGGACGCTCAGGCGGCGAGAAGCATTGCCAGGATCGCAGTGTCGGGGTGGCTGATCGGGTCGACGCCGACGCGGCTCACCATCGACGTGATGGTGCCGTCCGCCTCTGCTTCCACCCAGGCGGCACGGTGCTCGAGCCCGAGATACGGCAGCCCGGGAAGCAGTACGCAACCGGAGGCCGCGCCGCTGCATTCGGGCAGCGACGGTGTCGTCTCAGAAGGCGGGTGCAGCATGAAAAGTGCGGGCGGCTGACGGTCGGCGAAATAGCCGGGGGCAATCGCGGATTCACCGACAACAGTGCCCTCAGCCAACACCAGCCCCACTGTTCCCGGTTGAGGCGTGTCGGGCAGTTCTTCGCGAGCGCCGAAGACGGTTGTGGTGGACAGCAAGCCGGGCAGCGACGCCACGCGGACGGCGACCATCAGAAGCTGCGCCCACTCCTTGGTCGAATCCGGCCATCGCCCCGAGATGACGAACCCCTTGAGCGCGCCGCGGGAGTGGAAAGGGGAAACCTCGACGGCTCGCCCTGACTCAGCGTCCATTCGCCCTCCGAAACCTCTTGCTGACAACACGGCGGTGGGTCGATTGGAGCTCAGCATGCGCCAGGGTCCGGTTACCCGCAAGCCGACACGGGCAACCAATCGCAGCAATCGGCTCAAACGACGGGGCGCCGCGCAAGTAGCGCGACGCCCCGCTGTCCGACAGTGGCCAGGCTCAGCCGGAGATCAGTCCCTTGGCGTTGGAAGTGGCTGCCGTGTAGCGCGACTGCACCTCCGGCCAGCTCACGACATTCCAGAAAGCTTTGGTGTAGTCGGCTTTGACGTTCTTGTACTGCAAGTAGAAGGCGTGCTCCCACATGTCCAGCAGCAGAAGCGGAACGACGCCGAGCGGGAAGTTCGTCTGGTGGTCGTAAACTTGAAAAGTCAGCAGCCGGTCGCCGAGACCGTCGTAGGCGAGCACCGCCCAGCCCGAGCCCTGGATGCCGTTGGCCGCCGCGCTGAATTGAGTCTGGAATTTGTCGAACGAGCCGAAGTCATGGTCGATGGCCGAGGCCAGCTCACCGGTCGGCTTGTCACCACCATCAGGGGACAGCACCTTCCACCAAACGGTGTGGTTGACATGGCCGGACAGGTTGAATGCCAGATTTTTCTCGTTCAGCAGGATCTTCGACTGGTCGTCGCTGCTGCGCGCCTCGTCCAGTTTGGACAGCGCGTCGTTCGCACCCTTGACATACGTGGCGTGGTGTTTGCTGTGGTGCAGCTCGTTGATCTGACCGGAGATATGCGGTTCGAGCGCTCCGTAGTCCCAGTCCAGATCGGGCAAGGTGTATTCAGCCACCGGGTTCCTTCCGTAATCGATTACTTCTCAACGCGTCATCGGCAAGGGCACCGCCAGGGGCAGCCTGGCCAAGCCGACCCGTGCCGACCGTGCCAACCCTGCTCTATGACAGCGTGCACCGCAACAACCTCTGCGATGATGCGGGTCGGTTTACTCGGCTTGGGACGATTCAGAACAGCACAATGATGGCGACTACCGTCAGCAGTGCAATTGCGATCAGCGCGCGGACGCAGGCCAACTGGTAGGCGCGGCTACAGGCCCCGGCGCCTGGATACCAATCCGGCGACGGACCCCGCGGGCCCTGGTCCGATCGGTTGTGCTGTCACGTCAGCCCGACCTGCACGTAAAACCTGCCTCAGTGAGATGGGTCACAAGTATTTCAGTGCTGGCGATCATAGCCTGTTCGTGAACCGACAGCAAAGTTTCGGTAGTTCACACGCTTTGAGCTGCGGTTTTCGTCTGTGCATCGGGACTTCGCCGAAATGTGCCGGAGCACAGTCTCGCGAGCGCTACGCGGCGGACGGTCGCGTCGGCCGAAGTCCGGATGATTAGCCCGACCGAGCTATTTCGCTCGGCGGCTCCACGAGCCTGTCGATGACGGGACCTTCCACGCCGCTGTTATCCACAGCAGGGCACCGCGGCACGCCCTATTGACGACGGCGTCAGCGCTGACCGCCGGCCGACCCGGGTTGTGGATAAACCTGTGGAAACTGTGGATAGCTGTGCATAGCTGCTGCCGGCGAACGCTTGCTGCAGCGCCTCGCGGCGCCGCATGCGAAAATCGAGAAATGGATGATGCTGGCGCCGATGGCCGAAGTGGAAGTGGTCGACCTGCCCGCAACTTCGACATGACCGGTCCGGTGCGAAGCATGGTGTTACTGGACGTGCGAGAAGACGACGAATGGCAACGCGGCCACGTCGCCGACGCGCTGCACATACCGATGGGACAGGTGCCGGCCCGCCTCGCCGAGATCGACGACACGCCGAGCTGTACGTGATTTGCCACGCCGGTGGCAGGTCGCTGCGGGTGGCCGAAGTATCTGCAGCAGAACGGCTACCGGCCGGTCAACGTCAGCGGGGGAATGTTGGCGTGGGCCGGTGCGGGCCGCCCGGTGTTCACAGACAGCGGCGATCTCGGGGGTGGTGTGACCGCGGGTCGGCGCTCGGCCGGCCGACCAGGAAGAACACCGGCGCGTGACATCGACTCGGACCGGCGCGTCGAGCGCCACCGTTAAGCTGATGCCGTGATCCAGGTGTGCTCCGGTTGTGGCACGCGGTGGAACGTGCGCGACCGGCAACGGGTCTGGTGCCCTCGGTGCCGGGGCACGCTGCTCGCGCCGTCGGCGTCCGACCCGCAGACCACAGCGATCTGGAGCGGACGAGTCACCAACGCCGCGCCGCAGTCGACCCGACTGCCGGCGGGATTCCGGTGGATAGCGGTGCGCCCTGGCGCACCGCCCGCAGCGCGACCGCGGCGCCGGCCGCTGGGTCCCACGCCTCGATATCTGGTGACGCCACGCGTGGGGACTGGTCGACCGCGCCGACGCTGCCGAGCCGAGCAGCGACCGCAGCAGACGGCTTCGCCGACTGTCGTGCGACGGACGCTGTCGGCACCGTGGTCGTGCTGGGCATTGCCGCGCTGGTTCATCTGGTGCGTTACCTGCTGCTGATCATCAATCGCAGCACGCTGCTGAACCCGGTCGTCGCTGGAGTGGCAGTCTGGCTTGGCGTGCTGGCCAGCGTGGCGGCTCTGGGTGCGGTGGTGATTTGTGCAACGGTGTTGACGCAGTGGCTGATCGCGCGCCGGGCCGCCGCCTTCCGTCGCCATGGTCGTGCCGAGCCGCGCCGCGGGCGGGTGATGTGGGCCGGCTGTCTGCTGCCGCCGGCGGTCGCAGTACTGCTCGCCCTGGGGTTCGCCACCTGGCTGGCTGCTGTGGAGAATCCCAGCTGGGCGCTGCTAGCGCTTTTCGTCGCTGTCGCCTGGCTGCCGCTCGATCGCCTTGCTGTGGCCCTTGGTGTATGTGCTGGACCTGGTGAAGGCGGAGGGCCTCTACGACCGGTTGAGCACCCCGGTGTGGTTGTGGTGGCTGCTGTGGCTGATCAGCGCCATGGCCGCGGTGTTCGCCACTGAGACCCGCTTCGCCCGCGACGCTCAGGGCGTCGCGAACAACACGGCGGTGACGGCGAGCGCGTATCTGCTGGCCGGGCTCGCGGTGCTGGCTGCTGCGCGGGTCGTCGAGGGCTTCGACCGCCAACCGGTTGACCGGCAGGTGAATCGTTGGGTTGTCGTCGGCCAGGAAGACCGGCCCGACTCAGCGGAATCCGCCGTTCCGGTTGAGTTAGAGGGCCGGGAACCGGCAGCATAGGGATATGTCGTGGGCCGACGAGGTGCTCGCCGGGCACCCATTCGTAGTTGCGCATCGGGGGGCGTCTGCTGACCGGCCCGAACACACCCTGGCTGCCTACGACCTGGCTTTGAAGGAGGGCGCCGACGGCGTCGAGTGCGATGTCCGGTTGACCGCCGACGGCCACCTGGTGTGCGTGCACGACCGCCGCCTGGACCGGACGTCCACCGGAGCCGGGTTGGTGAGTAAGCGGACGCTGGAGCAGTTGCGCGAACTCGAATACGGCATCTGGCACCGCAGCTGGCGGGTGGACGGCACCCACGGCGATACCGGACTGCTGACGTTGGATGCGTTGGTGGCTTTGGTGCTGGACTGGCGTCGGCCGGTGAAGATCTTCATCGAGACCAAGCACCCGGTCCGGTACGGCGCGCTGGTGGAGAGCAAGCTGCTGGCGCTGCTGCAGCGTTTCGGCCTGGCCACGCCCGCCTCCGCCGACAGGTCCCGTGCGGTCGTCATGTCGTTCTCGGCGAAAGCGCTGTGGCGGGTCCGCCGGGCAGCGCCGTTGCTGCCCACGGTGCTGCTCACCCGAAGCCACAACTATCTGAACGGGACGACGGCCAGCACGGTTGGCGCGACGGCCGTCGGCCCCTCCATCGCGACGCTGCGCGAACACCCCGAGCTGGTGGATCGGGCTGCCGCGAAGGGCAGGTCGCTGTACACCTGGAGCGTCGACGACTTCGATGACGTGCGCTTTTGCCGCGACGTCGGGGTGGCCTGGTTCGCCACGAACTATCCGGGCCGGGTCAAGGCGTGGCTGCTGGACGACTTGACCGGGGCCGGCCGCGACTAGTGCGGCGTACGCCTAGGGTTGCGGGTCGAGCAGGGTCGACGGCACCGGCGCGTCGGACGCCAGGGCGGCGAACAATCGCCTTGCCGCCTCGTGATCCCACACCACCACTGAGCCGGCGTCGCTGCCGGTGAAGTCGCCGATCGGAACGGTCAGCGCGGTGGGGGAGTCGTGCAGTGCGTACCCGAGTCGCGCCAAGTTCCAGACATGGTCGCCTACATCGACAGTGAGCGCCTCGGCCGCCGCGTGTGAGACCGCATACCAGCGCCACGGGTTGAGCCACACCACCGGACTGTTGACGCGATGCAGCAGCGCCGACATGAATCGCCGCTGGTCGATCATCCGGTCCAGGTCGGCGCGGGGGGTGGCTCGGGTCCGGACGTAGCCCAACGCGGTGCGGCCGTCGAGCTGTCGGCAGCCCGCCGGCACGTCGATGCCGGCCAGCGGATCATCGATCGGCGCAGTCGGGCAGACGGTGACCCCGCCGACCGCGTCCACTATCGCGGCGAAGCCGCTGAAACCGATCTCGACGAAGTGGTTCAGCCGCAGCGCGGTGGCCTGCTCGACGGTCTGGGCGAGCAGTGGCGCGCCGCCGAGCGCGAACGCCGCGTTGATCTTGTCGCGGCCATAACCCGGGATCGCCACATAGGAGTCGCGGGGAATGGACACCATCGTCGCCCGTGACCCCGAACCGATGGCCGGGATGTGTACCAGCAGGATGGTGTCGGTCCGTCCGTTACCGAGGTCGCCCCCGGTAGCCAGGGTCTGCTCCTGCGCGGCGGTGAGGCCCTGGCGGCTGTCCGAACCGACGAGCAGCCAGTTCGTCCCCTCGCCCGGCGCAGGCCGACCGGGGTAGTCGGCCAGCGCCGTTGTGCGGTGCAGCGCGGTGTCCAGCCACAGCGCGCTGCCGAGCACTCCGGCACCGGCCAGCAGCACAGCGAGTAGCACGCTCAGCGCGAACACTTGTATCCGGCGCCGCAGGCTGGGCCTGGCCCGTGCAGTCGGCAAGGACGCGGCGCGCGGCGCCGGGGACGGCGCCGTCGGCACCGCGTCGGCACCGGTGGGGGCGGCGGGGCTGGCAGGCGGATGGGAGGCGGTTGGGGCCGGGGCTCGCGGGGCTCGCGGGGCTCGCGGGACTCGCGGGAAATGAAGGGCGGCGGTTCGGGTCGGGGCGCGACGAGCCGTCTCCGCTCAGGTGGTCGGTCACCGGGCACGCCTTCAACGTACGTGCCGCGACGTCGCGTCAGCGAAGCCAACTCAGGTGCCCGGCCAGCAGGGCGTACCCGACGAACGCCACGCTGTCGATCAGCCCGTGCGCGAGCACCAGTGGCCACAGCCGGCCACCGCGCTGCCAGACGTGCCCGAATACCAAACCCATCACCACATTGCCCAACCCGGCGCCGAAACCCTGATACAGGTGGTAGGCGCCGCGCAGCGCGCTCGAACAACCCAGCGCGCGGCCGCTGGTGATCCGCAACTCGCGCAGCCGGGTCAACAGGTAGCCGACGACGATGACCTCTTCGGCCCAGCCGTTGGCGAACGCGGCGATCACCAGCATCGGCAACCGCCACCAGGTGTCCCGCAAACTCGACGGGATCACCGAGGCGTTCAGGCCGAATCTGCGTGCGGCGACGTACAGCGCCAGGCCCGGCAAACCGATAGCAGCAGCCAGCGCGAGGCCGCCGAGAAGATCCAGCCGCCACCGAAAACGGCCCAAACCGAAGTCGGCGGGGCGCAATCCGCTGCGCCACAGCAGGTAAACCCCGAGCCCACCCCAAGCGACCAGCTGCGCGACGACCGCGAGATTGAGGCCGAGGTCGATGACGTCGAAATACGACCGCTTCGGGTTGAGCGGAATCTTCTGGGCGCTCAGGTTACGCAGAACAGAGTCGGTCAGTTCCAAGATCGCGGTGACCGCGCTCAGGCCGAAAGTGACGGCGAGCACCAGGGTCAACTCGATGCGCACCGTGCGGAGTGGCAGCGCCTCCCCGTCGGCCGCATCCGGATGCGCAGTCACTCCGACACGGTAACCGCGTAGGCGAGCCGAGGCCGGTCAGCGGCGGGCGCGTAATCCGTTGGCGAACGGGCAGCCCATCAGGAGCCGGATGGCCCGGCTCAAACCGGTCAGGTCATCGACCGGCGCGCCGAAGGGCAGCCGGACGTCACGGTCACCATCTTCGCTTTCCACCCGCAGCCACACGCCGTACCGGTCGAGTGCCAGCGGGCGGACCTGCCCTCGCCGCAGTTGCACCGGCAGTCGGGCGGCCAACCGTGCAATCACGTCCTGGTGAGCGCAGTCCAGATGCTGCAGCCAGCACGACTCCATCGCACAGAACGGGTCCGGCTGCGCCGCCAGCAGATCGCAGACCCCGACCGACTCGGCGCCGGCAGCATCGGTCACCACCACGGAATCGATCTCCAGCCGCAGCAACGTGTACTGCGGGTCGTCATCACCGGGCGGCGCCGAGTTGAGGGTCCTGACCTGCAGCAGCGCAGGGTTCGGTGCCGCAGCTGCGATCATGTCGAGCGTCGCCGGAACGGCCGGCAGCCGAACGGGATGCAGATCGCCGCGGATCCACACCAGCGAGCGCACCGGTTCGCGCAACGCCAACGGCGCATAGTCGACCAGTTCCAGCACCGCCTGCGCGCCGGCAGGGCCGCCCGCCGCCGCGGCCGCTTCGGCGTCCACCGGGACCGCGACGGCGAAGGACCCGTCATCCATCAGATGGTGCAGCGGCGTGCTCACCGGTTGAGCCTGATCGACGGCGAGCAGCGCGCCCCCGGCGCGGGCACAGGTACTGCGAATCCGTTCGGCCCCGGTCGGAGCATCGGGCACGAACGGGACGGAACCGGCGAACCTCATCGCACCTCCTAGTAAGGTGAGCCTAACTTAACTAGTCGCTTGGGAAATGCGCAAGACGGCGCCCGATAGGGTTTGAGGCGTGGCCCGCATCACTTACCTCGGTCCAGAAGGGACGTTCAGCGAAGCGGCGCTGCTCGAGATGACCGCGGCCGACCTGATTCCGGGGCGAGGCGCCGAGGCTGTGCAGCCGCTGCCGGTCGAAAGCGCACCGGCCGCGTTGGATGCGGTGCGCAGCGGAACCGCCGACTACGCGTGTGTGCCCATCGAAAACTCTATCGACGGGTCGGTGACACCGACCCTGGACTGCCTGGCGGCTTGTTCGCCGCTGCAGATTTTCGCTGAAACGACGCTCGATGTGGCGTTCAGCATCGTCGTCCAACCGGGGCGCACGGCAGCCGAGGTGCAGACGCTGGCGGCTTTTCCGGTGGCCGCGGCCCAGGTGCGGCGCTGGCTGGCTGCCCACCTGCCGGCCGTCGAGGTGCGCCCGGCACACTCCAACGCCGACGCCGCCAGGCAGGTCGCCGACGGGCAGGTCGACGCCGCGGTGACCTCACCGCTGGCCGTCGAGCACTACGCACTGGCCGCGCTGGCTGACAGCGTCGTCGACGAACCCAACGCCCGAACGCGTTTTGTGCTGGTCGGTGAGCCGGCGCGGCCGCCGGCCAGAACCGGGGCCGATCGCACCTCTGTGGTGCTGCGCATCGACAACGCACCGGGGGCACTGGTGTCGGCGCTCAACGAGTTCGGGATCCGAGGGATCGACCTCACCCGGATCGAATCGCGGCCCACGCGCGTCCAGCTCGGCACCTACGTGTTCTTTTTGGACTGTGTCGGCCACATCGACGACGACGCCGTCGCGGAGGCGCTCAAGGCGCTGCACCGGCGATGTGCTGAGGTGCGATTCCTGGGTTCCTGGCCGACCGGAATGCCCGCTGGTGCCTCGCCGCCGCAGCTCGACGACGCAACGCGGTGGTTGGGCAGACTGCGCCAAGGCGCGCAAGCGGGAGAAGGGTTGACGCCGTGAGCGGCCGATTGATCCTGCTGCGGCACGGCCAGTCGGTCGGCAATGTGGACCGTCGGCTCGACACCCGCCCACCCGGGACCGAGCTGACGCCCCTGGGCCGCGAGCAGGCGCGCCGCTTTGCCCGGCACGCCCAGCGGCGACCGGGCTTGTTGGTGCATTCAGTCGCCACCCGCGCCGCCCAGACCGCAGCCGAAATCGGTGCCGAGCTCGGGTTGCCGACCCACGAGGCCGTCGGTATTCACGAAGTGCAGGTCGGGGAGTTGGAGAACCGCAGCGACGACGAGGCGATCGCGACGTTCAACGCGGTCTACCAGCGCTGGCAGCTCGGCGAGCGGGACCGACCGCTGCCCGGCGGAGAGACCGGCGAGCAAGTGTTGAACCGCTACGTGCCCGTGCTCGCCGACCTGAGGATGCGCTACCTGGACGACCACGACTGGGTCGACGACATCGTCGTGGTCAGCCACGGGGCGGCGATCCGGCTGGCCGCGTCCGTATTGGCCGGCGTGGACGGCAGTTTCGTGGTCGACCACCATTTGGCCAACGCCGAGTCGGTGGTGCTTGCGCCGATCACGGACGGACGGTGGAGCTGTACGCACTGGGGTGTGCTGACCCCGCCGTTCTACCCGGCAACCGACGACGAGCCGACGGCGGACGCCGCCGACTCCGGCCCGCAAGTGCACGACCCGATGGGCTAGCAGGGCGCCGAGGGTCCCGACGGTCCAAGCCATGTTCGTTCTGTGACGCATCGCAAGCCGATTCGTGACGCAGAGAGCAGAAAATAACAGGGTCGCCGACTGTCCCAGCGGTACCGCCGCGCGCAGCACTCGAAAGAGCACCTGTTGATCTCGCTTTGGACCCGTCCTGCCCGCCACTGCATGGCACTGAGCATCCTGGCCGCCCTGACGATCGGCGGTGCTGCGGCTCCCGCGTTGGCCGATCCGAATCCGCAGACCGCGACCGCCGGCGCGCTCACACCTGATCAGGACCCGTTCTACCGCCCGCCCGCGGACATCGCGTCCTACCCGCCAGGACGCGTCGTCGCGTCCCGCGAAGTGGTCCCGAATGTCGGCGCGCTGCCGGTAGCGGTCAGAGCCTGGCAACTCGCTTACCGCAGCACCGACCAGAACGGTCAGCCGATTCTCGCGATCACCACTCTGCTGAGCCCTGCAGACGACCGGGCGAAGCCGGGCAGTCGACCGATCGTGTCCTATCAGGCCTTCGAGGACAGCGTCGGCAGCAAGTGCGCGCCCTCCTACGCCATCGCCAGCGGCAACGCCGGCGAGTCCGGCACCGCCGGCACGGTCAAACCGGAACGGATCGCGCCCTACCTGCAGGCCGGTTGGGCGCTGGCCATTCCGGATCACGAAGGGCCGCAGGCATTCTTCGGCGTCGGCCGGGAGTCCGGCTTGATCACCCTGGACGGTATCCGGGCCGTGCAGAGTTTCAGCGGCGAGGTCAGCGTGGGCCCCGACAGCCCGGTGGCCATGTCTGGCTACTCCGGCGGCGCGCAAGCCACCGGCTGGGCTGCTCAACTGCAACCGGCTTACGCGCCTGAACTGAAACTTGCGGGTGCGGCCGTGGGAGGGATGCCGGCCGACCTGACCACTGTCGCGAAGTTCATCGACGGCGGACCATTCGCCGGCTTCGAGTTCGCTGTCGCCGACTCGCTGTCGCGGGCCTATCCGTCAGCCGGCATTCCGACCCTGCTCAACGCGCGCGGAGTACGGGACTTCCAGGCGATCAGGGGCCTGTGCCAAGAGGCGATCTTGGCCACGTTCGCGTTCCGTACCCTCAGCCACGATGCCACCGTGTCCGAACCGCTCGCGGCGCCGGCGGTCGCAGCAGCGTTGGCGCACAACAAGTTAGGTGTGGGGGGAGCGCCGCAGACTCCGATCTACGACTATCACGTCGACACCGACGAGGTGGTGCCGGTCGGGCAGGACAACGCGACGGTGCAGCTGTGGCGCGCCAATGGCGCGAAAGTGCAGCTGGTTCGCGACCTGGCCGGCGGTCACGTCGGTGAGTACGCCAAGCGTCTGCCCGCCGCGGTGCAGTTTCTGCAGGACAGATTCGACGGCAAACCGTTCGCCGCGGGCTGAGCGGTTCGGTCAGTGCACCGATTCGATGAGTGCACGGAAGGTCGCTGATCGAAAGATCGATGCACCGGCGCCGCGAGCCCGATCGGCCAACCTCGAGTCGGAGGTGACGACGGTGATGTCCTGAGGCCGCCGGTCGGCTCGGACGAGTCGGATGATCTCGTCGTCGGCTGAGTCGGCGGCGGCCCTCGGTGCATGGGCAATCTCGATCACCGCCGAGTCGATCGGCGGCGACATCGGCTTCTCGAAAACCACTGTGACGCGGTGGCCCTCCGCCGCCGCCCAGCGGTCAAGCTGGTCGACGAGAACCACCATCGCACGTCGACGGTCCTTCCACCAGCGGTCCGGGCGGGATCCGATGACGTTCATGGCGTCGACGATCCACCACACATTTTCGACGGTACGGCGCTGCACACCTGGCATCATGAGCGCCGTGGACGTCCGGGCGCGCAACAATGTGCGGATCGCTGGGCTTGCCGACGGCCCGACGATCGTCTTGGCGCACGGGTTCGGGTGCGACCAGAATCTGTGGCGCCTGGTTGAGCAGCGGCTTGCGCCGAACTTTCGGCTGATCCTGTTCGACCACGTCGGATGCGGGGCGTCGAATCCATCGGCGTGGGACCCGCAACGATATGCATCGCTGCAGGGATACGCCGACGACATCCTCGAGCTGATGCGCGAGCTCGATGTTCGGCAGGCCATGTTCGTGGGTCACTCGGTGGCGGCGATGATGGGCGTGCTCGCTGTCTCGACCGAGCCGAGCCGGTTCGCCAAGCTGGTACTTCTTTCCCCCTCACCGCGCTACATCGACGACGACCACTATCGCGGGGGGTTCTCGCACCGCGACATCGAAGAACTTCTGGACTCTCTGGAGAGCAACTACCTCGGGTGGTCGCGATCGATGGCGCCGGTGATCATGGGCGCGCCAGACCGGCCGGAGCTTGCCGACGAGCTGGCCGACAGCTTCTGCCGAACGGATCCCGATTGTGCTCGAGTGTTTGCACGGACCACTTTCCTGTCCGACAATCGCGCGGACCTGGCCGGGGTTTCGGTGCCGACGCTGATCATCGAATGTGCTCACGATGCGTTGGCGCCCCCGGAGGTGGGCGCGTTCGTGCACGAACGCATCGACGGCAGCCGACTCGTCACACTCGACACCACCGGCCATTGCCCCCAGCTCACCGACCCCGAGGCGACCGCACAGGCGATCGCAGCGTTTGCCCGTGCGTCGTGACACCAGGCACACCGCCAACCGATGATCTCGGTGAAACCGCCGAGGCGCTGTTCGAGGACGCCCCGTGCGGATACATCGTTGCGCGACCGGATCGCAGCATCGTCAGGCTCAACGCCCGACTCCTGGCATGGCTCGGCTACGAACAAGAGGTGCTAAGGGGTCGACCTTTCACCGACCTACTGGCTGCCGGCAGCCGTATTCACTACGAAACCCATTTCGCTCCGCTGCTTCAACTGCACGGACAACTTTCGGGCATCACAGTGGATCTGGTGAAAGCAGACGGCACACGGTTGCCCGTGTTCCTGACCGCCAACGTCAAAGCTGACATCGACGGGCGCGCAGTTCTCGTGCGCATCACCGTGCAAGACGCGCGGGATCGGCGCGCGTATGAGCGCGAACTCCTCGATGAGCGGCAGCGGGTCGAACGACAACGCGCACGCGCGCAGGTGTTGGCGCGAACGCTGCAGCGCTCTTTGGTGCCTCCGTCGCTGGCACCTCCGGAAGGCATGGACGCCTCCGCCTACTACCACGCGGCATCTGCTGACGACGTGAGCGGCGATTTCTACGATTTGTTCCCCCTTACGCACGACACCTGGGGCTTCTTCATCGGTGACGTGTGCGGCAAAGGCGCCGGCGCCGCCGCAGTGACGTCGTTGACCCGTTACACATTGCGGGCGGCTGCTGTCTTTGACGCTGATCCCGTTGCGGTACTGCACAACCTGAATGTTGTGCTCAGCCACGAATTCCGCGACAACGAGAACCAGTTCGCCACCGTCATCTTTGGAGTCCTCCGCTCCGACAACGGCGCGTTCGACGTCCACCTGGCAAGTGGCGGACATCCACCCTCGTTGTTGCTCGGCGCCGATGGCCACAGCGAATATGTCCACACCGTGGGCGGCCAACCGGTCGGACTTCTCAGCGAACCGAGGTTCACCGCGGCTCGGATTCGCCTTGTTGCCGGCGACACACTGCTGCTGTTCACCGACGGGTTGACAGAGGCGCGCACAGGCATCGGATCATCGCGCTACGACGACAACGGGGCGCTGCTCGAATTCGCTGTCGCGCACGCGCCGACCACTGCGCCGGCGATCGTCGCCGCGGTTCGGTCGCTGCTCGACGGAATGGGCGCCGGTGTCGAGGACGACGCGGCCGTGTTGGCGCTCGGCGTACCGCGGCGACGCCCGCCTGCTTAGGACCCGCTTTCATGGGGCATAGCTGATCCATGACGGACGATGCTGGACAGGCACCCGGCGCAAGCGCGGAGAAGGACCAGTCGCAGTGGGTGACCGGTGATGAGCCGATGACTGGGCCGCAGCGCAGCTATCTGAGCACGCTCGCGCGGGAGGCCGGTGAAGAGATTCCAGACGACCTCACCAAGGCGCAGGCTTCCGAGCTCATCGACAAACTTCAGCAGCAAACCGGACGAGGCCAGACCTGACGGCCGGTCGGCGCCGAAGCCGCTCACGCGTGGAAAAATCGATGCTCGTATCGGCAGCGACGGACCTGAGTCACCTGTAACGTAACGCGTGTGACTGTCGCGATGTGCGCGGTGTGCGCGACGCACTTTTCCGCCCGGTCGGACGCGCTGTACTGCTCGTCAGCGTGCCGGCAGAAGGCGCACCGCACCCGCACCGCTCAGCGAATCGCAGACTTGAGTGCCCGGGCCGCGCAACCGCGCCGCCCGGCGGCCGCCAAGCGCGACCCCGCCGTGTCGGGCCAGCACGTCCGCGAGGTCTTGAGTCGATCCCAAGAACTGTGCCTGATCGCCGCTGAGCACATGCGCCAGGCCGCCACCATCCAGGAACGGAGAAAGAACGGCCGAACGACCGGTACCAGCACCGGTCAAGTGGCGCCCCCGACTGTTATCGGTTCGACGGAGCGCGCACCGTGACGCGGTGGCTGGATGGTCAGACGCCAGCGGTCGAGCACGCGCTGGCCGGCGGTTCGTCTCAGTCGGTGGGCTGGTTCCGGTTCTTTTTCGAAGACTTGCGCTGGGAATGGTCTGAGCAGGTGCAGCGCATGCACGGCTACGAACCCGGCATTTTGGCGAGGCCCACACTCGAACAGGTGTTGTCGCACAAGCACCCCGACGATCGCGAGCGCGTCGCCGCCGACATTGACGAGATGGTGAACACCCGGCAGGGCTTCAGCGTCCGTCACCGCATCATCGACACCAAGGGTGCCGTGCACCAAGTCATCGTGGCGGGTGACCAGCTTCGCAACGACTACGGCGAAGTCGTCGGAATCCATGGTTTCTACATCGAGCTCGTCCCCGAATTGAAAGACGACTCCGAACAGGCGATAACCGCGAAAGTGGCCGAGATCGCCGAACGCCGCGCTGCCATCGAACAGGCGAAAGGCATGTTGATGCTGGTCTACGGGATCGATGAGGCAGGTGCGTTCGACCTGCTCAAGTGGCTCTCGCAGGAGAACAACATCAAGCTGCAGCGGCTCGCCCAGCAAGTCGCCAAAGACTTCGCCGCCAGTGGCGAAACAGCAGTCGCGTCCCGCACAACTTTCGACCAGCTGCTGCTCACCGCACACCTGCGCGTCAACGGCGTCACTGGTCAAACGGAGAACTTCAGCGCCTAGCAAACTAGTTTTGTAAGCTAGGTTGTCGAATCGCTACCCTGTGGGGCGTGCCCGAATACGCCCCGAACCCGCGCCCTCGGACGACGCGCCAGCCGCCGAAAGCCCAGCAGCCCGCCGAAGCCGACGGCGTCGCCTCAGCTGTTGCGCTGCGCTCCCCGTCGGCCGCCGACGTAACCGGGTACCCCGACACCCTCGACGCCGGGCTGCTGCGGGCCGCCGGTGTGTGCGCCCTCGCGGTGGTAATGGCGATCCTGGACACCACCGTCGTCGGCGTCGCCCAGCGCACGTTCAAGACGGAATTCGCGTCGACGCAAGCCGTCGTCGCCTGGACCATGGCCGGCTACACCCTCGCGTTGGCCACCGTGGTGCCGCTAGCCGGCTGGGCGGCTGATCGGTTCGGCACGAAGCGGCTCTTCATGGGCTCGGTGCTGGCGTTCACAGTGGGCTCAGTGCTGTGCGCGACGGCGCCGAACATCACCATGCTCATCGCGTTTCGTGTGGTGCAGGGCCTCGGCGGCGGCATGCTGATGCCGGTGGCGTTCACCATCCTGACCCGCGAGGCCGGCCCACACCGGGTGGGTCGCCTGATTGCCGTGCTGGGTATCCCGATGATGATCTGCCCCGTCGCCGGGCCGATCCTGGGCGGTTGGCTCATCGCGAACCACGGCTGGAAGTGGATTTTTCTGCTCAACCTGCCGGTCGGCGTGGTCGCCTTCATCGCGGCGGCCGCCATCTTCCCGCGCGACCGCGCGACCGTATCCGAGAAGTTCGACTTTGTGGGAATGCTGCTGCTTTCTCCCGGTATCGCGGCGCTGCTCTACGGATTGTCTTCGATTCCGGCGTGGGGCACCGTTGCCGATCACCACGTCTGGCTGCCTTCGGTGGCAGGCATGCTGCTGATCGCCGGCTTCGTGCGGCATGCGCTCTACCGGACCGATCACCCACTGATCGACCTGCGGCTGCTCAAAAACCGCGAAGTCGCCACTGCGAATCTGTCGATGCTGCTCGCGGTGGCGGCATCTTTCGGTGCGCTGCTGCTCGTCCCGAGCTGTTTCCAGCAACTGCTCCATCAGACACCGATGCAGTCCGGGGTGCACATGATTCCGGAACGGCTCGGTGCGACGCTGGCGCTTCCGATCGCCGGCGTGCTGATGGACCGGCGCGGCCCGAACAAGATCATCATGATCGGCGTCACGCTGCTCGGTGCCGGTATGGCCGTCTTCGCCTATGGCGTCTGGACCCAAGCAGGTTATGTTCCGGTGCTCGTTGTCGGATTAGCGCTGGTGGGGATGGGTGTGGGATGCACGACGATGCCCCTGACGGCCGCCGCTGTGCAGGCGCTTGCTCCGCATCAGATCGCCCGCGGTTCGGCTTTGATCAACGTCAACCTGCAGGTGGCAGGGTCGATCAGTACAGCATTCATGTCGGTGTTACTGACCAACCAAGTCCTTCAGAGCAAGGACGTGTCGGCCGCCAACAGAATCGAAGTTTTGCAGCAGGAGGCGGCGCGACGCGGGATCGCGCCGAATCCGGCGGCGATTCCACGGCGAGCGCTGGCGCCCGAGTTCTCCGGCAATGTGCTGCACGATTTGTCGCACGCCTACACCATGGTGTTCCTGGTCGCGGTGGCGCTGGCGCTGCTGGCCTACATTCCCGCAGCCTTCCTTCCCAAGAAGCCGGTCGCTCCGGAACCAGCTCGAACGGCGGTGCTCGTCTGACGGGCTCGACGCCCGTCACGTCTGGGCCGTGACTTTGGCCGCGATCTTCTCGGTGATCGACTGCACCACTGCCGGGTCCACGTAGTTGCCGCAGACGCCGGCGGTGATCACGACGTTGTTGCGTGCTGTCGTGGCGTTCTCGCAGCCCCAGCCCTCACCGCCTTCGTCGGTTCTGGAGATGACCGCGACGCCATCGTTTTCGCTGGGCCGGCCGATCACAGTGAAGTAGTCGTGGTCTGCCGGGTTGCTGATGTCGCGGGTGTTGACGCTTCGGCCGGCGCATCTGTTCTCAATGCCGACAAGTTTGGTGTACATCGCCGAAGCCCCGGCAGCGTCGGGGTAGGACACCACCGCCACCCAGGTTCCGCGCTCGCTGTCGGTGTTGTCACCGGGCGGTACCAGGGACTCTGCCCGGGCGGCCACCCAGCCACTGCCCTGGTAGACGTCATCGCTGCCGGTGCTGACTGCTCCCAGGCAGTCCTCGTCGGCGATGTGGTCGACGAACAGCCGGTCAATCCTGCGGAACGCGGCCCGGGCGCCGGTTCCGGCTGCGGCGGCAAGCTCGCTGGGGCCAGGCAGCAAGCCGGCAAGGTCGGTGACGGCAACCGGTGCGGGAGTCTTCGGGGGCGACGGGGTCGTGGGCGCCGGCGGCGGCGCTGAACGATGTCGCGAGCCCCCGTTGTCAGCCAGTACCAACGTCAGCGCAACCACAATCACGCTCAGGACCGTCAGCACTCCGAGGATCCACCACGGTCCGGACGATCGCGGGTTCGGGGATGCAGGCACCCAACCGGCTTGCGGTTCGTACCGGCCAGGGCTGCTGTAGGGCGCCCGCGGATCGGGCGTCACAGGGGGCGGCGCAGCAGGTGTTGCGTAGACGGGGCGAGCAGGAACCGCCGGCCCGCCCCACCTCGGCGCGCCCGGATGTACTGGCGACCCGGTGTGCACCGGGCCGGAGGGAAATGGCGGTCGTGCCCACCAGTCGGGTTCGTGTCCTGTTGTCATCGCAGTTCCTTCCCACCGGCAGTGGCCGACTTTCGGCGTCGCTACGTATGTAAGCAGACTATTGGCAATAGCGCAACGGTTAAACCGTAGCACTCTTACCTCGGAAGGAAAGGGTTCGTTTCGAGTCCTTGGTCAGCCAAAAGTGCACGAAATCCGACCCAAGCACCGCGTGACCAGTCGTCAGTCGTCATAGTTTCTCTGCTGCTTACCGTTGCGATACCACCGTTAAACTGAGGCTGACTTCTTCAGCGCCGCCGCATGGACTGAAGCGCCTGCGTGGCAACCGGTGAAAGGTGACTGTGGGTGACCGAGAAGGAGGTGGTTGTCAGTGGGCACCGGCCTGACGGCTGCGAGGTTGATGCCGGAATCACCCGCGCCGGTGCAGCCGTCGCCGCCAAGCGCCGCGAACTGGGGATCGCGCAGCGCCGCCTGGCGCGAGCCGGGGTGATCAATGCCGGCGCTCTGATCGCCTTCGAGAAAGGCCGCAGCTGGCCCCGCCAGGAAACCCGGGCCCGGCTCGAACAGGTTCTCGGCTGGCCGCCGGGCGCCATCGGCCGCATCCGCAGCGGTGAGCCGGCGCCGTTGACTCAAATCGCCGTGCAGCCGGATAGTGACAACAGTGTTGCGCTTCTCGTCGGAGCTCTCAGGACGGCGATCACCGCCGCCGACGCGGCGATCGCGGGTCTCCCCAATGATGACGACGCCCAGTTCTGCGGCCGCACAACCCAAATCCTCGCTGGCCTTCGCGGACTGGAAACGCTCATCGTCAATGCCGTTTCGCGTACCACCAGCAGCCCGGCCCTCGCGGTGGTGTTGAGCGCGGTGCGCCGCCTGCATCACGACTTGATGTGCCGTGCCGCTGAATCTCCCTCCGGCACACTAGGACAGCGTCTCTTCGCTGCCCGCAGAGAAGCCGCCCTCACGGTTGATGACGTCGCGTTGGCGACGGGATTGACGGTGCACGCCATCAACGCGGCTGAAGCAGACGATGACCTGATGCCGGAGGCCGTTTCGGTCATCGAGTCATTCGTCACCGCGTTGCGCGGCCAATGGGACGGGACCGGGCGTCAGCTACCGGGACGAAAGCCGGCAGTCGACGATGCACTGGCGGACGAGCGAAGAAACGTAGCACATAACGACTGCCGGATGGCTGGGTGCGCAGAACTCGGGTGCTCAGATTCTGAGTAGGCGTTCGGCGTTGCGGTGCGCAATCTTTGCCCGGTCCTCGGGATTGATGGGCAATTGATCGAGGAACTGGCGAGCTGCCTGCATGCTGCCGTAGGGGTAATCGGCCGTGAAGATGACCCGGTCGATTCCGATGACGTTCACCATCGCCTGATAGGCGTTGAAAGACAGGCTCCAGCTCGGATCCACCGCGCCGGAGTCCTGGTTGAAGAACTCGCCGGCGAGGATCCCGCCGTAGAAGTTCTCGCGGAGATACTCCTTGACGGTCCGATTGAGGCCGGTCTCATTCGTCGGAAACGAGTAGTCCGCCCGCCACGCCATCCAGCTCAACGCTTCGAATTGGTGGCCGACGATGACCTGCAAGCCGGGGAATCGGTCGAACACCCCACCCAGGATCAGGCGTACACAGTGGATTCCGACGTCGATGTGCCAGCCCATTCCGGCTCCCGACAACCGTGCGGTCACCTTCGGATCGAAGCCGCTGTAATAGGCGTCGATCACCGGCTGCGACGGCACCGTCGGATGCAGATAGACCGGGACGCCCAGCGTCTCGGCCGTTTCGAAGACCGGCCAGAAGAATTGATCATCAAGAAAACGCCCGCTGATGTGGCCGTTGATCAGAGCGCCGACGAACTGACGTTCCTTGACGACTCGTTCGAGTTCGGCGGCCGCCTTTTCCGGGTCTCGCATCGGGAGCGTGGCAAATCCCCGCAAGCGGTCGGGATGTTCGGCAACGGCGTCCGCGACGGAGTCGTTAGCCTGTCGGGCCAGATCGGTCGCCGCGGACGGTTCAAGGGTCTCGGGGCCTGGAACAGTGTGCGAGAGGATCTGCACATCGATGCCGGCCGCGTCCATCGCGGCAATCCGGCCCGCGCCCAGATCGCTGATGCCGGGCGGCCAGTCACCCTTGGAATCCGGACTTCCGTAGCCGGCGCGCTTCAGCAGGTCCATCTCCGAGGTGAGCGCTTCATTTCGGTGTTCCTCCGAGATCGCCGGCAGCCGGTAATGCTCCTCGAAAGCGATGACTTTCATGACTGTTTCCTCCCGTTGACCGATGAAGGTCGGCGCTCGGGAGCGTCCAGTCACCCCGAACGCTGGCGTCACCACGTTGCTGGGGCATGCCGACCTTCCGGGCGGATACCCGCCGATGACCGGTCGATCGCGGGCTGGTCGCCGAGAATCTGCGGTGGCTACCCGAGCCGGTTCAGGCGGAGCGCCGCGGGTCGGCACGGTGCTGGGCTGCCACGGTCTCCACTTCACCGCAGCCGCAGCCGACTGTGTCGCAGTCGATGACGAACGCGTGGGGGAGGTGCTCAGGGCTGGCGCAGCCATCCTCGGTGCACTCCGACCGTTGCAGAGAATGATGAACGACCGTGCCGTGGCAATGATCCAAGCCGGTCCGGCACTCACGACACCCTGTGCTCATGGGCCGTTTCTAGCACTGGCTCCTGACAAGTCAGGGTTGCCGCGCCTAGGACGCGCCTGCGCTCTCAACCCCAACCCAATTCGTGTAGTCGGTCGTCATCGAGGCCGAAGTGATGCGCAATTTCGTGAATCACGGTGACCGCGACCTCGTCGACGACGTCGTCGTCGGTGCCGCAGAAGTCGAGCAGCGCCTCACGGTAGATCGTGATGGTGTCGGGCAGGAAACCGGTGTAATGTGGAGTCCCGCTCGGTCAGCGCCACACCCTCGTACAGGCCGAGCAGTTGACCGTCTTCAGGATGACGGTCGGCCACGAGTACGACGACGTTGTCGAGCGCGGCTGTCAACTCCGGTGGAATCAGATCGAGCGCATCGGACACCAGCTCGTCGAACCGCTGCGGGTCCAGGCGCGCCGCCATTCCGTCAGCCGCCGGGTGGTGGAGCTTCGGGCGGCGGCTCGGCGCCTGCGGGCGGCGGCTGATCTGCACCCGGCGGTGGCGGCGGGGCGGCCGCCGGTGGCGGGGCGGCGGGCGGCGGCTGCGACGGGGGAGCCGCAGGTGGGCCCGGCTGGCCGGGCAGGTGCTGATTGCCCTGCCGGGACTGGGACGGCTGCGTCGACGCGCCCGCCGACGGCACACCAGGTGCGCTCGGCACGCTGGGTGCGTTGGTGGGAAGTTCGATCGGCGGCACGGTGAGCCGCTCCGGCGGAATGTCCGGCGGTGCAATCGGTGGCTGGCCGTTGATCAGCAGCGCGCCTTTGGCGCTGTTCAGCAGGGTGGCCCAGCCGCCGTTGCCCAGCGTCGCCCCGATCCTGCAGGCCACCTCCCGGCTCCCGGCCGACCAGCTGGGCAATGAGATCGTGTCGTAAGTCAGCGTGAGTGTGGTGGACCGCAACTGAACCGGTGCCAGGTAGGCGTCGGTCAGCCGCGTGCAGTAGTCCTTGATGAAGCCGTCTTGATCGGGTTCGGCGGGCAGCCCACCGGGAAACTTTTCGGCCAGGTTGACGCTGCCGGTGACCTCCATCGCGTGCGGCGCCGCGCAGTCGACCGGTACATCGGCCGGCTGATTGGACGTGGGGTCGATGCCCAGGCAGGTGCCGGCCGGCCACACTTTCGACTGGTCGACGTCGGCGACCTTGCCCTTGAAGGTGATCTGCTGGTCAGCCGCGCCGGGCAATTCCAGCCCGCAGAGCACGCGGCGATCACCCCATTGACGCCACGCGCGGTCACCCGACCACAGCATGCCGCTGATGAACTTGCTGCTGGGGTCGAACCGGCTGCCCAGATAGCGGCGCACGGCTGTCTCGCACTGCTCCTGGGTGATCTGCTCTATGCGCGCCGCCGACGGCGGGGCGGCGTGGCGGCCGTACTCCGAACCAGGGAAGGTGCTCATGTCGATCGACTCGGCGACCTCGAAGCGGTGCTCGTCCTTGCAGTCGACGACGGTCGCGGCCTCGACCATCCGTTCAGGCCACATCAGGCAATCGCCGCCGCCGGCGCGGTTGAGCGCGTCGTTGCCCTTGGCGCCGGTGCTGGGCACCGGGTTGATGTAGCCGGAGAGCCGGCCCGGTGCGCCGTCCCCGATCGGGATCGCAGTGATCACCCCGGCGATCAGCAGGCCGCCCAGCGCCGTCAGCAGCAACGCCCGCCTGGTCGAGGAAGCGCCGAAGGTGTGCAGCCAGCCGAACCGTGCCGGCCCTTCGGCGGGCCGGTCGACCAGCGATTGCTCCTGCTCGGGCGCGTGCACCATCGGCCCCATTCTGGCAGGTGCGAGCGAGCTGCGTGACAACTGTTACCGCTGTGATGCATTTGCCCGCACCCCAGCGGTGAACCGTCCGGCTACCTGGAGATGCCGGCCGCCGATAGCCGAAAGTAAGGTCAGCCCGTGATCGACCTGAAATTACTGCGCGAAGATCCCGAAGCAGTGCGCCGCTCGCAGCGCAGCCGCGGCGAGGACCCGGCCCTGGTGGACACCCTGTTGGATGCCGACGCTGTCCGCCGGGCCGCGATCGCGAAAGCTGATTCGCTGCGCGCCGACCACAAAGCCGTCAGCAGAGAGGTGGGCAGGGCGTCGGCCGACCAGCGCCCGGCGCTGCTGCGGCAGGCCGGCGACCTGACCGACGAGGTGAAGGCCGCCGAAGCTCAGCGGTCCGAGGCAGAGCAGGCCTTCACCGCGGCACACATGGCGATCTCCAACGTGATCCTGCAGGGCGTTCCGGCCGGCGGTGAAGACGACTACCTCGTGCTCGATGTGGTGGGCGAACCCGCCGCCATCGACGAGCCGAAAGACCACCTCGAACTCGGTGAGTCGCTGAGCCTGATCGACATGGCGCGCGGCGCGAAAGTGGCGGGGTCCCGGTTTTATTTCCTGACCGGTCGCGGTGCGCTGCTGCAGTTGGGGTTGCTGCAGCTGGCGGCTCGACTGGCCGCCGACAACGGATTCACGCTGATGATTCCGCCGGTGCTGGTGCGCCCGGAAGTCATGGCCGGAACCGGCTTCCTAGGCGCCCACGCCGAGGAGGTGTATCACGTACCGGCCGACGACCTGTACCTCGTCGGCACCTCGGAGGTGCCGCTGGCCGGTTACCACGCCGACGAAATCCTGGACTTGTCCGACGGTCCGTTGCGCTACGCGGGCTGGTCGTCGTGCTTCCGGCGGGAGGCCGGCAGCTACGGCAGGGACACTCGTGGCATCATCCGGGTGCACCAGTTCGACAAGGTCGAGGGATTCGTCTATTGCGCTCCCGAGGACGCCGAAGCCGAACATCGCCGCCTACTGCATTGGCAGCGCCAGATGCTGGCGCTGATCGAGGTGCCCTACCGGGTGATCGATGTTGCCGCAGGTGATTTGGGCTCCAGCGCAGCACGCAAGTTCGACTGCGAGGCGTGGGTCCCTACTCAGCGGGCCTACCGAGAGCTCACCTCGACGTCGAATTGCACCACTTTCCAGGCGCGCCGGTTGGCCACGCGTTACCGAGATGCGTCGGGTAAGCCGCAGATCGCGGCAACGCTGAACGGGACATTGGCAACCACCCGGTGGCTTGTTGCGATCCTGGAGAACCATCAGCGCCCCGATGGCAGTGTGCGGGTGCCCGGTGCGCTGGCGCCCTTCGTCGGCACCGAACTGCTTGAGCCCGTTCGGTGACGCTGAAATGCCCGGACGCCGGCTCCGGGTAGATGGCGAGCGAACCGTCGTCGGCTCAGCGCGTGTTGTGCAGCAACTCGTCGAGCAGCGCGGTGAACTCAGCTGGGTTGGCGGGGGTGAATGCCGGTCTGAGCCGGGTGCCGGGCACATCGAGGGTGATCAACGTGGACCGCATGGGCCGCTGTACGTCCAGCGGCAGCCAGCGACGCAGGTCGGAGCTGCCCCACACCCTGAACCGGTGCATGAACAGGCCCAGTGGCTCCGCCTGGTATCCACGCACCGTGCTGAGCGCGATGATCTTCGAGGTACCCGAGGGAAAGTGGTAGCGGCGCAATGTGATCGCTTCACGGTCCAGCTGAACCAGGCCGTCGTCGTAGTACTGCCGGGAGGAATCGGTCACAGCCGTGCACACCGAAGCTGGTGCCCGCGGGTGGTCAGACAACGGCCGTTACGCAGATCCCACTGCCATCCGTGCAGGTTGCATGTCAACGTGTGCCCGTCCACCACACCGAACCGGGACAGATCAGCTTTCAAATGCGGACAGCGGCGCTGAACCTGCCAGCCGTCCAACTCGGTTGTCGCGCTGTCGTCATGGGCTTCGGCAAACCAGCCGTCGGCGTAGGCGATTCGCTCGTCGGTGAGGCACTTGAAAAACGTGTACAGGTATTCGTTGTAGCCGCCCACCCGCCAGGCGCGAAAGCGGGTGGACAGAAAGATGGTGTTGACCCAGTCCGGCTCGTTATCGCGCAGCACCGTGCGAACCAGCTGCGGCGGTATCGCGAAGCCGTAGCGGAATTTCTCGTCGGCGATCGGCTCCCGGACCGCGCGCTTCGGAAAGTCCAATATCACTTTCTCCGGGCCGAGCACCAATTCCACGGGATAGCCGATCCCATCGCAGATCTCGTCGCTGGCGAGCATGACCGGCTCGAACACCGACCGCAGCGGCTCGAGCAGCGAACCGCCGGCCGCATCAGCCCAACCGGCTTTCTCCGCCGCCAATACCGGCGCCTTGCGAGCGGCGTAGTCGGCGAGGTAATCCGCTTTGCCGGTGGTGAAGATTGTTTCCACCTGGTCAGAAGGAAGCGGGTGTGTCAGCGACTCGAGTTGCCCTGCAGCGAATTCCGCGGTCGAACCGGGGATCAACAGTAGGCCACCGCTGTGGCCGTTCCCGCGCAGCTGATCCAGGAACACCATCTGGTCGGGGAAGATGTTGTCCGGATCGCCGCGGTCATCGTTGAGGTGGCGCAGCTCCGGGTCCAAGAAGCACGGCGGCCCCGCCGACGGGATGACCCAGCTGGCGCCGACTTGGGCGATGTACTGGCGCGCCCGGTCCATTTGGCGTTGTCGCTTCTGCGTGCCGAACGCCTCTTTGGCGCGCGCCGGCATGTCATAGACCATCGGGTACCAGATCGCCCCGGAGAACTGCAGCATGTGCACGTCGATGTGGCCGAACTGCGATGCCAGCTCGTCCAGCTCCACCGGACGGGCGTCGTTCATGTTGAACGCCGTCGTCGAGCCGTCGGAAACGATCAGCGCAGAGTCGCCGATCGGGCCGTCAGCCGGTGCCCGCAACGCGATGATCATGATGTCCAGGTCGCCCCGGGGTCCGCTGATCCGCTGCTTGACCGAGTCTGTGGTCTCGACGAAGCGATAAAAACCCAGTTCTTGCAGCGCGTTGCGCAGGTCGGGCACCGGAAAGTCCGGCAGCAGCACCACTGCATCTTTGTTGACGTGCTCCCCGAGCAGTTTGGCGTCGAAGTGGTCGCGGTGCAGATGTGAGACGTAGAGGTAGTCGCAGTCGCCGAGACTGGTCCAGTCCAGCGTGCTGTTGTCCGGAAACGGGAACCACGAGCCGAAGTAGGCGGGGTTCACCCAGGGGTCGCACAAGATGCTGCCCGCAGGCGTCTCGATCAGGAAGCCGGCATGGCCGACGCTGGTGACCCGCACTCCAATGCCCTCCGAAATGCCTTCCGACGACTTAACGGCCGCTTCGAGCTTAGCGGCTACACCCGCGAAGGACGTTCGGCCTGCGGTCCGTTCAGCATCAGGGACTAACCTGAAACACCGTGGAACCGCTATACGGAACTATCATCCGATTCGCCCGCATGACCTGGCGGCTACAGGGGTTGCGGTTCACCGTCAGCGGTGTCGAACATCTGCCCCCGACCGGCGGTGCTGTCGTCGCGATCAACCACACCGGATACTTCGACTTCACTTTCGCCGGTTTGCCCGCCTATCAGCAGGGCCTCGGGCGAAAGGTGCGGTTCATGGCCAAGCAGGAGGTGTTCGACCACAAGTTCACCGGGCCCATCATGCGTCGGCTCCGGCATATCCCGGTGGACCGCAACAGCGGCGCGGCTTCTTTCGACGCCGCTGTGCAGGCGCTCAAGGCCGGCGAACTGGTCGGCGTGTACCCGGAGGCCACGATCAGCCGCAGTTTCGAGATCAAAGAATTCAAGTCCGGGGTGGGCCGGATGGCCATCGCGGCGGACGTGCCGATCATCCCGCACATCGTTTGGGGCGCACAGCGGATCTGGACCAAAGACCACGCGAAGAAGCTGCTGCGGCCCAAGGTGCCGATCGCGGTTGCCGTGGGTGAACCGATCGAGCCGACGTTGCCCGCACCGGAGTTGACCACGTTGTTGCACACCCGCATGCAGCACTTACTGGAACAGGTTCAGGAAAGCTACGGGCCGCACCCGGCCGGCGGTTTCTGGGTTCCGCACCGGCTCGGTGGTGGCGCCCCGTCACTCGTCGACGCCGGGAGACTGGACGCCGAGGAAGCGGACCGGCGGGCAGCCGCGCGCGAGGCGCGGCAGCGGTCGGAGTCCGCAGAGGCGGATTAGCAGGTGGAACCTGTATACCGAGTGCTCGAGATCACCGCGAAAGCCGTGACCGGAGCGCTCGGCAGCCAGATCACCTATCGAGGTTTGGACAACATCCCTGCCACCGGCGGTGCGGTGGTCGCGATCAACCACACCAGTTTCGTCGACTGGGTGCCCGCCGCGCTGGCGGTGCATGAGCGAGGCCGGCGGATCCGCTACATGATCAAGGCCGAGATGCAGCGGGTGAAAATCGTTGATTTCCTGATTCGGCATACCAGGACCGTCCCGGTGAACCGCGCAGCCGGCGCCGATGCGTATGCCAACGCAGTCGAACTGCTGCGGGCCGGTGAAGTGATCGGAATGATGCCCGAAGCGACGATCAGCCGCAGCTTCGAGCTTCAGGACTTGAAAACCGGAGCGGTCCGCATGGCGCAGGAGGCCCAAGTGCCGATCGTGCCGATGATCGTGTGGGGCGCTCAGCGGATCTGGACGAAAGACCACCCGCGAAATCTGCGTCGCCGCAAAATCCCGATCACCGTCACCGCCGGCGCGGCCCTGTCTCCTTCACCCGATACGGAGCAGCTCGAGGCCGAACTGCGCAGGCAGATGACTGCCCTGCTGCATCAGGTGCAGGAAGCGTATCCGCATCCGGAAGGGGCGTACTGGGTACCTCGTCGGCTCGGTGGCAGCGCCCCGACTCCGCTGGAGGCCACCGTCCTGGACGAGGCTGAACGGGCGAGAAGGGACACCGAACGCACCGGTGAGTAACACTGGGGACTATGCGCGGCCGGGCGCGCAGTCCAATAACGGGAGCGACACGCATGGTAGAGCCATTTGTTCGGTTCGGCGAGATCGTCCTTCCGCCGCTGATCGCGGCCAACGGCACCAAGATCATGTTTCAGGGACTAGAGAACATTCCTGAGCGTGGCGGTGCGTTGCTGACCCTCAACCACACCAGTTACCTGGACTGGCTGCCGGCGTCCTACGCCGCGTACAAACGCCGCCGGCGGTTGAGGTTCATGATCAAGTCGGAGATGCAGGACGTGAAGGCGGTCAACTACGTCATCAAGCACGCGAGGCTCATTCCGGTGGACCGCCAGGCGGGGCACGACGCCTTCATGATGGCGGTGCAGCAGCTCAGACAAGGTGAGCTGGTCGGCATGCACCCCGAGGCGACGATCAGTCGCAGCTTCGAGTTGAGGCCGTTCAAGACAGGAGCGGTGCGCATGGCGCTGGAGGCGCACGTCCCGCTGATTCCTCTGGTGGTGTGGGGAGCACACCGGATCTGGCCGAAGGACCATCCGAAGCACGTGGTGCGCAACCGTGTCCCGATCACGGTGGCGGCGGGCCGGCCGCTGGCGCCGGTGGGAGACGCCGACCACCTCAATGCGGTGCTGCGCCGGGAGATGGAGTCGTTGCTGTACCGGGTGCAAGAGGAGTATCCGCACCCCCCCGGCGCCTACTGGGTGCCGCGTCGGCTCGGCGGCAGCGCGCCGTCTCCGGACGATTCCAAGCAGTTGCGCGCAGCTGAACTGCTCGAGCGGGCCCGCAAACAGGAAATGGAGCACGCCCGTAGACAGCAGAAGCGCCGCTAGTGACCTGGACGCACAGCGAACGCAGATTGCGCCGATGACGCTGCCCGCGCTCATCGCCTGCGATGTGGACGGCACCCTGATTGACGACGAGGAAAGGATCAGCCCGCGCACCCGAAGCGCGGTGCGTGCGGCCGTGGCCGCCGGTGCCGAGTTCGTGCTGGCCACCGGCCGCCCGCCGCGGTGGGTGCACCCCGTTGTCGACGCGCTGGGATTCGCCCCGACAGCGGTGTGCGCGAACGGCGCTGTCATTTACGACTCGGCGAGTGATCGGGTGCTGTCGGCGCGCACGCTGTCCGTCGAGGCCCTGAGTGAGGTAGCCGAACTGGCCACCAGGGTCATCTCCGGGTCGGGTCTGGCGGTCGAGCGGGTTGGGCGCAGTGCGCACGACACGGCAACACCGCAGTTCGTCAGCTCGCCGGGATACGAGCATGCCTGGCTCAACCCGGACAACACCGAAGTGTCGCTGGAAGACCTGTTGAGTGCGCCCGCCGTCAAAATGCTGATCCGCAAAGCCGGCGCGCGCAGTGCGGACATGGCGGCTGCGTTGAGCGCACACCTCGGCGACGCGGGCGACATCACGTACTCGACGAACAACGGCCTGATCGAGATCGTGCCGTCAGGGGTCAATAAAGCTACCGGCGTGGCCGAGGTCGCCCGGCCGCTGGGCATCACCGACGAGGACATGGTTGCCTTCGGTGACATGCCCAACGATGTGCCGCTGCTGTTGCGGGCCGGCCTCGGCGTTGCAATGGCTAACGCTCATCCCGATGCGTTGGCCGCCGCCGACGAGGTGACCGCGTCGAACAGCGACGACGGAGTGGCCAGGGTGCTGGAACGCTGGTGGCTTTAGCGTCCCGACGCCGCGCTGGCCTCCAGAAGATCGGCGTCCAAGCCGTCTAGTGGCGGCCGACGGGCGAAAACCGCTCCAGTTGAACAGGTGGTCCGTCGGGGGAGGGCGGGGGCAGTTCCTCGGCGACGCCATCGATCACCCGGGTCACCGTGCCGCTCTGCCGGTCGAAGTTCAGGGTGCCGTGCTGGAAGTTCTGCTTGATCCATTCCGGTTCTTGCATCTCGGCGCTGGTCGGCAAACCCAGCATGCCGCGCTCGTAGCCCAGCGAACCCCAGGCCGCGTAGATCGCTCCGGTCAGCGGTTCAGCGCCGATCTCGGGCGCCCAGTACATTGCGCCCTTCTCGAACGTCGCATACCGCGTCGCGTCGGCACCCGTCGACTCTGGGGACGTCGGTGCGCCCAGCTCGCTGTCCATGCCGCCCATGTCCTGCCAGCGGGTGTAGATCGCGCCGCCTTGCAGGGCCGCCGCCACCTCCGCGGGCCCGGGTGGCTCTCGGAAACGCGCAGCGATCTCGCGGATCTCGTCGATCAGGTTATAGGCGATGTTGCCGGGGCAATCGGTGTTGCCGACGTCGCGATGGGTGAAGATGGTGGGCAGCGTCAGCGTGTCACCGCCGGCGAAACGGGTGAACGCGCCGCCAGCGGAGGCCAGCGCGACGGTGCCTTGGGGGTTGACGCCGTCCATGCTGAGCCGCCAGCCCAGCAGTCGGCCCACCGTGCCGAGCTGAACCGGGGTCGGCGCCACTTCGTCAAAATTGCCGAGCATGGCCACTCCCCAGGTGTCCCGGTTGAATCCGCCGGTGTGGGACCCTTCTACGGGTTTGTCGAATCCGCCGAATCGACCCTCGAAGATCTGCCCGTACTTGTCGACCAGCGCGTTGTAGGCGATGTCGCACCAGCCCAGCGTCCTGGTGTGGTAGGCGAAGATCGACCGGACGATTTCGGCGGAATCCTGCGGGGCGTAGTCGTTGCTGCCCGCGGTGTGGTGGATGATCGCAGCGCGAACCTTGTTGCTGTACACCGGATTACCGCAACGAATCCCCTCGTCGGCGCCCCACTGCGCGCGACTGATGACGTTGGGCGGCTGGCCGGGTGTGATGACCGCGGTCGGTGGTGTCCATTGCGTGTCGGCCGGCGCCTGCGGCGGCGAGATCAAGACGGCCGAAATGTTTTGCGGTAGCGGCTTTTCGACGGCGGCAGGCCGGTAGCCCAATCCGGAGCTGACCGGTGCGGTGCTGGGTGGGGCAGAGGTCACCGGTGCGCCGACGGGACGGGTGACGGTGATCTGGACGGTGCGGGTGGTTCCGACGAACACCGGATCGGTGCCGTGCGGCCCGGGGGACAATCCGGTGGGCTCGTCAGTTGAACCGGACTCCACTGTCTCGGCGTCGTACCAAGGTCCCCAGCTGCCGTCACCACGCTTGGCTCGCACTCGGGCTGTGGTGCCGGTCAAGTCGCCGCCCGTCAACGCGACCATCGAAAAAGGTTGCGGCGAAGACACTTCGCGGGTCGTGACGCCGCCGGTGAGACCGATTAGCGGCTGCTGTTTGAGTTGCACGTCGCCCGCGCGGGGCGCCGGCGGGTCAGGTGTGCGATCGAGCGCCCACGGCAGGAGAAGGGCGGTAGCCGTGACTGCGGTGAGCAGCATCGGCACAGGACGGCGGGACGGCACGCACTGATGTTACGTATGTGTCGAGTGTTACCAGTGTTCCGACACGATACTTCTGATACGACGGCACGGCACCGCAGAGCCGCCGGAAGGCCAGCCGAAGCCTTTCCTTGACTCTGCGGTGCCGTTCGGTAGCAGGTTTTGCTGTCGGGCCGCCCGTTCTACCGGCCAGGTGCCGGCGGTGCGGGCACCGGTGGAGCGGGAAGCGCGGCCGGCGCACCGCCCTGGGCGGCACCCTGGGCGGCTTGGGTGATCGACCCCTTGAGTAGATCGATCACCTGGCCCAACCCCAACTGCTGGACCGCGCTGGACAGGTCACTGACCAGGCCGCCACTGGCCGGCGGCGCGCCCAGCGACGGGTCGCCGTAGATGGGATAGGTGCCGTCGGCGCCTGGATCCAAGCCCGCGCCCGGTACTTCGCCGGGAACAACGCCGGCCGGGTTGTTCAGTGCGGCCGGGTCCAGGCCCGGAGTCGTCAGCCCGGGCGCCGCGGTGCCGGGAGTCGTCAGAGCGGGATTGGTCAGTCCCGGGCTGGCCAGGCCCGGGTCGGTCAGCCCCGGGGTGGCCGCGGAGGGCAGTGCGCCGGGCGAGGTCAGTCCCGGGGTGAAGCCGGGCGAGGTGAGCCCCGGTGAGACCGTCGTGGAGCTGCCCGTCAGGCTCGGGATCGGTGGCAGGTTCACCCCGAACTGCGACAAACCCTGCGACAGGGCGGAGATCAGCTCATTGGGCAGGTCCTCCATAACCGCGGCCCGCACAAACTCGCGGTGCTGGGCCGGCGGCTTGATGTCAGACATCAGCTGGGACACGGCAACAAAGGCGAATGGACTCGTGACGGCCAGAGCGGCGATCGCGCTCGTGGCTGTCGAGAGCCTGCGTCGACGTCGGTTCGGCACGGAAGACTCCTCAAACTGGACTGCGGATATGGTTGTCGCCACCGGGGTGGCTCTACCAGGTCGATGGTACGGACGTTGCGGGTGTGACTCGTGTGGTGATATCGAATCGTGAGGCAATTGCGACCAAGAGTTGCGACGATCGGTCTGAACGCCACAGTGCCGCCAAGCGGGCTAATGCCGCCGGGTCAGATACCCTAGGCAACCGATGCCTTCTCGCTTCGACCTCTTCGTCGTCGGCTCCGGATTCTTCGGCCTGACGATTGCCGAGCGCGTCGCTACTCAACTCGGCAAGCGAGTGCTCGTCGTCGAGAAGCGCCCGCACATCGGCGGCAACGCGTACTCGGAGATCGAACCGCAGACCGGGATCGAGGTGCACAAGTACGGCGCGCATCTGTTCCACACTTCGAACAAGCGGGTGTGGGACTACGTGCGGCAGTTCACCGAGTTCACCGCCTACCAGCACCGGGTGTTCGCCCTGCACGACGGGCAGGCCTACCAGTTTCCGATGGGGCTGGGCCTGGTCTCGCAGTTCTTCGGACGCTACTTCAGCCCCGACGAGGCGCGCCGGCTGATCGCCGAACAAGCCGCCGAGATCGACACCACCGACGCGCAGAACCTCGAAGAGAAGGCTATCTCGCTGATCGGCCGGCCCCTCTACGAAGCGTTCGTCAAGGGCTACACCGCCAAGCAGTGGCAGACCGACCCCAAAGAACTACCTGCCGCCAACATCACCCGGCTGCCGGTGCGCTACAGCTTCGACAACCGCTACTTCAACGACACCTACGAGGGACTGCCGGCTGACGGCTACACCAGCTGGTGTAAGAACATGGCCACCGACGAGCGCATCGAAGTGCGGCTCAACACCGACTGGTTCGACGTGCGGGACAGCCTGCGGGCAGAGTCTCCGACGGCTCCAGTTGTCTACACCGGCCCGCTGGACCGCTACTTTGACTATGTAGATGGTCGATTGGGCTGGCGCACATTGGATTTCGAGGTCGAGGTGTTACCCGACTGCGGTGATTTCCAAGGCACCCCGGTGATGAACTACAACGATCTCGACGTGCCCTACACACGCATACACGAATTCCGCCACTTTCACCCCGAGCGCGACTACCCGGCCGACAAGACGGTGATCATGCGGGAGTACTCGCGCTTCGCCGCCGCCGACGACGAGCCGTACTACCCCATCAACACCGAGGCCGACCGCGGCGTGCTGGCCGCCTACCGGGCCAGGGCCAAAGAAGAGACCGCATCGGCGCGGGTGCTTTTCGGTGGTCGGCTGGGCACCTATCAATACCTGGACATGCACATGGCCATCGCGAGCGCCTTGAACATGTACGACAACACCCTCGTGCCGCATCTGCGAGACGGGGCGGCGCTAGACGAAAGCATCCGCGCATGAAGCAAGCCGCTGTCAGCCCGCTGGCCCGCGTCATCCTGCCCCGCCCGGGCGAACCGCTGGACGTCCGAAGGCTCTACCTGACGGAGTCGACGACCAACGCTCGCCGCGCACACCCGGCGACCCGCACCGCACTGCAGATCGGCCCGGAGTCCGAGGTGTCGTTCGCCAGTTACTTCAACGCTTTTCCGGCCAGCTACTGGCGTCGCTGGACAACGCTGACGTCGGTGGTGCTGCATGCCGAGTTGACCGGCGCTGGGCGCGTCGACGTCTACCGCACCAAGGCCACCGGAGCCCGAATCTTCGTGGAGGGCCGCCGATTCAGCGGCAGCAGCGACGAACCGGCGGTGGTCGAGTTCGAGCTGGGCCTGCAGCCGTTCGAGGACGGCGGCTGGATCTGGTTCGACGTCACCACCGACACCGAAGTCACCCTGCGAAGTGCCGGGTGGTACGCCAGCGTGCCGGCACCGGGCGTCGCCAATGTCGCCGTCGGGATTCCCACCTTCAACCGGCCCGCCGACTGCGTCAACGCGCTGCGCGAGCTCACATCGGATCCGTTGGTGGACAAGGTTGTCGGGGCGGTGATCGTGCCGGACCAGGGGACGGCGAAGCTGCGCGACCACCCCGACTTCGCCACAGCCGTCGCGCCGCTGGGCAGTCGGCTGTCGATCCACGACCAACCCAACCTCGGCGGTTCGGGCGGTTACAGCCGGGTGATGTACGAGGCACTGAAAAACACGGATTGTCAACAGATCTTATTCATGGATGACGACATCCGCCTCGAGCCGGACTCGATTCTGCGGGTGCTGGCGATGAGTCGTTTCGCCAAGACCCCGATGCTGGTGGGCGGTCAGATGCTCAACCTGCAGGAGCCGTCGCATCTGCACATCATGGGTGAGGTGGTGGACTGGACGAACTTCATGTGGACCGCCGCCCCGCAAGCTGAGTACGACCACGACTTCGCCAAATACCCGCTCAGCGAAGATGACTCGCGTACCAAGCTGCTGCACCGACGCATCGATGTGGACTACAACGGCTGGTGGACGTGCATGATCCCGCGGCAGGTCGCCGAGGAGCTGGGCCAGCCGTTGCCGCTGTTCATCAAATGGGACGACGCCGATTACGGGCTGCGCGCCGCGGAGAACGGCTACCCGACGGTGACGTTGCCCGGTGCGGCGATCTGGCACATGGCATGGAGCGACAAAGACGACGCGATCGACTGGCAGGCCTACTTTCATCTGCGCAACCGGCTGGTGGTGGCCGCCATGCACTGGGACAACGACGTGTCCGGCCTGATCCGCAGCCACCTCAAGGCCACGCTGAAACACCTGGCCTGCCTCGAGTATTCGACGGTGGCGATTCAGAACAAGGCCATCGACGACTTCCTCGCCGGCCCGGAGCACATCTTCTCCATCCTGGCCACGGCGCTGCCCGACGTACACAGCATGCGTAAGCAGTATCCGGATGCGGTGGTACTGCCGGCGGCCAGCGAATTGCCGTCACCGTCGCAACTGCACAGGGCGATGAAGCCGCCGGTCAACCCGCTGGCCATCGGTTACCGGCTGGCGCGCGGGGTGATCCACAACGCGAAGAAGGCCGACCCGGCGCACCATCGGCGCCCGCAGCGCAATGTGCCGACCCAGGATGCCCGCTGGTTCTTGCTGTGCATGCTCGACGGCGCCACCGTCACCACGGCCGACGGCCGCGGCGTGGTCTACCGCCAACGCGATCGGGCGAAAATGATTGCGCTGCTCTGGCAGTCAGTGCGCCGGCAACGCGAACTGGCCCGCCGCTTCGACGAATTGCGCACCGCTTACCGCGAAGCCCTCCCGGTGCTGTCCAGCAAACAGAAATGGGAGACGGTCCTGCTGCCCGGAAACGACGTGCCGGGCGATGGCTGACTTGTCGCCCAATGCAGTCTCCGAACGGCCCGGCGGCGAGGTCGCAGCGCTGGTGGCGGTGCAGTCGGCCCTGGCCGGCCGTCGTGGCGTGATGACGACGGCGCGGGCCCTGTCGCACTTCGGTGAGCACAGTATCGGCTGGCTCGCGGTGTCGCTGCTGGGCGCTGTCTTGCAGCCGCAGCGCAGCCGGGCCTGGTTGCTGGCCGGCGCCGGGGCGCTCACCGCGCACGCCGCTGCGGTGGTGATCAAGCGGCTGGTTCGCCGGCCGCGGCCGCACCATCCGGCGGTCGCGGTCAACGTCGGCACCCCGAGCCGGTTGAGCTTCCCGTCGGCGCACGTCACCTCGACCACCGCCGCCGCAATCCTGCTGGGCCACGTCACGGGCATCCCCCTACCTGCCATAGTGGTGCCGCCGATGGCCGTCTCCCGGATAGTGCTGGGCGTGCACTATCCCAGTGACGTGGCCGCCGGTGTCGCCGTCGGCGCTGCGGTGGCGACCATGATCAGCCGAGGCAGCGAGCAGCACGCCCGATGAGTGAGGAAGTGGCACAGGTGAGCGGGCCGCAGGCGAACCTGATCGTCGGGGTGGTCAAAGCTGTCCGCCCGCGACAGTGGGTGAAGAACGTGCTGGTCTTGGCAGCGCCGCTGGCGGCGCTGGGCGGCGGTACGCACTTCCAGTACGGCGTGCTGCTCAAGGTGGCGATCGCTTTTGTGGCTTTCAGCCTGGCGGCTTCGTCGGTGTACCTGATCAACGACGTGCGCGACGTGGCGGCCGACCGCGAGCACCCCACCAAACGGTTCCGGCCGATCGCGGCCGGCGTGGTGCCCGAGTGGCTGGCATACGTGCTGGCCTCGGTGCTGGGGGTGGCGTCGCTGGCCGTGTCGTGGCTGGCGACTCCCAATCTGGCGCTCGTGATGGTGGTCTATCTGGCCATTCAACTGGGCTACTGCTTCGGTCTGAAACACCAGGCGGTGATCGACATCTGCATCGTTTCGTCGGGCTTCCTGATCCGGGCCATCGCCGGTGGGGTGGCCGCCGGCATCTACCTGTCGCAGTGGTTCCTGTTGATGATGGCGTTCGGATCGTTGTTCATGGCGTCCGGCAAGCGTTACGCGGAGCTGCAGCTATCGGAACGCACCGGCGCCAAGATCCGTAAATCGCTGGAGCGCTACACCAGCACCTACCTGCGCTTCGTGTGGACGATGTCGGCTACCGCGGTGGTCGTCTGCTACGGGCTGTGGGCCTTCGAGCGCGACCACCACTCCGGGTCGTGGTTCGCCGTCTCGATGGTCCCGTTCACCATCGCGATCCTGCGCTACGCGGTCGACGTCGACGGTGGGCTGGCCGGGGAGCCCGAAGACATCGCGCTGAGAGACCGGGTGCTGCAGCTGCTGGCGCTGGCCTGGATCGGAACCGTTGGTGTCGCTGTTGCGTTCGCCTAGCCCGGTGACGATGCAGAGCGCGCAGCGTGATGAGGAGGAGGCGGGCGATGGGGAGTAGCCCGGTGACGATGCAGAGCGCGCAGCGGCTGAGGAGGAGGCGGGCGATGGGGAGTAGCCCGGTGACGATGCAGAGCGCGCAGCGTGATGAGGAGGAGGCGGGCGATGGGGAGTAGCCCGGTGACGATGCAGAGCGCGCCACCGAAGAACAGGCCGCCGTCGCGGCGACCGCAGGTGGGTTGGGTGCGCCGGCCGGCGTTCTCCCATCACCTCACGGTGCGGGTGAGCCTGTGGGTCAGCGTGATTGTGATCGCCGTGCTGTTCGGCTGGGGCGCCTGGCAGCGACGCTGGATTGCCGACGACGGGCTGATCGTGCTGCGCACGGTGCGCAACATGCTGGCAGGCAACGGTCCGGTGTTCAACGCCGGCGAACGGGTGGAAGCCAACACCTCGACGCTGTGGACCTTGCTGCTGTACCTCGGCGGCGTAGTGGGCGGGCCGTTACGGCTGGAATATGTAGCGTTGGCTGCCGCGCTGGCGCTCAGCGTGCTGGGCGTCATGTTGATGATGCTCGGTGCCGGCAAGCTGTACGCGCCCAGCCTGGTCGGCCGCCGGGCGGTGATCTTGCCGGCCGGTGCCTTGGTCTACATCGCGGTGCCGCCGGCGCGCGACTTCGCGACGTCGGGCCTGGAGAACGGCTTGGTGCTGGCCTACCTGGGCCTGCTGTGGTGGATGATGATCCGCTGGTCGCAGGTGTCGCACGCCCGGCCGCAGCGAAGGGTATTCATCGCGACGCTGGCCGTCGTTGCCGGCTGCAGTGTGCTGGTTCGTCCCGAGCTGGCCCTGATCGGTGGTCTTGCACTGATTTTGATGCTGGTGGCGGCGATCGGCTGGCGCCGTCGCGCCTTGATCGTGGTGGCGGGCGGTCTGCTGCCGGTGACTTACCAGATCTTCCGGATGGGCTACTACGGCCTGGCGGTGCCGGGCACCGCGCTGGCCAAGGATGCCGCCGGTGACAAGTGGGCGCAAGGGTTGATCTATCTGGGAAACTTCGACCGGCCATATGAGCTGTGGCTGCCCGCGATGCTGGTGCCGATCCTGGCGGCGGTGTTGTCGATCTCCGTCGGCGGGCGGACGCCGGTGCGCCGTGGTGCGCCGTCGCGTTCGGGTCCGCCGGCCCGCGCGGTCCTCAACCCGCCCAAACCCAGCATTCGGGCGCGCGCCGTACAGAACCCGTCGACGGTGGTGGTCTTCTTCGCCGTCAGCGGCTTGCTCCAGGCCCTGTACTGGATCAGGCAGGGCGGTGATTTCATGCACGGCCGAGTGCTGCTGGTTCCGCTGTTCTGTCTGCTGGCGCCCGTGGCGGTGATTCCCGTCGTGTTTCCGGAGGGGAAAAGGTTTTCGCGCGAAACCCGCTACCTGCTGGCCGGCGCGGTGAGCGTGGTGTGGTTGGCGGTCGCGGGTTGGTCGCTGTGGGCGGCCAACTCAGCCGGCATGGGTGACGACGCCACCCGGGTCACCTACTCCGGCATTGTTGACGAACGCCGGTTCTACGCCCAGGCCACCGGGGCGGCGCACCCGCTGACCGCTGCCGATTACCTCGACTATCCGCGGATGCGTGCTGCGCTGGTGGCTCTCGACAACACGCCGGCCGGCGCCCTGCTGCTGCCATCAGGTAACTACGACCAGTGGGACATCGTGCCTGCGGTCGCCCCACCGCCGGGAGCGGTTCCCGGGAAGGGTCCGCACACAGTGTTTTTCACCAACCTCGGCATGCTGAGCATGAACGTGGGGCTGGACGTGCGAGTGATCGACCAGATCGGGTTGGCCAATCCACTTGCCGCGCACACCGCGCGTCTCCAGCACAGCCGCATCGGCCACGACAAGAACCTTTTTCCCGATTGGGCCATCGCCGAGGGACCCTTCATCGGTGTACCGGGCTACCTCGATGCGGCGTGGATCGAGCAGGCCAGGGCGGCGCTCAAATGCCCCGCCACCCAATCCATGCTCAGTTCGGTGCGCGCACCGATGGGTCCACGGCGTTTCCTGTCGAACCTGATGCATTCGGTGCAGTTCACCCGGTACCGCATCGACCGGGTACCGCGCTACGAACTGATCCGCTGCGGCCTGGCGGTCCCGGAAACCGGTGTGCCGCCATACAGCGGGCTGCCCGCGACCGGCCCATAACCGACGGGCCGGACAAGAGGAGCAGAGCTGATCGCGACGAGTTCGTCCGAAGATTTTTCGGTGGAAATCTTCGACCGTCGGTCGGGCTGGCAGCCGCCCGACCCGGCCCGCGACAGCAACGCCGAAAACCCGGCCCTACCGGCGGGCAAACGCCGACGAGCACATAGTGACCGGCCTGTCGTCGAAGCCGCGGGCCGGCGCCCGTCGGGGCGGAACCCGTTGTAACGCAGACGCCCCGCGATGCACTGGAGAAGAGAGTGGCCGCAGCGGTGTGGTTGACTAAACGCGCACTGCTGGGGGGCAAAGGGGCTTCACCTGCAGACTGACCTGAGATAAATACCTTACAAACGATGAGGAAGTAAAGGATGAAGCTGGTTGACAGGTTCCGCGGAGCGGTGAGCACGATGCCGCGCCGTCTGGCTGTCGCGGCCTTTGGTGCGGCTTTGCTGCCGGGGGTAATCGGAGTCGCCGGCGGTTCGGCGACCGCGGCAGCGTTCTCTCGCCCGGGACTGCCGGTCGAGTACCTGCAGGTGCCGTCGGCGGGGATGGGCCGCGACATCAAGATCCAGTTCCAGAGTGGGGGAGCCAACTCGCCTGCGGTCTACCTGCTGGACGGCTTGCGTGCACAGGACGACTACAACGGCTGGGACATCAACACACCTGCGTTCGAGTGGTACAACGGCTCGGGGCTATCGCTGGTGATGCCGGTGGGCGGACAGTCCAGCTGGTACACCGACTGGTACAAGCCGGCTTGCGGCAAGGCGGGCTGCTCCACGTACAAATGGGAGACCTTCCTGACCAGCGAGCTGCCGTCGTACCTGGCCTCGCAGAAGAGCGTCAAAGCGAACGGCAGCGCGGCAGTCGGCCTGTCGATGGCCGCGGCGTCGGCGCTGAACTTGGCGGTCTATCACCCGCAGCAGTTCATCTACGCCGGCGCGATGTCCGGCCTGCTCGACCCCTCGCAGGGGATGGGTCCCACGCTGATCGGCGTGTCGATGGGCGATGCGGGCGGTTACAAGGCCAGTGACATGTGGGGCCCGAAAGAGGACCCGGCGTGGGCGCGCAACGACCCGTCGCTGCACATCCCGGAGCTCGTCGGCAACAACACCCGCATCTGGATGTACTGCGGCAACGGCAAGCCGTCGGACCTGGGCGGCGACAACCTGCCGGCCAAGTTCCTCGAGGGCTTCGTGCGCTCCAGCAACATCAAGTTCCAGGACGCCTACAACGGCGCCGGTGGTCACAACGCGGTGTTCAACTTCCCGGACAACGGCACGCACAGCTGGGAGTACTGGGGTTCGCAGCTCAACGCGATGAAGGGCGACCTTCAACAGGCTCTGGGTGCAACGCCCGGCGCGGCGCCCGCGCCGGCTCCGGCCCGCGGCACCTGATTCGCCGAACGCAACTCACAGGCTGGCGGCGGCGATCCCTCGGGGTCGTCGCCGTTAGTCGTTTCCACCCATCAAGCTGGGCGTGATGTGGTTCACTACCTTGCGGGATGGGGTTCTTCGGGGTCGGTGGCCGGCGGGACCGGTGTCACGAGTGAGGTGGAGATGAGGGGTCTGTCGATGCTGCTGCGGGCGCTGAGCGCGGTGATTCTCGCGCTGGGACTGGGCTGCGTCACCGCTTTGACGTCCGGGGTCGGCGGCTCGGCCCGTGGCGCCGGCTACGAAACGTTGATGGTGCCGTCGGCGGCGATGGGCCGCGACATACCGGTGGCCTTCCTCGCCGGCGGGCCGCACATGGTCGTTCTGCTCGACGCCTTCGACGCCAATCCTGATGTGAGCAACTGGGTGACGGCGGGCAACGCGATGAACACCCTGGCCGGGAAGGGCATTTCGGTGGCCGCACCGGCCAGCGGCGCCTACAGCTTCTATGCCAACTGGGAGCAGGATGGCAGCAAGCAGTGGGACACTTTCCTCACCAGCGAGTTGCCGGACTACCTGGCCGCCAACAAAGGGCTTGCGCACGGCGGGCACGCCGCCGTCGGCGCCGCGCAGGGCGGGTACGGTGCATTCGCGCTGGCCACCTTCCACCCCGATGTGTACAGCTATGCCGGCTCGATGTCGGGCATCTTGGATTTGTCGGACACCACAATCTTCGGCGGCGTCATCGCCGGTTTCCAGAACTTCGCCGGCACCGACGTGTACGGAATGTTCGGTGCGCCGCAGCTGGGCCGGATCAAGCAGCACGACCCCTACGTACACGCGGCCCTGCTGGTGCAGAACAACACCAGGATCTGGGTCTTCAGCCCCAACGGGTCGGCGGCAAGTGACCCCGCCGCCGTCATTGGCATCCCGGACCAGGCCGCGGGCAGCGCACGGTTCTTCTACCAGGAGTACCGCAACGTCGGGGGCCACAACGGTCACTTCGACTTCCCCGGCGGCGGCGACAACGGCTGGGGGTCGTGGTCCGCTGAGCTGGCCGCGATGTCCGGTGACATCACCGGCGCCATCCGCTGACACGCGGCCCGTCGGCCCGTCGCCGGCCGGATCGCCGTGCCGCCGACCGGTACGGTGGGGGTGCAGCAGACGCGACGACGGCGACCGCCTCGTGCTGCATCGGATACTCCGGGTCGGTTCGGTGATGGCCTGACTGCTCGCGACGGCTGATCGGGGGCTGCTGTCGTCGATCGCGTGCACCCCATCGCTTGACCAACCGACCCAGCCGGCAGGAGACAATGGCCAAGAATCCCGGGCGCAAATCCCGGCCCACTTCTAGGCGCCGCCGCCGCCGCATCCTTGCGCTGACCGCCGCCGCGTTGGTTGCGCTGCTGGTGGGTCTGGTCATCGTCGTCGTCGTCGGTCTGGTTCGCGGCCCGAAGCCGGCGCCCAGCGCGGTGCCGCCCAGCATCGTTCCGCCCACCGGCAGCTCAGGCCAGCCGTCCAAGCCGCATCCGGCGTCGCAGGACGCCAGCTGCCCTGACGTCGACCTGATCTCGGTGCCGGGAACCTGGGAGACGTCCCTGCAGGACGACCCGCTCAACCCGGCGCTGTTCCCCAGGGCGCTGCTGCTCACCGTCACCCGACCGATCGCCGGGCAGTTCCCCAGCAGCCGCGTCGAGGAGTACACGGTGCCCTACACCGCGCAGTTCAGCAATCCGTTGGCCAACGACAACCAGATGAAATACGACGAGAGCCGAGCCGAGGGCACCAAGGCGACCATCAAGGCGCTCACCGACATGAACGCCAAGTGCCCGCTCACCAGCTACGTGCTGATCGGCTTCTCACAAGGCGCGGTCATCGCCGGTGACGTCGCCAGCGACATCGGCAACAACCGGGGACCCGTCGACCCGGACCTGGTGCTCGGTGTCACCCTGATCGCCGATGGCCGCCGCGAGCCGGGCGCCGGTCAGGACGTCGGCAACGACCCGCCCGGTCAGGGCGCCGAGATAACCCTGCACGAGATTCCGGTGCTGTCCGAACTTGGACTGACCATGACTGGCAGCCGTCCGGGGGGCTTCGGCGAGCTCAACAACCGGACCAATGAAATCTGCGGGCAGGGCGATCTCATCTGCGCCGCCCCGCAGGAGGCCTTCAGCATCGCCAATCTGCCCAGCACCCTCAACCAATTGGCCGGCGGCGCCGGGCAGCCGGTGCACGCGTTGTACGCCACTCCGCAGTTCTGGAATTCGGACGGCCAGTCCGCCACCGAATGGACGCTGAACTGGGCCCACAACCTGATCGACAACGCGCCGCATCCCAAGCACAGCTAGAACGCCGCCGCGCGCAACGGGCCCGCCCAGCGGGCCATGGGCCGGGCAGCCGGTTCGCCGGTGAGAACTGGTGTGGCGGACACAGCCGCCGCAACACGGTGATCGAGATGAGAAGCGGTACCGTGAATTTGGTCGCTGCCGCGTCGCCCCTTACCATTACCCTTAACATTAAGAGATAAATAAGACTGTTGTGGTCAACCTGGCCGGGTCGTCGTGGCGCAGCGAAGGACGTTCGGGCATCCGGTTCGCCTTAACCGGAGACGGCAGCGCCGACATAGCTGTCTAGAGACATAGCGACGTGATCCAGCAGAGCCAAACAACGTGCTCGTGAAGGGAAACAGACAAATGCAGGTGGCATACCACAACCCGTTCGTGGTGAACGGCCGGATCACCTTCCCCGACAATGCCAACCTGGTTCGTCACGTCGAACGATGGGCAAGGGTTCGCGGCGACGCACTGGCCTACCGGTTCGTCGACTACTCCACCGAACTCGACGGAGTCATCAAAGACATCTCCTGGTCGGAGTTCGGCGCCCGCAACCGGGCCGTGGGTGCGCGCCTGCAGCAGGTCACCCAGCCTGGTGACCGCATCGCCATCCTCTGCCCGCAGAATCTCAACTACCTGGTCGCGTTCTTCGGGACGCTGTATTCCGGGCGGATCGCGGTGCCGCTGTTCGACCCGTCCGAGCCGGGCCATGTCGGCCGATTGCATGCCGTGCTCGACGACTGCGAGGCGGCGGCGGTGCTGACCACCAGTGACTCCGCCGAAGGCGTGCGCAAATTCTTCCGCAGCCGCCCCGCCAAAGAACGCCCACGCGTCATCGCCGTGGACGCCGTGCCCAACGAGGTGGCGTCCACCTGGGAGCTGCCCGAGGGAAAAGACTTCGACACCGTCGCCTACCTGCAGTACACCTCCGGGTCCACCCGCATCCCGACCGGAGTTGAAATCACCCACCTGAACCTGGCCACCAACGTGATCCAGGTGCTCACCGCTTTCGAGGGCAAGGAGGCAGACCGCGGGGTGACCTGGCTGCCGTTCTTCCATGACATGGGTCTGATCGCGATCATGCTGTCGCCGGTGCTCGGCCGGTACAACACCTTCATGACGCCGGCCGCTGTCGTCCGCCGGCCGATCCGGTGGATGCGCGAACTGGCCCGGGAGGACCCCGAATCGCCCGGAGACGTGTACTCCGTCGCGCCGAACTTCGCCTTCGAGCACGCCGCCGTGCGGGGGGTGCCGAAAGACGGCGAGCCGCCGCTGGACCTGAGCCGCGTCAAGAGCATCATGAACGGCAGCGAGCCGATCTCGGTGGCGTCGATGCGCAAGTTCCACGAGGCGTTCGCACGGTTCGGCCTGCGTGACTCGGTGATCAAGCCGTCCTACGGCCTCGCCGAGGCGACGCTGTTCGTCTCCACCACCCCGATGGACGAGAAGCCGGTCATTGTCCATGTCGACCGCGAGGAACTGAACAGGCATCGGTTTGTCGAGGTGGCCGCCGACGCACCCAACGCCGTAGCGCAGGTGTCCACCGGCAGGGTCGGGAATAGACGAGTGGGCGGCCATCGTCGACACCGACACCGCCACCGAACTGCCGGACGGGCAGATCGGGGAAATCTGGCTGCACGGCCAGAACATGGGCGTCGGCTACTGGAAAAAGGAGCAGGAGACTCAAGACACGTTCAAAAACATCCTGAAGTCGCGGGCCAACCCGTCACACGCCGACGGCGCCCCGGATGACGGGCTGTGGGTACGTACCGGTGACTACGGCACCTATTACAACGGTGGCCTCTACATCACCGGCCGGATCAAAGACCTGGTCATCATCGACGGCCGCAACCACTACCCGCAGGACCTCGAGTTCTCGGCACAGGAAGCCAGCCGGGCGTTGCGCACCGGCTTCGTCGCCGCGTTCTCCGTGCCGGCCAACCAGCTGCCCAAAGAAGTGTTCGACCGTCCGCACATCGGCCTCACGCACGACCCCGACGACACCTCCGAGCAGCTGGTCATCGTCGCCGAGCGCGCCGCCGGTGCGCACAAGCTCGAGTACCAGCCGATCGTTGACGACATCCGGGCGGCCATCGCCGTGCGGCACGGCGTGACCGTCCGCGACGTGCTGCTCGTCCAGGCCGGAACCATCCCACGAACCTCCAGCGGGAAGATCGGGCACCGCGCCTGCCGGGAGGCCTACCTGAACGGCAGCCTTGCGCCGCGGTGTCGCATCGCCCACCGCGTTCGCCGGCGAATCCAACTGAACCCGAAAGCACGATGACTGAGACAGACACCCCCAGCGCCAACGGCGCCGCCCCATCCGGTGCCCCCGCCCGCGCGACCATGTCCGTGCCCGAGATGCGGCAGTGGATGCGCACCTGGATCGGCAACGCCACCGGGCAATCGCCGGACTCGATCGACGAATCGACTCCGATGGTGGAACTGGGCTTGTCGTCACGGGATGCCGTGGCGATGGCCGCCGACATCGAAGACCTGACCGGGGTCACGTTGTCGGTGGCGGTCGCGTTCCAGCATCCGACCATCGAATCGCTGGCGACCCGAATCATCGAAGGCGAGCCCGAACGGGCCGCGGACGACGGTGATGACAGCGGTGACTGGTCGCGCACCGGTCCGGCTGAGCGCGTCGACATCGCCATCGTCGGGTTATCCACCCGGCTGCCCGGCGACATGAACACGCCCGACCAGACCTGGCAGGCGCTGCTAGAGGGCCGCGATGCGATCACCGACCTGCCCGAGGGCCGCTGGTCGGAGTTCTTCGAGGAGCCGCGGCTGGCTGAGCGGATCAGGCAGGCCCGCACACGCGGCGGCTACCTGAGCGACATCAAGGGCTTCGATTCCGAGTTCTTCGCGGTAGCCAAGACGGAAGCCGACAACATCGACCCCCAGCAGCGGATGGCGCTTGAGCTGACCTGGGAAGCCCTCGAACAGGCCCGTATCCCGGCGTCCAGCCTGCGCGGTGAAGCCGTCGGCGTCTACGTGGGCGTATCGAACAACGACTACAGCCTTCTGGCGGTGTCCGACCCGACGCTGGCCCACCCGTACGCGATCACCGGTACCGCCACCTCGATCATCGCCAACCGGGTGTCCTACTTTTACGACTTCCGCGGTCCATCGCTTGCCGTCGACACCGCCTGCTCGAGCTCGCTGGTCGCGATACATCAGGCGGTGCAGGGGCTGCGCAACGGTGAAGCCGACGTCGCGATCGCCGGCGGCGTCAACGCGTTGATCACGCCGGCGGTGACGCTCGGTTTCGACGAGATCGGTGCGGTGCTGGCTGCTGACGGCCGGATCAAATCGTTCTCCTCCGACGCCGACGGTTACACCCGCTCCGAGGGCGGCGGCATGGTGGTGCTGAAGCGGGTCGACGACGCTCGGCGTGACGGGGACCAGATCCTGGCCGTCATCGCCGGCAGCGCTATCAACCATGACGGGCGGTCCAACGGCTTGATCGCACCCAGCCAGGATGCTCAGGCCGCGGTGCTGCGCCGGGCTTACAAGGACGCCGGCATCGACCCGCGCACGGTGGACTACATCGAAGCGCACGGCACCGGCACGGTGCTCGGCGATCCGATCGAAGCCGAGGCGCTGGGCCGCGTCATCGGCAGGGGCCGCCCGGCTGACCGGCCGGCGCTGTTGGGCGCGGTGAAAACCAACATCGGGCACCTGGAGTCGGCGGCCGGCGCCGCCAGCATCGCCAAGGTGGTGCTGGCGCTGCAGCACGACAAGCTGCCGCCGTCGATCAACTTCGCCGGACCCAGCCCGTATATCGACTTCGACGCACAGCGACTGAAGTTCGTCGAGGAAGCCACCGACTGGCCGCGGTACGGCGGCTACGCACTTGCCGGAGTGTCCAGCTTCGGCTTCGGCGGCGCCAACGCGCACGTGGTGGTGCGTGAGGTGCTGCCCCGCGACGTCGTCGAAAGAGAGCCCGAACCCGAAGCTCAGCCGACAGCACCGCCGGCCGCCCAAGCCGACACAGCCGCGCCATATCCCGGGTTGCGATTCGACGACTACGGCGAGTTCATCGACGAGGAATTTTTGGCGGCGGCCAACGACAACGCGGAAACTGAATTGCCGGGCGTGACCGACGAGGCGCTGCGGCTCAAGGAGATCGCGCTGGCAGAGCTTGCCGACCAAGAGGCGCAGGAAGGTCCCACGGCGCCCCTGATCCCGTTGGCGGTGTCGGCGTTCATGACGTCGCGCAAGAAGGCCGCCGCTGCCGAGCTGGCCGACTGGCTGGAAGTCTGCGGAAGGGCAGGGGTCGTCGCTGGAGTCGATCGGCCGGTCGTTGTCGCGGCGCAACCACGGCCGCTCGCGCGCGGTGGTGCTGGCTCACAATCACGACGAGGCGATCAAGGGCCTGCGGGCCGTCGCCGAGGGCAAGCAGAAGCCGAACGTGTTCAGCGTGGACGGCCCGGTGACCAGCGGCCCGGTGTGGGCGATGGCCGGCTTCGGCGCGCAGCACCGCAAGATGGGCAAGAATCTCTATCTGCGCAACGAGGTCTTCGCCGAGTGGATCGAGAAGGTCGACGCGCTGATCCAGGACGAGCGCGGCTACTCGGTGCTCGAGCTGATCCTCGACGACTCGCACGAGTACGGCATCGAAACCAGCAACGTCGTCATCTTCGCGATCCAGATCGCGCTCGGTGAGCTGCTTCGCCATCACGGCGCAAAACCGACTGCGGTGATTGGCCAGTCGTTGGGTGAGCCGGCGTCGGCCTACTTCGCCGGCGGGCTGTCGCTGCCGGACGCCACCCGGGTGATTTGCTCGCGCTCGCACCTGATGGGCGAGGGCGAAGCGATGCTGTTCGGCGAGTACATCCGGCTGATGGCGCTCGTCGAGTACTCCGCCGACGAGCTGAAGACAGTGTTCGCCGACTTCCCCGGCCTGGAGGTGTGCGTCTACGCCGCACCCAGTCAGACCGTGATCGGCGGACCACCCGAGCAGGTGGACGCGATCGTCGCTCGCGCCGAAGCGGAGGGCCGCTTCGCCCGCAAACTGCAGACCAAGGGCGCCGGCCACACCTCGCAGATGGATCCGCTGCTCGGTGAGTTCGCCGCGGAGCTCCAAGGCATCCAGCCGATGAGCCCGAAAGTGGGGATCTTCTCGACTGTGCACGAGGGTAGCTACGTCAAGCCCGGCTCCGACGCCATCCACGACGTGGATTACTGGAAGAAGGGAATGCGGCACAGCGTCTACTTCACCCACGGCGTGCGGAACGCGGTGGACAGTGGGCACACCACCTTCCTGGAGCTCGCGCCCAATCCGGTGGCACTGATGCAGATCGGGCTGACCACCGCGGCCGCGGGCCTGCACGACGCCCAGCTGATCCCGACGCTGGCCCGCAAGCAGGACGACGTCGAGTCGATGATCTCGGCGATGGCCCAGCTCTACGTCTACGGCCACGCCTTGGACATCACGAGCCTGTTCACTCGCGCTGCCGGCCCTGCCGATTACGCCAACATCCCGCCGACCCGGTTCAAGCGCAAAGAGCACTGGTTGGACATCGACGTCGCCACCGGCGCCGGCGTCGTCGTCATGCCGGGTGCCCACGTCGCGCTGCCGGACAGCCGCCACGTCTGGGAGTACGCACCTCGCGGGCTCACTGACCTCTCCGCGTTGGTCAAAAGCGCCGCGGCCGAAGTCATTCCGGATGCGCAGCTCGCCGCAGCAGAACAGCGCGCGCTGCCTACCGCTGGTTCTCGCCTGGTGACGACGATGACGCGGCATCCCGGCGGCGCGTCGATTCAGGTACACGCCCGCATCGACGAATCGTTCACTCTGGTTTACGACGCGCTCGTCACCCGGGCCGGCCATGCCGCCGGCATGTTGCCGACAGCGGTCGGTGCCGCAGCGGCGGTGGCGCCGGCCACCGTGGTCGCCGCCACGGAGGCTGTCCAGGGGAGTCCCGAACTGCCGGTCGGAGAGCCGAGCCAAGGGCAGGCGTACGACAAGCTCACCGACCGCTACATGCCAAGCACGTTCACCAAGTGGTCCCCGGACTCAGGCGAGACGATCGCCGAGCGACTGGGCACCATCGTCGGGGCGGCCATGGGTTACGAGCCCGAGGACCTGCCGTGGGAGGTGCCGCTGATCGAGATGGGTCTCGACTCCTTGATGGCGGTGCGGATCAAGAACCGTGCCGAGTACGACTTCGACCTGCCGCCCATCCAGCTGGCGGCGGTGCGCGATGCCAACCTCTACAACGTCGAGAAGCTGATCGCGTATGCGGTCGAGCACCGCGACGAGGTCGAGCAGCTGCACGAGTTCCAGAAGACGCAGACCTCTGAGGACATCGCCCGCGCCCAGGCTGAAATGATCAGCGGTGCCAATGCCGCATCGCTGGTCGCGCCGGCACCGGACCCACAGGCCGAGCCGTCGACGCAGTCCGACGAGCCCGCGACACCTCAGTCTGCACCGTCGTCGGAATCCGCAGCAGAGCCGCCGGTCCCGCCGCCGCCGACCGACCCGACTGGTCCGGTCCCGCCGCCGCCGCCGACTGATCCGGCCGGTCCGGCCGGCCCGGCCGGTCAGCCCAAGTTGGCCGGAGTCGCGCACCAGCAGGCCGTTAGCAAGGCACTGAACTCCGACGTGCCGCCGCGCGACGCCGCCGAACGGGTCGCGTTCGCGACCTGGGCGATCGTCACCGGCAAGTCACCGGGCGGCATCTTCAACCCGCTGCCCGCGCTCGGCGACGACACCGCCGCGAAGATGGCCAACGGCTTTCCGAACGTGCCGACGGTCCGATCAGCGTCGAGGACGTCAAGGCCGCCGAGACGATCGAGGCGCTGGCCACGACGGTGCGCGAATATTTGGAAGCCGGTCAGGTGGACGGGTTCGTCCGCACGCTGCGGGCGCGCCCGGAAGGGTCGAGCAAAGTGCCGGTGTTCGTGTTCCATCCGGCGGGCGGGTCGACCGTCGTCTACGAGCCGCTGCTGAACCGGCTGCCGGCAGACGTCCCGATGTACGGGTTCGAACGTGTCGAAGGCACCATCGAAGAGCGCGCGGCGCAGTACGTCCCGAAGCTGATCGAAATGCAGGGCGACGGGCCTTATGTGCTGGCCGGCTGGTCGCTGGGCGGGGTGTTGGCCTACGCCTGCGCGATCGGGCTCAAGCGGCTGGGCAAGGACGTGCGGTGGGTCGGCTTGATCGACGCGGTGCGTCCCGGCGAGGAGGTGCCGCAGACCAAGGAGGAGATCCGTAAGCGCTGGGAACGCTACGCCCGGTTCGCCGAGAAGACGTTCAACGTCGAGATCCCGGAGATCCCCTACGAGCACCTCGAGCAACTCGACGACGAGGGCCAGATGAGGTTCGTCCTGGAGGCGGTGCAGCAGAGCGGGGTGCAGATCCCCGGCGGCATCGTCGAGCACCAGCGCACGTCCTACCTGGACAATCGCGCGATCGACACCGCCGAAATCCAGCCCTACGACGGCCACGTCACCCTGTACATGGCCGACCGGTATCACGACGATGCGATCATGTTCGAGCCGCGTTACGCCGTCCGGCAGCCCGACGGTGGCTGGGGCCAGTACGTGTCGGATCTCGAGGTCGTCAACATCGGCGGTGAACACATCCAGGCCATCGACGAGCCGATCATCGCCAAGGTCGGTGCGCACATGACCGCGGCGATCAACTCGATCGCCGCACCTGTCGAACAGGAATAAGGCAGCCAGGTGAGCACCAAGACTTCCGCCGAGCTGCTGGCCGAACTGCGCGAGAAGCTGGAGCTGGCCAAGGAACCGGGTGGCGAGAAGGCTGTCGCCAAACGCGAGAAGAAGGGCATCCCGAGTGCCCGCGCGCGAGTCCACGCCCTGGTCGACCCCGGTACGTTCTTGGAGATCGGTGCGCTGGCCCGCACCCCGAACGACCCCAACGCCCTCTTCGGCGACGGCGTCGTCACCGGGCACGCCACCATCGACGGCCGCCCGGTCGGGGTGTTCTCGCACGACCAGACGGTGTTCCAGGGCACCGTCGGCGAGATGTTCGGCCGCAAGGTGGCCCGGCTGATGGAGTGGTGCGCGATGGTCGGCTGCCCGATCGTCGGGCATCCAGGATTCCGGCGGTGCCCGCATCCAGGACGCGGTCACCTCGCTGGCCTGGTACGCCGAACTGGGGAAGCGGCACGAGGCGCTTTCCGGGCTGGTTCCGCAGATCTCGCTTGATCTTCGGTAAATGTGCCGGCGGGGCGGTGTACTCACCGATCCAGGACGATCTTCTCGTCGCGGTGCGCGACCAGGGCTACTTCTTCGTCACCGGGCCCGATGTCATTCAAGAAGTCACCGGTGAGGACGGTCAGCCTCGACGAACTAGGCGGCGCCGACGCCCAGGCCCGATACGGCAATCTGCACCAGGTCGTCGAGTCGGAGGCCGCGGCGTTCCAGTACGTGCGCGACTTCCTGTCGTTTCTGCCGTCGAACTGCTTCGACAAGCCGCCGGTGGTCAATCCCGGGCTGGAGCCGGAGATCACGCCGACCGACCTCGAGCTCGACGCGATCGTGCCGGATTCGGACAACACCGCCTACGACATGCACGAGATTCTGCTGCGGGTCTTCGACGACGGTGATTTCCTCGACGTCGCCGCGCAGGCCGGGCCGGCGATCATCACCGGCTTCGCCCGCGTTGACGGCCGGCCGGTCGGGGTGGTGGCCAACCAACCCATGTACATGTCCGGCTCGATCGACACCGAGGCGTCGGACAAGGCGGCGCGGTTCGTCCGGTTCTGCGACGCCTTCGACATCCCGCTGGTGTTCGTCGTCGACACCCCAGGCTTCCTGCCGGGGGTGGAGCAGGAGAAGAACGGGATCATCAAGCGCGGCGGCCGGTTCCTGTATTCGGTGGTCGAGTCGGACGTGCCGAAAGTGACGATCACGATCCGCAAGTCCTACGGCGGCGCCTACGCGGTGATGGGGTCTCGGCAGCTGACCGCCGACTTCAACTTCGCCTGGCCCACCGCCCGCATCGCGGTGATCGGCGCAGAAGGTGCGGCGCAGCTGCTGATGAAGCGGTTCCCGGATCCCACCACGCCCGAAGCGCAGGCGATCAAGAAGAACTTCATCGAGGGCTACAACTTGAACATGGCGATTCCGTGGATCGCCGCCGAGCGCGGGTTCATCGACGCAGTGATCGAACCGCACGACACCCGGCTGTTGCTGCGCAAGTCGATGCACCTGTTGCGGGACAAGCAGATGTACACCCGCGTCGGCCGAAAGCACGGCCTGCTGCCGGTCTGATCCGCCGGTCAGCGCTGGGCGTTGAGGTAGTCGGCGAGGCCGTTGCCGATCGCGGCCGCGCCCATCCCGTTGGGGTGCAACGGCTCGGCGGGGTTGGCGACCACGAAGCCTTCGACGTAGCGCTCATTGGGCGCAGCGCACATGTCGTGGCCCGCCGACAGCGGCCGGGTGTCGAAGAAGCCACTTTCTTGTCGGCGGCCAGTTGCCGCTCGTGGTCGTCGATTTCGTCGACCTTCGACTGAAAGTAGTCGGCGTCCTTCGGCAGGATCGGCTGCTCGGCGAAGCAGCCACCGGGCCGGACGAACATCGGATAGCCGACCAGCACGATGCGCGCATGCGGGGCCTTCGTTCGCAGGTCGTCGATCATCTGCGCCCACACCGGTAGCTGCGCACCGATCGCCGCCGAAATGCTGTCCACCCCGTTGCTGACGAACTTGTCCATGCATGGCGGAGCATCGATCGAGGCGGCCCGGCATTGCGCGGCGTCGGCCGCCAGCCCGACGTCGTTGCCGCCGATGGTCGACCGTGATCAACGTGGTGTCACGGGGTGACCGCGTCGATCTGCGGGGGAAAGCTGCCGCCCGGCGTCAGTTGCGCGCGGCTGTTGATGTCCGCCGAAGTCGCGCCGCTGCAGGTGACGTCGGCGAAGGTCACCGGATTGAGGCGCCGGGCCAGCACTGACGGGTAGTTGTTGGTCGACTTCTGGCAAGCCGGCGGCGGCGCGGGATCCGGCACGCCGGGTTCGGCGGCGACGGAGTCGCCCAGCGCCACGTAATTCAGCGGTCCGGGCGCCTGGTTCGTCGACGACGATGTGCCGCACGCCGTCACGCAGGCCGTTACCAAGGCGCAGCACATCGACGCAACGCTGACGCGCGTCAGGTTTGCACGCCTCAAATTACGGTCCGATCCGGATCTTGTCGGGCGACCACCAACCGCTGTGCGTGGCGGTGCCCAACTCCAACTGGGCGGGCTGCGCGTTGACGATCGTGTCGAACTTGCGCAGCGACCCCCAGTCGCGGCCCCAGTCGCGTGACAAATAGGTCGCCATCACGTGCGCGCGCAGCAAGATGTCGGTGATACCCAACAGACCACCGTTGACGCCGTCCTCCCATGTGTCGGTGTCCTGTTTCTTGGCGTTGTAGTCCGGCGTGATGCGGAACCTCGGGATCTCGGTGACGCCGTTGACGTGCAACATCGGGTGCTGGCACGGGAAGGCCAGCCCGACCGCCCAGTCCATCAGCACCGGCTGCGACGATCCGACGTACTCCTGCACCGAGCGCAGCTCCGGCACGCGCGGCGGGGTGACCGCTATCCAGTCGTCCGGCGTCAGGGAGAGGTCCTCGGCCACCACCCGGACCGCGACCGCGTCAGCGGCCATCTCCGACCGGGCGAAGCGCAGATTGCGCCAGGCCTTGGGCTGTTCCCCGTAGAGGTCATAGGGTGCCAGCCGGCCGGCGGGCACTATGTCACCGCCCGCACCGGGCCTGCCGTATTCCAGCACCACCGTCTGGCCGGAAGTGTATCCGTGCAGCACGCTTCTGCCCGCGATCCTGCCCGCGGCGGTGACCACCAGCAGGGGATGCCCGTCGTCCGGCCTGGGTAGCTGATACCACGCCGACGTCAGCCTGCTCTGCTGTTGTGGGCCGGCGGTGTAGGTGCCTGCCAGCGGAACTCGGCCGGGGTCGAGGTCGTAGGGCAGTCGGACCAGCGATCCGTTGATGCCGGGCCGGCTCAGCTTGGTCGGCGAATACCAGTCGTAATCGGTGCCGGGCTGCGGCACCAACGTCTCCTGCAGCGCCTCGGCCACCGTGCGTTCCGGTACGCCGTTGGGGCTGAACCCTATCGGGCCGACACCGCCCAGTGCACCCAACGGGCCGTAATTGCCGGGCTCTCCTGTTTTGAGGGGCGCCATGAAGCCGGCGTTGCTGTCCGGTTCGACGAGCACGTCATCGGCCAGCGCGCAGCCACCGGAGAATTCCCGCAGGTTGTCCCAGCCGTTGGAGTAGGTCGGGTACTGGCGCACGATTCCGGCGACCATCGACGCCACGAATACCAGCGCCATGAACCCGGCCGCCAACGGGATCGGCGCGGCCGTCGCCACCCGCGCCAGCCGGCCTTCACCACGGCTGCTGGACACGAAGTGCAGCCAGACCGCGTACAGCGCGACGACCGCGAACAGGGCGAAGATCATGGTGCTGATCGAGATTCCGGCGATCTTCGGCATGACGTTGTTGAACGGCACGCCGTAGCTCGAGACGTACCACCAGCCGTTGGTGGTGGCGAAGCACAGCGCCAGCAGGAACAGCAGGGCCGCCAGGAACGCCATCCGGTTGCGCGACCAGCGCAATACCTGCGGCGACACCAGGACGGTGGTCAGCGCGGCCATCGCCGCGCCCACGGCGGCGAACAGCCCGAAGTGGTGCACCCACTTGGTAGGGGTGAACATCAGGAAGAACATCGTCCCGAAGATGACGCCCATCAGCCGCCAGGCGGGCCCGCGGGCGACGCCGGGAACCCGCTTGCGCCGCAGCATGATGAACAAGGCTGTGAACAGGCACAGGGCGGTGACGAGGAAGCCGAACCGGCGCGACAGCGAACCGTCGACGGTGGGCAGGATGAGGTAGTAGTAGCGCAGGTTCTCGGTGTACCAGGCCTGGCTGGGGCCGATGTCGGTGCGGATCCGGGTGGCCTCCAGCACCGTCGACAACGTCTGGTCGGCGAACACGACTGTCAGCACCACGAAGCCGGCGGCCAGTATCGGCGCCACCAGCGGCCAGGTACCTACCAGGCGATGCCGTTTGACCATGATCCGCAGGATCGGACGGCCACCGGCGATCAGTGCGGCCACCGCGATCAGCCCGGTTGGCTGGATGCCCAGGGTGAAAGCCGCGGTCACCACGGCCAGCGCGGCCGGCGTCACCCGTGAGGCGGACATCGAACGCTCGATGAGCACGAACGTGATCAGCGACCCGAGCGCGATGATGGGCTCGGGACGCAGGCCGTTGTTGAACGGCATCCACGCGGTCAGCAGAACCATGCCCGCCGCCCAGTTCGCCGCCTTGCTGGAGGTCACCGCGGGGCCGAGCCGGGGCAGCACCTCACGCGAAAGCAGCAGCCAGCACACCAGCCCGGCGACCAGGTCGGGCAGCCGCATCCACAGGCTGCCGTCGCTGACGTGGGTCATCAGGGCCAGCAGGTTGTAGTACCAGCCGAACGGGTCCTCCGGGCTGCCGAACCAGCGGAAGTAGTTGGACATGTAACCGGCGTGGTCGGCGACCCGGGCCATTCCGAGGATGTAGCCGTCGTCGGAGGAGTTCGCGCCGATCACGTGCCACAGTAGGAAGCCGAATATCACCGTGGCGTCGACCAGCGTGAACTTGCGCCAGCGGGTCGGAATCAGCCGGTGCATGCGGCGCCCGTCCAGCTGGTCCAGGCGCCACAGCGCCACCAGCGCGACGATGGTCGACACAATCGCCAGCACCATCGCGAGCAGCTTCAGTGTCGTCGGGTTCGTCGAGAAGCGGGTGTCGATGGTCGCCGAGAGCCGCAGCCCGGGCGGCGCGGCGCCGGTCAGGTCGGTGAATACGCCGACGATCTGCGGACGCAGGTTGGGATCGGGGAAGCCGCCGCCCACCGGCTTACCGGCCGGGTCGGTCAGGCCGACGAAGGTGGCGAAGGTGCCGGCGCGCGTGGAGGTGATCTCGATGTTGGAACAGCCGGGGGCACCGGCGCCGCCGGCCGCCTGGTCGCGAGGCACGCTGGCGATCACCACGTTGCGGTCGGTCACGTCGACGCGCTGGCGGTTGACGACGACGAACAAGGCGTTCAGCGCGGCGTCCTTGCCCTTCTTGGGCGCCGTACTGAGGACCACCCCGCCGTCGGGGGCAGGTTGCGGACCACCGAGCACGGCACGGTAGCCGTCAGGTCGACCGGCGTCAGGGAGATCAGCGGTGCGGTGACGCTGTTCAGTTGCCCGTTCTGCGGCCAGTTGAGGGACGCGGTGGTCTGCACGACGGGAAGCAGCGGCGTCGCGATCGACAGGACGAAACCGATGAGCCCAGCGATCGTCGCGACCCAGCGGGTCGCCCGCACGTCGCGACGGGGGGCGCGGTGTTCGGTGGGCGCTTGGCGTTCGGAGTCGATGACGCTCATGGCAGGGCCCGAATCGGTCCTCGCCGGCTCCAGCCGGGCACTGTCATCGCAGCCTGGTCGACGACGGCGTTCGGCGCCTGATCGGCCGGCACCAACCGGTGATACTGCTCGACGGAACCCCAGTCGCGGTACCAGTCGCCACGCAGATAGGTCGAGACGGTCGAGGTGTACAGCATTGTCTGAGTCAACAGGAACGGACCGCCTTTCTCACCGGCCTGCCACCCGTTCGACGATGCGGCCGTCTGTTTGTGATCGGGCAGGATGCGGTATTGCGGAAGTTCGGCGACGCCCAGATGTTCGGCGAACGGCCGCTGGCACGGGAAGTTGGCGGCGGTCGCGATGTCCGCCAGCACCGGGGTCTGCGATCCGATCAACTGCTGGAGGGTCTGCAGCACCGGCACCCGCGGCGGCGTGAACGCGAACCACTGCTCGGAACTCAGATTCGGGTCGTAGGCGACGATGCGCGCCACGTTGGCCTCCGGGGGCGCCCAGGTCAGTGGGAACCGCAGATTGCGCCATGCCGGCTGCGGCCCGATGTCGATCGGCTGCACCTCCGCGAGCGGCTGGGTGCTGCCGTCGGGGCGAGCCGAGCCCCACTGCAGTTTCAGCGACTGCCCGTAGGTGAAGGTGTCGATCTTCTTTGTACGACCAGATCGCACCGGCGGCAGAGACCACGACCAGCGGCCGGTCCGGCGTGCGGGCCGGCAACTGGTACCACGCCGAGGTCGCGGTGGCGGCCAGCGAGTTCTCACCGTAGCTGCCCATCACCGGTGTGCGGGCCGGGTCGAGGCCGAAGGGCAGCGCGACCCGCGACCCGTTCGAACCCGCCTGAGCTTGCTTTGGAGCAACCCCCAGCGGTGCCGGCGGAGTCGCTCATGGCGGCGTTGGGCTTGTTCGGAGACGCGTCGGAATTCACCACCCCGGGTTTGGTCACCACCGGGTCGGACCTCAGGTCGCTGCCGACTCCGTCGGGTTTGAAGCCGACGGGGTTGACGCCCCCGAGCGGCCCGGTGGCGCCGAACTGCTGGTCAGGAGCGGGTGCAGCATGCCCGCGTTGGGGTCCGGCTCGGCCAGCACGTCGTCGGCCATGGCGCAACTGGTATTCGAGAGCCCGGACGTGATCGCGGCCAGGTTGGCCTTGCCGGTGGTGTAGAGCGGGTAGCGGAAGACGGCGCCTTTGGCCAGTGAGCCGACCTCGCCCAGGACCATGATCGGTCGCGACGACGAGCAGCGGGGTGGAGGCCAGCACGCGGTTGCGCCGGTTGTCCTTGACCTCGGTGTGCCCGACATAGTCCATGCGGAAGTGCTGCCAGGCGGCAAGCAATCCGGTGAGAATCGACAACGCCAGGAACATCGACGTCACCGGGTGGCTGGCGATGACGGGCTCGATGTCGTACCACGGGACTCCGTAATTGTTGACGTCGAACCAGCCGTTGACGCCCGAGGTGGCCCACGCCAGCACGAAGAGCAGTGCGGTGACGTACAGCGTCAGATTGCGGCGGCTGTGCAGCCCGATCCGGGCCAACGTGAAGGCGGTGACCGCGCCCAGGGCGCCGGCGAGTCCGGCGAACGCGCCGAACTGCACGGCCCACTTGGTCGGCGTGAAGGTCAACAACAGCAGGCCGACTGCGGTGGTGCCGATCAACCGCCACGCCGGTCCACTGGCCACACCCGGGATTCGGCCGCGCCGCACCAGCACGATCAGCACTCCGAACAAACACAACAGCAGCACCAGCACCGCGAACCGGCGCGACATCGACCCCTCGGCGTTGCTCTCCACCGTCAGGAAGTAGTAGCGCAGGAAGTCCTGGTACCACGCGATCGTCGGGCCGACCTTGTATTTGATGCGCGCCGACTCGGCGACCGTCGCCAGCGTCTGGCTGCGGAACACCACCACGGTGATCAGCGAGAACGACGCCGCGAGCACAGCCAGCGGCGCGAGCAGCCCGTCGGTCGACCTGGCGTCGCCGGATCGTCCGGGCGACGGCCCGGGCCCCGGTCAACAGCGCGGCGACCGCGATCAGGCCCTGCGGCGCCAGCGTCGCGGTGAGCGCCGCGACCACGATTGCGACCGCGGCGGGAGCAAGCCAGCGCAGTGCGATGGCACGTTCCACCAGCACCCAGGTGATCAGCACGCCCAGGGCGATGATCGGCTCGGGCCGCAGGCCGTTGTCGAACGGCAACCACGCGGCCAGGAACACCACGCCGGCCGTGAAAATCGCAACCCGGTTGGCCGCCAGACCGCCCCTGCCCGGGCCCAGCCGCCGCAGCATCCAGTGGCCGATGATCAGCCAGCAGCCGATACCGGCGAGCGTGGCCGGTAACCGCATCCACACACCGGCGGTGCTCACCGACGCCACCTTGGACAGCAGCGAGAGGTACCAGTCGAACGGGGCGTCCGTCGTCCCGAAGTACCGGTAGTAGTTGGCGACGTAACCGGCTTTCGGTGTGACGCGGGCGATCGTCAGCGTTGTAGCCGTCGTCCGACGAGGTGGCGCCGATGAGGTGCCAGACCAGCAGTGTGGCGATCACCCCCACGTCGGCGACCCAGACTGCCGCCCCGACGCGGCGCCTCGAACCGATCCGGCCACCTCGGCTGCGACGGTCGAGGACGGCCATCGCGACGATGGCGGCCAGGACGGCTAACGCTCCGACGGCCAGCACGATCCTCTTGAGGGCTGTGGGCGCCGTAATGAATCGGGTGTCGACATCGATCCGGGCCGACAGTCCGGGCTGCGCCGCCACCTTCAGGTCGGTGAAGATTCCGCCGACTTGCGGTTTCTTCTCCGGCGGCAACACCCCGGCAGCACCCGGGATGCCGACGAAGTCCGCGCCGGCGCCGCCGCCGTTGCCCCACAGATGCAGCACGGCTGCACTTGCCGGCGGCGATTGCCGGCCTGGCCGCCACTGCGGCCACCGAGTCCCGGAACGCGACGACGACCACATCATTGTCTGCGCGGACGAACAGTCCACTTTTGCCGGCCTGGAACCCCCCGGCGGGCAGCGTCGAGAACACCAGGCCGCCGGCGGGCGGCAACGTGGCGATCGCCGGGCAGGGGATCGTGACGTCGAGCGCCTGTGGCGCGCCGGACACCAGCGGAGCGGTGATGTCGGTGACATGGCCATCCGGTGTCGCGCTCTGCGGCCAGTTGATCGTGGCGGTGGTCTGTTTGACCGGAAGCAACGGGACCACGCTGCACAGCAGCAGTCCTGCGAGTCCTGCGACGACGGCGATCAGCCGCGCGATCTGCGGCGCCGATCGTTCATCACCGTCGTGGGGCACGAGGCTCGATCGTATGCGATCACGCTTTGTGTTCTGCTGCGGCAGGGCCGTCGCCGGGCCGGCCCCGCGATCGAGTCTGCGGTCAGTGCGCAGCGGCGGGCCATTGGGCGATCTGCGCGCAGGATCGACGCCGTCGTCGCAGTCTCGACGCACAGGACTCAGTGCCGCAGCGGCGCGGGACTCCACAGCCCGCTGCGGGTCACCGAGCCGAGGTCGAGGCGCGCCGGCGCTGGCGCCCTGGTAGTACGGCGTGAGCTGCTGCACGGCGCCCCAGTCCCGGAACCAGTCGTCTCTCAGATAGCTGGGCAGGGTGGTGGCACGGTCCAGCAATTCGGTGATGCCCAGCGGTCCGCCGCCGTTGTTGTCCATCACCGGAGAGTTGGCCTCGGCGCCGAACCGGTCCGGCAGAATCCGCCACTTCGGCGCTTCGATGACGCCGTTGCGGTGGTCGAACGGTCGCTGGCACGGAAAAGCCAGGCCGACCAGCCAGTCCAGCAGCACCGGCTGCTCAGAGCCCACCACGTCCTGCAGTGTGCGCAGATGCGGTATTCGCGGCGGCGTCACCGCGATCCAGTGCTGGGGCGCCAAGTCATCGTCGTTGGCGACGACCCGGACCTGCGTGGCGCTGCGCGGCACGGCGGACAGCGGTGCCCGCAGGTTGCGCCAGGCCGGTTGAGCCCCGACATCGCCGAAGCTGACGGTGCCGGCGGGTTTGCCGTCATCGCCGCTCCACTGAACCTGGACCTCGCGCGGGTCGAACCGGCCCGCCGCCGACACCACCAGCAGCGGACCGGCTTTGTCGCCCTCAGTTCTCGAGGGCAGCCGGTACCAGGCGGAACGCAACCGGGCCGGGACCTGCACCCCGGGGCGCCAGCTGCCCAGCACCGGGATGCGGGCCGGGTCCAGGTTGTACGGCAGTCGGGCCCGGGAGCCGTTGATCCCCGGCGCGGCCGTGGTGCCGCCTTCGGTGCCGGCTTCGCTGCCGGCGACCAGCCCGTCGTTGTCGAGGAAGCTGCGGTCACCCGGGCGTTCCATCACCGGGTCGGCGGAGACGTCGGCGGGGATCCCGTTCGGGTCGAAGCCTTCGGCAAAGCCCCCGCTCAGTGCATCCGCAGCCGGCACGCCGACGGGGCTGAGCATTCCGTCGTCGGGCTCGAGCTCGACGAGCACGTCGTCGGCGAGCCCGCACGTCTTGCCGGTCCCCAAGAACGGGACAGCCTGCAGATTGGAACGACCCACCGACCAGCCCGGATACTGATTGGTCATCGCCAGGGTCAGCGAGAGCACCTCGAAGAACACCAGCGCCCAGGCGGCGATCGCCAGCGGGGACCGGAAGGTACGGGTCAGCGCCGAACTCGGGCGGGGCTGCCTGTCCCGGGCGGAGCCGTCGCTGACGAAATGGAACCATGCCGCGACCAGCAAGGTGAGCATCGTCAACCCGAGCAGCACAGTGGTGAAGCCGAACTGCCATTGCGGAAACGAGTTCGACCAGGGCACGCCGAAGTTCGAAACGTACCACCAGCCGTTGACGCTGGCGAACGACAACGCGGTGACGAACAGCACCAGCGCCGCGAACATCGTGCGGTTGCGTCGTGAGCGCATCGCCGTGGCCGTGACCGCGACGGCGGCTAACGCCCCCAGCGACCCGGCGACGCCGGCGAACACACCGAAGTGATGGGTCCACTTCGTCGGGGTGAACATGATCGCGATGAAAGAGATGATCGTGATGCCCATGATGCGGCGGGTAGGCCCGGCGGCGGTGCCCGGAATGCGCCCTTTCCGCAACGAGACCGCCACCGACACCGCGAGCGCCACCAGCAGCGCCAGCACGGCGAATCGGCGGGCGACGGATCCGTCCGGGCTTGCCATGAACAGCCGCTCGTAACGGATGTGCTCGTCGAACCAGCTGAGGCTGGGACCCACCGCCCGCTTGACCAGGCTGGCCTGGGCCTCGCCGGCGAAGGTCTGGTCACGGAAGATCAAGATGACCGTGACCGTCGCTGCCGCGAGGATGGGCGTCAACAACGGCAGCACGCCGAACTGCCGGGAGCGGCGACGGATGATCGTCTGCAGCGGTCCGATCGCCACGAGCAGGGCACCGATGGACGCAATGCCGGTCGGTCCGGAGAACAAGGTCAGCGCACCGACGACGCAGGCGATCGCGACCGGCAGCAACCTGCTGGTGGCCACGGCCCGTTCCACCGAGCACCAGGTCAGCAGGATGCCGAGCGCGATGATCGGTTCGGGCCGCAGCCCGTTGTTCAGCGGCAACCAGAACGCCAGGAACACCCCCGCTGCCGTCCATGCGGCGGCTCGTGAGTGCTTGACGGCGTCGCCGAGCCGGGGGATCACTTCCCGGCTGATCACCCACCAGCACGTCAGCGCAATGAGGAGCGTGGGCAGCCGCATCCAGACGCTGGCGGTGCTGACGTGCGCCCACAGCGCCAGCAGGTCGTAGTACCAGCCGAACGGCGCCTCGGGAGTGCCGAACCAGCGGTAGTAATTGGCCATGTAGCCGGCGTGGTCGGACACCCTGGCCATCGTCAGGATGTAGCCGTCGTCGGCGGTGTTGGCGCCGACGAAGTGCCACCACACCAGCACGGCGGTGACCAGGGCGTCGAGGCCGCTGAGCGACCAGAATCGGGGCGGCAGGAAGCGGCGGTGCCGGGTGCCGTCGGCGCGGTCCAGGATGTGCAGTGCGATCAGGGCGGCGATAGTCAGCGCCACCCCGAGCGCCATCGCGGCGGACTTCACCCACGTCGGCGTGCTGCTGTACCGGGTGTCGATGGTCGCCGAGAAGCTCAAGCCGGGAGGCGCCGGACCGGACAGGTCGGTGAAGACGCCGACGATCTGCGGGCGGAAGTCGTAGCCGCTGCGCTCACCGCGCAGCGGCGCGCCGGGGTGTTCGGCGTCGGGTCCCTGGATCAGTCCGACGAACTCGGCGGTCACCTTGTCGGGGTGCGCGACGAAGGTCAACTGCCGGCAGGACGGGCTCAGCACCTGGCTCAGCGGTGCCACCACCACCGGCACGTTGCGTACAACGACGACCAGGTCGTCGTTGGCCCGTTCGATCAACAGGCCCCGGTCGACGGCTTTCGGCGCCTGTTTGGGCACGGTCGACAGGAGCACCGTTTTGGCGGCACTGCCCGGTCCGGCCAACCCGGCGGCGGCCTGGCAAGGGATGCTGATGCGCAGATCGGTGGCGACGTATCCGATCAGCGGCGCCTCCACGCTGGAGAACACGCCGTTCTGCGGCCAGTTCAGCTCGGCGGTGGTCTGTTCGACCGGCAGCAGCGGGGTGGCGAGCGCGAGCGCCGCGCCGAGCAGGCCCGCGACTACTGCGACGATGCGGGCCAGCCGATAGTCGCGCCCGGTGCGGTCGTTCGCGGCAGGGGTGGCGTCTTCGGCGGTCTGGGCGTTCGCCTCGGCGGTAGTCAATGAGCGCCGCTCCTCCTCATCGCTTCGCTCTGCATCGTCGCTGGCGCGGCTCACCCTGCTAGATGGTAATTGCCCGTCAGGCGCGGTTTCGGTTGCCATCAGTCGGGTCCTGTCGGTCTGCGGATGGCTAGCACGAACGGCCCGATGTTTTGCACGGTGAACCGGGGGTCGGCGAACAGCGCGGCCTTGAGGTCGACGGTGTAGCGGCGCACGTTGGGCTGGTTGGGGTAGACGTCCTCGGCCAGCCGCAGGGTGTAGGTCTCGTTCGCGCCGCGGCGCAACAGGAACACCGTCGGCGGCGGCCAGGGCAGCGTGTCCAGGGCGCGCACGAACTGGTCGGCCGTCTTCAGCCTCGACCAGCTGCGGATCTGCGCCGCCCGCAGATCGAATTGTGCGAGCGGATTGGCGTAGTGCGACGTCAGCCCCTGAAAGCCGAAATAGGGGTAATAGGACAGGAAGCTGTAATCGGCGGTCAGCACGATCGTCTGGTCGCGCGGCCGGCCCGTCACCTGGGTGATCACCGCGTCGGCGGCCGGATAGTACTTCTCCGAGCCCGGCGGACGGCGGTCGCCGCGTTGGCCGTGGCCGTCGGTGTCGGTGTAGGCGATGGTGATGTCTGGTCGCAGCACCTCGGGAATGTCCTGGCTGAACCCGAACGCACCGATCAGGCCCAGAGCGGCGGCGACAGGCAACACGCCGCGGCGCCCCCAGCGGCGGTCAACGAGCGCTCGGCTTGCGGCGGTAAGTTCGACGAAGCCGAACGCCCCGGCAGCGGCCAGCAGCACCGTCAGGGTCGGCTGCAGCCGAAACGAGAGCAGTGTCGTGCGGGCCAGCGTCGTCAGCATCGACAGCACAGACCACAGGTAGACGGTCAGCACGCCCATCGCCAGGGCCGCGGCCCGCACCGACGAGCGGGCCCGCACCACCAGCCACACGGTGCCGATCATGCACAGCGCGCCGAGCAGCGTGAACTGCAGCATCGGGAAGGTCAGCTCGGCACCGTCGTCAGGCAGGTAGTGCCAGGCACTGCCGGTGTTGCTGACCGGAGCGTGTCGGACCCGCAGCAGGAACGGCAGCCACGTGGTGGCGGCGATGGCGCCCGCGATGACGGCGACGACGGCCAGCCGGACCAGCGGATCCAGCGCCGCGCGAATTCCGTGTCGGCGCCACCGGGAGACGGCCACCAGCAGCGCCATCACCACCAGGGTGAACCCGCTGTAAGCCGGCAGCAGCGTGTAGACGGTGGCGCTGACGCCCAGGAAGATTCCGGTGCCGACCACAGCGGCCCAACCGTCGGCCCAGCCGCCCGCGGTCGGCGCGAGCGTGAAGCTGCGCTCACGCTCGGCATTCACCGTGCGGCCGGCTGCACGCTCGCGGCCGCCGGCCCGCAACCCCGACCAGGCCAGGACCAGCACCGGTGGCAGCAGCACGGTGATCATCGCCGAATACGGTTCCGGTGAGCTGTAGGCCAGCGTCACTGCGGCGGTCGCGGCGGTGACGATGAGCGCGAACTCGAAGCGGATCATGCGCCACCACAACACCAGTGCCAGAGCCACCGCGATGGTGATCGAGGTGATGGCCCACGGCTGATAGATCTCCCAGCCGGGGGTTCCCGTCACCGCCGCCAGCCGTCCGCCGATCCAGAACCAACCCGGCGGGTAGAACGCCGGCAAGCCGGCGTAGGTCATGTCATGCAGCGCGGGGCTGTCGGTCAACCGGGTCAGGTATTCCGTGCGGAACTGCTGATCGACCGAAACGCCGAACAGGTAGAGCTTCGTCGCTCCCAGCGGCATGGCCAGCGTCACGACGGAGAACGCCGACAACAACACCAGCGCGCCCAGCCGGGCTGTCAACCGGCCGGCCGGCGTACCGCGGCGCCACCACCAGCCGGCGCCGATCAAGCCGAGGATGCACGCCACCTGCCCGACGGTGGTCAATGCGTGCAACTGATTCGACGACGGGTAGGCCGGCCACTGCACACGCCGGATGGCGGTGAGGGAAACCACCGACACCCCGGCGGCGACCACCACCGCGACGACCAGCTGGCCGACGGTGCCCAGCGCGTTTCGCATCTAGATAGGCAGCTTGCGGAAGATCGGGCGCGGAATGTGCCGCAGCACCATCATCACGTACCGGAAGGCGCCCGGAGCCCACACGAGCTCTTTGCCCTTGGCGGCCGACGTCACAGCCAGGTTGGCGACGTATTCCTTGTCGACGGTCAACGGAGCCTCTTTGATGTGGGCGCTCATCCGGGTCCGTACCTGACCCGGCCGGATGACCAGAACGCGAACGCCGCTGGGCGCCAACGCCTCGCCGAGACCGAGGTAGAAGCCGTCGAGCCCGGCCTTGGTGGAGCCGTAGACGAAGTTGGACCGTCGCACCCGCTCACCGGCCACCGTGCTCATCGCGATGATCTGCCCGAAGCCTTGCGCGCGCATCTTCTCCCCCAACAGCACGCCCACCGAAACGGCTGCGGTGTAATTGATCTCGGCAATCTGGACCGCTTTGCGCTGGTTCTGCCACAGCTCTTCCGCGTCACCGAGCAAGCCGAACGCGACGATCGCGACGTCGACATCACCGTCGGCGAACGCGGCGTCGAGCACCGAGGGATGGCTGTCGGTGTCGACCGCGTCGAAGTCGATGAGCTGCACCGATTTCGCGCCGGCCGCCTTCATCTGCGCGACGGCGTCGTCGCGACCGGGATCGTCGGGCAGCGCGGCGAGCACGATGCGGGCCTGCGCATTCTGCAGATAGCGTTCGCAGATCGCCAAGCCGATCTCAGAGGTGCCCCCCAGTAGCAGGATGGTCTGGGGGTTGCCCACGGCGTCGAGCACCATCTACAGCAGCTCCAAACGTCGGGCCATGTCCGAGGCGAACACCCCGGTCGGATCGACCTTGCGGCGCAGCGCAATCCACTCGTCGATGCGCGGATACATGGCGTGGAAAACGCCGGCAGTGGTGCGATTGTCTTTGCCGGTGTAGAGCCGGCCACCGAACTCCAGCACCCGGCGGTCGAGGCCGTTGAGGAACTCGTTGAGTCCCGGTTTGATCGGGAAGTCGACGCAGACGTTCCAGCCCGGGATCGGGAAGCTCAGCGGAGCACGGTTGCCGGGTCCGAACAGCTTGAACACGTTGAGGAACGAGTAGTGGCCGGAGCGCTGAATGTCTTTCATGATGCCTTTGAACTCGTCGACGGCTTCGGTGGGCACTACGAACTGGTACTGACCGAAACCTGCTGAGCCATAAGCCCTGTTCCACTCGCCGAACATGTCCAGCGGGTGGTAGAACTGGGTCAGGTTCTGAACCTTCCCGCGATAGGTACCTGATTTGCGGTACCAGAGTTCGCCGATCGGAACGAACGTGAGCTTGTTGGCCAACCCGTTGGGAAACACGTCGGGGAACGTAAAGATCTGTGGCGCATCGAATTTCAGTGGGTTGCGCTGCAGCTTGCGGGGCAGTTGATCCAGTCTGGCCAACGATCCCCGCGAGACCGCGGCGCGCCCCAGTTTCGGTGGTGCGCTGATCGCGTCGAACCACGCGCTGGAGTAGGTGTAGTTGGCCTCGCTGCCGTCGCTGTGCAAGGCGATGGTTTCGTCGAGTCCGTGGGTGACGTCGCCGTCGGCGATGAAGTACGCCGTCTCGGTCGGAGTCATCTCGACGGTGGCGCGCAGCACGATGCCGGTGAGCCCGTTGCCGCCGACAGTCGCCCAGAACAGGTCGGCTTCCTCACCGTCCGGGGTGAGGTGACGGATCTGCCCGTCGGCGGTCAACAGTTCCATCGACCGCACGTGGTTGCCGAAGCTGCCCGCGCTGTGGTGGTTCTTGCCGTGGATGTCCGAGGCGATCGCGCCACCGATGGTTACCTGCCGGGTGCCCGGAAGCACCGGCACCCACAAGCCGAACGGCAGCGCGGCCTTCATCAGCTGGTCGAGGCTGACGCCGCCGTCGACGTCGGCCAGTGCGGTGTCGGCGCTGATCGAGTGGATGCGGTTCAGCGCGGTCATGTCGATGACCAGTCCGCCGCCGTTCTGCGCGTTGTCGCCGTAGGAGCGGCCCAGCCCGCGCGCGATGACACCCCGACCCCCGGCGTCCGCCACCCGCGCGACCGCCTTGACGATGACTTCAGGATCGCTGGTCGACAGCACCTGCGCCACCGACGGCGCGGTGCGGCTCCACCCGTGCAGGCGGGCGGTCACGGTGGGCATATCGCTGCTGAACATCGTCACAGAGGGTACCGCCTGCGGCGGCGGGCTCAGCGTAGGCGGAAGATCACCGAGCGCTGGACGATGAAGTTGATGACCGACGCGGTGCCCTGCGCGACGACGAATGCGGCCGCCTTCGCCCACGGGTGCTGGTGGTAGTGGAAAGCGTGCAGGCAGACGTGGTTGATGCCGACTTGCGTGGTGAAGGTGAGCGCATACAGCGCCATCACGGCGATGAACCGCGCCGTGCTGGGGGCGGCCTGAAAAGTCCACCGCCGGTTGATCAGGTAGGCGGTGATGGTGCCGGCCACGAAGCTGGTGGCTTTGGCCGCATCGATTTGCAGGTGCGTCACCAGATCCAAGAACTGGTAGAGGCCGAAATCGACGACCGCCGACAGCGCCCCCGTCACGACGAATCGCCACACCTGCGTGGCCAGGCTCAACGGCGCGGGTGTCGGGGCGATCTGGGCCATCGCCGGAAAGCTTACGTGGTCAGGGCGCCTGTTCAGCTCCGGCGGCTGGACGCCGACGTCACCGGCACCGGCCGCGCGGGTGAAGCGCTGCCGGTGTCTACGGCAGGTGACTTCGGTCAGCGGCGGGTGTTCGGGCCGCGGAACGCGTCCTTGACCTTTTCTCCGGCGTCCTTCAGGTCAGACGTGAACTGGTCGCCCACTCCTCGATCTTGCAGATCGCGATCTCCGGTGGCGCGGCCGACGCCTTCTTTCGCCTGGCCTTTGAGCTTGTTGAGTTTGTTCCTGGCCTTATCGATCGCACCCATGGCAGCTCCTTTTGTGTCGGTATCAGCTTTACCCGCTCAGCGGGCCGGCAATCCGGTCTTGTCCAGCCCGGCGTCGTATCCGCCGTTGGCGGAGAACGGCGGCGCCGCATTCCCCTCGCGATGCGCAGCGTGTCCGTCGCGCAGCGCCTCGAAGATGGCCATCCCCTGTCCGACCAACCCGGTGGCCAGCTGATTGAGCCCCTCAGAGCCGTTGACGACGGTCAGGTTGGCGCCCGACAGCCCCAGGGCCGCCTTCTCCACGATCTGCGGCAGCTGGTCGATGAGGGTCTTGTCCAACGCCACCCGGTCGTTCGACGCCGCCGCCTCGGCCTGGATCTTCGTCTTCTCCGCTTCGGCGACGGCCAGGATCCGGACCCGCTCGGCTTCCGCCTCCGCCGGCTTGACCACCTCGGCGACCAGTTCCTGCTGTCGCAGCTCGGCTGCTCGCTGAGCCAGTTCGGTCCGCATCTGCAGCACTTCGCGCTGAGCCTCGGCTTCGGCCAGCGGACCGGACTGCGCGGCCTCGGCTTGCGCCTTGTCGACCTCGGCCTTGTATTGAGCTTTGACGATCGCCGTTTGGCGGGCGAATTCGGCCTGCTTGCGTTGGGATTCCTGCTCTGCTTCCGCGGCCGCCTGGTTGGCCCGCGCCTGGGCGATCTGCGCCTGCTGCTGGATCGCCGCGTTGTGCGGGGCCGACATCGCGGTGATGTAGCCCAGCCCGCCGTCGTCGATGGACTGGATCTGCAGAGCGTCGACGTTGAGCCCGATGCGCGCCATCTCCGCCTTGGAGCCGTCGAGCACCTCGGTGGCCAGCTTCTGGCGTTCCCGGATGATCTGCTCGACAGTCATCGAACCGATGATCGAGCGCAGGTGACCGGCGAAGATCCGACCGGTCAGCACCGCCATCTGGTCCTGGTCGGACAGGAAGCGTTGCGCTGCGCTGATGATGCTCTCGGTGTCGTTAGCCACCTTGAACGCGATCACCGACCGCACGTTCAGCGTGATGCCCTGCTGGGTGACGCACTTCTCGGCCACTTCGGCCTCACACATCGCCAGCGTGAGGAACGAGGCCTTCCGGAAGAACGGGATGATGAACGCGCCGTGGCCGGTGACGACGCGAAACGGCGCATCATCTTTGGCGCGGCCGCCCGAGATGAGCATCGCCTCGTCGGGGTCGGGGACCTTGTATCCAAGCATGTGCAAATCCTCGCACGGTGTGTCGGAAACTGTCGGCCACTAATTCAGATCGGTCCAAGGCTCGACGACCAGTGTGCGTGCGCCCCGCTCGGCAATGACGAGTACCGGGGTGCCTTTGGCTAGCGGTTCTGCCGACCACGCGAGGTAGGTTTCGCGGGCTCCCCGCACCGTCAGCAACACCTCCCCGGCGCCTTGATCCCCACGGGTCGCCACGATCAGCGACCCGACGTAGCCGATCACCGAGACGTCACTCACCGTCAGACCCAGTACGGCACCCGGGCGCGGTACTGGCGCATCGCGCCGGCCGCGAAAACCCAGCCGGCGGCGGTGAGTACCAGCACCACCGCCCAGTGCCGCAGCTCCTGGTGGGCGCCCAGCAACGGTGCCCGCACGATGTCGAGATAGTGCAGCAGCGGATTGAACTCGACGATTTTCGCCCAGCTTCCCGCGCCCTGCTGCCGCAGCGTCTCGTCGTTCCAGATGATCGGCGTCATGAAGAACAGCAGCTGGACCACGGAGAACAGCAACGGGCCGATGTCGCGGTAGCGGGTTGCCAGGATGCCGAAGCACAGCGACACCCACACGCAGTTGAGCACGATCAACGCCAACGCCGGCACGACCGCGAGGTCAGCCCACGACCACGGCTTGGGAAAGATGACGGCGACGACGAGGTAAATGACGATGTTGTGGGCGAACAGGATCATCTGCCGCCACACCAGCCGGTAGACGTGCACCGACAGCGGTGTCGGCAGCTGTCTGATCAGACCTTCGTTGGAGACGAACACGTCGGCGCCCTCGAGGATGGCGGCGTTGATCAGGTTCCAGATGATGAGCCCGAGCGTGACGTAGGGCAGGTGCACCGACAGTTCGAGGTGGAACAGCTTGGAATACAGGCCGCCCATCGCCACCGCGGTGGTTCCGGTGGCGATGGTGATCCAAAACGGTCCGAGCACCGAGCGGCGGTATCGCTGTTTGATGTCCTGCCAGCCCAGGTGCAGCCACAGCTCGCGGCGGCGGTAGCCGTCGATCAGGTCGCGACGGGCCCGGCTGAGGGTTTTCGACTGAGCCGCGGCATCGACTAGGGCCATCTGCGCCGCTCCTTCTCATCGTTCGCTCTGCATCGTCGCCGGCGCGGGTCATCTGCGCCGCTCCTTCTCATCGCTTCGCTCTGCATCGTCGCCGGCGCGGGTCATCTGCGCCGCTCCGTTCGGTCGGTTGAACCGTTCGCGACGGCCCAACCGGCGCAGCCGGAACCACTCCAGCAAACCCTGCGGGTCGCGACGCGAGATCAGGAAGAACCAGCCGAACCGCACCCATTCCTGCGGCAGGAGTCTACGCAGGCCGGGCTGCGCCAACAGATAGCCGCGGTTGCGGTAGGTGAAGAATCGTTTGGTCGCGTCATCGGGGTACTGGGTGTGCATCCGGCCGCCCAGAATCGGTTTGAATTCCGCGGATCCGCACGGGTGCAGGTACGCCGCGTCCAGGCAGGTGCCGAACGGCAGACCGGACCGAACCAGGCGGCGGTGCATCTCGACCTCGTCGCCGCGGATGAACAGCCGTAGATCGGGCACCCCGATCGCCTCGAGAGTCGACGCCCGAAACAGCGCTCCGTTGAACAGCGACGCTATCCCGGGCAACAGATCCTGGCCCGGCGAGGTGCGCAGTTCGTCGACCCGCCTACGCCACACCAGGCCACGCCGCAACGGGAAGGCCAGCCGGGCGGGGTCATCGGCGTTGCACACCATCGGCGACACCTCGGCCAGACCGTGCCGTTCGGCGCAGGTCAGCAGCGTCTCCAGCACCCGGCTGCCCTGGGGGTGGCCGTCGTCGTCGGCCAGCCACACCCAGTCGGCGCCGTGCGCCAGGGCGTGCAGCATGCCCAGCGCGAACCCGCCACCGCCGCCGAGGTTTCGTTGCGAACCCAGGTAAGTCGTCGGGATCGGTTGACCGGCGACCAGGTCGCGGACCCGATCGTCGTCGCCGTTGTCCACCACGATCAGGTGATCCGGCAGCCGGCTCTGGGTGGTCAGCACGTCGAGCGATTTGGCCAGTTCGTCGGGACGTTGATGCGTGACGACGACGGCACAGACCTTTGTCATGCGCCGCTCCTTTTCATCGCCGCGCTCTGCATCGTCACCGGCGCGGGTCCATCTGCGCCGCTCCTCCTCATCGCCGCGCTCTGCATCGTCGCCGGCGCCGTCATTCACCGGGTCACTCATCGCCGGAAGCTGATTCGGCGAACGGTTGACCGGTTTCGGCGAGCACTTCACGCACGTGGCGGGCGGCATCCTCGCCCTCATAGGCGCGCACGACGTCCTCGATGCCGCCGGTGAGCCGCACGGTGCCGTGGTCGATCCACATCGCGGTCTTGCACAACCGGGCCAGGAACTCGTTGGAGTGACTGGCGAACACCAGAATTCCCGAGCGCTCCACGAGGCGCTGCAACCGGGACTGCGCCTTCTTGAGGAAGTCGGCGTCGACCGCGCCGATGCCTTCGTCGAGCAGCAGTATCTCCGGGTCGATGCTGGTCACCACACCCATCGCGAGCCGGACCCGCATCCCGGTGGAGTAGGTGCGCAGCGGCATCGCCAGATAGTCACCCAGCTCGGTGAACTCGGCGATCTCGTCGACCTTGGCCAGCATCTGGCGCCGCGTCTGTCCCAGGAACAAGCCGCGGATGATGATGTTCTCGTAGCCGGAGATCTCCGGGTCCATTCCGACGCCGAGATCGAACACCGGTGCCACCCGCCCGCCGATCGTGGCGGAGCCGCGGGTCGGCTCGTAGATGCCCGACAGCAACCGCAGCAGCGTCGACTTGCCGGCGCCGTTGTGCCCGACCAGGCCGACCCGGTCCCCGAGGTTCAGCGACATGGTGATGTCGCGCAGTGCTTCGACGACCACCACGTTGGCAGGGTTGCGGCCGATGGTGCCGCCGGCTTTACCCAGAAACGTCTTCTTCAGTGACCGTGATTTGGCATCGAAGATAGGAAATTCCACCCACGCGTTGCGTGTCTCGATGTAGGGCCCGCGTGCCGACGACACCGTGTCTGCCAACAGGTCTTAGAGGTATTGTCCGGTACCCGAATGCCCCCGGCCGATGCCCGGCGGCAGTGCGCCTTGGCGCATCTGCTCCAGCTGCGCGCGCGCCGCCATCTGCTGGGCGAACAGCGCGGTCTGGATGCCGTGGAACAACCCCTCCAGCCAGCCGACCAGCTGGGCCTGGGCGATGCGCAGCTCGGCGTCCGACGGGGCGGCGTCCTCGTCGAACGGCAAGGTAAGACGGTCGAGTTCGTCGCGCAGTTCCGGTGCCAGGCCTTCTTCGAGCTCGCGAATGCTGGTGGCGTGGATGGTGCGCAGCCGGTTGCGGCTGGCGTCGTCCAACGGTGCGGCGCGCACCTCTTCGAGCAGTTGCTTGATCATGGTGCCGATCCGCATCACCTTCGCGGGCTGCTCGACGAGGTCGGCCAGCGATCGGTCATCGGAGTCGTCGTCGTCGCGACCGCCCAGCGGGGATTCGAAGTCGCCGCCGATGACTTCGATGTTGTCGTCGCCGTTGCCGATACTCAATTCGGTCACTCTCCTTCGCCTCTTCCCGTCCGTGGCGCCCGCCAGTCCGGTCAACGCCTGTTGCGGGAATCCGTCGCGGTATCGGTTCCGCGCCATTCGTAGATGGTGGCTCCACCGTTGTCGTAGATCCTCGCCCACGACTTCGACTTGTCCAGTGACCTTAGTCCGTCGGGGATGACGAATCCCCGCACTATCGGCGCGCTGAGCAGGACGTAGCGGATGTTGAGTACCCGGACCGCCTCCCTGGCACGCCGATCGGTGTCCGCGTCGTCGGCGAACGCCCAGAAGGTGAAGCGGTAGTAGCCCGGGCCCTGCTGAACGGGGTAGTCGTAATGCGTCCACAGCGGATGCAGGTCGGCCACCGCGTACATCCAGGCGGTTCCGTCGGTGTTGCCGTTGCCGATCAGCGTCTGCTTGGCCCCGGGCAGCGCAGCCAGGTACGCCATGGCGTCGAGGTCTCGATTGTCGATGATGACCGAGTCGTACTTGTCGCCGAACAGGAACCGGTGCCGCGGGAAGTAGTGCCACTCACTGCTCAGGCTGACCGCGGCGATCAGCGCCACAGTGGCAGCGGCCCACACCGGGGCGGCCACCGGCCGGGCGGTGCGCTGATCGAGCCGCCGCCGTGTCGCCGCCACCAGTGTGGTGGCGATCCAGGCCAGCGCCACACCGGCCATCGGCGCCAGCAGGAGGGTCGTCGCCGCCGCGATCCGGCGGGGGTCCTTGTAGAAGAACTCGCCGAACGCCCCCGCCAGCGCGCCGACCGGACCGCCCAGCGGCGTTCCTGAGTCGACGTTGACGCCCACCAGTAGCAGCCACACCGCCAGCGGCCACCAGATTTTGCGGAGCAGCAGGATCATTCCGCCGGCCGCGGCCAGCCCGATCAACGCGTACTGCACGGGGAAGTCGTTGAGGTGTCGGGAGTGCTGGAACACCGCGTCGAACATGCCGCGTTTTGTGCTCAGGTAAGTCAGGAACGAATGCCCCGCGATGACGTCTTCCTGCTGGCGCACGCTGATGAATTGCGGCAGCAGGATCAGCCCGGTCGGTACGGTGACAGCGGCGAGGGTCGCGGCGTCGGGCAGCCGGCCGCGCACCGGACGCCACAGCGCCTCCAGCAGCCACCAGCCGCCCAGGAAGAGCACGACGACGATGCCGCCGGTGATGTGCACCGAGAAGGTTCCGGTCAGCGCCAAGACCGCCAGCGGTATGCGGTCGCGGTGCCGCAGCGTCGAGGTGATCAGCACGAAAGTCGGCGCCGCGATGCCGTAGCCGGCCAGGTTGGGCATCGCGGCGGTGTCGAACTCGACGTAGGGGACTGCGGTGAACGAGCCTGTCAGCACCGCCGCCGCGGCCGCCGCTGTGGCAGCCGACCACTCAGCTGTGCGGGTGCGCAGCAGCTGCCACGTCAGCACCGCCGCGCTGACCGGGAACAGCCACACCGCCGCGGCCAGCGAGCTCAACGTGTAACCGGTGGTCGGCGCCGCGCCGGCGAGCTGGCAGAACACCGCGACCAGCGCGTGGAACGCCGACGGGTAGTACAGCAGGGCGTGGGTTTCGACATTGCGCAATTCGCCCATGTGCGTCGACGACGCCTGGCCGGTGTCGAGGATGAACCGGACTTCGTTGGCGTGCCAGACCGCGTCCCAGGTGCTGGGCACCGATTGCCAGTGCGGGATGCCGCGCAGCGCCGCGTAACCGATCAGCAGCGCCCCCACCAGCACGCCGGCGGCGATCGCGACGGCCGGCCACCGGCTGATGGCGCGGGATTCGCCGGCGGGGTCGCGGAAGCGGGCCAGCAACAGCGACAACACCGTCGTCAGGACCGTTACCACCGCCAGGGTGGCCAGCGCCGTCCAAGCGTTCCAAGGGATCCCGAGTGCGCCGAACGGAATGATGGCGAGCGCGACCATCCCGTAAGTCAGGGGTGGGGCGACCGCAATCGCGATCGGCCAAGTTAGCTGAGCGCTGCGGGCGATGACGGCTCCCGGCAGAATCAGTAATAGCAATCCCATTGCGATTCCGAAGCCCAGCCCCACTCGACTAGTATGGCTGGCCGGGTGGCCTGGCTCGGGACGGCGGGACGTAGCCGGGTGCCTCGCTACCGTCGCGAGTTGCGAACTCGCAAAACTCTAAGGTGGCTGGCATGGCATACGACGTCGCTCGGGTGCGCGGCCTGCACCCGTCGCTGGGCGACGGGTGGGTGCACTTCGACGCGCCGGGCGGGATGCTGATACCGGAATCGGTCGCGACGACGGTCTCGACCGCTTTCCGCGGCTCGGTCGCCAGCAGCGCCGGTCCGCATCCGTCGGCCCGCCGCAGCGCCGCTGTGCTGGAAGCGGCGCGTCAGGCCGTCGGCGACCTGATGAACGCCGACCCACGCGGGGTGGTGCTGGGCGCCGACCGCGCAGTGTTGCTGTCGTCGCTGGCCGATGTCTCCTCGTCGCGGGCCGGTCTCGGCTACGAAGTGATCGTCAGCCGCATCGACGACGAGGCCAACATCGCCCCGTGGCTGCGTGCAGCAAACCGCTTCGGCGCGAAAGTCAAGTGGGCAGAAGTCGACATCGAGACCGGTGAACTGCCGACCTGGCAGTGGGAGAGCCTGATCGGCAAGCCCACTCGTTTGGTCGCGGTCGCGTCGGCGTCCGGCACCCTCGGCACGGTCACCGACTTGAGGGGCGTGACCAAGCTGATCCACGATGTCGGCGGACTGGTGGTCGTCGACCATTCCGCCGCTGCGCCCTACCGGCTGATCGACATCACCGAGATAGACGCGGACGTGGTGGCGGTGAACGCCGTCGCGTGGGGCGGGCCGCCGATCGGCGCGCTGGTGTTCCGCGACCCGACGCTGATCGACTCTTTCGGCTCGGTGTCGACCAATCCCTACGCCACCGGACCCGCGCGTCTGGAGCTCGGGGTGCACCAGTACGGGCTGCTGGCCGGCGTAGTCGCCAGCATCGAATACCTCGCTTCCCTCGACGAGGCCGCCCGCGGCGGCAGACGTGAACGCCTCGGCGTGTCAATGCAATCCGCGGCCTCTTATCTGAATCGGATCTTCGATTACCTGATGGCGTCGCTGCGGTCGTTGCCGCTCGTCATGGTGATCGGCCGCCCGGAGGTGCACATCCCGGTGGTCAGTTTCGCGGTCAACGATGTGCCCGCCGAACGGGTGGTGCAGCGGCTCGCCGACAACGGAATCCTCGCGATCGCCAACGCCAGCTCTCGCGTGCTCGACGTGATCGGTGTCAACGACATCGGTGGTGCGGTGACGGTCGGGCTGGCGCACTATTCGACGACCAGCGAAGTCGACCAGCTGGTGCGGGCGCTGGCGTCGTTGGGCTAGGGCTGGCCGAGCGGCTGGTCGAGGGTCAGTACCACCTTGCCGGTGACGCCGCTGGAGGTCAGCAACCGGTGCGCTTCGGCGGCCTGCGCGATCGGCAGGCGGGCGCCGATGACCGGCTTGACCCGACCGTCAGCAATCATCGGCCACACCGACTCCACGACCGCTTGCACGACGCGGCTTTTGCTGTGCGGGCCGGTAGCCGGCCGGCCCCGCAGAGCGGTGCCGATCACCCGGGCGCGTTTGCTGATCAGCTTGCCCAGGTTGAGCTCGCCCTGCACTCCGCCTTGCATACCGATGACAATCAACTGGCCGTCACTGGCCAGCGCATCGAGGTTGCGGTCGAGGTACTTGGCACCGATGATGTCGAAGATGACGTCGGCGCCCACGCCGTCGGATGCTTCATGAAGCCGAGCAACGAAGTCTTCGTCGCGGTAGTTGATGGTGATCTCGGCGCCCAATTCGCGGCAGAACTGCAGTTTCTCGGCCGATCCGGCGGTGACTGCCACCCGGGCGCCGATACTCCGAGCGATCTGGATGGCGTGGCTGCCCACCCCAGAAGCGCCGCCGTGGATCAGCAGCAGTTCGCCGCTGCTCAGGTGCGCCGTCAGCACCAGGTTCGACCAGACGGTGCAGGCGACCTCCGGCAGGCCGGCGGCGTCGTGCAGGTCGATGCCGCCGGGGACCGGCATGACCTGTCCGGCGGGAACCGCGGTGTATTCGGCATAGCCGCCGCCGGCCAGCAGCGCGCACACCGGTTGCCCTGCTGACCAGCCCGTGACGTCTTCGCCGACCTGCTCGATCACACCGGCGACTTCCATGCCGATGATCTGACTGGCACCCGGCGGTGGGGGATAGAGGCCGGCGGCCTGCAGCACGTCGGCGCGGTTCACGCCGGCGGCACTGACCTTGATGAGGACTTCCCCACGATCCGGCCGCACGTCGGGGACCTCTTGCCAGACGAGTTCATCGGCGGACTCAGCGACGATCGCGTGCATGATCGACACGCTACTACCTGCGTCTTTGCCCTGGTTCGACGGCAAAGGACGCTCTATTATGGCGCCATGGCAGGCCTCATTGCGGGCCGAACACCCGGTGACATGCCGGGGCTCGACATCGCCGAACAGAAGTCGTGGCAGAACTTCTTGGACTGCGGGTTGCGCTTGTATGCGGCGATGAATCGCCGCTTGACTGACGAGCATCAGCTGTCGCTGACCGACGTGCGAGCGCTGGTTTTCTTGAGTAACGCCGCCGACGGGTCCGCCCGGATGGGCGATCTTGCCGAGGCGTTGGCTTCGCTGCCGAGCCGCTTGACAAGGCAGATCGGTCGGTTGGAGGCGCAGGGGCTGGTGCGGCGCGTGGCCAGTCCCGACGACCGACGCGGTGTGGTCGCCAGCATCACCGACGACGGCCGTATCGCGTCGAGGCGAGCGATGCTGACCTATGCGCAGGGTGTGCGAATGCACTACCTGAACCAGCTGTCGAGGACGCAGGTGGTGGCGATGGGAGAGAACTGCCGTCGGATCAGCGCCGCGTTGCAGCGCTCGCACCGGGCGACGAAGCTCGGACGGGATTAACGGCTGAGGCACCGGCCCAAGGTCGCGCCGCTACGCTTTACCGCGGTGGCGTGGCAGAGCGGCCTAATGCACTCGCCTTGAAAGCGAGAGACGGCTAAAACCGTCCGGGGGTTCAAATCCCTCCGCCACCGCGTTTGCCGGGCCGCTGTCTCAGTGCAGTGTCGGCGCGTACCGCATTACGGCGCCGACGCCGCGACGTTGCTGCGTATCACCGATTTGACCGAAAGGCGTGATCACGATGTTTCCTCTCCCGGGGGGCAGCGGGGTAGTCGAATTGGGACCACGGTGGACGTGGACTCCGCCGTGGGTTAATAACAATGTGCCCATCAACTGAAAGCGCCGAAGCGCAAAGCGAGTTTGCGGCGGAGATCCTGCAAAAGCTATTGCGCCGTATCACTATTGAGAACCAGTCTGCTGATCCAGCGCAGGGGCACTACACCTTCCTCGTGTCGCATGCGTGGACCGAGGGTCCGATGATGTATTTGGTGTGGAAGTCTCCACCCTCCGACATCACCTGGGGGCTGGTCCGTGACACCAGAGAGTCGCTAATCGACCCAAGCCCGTGGCCAGATTCAGAGGAGGCAGTGCGCTACTACTACCTTCTCGATCTTGAGGAAGGCTCGGCGCCGGGTTATCCGGATCAGCCGGACACTATCCTCTGGTGTGGCGACCGACACGCAGGGCTGCAAAAGCGTCCGTCGGAGATTCCCGAGGCGCACCGGTATACGCCACCGCCAACGCCTTCACCGACGGATAACCGACGTAAGGGCCAGCGGGTTGTCAACGAACCCCGCCATTACGGAAATCCGGTGTGAGCAGCCTGGCCACAGCATCGCGCTGGCGTTTCCGCCTCCGGCCGCTGTCTTTAGTGCAGCGTCGGCGCGTACCGCAATACCGCGCCGACGCCGTCGGCCGGGGTGATCCGTTCGTCGGTGCGCACCAGCGCCGCTCCTACTGACACCGCAAAGAAAGGCAGCGCCTCGTCGGCGCGCAGCGTCTTGGCCGGCGCGGCCCCTTGCTCGGAAAGCACTTCAGGCGTCGGCGCGACGACGGTGAGCTCCTCGTCGGCGACGACGGTGGCGTCACCGAGTTCGCCGATGATCAACGTCTCCACCGCGCCTTGCCGCAGCGCCGACGTCACCGGGCCAAGGCCTTCAGCAGCAAGCCCGGATTGCCGCCCGAGCTCGGCGGTGAATTGCTCCGCCACCTGCTCGACAACCTCGTTGCGGCGCTTGACCAGCTCAGCTTCGACGGCTTGCTGCACTTCGTCGTCGTCATGCCCGCTGTTCCGAGCACCGACGTCCAACGGCACCGCGCGCTCAGCGACGCGATCGGCCAGCGCGGCCTGCAGATCCGAGCGCGACCGCGTCTCGCCGACGATGAAGACCACCTCGGCCGCTGTCTGGTCCACCAGTTCGGCGATCCGGTCGGCGACCGCCCGCACGTTCTTGCGGGCCGCTTCGTCGGTGCGCTGCTGCGGGTCACCGTAGCCCGCGTTCTCGGCGCCGGCAGCCTTGTGCACCGGATGGCCGCCGCCGTCAACGGTTTCCGAGCCGACGCCGCGGTTGCGGTGCAGCGTGATGTCAGCGCCGGTGTGGTCTACGGCAGCCACCACATACGTCGGGTAGTCGAAGCCGTGCTCGATGATCGGCACCAAGTAGGGAAGCTCGGAGACGCGCGCGACGGCGGTGGCGGGCGGGCGCAACAGATGCTCGTTGATCAGCACGCCGTCAGCTCCGGCGACGACGGCTCGACCGCTGTGTCCGACTGGTGCCCGCAGGTTTTCCACGGCGTCCTCGATGCCACTGATCACCGACTCGTCCGCGCCCTGCTCGATCAGTTGCTCACGCAAGCCACGCCACTTGAGGTGGAGCTGTGTTTCAGCATCCTCGGTGTCGTGGGTGTCCTCGAAGTAGACAGAGGCGAACGGGCCCTTTACGGTCAGCAGCTGGCGAAATCGGTCGGCATCCATACCCCTCTGAATGCCCACCCGATCAACGGACAAACGCCCGCCACCCGTTAGGCGCGGTCACCTTCGGTGTCGTCGAAGAACCGCCATTCGCCGTTGGCTTCGACTTCCATCCGCCAGCCCAACTCGCTGTTGTCGGCCTTCTGGTCGACGAACCAGGCGTGCGCGTCGTCGGCGCTTTCGATGTCCTTGGTCGCGACCACTTCACCATGTGGGTTGAGCACTCGATAGCTAGCCATAAGCCACTATTTCCCCGTCGGCCCTGATCCCAACCGCCAAGTCGTCTTCTCAGCGTCCGCCGGCGCGCGGGATGGCGGCGGTGATGGTGTTCAGCAACATGCCGTAGCGCTTGGATTCCGGGTCGCGGCCAGGCTTGCCGCTGCTGATCAGGCCGGCCGCAAGCTTCCGCTCAGGATCCGCCCACAACGCGATGTTGGTCAGGCCGAGATGACCGAACGCCGCCGGCGCGTCACGGCCGAACGGCCCGAACCGCGTCGACCCCAGCATGAACCCGGTGCCCCAGCGAAGCGGCGCCAAGCCCACCGCGAAATCCGGCCGCAGGCGTCGGCTCTGCCGCACCGCAGCTGCCAGCGTCTGCGGCTGCAGCACCTGCACCCCGTCGAGTTCACCGCCGCGGCGCAGCAGTTCAGCGAAGCGCGACAGCTCGTCGGCGTTGGATATCAGATTCGACGATGGCACCACGGTGGTCAGGAAGAACTCGGTGTTCGTCACCGGAATCATCTGGTGGATAGTCCCGCCGATCGCTCTGCGGAACGCCGCGGCGATCGGCGCAGGCAGCGGCCTGCCGGTGGCGTGACTCGGTGCGACCAGTGGCACATCTTCTTTCGCGACACCGAAGTTGGTCCACCGGAACCCGAGCGGCTCGAGTATTTCCGTCGCCAGGATGTCGCGGATGCTCTTACCGCTGGCGGCCGAAACGATCTCCCGCATCAGCGGACCCCAGGTCAGGGCGTGGTAGAGGTGCAGCATGCCCGGCGGGTACAGCGGCTTGAGGTTGCCCAGCTGTTCACGCGCGTATCCGCTGTCGTCGGCGCGGTTGAGGTCCGGCGTTGGTCCGGTCGGAAACGGCACCCCGGCGCTGTGGGTGAGCACGTGCCGGATCGTGGTGCGGTGCTTGCCGTGACTGGTGTAAGTGGGCAGGTATTCACACACCCGGTCGTCGAGTGAGAACACGCCGCGTTCGGCCAGCATGTGCACGACGGTCGCCGTGATCGCCTTGGCCGAGGAGTACGCGCAGAACGGTGTCTGGGTGCCCACAGGCACTTTGTCAGCATCGGGCGCGTCGGTAGGGGCGTTGCCCCAGCCGTGCCCGATCGCGCGGTTGAGGATCACCCGGCCGTCATGGCGCAGGCACAGCTGGATCGCCGGGTGGAAACCGGCCTGATACCAATGCCTCGCCGCTCCCCAAATGCGTTCGACCGCCGCGGCGTCGACGCCGGAGTGGTCTTCGTCGCCAACCGTCGTGACCGCGTCGAGGTCAGCCGGAACCCGGATCCTGCCGTCGGGAGTCATGGGTGTGTCATTCACCGGTGAACTGCGGCGGGCGCTTGGCGAACGTCGCCGAGATGCCCTCGGTCAAGTCCTTCGACGGTAAGAATGCGGCGTTCCATGCGGCCACATAGCGCAGGCTTGCCGACACCGCCGAGCTCCGTTGCTGGTCGAGAACGTCTTTGATGCCGTGCACCGTCAGCGGCGGGTTGGCGGCGATTTCTGCGGCGGTGTCGTGCGCCGCGGCCGAAGCGGCGTCGGCGTCGGTGAACACGTCGTTGACCAGACCGATCTTCTCGGCCCGGGCAGCGTCGATGTCTTTGCCGGTGAGCGCCAGCTCCCGCAGGTGGCCGTCGGTCAGGATCAGCGGCAACCGCGCGAGGCTGCCTACGTCGGCGACGATGGCCAACTTGACCTCGCGCACCGAGAACTTGGCGTCGGCGCTGGCATAGCGGATGTCAACGGCAGAGATGAGGTCTACCCCGCCGCCGATGCACCAGCCGTGAATGGAGGCGATGGTGGGCGTGCGGCAGTCGGCGACTGCGGTGATCGCTGCTTGCATGCGTCGAATCTCGGCGTGAAAATCCGCGCGCGGACGCGCCATCGCGTCACCTGCGAGCAGCGGGGTGAACTGTCCGCCCATCGCGGGCAGGTCCAGGCCGTAGCTGAAATTGCGACCGGAGCCGGTGATGACGATGGCCCGCACTTCGCGGTCAGCGTCCAGTTCGGCGAACAGCTCGGGCAGCTCGGACCAGAACGCCGGTCCCATCGCGTTGCCTTTGCCCGGCCCGATCAGCGTCACCTGCGCGACGTTGTCCTTGGTGTCGACGGTGACAGATTCGTAGGACTCGCCCATATCCAGACCGTAGCGTTACGGACATGCCTGCTGATTTGCGACCCGGCCCCGACTCTCCGCCCACCGACGAGCTGCACAGCGCCGAGTGGGCACTGGGTGTCGTCCAGCAGGCCCTGCACCCGGTTTCGCGCGACGATCTGTCGCTGCCCACCCCGTGCGGGGACTTCGATGTTGCCCAGTTGACCGACCACCTGGTCGACACCATCACCTCGATCGGTGCTGCCGTCGGCGCCGACTCTGCCCAGCCAGGCGCCGACGACTCAGTGGAGCGCCGCATCGTCGCCGCCGGTAGGGCCACCCTGGACGCGTTGCACCGGCATGGCCTGGACGGCACGGCGACCTGGCACGGTGACGAATGGCCGGTGAAGACGTTGGCGGGCGTGTTGTCCTTCGGCCTGCTGGTGCACGGCTGGGACTTCGCTGCGGCCACCGGTCACCCGATCAAGGTGCCGGACTCGTTGGCAGACTATGTATTCGGCCTGGCCGAAGAACTCCTCACCCCGCAGCGCCGCGCGAACGGCGAGTTCGCGGACCCTGTCGAGCCGCCCGACGGCGCCGATGGTGTCGAACGGCTCGTCGCCTTCAGCGGCCGCAATCCGCGCCCGGATGCCCACTGACCGGTCATCAGCTCCCTCTTCGACGCCAGCCCACCGCGAACCGCAGCAGGGCGTCGTTTTCCTGCGGGGCGCCGACAGTGACGCGGACACCGTCGGTTCCGTAGGGGCGCACCACGATGCGCGCATCGGCGGCCTGCTCGACGAAGTCGGGCGTGCGGGCGCCCAGCGGCAGCCAGACGAAGTTGGCTTGGGACTTCGGCAGGTCGAACCCGGCGTCGCGCAGTCCGGCGCTGACCCGGTCGCGTTCGGCGACCACGGCGTCAGTGCGGGCGAGCAGTTCGTCCGCGGCGTCCAACGAGGCGATCGCCGCGGCTTGAGAGATGCTGGTTGCCGTAAACGGCACGTACGCCTTGTCCAGGGCGGTGATCAGCTCCGGGTGGCCGACTGCATAACCGACTCGCAGTCCGGCCAGTCCGTAGGCCTTCGAAAAGGTGCGCAGCACAACCACATTGCTGTGGTCGCGGACCAGCGCCAAACTGTCGGGCAGCATATCGTCGCGAATGTATTCGACGTATGCCTCGTCGATGGCGATCAGGATGTGTGCCGGCACCGCTTCGACGAAGTGCGCCAAAGCGCCGGGTTCAACGACCGTCGACGTCGGATTGTTCGGGTTGCACACGAAGATCAGCCGGGTGCGGTCGGTGACCGCGGCCAGCATCGCGTTCAAGTCAAATGCGTGCTCGGTCAACGGCACCTGCACCGCTACTGCGCCGGCGAGCCGAACCTGCAAGGGGTAGATCTCGAAGCTGCGCCAGCCGAAAATCACCTCGTCGCCCACCGACGCGCTGACTTGAACCAGTTGCTGACACAAGCTCACCGAGCCACAGCCAACCGCGATGTGTTCGGCGGCCCAGAAGCCGGTTGAAGCGCCCGCAGCTCCAGAGTTCAGGTGCTTGGCCAAGGCCGACTTGAGCTCTACGCAACCGTTGTCCGGGTACCTGTTGACCAGGTCGGTGGCCCGCTCGATGGCCGCGCGAACGCTGGGCAGCGGACCCAGCACCGTCTCATTGCTGGCCAGCTTGGTGGCGCCGGGCACCGTTTTACCGGGGATGTAAGCCGGGAGTTCCGCCAGCTCGGGGCGCAGGCGGGCGGTCACGCCGAAAGCATATGCCGCATCTGGTTGAGCTCTGGCCCCGGCGGTTCGGACTCGACGAGCGGGTCAGGTACCCTCGTGAAGTCCAAAAGGAGGCGTGCCAGAGCGGCCGAATGGGACTCACTGCTAATGAGTTGTCCTCTTACCGGGGACCGGAGGTTCAAATCCTCTCGCCTCCGCTGAGACAACTGAACACACGGCGCCCGTAGCTCAACGGATAGAGCATCTGACTACGGATCAGAAGGTTGGGGGTTCGAATCCCTTCGGGCGCGCTCAAAGCTCGCCGGAGAAGTCGGCGGTGAGCCAGCGATCCGGCCGCACGGTGTAGAGCACGCTGTCTGAATCTTTCATGCCTTCGACGAAAGCCCGCCCGCCTTCTTCGCCGAGGTAGCGGATCGCAATCTCCTCCCGGACATCCAACGGCGCTGGTTGGGTGGTGTCGACGACGGTGCCTTCCACGATCACATACTGGTAGGGCGGCTCTTCTCGCTGGACAACGACGGTCACCGCGCCGGCCCGCTCGATGAGCTTCGCCTTGCGCGATCCTGCGCCGGTGCTGATGCGGATGTCGCCGCCCGGGGTGTAGTCGTACCAGATCGGGACGCTTGCCGGCGGACGGCCGTCGGTGGCGGCAACGGAGAGCACCGCGACGTGTTTCGCCTGGAGGAACTGTTCGCGTTCGGTCTCACTGAAAGCAGTCATGTCGCGCGCAACCGAGCGAGCCGTGCCCGCTATTCCCGGTCCTTCGAAGTCTCCAGCCGAACGTGCTCATTGTTTGGCGGCACCGTGTTTCCGCTCGTGCGCTCACGGGTAGTGGTCAACGGGATCCGGTCGAAGGGCAGTAGATGTCGACAGCAGACGAACAACGCAACATTGACCTGGTACGCGAGTACATCGAGATTTCTTATTCGCCGGGCCGGGCGAGCGCACAGGCCGTCGCACATCTGTGTGCGCCGAACAATCGGTTCATTGCACCGACCACGTTTCCCGGAGTCGCCACCCTCGAGGAGTACGCGGAGGATCACGGCCGGCTCATGAAACAGGTGAGCGACCTGCACATCGTCAACTTCGACGTCTTGTTCTGTTCGGGTGACCGGGTTTGTCTGCGTTACACCGCCGAAGGCGCACACCGAGGTGAACCACACGGAGACATCGAGCCGACCGGTCGCACGGCCCAGTGGTCAGCGGCCGCCCTATTCCGGGTCCAAGATGCCAAACTCGTCGAGTTCATCAAGGAATGGAACAAGCTGTCGATGTGGGAGCAGCTGGGCTGGCCCGCTGACGAGTGCCTGACACAACACTGAGCCGACGTTCAACCGCAGCCGACGAAGTGGTCGCGGGAGTCGACTAGGTGTACTAGGTGACGACTGCTGCGGGCAGCCTGAACATTATCGTGACGGTGGTACCTGAGTGGGTCCCGGCGAAATCCGCCTCCGTGCTCACCGCTTTGATCAGTGGCAGCCCGCGACCGCGGATCGTCGGGGCGGCGCACGGAACCTTCCACGAACCGCGGTCGACGATGCCGACCTGCAGCGTGCCGTTTGAGATTTCCGCCGCTATGCACAACGTTCCGGGTTCGGTGTCCCGGTAGGCGTGCTCGATGCTGTTGGCGCAGGCTTCGTCCACGGCCAAGACGACATCGGCGACGAGTTCTTCTTCGATGCCGGTCGCCTGCAGCCAGCCGGTGACGGTGTGGCGGATGGCGTGCAGTCGGTCAGCTGTCGCATCGATTCTGATGATCAACGGAGCCGGCAGTCGGCGGTAGACCACCAACGCCACGTCATCGTCGTATCCCGACGGCGGCGCGAGCTTGTTGAGCACTACGTCTGCGACGGCATCGACCGGCAGCTGCATCGACTCGGTCACGACTGCACCGACTCGCGCGATTCCTTCGTCGATCGGTGCGCTCCGCCGTTCGACCAGTCCGTCGGTGTAGAGCAGCAGTGTCGAGCCCGGCGTCAGCGTCACCGACGCCTGCGGGCGCGGACGGCTGCGGCGGACGGCAAGCGGGACTGATTGCGCATCGGTGAGCAAAGTCGGCGCACGTTGCGGCTCAGCGAGCACTGCGGGCGGATGCCCCGCGCTGCTGTACCGCATGACCCCCGACTCGGTGTCGAGTAGCGACAGGAAAACCGTGGTGCAGAACGCATCTGGAATCAGCGCGGCAGCAGTGTCGAGTTGCTCGAGCAGCCTGGCGGGTTCGGCTCCGGTCAACAGCAGCGCCCGGGCAGAGCTGCGCAGCTGACCCATCACCGCCGCGGCGGGCAAACCACGCCCCACACAGTCGCCGACGATGATGCCTATCAGGTGCTCGCCGACTGGAAGCACGTCGTACCAGTCTCCGCCGATTTCCAGAGGCGGAACTGCCGGCTCGTAGCGCACGGCAAACCCTGCCGGCGGCTGCATCGAGGGAAGCATCGCACGTTGCAGCGTCATCGCGGTCTCCCGCGCGCTCTCGAACTGGCGGACATGCTGAATCGCCAGGCTGAGGTGGCCGACAAGCATGCTGACAAGCAAGCGATCTTCTGCACTGATCCAGCGAGGCGCGCGAAGTTCCAGCCACAGTGCGACGTCACCTTTGCCGGAGAGCAGGGCCACGATCCCGCAGGACTGGCCGGGTGTATCCGGCTTCTCGACCGGCTGCACGGTAAGCGGTAACTGAAGACGCGCCTCGCTAATAACGTTGCGCACGAACGGTTCCAGGTGCTGCCAGCGCGAGGCGGCGGGCGTACCGGCCACTTCGACTGTCGGCTCGCCACCATGTGCCGGCCAGGTCACGGCCGCGACGCGCTGGGCATCGATGGCGAGCTGGCATTCACCGAGGGTGATGGTGAGCACTTCGGCGACGCTGCGGGCGATGCCCACAGCTGTGGCCAGGCGCAACACCGCGCTTTCCCGCGCGGCGAAAGCCCGCTCGGCGGTGACGTCGCGCAACGTCCCGACGAAGACCCGGCGGTCGGCGCTGAGCCCGGTGACCGCATTGCTGCTCACCGCCACCCACGCGAGGTGGCCGTCTCGCGCCCGGATCGGTGTCTGGTACTGAATGTGGCCATCCTCCAACAGTCGAGACTGTTGCTGGTTCGCCGTCTGCTGGTCCACCATCCAGGGATGCGGCCAGCGGTACGGCAGCCCCTGGGCGCCGTATCCGGTGATCTCGGCGAAGGCGTCGTTGACCTCGACGACCACCCCGCTGTTGTCGGCGACGAAGAAACCGTCTTGCAGAGAATTGACCAGGGCACTGCGGAACTCGTCACGTTGGGCGAGGTCGTCAGCGCGCGCCCGCTGTTCCTCGTAGCGCCGTGCGCCATCCTGAGTTTCTCGAGTGGCGATGTCGAGCTCGGCCAACGTCTGCAGCAAGAACTGCCGCGCAGCCGGCTCATCAAGGGCTGCTTCCGGGACGCTCTGCTCGAGCAACCGGAAGTGATTCTCGACGATTTCGAGCATCCCGATTTGTTCTCGCGAAGCCCGGCGACCGAGGTCGTGACCGACAGTAAGGCGGTCTCGATCCCGCGCACTCAGATAGGCATTCAGGCCCGCTGCGTAGTGACCGTCGAAATCGTCGACGCCGGTCATGCCGAAGCACCTCGATGCTGTGCGGCCGGTACCAGCGCGTCATCCGTTTCATCAGCGCGACGACTCAGCCTCTGCTCGGCGATCATGCGGACAAAAGCGGCGAAGTCAGTTCTGCCACAATGGTTTTGGCAATACCGTCGGTAGTCATCACCACCAGCTCGCGCAGGCCGTAGAACCTGTCGTCAAGTCGGACATCTGACCTCCAAGACGCGCTCATCCTCACGGGTCTGCGCCAAGGTTAGCGTTTCGACCGGTGCGTTCGACGGTGAAGTATGATTTCTTCAACTTGCGCCGCGGGCGACTGCTCAACCCCGAATCCCGCGGGCGCAGGCTCAGAGCGCCAACTGGAGGACAGCTGTTGTCACCTGCGGATGCAATCACTACCTCAGTGACTCACCGCGAGGGCGTCGCCGTCGTCACCGTCGGCGGAGAAATTGATCTGAACACCGCCCCGGCCTTCGAGTCGGCGATCGTCGGCGCTCTCGAGGACGTTCCGCCAGTACTCGTGGTCGAACTGTCGGCGGTGAATTTCATGGCTTCGGTCGGCCTGCGGATCTTGGCGGCGGCACGCGAGCGACTAGACGATACGGCCCGCGTCCTCATCGTCGCGAATAACCCGGCGACGCGCAGGCCGATTCAACTGACCGGACTCGACCAGATGTTCTCGCTCTACCGCACCCTCAATGATGCGTTGACGGCGGTGGGGTCAACCGCCGACTGAGCCGCCCGGCGCGCCGTTGACGGGAGGGCCGGGATCTGTCTCAGGCCAGCGCTGCGCCGTCCATCAGCATGAGCGCCTGCTCGAACAGCCGCAGGGTGGCCGCGTGCAGTTGGTCGCCGACCTGCTTGGGCGCTTTCCCGGCGCAAGCTCTGGCCAACGTCCCCTCGATCACGATGCCCAGCTTGAAGCAGGCCAGCACGGTGTACCAGGTGATGTGTGCCAGATCGCGGCGGGTGTTGAGCGCATACCGTTCGAATAGGTCGTCAGCACCGGCCAGTCCGCCCATTTCGGTGAGCGTGTGACCGAAGACGCTCGAGCCGTCGGCTTGGCGCCAGGTGGCCAGCAGCCAACCCAGGTCCAGCAACGGGTCACCGATCGTGGACATCTCCCAGTCGACGATGGCGACGACCTCCGGCCCGGTCCGGGAGAACATGACGTTGGCTGCGTGGTAATCCCCGTGCATGATGCCCGGTAGCCACGATTCCGGCCGGCCCTGCTCGAGCCACTTGGCCACGTCGTCTATGCCGGGGATCTCCGGCCCGGGATAACCGTCGAACTCGCGGTACGATTCGAGCTCTGAAAGCCACCGCGGCACTTGGCGTTCCAGGAATCCGGCTGGCTTGCCGAAATCGGCGAGCCCGACTGCGACATGGTCGACAGCGCCCAGTTTCGCCAGCGCATCAGCCATCGACAATCCCATCCCGAAACGCACGTCGGGATCACCGGCGTGCAGTGCCGGCAGCTCTTCACCGGCATTGAAGCCGTCGACGGGTTCCATCAGGTAGAACACCGCGTCGCCCAATACTGTCGGGTCGTCGCAGGTCGCGATCAGCCGTGGGTGCGGCACGTCGCTACCGGCCAACGCGGCCAGCACCCGGGTTTCGCGGAGGATTACGCTGTTGCTGCGTGGGCGCAGGTGCAGCGGTCCGCGCCGCAGCACGTACTCCCGGCCGGATCTGGTGAAGCGCAACATGACGTTCTGCGTGCCGCCGCTGATCTCGCGAACGTCGTTTAGTTGACCTTCACCCAGATGTTTCCGGGACATCCACTGGGCCACCGCATTCAGGTTTTCCACCTCGGTGAACCTACTCGGGTCACTCACAGCTTCCGCGGGTACTGTCCCAACCGGCTTGGCAGCGACGCGAGGGAACTGAGGATGCAACGCACCGACAACGATTCCTGGAACATCACCGAAAGCGTGGGCGCAACAGCGTTGGGCGTGGCCGCGGCGCGGGCGGCTGAGACCGAGAGCGCTGAACCGCTCATCAGCGATCCGTTCGCGCGTGTCTTCCTCGACGCGGCGGGTCAAGGTATGTGGAACCTGTACCTCGACCGTTCGCTACATGAACAATTGGAACCCGACCTTCAGGCGCAGGTCCGTGCGATGACCGACTTCATGGCCGTGCGTACCGCCTTCTTCGACGAATTCTTCCTGGCCGCAGCGAACCGCGGCGTCAGACAGGTGGTCATCCTCGCCGCGGGGCTGGATGCTCGCGCGTGGCGGCTGCCGTGGCCGGACGGCACCACCGTCTACGAACTCGATCAGCCCAAGGTGCTCGAGTTCAAGTCCTCGACTTTGCGCAAGCATGGGTCGGTGCCCGCGGCGAGGCTGGTGAACGTAGCCGTCGATCTCCGGCAGGATTGGCCGAAAGCACTGCGAGAAGCCGGTTTTGACGCCACGCAGCCGAGCGCCTGGTCCGCAGAGGGGCTGCTTCGCTACTTACCGGCACAAGCTCAGGATTTGTTGTTCGATCGCATCGATGAGCTGAGCCCGGCCGGCTCCTGGCTGGCCACCAATACGCCGAGCAGGGAAGCCATCGACCCGGACCGTCTGGCGCGCCAGCGCGAGCAGATGCAGCGGATTCGGGCGGTCGCGGCCCGGCTGACCGACTCCCAGATGCCCGACGTCGAAGGACTTTGGTATCCCGAAGAACGAACCGATGTGCCGGAGTGGTTGCGCGCGCACGGCTGGGCGGTTTCGTCGGCGTCCATGGCCGAGATGCTGGCTCGGTACGACCGCACGGTTCCCGACGAAGACGTCGCGCCGCCAACGGTTTTCGTCTCCGCTGAGCGCTTGTCGTCGTCATGACGCACGTTGGATTGCGCGGCGGCCCGCCGGTCGGTAGGAAGATAGCAGCGCGGAGGTCTCGTTTCGCTCCGTGTGACCACGGGTAGGCACCCAGGCAGCGTGTCGCGGCTTCCCGCGGCAGCGACGAAGGAGGCTTTCCATGGTCGACGTGGCACCAGCTCAGACAACCCAACCAGGTACGCCGGCAGAGCCACCTGAACGGCTGACACCGGCCGAGCAGCCGGAGCGGCTCACCCCGTCTGAATCACCGGAACGGCTGACACCCTCGGAGCCGGCTCCCCAGGGACCGCCCGACTAACGCCGTCGGGCTCGACTACTCAAACGACTCCGCGGAAAGGCAGAGTGCACATGCGCGCCGAAGAAGGTAACGAATCGATCAAAGATTACGCTGACGAAGCTCGCCAGACCCAAGGCAAAGTGAGCGGTCCGAGCCGGTCATTTCCCCGAAAGTTACTCCGATTTCTCGGAGTAGGCCGGAGCCGTGGCGGCAGTCAGCAGGGTGGTCACCGGTAGCCGCAGCCGATACAACGAATTGGCATCACTCGGCGGCCGGCGCGCCATTTCCCACACTATTTGTCGTGTTTGGAATATCGTCGGGAGGGTGGAGACTGTCCCACAGAATCGCGGACGCTGGAGGTCACGATGCGGTATGGCGGAATCATCAGCGCAGTACTCTTGGTGTGGTTGTTGATCGGTGTGTTGGCGCTCTACCAACGCGGGGGCTTCGATAGCGATATCAGTCTTCAAACCGCACTTAATGTAGCCCTCACGGTGCTCGCCGGGCCCCTGAACTACGCCGGTGTCAAGCCGGAAATCGCCGTGCCGCAACCTAGCTCGATGCCAGCCTTCGGCATGAAAACCTTCTTCACAGGAGCGCTCTCATGATCGGCCTGGGCATTCTGCTGATCATCGTCGGCATTGTGATCAAAACTCACACGTGGATCTTTGTCCTCGGCGTGGTGTTGCTGGTCATGGGTGGAGCCTTCTGGATCCTGGGCAGGGTCGGCCAGCCGGTCGGCGGCCGGCGGCACTGGTACTGACGGACGTAAGACAGCGTTATCGAACACACAACAGAAAAGGAGTGGTCATGATCGTTCTCGGCATCATCTTGCTCGTGATCGGGATCGTTGTTCCTTCCCTCACAATCTTGAAGACGATCGGCATCATCTTGCTGGTCATCGGCCTGATCCTATTCATCCTCGGCGCGGTCGGTCGGCCTGTCGCCGGCAGACGCTATTGGTTTTGACGTTCGTCCGGCCTTCGTGACGCGGGCGCAACTGGTCGGCGGCATCATCGTTGATGCCACCCCGACTTACACAGCGCGCGCATAGGAACGGCACAGCGCCGGCTCATCGGCCAGCGGATACTGAAGTTGTGATCCGGTCCAATTCTTCGGTGTCAGGCACCTCCGTCGAGCGCGTCGTGATGCGCAGGGCGGACGGCGATCCCATCAATGTGCTGGTGGTCGACGACGAAGCCGTGCTCGCCGAAATGGTGTCCATGGCGTTGCGTTACGAAGGCTGGAACATCGCGACCGCAGCGGACGGATCGTCGGCTATCGCCGCCGCCCGGGCCCAGCGCCCCGACGTCGTCGTCCTGGATGTGATGCTGCCGGATATGAGCGGACTCGACGTGCTGCACAAACTGCGTGAACAGACGCCGCAACTGCCGGTGCTGCTGTTGACCGCCAAAGACGCCGTCGAAGACCGCATCGCCGGCCTGACCGCCGGCGGTGACGACTACGTCACCAAGCCGTTCAGCATCGAAGAGGTGGTGCTACGGCTGCGCGCACTGCTGCGCCGTACCGGAGTGACCACGGTCGACAGCGGTGCACAGATCGTTGTCGGCGACCTGGTGCTCGACGAGGACAGCCACGAGGTCACCAGAGCCGGTGAGCAGATCTCGCTGACTTCCACCGAATTCGAGTTGCTGCGGTTCATGATGCGCAACTCGAAGCGGGTGCTGAGCAAGGCGCAGATCCTGGACCGGGTGTGGAGTTATGACTTCGGTGGCCGGTCCAACATCGTCGAGCTGTACATCTCCTACCTTCGCAAGAAGATCGACAACGGGCGCGAGCCCATGATCCACACGTTGCGCGGCGCCGGCTATGTCCTCAAACCCGCCCGCTAACGCGCGGCGGGCATGGTCACTGCGGCTGCGGCTGCTGGTCGGCCAGGTCGTGTTGTTGGCAATAGTCTGCGTCGGCATCGCCGCGGTGACCGAGGCGGCGCTCTATCACTTCCTGGTGGCGCAGCTTGACCGCCAACTGGGTGACGCTTCGCACCGCTCGTCGTCGATCTACGGTCAGCCGCCCGGACCGTGGCACCGATTGCGGCCGCTGCCGTCGGGCCCAGGTCCGCGATTCCTCGATGCACCGGGTCAGCCGGCCGGAATGGTCGCTGCCGTGGTCAGCCGGGGCACCACGATCGAAGCCGGCTATCTGACCAGCAGCGGCTCGCGCGCGGCGCTGACCGACGCCGCAACGCAGCAACTGCAGGCCATCGCGAACGACCGGACACCGGAGACTCGGGACCTCGACGGCCTGGGCCACTACCGCGTGATCGCCCGGCCCGCCCACCGCGACGGCGATGTCATCGTCACCGGTCTGTCGATGGCCGACATCGACGCGACCAGAATCAGGGTCCTGCTGATCTTCAGCGTGGTCACGGCCGTCGCTCTGGCAGCGGCAACCTCCGCCGGACTGGTGGTGATCCGGCGCGCGCTGGCCCCATTGCGCCGCGTCGCGCAGACCGCCGGGGAGGTGGTCAACCTGCCGCTGGACCGCGGGGAAGTCGCACTGCCGGTACGAGTGCCCGAGTCGGACGCCAACCCTTCACGGAAGTGGGGCAGCTGGGTTCGGCGGTCAATCGCATGCTCGACCACATCGCGGCGGCGCTGTCGACGCGACAGGCCAGCGAGACCCGGGTGCGCCAGTTCGTCGCCGACGCCAGTCACGAGCTGCGCACACCACTGGCCGCGATCCGCGGCTACACCGAACTGGCCCAGCGAATGCAGGACGACGCCGAAGCGGTTGCGCATGCCATGAGCCGGGTGCGATCTGAAACGGAGCGGATGACTCACCTGGTCGAGGACCTGTTGCTGCTGGCACGACTCGACTCCGGCCGCCCGCTGGAACGCGAACCGGTGGACCTGTCGCGGCTGGCGGTCGACGCGGTCAGCGATGCGCACGTGGCCGGACCAGACCAGCAATGGGAGCTGGACCTGCCACCGGAGCCCGTCGTTGTCCTGGGCGACCCGGCCCGGCTGCACCAGGTGGTGACCAATCTGCTGGCCAACGCGCGCATTCACACCAGCCCGGGCACCGTGGTGACGACCCGGCTGACCGCCGGCACCACGCACACCGAGCTCAGCGTGAGCGACAACGGCCCGGGAATCCCGCAAAAACTGCAGTCGGAGATGTTCGAGCGCTTCGCCCGCGGTGACAGCTCACGCTCCCGCAAGGGCGGCAGTACCGGGCTGGGCCTGGCGATCGTTGCCGCAGTGGTCAAAGCCCACGACGGCACCATCGCGGTGCACAGCGAACCTGGTCATACCGACTTCTCCGTGCGTTTGCCGGCCCGGCAATCGTGGTCAGCGCACGAGGCCGCTCAGTCAGCATCGGCAACACAACTGACCTAGCGGGCTAGGCTGGGCCTTTCGACGCCGGGGTCGGATTAAGCTGCCTGGATAACTGCAACACCGCGTCGTGTGATCAGCCCAGGTGAAGAACTCGCCAAGCCGCGCGGCAATCGAGTGGCCAAGGAGGTTGCCCCGTGACGAAGGCGGAATTCGCCGTCCTGCTCGCGCTCGGCGCCGCGCTGGCGTCTGCGCTCGGCGGGGTGGTTCGTCAGCGGTCGGCCAAGGAGGTGACCGATGAACCGGTCGGCACCTTGGCGTTGTTCCGGCTGTCGTTGAAGGACAGCCGGTGGTGGCTGGGCGGTGGCGGAGCGGTGGCCAACTATGTGTTGCAGGCCGCGGCGTTGGCTCTGGGCTCGGTGATGCTGGTGTCGGCGCTGCAGGTGACGGCGTTGCTGTTCGCGTTGCCCATCTACGCGCGGCTGTCTCATCACCGGGTGACGCGTTGGGAGTGGTTGTGGGCGGTGTTGCTGGCCGGCGCGGTAGCGACGGTCCTCAGCTTCGGTGACCCGACGGCCGGTCAATCCCGCGCCTCGGTGCAGACCTGGGCGGTGGTGGCTGCGGTGATGGGCCCGGTGTTGGGACTGTGTGTGCTGGCGGCGCGGATCTGGTCGGGTTCGGTGGCTGCGGTGTTGTTGGCGTTCGTGTCGGGTTCGTTGATGGCGCTGTTCTCGGTGCTGACCAAAGGCGTGGTCAAGTTGCTCGAACGCGGGCCTGTGACGGCGCTGCACACGCCCCTGCTGTACGGCTGGCTCGCGATCGCGGTGCTCGGCATGATTTTTCAGCAGGCCGCGTTCAGAGCTGGTTCGCTGAGCGCCTCGTTCCCAACGATGACCGTCGCAAAACCCGTGGTTGCCTGGCTGCTGGGCATCATCGTGCTCGGTGAGCGTCTGCACCCGGGCGACCAGACTATTTTCGTGGTGTTCGCCGGGATGGTGGTGACGATCGTGGCGACAGTGGCCCTCGCGCGCGGCGAGGCGGCGGCAGCGGATACCGGCGCCGAAAACCAGCAGCGCCGCGCCGATCAGCCGACCGGGGCCTCGACGCGCTGATTGGCGTTTCCTGTCCGCCGCGACCGCTGTGGTGGCAGTGTCATCCCGGTGCAGGCCACGCCCCCGACCGACGTCGTCGAGTCGGCGCACCGAGACCACCTGCGTGCGCTCCCGTTCGATGAAACAACGGATTTCGACGACGCCGACCGCGGATTCATCGCGGCGCTGTCACCGTGCGTGATCAAAGCTGCCGACGGACGTGTGGTCTGGGACAACGATGCCTACGCGTTCCTCAACGGCGAGGCGCCGACATCGGTGCATCCCAGCCTGTGGCGGCAGTCGACGCTGGCGGCCAAGCAAGGCCTGTACGAAGTGGTGCCCGGCATCTACCAGGTTCGCGGCTTCGACCTCTCCAACATCACTTTCGTCGAAGGCGACACCGGCATCATCGTCATCGACCCACTGGTATCCACCGAGGTGGCCGCCGCCGCGCTGACCTTGTACCGCACGCACCGCGGCGAGCGGGCTGTCGTCGCGGTGATCTACAGCCACAGCCACGTCGATCATTTCGGCGGCGTTCTGGGCGTGACTTCGCAGACCGAAGTGGACGCCGGCGACGTGGCGGTGCTGGCGCCGGACGGCTTCGTCGAGCACGCGGTGCAAGAGAACGTCTACGCCGGCCCGGCGATGACCCGTCGCGCCACCTACATGTACGGCTCGCTACTCGAGCGCGGCTCCCACGGACAGGTGGGTTGCGGACTGGGCCAGGTACCGTCGACCGGCGAAGTGGCCGTCATCGTCCCGACCGTGAACATCAAGACCACCGGTGAGACCCACACGATCGACGGCGTCGCGATCGAGTTCCAGATGGCGCCGGGCACCGAGGCTCCCGCCGAGATGCACTTCTTCTTCCCACAGTTCCGCGCGTTGTGCATGGCCGAAAACGCCACCCACAACCTGCACAACTTGCTGACCCTGCGCGGCGCGCTGGTGCGCGACCCGCACGCCTGGTCGGGATATCTCACCGAGGCGATCGACACCTTCGCCAACCGCGCCGACGTAGTGTTCGCCTCCCACCACTGGCCGACCTGGGGACGGGAGCGCATCCTGGCGTTCCTGTCGCTGCAGCGGGACCTGTATGCCTACCTGCACGACCAGACGCTGCGGTTACTCAACCAGGGCCACACCGGTGTGGAGATCGCTGAAATACTGCAGCTGCCACCGGCTTTGGAACGGGCTTGGCACACCCACGGGTATTACGGGTCGGTCAGCCACAACGTGAAAGCGATCTACCAGCGCTACATGGGCTGGTTCGACGGCAATCCAGCCCGGCTGTGGCCGCATCCGCCCGAGGCGCTGGCCACTCGGTACGTTGCAGCCATCGGCGGGATCGACCGAGTCGTGGACCTCGCCCGCGAGGCCTACGAAGGGGGCGATTTTCGTTGGGCGGCAACACTACTCGATCATGCGGTGTTCGCCGACAGCTCGCATGCCGATGCGCGGACCCTGTATGCCGAGACGTTGCAGCAGCTGGCCTACGGTGCTGAGAACGCCACGTGGCGCAACTTCTTTCTTTCTGGAGCTGTGGAGCTGCAAGACGGCAACTTCGGGACCGCGGCGCAAGTGGCTTCGCTGCCGCTGCTTTCCCAACTGACACCGGAGCAGATCTTCGACGGCCTGGCGATCAGCGTCAACGGTCCGCGCGCCTGGGACGTGTCCCTCGCCGTGGACATCTCCTTCGCCGACTTGGACACCAATTACCGGATCACCCTGGGCAATGGTGTGCTGGTGTACCGCCAGGTTTCCGCCGAGTCGACTACCGCGGACGCGACGGTGCAATTGGTGAGCAGGGTGCGCCTGCTCGCGGCGGCGATGGGCGACCTCACGGCACCAGGGCTGACGGTGACCGGCGACCAGGCGGCCCTGCAAGCTCTCCTTGATGTCCTCGACCGGCCCGACCCCTCGTTCAACATCGTTACGCCGTAACCGAAGATCCGCGCTGACCCGCCGGCTGCGCTCGCCGGGCGCTTCCGCCGGCCGGCCTGGTCGACAGCACACGGCACTTCCGCGTCGGAGAACAACATCTTCCACTTCGCCGTCGCGTTCACCGCCCGGCGTATCCGCCGAAATCCACGGCCCCGTGATCTGACAACCTACAAGCCATGCAACTGCTCCTGGTCCGGCATGCGCTGCCGCTGCGCAGCGATCACGGCCAGGGGTCCGACCCCGCGTTGTCCTACGCCGGGCAAGAGCAGGCCGACCGCCTGCCGGAGGCGTTGGCACGATTTGCCCTCAGCCGGCTGGTGAGCAGCCCGCAACGTCGTGCCATCCAAACCGCCGAACCGGTCGCCAAGGCGCGCGACATGGCGGTGGATATCGACGAGCGTTTTGCTGAGTACGACCGCGGATTGTCGAACTACATTCCGGTCGAGCAACTCCGGACAGAGCGGCCGGCGGACTGGGCCCGAATGGCCCAGGGACACCTACCTGGCGGCGTCGACGAAGCCGGCTTCTGCTGCCGGGTCGGTGCGGCAGTTGCCGAAGTGGTGAGCCAGGCCGCGCCCGAGGACACCGTCGCGGTGTTCAGCCACGGCGGCGTGATCAACGCGGTGCTGCACGACATCCTCAACACGCCGCGCCTACTGTCATTCCCGATCGACTATGCGTCGGTGACCCGGCTGCTGTTCTCCCGGTCCGGTGCAGCCACCGTCGCCGGCGTCAACGCCACCGAGCACGTCTGGGATCTGCTCCCGCGAAACCGGCGTTGAAGAGGCTCAACGGCGCGCCAGCAGATCCTTCTTCGCAGCACGCCGCAGCTGAAAAATGCGCGCCGTGCCGGCGAGCACGGTGATCAACCCGCCGCTTACGGCCGCCAACAGGATCGCGACACCCAGCGGTAGGTTCCAATGCGCCGCCAGGAAAGTGAAGCTGGCCTGCGTGGTGTTCTGCGCAATGAAGATCAGCAGCACGATCAGAATCAACATGCCGACGGCCAGCGCCGACCACACGGCCGCAGCCTTGGTGAACCGGACCGTTTCCGGCGTCGCTGCTGCGTTTATCGGAGGCACCTGCGCCGACGACGACGTCGCGGGAGCCCGGTTTTCGGGCGATACGGGATACTCGGTGCTCATAACGCTATCTTTGCCCCTTCCGCGCCGGAAAGAAACCGAACGGCCGGGAAAATTGCTTGTGCCGAACCAAGTCGGCGTTGCTCACGTGGTGGCGATAGTGTCGGCTGCTATGACGATGCTGCGACCACCCGCCCGCGGCGCCGCCGCGCTGGTCCTTTTGGCCGTCGTCCTCTTTGGTGCGGCGTGCGGCAGTCCCAACCCACTCGGTGGGGACAACACCGGCGTCAAGTCGATCATCGTCGGATCCGCCGATTTTCCGGAGTCCAAGGTTGTCGCCGAGATTTACGCGCAGGCGTTGCAGGCCAATGGTTTTCAGGTCGGAAGACGGCTGGGTATCGGAAGCCGCGAGACTTACGTTCCGGCGCTGAAAGACCACTCCATCGACTTGGTGCCGGAGTACATCGGCAACCTACTGCTTTACCTTGCACCCGACGCCACGGTGACCCTGCTCGACGCGGTGGAACTGGAGCTGTACAAACGCTTGCCCGGTGACCTTTCGATCCTGACTCCGTCTCCGGCGTCGGATACCGACACTGTCACGGTCACCGCAGCGACTGCCGCGGCGTGGGGTCTGAAAACCGTCAGCGACCTGGCGGCGCATTCCGAGGAAGTGAGATTCGCCGCGCCGTCGGATTTTCAGACCCGCCCCGAGGGGTTGGTCGGCCTGCAGCAGAAGTACGGACTGAAAATCCGGCCCGGCAACTTCGTGGCGATCAGCGACGGCGGCGGTGCGGTCACCGTGCGCGCCCTGGTGGACAGAACCGTCACTGCGGCCAACGTCTTCAGCACGTCACCGGCCATTCCGGCGAACCACCTGGTCGTGCTCGACGACCCTGAACACAACTTCCTCGCGGGAAACATTGTGCCGCTGATCAATTCGCAAAAAAAGTCCGACCTGATCAAAGTTGTGCTGGACGCGGTGTCAGTCAAGCTGACCAGCGCAGGGCTCGCCGGCCTCAACTCGTCGGTGTCGGGGAACTCCGGTGTCGACCCGGACGAGGCGGCGCGCAACTGGTTGCGCGACAATGGCTTCGACCATCCGGTGCGGCCATGAGGCGGGAGACTGGCGCAGATTGATCAGCTTCGACCGGGTCAGCAAAGCCTATCCGGATGGCACCGTCGCGGTCGACGATCTGACGATGAAGATACCGGCCGGCTCGTTCACCGTGTTCGTCGGACCGTCCGGCTGCGGTAAGACGACGTCGATGCGGATGATCAATCGGATGGTGGAACCGACCTCGGGTGCCGTACGGGTTGACGGCGCAGACGTGTCGACGGTCGACCCGGTGAAGCTGCGGTTGGGCATCGGCTACGTGATCCAGAGCGCCGGCTTGATGCCGCATCAACGGGTGATCGACAACATCGCGACAGTTCCGGTACTTCGCGGTCAGAGCCGGCGGTCGGCCCGCCGCGACGCCTACCGAGTCCTCGAGCAGGTGGGGCTCGATCCGAAACTCGCTACCCGCTATCCCGCACAACTGTCCGGTGGTGAACAGCAGCGCGTCGGGGTCGCCCGCGCCTTGGCGGCCGACCCGCCGATCCTGCTGATGGACGAGCCGTTTTCTGCTGTCGACCCGGTAGTCCGGCGAGACCTTCAACGCGAAATGCTTCGGCTACAGGGCGAACTGCACAAGACGATCGTGTTCGTCACCCACGACATCGACGAGGCGGTACAGCTGGCCGATCTGATCGCCGTGTTCGGGCCCGGGGGCTCGCTGCAGCAGTACGGTGAAGCGGCGCAGATTCTTGCGCGGCCCGCCAACGAATTCGTGTCCAAGTTCGTCGGGGCCGGCCGCGGCTACCGGTGGCTGCAGCGGCTGGACCTGACGGGCCTGACCCTGCATGACATCCCGCAGATCTCTGAAGACGACGTGGCTGCCGGTGACGACGAGCGGGTTGTCCAAGACTGGGTGTTGATCACCGACGGCAGCGGCGCACCGGTGGGCTGGATCGATGCCGACGGCTCCAGGCGGCACCGCGAGGGAGCGCCGCTGTCCGAGACCTTGGCCGGCGTAGGCGCACTACTTCGCCCGGACGGCAACCTGAGTCAGGCACTCGACTGCGCGCTGTCCTCCCCGGCGGCGATGGGCGTCGCCGTCGACGAGGCCGGCAAAGTGATCGGCGGCGTGCTCGCCTCCGATGTGCTGACCGCGCTGGACTCACGAAAAGCGAACGGCCGGGGCTGAGCGTGCACTACCTGCTCACCCATCAGAGCGCCGCGTGGGCACTGACCGTGGTGCATCTACGGCTGTCTTTGCTGCCGGTGCTGATCGGCCTGGCCATCGCGCTGCCGGTCGGTGTGCTGGTGCAGCACACCACTACTTTGCGACGTCTGACCATGGTCACCGCCGGCGTCGTGTTCACCATCCCGTCGCTCGCGCTGTTCGTCATGCTGCCGCTGATCATTCCGACCCGCATACTCGACGAGGCCAACGTGATCGTGGCGCTGACCCTCTACACCACGGCACTTCTGGTGCGGGCCGTTCCCGAGGCGCTGGATGCAGTACCGGCACCGGTGCGGGACGCGGCGATCGCGATCGGCTACCGCCCGATCACCCGCATGCTCAAAGTCGAACTGCCGCTGTCGCTTCCCGTGCTGGTCGCCGGCCTTCGAGTCGTCGTGGTGACCAACATCTCCATGGTGGCAGTCGGATCGGTGATCGGTATCGGCGGTCTGGGCAGTTGGTTCACCGAAGGCTTTCAGGCCGACAAGAGTGACGAAATCGTGGCCGGCATCATCGCCGTCTTCGTCCTGGCCATCGCAACCGACGCGCTGATCATGATGGCCGGTCGGCTGGCCACCCCGTGGCAACGCCGCCGACCGCGACGGTCCAAGACGCCGGTTGTAGGCGGCGCGCGATGAATTTCCTGGGGCAGGCGATCACCTACATCCTGCACGGCGACAACTGGCTCGGGCCGGTTGGACTGGCGACCCGTATCCTCGAGCACTTGCAGTACACCGCTGCGGCCGTGCTGGTTTCAGCGCTGATCGCCGTACCGGTCGGCCTGCTCATCGGACACACCGGTCGCGGTGCGCTGGCCGTGGTCAGCGCGGTCAACGGGCTGCGCGCACTTCCCACTCTGGGCGTGCTTTTGCTTGCGGTGCTTTTGTGGGGGCTGGGTCTTTTGCCGCCGATCGTCGCGTTGATGCTGCTGGGCATTCCGCCGCTGCTCGCCGGCACCTACGCGGGAATAGCCAATGTCGACGCCCCTGTAGTGGATGCGGCCCGCTCGATGGGCATGACCGAAACCCAGGTGCTGCTGCGCGTCGAGCTGCCCAACGCACTGCCGCTGGTACTGGGTGGTCTGCGCACTGCGACTTTGCAGATAGTCGCTACCGCCACCGTGGCCGCCTACGCCAGTCTCGGCGGCCTCGGCCGACTGCTCATCGACGGCATCACGGTGCGGCAATTCCACATTGCCGTGGTCGGCGCGCTCATGGTCGCGGCACTGGCGCTGGTCCTCGACGCCTGCCTGGCGTTCGCGGTCTGGTTGTCGGTGCCGGGAGCCGGTCGCTGGCGTCGCGGCACGCGAGCATCCGCACATCCAAGCGAAGGATGGCAAAAGTGAGTCGGCACGGTCACACTGGGCTGCGAAACACGGCGCTGCGGGCCTAGAGTAGCCCAGTGAGTTACGCCGAGCCCGACGCGAAGAAACGTCCGTTTGCGGCGATCCTCACTTGGCGGTCGCCTGATGCTACTCGGATGGAATCCGTGCGAGTGCAGTTGTCGGGCAAGCGAATCAAGGCCAACGGCCGTATCGTGGCCGCCGCCGCGGATACCCATCCGGCGTTTGGCGTCTATTACGACCTGCAAACCGACGAGGCCGGCGCGACCAAACGGCTCGGGCTGACGGTGACGCTCGCTGAACGGGAGCGGGTGCTCTCGGTTGCCCGTGACGACGAGAACATGTGGCTGGTGACCGACCACAAGGGCGAGTCACGGGCCGCCTTCAATGGCGCGTTGGACGCCGATCTCGTTTTCAGTCCGTTCTTCAACGCGTTGCCCATCCGCCGCTGCGGTCTTCTTGAACGCGCCGAGTCGGTCACATTGCCGATCGTCTACGTGAACCTGCCCGACATGTCCGTGGGTTCGGCATCCCTGACCTACAGCAGCAACGGCCCGGAGAGCAGCGACGGAATCAAGCTGCATTCGCCGGTCGCCGACACCACTGTCAGCGTCGATGCCGACGGGTTCATCCTGGATTACCCAGGGTTGGCAGAGCGAATCTGATCACGCCGCCGGCCCGCCCGGCAGCGGCCAACTCTTCGCGCCAATCCGGGGCACCGACGAAGACGGTGACGATGTCGGGACGCGAAAAGCTGTCGTAACGGATCCGGGCGGCGTGGCCCGCTTCGACCAGCTCGCCGACCGAGTGATTGTTGGCCAGCGCATCGCGGGTGCGGCTCAGTAGGTCGATGCTGCGGTCCAATGCCGGCAGCAACTGGTCGGCGTTCGCTTCACACATGGCCCGCACCAGGGCCGGCGCACTGGCGGCCACTCTGGTGCCGTCCCGAAACGAGCCGGCGGCCAGTGCAAAAGCCAGCGGCACCTCGGCCGCCGTAACGGCGAGCGCCTCGGCCAAGAGGTGGGGCAGGTGCGAGATCGCCGCCGCCGCGGCGTCGTGGTCGACCGATCGGGCTGGCACCACCACCGAACCGCAGTCCAACGCCAGCGTCATCACCGTCGTCCACACCGCCGGATCGACGTGGTCGTCGACGCTGAGCACCCACGGCGCCCCGGTGAACAGGCCGGCATGGCCGGCGGCCCAACCCGAATGTGCGGTGCCGGTCATCGGATGACCGCCGACGAAGCGCTGCTGCAGCCCCGCGGCGGTGACTTCGTCGAGCACGGCGGATTTGACGCTGGTGACGTCGGTCAACGGACAGCCGGGAGCCGATTCGTGAATCCGCGCCAACAGCGGCCGCAACGCCGGGACGGGAACCGCCAGCAGGATCAACGCGTCGGCCTCGGCGGCCCGGTCGAGCGTCTCGGTGATATCAGCGGTTGCGTCGAAGCCGTCGTAGCGGGCGGCCTGTACACCTTCCACCGACCGGTTGTAGCCGAACACCTGGTAACCCGCGGCGGCGGCGGCGCGCATGATCGATCCGCCGATCAGTCCCAACCCGAGCACGCATACCGGTCTCCTGAAAGCGGGGCTAGCCACATTCCCAGGTTGGCACATCCGCGGCGCCCGGGGAGCCGGCGGCACCGATCCGGCGACTTCCGAGGCTGCCGCGATCAGCTGGTCAAAGGTGCTGGTCAGGTACTAGCGTAAGCGCCCATGGGAGCACAGCGGGCTTCAGCGCCGGGCCCCTCCGCGGATGTCCCGGACGGCTTCGGTGTCGCCGTCGTCCGTGAGGGCGGGCAGTGGCGTTGCTCGGCGATGCTTCCCAAGGCACTGACCAGTCTGGCGGCCGCCGAAACCGAACTGCGGGAACTGCGCAGCGCAGGCGCGGTTTTCGGGCTGCTCGACGTCGACGACGAATTTTTCGTCATCGTGCGCCCGGCGCCCTCGGGCACGCGGCTGCTGTTATCGGATGCGACCGCCGCGTTGGACTACGACATCGCCGCCGAAGTGCTGGAGAATCTTGACGCCGACATCGGTCCGGAAGACCTCGAGGACGCCGAGCCGTTCGAGGAGGGTGATCTGCGGCTGTTGGCAGACGTCGGGCTGTCCGACGCGGTGTTAGGCGTGATCCTCGACGAGTCAGACCTGTACGCCGACGAGCAACTCGGCCGCATAGCGCGGGAGATGGGTTTCGCCGAAGAGTTGTCGGCGGTGCTCGACCGTCTCGGTCGGTGATCGCAAGCGCGGCGGAGCCGGGCGCAGCGGGTCGCCGCCATGAGCCTGGGTCGGTGATCGCAAGCGCGGCGGAGCCGGGCGCAGCGGGTCGCCGCCATGAGCCTGGGTCGGTGATCGCAAGCGCGGCGGAGCCGGGCGCAGCGGGTCGCCGCCATGAGCCTGGGTCGGTGATCGCTGACGACGACCTGATCCGTTGCGCGATGGCCGCCGCGGCCACCGCGGGTCCGCGCGATGTGCCGGTGGGTGCGGTGGTCTTCGGCGCCGACGGCACCGAATTGGCGCGTGCGGTCAACGCTCGCGAGGCACTGAAGGATCCGACCGCGCATGCCGAAATCCTCGCGATGCGAGCGGCGGCCGCTGTGCTCGGTGAGGGCTGGCGGCTGGACGGAGCCACGCTGGCCGTCACTCTCGAGCCGTGCACGATGTGTGCGGGCGCGGTGGTGCTGGCGCGGGTCGCGCGGCTGGTGTTCGGGGCGTGGGAGCCCAAGACAGGCGCGGTCGGTTCGTTGTGGGACGTGGTGCGCGACCGTCGGCTCAACCACCGGCCGGCCGTCCGGGGCGGGGTGCTGGCCGAGGAATGCGCGGCACCGCTCGAGCAGTTCTTCGCCCGCCAGCGATTGGGGTGAGTGGCCGGCGGTTGGCGTAAGCTGCCATGCGGTGGCGTGTCCGAGCGGCCTAAGGAGCACGCCTCGAAAGCGTGTGACGGGTAACCCCCGTCCGAGGGTTCAAATCCCTCCGCCACCGCCAAAGCTGTTCCAGGGGTCACGGTTTACTGCCGAGTCCGCGAGCGGCCTGATCCGCCGCCTATGCCGCGCACATCTGGGCGCTTTGCTAGTCGTGGCTTCGCGCCTCTAGCACCATCTCGCGCGCTTGCTCTTCCAAGCACTCAAACCCGGCCTGCTGGTGTTCATGTTGTATGGCGAGTACTGCTTCTTCATCGCTGACGCTGTCAGGAAGGTGGATTCTGTCGGGGGAGTGCTCGTCGACATACCTCTCCATGTCCCCGACAACGTCGTCAACGATGCGCTGCTCAACGATGTCGTCGTCCGTCACGCGCCTGACGGTATCGCGGTTCAGCGCTTGTCTGCGTGAACCTGTTTCTGGCGTGCCGCCGGGCATCCCTACAGCGCCTTCAGCACGGCCGCGCGGAGGTCCGAATCATCCATACCCGACCTGGCCACATGACGAGTCGGTGAACTACCCGGCACAAGTCGGTAGGTGCCGCTGCTTTGTACGAAGATGACGGGATGCGACTACTTGTAGTAATTGCGAGCTTGGGAGCGATGATCGGGCTGGCCGCAACGGCGCAGGCCGATCCGAGCGCTGATGCCAGCTTCCTCGGCGAGCTGAACCGGGCCGGCATCTCCTACGGCACTCCGGGCGACGCTGTCGCGGCCGGCCACCGGGCTTGCGACCTGATGAACCAGGGTCAGCACGAGGACGACGTCATCGCGAGCTTGACGGCAGCGAACCCGGGATTCACCACGCCGAGCGCCACCCAGTTCACCACGATCGCGGCCAGCGCCTACTGTCCGCAGCTGCTGGGCAATCCCCCGCCACCGCCGACCAATCCGGCACCACCGCCGGAGTCGTGGTTCGTCGGTCTGCCGCCGCTGCCGGCTGCGGCCTAAGAATCGAAATCCGCGTCGAAGGTGGTGGACACAGCGGCCAGCACGTCCGACGCCATCGACGTGTCCAGTGCGAGGGAAAGTTCGCGATTCTCCAACAGGCTGGTGGTGGAAAGGTTCTGACTGCCGATGACAAGCTTCGTGTCGTCGGTCAGCAGGATTTTCTCGTGCATGTAGAGCGCGGTCTTGGTTGCCGGCAGCAAGTGCACCGAACACCCGGCGGCCGACACTTCGGCTACCGCATTAGCCCAAGCCGGATTTTCGGTGAGCACGATCCGGCAGCGCACACCCCGGCGCGCGGCCTTGTCCAGCGCGCTGATGATGGCTCGGTCCTTGAGTTCCTCGCTGGTGACGTCGATGCTGCGTTCAGCCGTATCGATGCGCTGTAGGAAAGCCGCGCGGGCCGCCGGCGACCAGATCAGGTTGGGAGCCGCCGACGCCTGAGGCGGACGGCCGGCGGGTGCGGCGGTGTAGTCGGTGTCGAAGGTGGCGGCGATGGCCGCCACGTCGACGGGCTCGGTGTCGAACACCCAGGCATCGCGGCTCGTCGAGTAGTACTGCGGCGTGAGGTTGCCGGTGCCGACCGCCGCGGTGGCGTCGTCGACGGTGATTGTCTTCTGGTGATAGATGACCCCGTTGGGCGCCCATTTCACACCGACACCGGCATCGCTGAGTTCGGTGAAGGCCTTCTCGTTGGTAGCGCGACCGTGGAATGCGGCGTCGAGGATGACCCTGGTGTCTACGCCGCGGCGATATGCCTCGACGAGCGCTTCGACGGCGGCAGAATCTGTGAGTTCGTACATGGTGACGCGCACCGAGCGGGCCGCCGCACTGATCAGACCGACGATCGGTGCGTAACCGGCGTCGGGCTCCTGAATCAGCCGGTAGTACGCGGCGGCGTGAGCGTAAGGCATCGGCGACGCCAACAGACCGGCGCTGCCACAAGCCGTCACGATCAGCGCGAGTGCGGCGGCCTTGATCCGGGCTGCCCGCGCGCCCAACCAGCCGGTAGAAGGGAGCCGCATGTGCCCGACCTTATTGGTGTGCCCTGACAAGCGTCCGTTCGCTGCCGGGCAATCGGCGCGCGGCGGCTGCACCAGTTTGTCGACATGGGGCGTTTGACCCTGACCAATGCCGGGAACGTCAACGCGAATCTGTACCTGACCAAGTTCGGCAGTGCGAGGTGCTGGACGCTGGGCCGCCGGCACCCTGCGCTGTGACGAACGACAGACCCGATGAACGACGGGAGAACGCAGTGACCGAAGAGCAACGCAGCATCATGGCGTCGGGGCGTGGGTTCATCGCCGCGCTGGACCAGAGCGGCGGCAGCACGCCGAAAGCCCTCAAGCTCTACGGCGTTCCCGAGGACGCGTACCACGACGACAAAGAAATGTTCGACCTCATCCACGAGATGCGTGAGCGCCTGATCTCCAGCCCGAGCTTCAACGGCGACAAGGTACTGGCGACCATTCTCTTCGAGCAGACCATGGACCGCACGATCAAAGGTGAGGACACCGCGGCGTACCTGTGGAAGCAGAAGCACATCGTGCCGTTCGTGAAGGTCGACCAGGGACTCAGTGACGCCGAGAACGGTGTGCAGTTGATGAAGCCGGTGGACGAGCTCGACTCGTTGTTGGAACGCGCGGTCGAGAAGGGCATCTTCGGCACAAAGATGCGCTCGTTCATCGAGGAGCCCAATGAGCGGGGAATCAAAGCCATCGTCGATCAGCAATTCGATTTCGCCGACAAGATCGCTGCGCACGGACTCATGCCGATCCTGGAGCCGGAAGTCAGCATCAAGAGCTCGGATAAGGCGAAAGCCGACAGTCTGCTGGTTGAGGCGTTGAAGGCAAAGCTCGACGAACTACCCGAGGACCGGCAGGTCATGCTCAAACTGACTTTGCCGGACGAGAACGACCTTTACGCGCCGTTGATGGAGCACCCCCGGGTGCTGCGGGTGGTCGCCTTGTCGGGCGGCTACAGTCTGGCCGAAAGTGTCACGATCCTGGCTCGCTGCCACCACCTGATCGCCAGCTTCTCGCGGGCGTTTACCGAGGGGCTCAGCGCCGACCAGACCGATGCCGAGTTCAACGAACAACTCGCCGCGAACATCGACGAAATCTACACCGCGTCGCTCACCTGACCGGCAGCACCAACGCGCCGTCGGCATCTGGTGCCGAAACTCAGTGCGGGTCTGCTTCTGTATCGAACGGTGAATGACACGATCGAGATGCTGCTGGCTCATCCCGGCGGACCGTTTTGGGCGAACAAAGACGACGGGTCCTGGTCGATCCCCAAGGGCGAGTACACGACCGGCGCAGATCCGTGGGCGGTAGCGCTGCGCGAATTCAACGAGGAGATCGGCCTGCCGGCGCCGACGGGGCCCCGAATTAAGTTAGGCGCGGTGAAGCAGCCCGGCGGCAAGATCGTCACCGTCTTCGCCGTCGAAGGCGATCTCGATGTCACTGCTGCGCACAGCAACACCTTCGATCTCGAATGGCCCAAGGGGTCGGGCCGGATCCGGGCATTTCCGGAAGTCGACCGGGTCGCCTGGTTCACCGCCACCGACGCGAGGACGAAGTTGCTCAAAGGCCAGCTACCGTTTGTCGACCGGCTCCTCGCGCAGCTGTAGGGGCCGGCCGCAACGGAACCGCGCGGCGGTGAGGTGACCTACGGGCAGGTCACATCGATCTCGAACGGCTTGGTCACCGGGTGCATCGGGTCGGAGATGTTGATTCCGGTCGCACTTCCGCTGATCTTGTACTTGTTTCCATCTTTGGTGGCTTGGCCGCTGCCTTGGCCGGTTCCGGCGTTGTAGGCCAGCGCGGTGCCGTTCACGTTGCCCAGCCCGACGGATTCCACTTGCGGCGGGTTGGCATCCCCGAGAACCGCTCCTATTCCGGTCGCCTGGTCTCCGATCGCGATGTTGATTCTGCCGCCGACCGTATTGCACGCGACGGTGCCGTGAATATTCTGGTCTTGCCCGTCAATTGTCACCTTCGAATTCGAAGCACCCGAGGCTCCGCTGCTGGACTTACTGCTGGAACATCCGGATAAAACCGCGACAACCATCGCTGCCCCGGCAACGGCGACTATTGCTTTACGCCTCACCTGTTCTCCTTTTTTGTTGTGCGATCTTCATGCTCAGAACATCGCACCCAGTATTATGGCCGCGTCAGCGGTAAAACAATTGCAAAACACGAAAAGTATTCGGCAAGCGGAATCAACCCGAGACCAATTCACATAAATGCACATGCGACGACGGTATGTTCGCGGACATGCAGACGCTGCGCACACCCGAAGAGCGATTCGCTGATCTTCCCGACTTTCCCTACCCGCCGCATTACGGCGAGGTCGCCGACGGCGACGGCGGCGGCGTGTTGCGCATCGCGTGGGTGCAGGACGGTCCGGCGGATGCCGACCCGGTGCTCATGCTGCACGGCGAACCGTCCTGGTCATTCCTGTACCGCAAAATGATTCCCATTTTGGCCGGCGCGGGACACCGCGTCATCTGCCCGGACCTCGTCGGGTTCGGGCGCTCCGACAAGCCGACACTTATCGAGGACCACAGCTACGCACGTCACGTCGAGTGGATGCGCGCGCTGGCCTTCGACGTCCTGGATCTGCGCGCGGTGACGCTGGTCGGGCAGGACTGGGGCGGGCTGATCGGCTTGCGGCTGGCCGCCGAGCACCCCGACCGCTTCAGCCGGCTGGTCGTCGCAAACACCGGGCTGCCGACCGGCGACATCCCGATGCCAGAGATCTGGTGGCGGTTCCGGGAGGCCATTCAGAGCCAGCCCAGAATCGACGTCGGCTGGTTCGTGCAGTCCGGGTGCCGACGACCGATGAGCGATATGGTGCGTGCGGCCTATGACGCGCCGTTTCCCGACGACAGCTACTGCGCCGGACCGCGTGCGATGCCCGGCCTGGTCCCGACGGCGCCGGACGACCCCGCCGCACCGGCCAACCGCGCGGCGTGGGCCGCACTGTCCGCGAGCACAACTCCCATGCTGGTCGCGTTCAGCGACGGCGACCCCATCACCGGTGCGATGGCGCCGATTCTTCAGCGCCAGATGCCGGGGGCGCAGGGCATCGACCATCCGGTCATCGGGAATGCAGGCCATTTCCTGCAGGAAGACGCCGGCGAGGAGTTGGCCCACCACATCGTCGAATTCCTGCGCTGACCCGGCCGCTCCTGGCGGCCGATGCACAATACGAAGATGACCACAGGGACCGCGGAGTCGCAGGGGCTGCTGCTCGAACTGATGGACCCGGCCAACAGGGCCGACCCTTACCCGCTGTACCGGCGGTTACGCCAACGCGGACCGATTCAGCTGCCGGACGCCAACCTCACCGTGTTCTCCACCTTTCGTGAATGCGACGAGGTACTGCGGCACCCGTCGTCGTCCAGCGACCGGCTCAAATCGACAGTCGCGCAGCGCCAGATCGCTGATGGTGCCACCCCGCGCCCGCTCGGTCCGCCGGGCTTTCTGTTCCTCGACCCGCCCGATCACACTCGGTTGCGCAGGCTGGTGAGCAAAGCGTTCGCGCCGAAAGTGGTCAACGCGCTGCAGTCCGACATCACCGGGTTGGTCGACGGATTGCTCGACCGGGCCGCCGAACAGGGCCGGTTGGACGTGGTCGCCGGCCTGGCCTACCCGCTTCCGGTGGCGGTCATCTGCCGGTTGCTGGGCGTGCCATTGGATGACGAGCCACAGTTCAGTCGGGCTTCGGCGTTGTTGGCGCAGGCGTTGGATCCGTTCGTGGCGTCGGCTGAGGAGCGGCCGGCGATCATCGAAAAGCGTATGCAAGCGGGTCGATGGCTGCGGACCTACCTTCGCAGCCTGATCGAGCAACGACGATCGCGTCCCGGCGAAGACTTGATGTCGCTGCTGATCGCCGTCGAGGAGTCCGGTGATCAGCTGACCGAGGACGAAATCATCTCCACCTGCAATCTTTTGCTGATCGCCGGCCACGAGACGACGGTCAACCTGATCGCCAACGCCGTGTTGGCGATGTTGCGCAACCCGGCTCAGTGGGCTGCGCTCAGCGCCGACGGTGCCCGCGCACCCGCGGTGATCGAAGAGACGTTGCGTTACGATGCACCGGTCCAACTGGTCGGCCGAACCGCTCTGCACGGCATGACTATTGGGAACACCGCGGTCGACAAAGGTGACTCGCTGATGCTGTTGGTCGCCGCGGCTCATCGTGACCCCGCGCAGTTCGACCGCCCGGAGGTCTTCGATCCCGACCGAGGCCAACTGCGGCACCTGGGATTTGGCCGGGGGCCGCACTTTTGCCTCGGCGCGCCATTGGCGCGGCTGGAAGCCGGTGTGGCGCTCACGGCACTGACAGCGCGGTTTCCGGATGCGCGCTTGGCCGGCGAGCCGCAGTACAAACCGAACGTGACGCTGCGCGGGCTCTCGGCGCTACCGGTTGCCGTCGGTTGACTTCGACGAGCTGAGCCCCGGGACGATGTCGCTCAGACTGAACGTGACCGGGCTGTCCAACTGCGCGTAGGTGCAGGAGCGGGGTTCGCGGTCGGGCCGCCAGCGGTTGAATTGAGCTGTGTGCCGGAACCGTTGACCTTCCATGTGGTCGTATCGCACTTCGACCACCCGTTCCGGCCGAAGCGGCACGAACGACAGATCTTTGCCGGCGTTCCAGCGGGAGAACTCGTTCTTGCGAGGAGTGCGCTCACCGGCTTCATGTGCGGCCCAGTTCCAGGGGTGCCCGGCGAAAGTGGTCACCAACGGCTGCAATTCGGCGAAGAGCCGCCGGCGCTCGGCCATCGGCAGCGCGCCGATCACGCCGACCGACACCAGTGCGCCGTCGTCGGCGTACAAACCCAGCAGCAGCGAACCGATCGCCTCGGCGTCGGCTTTGTGCACCCGGTAGCCGGCGACCACGCAGTCGGCGGTGCGCTGATGCTTGATCTTGAACATGATCCGTTTGTCCGGCTGATAGGTGATTGTCAGCGGCTTGGCCACTACCCCGTCCAGGCCCGCTCCTTCGAAATCGTCGAACCACCGCTGGGCGGTAGGCAGGTCGGTGGTGGCCGGAGTGACGTGAATCGAAGGGCCGCAACCCTGCAAGGCGTCGATGAGGACGGCGCGTCGCTCGCTGAACGGTCGGCGGGTGTAGTCGTCGTTGCCCAGGGCAAGCAGGTCGAACGCGATAAAGGACGCCGGGGTCTTTTCCGCGAGCAGTCGGACCCGCGAGTCGGCGGGGTGGATGCGCTGCTGCAGGGCCTCGAAGTCCAGGCCGTGACCGGTCGGGACGATGATCTCTCCGTCGATGACGCAGCGCTGCGGCAGTTCAGCTTTGACGGCCGCAACCAACTCGGGGAAGTACCGGGTCATCGGTCGCTCGTTGCGGCTGCCCAGCTCCACGTCGTCGGCGTCACGAAAGCAGATAGACCGGAACCCGTCCCACTTCGGTTCGTAGGACGCGTCCGGCGGGATGGCTGGAACCGATTTGGCCAGCATCGGCTTCACCGGCGGCATGACAGGCAGGTCCATGCGGACATTCTCGCGTCTGAAGTGTCAGTGCCGGCCGCAGCATGCCGGGGCGTGCTGGAATCAGGCATGGCTGCTGCAGCAGAAGAGCTCGACGTCGACGGGATCGCGGTCCGTTTCACCAACCCGGACAAGGTGTTCTTCCCCCGACTCGGGCCCGACGGCACCAAACGCAAGCTGGTGGAGTACTACCTGGCGGTGGCCGGTGGTCCGATGCTGACGACGCTGCGCGACCGCCCGGTGCATCTGCAGCGCTTCCCCGACGGCGTCGACGGCGAAGAGATCTACCAGAAGCGGATTCCGCAGCATCGCCCCGACTATCTGGAAACCTGCCGGATCACGTTTCCGTCCGGGCGTACCGCCGACGCGCTGCAGGTGACGCATCCGGCCGCGATCGTATGGGCCGCGCAGATGGGCACGGTGACGCTGCATCCCTGGCAGGTGCGCTGCCCGGACACCGACCATCCTGACGAGCTGCGTGTCGATTTGGATCCGCAGCCCGGAACGGGATTCGCCCAGGCGCGCGAAGTCGCGGTTGGCGTGCTGCGTCCACTGCTCGACGAATTGGGGCTGGTCGGTTATCCGAAAACTTCCGGAGGCCGCGGGATTCATGTGTTCCTGCGGATCTCGACCCAATGGGATTTCGTTGCGGTGCGACGGGCGGGTATTGCGCTGGCCAGGGAGGTGGAGCGCCGCGCGCCGGATGCGGTGACCACGTCCTGGTGGAAGGAGGAACGTGGCCAGCGCATCTTCATCGATTTCAACCAGAACGCCCGCGACCGCACCTTCGCGTCGGCCTATTCGGTGCGACGCACCGCCATCGCAACGGTGTCCACGCCGCTGAGCTGGGAGGAGCTGGCGTACGCGGAGCCCGACGACTACACCATCGGCACCGTGCCGGATCTGGTGCAGCGCCGCGAGAACCCGTGGGCCGCGATGGACGACGTGGCCCAGTCGATTGCTCCGTTGCTGGAGATGGCCGCGGCCGACGAAGAACGTGGCTTGGGAGATCTGCCGTACCCACCGAATTATCCGAAGATGCCGGGCGAGCCGAAACGGGTGCAGCCGAGTAAAGATAGAGACCTGAACAGGACAACCAAGCGGAAGTGACCTCGTGCGCCCACGCGCATAACGCATCTTCGCCCGATAACCCCGATACATCCCCGAGTCCCCGAGTCGCTGCGAGCCAGCTTCAACCGCTCGCTGCGGGTCGAGGGCAGTGAGAAACCCCGTAACTCGGTGGCGCCTGCCAACGGGCACGGTGGCGTCTGACGCTAAATACCGAGAGTCAGATCAGGCGGGTACGTAACTGGTCAAGCCGCCATCGACGACAAACTCCGCACCCGTAGCGTAAGACGACTCGTCGCTGACTAGAAACAGCACGAAGGTTGATACCTCGCCTGGGGCGGCGCCCCGGCGCATCGGGATGGGGGTCATGTAGTCCTCGGTGACGCCCACGCTCATTGGGGTGTGCACCAAACCGGGGTGAATGGAGTTGACCCGGATGTTGTGGGGCGCCAGTTCAACCGCGGCCGATTTGGTGATGCCACGCAGGCCGAACTTGGACGCTACGTAGGCGTGATTGTGGGCCATGCCGGCCAACCCCTGGACGGATGAGATGTTGACGATCGATCCTCCGCCTGCGTCGATCATGGGCGCGATGACGGCACGCATGCCGAAGTAGGCCCCGGTGAGGTTGACATCGAGGACCTGCTGCCAGTCCGAGAACGAAGAGCCGCATAACGGGCCGGCCCCCCTGGCGATCCCGGCGTTGTTCACAAGTGCGTCGAGCCTGCCGAACTTGGTTACCGCTGTGGCAACGGCCGCGTCCCATTGATCCGCATTCGTGACGTCGAGATGCTCGAAGTGTGCTGATGCACCGAGCTCATGCGCGACTAGATGACCCTCCTCGGCGAGCACATCACCGATCACCACGCGGGCCCCCTCTCTCACCAGAACTTCCGCGTGGGAAGCACCCATGCCCCGGGCGCCGCCGCTGACCAGTACCACCTTGCCGTCGACCCGTCCCATGACCGGCTATCGTATGCCCGCGCCCACGCGAAGTTGGTCGGGCAGTCGGTCATCGCCGTAGTCGACTGCCGTGCTCGACACGGCGATCACAGAAACCAGTCTCCTGATATCCCGTCGCCCCTTAAGGTGTGAGAGCCCGGCGCAAAATGCCGCTAGGTGACAGCACCGCCGGCGCCGGCGGCTACCGCGGCCGAGTCATGAGAGCGCGGCGTCGACACGTAGCCGCCCTGCTAGAACTCCGGCGCGGGTTCGTCCAGCACCCGCAGCGGGTGCAGGCCGTCGACCGCGCCGATGAACGGCGGGTGGATGCTGTAGCCGAGCATGCGGCGGATGTCTTCGGAGACAACCCGAGCGGTCTCGCGGGGCACCGACAAGGTGAAGGGCTCCATCGGCCGCAGCCATGGTTGGCAGTACTGCGCGGTGACAGCGAGGCGATCGCGGTCAGTGGTGTTGGCGCCGCCGCCGTGCCACAGTGTGCCGACGAAAAAGACGCATGAGCCGGCCGGCATCACCACGGGCAGTGTCTCGTCGCCCGGTTCTGGCCGACGCTTGCCCCAGCGGTGGCTGCCGGGCACCAGGACCGTCGCGCCGTTGTCGGCGGTGAAGTCGTCGATTGCCCAGATGGTCGCGGCCGCAAGCGGATCCCGTGGCCGTGGAACCGGGTAGAAGCCGTCGTCGTGGTGTGCCAGCTGCGCGGCCTCTCCGGGTTGAATGTTGATGGCCTGCAACGCCGACAGCAGGTAGTTGGGCATCAGCAGCCGGTCGAGAACGGCCAGCACGCGCGGATGGTCGACGAGTCGGTCGCACAGCCGGGTCCTGTTGAGCAGGCTGTAGACCCGCTGGGTGCGCCGGCCTTCGAAGGAATTGCGTCCGGTGTAATCCAGCCACGGCCGCACCACGTCGCGGATCCGGCCGCACTCCTCGACTGTCAGCAGATCCTCGAAGACGACATAGCCGTCACGGTGCAGGCCCGCCATGTCGGCTTCCACGACTGCCGGGTCGACCGAGCTGCCGCCGCTGGAGGTCCACTTGTACCGCGACGCCAGATCGCTTTTGAGGTCGTCGAGCGTTGTCACGGATTCGTCGTCCAGGCTCATGTGCACTCATCCCTCGGGTCGTGTTCCCGGTATCACGACAGTAAGCCTCGTTCGGCACAGTCCGGACCGAATCGCCGGACCTGGCCACGGCCCGCCGCGGTGATGCGATCGTTTACCTCGGGACTTCCACTCTGCGCAACGATCAGTTAATTTTTCGACCCACCGAGGAAGGAATCAGCGTGGCCGTGAGCTTCAAGGACGTCATCGCATCCAAATATCTGCTGCTGACGACGTTCACCAAGGATGGTCGCCCCAAGCCGACGGCAATCTGGGGTGTGCCCGACGGTGACCGGTTGCTGGTCATCACCGACGACAATTCCTGGAAAGTCAAGCGAATCCGCAACACGCCCCGGGTGACCATCGCCAGGAGTGGGGCGTTGGGTAAACCGAAAAGTGACGACGTCGAAGCGGTAGCCCGGGTACTGCCGAAGTCCGAGACCCACCGGGTTTACACCGCTGTACTCAAGCGGTACTGGTATCACGCCTGGTGGTTTTACGCCCACACGCTGGCTCGCGGGGGAATCGACAAAGTGCACATCGGCCTCGAAATCGAACCTGTCCGCTGACCGTTCTGAGCAGCTCGCTGTCCGGCCTGCCACCATGGACGGTATGACCACCGTAGTTGTGGTGACGCTGACGCTCGTGGGAGTCGGCATCGTCGTCGACCGGCTTTTCTGGCTCAGGAGGTGGCTGAACCAATTGCCGCCCGATCAACTGCCAGAACCTTTCAAGCCGCCGGAATAAGCGCGGCGCAAAGTTGGGTAATCCACACCGGTGGAGCGGTGCAGCGGTAGAAAAGAAGCGATGTGGACTGAGCGAATGGTCAGATCAACGGCGGTGTTAGCCGCCGTCGCTTTGTGCACGCTGACTTTCGGCTGCGGCAGCAGCAATCACGCGGGCAAGACGTCGACCACGACCACCACACCCCCTTTCATCGCTCCGCCGCTTCAAGAGCGTGCGCTGGACGGGTTGCTTCTCAATCCCGACCAGATCAACGCCGCCATGGGCGCAAAAGACATGACGGTGACCAAGACCCACAACTCCATGTCCGACGACAGCGCAACGATGGAGCCGAAGGAGTGCCTCGCCGTCGACGGCTCCGCCCAGGCCCAGATCTATGCCGGCAGCGGCTTCACCGCCGAACGCGATCTGTCGCTTCAGGACGGCGACAACTTCACGCACTACGTCGACCAGGCAGTGGTGCTGTTTCCGACGGCCAAGCAGGCTGCCGCGTTCGTCGCGAGCTCGGCCAAACAGTGGCCGGCCTGCCACCACTACAGCCACATTCAGACCAGATCACAGTGGGACGCGGGACCGGTCTCGGACACCAACGGTGTCTTGAGCATCACCACCACAGAAAAGGACGCCAAAGCACCCGGGTGGGCGTGTGGACGTGCACTGCTCGCCAGGAACAACGTCGTCGTCGACGTCAACACCTGCAGCCCGAACCCAGCGGACACCGCCGTGAACGTCGCCAACCAGATCGCCGCGAAAGTGGCCGCCTGACCAGGCTCGCAGTGGTCTGATCCGGCCCGAGCCAAGCCGTTACAAGAGCGTTATAGTGACTGCTATGCGCGCATCTCATCTCCACCATTTGTTCCGCACCGCCGCCTTTGTGCTCGCACTTGTCGCCGCCGCGCTGGCGTTCCCACGGGTCGCCGCGGCGGATTCCAGCGATGACTTCCCGATTCCGCGAAGGATGATTGCGACCACCTGCGATGCCGAGCAGATTCTCGCTGCGGCAAGGGATTTCACTCCGGTGTACTACCAGCGGTACATGAACGACTACAACAATCACCCGAACGTGCAGCAAGCCACCCAGGACAAGGCGCACTGGTTCTACTCGCTGAGTGCTGCGGACCGCAGGGAATACTCCGAGAACTTCTACCCCCCGCTGGGGTCCGGCGGCGACCCGTTGTGGTTCGCCTGGCCCAACCACATGAAGATCTTCTTCAACAACAAAGGCGTCGTCGCCAAAGAGACCGAGAACTGCATGAACTATCCCCGCGGCGACATGTCGCTCTGGAACTGGTCGTAAGCCGCCGGCTCTCAGTCGGTTGGAGCGAGCAGCCCGACGCAGGTTGCGGTGACCAGTCGGGTCAGTGCGGTTGCAAAGTCCACATTCCAGTCCGGCGGGACGTCGGTCTCGTCGGCGTAGGCCTCCGTGACTCCCTTCGGCGGGTGAGCCAGCTGCCAGAGCGGCGCGGCCAATGCGTAGGCCGCCAACAGGGTGTCCAGTGCGCCGTTACGACCCAGTCCCGGCAGTGCCTGCTCGATCGCGTCCGCCATCGACATCACCGCAGCGGTGCTGACCTGCTTGAAGCCGAGGACTCGCTCGACCTCGACCTCGTGCTCGAGGTGCAGGTGAAGGTTGGCGAGCAAGTCGCAGAACAACGGGTCGCTCACCAACCCCTGAGCCAACGTCTCGGCGACCCGCGCCGGAGACATCGGGCCGGGCTCGCGCAGCTTCGCGCACACGGTGTCCGACCAGCACACCCAACCTTCGGTCGCGATGTGCAAAAGCATCTCTTTGTGGGAGGTGAAGTAGCGGCGAACTGCGGAGTAGTGCACTCCTGCCCGGCTGGCGATTGCGGTCAACGTCACGGACGCCACGCCGCTTTCCAACGCCAGCGAGCGCGCTGCCTCTACCAGCGCCTCCGCACGTTGGCGCTTCTTCTCCTCGGTGCGGGCACGCTGAAACGTCAGTTGCGCCACCGGGCGAGGATAACGCACACGATGTGATTTGCGGGTTCTGAAAAGAGCCGGTACCGTGCGTTTACGCACGTAACATGCGTTAGATCTGCCTTGAGAGCGCGACGGAAGGAGCCCAAAAGACTCGGTCACCGGCATGGTTTACTCGTCAGGACCCGGTCGCGCCCGCGCTGCGGTCCGCCTCCTCGAGATGACCGCCGATCAGCTGGCCATCGCGCCGCTCGACTCGATCGACGTGCCCTCGGAAACGAGTGGAACCGCTTCTGCAATTTCAGAGCGGGCGGCACATCGGCCGGCAGTGAGCTTGGAAAGCAACAGGGGGATTTTCGATTTTCAGGGTTTTGAAGGTGACGTGGATCCCGGTGGTGATCGCGGTGGTGATCGCCTGCGGGGGATACACCGTGGCACGATTGCACGGCGTCTTCGGCTCCGAGAAACGCCCTTCCTACGCTGATGCCGGAAGCGAAGACAGTAAGCCCTTCCATCCCAAGCAGCTGACCTACGAGGTATTCGGCCCGGCGGGCACGGTGGCCGACATCAGCTACTTCGACATCGACGCTGACCCCCGGCAAGTCGACGGCGCCAGCCTGCCGTGGTCGCTCAAGCTCACGACGAACCAGGCGTCGGTGGTGGGAAATATCGTCGCCCAAGGCAATACCAACAGCATCGGCTGTCGCATCGTGGTCGACGGTGAAGTCAAGGCCGAGCGGATCTCGAACGAAGTGAGCGCCTACACGTTCTGCCTGCTGAAGGCTGCATGAGCACCCAGCACCAGCGCACCGAACCCGCGAAACCACCGTTGATTCCGCGGATGATCCGCAAGTTCTCGGTGCCGGTGATCCTGCTGTGGATCGGGGTCGTGGTCGTTCTCAGTGTCGCTGTTCCGTCGCTGGACCAGATCGGCAAGGAGCGCTCGGTTTCGCTGAGCCCGAAAGATGCGCCGTCGGTGCAGGCCATGGAACTGATGGGCAAGGTTTTCAAGGAATCGGACTCCGACAGCGTGGCGATGATCGTGCTGGAGGGCGACCAGCCCCTCGCCGACAGCGCCCACGAATACTACGACGACATCATTCGGCAGCTGAAGGCTGACACCGGACATGTCGAACACATCCAGGACTTCTGGGGCGATCCGCTCACCGCGGCCGGTTCACAAAGCCCGGACGCCAAAGCGGCCTACGTTCAAATCAATCTGTCCGGCAATCAAGGTCAGGCCAAGGCCAACGACTCCGTCGACGCGGTCCGCCATATTGTGGCCCGCACACCAGCACCGCGGGGAGTGAAGGCTTACGTCACGGGGCCGGCGGCGCTGGTGGCCGACATGAACCACAGCGGCGACAAGTCGCTCGTCACGATCACGCTGGTGACCGTGACCGTGATCGTGACGATGTTGCTGTTCGTCTACCGTTCGATTGTCACGGTCGTCCTACTGCTCGTCATGGTCGGAATCGAATTGTCCGCCGCCCGAGGCACTGTCGCGTTCCTTGGTTACCACAACTTAATCGGACTTTCGACGTTCGCCGTCAACCTTCTTGTCTCACTGGGCATCGCGGCCGGCACGGACTACGGCATCTTTTTCATCGGTCGATATCAGGAGGCACGCCAAGCGGGCGAAGACCGCGAAACCGCTTTCTACACCATGTATCACGGAGTGGCCCACGTCGTCTTGGCCTCCGGTCTGACGATCGCCGGCGCCATCTTCTGCCTGCACTTCACCCGCATGCCCTACTTCCGGACGCTCGGCATCCCATGCGCGGTTGGCATGCTGGTGGCGGTCGCGGTGGCGCTCACCCTGGTTCCGGCGGTCATCAACGTCGGCAGCCGCTTCAGACTGTTCGACCCCAAACGCAAAGTCAGCGTGCGCGGGTGGCGCCGAGTAGGCACCGCGATCGTGCGGTGGCCGGGGCCCATCCTCGCGGCGGCGCTCGCGATCGCCCTGATCGGACTGATCGCATTGCCGGGATACAAGACGAACTACAACGACCGGGCATACATTCCGAAGGACATCACCGCCAACCTGGGATACGCAGCGGCGGAACGACATTTCTCCGCGGCGCGCATGCAGCCCGAGATCATGATGTTGGTGGCGGATCACGACATGCGCGACCCAGCTGACTTCCTGGTGCTCAACAAACTCGCCAAAGGCATTTTCGCGGTACCTGGCATCTCCCGGGTGCAGGCCCCGACGCGGCCGGAGGGCACTCCGATCGAGCACACCTCGATACCGTTCCTGATGAGCATGCAAAACGCCGGCCAGATCCAGAACCTGCATTTCCAGAAATCCCGGATGAACGACTTGCTGAAGCAGGCTGACGAGCTGGCAGCCACTACCGCGATGTTGCAGCACATGTACGGGTTGATGCAGCAGCTGACTAACACGACGCATCACATGGTCGGTGAGACCAAGGAGATGATGCAGATCACCGACCAGCTACGCGACAACCTGGCCGACTTCGAAGACTTCTTCCGGCCCATCCGCAGCTACTTCTACTGGGAGAAGCACTGCTACGACATACCGGTCTGCTGGTCGCTGCGATCGGTCTTCGACGCGTTCGACGGTGTCGACGAAATCAGTGACAAGTTCCAGGACCTCACCAAAGACTTCGATCACCTCGACGCGCTGATGCCGCAGTTGATCGCCGAATTTCCGTCGATGATCGCGATGATGCAGGACATGCGCACCATGCTGCTGACCATGCACAGCACCATGGCCGGAATGTTCGACCAGATGGACCAGATGACCGACAACGCCACCGCGATGGGTAAAGCATTCGACGCGTCGAAAAACGACGACTCCTTCTACCTGCCGCCGGAGATCTTCAAGAACGCAGACTTCAAGCGAGCCATGAAGCTGTTCTTCTCGCCCGACGGCAAAGCCGTCCGAATGATCATCTCGCACCGGGGAGATCCGGCGACACCAGAAGGTATTTCGCGGATCAACCCGATCAAGACGGCCGCCGAGGAGTCGCTGAAAGGCACTCCCCTCGAGGACGCCGCAATCTACCTGGCCGGCACCGCCGCGACTTTCAAGGACATGCAGGACGGTTCCCGATACGACCTGTTGATCGCCGGAATCGCCTCGCTCTGTTTGATTTTCATCATCATGCTGGTCATCACGCGAAGCTTCGTCGCGGCGCTGGTGATCGTCGGCACCGTGGCGCTGTCCCTAGGGGCCTCCTTCGGCCTGTCGGTACTGGTCTGGCAGTACATCCTCGGCATCCAACTGCACTGGCTGGTTCTGGCGATGTCGGTGATCGTGCTGCTCGCCGTGGGATCGGACTACAACCTGCTGCTGGTGGCGCGGTTCAAACAAGAGATCGGCGCCGGCCTCAAGACCGGCATCATCCGCGCGATGGGCAGCACCGGAAAAGTCGTCACGTCCGCCGGGCTGGTCTTCGCTTTCACCATGACATCGATGGTGGTCAGCGACCTGCGCATCATCGGGCAAGTCGGTACCACCATCGGGCTCGGCCTGATGTTCGACACGTTGATCGTCCGCTCGTTCATGACGCCGTCGATCGCCGCACTGCTGGGTCGGTGGTTCTGGTGGCCGATCAACGTCACGCCCCGCCCGGCGAGCGCGGTGCGCCGCCCCGCCGCAGCACGCACGCTGGTCGGTTCGTCGGTTGGCGTCAGGGACGAACAACCGGTCACTGCTCAGTTGCCCCGGCCCGTCGAGTAGCGCAGCGCTTGTAGACGCGATGGCGCCAACCGTCGTTGAAGGTCCGTTCCTGCCGCTGCTCCGCTTCGAACAGCTGCTCGCTGCGGCGTCGCGGGCGAAGGCGGGTCGAGAAGCCGGCATGAGAGCAGTCTGCCTGCCTGGGCCGATCGAGGGAACTCTGATGGCGCGGGTGAACGTGGTCAGTCGGCGTGGCGCACGACGTTGATGACGTTGCCGTCCGGCGCCCGGACGTGGAACCGGCGCACGCCCCATGCCTCTGTGGTCAGCGGGTGCATGATTTCATAGCCCTGCCTCTGCGCCTCTTGGTAGGCGCCTTCGACATCGTCGGTGTGGATGGAAATGACGGGCTGTTCTATAGCGGTCGCGTCGCACGTGAGGATTTGGACGCTCGTCCCGAACTCTGGAGAGGTGTACCGCGCCACCCAGCCCATGTTGAACTCTTCGGTGCTCAGGCCCAGAAAGTCGGTATAGAAGCCCTTGGCGGCGTTGACGTCAGATACTCGTAGGTTGGCTGTTATCCGTTTAGTACGCATGCGCTATCTTCTCGCGGTCACAGATGGGCGTATCCGCCAGAATTCACTCCGCGTCGTGCAGCAGCAGCCGCCGGGCGACCGGCCGCGGCGCGTAGGGGCGCAGCAGCTGGCTGGCCGGCCGAGCGCGTACCCGTTGCGGCCACCAGAACCAGCGTCCCAGCAACATGGCGATGGACGGTGTCATGAACGACCGCACCACCAACGTGTCGAACATCAGGCCGAGCCCGATGGTGGTGCCGACCTGACCGATGATCCGAAGATCGCTGAAGATGAACGACGCCATCGTCGCTGCGAACACCAGACCTGCGGAAGTGACCACTGAGCCGGTTCCGGCCATCGCGCGGATGATGCCGGTCTTGAGGCCGGCACCGATTTCCTCTTTGAACCGCGAAATGAGCAGAAGGTTGTAGTCCGAGCCCACCGCCAGCATCAAGATGACCGACATCGCCAGCACCATCCAGTGCAGCTTGATGCCGAGGATGTACTGCCACACCAGCACCGAGAGGCCGAACGAGGCGCCCAGCGAAAGCAGCACCGTGCCGACGATGACCAGGGCGGCGACCACACTTCGCGTGATGATCAACATGATGATGAAGATCAGGCTCGCCGCGGCCAGACCCGCGATCATCAGATCGATCGAAGACCCGTCCCGCATGTCCTTGTACGTCGCGGCGGTGCCGCCGAGAGAGACCCGAGCGCCCTCCCACGGTGTCCCCTTGATGGCCTCGTGCACTGCCTTCTTGATCGGGTCGATATGCGAAATGCCCTCGGGTGTGGCCGGATCACCTTCGTGGCTGATGATCAAGCGAACCGCCCTGCCGTCAGCGGACAGGAACTGTTTCAAGCCCCGCTTGAACTCCGGGTTCTTGAAAGCCTCCGGCGGAAGGTAGAAGGTGTCGTCGTTCTTGGCTCTGTCGAATGCCTCGCCCATGGCGGTCGAGCCCTCACTCAAGGCTGACGTCTGATCGTTGATTCCGGCTGTCGTCGCGTAATTCGACAGCGTCGACTGCAGGTTTGTCTCCTGGCTTTCGATCTGGGGAGGAATCAGCGTGAGCAGCTGTGGCTGGATCTGGTCCAGCCGATCCAGGCTCACGCTCAGTTGTTCCAGCTTTTCGCTCAGCTGGTCGACGCCGTCCAGAGCGTCAAACAGCGACCTCAGCGCATAGCACACCGGGATGTCATAGCAGTGCTTCTCGAAGTAGAAATAGCTGCGGATGGGCCGGAAGAAATCGTCGAAATCGGCGATGTGATCCCGAAGTTGCTCGGTGATGGCAACCGTTTCTTTGGTGATCTGCGTCGTCTGGTGGGTGGTGTCGCTGAGGTCCTTCGTCACCTGAAACTGCTTGTGCAGGACTGCGATCGTCTTCCGGATCTCGTTGGCCTGCGACAAGATATCGCGCGCCCGGTCTTGCTGATAGTGCATGTTCTCGATCTGGTTGCTGTTCTGCTGACTCATCTGGAAAGCCAGCGTGCTGTGATCGAGTGGGGTGCCCAGCGGCCGGGTGATGGTCTGCACCCGGGCGATACCGGGGATGTGGAAGACGGCTTTGGCCACCTTGTCGAGGATGAGAAAATCGGCTGGATTCCGCATGTCGTGATCCGTTTCGATCATCAACAGTTCGGGATTCAACCGGGCGTTGGAGAAGTGCCGTTCCGCGGCGTCGTATCCGACATTGGCCGGCGTGTAGGACGGCAGATAATTGCGGTTGTCGTAGTTGGTTTTGTATCCCGGTAGAGCAAGCAGGCCGATCAGCGCAATCAAGGCGGTCACCGCGAGGATGGGTGCGGGCCAGCGGACGATGGCGGTGCCGACCCGCCGCCAGCCACGGGTCCTCATCTCGCGCTTCGGTTCGAACATCCCGAAGAAACTGCCGACGGTCAGAACTGCCGGACCCAGGGTGAGCGCCGCAACAACGGCAACCAACATGCCTATCGCGCAGGGCGCACCCAACGATTTGAAGTAATTGAGTCGAGTGAAGCTCAGGCAATACATCGCGCCGGCGATGGTGAGACCCGACCCCAGGACGACGTGCGCCGTCCCGTGAAACATCGTGTAATACGCACGTTCTCGGCTGTCGCCCAGCCCACGGGCCTCCTGATATCGGCCGAGGATGAATATCGCGTAGTCCGTTCCGGCGGCGATGGCCAGCAATACGAGCAGATTCACCGCAAAAGTCGAAAGCTCGATGATGTTGTAGTAGCCCAGAACGGCGACGATTCCCCGGGCCGCTGCCAGTTCGAAGAGAACCATGACAAGCGTGACGATCACGGTGACGACGGAGCGATAGACGAAGAGCAGCATCAGGAAGATCACCACGAAGGTGATTCCGGTGACCTTTTTGACACCCTTGTCGCCGGCATGATTCTGATCTGAGGTGAGCGCCGCCGCGCCGGTGACATAGGCCCTCAGCCCGGGCGGCTTCTGTACCTGATCGACGATGGTTCGGACCGATTCGACGGAATCGTTGGCCAAACTCTCGCCTTGGTTCCCGGCGAGGTAGACCTGCACGTAGGCGGCTTTGCCGTCGGTGCTCTGCGAACCCGCAGCAGTCAGCGGGTCACCCCAGAAGTCCTGGATGTGCTGAACATGCGTTTTGTCCTGCTCGAGCCGCTTGATCATCGTGTTGTAGAACTCGTGGGCGGGGGGTCCGAGCGGCTGGTCGCCTTCCAGCACGATCATCGCGGAGCTGTCGGAGTTGAACTCGTTGAAGACCTTGCCAACGCGCTTCATCGCCTGTAGCGACGGCGCGTCTGTCGGGCTCAGCGAAACTGAGTGCGATTTTCCAACCACTTCCAACTGCGGCACCGCGACATTCGTGATGACCACCAGTCCCAGCCACAGCAAGAGGATTGGCACCGCGAGCCGACGGATCGCATGCGGCAGGAAAGGCGGAATCAGGGGCTGTGACACCGGCTTCGGTTCAGTGACCTCGGTGTCGCTTTCCGTCATGCCGACTTGTCCAGGCAGAAGGTATACGCGCGCACTTCGTTGACTTGCCTCTCGTTCTTGACGACGCCGTCCACGGTGATCCGACAGCCGATGGAATCACCATTGCCTTGCGCCACCAGGTTGGCCGGGACCGCAGGCAAAGTCGTCGTGATGGTGAGAGTCCACGGCAACGGCACCTCGAGCGCCTGCTGGGGTTGAGCGTTGACATCGAGGTAGTTGATGGTCGCGACGTTGCCGGGCGAGCCCCACACTTCGAGAACCAACACCTTCGGGTTGAACGGAACGATGTTGTCGTAGGCCGAACCGCTGCCGGAGTTGTTGCCGTGCACGCCGAAGATGCCGTGCAGTCGGTAGACGCAGAATCCCGTCACGGCGACCACGAACAGGATCACGAGCAACACCCACACCCGTCGGGCGGCACCGCCGAACCCGGGCTTTCTGGCTTGTCGCTGCTTGGCCCGCCGTTGGGCAGCAAACTTGGCCGACACATCCTCAGGTACGTCGACCCGCTTTTCCGCGCGTCGCCGCAACTGCTCAGTCAGCGTCATGGGCTGCCTCCATCCTTCACGGGGGCGAAGAAGAACCAAATAATTAGCTTGTCACAACCTTAGCTACTCTAATGGCAGCTGCGATAGGTGCGGCAACTCGGCGGTAGCGCAGCGCGCTCGCCGGCCGGTCAGCCGCAGGACAACGGAGGTACGATCCACGCCATGAAGGGAACGACGCTGGCGATCGCCGCGATCGCCACTGCTATCGGGCTGGCCGCCCCGGCATCCGCGGACCCCGACACCGATTTCGATCACCAGCTCAACACCTACGGAATCTACGGCCCGCACGACTACAACCCGTACCTGGCGAAGATCGCGTGCCACCGACTCGGCCAAGGCGTCGATCCCGACGCCGCCGCTAGTTCTCGGTTCCTGTCTCACAACCTTCCGCGCGGCACCACTCAGGTGCAGACATACCAGTTCCTGGGCACTGCGATCACGACTTATTGCCCCGACTTGGGCTACAAGCTGCAGAACATTCCGGCTCGCTAGTCGACTCAGCCGCCGGCTCTATTCGTCGACCACTACTCCGCCGCGCGGTCGTCGGCGGCGATGAGAGCCGCCCGATTTACCGCTTGGGCGGCGGTTGCGCAGTCCGCCGCGCGGCGGCTCGACCGCGACAGTGTCCTGCGCGGTCGGCAGGTCGTCGTACTCAGTTGTCTCGGCCGGCGACTCGGCTTCTTCGGTCGGAGTGCTTTGCGCGTCTTTGGTCTCGCTTACAGCGACGGTTCCTTCTGCCTCGTCTGCGGGTGTTTCGGGCAGCACTGCGGTCTCGTCGACTTCGGTCTGGCTTTCGACGTCGTCGTTTGCGCGACCACGCCGCTTGTCCTTCGCGGGCCTCGGCGGCGGTGGCGGGTATTCGGCCGGCAGCGACAGGTAAAACGATAAGGCGCCCAGCACCGCGATGGCGGCGGCGGCTGCATACACGCCGAACAACCACTGGCCGACGGTGTCCAGGCTCAACCAGATTTCGCTGACCGCTGTGCCGGCGATCAGAACCGCGGCCAGCACGTGCGCCGCGATCGATCCGGTTTGCAGCCTGAGCGCCAGCCTCGGGGTGTGCGACTCAGGCCGGCGGGTCCGCAGCAACGTGAAGACCACCGGCAGCGCCGTCAGGCCGAACAGAACGGCGCAGATGATTCGACCCGTCGTCCCGACCGCGTGGCTGATCTGGCCCATCAACTCAGGCGTCCGCGGCAGCACCACGAAAAAGAAGGCGGCACCGGCAAGCAGCGACATAGTCAAGTGCCAGAAAATCGCGAACCTGCGCCTCATACTTCTCCTCGACCTGCTGCCCAAGGGCGGCCGGACGCAAGACGTCCTCGCCGGTCGCACCTTGGACCGTGAGCGGAGGATGCGGGATTTGAACCCGCGAGGGCTGTTAACCCAACCCGCGTTCCAGGCGAGCGCCATAGGCCACTAGGCGAATCCTCCGTCGGCAATGGTAACCGAGGCTGTTTGACGTGCTGCTGGAGTCCGGCGTCGACGGCTCGGGTACTACACTCGCCATGGACCCCGTGCGGCGTCCATCCTGTGAACTCCCCCAGGGCCGGAAGGCAGCAAGGGTCAACGGGCTCTGGCGGGTGCGCGGGGTCCCCCAATTCGCAGTCGGCTAGCGGTCCGGTATTACCGATTCCTCGCGGAGAAGGCCGCGGAGAAGCCCTGGAGAAGGCCCTGGAGAAGGCATAGACGGCGAAAGGCGCATGGTGTCGTTCCACTCACTCAGCCCCACGGAACTGGCCGCCCAGCATGCCCAGAATCAACAGGACTACGCGGACCTGCAGGCGCTCAAGCTGACGCTCGACCTCACCCGCGGCAAGCCGGCGGCCGAACAACTCGACCTGTCGAACGCGTTGCTCAACCTTCCCGGCGACGACTTCCGCGACGCCGACGGCACCGACACCCGCAATTACGGTGGCCTGCACGGCTTGCCGGAACTGCGCGGCATTTTCGGTGAGCTGCTCGGCATCCCGGTGCCCAATCTCATCGCCGGCAATAACGCCAGCCTGGAGTTGATGCACGACACTGTCGCGTTCTCGATGTTGTACGGCGGCGTGGACTCGCCACGGCCCTGGAAAGACGAGCCGGTCATCAAGTTCCTCTGCCCGGTGCCGGGATACGACCGGCACTTCGCGATCACCGAGACGATGGGCATCGAGATGATCCCCGTTCCGATCGGAGACGACGGCCCGGACGTCGACCTGATCGAAGAACTCGTCGCCGTCGATCCCGCGATCAAGGGTTTGTGGGCGGTGCCGGTGTTCGCCAATCCCACCGGCGTCACCTACTCCTGGGAGAACGTCCGACGGCTCGTCCAAATGCGAACCGCGGCAAACGATTTCCGGCTGTTCTGGGACAACGCCTATGCGGTGCACACACTGACGCTGGACTTTGCCCGCCAGATCGACGTGCTGGGGCTGGCCGCCAAGGCCGGTAACCCGAACCGACCCTACGTGTTCGCATCGACCTCGAAGATCACCTTCGCCGGCGCGGGAGTCAGCTTCTTCGGCGGATCGCTGGGCAACATCGCCTGGTACTTGCAGTACGCCGGGAAGAAGTCGATCGGACCGGACAAAATCAACCAGCTGCGGCACCTGCGTTTCTTCGGTGACGCCGACGGTGTGCGGCTGCAGATGCTGCGCCACCAGCAGTTGCTGGCACCCAAATTCAGCCTGGTGCTCGAGATTCTGGACAAGCGGCTCGGTGCTGCCAAGATCGCGTCGTGGACCGAGCCCAAGGGCGGCTACTTCATCAGCCTCGACGTGTTGCCGGGCACCGCTCGACGCACCGTCGCACTGGCCAAGGATGCCGGCATCGCGGTCACCGAGGCGGGGGCGTCGTTTCCCTACCGGAAAGACCCGGACGACAAGAACATCCGGATAGCGCCGACCTTTCCGTCGACCGCGGATCTGCGCAACGCGATCGACGGGCTGGCGACGTGCGCCCTGCTGGCCGCCACCGAGTCGTTGCTCGACCAGTCACCCGTCGGACAGCCTCGGTAACCTGCCGGTCGTGGCCCTTTACCGCAAATATCGACCGGCGTCCTTCGCTGACGTGGTGGGGCAAGAGCACGTCACTCAACCACTGTCGGTTGCCCTGACGGCGCACCGCATCCACCATGCGTATCTGTTCTCCGGGCCACGCGGCTGCGGCAAGACCTCATCGGCGCGCATTTTGGCCCGGTCACTGAACTGCGAGCAGGGGCCGACGGCCACTCCCTGCGGCATCTGCAACTCCTGCGTCGCGCTGGCACCCAACAGCTCGGGCAGCATCGATGTCGTCGAACTCGACGCCGCCAGCCACGGCGGGGTTGATGACACTCGCGAGCTGCGTGACCGTGCCTTCTATGCGCCGGCTCAGTCGCGCTACCGGGTCTTCATCATCGACGAAGCCCACATGGTGACCACCGCCGGTTTCAACGCGCTGCTCAAAATCGTCGAGGAGCCGCCCGACCATCTGATCTTCGTGTTCGCCACCACTGAGCCGGAGAAGGTGTTGCCGACGATCCGTTCGCGCACCCACCACTACCCGTTCCGGCTGCTGCCGCCGCGCACGATGCGCCCACTGATTGAGCGGATCTGCGACCAGGAGGGTGTCACCGTCGACGACGCGGTCTTCCCGTTGGTCATCCGCGCCGGTGGCGGCTCGCCGCGCGACACGCTTTCGGTGCTGGACCAGTTGCTGGCCGGCGCCGACGGCAACCGGGTCAACTATCAGCGTGCGCTCGGCCTGCTCGGCGCCACCGACGTGGCGCTGATCGACGAGGCCGTCGACGCGCTTGCTGCCGGGGATGCGGCGGCGATGTTCGGTGCGGTCGAGTCGGTGATCGACGCCGGACACGATCCGCGGCGATTCGCCACCGATCTGCTGGAACGGTTCCGCGACCTCATCGTCTTGCAGGCGGTTCCTGACGCGGCCACCCGCGGTGTGGTGGACGCGCCGGAAGACGTGCTTGATCGGATGCGCGATCAAGCGGTCCGCATCGGGCCGGCCACGGTGACTCGATACGCCGAAGTGGTGCAGGCCGGCCTCGGTGAGATGCGAGGCGCGACGGCACCGCGTCTGCTGCTGGAAGTGATCTGCGCACGACTGCTGCTGCCGTCCGCCAGCGATGCGGAATCGGCCCTGCTGCAACGCGTCGAGCGAATCGAGACCCGGCTGGACATGTCGATCCCCGCTGCCGCAGAGCCGGTGGGCGCACCGCCGCGGCTCAGCGGGCGGCCGGAAGCAACCGAGCTCGCGGGTCAGCCGGCGCCCGAACCCGTCCGCAAACCGGCACCTGAGCCAGGGCCGGCTGCCGAACCCAAGCTCATGCGCGGGTCAGCCAGTTCAGCCGGTGCAGCCGGTCCAGCAACCGGTGCAGCCGTCCGGGCCGACCGCTGCTCCGGGCGAGCCGGGCGCCGCGGCCGTCCGCACGATCTGGCCCACTGTGCGCGACAAAGTGCGCCAGCGCAGCCGCACCACCGAAGTGATGCTGGCCGGCGCCACGGTGCGCGCGGTCGAAGGCAACACCCTGGTCTTGGCCCACGAGTCAGCACCGCTGGCCAAGCGGTTGTGTGAGCAACGCAACGCCGACGTCATCGCCGAGGCGCTCAAAGACGCGCTCGGCGTCAACTGGCGGGTCCGGTGCGAGACCGGCGCACCGGTACCGGCAGTCCTCGAATCTCCGGTGGTCGACGTCGAGCAGGCTCAGCGGGCCGACGAAGACAGCATGCTGGCCGAAGCCGGAGACGACGCGTCCGTGCCGCGCCGCGACCCGGAAGAAGCCGCGCTGGAACTCCTACAGAACGAACTCGGCGCGCGCCGGATCGACAACGGGCTGACCTGAGCGGGCGGACCCGACCGTAGGCAGGGTCAGGCGCTCACGGCCGCCACCACGGGCGCAGTGGCAGGTTGTTGCTGCCGCGCTCGTCGAGCTTGGTCGCCAGCACATGATGCAGCTGGATGTTGTTCTTCTCGAACGCAACCCGGGAAGCCGCCATGTACAGGCCCCAGATCTTGGCGGTGGCCAAGCCGACCTCGTCGACGGCGTCGTCCCAGCGCTCGACCAGGTTGCGGCACCAGTCGCGCAGCGTCAGCGCGTAGTGGTGCCGGAAGTTCTCCTCGTGGAGCACCTCGAAGCCCACGTTCTGAATCTCGGAAATGATCCGCCCGGAGCCGGTGAGCTCGCCGTCCGGGAAGACGTAGCGGTCGGTGAAGCTGCTGGCGCGGAAGTTGGACTTGTTGTCGGTGCGGGTGATGCAGTGGTTGAGCAGCAGGCCGTCGGTGCGCAACTTGGACATCAGGAAGGTGAAGTAGGCCGGGTAGTTCTTGACGCCGATGTGCTCGGTCATTCCGATCGACGAGACCGCGTCGAAGTCGCTCTCGGGCACGTCGCGGTAGTCAGAGTGGCGCACTTGGGCCAACTTGCTCAAACCCTCGGCCTCGATGGCCTGCTGCGCCCAGGCGGCCTGCTCGGCGGACAGAGTCGCCCCGATGACCCGAACGCCCTGGCGGGCCGCGTACCGAACCATGCCGCCCCAGCCGCAACCGACGTCGAGCAAGCGGTCACCGGGCTGCAGCCGCAGCTTCTCGAAGATCAGCCGGTACTTGTTCTCCTGCGCCTCTTCCAGCGTTGCCTCGGCATCCGGGTACACCGCGCAGGTGTAAGTCATCGACGGGCCCAGCACCCACTCGTAGAAGGCGTTCGAGACGTCGTAGTGATGCTGGATGGCTCCGGCGTCCCGGGTTTTGCTGTGCCGCAATCCCTCGGCGATGCGCCGCCAACGCGGCAGCACCTCCTGAGGCGGCGGCGGGGCCGGCAACAGATGCTCGATACCTATGGACCGGATGATGTTGGCGAGCAAACGCGGCGGAGGCCGGTCGAAGTCGAGCTTGTCGGCCAGCAGGGTAAGCAGGTCATACGGGTCGCCGGGGTGGACACCGCGCGCTTCGAGGTCGCCAGAGACGTAGGCACGGGCCAACCCGAGCTCGCCGGGAGCAGTCGCCAGATACCTGGTGCCTCGTGGGGTCAGCAAATCCAAGCCGAGCTCAGCGTCCTCCGGTCCGGCAGTGCTGCCGTCGTAGGCGGTGAAGCGCAGCGGCCGACCGGAACTGTTGGTGAAGATCGCCAGAACTTCGGCCAAACTGAACTTGCCGGTCGCGGTGGTCGCGGGTTCCTTGATGGTCGTCATCGCCGTTGCACTGCCTTCGCGTAGAGGTCCAGTAGACGCGTATCCGGATCGTAGGTTTTCTTCACCGTTTTGTAGGCCTCACCGCCGTAGAGTTCATCGAATTCCTCGCGGGTGTAATAGGAGTCGGAGTACAGCGACTTGTGCCCCTCGAACTCACCGACTTTCGCCTCGATCAGCCGGTTCGTCGCGCCCTCGGTAGAGCCGACCGGCACCGAGGACCAGAAACCGACGTTCACATAAGTCCGGCCCGGCCGGATCGGGTACAGCGGCCAGTCGTAGTGATCGCGTAACCGCAACGGGCACAACCAAACCGGTTCGATGGGCACGGTGTCAAGGAACCACTGCAGAAACTCGTGGGTCCGTTCGATCGGCACCTCCACATCCTGCACGACGCGCTCGCGCGGCGGGCGGCCGTTACGCTTCTCCAGCCGATCGGCGATGCCAAACCGTTGGTCGAGCGCCACCAGCTTCCAGTAGAAGCTGCTGCGGCGGTAGCGTCGCGGCCAGAAGCGGCGCACGCGGCGGTTCTGCGCGCCGAATGGCCGTGAGCACCAGAACCAATCGGTGTCCCAGCGCCAGAAGTAGTCAAGGATGGTCAGCCGGTCCTCTTTGATGCCGGCGTCGTGTTGAATCGAACGGTAATAGATGTCTTGGCCGGTGTAGTCGCTCGCCGGGCCCGGAGTGGCGGTGCGCACGCCGATGGTCAGATAGCTTTCGCCGGCGCTGAACACCACTCCGTCGAGGTAGTCCACCGGCTGACCGTCCAGGCCGCCGGTGTCGATGACGCGGTCCATCGTCGCAACCAAGTCGGCCAACGCCCGGAAACGGATGTGCTTCAACGCCACGAACGGCTTCACCGGCTCCAACTCGATGCGGAGCCGAGTCGAATAGCCCAGCGTTCCATAGGAGTTGGGAAAAGCGCGGAAAAGGTCGGCGTGCTGATGCGGTGAAACCGTGAGCAGTTCACCGGCACCGGTGAGCACGTCCATCTCCAGCACCGACTCATGTGGCAGACCGTTGCGGAACGACGCCGATTCGATGCCAAGTCCGGTGACCGCTCCGCCGAGGGTGATGGTCTTCAACTGCGGAACCACCAGCGGCGACAGGCCGTACTGCAGAGTCGCGTTCACCAGGTCTTCGTAGGTGCACATGCCGGCGACGTCGGCGGTGCGGGCGTCGGGATCGACGGCGATGACGTCGGTCAGCCCTGAGGTGTCCAGGCCCGGAGCGTTGCTTTTGGCCCGGGTACGGAACAAATTGGACGTGGGCTTGGCGAGCCGGACGGACGCCGACGCGGGTATCGACCGATAGCTCGCCAACAGCCGCTCGACGCCCGATTCGTGAGCCGTCTGTGCAGACGCAGGAGCAGGCACCACATGTACCTTAGTCCCCGACGGCAGCCGATGCACCTGCGCGGCACGCCGCTTCAGCACATCCACAGCAAAGGAGTCTCGTCCAATGGGACAGGTCAGTGCAGCAAACACCATCCTGATCAACGCCGATTCCAAAGCTGTGCTGGCCGCCGTCGCCGACTACCAGAACGTCCGCCCGAAAGTGCTTTCGGCACATTACCGCGACTACCAGGTGCTGCAAGGCGGCCAAGGCCAGGGCACGGTCGCGAAGTGGAAGCTGCAGGCCACCAAGTCACGCGTCCGCGACGTGCAGGCCAGCGTCGACGTCGCCGGTCACACTGTGATCGAGAAAGACGCGAACTCCAGCCTGGTTACCAATTGGACCGTGGCACCGGCCGGACCGGGCTCCAGCGTCACCGTCAAGACGACGTGGACGGGCGCCGGAGGCGTGAAGGGCTTCTTCGAGAAGACGTTCGCCCCGTTGGGCTTGAAAAGAATTCAATCCGAGGTGCTGGAAAACCTGAAGAAAGCGCTGGAAAGCTAGTTCAGCTGCGGCTTGGCCCCGGGGCGCCGAGGAAACCTGCTACGCCTTTGGTCACCGCGTCGGCGTACTTCTGCCTGCCCGACGCAGATTCCATCAGCTGCGAGTCCACCGGGTTCTTCATGTTGCCCAGCTCGATCAGGATCGACGGATATTGCGCCAGGTTCAGACCCGCCAGATCCGAGCGTCCGTACAAGCCGTTCTGACCGATGTAAGTGGCCGGTGGGATACCAGAAGCAGTTAATTGGTCGCGCATCACGTGGGCCAGCTGCACCGACGGGCCGGCTTGAGCCGGGTTGAGCGGCGGCGCCGAGTAGTTGACGTGAAACCCGCGTCCGTTCGCCGGGCCGCCGTCGCCGTGCAGGCTGATGATCGCGTTGGGGTGCAGCGCGTTGGCCATCTCGGCGCGTTCGTCGACGCACGGGCCCAAAGCGTTGTCGTTGCCGCGCGACATGGCCGTCCGGACACCCAGCGCGTTCAGCTCCGCGCGCAGGCGCAGCGCGGTGTCCCAGGTGAAGGTGTGTTCCTGGTAGCCGCTGTCGGTCGAGGTTCCGCTGGCCTGGCAGTCCTTGGTGCCGCCCCGGCCGGTGGGCACCTGGCGGCTGATCGACGCGTCGTTGGCGCCATTGTGGCCAGGATCGATGAACACGACCATGCCGGCGATCGAGGTGGGCGGGGCGGCCGCTGCAGGAAGAGCCGGTGTCGACGCGACGACGATCAGAGCAGAGGCCGTCGCAACGCCGACACGCAGGCGAACTGGTACGCGCACGGCGCCACGGTAGCGCGGCGCCGTCTACGCTGGGTGTCTCGAACCGCCGGTTACCCACAGGCGAAACCAAGTCGAGACCAAGACGCAAGGGGACTGTCATGCAACCGGGAGGCCCGCCTGACATGTCGGCGTTGCTGGCTCAGGCGCAGCAGATGCAGCAGCAGCTGATGGAAGCCCAACAGCAGCTGGCCGACGCCGAAGTGCACGGGCAGGCCGGCGGCGGCCTGGTGGGGGTGACGGTCAAGGGCAACGGAGAGGTGGTGGCCGTCACCATCGACCCCAAGGTCGTCGACCCAGATGACATCGAGACCCTGCAGGACCTGATCGTGGGCGCACTGGCCGACGCGTCGGGAAAGGTCAACGCACTGGCCCAGCAGCAGCTGGGTTCAGTTGCCGGCGGCATGGGCAGCGCGCTGGGCCTGCCGGAGTCCTGACTTGTACCGTCATGTTTGAAGGACCCGTCCAGGATCTGATCGACGAGCTTGGCAAGTTGCCGGGTATCGGGCCGAAGAGCGCGCAGCGGATCGCCTTCTATCTGCTGTCCGTCGAACCGCCCGACATCGACCGGCTGACCGCGGTGCTGGGCAAGGTTCGCGACGGCGTGCGGTTCTGCGCGGTGTGCGGCAACGTCTCCGACGACGAGCGTTGCCGGATCTGCGCTGATCCGCGTCGGGACGGATCGCAGGTGTGTGTCGTCGAGGAGCCTAAAGACGTGCAGGCCGTCGAACGCACCCGCGAGTTCCGCGGCCGCTACCACGTCCTGGGCGGGGCACTGGATCCGCTGTCCGGTGTCGGGCCGGAGCAGCTGCGGATCCGCGAGCTGCTGACCCGGATCGGCGAACGCGTCGACGGCGTCGACGTCGCCGAGGTGATCATCGCCACCGATCCGAACACCGAAGGCGAGGCGACGGCGACGTACCTGATGCGGATGCTGCGCGACATCCCCGGCCTGGCCGTGACGCGTATCGCGTCCGGGCTGCCGATGGGCGGTGACCTGGAGTTCGCTGACGAGCTGACCTTGGGGCGGGCGCTGGCCGGCCGCCGCGCCATGGCCTGAGGCCCGTGCGGCCTACTTGCCGGCCAAGATGCGGTACTGGGCGGCGGCCTGCTGCTTGGCGTCGGACTCGTTGTCGGAAAAGGTGATGAACGCGTACCGATCCGTCTTCGCGATGCACCGGACATGCCAGTCCAACTGCCGCAACGTCGGCGGATCCGTGGTCGGCGCCTCGACCTGCGGCCGGACAAAGCATTTCGCCCCTGGTAAGCCACGCACCCCCGAGGCGGCTTGGACTCCGGGCATGGCAGCGCTGTCCGCCGAAAACTGCGCCACGATGCGCGCCGCTCCATCGGAGTTGTGGGCCTGATAGATCCTCGCCAGCCGCTGGGACACCACCTCGACGCCCGCGGCTGAGAACAAGGCCGCCGACTTGAGCGGATCATCTTCGAAATGCAAAGCGGCTTTCGGCTGCCAGGCCCCGGTGAATGCGGGCTGATGGCCATCTGGCGCCCAGAGCGTCCGGGCCACCAGTTGCCCTGTCGGGTCCATCGGCAAATCGGCCAGCTTCCCGGGCTCGGTCGGGATGAACCGATCGATCAAGCTGGCTTGCCCGTCCAAAGTTGCCGCGACCATCACTTCAGCCCATTGCGCAGAGGTGATGTCCGGCGGCCGGTAGCGGACTGTCGCGTGCTGGTACAGCACGTAAGCGTGGTGAGCGCTGTAGCTGCGCACCACCGTCCCGCCGTCGGCGATGTCGTATGCGAACGCAATCGTTTCCGGGTGGAGGAGGAACGAGACCCGTCTCCCGGGCGAATCGCCCACCTGCGGGTTCTTCGCGACCATCTCGCCGGCGGCCGCAGTTGCGGCTGCGTCGTCCGGGAACCGCAGCACCACATTGGTCAGCTCTTCCTGCGGAACGGCTTCACCTGTCAGCCGTGCGGAGGAGAACCCGGCGATAGCAGTCGTGCGCCTTGGCAATGTCACGCATCGGGCTTTCGAGCACACCGGCTGCACCGGCATCGAGACCTATCTGGTCGATGACCATCGTGTGGAAAGGCTCGAGTCGACGCAGTTTTTCGTTGCTCTGCCAGGGACCGGTGACGTACTCCGCCATCCGCTGGCCCTCGAAGTAGCCGCCATTCAGAGCATTGCCCGCGGTGCCGAACGGATGATAAGGCGTCGTGGGGTAGCTGCCGGTGTCGAGCAGCGCGACAATTGCGCCGTCGGAATCGGCCGGTTGAGACGCTTTGACCGCAGTGCCAGGCTCCGTCGTACTGCAACTGACCAGCAGCCAGGCGCAGACGGCGCTCGGCCAAAGCAGCCAGCGGCGCATGTCCCACTCCTCGAAGGTCTAGGCTCGCAGGCGCTCGCGGCGCAGGATCTCCACCTCAGGCAGTTCCAGCGGCGCCAGCTCGCCGACCACCCGGGTCAACAGGTGGTCGGCGAGCTCGGGATTGCGGGCCAGGCACGGGCCATGCATGTACGTGGCGACGACGCTGCCCTGCACCGCCCCGTCGACGCCGTCGCCGGCCCGATTTCCCGCCCCAGTCTTGACCGCGCCCAGCGGCGACGCCGCCGAGCCGAGGACGGTGCCACCGCGGTGGTTCTCGAAGCCCGTCAACGGCTGGCGCAACCCGGGCAGCAGCGGCGTGCTGACTACCTCACCGATCGTGCGCGCAGGCTGCGGTGCAGTGGTCACATCGAGCAGCCCCACCCCGTCGACCCGTTCACCTGCCGACGTCTCATACCAATGTCCGAGCACCTGGATCGCCGCGCATATCGCCAGCACCGGTGCCCCGCGTTCGGCGGCTCGCTGCAACCCTGGATGCTTCGCGCAGATGCCGGGTGGCCAACCGTTGCGCATAATCCTCCGCACCGCCCAGGGTGTACAGGTCGAGACTCTCGGGCACCGGTTCGGCCAGCGTGATCTCGACGATCTCCGCGGCGATGCCACGCAGACCGCAGCCGTTGTCGCAACACCACGGCGTTTCCGCTGTCGCCGTACGTGCCCATGACGTCGGGCAGCACCAGCCCGATCCGCACTGTCGAGTCAGCCATGTGCGCCCCAACCTCCGCTGCAGCTGCAGGAACGCCGTGTAGTTGGCGACGACCTCCACCCGTCCCGGCGGGCAGGACGCGATGGCCGCCAGTGTGTCGTGTACGAGGGTGTGCTGCACGCCGGCGTAGCCGAGCCGCACCGCAAGGTCGGTGCCGCGTTCGCCGGCGGCGACGACGGCCGTGTCGTCGAGATGCTCGAAGCGCACATCCCACAGCCAGGACAGGTCCTCGCCGTCGGGCACCTGCCCGTTGACCGAGATGACGACGCCGGCGGCCTGCTTGTCGACCATCGCCATCGCCTCTTGCCAACCGGCGGGATTTTTGGCCAGCAGGAGCCGCACCTGATGCTGTCCGACCGTGACGGTGCGGTAGCGCCCCGCGACCTCGTCGACCGTCGACACCGCTGCCACCGCGGCCGCCGGGTCGCCGCCCAAGGCCACCGCAGCCGCGACGGCCTGTGCGGCGTTGCCGCGGTTCACTGCGCCGGGCAACCTCAACCGCATCGGCAAGGCCAGCCCATCCGGCCCGTAGAGGGCGTCGTCGTCGAACCACCACTGCGGGCTGGGCCGCTTGAAGTCCGTGCCGGTCGAATACCAGTGACTTCCGTCGCGGACGATGAGCTCACCGCTGCGCGGGCAGCTCACCGAGTCAGCCGACCAAGCTGCCGCCGGCTGCCACCCACACCACTCGCGGGTTGTCATAGGCCGCCGACGTCATCAACACGTCATCACAGTTGGCGACGATCACCGCCGACGGGTGGCGGGCCAGGCCGGCCCGCAGCGTCCGTTCGATCACGTTGATCTCGCCGACCCGGTCGAGTTGGTCGCGGGACAAATTGAGCAGGACGATGACCTTGGGCTCGACTGCGTCGGCGACATGCGGCACATGCATCTCGTCGACTTCGAGGGCCGCCAGTTCTGCGTCTCGGTTCACGGCCAGCGCCGCGATCAGACCAGCGTCCATGTTGGCGCCCTCGGCGTTGGTCGCCACCGCACCCAGCGTGGCCAACGCGGTCGCGGTCATCCGGGTCGTGGTGGATTTGCCGTTGGTGCCGGTGACGATCACCGTGCGCCGGCCCGTGCCGAGCTGACTCAGAACCGAGCGGTCCAGCGTCATCGCCACCAGTCCGCCGATCATGGCGCCGGCGCCGCGGCCGCTCACCTGCGACGCCCACCGCGCGCTCGCGCCGACGGCCAGCGCAAGCCGGCCCCGGGTGGTGATCACCCGGGCAGTTTAAGGCTGATCGCAAGCTCGGCGTTTCGCCGAGCGCAGCGGGTCGGCCTCATGCGGGCGAGGCTGATCGCAAGCTCGGCGTTTCGCCGAGCGCAGCGGGTCGGCCTCATGGGGCAAGGCTGATCGCAAGCTCGGCGTTTCGCCGAGCGCAGCGGGTCGGCCGCGTAATTCACTTGACGACACGACCGGCAGCGGCCCGGCGATGTCGGGCCGGCGTGCGATTCTCATCGCGTGAGCCACACCTGGGGTCGGCCCGGCAAACCGGCCCGGCGGGGGCTGGGCCGTCATCGACGTGGAGACGTCGGGCTTCCGGCCCGGACCCGACAGGATCATCAGCCTGGCGGTGCTGGCGCTGGACGCCGACGGGCGGGTGCAGCAGTCCGTCGGCAGCCTGCTCAACCCTGGCGTTGACCCGGGGCCCACCCACGTCCACGGATTGACCGCGGCCATGCTGGAAGACCAGCCGCAGTTCGCCGACATCGCCGGGGACGTGCTCGACCTGTTGCGCGGGCGGACGCTGGTAGCGCACAACATCGCCTTCGACTACGGGTTTCTTTCCGCGGAGGCTGAGCTTGCGGACCGCGAGCTTCCGGTGGACACCGTCATGTGCACCATCGAGCTGGCCAGGCGGCTCGAGCTGGGCGTGGCCAACCTGCGACTGGAGACCCTCGCGGCGCACTGGGGTGTGCCTCAGCTACGGCCGCACGACGCTTTCGACGACGCTGCGGTGTTGTCCCGAGTGTTCGCAGCAGCGCTGAAGCGTGCCCGCGAACTGCGACGTCTGGCTGCCCGTGCGGCCGGTCACTCGCCGCCGTTGGCCCAACGGCCGGATCACCCACGAGACGCTGCGGCCGCTGAAGGAGCTGGCGTCCAGGATGCCCTGCCCCTATCGAAATCCGGGCCGGTTCGTCCAGGGTCGGCCACTGGTGCAGGGCATGCGGGTGGCGCTGGCGGCCGAAGTGCGGCGCACCCACGATGAACTCGTGGAGCGGATCGTGCATGCGGGCTTGGCCTACAGCGACGCTGTCGACCCCGAGACGTCTCTGGTGGTCTGTAACGAAAATCGGCCACAACGCGGCAAGGGATATCTCGCCTCTGCATTAGGGGTGCCGGTGGTCTGCGATGAGCAGTTCATGGACGCGGTGAACGCGGTCGTTGTGGGGGCCGTCGAGGAGCAATTCGCGCTGTTCTGAGCTTTCTCAACACCGCGCGTACTCACCACGGCCCTGCGCATGGTCGATGCAGTTTTGATAACTGATGATCAAATAGAGGAAGCCTGCCACGATGAGGATGCCGAGGATGCTCGCCACGGTGCCCAGCACGATGCCCGTGATCGCGGCGCCCTTGTTGTTGGCTTGGCCGCGCTTGATCCGTTTCCATCCGGCAGCCCCGGTTGCGATGGCCGAAATGCCGAGAGCGAGGCCGACCGTCGGCAACCAGAAGAGCACCGCGCCGCAGATGCCTAACGCCAGCGCTGCGCTGCCCAGCTCGTTTCTGAGCGCCGGCCTCGGTGGCAACTGGCCCCAGTACGGCGGCGAGTAGCCGGTGAATGGTTGCACGGCCCCCTGGTACATCGGCTCGGCCGGCGGCTCCGTCATTCCGCTATCCACGGCAGGCGCGGTTCACTGCGGACACGACCGCGCGCAGCGACGCGGTGGTGATCGACGGAGCGATGCCAACGCCCCAGACGGTGCAACCAGCTCACCGACGCCTCAACATACGCCGCAGCCTGGGCATCGTCACCAGCGCTCATCGCGTGCTCGGAATAGTCGAGCACTGCCACGTCGAACCCGACATGGCTGAGCGCGTCGACGAACGCGGCCAGCGGACCGTTGCCCGACCCGGTGATCTCCGTCTCCACCTCGTTGATCTTGACGGTCGCGGCGATCGTCGTCATACCGCTGTCCTCCTCGGCGGCGTCGACTCGTTGCTTGATCCGCTCGAGCGGCCGCACCGGCGCCAGGTATTCCTCGGCGAACGCGTCCCACATCTCCTTCGGCGAGACTTCGCCACCCTCGCCGCCTGTGCCCTCTGCGATCTTCTGGATTACGCTGCTGAACTCGATCTGCAGCCGCCGCGGCAACGCCAAGCCGTGATCGGCCTTCATGATGTAGGCCACCCCGCCCTTGCCAGACTGCGAGTTGACCCGGATCACCGCCTCATAGGTGCGGCCGACATCGCGCGGATCGATCGGCAGATAGGGAACTTGCCAGAGCATGTCGTCGACGTCGCTGTCAGCTTCGTCGGCGGCCAGCTTTCATGGCGTCCAAGCCCTTATTGATGGCGTCCTGGTGACTGCCCGAGAAGGCGGTGTAGACCAGATCACCGCCATATGGGTGACGCTCGTGCACGGGCAGCTGGTTGCAGTACTCCACGGTCCGGCGGATCTCGTCGATATTGGAGAAGTCGACCTGCGGGTCGACCCCGCGGGAGAACAGATTCAGTCCCAGCGTCACCAGGCACACGTTGCCGGTGCGTTCGCCGTTGCCGAACAGGCAGCCCTCGATCCGGTCGGCGCCGGCCTGGTAGCCGAGTTCTGCTGCGGCGACGGCGGTGCCGCGGTCGTTGTGCGGGTGCAGGCTCAGGATCACCGAGTCGCGGCGGGCCAGATTGCGGCTCATCCACTCGATCGAGTCGGCGTAGACGTTGGGCGTGGCCATCTCCACGGTGGCCGGCAGGTTGAAGATGATCGGGTTGTCCGGCGTGGGTTGCACGACGTCGCCGACCGCGTCGCATACCTGTTTGGCGTATTCCAGCTCGGTACCGGTGTAGGACTCGGGGGAGTACTCGAACCGCCACTGCGTCTCGGGGTATTTGGCCGCCTCTTCGACGCACTTGCGGGCACCGGCGGTGGCGATTGCCAGCACGGTGGGCCGGTCGGCCCGAAACACCACGCGGCGCTGCAGGATCGACGTCGAATTGTAGAAGTGCACGATCACCCGCGACGCACCGGCGCACGCCTGAAAAGTTCGTTCGATCAATTCCGGGCGGCACTGGGTCAGCACCTGGATGGTGACGTCGTCGGGGATGGCGCCCTGTTCGATGATCTCGCGGGTGAAGTCGAAGTCAGTCTGGCTGGCAGACGGGAAACCGACCTCGATCTCCTTGTATCCCATTCGGGTGAGCAGGTCGAACATCCGGCGCTTCCGGGCCGGGCTCATCGGGTCGATCAGCGCCTGGTTGCCGTCGCGCAGGTCCACCGCGCACCACATCGGCGCTGTCTCGATAACGCGGTCGGGCCAGGTGCGGTCGGCCAGTCGGACGGCTTCGACTTCCTCGGCGAACGGTCGATACCGGCTGACCGGCATCGACGAGCCGCGCTGGGTGTTCCAGGCGGGCTGACCGGGATTGGCCGGACCCGCGGGTTGGGTAATGCTACGAGCGGAAGTGAACGCGTCGGACGAAGAGGCCGACGGTTTGGAGAAAGTAGCCACCGTGTTTGCTCCGGAGTTGAAGAGGGACTTCAGACCGGCGCATCGCGAAGCCCGCGACGGGAAGCCGGTCTGGATCAGGCCCCGCCGCGGCGTCCGAGAAGGAGCACCCGCTGCACGTCGAGAACTCTACCGCCTTGCACCGTGCTACCAAAACCGTCGTTTGCCCTGTGTCGAGCGGCGGCAGCCGGGTATCTGCGGTGGCGTCGCAGTTCGACCACTCAACGGAGGAACGATGTCCAATCCGACACCACCGGTCGCTTCATCTGGGCCGGGTACCGCCACGCGGCCGGGCCGGTGATGTCGTTGTCGTGTCGTGCAGTGTCACCTTGAACTGCATCGTCCGGTACGGCCAGCCGATCCCGGTGTGCCACTGCGACACCACCAGCCCGACGCCGCCCTTTGTATTCAGTCGAGATCCCGGCAGGACGTAACCGCCATACAGTTGAGCGACCCGACTGTTCGGCAGATCTTGCAGCTCCCAGATCGTCCCCGTGACCGGAGTTTGAACGTCGGTATCGCAGAGGTCGGCGGTCGGTGACGCGATCACGCGGTATCCCAATGCGTACGCCGACGACAGGAACCCGCCCAGGATCCACCTACCGCTGTCGAGCCGACGCAGGGTCAGTTCTCCCCAAGTTTCGTTGGGCGGCGTGATCGGTGTGGGTTCGGTGTCCCAGGCCCACTGCCGGCCCGCCCGGCCCCAGCCCGAGTACTTCGTGCTGTCGCCGATGTTCTCCGGAAGCACGCGCCGCAGGATCACGCCTTTGTCGCGCCGAAAGCTGGTCGAGACGATGTACACCCAACCGTCGTCAGGGTTGAAGTCCCACGACCACAGTTGCCCGTACCCGTGGTGCAGCGTCCCGGGAAAGATCGCACGCCGGCCCAGCTGTTGCCAGGAGATGCCGTTGTCGATGGAGGTCCAGATTTCGGTCCGGTCTACGTTTCCGAAGCCGCGGTTGACGATCGCGTGCAGGTACATCGCTCTGTCCCACGACCAGCAGATCGGAGGGAATCACGGTGCTGATACCGCCCCGGTGCCAGGGCGGATCGTCATGGATATAGGGCCACAACTGCCGGGCGTAATCAGGGGTCGCACCAGCGGCATTCCGGTAGACGATGCGGTTGCCGGCATCCCCGGTACCGATCAATGCCACCGGCGAGCGCCAATCACCTTGCCCGACGGCGGAGCCGGAGAAGGTATCCCCGAAGACGGATACCAAGTCGCCGTTCGGCGCCAGTACCGAGACGCCGAGGTCGGCGCATGTGACGCCCCACCGGTGGGTGATGCCCGGGCCGGTCAGATCACCCAGATACCCTTCGACGGGCCCGTCTGCCGGCACGGTCGCGCCGGGACTCGAGCCCGGCCCTCCGGTTTCACCGTCTCGACGACGGTCGAACGCGTTGCCCATCGAAATCCATCTTGCCCGCAGAGTCGCTCACCGGGCCGAGGGCCCAATCGGCCGCGTCGACCCACGTATTCTGTGCTGGACTCAAAACCACTCTCGGACCGGGAAGGGCAACCTGTGGCGCTCGTCGTGCAGAAGTACGGCGGATCTTCGGTCTCTGACGCCGACCGGATTCGCCGCGTCGCCGAGCGCATCGTGGAGACCAAGAAGCAGGGCAACGACGTCGTGGTCGTGGTGTCCGCTATGGGCGACACCACCGATGGTCTGATGGAACTGGCCCAGCAGGTGTGTCCGGCGCCGCCGGCGCGGGAACTGGACATGCTGCTGACGGCCGGTGAGCGCATCTCCAATGCGCTGGTGGCCATGGCCATCGAGTCGCTGGGCGCCCAGGCCCGGTCGTTTACCGGGTCACAAGCCGGTGTGATCACCACCGGCACCCATGGCAACGCGAAGATCATCGACGTCACTCCGGGCCGGCTGCAAGCAGCACTCGACGAAGGAAAGATCGTGCTGGTGGCCGGCTTTCAGGGCGTCAGTCAGGGCACCCGAGACGTGACGACCCTCGGCCGCGGCGGCTCGGACACCACCGCGGTGGCGCTGGCCGCCGCGCTGGGTGCCGACGTCTGCGAGATCTACACCGACGTGGACGGCATCTTCAGCGCCGACCCGCGGATCGTGCCCAACGCGCGGCGCCTGGACACGGTCAGCTTCGAGGAGATGCTCGAGATGGCCGCCTGCGGCGCCAAGGTGCTGATGCTGCGCTGCGTCGAATACGCCCGTCGCTACAACATTCCTGTGCACGTCCGGTCGTCGTATTCGGACAAACCGGGCACCATCGTTGCCGGATCAATCAAGGACAAGCCAGTGGAAGATCCCATCCTGACCGGCGTCGCGCACGACCGCAGCGAAGCCAAGGTGACCATCGTCGGGCTACCCGACATTCCCGGCTATGCCGCCAGGGTGTTCCGGGCGGTGGCCGACGCGGACGTGAACATCGACATGGTCCTGCAGAACGTCTCCAAAGTGGAGGACGGCAAGACCGACATCACCTTCACCTGCTCGCGCGACGCCGGCCGTACTGCGGTGGAGAAGCTGGATTCGCTGAAAGACGAGATCGGCTTCAACCAGGTGCTTTACGACGACCACATCGGCAAGGTGTCACTGATCGGCGCGGGCATGCGCAGCCATCCCGGCGTGACGGCCACGTTCTGTGAGGCGCTGGCCGAGGTCGGTGTCAACATCGACCTGATCTCCACCTCGGAGATCAGGATTTCGGTGCTGTGCCGAGACACTGAACTGGATAAAGCCGTCGTGGCGTTGCACGAGGCTTTCCGGCTCGGCGGCGACGAGCAGGCCACTGTCTACGCCGGGACGGGCCGGTAGATGACGGGCCGTAATCTGGCCATCGGCGTGGTGGGAGCCACCGGTCAAGTGGGTCAGGTGATGCGCACCCTGCTCGACGAACGCGACTTCCCGGCGACCACCGTGCGGTTTTTCGCCTCGGCCCGCTCACAAGGGCGCAAGCTGCCGTTCCGCGGCCAGGAAATCGAAGTCGAGGATGCTGAAACCGCCGATCCGGCGGGCCTGGACATCGCGTTGTTCTCGGCCGGAGCGGCTATGTCGCGGGTGCAGGCGCCGCGGTTCGCCGCCGCCGGGGTGACGGTGATCGACAACTCGTCTGCGTGGCGCAAAGACGCCGACGTTCCGCTGGTGGTGTCCGAGGTCAATTTCCGCCGGGATGTCGGGGACGCGCGCACCCTGCCCAAAGGCATCATCGCCAACCCGAATTGCACGACGATGGCGGCGATGCCTGTCTTGAAGGTGTTGCACGACGAGGCCCGGCTGGTTCGCATCGTGGTCTCCACCTATCAGGCCGTCTCGGGCAGCGGTCTGGCCGGTGTGGCCGAGTTGACCAGCCAGGTGCGCGCCGTTGTCGACGGCGCCGAGCAGCTGGTGCACGACGGCAGCGCCGCGCAGTTTCCGACGCCGCAGACCTATGTTGCGCCCATCGCGTTCAACGTGGTGCCGTTGGCCGGCTCACTGGTCGACGACGGCTCCGGTGAGACCGACGAGGACCAGAAGTTGCGCAACGAGAGCCGCAGAATTCTCGGCATTCCCGATCTTCGCGTCAGCGGTACCTGTGTGCGGGTGCCGGTGTTGACCGGGCACTCGCTGTCGATCAACGCCGAATTCGCCGAACCCATTGCGCCACAACGGGCCCGGCAGTTGCTCGGTAACGCTCCGGGGGTGAGGCTGGTCGACGTGCCGACACCGCTGGCCGCCGCGGGTGTGGACGAGTCGCTCGTCGGCCGGATCCGGCAAGATCCCGGTGTGCCCGACGGGCGTGGTCTGGCGCTGTTCGTCTCCGGAGACAACCTGCGCAAAGGCGCGGCGCTCAACACAATTCAGATCGCCGAGCTGCTGGCCGCTGAGCTGTGACGCTCGGGTGAGTTGGGCGCACGCCTGCCGGGCCGCGCGTTGTTCGCTGCTGATTCCGGTGCTGCTGTGGTTCGTCAGCGCAGTGAGCATGTCAGCCGGCTTGCCGCTAGCCCGAGCGGACCCGCCGGCACCGATGCCGCAGCCTGTGTTGCCTGCGCTGGCCCCGGGGGAAGTGATCAGGATCGGTCCGACCGCTGGAACCGGCACTCCGACAGGCGATTACGGCATCGGTGCAACTGACCTGTGCGCCTTCGTGGACTTCCCGAGCGAGCTGTTGCAGATTTGCGGTGACAGTTTCCCCGGGCAGGGGGTCGGCTTCGGTCGCGACTACGCGCCGGTCGCGTTGCGGGTCGACACCGATTCGGTCGATGACCCCGATGGAGTCCGCTACACCGGTGTCACCGGCGTCGGCCAGCCGCTGCTCGACGAGCCGACACCGCCGGGCACCTCGCAATTGCCGGCCGGCGTCGTGCAAGTCAACCGGCAGAACTATCTGCTGGTCACCACCGCCGCTGCGCTGGTGCCGCAGGTGTCGCGGCTGGTGAAAGCCGAGCCAGGGCACGGACGTTGGGCCACCGTTGCGGGCTCCCGACGCGCCGCTTCGTATGAGGGCGGATCGCAGTCGCAGATCAGCGGCTACTACGACCCGATTCCCACCGCCGACTCCAAAACCGGCTGGGTGTACATCGTCGCCGACGACTTCGACCGCAGTCAGCCGGTCAAGTTGTATCGGTCGGCACCTCAGGACTTCACCGACCGCAGACGCTGGCAAGGGTGGGCGTCGGGACCCGACGGCGGCTGGCACAAGGCCCCGACTCCGCTGTGGCCGGACATGGTGGGCGAAATGAGCATGCAGCAGGTCGACGGCAAATCGGTGCTGTCGTACTTCAACGCCAGCACCGGCGACATGGAAGTCCGGGTGGCCGACGATCCGACATCGCTGGGCACCGCGCCGGTGACGACCGTTGTCCAACATGATGATTGGCCCGACCCGGCGGAGAGCCTGCCGCCCCCCTATGACAACCGCCTGGCGCAGCCGTACGGCGGGTACATTTCACCCGGCTCGACTCTCGACGAGTTGCGGGTGTTCGTCAGCCAATGGCACAACAGCGATCCCCGTGAAAACGGTCCTTACCGGGTCATTCAGTTTGCGGTCAACCCGTACAAGCCCGGGTAATTGGCCGGGGCCGCGACAGTCAGCTTCATAGCTGTTACATAACCGGCGCATAGTGAGAGCTATTGGTTGCCGCCGCATCATTCAAAGCATGAGTGAAATACCAGAAACCCCCACTGTGCGGACTGCCGCCGCCACAACTCCGGCTACTGATAACACCGTCTCGGCCAGGCACCCCCGGCTCTACCAAGTCGCGGCCTGGGTCGTGATCGTCGCGGGCATCTTGTACATCGTCACGACGATCTTCTTCGCCGGCTACAAGCTCGCCGGTCATCACGGCCACCACCACCACGGGCATCACCAGAATGCCATGGTGCACCACCACCGCGGCCCGGGCGGAGGCCCGCACGGGCCCGGCGCGCCGCTAGGACCGGGCGCACCCGGCGGCCCGGGCAATGCAGTTCCCGGTCCCGGCCAGCCGCCGGCATCGGTTGCTCCGTCGCTGACGCCGGGGCGCTGACCCACCCACCCACGAGCCCGGCGCCCTGCGGCGCCGGGCTCCTTACCGTTATCCACTGGACCGGCCCCCGGGCGTCTGGGCATCATCAGAAGATGACCGAGATACCCCAACCATCACCCAGAACTCCCGAAGCGGCTCAGCGGCCGAATCATGGGGCACCGCCGAACCGGCTCTATGAGGTCGCGGCGTGGGTCGTGATCATCGCCGGAATCGTCTTCATCGTGTCGGTGATTTTCTGGTCCGGCGCCGCGTTCGCAAGACACGACCACTGGCGCCAGCACCACCCGCATGGATCTTTCGAAAACGGCGGTCCGCCCGGATCTCCCGGGGCGCCGCCCGGTCCCGGACACTGGGTTTGGGTGATCCCCGCACCCGGTAATGGACCTGGTGGACCCGATGGACCCGCTGGACCCGGCGGACCTGGCGGACCCGGCGGGTCGGGCGCTCCCGCTCCGCCTGTCCCGTCGGCGGCTCCCGCGCCGCCCCCACCTCCGCCGCCACCCCCGCCGCCACCTCCGCCCGGCCCACGCCGGTAACCAGAAGCCAGACGGTCAGAGGCGCTTGTTGGCATGATCGAGCCATGAGCATCGAAGCCATTTACACGGCGGAGTCCACTGCGACCGGCGGCGGCCGGGACGGGCACGTGAAGTCCTCGGACGGCCGCCTCGACCTCGACACCCGCCCACCCAAGGCGCTGGGCGGCAGCGGTGACGGCACCAACCCTGAGCAGCTGTTCTCCGCCGGCTACGCAGCCTGTTTCCTCAGTGCGCTGCGACTGGTCGCCGGTAAGGCCAGAGTCACGCTGCCCGAAGGCACCGACGTCACGGTCAGGATCGGCCTCGGTCGTGACGGTGAAGGCGGTTTCGGACTGACCGGCGACATCGTTGCCAATCTGCCCGGCCTCGAGCAGAAAGACGCCGACGATCTGGTCGGCAAGGCTCATCGCGTCTGCCCGTACTCCAACGCCACCCGGGGCAACGTTGACGTCGGTTTTTCGGTCAAAGTCTGACCTGGCGGTGATGCGCAATGCTGTGGCCGCGCTGGTCGCTGTCGCTGCCGTCGTTGTGGCCGGCGTGGCCGGCAGCGGAATTCCGGTCGCCGTGGCGCGGCCCTCGGATCCCGGCGTGGTGAACTACGCGGTGCTGGGCAAGGGATCGGTGGGCAACATCGTCGGCGGACCGATCCGCGACGACTCGGTCTTCACCGCGCCCTTTCAGGGCTACTACGTCGATGACCCGGTCTGCAACAACTGGGCGGACATCGGCTTGCCCGAGGTGTTTGACGATCCGGACCTGGCGTCGTTCAACGGCGCCACCGCGCAGACGTCGGCCACCGACCAGGCCCACCTGGTCAAGCAGGCGGTCGGGGTGTTCGCCACCGGCGATGCGGCCAGCCGGGCTTTCCACCGCGTCGTCGACCGCACCGTGGGGTGCTCCGGCCAAACCACGCCCATGCATCTCGACAACGGCACCACGCAGGTGTGGTCCTTCGACGGCGGGCCGGCGAGCGCCACCGATGCGGCGTGGACCAAGCAGGAAGCCGGCACCGACCGTCGCTGCTTCACCCAGACCCGGCTGCGGGAGAACGTGTTGTTGCAGGCCAAGGTGTGTCAATCCGGCAACGGCGGTCCCGCGGTCAACGCGCTGGCCGGCGCGATGGAGAACACTCTCGGTCAATGATTCTTCCGACAGCGGGAATGTTTCCGCTAGCCGGATGGCTAGGCTGACATATTCAATCAGGGGCGCGACCGGCGCAGATCCAAGCCGGCCGGCCGCCCGAACCAGGGGCCCGAGCCACCGAGGTCCGGAGGGGTCGGAGACATGGCGTTCGCCGTCGCGTCGCAGCTGCAGGGCGCCCGCCCGACCGACGCTGAGCTGACCAGTTCCCGCGACGCCGCGCAGTACATCGCCCAAACCTGCCTGACCGACGGCCCGCTGGGTCAAGTCGGTCTGGAAGTCGAGGCGCACTGCTACGACCCCCGCGATCCACAACGCCGGCCGGGCTGGTCGGAGATCATCGCGGTCATCGAGTCGCTTCCGGCAATGCCGGGCGGCAGCGCCGTCACCGTCGAACCCGGAGGTGCCGTCGAGCTGTCCGGCCCACCTGCAAACGGCGCGCTGCCGGCCATCGAGGCGATGACCGAGGACCGGGCGGTGCTGCGGAGGTGTTTCGCCGCGGCCGGACTGGGATTGGTTCTGCTGGGCGCGGACCCGCTGCGCCCGGCGGTGCGGATCAACCCCGGGGCGCGCTATCACGCCATGGAGGAGTTTTTCGTCGCCAGCCACACCGGCCCCGCGGGTGCGGCGATGATGACCTCGACAGCGTCGATTCAAGTCAATGTGGATGCCGGCCCGCAACAGGGGTGGCCGGCGCGGGTGCGGCTGGCGCATGCGCTGGGGCCGGTGATGATCGCGATCGCCGCGAACTCACCTGTGCTGGGCGGCCAGTTCACCGGGTGGTTGTCCAGCCGGCAACGGATCTGGGGTCAGCTGGATTCCGCCCGCTGCGGGCCGATCCTGACTGCCAGCGGCGACGACCCCGGCATCGACTGGGCCCGTTACGCACTCAAGGCGCCGGTGATGCTGGTCAACAACCCTGATGCGGTGCCGGTGACGCATTACGTCCCATTCGCCGACTGGGCTGACGGCCGGACACTGCTCGGCGATCGCCACCCCACCACCAGGGACTTGGAATACCACCTCACGACGCTGTTTCCGCCGGTGCGGCCACGGCAATGGCTCGAGGTTCGCTACCTGGACAGCGTCCCGGACGAGCTCTGGCCTGCGCTGGTGTTCACCCTGGTGACGCTGCTCGACGACCCCGGCGCCGCCGGCGCCGCCGCGTCGGCCGTCGAACCGGTCGGCGCCGCCTGGGACACCGCAGCCCGGGTCGGCCTGGCCGACCGACGGCTGCACATAGCAGCCCGAGAATGTGTCGCGTTGGCCGCTGAGCGGCTACCCGACGCCGGTTCTCAACTGGCCGATTCGATGCGACGGCTGGTTGCCCAGGTCGAGCGCGGCCGCTGCCCGGGCGACGACTTCGCCGATCAGATCGTCAAACTCGGCATCGCTTCTTCGGTCGCCCGGTTGGCGCAAGGAGAGCTGTGACGTTACGTGAGACGCTGGCTCGCGAGCTCACGCGGGCGCGGCAACGAACGTTGCGCCTAGTTGATTTCGACGATGTCGAATTACGCCGCCAACACGACCCGCTGATGAGTCCGCTGGTATGGGATCTCGCTCACATCGGCCAGCAGGAGGAGTTCTGGCTGCTGCGCAGCGGCCGGGAAGACCGCCCCGGGCTGTTGCCGGCGGATGTCGAGGGCCTCTACGACGCTTTCGTGCACTCCCGCGCCAGCCGCGTCGATCTGCCGCTGCTGTCGCCCGCAGCAGCACGCGCTTACTGCAGCACGGTGCGGTCAGCTGCACTGGACACGCTCGACGCGCTGCCCGAGCACCCCGACTCGGATCGGGCGGCCGAATTCGCATTCGGAATGGTCGTCGGCCACGAACACCAGCACAACGAAACCATGCTGCAGGCACTCAACTTGCGAGTCGGCGCACCGCTGTTGCGTGGCAGCGACGCGCTGCCGATCGGGCGACGCGAGCTCGCGGGCACGTCGGTGCTGGTCGCCGGTGGCCCGTTCATCCAGGGCGTCGACACCGCCGACGAGCCCTTCTCGCTGGACAACGAGCGGCCCGCCCATGTGGTGGACGTGGCGACGTTCCGCATCGGGCGGGTTCCGGTGACCAACGGCGAATGGCGGGACTTCGTCGACGACGGCGGTTACCGCGAAGCACGGTGGTGGTCAGCGCGGGGCTGGGAGCACCGGGAGCGGGCCGGGCTGAGTGCGCCGCAGTTCTGGAACGCCGACGGTACCCGCAGCAGGTTCGGCCACGTCGAGGACGTTCCCCCCGGCGAACCGGTCCAGCACGTCACCTATTTTGAGGCCGAGGCTTACGCCGCCTGGGCCGGTGCGCGGCTGCCGACCGAAACCGAGTGGGAGAAAGCTTGTGCGTGGGATCCGCGACGCAACATCCGCCGCCGCTACCCGTGGGGCGACGACGCGCCGTCGGGGGACGTCGCCAACTTCGGTGGTGCGGCGCTGCGTCCCGCGCCGGTCGGCGCCTACCCGGCCGGGGCGTCCGCCTATGGCGCCGAACAGATGCTCGGCGACGTGTGGGAGTGGACCAGTTCGCCGCTGCGACCGTGGCCCGGGTTCGCGCCGATGATCTATCAGCGCTATTCCGAGCCGTTCTTCTTCGGTGACTACCGGGTGCTGCGCGGCGGATCGTGGGGGGTCGATGCCAGCGTGCTGCGGCCCAGTTTCCGCAACTGGGACCACCCGCACCGGCGACAGATTTTCGCCGGTGTCCGGTTGGCATGGGACGCTTCCGATGACCCGGAGCCGTTCGCCTGATGTGCCGTCACCTGGGCTGGCTGGGCCGCGAGGTCGAGCTTTCTGCACTGGTCCTCGATCCGCCGCACAGCCTGCTGGTGCAGTCCTATGCGCCGCGGCGCCAGAAGCATGGTTTGCTCAACGCCGACGGCTGGGGTGTCGGCTTTTTCGACGGGGTGGTGCCGCGGCGTTGGCGCAGCGCCGCACCGCTGTGGGGTGACGCGTCGGTGGCGTCCGTCGCGCCCGCGTTACGCAGCCACTGCGTTGTCGCGGCCGTCCGTTCGGCTACGGTCGGCATGCCGATCGAAGCCAGTGCGACGGCGCCTTTCAGCGACGGCACCTGGCTGCTCTCACACAACGGCAGGATCGACCGCAGGGTGCTGCCTCCCGGCCTGGTGGCCGAATCGGTCTGCGACAGCGCTCTTTTGGCCGCCCTGATCTTCGACCGTGGTCTCGACGCGCTCGGTGAGGTGGTGCAGGAAGTAGGAGCCGCCGATCCGCAAGCCCGGTTGAATGTCTTGGCGGGCAACGGCACACGACTGCTGGCGACCACTTGGGGCGACACGCTGTCGGTGCTGCGCCGCGATGACGGTGTGGTTTTGGCCAGCGAAGCTTACGACGACGATCCGGGCTGGTACGACGTGCCGGACTGTCACCTGGTGCAGGTCGACTCTGGCGGCCTGACCCTGACCGAACTCGACGGTCGCAGAAAACGATGAAAGTCGCACAAAACGATGAGAAAAGGACTCAGATGACCTTGTCGCTATCCAACCATCTGGCCGCTGACTCGGCGTATCAAGCGCTGCGCCGCGACGTCCTCGACGGACTGCGCAGTGTCCCGAAGTCTTTGCCGCCGAAGTGGTTCTACGACTCGGTCGGCAGCGAGTTGTTCGACCGCATCACCCGGCTGCCGGAGTACTACCCGACGCGCGCCGAAGCCGAGATCCTTCGGTTACGCGCGTCCCAGATCGCCGCTGCCAGCGGCGCGGACACGTTGGTGGAGTTGGGCAGTGGGACCTCGGAAAAGACCCGGCTGCTGCTCGATGCGCTGACCCGGCGCGGCCGGCTGCGCAAATTCGTGCCGTTCGACGTCGACGCCGGCATCCTGCATGCCGCCGGCAGCGCCATCCAGCAGGAATACCCGGGAGTCGAAATCGCCGCTGTCTGCGGTGATTTCGAGAAGCATCTGGCTCAAATCCCAGGCGGGGGCCGACGGCTCTTCGTGTTCTTGGGATCGACGATCGGCAATCTGACCGCCGGGCCGCGCGCACAGCTGCTGGCGTCGCTGGCTTCGGTGTTGCAGCCCGGGGACAGTCTTCTGATGGGCACCGATCTGGTCAAGGACGTCAGCCGCCTGACCCGCGCGTACGACGACGCCGCCGGAGTGACCGCACAGTTCAACCGCAACGTGCTCACGGTGGTCAACCGCGAACTCGACGCCGACTTCGACGTAAACGCGTTCACCCATGTCGCTCGATGGAACGCCGCAGAGCAGCGAATCGAGATGTGGTTGCGCACGCAACGCTCGCAGCGGGTCCGAATCGCCGCGCTCGACCTCACCGTCGACTTCGCCGCCGGTGAGGAGATCCTCACTGAAGTGTCCTGCAAATTCCGAAGCGAGTCGGTGGCTGCGGAATTAGCCGACGCCGGCTTGCGGCAAACCCACTGGTGGACCGACGCCGCCGGCGACTTCGGGCTCTCGCTGGCGGTTAAGTGAGCGGAGCCGCCTCGTCGGCCGAACGCTGGCGAGCGGCCCGGCCGCCGGTCGCCGGGCTGCACCTGGACAGCGCGGCCTGTTCGCGGCAGAGCTTCGCCGTGCTCGAGGCGGCCGACCGGCACGCTCGTCACGAGGCCGAGATAGGGGGCTACGTCGCCGCCGAGGCCGCGGCGCCGGCGCTGAATGCCGGGCGGGCCGGCATCGCCGCCCTGGCGGGCATGCTCGACGCGGAGGTCGTCTACACCACCGGATCGGTGCACGCGCTGGACCTCCTGCTGGGCAGTTGGCCGCGGGGTGGTGACCGCGCGTTGGCGTGCCTGCCCGGCGAGTACGGCCCGAACCTGGCGGTGATGGCGGCGCACGGATTCAAGCGGCGCGCGCTGCCCGTCGACGACCTCGGCCGGGTGGCGGTCGACCAGGCCGCGGCCGCCCTGGCCGCCGACCCGCCAGCCCTGGTGCACCTCACCGCGCTCGGCAGTCACCGCGGCGTCGTGCAACCGCTCGCGGCGGTGGCACGGCTGTGCACAGAATTGCAGTTGCTGCTGGTCGTCGACGCCGCTCAAGCATTGGGCCATATCGACTGCGCGGTGAATGCCGACGCGCTGTACTCTTCGTCGCGCAAATGGCTGGCCGGGCCGCGCGGAGTCGGCGTGCTCGCGATGCGGGCCGGTCTGCTGCGGCGGCTGAGTCCGCGGCTGCCTGCACCGGCCTGGTCCGCCACTTCACCGGTGGCTTCGCAACTGGAGATGGGCGAGGCGAATATCGCGGCGCGCGTGGGTTTTGCGTTGGCGGTGGGTGAGCACCTGGCGGCCGGGCCCACGATGATGCGGGCCCGTCTCGCCGAGGTGGGCCGCAGCACCCGGAGCGTACTGGCCGACGTGCCCGGCTGGCGGGTGGTTGAACCCCTCGCCGAGCCGAGCGCAATCACCACCTTGGCTCCCGTTGACGGCGCAGACCCGGTGACTGTCCGCAGCTGGCTGGTCGCCGAACGCCAGATCGTGACCACGGCCGCGACGGTGCAGCGGGCACCGTTGGAGTTGACCGGCCCGGTGCTGCGGGTCTCCCCGCACATCGATCTCACCGTCGACGATTTGACCTGCTTCGCCGAGGCGTTGGCCGACGCGACAGCCGCGGTGGTATCAAACCGAGGTTGATCAGCTCAGTTCGCCTTATGGGCGCTCAGCAGGAACGCCGGTAATTTCATCCGGCCTTTCTCGTCCCTGGGATGCGCCGGAAACTCCCCGGCCGGCTCGGACGAGCCCGGTGTCGCCGGCGAGTGGGCGTGGATGAAAGCGGGGCGCACCTCGTCGATCTCCCAGTATTTGCTGACCGCGGCGCGCAGTTCGTCTTCATCTACTTCGTTGGGCTTGGGTTGCAGCCAGTCCGGAAAAGCGCCTTTGGCGAACACCAGCACGTAGTAACCCGCACCGGGCGCCGCTACCCGGTGCACCGACCGCAGGTAGGCGTCGCGATCTTCGACGGACAACGAATGAAACAGCGTGCTGTCGACGACGGTGTTGAACCGCGCGTCGTGCCCCGAGAACGACGTGATGTCCGCTTCTTCGAAGGTGGCGCTGTTCAGTCCGCGTTCCTGTGCCGACTTGGTGGCGGCGGCGACTGCGGTAGGGGTGAGGTCAACGCCCACGACGGTGTATCCCTCGGCGGCCAGCGCCAAGGACAGCTCCGCGTAGCCGCACCCGGCGTCGAGCACGTCGCTGTGGAACTTGCCGGCCCGCAGCAGCGCAGCCAGTTCCGGCTGCGGCTCGCCGATATTCCACGGCGGCGGACCTTCGAAGCCGGCCTCCTGGCGGTAGACACTGTCCCAGTTCATGACTTCGTTCGGCATGAATCCACGCTACGCCGGGCCGCCCGGCGAGCCGGTGACGCTGACCTATAGCGGCCGTTTAGCGCCGGTCACGCTGGGTAACCGCGCAGTCATGCATGCCCAAACGCACCGTCTGACGGGTCCTGAAGCGTTGGCTACGCTGGTCGACCTCGGCGCCGCGTCGATCGCCGCGGGGGTGATCGCGCGACGCCGCCCGGTGGTCCGGCTACTCGAGCGAATGCAGGCCGACGGCCGCGCTGCCACGCGAATGAAGCGCCTGCGCAAGCAATTCGGACGCGGCCCGGTGGAATTGGTGTTGCCCGGCCGTCGCATCGTGGTGATTCTCGATCCCGAGGACGTCGGGCGGGTTCTGGCTGGGGCGCCGGATCCGTTCCATCCGGCCAACATCGAGAAACGCAAAGCGCTGGAACAGTTTCAGCCGCACGGGGTGCTGATCTCCAAAGGACCCATACGCGAGCAACGCCGGGTGGTCAATGAGTTCGCGCTCGACTACGGCAACGACCTGCACCGGCTGGCTCCGACGTTCGCCGAGGTGATCGCTGACGAGGCACGCCACATCGTCGACGATGCGGCGCAGCGCGGCCAGTTGGATTCGATGCGGTTCATGACGGGGTGGTGGCGGCTGGTGCGCCGGCTGACGCTCGGCCGGTCGGCGCGCGACGACGAGGCGGTCACGGATGTGTTGCTGCGGTTGCGCAAATCAGCCAACTGGTCGTTCCTGTCGCTGCCACACCACCGCGCCCGCGCGGAGTTCTTCCAGCGGTTGTACGGGTACACCGAGACGCCCGAACCGGGGACCCTGGCCGCCGCAGTCACGGAGATACCAGTGGCGGGCGCAGTTGATCCGATAGGTCAGATGCCGCACTGGCTGTTCGCGTTCGACGCCGCCGGTATGGCGCTGCTGCGGGCGCTGGCGCTGGTGGCGAGCCATCCCGCGGAGCGGACCCGCGCACTGGCCGACGCCGACCAGCCCGACGTTGCGTCGCCACGGCCGTTTCTGCGCAGTTCCGTGCTTGAGTCGGTTCGGCTGTGGCCCACCACGCCGACGATTCTGCGCGACACCACCGAAGACACCGAATGGCGCGACGGGCCGGAGCGTTTCACCATCGACGCGGGGGCCGCGCTGATGATCGTCGTTCCGGCGTTCCACCGCGACGACGACCTGCTGCCGTTCGCCCACCGCTTCACACCCGACATCTGGCTGGACGGCCGCGCTGAGCGGTATCCGCAGCTGGTGCCGTTCTCCGCCGGACCCGGCGAATGCCCTGGACGCAACCTTGTTCTGTTCGTGACCAGCACGCTGCTCGCGCACCTGTTGAGCGCGTTGGACGTCGAGCTCGCTTCGACGCCGCGGTTGAATCCGGACCAGCCGCTGCCGCTGACTTTCAACCAGTTGACGTTGAAATTTGCGGTTACTCCGTTGAAGTCGACTGCGTCAACGAGTTAGCCGACCGTACTTGCCTACTCGTCAGGCGATTCGGCAGGGGATGTCGGTGTTCTCGTCAGTGTGGTAGCTGGCGCACACTCGGTGGTAGCCGTCGGCGATCTGTAACGGCACACCGGCGCGAAGGTCGCCGCGGACCAGGAGAATTGGCGAAAGCGCTTTGGGCTTGTGGATTTTCGCGAGGTCGGACTGCACGTGCGGGTTGTCCATCGGCAGTAGCCCCAGCCGGGATGCGCGCAGGACGTCCTTGGCCTTCTTGTACACGATCGCGGCTGATTTGAGCTCGGCGACAATCGCATCGACGGCCGCTTCGTCAGCCAGCAGGCGCAGATAGTCAGTCGCGGCGGGATAGTCGTGGTCATCGGGTTCGGTTTTCCACAGCACCAGGTTGGCATCAGACATGTTGCGTAGTCTCCCAGGTGTGCACCGGCTCGTTCGCGTGCATGTGCGTGCTGTACTGCCGCAGCATCTCAGCCAGTGCCGCGGGCCGGGGCATGCCGCCCTGCTGCAGCGCTTGCACGGTGGCCACCTGCCAGGTCGCGCCGTTACGCCCGGTCCTCGCCCGTCCTTCAATCACGCCGAGATACCGGTCGCGCGCCTCGGCGGCCATCCCCCATCGGCGCAGACCCTGGTCTGCCATTCCAAGCAGCTGATTGAGCACCAGCTCACCGACAGCCACCTCGCCCAGTCCCGGCCAGAACAGTCGCGCATCCATCCCGCGCCGGGCGGCCTCGGCGAAATTTCGCTGTGCCGCAGCGAAGTTCATCCGTGTCCACACCGGGCGGTCCTCTTCGGACATGGCCCGCAGCGTGCCGAAGTAGAACGCGGAGTTGGCCAGCATGTCGATAACGGTCGGGCCGGCGGGCAGCACCCGGTTCTCCACCCGCAGGTGCGGGCGGCCGTCGACGACGGCGTACACCGGCCGGTTCCAGCGGTACACCGTGCCGTTGTGCAGGCGCAACTCCGACAATTGCGGGGTGCGCCCGGCAGCCAGTTCTGTGACCGGATCCTCGTCGGACACCTCGGGCAGCAGCGACGGAAAATAGCGGACGTTTTCCTCGAAGAGGTCGAAGATCGAGGTGATCCAGCGTTCGCCGAACCACACCCGCGGGCGCACCCCTTGCGCCTTGAGTTCGTCGGGACGGGTGTCAGTAGCCTGAGCGAACAACTCGACGCGGGTTTCGGCCAGGAGTTGATGGCCGAAGAAGTAGGGCGAGTTCGCTCCCAGCGCCAACTGTGGTGCGGCAAGCACCTGCGCGGCGTTCCAATTGTCGGCGAAATCCTCGGGTGAGACCTGCAAGTGCAATTGCATGCTGGTGCAGGCAGATTCGGGTGCAATGGACGGGTAGTACAGGCTCAGTGGTTCAGGTCCGCTGATGTCGATCAAGATGTCTTCGCCGCGTGCGGCGAAAATGGATTCGTTGAGCGCCGCGTACCGCGCGGACTCGCTCATCCACCCTGCCGCAAGGTGTTCAGGCATCAGTGTCGGCAGGATGCCGATCATCACGATGTGCGTGCCGCTGGCGTCGGCTTCGGTTTCCGCAGCGTTCAGACTGGCGCGGACCTCGGCTTCGAGCTCGAGCCCGGTACGTCCGGCCAGCGGACGCGGCGGCACGTTGAATTCGATGTTGTAGGCGCCCAATTCAGTTTGAAAGGCCGGGTCGGCAATGGCGGCCAGCACATCGCGGTTCGACATGGCAGGCTGATAGTTCGCGTCCACGAGATTGCATTCGATTTCCATGCCGGTCAGCGGGCGTTCGAACTCGAAACTGGACTGGGCCAGCATCGTCTCGAAAACATCCAGGCACAACTGGACCTTGCGCCGGTACTGTTGCCGGTGCACCCGGTCGTAAGCGATGTGTTTGATCTCTTCGCCCACGTCGCAAAATGCAACAGGGTTACCGGGCGCTGCGCAACCGGCTGGCCACCACGATCTGCGGACGAGGCCGAAACGGCAGATCCAGCCCGCCGCCACGCAGCTGCAGCGAAATGGCCGGGTCGGCGTGCCGCGCAAGAGCGCGCAGCGCCGATGGGCTGTAGGCGCGCAACGAACTGATCAAACCGTCGTGGCACAGCGGAACAGCGACGCTCAACGGCAGCGTGAGCGCCAGCCGCAGCACGTGCAGCGGGGCGGGCGGCCGCGCGAGGTCGATGATCAGCAGTTTGTCCGCAGCGCGGGTGCCTTCGGCGAAGACCCGTGCGGCCAACGCCGGCCGAAGGTGGTGGAACGACATCGCGAAGACCGCCAGGTCATAGAACCCGTCGGGGGCATCGATGGCGGTGGCATCCATTTCGCGCACGGTGGCTCGCGGGTGGCTGCCGAGGTCGCCCTCGGCGATGGCGGCCACCGATCCGGGCTCGACGTCGGTCACGGTGACGTGGGCACTGGGATGCATGGTCAGCAACGCCCGCGACAGCCCACCGTGGCCGGATCCGAGTTCGAGGACCTTGGGGTCGGGCACGTCGGCGATCTCGTCGAGGACGATGCCGGCGAACCGCTCGTGCAGGCCGAACACTTCTCCCAGCCGGTCCAGCGAACGGACCACGGTGCGTTTCAGGCTGTCGACGTCATCGCGGTCCAGGTACTCCTGGCGGTTGGTCTCCAGTCGGCGGTCCAGGCAGGAGGCGCGGAATCCGCCGCGCGGCATCCGGTCGATCGTTTCGGTGCTGTTGGCCATGTAGACCATCATGGACGACGAGCACGGGTGGCCATCAGAACGATTGCGTGAAGGAGAGTTGGGTGGCTGAATTCGGGGACTTCGTGGCCGCGATCGACCAGGGCACCACCAGCACCCGCTGCATGATCTTCGACCACGACGGCGGTGAAGTCGGCCGGCACCAACTCGAGCACGAGCAGATCCTGCCGCGCGCCGGATGGGTCGAACACGACCCGGTCGAGATCTGGGAGCGCACCGCCTCGGCGCTCATGTCGGCGCTGAACAAAACCGGTCTTGAAGCACCCGACCTGGCGGCGCTGGGCATCACCAACCAGCGGGAGACGACGCTGGTGTGGAACCGGCGCACCGGCAGGCCCTATCACAACGCAATCGTGTGGCAGGACACCCGCACCGATCGCATCGCGTCGGCGCTGGACCGCGACGGGCGCGGCGATGTGATCCGGCGTAAAGCGGGTCTGGTACCGGCGACGTACTTCTCCGCGGGGAAGCTGCAGTGGATCTTGGACAACGTCGACGGCGTGCGGAACGCCGCTGAACGCGGTGACGCGTTGTTCGGCACCTGTGACACCTGGTTGCTGTGGAATCTGACCGGTGGGCCGCGGGGCGGTGTGCATGTCACCGACGTCACCAACGCCAGCCGCACCATGCTGATGGACCTGGAGACGCTGGAGTGGGATGACGAGCTGTTGTCGTTCTTCGCCATCCCGCGGGCGATGTTGCCGACGATCGCGCCGTCGTCGCCGACGCAGCCTTACGGGGTGACATCGGAGAACGGGCCGCTCGGCGGCGAGGTGCCGATCGCCGGCATTCTCGGTGACCAACACGCCGCGATGGTCGGTCAGGTGTGCTTGACCGGCGGTGAGGCCAAGAACACCTACGGCACGGGCAATTTCCTGCTGCTGAACACCGGCGAGAAGATCGTGCGGTCAGTCAACGGTCTGCTCACCACGGTGTGCTACCAGTTCGGCGATGCCAAACCGGTGTATGCCCTGGAGGGGTCGATCGCCGTCACTGGTTCGGCGGTGCAGTGGCTGCGCGATCAGCTCGGCGTCATCAGTGGTGCCGCGCAGAGCGAAGCGCTGGCCCGCCAGGTCGACGACAACGGCGGGGTGTACTTCGTGCCGGCGTTCTCCGGGCTCTTCGCACCGTATTGGCGATCGGATGCCCGCGGCGCGATCGTCGGCTTGTCGCGGTACAACACCAACGCACACCTGGCCAGGGCGACGCTGGAGGCGATCTGCTATCAGAGTCGCGATGTGGTAGATGCCATGGAGGCCGATTCCGGAGTGCACCTGGACGTTTTGAAGGTCGACGGCGGTATCACCGCCAACGACCTGTGTATGCAGATCCAGGCGGACGTGCTCGGCGTGGACGTGGTGCGACCGGTGGTCGCCGAGACGACGGCCTTGGGCGCCGCCTACGCGGCCGGCCTGTCGGTCGGCTTCTGGGACGACCCCTCGCACCTGCGGGCCAATTGGCGGGAGGACAAGCGCTGGACGCCGGCGTGGAGCGCCGATCAGCGTGCCGCCGGGTATGCGGGCTGGCGCAAAGCGGTGGAGCGGACCTTGGATTGGGTCGACACGTGACGGCGCGCTGAGCCCCGCGTGGGCTCAGCGCGCCGAGACGTCATTCGGTTTCGCCGAGGATGGCGTAGATCTCACGACGGGCGTTGTGGACGATGTCGACAATGCGCTGCTGTTGTTCGGCACTGGCCGCGTGCGCGGACTGCGCCACGGCGCCGAACAACTGACCCAGTGACGCCCGCAGGTTGATCTGCCCGGGGTCGGCGTCCTCGGCGATCTGGTCCCACGGCGGGGTTTCCACCTTTTCGGCTGCGGCCCGTCCGCCTTCGGTCAGCTCGAAAAGCCGCTTGCTGCCCTCGGTTTCGGTACCGACGATCAGGCCTTCGTCGACCAGCAGCTGCAGGGTCGGGTACACCGAACCGGGGCTCGGGCGCCACAGGTCCTGACTGCGTTCGGCGATCTCCTGGATCATTTCGTAGCCGTGCATCGGGCGCTCCGCCAGCAGGACCAGGATGGCGGCGCGGACGTCGCCGCGTCGACCGCGCCGGCCCGGGCCGTGGCCGCGGCGCCCGCCGCCCGGGCCCTGCCCGAAGCTGAAGCCGCCCGGGCCGAAGCTCCGCCCGAAGCCGGGACCGAAGCCCGGACCGAACGGACCGCCCCGGCCGGCGTCCTGGCCGCGCAGATAATCGCGGAATTCGCGACGGGCCTGGCGGCGCTGCTCGTGCAGTGCGCGCCGTTGCTGCGGGGCGAACCCGAAGCCGAGGTGCTGGCCGCCGTCCGGGAATGGGCCGCAGGGCCCACCTACGAAGGGGGTGAATGGATGGTTCATTGAAGGGTCTCTTTTCTGTCTGGCAGCACCGACTGTGTCGCCGATACGTCGACGATATATCGCTAGCTATCGATTGGCAAGGATGAAGTCCGCTGACGGGTTTGTACGACGCGATCGGGGGGTAGCACCCGAGAAATGAGCGACGAGAATCCCTCTTCGGAGACTGTTGGAGATGGTGGCGTCGGCACGGTGACGGCGGCGCAGGATAAACCCGGCCAGCATGGGCGGGTGCGTCTGTGGGTCAACTGGGTGCTGGCGCTGCTGACCATCCCGGCGGCGGCCGCAGTGCTGCTGTTCGCCTTCGGCGCGGTGCTGAGTACTGCTGCCTGCAGCGGAAAGCAGTGCGGCAACATAGGTCCTTCCTGGTTGAGCCCTGATGTGGTGTTCTACGGCACGCCGGTCGTGGCCCTGGCCGCGATCGTCATCACGTTCTTCACCGCGCGGCGCCGTTGGGGGACCGCGGTGCCGCTGATCGCGCTGGCGTTGCTGGCCGCAGAATTAGCCGTGGTCGCCACCACCGTTGCGAAGTAAACCGCCGGTCGCGTCAGCGCGGTGGTACGAAACCCCCGGTGTGCGATGGCGAGTGGCCGGGGGTGCTCGGCGCCGCCATTGGCCAAGGGCCCGTTTGCCGCGGACCGGGCGCCGGTCGTAACCGCGCCAACTCCCTGCGGTGCCGCTCGGCCAATACGGCGGCGAGCACCAGTTGGGGCGGTACGCCCGGCGGCGGGGGCGGCGAGATGCAGGCCACCACATCTCCGGCGATGCGATATGCCATCTGCTCGCGCAGCTGCGGTTCGAGTTGTGTCGCCCGAGCAAGGAATTGGCGTGCCAGTTCAGCCTGGTGCGCCCCGAGGCCGTTCAGGTGCAGCGACGACGCCCACCACGCCAGCGACGACGGCATCGTCGGGGGCGGCGGCAGGCGCGGGCCACGTTCGCTGACGACTACGGTGCCCGCAAAGATGTCACCGAGCCGCTTGCCTTTTGGTGACAGCAAGCTGCAGATGACCGCGGGACTGCCGAGCAGCAGCCAGATCTCGACGACCGATGCCAGCGCCCGAAACATGGCTTGGCGGAAACGTTCCGGGCCGCCGTCGTCGGAAACCACCCGCAGACCCATGACCAGCTTGCCCAACGACCGCCCTCGAGTCGTCGTCTCGCAGATCAGCGGATACCCGAGAAACATCAACACCGAGAAGATGACCATGATCGCACCGGTGAGCGCGTCGTCGAGGGTCTCCAGGGTGGCCGCCCACAGCATCAGCGCCAGCAGGTAGGCGACGATGACGACCACGATGTCGATCAACGCGCTGACCGCACGCACCGGCAACTGAGCGACCTGCACGTCGAGTACGACGGCGTCCCCGGTCACCACCTCCGGCATAACCGCAAACGCTACTCACTGTGCCGGCCACCCGCTGCCCTGGCTGCACCGCCCTGAATAGGTAGGCTCCCGCGAGTGGACGTCGATGCGTTCGTAGTCGCCCACCGCGGCACCTGGGACCGGCTCGACTGGCTGATCAAACACCGGCGCCGGCTGACGGGCCTGGAAATCGACGAACTCGTCGAGCTTTACCAACGGGTCTCAACCCACCTGTCGATAGTCCGCTCGGCATCCTCGGATTCGGTGCTGGTGGGCCGGCTTTCGTCACTGGTCGCACGCGGTCGTGCGGCGGTCACCGGTGCGCACGCACCACTTTCGGACGAGTTCAGCCGCTTCTGGACGGTGTCATTTCCCGTTGTCGCTTACCGGGCTTGGCGGTGGTGGTCGGCGACGGCGGCGATCTTCTTCGCGGTCACGGTGGTGATCGCCTGTCTGGGTGGTCGGCAACGCCGACGTTCAATCCACCGTCGGCACCCCGAGCGAGATCGACAATCTGGTCAACCACGACTTCGCGTCGTATTACAGCGACCACCCTGCTGCGGCGTTCGCGCTGCACGTGTGGGTCAACAATTCTTGGGTGGCCGCCAAGTGCATCGGCTTCGCCATCTTGCTGGGCGTGCCGATTCCGGTTGTGCTGTTTCAGAACGCGGCTAACGTCGGCCTGTCGGCGGGCCTGATGTTCCAAGCCGGCAAGACCACAGTCCTTCTGGGCCTGCTGATTCCGCACGGACTATTAGAGCTGACGGCAGTGTTTCTGGCCGGGGCCGTCGGCATGCGGTTGGGCTGGTCGGTGATCGCGCCCGGCGACCGGCCGCGCTCGCAGGTGCTTGCCGAGCAGGGCCGCGCTGTCGTCGCGGTCGCAGTCGGTCTGGTGGCGGTGCTGCTGGTGTCCGGGTTGATCGAGGGCTTGGTGACGCCGTCGCCGTTGCCGACGTTCGTGCGGATTGGGATAGGGGTCGCCGCCGAAGCGGCATTTCTGTCTTACATCGTCTATTTCGGTCGGCGCGCAGTTCGGGCGGGCGAAACCGGCGACATCGCCGACGCCCCGGACGTGGTGCCCGTCGAGTGAGTCGCTGCAACGGATGGTCGCGGGCCGGCGGATCAGAGCCGCCCACCGGCCTTCATCGCCAGGTAGCGGTCGGCCAGCGCGGCGGCAAGCGCTTCGGGTAGCGCGTCGACCACCTCTGCCCCGAACCCGCGCAGCCGCGCGGCGATCGACCGCCGGTCGTCGCGGGCGCGTTCGGCAGCGGCGGCGTCGTACACAGCGGCGGCGTCCGAACGCCCGAGCGCCAGCCGGTCGACGCGCGGGTCGGCCACCGCCGCCACGATCACAGTGTGCTTGCCCGAGAGTTGCGGCAGCACCGGCAGCAGGCCCTCGTCGAGGGCGGTTGCGTTCAGGTCAGTCAGCAACACCACCAGAGAACGCCGACGGGTCTGCCCGATGATCGCAGACACCGCCGCACGCCAGTCGGATTCCACCAGCGCCGGCTGCAGCGGCGCCATGGCGTCGACCAGTTGTGCCAGCAGCCCGGTGCGCGACGCACCGAAGACGCCGGCCCGGATGATGCGGTCGTGTGCCAGGAAGTCGACGTGGTCGCCGGCCCGTGACGCCAATGCCGCCAACAGCAGTGCGGCATCCATCGACCAGTCCAGGCGGGGCCACCCGCTCGGGTCAGCCGCGGTCGGATCGACACCGACTCGGCCCGCCGCCGTGCGTCCGGTGTCGAGAACGAGCAGCACCCGACGGTCACGCTCGGGCCGCCACGTGCGGACCACGACGTCGGCGCGGCGGGCGGTGGCCCGCCAGTCGATCGAGCGGACGTCATCGCCTACGACGTATTCGCGCAGCGAATCGAATTCGGTGCCTTGCCCGCGGGTCAAAGTGGGCAGCGAGCCGTCGATCTCGCGCAGCCGGGCCAGCCGTGACGGCAGATGTTTGCGGGACAGAAACGGCGGCAGCACCCGCAGCTTTCCGGGAACCGGCAAAGACCGTTGGCGTCCGGCAAGGCCGAGCGGGCCGATCGATCGTGCGGTCACGACCGCTGACCGCTGTTCACCGCGGCGGACGGGTCGCAGCACGGTGTCCACCCGCTGGACTTGGCCGGTGCCGAGTTCGACGGAGTGCAGGCGGGGTCGGGCGCCGGCGCTGGGCGCCCAGGCGTCGCGCAGCTGTCCGTGCAGCCGTCGGCGACCGTCGTTGCTAATCCACAGACCGGCGTTCACCTGCTCACCGAGCCGGGTGGAGGGAATCGATGCCCGCGTCAACCGCAGCACGCGCGGACTGGCCGCCAAGCCGATGTCGACGACGACCGCCAGCGTGAGCGTCAACAGCAATACAGCGAAAGCCTGCGCCGGCCAGGGCGCGAGCGTGACCGGCACCGCCCCGATCAGCGCCAGCAGCCCGACGCGCCCGGTCAGTACCACTAGCGTGGTACCGGAACCGACGCCAGGATTCCGTCGAGCACTCCGTCTGCCGTAGCGCCTTCCAATTCCGCTTCCGGGCGAAGCGTGACCCGGTGCCGCAGCGTGGGACGGGCCATGGCCTTCACGTCGTCGGGGGTGACGTAGTTGCGCCCGGACAGCCATGCCCACGTGCGTGCGGTCGCCAGCAGCGCGGTCGCCCCACGAGGTGATACGCCGAGCCGCAGGGCCGGCGAACTGCGGGTCGCGCCGACGATGTCGACGATGTAGCCGAGCACCTCCTCAGCGACCCGCACTCGACGCACCGCCTCGCGGCCGGCGGCCAGCTCGGCGCCGCCTGCGACCGCCCGGATACTTGACAGGTCCTGCGGATCGAATCCGTGCGCATGCCGGCCGAGGATGGCGATCTCCGCAGCACGCGGCGGCAGCGGCACATTCAACTTCAGCAGAAAACGGTCCAGCTGTGCTTCGGGCAGCTGATAAGTGCCTTCGTATTCGATCGGATTCTGCGTCGCGGCGACGATGAACGGATCGGGCAGCGCATTGGGCTGCCCGTCGACGCTGACCTGGCGTTCCTCCATCGCCTCGAGTAGGGCAGCTTGTGTCTTGGGTGGCGTGCGATTGATCTCGTCGGCCAGCAGCAGGTTGGTGAACACCGGGCCGGCCCGGAACGCGAACGCCGCGGTCCGCGCGTCGTACACCAGCGATCCGGTCACATCACCGGGCATCAGATCCGGGGTGAACTGCACACGCTTGAACTCCAGTTGCAGAGCCGCGGCCAGCGACCGGACCAGCAACGTTTTGGCCACTCCCGGAACGCCTTCCAGCAGCACATGCCCTCGGCACAACAACGCCACCACCAAGCCGCTGACCACCGCTTCCTGCCCGACAACGGCTTTGGCGATTTCATTGCGCAACGCCAACAACGCCTGCCGCGCCGATTCGGCGGCGTCGGCGTGCGTGGGTGCGGATGCCGGCTGAGTCATCGGTGTGCAACCTGCCTTTCGATGTGGTCGAGCGCGTGAGCCAGCTCTATCAGCTCGGCGTCGGTTGCCGGCGGCGGCCCGAACAAGACGAGATGAGCCGACTGGGATTCGGCTGCGCTGCGCTGCGCGACGGCCGCCACCACTGCGGCACTGGGGGAGTTGGCGGTCAAACCGAGTCGGGGCAGCAGTCGCTGCACAGTCGCGGTGCGCAACGCCTGTGCAGCGCGGTCGCGGGCCCGCCGGGACCGGTACAGCCTGCCGCGGCCCTCGACGGTCTCTGAAGCCCGCACCACCACCGGTAGATCCTCGGTGACCAGCGGACCGACCCGCCGGCCCTTCCACAGCGCGAGCAGCAGCACGGCCAGGCACAACTGCCACACCATCCAGGTGACGTTCTTCGGAATGAGACTGGTGATGCTTGCGTTCGATCTGGGACCGCCTTGGCGGCGTTGCGGCGCGAACCAGATCACCCTGGCGCGGTCACCGGTGAGGTTCATGGCCAGCGCGGCGTTGCCGGCCCGCAGCAGGCCGCTGTTCGTCATGAAGCCGGTGCTGCCGACGACGGTGACGGTGTGCTCGGCTTCGCGGTAACGGACCAGCACTCCGCCATAACAACTGATGACGGCCTGGTGTCCGGTCGACTGATAGGTGTTGCTCGGCCCGAACTGCACCGGCCCAGCTTTAAGCGCCTCGCGCAGTCCGCAATTCGGTGCAAGGTCGGTCTCGTTGACGGCGCCGCTGCGCAGCGCCGGTGTGAGCGCAGCCCGCGTCCGCGACGTCGGTTCCACCACCAGCAGATCAGCAGGAGTTTGACCCAGCCGGCGCAGCAGGGCTTGGTCGGTCACCAGCCGGCTCTGCGCGAACATCACCAAAGCGCCTGGGCGCGCGGCGGTTTCGACATCAGCGACTGTCTGCGCGACGACGACTTCCACACCGTAGCTGCGCAGCAGCGTGACCAGAGCATGCGCACCTTGCGGGCCTGTCGAGTTCGGATCCATCAGGCCACCAGGCCGTTCTGCGGTCAGGTAGGCGCTGGCAGCACCGACTGCGCCGAGAATCGCCAGCAGCAGCACCACCCACCGCCAGGTGCTCTGATGGCGCACTGGGGGCGCTGACGATCCGGCGGTGCTCACCGGACGTGCGCCCAAAAGCGGCCGGCGGCCGGCGGCGGTGCGGCAGCAGCACCAGTGGTCGGCGGCCGTGACCGCAGGTGGTCGTCGAGTTCAGCAATCGATTGGTACCCGGCCGCGGTGCCCGGTTGGGCGCCGTAGGTGACGTCGTTGAAAACAGTTGCTGCCTGCGCAAACTCGTTGTGCAGATGCGGAAGCAGGTTTCCGGCGTCGTGTGCCAGCTCGCCCGCGGTGCGGCCGGCGACCGAATCCAGGACACCGGTTTCCTCCAGCTCTCGGGCGACGGCGCGCAACCGGTGCCGTACCGCGGCCGCCCAGTCACCTCGGGCGGCGAGTTGCTCGGCGGTGGCCCGATGCTGGGCGGCACTGAGTTGACCGGCGTCAAACAGCGGTCGATCTGTGCCGCGGTTGGTCCGGATGGTGCGCCGCAGCAGGCGGACGGCCACAGCCAACGTAAGACTCAGCACGATGAGCAACGCGAGGACACCCAACCAGCCGCCCGGCAGCACCTCCGTCGAGCGCAGCAAACGATCGAGCAATTCGTTGACCAAGTCGTGCAACCGCTGCCAGGTAGACGCCCGGGGATATATCGGCTTGGCCAGTTCGCGCCGAGCAGCCTCGTGGGCGGCATCGCGGTCGATGTCGATGGCGGGCAATGTCAGCCTGTTCCTACCCCGGCCGGGTCAGCCAGAGATAATCGGTGGACGCCGCCGCCTGCGGTCCGCCCGCCGCGCCGCTCCTGAGCACCAGGTCGAATGCCTCGGCGCGAATCCGGCGGTCGGCGTAGAGCAGGACGACCACCCCGGCGCTGAACGGCGTGGTGATGATCTGACCGATCGCCGAGCCAATGGTGGTGAGCGTGGTACCGATCAGCACGGGGCCGCCGGAGTGCGTTGACACCATCAACTGGCCGGCCAGGGTCAGCGGTGCCGCTACGGCATACCCCACGACGACCACGACGATTGCGGAGAGCAGCCGGATGCCAAGCACCCGCCAGAAGCTGTTGCGCACCAGCGTGATCGATCGGCTGATCGAATCGAACACCGGGAGTCGCTCCAGCACGATGAGCACCGGCGCGAATGTCAGCACCGTGTAGAAGTAGCCGACGACCGCAGTGACGGCGAATACCAACGGCAGGCCGAACACGAAAGCCGCGCCGTTGCCGACCGCCCTGATGACGGCGAAGATCAGCCCCCCGAGGAAAGCAAGCAGCAGCACGCCACCGGCTTCGAGTGCGGCGAGCCCGATAAGAGCGAGCAGTCGGCCCCGGACCTTGGTCCACGCTTCGCCCAAGGTGATCGTCGATCCGAACACGGCGCGCCCCACAATGACGGTGAGGATGCCGGCGAGCAGGATGCCGCCCAGCCACATGACAAAGGTGTCGGTGCCCACCGCCAGGTAGTCGGCAGCCAAGGGCCCCAGTTTGGCGAGCAACGCGAAAAACTGGACGACCACGACGATGGCGGCGGTCAACCCCAGCGCCGGCTTCGGATTGGCGCGGACGTAGCCGACGGCGCCGTTGAAGATGTCACTCAAGCTCAGCGGCCGCAGCGGAATGATGCCGGGTTTGAGCGGGCCCGACGTGACCGGCGGCCCGGCCGCCAGGCCGAACGGGGCGCCGTAAAACGGCGGCGGTCCATAGCCCGGCGGCGGTCCATAACCGGGTGGCGGTCCGTACCCGGGCGGCGGGTAACTCGGCGGTGGTCGGTAGCCAGGCGGTGGGTAGCCAGTTGGCGCGTAGCCGGGTGATGGTCCGTAGCCTGGGCCGGTTTGGTAGCCGGGCGTCAGGCCCCAGTGGGGCGGCGGCGCGACGTAGGGCGGCGGCACCCCCGGCGGGACGTATCCACCGAACCCGTAGCCCGGGGGCGGGTAGTCGGGCAGATGATCGGGGTAGTCGGCCGGCGGCGTGCTCACCGAAGCGAGCCGCCGTCGTCGTTGATCATGACTTCCATCCTGTCCGGCATCGGGGCAATGTCAATTGCTGTCGATTGCTGTCAGTTGCCGTCACTTGCCGTCAAACTGCCGCACCGCCCGGCCACCGGGCGGCGCGTACCGTCTTGGCCATGGCCGAACTCAAGTCGCGACTGCGGGCCGATCTCACCGATGCGATGAAAGCGCAGGACAAGCTGCGAACAGCGACACTGCGGATGCTGTTGGCAGCAGTCCAGAACGAGGAGGTCTCGGGGAAGCAGGCGCGTGAGCTCTCCGACGACGAGGTGCTCAAGGTCCTGGCCCGGGAGTCGCGGAAGCGCGGCGAGGCCGCCGAGATCTACGCCCAGAACGGCCGCGGTGAGCTTGCGGCCAACGAGATCGCCGAAGCCCGGGTGATCGACGAGTACCTGCCCGTTCCGCTGACCGAAGGGGAATTGGCCGACGTGGTCGACACGGCCCTGGCGCAGGTGGCCGAGCAGCTGGGGGAGCGGCCGTCCGTGAAGCAGATGGGGCTGGTGATGAAAGCCGCCAATGCGATCGCGGCGGGCAAGGCCGACGGCGCCCGCCTGTCGGCGGCGGTCAAGAACCGGCTCTGATCGTCTCGATCATCCGTTTGCTCCTGTGACACCGGGGTACCCGTGCAGGCATGACCCGGTTTGGCTACACCCTGATGACGGAGCAGAGCCCGCCGAAAGACCTTGTGCGATATGCGGTTACAGCAGAGGAGCGGGGTTTCGACTTCGAAGTCTCCAGTGACCATTTCTCCCCGTGGCTCGCGTCGCAGGGTCACGCGCCGAACGCCTGGACAATTCTCGGTGCGATTGCGCATCAAACCCAGCGCGTCGACCTCTACACGTATGTGACCTGCCCGACGATCCGCTATCACCCGGTGATCGTCGCCCAGGCGGCGGCGACGCTGCAGATCCTGGCCGACGGGCGGTTCACCCTGGGCCTGGGTAGTGGGGAGAACCTCAACGAACACGTCGTCGGCAAAGGCTGGCCGACCATTGTGCGCCGGCAGGAGATGCTGGTCGAAGCCGTCGAGATCATTCGCGCCCTGTTCGACGGCGGCTTGGTCAACTGGCGGGGCAACTACTATCAGGTGGACTCGGCACGGCTGTGGGATCTGCCCGAGGTGCGGGTCGGTATCGGCTTGGCGGTAGGCGGCCAGAAGGCGGTCGAGAAGTTCGCCGCTCTGGGTGACCACTTGATCGCCGTCGAACCGACCAAGGAGTACGTCGACGGCTGGCACAGCGCCCGCCGCGCGGCGGGCGCGACGGAAGACAGCCGGGTGGTCGGGCAGATCCCGATCTGTTGGGACCCCGACCGTGACACGGCGGTCCAACGCGCCCATGACCAGTTCCGCTGGTTCGGCGGTGGTTGGAACGTCAACGCCGACCTGCCGACAACCGCCGGTTTCGCCGGTGCGACGCAGTTCGTGCGGCCGGAGGACGTCGCCGAAAGCATTCCGTGCGGCCCGGACCTGGACGCGATCGTCGAGGCAGTCCGGCCGTACTGGGAAGCCGGTTTCACCGACATCGCCCTGATTCAGATCGGCGGTGAAACCCAGGACCTGTTCCTCAAGGAGGCGGCCGAACCGCTGCTGCAGGCGCTGCGGGCCGCCGCGGGTAAAGGAGACAGCAATGAATGACAGCTCAGCGGCCACCACCGACGCGTTGGTGAAAGGACTGGCCGCCGCCAGCCTGAGTCTGGGTCTTTCCGAGGTACTGGCACCACGCAGGGTCGCCGCGGTGGCCGGCGTGGACGACACCCGCCGATCCCGGTCGGTGATCAGGGCGCTGGGACTGCGCGAGTGCGGACATGCCGCGGCCCTGCTGCTCGGCCCGAACAAGCTGGTCTGGACGCGGGTCGCCGGTGACGTATTGGACGTCGGCGTGCTGCTCACCGGAGTCGCCAAGCGCCGACCGGGACAGCGGGGCCGTGGCAGCGTGTCGGCGCTGGCCCTGGGCGCGATCGGCGCAGTCGACCTTTACGCCGCGCTGCGCACCACCCGCGACGACGGCAGCACCGGTCGGCACGGCAACGCGACTCGTCACCGCACCCTGCAGGCGGCCATCACGGTGCAGCAGGAGCCCCAAGAGGTCTACACGTTCTGGCGTGAACTGGAAAACCTGCCGTCGTTCATGTACCACCTCAAGTCGGTGACCAGCGAGTCGGCGGAGCGGTCGCGCTGGATCGCCAACGCGCCCATCGGCCAGCAGGTGCAGTGGGAAGCGCAGATCACCGACGACCAGCCCGGTACCCGGATCGCCTGGGAGTCGTTGCCGGGCTCAACGGTGCCGAACAGTGGCAGCGTCGAGTTCAAGCCTGCCCCGGCCGGCGGCACCGAAGTCCACGTCACCATCGCCTACCACATTCCCGGCGGCACGCTGGGCAAGGCGGTGGCGACCATCCTCGGCGAGTCACCCGAGCAGCAAGTCAACGACGACCTACGCCGGTTGAAGCAGCTGCTCGAAACCGGCCAGGTGCTGCGCTCCGACGGATCACCAGAAGGCACCGCCGCTATCCGGCAGATGCATCAACGACCCGCCCAGCCACACGCGGCAGGGAAAGGAACGGACCGATGAAGGCTACCGTGTACGCCGGCCGCAACAGCGTTGCGGTGGAGACGGTTCCGGATCCCAAGATCCTGAACGACCGCGACGCCATCGTGCGGATCAGCTCGACCGCTATCTGCGGCTCGGACCTGCACATGTACGACGGCTACATACCGACCGTCAAGCACGGTGATGTGCTGGGCCACGAATTCATGGGCGAAATCGTCGAAGTGGGCAAGGCAGTCACGAAGCTGTCCGTCGGTGACCGGGTGGTGGTGCCCTTCCCGATCGCCTGTGGTGCGTGCTCGGCATGCGAACGCGACCTGTACTCGCTGTGCGAGAACTCCAATCCGAACGCCGGTGTCGCCGAGAAGTTCATGGGTCATTCGCCGGCGGGCCTGTTCGGCTACTCGCACATGTTGGGCGGATTCGCCGGTGGCCAAGCCGAATACGCCCGGGTGCCCTTCGCCGATGTGGGACCGCTGAAAATCGAGGACGACCTGACTGACGAGCAGGTGCTGTTCTTGTCCGACATCTTGCCCACGGGCTACATGGGCGCCGAAATGTGCGATATCAAGCCAACCGACATCGTCGCGGTGTGGGGCGCGGGCCCGGTCGGGTTGTTCGCCATCGTGAGCGCCTATTTGCTCGGCGCCGCCAAAGTCATTGCAATCGACCGGGTACCGTATCGGCTGGCGCTGGCCGAGCAGCAGGGCGCAATACCGGTCAACTTCGCCGAAACTTCCGTGCTTCCCGCGCTGCTCGAGCTGACCGGCGGCCGCGGGCCTGATCACTGCATCGACGCGGCGGGCATGGAAGCGCGTAGCGGATCGACCGTGATGGACACCTACGATCGAGTCAAGCAGGCTGCGCGATTGGAAACCGAACGGCCGCATGCCATCCGCGAGGCGGCGATGAGTTGCCGCAACGGTGGCACCATCTCCATCGTCGGTGTGTACGGCGGCTTGATGGACAAATTTCCGATCGGAGCCGTCATGAACCGGTCGCTGACCATCAAGACCGGCCAATGTCACGTACACCGCTATATGCGGCCACTGCTCGACCGAATTCGTAACGGCGACATCGACCCGACGTTCATCATCACCCACCACCTGGATTTGGAGCAGGCGCCGCACGGCTACGAGATCTTCAAACACAAACAGGACAATTGCACCAAAGTCATCCTCAAACCGTAAGGAGCGCAAGTCATGGCAGTTCAGCAGTTGAACGGTAAGAAAGTCGCAATTCTGGCTGCAGACGGCGTGGAGAAGGTCGAACTGGAACAACCGCGTGCGGCGTTGGAAGAAGCCGGCGCGGTGGTCGAGTTGTTGTCGCTGAAGTCAGGTGAGATCCAGGCACGAAATCACGATCTGGAGCCGGCCGGGACGTTTCCCGTCGACCGCGAAGTGTCCAAGGTGAAGGTCGACGACTACGACGGACTCGTATTGCCCGGCGGTACGGTGAATCCGGACAAACTGCGGATAGACGAGTCAGCGGTCGCATTTGTGCGGGACTTCGTCACCTCAGGCAAGCCGGTTGCGGCGATCTGCCACGGCCCGTGGACGCTCGTCGAGGCGGGCGTGGCCAAAGGGCGCACGCTGACGTCGTATCCGAGTATTCGCACCGATCTGCGCAATGCCGGTGCCAACGTCGTCGACGAGGAAGTGGTGGTCGACGGCAATCTGATCACCAGTCGCTCGCCGCGCGACCTCGCAGCATTCTGCTCGACGATCGTCGAACAGTTCTCCGACGCGTCAATCCGCGGGTAGGGCCATCAAATGCCAGCGGCGACGACACGCAACCGACTTCGGCAGTACCTCAACGACGTTGACTACCCTGCCGACAAAGACGCTTTGCTCGAATCGGCCGATCGCAACGGCTGCGACGAAGACACCGCTCGCGCGTTGCGGGCCATTCCACCCGAAACGTATGCCAATTTCGGGGAGGTGCTGTCGTCGGTGCCGTTGACCGACGACGACGACCTGAGCGACTCGGAAAAAGCCGCGGCTCACCGGGTCCACACCAAACCGAACGTGGCGCAGAGCGCCCGGGACGTCGGGCCGGTCAACCCGATCGTCGAAGAATTGGGTGAAAACCGGGGTTCCTGAGTCGTTGCCTGCGTCGGTTTCGTTTAGGTTAATTGCGGGCATCAGTCACGACGAGCCGTGATCGCCGCGGCGATCACGACGTCGGAAGGCTCACGTGACCATCACCTATCCGGCCCCGCGCGGTCCATCCGCCGTCGACGGGGTGTATCCGCCGCAACAAGACTCGCAGCTGCTGGTCGAGACGATGGAGCGTACTGCGCTGGTTCGTGGACGACGGGTGCTGGATCTGTGTACCGGCAGTGGATTTGTCGCGATCGCCGCCGCCGAAATGGGCGCCGCCAGTGTCACCGCGTTCGACATCTGTCCGCGCGCCGTGCGGTGCTCCCGCGGCAACGCGTTGGTGGCCGGGGTAGATGTCGACGTGCGTGAAGGATCGTGGACGGGTGCTCTGAGCTGCGGGCCGTTCGACGTCATCGTGTCCAATCCGCCTTACGTTCCCATTGCGCCGGACGCCGATTCGGGAACGATCCCGTCGTCGGCCGGGCCGGAATATTCGTGGAACGGCGGAGCCGACGGCCGGCTCATCCTGGATCCATTGTGTGACGCAGCGCCGGACCTGCTTCGCTCGGTGGCTCGATGTTGGTGGTACAGTCCGCCTTCGCGGACGCCGAACGGTCACTCAGAAAGCTGCGGTCCGTCGGTATGCGCGCGAAAATCATTGCCTCGCAGTGGATCCCTTTCGGACCGGTGCTTTCAGCCCAGGCGAAGTGGCTCGAGGACACCGGGCGGTTGCAGACCGGCCGCCGGGAAGAAGAGTTGGTCGTGATTCGGGCGGACAAGCGGTGACCCACGCGGAACCAACTCGGGTGCAGGTGGTTCCGAACGGACCGGTCTTGATCGAGGGTCCGGTACGCATCGAGATGCCCAGCGGACGCGTTGTGGAATCCGAACGGTTCATGGTCGCGATCTGTACCTGTCGGCGCAGCAAGGAGTATCCACTGTGCGACACCAGCCACCGCAGGTGCCGACCGGCTCAATCCGCCGAGCCGGCTAGATCAGCCGACCGGGCGTCGTAACGACGTTTCGTCTGCTCGCCACGCTGTCAGGACAACGTCGGCCAACCGGTCTTCGACGACGGCGTTGGCGCGAATACCGAACACCACGTCATGGTCGAGCTGCGGCTCGCGGGCCACCAGATCGCCGACCACATCCATCCGTACCACCTGTTCGTGCACCGCATCCGCCTCGACGTGCTCGCGGTAGAACGTGACACATTCCGCTGGTGCCTGCAGCCGTCGCAGAGCTTCGACAAGCCGGCGCGAGCCGGGTGAAGAAGTGATCTCTGTCGATGCGAAATGCCCGACGGCCGCACCGCGCAGCCGACGGTGCAGGCCGAACATCGACATCAGATTCACTACGGCGAGCGATTCTGCCGGGACGTGTTCGAGGTAGCCGAGATAGGTCGAATCAAGCCCCGCGGCGTCCATCAAATCGGCGAATAGCTGCTGATGCAACTGCGCACCGCGACCGGCACCGAATTCGTCGAATTCCACGGCTACGAAAGAAGCCTTGGCCTGCCCGGTCAGCCGCGGGATTGCGAAGGCGTGCGGATCGCCTTCTTTGAGGTGATACAGCGAACGGTGCACGAAGTACTCCCGCATCTGTTCCCAGGTGCCCGTACTGCGCAGGTAGTACGACGGTCCGTCTCCGTCAGCGGGTTCGATCGTCAACGCGTCCATCTCGGCGACCGCGGTCTCGTCTGGCTCGATGGGCCCGACGTCGCGGCGCACCTCTGCCAGAAACACGCGCTCCAATTGCGCGCGCAGGTGCAGCAGCGCGGGATTCCACTCCCACATCGGATCGACCCCGGCGAATCCCCGGTAATGCAGCTCGTAGCACATGTACAACGCAAGCTGCAGATCTAGACCGTAGGGATCGGAATCTTGCACCGAGGCGGTGATGCGGTCGAGCTGATCGCTGGGCGCTGGTTCAGTCAGGCAGCGCCGGACGGCCATCGACAGCGGTCCGTACGCCGACGGAAGGCATGGTTCGACCGTGATCAGTTGACGGGTCACGTTGGTCTGTACCCCGGGTGATGCATCGGCCAAACGGAGAGGCCCGGCGCTTGCCGGCGAGTGTCATCAGAGAACTCGCCGATTCGGCGAAACTGAAACCGCTGAAGCAACCGTCGTCCACTCAGGCGGATGACGAGCCAACCCTACGTCGCCCGGATCTTCCTTTCGGCGGCGGATAAACCGACCTGGCAATCGTCGCCGAGATCCATCCGATCAGCCAGCCGCCGCCGACCAGTAGGAAGGTGTGCAGGCGGTCGGGGTACCGGACCGCTACAAGACCCAAAATCACGGCCCACACGAGCGCGCAAGCGATGCTGTAAGAGGTATACGTCTTTCGCGATAACACGACAAAAAGCCTAAGCCCGTATCCTGCGGACGTCAGCACAGTCAATTCTGTCGGCGAGACGGCTGAAGTGTTCTTCAGCAAATCAGTGCCACCATCTGCTGAAGACGTTCTACAGTGCGCCCGGCACCTCTAGCGGTGCGGCATGAACTCCTGCGCCTTGATCTTGATGCCCTCCTTCATGATCCCGAACGCGTTCTCGTCACCCTTCAACACAGCGCTGGCCGCGGCCTTCATTTGGTCGAAGCTGGCGTGCGGCGGCACCGGAGGAACATCTGGATCACAATGCACGTCGAGAAGCGTTGGCCGATCTGCACTTAACGCGTGATCCCACGCCGACGCGATCTGGTCCGGATCGGTCAGAGTCGCCGATGCCAACCCCAGGCCGGCGGCAAACGCGGCGTAGTCGACGTCGGGCAGAGTCTGTGATTCAGGGAATTTCGGCGCGCCGCCCATCGCGCGCATCTCCCAGGTGACTTGGTTGAGATCGTTGTTGTGCAACACCGCGACGATGAGCCGGGGATCAGTCCATTCCTTCCAGTAATGCGCGATCGTGATCAGTTCGGCCAACCCGTTCATCTGCATCGCGCCGTCACCTTCGAACACGATGACCGGGCGGTCCGGGTGGGCGAACTTGGCGCCGATGCCGTAGGGCACTCCAGGACCCATGGTGGCCAGTGTGCCGGACAACGAGCCACGCATACCGTTCCGGAATTTCAGATGGCGCGCATACCAATTGGCTGCCGAACCGGAGTCCGCGGTGACGATCACGTTGTCGGGCAGCTTCGGTGACAGGTCGGCGAACAACCGCATCGGGTTGATCGGATCCGCCGACACCTGGGCCTCCATCGCCATGGTGTCCCACCAGCGCTGCACGTTCTTTTCGATGGTCTCCCGCCAAGACCGATCAGGTTTCCGCTCGATCAGTGGGAGCAGCGCCCGCAGTGTCGCGGCCGCGTCGCCGACCAAATTCACCTCGTAGGGATAACGCATGCCGATCAGCGCCGGATCGATGTCGATCTGCACACCGCGCGCCTGCCCGTACTCCGGAAGGAACTGTGAGTAAGGGAAACTCGAGCCGATGGTCAATAACGTGTCGCAGTCGCGCATCATCTCATAACTCGGGCGGGTGCCGAGCAGCCCGATGGCACCGGTCACCCACGGCAGTTCGTCGGACAACACGTCTTTGCCGAGTAGGGCTTTGGCGACACCGGCACCGAGCACATCGGCCGTCTCGGTGACCAAAGCAGCCGCGTCCTTTGCGCCGCAACCGATCAGGATCGCCACCCGCTTTCCGGAGTTCAGCACGTCGGCGGCACGCCGTAAACCCTCCTGCGACGGCTGGGTTTGCGGCCATTCGAATCCGACGCTCGACGGCACCATCTTGAATGCGTGTGTCGGAGGGGAGTATTCGAGCTCCTGCACATCGGACGGGATGATGATGGCCGTCGGCGCCCGTCTGCTGAGCGCAGTGCGGATCGCCCGGTCCAGCACGTTGGGCAGCTGCTCAGGCACCGTGACCGTTTGCACGTATTCGCTGGCGACGTCCTTGAACAGGTTGGCCAGGTCGACTTCCTGTTGGTAGGAGCCGCCGATCGCACTGCGCTCGGTCTGCCCGACGATGGCCAGCACCGGTACGTGATCGAGTTTGGCGTCGTACAGACCGTTCAGCAGATGGATCGCGCCCGGCCCCGAGGTCGCCGCGCACACCCCGATCTTGCCGCTGAACTTCGCATAGCCGACCGCTTCGAACGCCGACATCTCTTCGTGGCGGGATTGGACGAACTTCGGGCTGTTTCCGGCCCGGCCCCACGCCCCCAGCAGGCCGTTGATGCCGTCGCCGGAGTAACCGAAAACCTTTTCCACTCCCCAGTCGCGCAGTCTTTCCAAGATGAAGTCGGCAACCGTTGCGCTGGCCATGGCACGACCTCTTTCCTGTCACTGTGCGTCGTCGGACAGGGGCATACCCATCGCGTGCCGGGCTCAGACCCGCAGCTAACCGGCTTGAGGTCGTCCGCTCAGATAGTCGACGATGCCTTGGGTGACGGCGGCGGCATAACCCGCGCGGCCGTCGCGGCCTTCCATCAGCCGGGCGTCGTCATTGTTCTTCATGTTGCCCAGCTCGACCAGGACCGCCGGGTACTGAGCCAGATTCAAGCCGGCGAGATCCGCACGGCCATAGAGCCCGCTCGAGCCGAGGTACGTCGATGTCGGCAAGCCTGCTGCTGTCAACGAATCCCGCATGGCGGCCGCCAACTGCGTCGCGGGGCCACGCTGCGAGTCGTTCAAAGGTGGGCTCGAGTAGTTGACGTGAAAGCCCCGACCGCCCGGTGGTCCGCCGTCGGCGTGGACGCTGACGATCGCGTCCGGGTGCAAGGCGTTGGCCGCCGCTGCACGCTGATCGACGCAAGGTCCGACACTGCTGTCGTCGTCGCGGGACAGTTCGGTCCGCACCCCCAACTGGTCGAGTGCAGCGCGGACCTGTTGCACGACATCCCAATTGAAGCTGTGTTCGGCATATCCGTCGGCTGTGGCGGTTCCCGTCGTCTGGCAGTCCTTGGTGCCGCCCCGGCCGTTGGGTACCTGCCGGGTGATCGAGGCATCGTTGGCACCGCTGTGGCCGGGGTCCAAGAACACCGCCATCCCGGCGATGCTGGGCGCTGCCCGGGCGTGCGGCGCGGGCACGGGTAGCAGCACCGCGAGCAAGGTCGCGACGACGAACGACGCCGCAGCAACACCGCGGAGAACCCGCGGCGCCGGAGGCCTGGCATTCGTCACGTGCTCTCCTGACAAGGGTCGGGGTGGCGGGATTCGAACCCACGGCCTCTTCGTCCCGAACGAAGCGCGCTACCAAGCTGCGCCACACCCCGCTGAAGCCACGACAGCCTATCGCACCGGCCCACCGGGTCACCAAACCGCGATTGGCTCATTGGCGGTGTGGGTACAGCCACCGGGTCGCAGGTTGTCCGGTCAGCGTTGATCCGGCGTCGCCTGATGTGCCGAAGGGCCAGCAGGTCCGCTGCAGTGTCGCAGCTCACATTCGGTGGCGTGAGACGACCTTCGCACAATGAGCGACGGAAGAAGTCCGATGTCGGTGGTGTTGAGCAGACTAATAACTCAACGGGTTCTGCCCACGAGGAAGCGAGAAGGCTATGACGTTATTAGGCGCTCTGGTGTTCGGCGGACTGTTGGGAATGGCGGTGCTATGGCTCCTGGTGACCGCGCCGGAAAACGAAGTGGCTGACGTCGAAGCCTGGGATCACTCCCAGTGGCAGGAACCTTCGAACCTGGTCAGTGTCTCGGCGGGTCCGGACGGGTCCAGCCCGTGGGCGGCCACCCACTCGTCGCAAAAGTAGGTGTCGGCGTAGCGGTCGCCGCTGTCCGCGAGCAGCGTGACCACCGAACCGCTGCGTCGCTCGGCGACCATCTCGGCAAGCAGCCCGAAAGCTCCCCACAAATTGGTCCCGGTCGACGCACCCACGCGTCGGCCCAACACGCGACTGGCGTGGCGAGCAGCCGCAATTGATGCGGCATCGGGCACCGTGACCATCCGGTCGACCACCGTCGGCAGAAATGACGGTTCCACCCGAGGCCGGCCGATGCCCTCGATGCGCGACGAGGCGCTCATGACGATGTCGAAGCGGGATTCTGCGTAGGCCGGGTAAAACGCCGAGTTCTCCGGGTCGACGACGCACAACCGGGTGGCGTGCCGCCGGTAGCGGATATAGCGGCCGATCGTGGCGCTGGTGCCACCCGTGCCGGCGCCCACGACAATCCAGTCCGGAATCGGGTGGCGTTCGTCATGCATCTGAAAGTAGATCGACTCGGCGATGTTGTTGTTGCCGCGCCAGTCGGTGGCCCGCTCGGCGTTGGTGAACTGGTCGAGATAGTGCCCGCCGGTCTCCCGCGCCACCCGCTCGGCCTCGGCATAGACGTCACGCGCGTTCGACACGAAATGGCACACACCACCCCGCGATTCGATCAGCGCCACTTTCGCCGCGCTGGTCGACTCCGGCATCACGGCGATGAACGGCAGCCCCAGTAAGGCGGCGAAATACGCTTCAGAGACCGCGGTCGAACCGGACGACGCCTCGACCACCGTGGTGCCCTGACCGACCCATCCGTTGCACAGGGCGTAGAGGAACAGCGAACGCGCGAGCCGGTGCTTGAGGCTGCCGGTGATGTGCGTCGTCTCGTCCTTGAGATAAAGCGCAACATCGACTTCTGAATCCCATGCCGACGGCAACGGGTAGCGCAGCAGATGGGTGTCGGCGCTGCGACGGGCGTCCGCTTCGATCAGCCGGATCGCGTTGTCTGTCCAGCAGCGTGGTCGGCTGCGAATCGCGATCCGGGTGGGCGGTGTCAACGCACAGAAGCGGTTGGCTGCGACCGGCCCGAATTGCTTGCCGAGTCGCGGCCGCCCGTCGGCGCTGCGATGAGGGTCAGCAGCGTGGCCTCGGGGCGGCAGCAGAACCGCAACGGCGCGAACGGCGATGTGCCGATGCCCGCGGAAACGTGCAACTGCATCGTCGAGCCCCACCGGGACGCCCCTTTGGCACGTGACCGGTCCAGGCCGGAGTTCGTCACGATCGCGCCGTAAAACGGCAGGCACAGCTGACCGCCGTGGGTGTGGCCGGCCATCACCAACTGGTAGCCGTCGGCGGCGAAGCGGTCCAGCACCCGGGGTTCGGGCGAATGGGCCAACCCCAACCGCAGATTGGCGGCCGGGCTGGCCGGTCCCGCGATCGTGTCGTAGCGGTCGCGGGCGATGTGCGGGTCGTCGACGCCGGCCGCGGCGATGTGCAGTCCCGACACTTCGAATTCGCGGCGGTTGTGTGTCATGTCCAGCCAGCCACGCTCGGTGAAAGCCGCCCGCAGATCCTGCCACGGCAGCGGCTCACCCTGCACGCGATGACCCGGGTTGGTCAGGTAGTTGAGCGGGTTTTTCAGGCGCGGGCCGAAGTAGTCGTTGCTGCCGAAGACGAAGGCACCCGGGCGGGACAGCAGGTCGCCCAAACCCTGCACCACCGCCGGCACCGCCTTGGGGTGCGCGAGGTTGTCGCCGGTGTTGACGACCAGGTCCGGCTCCCAGCCGGCCAGTTCCCGCAGCCACGCCTGCTTGCGGCGCTGCTTGGGCCGCATGTGCAGATCACTGATATGCAGCACCCGCAGCGGCGACGAACCCGGGGTCAGCACGGGCATCGTCAGTTCACGCAACGCGAACGCGTTGCGCTCGATTATCGAGGCGTAACCGACTCCGGCGACAGCCGACCCGAGGACGGCAGCGCCGGCGGATTTCAGTGCGGCAGACATGAAAGCAGCCTACTGCCGAATCGGTTAGGGGGGCGGCTCGCCGGGCGGTGGCGCCATCAGCGGAATGGTGATCGGCGGCAGGCCCGGAATCTCGACGATGGTCGAGCCGACCGGCACCGGGGCGTCCGGCGGCGGTTCGGGAGCCGGCGCAATTCCGTTGCTGGTCTGGATCGTGATGACCGAGCCGGGAATGGTCTGCCCGTTCGGGGTGGTGCCGACCACCTCGCCGGCTTTCGCCGTGCTGTTCACCGAACTCGGCTGGTCGGCAACCTGGAAACCGGCGTCCTTGAGGCGCTGGCGGGCCAGGTCGAAGTCCAAACCGGAGACGCTGGGAACCCGCGAACCTGGGCCGCCCTCGACATACCGGGGATCGGTCGGCGGCAGGTGAATGTCGCCGTACTTGGTGGCGATCGGCTTCATCGCGGTGAACCAGGTACGCGCGGGTTCGTTACCGCCGTAGAGGTCACCGTTGCCGCAGCGCCGCAACGGGAACGAGCACAGGTCCGACGGTGAGGTCGAGTCGTCGTAGATGTAGTTGGCCGCCGCGTATTGGTTGGTGAAGCCCACGAAACCGGAGGAGCGGTGCGCTTCGGTGGTGCCGGTCTTCCCGGAAACCGGCAGGTTCCAGCCCGCGGCGCCGGCCGAGCCCGACGCGGTTCCGCCGGCCTGGGCGTCCTTGCTCAACGCGTTGGCGAGCGTGTTCGCCAGGCCTTCCGGCACCACCTGGTCGCAGGCTTCGTTGTTGACGGCGACCTCGTTGCCGTTGCGGTCGATGAGTTTGTCGATGGGGTTCGGCGGGCACCACACGCCGCCGGAGGCGAGGGTGGCCGCCACGTTGGACAGCTCCAGCGCGTTCAACTCGAACGGGCCCAAGGTGAACGATCCGATGTTCTGCCGTTTGATGAAGTCGGCCAGGCTTTCGTTGCTGTTCGGGTCGTAGTCGCGCGCGCTGCCGGGGTCGGCGTAGGAACGCAGGCCCAACTTGATCGCCATGTCCACGGTGCGGGGTACGCCGATCCGCGAGATCAGCTTGGCGAAAGCGGTGTTCGGTGAGGTGGCCAACGCGTCGGTGACGTTCATCGAACCCCGGTAACTGCCGGCGTTCACCACACACCAGGTCTCTTTCGGGCAGCCCTTCGCGCCGCCGCTACCCATGCCCTTGGTTTGGAAACTTCCCGGCACGTCGAGCACGGTGTTGATGCCCATGCCCATGTCCATCGCGGCGGCGGTGGTGAAGATCTTGAAGATCGACCCGGCGCCGTCGCCGACCATCGAGAACGGCTGCGGCCGCATGGTCTCGCCGGCCTCGGAGCTCAATCCGTAGCGCCGGTTGCTGGCCATCGCGACGACCCGGTGCGAGTCGCGGCCGGGCCGGATCACGCTCATCACACTGGCGATGCCGTTCAGGTCGGGGCTGGCGATGCTGTCGATCGACTGTTTGACGGGGGCCTGCACGTCGGGATCGAGGTTGGTGCGGATCAGGTAGCCACCGCGGGCCAATTGCTCTTTGCTGATCCCGACACGCGCCAGGTAGGCCTGCGCGTAGTCGCAGAAGAATGCGCGGTCTCCGGCGGCGATACATCCGCGCGGCAGCTCATTGGGCTGCGCCAGGATCCCCAGCGGCTCGGCCTTTGCGGCCCGCAGTGCGTTCGCCTCGGCGGGCAGGTTGTCGATCATGGTGTCCAGCACTACGTTTCGCCGCGCCAGCGCACCTTCCGGATTGGTGTAGGGGTTGAGCGAGCTGGTTGACTGCACCAGCCCGGCCAGCAGCGCGGCCTGCTGCCAGTTCAGGTCCGACGCGTTGATACCGAAGTAGGTTTGCGCGGCGTCCTGCACTCCGAACGCGTTGTTACCGAACGACACCAGGTTGAGGTAGCGGGTCAGGATCTCCGGCTTGGTGAAGGTCTTGTCGAGGGTGAGCGCCATGCGGATCTCGCGCAGCTTGCGGGCCGGCGTGGTCTCGACGGCCGCACGCTTTTCCGCGTCGGTCTGGGCGAGCACCAGCAGCTGATAGTTCTTCACATACTGCTGCTCGATCGTCGAGCCTCCGCGGGTGTCGACGTCGCCGGAGGCGTAACCGGCCAGCCCGGTCAGGGTGCCTTTCCAGTCCACGCCGTTGTGCTCGGCAAACCGTTTGTCCTCGATCGAAACGATAGCCAGCTTCATCGTGTTCGCGATTTTGTCGCTGGGAACTTCGAACCGGCGTTGGGAGTACAGCCACGCGATGGTGTTGCCCTTGGCGTCGACCATCGTCGTGACTGCCGGTACGTCACCGGCCACCAGTTGGGCCGAGCCGTTGGCGACCACCTCTGATGCCCGGTTCGACACCAGCCCGAGCCCGCCGGCAGCCGGGAACATCAGTCCCGCGACGACGACGCTGGCCAGCAGGCAGACGCCGGCCAGCTTGAGGATCGTGATACCCGTCGCGGGGCGCTCGGACATGGCTACTACAGTAGCGAGGCCGCCTGTTGAGGCGGAAATCGCTCAGTTGATCTCGGCATCGCCGCCGCTGTCACCGGCGCGTGTGTGACCTGGCCGGCAGTCCGGCGCGGGGTGAGTCGGAGGCTCCGAAGGCTGTTATTAGCCCGTTATCATGATCGGACTGCACGGGCGTCCCAAAAAGGGCTTACCAAACTGTTGCGCAATCGGTACCTGACCACCTAACTTAGACACACACTGAGATACAGGTAACACCGACGTGCATAGTGTGGCGTAGATCGCATCGCGAGCTTGCACTTCGGGTCAGGTCCGTCGCAGCGGCGGCCGGAGCGAAGGGGAGCGCTGGTGTCAAGAACACGGCCCGCGGTGCACAAAGCGACGACGATGCCGGTCAGCAGGCCGGTCAGCAGTAGCGTTTACCGCGCGGATGCAGAGTCCCGTATCGCCTGGGTGTCCAAAGCTCTGTGCCGGGCGACCGACCCTGACGAACTCTTTGTCCGCGGAGCTGCCCAGCGCAAGGCCGCCGTCATCTGCCGGCACTGCCCGGTCATGCAGGAGTGCGGCGCCGACGCGCTGGACAATCGGGTGGAATTCGGCGTCTGGGGCGGCATGACGGAGCGTCAGCGCCGTGCGCTGCTCAAGCAACACCCCGAAGTGGTGTCGTGGGCGGAGTTCTTCGCTGGGCAGCGCAAGCACCGCAGCGCTGGCTAAGTCTTTTCGGGTAGTGGCGGCCGCTAGCTGGCCGCGCCTCCGGCAGCACGGTCCGCGTCGTCGCCGGTCGCTGTCAGCTGATCGGCGATCGTTCGCAGCGCCTCCAGATCTGAGACGTCGAACGGCAGCGACGGAACCCCGACTATGGCGACGTGCGGGTGCGCCCCGGTGAACCGGGACAGCAGCCGGATCTCCCGCCTGGAGATCACTGCGCGTTCGGCATGGATGCGCAGGGCCGCGCCGGCGATCGCGGCGGACTCGTCGGAGTCGGCCGCGGCCGCGAGGGTGTCGGCGGCGTCAATGGCGCGTTCGACCGGCAGCGCGCTCAGCATCGGGTGGGTGCGGTTCAAAATCAGCCCGGCCAACGGCATCTGCTCCTGCGACAGCCGGTCGACGAAGAACGCCGCCTCGCGCAGCGCGTCCGGTTCGGCCGCCGACACCACCACGAACTGGGTGCCCTGTCGCTTCAGCAGCGCGTAGGTGCGATCCGCCTTCTCCCGGAAGCCGCCAAAGGTAGCGTCCAGTGACTGTACGAACGCTGCTGCGTCAGAGAGCATTTGCGAGCCCAGGATGGTCGACATCGCTCGCATCGCCAGACCCACCGCACCGGTGACCAGACGTCCGATGCCGCGGCCAGATCCCAGCAGCAGCCGCCAAAGCCGGCTGTCCATGAAACTGCCCAGTCGTTTGGGCGCGTCCAGGAAGTCCAGCGCGTTCCGCGACGGCGGAGTGTCGACGACCACCAGATCCCAGCGTTCTTCAGCCAACAATTGACCCAGCTTCTCCATCGCCATGTACTCCTGCGTGCCGGCGAGGGACGTGGCGACGGTTTGGTAGAACTGGTTGTCCAGGATCGCCTGGGCGCGGTCCTGTCCGGAGTACTGCACCACCATCTCGTCGAACGTGCGGCGCATGTCAAGCATCATCGCGTAGAGCTGCCCGGGCACTTCCGGGGCCAGCGGAACACGCTGCGGTGAGTTGCCGAGGTCTTGGATGCCCAGCGCCTGCGCCAGCCGTTTGGCCGGATCGATGGTCAGCACCACCACCGTGCGGCCGTACTCGGCGGCGCGCAGCGCCATCGCCGCGGCGGTGGTGGTCTTGCCGACACCGCCGGCCCCGCAGCACACCACCACCCGGTTGGCGGTGTCGTTCAGCATCGCGGCGACGTCCAACGTTTCCGGCGTGACGCTCATCGGACTCCCTGCTGTGCGAGCGCTTCGGAGAGCTCGTAAAGGCTGCCGAGGTCGATGCCGTCGGTGATGGAGGGCAGCTGCAGCCGGGGCACCTGCAGCGCGTCAAGCTGCTCGGCGTTCTCTCCGCGGGCGGTGATCCGGGTCGCATGCTGAATGGTCTCGGTCAGCAGACCGGCGAAGTCGGCGTCGGTCAATTTGACGCCGGCCCTGCTCAACCCGGCTCGCACCGCGTCGGCGTCGATGACGCCTTCGGCCGCCTTCGCCAGGTCCGCCGGCGGCAGATACGCCGGGATGTTGCGGTTGACGATGACACTGCCGATCGGCAGGCCCAGCTGCTGAAGTTCGTCGATCGCCTCGATGGTCTCCTGCATCGGCAGCGCCTCCAGCAGGGTGACGAGGTGCACCGCGGTCTGCTCGGAGTGCAGCAGGTTCACCACGCCTTCGGCCTGGGAGAAAACAGGTCCGCCCTTGGCCAGGTCGGACACCGCTTTGGTGACGTCCAGGAATCGCGCGATGCGTCCCGTCGGCGGCGCGTCGACGACGACCGCGTCGTAGACGGGAGTCTTGGTGCCCTTGTTCAGCCGGACCACCGACTCCTTGATCTTGCCGGTGAGCAACACGTCGCGCAGCCCCGGTGCGATCGTCGTCGCGAACTCGATCGCCCCGATGCGGCGCATCGCCCGGCCGGCGATGCCGAGGTTGTAGAACATGGCCAGGTACTCCAGGAACGCCGCCTCGATGTTGATCGCCAGCGCGTTGACCTGACCGCCCCGTTCGGCCGCGGCGATCTTGACTTCCTGGTACGGCAGCGGCGGCACGTCGAAGAGCTGCGCGATGCCCTGACGGCCTTCGACTTCGACCAACAAGACCTTGCGTCCCCCGGCCGCCATCGTCAGCGCCAACGCCGCGGCCACGGTCGACTTGCCGGTGCCGCCTTTGCCACTCACGAAGTGCAGTCGGGCCTTCGACAGGCGCGACGGCCAGCCGGCAACGCTGCCGCCGTCCGATTCGGGTGCCACCATCGCATGCTAACCAAGCCGGCAGCGCCCAGTACGCCGATCGCTGATCGGGCGACCGATAAGCTCGCACAATGAGCCAACCGACCCTCTGGGAGTACGCCACTGTTCCGCTGCTGACCCACGCGACCAAGCAGATTCTGGACCAGTGGGGCGCCGACGGCTGGGAACTGGTGGCCGTGCTGCAAGGACCGACCGGCGAACAGCACGTCGCTTACCTCAAGCGTCCCAAGTGAGCGCCGCGGCGAGGCTGAAGGAGCTGGGTATCGAGCTTCCGCAGGTGGCCGAGCCGCTCGCTTCCTACTTGCCGGCCGTGCGCACCGGCAACCTGGTGTACACCGCCGGCCAGCTGCCACTGCAGGCCGGAAAGCTGGTGCTGACCGGCAAGCTCGGGCTGGCCGTCACTGTCGAGCAGGGTTACGCGCTGGCGCGGATCTGCGCACTGAACGCGCTGGCCGCAGTCGACTCGCTGGTCGGTGTCGACGCGGTGCAGCAGGTGGTCAAGGTGGTGGGGTTCGTCGCCTCCGCGCCCGGGTTCCACGGCCAGCCCGGCGTCGTCAACGGCGCCTCAGAGTTGTTGCGCGAGGTGTTCGGCGACAACGGCGTGCATGCCCGCTCTGCGGTGGGAGTGTCGGAGTTGCCGCTCGACGCGCCGGTGGAAGTCGAGTTGATCGTCGAGGTCGGGTAGCGCCGGGATGTCCGGTGAGCTCCTGACGCACCCCGCATACGGTCGACTCCGGCCGGTGACCGAGACGGCGTCGGTGCTGCTGGCCGACAATCCGGGCCTGATGACGCTCGAGGGCACCAACACCTGGGTACTGCGGGCGCCGGGCAGCCAGGAGTCGGTGATCGTCGACCCCGGCCCCGACGACGACGAGCACATCGCCCGAGTCGCCGCGACGGGGCGAATCGCTTTGGTGCTGATCAGCCACCGGCATCCCGACCACACCGACGGCATCGACAAGCTGGTCGAGCTGACCGGTGCGCCGGTGCGGTCAGCCGGCAGCGGGTTCCTGCGCGGCCGGTCAGCCGAACTGCGCGACGGTGCGGTGATCGAGGCGGCGGGCCTGACAATCTCGGTGCTGGCCACCCCAGGGCACACCGCCGACTCGCTGGCGTTCGTGCTCGACGATGCCGTGCTGACCGCCGACACAGTGCTCGGTCGTGGCACCACTGTCATCGACAGCGACGACGGCAGTCTGGCCGACTACCTGGCGTCGCTGCAGCGGCTGCGCGGGCTGGGCCGCCGCACCGTGTTGCCCGGGCACGGGCCGGAGCTTGTCGACCTGGCGGCTGTCGCCGCCGACTACCTGCAGCACCGTGAGCAGCGGCTGCAGCAGGTCCGCACTGCGTTGGCCGAGTTGGGTGACGACGCCAGCGCCCGTCAGGTGGTGGAGCACGTCTATACCGACGTGGACGAGAAGCTGTGGGACGCCGCCGAGAAGTCGGTGCAGGCGCAACTGGACTACTTGCGCCGCTAGCCACCCCTGGCGCGAGCAGACGCGAAAGCCCCGTTTTCGACGGCGTGTTGGGCACCTTTGCGTCTGGTGGCCGCGGAGGGCGCCCGCGCGCCTCGCGCGCTTACCTCGCTCGGTGTCGGATGCTCGCTCGGTTGCGCCCGCGCTTCGCGCGCGCTTACCTCGCTCGGCGGGCCAGGCGCTCGGAGTCGGAGATCAGCACGCTCTTGCCCTCCAGCCGAATCCAGCCGCGGTGGGCGAAATCGGCCAGCGCTTTGTTGACCGTCTCCCGCGACGCACCCACCAGCTGAGCGATCTCCTCCTGGGTCAGGTCGTGGGTGACCCGCATCGCGCCGCCCTCCTGGGTGCCGAACCGCTGAGCCAGCTGAAGCAGCTGCTTGGCGACCCGGCCGGGCACGTCGGTGAAGATGAGATCGGCGAGGTTGTTGTTGGTGCGCCGCAGCCGGCGGGCCAGCACTCGCAGCAGCTGCTCGGCGATCTCGGGCCGGTCGGCGATCCACGCACGCAGTGCATCGCGGTCCATCGACACCGCCCGCACCTCGGTGATGGTTGTCGCGCTGGACGTTCGCGGCCCCGGGTCGAAAATCGACAGCTCACCGAACATGTCCGACGGACCCATGATCGTCAGCAGATTTTCCCGGCCGTCCGGGGAACGTCGGCCGATCTTCACCTTCCCGGACATGATGATGTAGAGCCGGTCACCGGGCTCACCTTCTGCGAAAACCGTGTGTCCACGCGGGAAATCGACGGGCTGCAGTTGTTTGGTCAGCGCGGAGACGGCGCTGGGTTCAACCCCCTGGAAGATTCCGGCCCTCGCCAGGATCTCGTCCACGTTGCCCCTTCGCTCCGTTCAATATGTTGCTAGCGCGGGTTTGTCGCCCAGCTGCCCGGCTCGCTGCCGCAGGCGGAACCAACGCTACACAGGATTGATACGTCGAGTCACCGAACTACCGATTCGCTCGGGATGCTTGTGCCGCCCGTTCGGCGGCCCGAATGCGATCACGGACTCTCCGGCGATCCACTCGGTGCGGCGGCGATTCATGTCGTCCAGTGCTTCCGGCATCCCGGCCCGCGCCAGCGTCCTGACTTCGGCGGCTCTGGCATGTTCGACGAAATTCGCAACGTCACGTGCGCTGACGGTCTCGCCGACCAGTTCTGCTTCCAGCCGACTCAGCCCGTGAGCCGCCAGCATCAACAATGCCGGGACGAAGGCCACCAGCAACCACAGCACAAGTCGCTAGTAAACACGCCGAAGGTCTCAGCGGGATCACGAATGACTACGCTGTCGTGCGTGACAGCCGGTAAGCCCTCGGGCCGTTCTGCGACAACGCCTGTCGCGTCCGGCGCCGCGACTCGCCGCTGGTCCACCGAAACCCGCACCGGCCTGGTGCGGCGAGCCCGCCGTATGAATCGCACTCTGGCGCAGGCGTTCCCACATGTTTACTGCGAATTGGACTTCACCAACCCGCTCGAGCTGACCGTGGCGACCATCTTGTCGGCGCAAAGCACCGACAGAGGCGTCAATCTGACCACCCCGGCGTTGTTCGCCCGCTACCGCTCGGCGCAGGACTATGCAGAAGCCGACCGCGAGGAGCTGGAAAACCTCGTCCGCCCCACTGGGTTCTACCGCAACAAAGCCAACTCGCTGATCCGGCTCGGCCAGGCACTGCTCGAGCGGTTCGACGGTGAGGTGCCCGCGACGATGGAGGAGTTGGTGTCGCTGCCCGGAGTCGGGCGAAAGACAGCCAACGTCATCTTGGGCAATGCCTTCGACATTCCGGGAATCACGGTCGACACCCATTTCGGGCGGCTGGTGCGACGGTGGCGATGGACCACCGAAGAGGACCCGGTCAAAGTCGAGCACGCGGTCGGCGAATTGATCGAACGGCGCGAGTGGACCCTGCTCAGTCACCGGGTGATCTTCCACGGTCGCCGGGTGTGCCACGCGCGTAAACCCGCCTGCGGCGTCTGCGTACTGGCCAAAGACTGCCCGTCGTTCGGCACCGGTCCAACCGATCCGCTCGTCGCCGCGGCGCTGGTGAAGGGTCCTGAGACCGCGCATCTGCTGGCACTGGCCGGTATCGACGCTGACCTCTGAGTCGGTGATGGCAGCGTCTGGGGATCGCAGCATTCGCTGGACCGTCGCCGCCCTGGCGATCGTCGCGGCGCTCATCGTCGGGTTCGCAGTCGAGCTGCATCGGCTCACCTCCGGCTCGGACGAGGCCTCGCCGGGAGCGACCGCACCGATCACCGGCCATGAGCACCGCGACGCCGACACTCCTGCGGCACTGGCCGGTCCGCGACGGCGCGCCGATCTGCCGCCCTGCCCCGCCGGTGCGGACACTGTGCCCGGGCTCAACGAGGCGCTGCGCGGTGTCCGGGTCGAGTGCGCGGCCGACGGTGCGGCCGTCGACGTCAGATCCGCCTTGGCCGGTCACCCGGTGGTGCTGGATCTCTGGGCCTACTGGTGCGGACCCTGCGCCGCCGAGTTGCCGGCGATGGCCGAGTATCAGCGACGCGTCGGCGCCCAGGTGACAGTGGTGACGGTGCACCAGGACGACAACGAGACAGCAGGGCTGCTGCGGCTGGCGGAGCTCGGTGTTCGACTACCGACGTTGCAGGACGGCCGTCGGTTGATAGCCGCGGCACTGGGCCTTCCCAACGCGATACCCACGACGGTGGTGTTGCGGTCGAACGGTAGCGTTGCGCAGGTCCTGCCGCGACCGTTCGCCAACGCCGACGAGATCAGTGCCGCGGTCGCAGACCAGGCGCGATGAGCGCGAGGAGGAGCCGTTGAGCGCAGGGGGTGCCGCGCGCTCGCGCGGGGCCGTACCGCTGACGCCCGAGGTCTGCCCCACCTGGCTGCGTCCGCTCGTCGACAACGTTGCCGACGTGCCGTCGGTGTTGCGGCGCCGGCTGCCCGCCGACCTGCTGGCGATGGAGACCGCGGCCAAAGCGGCGGCTGCGCTTCGCCGCGGCGGACGTGATGCGGCGGTGCTGGTGCTGTTCTCCGGACCCGAGGATGTGCCCGACGCCGCCCACGGCACAGTTCCCGACGATGCGGACCTACTGCTGACCGTGCGGGCCGCGACTCTACGACACCACGCGGGCCAGGCGGCGTTTCCCGGTGGCACCTCCGACGCCGACGACGACGGACCGGTGGCGACTGCGCTGCGGGAGGCGCGCGAGGAGACCGGCATCGACACCGACCGGCTGCACCCACTGGTCACGCTCGAGCAAATCTTCATTCCGCCGTCGGGCTTTCACGTCGTCCCGGTGCTGGCCTACTCTCCCGATCCGGGACCGGTCGCGGTGGTCAACCAGGCCGAGACCGCGCTGGTGGCCCGCGTTCCGGTGCGGGCCTTCACCAATCCGGCCAACCGGCTGATGGTTTTCCGCCGCGGTTTAGGCCGCCGCCTCGCCGGACCGGCGTTTCTGTTGGACGAGATGCTGGTCTGGGGATTCACTGGTCAGGTGATCTCGGCGATGTTAGACGTGGCGGGCTGGGCCGTGCCCTGGAACACTACCGACGTGCGCGAGCTGGACGAGGCGATGGCGCTGGTCGGTAACGGAGACGGGGCCGTGCGATGACCACCTCGCAATGGCTGGACATCGCGGTGCTGGCGGTGGCTTTCGTCGCAGCGATCTCAGGTTGGCGGTCCGGCGCGCTGGGCTCTTTGCTGTCGTTCGTCGGTGTGCTGCTGGGCGCGGTCGCCGGGGTGCTGCTAGCGCCGCACCTGGTCGCTCAGATCAGCGCCCCGCGCGCCAAGCTGTTCGCCGCGTTGTTCCTGATCCTGGCGCTGGTGGTCGTCGGCGAGGTTGCCGGTGTGGTGCTGGGCCGGGCGGTGCGCAGCGCCATCCGCAGTGACGGCGTGCGTTTCTTGGACTCGATGATCGGAATGGCGCTGCAGCTGGTCGTCGTCCTCACCGCGGCGTGGCTGCTGGCCACACCGCTCACCCAGTCCAAAGACCAACCGGCCCTGGCTTCGGCGGTGCGCGGATCGCGGGTGTTGGCCGAAGTCAACGACATGGCACCCACCTGGCTGAAGACGGTCCCCCGGCGGCTGTCGACGTTGCTGAACACGTCGGGTCTTCCGGCGGTGCTCGAGCCGTTCAGCCGCACGCCCGTCGTGGCGGTGGCCACGCCGGACGCCGCGCTGGCCAACACCCCCGTCGTCGCGGCGACCCAGCCCAGTGTGGTCAAAGTGCACGCCATCGCACCCAGCTGCCAGAAAGTCCTGGAGGGCAGCGGTTTCGTGCTCTCCCCGGATCGGGTGATGACGAACGCGCACGTGGTTGCCGGTGCCGACACCGTCAGCGTGGCGGTCAACGGCAATCCCTACGACGCCACGGTGGTGTCCTACGACCCGTCGGTGGACATCGCGATTCTCGCCGCGCCGAATCTGCCCGCTCAGCCGCTGGCTTTCGCCGATGCGGCGGCGAAGACCGGTACCGACGCGCTGGTGATGGGTTATCCGGGCGGCGGTGATTTCCAGGCGACGCCGGCCAGAATCCGCGAGACCATTCAACTGTCCGGCCCGGACATCTACCGCAACGCCACCGTGACCCGCGAGGTCTACACCGTCAGAGCGACTGTGGAGCAGGGCAATTCGGGCGGACCGATGATCGACATGAACGGCCGGGTGCTCGGTGTGGTGTTCGGTGCGGCCGTCGACGACAACGACACCGGTTTCGTGCTGACCGCCAAGGAGGTCGCCGGTCAGCTCGCCAGAATCGGTGACACGCAGGCAGTGCCGACCGGGACCTGCGTCAGTTGAGCCGCGGCCCGTGCACCTGGTCGAGGAAGCGCATCAGGTGGCTGTTGACTTCGTCGGGTGCCTCTTCGTGACTGAAATGTGCTGCGCCGGCCACTGAGATGTAGCGGCCGTGCGGCGCGTACCGCTGCGTGCGCTCGACCGGGTCGGCCAGCACGTAGGGGTCGGTGTCACCGCGTAGGTGCAGCACCGGGATGCCCAGCTGCTGTTTCATCGACCGCATGAACCGGCGGCCCTCGTCGCGCAGTTGGCTGCGCACCGCCCAGCGCTGGTATTCCAGCGCCGAATGCGCCGCCGAGGGGATCTGAATCGCCTGCCGCAGATGCCTGACTGTTTCGGAGAAGTCTTCGGAAGCGGCCCATTTCGCAGACGCCCGGCTCGACACCAGCCGCTCGATCTCGTCGGCGTTGGAACGGGTCAGCGTGCGTTCCGGCCAAACCGGCACTTGGTAGGCCAGCAACGACGGCAGCAGCGTGCGACTCTGATCGCGCCGGGTCAGCGCCGATCTGCGCAGCGCCGCGGGGTGGGGCGAGCTGATCAGCCCGATGGCCCGCACCAGCCGGGGATGCAGCACCGAGGTCGCCCAGCAGCCCAGCCCGCCGTCGGCGTGGCCGACCAGCGTGGCCGAGGAGTGCCCCAGCGCACGGATCAGCCCGGCAGTGTCGCCGGCCAGCGTCCAGCCGTCGTAGCCGCGGGGCGGCTTGTCGCTGCCGCCGTAGCCGCGCAGGTCGACCGCCACCACCCGGGCTCCGGTGAGTCCGCGCAGCTGATGACGCCACGACCACCAGAACGAGCCGAAGCCGTGCAACAAGATCACCAGCGGTCGCGCGGTCGGTGGTGTGCCTGCATCCGGTTCGGCGGCCGCCGCCTCGACGACGTGGAATCTGATGCCGTTGGCGTGAACGTTCAGATGCCGCCACGGCCCGTCGATGCGGGTCACCGACGGGTCGGGTGCTGCCATCTACCAGCCCGAGGGATCAGCGGGCGCCCCGCCGCGGCTGGTGGTGAGTGCCTGCCGGCCGGCTTGCTGGCCGGCCGTGCCGTGACCGGGGGTCAACGCGGTGCGGGTCTCTTTGACCGATGCGATGGTTTGGCGCGGCCCCCGGATGCGGCGCACTTTGAGGAAGCCGAACAGCGCGAGCACCGCGGTGACGACGACCATGATGCCGAACACGATCAGGTAGGCGGCCCACCGCCAGATCCACAGGTGCAGCAGCTCGGCGAGGAAGAAGAAGAAAAAGAAGGTGGAATAAAACAGCACCACCAGCGCCGCGATGAAGAAGATGCTGCCGGTCAAGCCTTTCTTGACGTCGCGGGTGATCTCCGCCCGGGCCAGCTCGACCTCGGCACGCACCAGCGTGGACATCTGGGCGGTCGCGTCTTTGACCAGGTCGCCCAGCGACGGTTCCGCAGGCAGGGCATGCGGATCGGCCAGCGGGATGGATGTCAGCGTGCTGGGCACCCCGGCTTGGTCGCCGTTGCCGGCGGAGTTCTTACGATCACCTTTGCTCACAGACGATCCTTCCTGTAGCTGCCCCGGCTGGCGTTGCGTTAAATGTTGCCACGAGCCGCACCGGCACTCGAGACCAGCCGACATCGCGACGATCGACCGGGTACCCGCCGAGGTCACGTAAACTAACCCAACCTCGATGGCTCGGGTACCGGACTCGTCGACAGGAGCGTTGATTTGCAGACCGTGTGCCGGTGTGCGACGGCCGTGCTGATTGCGCTGCTCGCCTGGGCCGGGCTGAGCGAGGCGCCGGCGTCTTCTGACGACAAGATTCCGATCGGCGGTGGTACCGGCATCGTCATCAACGGCGACACTTTCTGCACGCTCACCACGATCGGCACCGACAACACCGGCGCGCTGGTCGGGTTCACCTCCGCACACTGCGGCGGTCCGGGCGCCGAGGTCGCCGCCGAGGGAGTCGGCCGGGGTCCGGTGGGCACCATGGTGGCCGGCAACGACGGCCTCGACTATGCGGTCATCAAATTCGATCCGACCCTGGTGACACCGGTGGCCAACGTCGCCGGCTTCGAGATCGACGGCGTCGGGCCGGACCCGGCCGTCGGCGACGTCGCGTGCAAGCAGGGCCGCACCACCGGGAACTCCTGCGGCGTCACCTGGGGACCGGGTCAGGACCCGGGCACGATCGTCATGCAGGTGTGCGGGCAGCCCGGTGACTCCGGCGGACCTGTGACCGTCAACAACCTGCTGGTCGGGATGATCCACGGCGCTCTCAGCGAGAACCTGCCGGCGTGCGTCGTCAAATACATCCCGCTGCACACCCCTGCGGTGGTGGTGTCGATGAACGCGGTGCTGGCCGACGTGGCGGCCAAGAATCGCCCCGGCGCCGGGTTCGTGCCGGTGCCGGCCTGAGTTATCGGCCGGCCCGGATGGCGTCGAAGACGCCGGGGTCGAGCAGCGTCGACGTGTCGCCCAGTTCGCGGTTCTCGGCGACGTCGCGCAACAACCGTCGCATGATCTTGCCGCTGCGCGTCTTGGGCAGTTCGGGTACCACATGCACCTCCCGGGGCCGGGCGATCGGTGAGATCTCCCGGGCCACTTCCGACCGCAGTTCGTCGATGATCTCTTCGCCGACGGTGTCGGCGTGGTCAGCCTGCAGCACGACGAAGGCGCAGATCGCCTGACCGGTGGTGTCGTCGGTGGCGCCGACCACGGCCGCCTCGGCGACGCCGGAGTGGCCGACCAGCGCCGATTCCACCTCGGCGGTGGAGATCCGGTGCCCGGACACGTTCATCACGTCGTCGATGCGTCCCACCACCCAGATGGCGCCGTCGGCGTCGTAGCGGGCGCCGTCGCCGGCGAAATACCAGCCGTGTTCGGCGAAGCGGGCCCAGTAAGTCTCTTTGTAGCGTTCCGGGTCACCCCAGATTCCGCGCAGCATCGACGGCCACGGCTGGTCGATGACCAGGTACCCGGTCACGTGCTCACCTTCGTCGGCCCCGGGCTGCAGCTGCTTGCCGTGATCGTCGACGATCTTGGCTGAGATGCCGGGCAAGGGCGTCATCGCCGACCCGGGTTTGGCCGCGGTCACGCCCGGCAGCGGGGAGATCATCGCCGCACCGGTCTCGGTTTGCCACCAGGTGTCGACGATGGGGGTCTGACCTCCGCCGAGGGCGTTTCGGTACCAGCGCCAGGCTTCCGGGTTGATCGGTTCGCCGACCGACCCCAGCAGTCGCAAGCTGGACAGGTCGTGCGCGTCGGGGATCTCGCGGCCCCACTTCATGAACGTCCGGATCAAAGTCGGGGCCGAGTAATAGATCGTGACGCCGTACTTGTCGATGACCTCGAAGTGGCGGTGCTGATCGGGAAAGTCGGGGGTGCCCTCGTAAAGGACCTGGGTGACACCGTTGCACAGCGGACCGTAGACGCTGTAAGTGTGCCCGGTGACCCAGCCGATGTCGGCGGTGCACCAGAACACGTCGGTCTCCGGTTTGACGTCGAAGATCGTGTGAAGGGTGTAGGAAGCCTGGGTCAGGTAGCCGCCGCTGGTGTGCATGATGCCTTTGGGCTTGCCGGTGGTCCCCGAGGTGTACAGCAGAAACAGCGGGTGTTCGGAGTCGAAGGCCGCTGCGGTGTGTTCGTCGGACGCCGAGTCGACGACATCGTGCCACCACAGGTCGCGGCCATCGGTCCACGCGACGTCGAGCCCGGTGCGGCGCACCACCAGGACGTGCTCGACGGGGCTTTCGGAGCAGCCACCGCCGTCCTCGGGCTGCACCGCGCCGTCCGCGGCGTCTTTGAGCGGCACCGCTTTGCCACGCCGGAATTGGCCGTCCGCGGTGATCAGCAGCTTGGCCTGGGCGTCGGCGATACGCGCCCGCAGCGCATTCGCGGTGAAGCCGGCGAACACCACGCTGTGCATCAGACCGAGCCGCGCACAGGCCAGCATGGCCACCACGGCCTCCGGGATCATCGGCAGGTAGATCGCGACCCGGTCACCGGCAGACCAGGCCCAGAGCGGTTAGCGCATTGGCGGCTTTGCTCACCTCGGACCGCAACTGCGCGTAGGTCAGCGTGCGCTGATCACCCACCGGCGCACCCTCCCAGTGGATTGCGACTCGATCGCCGTGGCCGGCTTCCACATGGCGATCCACGCAGTTGTGCGCGACGTTGAGCGCGCCGTCGGCGAACCACTTGGCGAACGGCGCCTCCGACCAGTCCAGCACCTCGGAAAACGGAGTGGCCCAGTCCAGCCGCTCGGCCTGCGTCGCCCAGAACGCCAACCTGTCCTGTTCGGCTTCGCGGTAAAGCTCGGCCGTCGCGTTGGCCTGCTCGACGAACTGCGCGGGTGGCGGGTACGACGAGGGCGCCGGCGCACGGGTTTCGGTCACGGGGTTGAGACTAGCCAGCGTGCGACGCGCGCGGCGCCGCCTTTACCGGGTGTTCAGACCAGCCGGCTGCCAGGGCACCTAGTGTCGCTTTCATGCGCCGCTCAGCCCTTGCCGTGGTCGCTGTGCTGGTGGCTGCGCTGCTGACCGCCTGCGGTGGTGAAGTCCGCACCGACGCCGTCGTGGTGAACGGCGGTGAGCCGCAGAACCCGCTGATACCGACGGACACCAACGACAGCAACGGCGGTCGCATCGTCGATCGGCTGTTCGCCGGCCTGATGTCCTACGACTTTCGCGGAACGCCGTCGCTGGAACTCGCCGAGTCCATCGACACCCACGACAACGTCAACTACCGGATCACCCTCAAACCGGGCTGGACGTTCAGCGACGGCTCGCCGGTGACCGCGCATTCGTTCGTCGACGCCTGGAATTACGGCGCTCTGGCCAGCAACGCCCAGTTGCAGCAGAGCTTTTTCAGCCCGATAGCGGGCTTCGACGAGGTGGCCGCGGCCACACCCTCCGCGCGCGTCATGGCGGGCCTGCAGGTGATCGGCGAGCACGAGTTCACCGTGCGGCTCAAGGCGCCGACCATCGACTTCAAGATGCGATTGGCGTTCTCACCGTTCTACCCACTGCCGCAGGTCGCCTTCAAAGACATGAGTGCCTTCGGTGCCCACCCCATCGGCGACGGCCCGTATAAACTCGCCGACGCAAACCCCTGGCAGCACAACGTCAAAATCGACCTGGTGCCCAATCCGGGTTACCGCGGCAACCGGATACCGCGTAACAAGGGAGTCCGGTTCGTCTTCTACGCCAACCTCGACACCGCCTATGCCGACCTGCTGTCGGCCAACCTCGACGTGCTGGACACCATTCCGCCCAGCGTGTTGCCCGTCTACCACGGCGACCTGGGGGAGCGGGCACTCACCGCGCCGGCGGCGATGAACCACACCCTCGACACCCCGCTGCGGCTGCCGCACTTCGGTGGTGAAGAAGGCCGGCTGCGCCGGCTCGCGCTGTCGGCTGCTATCGACCGCCCGCAGATCTGCCGGCAGATCTTCATCGACGCACGGGCGCCGGCCCGGGAGTTCACCGCCAGCTCACTGCCTGGCTTCGACGCGCACATCGATGGCTTCCAGGCGCTGACCTTCGATCCGGGCCGGGCCCGCCGGTTGTGGCAGCAGGCCGACGCGATCTCGAAATGGACCGGCAGCTATGCCATCGCCTACAACTCCGACGGCGGCCACCGCGAGTGGGTGGACGCGGTCACCAACAGCGTCCGCAACGTCCTGGGTATCGACGCGGTGGGCGCGCCGCAGCCCACCTTTGCCGGGTTCCACAGCCAGATCACCGACCGCAGCATCGCGACGGCGTTCCGGGCGTCCTGGCAGGGTGATTACCCGTCGCTGCTGGAGTTCCTCGACCCGCTGTTCACCACCGGTGCCGGGTCCAACTACGTCGGCTACGCCAACCCGGCTTTCGACGCCGCGCTGGCCCGCGCCGAATCCGCGCAGACGCAGGCGCAGTCCTACGCGCTGACCAATGACGCTCAGCGAATCCTGTTGCGCGACATGCCAGCAGTTCCGTTGTGGTACACCGTTTCGGTGGCCGGACGCTCGCCGGCGGTGCACGACGTCGTCATCACCTGGAACGGGCTGCCCGACTACGAGCGCATCGTCAAGGCCTGACGTGGGCTGGTATGTGGCACGACGCATCGCCGTCCTGATTCCGGTGTTTCTCGGCGCGACGCTGCTGATCTACGGCATGGTCTTTCTGCTGCCCGGCGACCCGGTGGCGGCCCTGGGCGGGGATCGTCCGGTGACCCCGGCGGTGGCGGCGCAGTTGCGCGCGCAATACCATCTCGACGACCCGTTCCTGGTGCAGTATCTGCACTATCTGGCCGGCATCCTGCACGGTGACTTCGGTCGCGCATATTCCGGTCTGCCCGTCAAAGACGTCCTGGCGCAGGCCTTTCCGGTGACGTTTCGGCTGACGCTGATCGCGCTGACGGTCGAGGCACTGATGGGTATCGGATTCGGCGTGTTCGCCGGGCTGCGGCAGGGGGGAATCTTCGACGCAGGCGTGCTGGCCGCAAGCCTGACCATCATCGCCGTGCCCATCTTCGTGCTGGGCTTTCTGGCCCAGTTCGTCGTCGGAGTGCAATTACGCCTCGCGCCGGTCACGGTGGGTGATCAGGCCACCTTCCCGCGACTGCTGCTGCCCGGAATGGTGCTGGGCGCAGTGTCATTCGCCTATGTGGTGCGGTTGACCCGGTCAGCGGTCGCAGCGAACACGCACGCAGACTATGTGCGCACCGCTACCGCAAAGGGCCTGTCGCGGCCCCGTGTTGTGGTGGTACACATCCTGCGTAATTCGCTGATTCCGGTCGTCACCTTTCTCGGCGCCGACTTCGGTGCACTCATGGGCGGAGCCATCGTGACCGAAGGCATCTTCAACATCCACGGCGTCGGCGGCGTGCTGTATCAAGCGGTCACCCGGCAGGAAGCCCCGACGGTGGTATCGGTCGTCACGGTGCTGGTGGTTGTCTACCTGCTCACCAACCTGCTGGTAGATCTGTTGTACGCGATGCTGGACCCGCGGATTCGCTATGGCTGATCGAGATCGACTCAACCACAGCGGTTTCTGGCGCAGCCAGCTGCGCAGCCTGTGCCGGCAGCCGAAATTCGCCATCGCCGCGACGCTGATCGCGTTCATCGGTGTCGTCGCGTTGTGCCCAGAAGCGTTCACCACAGCGGACCCGACGTACGCCGACCCCAACCAGAGCTCGCTGGCGCCCAGCGTTGCCCACTGGTTCGGCACCGACCTGCAAGGCCACGACATCTATGCCCGCACGATCTACGGCGCCCGCGCGTCCATCACCGTCGGAGTGGGAGCCACCGTGGTCGTGTTCGTCGTCGGCGGTGTGCTGGGCGCCGTGGCCGGCTTCTACGGAGGTTGGCTCGACGCGCTGGTGTCGCGGGTCGCCGACGTCTTCTTCGGCATACCTCTGCTGTTGGCTGCCGTTGTGCTCATGCAGGTGATGCGTGAACGCACGGTGTGGACGGTTATCGCCATCCTGGCGCTGTTCGGCTGGCCGCAGCTGGCCCGAATCGCCCGCGGTGCGGTGCTCGAAGTCCGGTCCAGTGACTATGTCCTGGCGGCGAAAGCAATGGGGCTGTCGGACTTTCGCACGTTGTTGCGACATGTGCTGCCCAATGCCGTCGGCCCGGTCATCGCAGTAGCCACCATCGCACTGGGAACTTTCATCGTCACCGAAGCCACCCTGTCCTATCTCGGGGTGGGCCTACCCCCGTCGGTGGTGTCGTGGGGCGGTGACATCAACCTGGGCCAGACCCGGTTGCGGGCCGGCTCACCTATCCTGTTCTACCCGGCTGGCGCACTGGGCGTCACGGTGCTCGCCTTCATGATGATGGGTGACGCATTGCGTGACGCTCTGGACCCGGCATCCCGAAAGTTTCGAGCGTGACGGCTCAGGTGCCGCTGCTGGCGGTGCACCAGCTGCAGGTCACGTTCGGTGACGATGAGCCGGTGCTGCGGGGCGTCGACCTCGCCGTGAATCGCGGCGAAACCACTGCGCTGGTCGGTGAATCGGGGTCCGGGAAGTCCACGATCGCCGCTGCGGTTCTCGGGCTGCTGCCACCGGGCGGCCGCATCACCGGCGGTCGCATCGTCTTCGACGGAGCCGACATCACCTCGGCAGGTTCGCGCCTGATGCGCACTTTTCGCGGCACCGGCATCGGTTACGTGCCGCAGGACCCGGCGACCAACCTGAATCCGGTGTGGAGAGCAGGGTTCCAGGTGCGAGAGACGTTGCGCGCGAGCCACTCTGGTGATGCGGCCCGGCGTTCTGTGCAGTTGCTCGCCGAAGCGGGAATGGCTGATCCCGCGACCCAGGCCAAGCGATACCCGCACCAACTGTCCGGCGGCATGTGCCAGCGTGTGCTCATCGCCATCGGACTGGCCGGACGGCCCCAACTGCTGATCGCCGACGAGCCGACCTCCGCACTCGACGTCACGGTGCAGCGGCAGATTTTGGACCATCTGCAACGCCTTGCCGCCGAATCCGGTACCGCGCTGTTGCTGATCACCCACGACCTGGCGCTGGCCGCCGAACGCGCTCAACGTGTAGTCGTGATGCGTGCCGGCGTAGTCGTCGAATCGGGTTCAGCACAACACATCCTGCGAAATCCCTGCCACGCCTACACCCGCCGGCTGGTCGCCGCGGTCCCGTCAGCGGCGGCGTCCCGGGCGCCGGCTGTCGTTGCCGATCGATCGGGCGCCGATGCCGTGATCGTCGCCGCCGACCTGACGAAGGCCTACCGGCAGTCCGGGAGTGCGCCGTGGCGCCGGCCGAAGGCTTACGCGGTCAACGGTGTGTCGTTCCGGCTGCGCCGGGGCACCACGCTGGCCATCGCCGGCGAGTCCGGATCGGGGAAGTCGACACTGGTCCGGATGGTGCTCGGGCTGTTGCCGCCGACTTCGGGCACGGTGCTGTTCGACGGCCAAGACGTGACAACGCTGGACAGACGCCAGGCGTTCGCATTCCGCCGTTCGGTGCAGCCGGTCTTTCAGAACCCTTACAGCAGCCTCGATCCCATGTACACGGTGTTTCGTGCCATCGAGGAGCCGCTGCGCATACACCGCATCGGTGACCGCAAGGAGCGCCGGCGAGCCGTCAGGGACCTGGCCGACCAAGTGGCTTTGCCGCCGTCCGTGCTGGGCCGGTTGCCGCGTGAGCTCTCCGGCGGGCAGCGTCAGCGGGTCGCGATCGCGCGAGCCTTGGCGCTGCGGCCCCAGGTGCTGGTCTGCGACGAGGCCGTCTCCGCGCTCGACGTCGTGGTGCAGGCGCAGATTCTTCAGTTACTCGCCGACCTGCAGGCACGGCTTGGGTTGAGTTACCTGTTCATCAGTCACGACCTGGCGGTGATACGCCAGATCGCCGACGAGGTGCTGGTGTTGCGCGCCGGACTGGTGGTCGAGCAGGGCACCGTCGCGCAGGTCTTCAGCGAGCCCCGGCAGGACTACACCCGCCAGCTGCTGGAGGCCATCCCGGGCGCGGGCGGGCGTTAGGTTGGCAGCTGTGCAACCCGATCCGCTGGCCGCGCTGCTGCAGCTGCCCGGTGTCACCGGCGCCAGTGACGAGGCTCGTGACGCGCTGGGGCGGGCGCATCGCCACCGCGCCAACCTGCGGGGCTGGCCGGTGACCGCCGCTGAGGCGGCGCTGCGGGCGGCGCGGGCGTCGTCAGTGCTCGATGGTGGGCCGATCCGGCTGGACGAGACGGTCGCCACCGACCCGGTGTTCGCCGGTGCGCTGCGGGTGGCCCAAGCGCTGGAAGGTGGCGAGGGCAACATGCTCGGTGTCTGGCGTCGCGCTCCGCTCCAGGCGCTGGCGCGTCTGCACACGCTGGCGGCCGCCGGTCAGGTCGACGACGAACGGTTGGGCCGGCCACGCGCCGACCCGCAGGTCGGTCCGCGTCTCGAGCTGCTCGCTGAGTTGATCACCGGTGGAACCGCCGCCCCGGCCCCGGTGGTGTCCGCCGTGGCGCACGGCGAACTGTTGGCGCTCGCGCCGTTCGGCAGCGCCGACGGTGTGGTGGCCCGGGCGGTGAGCCGGTTGGTGACGATCGCCAGCGGTCTGGATCCGCACGGCCTGGGTGTACCCGAAGTCTTCTGGATGCGTCGCGCTGCCGAATACCGGACCGCCGCCCAGGGTTTCGCCGCCGGTACGCCCGAGGGCCTGCGAGCCTGGTTGATGTTGTGCTGCCGCGCGTTGAAGACTGGCGCGCAGGAGGCGCTGTCGATCGCCGAGACCATGTCGAACCGCTAAGCCGATCTGTTAGCCAGCACAGCGGCTGACGCATGCCGCACATGCAAAGCGGGCGACGATCCGAACAAGTTCGGCCCGCCGCCCGCTAGCACGGAACCCGGTTACCAAGCGTGCAACTCGGTGGCTGCGTGGGTTGGCCTCGGCGCTCTTGCGCTGCGTCCGGCTGCAGCCCCACCCAAAGGGCCGTCGAGACCGTCTTCACGTCGCAAGTTCGCAGGCCCGCAACACTTTTGCCTTATCGCGGCTGTGGCTCCGCGTGGGTGCCGGGTACCGTGCTGGGCTGCCCGGCTCGGGAAACCGAACCTTCTCTTCCGGTCCGCTTTTGGCCTCACCGGGCTTCCGTGACTCCTTTGTACTCCGTGACCGCCGTCACATCAAGGCCCAATTACCGGACACCCGCGAATTGATCTACTAAGGAGTTTGCCGGTGTGGCCTAGAAGGCGAAGCGGCGCAGCAGCGAGTAGGTGAGCGCGCCGGCGGCCAGCGCGCTGACACCGACGGCGGCCGTCGTGGCGACCGCCGCACCCGACGGTGCCGGAAGCCGGTCACGCAGCGACACCGGGCGGGTGAACGTCAGGATCGGCCAGTCCCGGGCGGTGGCCTCCTTGCGCAATGCGCGGTCCGGGTTGACCACCGTGGGGTGGCCGACGGTCTGCAGCATGGGCAGGTCGGTGATCGAGTCGGAGTAGGCGTAGCAGTGTTCGAGGGGATAGCCCTCGCGGGCGGCCAGTTCCCGGATCGCTTGCACCTTGCCCTCGCCGTAACAGTAGAACCCGACCTCACCGGTGTACTTACCGTCAGCGACCACCATCCGGGTAGCCATCGCGTGGGTGGCGCCCAGCGCTCGGGCGATCGGCGCGACGATCTCTTCCCCGGACGCCGACACCACGACGACGTCGCGGCCGCACAACTTGTGGCCCGCGATCAGATTCGCCGCCTCGGCGAACACCAGTGGCGTGACGATGTCATGCAACGTCTCGTTGACGATCGACTTGACCTGTTCGACATCCCAACCGCTGCACATGTTGGTCAGATGGAGCCGCATTCGGTCCATCTGGTCATGGTCGGCACCAGACAACGTGAACAGGAACTGGGCGTAACTCGACTTCAGCACCGAGCGGCGGTTCAGCAGTCCCTGATCGAAGAAGGGTTTGCTGAACGCCAGCGTGCTGGACTTGGCGATGACCGTCTTGTCAAGGTCGAAAAACGCCGCGGTGCGGGCGCCCGGACCAGTCGGTGTCGGCATACCCGGTGGCGTTTCGAGCGAGCCGGCCGAATCTGAGACGGTCACCGACTCAGCATAGGGCGGTCGTCTGACCGAGGCGGGTCAGTGGCGCTCAAGCGGCCCCGAAGCGCTGCCCAGGCGGCGCCGTGGCGAGCGTTCGCCCAGCGAGAATTCCTCGGTAGTTCTGCTTTCCACGCCGGCAAAACACTTGCGCCGACAACCGCTGTCGTGTGTATAGTAAGCATCACTCGGCCCTGTGCCGAGGGTGTATCAGCCCGACCCCCCGGGGCTGATACACGACGACCCTCGCCTCCTCCCCCCCTGGCGGGGGTCGTCCCTTTTGTGGGGTTCTTCTCAAGTCGGGATCGCCCGCCGTGCCGGCGCGAACCACAGCGCAGCGCACCGTGCAGTCCGACGTTCGCTGTCGAACCTGTGTTCGCTGCACCTTCATGCACAGCACCCGGTTTGTCCACAATTCGTCGGCTCCTGGCTGGTAAGCGACGGTCGCAGTAGGCCACGGTAAGTCGGTGACAGCTTCGGACTCGCCTCGCGGCACCCACGCCGCCGGATCTCCCGGTGTGCTTGCCTTGGTCGCTGACTCGCTGTTGCGCGACGAGGTGAATCGAGTCGCCGCGGCTGTGGGCGCCCGGGTGGTGCACGCGACGGTCGGGTCGGTGTCGCAGACTCCGGTCAGCCGGAAAACCTGGGGCGCGGCCGCGGCGGTGGTGTTGGACGAGGCGGCCGCGAACCGATGCAGCGCGTCGGCGATGCCGCGACGCTCGCACGTCGTGCTGGTCGGCACGGTGTCGCCGGCACCGGCCACCTGGGCGGCGGCGATCGCTGTCGGAGCGCAACAAGTTCTGGTGCTGCCCGGTCAGGAACGCGAACTGGTCCGCGAATTGGCCGACGCTGCCGAGGTGGCACGGGACGGCCGGCGCCGCGGCGAGGTGATCGCCGTGATCGCCGGGCAGGGAGGTGGCGGCGCCTCGGTGTTCGCGGCTGCCTTGGCCCAGGCAGCAGCCGATGCCCTGCTGGTCGACTTGGACCCGTGGGGTGGCGGCATCGATCTGCTGATGGGCGCGGAACTTGCACCCGGTGTGCGCTGGCCCGACTTGGCCTTGCAAAGTGGCCGGCTGAACTGGCCGGCGTTGCAGGAGGCGCTGCCACGGCACCGGGGCGTCAGCCTGTTGTCCGGTACCCGCAGCGCGGTCGAATTGGAGCCCCGACCGGTGGATTCCGTCATCGACGCCGGTCGCCGGGGCGGCGTGACGGTGATCTGTGATCTGCCCCGACGGTTGACCGACGCCGCCCAGACCGCCCTGGAAACCGCGGATCTCGTTGTGCTGCTCAGTCCGTGCGACGTTCGGGGTTGTGCGGCAACGGCAACTTTGGCGCCGGTGCTGTCTGCGGTCAACCCGAACATCGGGCTGGTGGTGCGCGGACCGTCACCGGGCGGCCTGCGGGCAGCCGACGTCGCGGCGACTGCCGGCGTGTCGCTGCTCGCCTCGATGCGAGCTGAACCGCGGATCGCCGAACAACTCGAACACGGCGGCTTACGGCTGCGGCGGCGATCGGCTTTGACGGCTGCGGCCCGGCGGGTGCTGGGCGTGCTGCCCGGGCGCTCGGTGATGCCGGCACCGGACCGGGCAGCATGAGCGGTTCCCTCGTCGATCGCGTGCGTGAGCGGTTGGCCGCGGAATCGGCGCCGCTGCGTCCCGACGTGGTCGCGGCGGCTATCCGGGCCGAATCCGGCGGGGTGCTCGGTGACACCGAAGTGCTGACCAATCTTCGGATTCTCGAGACGGAACTGACCGGCGCGGGCATCCTCGAGCCGCTGCTGTGCGCCGACACCACCACCGACGTGCTGGTCACCGGCCCAGATGCGGTGTGGGTCGACGACGGAGAAGGGCTGCGGCGCACCGCGATCCGGTTTCCCGACGACGCTGCGGTCCGGCGCCTGGCGCAGCGCCTGGCCCTGGCCGCCGGCCGGCGCCTCGACGACGCCCAGCCGTGGGTCGACGGTCAGCTGCCCGGTATCGGCGCCGGCGGTTTCGCCGTGCGACTGCACGCGGTGCTCCCGCCCGTCGCCGCAGCCGGCACCTGCCTGTCGCTGCGGGTGCTGCGGCCCGCCACCCAGGACCTGGCCGCGCTGATCGCCGCCGGGGCGATCGCACCGCACGCTGCCGGCCTGCTCGCCGAGCTGATCGCTGCCCGGCTGGCATTTCTGGTGTCCGGCGGCACCGGCGCGGGGAAAACCACGCTGCTGGCGGCGCTGCTCGGCGCGGTGCCACCGGACGAACGCATCGTCTGCGTCGAAGACGCCGCTGAATTGGCGCCGCGCCATCCACACCTGGTCAAGCTGGTCGCGCGGTGCGCCAACGTCGAAGGAGTCGGCGAAGTCACTGTGCGCCAACTGGTGCGGCAGGCCTTGCGGATGCGGCCTGACCGGATTGTGGTCGGTGAGGTCCGAGGCGCCGAGGTGGTCGACCTGCTGGCGGCGCTCAACACCGGACACGAGGGTGGCGCGGGCACAGTGCACGCCAACAGCCCGGTCGAGGTGCCGGCGCGGCTCGAGGCGCTGGGTGCGCTCGGTGGCCTTGATCGCAGCGCCCTGCACAGCCAATTGGGCGCCGCCGTGCAGGTGCTGTTACATGTGGCTCGCGACGGTGCCGGCCGCCGTCGGCTCGACGAGATTGCGGTGTTGCGCCGAAGCAACAGCGGGACCGTCCACGCCGTCCGGGTCTGGCACGCCGACGAGGGCGTCACCGGTGAAGCCGAGGCATTGCACTGTTTGCTGCGCCGACGGGTGCCGGCGTGACGGGGCCGGCTGGCGGCGCCGTGCTGTTGGCGCTCGCGGTGACGGTGTTGCCGTCACCGCCGCGCCGTCGACTCACACCGGTCGACTACGCCGGCCGGCGAACGCCCCGCGGTACCGCGGGGTGGATCGTCGGCTGCGTTGCACTTCCGATCGCCGTAATGTTGCCGCTGACAAGCGTTGTGGCGGTCGGAGTGGCGGTTGCGACGGTGGGGCTGCGCTGTCACCGCCGCAACCGCCGTCGAGATTCGGCCGCCGAGAACCGGGCCCTGCAATCGGCGTTGGACGTGCTGATCGGTGAACTGCGTATCGGCGCCCACCCGGTGCGGGCTTTCACGGTGGCCGCCGCGGAGACGGACGGGATGGTCGCGGCCGCCTTCCGGGCGGTGGCCGCGCGCGCCAGACTGGGCGCTGACGTCGCTGCCGGCCTGCGCAGCGCCGGTCGGTTATCCGCGCTCCCGGCGCAGTGGGACCGGCTTGCGGTGTGCTGGCAGCTGGCCGCCCAGCATGGTCTGGGCATGTCGGTTCTGATGCGCGCGGCGCAACGCGACATCGTTGCGCGACAGCGGTTCTCGACACAGGTGGCCGCCAAGTTGGCCGGCGCCCGGGCGACCGCGACCATCCTGGCGGCACTGCCGGTGCTCGGGGTGCTGCTGGGTCAGCTGATCGGCGCTGAGCCGCTGCGGTTTCTGCTGGGCGGTCGCGCGGGCGGCTGGTTGTTCGTGGTCGGGACGACCCTGGCGTGCGGCGGCCTGCTCTGGTCGGACCGGATCACCGAGCGGGTGCTGACATGGCATCGATGACTGCAGCAGCGGCAGCGTTCCTGGCTGCTGCGCTACTTACCGGTGCTGGGCCGTCGACTGCGCGGGCCCGCGCGGGGCTGTCGGTGCGCAAGTCGCGCTCTAGACGCCGGCCGCGCAGCGGTCAGGACCCGTTGGCGCTCGCCTCAAGCCTGGATGTGCTGGCGGTTTGTTTGAGGTCGGGGATGGCAGTCCCGGCCGCTGCCGCCGCGACGGCGGTGTCTGCACCGCCGGACCTCGCCGACATCCTCGGTAACGCAGCTGATCTGCTCACACTCGGTGCCGATCCGGCCATCGCGTGGTCGAGGCCGGCCCAGGTATCGGCAGCAGACGGGCAGACCGACGCGCTGCTGCGGCTGGCCCGACGATCGGCGTCCTCGGGTTCGACGCTTGCCGAGGGCGTCGCCGAACTCGCCGCGCAGTCCCGGCACGACGCCGAACACGCCGCCGAAGCCACCGCCGAGCGAGCCGCCGTTCTGATCGCGGGTCCGCTGGGTTTGTGCTTCTTGCCGGCGTTCGTGTGTCTGGGCGTAGCTCCGGTGGTCGCGGGCCTGGCCGGACAGGTATTGCAGTCGGGCCTGCTGTGAGGCGGGCCGGTGGTAACGGTCACCCAAGTTCGGCGAGGTCGCCGGACGCGACGATGAGGAGGAAAGACATTGCTAGAAAACGTGATTCGCGTAGTGAGCGCCCGGATGACGGTGTTGGTGGCCGACGAGACGGGCATGTCCACCGTCGAATACGCCATCGGCACGATCGCCGCAGCGGCCTTCGGTGCGATCCTGTACACCGTGGTCACCGGGGATTCGATCGTCTCGGCTCTGACCAACATCATCGCTCGAGCGCTCAATACCAAGGCTTGACCGGGCTGGTCGACGATTCCGGTGCGAGCACCGTCGAAGCGGCGCTGGGAATCACAGCTCTGGTCTTTGTGCTGGTGTTGTGTCTGGCCGGTGTCAGCGCTGTGTCGATGCAGGTGCGCTGTGTCGACGCGGCCCGCGAAGCAGCCCGGCTGGCTGCCCGCGGCGACGAGCGGTCGGCAGTCGACGTCGCCCGACGGGTGGCACCGGGCGGGGCTCAGGTGCAGCTTCGCCGCGACGGGGAGGTCTTCGTTGCCATCGTCAGTGTGCGGCCGACGTTGTTGCCCGCCTTGGTGGTTGCGGCGACGGGGGTTTCCGCGGCCGAGCCCCGTCGATGATTCCGGTTCAGCCACGGTCGTGGCAGCCGCGATGGTTGCGGTGCTGCTCGCGGTCACCGGCGGCGGCACAGCTGTCGGGTCGGTGGTGGTGGCCCGGCACCGGGCGCAGGCCGCGGCCGATCTGGCCGCACTGGCTGCCGCGTCCCGACTGCCGGCCGGCCCGGTAACGGCCTGCGCCTGGGCGAGGAGGCTGGCCCGCCAGATGCGTGCCGACGATGCCGACTGTGCGGTCGAGGGCCTCGATGTTGTGGTGACTGTGCGAATGTCGGTGCCGCTGGCCGGCCGGTTCACCGCGCGAGCGGCCGCACGGGCGGGGCCTGCCTGAACACCTGAAGCGCTCGATTGTGCACCCGGAACCCGGCCGTTACCGGCCCGGCTGTTCGGGTCGTCGGCACCGCCCACTCGGCCGTTTGTCCGACCTCCGCGATGCAAAGTCCGGAAAACTGGACGACTTTGTCGACTTCGCTTGCACAAGGTCAGTTCCGCAATGTAATTTCCTGCTGCCCCCCGGCTTGTCGGGCTCGTCGGGCGGGCACATGGCTCTGCTGGTTGGGCCGTAGGTGCCTGTATCCGGTTGGCGTTTCTGGGTCGCCGCAGACGTTGCCGACCGAGAAGGACTTCCGGCCGAAGTAGGCGAAGACGACCGTCGAGGGGTCGGTCGTCAACCGCCTACGGCTCAGCGCTAACCCGCGTCGAGCTGGCGGACCACCAGGCGTAACACCCCTATCGCGCCCGCTTTGTCCAGCGGCTCGTTTCCGCTGCCGCACTTCGGCGACTGCACGCACGACGGACAGCCCCGCGGGCATTCACAGGCCTCGATCGCGGCGGCGGTAGCCTTCAACCAGGTGCTCGCCTGGTTGAAGCCGCGTTCGGCGAAACCGGCACCGCCTGGAAACCCGTCGTAGACAAAGACACTGGGCAGCGGGGCGATCGGATCCAAGCCCACCGCGGTGGACAGTCCGCCGATGTCACCGCGATCGCAGCTGGCCACCAGAGGCAGCAGCCCGATGGCCGCGTGCTCGGCGGCGTGCAGCGATCCCGCGATCTTTGCTGCGTCGATCCCATTGCGGTACAGAGCTTCTGGAGTGACGGTGTACGTCACCGATACGGTGTCGAGAGTTTGCGCCGGCATGTCGAGGTCGACGAAATCAAGTACTTCGCCGGTGAGCCGGCGCCGCAGGTAGCCGACGACGCGGTTGGTGACGCTGACCGGCACCAAGCCTAGAGTGACCGTCCCGAACACCGCACGCTCGCCGGGTCCGCTGACCGTGATGTCGGTCAGTTCCCGCGCGAATGTTGTGTAACCGGGGTCCTCGGCGTGCACGAACGCGATGCCGCTGTCCAGATCAAGCGACTCGACCACATAACTGTCGCCTTGATGCAGATATACCGCGCCGGCATGCACGCATGTCGGCGCCTGCCCGGCGCCCGCCGTGCCCAGCAGCCGACCGGTGCCGGTTTCGACGATCACGACCTGACCGCCGGTGGGGCCGCGCACTTCCACCGCAGCGTGCGGTTGCAGGCCGGGCGTCGGAAAAAATCTGCCGGATCGCCGACGGAGCAGCCCGTCGTCGACCAACGACGCGGCCACCTGCTCTGCGCCCAACGCCCGGACTTCGGCGTCCTCGAGAGGCAGTTCTGTTGCCGCGCAGAGTATCTGGGGGCCGAGAATATACGGGTTGGCCGGGTCGATCACGACACGCTCGATCGGCTTGTCCAGCAACGCCGCCGGGTGATGCACCAGGTAGGTGTCCAGCGGATCGTCACGCGCGACCAGCACCACCAGCGCACCTTGGCCGCGTCGGCCGGACCGGCCGGCCTGCTGCCAGAACGAGCTGACGGTTCCCGGGAATCCGGCGATCACCACCGCGTCCAGGCCGGCGATGTCGACACCGAGTTCCAGCGCATTGGTGGCGGCCAGACCGCGCAGCTGGCCTTCGGCCAGTGCGTGTTCCAGCGCGCTGCGGTCTTCAGCGAGATATCCGGCCCGGTATGACGCCACCTGCCCGGCGAGCTCGGGCGCGATGTCGTCCAGCCGCGCCCTGGCAGTCAGCGCCGTCAACTCCGCACCGCGGCGCGACCGCACGAACGTCAAGGTCTGCGCGCCCTGCGCAACCAGATCGGCCATGATCCGTGCCGCCTCGGCTCCGGCGGATCTTCGCACCGGCGCACCGTTTTCGCCGACCAGATCAGTCCGCAGCGCGGGTTCCCACAACGCCACTGTGCGGGCACCGTGCGGGGAGCCGTCTTCGGTGATCTCCTCGACCGGTTGGCCGATGAGCTCAGCCGCGGTCGCTCCAGGCGAGGCAGTAGTCGCGCTGGCGAAGATGACCGTCGGCTGGGTGCCGGCACTGGAGTACCGGGTGCACAACCGCAACAGACGGCGCAACACCATCGCCACGTTCGAACCGAAAACCCCCCGGTAGTGATGACATTCGTCGACGACAACGAATCGAAGCGAGCGCAGGAACACCGCCCAGCGCGCATGATTGCGCAGCATCGACAGGTGGACCATGTCCGGATTGGAAAACAACCACCGTGAGCGTTGCCGGGCCAGCCGGCGCACCTCGGCCGGGCTGTCACCGTCATAGGCTGTCGGCAACACCGCCCGGAGTCGCGGTATGTCAGCGGTCAGCGCGTGCGCAGCGCGTAACTGGTCATGCCCCAGCGCTTTCGTCGGCGACAAATAGAGGACGCGAGCCTGGGGATCGGTCGAGAGCGCATGCAGGATCGGCAGCTGGTAGGCCAGCGACTTGCCTGAAGCGGTACCGGTACTCAGCACCACATGACGGCCCGCGTGCGCCAACTCGGCGGCGGCAAACTGGTGCGACCACGGCGCGCTGATGCCCCGCTCGGTAAACGCGCGGACCACATCCGACTCCGCCCACGCCGGCCAGCTGTGCGGTCGGCCAGGCTGCGCCGGTATTTCGGTGACGTAACGCAGCGGAGATTCGCCCGGCTCGGCGCCGGCGACCGCGATCGCCAGCAGCTCGCTGCCGAATGTCACTACACAATCCTCCGAACCGGCTCAGAGCCGGGATGGTATCTGCCGTACGAGTGAATTCTTCAACAGTGGGGTGCCGAATTGGTCACGAGACGCTGTCTTCGAAGCGGTGGACATGATTGACTGTTGGGCGGTCGCGGCTTCTGTGTTCGTGTCAAACTTTCGCAGGATCTTTCGTTGCGGCCGCGCGTCCTGCGGAGGTTGGGTCGGGGAAGTTCCGGCATCTCACTGGGTACGGCGGTCGCGGCGGGCCCGGGCACCGAAGACGGTGTACCGCACCTAAGAAGAGAAGGAAAGATCGAGAGATGCCACAGGGAACTGTGAAGTGGTTCAACGCGGAAAAAGGGTTCGGCTTCATCGCCCCGGAAGACGGATCCGCCGACGTGTTCGTCCACTACACGGAGATTCAGGGGTCGGGCTTCCGCACCCTTGAGGAGAACCAGAAAGTCGAGTTCGAGGTCGGCCAGAGCCCCAAAGGCCCGCAGGCCACCGGCGTCCGCTCCATCTGAGCGACTGATCCTTACGAGAACCCCCCCGCGCTTGCGCCCCGTCGGGCTTGGCCGGGGGGTTCTCGCTGTGGCCGAGTTGGCGCGGCGCGCGTCTTCGCAGCCACAAAGTTGCAGGCGCACTGGCTTACTGTCAATGATGTGAGCCAGCTGTCCTTCTTCTCCGCAGAGTCGGTGCCGCCCGCGGTCGCTGATCTGACCGGAGTGTTGGCGGCCGCCGGCCAAGTGGTCACCATGGGCGGCGGGGCCCGGCTCTCAGTCGTCGTCGATCAGCCTTGGCGGGCCGCCGCGCTGGCCGAGATGATCGCCGACGCCGGCCTGGTGCCGGAAATCACCCAAACCGAGGAGCACACTCCGTTGGTGCGAACGGCTGTCGACGTGCGTCTGCGGGTCATCGCGTCCGACTGGACTCGCGGGGCGGTCAAAACGGTGCCCTCCGCCTGGTTACCGGGGCCGCGGGAGCTACGGGCCTGGGCGCTGGCCGCCGGCAGCCCGGAGGCCGACCGCTATCTGCTCGGTCTGGACCCACACGCGCCGGACACCCATTCGCCGCTGGCATCGGCGCTGATGCGGGTGGGTATCGCGCCGACCCTGATCGGCACCCGGGGCAATCGGCCGGCGCTGCGGATCAGCGGTCGTCGCCGACTGTCGCGCCTGGTAGAAAGCGTGGGGGAAGCACCTGAAGATCCCGCGGCGCGGTCCCAGTGGCCCCGCGTCTAGCTCCGGCTGCATCCACCTGGTTCGGGGAGTCGGTTTGCGTCGGTGCGCCCGGGGTGCCACATTGTCTGTTGTCTGCAGGGGGCACCGTGCCGGTCGCTCGACCTGCACGAGAGGGTCGCGCGGCAGGAACGGCCGGAGCCGTGCCCGCTCGAGACCGTAGTAAGAAGCGGAGCGTAAGCGCAGTTGGCTGAGTCGAAGTTGCCAGACCGCGGCGGCCGGGAGAACGGCCGGACGCGGCGGCTGGTCATTGTCGAGTCGCCGACCAAGGCGCGCAAACTCGCCGGTTACCTGGGCTCGAACTACATCGTCGAGTCATCCCGCGGGCACATCCGCGACTTACCCCGCGCCGCGGCCGACGTGCCTGCGAAGTTCAAGTCCGAACCCTGGGCCCGCCTGGGCGTCAACGTCGACGCCGACTTCGAACCGCTCTACATCATCAGCCCCGAGAAGAAAAGCACTGTCAGCGAACTCAAGGGGCTGCTCAAAGACGTCGACGAGCTTTTCCTGGCCACTGACGGCGACCGCGAGGGCGAGGCCATCGCCTGGCATCTGCTGGAAACCCTGAAACCGCGGATCCCGGTCAAGCGGATGGTGTTCCACGAGATCACCGAGCCGGCGATCCGGGCGGCCGCTGAGAACCCCCGTGACCTGGACATCGACCTGGTCGACGCCCAGGAGACCCGGCGGATCCTGGACCGGCTCTACGGCTACGAAGTCAGCCCGGTGCTGTGGAAGAAGGTGGCGCCCAAGCTTTCGGCGGGCCGGGTGCAGTCAGTGGCGACCCGCATCATCGTGCAGCGCGAGCGCGACCGGATGGCGTTCCGCCGCGCCGCGTACTGGGACGTCGTCGCCGATCTGGATGCCAGCGTCTCCGACCCGAAAGCCTCGCCGCCGACCTTCACCGCCCGTCTGAGCAGCGTCGATGGCCTGCGGGTGGCCACCGGCCGGGATTTCGATTCGCTGGGCGCGGTACGCAAGCCCACCGAGGTGGTCGTACTGGACCAGACCACCGCCACGGCGCTGGCCAGCGAGTTGACCGGGGCGCCGCTGAGCGTGGCCTCGGTGGAGGAAAAGCCCTACACCCGCCGGCCCTATCCGCCGTTCATGACGTCGACGCTGCAGCAAGAGGCCGGCCGCAAGCTGAGGTTTTCCTCGGAGCGGACCATGAGCATCGCGCAGCGGCTCTACGAGAACGGCTACATCACCTATATGCGTACCGACTCGACCACGTTGTCGCAGTCGGCCATCGACGCCGCGCGTAACCAGGCCCGGCAGCTTTACGGCGAGGAGTACGTCTCGGCGTCGCCGCGCCAGTACACCCGCAAGGTGAAGAATGCTCAGGAAGCCCACGAGGCGATCCGGCCGGCGGGGGAGACCTTCGCCACGCCCGACGCGGTGCGGCGCGAACTCGACGGTGACGAGTTCCGGCTCTACGAGCTGGTCTGGCAGCGCACGGTCGCCTCGCAGATGACCGACGCCCGCGGCACCACGCTGAGCCTGCGGATCGCCGGCAGTGCGGCAGGCCCCGACGGGAATCGGGAAGTCGTGTTCAGCGCCAGCGGGCGCACGTTGACCTTCGCCGGTTTCCTCAAGGCCTACGTGGAAACCGTGGACGAACTGGCCGGCGGGGAGGCGGACGACGCCGAAAGCCCCCGGTTACCGCAGCTGACCGAGGGGCAACGGCTCAGCGCCGTCGAACTGACCCCGGACGGACACTCCACCAATCCGCCGGCCCGCTACACCGAAGCCTCGCTGGTCAAAGCGCTCGAAGAGCTGGGCATCGGCCGGCCGTCGACTTATTCGTCGATCATAAAGACCATCCAGGACCGCGGCTACGTGCACAAGCGCGGCAGCGCGCTGGTGCCCTCGTGGGTGGCGTTCGCGGTTATCGGTCTGCTCGAGCAGCACTTCGGCCGGCTGGTCGATTACGGTTTCACCGCGGCGATGGAAGACGAGCTCGACGCGATCGCCTCCGGGAACGAACACCGCACCAACTGGCTGAACAACTTCTACTTCGGCGGCGACCACGGCGTGCAGGACTCGGTGGCCAGGTCAGGTGGTCTGAAGAAACTGGTCGGCATCAACCTCGAGGGCATCGATGCACGAGAAGTCAACTCCATCGAGCTTTTCGACGACGCCCAGGGCCGCGCCGTCTACGTCCGGGTCGGCAAGAACGGTCCGTATCTGGAGCGCATGGTGGCCGGCGAAGACGGCGAACTGTCGCCCCAGCGGGCCAACCTCAACGACGCGCTCACCCCTGACGAGTTGACGCTCGAACTCGCCGAAGAGCTTTTCGCCACTCCGCAGGAGGGGCGGACGCTGGGTGTGGATCCCGAGACCGGTCACGACATCGTCGCCAGGGACGGCCGTTACGGTCCGTACGTCACCGAGGTCCTGCCGGAGCCGCCAGATGACGGCGAGGACGGCCCTGGGTCCGGTCAGAAGGCAAAGCGGGGCAAGAAGCCGACCGGTCCGAAACCGCGAACCGGATCGCTGTTGCGCGCCATGGATTTACAGACTGTGACCCTCGAGGACGCGCTGAAGCTTTTGTCGTTGCCGCGTACCGTCGGTGTCGATCCGCAGTCGGGGGAGGAAATCACCGCGCAGAACGGTCGCTACGGCCCCTATCTGAAGCGCGGCAACGACTCCCGCTCGCTGGCCACCGAAGATCAGATTTTCACCGTCACACTCGACGAAGCGCTGAAGATCTATGCCGAGCCGAAACGCCGTGGCCGACAAGCAGCGACAGCGCCGCCGTTGCGGGAACTGGGGAACGACTCGGTGTCGGGCCAACCGATGGTGATCAAGGACGGCCGGTTCGGCCCGTACGTCACCGACGGTGAAACCAACGCCAGCCTCCGCAAAGGTGACGACGTGTTGTCCATCACCGACGAACGGGCCGCGGAACTGCTGGCCGACCGGCGCGCACGGGGGCCGGTCAAGCGCACGGCGAAGAAGACCGTGAAGAAAGCCGCCCGAAAAGCACCGGCGAAGAAAGCGGCAAAGCGCACCAGCTGAACCGGTCGCAGGCCTCAGGCGTCGTTCGTGACCTGTTCGGCTGCGGCCAACGTCAGCGGCCGCGCCAGCTGGGTGGGTGCGGTTCGGCCGCGCAGCGACACCACCTCGGCGACATCCCAGCACAGCGCTTCGGAGTCTAGGGCGCCGCGCACCGCGATCGAGGACGCCAGCACGTGCCCATCCTCGAGTTTGGCCAGCTCGGTGAGGCGGGCGGCCTCGTTGACCGGGTCGCCGATGACGGTGTACTCGAACCGGGCCTGTGCGCCGATGTGGCCGGCGATCGCGCGGCCCGCCGATACGCCGATGCCGAACTCCGCGGAACCGAGCACGGGGATGAGCTCGTCGTGCAGTTCCCGGGCCGCCGCCAGTGCGCCTCCGCACGGGTCCGGGTGCTCGATCGGCACACCGAAGATGGCCAGCGCGGCGTCACCCTGGAACTTGTTGACGAAGCCGCCGTGCCGCCCCACGGAATCGACCACGACGCGGAAGAACTCGTTGAGCAGGTTGACCACCTCGCTGGGCGGCTGGGTCGCCGCGAGGTGCGTGGAACCGACCAGGTCGACGAACAACACGGCGACGTCGCGCTCCTGACCGCCCAATTCGGTACCGCGCTCCAGCGCCCGGCGGGCCACGTCTTCGCCGACGTAGCGACCGAACAGGTCACGCAGCCGCTGCCGCTCGGACAGGTCGCGCACCATGTCGTTGAAGCCGGCCTGCAGCAGCCCGAGTTCGCTGGCGTCGTAGATCTGCATGTGGGCGTTGTAGTTGCCCCGCTGCACCTCGCCGAGCGCCCACCGGAGCTGGCGCAGCGGGTCCGCGATCGACATGGCCACCAGCAGCGTGCTGGCGAAGCCGATCAGCAGCGCCGTCAGCGCGAGCAGCAGAACGGGGCCGAACAGCTCCTCGGGCGCCGGGTGCAGCAGCGAGAACCGGTCGGCGACCACGGCGAGCACGATGGCCACCAGCGGCACGCCCGTCGACAGCGCCCAGGTCAGCAGCTGGCGCCTGATGACGCCGGGAGTGCTGACGTTCTCCGGCAGGCCGGCCCGCAGGGCGGCGACAGCGACCGGACGCAGGACCCGCTCGGCCTGCAGGTAGCCGATGATCGCTGTCGCGGCGGCACCCAGGGCGGTCGCGACGGCGACGACGGGTGCGGCGTGCCTGGCCACCGGCCAGCTCGCCGCGATGAACACGACGCTGCCCACACTCCAGTAGCCGAGGCTGATCAGCGTGCGGTAGAAGGGCATCTTCAGCGCGCGGCAGCGAGCCAGCTCGGTGGCCGCCGGATCGGTGTCGGCCAGTAGCCCGTCCCGGCGCTGCCAACGGAAGACCGGCACCAGCAGTCGCAGGCTCATCGAGAAGCCGGTGCCGAACAGGCAGACCAGCGCGAAACCGAACAGGGCCAGGTTGGCCGGCGGCAGGTCCTGCAGCTCGACGCGGTCCTTGGCCGGCAGGCCGTAGCGCAGGAAGCCGAGCACCAGCAGCGCGCCGATGACGTCGGCCTGCACCATGCTCAACGAGAACACCGGCCAAGGCGTGCGCACGAGCCAGCGGAGAAACCCGCTGATTCGCCCGCTCAGGGCCACGTTGGTGCTCACTGGCCCACCGTATCGGCGCCGGTAACTCTGAAGTAGCCCAAAACGCTCTTCCGGGGCGCTTACGGCCCGGTGGCGTCGCTGCCAACCACTAAGGTTGCCGAGGTGTCCCGGGTGTTTGCGCGGCTCGTGGGCCAAGAACAGGTCGAAGCCGAACTGACAGCGGCCGCACAGGTGGCTCGCGGTGATTCGGCTCACAGGCCGGCCTCCCACGCCGCGATGTCGCATGCCTGGCTGTTCACCGGTCCGCCCGGTTCGGGCCGTTCAGTTGCTGCGCTTTGCTTCGCGGCCGCCCTGCAGTGCAGTTCTGCGGGGTTGCCGGGCTGCGGCGAATGCCGCGCCTGCACGACCACGATGGCTGGTACGCACGCCGATGTCCGCCGCGTGGTGCCCGAGGGCCTGTCGATCGGAGTGGGCGAGATGCGTGCCATCGTGCAGATCGCCTCTCGGCGGCCCAGCAGCGGCCGCTGGCAGATCGTGCTGATCGAGGACGCCGACCGGCTGACTGAAGGAGCGGCGAATGCGCTGCTCAAAGTGGTCGAGGAGCCGCCGCGGTCGACGCTTTTCCTGCTGTGCGCGCCGTCGGTGGACCCGGAGGACATCGCGATCACGTTGCGATCCCGGTGCCGTCATGTGCCGCTGGTGACTCCGGCGGTTTCGGCGATCGCACAGGTGCTGGTCGACGGCGACGGTCTGACCGACGAGACGGCACAGTGGGCGGCGGCGGTCAGCGGCGGTCATGTCGGGCGGGCGCGCCGGCTGGCCACCGACCCGGAGGCCCGCCGGCGCCGCGGGCAGGCGCTGGGACTGGCCCGCGATGCGGCGACACCGTCGCGCGCCTACGCCGCCGCCGAGGAACTGGTGGCTGCCGCCGAAACCGAAGCTGCGCTGCTGACCGCCGAGCGCGCCGAGGCCGAGACGGAAGAGTTGCGCACTGCGCTGGGGGCCGGCGGTACCGGCAAAGGCGCCGCCGGAGCGCTGCGCGGAGCCGCCGGCGCCATCAAAGACCTCGAGCGACGGCAGAAGTCTCGGTTGACCCGAGCTGCACGGGATGCGCTGGATCGCGCACTGATCGACCTGGCCACCTACTTCCGTGACGCGTTGGTGGTGTCCGCGGGTGCCGGCCGGGTGCGCGCGAACCACCCCGACATGGCCGACCGGGCTGCCGCGATGGCCGCGCACGGCAACCCGGAGCGGCTGCTGCGCTGCATCGAGGCGGTGCTGCAGTGCCGGGAAGCGCTCGCGGTCAACGTCAAACCCAAGTTCGCCGTCGACGCGATGGTCGCCACCATCGGTCAGGCGCTACGCGGTTGAGGCCGCGGCTGCCGTAGACTCAGGCCGCCCGTCCGGGCATGCCACCTTAGCTCAGTCGGTAGAGCGGCTCACTCGTAATGAGCAGGTCAGGAGTTCGATTCTCCTAGGTGGCTCACGTTTTCAGCGCCGAACCACCAAGCCCACCGGCCCGGCGGCGATGCATACCGCCAGCGCTGCGGTGTCGGCGCGCACGGTGACGGCGTAGCCCGCACCGGGTATCCGGACGTACACCCGCCGGAGCCCAGGATGCAGGGTCACTTTGACCGTCGGCCCCTCGGACAACGAGAGCTTGATCGAGCCGTCGGTGTTGGCCAGATAGTTGATCTCAGCGGTCCACTCCGCCGGCAGCAGCGGCCCGTCCAAAGCGAGGCGTACCGGCCGGTCAGGCTGCACGAAGTATCCGCACTGCGGGACCGGCCCCGGGCTGATCGTGCGGACCCAGGCCACCCGGGCCTCGACCAACCGGCCTGAGTCGTCCAGTACGCGCAGGTCATCGGTGGAGGGGGAGTAGTCGGGCCGGTCGCGCAGCAGCGCAAACATGTGGCTGGCCAGGTTTTCCGGCCAGGCCACCCGCTGCAGCACCAACGGGTCAACCTCCTGGTCGAGCAGCGGCGCCCGGGAGTCCGCGTGAGCGGCGGCCAGCGACTGTTGGGCATGCCGTAGATAAGGCTGTGCGGGATTGTCGCGCCAGGACGTCAGAAACGTCGCCGTTGAGTACAGGCTGCTCGTTACGAACAGCACCGCCACAGCAGTGGTCGCCACCACGCTGGCCGGGCCGCGATCAGTGAAGACGGCCGGCCAGCGCTGCAGTCTGCGGCCGGGCGGCCGGTTCGGCGCGCAGAAACCGACCGCGGTCAACAGGGCGAGCGTGACGACCAAATCCGGGAGGTAGCGCAGCGTCTGTGCCAGTTCCAGCGCGGTGAACCGCGACGACCGCATCAAATAAATGGGCACCTGGCAGGCCACCGCATAACCGGCCGCGGTCACCCACACCCACCCGAGCCGCTGTTTGCGTGCCAGCGACATCACCAGCACGCCGGCCAGCACCAACCAGCCCAGCATCCGCACCGCCACCGGCGGGACGGCCCACGGCGACGCCGGTGCCCACCGGTCCCACGCCCACGGGCCACCGGCCAGTCCGGGCACGATGCCATGGGTGAACGAACGACGCAGCAGGTCCGCGGTCATCGCCAGGTCAGTGCTCCAGCGCTGCTGGTCGACCACGGCTAGGTAGACCACCACCCAGGCCGCCGTCAGCGCCAACGCGGCGGTCCACAGCCGCAGACCCGCTTTCCACACCGTCCGCAGCGCGGCGGTCATGCCTGGATCGTCGGCTTGTAGGTGGTAGAGCAGCGCAGCCACGGCGAACGCCACGAAGGGGATCACCGCCGCCTTTTCGAAGAACAACAGCCCGCCGAAGTACACCAGCGCACCGGTCAGGGCGTAGCGCTGCCGCCCGGTGCGGACCAGCAAGACCGCGTCCGCGCAAACCCACGCCAGCGCCGCCAGCATCGGCAGGGAGTTCAGTGCGGCGGCCCACCACGCATATCCCGGCACCGCCAGCGGGCTGAACAGCGCGAACGTCAGCGGCAAGAGCAGCGCCGGCCGCCAACCCAGAATCACGTGCAAGGCCCGCAGCAGTGCAAGCGAGGCCAGTAGTTGCAGCGCCACCAGGCTGACGGCCGGGCCGACCCAGTTCAGCGGCGCCAGCCGGCTGACCACTCCGGCCACCAGGTAGGCGGCGGGCATGAGGTGTCCGTCATGGTCGTCGAACAGGTAGGACGCCCAGAGCAGATTGTGGGTGCCAGCCCGGCCGACCAGGATCAGGTCGTCCCAGTAGAAGTAGCCCCCGAAGGCCAGCACAGCGCGAACCGCCAGCTGCAACGCGATCAGCGCCGTCGCACCCAGCGCTACCCGGGGAACATGAATGCGCTGACCGGCCACATGCTCGTTCTTACCGTCGTCGCCGATGCCCGCTACCGCCCGGGTCGTCGGTATGGTGGGCCGGTGCGCGCACTGGTCACCGGCGCAGCCGGGTTCATCGGCTCCACACTGGTCGACCGGTTGCGGACCGAGGGTCACTTCGTAGTGGGCCTGGACAACTTCGCATCCGGGCGTGCCACAAACCTGGAGCATCTGGTCGAACAACCCGAATTCGTCTTCGTCGAAGCCGACATCGTGACGGCCGACCTGCACGCAATCCTTGCCGAACACCGGCCCGAAGTGGTGTTTCACCTCGCCGCGCAGATCGACGTCCGGCACTCGGTGACCGACCCGCAGTTCGACGCCTCCGTCAACGTGATCGGCACGGTCCGGCTGGCCGACGCGGCACGCAGCGCTCAGGTACGCAAGATCGTGCACACTTCGTCGGGTGGGTCCATCTACGGCACCCCGCCGACGTATCCGACCGCAGAGACCGTGCCCATCGACCCCGCCTCGCCGTACGCTGCGGGCAAGGTCGCCGGCGAGATCTACCTGAACACGTTCCGGCACCTCTACGGCCTGGAGTGTTCGCACATCGCGCCGGCCAATGTGTATGGGCCACGCCAAGATCCGCACGGTGAAGCCGGGGTGGTGGCGATTTTCGCGCAGGGACTGCTCTCAGGCAAACCGACCAAGGTGTTCGGTGACGGATCCAACACGCGGGATTACGTATTCGTCGACGACGTGGTGGAAGCGTTTGTGCGCGCCGCGGGCCCGCGCGGCGGCGGTCAACGCTTCAACATCGGTACCGGAGTCGAAACCTCGGACCGGCAGCTGCACTCGGCGGTCGCCGCTGCTGTGGGGGCGCCCGACGACCCGGAGTTTCACCCACCGCGGCTGGGCGACCTGAGGCGCTCGTGCCTGGATTACGGCTTGGCGCAGGAAGTTCTGGAATGGCGCCCGCAAGTCGCGCTGACCGACGGCGTGCAGCGCACCGTCGAGTACTTCCGTCGCGCGCATCAAACCTGATTCAGATCGTGGGGTGTTCGCGCGCCCTCCAGCGCAACCGCGCGCGCCAGTCGGGCATAACGTAATTCGAGGTCTTTGAAGCGCAGGTAGGCGCTCAGGGTCGTGAACACGAAGGCGATGATCAACCCGTAGAGCATCAGGTCGGCGCCGCGGGCCACGCCGAGCCAGTGCGCCACCACGGTGGTGTCGTTGGGGCGCAGGATGGCATAACCGGCGGCAAACACGAACAGCACATAGCCGACCTTGACCCAGGCCCGCGACTGCGCCTTGGTCCGGGAGCGGAGCAGGTAGATCAGCAGCGCGATGACCGCGGCTATCAGCAGTATCTGGATCCAGTTCATCGTCGCCTCCGTCGCAGCAGGAATCCGTCGAAGATGATGTTGACGCCGTTGAGCAGCGGCTGTCCCTTGGCCTTGGAGTAATCGGTGTAAAGCACCTCGACCGGCTCTTCAGCTACGCGCCAGTGATGTTCGCCGACCAGTGCGACGAACTCGCTGGCATGGCTCATACCGCTCATGGTGATGTCCAGCCCGTCGGCAACCTTTTTGTTGAACACCCGCAGCCCGTTGTTGGTGTCGGTCAACCCGAGCCGGCGACCGCGTGGGCTCAGCCACGCCGCGGTTTGCAGCACGACGCGTTTGAGCACTGGCGGCTTGCTCAGTGCCGCACCGCCGAAGCGGGTTCCGATCACCACGTCGGCGTCACCGGTGTTCAACCGATCCACCATGGCGACGACATCTTTCACGCGGTGCTGACCGTCTCCGTCAAAGGTGACGAAGACCTGGGCGCCGGGTTGACGGCGGGCGTATTCGACCCCGGTCTGGATGGCGGCACCTTGCCCTAAATTGACCGGGTGCCGGACCAGGTGCGCCCCGGCCCGCAGCGCGATCTCGCCGGTGCCGTCGCTGCTGCCGTCATCGACGCAGACGACGTTATCGAAAACCGCGCGCACGTCGGCAACGACTTCACCGATGACGCCAGCTTCGTTGAAGGCCGGAATGACGATCCACACGTCTGGATATTGCATGGCAATCCCCACAAATTACACGCTGTCAACTGCGTGGCCGTGCCAGCGCGGCCAGGTGAACAGCGATTCCGATCAACGGACCACACAGCAGGCCGATCACCGTGCGCGTCTGCAACGGCAACGGCAACAGCAGCAGCGACGTCGCGACCACCGTCGCGCTGACCCAACCCAAGGCGTACGCGCGGTGCAGCGCGGCGGCCACCGTGGCGGCCCCGGTGAGCGTCAGCATGGCGATCGCCACCGCCGCAGCGGTCAGCCAGGCCAACAGCGCGCTGCTCGCGTGGTACTCCGCCCCGAAGCCGATTCGCAGCAGCCACGGTCCCAGCAGGGCTGCGGCGACGACACCAACCGCGCCGATCGCGCCGACCAGCACCGCCGGGGCGATCAGCGCCCGCAACCGATTCGTACGTTCGTCGACGAAATGCGCGATCAAGTTGCCCTGCATCGCGGTCAGCGGCACCAGCAGCGGCGCACGAGTCAGGGTGACGGCCAGGATCACCACGCCGCCCTCGGCGCCCAGCTGAGCGGAAGTGGCCTTCAGCAACACCGGAAAACCCATCACCAGAACCGCGCTGGCACCCGCCGCGGTGATCGAATGAGCTGCCCCGCGCAGAAATGTCGCGGCGCCTCCCGGCGTCAGCAGCCGCGCCGCCGTGCGGGCAGCCGGCGACGAGATGATCAGAATCAGCCAGGCCAGCGCACCTGCGACGGTCGCCCACAGGAAGCCGACCAGGCCCCAGCCGATCAGGAAGGTGGCCAGTGCCACGGCAACCCGGATCACCGCGTCGGTCACCATCAGTGCCCCGTACTGGGTCCACAGGTTGGTGCCGGCGAGCATTCCGAGCAGGGTGGCGTGTAAACAAAAGCCGGCGAGTCCGGCGCTGAGCAACGCCACGGACAGCCAGCGGGGACCAGTGAATACCTGGCCGCTCCACAATGGCGAGCTGGCGGCGGTCAGCGCGGCGGCGGCGATTCCGACCAGCGCAGCCACCTGCAGGGGACTTGTCCTGGCGTTCCCACCGCCCGGCACGATCTCGGCGTAACGCACCGCGCGAATCTCCCGGGTGGTTTCTTGAAGCAGGCCGTTCGCGGCTCCGGTGACCAGTCCGAATGCACCCCAGAACACCCCGAACACCGAGAAACCGGCGGGAGCGAGCTCGCGGGCGGCCAGGTAGATCACCGCGTAGCCGCACAGCGCGGACACTGCCGTCGCCAAGCCGACTCGTGCGACGCTGCTGCGCGCGACCGGTCCGGTCGAGGCGCCTTTGACAGGCAACGCTGGCATCGACGCCGAGGCGCCCCCGACCTCGGTCACGGCGAGGGCTGCCGGCGAACGGGTTTCTGCACAGTTCTGAAAGTACTAACAGGTGGCGCGCTTGCGGCGGAGGGCGCAGCCGGAATCTGAAAGACTGATCGGCAGAGGGGAGTATTCCTCCGCCGCGGAGTCGTCATCACGTCGTCTGCCATCGGACGGCCGGCGTCGCGGGCCGGTGCACCTGACGGTGGAAGAGACCTCTGGTTCGTTTCCGACCGGAGGTCTTCCGTTGCAAGTTTCCGCGCTCGAATGGCTCGTCACGCTGTGCTTGACGAGCGCAATTTTGGGCTTCGACGTTGTGGTCATCGCGCGCCGACCGCACGAACCCACCATGAGCCGGTGCGCGCTGGCGTTGTCCGGCTATGTCGGGCTGGCCGCATTCTTCGGTGGGTGGATCTGGTGGTGCCACGGCCAGCAGTTCGGGCTGCAATTCTTCGCCGGTTGGCTCACCGAGTACAGCCTGTCGATCGACAACCTGTTCATGTTCATCGTCATCATGGCGAACTTCAACGTCCCGAAGTTGTACCAATTGCGGGCGTTGTTCTTCGGCGTCGTGATCGCTTTGATCCTTCGCGGCGCCTTGATCGCGCTCGGCACTGCAGCAATTCAGCGGTTCTCCTGGGTTTTCTACGTGTTCGGCGCTTTCCTGCTGTTCACCGCGGTCAGGCTGGCCCGTAGTACCGGTCACGGCCAAGGTGGCAGCACCGCGGTCGCCCGGTTCGCCCGCAACCATTTGAGCACCGTCGAGAACTGGGACGGAATGAAGCTCTACGCCAGAGAAGGTTCCAAGCGGGTGTTGACACCGATCGCGGTGGTGGTCCTGGCGCTGGGCGCAACCGACCTGGTGTTCGCTCTCGATTCGATACCGGCTATTTACGGGTTGACCAGCCAGGCCTACCTGGTATTCGCCGCAAACGTCTTCGCGTTGATGGGTATGCGGCAGCTGTACTTCTTGGTCGGCGGCCTGTTGAGTCGGCTGGTCTATTTGTCCAAGGGTTTGGCGGCGGTACTTTTTTTCATCGGGGCCAAGCTGGTCTTGCACGCGCTGCGGGAAAATTCGTTGCCGTTCGTCAACGGTGGTGCGCCGGTTCAGGTGCCGGAAATATCGACCGTGCTGAGCCTGAGCGTGATAGTCGTGACCCTGGTCGCCACCGCGATCGCCAGCTTGTATGCCACCCGCGACCAGCACGCCGCCGCCCACTGAGCGCCTGGGCATCAACGCTGAGCTGTCAACGGTGTCCGGCGCCGGTCCCGCCACAGCGAGCCCGGCGCCGGAGCCGGTTGAGTGCCGTCAGTACAACGGAATCCAGTCACCGAAGTACCAGAAGCCCCACCCGCCGAACGCCGGGTTGAACACCGGGATCGCGGTGAAGCCGGCGTAGTTGAACCGACCGAAGTCGTTTCGTGCTGCACCGACATCGCGAGGCGGGCCGTTGTACCGGTCATTCCAGCCACCGGGAGGGGGAGGACCGTTCCAGCCACCGGGAGGTGGTGGCCCGTCCCAGTTGGGCGGCGGTCCACCGGGTGGCGGTCCGTCGTTCCAGCCGTACCCTCGGGACCGCGGCGGTGGCGGTGCACCGTGGTCGGGCGGGCTGAAGCCGCGCGGTGCATCGCGCGGCCCACCGAACTGGTTGTTACCGCGGTCGTAGGCCCCTTGCGGGGTGAACGGCGGGGGCGGCGGTCCCGGCGGCGGCCCACCAGGCCCGGGAGGACCACCGGGTCCGCCTGGACGGCCGGGTTCACCTGGACGGCCGGGTTCGCCGGGTTCGCCCGGACCGCCCGGTCCGCGTCCCGGCCCTTCGCCCGGTCGGCCGGGCCCCTGCCCGGGTCCGGGTCCGGGTCCACCCGGTCCGGCCCCTGGCTCACCGGGCCCTCGGCCAGGGCCGCCGGGTCCTTGTTCCGCGCCACCCGGTCCGCCCGGTGCACCCGGTCCACCCGCTCCACCAGGGCTGCCCGGTCCACCTGGTCCATGTCCCGGTCCTTGTTCGGGTCCCGGTCCGCTCGGCTCCTGTCCGCCGGGGCCACCCGGTGCCGGTCCGGCTGGTCCGCCCGGCCCGCCTGGTCCCTGTCCGCCCGGCCCCTGTCCGCCCGGCCCAGATCCGCCCGGTCCGCCAGCTCCGCCAGGTCCACCCGGTTCAGCACCGCCAGGTCCGCCCGGCCCCGGTCCGGGCGCTTCACCGCCGGGTCCGCCGCCGCCAGGCCCGTGTCCAGTCCCACCACCACCGCCGCCCGGTCCTGGGGGTCCCGGCGGTCCGGGCGTCGGCTCCTCGGGCAACGGCGAGAACCCAGGTCCGCCGACGATCGGTTCGCAGCCGGCGCACCACTGCGGCGGCTTCAGCGGGGCGGCGTTGGCAATCCCGCCACCGACGGCGAGCACGGACATGCCCACCCCCGCGGCGATGGCCGCCCCGGCCACTCGTTTCACATACATACCTGTTCGTCCCTTTCCGGCTACGACGTCAACACCGACTGGCTGAGCCGACCCGAGCCGACCCGAGCCACGCCAAGCGGCCGGTCGTGAGATCGATTCCGGGCCTCGTGGCGACTGCGCTACGGGCATGTCGCATCGATCTCGAACGGCTTGGTCACCTGCTGCGAGTTGGACGCGTCCAGTCCCGTCGCGGTGCCCTTGATCGTGTAGGTGTTGTTCGATTTGGTGGCCTGAGCGTTACCTCCGGGGTTGGGCGCGGCAGCGGCGAAGCCGAGAGTCACGCCGTTGACGCTGCCAAGCCCGACCGATTGAACGGCCGGCGGATCGGCGTTGGTGAGCACCGCGCCGACACCGTTGGTCGGGTCACCGACACTGATGCTCAAGTTGCCGCTGACCTGCGTGCAGCTCACCTGACCAGTGACGTTCTGGTTCTGGCCGTCGACGATGACCTTCGGCGGGCCGGCCGGCGCTGAACCGGCCGGCGCCGACCCTGGGGTCGACTTGTTCTGCGAACAGCCGACAAGGCTCGCCACTGTCATGGCCGCGACTGTCACGCCGACCAATACTCCGTGCTTTGCCACTGATCTCCCTTCGCTGTCGTGGGAACGCCGTCGGCTAATACCCCGCCTCCGAGAACGGGAAACGGTGGCCCGATGGCCGATATTGCGACCGGTTTGGTGGACCGGCCGCAGGGTATGCGCGGGCCATGGCGTTCGCCGAGTACCAAAACGAGCTGTATCAGCAGGGGCAGGCCGGCCGACAGCCGCCGTTCCCGATCAACTTCGCCGACCTGGAGGCCAAGGCCGCCGCGGCGATGCCACCGAAAGTGTTGGGTTACGTTGCCGGTGGCGCAGGCGACGAGCACACTCAACGAGCCAACTGTCAGGCCTTCAAACGCTGGGGGCTCTACCCGCGGATGGGCATCGCTCCCGCCGAACGCGACCTGTCCGTCGACCTCTTCGGGATTGAGCTGTCCTGCCCGATATTCATGGCCCCCATCGGCGTGATCGGGGTGTGCGCTCAAGACGGGCACGGTGACCTCGCTGCAGCCCGTGCGTCCGCCCGCACCGGCGTGCCGTTCTTCGTCGGCACCCTCACCTCGGACCCGATGGAGGAGGTCGTTCCGCTGCTCGGTGCTACCCCCGGCTTCTTCCAGCTCTACACCCCGCCGGACCGGGAGATGGCCGCCAGCCTCGTGCACCGGGCCGAAGCCACCGGGGTGAAGGGCATCGCGGTCACCCTCGACACCTGGGTCACCGGTTGGCGACCACGCGACCTCAGCGGCGGCAACTATCCGCAGGTGCCCTCCGGATGTCTGAGCAACTACATATCCGATCCGGTCTTCCTCTCCACATTGCAGCCGGGCGAAGATCCGACCGAAGCGGCGGTGCGCAAATTACCGATCTTCGGTGGCCCGTTCCGGTGGGACGACCTGAAGTGGCTGCGCGCCGAAACCAGCCTGCCGCTGATGGCCAAGGGCATCTGCCACCCCGACGACGTCCGGCGCGCCAAGGACCTCGGCGTCGATGCTATCTACTGCTCTAACCACGGTGGTCGCCAAGCCAACGGCGGTCTGCCGACGCTGGACTGCCTGCCGGGGGTGCTCGAGGCCGCCGACGGGCTGCCGGTGCTGTTCGACTCGGGCGTGCGCACCGGCGCCGACATCATCAAGGCCCTCGCGATGGGCGCGACCGCCGTGGGAATCGGCCGCCCCTACGCCTACGGACTGGCGCTCGGCGGTGTCGAGGGCATCGTGCACGTCCTGCGTTCCCTGCTGGCCGAAGCCGACCTGATCATGGCCGTCGACGGCTACCCCTCGCTGAAAGACCTGACGCCAGGGGCGCTGCGCGCGGTCGCCTGAGCGGGTCAGTGCCCGTCGGTTTTGAACCGTTCCAGCGAGCGCTGCACCTCCGCTTCGGCCTCGGCCCGGCCGACCCACTCGGCGGCCTCGACGAACTTGCCTGGCTCCAACGCCTTGTATTGGGAAAAGAAGTGTTTGATCTGTTCCAACTCCAGCGCCGGCACGTCACCGATGTCGGTGACGTGCTCCCAACGGACATCCTTGGCCGGAACGCACAACACCTTTGCGTCACCGCCGGCTTCGTCGGTCATCTGGAACATGCCAACCGGCCGCGCCTCCACCACCACCCCCGGGAACAGCGGCTCGGGTAACAGCACCAAAGCGTCCAGCGGGTCGCCGTCCTCACCCAGCGTGTCGTCGATGAAGCCGTAGTCGGTGGGGTAGACCATCGAGGTGTAGAGGTAGCGGTCCAGCCGGATACGGCCAGTTTCGTGGTCGACCTCGTACTTGTTTCGCTGCCCCTTCGGGATTTCGATGGTCACGTCGAATTGCACCGTCTCGGCTCCTTCGCGGTCGCTGTTCGTCTGCTGACGTCGGAGGTCCACCCTAGTAGAGCGCTAACCTGCACAGAACAGCTGCCGACCGCACCGGTTCGATCCCCGACCGCTTCGGCAGAATGAGCCAGACAGTCAGGGACAGGCAGGAGAGTCATGCGTCCCACCCGGTGGCGGCGATCCACCCACGCGATCGTCGGGGTTGGTGTGCTCGCGCTGGTGGCCGCTGTGGTGGCCGCGGTCGCGATACTCAACAAGGGCGACCACGGCACCTCCCACGCGCAGACGGTGCCCGTGCCGCCGGCGGCCGTGGCGAAGCCGAGCCTTCTCCCGGTCGGCGACACCGCTCCGATGCCGACCAGCGCTGGCCTGGACACCACGCTGTCGGCGGTGTCCAACGACCCGAACCTGGGCGTCTTCGGCGGCCGGATCAGCGATGCTATGACCGCCAGACAGTTGTGGCAGCGCTCCGACGACCTACCCCTCAAACCGGCGTCGACCAACAAAGCGCTGACCGCCGCCGCATCCCTGCTCGCGGTGGATCCTGGCGCGCGCGTGACGACGAAGGCCGTCGTCGGCGCGCAGCCTGGCGTGCTCGTCTTGGTCGGTGGCGGCGACCCGACCCTGTCCGCGGTGCCGCCGGGGCAGGACACCTGGTATCACGGTGCGGCCCGGATCAGCGATCTCGCCGACCAGGTGCGGCGCAGCGGCGTGACACCCACCGCGGTCCAGGTGGACACGTTTGCGTTCAGCGGCCCCACCATGGCGCCCGGCTGGGATCCCGGCGACATCGATGGCGGTGACATCGCCCCGGTCGAGTCCGTGATGCTCGACGCAGGTCGCATCCAGCCTGCAACCGACCAGTCGGCCCGGTCGCGCACCCCGGCCTTGGACGCCGGGCGCGCGCTGGCCAGTGCGTTGGGTGTCAACCCGGCCGCGGTGACGATCGCGCCCGCGCCCCCCGGCGCGCGGGAAGTGGCCGCAGTGCGGTCGGCGCCGTTGATCGAGCGGCTGGGCGAAATGATGAACGCCTCGGACAATGTGATGGCCGAATGTATCGGCCGTGAGGTGGCGGCGGCCATGCACCGGCCGCTGAGTTTCGCCGGTGCGGTGGACGCAGTGACGAACCGGCTGGCGCTGGCCCACATCGACACCAGCCGTGCCACGCTGATGGATTCCAGCGGGTTGTCGGTCGACGACCGGGTCACGGCGCAGACCTTGGCGGGCGTGATGCAGGCCGCGGCCGGGCCGGATCAGCCGACGCTGCGCCCGTTGCTCGACGTGCTGCCTATCGCCGGGGGTAGCGGAACCCTGTCCAACCGTTTCCTCGACCCACACGGCGACGGTCAAGCGGCCGGTTGGTTGCGGGCCAAAACCGGCTCGTTGACCGCCGTCAACTCGCTGGCCGGAGTGGTCACCGACCACAGCGGACGGGTGCTCAGCTTCGCCTTCATCTCCAATGACGCCGGCCCGACCGGCCGGACCGCAATCGATGCCCTGGCCGCGACGCTGTGGTCATGCGGGTGCCTGACATGACCCGGTCATCACAAGCAGACGGTGGCGATCCGCTGCACCCGGCTTCGCCGCGCTTGCGATCGCCAGCGGACGGTGGCGATCCGCTGCACCCGGCTTCGCCGCGCTTGCGATCGCCACAGGAGTTGACGGTGGGGCGCGCGGTCGACTGGCGCTTCGCGGCAACTGTCGGCCAGCGGCTGGCCCGGCCTGCGCCACCGTCCTCCGAGTACACCCGGCGCCGGGCAATCGACGACCTGGCCGTTGCGGCCAAGTCGGCCGAGCCGCCGGTGCGGGATGTGACCGGCCTGGACACCGCGAACGTCGTGCCGGAGGCGCGCATCGTCGACCGGCGGCAATGGGTTCGCGCGGCGGCCGAATCGATGCGGGTGATGACCGGTGGGACGGATCAGCCCCGCGGTTTCGTCAGCGGACGCCTCACCGGCGCGCAGACCGGTGCTGTGCTGGCCTTCGTCTCCTCCGGCATCCTCGGGCAGTACGATCCGTTCGCCGCCGAAGACGGTGGCTGCTTGCTGCTGGTGTATCCCAACGTGATCGCCGTGGAGCGACAACTTCGGGTGCAGCCGTCCGACTTTCGGCTGTGGGTGTGCCTGCATGAGGTGACGCACCGGGTGCAGTTCACCGCCAACACCTGGCTGTCCGGTTACATGTCTGAGGCGTTGGGTGTGTTGACCCGGGAGCCGGGCGAAGACCTCACCCAGGTGATGAGCCGGCTCGCCTCCTTCGTCCGCGGCCGCGGTGCCGCTTCCGACGACACCCCCGACGCGCACGCGTCAGGTGTGCTGGGTCTGGTCCGCGCTGTGCAGTCCGAGCCGCAGCGCCAAGCACTCGACCAGCTGCTGGTGCTGGGCACCCTGCTGGAAGGCCACGCCGACCATGTGATGGACGCGGTGGGACCGATGGTGGTGCCGTCGGTGGCGACCATCCGCCGCCGCTTCGAGGAGCGCCGGCAGCGTAAACAGTCACCGGTGCAGCGGGTGCTGCGCGCGCTGCTGGGCATCGACGCCAAACTCAGCCAGTACACCCGCGGCAAGGCGTTCGTCGACCAGGTGGTCGACCGGGTCGGAATGCAGCGGTTCAACACCATCTGGTCGTCGCCGCAGACGCTGCCGTTGCCCGCTGAGATCGAAGACCCGCAGCGATGGATCGACAGGGTGCTGTAGCGGAGCTGTCGGCGGCCGTCGCGGCCTTCGGCAAGGCGTACCTGCCCGATGCCGACCGCTGGTGCGTGGCGGTGTCCGGCGGTCCGGATTCGTTGGCGCTGACCGCCGTCGCGGCTCGGCTGCGGCCCACTGCGGCGCTGGTCGTCGACCACGGCCTGCAGGCCGGCTCGGCCGACGCCGCCGCTGCGGCCCGCGAGCAAGCACTTGCGCTCGGCTGTGTTGCGGCACAAGTTCTGCGGGCACAGGTCGGCTCCGACGGCGGTCCCGAGGCGGCGGCGCGCACCGCCCGTTACCAGGCGTTGGACGCCGCGCGCGAAGATTGCGCGGTGCTGCTGGGCCACACGCTCGACGACCAGGCCGAGACCGTGCTGCTGGGGCTGGGACGCGGGTCGGGGGCCCGTTCGATCGCCGGCATGCGTCCGCACGACTGGCCGTGGTGTCGGCCCCTGCTCGGTGTACGGCGCAGCGTGACACACGCCGCCTGCGCTGAGCTGTCGCTGCCGGTCTGGCGCGATCCGCACAACACCGATCGCCGGTTCACCCGCAGCCGGCTGCGTGGCGAGGTGCTTCCGCTGCTGGAAGAGGTGCTGGGAGGTGGGGTGGCCGAGGCACTGGCGCGCACGGCGACGGCGTTGCGTGAGGACACCGACCTGCTCGACACCCTGGCAGGCCAGGCGCTGGCGGCGGCCAGCGACGGTCCGGGCCTGCGCACCGACGCGTTGACCGGTTTGCCGGACGCGATTCGGCGCCGGGTCATCCGCGGCTGGCTGCTGGCCGCCGGGGCCAGCGGGCTCACCGACAAACAAATCCGCGGTGTCGACACACTGGTCACCGGCTGGCGAGGACAAGGCGGGGTGGCGGTCGGCTCGACCCTGCGTAACCAACGGCTGTTCGTCGACCGGCGAGCCGGCGTGCTGACCTTGCGACCCGAGCCGGTCTGAGTCGGTCTGAGCCGGGAATTCTGACCGCCCGTGCTGCGCCTTGGTTGTCCGCGCCGTAACATGGCACGCTGTGGTCGTGGCAGCGGAATCGGCCGAGCTGTACCCCGGTGACATCAAGTCGGTGCTGCTGACCGAAGGCGAAATTCAGGGGCGCATCCTGGAACTGGGCACCCAAATCGGCCAGGACTACCGCGGGCTCGCCGCTTCGAGTCGCGAAGATTTGCTGCTGATCACCGTGCTCAAAGGCGCCGTCATGTTCGTCACCGATCTGGCACGGGCCGTCCCGCTGCCAACCCAGTTCGAGTTCATGGCCGTCAGCTCGTACGGCATGTCGACGTCATCGTCGGGCGTGGTGCGGATCCTCAAAGACCTCGACCGCGACATCAACGACCGCGATGTGCTGATCGTCGAAGACGTCGTCGACTCCGGGCTGACCCTGTCGTGGTTACTGCGTAACCTGGCCACTCGGCGGCCCCGCTCACTTCGCGTGTGCACGCTGCTCCGCAAACCCGACGCCGTGGGCGCCCATGTCGACATCGCTTACGTGGGTTTCGATATACCCAACGAGTTCGTCGTCGGCTATGGCCTCGATTACGAGGAGCGCTACCGCGACTTGCCTTACATCGGAACGTTGGACCCGAAGATTTACCAGGAGTAGGCGCTCAGAACAGCTCCCACACCACGGTCACTGCAAAACCCACCGTCTGCCGGCCGGGTTCCAGCGGAATGTCAGTGGCCATCGGCGACCGCTGCATCGCTGTCGGCGGCGCGGCCGAAGGCGCTTCGGAAATCGAGATGACCTGTCCCAGTTCCATTTCGGACAGCCGCGCGTACTGCTCGGCGCGGTTCTCGGCGTCCCGGAACGCTCGTGCCCGCGCGTCTTTGACCAGGCGCGAATCGTCTTCGATGGAATAACGCACCGAGCTGATCCGGGTGGCGTCGCCGCCGGTGCTGACGACGACAGCCAGGACGTGGGAGGCGGAATCCAGCTTGCGGATCTTGATTTCGATGGTGTTTTCCGCGCGGTACCCGGTGATCGCTCCCGCTGTGCCGTCGGATTGCGGCTGCACGGTCAAATCGGTGGTGTTGATGTCTTTACGGTCGACGCCGGCGTGTTCCACCGCATCGATGACGGCCTGCTGCCGTTGGTTGCTCTGGTCGGTCGCCGTGGTGACGTCAGGTGCGGCGAATTCGATGCCGACATCGGCGGTCAAGATGTCCGGGGTGGCCGTAACCTGCCCGGTACCGATCACCGTCACCTGCCGCAAAACGTCTTCTTCGCCTTCGGTATCGCAGCCCGAGACCAGCGCGACCACCAGTGCGCCCACAGCGCAGAACCGCAACGACCGCAACGAGCACGCCGCAACAACCGCAACGACCGCAACGACCGCAACGACATCGTCCCCCTTCTGCCAGCGGTTGGGCGTCTGCCGACCTACGGCGTGACCAAGATCTTGCAGTGCCGCTCCGGGTCGGCCAGTTCGTCGAACGCCGCACCCACTCCGTCGAGACTCACTTCCCCGGTGATCACCGGTGTGACGTCGATGTCGCCTTCGGCGATGGCGCGCAGCGACTCAGCGAACTCGGTCGGGTCATAGGCCAGCACGAACTGCACGCTGATCTCTTTGGCAATCGCGAAGAACGGGTGCACGGTGTCGGGTTGCATGCACACCCCGGCAACTACCAGCCGGGTGCCCGGCCTGGCTCTCCGTAACACGTCGTCGACGATGCCGGGCACACCGACAGCCTCGAACACCACCACGGGCCGGCAGGCGTCGAACGGCGACTCCTGCGCCGGGTCGACGGTCTGGTGTGCCCCCATCCGGGTGGCGAGCTCCCGCCTGGCCGCTGAGAAATCGGAAGCGACGATCGTTTCCACGCCGCGAGCCCGAAGCGCGGCGATGATGGCTATGCCGATCGGACCGCAGCCGATCACCAGCGCTGTTTCACCGCGTTGAACGTTCGACTTGTTGACGGCATGCAGTCCCACCGCCATCGGCTCGGTCAGCGCGGCGCGGTTGGGGTCCAAACCGTTGGGCACGACCAGCAGCAGCGCGGCCGACAGCAGCATTCGTTCGGCGTAGCCGCCCACCGTGCTGTTGGAGTAAACGATCGGCTCGAAGCCGTTGTCCGAAAGCAGCACCGGAAGTGACGTCACCAGTGTGCCCGCCGGGTGGGTATCGGTGCCGGGACCGGCTTCGACCACCTCGGCGCTGAACTCATGACCCATGAAGATGTCGCGCCGAAGGTCGACGTCACCGCCACCCAAGCTACCGCCCATCTGCTTGGTGAGCGCCAGCACTTCGGCGCCGTGTGCGGCGAAATGCAGGTCGCTGCCGCATATTCCGCAGGAGCGGACCGCAACCAGGACCTGACCCGGCCCCGGCACCGGCTCGGGTGCGTCGTCGCGCAGTACCATGCGCCCGTCGCGCAGCACAGCCGCGCGCATCAGCTGTGTTCGCTTTGCAGCTTCAGTTCGTCGGTGTGCTCGCTGATCGCTTTCACCACTGCCTCACCGGCGCGGCCGAACAGTTGTCCGCGCATGCCCTTGGCCCAATCGTGGGACGCCCGCGGCGCTTCGAGCTGACCCTTGAAGTGCGGTATCACCTTTCGGGCGAACAAGTCGTAGCAGTGATACGTCGCCGCCGGGGAGGCCCAGTCGTGGCCGAGCATCAAGAAGGTGCCGAAACCGCCGGACCGCTCGAGCAGGTCGTCGATGTAGGCGATGGCGTCGTCAGGTGTACCGATGCACGAGTTACCGGCGCTGGCGTAAGCCTCGACGAATTCGCGCGGCGACTGGCCGCCCTCGACAGTATTGGACAGCGGCACGAATCCCGCAGCGCCGAAGTAGTCGGAGAAATCCTGCAGTCCGTACAGGCAGTCGTCGATCGCCTGATCGCGGGTGTCGGCGAGATGGACGATGCCCAGTACCCGCCAGGCCGCCCGGTCGGGCTCGGCGTGGCCGACTTTCTGGGCTTGATCGCAGACTATCTGCCAGGTGTTGTCCAGCGCCGCGTAGCCGCCGGGCACCGACATCGACAGTGACAGCAGTGAGGTGCCCAACGCACCCGCCAACCGGGGACCGGACGGCGAAAGCATTGCGGCGGTAGCGATCTCCGGATATGGCCAGGAGTAGGGCCGCATGTGCAGTTGCGCGTCGCGCAGCGTGAACCAGTCGGAGTGGCGATCGATTCGCTCACCGGGCTGTGCGCGAAACAGCGCCAGGATGGTTTCGAGGGACTCGTGCAGCATCCGTCGTTGCTCGACGGGATCCAGGCCCATCATGTAAGCGTCCGACGGTAGCGCTCCCGGCCCGGCGCCGAACATCACCCGGCCCCGCGTCAGATGATCCAGCAACACCCAGCGGTCGGCCACCATCAGCGGATGGTGATAGGGCAGCGATACCACCCCGGTGCCCAGCCGGATGTGCTTGGTGCGCTCGGCTGCTGCCGCGATGAAGATTTCGGGGCAGGAGATCAACTCGTATCCGCCGGAGTGGTGCTCGCCGAACCACGCCTCGTCAAACCCCAGGCGGTCCAATGCAACGACGCGCTCCATGTCGTATTCGAGAGCGACCGTGGGGGATTGACCGGTCGGATGAAACGGGGTGACGAAGACGCCGAAATTCAGCGGCCGGTTCACCCCAGGTCCAGCCCGGCCAGGAAGTCGAGCAGCAGCTCGTTGACTTCGGCGGGGCGTTCCTGCTGCAGCCAGTGCCCGGCGCCGTCGAGGATCACTTCGCGGTAGGGCCCGGTCACCAGATCAGTGACCCGGTCGCGGGGAGTGAAGGCCAGCACCGGGTCCTCACCGCCGGCAATGAACAGCGCCGGCACCGTGATCGTCGCGCTCACCGCCTCGGCCATCAGCTGCCAGTTGCGGTCGAGGTTGCGGTACCAGTTGAGCCCGCCGGTGAAGCCGGTGCGGGTGAATTCGCCGACGTAGTACTCGACTTCGTCGGCGCTGATCCAATCCGGCAGACCGTCGGGTTCGGGTAGCCGTTCGATGAACCCTTCCGGACCGGGGGTGATCATCCGCAACGCTGCCGCCTGGTCTCCGCCCAGGCGCAGGCCGCCCAGCATTCGCCGGATGGTGCGGGCGGGATCGCGGCCGAGTTCGGCGTCGGCGACGCCGGGTTCCTGAAAGTAGAGCATGTAGAAAAAGGCGTCTTTGAAGATCGCCCGGAAGGCCTGCGTGGGCGGCACCTGTGCGCGCGGCAGCGGCGGCACGCTCAAGCCTGCGACCGCGGCGACGCGGTTGGGATGAAGCTGGGCCGAAGCCCACACCACCGGTGCGCCCCAGTCGTGGCCGACCAGGACCGCCCGCTCGACGCCGACGTCGTCGAGCAGCCCGACAAGATCGGCGCTCAGTGCGCTGATGTCATAATCGGAGATGTTCTCCGGCCGCGTCGAGCGGCCGTATCCCCGCTGATCCGGCGCCAGCACGTGGTAGCCGGCTGCGGCCAGCGCCGAAATCTGGTGACGCCAGGAGTAGGACAATTCGGGAAAGCCGTGCGCCAGCACGACCAGGGGGGCACCGCGGTCTCCGGCTTCAACTGTGTGCAAACGCACACCGTTGGTTTCGATGAACCGATCGGTGAACGGGACGGTGTCAGGCACCTTCTCACAAAAGCACACGTCGGGCCTGGCTGGGACCGGTTCGACGGCACCGCCGGCCAACCGCCGGGAACAGTACTTCGTTGGTCTAGCGGTAGCCTGAACTATTCAGCGGTGTATCGGGGAAGGACCTGGCCGACCACGGCCGATGCTTGATGAACCGGAAAAATGTGATCCGCACGCTCACGGCGATCGGTGTCGTGCTGCTGTTGGGCTGGTCTTTCTTCTACTTCAGCGACGACACCCGCGGCTACAAGCCCGTCGACACGTCGGTGGTCATGACGCAGATCAAGACCGACAACGTCAAGAGCGCTCAGATCGACGACCGCGAACAGCAGGTGCGGCTGACGCTCAAGGGCGGCAACCACGACACCGACGGCTCGACGAAGATCATCACCAAATACCCGACCGGGTACGCCGTCCCGCTGTTCGACGCTCTCAATGCCAAGAACACACAGGTCAATACGGTGGTCAACCAGGGCAACGTCCTGGGCTCCCTGCTGATCTACGTACTGCCGTTGCTGCTGCTGGTCGGGTTGTTCACGATGTTCTCCCGCATGCAAGGCGGTGCCCGAATGGGCTTCGGCTTCGGCAAATCGCGAGCCAAGCTGCTGTCCAAAGACATGCCCAAAACCACCTTCGCCGACGTCGCCGGCGTGGACGAGGCGGTGGAGGAGCTTTACGAGATCAAAGACTTTCTGCAAAATCCGGGCCGCTATCAGGCGCTCGGCGCGAAGATCCCCCGCGGCGTGCTGCTGTACGGACCGCCGGGGACCGGTAAGACCCTGCTGGCCCGCGCCGTCGCCGGGGAAGCCAATGTCCCGTTCTTCACCATCTCCGGCTCGGACTTCGTCGAGATGTTCGTCGGTGTCGGGGCGTCCCGCGTTCGTGACCTCTTCGAGCAGGCCAAACAGAACAGCCCGTGCATCATCTTCGTCGACGAGATCGACGCGGTGGGCCGCCAGCGCGGCGCCGGGCTGGGCGGCGGACACGACGAACGTGAGCAGACACTCAACCAATTGCTGGTCGAGATGGACGGCTTCGACCCCCGCGGCGGCGTCATTTTGATCGCGGCCACCAACCGGCCGGACATCCTGGACCCGGCCCTGCTGCGGCCGGGCCGCTTCGACCGGCAGATCCCGGTGAGCAACCCTGACCTGGCCGGCCGCCGCGCGGTGCTGCGGGTGCACTCCAAAGGCAAGCCGGTCGCCTCCGACGCGGACCTGGACGGGCTGGCCAAGCGGACCGTCGGCATGACCGGCGCCGATTTGGCCAATGTCGTCAACGAGGCGGCGCTGCTGACCGCCCGGGAGAACGGGACCGTCATCACCGGTCCCGCTTTGGAGGAGGCGGTGGACCGGGTGATCGGCGGGCCGCGCCGCAAAGGCCGGATCATCAGCGAACAGGAAAAGAAGATGACCGCCTACCACGAGGGCGGCCACACCCTGGCGGCATGGGCGATGCCTGACATCGACCGGGTCTACAAAGTGACGATCCTGGCGCGCGGCCGCACCGGCGGGCACGCGGTGGCGGTGCCCGAGGAAGACAAGGGACTGCACACCCGCTCGGAGATGCTCGCGCAACTGGTGTTCGCAATGGGTGGGCGCGCTGCCGAAGAGTTGGTGTTCCGCGAGCCGACGACCGGTGCGGTGTCCGATATCGAAAAGGCCACCCAGGTCGCGCGCGCAATGGTCACCGAGTTCGGTATGAGTTCCAAGCTCGGTGCGGTGAAATACGGCACCGAACACGGCGATCCGTTCCTGGGTCGGACGATGGGAAATCAAGCCGACTACTCCCACGAGGTGGCTCGCGAGATCGACGAAGAGGTCCGGAAGCTGATCGAGGCCGCCCACACCGAAGCGTGGGAGATTCTCACCGAATACCGGGACGTGCTCGACACGTTGGCCGGCGAGCTGCTGGAGAAGGAAACGCTGCACCGCCCCGAGCTGGAAGCGATCTTCGCCGACGTCGAGAAGCGACCCAGGCTCACGATGTTCGACGACTTCGGTGGCCGCATACCGTCGGACAAACCGCCGATCAAAACGCCCGGCGAGTTGGCTATCGAACGCGGTGAGCCGTGGCCCAGGCCGGCGCCCGAGCCCGCTTTCAAAGCCGCGATCGCACAAGCGAGCCAGGCGGCCGCTCAGCCGGAAGCTGACCGGCCCACCAACGGCGCCAACGGTTCGCGCAACGGACCCGGTGGTGGTGACCGGGCCGACCGTCGTGGCACCCAGCCGGACTACGGGGCGCCGGCGGGCTGGCACGCCCCTGGCTGGCCCCCGCCGCAACAGCAGCCGGCCCACTCGTATCCGCCGCAGCATTCGGCACCGCCGAACTCTTGGCCGCAGCCGCAACAGGCCCATCCCCGCCAGCCCTACCCGCCGTACCCGCCGTATTCACCGCCCGGTCAGCCCGCGCCGGACGCCGACCCGTCCCCGGACCGGCGGAACGACGACGCACGCCGGCCTGACCCGCCAGCACAGGGCTGACGAAGGAGCTTCGATGGCCCAGCCGGAACTTCGCCGCCCGGCTCAGCATGTGCCGGTGTTCGACCAGGCACGCGCTGAAGCAGCGGTCCGCGAATTGCTCTGCGCGATCGGTGAAGACCCGAACCGGCACGGGCTGAAGGAAACGCCGGCCCGGGTGGCCCGCGCCTACCAGGAAATGTTCGCCGGGTTGTACACCGACCCCGACAGCGTGCTGAACACCATGTTCGACGAACACCACGACGAGTTGGTGATGGTCAAAGAGATTCCGCTGTATTCCACCTGCGAACACCACCTCGTGGCTTTCCACGGTGTCGCCCATGTCGGTTACATCCCGGGAGACTCCGGCCGGGTCACCGGCTTGTCGAAGATCGCGCGGCTGGTCGACCTGTACGCCAGACGGCCCCAGGTACAGGAGCGCCTGACCGCGCAGATCGCCGACGCGTTGATGCGCAAACTCGATCCACGCGGAGTCATGGTGGTGGTGGAGGCCGAACATTTGTGCATGGCGATGCGCGGTGTGCGCAAACCCGGCGTGATCACGACGACCTCGGCCGTGCGCGGACAATTCAAAACCGACTCCGCATCCCGGGCCGAGGCGCTCGAACTCATCTCGCGTAAGTGAGCGCCGGCCGCGTGCAGGTGATGGGCGTGGTCAATGTCACCGAGGACTCGTTCTCCGACGGCGGACGCTACCTCGACTGCGACAATGCCGTCCAGCACGGCCTGACTCTGGCCGCTGCGGGGGCCGCGATCGTCGACGTCGGTGGTGAGTCCACCCGGCCCGGTGCCGTGCGCATCGATCCGCGGGTGGAAACCAGCCGGGTGGTGCCGGTCGTCAAAGCGCTTGCGGCACAAGGCGTCACCGTCAGCATCGACACCATTCACGCCCAGGTCGCGCAAGCGGCGCTGGAGAACGGCGCGAGCATCGTCAACGATGTTTCTGGCGGACGCGCCGACCCGGCGATGACCGATCTGCTGGTCGAGGCGGGGGTGCCGTGGGTGCTGATGCACTGGCGGCCGGTGTCCGCCGATCATCCGCACGAGGTGCCGAGATACCGCGACGTGGTGGCCGAAGTACGCGCAGATCTGCTCGCCGCCGTCGACCAGGCGATTGCTGCCGGCGTCGATCCGGCGAACGTGCGCATCGACCCCGGCCTGGGTTTCGCCAAGACTGCAGAACACAATTGGGCGCTGCTGCACGCGCTGCCGGATCTGGTGCACACCGGTATCCCGGTACTGGTCGGCGCGTCGCGCAAGCGCTTCCTCGGACACCTCTTGGCCGGCCCCGACGGCACGGTGCGACCGGCGAACGGACGGGAGACGGCCACTGCGACGATCTCTGCGCTGGCTGCTCTGCACGGGGCGTGGGGGGTGCGGGTGCATGATGTGCAAGCCACCGTCGACGCACTCAAGGTGGTGGCTGCCTGGACGCAGCCGGAGCTGATCAGTCGCGATGGCTGACCGAATCGAGTTGCGCGGGTTAATTCTTCGCGGTCGGCATGGTGTCTACGAGCACGAGCGCAGCACCGGTCAGGACTTCGTCGTCGACATCACCGTCTGGATGGACCTGGCGGCGGCCGCCGCCAGCGACGAGCTGTCCGACACCTACGACTACGGCGCACTGGCCCGGCAGGCGGCCGAAATCGTCGCCGGGCCGGCGCGCAATCTGATCGAGACGGTGGCCAACCAGATCGCCGAATACGTGATGAACGATCAGCGGGTGCACGCCGTCGAGGTGGTGGTGCACAAGCCGCAGGCGCCGATCCCGCAGACGTTTGCCGATGTGGCCGTGGTGGCCCGGCGGTCGCGGCACGGTGATCTTGGATCCGCTATGCCCGCCGCAGGCAACAGCACGTGACCCGCATCGTGTTGTCGGTCGGATCGAATCTGGGTGACCGGCTGGCCAGATTGCAGTCGGTGTTGGACGGACTTGGCGATGCGGTGCGGGCTGTCTCAGCTGTCTACGAGACCGAACCGTGGGGCGGCATCGAGCAGGGAGCGTTCCTCAACACGATAGTGGTCGCAGACGACCCGGCCCTGGACGGCCACGGCTGGTTGCGCCGGGCTCAGGAGTTCGAGCGCGCGGCGGACCGGGTGCGCGGTCAGCGCTGGGGCCCGCGATCGCTGGACGTCGATCTGATCCGTTGCTCGCAAGGCGGCGTCGAGTTGAACTTGCGCGACGACGGGCTGACTCTGCCGCATCCGTCGGCGCATCTGCGGGCCTTCGTCCTGATTCCGTGGCTGGAGGTGGAACCCGACGCCCAACTCAGTGTGGCGGGCGCGCAGCGCGCCGTCGTCGAGTTGTTGGCCGAGTTGGATCCTGTTGATCGCGGCGGTGTGCGGCTGACCGATCTGACGTTGACCCCCCGTCGGAGAGCCGGCGACGCGCCGGCCGGAACACCGGGCAACTGATGGGGCCGACCCGAAGGCGGGACCTGGTGGCCGCAGCTCTGTGCGCTGCGGTGGTGGGGTACGCGCTCGTGCTGTTGCTCTATCGGTGGTTTCCGCCGATCACCGTGTGGACCGGGGTTTCGCTGGCTGCCGTCGCGGGGCTCGAGGCGGTCTGGGGTCGCCAGGTGCGGTCCAAGATCACTGATGGCGAAATCGGCCCTGGGCCGGGGCGGCTACACCCCCTGGTGGTGGCCCGCAGCCTGTTGGTCGCGAAGGCGTCAGCCTGGATGGGCGCTGTGATGCTGGGTTGGTGGACGGCAGTGTTGACATACCTGCTGCCGCGCCGATCCACCCTGCGCGTCGCCGGCGACGACACGTTCGGCACGGCGGTGGCGGTCGCCTGCGCGCTGGCTCTGGTGGTTGCCGCGCTATGGCTGCAACATTGCTGTAAGTCGCCACGGGATCCGACTGATCGGGGCGAGAGCGCGGACAGTTGACAGCCGTGCGAATCGCCGGAGTCCGGCGACACGCTGAGTGACCTCGGCCCGGTACAGTCGGTCCATGACCGTTCTGTCCCGCGGCGCCCGGGTCCGGCGCGGCGGCCGCAGGCCGGGCTGGCTGCTGTTGACGACGTTGCTGGTCCTCGCGATCGGGGCGAGCTCCGCACTCGTTTTCACCGATCGCGTGGAACTGCTCAAGCTCGCGGTGATCCTGGCGCTGTGGGCCGCCGTCGTGGCGGCGTTTGTGTCGGTGATCTACCGGCGGCAAAGCGATGTGGATCAGGCGCGGGTGCGTGACCTGAAGCTCGTCTACGACCTTCAGCTGGACCGCGAGATATCGGCTCGTCGCGAATACGAACTGACCGTGGAATCGCAGTTGCGCCGGGAGTTGGCCTCAGAGTTGCGCGCCCAGGCCGCCGACGAAGTGGCCGCGCTGCGGACGGAGTTGGCTGCGCTGCGAACCAACTTGGAGATTCTGTTCGAGACCGAGCTGGAACAGCGTCCTGCGCTGGAGACCGAGCGGGCCACGGTTCGGGGCTACAGCGAGTGGTCCGGCAGCGTCGACGGCGCACCCGCCGACTGGGTGTCCAGCAATCGGGTCACATCGGTACGGGCGGAAACCACCCCGGCCAGGCCAGAGGAAAGTTCGATCATCGATGTGCCCGAGGAGCCGGTCCCGCGCCAGCCTGTAGTCAACGCCGCAGAGGTAGTCCGCGGCCAGGAAGCGTACCGGCCGCCGGATGAGGTCTACTCCGTCCGAGAGGCTCACCGTGGCACGCATTGGCGTCCCTCCGACGACGACGGTCCGGTGCAGGAGCGACCGGACAACCGCCGCCATGCCCGGCGCCAGCAGGAGACTCCAGCACCGGCCGATCCACGGAGCGACTATCGCGATGCCCGGTCGCGCTCGCAGCCCCGACCGGACCCACCGCCCGAGCCGCAGCGGCCCGATTGGTACCCGCCGCCTGCCGCTGAAACGCCGCGACCCGGCGGGGCGGCAACGGAGTGGCAGCCGACGGCTTCCGACGGGCGGTGGGCGCCGGCCGCGGTGCCGAATGACAACTGGACTGTTCCCGACGACGACTCGCCCAACACCGATCCCGGGGTGAATGGCTTTGCCCCGGTACGAGAACCTTCGCCTCCGCAGGCGCAGCCGCTCGAACCGACCCCGCCCCCGCAGGTGCAGCCGCTCGAGCCGGCCCCGCCGCCGCAGGCCCAGCCGCTCGAGCCGACCGGGCCGCCGGCCCCACAACGTGGCCGGCACTCCGGCCCGGACGACGCGGAAGCACAGACCGCCGGCCCGGACAGCGGAGCCCAGCAACGCGTGTCGGCACGTCATTCAACGGAGCACAGCGGCTATCCGGCAGGCGAAGATACCAGCGTCGTGACCCACGCGAACGGTGTTCAGCCGCCCACACCGGCCAGCCCACCGCCGACGGTCGCCGAGCCGGTGGCGCGGCACCGAAGCACAGAGTTGGTCGAGGAGGAGGACGGCACGCCGACCGGCGGCCAGTCGGTGGCCGATTTGCTGGCGCGCTTTCAGGTCGAGCCCGCCGGAGGCGGCCGCCGTCGGCGTCGGGAAGAGTGAGCCGGGCCGTTTCCGGCCCGCATCGTCGCGCTGCTGGGTTTGATGACAGCGCTCCTCCTCGGGCCGTTTCAGGCCCGCATCGTCGCGCTGTGGTTTTGATGACAGCGCTCCTCCTCGGGCCGTTTCCGGCCCGCATCGTCGCGCTGTAGAGTCGCAGGGACCGTCCGGTACCCGAAGCTAACGGGACTGGAACGTACTGAGAGACTTGCGAGGGTCGTCTGCGATGGTGCAGTTCGACGGTTTGCGTCCCGCTCGGCTCAAGGTCGGGATCATCTCGGCCGGCCGCGTGGGCACCGCGCTGGGACAGGCGCTGGAGCGGGCCGATCATGTGGTTGTCGCGTGCAGCGCCATCTCACATGCGTCGCGTCAGCGGGCCCGGCACCGCCTGCCGGACACCCCGATCTTTCCGGTGCCGGACGTCGCCGCCGGTGCCGAGCTGCTGCTGCTGGCAGTCCCCGACGCGGAGCTCGCCGCCCTCATCTCCGGTCTGGCAGACACCGCGGCGGTGCGGCCCGGCACGATCGTCGCGCACACGTCTGGCGCCAACGGTGTCGGCGTCCTGACGCCACTGAGCCGGCAAGGCTGCACTCCGCTGGCCATTCACCCGGCCATGACGTTCGTCGGCTCCGACGAAGACGTGGCCCGGCTGCCCGACACGTGTTTCGGGATCACCGCGGCCGACGAGGTCGGTTACGCGATCGCACAATCGCTGGTGCTGGAGATGGGCGGCGAGCCGTTCCGGGTGCGCGAAGATGCCCGCACGCTGTATCACGCCGCCTTGGCCCATGCTGCCAACCACCTGGTCACGGTGCTTGCCGACGCCCTGGAAGCGCTGCGGGCGGCGCTGCGCGGCCAGGAACTGCTCGGGCAGGAGCTCGTCGGCGACCAGCCCGGCGGCATCGCCGAACGCATTCTCGGCCCGCTGACGCGCGCGGCGCTGGAGAACACCTTGCAGCGCGGTCAGGCCGCATTGACCGGACCGGTTGCGCGCGGTGACGCCGCGGCGGTGGCCGAACACCTGTCCGCGCTGGCCGAGCTGGATCCGAGGCTCGCTCAGGCCTACCGCGTCAACGGTCTTCGAACGGCCCAGCGGGCCCGCGCCGGTGCTGACGTGTTCGAGGTGTTGGCCCGTTGACCGCCGCCAAGCCGCCGAAGTTCAATCCCGGTGAACTGGACGTCTACTCCACGCCACGCGACGTCGCCGACGTCTCACGGGCGCTGCGGCGCACCGGCCGGCGGGTCATGCTGGTGCCGACGATGGGCGCTCTGCACGACGGCCACATCGCTTTGATCCGGGCCGCCAAGCGCGTGTCCGGCGCAGTGGTGGTGGTGTCGATCTTCGTCAACCCCCTGCAATTCGGCGCCGACGAGGATCTCGACGCCTACCCGCAGGCGCTCGACAGCGACCTGAAGCGACTGCGCGACGAAGGGGTCGCGGTCGCGTTCACCCCGTCAGCGGCGGCGATGTATCCCGACGGGCCACGCACCGCCGTGACCCCCGGCCCCCTCGGAGCTGAACTCGAAGGTGCGGCGCGGCCGATGCATTTCTCCGGCGTATTGACCGTCGTGCTCAAGCTGCTGCTCATCGTGCAGCCCGACCGGGTGTTTTTCGGCGAAAAGGACTACCAGCAGCTGGTGCTGATCCGGCAGCTGGTCGACGATTTCAACATCGACGTGCGGGTGGTTGCGGTGCCGACCGCCCGCGATCCGGACGGACTGGCCTTGTCGTCGCGTAACCGCTATCTCGACGCGGACCAGCGCGAGGCAGCAGGTGCGTTGTCTGCGGCGTTGGTCGCCGGCGCGTACGCCGCGTCGGCGGGCGCGGACGCCGCACTGCAATCAGCCCGGGCGGTGCTCGACGCGGTGCCGGCCGTCGACGTCGACTATCTGGAAGTGCGCGACGTCATGCTGGGGCCGGCGCCCACCGTGGGGCGGGCCCGTTTGCTCGTGGCAGCCCGGGTGGGCCGAACCCGGCTGCTGGACAACATCGCCATCGACATCGGTGACTATGCCCGCATTGAGCAGCGGGTCGTCGCCTCCGCTGACAAGCCTCGCGAGAAACTCTGGAGGAATTGATGTTGCGCACCATGCTCAAGTCGAAGATCCACCGTGCCACGGTGACTCAGGCGGACCTGCACTATGTGGGATCGGTGACCATCGATGAAGACCTGATGGATGCCGCCGACCTGCTCGAGGGCGAGCAGGTGACCATCGTCGACATCGACAACGGGGCCCGGCTGGTCACCTACGCCATCACCGGGGAACGCGGCAGCGGCGTCATCGGAATCAACGGCGCCGCAGCCCATCTCATTCACCCTGGTGATCTGGTGATCCTGATCGCCTACGCGACCATGCAGGACGACGAGGCGCGCAGCTACCGACCGCGGATCGTCTTCGTCGACGCCGGCAACCGGCCCGTCGACCTGGGGCACGATCCGGCGTTCGTACCCGCCTTCCAGATACCGGGAGCGTCGGAACTGTTTTCACCTCGATCGAGTGTGCGGTAGCCATGCTGCTGGCGATCGACGTCCGTAACACCCACACCGTCGTCGGGCTGCTCTCCGGGTCGAAGGAGTACGCCAAAGTCGTGCAGCAGTGGCGCATCAGGACGGAGTCGGAGGCCACCGCGGACGAGCTCGCACTCACCATCGACGGCCTGATCGGTGACGACTCCGAGCGGCTCACCGGTGCTGTGGCGCTGTCCACCGTTCCCTCGGTACTGCACGAAGTGCGCGTCATGCTCGACCAGTATTGGCCGGCCATACCTCACGTGCTGATCGAACCTGGCGTGCGAACCGGTATCCCGCTGCTGGTGGACAATCCGAAAGAAGTCGGTGCGGACCGAATAGTCAACTGTCTTGCGGCTTTTCACCAGTTCGGCTCCGCCGCGATCGTGGTCGACTTCGGCTCGTCGATCTGTGTCGACGTGGTGTCGGCCAAAGGGGAATTCCTCGGTGGCGCCATCGCCCCCGGCGTCCAGCTGTCTTCGGACGCCGCGGCGGCCCGCTCGGCCGCGCTGCGGCGGGTCGAGTTGTCCCGACCGCGTTCGGTCATTGGCAAGAACACCGTCGAATGCATGCAGGCCGGCGCAGTGTTCGGCTTTGCCGGATTGGTCGACGGGCTGGTGCAACGCATCCGTGCAGATGTGAACGGGTTCGCCGGCGACGACGTCGCGGTGGTCGCCACCGGCCACACCGCCCCCCTGCTGCTGCCCGAGCTGCACACCGTCGACCGTTACGACCAGCACCTGACCCTGCACGGCCTGCGGTTGGTGTTCGAACGAAATCGCGACACCCAGCGCGGCCGGTTGAAAACCGCCCGGTGACCGCTGCGCCTGGCGCGCAACCCGCGGCAGGTTCATCGGCTCCTCTAAGCTGGCACGTCGTGAGCTCAGCCGATTCCCCAGGTTCCGAAGCCAATCTTCCTGAGCAGTTTCGGATCCGTCGGGGCAAGCGGGAACGGCTGCTGGAGGAGGGACGCGATCCATACCCGGTCGCCGTCGAGCGCACGCACACCCTGGCCCAAATCAGGGCGGCCTTCCCCGATCTGGCGGCTGATTCGACCACCGGTGACTTCGTCGGCGTCGCGGCGCGGGTGGTGTTCGTGCGCAACTCGGGAAAGTTGTGTTTCGCGACACTGCAAGAAGGCGACGGTACGCAACTGCAGTTGATGCTCAGCCTGGCCAGCGTCGGTGAGGACGGGCTGAAAAGCTGGAAAGAAGACGTCGACATCGGCGACATCGTCTTCGCGCACGGTGAAGTCATCAGCTCGCGTCGCGGCGAGTTGTCCGTCCTTGCCGCCACTTGGCAGATGGCGTCGAAGTCGTTGCGGCCGCTGCCCGTCGCCCACAAGGAGCTGAACGAAGAATCGCAGGTGCGACAACGCTATGTCGATCTGATCGTCCGTCCCCAGGCGCGCGCCGTCGCCCGTCAGCGGATCGCCGTCATCCGCGCAATACGGGCCGAGTTGGAACGGCGCGGGTTTTTCGAGGTCGAAACGCCAATGTTGCAAACATTGGCCGGCGGCGCGGCGGCCCGGCCGTTCGTCACACACTCCAATGCTCTGGACATCGATCTCTACCTGCGCATCGCCCCCGAACTGTTCCTCAAGCGCTGCGTCGTCGGCGGGTTTGACAGAGTCTTCGAACTTAATCGGGTGTTTCGAAACGAAGGCGCAGATTCCACTCATTCTCCAGAATTTGTCATGCTGGAGACCTACCAGGCCTACGGAACGTATGACGATTCGGCGCTCGTCACCCGTGAGCTCATTCAACGGGTTGCCGATGAGGCCATCGGGACCAGACAAGTGCCGCTACCCGACGGCAGCGTCTATGACATCGACGGAGAATGGCAGTCAATACAAATGTATCCGTCGCTGTCAGAAGCTCTTGGCGAGCAGATAACGCCGGACACGGCGGTCGAGCACTTGCGCGCCATCGCCGACGGCCTCGGTGTTGAGATAATCTCCGACCGCGCTTACGGCCACGGCAAACTCGTCGAAGAACTGTGGGAACACACCGTCGGCCGCGCGCTCGACGCGCCGACGTTCGTCAAGGACTTCCCCGTCGAGACAACGCCTTTGACGCGACAGCATCGCAGCATTCGCGGCGTCACCGAAAAGTGGGATCTCTATGTACGAGGGATCGAGTTGGCCACCGGGTACTCGGAGTTGATCGATCCTGTCGTGCAGCGCGAAAGACTAGTGGATCAAGCACGCGCCGCTGCGGCCGGAGACGACGAGGCCATGGCGCTCGACGAGGATTTTCTGTCGGCGCTGGAGTATGCGATGCCGCCGTGCACAGGTACCGGAATGGGGATAGATCGGTTGTTGATGGCCTTGACCGGCCTCTCTATTCGGGAGACAGTTCTGTTCCCGATTGTTCGACCGCACAGCAACTGAACTGCTGACCTCGTTATGGTGGGTGTTAGCATCTACAAGCAAGCCTCAATGACACCGTTTCTCCTGACGGGTTATTGTTCATCAGGGGCTGTGTGAGATTCCACAGTAACGGCACAGGAAGAAATGCGAGGTTGGGCTAGTGGCGAAGAAAGTGACCGTCACCTTGGTCGATGATTTCGACGGTGAAGGCGCCGCCGATGAAACAGTCGAATTCGGGCTGGACGGCGTAAGTTACGAGATCGACCTTTCCAGCAAGAATGCCTCGAAACTGCGTGGCGATCTGAAGAAGTGGGCAGAGGCGGGTCGTCGGGTAGGCGGCCGGCGCCGAGGGCGGTCCCATTCGGGGCGGGGCAGAGGCGCCATCGATCGTGAGCAGAGCGCCGCCATCCGGGACTGGGCCCGACGTAACGGTCACAACGTGTCGACTCGTGGTCGCATACCGGCCGACGTCATCGACGCCTTTCACGCCGCCACCTGAACCACGCGGTTCAGCCTTTCGCTCTCGGCGAACCGATCGCTGATTGCCTCGGGAAACATTCGGAGATCTCCCACGTTGGTCTGTTGCGGCTGCGTTAAGCCGGGGATAAGTGCAGCAGCGTGAAGCGCAACGTTAGTGACGTCGGCGAGCCGACCACTACAGTGGATGACAGGTACAGCAGGGGCCGATCCGAGGCCGACCGAAGTACCGACGCGAGGAGAGCAGGTACCGATGTTCGAACGATTCACCGACCGTGCCCGCAGGGTCGTCGTCCTGGCTCAGGAAGAGGCCCGGATGCTCAACCACAACTACATCGGCACCGAACACATTCTTCTTGGGTTGATCCACGAGGGTGAAGGCGTCGCGGCGAAGTCGCTGGAGTCGCTGGGAATCTCGCTCGAGGGTGTCCGCAGCCAGGTCGAGGAAATCATCGGTCAGGGTCAGCAGGCGCCGTCGGGGCACATCCCGTTCACGCCGCGCGCCAAGAAGGTGCTCGAGCTGTCGCTGCGCGAGGCGCTCCAGCTCGGCCACAACTACATCGGCACTGAGCACATCCTGCTGGGCCTGATCCGCGAGGGTGAGGGTGTGGCCGCGCAGGTGCTGGTCAAGCTGGGCGCCGAGCTCACCCGGGTGCGTCAGCAGGTCATTCAGCTGCTCTCCGGTTACCAGGGCAAGGAAACTGCCGAGGCGGGAACCGGGGGCCGCGGTGGAGAGTCCGGCTCGCCGTCGACCTCCTTGGTGCTCGACCAGTTCGGCCGCAACCTGACGGCGGCGGCCATGGAAGGCAAGCTCGATCCCGTCATCGGCCGCGAGAAGGAAATCGAGCGGGTCATGCAGGTGCTGTCCCGTCGCACCAAGAACAATCCCGTGCTGATCGGCGAGCCCGGCGTCGGCAAGACCGCTGTCGTCGAAGGACTTGCGCAGGCCATCGTGCACGGTGAGGTTCCCGAGACGCTGAAGGACAAGCAGCTTTACACACTGGACCTGGGATCGCTGGTCGCCGGGTCGCGCTACCGCGGTGATTTCGAGGAACGCCTGAAAAAGGTGCTCAAGGAGATCAACACCCGTGGTGACATCATTTTGTTCATCGACGAGCTGCACACGCTGGTCGGTGCCGGCGCCGCCGAGGGCGCCATCGACGCCGCGTCGATACTGAAGCCCAAGCTGGCCCGCGGCGAGCTGCAGACCATCGGCGCCACCACCCTCGACGAGTACCGCAAGTACATCGAGAAGGACGCCGCCCTGGAGCGGCGCTTCCAGCCGGTGCAGGTGGGTGAGCCGACCGTGGAGCACACCATCGAGATCCTCAAAGGTCTGCGTGACCGGTACGAAGCGCATCACCGGGTTTCGATCACCGACGGTGCCATGGTGGCCGCGGCCACTCTGGCCGACCGTTACATCAACGACCGATTCCTGCCGGACAAGGCGATCGACCTGATCGACGAAGCCGGTGCCCGCATGCGAATCCGCCGGATGACCGCTCCGCCAGACCTGCGTGAGTTCGACGAGAAGATCGCCGATGCGCGTCGGGAGAAGGAATCAGCGATCGACGCACAGGACTTCGAGAAGGCCGCCAGCTTGCGCGACCGGGAGAAGCAGCTGGTCGGTCAGCGTGCCGAGCGCGAGAAGCAGTGGCGGTCCGGCGATCTGGACGTGGTTGCCGAGGTCGACGATGAGCAGATCGCCGAAGTTCTGGGCAACTGGACCGGCATCCCCGTGTTCAAGCTCACCGAGGCAGAGACCACCCGGTTGCTGCGGATGGAAGACGAGCTGCACAAGCGGATCATCGGCCAGTCGGATGCCGTCAAGGCGGTCTCCAAGGCCATCCGTCGTACCCGCGCCGGGCTGAAGGACCCGAAGCGGCCGTCCGGCTCGTTCATCTTCGCCGGCCCGTCCGGTGTGGGTAAAACGGAGCTGTCCAAGGCGCTGGCGAACTTCCTGTTCGGCGACGACGACGCCTTGATTCAGATCGACATGGGCGAGTTCCACGACCGGTTCACCGCGTCGCGGTTGTTCGGCGCCCCGCCCGGATACGTCGGCTACGAAGAGGGCGGCCAGCTCACCGAGAAGGTGCGGCGCAAGCCGTTCTCGGTGGTGCTGTTCGACGAGATCGAGAAGGCGCACCAGGAGATCTACAACAGCCTCCTGCAGGTGCTGGAGGACGGTCGCCTGACCGACGGGCAGGGTCGCACAGTCGACTTCAAGAACACGGTGCTGATCTTCACGTCGAACCTGGGCACGTCCGACATCTCCAAGCCGGTCGGCCTGGGCTTCACGCAGGGTGGCGGGGAGAACAACTACGAGCGGATGAAGCAGAAGGTCAACGACGAGCTGAAGAAGCACTTCCGTCCGGAGTTCCTCAACCGTATCGACGACATCATCGTCTTCCACCAGCTGACCAGAGACGAGATCATTCGGATGGTCGACTTGATGATCGGCCGCGTCGGGCAACAGCTCAAGGCCAAGGACATGGCGATGGAGCTGACGGATAAAGCCAAGGCGCTGTTGGCCAAACGAGGCTTTGACCCGGTGCTGGGAGCCCGTCCGCTGCGGCGCACCATCCAGCGTGAGATCGAAGACCAGCTTTCGGAGAAGATTCTGTTCGACGAGATCGGTCCGGGCCAGCTGGTGACCGTCGACGTGGACAACTGGGACGGCGAAAGCGGCGGTGAGGACGCAGTGTTCACCTTCATCGGTGCCCGTAAGCCGGCCGAGTCCGCCGAGCCGGGACTGGCCAGCGCCGGTGCGCACAGCGCCGGTGGGCCGACGTCCACCGGACGGTAACGCGAACGACGAAGGAACGGGCGGTCACCCGAATCGGGTGACCGCCCGTTTCGTTGACACCTTCACCGACGCTTAACCCACGGACTCGGTGGTTGGATTCGCTGACTGCCAGCGCGATTCGACGCGGGCCAGCTTCCAGTAGGCAACCGCTGCCAGCCATGTCGCTGCGAACAAGCCGACAATCGCCAAGCCGGCGTTGTTCAGGTCGATGCCGCTGATCCATACAGTGACGGGGTCTTGCAACTTCAGGTTGTCATGCAGGATGGACACCAATTCGATCGATCCGATCAGCATTGCCACCGCGATTGAAAGTCCGGTGATCGCAAGGTTGTAGTAGATCTTGCGAAGCGGCTGCAGGAACGCCCAGTCGTAGGCCACTGTCATCAGCAGGCCGTCCAAGGTGTCCATCAGGGTCATGCCGGCTGCGAACAGCAGTGGCAGCACCAAGACGGCATACCAGGGCAAGCCGGCAGCGGCGCCGGTGCCCGCCAGCGCAAGCAACGCGACCTCGGTGGCCGTGTCGAACCCGAGACCGAACAGCACCCCCACCGGGTAGATGTGCACCGGGCGTTTGATGCGATTCATGAACGGCCGCAGCAGCCGGGCCAGAAACCCGCGGCTGTTCAACGCCGCTTCGAGCTGATCCTCGGAGTACGAGCCACTCCGAAGCGCAAGGAACGCACGCCAAATACTGGTCAGCGAAACAATGTTCACGATTGCGATGAGGTACAGGAACAGGCCGGAGGCCAATGTCCCGGCAATGCCGAGCGCATGGCGCGTCGGTGAATCGTCGTTGACCAGCGTGCGGACGGCGTGCGCGCCGGCGATGACCAGCAGGGCCATCACCAACACGATGGTGGAATGTCCCATCGCGAACCAGAACCCGACCGTGTTCGGTTTACTGGTCTTGCCTCCGGCCGCCGCGCGGCCGGCATCGTCACCGCCCGGGCTTGATCGGCCGCCTCCTCCTCCGGCCGCCGCGCGGCCGGCATCGTCACCGCCCGGGCTTGATCGGCCGCCTCCTCCTCCGGCCGCCGCGCGGCCGGCATCGTCACCGCCCGTCATCAGCCTGCGAGTGGTGTTGTCGATCGCGGCGATATGGTCAGCGTCGAAGGCGTGCCGCAACCCGAAGAGATACGCGGTCGCACCCAATCCCACACCCATGACTTGACTTCCGGCCTGCAAGTGCTGCGGCGCAATCACCAAGATCAGCGTCGCGAATCCCGCCAGGTGCATCACCGCTATCACGCCCAGCGCCATGCCGATCTCGAAGCGGTCGTGACGATTCCACGTCGATGACAGCCTGCCTCGCCGACCCATCGATCAGCGTTGCGCGGGCAGCAGCGCGAAGACCTGTTTGATGATCTGCAGCATCCAACCGGTCACCTTGGGGCCGTGGTCGCGAGGCCAATTCAGCTGGAAGCTGAGAACCCATGGCTGGCCCGTCTTGTCCACCGCATACCAACTGAACGTCAGATCACCGGGCAAGCCACCGGCTTTCGCGCCGACATAGGGCCATTCATTCCGGTCGATATCGATGCCAGGCACGGCGGCCAAGATCTCTCGCACCGGTGCCGCGGCACCGACCGCACCCGCCTGAAGCGCTGCGTGCACACGGCAAACGTCCTCGGCGCTGCCATACCACTCGACCCCGTACCCCGAGGCGGGAACATGCGCCCGAGTCCAATCCGGTTGATAAGAAACGGAATTTACCTGTGCAAGCAGCTGTGCGCGCTCAGCGGGCCCGGCGTCTTGCCACTGCTTGCGCAGGTCCGGTTTACCCCAGCCGATGGAAAAAAGATCATGCATGCTCGGAAACGGCGTCATGCTGGCCGGATCATGGTGACCGGCCGCAACCAGCGCCTTCACAACGGCCTCCGGACCCAACTTGTCGATCAGCAGGTCGGTTGCCATGTTGTCGCTCGTCGCGATCATCTTCTCGGCGGCGGTGCGAACCGAAACACGCGCTCCTTCGGGGAGTTTGTCCAAGCCAGAAGAGCCGACCGCCTTGGCCTTCGCGGTGACAACCAGTTCGTCGTCCCAGGACACCGTTGCACTCTTGACCGCATCGGCCACGGCGTACAGCACGTACAGCTTGAAGATGGAAGCCAACGGCAGCGATACGCCCGCGTTGGTGCCCGCTACCCGTTCACAGTGGCCGTCGTTGATTTGGGCCGCCTGATAGGCGTAGCGGGCGCCGGTTCGACCCAGGGTGGCGTCGACATCGCGCCACGATGCGATCTTTGGCGCCTCGGTGGTGACGTCGAACCGGTCGACCAGAGTCGCATCCTCGGTGTGAATCCTGATGTCCTGGCGCGCACCGTACGAACTGGTCAGATGCAGCGTTGCAGCACCGGCGCTGAGGTCGACCCCGTCGAGGACGAATGGGCGGTCCCACCACAACTCTTCCATCGTGCGCTCGACCGAATCGACCATGTCAGGGGCGGCCAGGGTCCGAACACCGACCGGACCGATAGGCCAGTCGGAATTGAGCATGTCCACCGTCTGCTGAGCACGCAGGCCGGGCGGGGTCCTGATGTCGATCCGCGGCCATGAGTTGGCGGCGTTGGCCGGCGGGGCGGGGGGCGGCGTGCAGGCGGAAGCCAGGGCGGCGACCAGTGCTGTAGCGGCACTCATCGCGAAGGGCCTGCGTCCAACCCGCCGCCAACTACTCCGTTGGTTTGGTCCCGGCAACTTCAAGCACAACCTCGAATTCCAGCAGTGAAGCACCGGTCGCCACCGGGTTGGCCCGGTGGCCGGCGTGAGCCTCGACCGCCGGCCCGGTGGCCCAGGCCTGGAACGTCTCTTCGGACTCCCACTGAGTGACGACGAAGTAGCGGTCTTCGCCCTTGATCGGGCGCAACAACTGAAAACCCAGGAAACCCGGTTGGCTGTCCACGGCGTGCGCGCGCTGAGCGAAACGCTTCTCCAATTCGGGGCCCGCGTCCGGCGGTACCTCGATTGCGTTGATCTTCACCACTGGCATGGGGCTAGGTTACCGTGCCCGATGTGCCGACTGACCTGCTGACCTATCGCGGTGGACAGGGTGAGCCGCTGGTCTTGGTGCACGGGCTGATGGGCAGGGGGAGCACCTGGTGGCGTCAACTGCCCTGGCTGACGCGGCTGGGAGCGGTGTACACCTATGACGCACCTTGGCACCGCGGCCGCGACGTCGACGATCCGCACCCGGTCAGCACCGAACGCTTCGTCACCGACTTGGGGGACGCGGTGAGTGCTCTCGGGACGCCGGCAAGGCTGATCGGGCACTCGATGGGTGCGCTGCACTCGTGGTGTCTGGCCGCTGAGCGTCCGGAACTGGTCTCGGTGTTGGTCGTGGAGGACATGGCACCGGATTTCCGTGGCCGCACCACCGGCCCGTGGGAGCCTTGGCTGCACCGCTTGCCGATTGAATTCAGTTCTGCTGACCAGATAATCGCTGAATTCGGTCAAGTGGCCGGTCAGTATTTTCTGAAAGCGTTCGACCGTACTGAGAACGGTTGGCGACTGCACGGTCACACCTCGCGATGGATCGAGATTGCCGCTGAGTGGGGGACCCGCGACTACTGGGAACAGTGGCGGGCCTTGCACGTGCCGGCGCTGCTCATCGAGGCCGACACCTCTGTCACGCCGTCGGGCCAGATGCGTTCGATGCATGAACGTGGTTATCGCACAGCGTATTTTCACGTTCCAGGAACCGGTCATCTGGTCCACGACGAAGCACCGCAGATGTACCGGGCTGCCGTCGAGTCTTTCCTAACAGCCCGCTAATCCTCCTCGCCGGCCAGGGCGAATCGGCCGTCGCGCGTCAGCGCCACCAGACCGTCGGCAAGCAGCGAATCCAGCGCTCGTTCGCGTTGCGTGGTGTCGCTGAGCCAGGCGACGTCCAGCTGTGCCTTGGTCACTGCAGCATCGCTGGCGCGCAACACGTCCAACAAGCAACCACGCACCTGTCGGTCGGTACCCGCGTAGCGCTGGATGCGACGGGCCGGCGTGCTCGCCGGCGGATAACCGGCGTCCCGCCAACTACAGCGGGAAAGCGGACACAAACCGCAGCGCGGACTGCGTGCGGTACACACTGTCGCACCGAGCTCCATCAGCGCCACCGAGAACTGTGGCGCCGTAGCGTCGTCGGGCAACAGCGCAACAACGTCGGCGTGATCGCGGGCCGTCGAGGCAGCACCGCCATCGGCACGGCCGTGCATTACGCGCGCCACCACCCGTCGAACGTTGGTGTCCACCACCGGAACCGCTCGGCGGTAGGCGAAACAGGCCACCGCCCTTGCGGTGTAGCTGCCAACCCCCGGCAATCGCAGCAACACGTCGAGGTCATCGGGAACCACGTCGTTGTGGTCGCGCGCGATCACGGTGGCGCACTCGTGCAAGCGTTTGGCACGTCGCGGGTAGCCCAGTTTGCCCCACGCACGCAACACATCTGCGGTGCTGGCGGCTGCTGTTGACGACGGTGTTGGCCAGCGCGCAATCCAGTCTTTCCACACCGGCAAGACTCTGGCCACCGGAGTCTGCTGCAGCATGAACTCGCTCACCAGGATCTGCCACGCGCTGACACCGGGACCGCGCCACGGCAGGTCACGACGCGCCCGGTTGTACCAGCCGAGAAGCTCATCGGGGCAGACAGTCATCGGCGGTTGGGGCAAGATGATGACCATGGCCAATCGGAATCCGGTGACCGCATGGAAAACACTCAAAGAGGGTAACGAGCGCTTCGTCGCAGGTGCTGCAGAGCATCCCGATCAAAGTGTTGAGCATCGTGCCAGCCTCACTTCCGGCCAACAGCCCTTCGCGGCGATACTGGGCTGCTCGGACAGCCGTGCACCCGCCGAACTCATCTTCGACCAGGGGCTCGGTGATCTTTTCGTGATCCGCACTGCCGGTCAGGTTCTCGACGCCGCGGTGCTGGGGTCACTTGAGTTCGGCGTCGCCGTCCTCAATGTGCCGCTGATCGTGGTGCTCGGTCACCGCAGTTGTGGTGCCATCAAGGCGACGCTGGCTACCGTCGACGGCGGCGACATGCCCGGCGGCTACGTGCGCGACCTCGTCGAGCGGGTGACGCCGTCGGTGCTGTCGGGCCGCCGTGCGGGCCTGACGACGCCCGAGGAGTTCGAGGCCCATCACGCCACCGAGACGGCGGCCCAGCTGCTGACCCGGTCGACGACCATCGCCGACAGGGTCGCGGCCGGCACCTTGGCGGTCATCGGCGCCACCTACGAACTGGCCGACGGCCGGGTGCTGTCGCACCACCACTTCGGCGACATCGGCGCAGCCGCGTAACTCTGCCGCGCGACACGCCGACAACGGTCTCACGCCCTGCGATGACCTGGCCTTACGGTGTGAATGTGCTGGACCTCGAACCGCATGGCCCGCTTCCGTCGGAGATCTACTGGCGGCGCCGCGGACTGGCGTTGGGCATTGCGGTCGTCGTCATCGGAGTCGTCATTGCGATCATCGTCGCCGTCTTCGGCGGCAGCGCCGGCGCCAATACCAGTGGAGCCAAAGGTGCTGCGCAACCCGCCCAGGTGCACAGCCCGATAGTGCAGCCGGAGGTCCAGGCCCCCGTTCCGCCGCCCGACGCCCAGGCGCCGCCGGTGACGCCTACCGCTGCCGTGCAGCCGCCGCCGATCCTCAAAGAAGGTGACGACTGCCCGGACTCCACGCTGGCGGTCAAAGGCTTGACCAATCAGCCCATGTACGCCATCGGGGACCAGCCGAAATTCACCATGGTCGTCACCAACATTGGATTGGTGGGCTGCAAGCGTGACGTCGGGGCAGCGGTGCTGGCGGCATACGTGTTCTCACTGGACAACAAGCGGCTGTGGTCGAACCTGGACTGCGCACCGTCCAACGAGACGTTGGTGAAGACGTTCGCCCCGGGTGAGCAGGTGACGACCGCGGTGACGTGGACCGGTATGGGTTCGGCGCCGCAGTGCCCGCTGCCGCGGCAACCGATCGGTGCGGGCACTTACAACCTGATTGTGCAGCTGGGCAATCTGAGGTCGTTGCCCGTTCCGTTCATTCTGGCTGATGCGTCGTCGCCAGGAGTGCCCATGCAGGGCGGCATTGCGCCGCCGCCGCCGCTTCCTCAGGCGTCCCTACCCATACAGCCCGGCAACTGACGGGCTAGCTCAGCGGGTCGGTGATGGTCGACTCGGCTAACTGCGCCAGCCCTTCTCGTACATGCCGAGACCACATCGCCCCGATGCCGTCCACCGATTCCAGGTCGCTCGCACTGGCCGCCAGCAGCCCCTGCAGTGTGCCGAAGGACCGCACGAGCAGGTCCAGATGAGCGAACTGCAGGCGCGGGATGACGGCCATTGCGCGGTAACCCCGCGCGCTCAACGCCGAGTCCTGCGCCTCGGCTGTGGAGGGGTAGCCGAATACCTTTGCCAGCAGGGTGAAGTCGAGCAGGTCGGTGTCTGAGAGGGTGTCCAGCTCGTCGAGCGTGGCCTTGATCTGCTCAGCAGTGGGTGGTTCAGGGTTGGCGTGGTAGTCGCGCACAATCAGTTCGCGTGCGGTGTCGTTTCCGCCCAGCAACTCCTCGAGTTGCAGCCGTAGTTGACGTCCGTCGGTGCCGAGTTCGACGGCGTCACTGTCGATCACCAGGCCGATCCGGCGGACCAACTCGAGTCGCTGGACCACTGTCACCACGTCGTGCAGCGTCACGAAGTCTTCGATCTCGGCTCGCGCCAGTTGCCTGTTGACCTCGTCGAGGCGGGCTTTGTAGCGATCCAGCGTGGCGATGGCCTGGTTGGCTCGCGACAGGATCGTCGCGGAGTCGGCTACCACGTGGCGCTCGCCGGCGACGTAGACGGTCACGATGTTCATCGAGTGGCTGACCGATATCACCGGATAGCCGGTCTGGACGGCGGCTCGTTCCGCCGAGCGATGCCGGGTGCCCGACTCGTCGGTGGATATCGACGGGTCGGGCACCAACTGCACGTTGGCCCGCACTATCCGACTGCCGTCGCTGGACAACACAACGGCACCGTCCATTTTCGACAGCTCGCGTAGCCGGGTGGGTGCATAGCGGACATCCAGGGAGAAACCACCGTCGCAGATCGCTTCGACGCTGTCGTCGTAGCCCAGCACGATCAGCGCGCCGGTACGGCCGCGCAAAATGCGCTCCAGCCCGTCGCGCAAGGCGGTGCCGGGCGCGAGACGGCTGACGGTTTCACGCAGCGTCGGGCGGGCCACCGGCGCGACGCCGTTCGTACTGGTGGAAACTACTGGGTTCATCGCCCATCATTGTGCGCTGTACCCGCGCCGCGGGCAGCCTGTCCGACAAGATACAGCGGCGGGGGCCGCTGCGGACGACATTCAGCGGGACGCAGCAGGTGCTCCAAAGCCGCCACGATATTCGCAGCCTCAACAGCACGCATGCCTTTCGGCACCGCTTCGCAACCGGGCGGGACCAGCGCCGCGGTGAAACCTTGCCGCTCGGCTTCGGCCAGCCGGCGATCCATACCGCTGACCCGCCGCAAGTCACCGGCCAGACCAACTTCACCGATGACGACCGTGGTATTCGACAGCGGCGTATCGGCATAGGCCGAGGCCAATGCCACCGCGACTGCCAGGTCTGTCGACGGATCCGTCAACCGCATACCGCCGACGGTGGACAGATAGATGTCGTTCACCCCGACGGGCAGCCGGGCATGTTTTTCGAGCACAGCGGTGATCATCGCCGCCCGGGCATGATCGATTCCGCTCACCGCCCGGCGCGGCGAGCCGCCCGGCGGAGTGGCCAGCAACGCCTGAACTTCGCCGACCAGAGGACGCTTTCCGTCGAGGGTCACGGTGATCGCAGTGCCCGGCACCGGTTGCGGCCGCTGATCCAGAAACAGCCCAGACGGATCGGCAACTTCTGCTATCCCGCCATCCACCAGGACAAAACAGCCGACTTCGTCGCTCGCACCGAACCGGTTCTTCACGCCGCGAACCATCCGCAAAGTGGAGCCGCGGTCACCTTCGAAGTGCAGCACCACATCGACCAGATGCTCCAGCGAACGTGGGCCGGCGATCGCGCCGTCCTTGGTGACATGCCCGACCAGGACCACCGCGAGACCGCCGGCTTTGGCCGCAGCGGTGAGCGCGGTGGTGACCGCACGAACCTGCGTCACGCCACCGGTCACGCCGTCGACCCCGGCTGAGGAGATGGTTTGGACCGAGTCGACGACGACGAGCGTTGGCCGCACGGCTTCGACGTGACTCAGCACCGCATCCAGGTCTGATTCGGCCGACAGATACACCTCGTCGTGGCTGCATCCGGTCCGGTCGGCGCGCATCCGAATCTGACCCACGGATTCCTCACCGGACACGTACAGGGCACGCCGGCCGGCTTGTGCCCACTGATGTGCGGCCTTGAGCAGCAGCGTTGATTTCCCCACCCCGGGATCACCGGCCAGCAACGTCACCGAGCCGGGGACGAATCCGCCCCCGAGCACCCGGTCGAGTTCACCGATCTGCGTCGGGCAGTGCCGAGCTTTGTGCGGCTCGACGGAAGTGAGCGAAACAGCCGACGAAGCCGCTCGGTTCGCGCCGCCAAACGCGGCTAGGACGGCTCTCTCGTCGACCGTGCCCCAGGTGCCGCATTCCAGGCAGCGACCCACCCACTTGGCGGTGACGTGCTGGCACTCCGAGCAGCGATACTGCGAACGGGCTTTGGCCACGCCGTGACCGTAACCGGCGACACCGACAAACCGAGTGCCGACAAGCCGACCGCGGCAGGCCCGATCGCTAGCGGGGTGGCGCCGGTGCCGGTTGTTGTCCTTGAGGTGTCGCCTCGCCGGCGGCGATCGGTACGTCGAGCCGGACGCTGCCGGCCCGCTCGAAAACGAACGTGAACGGATAGATCAAGCCGTTGGTGATCGGTTTGCTCAGCGTCACGCTCGCCTTCGCGGCGTTGGCCGACTCGACCGCGTCCACTGCTTTGATGTCCTTACCGACCCGGTTCCCGACGATGAGCGCACCACCGGCCGGCAATCCGGCATCACCGGTCAACGTCACCGTGCCGACGTCACTGTTGACCCGACTCAGCTTGTCGGGGACGTCCTCGGACTGATTGGTGGCCTCGAACACCAGCTCTACGGGCTCGCCGGGCCGCAGAAAGTCGCTCCGCTGCTCCGCGCGCAAGTAGACGTTGCGCAGCGCCAGCTGCCCGATCTGTCCCGCCGCGCCGTTGACGGCCGGTTCCTGAATGGAGGTCTGTGCCATCTGCCCGGCACCGCAGCCGGTCAACGCCGGCATCACCAGCAAGCAGCTTGCGGCGAGCCCGACAATCGTCGTCGGAATCCGGCGACGCACCGGCGGCCGGGTCTTGAAGCGGATCACTTTAAAAGCCTCCTGCTCGGCCATCGCGGTTCGACTATGCACAGTAGTAGGAAGGTCGCCGCGGCGGTAACTGAGGGCTGTGAAGCTCACCCGGAAGTATGCTCTGAAGTGGGCTTGAGCACATCTCAGCGACGTCCGGGGCGGGCCGCCAACGCGGCCGCCGCCGGGTCCCCCGGGGCCGGTGCTCTTGCACGGATTTGCTCGCCTGTCAACCCCCTTTCTTCGTCTGCCGTGCCTCTGACCTGCATCGTTGATCCCCGCGTAGTTGCGGCGCGTGTTAGCATGGAGTATCGAAAGGGGCTCGAATCTGATGATTTTCAAGGTCGGAGACACCGTTGTCTATCCACACCACGGTGCTGCGTTGATTGAGGCGATCGAAACTCGAACCATCAAAGGCGAGCAGAAGGAATATCTCGTCCTCAAGGTGGCGCAGGGAGACCTCACAGTTCGAGTACCCGCCGACAATGCCGAATACGTTGGTGTCCGCGATGTGGTCGGCGAGGAAGGCTTGGACAAAGTCTTCCAGGTGCTCAGGGCCCCGCACACCGAGGAGCCGACCAACTGGTCTCGCCGTTACAAGGCAAACTTGGAGAAGCTCGCCTCCGGTGATGTGCACAAGGTCGCCGAGGTGGTGCGTGACCTTTGGCGCCGTGACCAGGAACGCGGCCTGTCTGCCGGTGAGAAGCGCATGCTGGCCAAGGCCCGGCAGATTCTTGTCGGTGAGTTGGCGCTCGCTGAGAACACCGACGACGCGAAAGCCGAAATCATCCTCGACGAGGTCCTGGCCGCCGCTTCCTGAGCGCCCAGAGGCTGGAGTGGTCGGGGGATCAGACACCGTCACTGCGGTGGTCCCGGCTGCGGGTTCTGGTGAGCGGTTAGCCGCAGGCGTACCGAAGGCTTTCTACCGTCTCGACGGACGCACCCTGATTGAACGCGCTGTCGAAGGCCTGCTGATTTCTGGCGTTGTCGACCACATAGTGGTCGCTGTTCCCGCTGATCGCCTCGACGAGGCCAAGCTGGCTTTGGGTGATCAGGCCGAGGTGGTCGCGGGCGGCGTCGAACGTCACGAGTCGGTACGACTGGGTCTGTCAGCCGCCGTAAAGTCGCGGTTTGTTCTGGTCCACGACGCAGCGCGGGCGCTCACCCCGCCGGCGTTGATCGTTCGGGTCGTCGAGGCGCTGGTAGCCGGCCATCGGGCGGTAGTGCCCGCACTGCCGGTGCCCGACACGATCAAAGCCGTCGACGCCGACGGAATGGTGATCAGCACCCCCCAGCGCGCCGCCCTGCGCGCCGTCCAGACACCGCAGGGGTTCGCTGCCGATCTGCTGCTTCGCGCCTACCAGCGAGCTGGAGCAGCCGAGTTCACCGACGACGCCTCGCTTGTCGAGCAGCTGGGGGAACAGGTCTACGTGGTCGACGGTGACCCGCTGGCCTTCAAAATCACCCATCCGCTGGACCTGATATTGGCCCAAGCGCTCGTCCGCCTATGAGCCCGCTACCCCGGGTCGGACTGGGCACCGACGTCCATCCGGTCGAGCAAGGACGGCCCTGTTGGCTGCTGGGTTTGCTGTTCTCCGGCGCCGACGGCTGCAGCGGTCATTCCGACGGTGATGTGGCCGTGCACGCGCTGTGCGACGCATTGTTGTCTGCAGCCGGTCTCGGCGACATCGGCGGTGTGTTCGGGGTCGGCGATCCGCGCTGGGCCGGGGTCAGCGGCTCCGACATGCTGCGCCATGTCCGCGAGTTGTTGGACAGCAATGGCTGGCGGGCGGGCAACGCTGCTGTGCAGGTGATCGGCAACAGGCCGAAGGTCGGCCCGCGTCGCGCCGAGGCGCAGGAGATGCTGTCCGGCCTGTTGGGCGCACCGGTGTCGGTGTCGGCCACCACCACCGACGGCCTCGGGCTGACCGGCCGCGGTGAGGGCCTTGCTGCGATCGCCACAGCCTTGGTGGTCGAAATCTAGCCGGGCGCGGCGATAACGCCCACGCCGGTAAGCTGGCACGTCGTGACCGACCGGGCCCACCTGCGGCTGCATGACACGGCGACCGGCGCCGTGCGTGACTTCATTCCGCTGCGTTCCGGGCATGTTTCGATCTACCTGTGTGGGGCCACCGTGCAAGGTCTTCCGCACATCGGTCACGTTCGCAGCGGCGTCGCGTTCGACATCCTGCGCCGTTGGTTGGCTGCCCGCGGTTGCGACGTTGCATTCGTCCGCAACGTGACCGACATCGACGACAAGATCCTCACCAAAGCCGCCGCTGCGTGCCGGCCCTGGTGGGAGTGGGCAGCCACCTACGAGCGTGCGTTCACCGCCGCCTATGAAGCGCTGGGTGTGCTGCCGCCGTCAGTGGAGCCACGCGCGACCGGTCACATCACCCAGATGGTGGAGCTGATCCAACAGCTGATCGATACCGGCCACGCCTATACCGATCTGCGAAAAAGCGGCTCCGATGTGTACTTCGACGTGCTCAGCTACCCCGAATACGGGCAGCTCTCCGGGCACAAGGTCGACGACGTCCACCAGGGCGAGGGAGTCGCGACCGGTAAGCGTGATCAGCGCGACTTCACATTGTGGAAAGGCGCCAAACCCGACGAGCCGTCCTGGCCCACCCCGTGGGGCCGTGGCCGCCCCGGCTGGCATCTGGAATGTTCGGCGATGGCCCGCACTTATCTCGGCGCTGAATTCGACATCCACTGCGGTGGCATGGACCTGGTCTTCCCGCACCACGAGAACGAGATCGCGCAGAGCCGGGCGGCCGGCGACGCGTTCGCCCGCTATTGGCTGCACAACGGTTGGGTCACCATGGGCGGTGAGAAGATGAGCAAGTCGCTGGGCAATGTGCTGTCCATACCGGCCATGCTGGAGCGGGTCCGGCCCCCCGAGCTGCGCTACTACTTGGGCAGTGCGCATTACCGCTCGATGCTGGAGTTTTCCGAGGCCGCGCTGCACGACGCGGCGAACGCCTACGTCGGGATAGAAGATTTCCTGCACAGGGTGCGCAACCGTATCGGTGCCGTCACCCCGGGCGAATGGACGCCGCGCTTTGCGGCTGCGCTCGACGACGACCTGTCAGTGCCGATCGCGTTGGCTGAAGTCCACCACGCACGAGCCGACGGCAACAGGGCGCTCGACGCCGGCGACCACGAGTCGGCCCTGCGCAGCGCCGGGTCCATCCGCGCGATGATGGCCATCCTGGGCTGCGACCCGCTCGACGAGCGCTGGGAATCCCGCGACGAGACCTCGGCGGCGCTGGCCGCCGTCGATGTCTTGGTGGACGCCGAGATCCACCGCCGAGACAAGGCTCGCGAGCAGCGTGACTGGGCATTGGCCGACGAGATCCGCAACCGGCTTCGCGACGCCGGCATCGAAGTCACCGACACCGCTGACGGACCGCAGTGGTCCCTGGGCACTCCAACCGATGCCCGGTAACTCGCGGCGCCGCGGCGCAGTACGCAAACCCGGTACCAAAAAAGGCGCCACTGTCGGCTCAGGCGGCCAGCGCCGCCGCGGGCTCGAAGGGCGCGGCCCAACACCACCGGCCCACCAGCGGCCCAATCACCCTGCCGCGAAGCGGACACGGCCGCAGTCGCAGCGGCCCGCCAAACGCAGCGACGACACCGAGCACGTGCTGGGCCGCAACCCGGTGCTGGAGTGCCTGCGCGCCGGTGTCCCGGCCACCGCCTTGTATGTCGCCCTCGGCGCCGAAGCCGACGAACGGCTGACTGAATCGGTGGCGCGGGCAGCTGACTGCGGTATCGCGATCCTGGAGGTGCCACGCAGCGATCTGGACCGGCTCACCGCCAACGGCTTGCATCAGGGCGTCGCCCTGCAGGTGCCGCCCTACATCTACTCCCACCCCGACGACCTGCTGGCCGCCGCCTCCCAAACTCCGCCCGCGTTGATCGTTGCTCTGGACAACATTTCGGACCCTCGCAACCTCGGTGCGATCGTGCGGTCGGTGGCGGCGTTCGGTGGACACGGTGTGCTTATTCCGCAGCGACGTTCAGCGTCGGTGACAGCGGTGGCGTGGCGCACCAGTGCCGGTGCCGCTGCCCGGCTGCCCGTTGCGCGCGCGACCAATCTGACTCGGACGCTGCGTGATTGGGCCGACCGGGGCCTGCAGATCGTCGGGCTGGATGCCGGCGGCGAGACGGCGCTGGATGACCTCAGCGGTACCGACCCCCTCGTGCTCGTCGTGGGGTCGGAAGGAAAAGGTTTGTCGCGGCTGGTCCGCCAGAACTGTGACGCAGTGGTGTCGATTCCGATGGCGGGTTCCGCGGAGTCGTTGAACGCGTCGGTGGCAGCCGGCGTGGTGCTCGCCGAGATCGCCCGCCAGCGCCGGAGTTGACAAGCTTGTGGCGCCAGCTGATTGCGGTGCTGGCACTGACCGGCTCAGCTATTCTCGCGGCGCCTCCGACCGCATCGGCCGCACCGCAGCAATTCGACCTGCAGGCGCACGCCGGTGGCCGGGGAGCGGCGACCGGAGAATCAGTGCGCGCCTTCGCCAAATCCCTCGAAGTGGGCGTCAGCACATTGGAATTCGACATCAACATCACCAGCGACGACCAACCGCTGGTGTGGCACGACCCGATGATCAAGCCGGACCAATGCGACGACACCGGGCCCGCGTTTGCAGGTGACCCGCAGTACCCGTACGTCGGAAAGGTGATCCGTGACCTGACCGTGGCGCAGATCCGGACGCTGAACTGCGGCAAGCCCACTAAGGAGTTTCCGCACGCAGAAGTGGTGACCGGCAACAAGATCGTCACCCTGCCCGAGGTCTTCGAGTTGACCGACTCCTACCATGCCGACGTCCGCTACAACATCGAAACCAAAGTGCAGGCCGACCGACCTGAGCTGTCGGCCAGTCCTCAGCAATTCGTCGACGTGATCCTCGCGGCGGTGCGGTCCGCAGGCAAGGTCGATCGGGTGGAGATCCAGAGCTTCGACTGGCGCACGCTGCCGCTGGTGCGACAAGCCGAACCGTCGATACCGTCTGTGGCACTGTACAGTTCGCACACGTGGGCGCCGGATTCGCCGTGGCTGGCCGGCATCGACGCCAGCGTCGTCGGTGATCCGACGGTGGGCGCGACGATGGTCGGCGCCACTGTCCTCTCGCCCGACTACACCCTGGTCGCCGGTAAACCGTTCGTCGAACACGCCCACGCACTCGGCCTGCAGGTGATCCCGTGGACCATCGACGACGCAAAGCCGATGCGCCAGTTGATTGTCGACGGCGTCGACGGCATCATCACGAACTATCCGGCGCTGCTGCGCGCCGTGCTGGCCGACCGTGGGATGGCGTTGCCGCTGGCATACCACCTCAGCTGAAGCGCGCACCCTGACGGCGGGTCAACCCCACGGATCCTCGCGCCGCCACACCGTCGGCAGGTGCAGGGCGACACCGTCCTGCGCGGCCAACTCGTCGAGTACGCGCATGGAGACGTCCAGATCGTCGCTCACGTAAGGCAACGCTCGCAGAGGCTTTGACAGCGGCCGGAAGAAGTCGTCCCAGTGGATCAACACCACTCGGCGGGCGCCGACCGTCCGCACCGTCTCGGCCCAGTAGTCGACGATATACGAACGCGGCTGCACACCGAGCTGGCCGACGCCGAGGTAGACGACCTCGGCGTGCCGGCCGGCCAGCGCGCCTTTGACGAATCCTGCGCTGCCTTGAATCAGCAGCCGACGATCCGACGGCCGGTGATGGATCAGCGTCGACCATGCCTCGCCGCACCGGTAGGCTGACACCCGCACCGGCGGCGTCACCGGCGCAGAGATCGCACCGGGAAAACGGTCAGGCGGCGAGTGTTGCGACTGCAACAGCGTTACGTCGAACGCTCCCAGCCGAATCGACTCATCGTGTTTCGCCACGATGATCCGATCCTCGGGCAAACCGTATCCACGGCCGACGTTGGCCGCTGACTCACCGCCCACCAGCCGCGCGCCGGTGCGGTCGGCGACCAGCGGTGAATCAAGCACATGGTCGATGTGGGTGTGTACCGGAACGACCGCTTCCAGTCGGGTGACCTTGGCGCGAGCCAGACATCCATCCACCCGGGATGGTGACGGTGACACCTTGCCGGTGACCACCTGCAGCAAGCCGGGCCGGGAGAAGTAGCCGTCGGTCATCAGCGCGGCTGATCCGTCGTCGAGCAGCAAAGTGGCCACTCCCAGCCACGTCACCGTCAGCGGCGCGTCCGACGTCGCGGCAGGCACAGTGAACCGGTCCGAGTGCCGACTCAGATCGGGGCGGCCGGGCTTGAGTCGCATCAGCGGAAAGCTTTCATACCGACCCCGCCGGCGACAAGCCGATCGCGTACCGCCGCGGCAATCCCGACGGCGCCCGGCGAATCGCCGTGCACGCATATAGATTCCACCGTCACCGCAATCTGCGAACCGTCGACGGCGGTGACGTGGCCGGCGGTCACCATGGTGGCCACCCGCTCGGCGATGGCTGCCGGATCGTGCAGCACCGCGCCGGGTTCACGTCGCGACACCAGCCGCCCGTCGCGCCGGTAAGCGCGATCGGCGAAAGCCTCCGGCACAGTGCGCAAGCCGCGCGCGCGGGCCTCTTCGAAGAACGCTGAACCGGCCAGTCCCAGCACCGGCAGCGCCGGATCCGCCATTCGCACCGCTTCGGCGACAGCGGCCGCCTGCTCTTGATGGTCGACGATCGTATTGTAAAGCGCTCCATGCGGTTTGACGTAGGTCACCGCGGTGCCGGCCGCCCGAGCCAATGCCTGCAGAGCACCGATCTGGTAGACGACATCACCGATCAGTTCTTCGGCGGTGACATCGATGAAGCGTCTGCCGAAACCAGCCAGGTCGCGGTAGCTGACTTGCGCACCAATGGACACCTGCCGCTCGGCCGCCGCCCGGCAGACTCGCAACAGGCCGGCCGGGTCACCGGCGTGAAAACCACAGGCGACGTTGGCGCTGGTGACGATGTCGAGCATGGCGTCGTCATCGCCGAGTCGCCAGACACCGAAGCCCTCACCCAAATCGGCGTTGAGGTCAATGGAGGTCACGTCGAGTCAGCCTATATGCGCTGCTGACGCGCCCGGTAGCCTAACCGGGCATGAGGTCAACGCCACGACGCCGGGCCACCCTCGCGTCGTTGGCAGCCGAGCTGAAGGTATCCCGCACCACCATCTCGAACGCCTACAACCGGCCCGATCAACTTTCGGCAGATCTGCGCGAGCGGGTGCTGGCCACGGCGCGACGAATGGGTTATCCCGGCCCGGACCCGGTGGCGCGTTCCTTGCGAACCAAAAAAGCCGGGGCGGTCGGTTTGGTCACGACCGAACCGCTGACGTATTCGTTCAGCGATCCCGCCGCTCTGGATTTCGTTGCTGGAGTGGCGCAGTCGTGTGAGGAGCTGGGTCAAGGACTGCTGCTGGTTGCGGTCGGGCCCAGCCGCAGCGTTCCCGACGGGACGGCCGCCGTCCTGTCCGCCGGCGTCGACGGGTTCGTGGTGTATTCGCTGTCTGAGGACGATCCCTATCTGCAGGTGGTGATGCAGCGACGGCTTCCGGTTGTGGTGGTCGACCAACCGAAAGATGTGCCCGGTGTGTCGACAGTGGGTATCGACGACCGGGCCGCCATGCGCGAGCTAGCCGAATACGTTGTCGGATTGGGCCATCGGCAGATCGGCTTGCTGACGATGCGGCTGAGCCGGGACCGACGGCGAGGGCTGGTCGACTTCGAGCGGCTGAAGTCGCCGAGATTTCATGTTCAGCGCGAACGCATCAACGGTGTGCGCGATGCGATGGACGCTGCCGGCTTGGGACCGGATTCGCTGACCGTGGTCGAAAGCTACGAGCACGGCCCGGAGTCCGGTGGTGGCGCCGCTGAGGCGGCGCTGGCGGCCAATCCGCGGATCACCGCCTTGATGTGCACCGCTGACGTACTGGCGCTGTCAGCGATGGATTACCTGCGCGCGCACGGCATCTATGCGCCGGGCCAGATGACGGTCACCGGCTTCGACGGTGTCTCCGAGGCGATCAGCCGCGGGCTGACTACGGTGGCGCAGTCCAGCCTGCAGAAGGGCCGCCGCGCCGGTGAATTACTGCACAACCCGCCGCGCTCGGGGATACCGGTCAACGCGATACTGCCCACTGAGCTGGTGCGGGGACGCACCGCCGGGCCACCTGCCTGAGCCGTCAGACCGCCGAGGCGGCCCCGCCGCCGATCAGCAGCCGGACCGCCAGATCCAGCCGCTTGCTGACGTCGGTCGCCGAGGCGCGCCGGGTCAGCCAGGCCAGCAAATTCGACAACCAGACATCGGAGATAACCCGCGCGATGTGGTACTGATCTTCGGTCGGTTCACCGTCACTCATCGCGCGCGCGAACATCGAGTCGATCAACTTCTCGACATGGTCGACTTCGCCGGCCGCCGAGGCGTCGGCGAAGACGTAGGCGCGGGTCATCGCTTCGGTGAGCAGCGGGTTGCGCTGCATGGCACGGTTGAGCCTGCTGACCATGAAGTGCAGGCGCTGGTAGGGCGTTCCACCCGGCAGCGAAGACCGGTCCGTCTTGGCGTCGATGCGCTCGAACTCCCGGCCCAGCGCCGAAACCAGCAGATGCACCTTCGACGGGAAATAGCGGTAGAGCGTGCCGACCGCGACATCGGCCCGGTCGGCCACCGCCCGCATCTGAACCGCCTCGTAGCCGCCTTTGGAGGCGATCGCCATCGTGGCGTCCAGGATGCGCTTGCGTCGCTCGCGTTGCGCCTCGGAGCCGAGCTCGGATTCAGCCAAAACCGCCACGTTCATGACCTCACGGGGTTGCGCGTCTGACGCACGGCCCGTGTGAGCGTTCGCTGGCGACGACATGTGGGGACAGCTCCTTCGTGTTGCGGTCTCGTTGAAAACGATACGCATGCCGAGCGTGGATCTCTCACCTCCGAGCCGCCGGAGAACCGGCTTGTGCTGCTGTGATGGGTTCGACTTGAGCGTCGTTGCCTGGCACTATTAGAACACGTTCTAGTGCTGGCTGAGCGTCGTTCTCATGGCGGCAGCTCGTCCACCGAGGTGGTAACGAATCTGAGGAGTCGATCGTGGGATCCACCATCACCGAGGAACAGCTCGCGGCCCGTGAGCTGGTGCGCGACTGGGCGGCCGGTTCGCAGGCCACCGCGGCTATCCGCGATGTCGAACAAGGAAAACCCGACGCCTGGCGGCCGGTGTACGAGGGGTTGGCTGCACTGGGGATCTTCGGCGTCGCCGTCGCCGAGGAAAGCGGTGGCGCCGGCGGCCGGGTTGAGGACCTCTGCACCATGGTCGACGAAGCAGCGAAGGCGCTGATACCCGGCCCCATCGCGACCACCGCACTTGCCACCTTGGTGATTTCCGACACAGTGCTCCTGGGCGCGCTGGCCTCCGGTGAACGCTTCGCCGGCGTGGCCCTGGCTGCGGACATCGAATTCGACCGCGCGACGTCCAGAGCGTCGGGGACGGCGCCGTGGGTGTTGGGTGCCGCGGCCGGCGCTGTGCTGCTGCTGCCGGCTGACCAGGGCTGGCTGATCGTGGACGCAGCCGACGAAGGTGTCACGATCGAGGTGCTGAGGGCGACGGATTTCTCCCGGCCGCTGGCACGGGTGACCCTGTCGTCGGCGCCGGCCGCAGTGGTGGACACTTCGCCGCAACGGGTTGAGGATCTGGCCGCCGCCGTGCTGGCCGCAGAGGCGGCCGGTCTGAGCCGCTGGGCGCTGGACACCGCCGTCGCCTACGCCAAAGTGCGCGAGCAGTTCGGTAAACCGATCGGCAGCTTCCAGGCGGTCAAGCACATTTGCGCGGAGATGCTGTGCCGGGCCGAGCAGGCGGCGGTCGTGGCCGCCGACGCGGCCCGCGCCGCCGCCGATCCGGACGAGCGCCAACTGTCGATCGCCGCGGCCATCGCCGCGAGCCTCGGTATCGAGGCGGCCAAGGCCAACGTCAAGGACTGTATTCAGGTGCTCGGCGGCATCGGCATCACCTGGGAACACGACGCGCACCTTTACCTGCGCCGGGCCTACGGCATCGGCCAATGTCTGGGCGGGTCGCCGCGCTGGTTGCGGCGCACCGCGGCGCTGACAGAAGGCGGTGTCCGTCGCACTCTGGACGTCGACCTGCGGGAGGCGGCTGACCAGCAGCCGCAGATCGCCGCGGCGGTCGCCGAGGTCGCCGCGCTGCCGGCCGAGGAGCGACAGGCAGCGTTGGCGGAGGCTGGATTGCTGGCGCCGCACTGGCCGCCGCCCTACGGGCGCGGTGCCGGGCCGGCCGAGCAGCTGCTGATCGATCGGGAGCTGGCCGCGGCCAAAGTGACCCGCCCGGACCTGGTGATCGGTTGGTGGGCCGCACCGACCATCCTCGAGCACGGCACGCCGGAGCAGGTGCAGCGCTTCTTGCCGGCGACACTGCGCGGCGAGATCTATTGGTGTCAAATGTTCTCCGAGCCGGGAGCCGGTTCGGATCTGGCGTCTTTGCGCACCAAGGCGGTGCGTGTCGAGGGCGGTTGGCAGCTGACCGGACAGAAGGTGTGGACGTCGTCGGCGCACAAGGCGCAGTGGGGGGTGTGCCTGGCCAGAACCGATCCCGACGCGCCGAAACACAAGGGCATCAGCTACTTCCTCGTGGAGATGAGCTCGCCCGGCATCCTGATCCGGCCCCTGCGGGAAATCACCGGTGACGCGTTGTTCAACGAAGTGTTCCTGGAAGAGGTGTTCGTTCCCGACGAGCTGGTGGTCGGCGCAGTCGATGACGGATGGCGGCTGGCCCGCACGACGCTGGCCAACGAGCGCGTGGCAATGGCTGCCGGCACGGCGTTGGGTAACCCGATGGAAGAGCTGCTCGCTATGGCAGCCGAGCTCGAACTCGACGTGTCGCAAGCTCGCCGCCTGGCGGAACTGATCGTGACCGCGCAGACCGGCGCGCTACTCGACCAGCGGATCGCTCAGCTCGCCGTCGGCGGCAAGGACCCGGGCGCAGAGTCCAGTGTCCGCAAACTGATCGGCGTGCGGTACCGACAAGCGCTGGCCGAATTGCGGATGGATATCTGCGAGGGTGCCGGTGTCGTCGAAGACGAAGTGGTGCACGACTTCCTCAACACCCGCTGTCTGACGATCGCCGGGGGCACCGAGCAGATCCTGCTGACGCTGGCCGCCGAACGGCTACTCGGCTTGCCGCGCTAGAGGATTCGCGATTCAGGATTCTGAGCCGCCACCGGATGCACGTTCGACGAGCTGATGCACCGCCGCGGCGATCTGTTCGGGACAGTCCTCCTGCAGAAAGTGCTTGGCGGGAAGCAAGATTGAACCGTCTACACCAGCCGCCGACTGCGCTGCTCTCCCGTAACGACGCCAGCTGAGCATGCGGTCCCGCGCGCCCCACACGATTTGCACCGGGTACGCCGTATCGCGCACGGCGGTGACGTAGCGATCCCGCTTCGCAGCCGTCAGTTCGAAGCCCCGCATGATCTTCAGGAATGCCCGCCCGCCGTCATCACCCAGCAAAAGCGGCACCCAGCAAGCGATTTCGGCGCTAGGCACGTGGCGGCTCACTCCAGTCAATCGCATCATCGACACGAACGCACCGGGAATACGCAGCGACGCCAGCCATGCTTCGCCAAATCCGCGATGAGCGAAGGGCTCCATGGGCCAGGGCCGATGGAAGCTGTCTACCGCGATGATGGTGTTCAGCAGCGTCATCGACAATACGCGGTCGGGCACGGCGGTGGACACCTCGAAACCGATCGGCCCCCCGATGTCGTGCAGCACCAAGTGAAAGCGCTCAAGGCCCAGCGCGTCGATTGCCGAAAGTAGCCAACGGCCCAGAGCGGTCCAGCTGTAATCGGCGTCGGGAGGTCGCTCGGCCAGGCCGAGCCCGGGTAGGTCGACCGCGATCCCACGCAGGCCCCGGGCGGCCAAAGCCGGTACGACCTTGCGGTACAGATACGCAGACGCCGGGACTCCGTGCACGCATACCACCGGAGCAGCGTTGCGGGGGCCGTCGTCCAGGACAAACGAACTGATGCCGTCAGCGGTGAGTTTCCGTCCCGAGGCCCGATACCGTTCGAGCAATCGAGTGACGTCGCTGCTGGTCATGCGGACCCGCGGCAGGGGATCAGCGGCTGCCCAAATCTGCTTCGGTGACCGATCAAAACAAGCCGGTCCGGGCGCAGGTGCCCGACCGGGTGATGTCGACCCCGATGTTCACCACCTGGATGTGGGTGCACAAGCCGAAACCTAACTCCGCGACTACTCGTCGTAAGTGACTTGCACGAGGTCGCTTTGCGGGCGCGACTGACAGGCCAGGATGAGGCCCTCGTCGATATCCTGCTGCTCGAGCACGTCGTTGACTTCCATCTCGACCTCGCCTTTCCGCAGCGTGCAGGCGCAGGCCCCGCAGTGGCCCTCGCGACAGGAAAACGGTGCGTCCAGACCGCGGTCCAGCAGCACGTCGAGCAGTTTGGCGCTCCTCGGCCAAGACACCGTATGCGTCTTTCCGTCCAACTCCACCACCGCAGTGGCCGGCGGCCCGTCAGCTTCGACTGCGTCGATCTGCACGGCGGCGAACGGGTCGGTGTCCAGCGAGCGGAACACTTCGATATGGATCTGAGCAGCCGGCATCTGCAGCGCTTGCAGGGCGTCCTGCGCGGATTGCATGAACGGTCCTGGTCCGCAGATGAAGGCGTGCCGGGCGGTGTAAGGAGCGGCCAGTTTGGCCAGCGCGGCCGCGCACGGCAGCCCCTGTAGTGATTCCAGCCAGTGCATGACGGTCAGCCGGTCTGGAAACTTCGCGGCCAGGTCGCGCAGGGCTGCACCGAAGATCACCGAGCGCTCGTCGCGGTTGGCGTAGACCAACACGATGTGCCCGCTGCCTTGTGCGAGCGCCGATTTGCAGATCGACATGATCGGGGTGATCCCACTTCCGGCGGCCAGCAGCAAGAAATCGTCGTCGAGGGTCTTGGGCACGAAAGTGCCCGACGGCGCAAGGACGTGGATCCGCATACCGGGGTAGGCGTTCTCGCACAGCCACCTCGACGCGTATCCGTCAGCGGTCCGCTTGACGGTGACGGTCAACGCGTCGTCAGTGAATGGCGAGCTGCACAGCGAATAGCAGCGCGCCACCGAGCCCGTCCGCTCGCTCGGGACACGCAGCGTCAGGAACTGTCCGGGCGCGTAGCGCAGCCGATCGGCGGCTATCTGAGCGCCTTTGGGGACGGCGAACACCAGCGACCGCGCGTCTTCGGTCTCGACGACGATGTCGGCGACCTCCAGTTCGAGCACATGGCTGCCAAGCGGCCCGTCGGGAACTGCTTGGGTCACGATCAGACCCTCTCTCCTGTCACAACTAGAACAGGTTACAGAAAAGCGACTTCATAGCGCTACCAGGTGCAGGAATACGCTGCTCGACACAAATCGGAACGTGTTCTAGTCTCGGTTGTTAAGCCCGCACCTATGGAGGAACAGTGACGTCCATTCAACAGCGTGACGCGCAGTCGGTCCTAGCCGGTATCGATGATCTGCTTCCACAACTGCGGGAGCGCGCCCAGTCGACCGAGGATCTGCGGCGGTTGCCCGAGGAGACGGTCAAAGCGCTGGATCAGGTCGGTTTCTTCACGCTGCTGCAGCCGGAGCAGTGGGGCGGTTTGCAGTGTGATCCCACGCTGTTTTACGAGGCGGTGCGCCGGTTGGCCAGTGCGTGCGGCTCCACCGGCTGGGTGAGTTCGATCATCGGCGTCCACAACTGGCATCTGGCGCTGTTCGACCAGCAAGCCCAAGAAGAGGTGTGGGGCGAGGACCCGACGGTGCGGGTCTCCTCGTCCTACGCGCCGATGGGTGCGGGCGTCGTGACCGACGGCGGCTACCGGGTCAACGGTGCGTGGAACTGGTCGTCGGGCTGTGACCACGCCACTTGGGCCTTTCTGGGCGGCCCGGTGATCAAGGACGGCCGCCCCGTCGACTTCGGCAGCTTCCTGATCCCGCGCAGCGAATACCGCATCGATGACGTCTGGAACGTCGTAGGTCTGCGCGGCACCGGCAGCAACACCGTCGTCGTCAAAGACGTGTTCGTGCCGCGACACCGGTTCCTTTCCTACAAGGCGATGAACGACGGAACTGCCGGGGGCTTTCAGACCAATACCGCTCCGGTATACAAGATGCCTTGGGGCACAATGCATCCCACCACGATCTCGGCGCCGATCGTCGGCATGGCCTACGGCGCCTACCAGGCGCACGTCGAACACCAGGGCAAGCGGGTGCGCGCGGCGTTCGCCGGTGAGAAGGCCAAAGACGACCCGTTCGCCAAAGTGCGTATCGCAGAAGCGGCCAGCGACATCGACGCGGCGTGGCGCCAACTGATCGGCAATGTCGGTGACGAATACGCGTTGCTGTCCGCCGGTAAGGAGATTCCTTTCGAGCTGCGTGCCCGGGCCCGTCGCGACCAGGTCCGTGCCACCGGCCGGGCCATCGCATCCGTTGATCGGTTGTTCGAGGCCTCCGGCGCCACAGCGCTCAACAACGACGCACCCGTGCAACGTTTTTGGCGCGACGCCCATGCCGGCCGGGTGCACGCGGCCAATGACCCGGAGCGCGCATACGTGATCTTCGGGAATCACGAGTTCGGGCTGCCGCCCGGCGACACGATGGTCTGAGGACTGTGCGCCGGCGACGATGCAGAGCGAAGCGATGAGGAGGAGCGGCGCGAGGTGGCCGCCGGCGACGATGCAGAGCGAAGCGATGAGGAGGAGCGGCGCGAGGTGGCCGCCGGCGACGATGCAGAGCGAAGCGATGAGGAGGAGCGGCGCGAGGTGGCCGCCGGCGACGATGCAGAGCGAAGCGATGAGGAGGAGCGGCGCTAAGTGACCGCGATCGAGGAATTGACCTTCGAATCGACCTCGCGCTACGCACAGGTCGACGTGGACGGTCCACTGAAATTGCACTATCACGAGGCCGGGGTCGGGAATCCGCAGACCGTGGTGCTGCTGCACGGCGGTGGGCCGGGCGCCTCGAGTTGGACGAACTTCTCGCGCAACATCGCCGTGCTGGCTGAGCACTTTCATGTGCTGGCCGTCGACCAGCCCGGCTACGGCCACTCCGACAAACGCACCGAGCACGGTCAGTTCAACCGTTACGCGGCAACAGCTTTGAAAGGATTGGTCGACCAGCTGGGTTTGGGCCGTGTGCCTTTGGTGGGCAACTCACTCGGTGGTGGAACCGCAGTGCGGTTTGCACTGGACTACCCGGACCGGGCTGGGCGACTGGTGCTGATGGGTCCGGGCGGGTTGAGCGTCAACCTGTTTTCGCCGGACCCTACCGAAGGAGTCAAGCGGCTCGGCAAGTTCTCGATGCAGCCCACGCGAGAAAACCTCGAGGCTTTCCTGCGGATCATGGTCCACGACCAGAAACTGATCACCCCCGAACTGATCGATCAGCGTTTCGAACTTGCCAGCACACCTGAGTCGGTGGCAGCGACTATTGCAATGGGGAAGTCTTTTGCCGCAGCTGATTTCGAGGCCGGCATGATGTGGCGGGAGGTGTACCGGCTGCGGCAGCCGGTACTGTTGATGTGGGGCCGGGAGGATCGGGTCAACCCGCTGGACGGCGCGCTGGTCGCGCTGAAGACCATTCCACGCGCACAGCTGCACGTGTTCGGGCAGTGTGGCCACTGGGCGCAGGTGGAGAAGTTCGACGAATTCAACAGACTAACCGCGGATTTTCTAAGAGGTGCGTGATGAGCATTCGTTCGCTGGGCTATCTCCGCATCGAGGCCACCGACGTGGCCGCGTGGCGGGTATACGGTCTCAAAGTCCTCGGCATGGTCGAGGGCAAGGGAGCAACTGAGGGCGCGCTGTATCTACGGATGGACGACTTTCCGGCCCGGCTGGTGATCGTGCCGGGCGAACATGACCGGCTCACCGACGTTGGCTGGGAATGCGCGAATGCCGAGGGTTTGCAGGAGATTCGGAACCGACTGGACGTGGAGGGCACACCCTACAAGGAGGCCACCGCAGCCGAGTTGGCGGATCGACGAGTCGACGAGATGATCCGGTTTCTCGACCCGTCGGGCAACTGCCTTGAGGTGTTCCACGGCGCCGCGCTCGAACACCGCCGTGTCGTCAGCCCGTACGGCCACAAGTTCGTCACCGGCGAGCAGGGTCTGGGCCACGTGGTGTTGTCCACCCGCGACGACGACGAGTCGCTGCACTTTTACCGCGATGTGCTCGGGTTCAAGCTTCGTGACTCGATGCGGTTGCCGCCGCAACTGGTCGGCCGGGCCGCCGACGGGGCGCCGGCGTGGCTGCGGTTCTTCGGTTGCAATCCGCGCCATCACAGCCTGGCGTTCATGCCCGCACCGACGCCAAGCGGCATCGTGCACTTGATGATCGAAGTCGAGCAGGCCGACGACGTCGGCTTGTGCCTGGACCGTGCGTTGCGCCGCAAGGTGCCGATGTCGGCGACTCTGGGGCGCCACGTCAACGACCTGATGCTTTCCTTCTACATGAAGACGCCCGGCGGCTTCGATATCGAGTTCGGTTGTGAAGGAAGACAAGTGGACGACCTCGACTGGGTATCGCGAGAGAGCACCGCGGTGAGCCTCTGGGGTCACGACTTCACCGTGGGCTTTCGCGGCTAGCCGCGGCGAAGCAATGCCCGAGCCGATCGACTCGCGCACGTTTCGTAATGTGCTGGGTCAGTTCTGCACCGGTATCACGATCATCACCACGGTGCACGACGGTGTGCCGGTCGGCTTCGCCTGCCAGTCATTCGCGGCGCTGTCGCTCGAACCGCCGCTGGTGCTGTTCTGCCCGACGAAGGTGTCGCGGTCGTGGCAGGCAATCGAAGCCAGCGGCAAGTTCTGCGTCAACGTCCTCACCGAGTCTCAGCAACATGTATCGGCGCGATTCGGCTCCAGAGAACCCGACAAATTCGCCGGTATCGATTGGAGTCCTGCGCCGTCGGGGTCGCCGGTCATCGAGGGGTCACTGTCCTACATCGACTGCACTGTGGCTTCGGTGCACGACGGCGGCGACCATTACCTGGTCATCGGCGCGGTGCAGTCGCTCTCTGAGGTGCCGACCATCAAACCACGTCCGCTGCTGTTCTACCGCGGCGACTACACCGGTATCGAGCCCGACAAGACGACACCGGCGCAGTGGCGCGACGACCTCGAGGCGTTCCTGACGACAACGACGCAGGACACCTGGCTGTAGGCAATGCACCGATTGTCCTGCACATCGGCGATCTCGGTGTCGGCGTCCTGAAACCTCGCTGAGGCGACGAGCCAGCCGCTGTGCCGGCGTCAGCCGGCGCAACCTTGTCTCGAGCCATTAACGATTGCGTTGTGATTGGGCGTCGACGCTCGTGTCAGCGGGACATGCCAAGCCAATTCCTGTCTGGTGGAGTTGATGTCTGACGCCAAACGCACCTTCGCCGAATTGAGCGCCGCGACCGCCGCGGCGGCGTGCTCGGTGCTGTTCGCCGTCTGCGTGCCGTCCGCTGCCGCCGGGCCCAATGCGGACAGCCAGGGATATGTCGATTCGACGGCTCGGTGTTCGACACCTGAGACCGCAGTCGCTTTCGGCAGCACCGACAATTCGCGGGTGGCGATCTGCAAAACCCCCGCCGGCCAATACCAATATCGTGGAGTCCGGGTACGCGACGGCGCCAAGCTGATTGCGCCCGCCTCGAAATCCAGCGCCGGCACCTACGTCGCCACCGACGACGGAATCACCTACACCGTGACTTCGCAGTCTTTGACCGTCAGTCAGGGCGATCAGACGGTTCGCCAGGAGTCGATGGTCGATTTCCACGAGCCGGGCACACCGTCCGCGCCGGCACCGAGCTCACGACCCAGGGCGACACAGCCTTCCACTGCGCCTTCGGCTCCGGTGGCTACACCGACGAAGTCGGTGCCGTTACCGCCGCCGCTTCCCGCTGAAGTTGGTGGCCGCGGCCACTGACCCGGCAGTCTGAGTCAGTAGCTCGGCAGGGCGAAGGACCGTCCTACCGCCAGCGATTGTTTGATCACCAGGTTGCGCACCGCCGGGATGCGCAGGAATTGAAGTCCGATGTTCCGCACTCGGCCGGCCCAGCCCGCCGAGTACTTGTCCATCTTCAAACTGTCGACGGCCAGTTTCTGGCACCGCGCAACGTAGGGCGCCAGCAGCTGCTGATATCTGGCGAACGCCGCGGGGTAGTCGTCACCGGCTGCCTGCAGCTCATGGGCGAGGACGTAAGCCCCGACCACCGCGAGGCTTGTGCCCATGCCCGACCGAGGTGAAGCGCACCACGCCGCGTCGCCGACCAGGCAAACCCGTCCACGTGCATAGCACTTCAGGTGGACCTGCGCGATCGAGTCGAAGTACACCGGGTCGGCTTCAGCCAGCGCTTGGACGAAGTCTGGCACCTCCCAGCCGATCCCGGCGAATCGCTCGGCGAACAACTTCTTGTTGCGCTCGGTGTCTCGGTGGTCGAAAACGATGTTCGCGTCGGTGAGATAGAAGCTCGCGCGGGCGGGCTTGTCCGGGTCGGTGGCTTGCAGCACCGCGGTCCGGCCGGGCAGCGAAGAAGCCATGCCGCGATGGTCAAGCCGCTGACGGTTCACGATGTCGAAGTATCCGAACACCTGTCCCAGTTGCGTGACGCAGTGTTCTTCCGGGCCGAACACCAGCTCGCGTATGCCGGAATGCAGTCCGTCGGCGCCGATCACCATGTCGTAGCTGTCGGTGGAACCGTCACTGAACGTCGCTTCGACTCGGTCTCCGTGGTCAATGACCGCGGTGACCCGGACGCCGAAGCGTAAGTCGACGTCATCGCGGACGGCTTCGTGCAAGATTCGGGCGAGGTCACCCCAGAAAATCTCCAGTTCGCCGCTGAAGACTTCGGCGGGCAGTCGGCCGACTTCCTTGCCACGTCCGTCGACAAGAATCAACGGGCCCATGTCGGTGGCGTTTGCGCGCACCTCGTTCAAGAGGCCCATCTTGTCGAGCACCTCGAGCGACGGACCGCGAAAGTCGACGGCCTGCCCACCTTTGCGCAGCTCACGGGCCTGTTCGGTGATGGTCACAGCGTGACCATGTCTGACCAGCCAGTAAGCGAGGCAGGGCCCGGCGATGCCGCCACCGTTGATCAGAATGTCGAATGGCATTACCCAACGCCTTTCAGCCAAGGCTGCATACGGCTAAGCGCTTCTTCGATATCTGACTGCGGCCCCGCGAAGGACAGCCGGACGAATGATTCACCGCGCGCAGTATCAAAGTCGACACCTGGTGCGATAGCGACTCCGGTGTCAGCCAACAATTTCGAGCAGAAAGCCATCGAATCCGTGGTGAAGTCGGAGACGTCGGCGTACACGTAGAAGGCGCCGTCGGTGGGTGCCAGTCGGTCGAGGCCGATCGCGCGCAGACCGTCGAGCAGCAGTGTCCGGTTGATCGCATATTGACTCAGGTGGCTGTCGGCTTCCGCTACCGCCTCCGCGGTGAACGCCGCCACCGCCGCGTGCTGCGACAGCACCGGCGGGCAGATGGTGAAGTTGCCGGTCAAACAGTCCACCGCGCGGCGCAGCTCCGATGGCACCAACAGCCAGCCCAGCCGCCAGCCCGTCATCGCGAAGTACTTCGAAAAGCTGTTGACTACGAGAGCGTTTCGGGAAGTCTGCCAAGCACAGCTCGTCGGCGGTGCGCCGTCGTAGACCAAGCCGTGATAAACCTCGTCGCTGATCAGCCGTACTCCCGAGGAATCACACCACGATGCGATCGCCGCAAGCTCGTCGGGCGCGATGACCGTTCCGGTCGGATTCGCGGGGCTGGCCACCACTACGCCCTGCACAGGCGGGTCGAGCGCCGCCAACATCTGCGCGGTGGGTTGAAACCTGCTGTCCGAACCGCATTGAAGCTCGACTACTTCGCAGCCGAGCGCCGACAAGATGTTGCGGTAGCACGGGTATCCAGGGCTGCTCAGCGCAACCCGGTCACCGACGTCGAAACTGGCCAAGAACGCCAGCAAGAATCCGCCCGACGAACCCGTCGTCACCACCACGTCGTCGAGCTCGACTTGCACGCCGTAACGGTTCGAATACGAACGTGCGATCGCGGCGCGCAGTTCGGGGACGCCGAGGGCGACCGTGTACCCAAGTTGGTTGAGGTGCAAAGCCGCCGCCGCTGCGGCACGCACCGGCTCGGGGGCTCCGGCACTTGGTTGTCCCGCTGACAAGTTCACCAGATCGCCGTGGGTGCGCTGGCGTTCAGCGGCGGCCAACCAGACGTCCATCACGTGAAACGGCGGGATCCCGGCGCGCAGCGCGACGCGATCGGTCATGATGCCAGGCTAGAGCAGGCCCGAGACGCTCCCGTTGGCCTCGGTGAACAACGCCGGCTCCAGCCGGCGCAAGTGCTCGCCCGGTGAGCCGAGCAGTTGGGCGCTGCCGTGCGCGCGTTTGAAGTACAGCTGCATGTCGTGTTCCCAAGTGATCGCGATTCCGCCGTGCAGCTGAATGCCCTCGGCAGCAACGGCACTGAACGCCTCACTGGCGGCGACCCGGGCCAGCGAGGCCGCTGTTGTCGACGGCTCGGCGACGGCGTCACTGACCACCGCGCGGGCGGCCTGCACCAGGACGTAGAGATCGGCCATCCGGTGCTTGAGAGCTTGGAAGCTGCCGATCGGCCGGCCGAACTGCACGCGCTCTTTGCTGTAGTCGACGGTCAGCTCCAGGCAGCGGCTCGCGGCGCCGATCTGTTCGACGGCCAGCAGAATGGCCGCCGCGTCAGCGATGCCAGGATCAGCGCCCAGCGGCACAGTGCTCTGCGACCTGACGCGGGCCAGTCTGCGGGTCGGGTCCATCGGCACGACAGGCTCGGCGGTGAAGGTTGTCCAACGGGTGAGCGTGTCGCCGTCGGCGGCGACCATGATGTCGGCGACGTCGCCGTTGAGCACGAAGTCCGGATCGAAGATGACCGCACCGATCGCGTCCCCGGCGGCCAGCTGCTCGAGCACCTCAGTGTCCGGGTCGTCGGCGGCCAGCAGCGCCAACTCCGCGAGCGTCGTGCCCAGCAACGGGGTCGGCACGAGTCCTTTGCCGAGCTCTTCGATGACGACGGCGGCGTCAGCCGAGCCCTCCGCCGGCACCGCCGTGATCCTCGGGCACTACCAGCGCGGCCGCTCCGACCTGCTCACACAGCAACCGCCACAGCGACTGGTCATAGCCCCGCGGTGACTCGATGGCCGCACGCACCGCTGCAGGCGCGGCATGCCTGGCGACCAGGGCCGCCACCGTCTCGCGGAGTAGTTGTTGTTCGTCAGTCGGGTTCAACGGCGCCGCTCCTCATCGCTTCGCGGTGCATAGTCACCGGCACCAGAAGTCAACGCCTCCAGCACCCGGCGCCGGTGCATGGCCGGGTCACCCCAGGCCGGCCGCAGCGCCTGCACCCGCAGCAGCCACAGCGACAGGTCGTGCTCGGCGGTGAACCCGATCGCGCCGTGGGTTTGAAGCGACGAACGTGCTGCCAGTAGCGCGGCGTCGGCAGCCGCGACCTTCGCGGCGCTGACGTCCCGGGCGGTGGTCGTTGAGCGCTCTGCGAGCGACAACGCAGCACCGTAGACCAGCGGACGAGCTAGTTCGACTGCGATGTGGATGTCGGCCAGCTTGTGCTTGATCGCCTGATAGGAACCGATCACCCGGCCGAACTGCGCACGCTGCTTCGCGTAGTTAACCGCCGCGTCCAGAAGCGCCTGCGCGGCACCGATCAGTTGGGCGGCAGTGCCCAGCGCCCCGAACTCGAAAGCCCGCTCGTACGTCGGCGTCGCGAGCCGACCCGGTCGCCGCGATGTCGAACAGGCGACGGCTCGGGTCGATCGACTCGTGCCGCTTACCTGCTTCGGCTGCACTGACCCGACCGCTCAGATCGGCCGACAGCACCAGCCCGGCGGCGTCGGCGTCCACAGCTCGGGGAACCTGCGGCGGCAGCGCGACGGTGCCGATCAGCTCGCCGGACGCCAGCGCCGCCACCCGCTCGTCGCCGCGCAACAACACCGGCGCCACCGCCACGGATTCGACGACTGGACCAGGAACACACCACTTGCCGAGCCGCTCGAAGGCGACCATCACATCCACCGGGTGTGCTGCCAGGCCACCGAACTGTTCTGGCACCGCCAGCGCGGTGACGCCCAGATCCGCCAGCTGCGCCCACACTTTGCGTCCCGGTGCCGTGTCGCCGGTGGACCAGGCGCGCACCGCGGCCGGCACGTTGGCCGCCCCAAGTGCGGAGTCGATGCTGGCGGCGAAATCCCGCTGCTCAGCGGTAAGAACGAATTTCATCTGGTCTGCTCCCGGGGCAGGCCCAGCAGCCGTTCGGCGACGATGTTGCGCTGAATCTCGTTGGTGCCCGCATAGATCGGACCGCCCAGGGCGAACAGCAAGCCGTCACTCCACGAGTCGGCAAGCTCGGCGTCGGCGCCGCGGAGCTCAAGTGCGACCTGGTGCAGCACCACGTCGAGGTCAGACCAGAACACCTTGGTCACCGACGACTCTGCGCCCAGTTCCCCGCCTTCGGTGATCCGGGTGACGGTGCCGAAGGTGTGCAGGCGGTAGGCCTGCGCCTTGATCCAGGCGTCGGCGACTTGATCACCGAAGCCGTTGCTGTCACGACTGTTCCACAGTTCGACCAGGCGCTCGGCGGTAGCAAGAAATCGCGCCGGACTGCGCAGCGACATCCCGCGTTCGTTGCTCGAGGTGCTCATCGCTGCACGCCAACCGTCGTGCACTGCGCCGATGACGTCGCGGTCGGGTACAAACACATCGTCGAGAAAGATTTCGCCGAAACCGGTATCGCCGCCGAGTTGTGCAATGGGCCGCACGGTGACACCGTCGGCGCTGAGATCGAACATGAAGTAGGTCAGACCGCGGTGGCGGTCGGCCTCGGGGTCTGAGCGGAACAACCCGAACGCCATATCGCCGAACGGCGCTCGAGAGCTCCAGATCTTCTGTCCGTTGAGCCGCCAGCCGCCCTCGGTGCGCGTCGCCGTACTGCGCAACGACGCCAGGTCGCTTCCGGAGTCAGGTTCCGACCACGCCTGCGCCCAGATCTGTTCGCCGCTGGCCATCTTCGGCAGCACTCGGTCCAACTGTTCGTCGGTGCCGTGGGCGAACAGAGTCGGCGCTAACATCGACGTGCCGTTGGCGCTGGCGCGTCCCGGAGCGCCGGCCCGGAAATATTCTTCCTCGAACGCAATCCACTGCAACAGCGTCGCGTCGCGGCCGCCGTACCTTAGCGGCCACGTGATCACCGACAAGCCGGCATCGAACAGCACCTTGTCCCAGCGCCTGTGCTGTGCGAAGCCTTCGGCGGTGTCGTATGACTGGGTGGGAAAGTGCCGGTTGTTGGCAGCCAGGAAGTCGCGGACCTCGCGTTGCAAGTGGTGCGTCTCGTCGTCGAATTCCAGGTCCATCAAGTCAGCCCTCGCAGTATCGGTTTGACCACTTTGCCGCCGGCGTTCCGGGGAAGCGTGTCGACGAATCGGACCGTTCGGGGAGTTTTGAAATTAGCCAGATACCGGCGGGCGTGTCCGATCACCGCCTGCTCGGTGAGATCGAGGTCCGAGCGGATCACCAGATAAGCGCGACCGACCTCGCCCAACCGCTCGTCGGGCACCCCGATCACTGCGACGTCGAGCACACCGTCCAGGCGGGCAAGAACCTGTTCGACTTCGGCGGGATAGACGTTGAATCCACCGCAGATGTACATGTCCTTGAGTCGGTCGGTGATCTGCAAGTTGCCCGCAGCATCGAGTTGTCCGATGTCACCGGTGTGCAACCAGCCGTCCCGGTCCACCGCGTCGGCGGTGGCCTGCGGGTCGTCGAGATAGCCCAGCATCACGTTGGGACCGCGCAGCAGCACTTCACCTGTTTCGCCGCCTTCGTCACTGTTGATCCGCAGTTCGAAGTCGGCGATCGGCCGGCCGCAGGTGGTCGCCACCGTGATGGCGTCGTCGTCGGTGCGGCACATGGTGCCGAACCCGTTGGATTCGGTGAGCCCGTAGGCGGTCAGCACCACATCGATGTCGAGTTCGCTCTGCATCCGCTCGATCAGCACGACCGGCACCGAAGCGGCGCCGGTGACCGCGAAGCGCAGCGACGTCAGATCGTGCTCGCTGCGAGCCGGGTGGTCGAGCAGTGTCTGATAGATGGTCGGCGGCCCGGGCAGTACGGTGATCCGATGCTCGGCGACCGCGCGCATCGCCGCGGACGGGTCAAAAGTCAACTGCGGGAACAGCGTTGCGCCGGTCTGCAGACAAGCCAGGATGCCGGCTTTGTAGCCGAAGTTATGGAAGAACGGGTTGATGCCCAGGTAGCGGTCGTCGCTGGTGACCTTCCCGCACGCCGCCCAAGCCGCCGAACCGGCCAACGACTGCCGGTGCGCACACCGCACGCCTTTGCTGCGCCCGGTGGTGCCGGAGGTGAACAGGATGTCGGAGACGTCGTCGGGCCGGACGGCCGCGGCGCGTGCGTCGGCGGCCGCGCCGTCCGAACCGGCTGCCACGAAATCGTCCCAGCTGCCGTCGTCGACGTCGATCGGCACTCGCACGATGTAGCGCAGCTCGGGCAGGGCGCCGCGGTCGAGGTCGGCGACCTTGTCCGCGCCCAGGAATCGGCCCATGGCTATGAGCAGTGGGGCACCGGTGCGGGCCAGGATGTCGGTGGCTTCCGAGGCGGTATAGCGGGTGTTCAGCGGAACCATCGTGGCCCCGGCGTAGTGGCTGGCCAGGCAGGCGACCACCCAGTGCCAGGTGTTCGGCGACCAGATGGCGACCCGGTCGCCGGGGCCGACGCCGAGGCCGATCATCGCGGCTGCGGCGCGTCGGACCTCACGGTGCAAATCGGCAAAAGTCAGGATGCGGTCGGGGCTGACCAGCGCGTTGTGTCCAGGCAGTTCGCGGGCGATGCGGGCCAACACCGCAGGGGTGGTCTGCGGATCGCTCGACATCGACGCTGCTCCTCACGCGGCCGCGCAGGTGAGATTGTCACCTCAGGGCTGACAAAGCAAGTGCTTGGTAGGTTAGCCTACTGGTATGCAGGACGTCGAGGAGTTCCGGGCCGAGGTCCGCGACTGGCTGGGCGAGAATTTGACGGGTGAGTTCGCCGCTCTGAAAGGTCTCGGTGGCCCGGGCCGCGAACACGAGGCGTTCGAAGAGCGCCTTGCCTGGAACCAGCACCTCGCCAAGGCCGGGCTGACATGCCTGGGGTGGCCGGTGGAGCACGGCGGCCGCGGGCTGTCGGTGGCGCACCGGGTGGCCTTCTACGAGGAGTACGCCGTCGCCGACGCGCCGGACAAGGTCAACCATTTCGGTGAGGAACTGCTCGGTCCCACGCTGATCGCCTACGGCACACCCGAGCAACAGCGACGATTCCTGCCCACGATTCTCGACGTCACCGAGCTGTGGTGTCAGGGTTACTCCGAACCCGGCGCGGGTAGCGATCTGGCCAACGTAGCGACCACCGCGGTACTCGACGGCGACCAGTGGGTGATCAACGGTCAGAAGGTTTGGACGTCGTTGGCGCACCTGTCGCAGTGGTGCTTCGTGCTTGCGCGCACGGAGAAAGGCTCCGCACGGCACGCCGGGTTGTCCTATTTGCTGGTCCCGCTCGAACAGCCCGGTGTGCAGATCCGGCCGATCGTACAGCTCACCGGCACTTCGGAATTCAATGAAGTGTTCTTCGACGACGCCCGCACCGATGCCGATCTGGTGGTGGGCGCAGCCGGTGACGGTTGGCGGGTCGCGATGGGAACGCTCACCTTCGAACGCGGTGTCTCCACGCTCGGGCAACAGATCCGGTACGCGCGTGAATTGGCCCGGCTGGTCGAGGTGGCCGAACGCAACGGAGCAGCCGGTGACCCGCTGATCCGGGAGCGGCTCACCCGATCGTGGACCGGGTTGCGCACGATGCGTTCCTACGCCTTGGCGACCATGGACGTCGAGCAGCCGGGGCAGGACAACGTGTCGAAGTTGTTGTGGGCCAACTGGCATCGGGACCTGGGTGAACTGGCGATGGACGTGGTGGGCAAGGCCGGGCTGGTTGCCCCCGGCGGCGACCTGGACGACTGGCAGCGGCTGTTTCTGTTCACCCGTGCCGACACCATCTACGGCGGGTCCAACGAAGTTCAGCGCAACATCATCGCCGAGCGGGTGCTCGGCCTACCCCGGGAGGCTCGGTGACGTTAGCGGTCGCACCGAAAGAGGTCGCCGGTCACGAGCTGCTGACCGGCAAGGTGGTGATCGTCACTGCGGCGGCGGGCACTGGAATCGGTTCGGCTACCGCCCGGCGTGCGCTGGTCGAGGGCGCTGACGTAGTCATCTCCGACCACCACGAACGACGGCTCGGCGAAGCCCGCGACGAATTGGCCGCGCTGGGCTTGGGCCGGGTGGAAAGCGTGCTGTGTGACGTCACTTCGACGGCTCAAGTCGACGCGCTGATCTCGTCGGCGACGGCACGGCTGGGCCGCGTCGACGTCCTGGTCAACAACGCGGGCCTGGGCGGGCAGACACCGGTGGTGGACATGACCGACGACGAGTGGGACCGCGTGCTGAATGTCACGTTGGCTTCGGTGTTCCGGGCCACCCGTGCGGCGTTGCGCTACTTCCGGGAGGCCGACCATGGCGGAGTGATCGTGAACAACGCCAGTGTGCTGGGCTGGCGCGCGCAGCATTCACAATCGCACTACGCCGCGGCCAAAGCCGGTGTAATGGCGTTGACGCGTTGCAGCGCAATAGAAGCCGTGGAGTACGGCGTACGGATCAATGCGGTGTCGCCGAGCATCGCCCGGCACAAGTTTCTGGACAGAACCACCTCGGCGGACCTGCTCGACCGATTGTCGGCCGGCGAGGCATTCGGGCGGGCCGCTGAACCCTGGGAGGTCGCGGCGACCATAGCGTTCCTCGCGAGCGATTACTCCAGTTACCTGACCGGTGAAGTGATTTCAGTTTCGAGTCAGCATCCGTGAACCGGCGCGAGGAGCTTCTGGAGTTGGCCGCGACGATGATGGCCGAACGCGGTCTGCGCGCGACCACGGTGCGCGACATCGCCGACGGCGCAGGCATTCTGTCGGGCAGCCTGTATCACCACTTCGCCTCCAAGGAGGAGATGGTCGACGAGGTGCTGCGCAGTTTCCTCGACTGGTTGTTCGCCCGTTACCGTGGCGTCGTCGACACCGAGCCGAATCCGTTGGACCGGCTCAAGGGGTTGTTCCTGGCCTCGTTCGACGCGATCGAGCACCGGCACGCTCAAGTCGTCATCTATCAGGACGAGGCCAAGCGGCTTTCGGCGCAGCCGCGGTTCTCCTACATCGAGGACTTGAACAAGCAGCAGCGCAAAATGTGGGTGGACGTCTTGCACCAGGGCATCGAAGAGGGCTACTTCCGGCCCGACATCGACGTCGACCTGGTCTACCGTTTCATCCGGGACACCACCTGGGTGTCGGTGCGTTGGTACCAACCAGGCGGCGCGCTGACCGCGCAACAGGTCGGCGAGCAGTATCTCGCCATCGTCCTGGGCGGAATTACCGCGAACAACGAAGGAGTCCAGAAGTGACACGCGTCCGTGACGATGCAGAACGAAGTGATGAGGAGGAGCGACGCAAATGACACGCGTCCGTGACGATGCAGAACGAAGTGATGAGGAGGAGCGACGCAAATGACAGAGGCCTATGTCGTCGACGCTGTTCGCACCGCGGTCGGCAAACGCAACGGATCGCTGGCCGGCGTGCACCCGATCGATTTGGGTGTCGCGGCGTTCCACGGTCTGTTCGACCGTCTCGACGTCGATCCGGCGGCCGTCGACGACGTGATCGTCGGATGCGTGGACGCCATCGGCGGTCAGGCCGGCAACATCGGCCGATTGACGTGGCTGGCGGCGGGTTACCCGGAAGAGGTTCCCGGTGTCACCGTCGACCGGCAGTGCGGATCCAGTCAGCAGGCCATTTCTTTTGGTGCGCAGGCGATTCTGTCGGGGACGGCGGACGTCATTGTTGCCGGTGGTATGCAGAACATGAGCAAGATCCCGATCGCCTCGGCGATGGAGGTCGGCAAGCAGTTGGGCTTCACCTCACCGACCGGAGAGTCGAAACACTGGCAGCACCGCTACGGCGACGAAGAGATCTCGCAGTTTCGGGGTGCGGAGCTGATCGCCGAGCGCTGGAATTTGTCCCGGGAGGAGATGGAGCGGTTCGCCTTGTCGAGTCATCAGCGGGCGCTGGCGGCGATCCGTGCGGGACACTTCGACAACGAGATCGTCGCCGTCGACGGGTTCGCGGTCGACGAGGGGCCACGGGAAACGACTTTGGAGAAGATGGCCGGACTGTCGACGCTGTCCGAGGGTGGCCGGCTGACAGCGGCGCTGGCCAGCCAGATCTCCGACGGCGCCAGTGCGGTGCTGTTGGCCTCTGAGCAGGCGGTCAATGACCACAAACTGGTCCCGCGGGCCCGCATCCACCACGTCAGTGCGCGCGGTGCCGACCCGGTGTTCATGCTGACCGGGCCCATCCCGGCCACCCGCTACGCGTTGGAGAAGACCGGATTGTCCATCGACGACATCGACGTGGTGGAGATCAACGAAGCGTTCGCACCGGTGGTGCTGGCCTGGCTCAAGGAGATCAAGGCTGACCCGGAGAAGGTCAACCCCAACGGTGGTGCGATCGCCCTCGGTCATCCGCTGGGCGCCACCGGCGCCAAGCTGTTCACCACCATGCTCAACGAGCTCGAACGCGTCGGCGGCCGCTACGGGTTGCAGACGATGTGTGAGGGCGGCGGCACCGCCAACGTCACGATCATCGAGCGGCTCTAGGTCTGTTGCCCGGGCGGGTGGTCAACGAGTCGCTAGGACCAGCGCGATCCCGCTGAGAGCCAACAGCCAACTCGTGAAGCTGCCTACCAGGAAATATTCGGTCACCTCGTCGATGCCGACGCCGCCGTTGCGGTTCTTCTGGGCGCTGAGTTCGGGGAAGCGGATGATGCCTTTGGCGGCGACGACGGCACTGGCCGCGGCCATCTGCCCGCCGACACCGAGGCTCAAAATCAGCAGGCGTTCCATCGGGCCCAGCAGCCGGCCGCCTTTGAGCCGGTCGGACGGCTGCGGCTGCCCGGCCGGACGGATCGCACCCACTGAGCCGAGCACGAGGCGCACCAGCTGATTGCCGGTGGCGAACTGCACCAGCACCACAGCGACAACCATCAGCAACCGGGTGGGCGTCACCTGGCTGAGCGGCAGGTGCGCCCAGGCCGACCACCGCGCGACCGCACCGTGGACGGCCGAGGACCAGCCAGACAACACGGTCAGCAGGGCCAGCGCCGCGGCGAACCCCGCCAGCGGCGCAATGTGATGGGTGCCGCTGTTTTCGCTGCGCCGGCACAACCATTCCCAGGCGACGATGGCCGCGGCCGCCACCGCCAGCAAGATGACGTCGCCGACATGCCACAGCGCACCCAGCGCCGCGCACAACACCACCACCATCGGCCCGGACACCAACGCCGGCCACTCGGAGCGCACGGCGCGCCGGCAGAGGTCGGCGACCCCCGTCGCGATCAAGAAGACCGCGACGGCACTCACGGTGAACCCCGAAGGTACCGAGACGCGAGGACGATGAGATCCAACCCGTCGCGAGCGACCCGCTGGGACACCGCGGACGGGCTGATGCCTTCGGCCGCAGCCAGCTCCCTCTTGGTTCGGCCGGTCATCAGGCCCCTCACTATCCGTAGCGATCTTTCATCGAGCGATCCAAGCAGATGGTCCCGACAGATCAGCGCCGCATTCACGGCGGCAACGTCGGCACGGGTGTCGTCCTGGGCGCGAAACGTTGTTCTGATGAGCGTCAATCCAGGCTGCCGCTGGGTTTCCGCGGTGTGCTGGATGGCCGCTCTGGCGGCCCACCATCCAGGCCCGTCCTGAATCCCGGTGTCGGCGTCCAGCACGGTGATCGCCCCCCAGCCGATCCCGAAGCGGACGTCGATCTCCGGCGCCAGCAGCAGGCGGACCGTCAACGCAGCGTCGATAGCTGCACCAACCGTGGAATAGGTGCCTTGGAACTCGTCTCCGATCGTGAAGGCCGGCGGGTCGAGCGCAGCACCGGCTCCCTCGCGGAGAGCTGCGGTGACGCGAAGGTGCAGCGCTGCCCGGTCGCCGGCGTGCCGCGAACCGACGATGTCGCCGATCAGAGTGGCAAAGGGTGAAGTTGTAGGCTTCATCCGAGTCACATAAAGATCATAGCTTAATTATGCTCAATTTCAGCTATTGACTTAACCAATCACGGTAAGCGGTCTACGTTCACGTTGCGGCGTGCGGGCGCTCCTCCACCAATGCAGTTGCGGCCTGCAGATGCTCAACGGCGTCACGCACGACGGACTCGATCACCTCTGCGCACGACGGCAGGTCGCAGAGGATGCCGGCCACTTGACCCGACGCCAACACCCCGGCTCCGGTATCGCCGTCCACCAGGCCGGCTTTGAGCAGCATCGGGGTGTTGGCGGCCATCACCACCTGCGACCAGCTCAGCTCTTTGCCGTGTCGCATCGCCAGGCCATCGGTGATCATCGACCGCCAGGTCATCTGCGACATCTTCTTGAACTTCGCGGCGTTGCGCACCGCGGCGGCCAAACCCCTCACCGGTGAACCGCTCTCCAGCTTTTCGACCAGTTCGGTGCGCAGTACGCGGTGCGGCATACCGTCGACGCGGGTGGTCACAACCGTTCCGTTCAGTTCAGCTTCCAGATAGCGCCGTTTGACGGACTCGGGGACGGTGGAATCCGACGTCAGCAAAAATCTGGTTCCCATCGCGACACCGGCCGCCCCGTAGGACAGCGCTGCCGCCAGTCCACGGCCGTCGTAGAACCCGCCGGCGGCGATCACCGGGATGCCGGTGCCGGCGACGGCATCCAGCACCGACGGCAGCAGCAGTGTGGTGGCTACGGGTCCGGTGTGCCCACCGCCTTCACCGCCTTGCACGATCATCGCGTCAGCGCCCCAACTCGCCACCTTGCGTGCGTGCTTGGCCGCGCCGATCGACGGAATGACGACCACGCCGGCTTCTTTGAGCCGGCTGATCAGGTCCGGCTTGGGCGCCAGCGCAAACGACGCCACTTTCACGCCTTCTCGGATCATCAACTCGACCCGGTCGGGCGCATCAGCGGCGTCGGCCCGGATGTTGACGCCGAAAGGCTTGTCGGTGGTGGCCTTGACCTTCCCTATCGCCGTCGCCAGTTCGTCGAGGGTCATGGTCGCCGACGCCAAGATGCCCAGCCCACCGGCGTTGGCGGTGGCCGAGACCAGCCGGGCCCCGGCCACCCAGCCCATACCGGTCTGCACCACCGGATGCTCGACGCCGACCAGTTCAGTCAGCGCAGTGCGCAATCTCATGCCCGTACTTCTTTGTCGCGCAGGGCTTTCGGATCGATCACCTCGCGAATGAGGTGCAGTTCGTCCGAATCGGGCAGCCTGGTCTCGCCGGCCCCGGCGAGTTCATGGACTTCGAAGGACGTGGCTTCGCAGACCTCGCCCGGGCTGACGCCGGGGTGCAAGCTCAACGCCCGCATCGTGTGGTCGGGACCGCCGAAGTCGAATACCCCCAGATTGGAGACCACCCGATACACGTTGACGAAGCGGAATGCCGGATTGCCGGGGTCGATCTTGTCGTAGCCGACACCGGAAACCACGTCGACGGTCTCGCTGAACACCCGCTTGGAATGGTTGCCGACCCAGTAACTGGTCGCGTGATTGATCGTGTTGCCGGGGGCACCGCGCACACCGAACATCTGCCGAGTTGGCTGCTGCAGCGGACCGAACGCCGACAAGTTCTGATTGCCGAAGCGGTCAACCTGGTTGGCGCCCATCACTACGTGTCGTCGGCCCCAGGCCAGGGTCTCGAATACTCGACCGAACGGCATCCATCCTTCGACTGCGCCGGTGGCACCCAACGCCGGGGTGTCGGCGAGCAGTTGCGCCTCGCCGTCGGTCAACAAGATGTCCGGGGCAAACGTCAACCGGGCCAGTCGTGCGCCGACCGAGGCGACCGTGGTCATCGGGCTGACCATGATTTCACCGGCGCCGCGGAACAATTCGGCGCACGCGGTCACGCAGACCTCTGCGCGGCTGACGGTTTCGCTCATTCGTCCTCCCCGAACTTGCGCACCGCCGCCTGATAGTCGGCTTCGCTGCCGGACAGATAAGTCGCCGTGAAGCTCGCCCACTCTTCTTGTGAGGACGCAGCTTGAGCGTAGAAGCGCTGAAATTTTTCGTCCCGGCCGTAATCTGGCGCAGCGGTGGTGAAATGCGCGCCACCGGGTGCCTCCACCACCGCATCGACCATCATCCGATTGACCAGCAGGCCCTGCGGCGGCACCGCTTTGACCAGCTCGTCGGTCGAGGCGACACGTTCCACCGACAAGTAGCGCCTGTCGGCCGCCATCAGGAACAGATCATCGAAGTAGGGATCGATGCCGGTGTAAGCCGCGTTTCCCCGAGCGTCAGCGATGTTCAGATGCACGAAAGCGGCGTCGAGGCGTAACGCCGGCATAGCGATCAGCGTCTCGTAGCCCCCGCCCGGCGCCGGATACGGCGAGGTGACCGTCTGCAAGTCACCATCCCAGAAGTCCGGCACCGAACTGCCCAGCCCGGCGCGGATCGGCAAGAAAGGCAGCCGTTGTGCCGCAGCCTGCAATCCGCAGCGCAGCATGCCTTCGTCCATTTCGCGGGCTTCGATTTCGCCGCCGGTGCGCGCGCGGGCGAACCATGGATCGTAGAACGGCGGCGAGTCGAGCGAGACAAAACCGTAGTAGACGCGCTTGACTTTGCCCGCCGAACACAGCAGCCCGATGTCGGGTCCGCCATAACTGACCACCGTCAGATCGGTGACATCGGTGCGCAGCATGGCGCGCACGAAGGCCATCGGTTTACGCCGCGACCCCCAGCCGCCGATGCCGATCGTCATACCGCTGCGCAGGTCTGCAACCGCGTCATCGAGCGAAGCCCTTTTATCGGTCACTATGCGCCGCTCATCTGCATCGCTTCGCTCTGCATCGTCGCCGGCGGTCACGACTTCTTGACGAACGCGTCGCGGTGCTCGTCGGAGACGCCGGCCAGATTGAGCTCGAAGGTGAAACCCTGCTCCATCCGATAACTGGCGTTGACCCGTTGCACGTCAATAAGATTCAGCGCCTCCTTCGCGGCCCGGATCACCCGGGTATCTTTCGCCGCGATGTCGCGGGCAACGCGCAGCGCAGCCTCGTCGAGCTGGGCGCGGGGTACCACCTCGTGCACTGAGCCGTAGTGGTGCAGGGTTGCGGCGTCGACGGTCGCCGCGGTGAAGAACAGCCGGCGCATCACATGCTGGGGCACCAACCGGGACAAGTGGGTGGCCGCACCCAAGGCGCCGCGCTCTACTTCGGGCAGCCCGAAGGTGGCGTCGTCGGACGCGACGATGACGTCCGCGTTACCCACCAGACCGATACCACCGCCGACGCAAAATCCGTTGACCGCAGCGATCACCGGCACTGCACACTCGTAAACCGCACGGAATGCGGCGAAGCAGCCGCGGTTGGCGTCGATCAGGGCGGCATAGCCTTCGCCGGCGGCTCGAGTCCGCTGCATCTCTTTGATGTCGACACCGGCGTTGAAACCGCGGCCTTCGGCCCGCAGGATCACCGCGTGCGTCTCAGGATCTTTTCCCGCGGCGGTCAAAGCGTCGGCGAGCTCGAACCAGCCGCGCGACGGGATGGCGTTGACGGGCGGAAAGTCGACGGTCACCGCCACGATGCCCGGTTCGGTGGTCTTGGAGGTAATCGTCAATTACACGTCCTGGGGTCGGTTACCTAAGCAAGCACTTGCTTGGTACGCTAGCATAGTGATTCGTGCCGACGGAGCCGACTCCGTCAATTTCGGACTGCGCGCGCGGGTGGTGTTGGTGACCGGCGGCGTTCGAGGGGTAGGCGCCGGTATCAGCGGGGTTTTCGCCCAGCAGGGCGCCACCGTAGTGACCTGCGCGAGGCGCGCAGTGAGCGATTCGCCGTACGAGTTCTACTCCTGCGACATTCGTGACGATGACGCGGTCCGCGGCGATGATCGACGCGATCTATGACCGCCACGGCCGTCTCGACATCGTCGTCAACAATGCCGGTGGTTCGCCTTATGTGCTGACCGCGGAGTCCAGCGCGAAATTCAACCGCAAGATCATCGAACTCAATCTGCTTGGCGCACTGTCAGTTTCCCAGTACGCAAATGACAGGATGCAAAATCAGCCGCACGGCGGGTCGATCGTCAACATCACCAGCGTCAGTGGCCGTCGGCCGACACCGGGCACCGCCGCCTACGGGGCCGCCAAGGCAGGCGTCGAAAGTCTGACCCAGACCTTGGCGGTGGAATGGGCGCCTAAAGTACGGGTGAACTCGCTGGTGGTCGGAATGGTCGAAACCGAACAAGCCGAATTGTTCTACGGCGACGCCGAGTCGATCGCCGCGATTTCCGCCCACGTGCCGCTCGGACGGCTGGCCACACCCGACGACGTCGGTTGGGCCGCAGCATTTCTCGCTTCCGATGCGGCTTCTTACATCAGCGGTGCGGCATTAGAGGTACACGGCGGCGGCGAACCACCGCACTACCTGGCCACAACCAGCGCCATCAAGTGAGGAGACGACAGAGATGGGTGGTAATGAATAGTTGACGGCCGGGTGGTCATCGTCACCGGAGCGGGCGGGGGCATCGGTCGCGCGCACGCCCTCGCATTCGCCGCCGAAGGCGCACGGGTCGTGGTCAACGACATCGGAGTCGGTCTGGACGGTTCACCGGCAGAGCGGCGGCAGTGCTGCGCAGGGCGTCGTCGACGAAATCACCGCCGCCGGAGGCGAAGCCGTCGCCGATGGATCCAACATCGCGGACTGGACTCAAGCGGCCGGCCTGATCGCAACCGCTGTCGAAAGATTCGGCGGCCTGGACGTCCTGGTGAACAACGCCGGCATCGTGCGCGACAGAATGCTCGCCAACACCAGCGAAGACGAGTTCGACGCCGTGATCGCGGTGCACCTCAAAGGCCATTTCGCGACACTGCGCCACGCCGGGTCGTATTGGCGCGGGCTGTCCAAAGAAGGTCGGACGGTTGACGCGCGAATCATCAATACCAGCTCAGGCGCCGGATTGCAGGGCAGTGTCGGGCAGGGCAACTACAGCGCGGCCAAAGCCGGAATCGCGGCGCTGACCCTCGTCGCCGCCGCTGAAATGGCCCGCTACGGCGTGAGCGTCAACGCCATCGCGCCGTCAGCGCGAACCCGCATGACCGAAACCGTCTTCGCCGAGATGATGGCCAAGCCCGACGAGGGATTCGACGCAATGGCTCCGGAGAACATCTCACCGTTGGTGGTGTGGCTGGGCAGTGCGGAATCCCGTGACGTCACAGGCAAGGTGTTCGAAGTGGAAGGTGGCGTGATCCGGATCGCCGAGGGTTGGGCGCATGGGCCGCAGGTCGACAAAGGCGCCAGATGGGAGCCGGTGGAACTGGGACCGGTGGTCAGCGATCTTCTGGCAAAGTCCCGCCCGCCGGTACCGGTGTACGGGGCGGGCTCCTAGTCGCATACCGAGGCCAATGTCATCGGCCCTGTTACAACGCCGAGCCGAAATCCGTCATGGCGTTGTGCACGGCGTCGACGATGTCGTCGAGTACAGCTTGCGGAAATTGAGTGGTCGCCGAACTGATCTCGTTGACGCCACTGTGAATCGCATCGGCGATGTTGGCCGAATCACCGGTGCCGAGTGCCTCCCAGATGTCGTAGGCGGCCAGCTGCGGTGTCGTGATCAAATCGCGGACGTCGACGAACAGGTCGGTGGCCAAGCCGGGATCTTGCGGGACCGGTTGACCGTCCCAGTCGAGCAGCGTCCAGCCGCCCTGGGGATCACCCTGGACTTCGACAGTGCCCGTGTAAGGCAGCAACTCTCCGGTCGTGAGCAGTTCGTTCAGGACAAGCTGGAAATCCGGGTTGCCGACATTCATCAGCGTCCAGATCGCGATCGTTCCCTCGTGCGAGAAGACCGCATCAGTGCTGTCGCCGTTCAGGATGTTCGTGTCGTAGATCTGCTGCACCGCAGCGTTGACGCGGTCTTCGAACTCCATTCCGTCGAAATCAGAGGAGCCCAATTCCGGTACGAAGTCGAGTCCGAAGGTCCACAGCAACGGCGCAAGCAAGTACAGCGCACCACCGAGGGGAATGTCACCGACATCGACCGGTGCACCCTCGAAGATTCCGGCGTTGATCTCGTTGAGCCCGGACAGCTGTTCTATCGGTAAGCCCAACGAATCAGCCAGCGGCATCGCGGTTTCCAGCGACCGGACCATCGTCGATGCGTAGATCTCTTCGATACCGCTGTTCGCCAATGCTTGGGCGATCGCATCGGCTTGCTCGTGACCCAGTTGAGTGAGCTCAGGTCCGGGCACCAGCGTGTTGATCACCGACATGTCGCCCGACTCCCCGTGCCGCACGAAGTCCAGCGTTATCGGGCCGTCGGCCCGGGCCGTCGCCGATGCAAAGCACATCGGGCCGGCTAACAGCAGGCCCGCACAGACCAAGCGCAACCGCATAGCGCAAGCTACCGCAGATCATCGGTGCGTTACCGGCGATCTTGAAGATCTACGCCGGCTCGCAGACCACCAACGGAATCACCCGGTCGGTTGCTTCGCGGTATCCCCGGTAGGGCGGATACATCCTGATCAGCGGCGGCCAATAGCGCTTGCGTTCTTGATCGGTGGCGTCACGCGCCTTCAGCCGTAGCTGTTGCCCGCGGATCTGCACCTGCACATCGGGGTTGGCTTTGAGGTTGAGATACCACAAGGGGTTTTCGGCCCGGCCGCCGAAGGACGCCGGCAAGATGATGCGGTCACCGTCGCGCAGATACAGCGTCGGTGTGGTCCGCGGCTGGCCCGATTTGCGGCCGGTGGTGGTCAGCAGCGCCGCGGGAAACCACAGCAGCCTGAGCCGAGCAGGCCGTTGGTGCGGCGATAGAGCCAGATGTGGCCGCGGGCAAAGTACTTGAGCGCGACGGCCAGAAGATGCGAATTACGGACGCCTCCCTCGTCAGTCACGTCTTCAAGGGTCGCAGATGACGACCGGGATCTTGCGGTCGGTCCAAGTTTGGTAGCTGTCGAAGCTCGGATACATCTTGACCAGCTGCGGCCAATATTCGGCGCGTTCTTCGTCGGTGGCATCGCGCGCGGTCAGGTCGAGCACGTCTTTCTTGATCTGCACCTGCACATGGGGATTGGCTTTGAGGTTGAGGTACCACATCGGGTGCTTTGCCGAGCCGCCCTTCGACGCCACGAGAATCACCCGATTCCCGTCGCGCAGATACAACAGCGGACTGACTCGCTGCTGTCCGGTCTTGCGGCCGGTGGTGGTCAGCAACGCGACGGGCGCCTTGCCGAACGTGCCGCCCAGGCCCTCGCCGCCGCCGCGGCGGTACATGACGGTGTTGATACGTGACATCCACTTGATGACGATGTTGGTGAGCGGCGAATCCAGGAAGCGCGGTGCAGATTTTGCGGCCATGGCAGAGATCCTAGAGCCGCGAGGCCGCTGGAGGAACGGATGCAACTTCGCGCTGATGTGGTGAATGCGGCCGTCATCCGCCGGAATGCGAAAAGTCTCGTCGACATGTGCGGCCACCTGCCGCCCCGCGAAGCGCGTCTTGGTCACGATGTCAAACACCGCCCGCACCTCGTCGCCGGTGACGGTGTAATGCGGCTGGCTGGCCGACTCGATGACGCGGTACTGCGGACCCCGGTTCAGGCTGCGCCGCAGATGGTTTCCGGAGAACCCGGTCTTGATGCCTTGTTCGATCCGAACGCAGCCCGGTGCAAACGGAACAGCTTCGCCGTCATGGCTGACCAGCGCGTCGATGTAAGCCTGAGCCGCTGCGATGCGGTCGACGTCAGTGACTGCACCAGCCTCGCCCGACGGCGATGCGGGCTCGTGGCGCGGGGAGGAGTCAGGCATCAGAGGTCAGATCCGCTCGATGATGGTGCCGGTCGACAGCGCCCCACCTGCACACATGGTGATCAGTGCGGTGCTCTGATCGGAGCGCTCCAATTCGTGCAGCGCGGTGGTGATCAGCCGGCTGCCGGTGCTGCCCACCGGATGACCCAGGGCGATGGCGCCACCGTTGACGTTGACCCGTTCCATGTCCGGTTCGTGCACCCGCGCCCAGGACAGCACCACCGAGGCGAAGGCCTCGTTGATTTCGACGACGTCGATGTCGCCGATCTTCATGCCGGCCTTGTCCAGCACCTTGGCCGTCGACTGCACCGGGCCGTCGAGGTGGTAGTACGGCTCAGCGCCCACCAGCGCCTGGCTGATGATTCGGGCCCGGGGCCGCAGACCCAGCGCCTTGGCTTTGTCTTCATCCATCCACAGCACCGCCGCCGCGCCATCGGAGATCTGCGACGACGTACCGGCAGTGTGGATACCACCCGCCATGACCGGTTTGAGCTGATTGAGGCCCTCGAGGGTGGTTTCGCGCAAACCCTGGTCCCGGCTCACGAAATGCCGCTCTGAAGTGGGCCGCTTCTGCTCGTCGAGCACCGGCGCCTCGATCGGCGAGATCTCCCGGTCGAAGCGGTTCTCATCCCAGGCCCGCTTGGCGCGCAGCTGTGACTGGAAGCCGAAGGCGTCGATGTCGTCGCGGCTGATGTTGCGCCGCTTGGCGATCCGCTCGGCCGCCTCGAACTGGTTGGGCATGTCGACGTCCCACGACTCAGCACGCCAATTGCGGTCCGGACCTGCGTTGGCGCCCAGCCCGACGCGGCTCATCGCCTCGACGCCGCATGCCACGCCGATGTCGATGGCCCCGGCGGCGATCAAACCGGCGACCAGGTGGTTGGCCTGCTGTCCGCTGCCGCACTGGCAGTCGACGGTGGTGGCCCCGACGTGTTCGGGCAGGCCGGCCGTCAGCCACGCGGTACGGCTGATGTTGTTGGACTGTTCGGCGTACTGCGTGACGCACCCGCCGATGACCTGTTCGACCTCACCGGCGTCAAAGTCGGTTTCCAAGCCCGCGCTATCGATCAGAGCCTTCTGCACCGCGCCCAGTAGTTCGGTGGCGTGCAGGCCGGACAACCAGCCGTTACGTTTGCCGATCGGGCTGCGGGTGGCTGCAACGATTACCGGGTTACCCATCCGGTCAGGCTAGAACACGTTTCATTACTCTGACAAGCGAGGACGTATCGTGCCTTTTGTCTGCGGTGGACCCATGTTTTACTGACACTAGAACACGTTGTAGAAGGAGCGCACGGATGCCTATCCCCCCCCATCTTCCGCCCGAGTTCGACTTCCTCGATCCCGACATCACCGTCAAGGGCCTGCCGGTCGCGGAATTGGCCGAAGTGCGCAAGTCCGAGCCCATCTTCTGGGTGGACGTTCCCGGCGGCACCGGCGGGTTCGGTGACAAAGGCTACTGGGCGATCTCCAAGCACAAGGACGTCAAAGAGGTCTCAGTCCGCAGCGACGTCTTCTCCAGTCAGCAGGACTGCGCCATTCCGGTTTGGCCGCAGGAAATGACCCGCGAGCAGATCGACCTGCAGCGGGTCGTGATGCTGAACATGGACGCGCCGCACCACACCCGGCTGCGCAAGATCATCTCTCGCGGTTTCACTCCGCGCGCGATCGGCCGGTTGCGCGACGAACTGCACGCTCGCGCGCAGGACATCGCCAAGACAGCCGCCGCGGCAGGCACCGGCGACTTCGTCGAGCAGGTCTCGTGTGAACTGCCGTTGCAGGCCATCGCCGGGCTGTTGGGCGTTCCGCAGGAGGATCGCGACAAGCTCTTCCGCTGGTCCAACGAGATGACCGGCAACGAGGATCCCGAGTACGCCCACATCGATCCCGCGATGTCGTCGGCCGAGCTGATCATGTATGCGATGAAGATGGCCGAAGAACGCGCCAAGAATCCCGGCGAGGACATCGTCACCCAATTGATTCAGGCCGATATCGAGGGCGAGAAACTTTCCGACGACGAGTTCGGGTTCTTCGTCGTGATGCTTGCCGTCGCAGGCAACGAGACCACGCGCAACTCCATCACCCACGGCATGATCGCGTTCGCCGATAATCCCGACCAGTGGGAGCTGTACAAACGGGAACGCCCGGACACCACGGCCGACGAGATCGTCCGCTGGGCCACCCCGGTCACCGCGTTCCAGCGCACCGCCCTGCAGGACTACGAGCTTTCTGGTGTGCAGATCAAGAAGGGCCAGCGGGTGGTGATGTTCTACCGCTCGGCCAACTTCGACGAAGAAGTGTTCTCCGAACCGTTCCGGTTCGACATTTCCCGCAACCCGAATCCGCATGTCGGGTTCGGCGGCACCGGCGCCCATTACTGCATCGGCGCCAACCTTGCCCGCATGACGATCAATCTCATCTTCAACGCGGTCGCCGACCAGATGCCTGACCTTAAGTCGATCGGCGAGCCCGAGCGGCTGCGTTCGGGGTGGCTGAACGGCATCAAGCACTGGCAGGTCGACTACACCGGCAAGTGCCCGGTTGCGCACTGATGGACTTCGATCTCACTGCGACGCAACAAGCTGTCGCCGATGTGGTCACGTCGGTGCTGGATCGCGAATCGAGCTGGAACGCGCTGGTCGACGGCGGTGTCACGGCGCTGCCGCTGCCCGAACGTCTCGGTGGTGACGGAGTAGCCCTGCCCGAGATGGCGACCGTGCTGACCGAGTTGGGTCGGCATGGCGCCGTCACGCCGGCGCTGGCGACCCTGGGGTTCGGCGTGGTGCCGCTGCTCGATCTGGCCTCTGAGCACCAACAGGACCGCTTCCTGGCCGACGTTGCCCGGGGCGGCGTGCTGACCGCTGCGCTGAACGAACCGGGCACGGCGCTGCCTGACCGGCCGGCGACGGTGTTCGTGAACGGCCGGTTGTCAGGCACCAAAGTCGGTGTGGGGTATGCGGACCAAGCGCAGTGGTTGCTGGTGACCGCGGACAGCGGCGTCGTCGTGGTGTCACCGAAGGCCGACGGCGTGCAGGTGGTGCGCACCTTTACGTCGAACGGAAGTGCGGAATACAGCGTTACTTTCGCCAATGTCGCAATCCCGGACGCCGACGTGCTCACCGGCGCCGAACCCGACCGGGTCAACAAGCTGGCGCTGGCGATGGTCGGCGCCTACGCCGACGGGCTGGTGGCCGGAGCGCTGCGGCTGACCGCGGACTATGTCGCCAACCGCCACCAATTCGGCAGACCCCTGTCGACGTTCCAAACGGTGGCTGCCCAATTGGCCGAGGTTTACATCGCTTCTCGCACAATCAATTTAGCCGCGAAGTCCGCGGTTTGGCGGTTGGCCGAGGGGCGAGACGCCGACGACGACCTCGATGTGCTCGGCTACTGGGTCACGTCCCAGGCGCCGCCGGCGATGCAGACTTGCCATCACCTGCACGGCGGAATGGGCATGGATATCACCTATCCGATGGCGCGTTACTATTCCACGATCAAGGACCTGACCCGGTTGTTGGGTGGCCCCGCGCATCGTCTCGAGCTGGTGGGAGCGTTATGTTCATCGACCTGACTCCGGAGCAGCGGCAACTGCAAGCCGAACTGCGCCAGTATTTCTCGAGCTTGGTAACGCCCGAAGAGGCCAGGGAGATGGAAACCGACCGGCACGGCAAGGCTTACCGGGCCGTGATCCGGCGGATGGGTCAGGACGGCAAGCTCGGTGTCGGGTGGCCGAAGGAGTTCGGCGGCCTGGGTTTTGGGACGATCGAGCAGCAGATCTTCGTCAACGAGGCCCACCGCGCCGACGTGCCGTTGCCTGCGGTGACACTGCAGACCGTGGGCCCCACTTTGCAGGTCTACGGCAACGAGCTACAGAAGAAGAAGTTCCTGCCGGCGATCTTGGCCGGCGAGGTGCACTTCGCGATCGGCTACAGCGAACCTGAGGCCGGCACCGACCTGGCGTCGTTGCGGACCACCGCCGTGCGCACAGGCGACGAATACATCGTCAACGGTCAGAAGATGTGGACCACTGGCGGGCACGACGCCGACTACATTTGGCTGGCCTGCCGCACCGACCCGGAGGCCGCGAAGCACAAGGGAATTTCCATTCTGATCGTCGACACGAAAGATCCCGGCTACTCGTGGACGCCGATCATCCTCTCCGACGGCGCTCATCACACCAACGCCACCTACTACAACGACGTTCGGGTGCCCGCCGACATGCTGGTCGGTGAAGAGAACGGCGGCTGGCGGCTGATCACCACGCAGCTCAACAACGAGCGGGTGATGCTCGGCCCCGCCGGACGCTTCGCCAGCATCTACGACCGCGTGCGGGACTGGGCTGCCAAGCCGGGCGGTGACGGCGTCACCCCGATCGACCGGGACGATGTCAAGCGTGCCCTCGGTGAGATCCACTCGATCTGGCGGATCAACGAATTGCTGAACTGGCAGGTGTCCGCCGCCGGCGAGGAGATCAACGTCGCCGACGCCGCCGCCACCAAAGTCTTTGGTACCGAGCGGGTTCAGTATGTCGGCAGGCTGGCCGAAGAGATCGTCGGCAAGTACGGCAATGCCGCCGAGCCGGAAACCGCCGAGCTGCTCGACTGGCTGGACTCGCAGACCAAGCGCAACCTGGTGATCACCTTCGGCGGCGGCGTGAACGAAGTGATGCGGGAGATGATTGCGGCGTCGGGCCTCAAGGTTCCGCGAGTGCCGCGGTGAGCGGGTCGAGCGACTTCCACACCGCCGTCGAGCAAGTCAAAGCGGCGGGCAAGAGCAAGCCGCGATTTGGCCGTGATCCGGTGAATCAGCCGATGATTCACCACTGGGTCGACGCGATGGGTGACGCGAACCCGATCTACGTCGACGAGGCGGCGGCACAGGCTGCCGGTCATCCGGGAATTGTCGCGCCACCGGCGATGATTCAGGTGTGGACGATGATGGGGCTCGGCGGTGTCCGGCCCGACGACGACCCGTTGAGCAAGATCATCACGCTGTTCGACGACGCCGGTTTCGTCGGCGTGGTGGCCACCAACTGCGAACAGACCTATCACCGCTATCTGCGGCCCGGCGAAGAGGTCAGCGTGAGCGCCGAACTGACCGACGTGGTCGGTCCCAAGCAGACCGCACTGGGCGAAGGTTACTTCATCAACCAGCACATCAGCTGGCAGGTCGGCGACGAAGACGTAGCCGAAATGAACTGGCGGATTCTGAAGTTCAGGCCGCGCGACACCGACAAGCCGGCCACACCCGACGACCTCGATCCGGCTGCGCTGATGCGCCCGTCGTCGTCGAAGGACACCCAGTTCTTCTGGGACGGCGTCAAGGCCCACGAACTGCGCATCCAGCGGCGCGGCGACGGCAGCCTGCAGCACCCGCCGCTGCCGGCGGTGTGGCAGGACAAGCAGGTGCCCGTGGACTATGTGGTGGCCGGCGGCAGAGGTACCGTCTTCAGCTTTGTCGTGCACCACGCACCCAAAGTGCCCGGCCGGACTCTGCCGTTCGTCATCGCGCTCGTCGAACTGGAGGAAGGAGTGCGTATGCTCGGCGAACTGCGCAACGTCGATCCCGCGATGATCGAGATCGGAATGCCGGTGCGCGCAGCGTTTCTCGACTTCCCCAAAAGTGATTCCGGGCCGGCGTGGACGTTGTACGCGTGGGAGCCGGACGCATGAGCGCACCGACTGTCGACGTCGGCACTGTGCTGCCCGAGTTGAAACTGCACGGTGATCCGACGTTCATCGTGTCGACCGCACTGGCAACGCGGGACTTTCAGGACGTGCATCATGATCGGGACAAGGCCCAGGCCAAGGGGTCCAAGGACATTTTCGTCAACATCTTGACCGACACCGGACTGGTCGAGCGTTACATCACCGACTGGGCCGGCCCGTCGGCGATCATCAAGTCGATAGGTCTGCGGCTCGGTGTGCCGTGGTACGCCTACGACACCGTGACCTTCTCCGGGGAGGTGATCGCGGTCGACGACGGTCTGCTCACCGTGAAAGTGTTCGGCCGCAACAGCCTCGGTGACCATGTCATCGCGACCGTCACCCTGACCGTGGGTGCCACCTGATGCTGTCGGGCAAAGCCGCGATCGTGGGGATCGGTGCCACCGACTTCTCGAAGAATTCCGGCCGCAGCGAGCTGCGGTTGGCGGCCGAGGCGGTGCGGGATGCGCTGGACGACGCCGGGCTGACCGGCGCGGATGTCGACGGGTTGACGACGTTCACGATGGACACCAACACCGAAGTCGCGGTGGCCCGTGCCGCGGGAATCGGTGAGCTGAAATTCTTTTCGAAGATTCATTACGGCGGGGGCGCCGCCTGCGCGATCATTCAGCAGGCCGCGATGGCCGTGGCCACCGGCGTGGCCGACGTCGTCGTCGCCTACCGTGCGTTCAACGAACGCTCGGGCATGCGCTTCGGCCAGGTGCAGACTCGGCTGACCGAAAACGCCGACTCGACCGGGGTGGACAACTCGTTTTCTTACCCTCATGGTCTGAGCACACCCGCCGCGCAGGTGGCGATGATCGCCAAGCGCTACATGCATCTGTCCGGGGCGACCAGCCGCGACTTCGGTGCGATCTCGGTGGCCGACCGCAAGCACGCCGCCAAGAACCCGAAAGCCTACTTTTACGAAAAACCGATAACCATTGACGACCACCAGAACTCGCGGTGGATCGCTGAGCCGTTGCGGCTGCTGGACTGCTGTCAGGAAACTGACGGCGCCGTCGCGATCGTCGTCACGTCCGCGGAGCGGGCGCATGACCTCAAGCACAGGCCCGCGGTCATCGAGGCGGCGGCTCAGGGTTCCAGCGCCGACCAGTACACCATGGTCAGCTACTACCGTCCCGAGCTTGACGGCCTACCGGAGATGGGTCTGGTGGGCCGCCAATTATGGCAGCAGTCCGGCTTGCGGCCCGCGGACATCCAAACGGCGATTCTGTACGACCATTTCACCCCGTTCACGCTGATCCAGTTGGAAGAGTTGGGGTTTTGCGGGTGGGGCGAAGCGAAGGACTTCATCGCTGACGGTGCGATCGAGATCGGCGGACGGCTGCCGATCAACACCCACGGTGGCCAGCTCGGCGAGGCCTACATCCACGGCATGAACGGGATCGCCGAGGGAGTTCGGCAGCTGCGGGGCACCTCGGTCAACCCGGTGCCGGACGTCGAGCATGTGCTCGTCACCGCGGGTACCGGGGTGCCGACGTCGGGCTTGATTCTGGGCTAGTTCTTGCGCCGAGCGCCGAGCGCCGAGCGCCGAGCGCCGAGCGCGGTCGAGCGTGAAGCCAGCCGCACGCTGGCGCTCGAACGTGAAGCTGGCCGCACACTCGGCGGGTGAAGTGACGCTCGTGATCACTCGTGCCAAGCTCCCGTCGTGGCGGAGCCATTCATCGGCAGTGAGGCGATTGCTCGGGGAACGGTGACCAAGAGCCGGCTTTGCACTCGCTATGCCCGGCTATTCCGCGACGTCTACATCGACCCCGATGTAGAAGTCACGGGTGCGTTGCGGGCAAGGGCGGCATGGCTGTGGGCCGGGCGCCGAGGAGTGGTCGCAGGATTCTCGGCGGCCGCGCTGCACGGCAGTCACTGGGTGGACGATCGACGAGTGGTGGAACTGATTCACGACAACCGCCACCGCGTGCCGGGGATTCAGACGCACGCAGACCTCCTCGAGGAGGACGAAATCGTGACGGTTGCCGGTGTCACCGTGACCTCACCGGAGAGAACCGCACTCGACCTGGGTTGTTGGTATCCGACTACGACTGCTGTGGCGGGCATCGATGCGCTGGCGCGAGCGACAGAGATCAAAGCGGCGGACGTCGAGCTACTGGCTCGAAGATATGCAGGACGTCGCGGCATCGCCCGGGCACGCCAAGCGATACGCCTGTGCGACAACGGCGCACAGTCGCCGAAGGAATCTTGGCTGCGGCTTGTGCTGATTCAGGCGGGTCTGCCTTCGCCACGGACGCAGATTCCGGTGTTCGACGATTTCGGCAATGCCATCGCCTACCTCGACATGGGCTGGGAGGACGTAAAAGTTGCGGTGGAGTACGACGGAGATCACCACCGCAGTGACCGTTTTCAATACAACTGGGACATCAGGCGGCTCGAGAGATTGCAGCACCTCGGCTGGGTGGTGATCCGCGTGGTGGCGGGAGATCGACCAGCCGACATCATCCGCCGGGTGCGCGCGGCCTTCGCCGGCCGAGCGTGAAGCCAGGCGCACGCTCGCGCTCGAACGTGAAGCTGGCCGCACACTCGGCACGCTCGCGCTCGAACGTGAAGCCGGCCGCACACTCGGCACGGAAACTACGCCGGCACCAGCTCCACACCGGACAGCACCACCGCGTCGTCGCGTTCGGGCGCGACGACGCGGGCCAGCAGCCGCCCGTCTTCCTTCCAGATGCCGGCCTTGAGCGTCTCGCCCGGATACGCGACACCGGCGAACCGCGCACTGAAGGACCCAACAGCGCCGACGTCGGCGTCCAGCACCGCGTCCACCACCGCCTTGCAGGTCATGCCGTAGCTGCACAGCCCATGCAAGATCGGGCGGGGAAAGCCTGCCGCAGCGGCGAATTCGGGGTCAGAGTGCAGCGGGTTGCGGTCACCGCACAGCCGGTAGAGCAGCGCCTGCTGAGGCAACACCGGAATGGCGACCTCTATGTCGGCCGCCCGCTCCGGAGCCGGATCCGACGTCGAAGGACCGCGCTCGCCGCCGAACCCGCCCTCACCGCGGGCGAAAATGGACCGGTGCTGCGTCCACAGCAGAGTCCCGTCACCGTTGGTCACCGACGTCTCCAGCACAACCACCGCGGCCTTGCCCTTGTCCCAGACGTCGACGATCCGGCTGATTGCGCGAGCGCTTCCCGACGGCGGCAGTGGCGCGGGCACTGACACCCGCTCGGAGGCGTGCAAGATCTTGGCCAAGTCGATCTCGACCCCGGGCCAGCTGACCACCGGCGGCTCGACCTGATGAAACGTCGCTGCCACGCAGCCGAACGTCGGTAGCACCTGCGGCTGGTGGTCGACGACGTAGCTCAGCTCACGCGAATCCGTCGGGTCGGCACCTGCGCCCAATGCCAAGTTGTACAGCTGCACATCGGTTGCGCTCCAACCGAACTCGACAGCTCCGAACTCCGCTCCCAGTGCGACGTCCAAGTCGATCGGCATGTCAGCCCGCCTGCCCGGCGACGTGTAGGGCCGCGAGGTATCCGAACGTCATCGCGGGCCCGATCGTGCCACCCGGACCCGGGTAAGTGTGTCCCATCACCGGGGCGCTGGCGTTTCCGGCGACGTAAAGGCCTTCGATGGCACTGCCGTCGTCGCGCAATGCACGGCCGTGCACGTCGGTGCGGACCCCGCCCTTGGTGCCCAAGTCGCCGGGCACCAGCTTCGCCGCGTAGTACGGCGGACGGCTGATGGCGCCCAGGTTGGGGTTGGGCTTGTTGGTCGGGTCCCCGTAGTAGCGGTCGTAAGCGCTTTCCCCGCGGTGGTAATCCTCGTCGACGCCGGACGCGGCGAATCCGTTGAACCGCTGCACCGTCGCACGCAATTGGTCGGCGGGTAAGCCGGTCTGCTGGGCCAGCTCCTCGAGCGTGCCGGCGCGGACGACGACGCCGGACTCCAGCCATTTACGCGGAATACGTTGCCCGGGCTGCAGTCCGGCGAAGATGTAGCGGTCGCGGTACTGCTGGTCGAACACCAGCCAGGCCGGAATGTTCTCGCCCGGACCGGGCCCTTGGCCGTACTCCCCGCCGTACATATGGTGGCACGCCTCGACGTAGGGCATCGACTCGTTCATGAATCGCTTGCCGGACATGTTGACGATGACGGACCCCGGGGAGTTGCGCTCCGAGAGTGCGAACCACGGTGCGCCAACCAGCGGCACCGTCGGGCCCCACCATGCGTCTTCCATGAATTCAAGTGTGGCGCCCAATGATTCGGCAGCAACAATCCCGTCACCAGTGTTGGCTTTGGCGCCCACCGTCCACTCGGTGGTGATCGGAGCACGTTGATACTTCACCCGCATCTGCTCGTTGTGCTCGAATCCGCCGGAGGCGAGGATCACTCCGCGGCGCGCCTTGATCAGGGTGGGCTCCGCAGTCGCGGTTGCACCGGTGCTTTGAACGTAGACACCGCGCACCGCGCCGCTGTCGACGTAGAGATCGGTCAGCGCGGTGTTCAGTTCGACCGGGACGCCGGCCTGGCGCAGGCCGATCCGCAGCGGTCCGATCAGGGCGCGTCCCATCCCGACCAGGTTCTTGCCGGTCGCTTTTGCCCATACTGTCCTGGCACCGACTTTCACGCTGCGCAGCACACCACGCGGGTGTCGTTTGAGCTGGTTCAGCCTGACGTAATCCTGCTGCATGACAACGACATTCAGCGGAACCTTGCCGTATGCAGGCTCCAAGCCGGGCTCGTCCGGGCCGAGCTTGCGGGCGTTGAACGGCTTCGGTTCGATCGACCGACCGCCCGGGCGCCCGCCAGCGGCCTCGGGGTAGTAATCGGAGTAGTTCGGCACCCAGCACATCTTCAGCGGCGTGTGCTTGAGCACGAAGGACAACATTTCGGGGCCGCGCTCCAGATAGGTGTCGATGCGTTCTGGCTCGACGACGTCACCGATGATTCCGTGCAGATAAGTGCGGGCGGCTTCAGCAGTGTCGCGGACACGACGGCGCTTGAGAACCTCGTTGTTCGGAATCCACACGCCGCCGCCGGAACGCGCCGTGGAACCGCCGTAGTGCGGCGCCTTCTCGATGACTATCGTCGAAAGACCCCGGTGAGCGGCGGCGAGAGCGGCGACCATGCCCGCGCCCCCGCTGCCGACCACGACGACGTCGTACTCCTGGCTGGCCATGTAGAACACGTTATAGAATTGCTCGGGCCGGGCGCTACTGCACCGGTCACACCGACGAGGGGACTTCGGCCCTGATGCTCGACAGCGCCACCCGCGACCAGTTAGCCGCCGAACTGGCGCGAGCCGAGCGCAACCGTCGGCCGATCAGCCCGCTGACCGCCGCGCAGCCCGGTATCGACGTTGTCGATGCCTACGAAATTCAGCTGATCAACATCCGGCAGCGGGTAGCCGGCGGCGCTCGGGTGGTGGGCCACAAGGTCGGTCTGTCGTCGCCGGCGATGCAGCAGATGATGGGGGTCGACGAGCCGGACTACGGGCATCTGCTGGACGAAATGGAAGTGTTCGAGGACACCCCGGTCGAGTCGGCGAGATATCTGTACCCGCGGGTCGAGGTCGAGGTCGGGTTCATCCTGGCCGGAGATCTGCCCGGCGCTGACTGCACCGAGGCCGACGTGCTGGCGGCGACGGCGGCGTTCGTCCCGGCTATCGAGTTGATCGACACCCGCATCACCGACTGGAAGATCGCGTTGTGCGACACCATCGCCGACAACGCGTCCTCGGCGGGTTTCGTGCTGGGTGCGGCGCGGGTGTCGCCGGCCGACGGCGTGGACATCGCCGGTATCGACGCGGTGCTGACCCGCAACGGTGAAGTGGTGGCCAAGGGGCGCAGCGATGCGGTGCTGGGCAATCCGGTCACCGCGGTGGCCTGGCTGGCTCGCAAAGTCGACAGCTTCGGTGTGCGGCTCAAAGCCGGAGACCTGGTGCTTCCAGGATCGTGCACGCGCGCGATCGACGCGCGGGCCGGTGACGAGTTCCTCGCAGAATTCGCCCACCTGGGTTCGGTGCGATTGTCTTTCGAATAGGAGGAGCGTCGAAATGCCGTCGAAGGTGAAAGTAGCGATCGTCGGATCGGGCAACATCAGCACCGATCTGCTCTACAAACTGCTGCGGTCAGACTGGCTGGAGCCGCGCTGGATGGTCGGTATCGACCCGGAGAGCGAAGGGTTGGCGCGGGCGCGCAAGCTCGGCCTGGATACCACCCATGAAGGAGTGGACTGGCTGTTGGCGCAGGCCGACAAGCCGGACCTGGTGTTCGAGGCGACCAGCGCCTACGTACACCGGGATGCCGCGCCGAAGTACGAGGCCGCAGGCATCCGGGCGATCGACCTGACCCCTGCGGCGGTCGGCCCGGCGGTGATCCCGCCGGCCAACCTGCGCGCGCACCTCGACGCACCCAACGTCAACATGATCACCTGCGGCGGTCAGGCCACCATCCCGATCGTCTACGCGGTGTCACGTGCTGTTGCCGATCAAGGTGGAGTGCCCTACGCCGAGATCGTCGCGTCGGTGGCATCGCTGTCGGCCGGACCGGGCACCCGGGCCAACATCGACGAGTTCACCAAGACCACCAGCAAAGGTGTGGAAACCATCGGCGGCGCCCGGCGCGGCAAGGCGATCATCATCCTCAACCCCGCCGACCCGCCGATGATCATGCGCGACACTATTTTCTGCGCGATCCCCGAAGACGCCGACCGTGCCGCGATCGCGCAGTCGATCCACGACGTGGTCGCCGAAGTCCAGACCTACGTGCCCGGCTACCGACTGCTCAACGACCCGCAGTTCGACGAACCGTCGATGAACTCCGGCGGTCAGGCGTTGGTCACCACCTTCATCGAGGTCGAAGGAGCCGGTGACTACCTGCCGCCGTACGCAGGCAACCTGGACATCATGACCGCGGCTGCCACCAAGGTCGGCGAGGAGATCGCCCGCGAAAGAGATGCAGCCCTGTCCACGGCGGCCGGAGGAGCAAAAGCATGAACACGATCTGGGATGTCCGTATCACCGACACCTCACTGCGCGACGGGTCGCACCACAAACGTCACCAATTCACCAAAGACGAGGTGCACGCGATCGTGGCCGCCCTCGACGCCGCCGGCGTGCCGGTCATCGAGGTCACCCACGGTGACGGCCTGGGCGGGTCGTCGTTGAACTACGGCTTCTCCAAGACTCCCGAGCAGGAGTTGATCAAGCTGGCCGCCGACACCGCCAAAGAGGCCAGGATCGCGTTTCTGATGCTTCCCGGCGTCGGCACCAAGGACGACATCAAGGAAGCTCAGAACAACGGCGGAGTGATCTGCCGAATCGCCACCCACTGCACCGAAGCCGACGTGTCCATTCAGCACTTCGGGCTGGCCCGTGAACTGGGGTTGGAGACCGTCGGGTTCCTGATGATGGCCCACACCACTCCGCCGGAGAAGTTGGCCGCGCAGGCCCGCATCATGGCTGACGCCGGATGTCAGTGTGTGTACGTCGTCGACTCGGCCGGCGCCCTGGTGCTCGAAGGCGTGCGCGACCGGGTCGCGGCGTTGGTCGCCGAACTGGGCGACGACGCGCAGGTCGGTTTTCACGGGCACGAGAACCTCGGTCTGGGGGTGGCCAACTCCGTCGAAGCGGTGCGCGCCGGCGCCAAGCAGATCGACGGAAGCGTGCGGCGGTTCGGCGCCGGAGCCGGCAATGCCCCGGTAGAAGCTCTGATCGGGGTGTTCGACAAGATCGGTGTCAAGACCGGCATCGACTTCTTCGACATCGCCGACGCCGCCGAGGATGTCGTGCGCCCGGCGATGCCGGCCGAGTGCCTGCTCGATCGCAACGCACTGATCATGGGGTACTCCGGGGTGTACTCCAGCTTCCTCAAGCACGCGGTTCGCCAGGCCGAACGCTACGACGTGCCGGCCCATCAACTGCTGCACCGGGCGGGTCAGCGCAAGCTCATCGGCGGCCAGGAGGACCAGTTGATCGACATCGCACTGGAGATCAAGCGCGAACAAGCCAGCGGCGCCGCGGTCACCCGCTAGCGCACACAGCTCACGCAAAGGCGCCGCGAGTAACCTGCTCCGTATGACCGTGACATTCAAGACAGTCGGTCCCCGTCGCCGCGGACTGCACGGCATCCTTGTCGGGGCGCTGCTAACTGCTACCGCTGCGACGGTGATCGCGCTGCCTGTGGCCAACGCGGATCCCTCGTGCAATAAGGACGTCGGCAGTTCCATCGACTCCTACCTGCAGCAGCATCCCGACCTCCACCAGCAGCTGATCGCCAAGTCGCAGGCGGAAGGCGACGGCGGCAACGTCGTCGACTACCTGAATCGGCATCCCGACGTTCGCCAGCACCTAATCGACCTGTCCCACAGTTGCCCACCCTAGTGAGTCAGCCTAGTCTTTGAACGCCGAGGCGGACGCGCGCGATTGTTCGCCCATTGACTGAAAATAGAACACGTTCTAGCGTCTAGGCGTGTCTGCTCCTCTCTTCTCCGAGCCGCTGACTTCCGCGATCGCCGAGGCTGAGAGACTTGTCGCCGCCGCGCCGCACATCGAGACCGAAGCCGACCTACTCGAAGGACTGCAGTACCTCGCCGGGTGCGTGGCGGCGTGCACGCACATGGTGTTCGACTACGACCGTGACCACCCTTTCCTGCTGTCGGGCACCGGGCCGTTCACCAAGATGGGCCTGGACAATCCCGACACCCTGTATTTCGGTTGCCGGGTCCAGCCGGACCGCGACTACCTGATCAGCGGCGTTCGCGGCACCACCACCGACCTGAGTTTCCAACTGCTCGGCGGTGAGTACACCAACGACAATGTGCCGGCCAGCCAAGCGGCTTTCGACGACCGTGAACTCGAGATCGGCGCCGACGGCAGCTTTCAGTGGCAGGTGCGGCCGACCAGTCCCGGTCAACTGGTGATCCGCGAGGTTTACGGTGACTGGTCTCAGCGGCGCGGCACGGTGGCGGTTGCGCGGCTGGACACCGCAGGCACCGCGCCGCCGCCGCTGACCCGCGAGCTGATCGAAAAGCGTTATGCCTCAGCGGCTAAACAGTTGGTCAACCGGGTGAAGACCTGGCTGCAGTTTCCGCAGTGGTTTTATCTCGACATCCCGGTCAACACTTTGGTGGCGCCGCGGCTCACCCCCGGCGGCCTGGCGACGCAGTACTCTTCGGTCGGTCACTTCGATCTACGTCCCGATCAAGCGCTGATCATCACGCTGCCGCGCAGTGATGCACCGTATATGGGCTTCCAGCTGGGCAGTTTGTGGTACATCTCGCTGGATTACATCAACCACCAGACTTCGTTGAATGCCGGTCAAGCGCAAGTAGATCCGGACGGAAAAGTTCGTATCGTCGTGAGCGACCAGAATCCTGGTGTCACCAACTGGGTGGAAACCCTGGCACATCGCCGCGGATTCCTTCAGTTTCGCTGGCAGCGGGTGTCTCGCAAGCTCACCGGCGCCGACGGTCCTGACGTCGAACTCGTCGACATCGACGCGGTTCCGGCGGCCCTGCCCTTCTACGAACACAACAAGATTGCCGACGACGCGTGGCGGGCTCGAATTACTCTGCGACAGAATCAGATAGCGAACAGGATGTTGGGGTAGTGATGGCTGGGATGCTGGACGGCAAGGTCGTGGTGATCAGCGGTGTGGGTCCTGCGCTCGGCAGCACGCTGGCGCGGCGATGCGCTCAGAACGGGGCCGATCTGGTGCTGGCCGCGCGTACCGCCGAGCGGCTCGACGACGTCGCCAAGGAGATTACGAACTCCGGTCGGCGTGCCGTGGCGGTCACCACCGACATCACGGACGACGAGCAGGTACAAAACCTGGTGGCAGCCAGCCTGGCGGCCTACGGCAAGGTCGATGTGTTGATCAACAATGCGTTTCGGGTGCCGTCGATGAAGCCGCTCGCGGCGACGAGTTTTCAGCACATCCGCGACGCCATCGAACTCACCGTGCTGGGTGCGCTGCGACTCATCCAGGGCTTGACGCCGGCGCTCGCGGAGGCGAACGGTTCGATTGTCAACGTCAATTCCATGGTCGTCCGGCATTCGCAGGCCAAATACGGTGCCTACAAAATGGCGAAGTCGGCGCTGCTGGCAATGTCGCAATCGTTGGCCACCGAACTCGGCGATCAGGGCATTCGTGTCAATTCCGTTGTACCCGGCTATATCTGGGGCGACACACTGAAAGGTTACTTCGGTCACCAGGCTGGCAAGTACGGCACGTCGGTAGAGGAGATCTACGCTGCGACCGCGGCCAGCTCCGACCTCAAGCGGTTGCCGACCGAAGACGAAGTGGCGTCGGCGATTCTGTTTCTGGCCAGCGAGTTGTCCAGCGGCATCACCGGCCAGACCCTCGACGTCAATTGCGGAGAGTACAAAGCGTGACGCGCAGCGATGTGCGCACCGATGTCGGTGGCGTCGACGACCTGCACGCCTCGGCGGTGAAGTTCACCGGACTCGACGACTTCGGCTCCGGCGACGACAACTACCGCGAGGCGCTGAGCGTCCTGCTCGACTCCTACCGGCAGGAAGCGGACCTCACGCCGCTGGGCAGCAAGATGAACCGCTTTTTTCTGCGGGGCGCGCTGGTGGCGAGGCTGCTGTCCGAAGCCGCCTGGAAGCGACACCCCGACCACGCCGACGTCGTCATCGAACGGCCCATCTTCGTCACCGGCCTGGTTCGCACCGGCACCACCGCGCTGCACCGGCTGTTGGGCGCCGACCCGGCGCACCAGGGGCTGCACATGTGGCTCGCCGAATACCCGCAGCCACGGCCGCCGCGCGAATGCTGGTCAGCTGACCCGGTTTACCGTCAGCTCGAGGCGCAGTACACCCAGCATCATGCCGACAATCCAGGCTATACCGGGCTGCACTTCATGGCGGCCGACGAACTCGAGGAATGCTGGCAGCTGCTGCGGCAATCCTTCCACTCGGTGTCCTATGAGACATTGGCTCACCTGCCCGGTTACAGCCGATGGCTGTCCCGGCAGGATTGGACACCGGCGTACCGTCGGCACCGCAGAAATCTGCAGCTGATCGGACTCAACGATGCCGACAAGCGCTGGGTGCTGAAGAATCCCAGCCATCTGTTCGCCCTGGAAGCGTTGATGGCGACCTATCCCGACGCGCTCGTGGTGCAGACGCACCGACCGGTCGAAACGATCATGGCGTCGATGTGTTCGCTGGCCCAGCACACCGCGGCAGGCTGGTCGAACACCTACACGGGCGCGCAGATCGGCCACGACTCGATGGAGACCTGGTCCCGTGGACTCGAGCGGTTCAACACCGAACGGGCCAAACATGATCCGGCGCAGTTCTACGACGTCGACTACCACCAGTTCATCGCCGAACCGCTGACCACAGTGCAGAAGATCTACCGTCACTTCGGGCTGACACTGACCGAGCAAGCGCGGCAGGCCATGGCTGACAGCCATGCGGAAAGCCAGACGGGGTCGCGGGCCCCGAAACACACTTACTCGCTGGCCGATTACGGGTTGACCGCCGAGTCGGTCAAGGAACGGTTCGCCGGGCTGTAACCTTCCTCCCGCGAGCAGACGCGAAACCCCCTATTTGAGGGCGTGTTTAGCGCCCTTTACGTCTGGTGGCCGGGGGAATCAGCCGTCGCCGGGAGGAGGGGCGGATGACACCGCCTCCAGACAGCCTTCGGCGATCGCGTGTTCGATGCTGTCGGCCAGCTTCGGGCAGGCCCGGCTGCGTGCGCTGTCACCACCGGACGCCCGGAGCTGTGCGAAGACGGCGCAGCGTTGCGAGGCCTCGCTATTCCACTGCACCGCAGTATGTCCCGGTCCCAGCTTCTTGACGTCGACCGTGACGTGACAGAACCGGCAGTCAACCGGTTGCAGGCCAGACGTCAGGTAGCGGCCGCGGTCGGCTTCGGTAGCGTCCCGCACTGCCGCAGTGCGCTGCGGATCACCGGCGAACACGGTCGCCTTGGACCACGATCGATGTGGTTCACCGTCGGCTGTTGGCGGCAGATCGTGGTCGGCGTGGTCGGCGTGGTCGCCGTGCAACATCAGCATCGACCGGGCCAGCCGCTCGACGTCGGGAGGCTCTTCGCGCGGGCTCATCATGAGACCTGAGTCGGCTGTCCTTCTGGTTCAGCCCGCCGGCTGAGGTTCTCTTCGACCTCCACATGCCATTTCTCGTTGGCCATCGTGGTGTCCACTTCGATTTCGAAGCGATCAGTCATGTCCGACGTGACATCGGCCGCATCCACATAGAATTGCTGATACCACCGGCGCATCTGGTAGACAGCACCGTCCTCCTCGACCAGCAGCGGATTGTCGATGCGGGTCTTGTGCTTCCAGATTTCGACATCTTGCAGAAAGCCTTTGCTGACGCCCTCGGTGAAGACCCTGGACAGCTTCTCTGTCATCGCCTCGTCCATGCCCTTGGGCTTCTCGACCATGACGCCCCACTGCAGCACGAACGAGTTCTGCGTCACCGGGTAGTGGCAGTTGATCAGAATCGACTCGGCTTTGTAGTCGCCGTATCTGTTGTGCAGCCAATTGATCATGAAAGACGGGCCGAAATACGACGCTTCGGAATCCAGATGCGCTTCACCATAAGAAGTACCCAGATCGTTCACGTCCGGCCGGCCGACGTTGTGCAGGTACTGCGAGGCGACGTGACCATCGAAGACATTCTTGAAGTAGGTCGGAAGGCCGAAATGGATGTAGAAGAAATGCGCCATGTCGGTGACGTTGTCGATGATGTCGCGGCAGTTGGAGCCTTCGATCAGAATCGAGTTCCACCGCCAATCGGTCCAGTCACCGCTGCTGAACTCCGGTATCTCCGGTATCCGCACCTCAGGAGACGGCGGGTTGCCCTCGTGGTCGTGCCAGACGAACAACAGGCCGCTGCGCACGTCGGTGGTCCAGGCCCGGGTACGGGCCAGCCGCGGGGTTCGCTTGGCGTACGGCACCAGCTTGCACCGGCCGTCGCCACCCCAACGCCAATCGTGGAACGGGCAGGCGATCTCGTCACCCTTGATGGTGCCCTGCGCCAGGTTGCCGCCCATGTGCCGGCAATAACCGTCCAGAATCTTCAGATCGCCGTGCGAGTCGGCGAACACCACCAGCGAACGGCCGAACGCCTCGACCGCGTGCGGCCTGCCGTCCACGTAATCCTTGACCGGGCCCAGACAGTGCCAGCCGCGGGCATACCTGTCCGGCAGGGCGCCGGCGTCGATCTCTCGAACGCCGGCCGTCTCGGTAGCCATCACGCCTCCAACTTGATCAGCCTCTAACTAGAACACGTTACAGTTTCAGGCCGGGGTGGTGCAACGACGGGGCTTGCACGGTCCGCCGCTCGTGCGGCGTGACGTTGCCGGTTGCCGTGCTAAACCGGCCGGGCTGTCGCCGCCGCTCGATCCATTTCCCAGTAGGCGCGCAGCGCAACCATCTGGCCGGCGCCGTTGACCCGGTAGGTGAACACGCCTTCAGCGGTGATCTGATGTCCGCCCATGGTGATGACGATGTCGCCGACGTTGGCTTCTTCGTTGCCGCATTGAAAGGTGTCGCGAAAGTTGAACTCGATGCGGTCGGTGGGGGCGATCGCCTTGTCCCAGAACGCGGAGATCGCCTCGCGACCCCGGTGCCCTTTCCCGTCAGGATCATAAATCGAAGGACCGACCGGGTCTTCGACGACGGCGTCTTCGGCGAACACGTCTAACCAGGCGGCTTTATCTCTGGCGCTTACCGCTGCGCGCGAGCGCTGCCCGGCCGCATGAGCGGGATGCTCGGTTCTCGTCTGCGTTTGCGTCATTCGGCGCCGCTCCTCCTCATCGCTTCGCTCTGCATCGTCACCGGCGCGCAGGTGTCCTGCCAACCTGAGTGGATGTAGGTGTCGGCGAAACGCTTCATGGAATCCTTCTTCTGGTCTATCGGCGCGTCGAAGCCGAGCCCGTCGAAGACCCAGGGGATGACGATGTTGTCGGTGACTCCGGCCTCGACCAGTTCGCGGTGACCGTCCACCCCGAACTTGTCGATGCACACCGCCTGGATTTCGAACGGCTCGTTGGACCGGCCGTATTCGGCGCGGTACTCGTTGAGTTTGCCGATCGTTTCGGCCAACTGGTCACGAGTCATCATGGCGCTGGTCCAGCCGTTGCTGACTCGGGCGGCTCGCCGCAAAGCGGCGTCGGTGTGTCCGCCGACGTAGAACGGCACCGGTTCGCTGGGCGCCGGGCTCATCTGCAGCCGGTCGAAATCGTAGAACTCGCCGTGAAACTCGACCATTCCACCGCTTAGCACCAATTTGATGACGTCGATCATTTCGTCGACCCGCGCGCCGCGGCGCTTGTAGGGCACCCCGCACCACTCGAATTCTTCAGGCGCCCAGCCGATCCCGATACCGAAGCCGAATCGGTTGCCGGTGAGGTTGGCCACCGAACCGACCTGGCGTGCCAGCAGCAACGGATTGCGGGAACCAAGTTTCATCACGTTGGTGTAGAACCGCAGCCTGGCGGTCACAGCACCCATTGCCGCGGCGGCGATCAGCGGATCAACCCAGGGTGTGTCTTGGTCCCACATCCGTGACCCGTCCGGAGTGTAGGGATAGTCCGCGGCCGCTTTCTCCATATAGAACAGTGAGTCCGGTAGCGCGATCGCGTCGAACCCGACTTCCTCAGCGGTTCTCGCGATCTCGACCAGCTGATCGACCGGGCCCATCGCGATGCTGCAGGTGTACTTGAGCCGACCGGTCACGGTTTGTCTGCTCCTACCACCCACATCGAGTAATACTGCGAGCCGCCGCCGTACGCGTGACCCAGTGCTTTGCGGGCGCCGGGAACTTGGTGCGCCTCACCTTTGCCCATCACTTGAATGGCTGCCTCCGCGAACCGGATCAACCCCGAAGCACCGATCGGGTTCGACGACAACACGCCGCCGGACGGGTTGACCGGCAACCGTCCGCCGATCGCGGTCTCACCGGCCTCGGTCAGCTTCCAGCCTTCACCCTCGGCGGCAAACCCCAGATTCTCCAGCCACATCGGCTCAAACCACGAGAACGGCACATAGATCTCCGCAGCGTCGATCTCGTCGATCGGGCTGGTGATGCCGGCGGCTTTCCACAACGCTGCGGCCGCGTCCCGGCCGGCCTGCGGGCTGACCTGGTCGCGTCCCGCATAAGCCAACGGCTCGGTGCGCAGCGCGGTGGCGTGAATCCACGCGACCGGATGCCCGTCGGCGACGCGTTGGTCGGCGGTTTGTTCATCACCGATCACCACGGCGCACGCACCGTCTGAGGACGGGCAGGTTTCGTCGAAACGGATCGGATCCCAGAGCATTTGCGACGACAACACCTTTTCCAAGGTGATGTCGGGCTGCTGTACGTGTGCCAACGGATTCTTCGCGCCGTTGAGCCGGTCCTTGACCGCGACCATCGCACCGATGTGGTCCGGTGCATTGGCCCGACGAATGTAGGCCCGCACGTGCGGAGCGAAGTAGCCACCGGCGCCGGCGCCGACCGGTTTGGTGAACGGCACCGGAATGGACAACGCCCACATGGCGTTTGATTCGGACTGCTTCTCCCAGGCCATCGCCAGCACCCGGCGGTACTTACCGGACTGGACGAGGCTGGCTGCCACCACACCGGTGGAACCACCCACCGATCCCGCGGTGTGCACCCGGATCAGCGGTTTACCGGTGGCGCCCACCGCGTCCGCCATGAACAGTTCCGGCATCATGACGCCCTCGAAGAAGTCGGGCGCTTTCCCGACCACCACCGCGTCGATGTCGTCGAAGGTCGAACCGGAATCAGTCAGCGCCCGATCGATCGCCTCGCGCACCAGGCCGTTCATCGAGACGTCCTGCCGCTTGGCGACATACTTGGTCTGCCCGGTGCCGAGCACCGCCGCGAGTCGTTTAGACACTAGCGCCGCTCCTCCTCATCGCTTCGCTCTGCATCGTCGTGGCGCGTCGCCATCAGTCTTGCCCTTCCAGCACGGCGACCAGATTCTGCTGCAGGGCCGGTCCGCTGGTGGCGTGCGCCAGCACACGCTGCGCCGAACGGTCCCAAATGTGTTGAGCAGCAAATCCGATGCGCTCCAGCCCGGCGACGAACATCGGGTTGGCGGCCAGCGCGCCGCCGGACGGGTTGACCTGAGTCGACGCCGGCAGGCCGATCGCCTCGGCCAGTATCAGCTGCTGGTGGGTGAACGGGGCGTGCAGTTCGGCGATCTCGACCGAGGAGACGTCGCCGCCGGCGGCCGTTTGTGCTGACGTCGCCGTCGACGGTGAGGCCGTCAGATCACGCGCACCCAGCACCGGGGTTTCGATGCGGTGATCAATACCGGTGATCCAGGCCGGGCTTTCGCGTAACTCGCGGGCCTTGTCGTCGGCTGCCAGCACGATCGCGGCAGCGCCGTCGGTGATCGGTGCGATGTCGTGGCGCCGCAGCGGGTTGGCGAAGAACGGACGGGCGAGTAACTCGTCGATGCTCTTGGCGGGCTTCTCTGAATCCACTCGCGGCGAGCGCGCGAAGGACTCCAGGGCTACCTGAGCGGTTTGCTCGGCGGTCCACTTGCCACCGTCCAGACCGAGCCGCGCCTGAAGGGCGGCGATGGACACTGAATCCGGCCACAGCGGCGCCACTGTGTACGGATCGGTCTGCCGGGACAAAATGGTGCGCAGCACGCCGGCCGAGGACTTACCGAATCCGTACACCAAAGCGGTGTCGACTTCTCCGGTGAGCACTTTGATGTAAGCCTCGAACAACGCCCACGCGGCGTCCATCTCGACGTGGGACTCGTTGATCGGGGGCACCGCCCCGATGGAGTCGATCGCCGAGATGAACGAAAACGCCCGGCCAGCAAGAAAATCCGAGGAGCCCGAGCACCAGAACCCGATGTCGGCCTGTCCGATGCCCAGCTCGTCATAAAGCTGGGCGAAACACGGCATCAGCATTTCGACGCCGTTGGTGGTGCCGTCGGTGCGGCGTACGTGCGGAGCGTGGGCGAAGCCGACCACCGCGACGTTGCGTGTGCTCATTGCAGATAAGCCCTTTACAGGTGGTGCTTGTATGTGTCGTAGTCCGCATCGGGTTCGCCGGTGGGACGGAAGTATTCGATGTTGTCGATGCCCAGACCCCACTCTTCGCGCGGCTTCCACACCGCCTGGACCCGTAGGCCCATCCGGACCTCGTGCGCATCAATCTCGGATACCAGATGCAAAAACGGGATATCGGCACCGTCGAGCAGTACGTAGGCCGCTACATACGGCGGTTTGATGTGTTGGCCGGCGAACGGGATGTTGATGATCGCGAAGGTGGTGACCGTGCCCTGGTCGGGCAGTTCGACGAAGTTGTCGAGGGCAAGTCCGGTGGCTGGATCCGCTTCTCGCGCCGGGAAATACAGCTTGCCATCCGTTCCGGTACGCGCGCCCAGCAGCTTGCCTTCCTGCAGCGCCCGCAGATAAGCGCTTTCCGGATGAGACGCGCTGTGCTGGATCTGCAGCGTGATCGGGGTGACAACCATCGTCACCGGATCCCGGTCGTCGGTGCCGGCAGCCAGCGCCGGCTCGGGTTCTTCACCGAGGGAGAAGTAGGCGATGTCGGTGATGGCGCCGACCGGCTCGTCGGCCCAGTGGGCATGCACCCGCGATCCGGTGTGAAGCCCCTCCGCGGTACCCGAGTCGACCGCGTGCAGCATGGCGGTGTCGGCACCGTCCAACTTGATCAGCGCCCAGGCGAACGGGCGCTTCAGCGGCTGGCCGGGCAGCGGGTCAGGTTGCCACGCCCACGATTCCACGGTGCCGACGCCGGAAACCTCCACCGTCTCGGTCAGCGCTTCGTAAGTGACGGGGTCGTATTCGGCCGGCGGCACGTGCACCCGGCCGTCTGATCCGCGTACTCCGACGATGCGGCGCTCGCGTAGTGCGGTGAAGAACTTGCTCAGAGTGGGGCCGACCGAACGGGTGTAGTCGAACGACAGGTTCAGCGGAGCAGAAAGGGGAGGTTCGGGTTGTTCGATCAGCGTTGGTCGACTTGAGCTGGCTGTCACGCATCGAGTAGAACAGGTTCTAACAAGGGTTTCAAGGAGACGTGATGAAGCTGGGTTTGCAGTTGGGCTACTGGGGTGCTCAACCGCCGCAGAACGCCGGCGAGCTGGTTGCCGCGGCCGAAGACGCCGGTTTCGACGCGGTGTTCACCGCAGAAGCCTGGGGTTCGGACGCCTACACACCGCTGGCTTGGTGGGGCTCGTCGACCCGGCGAGTGCGGCTGGGCACCTCGGTCATTCAGCTCTCCGCACGCACCCCGACCGCCTGCGCGATGGCCGCCTTGACCATTGACCACCTCAGCGGTGGCCGGCACATTCTCGGGCTCGGCGTCTCCGGACCGCAAGTGGTGGAAGGCTGGTACGGCCAGCCGTTCCCCAAGCCGCTGGCGCGCACCCGCGAGTACGTCGACATCATCCGTCAGGTGTGGGCTCGCGAGCAGCCGGTCACCAGCGACGGCCCGCACTACCCGCTGCCGCTGACCGGCGACCGGACAACCGGCTTGGGTAAGCCGCTCAAACCCATCACCCACCCGCTGCGCGCCGACATCCCGATTCTGCTGGGCGCCGAGGGGCCCAAGAACGTAGCCCTGGCCGCCGAGATCGGCGACGGCTGGCTACCCATCTTCTACGCGCCGCGCCTGGCCGACATGTACAACGAGTGGCTCGACGAGGGCTTTGCCCGGACCGGTGCGCGCCGCAGTCGTGCCAACTTCGAGATCTGCGCGACCGCGCAAGTCGTCATCACCGACGACCGCGCCGCCGCCTTCGCCGCAATCAAGCCTTACCTGGCGCTGTACATGGGCGGGATGGGCGCCGAAGACACCAATTTCCACGCCGACGTCTATCGGCGGATGGGCTACGGGCAAGTAGTCGACGACGTCACCCGGCTGTTCCGCAGCAACCGCAAAGACGAGGCCGCCGGCGTCATCCCCGATGAACTGGTCGACGACGCGGTCATCGTCGGCGACCTCGACTACGCCCGTAAGCAGTTCAAGGTCTGGGAGGCTGCCGGCGTGTCCATGATGGTGGTGTCCGCACGCAGCATCGAGCAGCTCACTGAGCTGGCGGCGCTCGTCTGACGGCAACCGCGCATCCTTACCTGTGCCTAGAACACGTTCTAGACGTGGCGACCGCAAACGCGGTGAAGCCGGGCGCAGCGGGTCGCCACACGATAGCTTAGCCGGATGACCGTAACCGGCCGGTCAGCCGAGCGGGTGGGCGTCGCCGAACGACATTTCCACATTGGCGACCGATCCCGACCCCATCGCCCGTCGGGGCAGTCCGAGCGAAGCCAACTCCGCGGCGTACGGGTGGTCACCGAGGCGCAGTGTCGCACCGCCGAGGCGGCCGTGCAGCCCGCTCACCCTCATCTCCCAGGGCACTTCCCGCGTGGTGCCGTCGGAGTAGGTGTAGGTCTTGAGCACTCGCGGGCGCGAGGTGAACACCGAAGGTATCGGCAGGCCGCGGTCGAAGTCGATGCCGGCGATATGCGCGCCCTCGGCGCTGACGTCGAAGCCGAACCCGCCCGAGTCGCGAATGGTGAAGTCGGCCATGATTTTTGGAAATCCCCAGATGCTGCGTCCGGCCTCCAACGTGAAACTCTGGTCGACCGGCAGGTGGTGGATGAACGCCGCGGCGGCACCGAGAGCCCGCAGGCCGTGCGCGTGCGAACCAGGTCGGTTCACCATCACCGCTGTGCCGAATTCGTGGTACCGGCCCAGGTCGCCGTCGAAGTAGCGGACGAGCATCAGGTTGACCACCGCGCGGCCGGCGCGGTGCCGGCACACCTTCAGGCCGCTGTAGTCGACGAGTCGCTGCGCAGCATCGGCGTCCACCGAGAACATCGCGGTGTGCACATCAGCTCGACGGACACGCACCGGCATGGTCAGCACCGTTCCGGCGACGGTGTGTTGTGAAACAGGCATGCGGACACTGTAATCCGCTGACAAAGCCATAAGCAGGTAGTTGGAGGCCCACAGATGACCGATCTCGAGACCATCCCGGACACTACGGTGAACCTCGACTTGGCGGACGGCAACTTCTACGCCGACCGTCGGGCTTCGCATGAGGCCTACCGCTGGATGCGGGCGAACCAGCCGGTGTTCCGGGATCGCAACGGCCTGGCCGGGGCGACGACGTACCAGGCGATCATCGACGCCGAACGAAACTCCGAATTGTTCTCCAACACCGGCGGCATCCGCCCCGACCAACCGGGCATGCCGTACATGATTGACATGGACGACCCCGCGCATCTGCTGCGCCGCAAGCTGGTCAACGCCGGGTTCACCCGTAAGCGGGTGCAGGAAAAAGAACCGTCCATCGCCAAGTTGTGTGACACGCTGATCGACGCCGTCTCTGAACGGGGGCAGTGCGACTTCGTCCGCGACATCGCGGCTCCGCTGCCGATGGCGGTGATCGGGGACATGCTGGGTGTTCTGCCCGAGCAGCGCAGCATGCTGCTGAAGTGGTCGGACGATTTGGTGGCCGGCCTGAGCTCGCACATCGACCCGGCCGGGCTGGAGTTCCAGACCGTGATGAACGCTTTCGCTGCGTACACCGAATTCACCATGGGCGTCATCGCTCAGCGTCGGGCCGAGCCGACCGGCGACCTGTTTTCCATCCTGGTGAACTCCGAGGTCGAAGGCCAGCGGATGTCGGACGACGAGATCGTCATGGAAACCCTGCTGATCCTCATCGGCGGCGACGAGACCACCCGACACACCCTGTCTGGCGGGACCGAGCAGCTGTTGCGGCATCGCGACCAGTGGGATGCGCTGGTCGCCGACCGGTCACTGCTGCCCGGCGCGATCGAAGAGATGCTGCGCTGGACATCGCCGGTGAAGAACATGTGCCGCACGTTGACCGCCGACACTGACTTCCACGGCACCCAGTTGCGCGAGGGCGAAAAGATCATGTTGCTGTTCGAGTCGGCGAATTTCGACGACGCGATGTTCGACGACCCTGAGCAGTTCGACATGCGCCGAGAAGCCAACAACCATCTGGCATTCGGCTTCGGTACCCACTTCTGTCTGGGTAATCAGCTGGCCCGCCTGGAACTGCGGCTGATGACCGAACGGATTCTGAACCGCCTGCCCGATCTGCGGCTGACCGTCGAGCAGGACGTGCTGCCGCTGCGGCCGGCGAACTTCGTCAGCGGCTTGGAGTCGATGCCGGTGACGTTCACACCGGTCCCGCCCCTATGCCGAACGTGAAACGGCTGCGAACAAACGGCCAGAATCTCGCAGCAGCTTCACGTTCGGCGATCCCACGCTGCTGACAGCCGAGCGATGACGCCACCTGGCGTGTCCTCGGCCGTGACCCGTATGTCGATCCAACCCAACTCCGCGATTGCTTCAGCCCGCCGGATGTCTTTGTTGAATTGCCTGCGGTCCGTTCGATGATGGTCGCCGTCGTACTCCACGGCCAATTTGATCTCTTCCCAGCCCATGTCGAGAACCGCGACCAGTTGCCCATAGTTGTCGTAGACCGGAATCTGGGTCTGCGGCGCAGTGAACCCTGCGCGGATCAGCAAGAGCCGCAGCCAGGTTTCGCGAGGTGACTCAGCGCCCGGATCGACCAGTTCCAGGGTGGTGCGAGCGCGTCGTATGCCGCGGCGTCCGTTGTAACGCTCGGCGAGTAGTTCAACGTCGGCCATCTTGCAGTGGGTCGCTCGCGCGAGTGCGTCGATCATTGCGGTCGCCTTGGGCACTGGGTACCGGCAAGCCAGGTCAAATGCGGTGCGGACCGGCGTTGTCACCGGCATTCCCGCTACCACCGCGACCTCGTCGTCCTCGACGCGGTCAGACCACGTCCGGATCAGCGCAGGGGGGCGACGATTCTCGTAGAGAATCTCGGCCGGGGCACGATCGTCGACCCACTTGGTGCCGTGAACCGCCGACGCGGAGCGGCCCGCTATGACGCCCCGCCGACGCGACCACAACCACGCCGCCTTCGCGCGCACCATGGCACTGATCTCGGCGTCACGAGGGAGGAAAATATCTCGGTGGATCGCCATGAACCTGCTGCGTAGTACATATGGCGTCACAAAACCAGCTGCGACAGCCTCGCTGCCGATAAATGGCTCACCCACGGTGGAAAGTGTGCGGGGCGGGACCGACAAGTCCGCGAGCGTGCAGCTGTTGCGAGAAGATGGGCGCAGAATCGCGACAGTTTCACGGTCGGCGAGTTACTTGCCCTGGAATTGCGGTTGACGCTTCTCGGCGAATGCCTTCGGCCCCTCCTTGGCGTCCTGGGACAAAAACACCGTGATGCCGAGCTGGGTGTCGATCTTGAAAGCCTCGTTCTCCGGTAACCCTTCGGTCTCCCGGATCGAGCGCAGAATCGCCTGCACCGCCAGCGGACCGTTGCCGGCGATCACGTCGGCGATCTCCAAAGCCTTGGTCAATGCCTGCCCGTCGGCAACGACATGCCCGATCAGGCCGATCTCCTTGGCTTCGGTCGCGCTGATGTGCCGGCCGGTCAACAGCAGATCGCAGGCCACTGTGTAAGGGATCTGCCGGACCAGTCGTACCGCCGATCCGCCCATCGGGTACAGGCTCCACTTGGCTTCGGAAATGCCGAATTTGGCGCTTTCCCCGGCGATGCGGATATCGGTGCCCTGCAAAATCTCGGTTCCGCCGGCGATGGCCGGGCCTTCCACGGCGGCGATCAGCGGCTTGGTCAAGCGCCGCCCTTTGAGCAGCGCGTCGATTCGCGACGGGTCGTAGCTGCCGTCTTTGAACGATTCGCCGGGCGGCTTGGCCGTTGCGGCTTTGAGGTCCATGCCGGCACAAAAGTAGCCGCCGGCCCCGGTCAGGATGCAGCACCTGATGTCGGGATCGTTGTCCACTCGGTCCCAGGCCTCGACCATGATCTGCATCATTTCGGTGCTCAGCGCGTTGCGTCGCTCGGGCCGGTTGAGCGTGACGATCAGCGTGTGGCCGCGCTGTTCGACGAGGGCGTCCGCGGCTTTCTCAGACTCACTCACTGGTGTCCGCCTTCCTGCTTGTGGGCCCCAGACCCGTCAGGCTGAGAAGAACTTGTAAAAAACTGTAACAGGTTCTAATTTAAGCTCCGTGGCTTTGAACATCGCCGACCTGGCCGAGCACGCTATCGACGCGGTACCTGACCGCGTCGCTTTGATCTGCGGCGACGATCACTTGACGTACGCCGAACTCGAAGACAAGGCCAACCGCCTCGCGCACTACCTGATGGACCGGGGCGTCAAGAAAGGCGACAAGGTCGGACTGTACTGCCGCAATCGGATCGAGATCGTCATCGCGATGCTCGGCATCGTCAAAGCCGGCGCAATCCTGGTCAACGTCAACTTCCGCTACGTGGAAGGAGAACTGCGCTACCTGTTCGACAACTCCGACATGGTCGCGCTGGTGCATGAGCGCCAGTACGCCGACCGCGTCGCCAATGTGCTTCCGGAGACTCCGAACGTGAAGACGGTGCTGGTCGTCGAGGACGGCAGTTCCGGTGACTTCCAGCGCTACGGCGGCGTCGAGTTCTACCAGGCGATCGACCAAGGTTCTCCCGGGCGGGATTTCGGGGCCCGCAGCGCCGACGACATCTACCTGCTCTACACCGGCGGCACCACCGGATTCCCCAAAGGCGTGATGTGGCGGCACGAAGATATCTACCGGGTGCTGCTCGGCGGAACCGACTTCGCCACCGGCGAATACATCAAGGACGAGTACGACCTGGCCAGGCAAGCCGCCGCTGGCGCACCGATGATCAGATTCCCGATTCCGCCGATGATCCACGGCGCAACCCAGTCGGCCACCTGGATGGCGTTGTTCTCCGGCGGAACAATCGTGCTGGCGCCGGAATTCGACGCCGACTCGGTGTGGCGCACCGTCCACAAGCACAAAGTGAACCTGCTGTTCTTCACCGGTGACGCGATGGCCCGACCGCTTCTCGACGCACTTAGTGCGGCAAGGGAAAGCGCCGACGATTACGACTTGTCTTCGCTGTTTCTGCTGGCCAGCACCGCGGCGCTGTTCTCGCCCAGCATCAAGGAGAAACTGGTCGAGCTGCTGCCGCATCGGGTGATCACCGACTCCATCGGCTCTTCGGAAACGGGTTTCGGCGGCACCAGCATCGTCGCCAAGGGTGAGGCGCACACCGGCGGTCCACGGGTGACCATCGACAAGTGGACCGTCGTTCTCGACGACGAGGGCAATGAGGTCGAACCGGGTTCGGGGGTGCGCGGCGTCATCGCGAAGCGCGGTCACGTCCCGGTCGGCTACTACAAAGACGAAGAAAAGTCGGCGGCCACCTTCAAGGTCATCAACGGTGTCCGTTACGCCATCCCGGGCGACTACGCGCAAGTGGAGGCCGACGGCACCGTCACCATGCTGGGCCGCGGTTCGGTGTCGATCAACAGTGGCGGCGAGAAGATCTACCCCGAAGAAGTCGAGGCCGCGCTGAAGGGCCATCCCGACGTCTTCGACGCGCTGGTCGTCGGAGTGCCCGACGAGCGGTACGGCCAGTGCGTTGCCGCCGTCGTACACCCGCGCGCGGGAACCCGGCCGGCGCTCGGTGACCTGGACCGCTTCGTGCGCAGCGAAATCGCGGGATACAAAGTGCCGCGCGCACTCTGGTACGTCGACGAGGTCAAACGTTCACCCGCGGGCAAGCCGGATTACCGGTGGGCGAAGGAGCAGACGCAGGTGCGGCCGGCCGACGAGGTGCACGCCAACCACGTGAGTGCGTGACCGAATTCGTCAAGCGCCGTGCCGATGCGCCCGCCGGGTTCTTCGCCTGGGAAGCCGCCGGGCTGCAATGGCTTTCCGACGTCGACGGCGGCGTGCCGTGCGCGCAGATCGTGTCGGCGGACGCGACGAGCCTGACCCTGCGGCGACTTGACTCGGTAACTCCGGATGCCGAGGCGGCCCGTGAGTTCGGCAGCCGCCTGGCCGTGACCCACGAGGCGGGCGCGCCGGCGTTCGGCGCCGGACCCGACCGGTGGGAAGGGCCCGGGTTCTTCGGACCGCTTTCCCAACCGCTGCCGATGTCGCTTCGAGCACACGAGCGTTGGGGCGAGTTCTACGCCGAAGAGCGGCTGGCGCCGATGGCCGAGCTCGCGGCCGCTCAACTGGCTGCTTCGACCCTTGCCACCCTCGACTCCGTCGCCGCACGCTGTCGGGCAGGCGACTACGACGACGGGGACCGGCCGGCACGGCTGCACGGCGATCTTTGGAGCGGCAACGTGATGTGGACACCGGCGGGAGTCGTACTGATCGACCCCGCGGCGCACGCCGGTCACCGCGAGTCCGACCTGGCCATGCTCGCACTTTTCGGCTGCCCGCACTACGAGGCCGTCCTGGACGGATATCAGCGGATACGACCGCTGACCTCCGGTTGGCGTAGCCGTATCGGGCTGCACCAGCTCTATCCGCTGTTGGCGCACGTGGCGTTGTTCGGCAGTGGGTACGTGCGCCGCACGGACGCGGCGGCGCGCGCCGCGGCGTCCCTATAGAGCGGCCCGTATCGTCGGCGGGCTAGAGCTTGATTGCCCGCCTCCTCCTCCCGCCGCTTCGCGGCCCGCATCGTCGGCGGGCTAGAGCTTGACTGCCCGCCTCCTCCTCCCGCCGCTTCGCGGCCCGCATCGTCGGCGGGCTAGTCTCGATTCGCGATGACGATCGACGTGTGGATGCAGCATCCGACGCCCCGTTTCCTGGGCAGCGACATGCTGGCTTCACTACGACGCTGGACCGGCTCTGCCATACCGAAAGCCATCCCGGATGCCCAGATACCGATCGAAGCCACCCTGGCCGCGATGGACGAAGCGCAGGTGAGCTTCGGACTCCTCAGCGCGTGGCGCGGCCCGAACGGCATGGACTTGATCTCCAACGACGAGGTTTTCGATTGGGTCAGCCGGCATCCCGACAGGCTCGCCGGGCTGGCTACCGCGGACTTGGACCGTCCGATGGCGGCAGTCCGCGAATTACGGCGACGAGTGCGCGACGACGGGTTCGTCGGCCTGCGAGTGGTGCCCTGGTTGTGGGACGCGCCGCCGACCGATCGCCGCTACTACCCGCTTTTCGCCGAATGCGTCGAACTCGGTGTGCCGTTTTGCACCCAGGTCGGCCACACCGGTCCGCTGCGCCCGTCGGAAACCGGACGTCCGATTCCCTACATCGATCAGGTCGCGCTCGACTTTCCAGAACTGGTCATCGTCTGCGGGCACGTCGGCTACCCGTGGACCGAGGAGATGGTCGCCGTGGCCCGCAAGCATCAGAACGTCTACATCGACACCTCTGCCTACACCACCAAGCGGTTGCCGGCAGAACTCATCCGTTTCCTCAAGACCGGGACGGGACAGCGAAAAGTGTTGTTCGGCACCAACTATCCGATGATCCGGCACGCGCATGCGCTGGGCGGGCTGGACGACCTAGGCCTAACCGACGACGCCCGCCGAGATTACCTGCACCGCAATGCCGAACGCGTCTTTCGGCCGGCAGGATTAGAGGTGCAGCAGCCGTGAACGGTGCTCAGGCGTTGATCGGCACGCTCGTCGACGGCGGCGTCGAGGTGTGCTTCGCCAATCCCGGAACATCGGAGATGCACTTCGTCGCGGCATTGGACAGCGTGCCGGGGATGCGCGGCGTGCTCACCCTGTTCGAGGGAGTCGCGACCGGGGCCGCCGACGGGTATGCCCGAATCGCGGGTCGACCCGCCGCGGTCCTGCTGCACCTCGGTCCCGGCCTGGGCAACGGTCTGGCCAACCTACACAACGCCCGCCGCGCCCACGTGCCCATGGTCGTGGTCGTCGGCGACCACGCCACCTATCACAAGCGCTACGACGCCCCGCTGGAATCCGACATCGACGCGTTGGCGGGCACCGTCTCCGGGTGGGTGCGGCGCACCGCCGACACCGGGCAGCTTGCCGCCGATGCCGCCGAGGCCATCGCCGCGAGCCGGGCGACCGCCCAGATCTCGACACTGATCCTGCCGGCCGACATCTCCTGGACTACAGATGCCGCAGCCAACGGCAGTGCGCCGCAATCTTTTAGCGCCACCGAAGTGGACACCGCAGCGGTCGAGTCTATCGCCGCGGTGTTCCGCTCGGGTGAGCCCGTGGTACTTCTGGTCGGCGGCGACGCCACCCACAAACCTGGGCTGACAGCGGCGGCCCGCATCGCCGCGGAAACCGGATCACGTTGCTTTTGCGAGACGTTTCCCACCCGCCTCGAGCGCGGCGCAGGTGTGCCGCCGATCGATCGGATCGCCTATTTCGCTGAGGCCGCCGCCGCTCAACTCGATGGTGCCGCACATCTCGTGTTGGCCGGTGCGGCATCGCCGGTGTCGTTCTTCGCTTACCCGGGTAAGCCGAGCGACCTGGTGCCAGAAGGCTGCAAGGTTCACCACCTCGCGTCGCACATCGGCGCCGAGGCGGCGTTGAGCGCGCTGGCAGATGCGGTCGCGCCGCACACCGCAGCGCCGTTGGCAAAACTGCTGCGCCCGCCGCTGCCCACCGGCGCGTTGACCGCCGCGGCGGTGGCGGACGCCGTCGGTGCGTTGCTGCCCGAAGGCGCGATCGTCGTCGACGAGTCGAACACTTCCGGTCTGCTGCTGGCGCAGGCTACCGCTGGGGCGCCGGCGCACGACTGGCTGACTTTGACCGGCGGCGCAATCGGCTACGGCATCCCCGCGGCGGTGGGCGCCGCCGCCGCGGCTCCCGACCGCCCGGTGCTGTGCCTGGAATCAGATGGGTCGGCGATGTACACGATCGCGGGATTGTGGACACAGGCGCGGGAACAGCAGAACGTCACGACCGTCATCTACAACAACGGCGCCTATGACATCCTGCGGATCGAACTGCAGCGCGTCGGTGCTGACAACACACCGGGACCCAAAGCCCGCGAGCTGCTCGACTTGAGGCGTCCGGCAATGGATTTCGCGAAGATCGCGGAAGGAATGGGAGTTCCGGCGCGTCGTGTCGATACCGCCGAAGACTTCGCCGAAGCGTTGCGGGCCGCCTTCGCCGAACGCGGGCCGCACCTCATCGAAGCCATTGTGCCTTCGTTGATGGGCTGACCTGTTCGATCTCCTCGACTCCGACTAGCTTCCGATGCGAAAAACCGGGTCCGCGCAGTCGACGCCGGCGGCCGACAGTTCACGTTTGAGCACTTTGAACGTCGCGGTGCGCGGCAGCTCAGTGCTGATCCGCACGAAGGACGGCCACTGCTTGCGGGTGAGATCTGGTTGCTCAGCCAGAAAGGCGCTGAACTTGCCGGCATCGAAGTCGGCCCCCGGAGCCGGCACCACCGCGGCCATCACCTGATCGCCGACGGCCGGGTCGGGCACCGCATAGACGGCAACCTCGGTGACGCCGGGGTAGCGCAGCAGCACCCGCTCGATGGGAGCAGTGCCCAGATTTTCGCCGTCGACCCGCAACCAGTCACCCAGCCTGCCGGCGAAGTAGGCGTAACCAGCATCGTCGCGGTAGGCCAGGTCGCCGCTGTGATAGACGCCGCCGGCCATGCGCTGCGCATCGGCCAGGGCGTCGTCGTAGTAACCCTCGAAGCGACCCGGACCGCCGGTGTTGACCAGTTCACCGATCATCCCGGGCGGGCACGGTCGGCCGGTGTCGACGTCGATGATCTCGATTCCTTCGGGCAGCGGCCCCAGCGCACCCGGTGGAGTATCCGGAGTACGGCCGATCGCCACCCCGCCCTCGGTCGACCCGAAACCGTCGATGACCGCACAACCGAACCTTCGGGCGAACCGCTCGACGTCCCCGGGCGCACCCTCGTTCCCGTAAACCGCGCGCAGCGGATTGTCTGCGTCGTCGGGACGCTCCGGAGTGGCGAGCACATAAGACAGCGGCTTGCCGACATAGTTCGCATACGTCGCGCCGTAGCGCCGGATGTCCGGAATGAACTGCGAGGCAGAGAATTTGCGTCGCAGCACCAGCGAGCCGCGGCAGGCCAACGCCACCGCCCAGCCCACCAGCACCGCGTTGGAGTGGAACAACGGCATCGATGCGTAACACACGTCGTCGCGACCGAGGTTGAAACGTTCGCTCATCGTCACACCGGCGATCGCGACTTTGCCGTGGCTGCACTTGACCGCCTTCGGCTCACCGCTGGTCCCGGAGGTGAAGATCAACATGAATAGATCAGCCGGGTGGGCTGATCGGAACTGTGGCTCGATGTGCGCGTGCGCCGCCACTTCCTCGGCCCACTCGGGGGAGTCGACGTTCAGGTGCTCGGTCTCGCCGAGCAGTGCGGCCGACCTGGTGTCGGCGAGTACGAGTTGGCAGTCGGCGTGGCTGATGTCGCGGGCCAGCGCGGCGCCTCGCCGCACCGGGTTGAGTCCGACCGGGACGATGCCCGACAGCCCTGCCGCCGTCAACACCGCCGAGAAGAACGGGGTGTTCTCCAGCAGCACCCCGACATGGAGCGGTCGCGTCGGGTCGAGGCGCGCACGCAACGCCGCTGCCACCGCGGCGCCGTGCTGCAGATGCTGCTGCCAACTGGTGAACTCGTCCTCGAAGAAAACACCCCGGTCCGTCTCCGCGACAAGCGGTTTGAGCAGGCCAGTGACGGTGGGCGGCGAATCGGCTGCAGTCAACGGGTCGGCGACTTTCGGCGCTAGGCCGGCGTGTCCGCCAGTTCGCGGCCGATCTTGAGCAGCTGGCCGGTGGCACTGCCCAGCGCGAACTCGTTCTGCTTGGCGGCCAAGAAGTAGCGGTGCACCGGATGGTCGACGTCGATGCCCACGCCGCCGTGAACGTGCACGATGGTGTGCGCGACCCGGTGTCCCGCATCGGCCGCCCAGAACGCCGCGGTGGCCACCTCGGTGTCGGCGGGCAGATCTTCGGCGAGTCGCCAGGCCGCTTGGGTCAAAGTCAGCCGTAGGCCCTTGACGTCGATGTAGCCGTCGGCGAGCCGTTGTGACACGGCCTGAAAGCTGCCGATCGGGCGGTCGAACTGCTCACGGGTGCGCGCATACTCTGCGGTCAACTGCAGTCCCCGGTCGAGCACACCGAGCTGAAAACCGCTGCGGCACAACGCGGCCAATGTGACCAGCCAGCCGACGACGTCGTCATCACCGGCTATCGGCGGATCCGCTATCTCGACATCATCAAGTTGCAGGTGTCCCACGCTGCCCAGACCGGTGGTCTGCAAAGCGGTCACCGAGACACCGTCAGCCTCTGCGGGCACCAGGAACAAGGACATGCCGGAATCGGTTTCGGCGGGCACGATGAATCCGTCTGCCACCGAAGCGAAGCCGACCTGAGTGCGTGACCCGTGCAGCCGATACTTGTCACCGGCCCGCGTCGCCTGCACCGGCCCGTCACCGGTCTCACCGTCGAGCGCGACGGTCAGAATCGTCTCGCCGTTGACCGCCGCTGCGGCCCAATCATGTTGCGTAGCCGTGGAACCGAATCGCGCCAGCGCACCGGCGGCCAGCACGACCGATTCCAGGTAAGGAACTGCGGCCAACTGGCGACCCAGCGCCACCATGATCGCGGTCTGCTCGAGCACCCCGTAACCGCCGCCGCCGATCACCTCGGGCGCCCCGGCGCTCAGGATGTCGGCGTCGATCAGCTTCTGCCACAGCACACGGTCGAACCGTTGATCGAGGCGGTCCAGCTCACGTTGGTGCTCGGGGGTGCACACCGCATCGACGATGGTGCCGACCAGACCGCCCAGATCCTGCGCGGCTTCGGTTGTCGAAAAATCCATCAGTACTCCAGGATTCGCTAGCGGTTGGCGCGGGGCAGACCCAGCGCGACCATGCCGATGATGTCACGCTGCACTTCATTGGTGCCGCCGCCGAAGGTGAGGATCAGACATGCCCGGTGCATCCGCTCGACCCGGCCGCGCAGCAGCGCTCCCGGGGAATCCTGACGCACGGTGGCTGCCGTGCCGAGCACCTCCATCAGCAGCCGGTAGGCCTCGGTGGCCAGTTCGGTGCCGAACACTTTGGCGGCCGACGCATCCGCCGGTGAGGGTGCCGCGGAGTCGGACTTGCCTTGCCCAGAAGCCAGTTCCCAGTTGATCAGTTTGAGCACCTCGACTTTTGCGTGCACCCGAGCCAGGTTGAGTTGCACCCATTGCGAGTCGATCAGCCTGGCACCACCGGGATCTTTGGTGTTCTGCGCCCATTCGCGGACCTGGTTGAGGGCGGTGATGATCGGCATCGCGGACACCAGCGCGACGCGTTCGTGGTTGAGCTGATTGGTGACCAGTCTCCAGCCGCCGTTCTCTTCGCCTACCCGATTGCCCACCGGTACTCGGACGTCTTGGTAGTACGTGGCGCTGGTGTCGGGGCCGGCCATCGTGTGAACGGGTGTCCAGGAGAAACCGTCAGCCGTGGTCGGCACGATCAGCATCGAGATCCCACGGTGCTTCTTGGCCTCGGTGTTCGTGCGCACGGCCAGCCACACGTAGTCGGCGTACTGGATCAGGCTGGTCCACATCTTCTGACCGTTGACGATGTAGTCGTCGCCGTCCCGAACGGCCGTGGTGCGCAGGTTCGCCAGGTCGGTGCCGGCGCCGGGTTCGGAATAGCCGATCGCGAAGTGCAGATCGCCCGACGCGATCTTCGGCAGGTAGAACCGCTTCTGCTCGTCGCTGCCGAAAGCCATGATGGTCGGCGCAACGCTGTTGATGGTCAGGAACGGCACCGGGGCGCCGGCGACGGCGGCTTCGTCAGCGAAGATCAGCGAATCCATCGGCGAGCGATCCTGGCCGCCGTACTCCTTCGGCCAGTTCAACGTGAGCCATCCGTCGCGACCCATTTGCGCGACCGTTTCCCGGTATACGTTGCCGGTGCCATACTCGCCGGACGTCGAACTGAGCGCTTCGCGGCGCTCTGCGGTGATCAGCTTGGCGAAGTACGACCGCAGTTCGCGACGCAGCTCCTCCTGCTCGGGGGTGTAACTGATTCGCATGCCAGCCGCCCTTCGTCTGCCCACGGCTACCTGATCCGCCTTCTCCAGGTTGTAACACGTTCTAGTCTGAGGGTCCAGCGGCGGTGTCGCGGCAGCGTCGTCGTATGGTGGTGAGGCAAAATTTCAAACCTCTGGCTATAGCTGTGGCCGTGCCGGTAAGGAGTGCGCCGTGCGGGTGATCGTCGACCGCGACCGATGTGAAGGCAACGCAGTGTGCCTGGGACTCGCCCCGGACATCTTCGACCTTGACGACGAAGATTATGCGGTCGTGAAGACCGACCCGGTGCCCGCGGATCGGGAGCAGGTGGCCGAGCAGGCTATCGCCGAATGCCCCCGCGCCGCCTTGACCCGCGAAGACTAGAGGTATTCATAAGTGGCTAGCAGCACGGACCGGACCGATCTGTCCGGAAAGGTCGCGGTGGTCACCGGCGCGGCCGCGGGTCTGGGGCGCGCAGAAGCTATCGGCCTGGCCCGCGCGGGTGCCACCATCGTCGTCAACGACGTTGCCGCCGCGCTGGACGCTTCCGACGTCATCGACGAGATCGCCGCCGCCGGGTCCAAAGCGGTCCCGGTGTCCGGTGACGTCAGCCAACGTGCCACCGCAGACGAATTGGTCAGCAGTGCAGAGGCTTTGGGCGGTCTGAGCATTGTGGTGAACAACGCGGGGATCACCCGCGACCGGATGCTGTTCAACATGTCCGACGACGAATGGGACGCCGTCATTGCGGTGCACCTGCGCGGCCACTTCCTGCTCACCCGCAACGCAGCCACCTACTGGCGGTCCAAAGCCAAGGAGGCCGGCGGAACGATCTACGGCCGGATCGTCAACACATCCTCCGAGGCAGGCCTGGTGGGTCCGGTCGGTCAGGCGAACTACGGCGCCGCCAAGGCGGGCATCACCGCGCTGACCTTGTCGGCTGCCCGGGCGTTGGGCCGCTACGGGGTGTGCGCGAACGCGATCTGTCCCCGGGCACGCACCGCGATGACGGCCGACGTGTTCGGTGAGGCGCCCGAGCCACACAGTGCCGGCGGGATTGATCCCCTCTCACCTGAGCACGTGGTCACCTTGGTGCAGTTCCTCGCCTCGCCGGCGGCCGAAGCGGTCAACGGCCAGGTGTTCATCGTCTATGGCCCCAAGGTGACGCTGTTGTCGGCGCCGACGGTGGAGCGCCAGTTCAGCGCGGAGACTGCGGCGTGGGATCCGGCGGAGCTGAGCGCCACGCTGCACGACTACTTCGCCGACCGCAATCCGGAGTTGAGCTTCGCCGCGACCGGTGTGATGGAGGACGGCTAGTCGGGCTGGACGTCACTTCACTTCGGCGAGCGCATCGAGGAATGAGCGGGCCCAGCGGTCAACGTCGTGGGCAAGCACCTGGCGTCGCAGCGCGCGCATCCGACGCCGTCCTTCCTCGACCGACTGGGTCAGGGCCGCTTCGATGGCGGACTTGACGCCCTCGGTGTCGTGCGGGTTCACCAGGTATGCCTGTTTGAGTTCGGCTGCCGCGCCGGTGAATTCGCTGAGCACCAACGCGCCCCCGAGATCGCCGCGACAGGCGACATACTCCTTGGCCACCAGGTTCATGCCGTCCCGCAGCGGCGTGACCAGCATGACGTCACTGGCCACGAAGAATGCGATCAGCTCGTCGCGGGGCACCGGCCGGTGCAGGTAGTGCACCACCGGACGGCCGACCTCACCGTATTCCCCGTTGATGTGGCCTACCTGGCGCTCGATGTCGCTGCGCAGGATCTGGTAGCTCTCCACCCGTTCTCGGCTCGGTGTGGCCAACTGCACCAGCACGGTGTCTTCAACTTTCGCGCGGCCCTCGGCGAGTAACTCCGAGAACGCCTGCAACCGCACGTCGATGCCTTTGGTGTAGTCGAGCCGGTCGACGCCGAGCAGGACCTTGCGTGGGTTGCCCACCTCGGCCCGCAACGCTTTGGCGCGTCGACGCACGTCGCGATGACGGGACTTCTTGTCGAGTTCCGCGGAATCGATGGAGATGGGGAAGGCGCCGACGCGCACCGTGCGCGATCCGACTCGCGCCTCACCCAACCGCGACCGCACACCGACCGATCCCCGCGACGTTTCGGCACCGACCAGCCGCCGGGACAAGATCAGGAAGTTCTGCGCGCCCCCGGCCAGATGAAAGCCGACCAGGTCAGCGCCGAGCAGACCCTCCACGATCTCAGTGCGCCACGGCAGCTGCATGAACAGCTCGACCGGTGGGAACGGGATGTGCAGGAAGAATCCAATAGTGAGATCGGGCCGCAGCTCCCGCAGCATTTTCGGGACCAGTTGGAGCTGGTAGTCCTGCACCCAGACGGTCGCGCCCGAGGCGGCGGCACGTGAGGCGGCGTCGGCGAACCGGCGGTTGACCTCGACGTAGCGGTCCCACCAGTCGCGGTGATAGATCGGCTTGACGATGACGTCGTGATACAGCGGCCACAGCGTGGCATTGGAAAAGCCCTCGTAGTACTGAGCGACATCGTCCGCACTGAGCCGTACGGGGTAGAGCCGCAACCCTTCCTCGTCGAGGGGTTCTTCGTCCCCGTCGGTGATGCCCGGCCAGCCGATCCATGCCCCGCGTCGACGGCGCAACAGCGGCTCCAAAGCGGTGACCAATCCGCCGGGACTGCGCTTCCAGGTTGTGGTGCCGTCGGGTTGACGCTCCATGTCGATGGGAAGTCGATTAGCGACCACCACGAAGTCGGAACTGCCGACGACTACCGGTGCCGAGCCCACTTCAGGACCCCCGGCGACCATTAAGTCTCGTGTTTCGCCGGTCCAATGCCGAGCATTGCCAGAAAGATTCGGCACTCGTCGGCGTCGTTTGCGTAGGCCGCGACGACGCGCCTGGCTTGGCTCGCGGTGGTGTCGGCCAGTGGTTCGACCTCACCGATTTCTGCTGGGTCTGATTTAGCGGGCATGACATCACTGTAGGCGAAGCACGGTTTGGCCGAGGTGACCAGCGCCAGACCCACCTCGCAGGGCACAGCGCACGGGTCGTAGTGTGCAAATCGGCGACCTGCCGCAAACCCAAGTGAGGTGGCGAATGGCAGTCCACGACGACGTGAGCACCGGTGCAGTCGACGCCCAGACCGACGAACTGGTGGCCTACGAAACTCTCGACGAAGGCCGGATAGCCCGGATCTGGCTCAACCGGCCCGAGGCACACAACGCCCAGAACCGCACCTTGCTGGTGCAACTCGACGAGGCGTTTGTGCGAGCCGAAGCCGACGACGTCGTTCGTGTCGTGATCCTGGCTGCCCGCGGCAGAAACTTCTCCGCCGGCCACGATCTGGGCTCCGAAGCGGCGTTGCTGGAGCGGGCACCCGGTCCGGCGCAGCATCCGAGCTTCCAGGTCAACGGCGCCACCCGTGCGGCGGTGATGGAGAAGACCTATCTGCAGGAGTGGCACTACTACTTCCAGAACACCTGCCGCTGGCGCGATTTGCGCAAGATCACCATCGCCCAGGTCCAGGGCAATGCGATTTCCGCCGGGCTGATGCTGATCTGGGCGTGCGACCTGATCGTGGCCGCCGACAACGCGAAGTTCAGCGACGTCGTCGGTGTCCGCCTGGGCATGCCCGGCGTCGAATACTATGCGCATCCCTGGGAGTTCGGAGCCCGCAAAGCCAAAGAGCTGCTGCTGACCGGTGATTCGCTGGATGCCGACGAGGCGTACCGGCTGGGCATGGTGTCCAAAGTCTTTCCGCGCGACGAGCTCGAGGCCAAGACCTTGGAGTTCGCCGAACGGATCGCCCGACGGCCCACCATGGCGGCGCTGCTGATCAAGGACTCGGTGAACGCGGCCGCCGACGCCATGGGGTTCACCGAGGCGCTGCGGCACGCTTTCCACGTACACGAGCTGGGCCACGCGCACTGGGCGGCGCACAACGAGAACCGTTTCCCGGTCGGGCTGCCACCTGATGTCGAAGACTGGCGCGGGGCCAAGGGGTCGAAGATCGCGCGCCGGGACGAGCCCTGACTGAGCAATCGCAGACCGGCTGCCATGCTGGCGTGGCGGTGGGCTGTCACCGTCGCACCGGCGTGACGGTGGCCGGGCAGGGCCCGGCGAACACTGCTAGAAGATAGGGGTCCGCTTGCAGCTCTCGTTCGAGGAACGCACCTACCTGGTGACCGGTGGTGGCAGTGGCATCGGGAAGGGTGTCGCCGCCGGGTTGGTGGCGGCCGGGGCCGCCGTCGTCATCGTGGGCCGCAACGCCGATCGACTGTCCGCGGCCGTCGCGGACATCGGGTCCAGCGCGACCGGCGGTGCCATCAGATATGAACCGGCCGACGTCACCAGCGAAGACGAGACCGCACGAGCGGTTGAGGCCGCTACCGCGTGGCACGGCCGACTGCACGGGGTGGTGCACTGTGCCGGTGGCTCCGAGACCATCGGGCCGGTCACCCAGATGGACTCGGCGGCGTGGCGACGCACCGTGGACCTCAACGTGAACGCCACCATGTACGTGCTCAAGCACGCCGCCCGCGAGATGGTACGCGGCGGCGGCGGTTCGTTCGTCGGTATTTCGTCGATCGCGGCGAGCAACACCCACCGCTGGTTCGGCGCCTACGGGGTGAGCAAGTCGGCGGTGGACCACCTGATGCAGTTGGCCGCCGACGAACTGGGGCCGTCGTGGGTGCGGGTCAACAGTATCCGTCCGGGCCTCATCCGCACCGATCTTGTTGCGGCGGTGTTCGATTCGCCGGAGGTGAGCGCGGATTACGCGCAGTGCACACCTCTGCCGCGCCCGGGTGAGGTGCAGGACGTCGCCAACCTGGCGATGTTCCTGCTCAGCGACGCCGCGAGTTATGTGACCGGACAGGTCATCAACGTCGACGGTGGGCTGATGCTGCGACGCGGACCGGATTACTCGGCGATGCTCGAACCGCTGTTCGGCGCCGACGGGTTACGCGGAGTGGTGTGACGCCGAATCTGTGGCGCCGCCGGCGTCCCGGACGGCGAGCGTGGCGATCGCCGACCAGTCGAGGTGTCCGCCGCCGTTGGCCAGCAAGGCCAGGAAACGGTCGCGCAGCAGGCTGGCCAACGGCAACGGGACCTGTAGGTTCTCGCCCGCGGCCAGCACCAAACGGATGTCTTTGAGGCCCAGCCCGGCAGCGAAGCCGGCCGGCTCGAAGTCGCCCCGGGCGATCAGCCCGCCGTAGGTCTGGTAGGCCGGCGCGCTGAACAGGGTGGACGTCAACAGTTCGATGTACTGCGCCGGAGCCACACCGCCTTTGCCGACCAGCGCGACGGCTTCACCAAGCGACTCGATGACCGACGCGATCAGGAAGTTGCCGGACAACTTGACCAAATTGGCGGCTTCGGGCTGCTCGGAAACCACGAAATGTTTTTGGCCGATCGCGTCGAACAGCGGCGTCAACGGTTCCACCGCCTGCGGATCACCCGCGGCTACGACGAAGAGCTTCGCTGCAGCGGCCGCCTCAGGCCGGCCGAACACCGGCGCGGCGACGTATCGCTGTCCGGCGTCGGCGTGCGCCGCGGTCAGATGCTTCGACAAGTCGACGCTGATGGTGCTCGACGAGACATGCGTCGCACCCGCCGGCAGCGACGCCAGCACGCCCCGCTCGCCGAACGTCACCTCGTGCACCGCCCGGTCGTCAGCGAGCATGGTGACCACGGCCTCACCACCGCAAGCCTCGGCGACCGAGCGGGCCGGCGTCGCGCCCTCCTGCACGACCGCCTCCAACTTTTCGGCCGAACGGTTGTAGACGGTGACCTGGTGGCCGGCTCTGATGAGGTTGACGGCCATCCCGCGGCCCATGTTTCCCAATCCGATGAATCCGATGTCCATGACATCCACCATGCCGCGCCTTTCTGCGCGCTGGTGGTGAAAGATGTGCGCCGGAGCGCCTGAGCACGGGAGAAACCATGAAGCGACTCGAGGGCAGCCGGATCCTGGTGACCGGCGCCGCGTCCGGAATCGGGCAAGCCACCGTGCTGCGGCTGCTGGACGAGGGTGCTGCCGTCGTGGCCGCCGACATCGCCTCGTTGGACAAGACGCGCGCTAAAGCGGAGGAGGCCGGCGCTGGTGAGCGGCTCGGTACCGTCGAGCTCGACGTGTCAGACGAGCATTCGGTGATCGAGGGCGTGCGCTCAGCGGTCGACAGACTGAGCGGACTGGACTCGGTGGTCAACGCCGCCGGCATGCTGCGTGCCGCACACACCGATCAGACCAGCCTCGAGCTGTGGAACCGGATCATCGGCGTCAACCTGACCGGGACCTTTCTGGTGGTGCGCGAGGCGCTGCCGGCGCTGCTGAAGAATCCGCGAAGCGCGATCGTGAATTTCAGCTCGACCTCTGCGTCGTTCGCGCACCCCTACATGGCGGCCTACGCGGCGAGCAAGGGCGCGATTCAATCGTTCACCCACGCGATCGCCCTCGAATACGCCAGCCAGGGACTGCGCGCGGTGAGCGTCGCACCCGGCAGCATCAAAACCGGGATCACTGACAGCACAGCAGCATTGATCCCTGCTGACGCCGATTGGGCCCTGTTCGGCAGGCTGTCGCCGATCTTGCCGACCACGCTGGAGTCCAGCGGAGCCGGGATGGGTGACCCGACAGCGGTCGCCGGCGTGGTGGCCATGTTGGTGTCCGACGACGGGGCGTTCATCACCGGTACGGAGATCCGCATCGACGGCGGCACGCACGCTTGAGAGGTGAGCGCGGTCAGTTGACGCAGGGCACCCCGCCACTATCGACGATGGGTGCGCCCCGGTCCGGGGTGGGCAGCGAAGACGTTGTGCCGTAGTAGGACTTGGGTGTCGTTGTCGTGGTGCTGGATTCGTCGTCCTGCGCCGGCGCCGAGTAGTTGTCGTCGACGACGACTTCGATGTGTCCGGCCTTGACGGCTGAATCCTGCTGCACCGCAACGTCGATGCCCAGCGCGGTGGCCAGGTTTTGCGCATCGGTTTGCATGCCAGGCCCGTAGGCGACTGCCATGGTGCTGGGATCGGCGGTGCTGCGGTCCCGCACGGCGCCGACGGTGTAGCCGTGTTGCCTGAGAGCCCGTGACATCTGCGTGGCCAGTCCGGAGATGGTGCCGGCGTTCACGACGTCCACGACGGTGGTCGGGCTGGGCGGCACGGCTGTCGACATCGTGGTGGCTGTCGACGTCGTGGTACCGATGGCGGCCGCGATTTCGGCTCTGATGGCCGCGGGGTCGATGATGTTCACATCCTGACCGTCGATGACGTCGTAACGGACCACCGGCAGTGTCCGGAACTCGACATCGCCACCGGCCAGCGCGGCCATCCGTTGAAACTGTTCCTCGTCCCAACCTGCGGAGAGCACGACGTCCCTGCGCGCCACTGCAATCAGGCCTTTGAGTCTGCCCAGATCACTGAACGTGCCGGAACTCTGGAGTTGGTGCATGACCGACACCAGAAAGGCCTGCTGGCGGTGCGTGCGGTCCAGGTCGCCGTTCTCCAGGCCGTGACGTTGTCGCACGAACGCCATTGCCTGTGCCGCGTTGAGCGTCTGGTGACCGGCGGGAAAGTCGGCGCCGGAGTACGAGTCGTAGACGGCGTGTCTCAGACACACCTGCACACCGCCCAGTCGTTCGGTCAGATCGTAGAAACCGGCGAGGTTGACTTCGGCGAAGTAGTCGATCGGAACTCCGGTCAAGCTGCGGACCGCGCGCAGCGTCGCCGACCGGCCCGCCTCGCGGCCGCGGGTTTCCAGCTGCCGTTGGTCGCTGACGCCCTGGTCGATGAGCTTCTGCTCGACGTTCTGCTTGGTCAGCCCGTAGGCTTCCTTGATCTTGATGTGGCGATAGCCCTGCACCCCGGTGAACGGCACCCAGTCGTCGCGCGGGATGGAGAACGCGACCACCCGGTTGTCGTCTCCGATATGAACCAGGATCAGCGTGTTGGTGTTGTAGCCGCCGGCGTCGGAATCTCCGGCGTGCAGTTGGTCCAGGATTGCCGACGGCAGGTCGTTGCCCTCTTGGTCCTTGCGGGAGTCCAGCCCGATGAGCAAGATGTTCATCTCCCCGCCGCTGGAACGGGGGTCGTCGGTGTTCAGCGCCGACGACACCGTGATCCCGCCCAGCGCGCCGTGTGCGACCCACCATCCCGCGCCGGTCGCGACAATCGCCGCCACCGACGTCAGCGCCATCACACTGCGGGTCACTCGGCGGCGAAGCTTCGACGGCGGACGGGTTGCCCGGTGACGCGGCCGACCGCCCGACCGCTCCGCCTCGGTGACCACCAATTCAACACCTCGCGGCCCACCGGTCGCTGTTTGCGGTGATCGGTCGCCGCCCATGGTGTCCAGTATGCGGTAGCTTGCTGCAGCGCTCGGTCACAGTTCAGCGACACCGTCGGTCGGTTAGGATTTCGCGGTGCGGTCCTTTACTCGGCGGGAAGCGCTTAAATATGCCGCCGCAGCACCGGTTCTGTTCGGCCTTCCGACGTTGGGGACGGCGCTCGGCAGCCGGCCGGCGGCCGCGGCCGACAGTAAGGTGATCGACTTCGCGAAGCGCAAGATCGCCCCAGATCAGATCAAGGCGGCCGGCTACGACGGCGTAGTGGTGTGGGTGTCCGAATCCCGGCCCGGTGCGGATTTCGAGGCAAAACCCGCCACCCGCGACTACGCGGACGCGCTGCGCGCCGCCGGTCTGCACCTGGTGAGCAACTACCAGTACGGCAAGCCCGGTTGGCCGGACCCGTCGGATTACACCCGCGGCTACGACGGTGGCGTCGCCGACGCCCGGACCGCCCAGCAGCTGCACTCCGCCGCCGGTGGACCCGACTCCGCGCCCGTTCTTTTCAGCGTCGATGACGACATCGACCTCAACGCTTGGAAGACCGTTGCGGCCGAATGGTTTCGGGGAATCAACTCGGTGCTGGGCGTTGAGCGCACCGGTATCTACGGCCACGCCCGGGCCTGCGGGTGGGCGATCGACGACGGTGTCGTCGGGCACTCCTCCACTGCGGGCCACCGGTGGGCGTGGCAGACCAGCGCGTGGTCACACGGGCAGCGTGAACCAAGAGCCGTGCTGTATCAGGCGGTGGTGGACAGCCCGTCGACTCCGGGGATTCCGCTGGGCGGCATCAATGTCGATCTCGACGATGTGCTGGCCGCCGATTACGGGCAGTGGGACCTGAGCCGCTGACGCGCAGTCTGCTTCGCCCGGACTTCGACGCGAGCCCAGCGGCCGGCTTACCCGGCGCCCCACGTCGGGACCGTTTCGGCTGACCGACGGCGGGGCATCCGCGGGGCGTGAGCGTATTACGAGTCACTCGTCTTCTCGGTATCGCCGCAGTAACAACGTGGGCGGCCATGGTCAGCGCACCCGTTTCGGCAGTGTCCGCCGAGCCGTGTCCTGACGTCGAGGTGGTGTTCGCCCGGGGTACCGGCGAGCCTCCTGGTGTCGGCGGGATCGGGCAGGCGTTTGTCGACGCGCTGGGCTCGCGAGTCGGCGGCAGGTCACTCGGGGTGAACCCGGTCAACTACCAAGCCAGCAGCGATTTCGGGGGAGGCGTCAATTTCGCCAGAACCGTCGTCGACGGGATCAGGGACGCGGGCACTCAAGTCGAGTCCACGGCGGCGAACTGTCCCAACACCAGGGTGGTGCTCGGCGGGTATTCCCAAGGCGCGGTTGTGTCCGGCTTCGTCACTTCGCCTGCCGTCCCGAGGGAAGTGCCTGCTGAGTTCGCGTCCTTCGTACCTCAGCCGCTGCCGCCGGAAGTGGCAAACCACGTGGCCGCCGTGGTGCTGTTCGGAACCCCTTCGAATGAATTCCTGCGTGACGCCGGCGCGCCGCCCATCACGATTGGCCCGCTTTTTGCGGCCAAGACCATCGAGTTATGCGCTCCCGACGACAACATCTGCGATGGCGCCCCTCCGGCGCCGCCCGGCATCGCGCACACTGCGTATCCGGTGAACGGCATGGTGGATCAGGGCGCGGATTTCGCTGCAGGTCGCCTGTAGCCGGGTCCTCGCTGTCGGCGGATCAATTCGCGACGCCAAGGGCCACCGTCAGTTCAAGGATGGTCCGGGGATCGTTGAGCCGGTCGCCGTAAAGCTCGCGAAGTTGAGTCATCCGGTAGCGCACGGTCTGGGCGTGCACGAACAGCTCATTGGCGACGGCTTCACGGTTGCCCTGATTCAGCACCCAGGACCGCAAGGTCTCGGTGAGTCGCTCGGCGGTGCTCGGACGCAGCCCCGCCAGTGGCGCCAGGATCTGCCGGCGCAGATCTTCGGCGACCTCACGATCGGCGGTCAGGGCGAGCTCTACCAGGTAGTCGTCGGTGTCGACGACCTGAACCTCGGCACCGACCGACAGCTGGCGCGCCCTCAATGCCCGCCGGTAGGACGACCCGGCTTCCGACCACGGCCGGGCGGGGCCGATCAGCGCCGGGCGTCCCACCAACGCTGCCCGAAGCCGGCTGCGGGGCCGGCCGTCCAGATCGGGAACCAGCAGCACGGCCAGCGCCTCGGTGGCCTCGACGCCGGGCAGGTCCTCGCTGAGTTGCAAGGTAGCTTGTCCGAACAATGCTGCTAGACCACGGGTTTGACCCTCGGCCAGCACGACCGCGGTCAGAGTGGTCGGTGGATTCCAGCCGGCCCTCTCCGCGCTGGCCCGCAGAGTCTCGGCGGGCTCACCGGCAAGTAATTGCTGCGCCAGTCGCTCGAGATAGCGTTGCCGGACGCGGCCGGTGGTGGCGAGTTCGTCGGCATGTCCGGCCACGCTGGACGCTGAGAGCTCGTCGATGAATGCGAACACCATTTCGGCGAACCGTGCGACGGACCCGGCGGCCAGGCCGGCGCCCACCGCGGCGCCAGACAGCTCTCGCCAGGCCACCCGGGCGCCGACGCGGTAGGCCGACAGCAAAGCGACCATCGATCGTCCCTGGCGCGCCTCGCCCCGGCCCAATTCGTAGGCGCCGTCGAGGGCGGGCGACAAGGTCGCCGCCAGGTCCGAATCTTCCGCGCGCACGGCCAACCGCAAGAAGGCGCCGAGCGCCATCTGTACGGCGCTCTCGATGTTCTGCCCCATCCGGCCGCTGAACGCGTCGGTGTAGCTGGGCACCTCGACCGTCACCGCGCTCACGGTGCGCTCAGCCATTTTGGGGAGCACGGCCTGCAGCGCCGCGACGACGTTGTCGCCCAGTTCCAGGCCGGTAAAGCGAGCAGTTTCGGACAATACTGTTCCTTGCGAACAAATCACGAGCGCTTCTCTACTCTCGGTGACCAAGACTTTATACTGTTTCCTCAGCGATGGTGGAAGCATGACCACAACAGCTCCCCGACCCACGGTCGTCGGCGCGTTGCGTGAACGGGCCATCAAGCTCGCCGAGCGGGTAACCACGCCGCTGGTTCCGTCGGACTACCTCGATGTCATCGACCCGTTGCGCTCCCCGAGTGACCTGCGCGGGCGCATCGTCGCCATCCATCCCGAAACGCGCGACGCCGTCAGCGTGGTCATCAAGCCGGGACGCACCTGGCGCACCCACATCCCTGGCCAGTACGTCCGCATCGGCGTCGACGTCGACGGCGTGCGGCAGTGGCGGGCCTACTCACTGACCTCGACCACTCGGCGCCCGGACCGTCACATCGCCATCACCGTCAAGGCCATCCCCGGCGGCGTCGTCAGCAACCACCTGGTCCGACGCGCCGCCGCGGGCACCATCGTGCAACTCGACCAAGCCGCCGGCGACTTCACTCTGGGCGCACGGCAGCCGGCCAAAATACTCTTCCTCACCGCGGGCAGCGGCATCACGCCGGTGATGGGCATGTTGCGCAACATGGCCGTGGGAGAGTCCGACGTGGTGGTCGTGCACTCAGCGCCGACCGCCGACGACGTCATCTTCGGGGGAGAGCTCCGGATGATGGCCAGGCACGGCCGAATCCGGCTGATGGAGAAGCACACCGACGTCGACGGCATGCTTGACGTCGCCGGTCTCGAGGACATGGTCGACGACTTCGCCGACCGGCAAACGTGGGCCTGTGGACCTGCCGGGATGCTCGACGCCCTGCAGGCGCGTTGGGACGCAGACGGTCTGACCGACCGTTTGCACATCGAGCGGTTCCGCCCCACCGTGATCACCGCCGGAGACGGCGGCACCGTGACATTCGCGAAATCCGACACCGTCGTGCGCGCCGACGGCGCCCAGACACTGCTCGACGCCGGCGAAGCCGCCGGTGTCCTGATGCCGTCGGGCTGCCGAATGGGAATCTGCTTCGGCTGCGTCGCGCCCCTTCGCCAGGGAGCGGTACGCGACCTGAGAACCGGCGAGGTCACCACTGCCGCTCCCGGCGATGACGTCGCGATCCAAACGTGTGTGTCGGCCGCCGCGGGCGCTTGCGACTTAGACCTCTGATTCCGAGACTTTCACCTTCCCTTCCGTCAGGAGTACCAACATGACTGCTCTGCAACGCAAGCACGACAACCCGATAGCTCATCTGGGTGACGAGGACATCGAGAACCTCGGCGCCGAACTCGACGCCATCCGCGCCCAGGTGATCGCCAGCCGCGGCGAGCGCGACGCCGCCTACATCCGCAAGGTCATCGACGCCCAACGCAAACTCGAGCTGAGCAGCCGCGCCGTGCTGCTGTTCTCGCTGTTTCCACCGGCGTGGATCGCCGGCACCGCGGGCCTGTCCGTCTCCAAGATCATCGAGAACATGGAGATCGGCCACAACGTTATGCACGGTCAGTGGGACTGGATGCGGGACAACAAGATTCACTCGACCACCTGGGAGTGGGACAGCGCTTCCCCGTCGGAGATGTGGAAGCACTCGCACAACGAGCTGCACCACACCTACACCAACGTGCTCGGCAAGGACCAAGACCTCGGCTACGGCATCATGCGCGTCGACGAAGACCAGCGCTGGAAGGCCTTTTACCTGGCCCAGCCGTTGACCAACTTCGTCAACGCCTGCATCTTCCAATACGGCATCGCAGGCTATGACCTGCAGATCGGCAGATACCTCAAGGGCAAGACGGACACGGATGTCTTCCGCCGCCAGGCCAAAGACGTACTGGTCAAGATCGGCAAGCAGATGCGTAAGGACTACGTGCTTCACCCGCTGCTGTCCGGCCCCTCGGCGGTAACCACGCTGACAGCGAACCTGACCGCCAACCTGGTGCGTAACCTGTGGACGCACTCGGTGATCATGTGCGGCCACTTCCCCGAGGGTGTGCAGACTTACGAGAAGACCTCGATCGACGGCGAGACCCGCGGCCAGTGGTATCTGCGTCAGATGCTCGGCTCGGCCAACATCTCCGGTAGCCCCGCGATGCACTTCATGACCGGCAATCTGTCGTACCAGATCGAGCACCATTTGTTTCCCGATCTGCCCAGCAATCGCTACCAGGAGATTGCGCCCAAGGTGCAGGAGCTCTTCGCGCGCTATGGGCTCGACTACGTCAGCGGTCCACTGCCCACGCAGGTCGCGTCGGCGTGGAAGAAGGTGTTCCGCCTGTCCCTCCCGAATGGCTTTGCGCGGAAAGCCGCGGCGGCGATCAGGCCGACGAACGTGACGCGTGCCATCTTCGGAAGTCAGCCGTCAGTTCGGCCGGCCCAGGCTGCGGCCTGACTGTCGTCGGTGAAACGGGTTTGCGCGCGGACGGATACGGTATGACGATGCACCCGAGTCTCGAGGGCGCCGGTGGCGGAGCCGAGTGGTTCGCACCCCATGAGGAACTTCATGCCAGCATCCGCCCAGTGCTGCCGGGCGACGACCCGTTTCACCAGCCGCCGCCAGGCTTCGAGGAGACCAAGCCGGGCACTGTGCTGCGCTCCCGCGTCGTGCAGTTGGCCTTCCTCGGCTTGATCCCACAACGCTTTACGGCCACGCAACTGCTGTACCGCACGACCGACCTGGAAAACAACGCATCGAGCACCGTCACCACCGTTTTGACCCCGTCGGAGCGCACACCCGACAAGCCGTGCCCGATTGTGTCCTACCAGTGTGCGATCGACGCCGTCGCGGGACGCTGCTTCCCGTCCTATGCGCTGCGCCGCAGGGCGAAGGCCGTCGGCTCGCTGGCCCAATTCGAGCTCTTGTTGATCGTCGGCGCGCTCGCCGAGGGTTGGGCCGTTTCGGTACCGGACCACGGCGGACCGCACGGGGTGTTCGGCGCGCCTTTCGAACCCGGGTACTGCGTGCTCGACGGTCTGCGGGCGGCGCTCAACTTCGCCCCGCTACAGCTTTCCCCGGCAGCGCCCATCGGCCTGTGGGGTTACTCCGGTGGCGGGCTGGCCACCGCATGGGCAGCCGAAATGTACGACGGCTACGCACCGGAACTCAACATCGCCGGCGCTGTATTGGGTTCGCCGGTAGGCGATCTCGGCAGTACGTATCACCGTCTCAACGGCAAGTTCTTCTCCGGGCTGCCGACAATGGTGGTGGCGGCCCTGATGCACACCTATCCCGACTTGAGACGTGTCATCGAGGAGCATGCCAACGCCGACGGCAAGGCGCTGTTCGAAAGGCTCACGAGGATGACGACGGCGCAAGCGGTGATGCGGCTGCGGAAGCAGGACATGGCCAACTTGCTGGACCGTCCGTTGCAGGAAGTTTTGGAGCTGCCGGAAGTCCAACACGTCTTCGACAACATCAGGCTGGGAATCGCCGCCCCGACCATGCCGGTGCTGATCGTGCAGGCGGTGCACGATCGCATCATCTCCGTCGACGACATCGACCGACTGGCACGCACCTACATCGCCGGTGGTACGAAGGTCACCTATCACCGCGACAGATTCTGCGAACACATTCTGCTGCACCCGATGTCGGCTCCGATGGCACTGCGATGGCTGCGCGACCGATTCGAAGGCCGGCCTCTTTCGGAGAACCGGACGCGTACGACTTGGCCGACGTTGTTGAATCCCTCGACGTACCGCGGTATGGCCCGGCTTGCCCGGATCAGTGCGAAAGTGGCCACCGGTCGGGGAGTCGAGCGTCGCCCCGTCTCGAAATACGACCGGTGACACTGCCGCCCGCGTGGGACGATAGGCCCGTCGCGCCGTCCGGACCGCGGCGGCGCTGTGGGGGAGGGGAAGCACCACGCAATCACGTCGCCCCGAACTCTCAAGCATGGCGAACGATTACGGGCGGCACGCCCTCTCGCAGCGCGCCTCGTTCGAGGCGACTCACCCGGCCGTAATAGCCGCTGCGGAGCGGCTGGCGAGCGAGCCCGTACTCCGCGTGGCCGATTTGGGCGCCGCCGACGGCGTCAACTCGCACGGACTTATCCGCGATCTGGTGGCACAGCGTGCCGGCCGACCGCTGATCTACGCGCTCGTAGACCTCCCGACGAACGCGTGGCAGGTCGCCGCGGCCCACCTGCGGGACGCCTTCGGCCCGGCGACCGGCAAGGGCGCCATAGTCGTGATCCCTGCGCCGGGCGAGTCCGGCCCCGGGGTCACCGACGCCGGCAGCGGTGCCCATTACTCTTGGGCGGAGGCCCACGGCGCGGCCTGTCAGCGAGCGTTCGATCGACATTCGCCTCCCGCCACGGTCGTCGCCATGGCCGGCATCCCCCTCCACCAGGCGCCCTCGCTGCCACCCGGGACAGTGCACATCGCGGCGACCGGGACGGCCATGCACTGGGTCGCCGATGCCGCCGGCCTGGCCTCGAGCGGCTCCGTCTTTCCGGGTTACCCCGATCACGTGGACGACGACGAGCGATGCGCTTGGCGCGTCGCCGCGGAGCGGCAGTGGGCGCAAATGCTCGAGATGCGGGCAGTGGAGCTGGCGCCGGGAGGATGGTTCATCGCCGCCATCCCAGCTTCCCCTGCCCCATGTCCGGACAGGACAGGGCCTTACGTCGAGATCGTCGGGGACATGAACCTGCTGCTCGCCGACTGGTGCCGCGCGGGGCGCATCGACGGCGCCACCGTCGCCGCGGCCGTCGTTCCGGTCTGGTCGCGCACACTCGACGAGTTCCGGGCTCCCTTCGAAGCAGGCGGCGGGCGCTTCGCCGGCCTCGAGCTCGAGAGCGCCGAGGTGTTCCGTCTCGACAACCCCTACTGGCACGACGATCCCGCGGTGTTCGCGCGGGATTACGTCCGAAGCGTGGCCGCGTGGGGAGGGCCGCTTCTTCTCCGTGCCTTCGCGCGCGAGGGCGAGGCACGCGCTCCCGGTCTCCTCGCGGACTTCCTCAGAGAGCTCGAGCAGCGCGTCACGAATACCCCCGGCCGCTATCGCTGGGACTACGTGGAGGCCCTCGTCATCTGCCGAAAAGCCAGTGACGCGGGATGAGGCGGTGCTCGCGTCCCTCGTTGAATTTCGTGGGATTCGTCCTTAGTAGGACCACAATCCGCGCAGCAGCCGCCGATATGCGGCGAACGTCAACGTGATTGGGTCGCACCACTGCGGTAGTGCCCCGACCAAATGGAGGCTTGTCACCAAGATCGTCGAGACGGTGACAATCGGCTGACACTTGAAGTACCGGCGGGCCGCGTTGGTCAGCAGCTCGTCGTCGGTGGCGATCAGGTCGTAAGCTGCCACGCCACTGGCCAGTGCCACCCAGGCTCGGTCCGAACTGCGCATTGTTACCGCCTCCTACGTCCAGAACGACGTCCCGCGGGGCTGAAAAGTTCACTCGCGCCGATTTGGCTTGTGCCGCATCTCGTTTGAACGACTTCAGCCTGATGAACGGGCAGATGGCCGTGGACTGCGTTCAAAGACAGAACAAGAGAGCTGAGCCAGAAACTCTGTGGCGGCTCAAACCTGTCTCTACGACTGCGTCGCGGAGCCAAGGTGTAGGGAAATCCCTTGTTGACGAGTCGTCGGGCCTGACGGGCCGGCGGGGGGCGACGAAAACCCCTCCTAGCAAAGGAAGTTCATCACCGAGAATCACTATAGATATCTGTGACTGTGGGCAGATTGTGGGCATTTCGTGGGCAGGTGACGATGTCGCAGCTAGGCGTTTCCAGCGAGCTGGCCTAGCCACCTGGTGACGAGGCCGCTGATATAGGACCGTCCTTCGGCGACCAGCATCTTTCGGTGCTGCGGCTGGCCCGGGTCTTCGCGCATGTCGTGCCGTCTTGCCACTCACATCTCTGCGGTTCACCGATTCATTGAACGACTGCAAGTCAGCAGAGGTCGTCCAATCCAATGTGACGATGGTGTCGGGTTTCACCGCTTCGCGAATGATCTCAACCACTTTCCAGACATCGTCCCATCCGAGCGGTTCAGTGCGACCCATGAGTTCCAGCGCTTCGGCAACGTCGGAGTTGCTTTCCGCGGTGGTGTTGCGTGGTAATTGTGAAAGCGTTCAAAATCTCAGCCTCGACAGCGCCCTATTGCGCCCCGCAGGCCAAATCCTCCGCCGAGCCATCCGCCGCCCGAGGTGGGTTAGAGCCAGAGCGCAATCTTGCCGTGTTTCCGCCACGAGCGTCCTCCGCCCAGGCAACTCGTCACAGTGCCGCGCTTGCAAACGCCAGTACTGAAAGACGACCAAGCCGCCTCGCGGAAGAAAATTACGTCCGTATCGTGAGGCCATGGATGGGCCTGGACCCGACGGTCCCAGTCAACGCTCGGGTACGGTCAGGCGCCGTCAGTTGCTCCGACTGGCCGGCAGCGTCGGCCTAGCCTCGTTAGTTGGCGCTTGCTCAGAAAAGGTGCCACAGGACTCTGGCTCGGCGTCTGCCACCCCGCCGAGATCACCCATTACGCCGAACCCTGCTGCCACGACCGCAACCGATATCAGCCTGACGATAAGTCCACCACCGGCGCCGATAAGTTCACAGTCGCCCGTCCCTAGTACCACTTCGGCTCCGCTGCTCTGCCGAGATGCTTGGGGCGCGCGCCCTGCCCGCCCTGGAGGAAGACTCCACTCCATCGCCCGTTTGACCCTCCACCACGAGGGCGTCGTCCTCGGGGACAACCGTAATGCCCCAGAACGCTTCCGACAGGACCAGCGGTACCACCAAGACCAGCTGGGATGGATCGACATCGCTTATCACATCGGCGTCGACCGTAACGGCAACATCTACGAACTGCGAAGCACCGAGATAGCGGGCGACACTGCGACCGACTATGACACGACCGGCCACTTTCTAGTGCTCTGCGAAGGAGACTTCGATAAAGAAATGGTGTCGGAGGCCCAACTTCAAGGAACCGCACTTGCGTTCGCATGGGCCGCCCAGAAATTCAACGTTGCGACCGGCACACTGGCGGGCCATCGGGACCTAGCCCAGACTTCTTGTCCGGGTGCCAACCTCTATGCCCACGTCTCTTCAGGTGAACTCAAGCGCCGCATTGACGATCTCATTGCCGCCAGCGGGGTGGCTCTAGATCTCTTCTGTGGACCTGACGCTGCCGCAAGAGTGACGGCTATCGAGGCGGGCAGTTGACCAGAAGCATTGCCATGAGCTGCCAGACTGCCAACTGCGCTGCTTCTGTTGGCACTGCAACCAGAGCAAACGGCGCAGGGTGCGCGAAGTTCAGGTAGGTAACGCCCTAGTAGATCGGCCTTGGCTGCGGTCCTCGACCTTGGCGTTGGGTGCGTGTGCCTGGGCAGCGGACGCCGGACTCCCGGTGCAGACACCCGACAAACCGTATGTCATCGCTAGGAGACGTGACTGCCTTCCCGATCTGCACATTTACTACGGGTATACGACCGGATTCACCTCCGAAGACGAAATCGTCCGCATCGCGGGCAGTGGCGCCCCACGGGCGCCTAGTTCAAGACAGGGAACCTGGTGCGTCGAGCATCCGACGAGCCGAGTTCGTATTGGCGGCCAGCGCCCTCTCTATAGTCCGCGTGAAGCCGGCTTCTGCCGCTGCGGTATGCAGTTATCGCTGACTGGGGTGTGCGGCAATTGTGACTAACAGGCTGCGATGACCCTTGGATGTGTACGCCGATTGGTTGAACTCAGATCTCACATCGGTCGCCGAGAATGTGGGCAAAATGTCGGCGCGGGAGGCGAAAACGCACACCGTTGGAAGTAAAAGGCCTTCAGCAGTACAAAGACCGCCGAGGAGCAAGAGCCCCCTGTCAGGATTGAACTGACGACCGCTCGCTTACAAGGCGAGTGCTCTACCACTGAGCTAAGGAGGCCGGTGTAACCGTGCCAGCGTAGTGGCACAGGGCTGCCGGCGTAACGCTGGCGCTGCGCAAAAGCACCGAAAGTCGCGCTGGCAGTCCGCTCGGCGGGCGTCGAGGGCTTAGAGCTGGTCAGGACCTATCCGGTCGTGGTCGACGATCCGCTGCGACGGCACCGCGCGCGGCCCCGAGCGGCGCGTCATCCGCCGGCCCGGCAGCGGGATGCGATCGGCGATGTTGCTCAGCGGGTTCACCACCAGCGCCAGCGACATGACAGCGTCTTGCAGCGTCTCGATGGTCGGTGCCAGGGCTTCCATCCCCGGGGTCAGCCGGTTGAGCGTGTCGGCGACGATGGCGAGTTGCTCCAGCGGCCCGTTGCGTGCCGTCAACTTGTCGACCAGGCCGCCCTCAGCGAGCAGGCGGTCAGCCACCCCATCGTCGGCGAGCAGCCGCTCCATCAGACCGTCTTCGGCGAGCAGCCGGTCAATGAGCCCGTCGTCGGCGACAAGTTGGTCCACCAGCCCGCCCGGCTGCAAGGCGCGCTCCAACGCACCGCCCTCAGCGGTCAGGCGGTCCAGCAAACCGTCCGGCGCAGTCAGCATGTCGAGCACGCCGCCCGGCCGCATCAGCCGGTCTACCGGCCCGCCCGGCACCAGCGCCCGCCCAATCGGAGCGTCTTCGTCCAACACTTTGGCCAGCCGATTGGCCCAAAACAGCGCATTGTCGACCCGCTGCACATAGGCCATCGGGTTCCCCGGGGGCTGCCCGTCGATTTCGGCGATGGTCCGCTTGGCCAACCCGACCGCCGAAGACGCAACGCCAAGGCCCGCGTCGGCAGCGGCGAGCCCGACCCGCGCGGGAGCAGTGGCAAGGGCTGCCAAATTTCTGCCGAGACTCATACCCAAGATTGTATTCGCGGCGGAGACCGAGCCGTCGTTCACCGACTGGCAACCAACCAACAGCAAGTGCACAGCTTCTGTCGAGGCTGCCCACAGCGAAGTAAGGGCAAATAGACAGATGGCATTAGGCGCCGCAACAGAGAATGTTCCTGAAGCACGTGTCCTCGTCGTCGACGACGAAGACAACATCGTCGAACTTCTATCCGTGAGCCTCAAATTCCAGGGCTTCGAGGTGCACACCGCCACCAACGGGGCGGCGGCACTGGACCGCGCCCGCGAGGTGCATCCCGACGCGGTCATCCTCGACGTGATGATGCCCGGCATGGACGGCTTCGGTGTGCTGCGCCGGCTGCGCGCCGACGGAATCGACGCGCCCGCATTGTTCCTGACCGCCCGCGACTCGCTGCAGGACAAGATCGCCGGGTTGACCCTCGGCGGCGACGACTACGTCACCAAACCATTCAGTCTGGAAGAGGTCGTGGCGCGACTGCGGGTCATCCTGCGACGCACCGGCAAGGGCAGCACCGAACCGCGCAACGCCCGCCTGACCTTCGCCGACATCGAGCTCGACGAAGACACCCACGAAGTGTGGAAGGCCGGCGAACCCGTGTCGTTGTCTCCCACCGAATTCACATTGCTGCGCTATTTCGTCATCAACGCCGGAACGGTGTTGAGCAAGCCGAAGATCCTCGACCATGTCTGGCGCTACGACTTCGGCGGCGACGTCAACGTCGTCGAGTCCTACGTGTCGTATCTGCGCCGCAAAATCGACACCGGCGAGCGGCGGTTGCTGCACACCTTGCGCGGAGTCGGTTACGTCCTGCGGGAGCCGCGGTGAACGTCGGATCATTTCGGCAGGCAGAAAGCACGCACTAAGCGAACAATACGAGGATGCCGCAACGTCGAGGAGGACTTCCGCTACGGGTGGGTTTGGTAGCGGCCACCTTGATCTTGGTGACGTGTGGCTTGGCTGCGTCCGGCGTCGCGGTCACCTCGATCCTGCGGCACAGCCTCATCAGTCGGGTTGATCAGACGCTGCTCGACGCGTCCCGCGGTTGGGCGCTGGCTCCCCGGCGGTTGCTGCCCGGTGCGAATGACAGCCCGAACCCCGGGCGCCCGCCGTCGAAGTTCTACGTGCGCGGAATGGCCCGCGACGGCCGCATCTGGATGGCCGGCAACGACCGTGACGCCGAGCCTGCTCTGCCGGCCGACAACGACGTCGGCCCCTATCCGACGACCGTCGGGTCGGTCAACGGTTCTGAGGTGCGGTGGCGTTCGATGACGGTCCGCGGCCCGCACGGCGAGCTCATCACGGTGGCCATCGATCTATCCGACGTCCAGCACACCGTGCGTTCACTGCTGTGGCTGCAGGTCGGCATCGGCGCGGCGGTGCTGCTGGTGCTGGGCATCGCGGGGTATGCCGTGGTGCGTCGCAGTCTCCGTCCGCTGACTGAAGTCGAGCGCACCGCCGCGGCGATCGCCGCCGGGCAGCTGGACCGCCGCGTTCCAGAACGTGATCCGCGCACCGAAGTGGGTCGATTGTCGTTGGCGCTCAACGGCATGCTCGCCCAAATTCAGCGTGCCGTGGCGTCCTCGGAGTCCTCGGCGGAGAAGGCGCGCACCTCAGAGGAGCGGATGCGCCGGTTCATCACCGACGCGAGCCATGAACTGCGCACACCGCTGACCACTATCCGCGGCTTCGCCGAGTTGTACCGGCAGGGTGCTGCCCGTGACGTCGAGATGCTGATGTCCCGCATCGAAAGTGAGTCACGCCGAATGGGTTTGCTGGTCGAAGATCTGCTGCTGCTGGCCCGGCTGGACGCGCAACGCCCGCTGGAACGGCGGCGCCTCGATCTGCTCGCGCTCGCCACCGACGCCGTGCACGACGCACAGTCGATCGCCCCGAAACGTCGCATCGCAATGGAGGTCCTCGACGGCCCGGGCACCCCGGAAGTGTTGGGCGACGAGGCTCGGCTGCGTCAGGTTCTGAGCAATCTGGTGGCCAACGCGCTGCAGCACACTCCGGAGGATGCCGACATCACGGTGCGGGTCGGCACCGACGGCGATGACGCGGTGCTGGAAGTAGCCGACAAGGGCCCCGGGATGAGCCAGGAGGATGCTCAGCGCGTGTTCGAGCGGTTCTACCGCACCGACATGTCCCGGGCGCGCAGCAGCGGCGGCACCGGGCTGGGGCTGTCGATCGTCGACTCGCTCGTGCGCGCCCACGGCGGCACCGTCACCGTGAACACCGCACCCGGTGCGGGCTGCTGTTTTCATGTGGGCTTGCCGCGGGTCGCCGACGTGCCCGCGCACGTGGTTTGAGGCGTCAAACCAGCTGCGCGAGAGCCTCTTTGATCTTGGCCTGAGCTTCGTCCAGCGACTCCTGCGACGGATCGGTGTCGACGTTGGCGAACCCGAAGTCGCTCAGATCGCGCGCCGGGAACACATGCACATGCAGGTGCGGCACCTCCAGCCCGGCGATGATCAGCCCGGCACGATCAGCGCTGAAGGCGCGGCAGACCGCTTTGCCGATCAGCTGCGCCACCGCCATGACCCGGCCGAACACCGCCTCGTCGATGTCCTGCCATTGATCGATCTCGGCGCGGGGAACCACAAGCGTGTGGCCGTGGGTCATCGGCTGAATGGTCAGGAACGCGACGACGTCGTCGTCCTCGTAGACGAAGCGGCCCGGAAGCTCTCCGTTGATGATCTTCGTGAAAAGGGTGGCCACGCGTCAGGTCACTCGTCCTGGCCGAAGGTCATCACATCAAGGTTCCAGTAACCGCGCATGTTGGTGATCAGACCTTCGTCGTCCACGCGGTAGGTGAATACACCGCGCACGGTGCTGGTGACTCCGTTGTCGAAGTGGCTGTGCAGCACCAAGATATGCGCGATCTCGTCCGGCGCACTGGATGGGAAACTCTCCTCGCAGGTGATGGTGTGCTGGTTGGCGGCAATGTTGGTGTCGTAAAACGCCGCCACCGCGTCTTTGCCGCGAACACCGGTGCCGTCGGGGTTGGTGACGGACTTACCGATGGGGTCTTCGATGACGACGTCATCGGCCATCAGGGTCAGCCAGCCTTCGCGGTCGTGCGTTTGCACACACCGCCACGACGACTGCGAGGCGGTCAGTGCCGGGGACTGCTCAATGGTGTCCTGCGACATGGCCTACCGGTCCGCGTCGGTGTAACGGATGACGCCGCGGATGTTCTTGCCCTCCAGCATGTCCTGGTAACCGTCGTTGATCTGCTCGAGCTTGTACTGGCGGGTGATCATGTCGTCGAGGTTCAGTTTTCCGGCTTTGTACATCGACAGCAGCAGCGGGATGTCGTACTGCGGGTTGCCGCCGCCGAAGATGGTGCCCTGCAGGTTCTTCTGCATCAGGGTCAGCATCGCCAGGTTCAAGGTGACGTTGGTGTCCAGCAAGCTGCCGATAGCGGTCAGCACGCAGGTGCCGCCTTTGGCGGTCAGGTTCAGGTAGTTGTCGACATCGGCGCCCTGCAATTCGCCGACGGTGACGATCACCTTGTGGGCCATCAGACCGTAGGAGACTTCGGCGACACCCATCAGGGCGGCGTTGATGTCGGGATAGACATGCGTCGCACCGAATTTCAGCGCCTGGTCGCGCTTCCACTCCACCGGGTCGATCGCGAAGACGTAGCGGGCGCCGGCAGCCACCGCACCCTGCAGCGCGGCCATGCCGACTCCGCCTACACCGACGATGGCGACGTCCTGACCGGGCCGGGTGTCGGCGGTGCGGACGGCCGAGCCGTAACCGGTGGTGACGCCGCAACCTACCAACGCGGCCACCTCGAAGGGCACCGACGGGTCGATCTTCACCACTGAGCTGCGGTGCACGACCATGTAGGGGGAGAACGTGCCCAGCAAGGTCATCGGGAACACGTCCTGCCCGCGAGCCTGGATGCGGAAGGTGCCGTCGGACACCGCCACGCCGCCCAGCAGCCCGGCGCCCAAGTCGCACAGGTTGCGCATGCCGGCCTGACAGGTCGGACAGTGGCCGCACGACGGGATGAACGACAACACCACGTGGTCGCCCGGCGCTATGTCGTCCACGCCCGGTCCCACGTCGGTCACGATGCCTGCGCCCTCATGCCCGCCGAGCACCGGGAAGCCGGCCATCGGGATCCCTCCGGTCACCAGGTGGTGATCGGAGTGGCACATGCCGGCCGCTTCCATCTGGATCATGACCTCGTCTTTTTGCGGGTCGCCGATCTCGATTTCCTCGATGGACCACGGCTGGTTGAACTCCCAGATCAGTGCGCCCTTGGTCTTCACCGTGAACCTGCTTTCGTCGTTGAACGTCGGTTGAGCAACGGCCCCAGCTCCCCGCAAGCAACCGCTTGGTTGAGTGTAGGTCAGTAGGTGATCTACGTCTCACGCGGAGCGGCCGCTGCTCACCAGATGGGCACTGGAGTCTTTCCGAGGGGGTAGTAGCCCGGCAGTTTGTCGCCGGCCAGGCCGCGCTCGATGCGCTTTTGCATGCCTGCCGACAACTTCCCGCCTTTCATCAGTTCCATGTAGAGCGCCGAAACATGACCGAAGTCGAAGAAGTCCCGCTGCCATTCGATGAGCTTGTCCGCGTTGAGCCGAAACCAGCTTCCACCGATGCCGTAGATCTCCTGTCGGCCGCCGTCACCATCGACGACCACCTGCTTCCAGAAACCGACGATCTCGCCCTGCCGGTCGTCGACAATGACCTTCTGATACGGGTACTGCCAGTTCTCCAGCCCCTCCATTTCCAGACGAAGGGCGATATCCCGGATCTCGTCGCGCCCGACGCACATCACATCTTCTTTCGGTCCGATGTTCCAGCCGTAGGTGGCGTCGGGTGCATAGAAGTCAGTCAGCGGTGTCCAGTCGCCGGCCTGTTCGCAATCTTGATTGGTCCGCAGCCAGGACTGCACCCATTCGTCGAGTTCCGCGCGTTCGAAAGACGGCACAGTCAAACCTCTTTTCACTTGATGAACAGTGCTTGGGTTGGGCACATCGCGACAGCCCGCTCGACTTCATCCTGTGCTTCCGCGGGTGGCTCGGCATCGAGAATCTTCACCTTGCCCCGCTTGGGCACCTGGAAGTAGTCGGGGGCTTCCAACTCGCACATGGCGTGGCCCTGGCACAGATCGAAGTCGACTTCGACGCGGTAACCCACTGTCAATCCCCGGAAACGATCCGTCGGTACCGCACCTTGGCGGGCTTGGCCAGCTGCACCACCATCTTCGAATGGTCGTTGCGGTAGCTGTCGGCCGGTTGAGACATCTCGAATCGATACTCACGCAACAAGACCGAGAAGATCGCCTTGATCTGCATGGTGGCGAACGCCGCGCCTACGCAGCGGTGCCGGCCGGCACCGAACGGAATCCACGTCCAGCGGTTCACGATGTCAGCCTGCTCCGGCTTGTCGTACCGGTCCGGGTTGAACGCGTCGGGCTCGGGAAAGTCCTCGGGAATGCGATTGGAGATGGCCGGGGACGCCGCGACGTAGTCGCCGTCGCGGATCGGGAAGCCTTCGACCTCAAATTCGCCGTGGGCCACCCGCATCAGGATGATCAGCGGCGGGTGTAGCCGAAGGGTTTCCTTGACCACGTTGTCCAGCTTCGGAATCTGGCGCAGCGCATGGAAACTGACTTCCTGGCCGTCGGCGTACAGCTCCACAAGTTCGGCGAGCACTTCGGCGTAGACCTCGGGGTGGCGGATCAACTCGATCAGTGTCCACGCCGATGTGCCCGAACTGGTGTGGTGTCCGGCGAACATCAGCGAGATGAACATGCCGGTCACCTCGTCGGCAGAGAACCGGGGCTGGCCGTCCTCGTCTTTGATCGAGACCAGCACGTCCAGCATGTCCCGATCGGTCTTGTCCTTCGGCGGGTTGGCGATCCGCTGGTTCATGATGTCTTGCACCAGCGCAACCAGGTCTTTGCGGGCCTGGTCGCGACGCTGGAAGCTCTCGATGGGCAGGTAGGCGTCGACGTAGCACAGCGGATCGGTGCCGCGCTCCAATTCGTGGTAGTAGTGCGCGAACCGTGAGTCGAGCTGATTGCGGAACTTCAGCCCGATCAGGCACGCCGTCGAGGTGTAGATGGTCAGTTCGGCGAAGAAGTCGAGCAGGTCGATTTCGCCCTCGTCACCCCATTCGGCGATCATCCGCTTGACCTCGCCCTCGATGGTGGCGGCGTGGCCCTTCATCTGCTCACCGCGCAGCGCCGAGTTGTGCAGCATTTCCTTGCGCCGCTCCGGGCTGGCGTCGAAGACGACGCCTTTGCCGAAGATCGGGGTCATGAACGGATACGCCTCGGCCTGGTCGAGATCTTCGTCTGCCGAGCGGAAGAAGAATTCGTTAGCCTCGGCGCCCGACAGCAGAATCACGTGCTTGTCCGCCAATTGGAACCAGCCGACATTGCCGCACTCGGCACGGGTTCGCTGCATCAAACCGATCGGATCGGTGCGGAACTCCTCGAGGTGCCCGTGTTCTTCTTCGCCGCCTGACACTCGAGGCACTACTGCAGTGGTCATCTGCTCACTCCTCACCGGCGCGCCCGTCTCGCGCCGCATCGTCGTATCGCGAGGTCATTGCTTCAATGCCTTTTCATCGCCTGTTCGTCCAATCTGAGTTGCTGACGGTTTGTCTTCGCGGTCAACGGCGCCTCAGGTTGCACTTCCATGTTCGCGATGAATCCACCGCGCGGGGTCTCGGCGACGAACGTGATGGCCCGGGCCAGATCCGATGCCCGCAGGAAGTAGTCGTGGCGGGCCTGGCCCCACTTGGCCCAGTCTTCGAGCGCCTGGCCGATTGCCTCGGGCGGCAGACTCCAACCCATGCCGGTCTTGGTGGGCCCGGGATGCACGATCGAGGCCCGCACCCCGGTGCCTTCGAGCTCCATCTGGAGGTTCGTCACCATCGCCACCAGCGCGGATTTCGCCGCGCCGTAGGCACCCATGTGTGGCCGCTGACGCAGGGCGACGTCGGATCCCACGAAGATGAGATCGCCGCGCTGCCGCTCGATCATGCCGGGAAGCACCCCGGTGCTCAACCGGTTCGCGCCGATCAGATGAATCTGGATCTGCGATTCGAAAGCGTCGGTGTCGATCTCGTGCAGCCGGCCGAAGTACGTGTCACCGGCGCCGGTGACGAGCACCTCGATGTCGCCGAGCGTTTCGGTGGCCCCATGCAGGAACCCGTTGACCGACTCGGCGTCGGTGACATCAAGGGGCAGTGCGATCGCCTCCCCACCATCGGCGCGAATGGCCTCGGCGAGCGCCTGGCACTTGTCGAGGCGCCGCGCGCCGAGGGCCACCGGAAAACCGTGAGCGGCAAGCTCGATCGCGGTCGCCGCGCCGATACCGGAGGAGGCGCCGGCGACGACGGCGGGACGACGAGCCGGGTGCGGTTCAAAGCGCGGCATTCAACGCACCTCCACCGACATCGGCAGGTGAGCGAAACCTCGGACATTGCTGGAATGGACGCGAACAGCGTTGGCTTCGTCGATTTGGTAGCCACGGATGCGCTTGAACAACTCGGTCAGCGCTACCCGGGCTTCCATCCGAGCCAGATGAGCGCCCAGGCAAAAATGCGCTCCACTGCCGAAACTCATCAGCTTGGACCCGATCTCGCGCCCGATCAGGTAGTCGTCCGGGCGGTCGAACACCCGCTCGTCGCGGTGAGCCGAACCGGGCAGCAACAACAGGACGTCACCGGCGGGAACCACAGTGTCGTAGAGGTCGAGATCCGAGGCGACAGTCCGGGCCAGGATTTGGCTCGACGTGTCGTACCGCAGGGTTTCTTCCACCCACTGCGGGATCAGCGACAGGTCGGCGTAGACCGGTGCCAGTTGGTCCGGATTCTTGTGACCCCAATACGCGGCGTTGGCAAGCAATTTCGTTGTGGTCTCGTTGCCGGCGATCACCATCAGGAACAAGAATCCGAGGATCTCGTCGTCGGTGAGCCGGTCGCCGTCGATCTCGGCGTCGAGCAGTGCAGAGGTCAAGTCTTCGGTCGGTTTCTTGCGGCGCTCGGCGATCATCTGCTGGTAGTAGACGATCAGGTCGATCGACGCCTCGATTGCCGACGCCGGGACGTCGTTCACCCCGTCGTCGCGATGCATCACGCCGTCGGCCAGAGCCCGGATCCGGTCGCGGTCGGCTACCGGGACGCCCATCAACTCAGAAATCACGTCCATCGGTAACTTACCGGCGAAGTCTGCGACGTAGTCGACGGTTTGGCTGGACGCCGCCTGATCGAGTATGGCCTCGAGGTGTTGCACCGCCAACTCCGTGACCCTTGGCTCGAGCTCGCGGATCCGGCGCGGCGTGAAGCCCTTGGACACCAGCGTGCGCAGCCGCAGGTGCCCGGGATCGTCCATCGCCAGAAACGACATCGTCTTGGCGGCGTGCGGTCCACGCGATACCGGGTCCAGCGAGACACCGTCGCGGTTGGACAGTGCGGTGCTGTTGCGGAAACCGTGCAGCACGTCGTGGTGACGGGACAGCGCCCAAAAACCCAGCTGCTCGTTGTGATAGAGCGGCGCTTCGTCGCGCAACCGACGGTAGTACGGGTACGGATCCTCGTGGAAGTCGTAGTCGTACGGATCCAGTAGCGGCTGGCCGGTCTGAACGGTCATCGACGTTCTGTCGGGTCGCCGGGCAAGACGAGGCCGACGACGTAGGCCAGCCGGTCGGCGATCTGGTGGTAGGTGAACGCGCCGCTGGCGGCATTGACCAGCGCGCCGAAAAACGCCATTTCCAGTGCCGACACGGTGCGCGGGTCAGCCTCCGGACCGATCGCAGAGGTGATGCGGCGATGGATTTCCACACCGATCCGGTCGCGGACGGCACGCACCGCCGGATCCGCAGTGCCGCCGAGCAGCGCCGTCGTGCATGCCGCAGCGACTTCGGGTTCGTCGGCGACCACCAGCGCCAGATGACGCAACGCCTTGTTCACCCGGGTTGGCATGGGTTCGTTGACATCGGTGAAGAAGGGCACCTGTCGCACCAGGTCCAGATACACCTCAGCGATCAGGTGGTTCTTCGACGAAAAGTAGGTGTAGGCGGTTGCCGGGGCCACCTTGGCGCGAGCGGCGACCGCGCGCACGGTCAAGTCGGCATAGGACCTCTCGCGCAGGGTTTCCATTCCGGCGGCCAACACTTTGCGGATGGTCTCCTCTTGCCTGCGGTTGCGCGGGACCTCAGGAGCGACGTCACTTGACGTGATGGCGATCACTGCATCGCTGGACACTTGTCCAAGTTATCGGATGGTCGGTGGGGCAGGCAAGTCCGATGCAGAAAGGCCGAGCTGACAAGCTATGCGCCCGGTCCAAAGACACGGGCGCGAGCCGGCTCTTGCGGCCTCGGCGCCCCGGCGGCTATCGTCTGACAGACGCATTCCGGACAAGTGTCCATCAGATCCGTCAACGTAGCGGCAGGAGCGGACATGGCTTTGTTGGCCGACGGTGTGAGCGAACTGCTCATCGACGGCAAGCTCTCGGCGAGCAGCGGGGGCACCTTTGCGACCGTGAACCCGGCCACCGAGGAAGTGCTCGGCAGCGCCGCCGACGCCAACGCCGATGACATGAGCCGGGCAATCGACGCGGCCCGACAGGCTTTCGATCAGACCGACTGGTCGCGCAACACCGAGCTACGGGTGCGCTGCCTACGACAGCTGCAGCAGGCAATGCGCGAGCATATCGAGGAACTCCGCGAAATCACGATCGCCGAGGTCGGCGCCCCGCGGATGCTGACTGCCGCTGCGCAACTCGACGGGCCGGTCGCCGACCTCAGCTTCCCGGCCGACACCGCCGAGTCCTACGAGTGGAGCCAGGATTTAGGACAAGCGGCGCCGATGGGAATCCCCACCCACCGCACCGTCGCCAGAGAAGCTGTCGGGGTGGTTGGTGCGATCACCCCGTGGAACTTTCCGCATCAGATCAACCTGGCCAAACTCGGTCCGGCGCTGGCGGCGGGAAATACCCTCGTGCTCAAACCGGCACCCGACACGCCGTGGTGCGCAGCAGTACTGGGCGAACTGATGGTCGAACACACCGAATTCCCGCCGGGCGTCATCAACATCGTCACCTCCAGTGACCACAGTGTCGGCGCGATGCTGGCCAACGACTCCCGGGTGGACATGGTGTCTTTCACCGGCTCAACGGCCACCGGTCGCAGCGTGATGGCCGACGCCGCCGCCACCATCAAAAAGGTGTTCCTCGAGTTGGGCGGCAAATCGGCGTTCATCGTGCTCGACGACGCCGATCTCGCCGGAGCATGCTCGATGTCAGCCTTCACCGCTGCCGTGCACGCCGGGCAGGGCTGTGCGATCACCACCCGATTGCTGGTGCCGCGCAACAGTTACGACGAGGCGGTCGCTATCGCCGCGGCAACCATGTCGTCGATCAAGCCGGGAGATCCTGACGACGCCGGCACGATATGCGGGCCGTTGATCTCGGCGCGCCAGCGCGACCGCGTCCAGGGCTATCTCGACTCGGCGACCAGCGAGGGCGGAATCTTCGCCTGCGGCGGTGGCCGGCCCGCTGACCGGGCGAGCGGCTTTTTCATCGAGCCCACCGTCATCGCCGGACTCACCAACGACGCCCGGGTCGCCCGCGAAGAAGTCTTCGGTCCGGTCCTTACGGTGATCGCCTACGACGGCGACGACGACGCGGTGCGAATCGCCAACGATTCACCGTACGGGTTGTCAGGCACCGTCTTCGGCGCAGACCCGAAGCGGGCGGCCGCAGTGGCGTCGCGGCTGCGGGTGGGCACCGTCAACGTCAACGGCGGTGTGTGGTACTCCGCCGACGTGCCGTTCGGCGGATACAAGCAGTCCGGTAACGGCCGGGAGATGGGGTTAGCCGGGTTCGAGGAGTATCTCGAGACGAAAGTTGTTGCGACAGCGGTCTAGACGCACTGGCTCTCGGCGGGAAGGCAAACATGCGGTTCGAGAACAAGGTTGCGATCGTCACCGGCTCCGGCGGCGGCATCGGTCAGGCATACGCCGAAGCGCTGGCCCGTGAAGGTGCCGCGGTCGCGGTGGCAGACATCAACGACGAGGCCGCGCACAGTGTGGCCAAGCAGATCAGCGCCGACGGTGGGACCGCGATCAGCATCCCGGTCGACGTCTCCGACCCGGAATCCGCCAAAGCGATGGCCGATCGGACGCTCGCCGAATTCGGCGGGATCGACTACCTGGTCAACAACGCCGCCATCTTCGGTGGCATGAAACTCGACTTCCTGCTCAGCGTCGATCCCGAATACTACAAAAGATTCATGAGCGTCAACCTCGACGGCGCCCTGTGGTGCACCCGCGCGGTGTACAAGAAGATGACCAAACGCGGCGGTGGGGCGATCGTCAACCAGTCGTCCACCGCGGCATGGCTGTACGCCAACTTCTACGGTCTGGCCAAGGTAGGCGTCAACGGTCTGACACAACAGCTTTCACGAGAATTGGGTGGCCGCAACATCCGGATCAACGCCATTGCGCCCGGCCCGATCGACACCGAAGCCAACCGGACCACCGCCCCGAAGGAAATGGTCGACGACATCGTCAAGGGGCTTCCGTTGTCGCGCATCGGGACTCCGGAAGACCTGATCGGGATGTGCCTGTTTTTGTTGTCCGACGAGGCGTCGTGGATCACCGGGCAGATCTTCAACGTCGACGGCGGACAGATCATCCGGTCATGACCGCCGCCGGCGACGATGCAGAGCGCGGCGTTGAGGAGGAGCGGCGCTTATGACCAGTGCTGTGAAATTGGGTTACATCGGGCTGGGCAACATGGGCGCGCCGATGGCTAAGCGTCTGGTCGACTGGCCGGGCGGTGTGACGGTGTACGACGTGCGGGCCGAGGCGATGACTTCGCTGGCCGAGGCCGGCGCAGGCCTCGCCGACAGCGTGTCCGACATCGCCGACGCCGACATCATCAGCGTCACCGTCCTCAACGACGAGCAGGTGCGCGACGTCGTCTGCGAGCTGGCGACGTCCGCCAAGCCCGGCACCGTCATCGCCATTCATTCGACGATCAGCGACACCACCGCCGTCGAGTTGTCGCAGCAGCTGGCCGAGCGTGACATTCACGTGGTCGACGCGCCGGTCAGCGGCGGCCCCGGAGCAGCCGCCAAAGGAGAGCTCGCCACCATGGTTGGCGCCGAGCGTTCGGTGTACGAGCTCGTCAAGCCAGCGTTCAAGCAGTGGGCGTCGCTGGTGATCCATGCCGGCGAGGCGGGCGCAGGAACGCGAATGAAGTTGGCGCGCAACATGTTGACGTTCACTTCGTACGCCGCGGCATGCGAAGCCATGACGTTGGCTGAGGCAGCTGGTTTGGACCTGCAGGCACTGGGCCGGGTGGTGCGCCACACTGATGCGTTGACCGGCGGTCCGGGAGCCATCATGGTTCGCGATCACCTGCAGGCGCTGCAGCCGGACAACTTCTTATACCAATCCTTCAGCCACGCAAGAGATCTAGGAGAGAAGGATCTGAGCTTGGCGTTGTCGCTGGGCCGGGCGGTGGCAGTGGACCTGCCGTTGGCCGAGATCGCGCGCGAGCGGCTGGCCGTCGGGCTGGGAGTGCCGCACACGAAGAAAGAGACGTGATGGACGAAATCCGCCGCAACGGCCTGGAGAAGATGAACGAGGTCTACGGCTGGGAGATGCCCGACGTCGAGGGTGACCCGTACTTCGACCTGACCGTCGATCATCTGTTCGGCGCCATCTGGACCCGTCCGGGGCTGTCGATGCGAGACAAGCGCATCATGACCTTGACGGCGGTGACCGCCGTGGGCAAACGCGACCTGGCCGAGATCCAGATCAATGCCGCACTGCTCAACGGAGAGCTTTCGGAGACGGAGCTCAAAGAGATGGCTGTCTTTCTTACGCACTACCTCGGGTTTCCGCTGGGCTCCGCGCTCAATGGTGCGGTCGACACGGTCGTGGCGAAGCGGAAGAAGGCCGCGGCAAAAGACGGCGCCGAGGACAAGTTGGCCAACGTCAACGACGCGCTGAAGATGCACTCGGGCAAGACGCCGGACTAGGGCGTATCCGCAACGTCAAACTCGAAACGCTGCCCGTTAAGGTGACCTCGTGCGCGTTCTGGTGATCGGTTCGGGTGCTCGTGAACACGCCCTGCTTGCGGCGCTGACCCGCGATCCGCAGGTCCAGGCGCTGGCAATTGCGCCCGGCAACGCGGGCACCGCGTCCCTCGCCGAGCAGCATCAAGTCGACATCCTGTCCGCGGACGAGGTTGTGGCGCTGACCCGGGACCTGCGGTCCGATCTGGTCGTCATCGGACCCGAGGTGCCGCTGGTGCTCGGAGTGGCCGACGCGCTGCGGGAAGCCGGGTTTGCCTGTTTTGGGCCCAGCAAGGAAGCCGCTCGAATCGAGGGTTCCAAAGCGTTCGCCAAGGATGTGATGACAGCGGCCGGCGTCCGCACCGCTGCCAGCGAGATCGTCGACAATCCGGCAAATCTGGATGCGGCCCTCGACCGGTACGGGCCGGTCGCCGGCGAACCGGCCTGGGTGGTGAAGGATGACCGGCTCGCCGCGGGCAAGGGTGTCGTCGTGACGCCGGATCGGGCCGCCGCGCGTGCGCACGCCGCGAGTCTGCTCGACGCCGGCCACCCGGTGCTGTTGGAGTCCTTCCTCGACGGTCCCGAGGTTTCGTTGTTCTGCGTCGTCGACGGCACCACCGTGGTGCCGCTGCTGGCGGCGCAGGACTTCAAGCGGGTCGGCGACGGTGACAGCGGGCCCAACACCGGCGGCATGGGTGCCTACGCGCCGCTGCCATGGCTCCCCGTCGGGTTGTATCGTGACGCGGTCGACCACATCGTCAAACCCGTTGCCGCTGAGCTCGTTCGACGTGGCTGCCCGTTTTCGGGTCTGCTCTACGCCGGTCTCGCGATCACCTCGAGCGGACCCGCGGTTATCGAATTCAACTGTCGCTTCGGCGATCCTGAAACGCAGTCGGTGCTGGCGTTACTCGACTCGCCACTGGGTCAGCTGCTGCACGCGGCCGCCACCGGTGAATTGGCCGGTTTCGAAGACCTGCGTTGGCGAGACGGCGCCGCCGTGACGGTGGTGCTGGCGGCGGAGAACTACCCCGGCCGGCCGCGGCTCGGTGACGTCATCACCGGTTCGGAGACCAACGGGGTGCTGCACGCCGGAACGGCCCGCCGCGACGACGGGACGATCGTATCGTCGGGTGGTCGGGTGCTGTCAGTGGTCGGAACGGGCGCTGATGTGTCGGCGGCGCGTTCGGCTGCCTATGCGATCATGAAATCGATTCGGTTGCCCGGCAGCCATTTTCGCACCGACATTGGGCTGGCGGCAGCAGCAGGAGGGATCCGCGTCTAACCGGTTACGACGACCGGATGATCGTCAGCGATTTGTCGACTTTCTTGAAATGTGTGAATGTCTCGGCGGGAACACCGAAGACCGCGGACAGCACAGCGGGTGGCAGCTTGCTGATCGACGCGCCAATTCCGATGTCGTCCTTGCCTTCTTGAGTGCTGGCGTTGAACACGATGGTCATAGTCAGGTCCTCGTGCCCTTTGTTCTCGAAATAATGCAGCGAGCCTTGCGGTGCGAACACCACGTCGCCGGCATGAGCATCGAAAGACTCGTTGTTGCCGAGTGGGTCGAGCAGGGTCCAGGTGGCAGTTCCCCCGGTGATGATGTTCATCTCCCAGGCGCTTGGATGCCAATGCGGTTCCCGAATGCCGCCAGGCTGCAACGTAACGAGAACCACGCTCGCTTGCTGGCCCTTCAGGATCGGAAAGTTGTCCTCGTGGGCTTGGCGCAGCGAACCGCCATCGAACGTGGCGGCGGGCACTGCTCCGAGATGGAAGAGGTGCGACTGCGAAGTGATCAGCTCGGCGGGAATCCGAGGATCGCCGAACCGGGCTGCGTCATCGGTCATCGATTCGTCCTTCGCGTTGAGGTAACCGGACAAGGCGCGGTCAGCGCCTGCGCCGCTTAGTGCCGCGGCGCCGGCCAGCCCAGCACCGCCGAGCACCTTGCGTCGATTGATAGCCATTCGTGCGGATGCCCCTGTCCAGTTACCTAGAAACCTGCGGCTTGGCCGTCCCGGCGCGGATCGCTCACCGCCAGATAGCCGTCGTCGAGCCGCCAGATGGCCTGGCAGCTGCCGAACTGGTTGTAGTCGTTCACCTCGATCAATTGGTGCCCACGCTGCGCCAACTCCTCGGTGGTCGACTGCGGAAAACCCGGCTCCAAGCACACTTGCCGGCCCTGCACCCAGCGAAAGCGCGGGCCGTCGCAAGCCGTCTGCGGGTTCTGTCCGTGGTCGATCAAACGCGTCAGCACCTGCAGGTGTCCCTGGGGCTGCATCTGGCCTCCCATCACCCCGAAGCTCATGACCGGTCTGCCGTTCCTGGTTACGAAACCCGGGATGATGGTGTGGTAGGGGCGCTTGCCCGGGCCCACTTGGTTCGGATGCCCAAGCGTTGCAACGAAATCCGCGCCGCGGTTCTGCAACGAGATTCCGGTGCCCGGAACCACGACGCCCGAGCCGAATCCCAGGTAATTCGATTGGATCATCGACACCATCGCTCCCGAGGAGTCGGCGGCAGTCAGATACACCGTGCCCCCGCGCGGTGTCCCCGCCGACACCGGCCTCGCTTGCCGGAGGTCGATCATCGCCGCACGCTGCCCGAGGTACTCCTTGTCCAGCAGTTGCTCGGGGCGCACAGGCATGCAGGCGATATCGGCGAGGTAAGCCTGCGCGTCGGCGAACGCGAGCTTCAGTGCCTCGAGCTGCAGATGCACACTGTCAGCAGAATCGACTGGGTAAGAACCGATGTCGAAGTGCTCCAGAATTCCCAGAGCGATCAGGGCGATGATGCCCTGCCCGTTGGGGGGTAGCTCGTGGATTGTGTATCCGCGGTAATCGACGGTGATCGTGTCGACCCAGTCAGCCCGGTGCGCGGCCAGATCGTCGGCTCGCAGAGCACCGCCGTTGGCCGCCGAATGAGCTTCGAGCTTGGCCGCCAGTTCGCCGCGGTAGAACGCCTCGCCGTTGGTGGCGGCAATCATCTCGAGCGTGGCCGCGTGGTCGGGAAGGAAAACCAGTTCGCCGGGGCGCGGTGCGCGCCCACCCGGCATGAATGCCGCGGCAAAGCCGGGCTGTGACGCGAACACCGGCACCTGTGCCGCCCACTGGGCGGCGACCGTCGGTGACAGCAGGAAACCGTTGCGAGCGTAGTGGATGGCCGGCTCGAAAAGGCGCTCGAACGGAAGCTTGCCGAACTCCGCATGCAATTGCACCCAGGCCGAAACCGCACCGGGCACAGTCACCGAATTCCAGCCGAGCGCAGGTACGCCGGCGTCACCGAAATAGTCCGGTGTCCACGCCGCGGGCGACCGGCCCGACGCGTTCAGTGCGTGCAGCCGCCGGCCATCCCAGACGATGGCGAAGGCATCCGAGCCGATGCCGTTCGACACCGGTTCGACTACGGCAAGGGTGATGGCGGTGGCCACGGCGGCATCGACGGCGCCGCCGCCCTCGGCGAGCATCCGCAGACCGGCCTGCGCGGCAAGGGGTTGGGAGGTACATACGGTGTTGCGCGCCAGAACGGGCTTACGTGGCCACGGATAAGGAAAATCCCAATCGAATTCCCTCACGGCAGCACCCGCTTCTTCGATCCACTTCTGATACGCCGTGCCGGGCGGTTAGCCGCTTGACCCACTCCTTCGAGTATTCCAGTCGACGGGAAAGCAGCGGAGCACCGGCAACCCGATGTCTAAAGTTGACGACATGCCCAAGCCTGTCATCGTCAGTGCGGTGCGAACCGCAATCGCAACGTCTTTCAAGGGCTCATTGGTCAATACGCCCGCCGAAGTGCTCGCGACAACGATCCTGCAGGAGACCATCCGGCGCTCCGGCGTCGACCCCCGCGACATCGACGACGTCATACTCGCTGAATCACACTACGGCGGAGGCGATCTCGCGCGCTACGCCGCTGCGGCCTCGGAGCTGTTCTCGGTCCCGGGTCAGGCCGTCAACAGGCACTGCGCGGGCAGCCTGACCGCCGTCGCCAACGCGGCGGCCCAGATCGGCTCCGGTGTCGAACGAGCTGTGGTGGCCGGAGGGGTGCAGTCATTGTCGACCGGGCCGCTGATGAAGTGGCGTGTCCCTGGTCCCGCGCTGGCATTCGAGGCACAGTGGATTCCGCCGTCGCATCCGGCGACCGCCGAGGCACCCGCGCGCGACATGTCGATCACGGTCGGCTGGAACACGGCGCAAGCCGCCGGAATCAGTCGCGAAGATATGGATGCCTGGGCGCTGCGCTCGCATCAACGCGCGGTCGCGGCGATCGACGACGGTGTTTTCGCCGACGAGATCGTCCCACTGAAGATCCAGGGCGCCGACGGTGCGTTCGTCGACTTCAGCGTCGATGAGCATCCACGCCGCAACACCAGCCTGGAAAAGCTGGCGTCACTGAAAGTGCTGCACCCCGAGATCGACGGGTTCTCCATCACCGCCGGAAACAGCAGCGGCACCAACGACGCCGCCGCCGCACTCACCCTGGTCGACGACGGGTACGCGAAGTCGGCCGGCTTGAGCACGCTGGGGACCGTCAAAACCTGGGCAACAGCCGCGGTCGAACCGCGCGACACCGGCTTGGCGGCGGCGCGGGTGATCGGCAAAGTGCTCGACCGCGCCGGACTGTCCGCGTCCGACGTCGATCTCTGGGAAATCAACGAGGCTTTCGCGTCCGTGCCGATTGCCGCGTGCCGGGAATATGACTTGGACGAAGACCGGGTCAACCTCCATGGCAGCGGTTGCAGCCTCGGGCATCCTATTGCTGCGACCGGCGCGCGGATGCTGACCACACTGGTGCACGAACTGGGCCGGCGCGGCGGTGGCATAGGCATCGCCGCGATGTGCGCCGGCGGCGGGCAGGGCGGCGCAGTGGTGGTAGAGGTCTAGTCCGGCGAAGCCGTCAGCGCAGCGGCAATCCGGTGACCGCCCGCGCCATCACCAGCCGCTGGATCTCGCTGGTGCCCTCGAAGATGGTGAATATCTTGGCGTCGCGGTGCATGCGCTCCACCGGATACTCGCGGGTGTAGCCGTTACCGCCGAGGATCTGGATGGCTTCCTCGGTGACGTAGACGGCGGTTTCGCTGGCCACCAGCTTGGCCATCGACCCTTCGGCGTTCTCGAACGGCTTGTTGTTCCGGGCCATCCAGCCGGCGCGCCACACCAGCAGCCGTGACGCGTCGATCCTGGCCTTCATGTCGGCCAGTTTGAATCCGATGGCCTGGAAGTCGCCGATCTTGCGGCCGAACTGCTCACGCTGCTGTGCGTAGTCCAAGGCGTACTCGTAGGCGGCGCGCGCCACTCCCAGCGCCATCGCCCCGACCGTGGGCCGGGTGCGCTCGAACGTCGCCATCGCTGCTGACCCCGCGGCGCGCTTTCCCTCGCGCACCCGAGCGATCCGGCGGTCGAACTTCTCCTTGCCACCCACCAGCAGCCGACCGGGAAGCCGGACGTCCTCCAACACCACCTCGGCAGTGTGCGAAGCCCGGATACCGTGCTTGAGGAACTTCTGACCCTGCTTGAAGCCCGAGGTGTCCGGCGGAATGATGAAGGTCGCCTGGCCGCGGGTTCCCAATTCGGGATACACCGATGCCACCACGATGTGCACGTTCGCGATGCCGCCGTTGGTGGCCCACGTCTTGGTTCCGTTGAGGATCCACTCGTCGTTGGCTTCGTCATAACGCGCCCGGGTCAGGATCGCGCCGACGTCTGAGCCGGCGGCCGGCTCCGACGAACAGAACGACGCCAGCTTGGGGTCGTCCACAGTGCCGAACATTTGCGGCAGCCACTCGCCGAGCTGCTCCGGCGTGCCGTTGGCGGCCAACGACGCGGCGGCCAACCCGGTGCCAAGAATCGACAACGCGATCCCGGCATCACCCCAGAACATCTCCTCGAACACCGTCAGCAGGCCCAGCCCGCTGGGTTCCGCGGACTGCTCGGCGAACAAGTCGAGGGAGTACAAGCCGACCTTGGCCGCCTCCTGAATGATCGGCCACGGGGTCTCTTCGCGCTCGTCCCACTCCGCGGCGGCCGGCCGCATGACTTCGGCGGCGAACTCGTGTACCCAGTCTCGGACATGGATCAGATCTTCGGAAAGTTCGAGTGAAAACGACATGTACATAATCCTTTCGGCGCCCTGCGGTGAGGCTCCAAGTGAACAGTCGTACACCATACACCGCTGAGGTGAACTCCCAGCGCCCGCGCGCTTTCAGGCCGTGAGCAGCGGCGCTATCCAGCTCAGCTCGGCCGGCAGTTGAGCGCTCCAGAACGATGCGTCATGCCCGCCGGGTGAGAATCCGCCGGCAGGCGGGTTGGGCAACTGGGCCACGAACTGCTTCGTCGCGCCGTAGAACGGATCACCGTCACCGCAGTCCACCCGAACCGGGATGGACGCCAGCGCGGGCATGCCGAACACCGAGTTGGCCGCCCAGTCGTCGGCGCCGTCGAAGGCACCCGGTGCCGTTGCGCCGGACGACAGCCACAGCGCCGGACTCACCGCGCAGATCGCCGTCGTGCGGGCCGGACCGAGCCGGCCGCCGAGCAGCAACGCGCCGTACCCACCCATCGACCAGCCCAGAAACGCCACCCGCGAGGTGTCCACGCCCTGACTGTCAAGCAGCGGGATCAGCTCCGTCAGCACCATGGCGCCGGAATCCTCACCGGATGCTCGCTTGTGCCAATAGCTACCGCCGCCGTCGACCGCGACGACCGCGAACGGCGGCAGCCCCGCGTTGACAGCCTGGGCCAGACCCTGCTCGACGCCGCCGGCCATCACCGTGGCCGCGTCACTGCCCTTGCCGTGCAACGCGATCACCGGCCGCAACGACTTGGTCTGACCGGGCGGGCGCGCGATAGCCCAGTTGGTCGTGATCCCGCCCCGCGCCGCCGAGACGAACGAACCGGTCGTCATCGTCGGCGCCGCGACGGGCGCCGGGGCCGGCTCTGACGGCACGGTCACTGCGGGCGCCAGCGGAGGGCTCAAGCTCGTCGCCCGAGCAGGCGCGGCCGACGACGGCCGCGACTGCACCAGCACGTCGAGCGCATAACCGCCCAGCCCCCCGGCCGCCGCACCGGCACACAGGCGCAACACGGCGCGTCGGGTCAGTTGCGGCATGCAACGCATCCTAAGTGGGGCACCGTTTGCCCGAAAGCGCCATACGGCGTCGCGCCGACTGGCAGCATGACAAGCGTGACCGCGGCAGTCACTCCAAAGGGAGAACGGCGACGATATGCGCTGGTCAGCGCGGCCGCTGAGCTGCTGTGCGAAGGCGGGTTCGAAGCGGTGCGCCACCGCGCCGTCGCCAGCCGGGCGGGTCTGCCGTTGGCGTCGACAACCTACTACTTCTCCTCGCTGGACGATTTGATGATCAGCGCGGTCGAGCACATCGGCATGCTCGAGCTGGCGCAGCTGCGCGCCCAAGTCGCCGCAGTGTCCCGGCGCCGGCGCGGCGCAGCAAGCACCGCCGATGTGCTGGTCGATCTGCTGGTCAGCGACGAGCCCAACCCCGGGCAGACCGAGCAACTGATTTCGCGGTATGAGCGCTACATCGCGTGTGCCCGTCAACCTGCGCTGCGCAAAATCCAGCGCCGCAACGTGCGCCAGCGCGTCGACGCCATCGCCGAAGCGATCGAGCGGTCCGGCCGCACAGTGCGCATCGACGTGGTCGGCCAGTTGATCTGCGCGGTGGACGGCGCGGTCATCTGCGCCCTCGTCGAAGACGAGCCGGTGCCACGTGCAGCGGCGCGGGCCACGCTGATCGAAATCATCGACGTGCTTGCCCCGCACGATCATCACGCGGTGCACATCTGAAGTTTCAGCAACTGCGCCGCATCACCGGCCCCGGTCTGCTGTTGGTGTTCAATCCGCAGGCCGCCGGCGCGGCGCTGTACGGTCAACAGCTGCGAGAGGAAGTGTTATGACCGATACCCATTCGGATCACGCCGCGCAGCCCGACCCGGCACACCCGGCCGCGTCCGGTGACGCCGATGGTTCTGGCCAGGCGTCGACAAGCCGGTGGCGGCGGCTGCGTCATCAGTGGCATCGGAGGTTGAGTCCGGTCGAGCAGTCCGCGGTGATCTCCTGGGCGACATTCACGCTGATGTTCACCGGGCTGCGAATCCTCACGCATTGGATCCGCGGGGGGCATGGTCCGCCTGGGGGCGGAATCACGTTCGGCAGTCGTCATTTTCACCACTACAACATCGGTATCGCATTGCTGGCGGTGATCGGTGCGGTCGGGATCCGCGGAGCGGACAAGCAGCGACGCCACCCCGCTGTGGCTGTCGCCTTCGGTTCGGCAAATGCGCTGGTCGTCGACGAGCTTGCGCTGCTGCTGGATCTCGAAGACGTCTACTGGAGCGCCGACGGACGCAAAAGCGTCGATGTGGCCATCGGCGTCATCGCCGCGGGTGCGACATTCTTCATCGGCCTCCCGTTTTGGCCCCATGCTCGTAATGCATTGTCCGCCCGGCGGCCGTGATGAAGCCGGGTCGTCGCGCGGAGGCGCCCACTGCGCTGAGGGGGTCAGTAACGTCAAGGCCTCCGAAGGTGGTTCGCCCAAACCGATGGTGAAGATCGCCGGCGAACCAGAAGGCGGCATGAACGCGTCAGAAGACTCCAGCGAAACCGGGCAACAGCCGCAACTGCGCCGCGTCATGGGTCCCGGTCTGCTGCTGCTGTTCATCGTCGGCGACATCATGGGCACCGGCATCTACGCGCTGGTCGGGGACGTCGCTGCGCAGGTCGGCGGCGCGGCCTGGGTACCGTTCCTGCTGGCATTTCTGATCGCGGCCGTCACCGCGCTGAGCTACCTGGAGCTGGTGACCAAATATCCGCAGGCTGCCGGCGCGGCGCTGTACGCGCAGAAGGCTTTCGGCCGTCCCTTCTTTACTTTCCTGGTGGCCTTCGTGGTGATGTGCGCGGGCATCACCTCGGCGGCCACCGCCTCCCGATTCTTCGCCGCGAACTTCGTCATCGCTTTTCAGATCGGCCGGGGCACCGCGGACGTCGTCGTTATCGCCTTACTTTTCATGGCGGTGTTGGCCGCGGTGAACCTGCGCGGCGTGGGCGAAAGCGTACGGCTCAACGTCGTGTTGTCCGTGATCGAATTCTCCGGCCTGCTGCTGGTGATCCTGGTCGGGCTGTGGGCGGTGGTGGCCGGTCACGGTGCCGACTTCAGTCGTGTCGTCGCGTTCCACACCGCCGCCGACAAGAACGTCTTCCTGGCGGTCACCACCGCGACGTCGCTGGCGTTCTTTGCGATGGTCGGCTTCGAAGACTCGGTCAACATGGCCGAGGAAACCAAGGATCCGGTCAGCACCTTTCCCAAGGTGCTGTTGTCCGGGCTGGGCATCGCGGGGGCGGTTTACCTGGTGGTGGCGGTCGTCTCGGTGGCTCTGGTTCCGCTGGGCACCCTGAAATCCAGCGAAACGCCGTTGGTCGACGTGGTACAGGCCGGCGCTCCGGGCCTGCCGATCAAGAACCTGGTGCCCTACATCTCGATGGTCGCGGTTTCCAACACCGCGCTGATCAACATGCTGATGGCCAGCCGGCTGATCTACGGCATGGCGCGCCAGAACGTCCTGCCGCCGATCCTGGGCGCGGTCAGCGCCGTGCGCAGAACACCATGGGTGGCGATTCTGGGCACCACCGTCATCGCGTTCGGGGTCATCCTCTACGTCACGGCGTTCGCCAACAGCGATGCCATCGCGGTACTCGGCGGCACCACATCGCTGCTCCTGCTGGGGCTGTTCGCAATGGTCAATATCGCGGTGCTGGTGCTGCGACGGGACGCCGATGCGGCCAGCCGCCGGCATTTCTCCACGCCGGGTTTGCTGCCGGTCGTCGGTTGCGTGACCTCTCTGTATCTGGTGACGCCGCTGTCCGGCCGGCCCGGTCAGCAGTACCTGCTCGCGGCGATCCTGGTTGTCAGCGGCGCGTTGTTGAGTGCGGTCACCTTGCTGGTAAAGCGTCGACTCACCGGCGAAGACGCCACGATCACCGACGCCGCTGATCTCACCGGGTGAGATGGCCTGCGGGCCCTAAGCTGTGACGTTGTGAGCATTCCGAACGTGCTGGCGCACCGGTACGCCAGCACCGAGATGGTGGCCATCTGGTCGCCGGAAGCCAAAGTCGTCGCCGAGCGGCGGCTGTGGCTGGCGGTGCTGCGCGCGCAGGCGGAGCTCGGCGTTGACCTCCCGCACGAGGTCATCGGTGACTACGAGCGGGTGCTCGATGACGTCGACCTGTCCTCGATCGCTGCCCGGGAGCAAGTGCTGCGCCACGACGTCAAGGCGCGCATCGAGGAGTTCAACGCGCTGGCCGGACACGAGCACATCCACAAGGGCATGACCAGTCGCGACCTGACCGAGAATGTCGAGCAGCTGCAGATCCGCCGGTCGCTGGAACTGGTGTTCGCGCACGGGGTGGCAGTGGTGGCACGGCTCGCCGAGCGGGCGGTGACCTACCGCGACCTGGTGATGACCGGACGCAGCCACAACGTCGCGGCGCAAGCCACCACATTGGGTAAGCGCTTCGCCTCGGCGGCCCAGGAGACCCTGATCGCGTTGCTTCGGCTGCGCGAGCTGATCAACCGCTACCCGCTGCGCGGCATCAAGGGCCCGGTGGGCACGGCGCAGGACATGCTCGACCTGCTCGGCGGTGACACCACGAAGCTGGCCCAGCTGGAACGCCTCATCGCTGACTTTCTGGGCTTCACGACGGTATTGCACAGCGTCGGGCAGGTCTATCCGCGATCACTCGACCACGACGTCGTGTCGGCGCTGGTTCAATTCGGTGCGGGCCCGTCCTCGCTGGCGCACACCATTCGGCTGATGGCCGGACACGAACTGGTCACCGAGGGTTTCGCGGCCGGGCAGGTCGGGTCGTCAGCCATGCCGCACAAGATGAACACCCGCAACTGCGAACGGGTCAACGGGCTGCAGGTCGTGCTGCGCGGCTATGCGTCGATGGCGGCCGAGCTGGCCGGCGCACAGTGGAACGAGGGCGACGTATTCTGCTCGGTGGTGCGCAGGGTGGCGCTGCCCGACAGTTTCTTCGCCGTCGACGGGCAGACTGAAACGTTCCTCACGGTGCTCGACGAATTCGGCGCCTACCCGGCGGTCATTCAACGCGAGCTCAACCGCTACCTGCCGTTTTTGGCCACCACCAAGGTTCTGATTGCCGCGGTCCGCGCCGGAATGGGGCGCGAAGCCGCGCACCAGGTGATCAAAGAACACGCGATCGCGACCGCACTTGCCATGCGCGAACACGGCGCCGAACCTGATCTGCTGGACCGGTTGGCCGTCGATCCGCGCCTTCCGCTGGACCGCGGGCAGCTCGACGTCGCGCTGGCAGACCGGCGGGCCTTCACCGGCGCCGCCGGCGATCAGGTCGACGAGGTGGTCACCGCGGTGGACGAGCTGGTCGGCCGCTATCCCGAGGCGGCGAAATACACCCCGGGCGCGATCCTTTGAAGCCCTGACCGGTCACAGGACACGAGTTAGCCGGTCCGCTCCGGCGCACCAACGGGCACTGCGATACCGGCTGAACGCAGCTCGAGACCGGCCAATCCGTGAATGATCACCGGATCCTCGCGGCGCCACGCGCCGACCGGGTCGGCGCTGACGGTGGTCAGCTTTCGCAACGGCCGATTCGCCAGCGCCCGCAATGCCAGCAGCTGTTCACCGGCCGGCGTCGTGGCCAACGCGGTGACGATCAGTTTGCGCCGGAAGAACCGCAGCCGCAGGACGAGCCACGGCATTGCGACCGCCAAGATTGGCGGCGCCGCCACGGCCAATGCCAGCAACACCGACAGCCACGTTGCGGTGGTGTCGAGGCTGTGCCCCGCCCCGGCGATGTCGCGGGCCGCGTCGCTTGCGGCGGTGAGCGGTTTGCTGACCGCCCCGCCCACCAGCGGAATGTGTTGGGCGCTGTGTCCCGCCGATGCCAGGTTGCGGCCGACGCCGGTGGCGCCGTGCTCGACTTGGCGCCCGGCGTCCGCGAGGGACGCGATCGCGCTGTGCACCGCCACCCCGACAAGCACCCACACGCCCGTCCACAGCGACACGACGGCATCGCTGACGAGCTGGGCCAGCAGTCGGCCGGGTCTGGTGGCGTAGGGCAACAACCGGAATGTCATAGCCTGATCCCAGCACAGGGTCGCCACCTGAGCTGAGCTTCTCCGGCCGTTAGGCTGACGCGATGCGTCCTGCTTTGTCCGACTACCAGCACCTGGCCAGCGGCAAAGTTCGGGAACTCTATCGGATCGACGACAACCATCTGCTGTTCGTGGCGACGGACCGGATCTCGGCGTTCGACTATGTCTTGGACAGCACGATTCCGGACAAAGGCCGCATCCTGACCGCGATGAGCGTTTTCTTCTTCGATTTCGTCACGACCCCTAATCATCTGGCCGGTCCGCCGGACGACCCGCGTATCCCCGACGAGGTACTCGGCCGCGCGCTGGTCGTACTACAACTGGAGATGCTTCCGGTGGAGTGCGTGGCACGGGGCTACCTGACCGGGTCTGGACTGCTGGACTATCAGCGAAATGGGACCCTCTGCGGAACCCCGCTGCCCCCGGGCCTGGTCGAAGCGAGCAGGTTCGCCACCCCGCTGTTCACCCCGGCCACCAAAGCCGAGCTCGGGCAACACGACGAGAACATCTCGTTCGCGAGGGTCATCGAGCTGGTCGGCACGGTGCGCGCCAACCAGCTGCGCGACCGTACGCTACAGATCTATTTGCAGGCCGCCGATCACGCCCTGACGAAGGGAATCATCATCGCTGACACCAAATTCGAGTTCGGCGTCGACACCCGGGGCAAGCTGGTGCTCGCTGACGAGGTGTTCACACCGGATTCGTCGCGGTACTGGCCGGCCAACGAATATCGGGAAGGACTGGTGCAGGCCAGCTTCGACAAACAGTTCGTCCGTAACTGGCTGACCAGCCCAGAATCCGGCTGGGACCGCAACGGCTCACAGCCACCGCCCGCACTGCCCGACGACATCGTGAAGGCGACCCGCGCCCGTTACATCGAAGCCTACGAACGGATTTCAGGCTTGCGTTTCGACGACTGGATCGGCCCGGCCGCATGAGTGAGGCTCTGATGCCACCGGTGGCGAAACGGGTCGATCACGCACGCGAGTTTCACGGCGACGTGTTCGTCGACCCTTACGAGTGGCTGCGCGAGAAGACTGATCCGGAGGTCATCGCCTACCTCGAGGCCGAGAACTCCTACGCCGATCACACCACCGCGCCGCTGGAAACGTTGCGCCAGCAAATCTTCGACGAGATCAAAGCCCGCACCAAAGAGACCGATCTTTCGGTGCCGATCCGTCGGGACCGCTGGTGGTATTACGCCCGTAGCTTCGAAGGCAAGCAGTACGGCGTCCACTGTCGGTGCCCGGTGAGCGATACCGCTGACTGGAACCCGCCGGTTTTCGACGAGCACACGGAGATCCCCGGTGAGCAGTTACTGCTCGACGAAAACGTCGAGGCTCAGGGGCACGAATTCTTCACGCTGGGCGCCGCCAGCGTCAGCCCGGACGGCAACGTGCTGGCTTTCTCGGTCGACGTGGTCGGCGATGAGCGATACACGTTGCGGTTCCGGGACTTGCGCACGGGTGGACAGTACGACGACGAGATCGTCGGTATCGGTGCCGGGGTGACCTGGGCGACCGACAACCGCACGGTGTACTACGTCACCCTCGACGAGGCATGGCGGCCGGACACGGTGTGGCGGCATCGGCTCAGTTCGGGGTTGCGGGCGGAAAAGGTGTTTCACGAACCCGACGAACGTTTCTGGGTGGCGGTGGGCCGTACCCGCAGCGATGCCTACGTGATGATCGCGTCGGGCTCAGCCATCACCGCGGAGATGCGTTACGCGGACGCCGCGGACCCAGAGGCCGACTTCGTCACCGTGCTGCCGCGCCGTGAGGGCGTCGAGTATTCCGTCGAGCATGCTGTCATCGGAGGCCAGGACCGATTCTTGATTCTGCACAACGACGGCGCGGTGAACTTCACGCTGGTCGAAGCACCGGTTGCCGATCCGACCGCGCAGCGCAGCCTGATCCCGCACCGCGACGACGTCAGACTGGACGGCGTCGACGCCTTCGCCCGCCACTTGGTGGTCAGCTACCGCAGCGAGGCGTTGCCCCGAATTCAGTTGTGGCCCATCGACGAGAGCGGCGAATACGGCCGCCCCGAAGAGATTCTGTTCGAATCCGAGCTGATGTCGGCCGGGCTTGGCGGGAACCCGAACTGGGACTCACCCAAGCTGCGCATCGGTGCGGGATCCTTCGTCACGCCGACGCGGATCTATGACCTGGATCTGCTGACCGGAGAGCGCGCTCTGCTGCGCGAGCAACCGGTCCTCGGCGACTACTCGCCGGCCGATTACGTCGAACGCCGCGACTGGGCAACAGCTCAGGACGGCACCCGCATCCCGGTATCGATCGTGCACCGCAAAGGCGTCGAGTTGCCGGCTCCGACAATCATTTACGGATACGGAGCCTACGAGATCTGTGAAGATCCGCGGTTCAGTATCGCCCGGCTGTCGCTGCTCGATCGCGGCGTGGTGTACGTCATCGCCCATGTCCGCGGCGGCGGCGAGATGGGCCGGCTGTGGTACGAGCACGGAAAGTTGCTGGAGAAGAAGAACACCTTCACCGACTTCATCGCTGTCGCAACCCATCTCGTACACTCGGGGCTCACCACGCCGGGACAGCTGGTGGCGTCGGGCGGCAGCGCAGGGGGCTTGCTGGTGGGCGCGGTGGCGAATCTGGCTCCGGAGCTGTTCGCCGGGATCCTGGCGCGGGTGCCGTTCGTCGATCCGCTGACCACGATCCTGGATCCGAAGTTGCCGCTGACCGTCACCGAATGGGAGGAATGGGGAAACCCGTTGACGGACAGCGACGTCTACTTCTACATGAAGTCCTATTCGCCATATGAGAACGTCACGGCCGCGAGGTATCCGGCGATGCTGGTGATGACGTCGCTCAACGACACCAGGGTGTATTACGTCGAGCCGGCGAAGTGGGTGGCCGCGCTGCGGCACGCCAACGCCGACGGCAATCCGGTGCTGCTCAAGACGCAGATGAGCGCGGGGCACGGTGGAATCAGCGGTCGTTACGAGCAGTGGAAAGAAGTTGCCTACCAATACGCTTGGCTGCTGGCCACCGCTGGGCGCGACCAGTACGGCGACGGCGACGTAGACGATCTGCCCAGCGGTGCGCAGACGGCTTTAGAGGTCAACGACTGAATCGGACACGTGTCGCCGAGGTCGCGCACTACGCTTATTGAGGCATCGGTGGGTTGAGCGATAAGGGATGGCGGCCCGCGCGGGCAGGGGGGTTGATGAGCGGATCGGGACTGCCGTTGTGGCTGCTTCTGGTCTCAGTTGTCGTCGTCGCGATTACGGTCACGGTGAGCTTCATAGCGCTGGGGAATCGTATCCTGCCGTCCGCGACGCCGGCAGATCACAATCCGTCGCTGTCACCGTATATTTCTTTTGTCGGAATTGTTTACGGTGCCCTGCTCGGCTTTACCGTGGTTGTGAACTGGGAACAGTTTTCTTCCACGCGGGTCATCATCGCGGGGGAGGCGACGGCGCTGACGACGATGTACCGCCAGAGCGTCGCCATGCCAAATCCAGAGCGGACAGAGGTGCAACAGCTGCTGCGCAAGTACGCGACCGCAGTGGCGGGCCCTGAATGGAATCAGCAGAACACTAACGGCGCACGGGCCGCAATTACCAACTTGTATCGCGTCGTCGGCAGTCAGCCGGCCAACCCCGTTTCCAGGCCGATTAATTCTGAAGCCCTGGGCCAGTTGACCGTCTTAGCGTCCAATCGTAACGAGCGCATCACCGGCACGAAGCCGCGAATGCCCGGGTTGTTATGGTTCATATTGATATCCGGGGCGTTCGTCCTGATAGGACTTATGGGATTTCTGCGCATGAATAGCGCTTTCGGTCACATCGTCGTATCTTGCACGATCGCAACCCTGCTCGGGCTGCTGCTGTGCGTTGTCTTTGCTTTTGACTACTCCTTCGCGAATGATCCGGTCTTCATGTCCGGGCCGTTCAACCATGCGCTCTACATATTCGACTTGGTAGACGAAGGATCGTAGGGGAGTCGACACCTGGTGGTCGCTGCTACTGCCGGGTTGTGTCGTCGATAGTTGATGTCGTCAATCGCCGGCGAACTCGTCGACGTGGACGGCGGCGTCACCGTCCGCCATCCCTAAATTCCTGCCCCGACGGACACCTTGGACGTGGCCTTCGCGACAGGTTCCGGTTTCAAATCGCGCCACCAACAAAGGATGTAGCCCAGCATTGAGAGCACCAGTACGACGATCACCCAAAGGACGAGCACCATGTCGACGTTGCTGCCGAACGGCGGCGAACCAGGGAAAGCATTGCGCAGCGGCACCACCGCAAAAAGCATGGCCGCATACCAGGTCGTCATCGGCGGTTGGAATTTCCGATACCCGCGCACAGACAGTATCGATACAACCGCGGCGAGGCTGGCAATGCCGAGCAATACGGTCAGGATGACAAATGCAAATATTGTGACGCCGGTCGAGCGGTGCATCTTGATCCGATAAGTGGGCAGCAGGTCGCCTCGTTTACTGGGTAGCGTTTCGACTTTCCAGCCGGGCATGTGGTCGAAGAATGTCACCGTCGCACGGTCAGGGGTGTGCGCGGCGCCCGTATATAACTCGACAGTGACCGGTCCGGAGCGGTAATGGTCGAGCGGCCAGTTTTCGATGTCGCCGGCCAGGGTCAACGGCACCGGAACCACCCCAGGAAACAGCCCTTTCGTCCAAGTGATGCTGGTCGGTTTGGCGACCGATGTGACCGTGACAGTAAGGTCGTCCTTGAGACTGTGCGTAACCGGGTCCAGCAGTTCGGCGCCGGGCAATACGGTGAGATTGGTCGACAGTACAGTGTAATTCGACTCCACCTCTTCCACCTCGAGCGTCACCGTTGACCCATTGGTGCCGGGCGGCCTTTCCAGGACGCGAAGAGGGGGCGTCTCGTTACCGTGCAAGTTGAACACTACTAACGCGACATAAGCGCCGATGGCGGCAAAGGAAGCGACGGCGATCGCGATGATCTTCGGCCTTCTGCGTCCGGTTTCGCCCATTGTCATCCGAATCCTCCCCCGACGTGTTTGTAAGGCTTGAGACAGTTTAAGGAAATGCCAATCCCAAGGCAGGTTTCCGACGATTACTGATTCGGAAAGGTTGCGCTTTCGTCCACGCTGTAGCCTTCGGTGCGTTTGCTGTCCGGCCGGCCATGACGCGACTCGCGATCATTCCGACGCCGGTGATGGTGGAATCACTACGATCGTCGCGCCAGGCATCGCCGCCAGCGCCGCGGCAAGCTGTGCCGCAACGTTTTCCGTCGGCATCGCTGCCGTGTTGGCCAGCGGCAGCGCGTAACCCGCCGCCGGTGCGGCCGCCTTCTTGGCCGCCGGGGTCGGCGCGGCGGGCATACGCGCGGGAACTGACGCGGGAGAGCCGCCGCGGGCAGCCAAACCGCCCATACCGCTGCCGATTAGACCGGATAAAGCCATGCCCGTGTAAGGATCTTCGTCGCCGTCGTCTAGAGCGATGGGCGCCGCTTTGGGATTGGTCATCGGCAGCGCTTTGGCGAGTTGGCGGACCTCCGGCGGGACGGCCCAAGTCGCCGGCACCGACATCCCGCCGACCATGGGCGATCGGCCCGCGCTTGCCATCACCACTCCGCCGCGGCCACCTGGTGCCGATTCGGACGGGACGTAGACAGACCTGAGACCCAGCCCGTTCGCGCCGATTCCGGCATTACCACCAAGTCCGCCGTCACCGCTCGACGGCTTGGCGCCGTCCTTGTCGGGTTTGGCGGCGTCTTTGACGTCGCTGATGTAGTCGCGGTTGAACTGCCGGTCTAGGTTGACCGCGGTCAGGCTGAAACTCGGAGCCGGCGAACCCGACGCCGACGATGGCGATCGACGTTGAGTTCGCTCCAGTTCCGTCGGCTATCTCTTCCTCCTCCTCGTCTCCCACGGCGTCCGCCGGCTGAGCAGTACTCGTCGGCGAGGTGAACGGCGAGAGATTCGATGCCGCTGCCGAGGAGGCGGCATAGTTCTCCATCGCCGCGACATCCTGTGCCCACATCTCGCCGTACTGGGCCTCGGTGGCGGCGATCGCCGCGGTGTTCTGGCCGAGGATGTTGGTGGCGACCAGCGTCGTCAACTGACTGCGGTTGGCGGCGATCACCGGTGGCGGCACCGTCATGGCGAACGCCGCTTCGTAGGCACCGGCCGCCGTCTGCGCCTGCATTGCGGCTTGCTCGGCCTGTCCTGCGGTAGTCGTCATCCATCTGGACGTAGGGTGCGGCCGCGGCGGCCATCGACGCCGCCGACGGGCCTTGCCACGCCTGGCTGGTGAGGCCGGTGACCGCCGCGGAGTACGCGGCTGCCGTCGTGTGCAGTTCGGAGGCCAGTCCCTGCCAGGCCGTCGCCGCGGCGATCAACGGACCCGAACCCGGACCGGCATACATCCGGCCCGAGTTCACCTCCGGTGGTAGCGCGAAGAAGTCCATAGCTACACGCCTCCCAGGCCCGCCATGGTCACGTTGGCCGCTTCGGTGTCGGCGTAGGAGTTCGCGTTGGATGTCAGCCTCGCCACGAACTGCTGGTGGAGGGCTGCTGCCTGGGCGCTGACGGCTTGGTAATTCTGGGCGTGCCCGGCCAGCGAGGCCGCAGTCTGCGCCGAAACCTCGTCGGCGGCCGGTGCGATCACGCCGGTGGTCGGCGCTGCAGCAGCGGCATTGTGGGCGCTCAGCGCCGAGCCGAGAGCGGCCAAGGTGCCGGCGGTGGTGGTCAACATTTCCGGCTGAGTGGTGACGAACGACATGGAAACTCCTCTGGTAGAAACAATTTGGATCGTCGATGCGTCGTTCGGCGCCGCTGCCACGACATGGGGGTACGACGAATTCACTTCGCACTGGTCGGCGTCAGAGCCTGGCCGCGGTCCGATGCAGGCGATGAAGTGTGTATGAGGCCGATCAGATCGCTCTGGTCAATCGCTGCCCGATGAGTCAATGTGCGACTAGTCAGTCAAATCGGCCTACCTCCGCCCGGGCGCCCAGTCGCTTAAAGAGATCTCAGCAAAAGATCAGTCAAAATGTAGCAAAATGACCGAGACACCGGCCAAAAATCGCCTTGTCGGCAATCAGGGTCGGCCGTGACCCCGTCACCGGGCGGCACCGGGTCGGCCCGACGCTACTCGTTGATCCGTCCCACGCCGACCTTGAGCAGGGGCAGGGCAAGATGACGACCTCTTGGAATTCGGCGTCGCCTGACCGAACGCACAGCACGTCGACGCGCTTCATTCGGTCCGCTCGTGACTCGTTGGCACAAGCGGTATCGCCGCCAAAGAGAACAGTGCGCATACGGCAAAGGCCAGCGGATATCCGGCCGCAGTGACCAACGCGCCGAACGCCGGCGGTGTGAAAGCCGCTGTCAACCGCTGGCAAGTGTTCTGGACGCCTAGCGCACGCCCGCTCCAAAACGGGCCGCCCTTCTCGGTGATCGCGATGGCCGCCAAACCGTTGTAGCCCACCGCAGTCACCGCCGCGACGACCATGGCGGCCGTGGCCAGGGACGCGCCCAGGTAGTCGCTGATCGCCAGCACTGATAAAGCGAGGCATCCCGCGGCGGCCACCGTCCGGAGCGGGCTCAATCGCAAGCCGACGTAATCAGACCACCGACCGGCTGCGACGCGACCCAACGCACCAATCAATTGCGTGATCGTCACCAAGGCACTTGCCGATGGAATCGACCAGTGGTGATTGGCGATCAACCACACCAGCATGAACGTCGCCGTCACCGACTGCGACACCATCAACAACGCCGACAGCAGGTGGATGCGTTGCAGCAGGTTCGTGTCCCGATACGGGTTGGCCAACTCCTCTTGCGTGGCGGACGCTCTCGTGGGGCGAGGTGGGTCAGTCAAAAAGAGGAAGCTGGCCAGGGCAGCGACCGCGCATGCGATCGCCGGATACAGCAGCGCGGCGAAGAAGCCGTTTTCGATCTGGGTCAGCTCGGGCAGCGCCGCAGCACCGATGGCCACGCCCAGCGGTTGCGCTACCTGCCGGATTCCCATAGCCAGCCCGCGACGACGCCGCGGGAACCATCCGGAGACCAGCCGGCCGCCGGCGATATTGCAACTGGCAGCGGCCATCCCGCCCACAAACAGCAAGGCACCGATAGCTGTCAGGGAGTGCAGTGGAGCCGCCGCAAGGGCCGCCGTAGCGGTTAACGCCGCGCCCACCGTGAGCACCAGGCGCTCGCCGAGCCGGTCCACCAGGTAACCCCAGGCAACCAAAGTCAGCACCATGCCGAAGCTCGGCATCGCCGACAACAGACCGGCCTGTGTGAGTGAAGTGCCACGGTCAGCTTGCAGGGCTGGAATGAGAAAAACGCCGCAGTTGATGAATAAGAACGCACAAGATGTCACCGCAACCGACACCGCCAGGATCCACCAGCGACGCGTCGGGCTGATCGACGCCTCGCTCGTATCCGGCTGCATTACGACGGGCTATGTGAGTGCAACGCACAACACTGGGTACGCGCCGCCGCAAAGTCACCTCGCGTGTCGGCCCGACACGCTGGCCTGCTTACCATTTGACGGAAAGCCGATCAGCAGGCAGCACGGTGATCCCCCCAGTAGGTGGTAGGCCTTCGCCAAGCCACATCCCACCCGGGGATCGTCCTCAAAGCAAGCCAACACGCCTGCCATCAGAACTGGGCACCACCGCTTTCCGCGGCAGAAACAGCGCCGGAATGAACGTCGTCAGCACCAGGATGACGCCGACGACGAAAACCAAGGTGTACGCGCGAGACAGCTCGTGCAGCACGGTTGTCGTGAAATCAGGCGCGAGGGTCCGAGGCGGGATTGCCGACGGGTCAAGCCGCACCCCCTGCCGGGCGGCGACGGCCTTGCGCGCCGCCAGTTGGTTGAACATCGAGATGTCTGGACTGCGGTTGAACTGATTGGTCAGGATCACCGACATCAGCGCCGTACCCACCGAACCCGCCACCTGGAAATTGACGCTGATCAGTGTCGAGCCACGCGCGATCTCATGTGGACCGAGCGCCTGCATCGCCGACCCGGACAGCGGCGTCATGACCGAGCCCATACCGAGCCCGAGGGTCACCAGCCCGGCCAGCAGCGTCGGCCGGTAACCGGTCTGCGCCCAGGCGCCGTAGGCGAACATGCCCATGCCCGCAGCGATCAGTGCAAGCCCGACCAGCACGGCCTTGCCCGGGCCGCGCTTGTCCATGAATGTCCCGGCGAGCGGCATCGTCAGCATCGCACCCAGACTCTGCGGGATCATATGCACGCCGGACTGATAAGGCGTCTGGTGCAGCACCTGCTGCAAATAACTGGGAAACAGCAGGCCGGCGCCGAAAAAGGCCGCTCCGTAAACGAACATCGCCGAGTTGGCCAAGGTGAACACCCGGTTGGAGAACAGCCGCAGGTTGATCAGCGGATGATCGGCACGGTTCAGCGCGTGCACGACGAACCCGCCGACCAACGCGGCACCGATCACAACGGGAATCAGGACATGGCGGTCGGTCACCGTGCCGCGGGCCGGCAGCGAGGACACTCCGTAGAGGAACGTCGCCAGGCCCGGCGAGAGCAGCAGCATGCCGACGAAGTCGAAGGTCTCCGAGGGAGACGGCCGGTCTTTGGGAAAGACGACGGCCGCCAGGACGAACGTGATGACGCCGATCGGCAGATTGATCCCGAAGATCCACTCCCAGCCGTAGGAGTCGATCAGCCAGCCCCCCACGATCGGCCCACAGATCGGGCCCAGCAGCATCGGGAAGGACAGCACCGCCATCAGGCGGCCCAGCCGCTTGGGGCCGGCTTCATGAGTCAGGATCGTGAAGCCCAGCGGCATCAGCATGCCGCCGGCAAGGCCCTGCAGCACCCGGAACCCGATGAGCGCATCGATGTTCGGCGCAGCGGCGCACAGTAGCGAGCCGGCGGTGAACGCCAATATCGAGCCCATGAACAGCCGTTTGGTGCCGAGCCGGTCAGCAGCCCAGCCGGTGAGCGGGATGACCGTGGCCAGCGCCAGTGAGTATCCGGTCATCGTCCACGCCACCACAGCCTGGGTGGAGTCGAATTTCTCAATGAACGTGCGCTGCGCGACGCTGACGACTGTGGTGTCCAGAATCGACATCACCGAGGCGATCACACACACGCCCGCAATCCGCAACAGCCGGGCGTCGAGTCGATCGGGATACCGTACGTTCGGCGTCGGTCAGCTCAGGCGGCGACTGCGGATCGACGGCGCGGTTCACCACAGCCGTCAGACTAGTGACAAACCGGAGCCGACCAGGCTCCTTTACGGCTTCTCGGGGTCGCGTTCGGCGGGCTTGCGGAGCGGATCCGACGTCGAACATCTGCATGGATTTCACTGTCCGGAAACCTGCTGTCGCCAGAATGGAGATGTGTCAGGAAAGTTGATTGTCTCGGTGTCGGGGATCAGCGAGCGCACCCTCGCCGATGTCGACGCCTTCTGCGGACAGATGGACATCCGCGGGGTGCCGGTATCACTGCTGGTTGCGCCGCGACTCAAGGGGGGTTACCGCCTTGACCACGACCCGAGCACCGTGGAATGGCTGGCCGCCCGGCGTGCCGGGGGTGACGCGGTGTTGTTGCACGGCTATGACGATGCGGCGACCAGAAAGCGGCGCGGCGAATTCGCGACGCTGCCCACGCACGAGGCCAACCTGCGCCTGATGGCCGCCGACCGGGTCCTCGAGCACCTCGGACTGCGTACCCGGCTTTTCGCCGCGCCGGGTTGGACGGTATCCCCAGGAACAGTCCAGGCGCTGCCGCACAACGGATTTCGACTGCTGGCGGAGCTGCATGGCATTACTGACCTGGTCCGGCAGACCACGGTGCGCGGCAGAGTGCTCGGCATCGGAGAAGGCTTCCTGACCGAGCCGTGGTGGTGCCGGATGCTGGTGATGTCGGCTGAGCGGATGGCGCGTCGGGGCGGAGTCGTACGGGTCGCGGTGGCCGCGCCGCACCTGCGTAAAACTGGTCCGCTGCAGGCGATGCTCGACGCGGTGGATTTGGCTTTGCTGCACTCGGCCACTCCGACCGTCTACCAGTGGCGGGCTCACCGGGTGGTGCTGGACGCAGCCTGATCGCGCGGGTCATTAACCTTTAGCGGCATGAGCGATACCTGGGCCGGGTCGGCGGGCCACACCGCTGACGTCATCATCGTGGGAGCGGGACTGGCCGGACTGGTGGCCGCCTGCGAGCTGGCGGACCGCGGTCTACAGGTGTTCATTCTCGACCAGGAGAACAGCGCCAATCTCGGCGGACAGGCCTTCTGGTCGTTCGGCGGCCTGTTCTTCGTCGACAGTCCAGAGCAGCGCCGACTGGGGGTTCGCGACAGCTGCGAATTGGCTTTGCAGGATTGGTTGGACACCGCGGGCTTCGACCGGCCGGAGGACTACTGGCCACGGCAGTGGGCGCAGGCCTACGTCGACTTCGCCGCGGGTGAGAAACGCAGCTGGTTGCGTGAGCGCGGCTTGCGGCTCTTCCCGTTGGTGGGTTGGGCCGAACGCGGCGGGTACGACGCGCGCGGCTGCGGCAATTCGGTGCCGCGGTTTCACATCACCTGGGGGACGGGCCCGGCGCTCGTCGAGATCTTCGCGCGCCAGCTCAAGGACCGGCGCGGGGTTCGCTTCGGGTATCGCCACCGGGTCGACGAGCTGATCGTCCAGGACGGTGCTGTCACCGGCGTGCGCGGCAGCGTTCTGGAGCCGACAGACGCAGCCCGCGGTGTGTCGTCGTCTCGAAGTGTCATCGCCGAGTTCGAATTTCACGCTTCGGCGGTAATAGTGACCAGCGGAGGCATCGGCGGTAACCACGATCTGGTGCGGCAGAACTGGCCGAAGCGGATGGGCCGGGTTCCCCAGCAGTTGTTGAGCGGGGTGCCCGCGCACGTCGACGGCCGGATGATCGGCATCACCGAAACAGCCGGCGGCCGGGTGATCAACCGCGACCGCATGTGGCATTACGTCGAAGGCATCACCAATTACGACCCCATCTGGCCGGCGCACGGCATCCGGATCATTCCCGGACCGTCGTCGCTGTGGCTGGACGCCAACGGCCAGCGGTTGCCGGTCCCGCTGTATCCGGGTTTCGACACCCTCGGCACGTTGGAGTACATCGCGCGGTCCGGCTTTGACTACACCTGGTTCGTGCTGAACGCACGGATCATCGAGAAGGAGTTCGCGCTGTCCGGCCAGGAGCAAAACCCTGACCTGACCGGACGCAGCGTGCGCCAGTTACTGCTGTCGCGGGCGAAGTCCGGCCCACCCGGTCCGGTGCAGGCGTTTGTGGATCGCGGCATCGACTTCGTGCAAGCCGACTCGTTGCGCGAATTGGTCTGCGCGATGAACAAGTTGCCCGATGTGAAGCCGCTCGACCTCGCGACGGTCGCCGCCGAGGTCACGGCGCGCGATCGCGAGGTCGCCAACCGATTCAGCAAAGACAGTCAGATCAATGCGATCCGGACCGCGCGCAACTTCCTCGGCGACCGGCTGGCCCGAGTGGTGGCGCCACACCGGTTGACCGATCCTAAAGCCGGGCCGCTGATCGCGGTGAAGTTGCACATCTTGACCCGAAAGACGCTGGGTGGACTGGAAACCGACCTCGACTCGCGGGTATTGAAGGCGGACGGCACACCCTTCGACGGGTTGTACGCGGCCGGCGAGGTGGCCGGCTTCGGCGGTGGTGGCGTGCACGGCTACCGGGCATTGGAAGGCACCTTCCTCGGCGGCTGCATCTTTTCCGGACGCGCCGCCGGTCGCGGCGCCGCGGCCGACATCGCCTGAGGACCGCCGAACGTGACGCTGGCTGCACGCTCGGCGCTGAACGTGACGCTGGCTGCACGCTCGGCGCGATCTAGAAAGTGACGCCGGTCTCTTCGGGCAGCACCTGAAAGTCGGCGTCGGTCATTTCGCTCAGCCGCCCGTAGTAGATACCTCGGGCATCGGGGTTGATGATCGCTTGGTGAATGGGCACGGCACGCTGCGGCGCCACCGCCCGCAAGTAGTCGACAGCCTCGGATACCTTCATCCAGGGCGCGGCGGCCGGTGTGGCCAGTACATCCACCGGCTCGTCGGGAACGAATAAGGCATCGCCGGGGTGCATCAAGCGGGCCGCGTGTTCACCGTCGCCGATCAGGAATGAAATGTTCTCCACGACAGGCAGTTCGGGGTGAATGACCGCGTGCTTGCCACCGACCGCCCGAATGCTGAGCTGCCCCAACCGTAATTCGTCGCCCACGTGCACCGCCAGAACCGAGTCGCCGAGCTGCGCGGCGGTTTGCGGGTCGGCGTACACCGGAGCGTCGGGATTGGCTGCCCGCAGCTCGGGAAGCCGTTCGCCGTCGACGTGGTCGGGGTGCTGATGAGTGATCAAGATGGCCGACAGCCCGGTGATGCCCTCGAAGCCGTGCGAGAAGGTGCCAGGGTCGAACAAGATCTTGGTGTGGCCGAAGTCGGCGAGCAGACAGGAATGACCGAAGTGTGTCAGTTGCATGCCGACGATTCTGCGCGCAGCAGCCCCGGTCGGCGCCGACCCGGTAGAATCGGCGCCGAACAATCAGTTCCGACAGCGAGGAGCGCCCGTGCCCCGGGTGGTTGTGCACGTGATGCCCAAAGCCGAGATTCTCGACCCGCAGGGTCAGGCGATCGTCGGTGCGCTGGGCCGGCTCGGACATGCCGGTGTCGCAAACGTCCGGCAGGGCAAGCGGTTCGAGTTGGACGTCGATGACAGCATCGACGATTCACAGCTGAGCGAGATCGCCGAATCGCTGTTGGCGAACACCGTCATCGAGGACTGGACAGTCACCCGGGAGGCACAGTGACGGCGCGCATCGGCATCATCACCTTCCCCGGCACCCTCGACGACGTTGACGCCGCCCGCGCGGCAAAGTTCGTCGGTGCCGAACCAGTCGGCCTGTGGCATGCCGACGCCGACCTCAAGGGCGTCGATGCGGTTGTCGTGCCCGGCGGATTCTCCTACGGCGACTACCTGCGCGCCGGCGCCATCGCCCGGTTCGCTCCGGTGATGGGCGAAGTGATCGGCGCCGCGCGCGGCGGACTGCCGGTGTTGGGTATCTGCAACGGGTTTCAAGTGCTGTGTGAAGCCGGGCTGTTGCCGGGGGCGCTGACTCGCAACGCCGGTCTGCATTTCCTTTGCCGCGACGTATGGCTTGAGGTGGCGTCCACCTCGACCGCATGGACGTCGCGCTTCGAGGATGGCGCCAGACTATTGGTGCCGCTCAAGTCGGGTGAGGGCCGCTATGTGGCGCCGCAGGCGGTACTCGATGAACTGGACGGCGAAGGTCGAGTGGCTTTTCGCTACGCCGCCGGCAACCCCAACGGTTCGCTGCGCGACATCGCCGGAGTCAGTTCGGCCAATGGCCGCGTCGTAGGCCTGATGCCGCACCCCGAACATGCCATTGAAGGTCTGACCGGTCCGTCCGACGACGGGCTCGGCCTGTTCTACTCTGCGCTGGACTGCGTCCTGGCGGCCTGACGCCTATGCGCTCAAGCAGACTGAGGCTTCGGCGGTGTGGGCCAAAAAAGTAAGCGTCTCCTGAAGGTACAATTGCACCGTCTCGGCGTCGTGGCTGAGGTAACCGATCGTGACGTCGGTGCCCAGTTGCATGTCGAAATCACCGCCGCGAGAACTCAATACGGCGGCGCCGTCGATGGCAGGCGCCCAGATGATGTCACCGTCGATCAGCCGGCGCAAGTGTTCTTTGATGGGGTAACCGTGTTGGGTGGTCTCGCTGACTTCGGTATACAGATCAGCCGACAACAGCACCGAATAAGGCCCGTCGACACCGGCCAACCGCAGCACCGAAAGTGCCTGGCTGACCACGTCGGGGAGGTCGCGAACGTCTGAAGGCAGTGTCAGCGGCGGATTGGAGCTGGATTCGCGGATACCCTCGATCGACGCCGCCGCATAGCCCTCGAAGATGGTCCGATCCTCGACCCACGCCAACTTCTTGGCGGCCTCTTTGACAGGATCCCAATCGGAATCCTGAGAACCACGTTCCACAGCGTCGATCTCGTTGCGCGACAACGTGAACGGTACCCGCAGCCGCACGAGCGGTTTGCTCACCCGCAGGTGGGCGACGACGCCGTCGGTCGGCGCCTGCACGTCGAGCAGCCGACCGGTGCCGACCGCCGCGACGGCGGGGCCGCCCGGCTCGCTCACGTCGACCACGCGGCGCCCCGCGACGTGGCGTTTGAACGTGCGGGTTGCTTCCGATTCGATCTCGGCCCAGGCTTGTTCGGTGACCGGCGCCAACTCGCGGTACAGGTTGTTCATCGAGGTGTTCCTTTCGGACTGCCGATCGCCACAGTCTTCTCGGTGGCGGCCGCCGCAGACAGGCGCCTCGCCGCGTCGTGCACCATCTGACCCTAACGCCCCTGCGGACAACGTGACGAAAAGATGGTGACAATGGCGGCTTCGGCAGCGGGCCTGTGCGAGTTCATCGACGCGTCTCCCTCGCCTTTTCACGTCTGCGCGACGGTGGCCCAAGCGCTGACCGTCGCCGGCTACACCGAGCTCTCCGAGGCCGACAAATGGCCGGACGCAGGCAGATTCTTCGTCGTGCGGGCCGCTTCGGTGGTCGCCTGGGACAGCGACGGGAACACCGAGCGACCGTTCCGGGTCATCGGTGCGCACACCGACAGCCCCAATCTGCGGGTCAAACAGCACCCCGACCGGGTGGTCGCAGGGTGGCAGATGGTGGCGCTGGAACCGTACGGCGGCGCCTGGCTGAACTCCTGGCTGGACCGCGACCTGGGCATCAGCGGCCGCCTGTCGGTGCGCGACGCCCGCACGAACGACGGGATTGCGCATCTGCTCGTCCGCGTCGACGCGCCGATTCTGCGGGTGCCCCAGTTGGCCATCCACCTGACCGATGACCGCAAATCGCTGACTTTGGACCCGCAACGCCACGTCAACGCGGTGTGGGGAGCCGGCGACACTCCCGCCCACTTCATGGACTACATCGCCGGGTACGCCGGAGTCGATCCCGGCGACGTGCTGGGTGCGGACCTGATGACCCACGATCTCACGGCGTCCGCCGTGAGCGGGCCCGACGGTGAGTTCGTCAGCGCACCGCGGTTGGACAACCAGGCCAGCTGCTATGCGGGGCTGCAGGCACTGCTCGCAGCCCAGCCGCGGCGTTACCTGCCGGTCCTGGCGCTGTTCGACCACGAGGAGGTCGGTTCCAGCTCTGATCACGGCGCGCAATCGGAGCTGCTGTTGACCGTCTTGGAGCGCATCGTGCTGGCCGCCGGCGGCAGCCGGGAGGACTTCCTGCGCCGGCTGGCCGGTTCCACGGTCGCCTCGGCGGACATGGCGCACGCGACGCACCCGAACTACCCGGAACGGCACGAGCCCGGTCACCTCATCGCGGTCAACGGTGGTCCGGTGCTCAAGGTTCAGCCCAACCTGCGCTACGCCACCGACGGTCGCACCGCCGCGGTGTTCGCGCTGGCGTGCCGGCAGGCCGGTGTCCCGTTGCAGCGCTACGAACACCGCGCTGACCTGCCGTGCGGCTCGACGATCGGCCCGCTGACCGCGGCGCGCACCGGCATCCCGACCGTCGACGTCGGGGCCCCGCAACTGGCCATGCACTCGGCGCGCGAATTCATGGGCGCCGACGACGTCGCCGCCTACGCCGCGGCCCTGCAGGCGTTTCTGTCGCCGGAGTGACCGAGCGCGTGGCGCGGCGGCTCGATCGAGCCTGCGGTGAGCGCGCCGCAGCTACGCAATTCGCGCCGTGGACGCAGTCTCGGCGCCGCCAGCGCAGACTCGATGTCCTACCCGCACCCCGGCACCCGGAACCTAGACTGTCCCCGTGACGTCCGGGCTCACTCAGGCAGTCGACACCGTCGAGTCGGCCACGGCCACCCCCGACCAGCCCCAGCCATACCGCGAACTGGGCCTCAAGGACGACGAATACCAGCGCATTCGCGAAATCCTGGGCCGCCGGCCCACCGACGCCGAGCTGGCTATGTATTCGGTGATGTGGAGCGAGCACTGCTCCTACAAATCCTCGAAGGTGCACCTGCGCTACTTCGGCGAGACCACCACCGAGCAGATGCGCGCGGGGATGCTGGCCGGCATCGGGGAGAACGCCGGCGTCGTGGACATCGGTGACGGTTGGGCGGTCACCTTCAAGGTCGAATCCCACAATCACCCGTCCTACGTCGAGCCCTATCAGGGCGCGGCCACCGGTGTCGGCGGGATCGTGCGCGACATCATGGCGATGGGCGCCCGGCCGGTCGCGGTGATGGACCAGCTTCGCTTCGGCGCGGCCGACGCGCCGGACACCCGCAGGGTGCTCGACGGGGTGGTGCGCGGTATCGGCGGCTACGGCAACTCGCTGGGCCTACCCAACATTGGCGGTGAAACCGTGTTCGACGCCTGCTACGCAGGCAATCCGTTGGTCAACGCGCTGTGCGTCGGGGTGCTGCGCAAAGAGGACCTGCAGCTGGCATTCGCGTCAGGCACCGGCAACAAGATCATCTTGTTCGGCGCGCGAACCGGTCTCGACGGCATCGGTGGCGTTTCGGTGCTGGCTTCGGAGACGTTCGGCGCCGATGGGACGGGGAGTGGCAGCAAGAATAGAAAGAAATTGCCGTCGGTCCAGGTCGGCGACCCGTTCATGGAGAAGGTGCTCATCGAGTGCTGCCTGGAGCTGTATGCGGACGATCTCGTCGTCGGCATCCAGGATCTCGGTGGAGCCGGGTTAGCCTGTGCAACATCAGAACTGGCGTCTGCCGGTGACGGCGGCATGAGCGTCGAATTGAGCACCGTACCGCTGCGCACCCAGAGCATGACCGCTGCCGAGGTGCTGTGCAGCGAGTCGCAGGAGCGGATGTGCGCGGTCGTCACACCGGACAACGTCGACGCCTTCCTCGGGGTGTGCCGTAGATGGGAGGTGTTGGCCACCGTCATCGGCGAGGTCACCGACGGTGACCGGCTGCGGATCACCTGGCACGGCGAGACGGTCGTCGACGTGCCGCCGCGCACCGTGGCGCACCAGGGTCCGGTGTATGAGCGCCCGGTCGCGCGGCCCGACTCGCAGGAGGCGCTGAACGCCGATCATTCGGGCAACCTGCCCCGGCCCGCCACTGGTGCGGAGTTGCGCGCGACTTTGCTTGCGCTGCTGGGTAGTCCGCATCTGTGCAGCCGGGCATTCATCACCGAACAGTACGACCGCTACGTGCGCGGCAACACCGTGCTGGCCGAGTACGCCGACAGTGGGATGCTGCGCATCGACGAGTCGACCGGCCGGGGAATCGCGGTGTCGACCGACGCGTCCGGCCGCTACACCGTGCTCGATCCCTACACCGGTGCCCAGCTCGCGCTGGCCGAGGCGTACCGCAACGTCGCCGTCACCGGCGCCACCCCGGTCGCCGTCACCAACTGTCTCAACTTCGGATCCCCGGAGGACCCGGCAGTGATGTGGCAGTTCGCCGAGGCGGTCCGCGGGCTGGCCGACGGCTGTGCAGCCCTTGGCATTCCGGTGACCGGCGGCAACGTCAGCTTCTACAACCAGACCGGGTCGACGGCGATTCATCCCACCCCGGTCGTCGGAGTGCTCGGCGTCATCGACGATGTTCGCCGGCGCATTCCCGGCTCCCTGGGCAGCAAGCCCGATGAAACGCTGCTGCTGCTCGGCGACACCCGAGACGAATTCGACGGCTCGGTGTGGGCACAGGTGAGCGCCGGGCATCTCGGCGGCCTGCCACCGACGGTCGACTTGAACCGCGAACGGTCACTGGCTGAGGTGTTGAGCGCGGCGGCAACGGAAGGCCTGCTGTCCGCGGCGCACGATTTGTCTGAAGGCGGCCTCGCGCAGGCGATCGTCGAAGCGGCGCTGGCGGGCCGAACCGGCTGTCGCATCACCCTTCCGGAGGGCAGCGACCCATTCGTCACGTTGTTCGCCGAATCCTCGGGCCGGGTGCTGGTGGCCGCGCCGGGCGACAACGAGACCCGGTTCCTTGCCTTGTGCGCCGCCCACCAAGTGCCGGCCCAGCGCATCGGCGTGGTCGACCAGAGCTCGGATGAGCTCGAGGTGCAAGGCGTGTTCACCATCCCGCTGACCGAACTGCGCAGCACGTTCGAGGAAGCGCTGCCGAGGCTGTTCGGATGAGCGCGCCTGTGGACCATGCCACCGGCGAGACAGCGACGCCCGCAGCGCAGCCGCCCGACCGCCATCCGCTCGTGGTGTGGGCATGGAGCCTGTTGCGGCTGCGGTTCACCGGTGTCGCGGTCGGCGCGCTGTTCTTCTGCTTGTCGCTGACGCCGTCGCTGCTGCCACGCAGCTGGCTGTTCCAGGGGCTGATCGGCGGCATCAATGCCGCCATCGGTTACGGCCTGGGCGTGGTGGCCGGCAAGACGGTGTACCGCCTCGCGCTGCGCAACGTGCGGTGGTGGCCGCCGAGCCGGCGAACACAGTTCTGGCTGAAGGCGGCCGTCGTCGTGCTCTCCCCGGCGGCGTGTGTGCTGATGCTGATCCCGGCGGCGGCCTGGCAGCGGCAGGTGTCGGCGCTGATGGGCATTCAGGGGCCGGCCACTCCCGGTTACCTGCGCACGTTGATGCTGTCCGTCGTCGTCGCCGCGCTGCTGGTGTCGACCTCGCGGGTGATCATCGACGCCATCAGACTGCTGGCCAGAGCACTGATCCGCCGCTGGCACCTCAACGACGAGGTCGCGATGTTCCTCGGCACGACGATCGTGGTGGCACTGTTGATCGCCCTGTTCAACGGGGTGCTCGTGCGCGGATTCTTCGCCGGTGCCAACGCCATCTTCCAGCCGCGCAACGACAGCACCACCGCCGGTCTTTCCGCGCCGCTACAACCGGAGAAGTCCGGCAGCCCCACCTCGCTGGCGCCGTGGGACTCGTTGGGCCTACAGGGCCGCAACTTCGTCGCCGGCGGTCCGCACGCAGCGCAGCTCACCCGGCTCACCGGTCGACCGGCCAAAGAGCCGATCCGCATCTACGCCGGGCTGGAAACCGCCGACAGCGACGAAGCTCGCATACAGGTGTTGACCGACGAGCTGGAGCGCACCCACGCCGTCGACCGCAAGCTGCTCATCATCGTTCCGACCACCGGCACCGGCTGGATCGACCCGGCGGCGGCGAGCTCGGTGGAGGTGATGTACAACGGCGACACCGCCATCGTGGGTGTGCAATATTCCTTCTTGCCGAGCTGGATTTCGTTCCTCGCCGACCAGCAGAAGTCGAAGGGTTCCGGCCGGCTGTTGGTCGACAGCATTCACGAGCATTGGCAGCAGTGGCCGGCCGAGCATCGCCCGCAACTGGTGCTCTACGGCGAAAGCCTCGGTTCGATGGCCGGTCAGGCCGCTTTCGGGTATCTGCCCGACGTTGCCAAGATGGGGTTCAGCGCCGTGCTTTGGGCGGGCCCGCCGCAGGCCAGCCCGCTGTGGCATGCGGTGGTCGCCCGACGCGACCCCGGCACCCCGGAGGTTGATCCGCGCTACGACAACGGTCGAACCGTGCGGTTCTCCGAAGCCAACCGTCCCCCAGACATCGCCGGCGTCGCAGGTCGGCCGTGGGACGGCACCCGCGTGCTGTTCCTCCAGCACCCGTCCGACCCGGTGGTCTGGTGGTCGCCTCACCTGCTGTTCAGCCGGCCGGACTGGCTGGTGGAACGGCCGGGACCAGACCGCACCGCGGCCATGGACTGGTACCCGGTGGTGACGTTCTGGCAGGTCAGCGCAGATCTGACGGAGGCCGAAGGCATGCCGGGCGGTCACGGCCACAACTATGGCGACATGGTCCTCGACGGTTGGGCGGCCGTGCTGCCGCCGGACGGCTGGACCCCCGCCGACACCGAGCGGACCCGCACCGCACTCAGTGAGTTCACGGCGGTCCCCGAACCCGCAACCTGATGCGCCGGGCGCTGGCTCTGGCGGCCGTTCTGGTCGGGTGGAGTTTCACCAGCCCGCGGTTGCCGATGCCCTGGCGGGTTGCAGCGCAGGCCGTGTTCGGCGCAGTGCTGGTGGCAACGACGCGTGCCCCGGTCGGCCTGCGTCCGCCGCAACTGTGGTCGGGGCTGCGCTGGGGATTGACGGCAGGCGCGGTCGCGGCCGGCGCGGTGTCCAGCACGGTGGCGGTGCCGACGGTGCGCCGCTCGATGGCTGCCCGGGACACGCCCGCTTCGGTGCTGACCTGGCTGGCGGTGCGGATACCGCTGGGCACCGTGTGGGCCGAAGAGGCGGCCTACCGGGCGGCGCTGAACACCGTCGCGGCTCGGGCGTTCGGTGCCGCCGGCGGCCGGATGCTGCAGGCGACAGCCTTCGGGCTCAGTCACATCGCGGACGCCCACGCGGCCGGCGAGCCGGTCGCCCGCACCGTGCTGGCCACCGGCGTCGCCGGCTGGGGGTTCGGCTGGCTGTCGGACCGCGCCGCCAGCCTCGCAGCACCGATGGTGGCGCACCTGGCTGTCAACGAAACCGCGGCGGCGGCCGCGTTGGCCGTTCAACGGTGGCTCCGCTGACCTGCCCAGAACGCACCGGTGACGCCTGGTTTCCCGATTCTGAGACCCTGAGCTATGGCCGCCCGTCAGCAAGTCGATCCCGACCAGACCCGCCAAGCCGTGCTGGCGATCGAGGCCTGGTTACGCGACGGCAACAGGCCGGCTCCTGATCGCGCGGACCTCGCGGTCGCGGTGCGGCTCACCGCCCGCACGCTGGCCGCGCAAGCCCCGGGCGCCAGCGTCGAAGTGCGCGTCCCCCCGTTCGTGGCGGTGCAGTGCGTCGCCGGGCCGCGGCACACCCGGGGCACCCCACCCAACGTGGTCGAGGCCGACGCGCGGACCTGGTTGCTGTTGGCCACCGGACTGCTGGACCTGGCGACGGCGCAGACCTCAGGTGCGCTGCGGCTGAGCGGTGCTCGCGCCGGGGACATCGGCACCTGGCTGCCGCTGGTCAAGCTGGCCGGTTGACGGCGGCGGGCAGCCGTGAACGCACGTCACGGTGTGACGTCTGCAACACATGTGACAGCTGAGCGCTTTTGGGAGTTGTCGGCGCAGAAATGCGGTGGGCCGGGGACGCAACACGCCGTCGTCATTCGCCGTCTTGACGGTCGCTTCCGTAGACTCCGTTACGTCACCAACCGCGCCCAGGGAGTCGCCCAATTGTGACCGCTCAACAGCCGATAGTCGACGAAAACCCGCCCGGTGAAGAGTGCGGCGTATTCGGAGTCTGGGCCCCCGGTGAAGACGTCGCCAAACTGACCTATTACGGCCTGTACGCGCTGCAGCACCGCGGTCAAGAAGCTGCCGGCATCGCCGTGGCCGACGGGTCGCAGGTACTGGTCTTCAAAGATCTGGGGCTGGTCAGCCAGGTCTTCGAGGAGCAGACGTTGGCGGCTATGGAGGGCCACGTTGCCATCGGGCACACCCGCTACTCCACCACCGGCAACACCACCTGGGAGAACGCACAGCCGGTGTTCCGCAACACCGCAGCCGGCACCGGAGTGGCACTGGGACACAACGGCAACCTGGTGAACAGCGCCGAGCTCGTCGCGCGCGCCCGCGAGGCGGGACTGATCAACAGCCGGGCGCCCGGGGCCGCGACGACCGATTCCGACATGCTGGGCGCGTTACTGGCCCACGGCGCGGCCGACTCCACCTTGGAGCAGGCGGCACTGAAACTGCTTCCGACCGTTCGCGGCGCCTTCTGCTTGACCTTCATGGACGAGAACACGCTGTATGCCTGCCGCGACCCGCACGGTGTTCGGCCGCTGTCGCTCGGACGGTTGGACCGCGGATGGGTAGTGGCGTCGGAGACAGCGGCGCTCGACATCGTCGGCGCCTCGTTCGTCCGCGACATCGAGCCCGGTGAGCTGCTGGCGATCGACGCCGACGGAGTGCGCTCAACGCGCTTCGCCAACCCCACACCCAAAGGCTGCATCTTCGAATTCGTCTACCTGGCCCGACCGGACAGCACGATCGCCGGCCGCTCGGTGCACGGGGCGCGTCTGGAGATCGGTCGCCGGCTGGCCCGCGAACACCCGATCGACGCGGACCTGGTGATCGGTGTGCCGGAGTCCGGCACACCCGCCGCGGTCGGTTACGCGCAGGAGTCCAACATTCCGTTCGGACAGGGCCTGATGAAGAACGCGTACGTCGGGCGAACTTTCATCCAGCCGTCGCAAACCATCCGCCAGCTCGGAATCAGGTTGAAGTTGAACCCGCTGAAAGAGGTCATCCGCGGCAAACGGCTCGTCGTCGTCGACGACTCGATCGTGCGGGGCAACACCCAGCGCGCGCTGGTGCGCATGCTGCGGGAGGCCGGCGCCGTCGAGGTGCACGTGCGGATCGCCTCGCCGCCGGTCAAGTGGCCGTGCTTCTACGGCATCGACTTCCCGTCGCCCGCCGAGTTGATCGCCAACGCTGTTGAGGACGAATGCGAGATGCTTGAAGCGGTTCGGCACGCGATCAACGCCGACACGCTGGGCTACATCTCGCTGCGCGGGCTCGTCGCGGCCACCGAGCAGCCCACCTCCCGGCTGTGCACCGCCTGCTACGACGGGAAGTATCCGATCGAGTTGCCCAGCGGGGCCGCGTTGGGCAAGAACGTCGTCGAGCACATGCTTGCCAACGCCGCCCGCGAGGCCGGTGCCGCCACGCTGGTCGGCGACGCGTCGCTCGGCGCTGAGGAAGCCCTGCGCCGTCCCTAGCGGTAATAGTTCGCCCTCCGAGTCGCCGATACCGATGGACGCCGACCGGTAGCCTTTAAGCCGATGACGGACACCGGTAAAAGTCCCGGATACGATTCGGGCACTCACGGCGTCACCTACGCATCGGCCGGGGTGAACATCGAAGCCGGTGAGCGCGCCGTCGAGTTGTTCAAGCCGCTTGCGTCCAAGGCGACCAGACCTGAAGTACGCAGCAAGCTTGGCGGTTTCGCGGGCCTGTTCGCGCTGCGCGGCGACTACCGTGAACCACTGCTGGCGGCATCCAGCGACGGCGTCGGAACGAAACTGGCCGTCGCGCAGGCGATGGACAAACACGACACCGTCGGCTTGGACCTGGTGGCGATGGTGGTCGACGACTTGGTGGTGTGCGGCGCCGAGCCGTTGTTTCTGCTCGACTACATCGCGTTGGGCCGGATCGTTCCCGAGCGGTTGAACGCGATCGTCGGCGGAATCGCCGACGGCTGTATGCGCGCTGGCTGTGCGCTGCTCGGCGGCGAAACCGCCGAACATCCCGGGCTGATCGAACCCGACCACTACGACATCTCAGCTACCGGCGTCGGCGTGGTCGAAGCTGACGACGTGCTGGGTCCTGACCGGGTCAAGCCCGGTGACGTCATCATCGCGATGGGATCGTCGGGGTTGCATTCCAACGGGTACTCGTTGGCTCGCGCGGTGCTGCTGGAAATCGACCGGATGAATCTGGCCGGCCACGTCGAGGAGTTCGGCCGCACATTGGGTGAAGAACTACTCGAGCCGACCCGGATCTACGCCAAGGACTGTTTGGCGCTGGCCGCCGAGACGCAGGTGCGGACGTTCTGCCACGTCACCGGGGGCGGACTGGCCGGCAACCTGGAACGTGTGATTCCGCAGGGCCTGCTGGCTGAGATCGACCGTGGCACCTGGACACCCGCGCCGGTCTTCGCGATGATCGCTCAGCGCGGCCGGGTATTGCGTGTGGAGATGGAGAAAACGTTCAACATGGGCGTGGGGATGATCGCCGTTGTCGCGCCGGAGGACACCGACCGGGCGTTGGCCGTTTTGACTGCGCGGCACCTGGATTGCTGGGTGCTGGGCACTGTGAGCAAAGGCGGAAAAGAAAGTCCGCGCGCCACATTGGTCGGCGAGCACCCAAGGTTTTGACCGGGCGGGTCAGGAGACCGTCAGCGGGGCCACTCGCGGCTATCCCACGGGTCGTCGGAGAGCCCGCCGTCGCCGTCGCGTGAATCAGATTCGTCAGACCCCGACAGCTCACGCTGAAGACGCTCGAAATCGGTCTGCGGTGAGCTGTATTTGAGTTCTCGAGCAACCTTGGTCTGCTTCGCCTTCGCCCGGCCGCGGCCCATGGGGGGACCCCCTCGCGCAATAACGGAGCGGCCTAACAAGTAGGCGGCTCCGATCTCGGTGTGTGTTTTGTCCTGCCGTGTAGCTTACCGTGCCCGGTGGCCCTGCGCTGGGACGCCCTACCGCACTGCGGCGCCACTGTGAAGACCCTCAGCGGGCCGAGCCGCGCAGCCGTTCGACGGCGAGTCGGCCGGCGCCAGTCACGTCGGTGGGCGGTAGCGAGTCCGGATCCAGCACCGCTGCAACGGCGGCGTCACCGCCGCTGACCAAGGCGGTGTCTGGCGGCAGTCCCCGCTTCATCAGACCCAGCGCGACCGGTCCGAGGTCGACGTGATCGACGACGGTGCCGAGGCGGCCGACCGCTCTGCCGCCGGCCAGCACCGGATCACCGGTGGACGGCCGGTCGCCCGAGCCGTCGAGGTGCAACAACACCAGCATCCGCGGCGGCTTGCCCAAGTTATGGACTCGGGCGACGGTCTCCTGTCCCCGGTAGCAGCCCTTGTCCAGGTGGACGGCGCCCTGCCCGGGTCCGCCGATCCAGTCCACTTCCTGCGGGATGGTGCGCTCATCGGTGTCCACCCCGAGCCGGGGCCGCCGAGCCGCCACTCGGTGTGCCTCGTACGTCCAGACTCCAGCGGGGCGGACTTCGGCCTGGGCCAGACGTTGCCGCCAGCCGGCCGACTCCGACCGCGGCACCAGCAGGTCCAGTTCGATCTGCGTGGGCTCTGATGCGGTGCCCGCCGCCGGCATCCGCCGCAGGATGGCGCCGCCGGCCAGCGAAACCGCGGTCATCTCCTCGGGCAAGGCGTCGACGCCGAGCGCGCCGAGCACTGCTCGGTCAACCAGGCGGGGGCCCAGCAGCGACAGCACGGTCATCTCGGCGGCTTCAGCGCTGACGTTGGACCAGAAGATCATTTTGCGGAGGTAGGCCAGCAGCGGCTGGCCCCGCCACGGTTCGGTATCGAGGTAGGTGACGCCGCCCAGTTCGGTCTGAATCCAGTGGTCTTCGACTCGGCCCTGCCCGTCCAGGCTGAGGTTCTGCGTGCTGGCACCTTCGGGCAGGGCGCTGACGTGTTGGGTCGAGATGCTGTGTAACCAGGTCTGCCGGTCGGTGCCGGTCAGCTTCAGGACCGCGCGGTGGGAACGGTCTACAAGCACCGCTCCGATCTGAGCCGAGCGCTGTTCGCCGAGCGGGTCGCCGTAATGCCAGACCGCGCCGGCGTCCGGTCCGGATTCAGGTGCGGGTACAGCTGACACGTATCAACTCTACGGGTCTTCGAGACGTGTCATGACGCCGCAGAACGCGCGGACACCTGCACAGTCGACCGCGAACGTCAGGCCAGCTGCACGCTCGTCCGCGCTAAGCTTCTGGTCCATGGCCAGCCCAAACGGTGTGGTCGTCACACTCGACGGCCAGGTACTCGCGCCTGACACGCCGCTGTTGTACGCCGACGATCTCGCTGCGGTACGCGGCGATGGTGTGTTCGAGACGTTGCTGGTGCGCGACGGTCGGGCCTGCCTGATCGAAGCGCACCTGGACCGGTTGACTCACTCGGCGAAACTCACTGACCTGCCCACACCGCAGCTGGACAGCTGGCGCGAGGCCATCGATCTGGCGGCACGACATTGGGCAGCAAGCACCAGCGACGAGGGGGCGATGCGGCTGGTGTACAGCCGCGGGCGCGAAAGCGGCTCCGCACCAACGACGTACGTGACGGTCAACCCGGTTGCTGAGCGCGTGGCCGGTGCGCGGCGCGACGGCGTCGCGGCGATCATGTTGCCCTACGGCATGCCCGCCAGCGGCGTCGACGCCATGCCGTGGCTGCTGGCCAGCGCCAAAACACTCTCCTACGCGGTCAACATGGCCGCACTGCGCCACGCAGCCCGCCAAGACGCCGGTGACGTGATCTTCGTCAGCTCGGACGGCTACATCCTCGAAGGTCCGCGTTCCACCGTCGTCATCGCCGCGCGGGGGCAAGACGGCGGGGACACCATCGAGTTGCTGACACCGCCGCCGTGGTATCCGATTCTGCGCGGCACCACCCAGCAAGCTCTGTTCGAAGTGGCCCGCGCCAAGGGTTACGACTGCGACTACCGTGCCCTGCGTCCGGCCGACTTGGCTGCGGCCGAGGGGATTTGGCTGGTGTCGAGCATGACGCTGGCTGCGCGGGTGCACACCCTTGACGGCCGCCGGCTGTCGCGTCCGGCGATCGCTGCCGAGTTCGCCGGACTGGTCGACGCCGCCGTCTTCAGCGATCGGTGAAAGTGGTTGTCGCCGTGGCGTTGAACCGGTACCTTCGGCTGTACACAAGGAAGGAGGTGGTCCAGGAACTTGATAGATATATGGACATGTGAGGTGGCTGCGCGCTAAGCAGCGCCCGGCTGGAAAGAGCCCAGCATTACCGCGCTGGCGAATTCCACGCAGTCACCCGGCCCCCGAGCCTCCGGTTTGTCCAACCTGGAACTACGGCTCGGGGGCCGTTCCATATCCAGGCCCCCGGCTCAGGAAGAGGCGCCGCTCCTCGACGCTTCGCTCTGCATCGTCACCGGCGGGGCACTGATTTCAGCCGACGAAACGCGCCAGCCGTGCGGACAGGTGCGGCACCAGACCGCCGTCGGCGTCCACCCGCTCTTCGACGTAGGCCAAGTCGCCGCCCTCGACAATGCCGTAGAGCCGTTTGGCCCCGCCGACCAGCACACCTGTCTTGCTGCACGCCAGCGCGTCGGTCACCAGCTCCCAGGACGACTGGTTACGCGGCCGGCCGTAGAAGAGTTCGACGTAACCGGCTGAATGCGCCAGCAACAGTTCAATGGCCTGCGCCTCGGTCGGGTCGAGGGGATCGGTGACGAACCGCCAGAAGCCGGTCTCGCGCAGATCGCGGCCGTCGTATTCGCCAGATTCGGTGAGCCGCCAGGAGCGAGCTTCCCAGTTCAGGTAGTGCCCGCCGTCGTGGGAGACCACGATCTGCTGGCCGAACCGGTAGTCGCCGCGTGATCCGCGGCCCTCACCTTCGCCGCGCCACACACCAACCAGCGGCAGCAGCGCCAACAACGTGTCGTCGAGGTCGGCGCCTTTGCGCAAGTTTGCGGTATCGGCCGGAATCGGCAGGTCGTCGAAAACCGGGATGTTGCGGCCGGCGGTTGTCTTCGCTCGTTCGGCGGCGGCTGCCACGGCACGGTCCGCTGAACTGGTTAAGCGCACCGGCTCGCCAGATTTGTCTGCGGAAGTCACGATTCGTCGGTCATGAGCCGGTAGAGCGCGTACAGCGCGAACCACGCGATGATCACAACTGCCACCACCAGCATGATCTCGAACAGAAGCACCACGCCGACAAGTTTAGTCCGGCGACGATGCAGAGCGCGAAGCGCGATGAGGAGGAGCAGTCCAGCGTCCGGCCCGTCCGGCGGTTCAGGCGATCTTGATGTCGACCTCGTGAATGCCTGGCCCGGACGGCGATACCACCGCGTCACCGTTCCCGGATGCCGACAGTGCGCGCACCGTCCACGAACCCGGTGCGGCGAAGAACCGGAAGTCACCGGTAGCCGATGCGACGACCTCGGCGGTGAACTCACTCGAAGAGTCCAGCAGCCGCACGAACGCGCCGCCGACGGCCTGACCGGAGTCGTCGACGACCCGGCCGGTGATGACGGTCTCCTTCTCCAAGTCGACGCTGGCCGACAACGTCTGTCCTTGCTTTGGTGCAGAGCACATATTTCTAGCTTCCCAACTCGATCGGGGCACCCACCAGGGAGCCGTATTCCGTCCAACTGCCGTCGTAGTTCTTGACGTTCTGGTGTCCGAGCAGCTCGTGCAGCACGAACCAGGTGTGTGAGGACCGTTCCCCGATACGGCAGTACGCAATCGTTTCCTTCGACCCGTCCAGACCGGCGTCGGCGTACAGCTTGGCCAGCTCCTCGTCGGACTTGAACGTGCCGTCCTCTTTGGCCGCCTTGCTCCACGGCACGTTGATCGCGCCCGGAATGTGGCCGGGCCGCTGGCTCTGCTCTTGCGGCAGGTGCGCCGGCGCCAGGATCTTGCCGGAGAACTCGTCCGGTGAGCGGACGTCGACCAGGTTCTTGACGTTGATGGCCTCGATGACCTCGTCGCGGAAGGCTCTGATCGACCTGTCCGGCGTGGCAGCCGAGTACGACGACGCCGGTCGGCTGACTTTGTCCGACGACATCGCGCGGCCATCCAGCTCCCATTTCTTGCGGCCACCGTCGAGCAGTTTCACCTGTCGGGTGGCCGTACAGCTTGAAGTACCAGTAGGCATAAGCGGCGAACCAGTTGTTGTTGCCGCCGTAAAGAATCACGGTGTCGTCATTGGAGATGCCGCGGTCGCTCAACAGCTTGGAGAACTGCTGGGTGTCGACGAAATCGCGTCGGACCGGGTCTTGCAGATCGGTACGCCAGTCCAGCTTGACGGCGCCGGGGATGTGCCCGCCGTCGTAGGCGCTGGTGTCTTCGTCGACTTCCACGAAGACGACGTTGGCGGCGTCAAGATTGCTCTCGGCCCAGTCGGCGGAGACCAGGACGTCGGAGCGTGCCATAGCGGAGTCCTTTCGGTTACGCGGCTTTGCTGATGGCAGCCGGTCGGAGGCGAACGACGAGCGGGTAGAGCTGGCAGCCCAGGCAGATGCCGAAGGCGGCGTTGAGCAGGGCGGCGACCAGCGCAGCCCCGGTGGCTACCAGGCCCACGTACAGCGCGCCGGTGGCGAACCCGGCGACGCCGATGGCGGCGAAGACAAGCCCGACGAGCTGGGCGAACTTGAGCGGCGGCACCGGTTCACGATCCCGGACCGGTCCCAGCCGAGGGGAAACGAGGCCGGCGAAGACCAACCCGTAGGGGTGCCGCCTGGGCCCGGCGACCGCGCCGATGGCAAACACCACGGCCTGCAACCCCAGAATGACGGCGGCCGCCGAAGTGCTGAGACCTGAGGCGGCCAGCGTGATCACCAGAACAGCGGTGGTGATCCAGGCGACGAAACGTGGGCCGCGGACGTCGACCTGCGCGGGGATCGTGGTCGACATAGGGCTACTCCTGCTCTTCCTGCACGAATGGGTGGAGGCTAGCCGGATTGGCTGCTCCGAGCGCGGCACACGAACGTGCGGCGGCTCAGCAGGTACAACAACAGCGACAGCCCGCGGTGCGGCACAGATCGACTGCGCGACGCTTGGTGAGCAAGAGCTCAAGGCGGGCGAACACGTCGGTCAGCTTACCCAATCGGATGGCGGTCAAGCCAACAGCGGTTCCAACGCAGACCGCAGGTCAGCGGGTTTCGGCACACCGGCACTGCGGTAGCGCTGCCGTTTGTCGGCGTCGAAGATCAGCGTGGCGGGCAGCGAGAGCACCGAAAATTTCTGCGCCGCATCGGGATCGGCGTCCAGATCGACTTCGACATGGGCGACGCCACCGAGGTCGTCGCATACCTGCTGCACCACTCGACGCACCTGGTTGCACTGCCCACACCAGGCTGCGCTGAAGTGCACGACGGTCGGCCCAGTCTGCGACAGCCCGAGGTCCGCGGCGTCGGGGCCGCCTGCGCCGGACCCCGGCTCGGTTTCCCGGATGTCGCCTGAACTGCGGGTCAGCAGCCAGCCGGCCAGCAGCGCCAGGCCGACAGCGGCCACGATCGCGACGATGGCAGTGAGCACGTGCCCGTCTCCTTATCGCCCCGGGAAGTTGATCATGATTGTCTGAACTCATCGAGCGCGACGGTTACTCCCTCGGTGATGCCTTCGACGATGACATCCGAGCCGCGCGCGCCCTGGCTGGTCGGTGCCACTCCGAACGGCAGCCTCTGCTCGGGTACCGCCCGGCGGAACGCCGCGAGCACCGCGTCGCGCTTGCCGTCGGGAACTTGCTGGTTGGCGGTGTCCGGACCGGTGAGGATGCCGGTGGGCGTCAACACCAACGTGCTGTGGTCGGAACCGGCCATCGACAGGTCCACCGAGACGCTGACCCGCTTGTCGAAATTCGCCGACTTCGGCGTGCCGGTGAACACCAACCCGTGGCTGCCAGAGATCCCGGACTCGGTGGTGCCGCCGGTCGCGTCGTTGGTGTCTTCGGCCGGCGCCTCGACCATCAGGTCGCTGATGCCCAGATACCGCCCCAGGTGCACCGAGTCGATGATGATTCGGCTTTCCAGCTTGCCGACGGGCAGCTTCGCCTGCGGACTGACCAGCCACGACGTGTGGGCCAGGCCGACCGAATGCATGGTGGCCTCGAGGGTGGCCTTGCCCACCATCGCGTGGTCGACGGCGTTGGCTTTGATCTCCACCTCTTCGTAGTGGCCGTTTGCGGCCTGCGGTATGAACGGGAAGCCCAATATCGCGACGAACGGATCAGAGCCCAGCTGGGTGGCTCGCCGGATTGCGACCGACAACTGGTATTCGGCGTAGATGCTGGTGCCGAAGTCGATGCCGACCGCAACGACGGCGGCAACCGCCACGGCTGTCGCGGAAACCGCAACGCCGAGCAGCACCTTGCGCATGGCAACATTCTGATCTAGGACCGCGGACGTCGACTTGTCGGGCTGTTATTGCGCGAATCGCCCCACAAGTCGACGTTGACGAGGGGTTCCCGAAAGCCCGGCTCCTGCTCATCGCGCTGCGCGCTCTGCATCGTCGCCAGGCTGGTCTGATGGCCCGGCTCCTGCTCATCGCGCTGCGCGCTCTGCATCGTCGCCAGGCTAAACAGCAGGTAGCACGCTAAAGTTAGGTGACCTGGCCGCTAACTACACATGTCGCCATGGGTCTTGGGAGTGTAATTCCCACGACGCTGGAGGGGCTTGTTGGACCTATTGCTACTGAGCGCGGACCCGCACAGCGATTCGGTTCTGCCGTCGTTATCGCTGCTGTCCCACACTGTGCGGATGGCGCCGGCCGACGTGTCCTCACTGTTGGAAGCAGGCACTGCGGACGCTGTGATCGTCGACGCACGCCAGGATCTGCCCGCCGCGCGCAGCTTGTGCCGCCTGCTGGGAGCTACCGGCCGACCGATTCCCGTCGTGGCCGTTGTCACCGAAGGCGGCCTGGTGGCCGTGAACCCCGAATGGGGTCTTGACGAAATACTGCTGCCCGGCACCGGGCCGGCGGAGATCGACGCCCGGCTGCGGTTGATCGTCGGTCGTCGCGGTGGTCAAGCCGACCAGGACAGTTTGGACAAAGTCAGTCTCGGCGAGCTGTTGATCGACGAGGGCACCTACACCGCGCGGTTACGCGGGCGTCCGCTCGACCTCACCTACAAGGAGTTCGAGCTGCTCAAGTACCTGGCGCAGCACGCCGGCCGCGTGTTCACCCGGGCGCAGCTGCTGCATGAGGTCTGGGGTTACGACTTCTTCGGTGGCACCCGGACCGTCGATGTGCACGTGCGGCGGTTGCGGGCCAAGCTGGGCCCGGAACACGAGTCGCTGATCGGCACAGTTCGCAATGTCGGATACAAGGCGGTTCGCCCGGCTCGCGGCCGAGGCACCAACTCGCAGCCCGACAGCGCAACCGACATCGATGCCAGCGTCGAATCGCTGCGAGAACCGATCTTCGACCCGTTGCGCAGCCAGTGACTCGAGCTGACTGGCGTTCGACGCTGAACGCCGACGAGCAGCAGCAGATTCGCGAACTGGTCCAAGCGGCAACAGCTGTCGACAAGGTGGCGCCGGTGGGCGAGCAGGTTCTGCGCGACCTCGCTCGACGACGGACTGAGCATCTGCTGATCACAGTTGGCGAGGACGACACCCTGGTGGGCTATCTCAACCTCACGCCGGCTCGCGCTGACGCCTCGGCGATGGCGGAGTTGGTGGTCCGCCCACAGGCACGGCGGCGTGGTTTCGGCGCAACCCTGGTGCGTGCGGCGCTGGAGAAGTCAGCCGGCCACAACCGGTTCTGGGCGCATGCCACGTTGGATTCGGCTCGGGCGACGGCCTCGGCCCTCGGCCTGGTCGCGGTGCGCGAACTGATGCAGATGCGGCGTTCGCTGATCGGTGTCCCACAGCCGGCCGTTCCAGACGGTATTCGGATCCGGACTTATTCCGGCCCAGACGATGACGCCGAGTTGCTGCGGGTCAACAACGCCGCATTCGACAGCCACCCGGAACAAAGTGGCTGGACACAATCGCACCTGGCCGAGCGTCGCGCCGAACCGTGGTTCGACCCGAAAGGATTGTTTTTAGCCACCGATGACACCACCGGCAAGCTGCTCGGTTTCCACTGGACGAAGATGCATCTGGACAAACCTGGGCTCGGCGAGGTCTACGTCGTCGGTGTCGACCCGTCGGCGCAGGGCCGCGGCCTGGGACGACTGCTCACGTCGGTCGGCGTGGCCGCGCTGGCACGGCGGCTCGCCGACGCGACCGATCCCGCCGTGCTGCTCTACGTTGAATCGGACAACACCGCCGCGGTGCGCACCTATCAGGCACTGGGCTTCACCGAGTACAGCGTCGACACCGCTTATGCGGCGGCGGCGGCAGGCGGTTGACCGGGCCTGCGGCGCTGGTGACCGCGGGGCGTTTCGGTGGTGCCCGAGCCGCCGCGACGGCCGCGGCGGTGGCCGTACTTACCACGAGCCTGACGCTGGTCGGCTGCGGTAGCGACAACAATGCCGGCGGCGCCGGCTTCACTTCCGGACGCTCGGCCGGTCCGGTGGACTGCGGCGGAAAGAACGCGTTGACCGCAGAAGGCTCGACTGCGCAGCAGAACGCCGTGGCGCTGTTCAACCAACGGTGGCGGCAGCTGTGTCCGGGCAAGAACCTTTCGTACAATCCGACCGGTTCAGGCGCCGGCCGAGAGCAGTTCCTGGCCGGGCACGTCGACTTCGCCGGTTCGGACTCCCCGCTGAAGGTTTCGCAGATCGACTCGGCGGTGCGGCGCTGCCAGGGCAATCCTGCGTGGCATCTGCCGCTGGTCTTCGAGTCGATCGCAGTGGCCTTTCACCTGGACGGCGTCACTTCACTGATCGTCAACGGTGACTTGCTGGCCAAGATCTTCAGTGGGGCGGTCACCACCTGGAACGACCCGGCCGTCACCGCCCTCAACCCCGGGGTTGCTCTGCCCGCGGTGGACATCCGGCCGATTTACCGCTCTGACTCCTCAGGCACCACCGACAACTTCCAGCAGTTCCTGACCGCTGCTGCGCCGCAGAGTTGGGCCAAAGGGGTCGGCAGCGAGTTCCAGGGCGGTATAGGTGAAGGAGCGGAAAAGTCAGCCGGTGTGGTGCAGGCCGTGCGGGCTACACCTGGAGCAGTTAGCTACGTCGAGAAGGGTTTCGCCGATCAGGCAGGCCTGCCGTACGCGCGCATCGACTCTGGCGCTGGGCCGGTGGCGCTCACCGTGGCAGCCGCCGGCAAGGCGGTCGACACTGCGACGTTCACCGGCGAAGACAACGATTTACTGCTCGACTTGACGTCGATCTACACCAGCAACCGTTCCGGGGTCTATCCGCTGGTGCAGACCACCTACGAGATTGTCTGCTCGAAGGGTTATGACCGCGCCACCTCGGCCGGCGTCGCGTCGTTTCTGACAGTGGCGGTCAACAACGGTCAGAGTGGACTGTCCGCCGTCGGCTACATTCCGCTTCCGGATAAATTCAAGGAACGCTTGGTCACCGCAATCCGGGCGCTTCAGTAACCAGGCCGACCATCGAGGGTCGCCGGTGCCGGAGAGAATAGGCGAAACCGACGGGGAGGAGTTCGGTGACAACGCCAAGTCCAGTCGGTGCTGCCTCGGCCGATGTTGTCGCTGCTCCGTTTCCCGAACCGGTGCTGACGCCGACGCGCCCGTGGGGAAACAGCAGACCCCGGTTGGGCGAAGTGTTGTTCCGCGGTCTCTCGCAAGGATCGGGTCTGCTGGTCGTCGCGGCGATCGCGGCCATCGCCGTCTTTCTGCTGTGGCGGGCGTTGCCGGCGCTCTCACGAGACAAAGAGAATTTCTTCAGCTACGGCGGCAACTGGGCGACCACCGACACGTCTGCGATGCACTTCGGCATTTTCGACCTGGTTCAGGTGACGGTATTCGTTTCGCTGTTCGCACTGTTGCTGGCCATGCCGGTCGCGCTGGGCATCGCGATCTTCCTGACCCAGTACGCGCCGCGACGGCTCGCGGCGCCATTGGCCTACATGGTGGATCTGTTGGCGGCGGTTCCATCGATCATCTACGGGGCGTGGGGTCTCTACGTACTGGCGCCGCGGCTGAGCCCGATCGCAATGTGGCTCAATGAGCATTTGGGCGCGGTATTCCTCTTCGCGACCGGCAACGCATCGGTGGCCGGTGGCGGCACCATCTTCACTGCGGGCATCGTGCTGGCGGTGATGATCCTGCCGATCATCAGCGCGGTGACCCGCGAGGTGTTCATCCAGACCCCGCACGGCCAGATCGAAGCGGCCCTCGCGCTGGGTGCGACCCAGTGGGAAGTGGTCAAGACGACGGTGTTGCCCTTCGGCCGGTCCGGATTCGTCAGTGGCTCGATGCTGGGCTTGGGCCGCGCCCTGGGCGAGACGCTCGCCCTGCTCATCATCTTGCGCGGCACCCAGAAGGCGTTCGGGTGGTCGCTGTTCGACGGCGGCTACACCTTCGCCAGCAAAATCGCCGCCGCCGAGTCCGAATTCGACGACAAGTACAAAGCCGGCGCCTACATCGCCGCCGGTCTGGTGTTGTTCGTACTGACTTTCGTCGTCAACGCCTTAGCGCGCGCGGCCGTCGCAGGAAAAGCCGGCCGGTGACGTCGATTCTGGAACGCCCGGTCAAGAGCCGCAGATTCGGCGGCACCAGCCTGCGGCGTCGGGCCGCCAACAAAGTGGCCACTGTATTGGTGACGTCGTCGATGGTTTTTGCTCTGGTGCCGCTGCTGTGGGTGCTGCTTTCGGTGGCGGCCAAGGGTTTGGGCTCCGTTAGCAACTGGGTGTGGTGGACGCATTCGCAAGCCGGTTTGACCGTGTTCGTCACCGGCGGCGGTGCCTATCACGCGCTGGTCGGCACCCTGCTGCAGGCGCTGGTATCAGCGCTGATCTCGATCCCGATCGGCATCTTCGTGGCGATCTACATCGTCGAATACGGCGGCGGAACCGCGCTGGGCCGGCTCACCTCCTTCATGGTGGACATCCTCACCGGCGTGCCTTCGGTGGTGGCCGCACTCTTCGTCTATGCGCTGTTCATCGCGACCCTCGGATTTCCCAGATCGGGTTTTGCGGTGTCGTTGGCCTTGGTGTTGTTGATGGTTCCGGTGATCGTTCGGGCAACCGAGGAGATGTTGCTGATCGTTCCGCTGGATCTGCGGGAAGCCAGCTACGCGCTGGGCATCCCGAAGTGGAAAACAGTTGTGCGTATCGTTCTTCCGGCCGGATTGTCCGGCATCGCCACCGGAGTCATGTTGGCGTTGGCCAGGGTGATGGGTGAGGCGGCACCGCTGCTGATTCTGGTCGGCTACTCCCAGGCGATCAACTACGACATGTCCAACGGCTTCATGGCTTCGCTTCCCGGGATGATGTACAACCAGGCCTCGGCGGGAGCAGGGATAAATCCGATTGCCACCGAGCGGATGTGGGGAGCCGCGTTGACGTTGGTCATCCTGATCGCTCTCATCAACGTCGGAGCCAAGCTGTTGGCAAAAGTGTTTGCGCCGAAGTCGTTCTAAAATCGGAGATCAATGGCCAAGCGATTAGACCTCAAAGACGTCAACATCTACTACGGCGCGTTTCACGCAGTCGCCGGTGTCTCGTTGTCGGTGCTGCCGCGCAGCGTGACCGCTTTCATCGGCCCGTCGGGCTGCGGTAAGACGACGGTGCTGCGCACGCTCAACCGGATGCATGAAGTGATTGCGGGTGCCAGGGTCGAGGGCACTGTCATGCTCGACGACGACGACATCTATTCCTCAGGCACCGATCCCGTCGGCGTGCGGCGGGCCATCGGTATGGTCTTTCAGCGCCCGAATCCGTTTCCCACCATGTCCATTCGCGACAACGTGGTCGCCGGCCTGAAGCTGCAGGGCGTGCGCAACCACAAGGTGCTCAACGAAACCGCCGAGTATTCGCTGCGCGGCGCGAACCTGTGGGACGAGGTCAAAGACCGGCTCGACAAGCCGGGCGGCGGGTTGTCCGGGGGCCAGCAGCAACGGCTCTGCATCGCGCGCGCGATAGCGGTGCAACCCGATGTGCTGCTGATGGACGAGCCGTGTTCGGCGCTCGATCCCATCTCGACGATGGCCATCGAGGACCTGATCGCCGACCTGAAGCAGGACTACACCATCGTGATCGTCACCCACAACATGCAGCAAGCCGCCCGGGTGAGTGATCAGACCGCGTTTTTCAACCTCGAAGCTGTCGGGAAGCCGGGGCGACTTGTGGAGATCGACGACACCGAAAAGATCTTCTCCAACCCCACTCAGAAAGCCACCGAGGACTACATCTCCGGCCGCTTCGGCTGACCGGGCTAGCGCGCCGCCGCCAGCGCGTCGTCGTCGGGAAATCTGCCGGTCGCCTGGAAGATGACGCGTCTCGCCACTTGAACGGCGTGATCGGCGAACCGCTCATAGAACCGGCCCAACAGGGTTACGTCAACCGCAGAAGCCACACCGTGCTTCCATTCTTTGTCCATCAGCACCGTGAACAAGTGCCGGTGCAGGTGGTCCATCGCGTCGTCTTCTTCGCGGATACGCGCGGCCTTCTCCGGGTCCCGCGACAGCAGCACCTCCTGCGCGCTGTTGCCCAGCTCGACGGCCACTCGTCCCATTTCGGCGAAGTATCCGTTCACCTCTTCGGGGAGGGCGTGTTGCGGATGGCGCCGGCGCGCGATCTTGGCGACGTGCAGGGCCAGCGCACCCATCCGGTCGATGTCGGCAACCATCTGGATGGCGCTGACGATCGCACGCAGATCCCCGGCCACCGGGGCCTGCAACGCCAGCAACACGAACGCACTCTCCTCGGCTCGGCCGCTGAGCATCGCAATCCGCTCGTGGTCGGAGAACACTTGCTCGGCCTGCTCTAGATCAGCCTGCAGCAACGCCTGCGTCGCGTGTTCCATGGCAACTCCGGCCAGCCGGCACATATCGCCTAGCTGGTCGGTCAACTCCGTGAGTTGCTCGTGGTATGCGGTCCGCATGGCCCAAGAATACGTCTTGCGCAGCGGGACCGGTGTGAGGCGCAAAGTGGCACGACCGTGAACACTTGCGAGCGGTGGTGTTACTTGCAGCGAGTGTCGGCAGCGTTGGTGACGGTGAGGTCTTCGGGCAGCTTGGTCGGCGCAGTGCCGGTGTTGTGATCGACCAGCATGCTCACCGACGATCCGGAGGGCGGGGGAGCGGCCACGGCCCGGAAGTCTGGACCGAGCACGACCTGCACCAGACTCCCGATGCCGGTCACCCGTTCCACCTTGGAGTTCGCAATTGTCGTGGCGACTGTCGCGGCGGCTTGTTCGTTGCCGGGTGAGAAGAACACGGTGGTCGAGTTCACCGCTTTCGGGTAGTCGTCGGGCGACATCACGTTGAAGCCGCGCTGCTCCAGTTCGTTGGTGGCGGTGGTCGCCAGTCCGGTTTTGCCGGTCGCGTTGGAGACCTGCACGGTGACGGTCTCCGGCGACGTCGTCACCGCCTGCACCTGATCGGGGTGCGGCTGGCCGGTGGGGCTAGGCGGGGCCGGCTTGCTGGTCGTCGGACGGCTCTTGGCCGACGCACCCAGGTCTTGGGCGTTCGCGTCGTTCTCCATCGGTAACGGGTCGTCGTTGATGATTGCGTCGAACAGCGCCCGCACGTCGGCGGTGCGCGGCGGCTCGTTGCCGTCCTCGTCGGTGATACCGGTGGTCGGGATGGTCACGAAGGTGATGTGCCCGGCGGTCAGCCCTTGCACCGACTGACCGAGGTCAACCAGGTCTTTGGTCTTGACGTTGTCGACGTAGCTGTCGTTGACGAACATGTTGACGACGTTGTTGAGCTTGCCCAACGAGAAGAACGTGTCTCGGGAGATCAGCGATCGCAGCAACGACGACAAGAACAGCTGCTGGCGTTTGATGCGCCCGTAGTCGCCGTTGTCTTCGGTGGTCACCTGGCGGGCCCGCACATAGTTCAGCGCGGTCGTCCCGTCGACCATTTGGCGGCCGGCGTGCTCGAGGACGGTGCCCAGCTCGTAGTCGTGCAGCGGGGTGGTCGAACACACCTCGACGCCGCCCAGAGCGTCGACCATCTTCGAGAAACCGACGAAGTCGATGGCCATGAAACGGTTGATGCTCAACCCGGACAGCTTCTGGATGACTTTCACCAGGCATTTCGGGCCGCCGAAGGAGAACGCCGAGTTGAGCTTGGTCTCGGTGTAGACCATGTCGGGCCCCCACGTGCGGGTCTTGTCGTCGTACAGCGGCCCGTAAGCGCCGGTGTCCGGGTTCCACGCCTCGCAGCGCACCGGGGTGATCGCCAAATCGCGCGGGAAAGACACCGCCACCACGCGTTTGCGGCTGGCAGGGATGTTGACCAGCATCACGGTGTCTGAGCGCGCGCCGCCGGCGTCGTCGGTGTCGCCCGCACCCATCTGGCTGTTGGCTCCGGCGCGGGTGTCCATGCCGACGATCAGGAAATTCTCGTCGCCGAACTGCCCGTTGGGGTTGAGGACGTCGCGCGAGTGCGGATCCAGCGCACTGACCGTATTCAACCGGTGGTTTTTCGATGCACTCCATTGGTAGGCCCCGCCGGTCAATGCCAGGCTCAGCACCGCGATCAGCGCCGCGAGTGACCGTCCAGCCAGCAGCAGCGGCCGCCGGCGCCCGGGTGCGGGGTCCGCAGCGTCGTCCTTCGGTTCGGCTTCTGTCTGCGCGGCATCGTAGGTGTCCGCAAGCTCGAAGGGCTCCTCGGGTTCGGCTCCCCCGAAGGAAAAGACCGGTTCGAGCAGGGGCGATTCGTCGGCGTACGCCCTTGCCGGTGCCGGTTCAGCGGTGTCCTGACTATCCCCGTGCCCACCGCTGACGTCGTCGACTTCGTCAGTCAGCGCGGCGAGCACCTCGGTGGCGTCGGGTTCCGGCGCGGCATGGTGACGGCGGCTGCGTTTGGCTGATGCGCCTCCGACCTTCGCGATCAGGTCGGCAACGGTGAGTTCGCCACCGGCGTGATTGCCGTGGCCCTCGCTGGGCTTTTCGGCGGGCTCGGTGGGTGGCGCGGCCGACCGTTCAGAGGGAGCGGCGCCGGCGCGGGACCCGGCCCGGGCGTTCGGCGGCTGCCGGAAACGTTCCCACGGAGCGGCGCCGAGCGGGCGCGGCATCGTTTGGTGGGTGGCCTCGTCCGTGTTGTCGGCGCCAGCGCCCGCACGAGTGGCTTCGGCGGCCACGTCGTCGCCGTCGCTCATGTTTTACCGGCCTCCGAATTGCAGATCAAACACCCGTGTTCGTGCGCATCCATCAGGGCAGTGCCGACGCTGACCGCACTGCAAACCCGCGCAACCAGCGCGTCACGCCGTCGTTCCCGCAGTCCTGCGGAAAAAGCCGGGTCGGCGGCAACCGGACTGCGATGCGACAAGATCCACATCGTACTGAGCGGGGCGCAGAAACGCGATGTGGGAGGGAGCCGGCACTGCGTCAGCGGAGTCAACCGCCGGAGTGCATGACGTCAGCACCGGCCGGCACGGTGCAGTCGTCGCTGTCGGTGAGCCAGCCTTCAGGCAACGCAACCCGAGCCGGAGAACCCTGCCGGCCGCGCGGTCCGCTCGCGGCTACCGGGAAAGGCACGTCGGCGTCCAGCTGTCCCAGCAGCCGGTCGAGTTCGTCGATGGTTTTCACCAGCGCCAACGCCCGGCGCAATTCCGACCCGGCCGGGAAGCCGTGCAGATACCAGCCGATGTGTTTCCGTAGGTCGCGCAGGCCCTTGTCCGCGCCGAAATGCGCGGCGAGCAGGCCGGCGTGCCGGCGGATGATGGCGGCGACTTCGCCGAGCGCGGGCGGTGCCGGCGTCGGGCTGCCGGTGAAGGCGGCCGACAGTTCGGCGAACAACCAGGGCCGGCCCAGGCAGCCGCGGCCGATCACGACGCCGTCGCATCCGGTGGTCACCATCATGGTGAGTGCATCACTGGCGTCGAAGATGTCACCGTTGCCGAGCACCGGAATGGTGCGCACGTGTTGCTTGAGCCGCGCGATCTCGTCCCAATGCGCCGTCCCGGAATAGCGCTGCGCCGCGGTGCGGGCATGCAGCGCCACTGCGGCGGCGCCTTCGAGCTCGGCGATGCGACCGGCGTCCAGGTGGGTGTGGTGCGCGTCGTCGATTCCGATGCGGAATTTGACCGTCACGGGGATGTCGGTGCCGGCGGTGGCGCGGACGGCCGCCGCCACGATCTGACCGAACAGCCGCCGCTTGAAGGGCAGCGCGGCCCCGCCGCCGCGGCGGGTGACTTTGGGCACCGGACAGCCGAAATTCATGTCGACGTGATCGGCGAGGTCCTCGTCGGCAATCAGCTTCACTGCCGCGTAGGTGGTCGCGGGATCGACGGTGTAGAGCTGCAACGATCGTGGCGTCTCATCGGCGGCAAACGTCGTCATGTGCATCGTCGCGGGATGCCGCTCGACGAGCGCTCGTGCGGTGACCATCTCGCACACGTAAAGCCCGCTGACCGTCCCTACCCGTGCCTGCTCGAGCTCACGGCACAGCGTGCGGAAAGCCACATTGGTGACACCCGCCATCGGTGCCAGCACGACCGGGCTGGCCAGCTCGATCGGGCCGATACGCAAGGCCGGCTACCGCCGGCTCATCATCAGCTTGCCCGCAGTGTTGTGCAGTTCCAGCGCCGTGATCCGGCGGCCCGTGCGGTGTTCCCGCTCGAGTTGGCGCTGCTTGGAAATCTCGAATTTGTCGCAAGAAGCCTCGAGTTCTTTGATCAAGACCCCAAGGTCGTCGCGCAACGCGGCTGCCTCGCCGGTGAAGTCTTCGCGTTCGAAAATGCGCCACTTCTTGAGCACGGGCAGGACGACCTCGTCGAGATGAATCCGGGGGTCGTAGACACCGCCGACAGCAATCATCACGGCCTTCCGGCGGAACTCCGGCACCGTGAACCCGGGCATCTTGAAGTTGCGCAGCACCCGGTGCAGCGCCTTCATCGCCCTGTTGGGCGCGATCTCCAAGCCCGCTTCGCTGACATCCCGGTAAAAGATCATGTGCAGGTTCTCGTCCTGCGAAACCTTGGCCAGCAGCTGGTCGGCAATCGTCTCCTGGCACGCCTTGCCGGTGTTGCGGTGTGAAACGCGCGTCGCGAGCTCCTGAAAGGTCACGTAGATGACCGAATCGAACAGGTTCTCCGCCAGCAGATCGCCCTGTTGGTTCTGGCCGGGGCTGAAGCCGCGGTTCACCACCTCCAGGCGCAACTTCTCCAGTTCGACCGGGTCGACCGCCCGGGTCACCACCAGGTAGTCGCGCAGCGCGATGCCATGACGGTTCTCTTCGGCGGTCCAGCGGTTGATCCACTGGCCCCAGGCGCCGTCCATGCCGAAACTCATCGCGATCTCGCGGTGATATGACGGCAGATTGTCTTCGGTGACCAGGTTCTGCACCATCGCGATCTGGGCGACGTCAGTCAGCTTGGACTGCCCGGGTTCCCAGTCCTGCCCGCCGAGTGCGTAGAAATTCTTGCCGTCCGACCATGGAATGTAGTCGTGCGGGTTCCAGCTCTTGTGCATGGTCAAATGCCGGTTGAGGTTTTTCTCGACGACGGGCTCGAGTTCACGCAGCAGATTCAGGTCGCTCGGATCCGGCACAGCCCCTCCCCAGTTATCTGTATATGTCGGTTCCAGTCAATATATCTGTGTATGCCGGTGACATCAAGTTCTCTCTCGTGCGCCCAGCGCGGGAGAGTCTGCAGGGTCGCCACAGCGCTTCGCAGAATAATATGCTGGAGCCGGTGACTGCGGACTCGTCTGAAGCACGCCTGCTGACTACCAGCGCTGGAGCTGGTCAGGGGCTGGCCAGCGGTTGCCCGATGTCGCCGTCGGGATACGACGCGCCGCCTCGGCCGCTGGGTCCAGATTCGCTGACCTGGCGTTACTTCGGTGACTGGCGCGGCCTGCTGCAGGGCCCGTGGGCGGGATCCATTCAGAACATGCATCCGCAGCTCGGGGCGGCGGTCGAACAGCACTCCACCTTCTTTCGGGAGCGATGGCAGCGGCTGCTGCGATCGCTCTATCCGATCGGCGGGGTGGTTTTCGACGGCGACCGTTCGCCGGCGACCGGGGCCGAAGTGCGCGACTATCACGTCGACATCAAGGGCACCGACGATTCAGGGCGGCGCTATCACGCGCTCAATCCTGACGTCTTCTACTGGGCGCATTCCACCTTCTTCGTCGGCACTTTGCATGTGGCAGAACGCTTCTGCGGTGGCTTGACCGAAGCGCAGAAACGCCAACTGTTCGACGAGCACGTCGAGTGGTACCGGATGTACGGCATGAGCATGCGGCCGGTTCCCAAGACGTGGGAGGACTTCGAAATCTACTGGGAACACATGTGCTCCGAAGTGCTGGAGAACAACTGGGCCGCGCGTGAGGTGCTCAACCTCACCAGCCTGCCGAAACCGCCTTTCGCGCAATGGCTTCCGGACCGGCTGTGGGCCTTGCAGCGCAAACTCGTGGCGCCGTTCTTCGTCTGGGTGACCGTTGGTCTCTACGATCCGCCGGTGCGCCGGCTGATGGGCTACTCGTGGACGCGCCGCGACGAGTGGCTGCACCGCCGCTTCGGCGACCTGGTCTACCTGATCTTCAGTTGTCTGCCGCGCCGGGCTCGCATGCACCCGCGAGCGCGAGCCGGGTGGGATCGCGCCAGCGGCCGGATCCCGGCCGATGCGCCGCTGACGCACACCCCGGCGCGCAACCTGCCGCCGCTCGACGAGCGCGACAATCCCAAGCATTACAACCCGAACGTCTGACCGCGCGACCCTCTAACAGCAACCCTCCCGAAGCCGCACCGATTACTAGCCGGTCTATATTAATTTGAACTGCGAGACGGGAGCTTCGATGGCGCGGACCGAAAGCGACAGCTGGGATCTGGCGACGAGTGTCGGGGCGACGGCGACGATGGTTGCCGCTCAGCGGGCACTGGCCGCCGCCGGCCCGGAGCCGTTGATCGACGACCCGTTCGCGGCGTCGTTGGTGCGGGCAGTCGGCATCGACGTCTACACCCGGCTGGTGGACGGAGAGATCGTATTCGCCGAGGGTTCCGAGTTCGACCTGGATCGCATGGCGCGCGGCATGGCGGTGCGTACCCGGTTCTACGACCAGTTCTTTCTCGACGCGACAACCGCCGGCATCCGGCAGGCCGTCATCTTGGCTTCCGGCCTGGACGCGCGGGCCTACCGGTTGCCCTGGCCGGCCGGCACCGTCGTCTACGAGGTCGACATGCCAGAGGTCATCGACTTCAAAACCTCGACGCTGAGCAGCCTCGGGGCAGAACCGACGGCGGAGCGGCGGACCGTTGCCGTGGACTTGCGCGATGACTGGCCGGCGGCGCTGCAGGCTGCCGGGTTCGACCCACAGGCCCCCTCCGCCTGGACCGCCGAAGGGCTGGTGGTCTACCTGCCGCCCGAGGCGCAGGACGGCTTGTTCGACAACATCACCGCACTCAGCAAGCCCGGCAGTCGACTGGCCGCTGAATTCGTGCCTGATACAACGGTTTTCACCGACGAGCGGTTTCGTGCCCATCATGACCGGATGAGTGAGCTCGGGTTTGATGTGGTCGATTTGAACGAACTGGTCTACCACTACGAGCGCAGCCACATCATTGAATATCTCGGTCAGCGCGGCTGGCAGGTGTCTTCGCGCCCCGTTGCGCAGATGCACGCCGAGAACGGCTTCGAGTATCCCGACGACGGCATCGCGGCTGTATTCGCCGACGTCACTTACCTTTACGCCGAGTTGCACTAGCGCTCAGTGCAAGTGCGGTAACACCCGGGTGCGGTAGAAGTCGATCGCGACGGCCGGATCCTGCTGCGGGAAATGCACGAATGGCGTGGCGCCGGCGCCGAGCACCGCCTGCACCCTGGCGATGTGGACTGCCGGGTCGGTGCCGGTCGTCCAACCCTTGATCACTTTGTCCAGCGGATTGGCCTGCGCGGCCCGCTGAATGTCGACGGGGTTGGGCTGGTCGACGGCGCCGGCGGTGAATCGCCACTGCTCGGCGGCGCGGTTGATCTCGTTGGTGTCGCCGACGACGGCGAACATCTCCGCGCGCTTTCCGAGCGTGGCGGGATCGCGGTTGGACTGCCTCGCGCCCTGGGTGAACGCGTCCTGCAACCTCTCGTTCTTCACGTCACCCGCCTGCGTGATCCAGCCATCGCCGTATTGACCGGCCAGATGCGCGCTTTTGGGTCCGCCGGCGGCGACGAATATCGGCGGCGGTGACGGCGGCGGGTCGTAGAGCTTGAGCTGATTGGTCTGAAAGTAACGACCCTGGAATGAGATTCGTTGGCCGCTCCACAGCTGGCGGATGAGGTCGATGGCTTCGGCCAAGCGGTCGTGCCGTTCTTGGTACGAGCCGAATTGAGTCGTGGCGGCCTGCTCGTTGAGGCGCTCACCGGTGCCCACGCCGAGGAATACCCGTCCTGGATGCAAGGTCGCCAGCGAGGCGAACGCCTGAGCCACCACGCTGGGGTGGTAGCGGTAGGTCGGGCAGGTGACGCCGGTGCCGAACGGAATGTGCTGGGTCCGCTCTCCCACCAGGGCCAGCGTGATCCACGGGAACATCGAATGGCCCTCATTGTCCTGCCATGGCTGAATGTGGTCGCTGGTCCACAGATACCGGAACCCGGCCTGCTCGGCGGCCACCGCCTGGTCGACCAGCTGGGCGGTGGTGAATTCCTCGTGGGACAGCACGTAGCCGACTGCCGCACCCGAAGGTTGAGACGGCGGAGCGGCAGGCTTGGGGGAAGGCTTCGAACCCGGCTCGGAACCACAGGCCGTCGCGACGCCGACGGCGCCGGCCGTCCCCAACGCACTCACGCCGGCCGCAAGCCTTCCGAATGATCGCCGAGGCATACCTTTCATGACCTGGTAGTACCCAGAGAATTCGATGCTAGGCATCGGCGCCGGAAGTCCGGTCAACGCAGGTGTATCAGCGCGGCTCCGGGCGGCCCGTGAGCCGAAACACCGGAATTCGAACGTCAGGCAGCACCCGAGCGGACAAAGATATATGAGTGCCCCCAGTAGGACTCGAACCTACGACCTGCGGATTAAAAGTCCGTAGCTCTACCAACTGAGCTATAGGGGCGCGACGCACAGGATACTTGGCGTCTTCGGCGGTCCGCGTTTGAGGATTGGGTCTGTGGTGCCCTAAGCTGACCTGGCTCCTAACGTAACCTGTTGCGAGTGCCCCGGAGAGATTCGGTTCTGGCCCCCTTCGTCTAGCGGCCTAGGACGCCGCCCTTTCAAGGCGGTAGCGCGGGTTCGAATCCCGTAGGGGGTACCGCGACGCGGCGACGCGGAGCACGTAGTGCAGCGAGGCCCTGTGGCGCAGTTGGTTAGCGCGCCGCCCTGTCACGGCGGAGGTCGCGGGTTCGAGTCCCGTCAGGGTCGCCAGTTCGACGAGGCACACGCTGCCTTCGGCCAGGTAGCTCAGTCGGTACGAGCGTCCGCCTGAAAAGCGGAAGGTCGCCGGTTCGATCCCGGCCCTGGCCACCACACAATCTGCGCAGTTCAGGGGCTTTTCTGCTGATCGAACGCACCGTTCGGTTCAACGCCGCCCACGGTTCATCCGCCGTTTATCCGCAGTGATCTTTTAAGTCAGTCTCCAAGCCCGTCCAGCGCATTCGCCACACGATCCAGGTCCGAGTCGTAGAGATCCGCGTAGGTGTGTGCGGTAACCATGATCGAGGCGTGGCCCATCGTCACCTGCAGCAGTTTCATGTCGGCACCGGCTGACCGCGCCAGTGAGGCGTAAGTGTGTCGAAGGTCGTGCACCCGCATGGTCGGCGCCCAAGTTCGGCGATTCTGGTCCGCCAGCCAACCGCGCGCTTCCAAATTTCAACGCCGAGCCGCGAACCCTTCGGCGAGATGATCGCCGGCTCGCCGGCCGTGCGCCCCTGGGTCCGGCGTTTCAGGATCGGCACCAGACGTTCCGGGATCGGCACGCTGCGACGTCCGGCACGGTTTTTGGCGGTCCCTCAAGAGGCGACCAGACAGCTGTGTGATCGACCTCCGCACCCGAATACGGCGCGCCTTCAGGTCCACATCTTCGATATTGAGTCCGGTCAATTCTCCGAACCAATCCGGTGTAAGCGAGTATCAGCACCACGTCGCCTTGCTTTGCGGCTCTTGAGTCCTCGCCCGTTGCCGTATCGCACAGTTCGGCCAGCTTCGTGACTTCTACCGCGGCTAGATAGACAAGGCTGGTTTCGCCCATTGCCGGGAACCGCACATTGGAGGTGGGATTTTTACCGCGCAGCTTTTTGTCCGTGATGGCGTGGTCCAGCGTCATCCGCAGCACGCTGTGTGTCCATCGGACTGTGCGGGGCCCGAGGCCCGCGGCGGTCATTCCGTTCACCCATTCCTGCAGGTTCTCTCGCCAGATCCTCCCGATCGGCCAGTTGCCAAACTTCGGCTCGATTCGGAGCCGCCAGTTGTCCTCGTAGCCACGGCGAACTTTCAGAGACAGATCTGGCCGGGAAGCCAGCCAGCTCTTGTAGACCACATGCAGCTCGGTTTCGGCGCCGCGCGGGTCGACCGTCTCGCCGACCTCGCGAGACGAGCGCACTTCACCGTCGAACAGTTTCGCTGCCCGCAGCGTCTTGAATGTTTTTGATCGCTTGGTCCCGTCCGGCAGCAGCCATTCGACATCCCAACGGGTGCCGGACTTCGCGTCACGTCTGCGGATTGCCACGGTTTGTATCGCTTCGCTTGGTAGCACGGTTCAGCTGAGCTTTGTTGCGGGCTGGGAGAATTCGGCTGGCGCAGTTTTGAGCCTGTGTGTTGCCCGCGGGTCTGGAGGCTGGCGATTCAATCGGTGATCCCGCCAGTAAACCCCGCGATTAGCGATCCGTTACGCAACTCTTACGCAACCCCGCCGGGGCCGCTCTGACCTGCGCCGATGATTCAACTTTGACATTTGAATGTAGTGATTCGATGACACATGTTGGAACACAGCGGATTTAACAGTTCGATCGAATGCCTCAAACGTGCTGGCAGGCCGCTAGATTCGGTCCAAGACGCGATGCCTGACAGTGTTTCGGTTGATCCTTACAGCGGTATCGGCTGATCCTCGACACTCGCTAGATGAGGGAGTTAAGGCGGGCTGAACAGCATTATCAAGCGGTCATCGCGGTGACATCAGAGCTTGCTCAGCTTGCTAATCGTTTCGATTTCGGTGTCCCGGTAGGGCTTTCCATCGGGATGGACCAGGTCTTGAAACCAGAGGTTCGGAGCTGTCGTGTACGGGTGATCCCAGGAGTCCCATGGAAAGTAGGTCTGGGTCTTACCCGCGACAAAACCCCAATTGATCGCACCAACCTTGTGCCGCTTAGCAACCGGCAGGACCCCGTCAATGGTACTGCCCAGCGTCCGAGCCAGGTACTCGGTGCACAGGATCGGCCTCCCCAATGAGGACAGTTCGGCGATCCGGGCCTCGAAGCCTGCCGGTTCGTCATAGCAGTGGAAGGTGACCACGTCGGAGTTATCCAACTGGATGTTCGCGATTTCGCTGCGCCGCTGGCGATCTCCCCACTCCCCGTCCCACACGCCACTCGTTAACGGTTGATTCGGACCAACCGAGCGTGCCCACCCGAACGCCAGCGAGAGCAGGTCAGCGACGCGGTCCAGCTTGTCTTTCCTCTCCACCTTGCGATACACCCGGGCGGGATTGTCGGGCTCATTCCAGATGTCCCAACCCAAAACGCGATCATCTGTGCGGAATTGGTTCAGCACGCCCATGACATATTCGAGCAGAGTGCGACGGTAGTCGAGGTCATCGAGGTGTTCAGCGCCTGGGCTTTGCACCCAACCGGAGTTGTGGACCCCGGGCTTAGGGGCACGCTGCCGTCCCGGTTTGGGGAACGGATCCCAACACGAGTCGAAGAAGACGAAGATTGGTTTGATGCGGTGGCGGGCCGCAATGCCGACGAACTGCGCGAGACGGCTTTGGAAGCCTCGACGGTCTTGAGCCCAGAGTTGATCGTGGAGGAAGACCCGCACAGTGTTTAGCCCGTGTAACTGGGCCCAGCCGAGCTCGGTATCGATGCGCCGGGGGTCGAAAGTGTCGGCCTGAAACATCTCGAGTGGGTTGATGGCGTTTGAGGTGATGTAGTTGGCGCCCACGGGCCAATCTTGCGCCTGATACCAGCGGTTGGCCTGATCAGGCGACCATCGGCTTTGCGCTGCGGCGGCGCGGGTTACCTGGGTCAGCGGGGGGCCTGCCGCCAGCAGCGCTGGCAGCGTTAGCATCGTTCGACGCCTCATGCAGTGACGATAATTCCAACGTGAATCGGAGGCCGGGAAACTTCGGCCACATCATCGACCTGCCGGGCACGATAAGCCACGACTCTCCGACCTGTGGCCCGGCCACTCAACCATGAACCTTAGTTTGCGACCCCGAATAGTGCGGACACGAGGGCCGCCGGCCACCATCGTGATCGTCACGGCGTTGTCACTCGTGAACTACACGCGGATCTACGGTGGCACGCCCTGGAACCATCACCGCAGACCAGAGCCTCCGGGGCATGTAGCGACACCCTAAGACACCCCGTCTTGCGGACTGTAAATCCGCCGGGTGAACCTGCGAATCAATGCTGCTTTATCCGCTCTGCATCCGCCACGCGGTTCGTAGTGCGTGGTCTAAAGCCTCAGATGGGTCCAACTCGTCCGGCCTGACCAGCACAAACGTCCGGGTACTGATTTCGCATAGCCTGAAAAGCGGAAGGTCGCCGGTTCGATCCCGGCCCTGGCCACCGATTAGTTCGCGCAGCTCACGGGGGAACCCTCCGGACCCGACGAAACCGTCTCCGCACAAGTCGTTCCCGACCAGCGGTCCGAGGCAGCGTCCCCGGTCTTATCGGCGCAAATATCGACAGATGTCTGCGGTAGTGGTATCGCTCAAAGGGCGAATATTCCCTGCACCGGACCACCCGCATCGTGAACGATGCTGGCCGGCCGGGGTCGGACTACAAAAGCAGACGAGGTCGCAGGCACTCCGCTGTGATCTCGGCGCCACCGGCCAGGTAGTTGATCAGCGCATCAGCGAAGTCTGCCAAACCCTCGACGTCGATGGCATACGGTGCCGGCACGTCATCGCGGGAAAGGCGGCCCGACGCACGACGAAGCAGCGTGACAGCGCCTTTGAGGTTGCCGCGCTGGACGTGGGTGATGCCGACCGCGAGCTGAGCCAGCCCTTGCCAGAGCATGCGCTCTTCGTCCGGCCCGTTCTTCCATGCGGCCTCAAGCACCTCGTGCGCGTTGAAGGCCAGTCCGCGGTCTAGCAGATCCTGGGCGTAGGCGAGGGTTTCGACCGGCGGCAGCTCCAGATTGTCCGGGACACATGCAATGCCTTCACTGCCTTTCGGAAGCGGGCGGCCGAGAGAGTCTCGCGGGCGCCTGCTTCGGGGTCGGCCGGACTCGTCGCGATCACGCTCGGCCATGCGCCCATGATTGCAAACGAATCCCAGGCACGCCGCGTGATCTTCCAGGCAACCGGCCAGCGCAGCGGCGCGGCTGCCAACCATCATGCGTCGCGGGATCTCACTTCGCGCCTCAGCTCGATCACCTCTTTTTCGAGGTCGATGACACCCTTCGCGCACATAGCAGTAAGGCCGATGAGTTTTACGACGGCGGCCCAGAGAGGGTTCTTTCCGGTGAAGGACTGGTCGAGGTGAGCGAATCGGTCGCGGAGCTCCTTGCCCACGACGGATTCAGGGTCGAGCTGGATCTCTTTCATCCTGTGGAACGGCGAGAAGTCGGGGGGTGCCTCTGGTTCGGGTGCCATGGCGAAAGAGTGTAGGCCTCACATTAATCAGCGATTTTCCCGCTCTGCACAAGTTGTGAAGTCGTCACTTTCGCGGCAATATCCAGGGTCAGCGGCATATTCCCTTGACGCCTAATTGCGTGCTGCAGTCGGGCTCTTGCCGCCGACGGGGGGCCGGTGAGCCAAAACAATGCCGTGGCGCGACGGGCGGAGTAACTTTTGGCAAGACAAGCGGGTGGGGCGCATGAAATTCAGGACGGGGCGGGGATGGCTCGAAAGCTCGAAGTGAGTTCGGCGCGTGAGCAGCCGGCCGGCCGTGGTGGCGATCTCATGCGGTTGCCTCAGCTGTCCATCGTTGCGGCTGAGAGTCCAGCCGGATGAACCTGCCCTGTACTTACTTTTCCCGGCCCGCGGTCCTTACTCCCGAGACTGCCCTCGACAACGACGAAGTGATCGCCCGCGTCCGCGAAGCGTTTCAGGGCCCGGTTTCCGAATGGGGCTCAATCGAGCAGGGCATCCGATACGTCTTCGACCGGTGCAACACCCAGGTTCGCTATGTCGAGCCGGATTTCACGCTGTCGCCCGGCGAGTTCGCGGCCCGGGCCGCGGCCGCCTGCCTGTGGCAAAACGGTGTCGACGCATCCGACATCGACCTGGTGGTCTACGGCGGAATCGCCCGTGAGGCGTTCGAGCCGGCGACGGCGGCCGAAGTCGCCGGGCGCCTCGGTGCCACGCCGCTGCACGCCTTCGACGTCACCTGCGCGTGTGCCGGGCTGGTCGAGGCACTGCACGTCGTAACGGGGTATTTCGCTTTGCACGACGAACTGCGCACGGCGCTGGTCTGCGCCGGTGAGCTGATGCGCGACCACATCAGCTGTGACATTCAGTCGGTCGGGGACGTCGCGGTCCGCGCCGCGGGCCTGACGCTCGGTAACGCTGCCGCTGCGCTGCTGGTGACGCGCGAGCCGCTGCCGGCCGGCAGCGCGCAGCTGGTGGGATTCCGGCATAAAACGCTATCGGAGCATTACGGCCTGTGCACCGCACCCGTCGACGGCCCCTTCGTATCGCAGTCGAAAGAACTGTTCGCGCTGGCAGTCCATGTGCCACCGGAGGTTCGCTCACTCGTAGACGCCGCCGGATGGTCGACGCAAGACGTCGACCACTACGTATTCCACCAGCCCAGCGAGGCCATTCTGGAACGAGTGTTCGACGCGCTCGGTGCGCGGCCCGAAGCTCGCGTGCACACCCACTCGCTGTTCGGCAACACGGCCAGCACCTCGTGGGCCGTCGCACTCGACCACCGGCTGAAGCACGGCAGCATCGACAGCGGCGACAAGATGGTGATCGCCAGTGCTGCCTCCGGCTTCACGATCGCGGCGGCAGCCGCGGTGTGGCACTGACGGATGCGGCACTACCTGCTTCTTTATCGCGCGATCAGCCGGACTTTCGGATACTGGCTGCGCCCGCTCGGAGCGTTCGCCCTGCTCCAGGTGCGGCAAGCCATCTCAGCGACGACTCTCGCGTTGGACCATTTGTTTTTTCCCGGCCACCGCAGGCAGCCGATCGACCGGCCGATCTTCATCATCGGCAACCCGCGCAGTGGCACCACCTTCCTGCATCGGCTGCTGCTGGGCGCGGGCGACATGGCCGCGTTCGAGCTGTGGGAGATGCTGTTCCCGGCTATCACCGCCCGAAAGCTGCTCGGCCGTATCGTCCCGCGCCTGGACAAGCTGTCACCGGCGCGCTATCACCCGTCCGACGTGCACGACACAAGCCTTCGCGGTATCGAGACCGACGACGTCATGTGGTTTTTCCGCACGCTCGACGGCCCATTCGCGTGGGCGTATTTCCTTGCCTGGCAAGACACTTGGGGCAGTGAACTTGTCCCGGCGCGAATTCGGTATCGATGGGGTGACGGCGCGCGCCGAGGAGCGCTTCTTCCGTTATCACGAGGCGTGCTGGCGGCGGAACCTGACGCTCAAGCACTGTAATCGCATCCTGGCCAAAACCAGCATGCTGACAATGCGCCTGGACACGCTCCTGCGGCGCTACCCCGACTGCCGGCTCGTATATGTCATCCGCGACCCCGTCGAGGTCATACCGTCGGGAATGTCACTGCTGGCGAGCGTGCTGGAGAACGCCTACGACGTCTGGAACCGCACCAACAAGGAAGACCAGCAACGCTGGATCGAGAATCTTTACGGAGCTTCGTGCAGCATGTTGACCAGCTTCCACGATGCGCACGCAGCCGGGCGGATACCCGAACAGAATTTGTGCGTCGTGCGGTACGAAGACCTCATCGGCAACCTCGAACCCACGATGGCACGCATCCTCGACTTCATCGAGGTGAAGCCCAGCGCCGCCTTCGAAGCAGAGGTGCGGGCTCAAGGCGAGCGGCAACGCAGCTACACCAGCCGGCATGCGCACTCGCCCGATCAGTTCGGGTTGTCGCCCGAGCGCATCAGAAGTGATCTCGGGTTCGTCTACGACGCGTACGGACTGTCCGGTGGCGCCGGCTGAAAGCGCACGAGTTAAGAGCAGGCTGAGGTGTCAGTTCGTTTTGTTAAGCTTCCTCACATTGACACCGGCGTCAAGCTAAGCTCGGATTCCCCTGACGATGATGGAGCCGCCAAGTGAATCGCCAAGGTCTGACTCTGGTTATAGGCGCGGCGGCCGGTGGCCTGCTGGGCGCCGCCGCCCTGCCGGCCGCCGTCGCCGTCGCCGACGACTACACCATCGCTCCGGTCGACACGTCGCCGGAGACGGTTACCGGCGTTTACAACTTGGACACGGCTCCGCCGGCCGTCAACGCCAGCTTGCAGGGTCAGCAGACATTCGAACTCTTCGACACAACTAGCCATTCGAGCATCGGCGACTTCGCCGGCGACGAGAGTAATTCGTCGGACATCCTGGGGGGGACCAATGAGTTGGTGCTCGTCACCTCGCCAAACGACGGTCCGGTAGGCGACGTCGCGCCGGTGGGTTCGGTGTTCGATTACTACCAGCTCGGTGACAGCGGCTACGCGAACATCTATTCCGACCTCGCGTCGGCGACACCCGGCGGTGACGTGGTCTCCGATACGGTGGTGACGCCGTACGGCGACGCGACCTTTCCGCTGACGTTCGATGCAGCCGACGGACTGAACAAATTGCTGACCGATCTTCCCGGCCCCAGCTCTACCGTCGTGAGCGGACTTTCACCGTTCGACCTCGCGGTCCAGTACCAACAGCCCGGTGAAGTCGACACCACCACCTCAGACATCTTCGGCAACTCCACCGAAGAGACGTTTGTGACCGGTGCCGGGAGCGATTTGGGGCCGGCGGGGTCGGTGTTCAACACCATCAACTTCGTTGAAGGCTTCCAGGACTCTTACTCCGCCATTCCCTTGGCAAACGGAGACGTGGTGACCGACACCGTGACGACACCCTTCGGGGTTTTCGACCTTCCTGTCACTTTCGACGCCGCCGCGGTCGCCAACGCCAATGCGAGCATCATTCCGGTCTTCGGCGGCTACGACCTCGCTGTGGCCAGTCCTGAGGTGTTCACCGGAGTCAACGGAGTTCCGCCGCTGGACGTCGCCTTGCAGGGCACGCAGACGTTCAACGTCGAGGGTCTGACGGGCACTGCTCAGCAAATCACCGCCGATGTCAGCACCTCGTCGGACGGTCTCCTCGGGGCCACCGACGAAGCCATCTACGTCACCCACGGCGCAGACCTCGCTGGTGTGCCGCAGGCCGGGTCGGTGTTCGACATCTACAACATCGGCGGCAGCGATGTGACCAGCGTTTACTCCGACATCGTCTCGTCCACCGGTACGAACGCCATCTCCGAAACGTTGGTGACACCGTTGGGCGACATCACCATTCCGCTGCTCGAGGCGCTGCCTAGTTTCGGAATCGATTCGTTTCTGCCCATCCCCTTCTGATTACGCTGCGGCAAACCGCTGGGAAACTACAGGGTCGCGACGGTTACTGTTCACCGTCTGCCGGTCACCGAGCCGAATAAGGTGTTTCTCTTCGAAACTAAGGAATGTCTCACCCAAGTCTCACCGATTGCAGTATCGACACGCGGTGGGCGCACGGGGTTATCTAAGCGTGTTGCATGTGTGACCAATGTTGATCACCGTTACGCAAGTTCACTCTACTGTCCGCGCTGCAGGCCCGGGCAAGGAGAACAGGAGTTCGACATGACCGCACTGGCTCTAGGAACAACTCAACGGCACGTTCCGTCCGCCCGCCCGATGCTGTTCCGGCGAACCAGGGTGGCGATCGACCGCCGACGGGTGAACCCGGTCGATTTCATCGTGACCACCGCCAGCGTGGTGCGTCCCTTCATTGTCACCGTCGCCGTTCTCACCGCGGCCATGGCGTCGTCCACGCCGGCCCACGCCGACCCGGGTATTGACCCCGCCGGTTCGGTGCTGGACAACATCGGCGGTGCCGGCGGCAATCCCATCAGTGACGCAATCGCCCAGATGGGGCAGTCGATCTGCCCGATGCTCGTCCAACCGGGAAGCAGCCTGGCCAGCAGCGCCGCGCAGGTCAGCGGTCATGGCGGTGCCGCCCCGCCCATCACGGGGTTCCTGGCCGGCATGGCGATCCGCGCGCAGTGCCCCGGGTTCATGACCTCGGTTGCCAACGGCAACATGCCCGGCCCGGTCTCGGGCATCCTGCCCGGTGGCGGCAACTGAGCTTTCTCGTATCGTCTAGGGGTGCTGATCGGCTTACTCCTGGCCCTGTGCTGCTCCGTCTGTTACGGCGCGGCGTCGGTACTGCAGGCCGCAGCCACCCGGTCGGTGGATGCCGGCAGCGGCTCCGGCGTGGACGCCGCATTGCTCTTACGCGCGGCCCGGCAGTGGCGGTATGTCGCCGGGCTCGGCCTGGACGCCGTCGGATTCCTGCTGCAGGTGGCCGCCCTGCGACTGGTGCCGATCTATGTGGTCGCCGCCGCGATAGCCGCCTCCCTGGCGGTCACCGCGATCCTGGCCGCCTGGGTCCTTTCGGTGCAGGTGTCGACCGCTGAATGGACCGCGGTCGGCGTGGTCTGCGCAGGCCTGGCGTTGCTGGGCTTGGCTGCCGGCCCCGAAGGTTCCCGGCACGGCCCGGCCGGTCTGGGGTGGGCTCTGCTCGGGGTAGCTGCAGCAGTGTTCGTCGCCGGAGCTCTCGGCGGCAGACTGGGCGACCGGGCGCGTGCGGTCACGCTGGGCCTGGGTGCGGGCAGCGGGTTCGGGGTCGTCGAGATCGCCGTGCGCCTGCTCGATCAGATCGACCCGCGGAAGGCTTCGTTCTACGCCAATCCGGCGCTGTACGCGGTGCTCGTGGGTGGAGCCGCTGGTTTCCTGCTGCTGACCTCGGCGTTGCAGCGCGGATCGGTCACCACGGCCGTAGCCGGAATGGTCGTCGGAGAGACGGTCGCGCCAGCGCTTGTCGGAGTGGTGTGGCTGGGCGATCGCACCCGCGACGGGTTCGGCTGGGTGGTGGCGGCGGGCTTCGCCATAGCGGTGGCCGGCACGCTGGTGCTCGGCCGGTTCGGCGAGGCGCCGGATGCCCAGCGCAGTGAAACGCAGGCGTCTCCGCTTTGACGCCGGCGTAGCCATGCGAACCCTGTGCGGGCTCCTGATAGCCGTGATCGTCTCCTGGGGCGGGCTCCGTTGCGGTGCCCTGGCCCGCGGTGACGTCCCACCGGTCAGCGCGGCGGCGCAGGCGGCGGGTTTCGTCGACGTGCTCAGCGTTGCGCCCGACGCGCTGATCAACCTGCGGTATGCCACGCCGAACAATTTCACCGGCGCTCCGTTGTATCCCGCGGATGCGCGCTGCCTGGTGCACGAGTCGCTGGCGAATGGTCTGGCCGCTGCGGGGCAGGCGTTACGTTCGTCGGGAGAGGTGCTGGTGTTCTGGGACTGCTACCGGCCACATCAGGTGCAGGGCAGGCTCTTTCAGGCTGTGCCGAATCCCGCGTGGGTCGCTCGGCCGGGAAACTACGCGAGCAGCCACGAAGCCGGACGTTCGGTCGACGTGACGGTCGCGGGCCGCGCCGGCCGGTGTGCACCGGAACGGCAGCTCGCCGGTCGATGCCTGCTCGACATGGGCACCGACTTCGACGATTTCAGCCCTCGCGCGACAGCGTTCGCTACCGCCGGGGTCAGTGCGGCGGCTCAGGCGAACCGCGCCCATCTTCGCCAGGCGATGAATGCGGGCGGGCTGACCGTCTACTCCGGCGAGTGGTGGCATTTCGACGGCCCGGGTGCCGATGTGCAGCGGCCGATTCTCGATGTTCCGGTGGATTGACGCCGGCGGACGCGAACATACCCACATAATCGACCGCGGCGTAAAGCGCCGCGCGCATCGGTTCCGGGCTGCCGGTGGTGTGACTGAGCATCGCTCCGCCTTGATGAGCAGTCACCAGGGCGACGGCGAGGTGCCGAGGGTCGGCGCCTGGTCGCAGCTCGCCGCGCCGACGCATCGCCGCCAGACCGGTGTAGAACATCGTGAGCCAGTCGTCGTATCCGGCGGTCAGTTCTGCGCGGGTGGGGTCGTCGGCCTCGATCAGCTCACCGACCAGCGAGCCGTAAACACATCCGCCCACGCAGTAGACGGTGCGCAAGTCGGCGGCGCAGGCGTCGGCCCACGCGTGCAGCGCCCACTAACGTGTCGAGCCCGCCGAGTTGCGGTTGCGAGTGGAAGTTCCTGACGTCGCCGCGACGTCGTGCGACGACTTGGCGGATCAAGGCCTTTTTGTCCCTGAAGTAGTGAGTGATTTGCGAACCGCTGACAGCGGCGCTTCGGCGGACGGCGTCAATGCTGGTCGCCGCGACGCCGCGGGTGTACATCAGGGCCGCGGCATTGTCGATGATGCGTGCCCGGGTCGCCATTCCTTTCCGGGTCAAACGTGGAGGTGGCTCGTCGGACATTCCTTCGCTCAACTCCATCGACGCATGCGCCCCGGCGGCCGCGCCGCACGATCAGCCGGGTCTGCAGCGAAGCTGCGCAAGTAGTTGACCGCAAACCGGACCGCATCGGCGTGCGGCCACACTTGGCGATACGCGAAAGCCATTGTGCCGCCGCCCTGATGAGCGCTGACGATGATCATGGCCAGTTGCCGCGGATCGGCTTCGGCGATGAGCAGCTTGTGGTCTTTCATTTGCCGGATGGACTGCTCGAACAGATCGGTCCACTGCCGGTACCCGGCCGCCAACGCCGCACGGGTGGCATCGTCGGATTTGGCGAGCTGCCCGACGAGAGCGTGATAGGTGGGCGTGCCGGTGTAGCCGACACGGCGCAGATACCGCATGTTCAACCGAATCCAGCGCTCGAAGTCGTCGAAGGTGTTCAGGCCGCCGAGCTTCGGTTGGCGGTGAAAGTCCAGCACCACTTGGGTTTGGCGGGCGATCACCGCACGGATGAGTTCTTGCTTGTCGGCGAAGTAGTGCGAAATCTGCGAACCGCTCACCGACGCCAGGTTGCGCACCGTGTCGATGTTCATGGCCGAAAGACCTTCGGTGAGAATGAATTCAGCCGCCGCCTTGATGATTCGCTCTCTGGTGGCTCTGCCTTTGGCCGTGAATCGCTGGTCATCGGAGGTGGGGGCGTCGGCCACGACGCCAGGTTACCGGCCGGCCGGCCGCTATTGGGCGAGGCGGCCCATTTCGACGGCAGGACTGCGCCTCAACCGCCGGTCAGTCCAAGGTGACGACAAGCTTTCCGCCTGCTTGGCCGGCCTCTGCCAGGCGATGTGCCTCGCGGATCTGGTCGAAACCAAAGACACGAGCAGGTTTCGCGTCGAGTGTGCCGTCCGCTATTTGCTGCGCGAGGTCGCTGAAGGGAATATCCGACACCGGAAAACCGGGGTTGCCGAACACGGGGCTCGCGAAGAAGCTGAAGTTCACTCCGCTGGCCATGCGCGCCAGCGGATTGAAATCCCCGATGGGAGCCAAGCCGCCCAACCATCCCGCCAGGCAGGCCGTGCCCCCGCGCCGCAACATGTCGAGCGAGTCGAGAATGGTGCTGTTGCCGACGAGATCGAGGACAGCATCAACCTGCTTGGCCTCAGCGATGTGGGCAGCCAGATCACTGCGCTCCAATTCGACTCGGGATGCCCCAAGCTTCTCGAGCATCCAGAAACGGTCGGGGCGGCGGGCGGTGGCAATGACGTTCGCGCCGGCGGCAACTGCCATCCTCATCGCGGCCTGGCCCAACGACGACGTCGCGCCGCGGATCAGCAGTTTCTGGCCGGATTTCAGGTCGAGGTTGCGAAAAAGGCAGGTCCATGCGGTCGCAAAAGTTTCCGGGAGCACCGCCAGCTGTGCCCACGCCAACTCGGACTCGATGAGGGCCACATTCGCGGCACGCACGCGGGTGTATTCGGCATAGCTTCCGTTGATGGTTCGCCCCAAGCCACCCATCAGGGCCGCTACCTTGGCGCCGACTCGGAATTCGCCACCCGGGCAGGCATCGACGATGCCGACGCATTCGATACCGCTGACCTCGGTGGCTTCTGGCCACTCCCCGCGCCGCATGTGTACTTCGGCATGGTTGATACCGAACGCTTTCACTTCGATGACTACTTCACCGTGCTTGGGCAGCGGCTTGGGTAAGTCGGTGTAGACCAGGCTGTCCAAACCGCCGAACTTCTCCAGGATGATGGCACGCATTGTCTTGCCACCGGCGTGTTCACGCACCACCGCAGGTGCGGTTGGCAGCCCGGTCAATGTCTGTCTTCTTCGGTGTCGTTGGCGACATGCGCGACGGCCTCGTTGATGACGTCGGTGACGACCTGCGGCCGGCTGATCAGCGGGGCATGGTCGACGTCGTGGGCGTGGATGCGCGCATGCATGCGTTCGGCCATGAATCGTTGCGTGGCTGGATTGATCATGCGGTCCTGCTCTGCAATCAGGTACCAGCAGGGGTGCTTTTTCCACCCTGGTCGAGTCACCGGTTGCTGGATGCACCGCACCGTGATGGGGCGTTGCACCGCTGCCAGCACCTCGACTTGTTCAGCATTGGCCTGCTGGGCGAACGCTGTCGGAAAAGCGTCTGCGGGCAGCCAGATCCAGCCGGCGTCGTCGGGCGCAAGCTGAGGTGCCTGCGGGTGTGGGTCATCGCGATAGAAGACGTCGGCGACAGTCTCTGCTTCGTCGGGGGCCAGCGCCGCGACGAAGACCAAGCCCCGCACCCGCGAATGGTCGGTGGCGGCGATGACAGCACCGGCGTAGGCGTGGCCGGCCAGAATCACGGCTCCCGACGTTCTGTCGATCGTCCGGTTCAGCGCCTCGACATCATCGTCCAGCGATGTCAACGGAATGGGCGCGGCGGTGACAGCGGTGCCCGCGCGGCGAAGATCAGTGATCACCGGACTCCAGCTCGAGCCGTCGGCCCAGGCTCCGTGAACGAGGACCACTGTCGGCGATGGTGCAGGCGCAGTCATGGGTGACGTCTCACAGACCTCTCCGTTTCACTCGTGGCGGGGTAGCCGTTTCGTTGCGTTTGGGTCGGTCATCCCAATTTATGCACTGCGCAAACTCCGTGTCAATCGCGGCCACCGAGTCGATCCACTGCATCGCGAAGCCGGCAGGTGCATACTGGGATGCGCAACCCATATTGCGGGTACGCGGCCTAAGAGGAGAAAATCATGCCGGTTGTCCATCACCGCTACACCACCGTCGACGGTCACCGGCTGTTCTATCGCGAGGCCGGCCGGCCGGACGCACCGGCTCTACTGCTGTTGCACGGCTTCCCGACGAGTTCCTACATGTTCCGCGATCTGTTGCCGGCACTGGCGGATCGCTACCACGTCATCGCACCCGACCATCTAGGCTTCGGTTTGTCAGATGCGCCGCCAGTAGCGGAGTTCGACTACACATTCGACGCGTTGGCCACTATGACGGCCGGCCTGGTGCGCAGCCTGGGAATCAACCGCCATGCCATTTACGTCCAGGACTACGGCGCGCCCATCGGGTGGCGGCTCGCCCTCGACCACCCGTCGTCGGTCACGGCGATCGTCAGCCAAAGTGGCAACGGCTACGACGCGGGGTTCGTGGAAAGCTTCTGGAAGACCGTGTGGGCGTTCCAGCATGAACGAACCACCGAGACCGAAGCCGCAGTGCGTCAGTTCCTGACACTGGAGGCGACTCGCTGGCAGTACCTGACCGGCGTTCCCGACGAGACCTTGGTGAGTCCCGAATCCTGGTACCACGATTACGCATTGATCTCACGGCCGGGCAACGACGAAGTGCAGCTGAAACTGTTCTCGGACTATGCGACGAATTCCGCGTTGTACCCGCGCCTGCACGACTACTTTCGCAGCACTGGGGTGCCGTTGCTGGCAGTGTGGGGACGTGGCGACGAGATCTTCGGCCCAGCGGGTGCGCAGGCTTTCGCCGATGACCTGCCGGATGCCGAGATTCATCTCCTCGACGGCGGGCACTTCCTGCTCGAGTCGGCACTCGACCAGGTGACGGCACTGGTCCGGGGATTCTTGGACCGCACGCTGCAATCTGTTGAGTAGAGCGAAAGGCGACTCGTTGAGCCAGGCCGGTTACCTACACGGACATCACGAGTCGGTGCTTCGTTCGCACCGCTGGCGCACTGCAGAAAACTCCGCGGGCTACCTTCTTCCGCACCTGAGCCCGGAGCAGGCTGTGCTGGACATCGGTTGCGGACCGGGCACGATCACCGTCGACATCGCCGCCCGGGTCGCTCCCGGCCAGGTCACTGCCGTCGACCTCAGCGAAGAAGTGCTGCGGTCTGCCCGCGCCGAGGCGCGGGCCCGCGGCTTGTCGAACGTCCGCTTCGCCCGCGCCGACGCGCACGCGCTCGACTACTCCGACGGCGGCTTCGACGTCGTGCACGCCCATCAAGTTCTTCAGCACGTCGCTGACCCTGTCCAGGTGCTGCGAGAAATGCGGCGGGTGTGCAAACCGGGCGGACTCGTGGCGGCCCGTGACGCCGACTACGCAGGGTTCGTCTGGTTCCCGCTGTTGCCGGCGCTGGACCGTTGGCGGGATCTGTATCGGAAAGCGGCGCAGGCGAATCACGGCGAGTCGAACGCCGGACGGCACCTGCTGTCTTGGGCGCGGCGGGCCGGCTTCGAAGACATTTCGTCTACGGCCAGCGTGTGGTGCTTTGCCACGCCGGAGGACCGCAACCGGTGGGGCGGAATGTGGGCGGAGCGGATTCTGCACTCCTCGGTCGCCGCCCAGCTGCTCGACGCAAAGTTGGCAACACCGGCCGACCTCGCCGAGATCTCTGACGCGTGGCGCGCATGGGCCGACGCCCCCGACGGTTGGCTGGCGATTCCGCACGGGGAGATCCTCTGCCGGGCCTAGCCACGGGTCGGCGCGAGACCCCAGCGGTGGCGAAAAGAAGTGTTTCTCGTTTATCCGCGCTCGGGCCGACGTACATTCGAGCCCCGGCGCGTCAAGCGTCACTGCACCACGGTCTTGGGCGGCTTTGTCGGTGCGCCTGCTTTGGGTAGAGGAGTGGTCCACACTGTTCGCCGCAACCGCATGCGCTGTGACTGCACTGATCGTGCTGTTGGTTGCGATTTTCCTGAGCAGCCCGGTGGTGGCGGCACTCGCCATCGGAATCGCCGTCGTGGGATCGATCCTGCTGAGCCGCGACTACCGCAGGCAGCGCGGCACGGCGGCAACGGGTACTGACGCGGATCAGCAAGCTGATCGCCGCCAGAGGGACGGTGACACGTCAGCGAAAGAGTTGAAGCCGGAATTGTTTACGCCGGACGTTTCCTACGAAGAAGCCGTGCGGGAAGTCGACGACGACGAGGATCTTGACCTCGACGGCACCGGCTGACGCGTCCAGCCGTTCATCAGCAGTTAATCTTCGAACCATCAGCCGTTCACGGTAGGCTCAGGCGTTCGACGTCCATCCGCACCCCAGGAGTGCTGTGAAGCGGTACTGGTCAGGCGCAGTATTGAGCGTGCTGATCCTCGGAGCCCTGTTCCTGCCGGCGTGCAGTCGCACCACCAATACCTCGTCACAGCCCGGTGGTGGGTCGTCGGCGCCGGTCGACTGCAGTGGCAAGAAGAAACTTGCGGCCAGTGGGTCGACCGCCCAGAAGAACGCCGTAGAACAATTCGTCTACGCCTACATCCGTTCTTGTCCGGGCCATACGCTGGACTACAACGCCAACGGTTCCGGCGCCGGTGTCGAGGAATTCGTCAGTAATCAGACTGACTTGGCCGGCTCCGACGTGCCGCTCGATCCGTCGAAGGGCGAACCCGACAAGGCCTCGCAGCGGTGCGGTTCGCCGGCCTGGGATCTGCCCGCGGTTTTCGGTCCGATCGCGGTCACCTACAACATCAACGGCGTAAGCGCACTGAACCTCGACGGGCCGACCACGGCGAAGATCTTCAACGGCACCATCACCGCGTGGAATGACCCGGCGATCAAGGCTTTGAACAAAGACGCGAACCTCCCCGCGACACCCATTCACGTCGTGTTCCGCAGCGACGCGTCGGGCACCACCGACAACTTCCAGAAGTACCTCGACGCGGCCTCCGCCGGCGCGTGGGGAAAAGGTGCCGGAAAGACGTTCAACGGTGGTGTCGGTGACGGTGAAAACGGCAATGACGGAACGTCGACAGCGTTGCGGACAACCGACGGCGCCGTCACATACAACGAATGGTCGTTCGCGGTGGGCCGCGGTCTGGCCATGGCCCAGGTCGTCACCTCCGCCGGTCCAGATCCCGTAGCGATCACCACCGAGTCCGTGCGCAAGACGATCGAAGGCGCCAGATTCAAGGGACAGGGCAACGACCTGGTGGTCGACACGTCGTCGTTCTATCAGCCGACGCAGTCCGGCGCCTACCCGATTGTGCTGGCTACCTACGAGATCGTGTGCTCGAAGTATCCCGACTCCGCGACCGGCTCGGCGGTCAAAGCGTTCATGCAAGCCACTATCGGTCCGGGACAGGACGGGCTGGACGAGTACGGATACATCCCGCTGCCGAACTCATTTCAATCGAAGCTCGCGGCTGCGGTGAACGCACTGTCGTGACCAGTCCAAGGAGGCGTCGATGAGCGACGGTGAACCGAGTTCGCGGGCCGGGTCGCGGTTCGGGCCCTACCGGCTGATCCGGTTGCTGGGCCGCGGCGGGATGGGCGAGGTCTACGCGGCCGAGGACACCCGCAAAGGCCGAGTGGTGGCGCTGAAGTTGATTTCCGAACAACTCTCCGAGAATCCGGTGTTCCGCACCCGAATACAACGCGAGGCCGACACCGCCGGGCGGCTGACCGAGCCGCACGTCGTGCCGATTCACGATTACGGCGAGATCGACGGCAGATTCTTTGTGGAAATGCGCCTGATAGAAGGGGAGTCGCTGCGCAGCATGCTGACCCGGTTCGGTCCGATGAACCCGGGACTTGCGGTGGCGATCGTCAGCCAGATCGCCGCCGCGCTGGACGCCGCGCACGCCGGCGGCGTCACTCACCGCGATGTCAAACCGGAGAACATTCTCATCACCGGCGACGACTTCGCCTATCTGGTCGACTTCGGCATCGCCCGCGCGGCAGCCGATCCCAGCCTCACCCAGACCGGCCTGTCGATGGGAACCTACAACTACATGGCGCCGGAACGGTTCGGTGTCGACGCGATCAGCTACCGCGCCGACATCTATTCCCTGGCCTGCGTGTTGGGGGAGTGCTTGACCGGATCGCCGCCCTACCGGTGTGACAGCGTGGAACGGTTGATCACGGCACACCTCATGCAGCCGCCGCCGCGACCCAGCGAGCTGCGGCCCGGTAAAGTGCCCCCGGCCATCGACCAGGTGATCGCCAGGGGAATGGCGAAGAATCCTGAGGACCGCTACCGCAGCGCCGGTGATCTCGCCAGGGCCGCCCACGAGGCGCTGACCGGGACCGAACAGCATCAGGCCGCCGCAATCCTTCGGCACGGCGACAATGCAACCGTCCTGGCCGACGTCGCCGATGCCGGGTGGTCGCGGTCGCAACCTTCAGGTCCGGCGGCGGGCACCGGGTCACGAAGTCAGCCGGGATGGACGGCACCGCGCGAAAGCGTGGGCACCGGGTGGCGCGGGCGCCCCGAGAACCCTCGTGGGGATACCGGCGGACCCTGGCGTGACCGACCCGTCCCGCCGGAAGCGGACCCGGGGGCAACCTGGCGGGCGCCCGCCTTGGGCCCGCTGCCGCGTGACACCGGTGAAAATTGGCACAACCAACCGGTATGGCGCGGTCAATCGGATACCCCAGGGGAGACGCCGTCGGCTGCCGGCCCGGTGAAGTCGCCGGACTTCGAAAAGGCAGCCAAGCCCACCGGCAGACGGAAAACGGCACTGCTGATCGGTGCCACCGCCTTGCTGGTGGTCTTGGCGGTGGTGGTGGGATACCTGGTGCTGCGGCCTGCACGACCGTCGAATACACCATGGACCGCCGCGCCGGGGCAAAGCGTGCTGCCGTTCACCGGGTTGAACTTCCGCTTCTCACCAGGCGGATTGGCGCTGGACAGCGACGGAAGCATCTACGCCACCAACCAGGGCATGTACGGACGGGTGGTCAAGTTGGCCCCCGGCTCCTCAGAGCCGACGGTCTTGCTGTTCAAGGGTCTCTACGAGCCGCACGGGGTGGCCGTGGACAGCGCCGGCGCCGTCTATGTCACCGACGAGAACAACCGCGTGGTGAAGCTGCCGGCCGGATCGAACAACCAGACCGAGTTGCCGATCACCGGACTCGCCTATCCCGAAGGTGTGGACGTCGACTCGGCCGGCAACGTCTACGTCGCCGACCGCGGCAACAACAGGGTGGTGAAGTTGGCGGCCGGCTCCAACGCCCAATCCGACCTGCCGTTCAACGGTCTCAACCATCCCAACGGAGTAGCGGTCGACTCGGCCGGCAATGTCTATGTCAGCGACTCGGACAACAACAGGGTGGTGAAGTTGACGGCGGGCGCCGATGCCCAGTCCGACCTGCCGTTCACCGGCCTCAGCGTGCCGTGGGGCGTCGCGGTCGATTCGGCCGGTGCGGTCTACGTGACCGAGTACGAAGTCCAAAAAGTCGTGAAGCTTGCGCCCGGGGCGACCACGCAGACCGAGTTGCCGTTCGCCGGCCTCAACAGCCCGTTGGAGTTGGCGGTGTCCAAAACCGGTGACGTGTACGTCGCCGACCGGGGCAACAACAGGGTGGTCCGGCTGGCAGCCGGCTGACACTGCTTTCTGCGGTTATCGTCGCCCGCCCGGCAGAACGCGGGTGGCTGCCGCGGCGATCAGGTTGATGACTGCCACCGCGATGATCAAAGTGAGCGCCGCACCCCACACGCGCAGGAAACCGGCGTGCTCAGGATTGGTCAGTTCGGTGTAGATCAACAGCGGAAGTGATGCCATGTTGCCGTTGAAGACGTCGTAGTTTATGGAGCGGCTGTACCCGACCAACACCAGCACCGGCGCGGTCTCACCGATGATGCGCGCGATCGAGAGCAGCACACCGGAGATGATTCCGGGCAGCGCGACCGGAGCGACGATCCGCACGATCGTCTTCCACTTCGGAATTCCCAACGCGTAGCTGGCTTCTCGCAACTCATCGGGAACCAGCTTGAGCATTTCCTCGGTTGATCGCACGACCACCGGCAGCATCAGTAGGACCAACGCCAGCGATACCGCGAACGCGCTCTGCTCGAATCCCAATGTGGCGATCCACATACTGAACACGAACAGCGCCGCCACGATCGAAGGCACTCCGGCGAGCACGTCGACCATGAAAGTGGTCACCCGCGCCAGGCGATCGGAGTTGTATTCGGCCAGGTACACCGCGGTCAGCAATCCCAGCGGCACGGCCACCAGGGCGGCGATAAAGGCTTGAGCGAGTGTGCCGTACAGCGCGTGATACACCCCGCCGGCGAACTGCTCAGGTAACACTCCGCGCAACGAGTGCGTCCACCAGCCCGATCGGGTCACGGCGTACCAGCCCCGTGCGGCCACCACCCCCAGCAGCCAGATCAGCGGCACCAGCGCAATGACGAAGGAAGACAGGAAAAACGTTGTGGCGAGGTGATTTTTGATCCGGCGTGCGACGCTGATGGAGTTGAACGCCGGCGCTTTCACCGGCCGGTTCAAGGTTCCGAGAGTCATCCGTTGACCTTCCCGCCGGCGATGACGCGGGCGGCCGCGTTGACGACGAACGTCAGCACGAACAATACGAAGCCTGCGGAGATGAATGCGCCGGTCGGCAGGGGATCGCTGAATTCTGACGCGGCCGAGGCAATTTTGGAGGCGAAGGTGTATCCGCCGTCGAACAACGACCAGCTGCCGGGACGGGCGGCCGCCCGCAAGATGATCAGCACGGCGACAGTCTCGCCCAGGGCGCGGCCCAGACCCAGCATCGATGCGGCAACGATTCCGCTGCGACCGAAAGGCAGCACGGTCATCCGCACTACCTCCCATCGAGTGGCCCCCAGTGCTTGTGCCGCTTCGATCTGGATGGTCGGAGTCTGCCGGAACACTTCCCGGGACACCGACGAGATGATCGGCAGAATCATCACCGCGAGCACGGTCCCGGCGGTGAAAATGTTGCCGCCGCCCACCAGCGACACGTTGCCTGGCTTGAACAGGAACAACCAGTTGAGGTGCCGGTCAAGGGACTCCTCGAGCGGTTCGAGCCGGGGCGCCAGCACGAAGATTCCCCACAGCCCGAAGATGATCGACGGCACTGCGGCCAGCAGGTCGACCATTGCGCCGAACGGGCGCGACAGCCGTGCCGGCACGTACTGGGTCAAGAACACCGCGATCCCGACCGCGACGGGGACGGCCAGCGCCAGAGCGAAGGCCGAGCTCAGCACCGTGACCGTGAACAGATCGCGGATTCCGAACGCCAGATGGTTGGCGTCGGCGGTGTCGAACTCGGCGCTGGTGAGGAAATTGGCCCGGTCCGCCAGCAGCGACGGCACTGCCCGGATCAACAGGAACACCGCAATCAACAGGATTGCGGCGACGATGGTCGAGCCGGCGGCGGCGACGGCGATCCTGAACAGCCGATCGCCGCGCCGTGCTGAGCCGGCTTGGATCGCCGCAGGGGCGGGCGTTATCCCGTCGGGGATCGGCCGCCAGGTCAGCGGTCCTTGGCTCACGACTGCGCCGGTATCAGCTCAGGGCGTTGATGGCCGTCGTGAGTCTCGGCTTGAACGCGTCGGGAATCGGGACGTACCCGTTGTCCGCCAATCCGTTTTGTCCGGCACCGATGGTGGTCTGGAGGAAGGCTTTGACGGCCGTGCCCACCGCCGCGTCGGGGTATTTCGAGCAGACGATCTCATACGTCGCCAGCACGATCGGATACGCGCCGGGCTGGTTCGGTGTGTAGAACGACGTCGTGTCGAGCACCAGATCGTTGCCCTGGCCCTTGATCTTGGCGCCGGCGATGGTCTTGCCGACGGTGTCAGCGCTGATCGTCACCGGCTGCGGTCCGGCTGAGGTGACGATCGAAGCGATGTTCAACTTCTGCGCCTCGGCGAATGACCATTCGTTGTAGGTGACCGAGCCTTCGGTGTTCTTGATGGCCGCCGACGTCCCGTCGTTGCCTTTGGCGCCCTCGCCGACTCCGCCTTTGAACGCCTTGCCGGTGCCCTTGGCCCACGCGCCCGCGGATGCGACGTCGAGATATTTCTGGAAGTTGTCCGTGGTGCCGGATTCGTCGCTGCGGAAGACGACGTGAATCGGGGTGGCGGGCAGATTCGTGTTGGCGTTGAGGGCCTTGACCGCCGGATCGTTCCAGGTGGTGATGGCGCCGTTGAAGATCTTTGCGGCGGTCGGTCCGTCCAGGTTCAGTGCGGTCACGCCGCTGATGTTGTAGGTGACCGCGATGGGGCCGAAGACCACCGGTAGGTTCCATGCCGGCGAACCGCAGCGCTGCTGGGCCTTGGTCACCTCGTCAGCGCTGAGCGGCACGTCGGAGCCGCCGAAATCGGTCTGGCTACCCACGAACTCGTTCACTCCTGCACCGGAGCCGTTGGCGGTGTAATTGAGTGTCTGATTGGGACACGCCTGTTGGAAGGCGTTGACGAAGCGGGTCATCGCATTGGCCTGCGCTGTCGATCCGCTGGCCTTCAAAGTCTGCTTTCCGCCGCAGTTCGCGTTCGCTGCCGAAGAGCCCGACGACGGCTTGCCGCTGGGTGCGCCGTTATCGCTGCCGCACGCTGACAGCGTCACTGCCCCGGCGGCCAAGATGCACAGTGCTGCGCCGAATCGTTTGGTAGTCAAGACAGCTCCTTGGCAACGGTGGGTACGCGGATGCTGCACGGCCAGTATCGTACGACCTACCTCGAGTTCGCCGGGAAGCCCGTCGGTGAACCTATCATGTCGGTTGCCGGCGCACCCGGTATTTGCCCAGCTCACCGGCCTGACAGCGGCGCACCGGTGCAGTCACGTCCGACGGGCAGGTGCGGATCGGCGCTGCAGCACCCAAGCCGACCGACGCCCCGCAAACGATGCGGTCGCAGCTGTGCGAATCTTGATTCTCGCCTCCTGAGAAGCTAATTTCCTCTCAAGGGACGTACCGGCCTCGTGTCGTCGCGCCCGAGGGAAAGGACCAGCCGGTGAACAAAGAAGACATGATCTTGATCAGCGTCGATGACCACACCGTCGAGCCACCCGAGATGTTCAAAAATCATCTGCCCGCCAAGTACATTGACGACGCGCCGCGCCTGGTGCACAACGCCGACGGTTCGGACACCTGGCAGTTCCGCGACACGGTGATTCCCAACGTCGCGCTGAATGCGGTGGCGGGCCGCCCCAAGGAGGAGTACGGGCTGGAACCGCAGGGCCTCGATGAGATCCGTCCGGGCTGCTACGACGTCGACGAGCGGATCAAGGACATGAACGCCGGCGGAATTCTCGGCTCGATTTGCTTTCCGTCGTTTCCCGGGTTCGCCGGACGCCTGTTCGCCACCGAAGACCACGACTTCTCGGTGGCATTGGTGCAGGCCTACAACGACTGGCACATCGAAGAGTGGTGCGGCGCCTACCCGGCCCGGTTCATCCCGATGGGGCTGCCGGTGATCTGGGACGCCGAGGCTTGCGCCGCCGAGGTGCGGCGGGTGTCGAAGAAGGGCGTGCACGCGCTGACCTTCACGGAGAATCCGGCCGCTATGGGTTATCCCAGCTTTCACAGCGATCATTGGGAACCTCTGTGGAAAGCGTTGTGCGACACCAACACCGTCATGAATGTGCACATCGGGTCGTCGGGTCGGCTGGCCATCACGGCGCCCGACGCTCCGATGGACGTGATGATCACGCTGCAGCCGATGAACATCGTGCAGGCCGCCGCGGATCTGTTGTGGTCCAAGCCGATCAAGGATTACCCGGACCTGAAGGTGGCGCTGTCCGAGGGTGGCACCGGCTGGATTCCGTACTTCTTGGAGCGAGCGGACCGGACCTACGAGATGCACTCGACGTGGACGCACCAAAATTTCGGTGACAAGGTGCCCAGCGAGGTGTTCCGCGAGCACTTCCTCACCTGCTTCATCAGCGACAAGGTGGGTGTCGCGCTGCGCAATATGATCGGTATCGACAACATCGCCTGGGAAGCCGACTACCCGCACAGCGATTCGATGTGGCCGGGCGCGCCCGAAGAGCTGTGGGACGTCCTGCGCCTGAACAACGTGCCCGACGCTGAGATCAACAAGATGACGCATGAGAATGCCATCAGCTGGTACTCCTGGGAGCCGTTCACCCACATCACCCGCGAGCAGGCCACCGTCGGCGCGCTACGCAAAGCCGCTGAGGGGCACGATGTTTCGATCCAGGCGCTCAGTCACCACAAGGACGGCCGGTCCGGCCCGTCGTTTGCGGACTTCGCGGCCAGCGCCAAAGAACTCAGCGGCAACAAGGACTGAACGCATCCGCCGCCGGCCGGGCGTGCAATTCGCTGCGGCGATCGCTGACTGAGGCAGATCAATTTTGAATTTTCAGGACGGAGCCGACAAGTGCGCGAGACAGTGATCGTCGAAGCGGTCCGCACCCCGGTCGGTAAACGCAACGGTGGACTTTCCGGCATGCACGCGGCCGATCTGTCGGCGGTAGTGCTAAACGAACTGATCGAACGGACCGCCATCGACCCGGACGTCGTTGACGACGTCATCTGGGGTTGCGTCTCGCAGATCGGCGACCAGTCCAGCAACATCGCCCGTTACTCGGTGCTGGCCGCCGGATGGCCGGAGAGCATTCCCGGGACGACGGTCAACCGGGCCTGTGGCTCCAGCCAGCAAGCGCTGGACTTCGCGGTGCAGGCGGTGATGTCGGGACAGCAGGATGTCGTAGTCGCCGGCGGCGTGGAGGTCATGAGCCGCGTGCCGCTGGGCGCCGCAAGGGCCGGCGGCATGCCGTATGGACCGAAAGTGCTTGCGCGCTATGATGACTTCTCGTTCAATCAAGGAATTTCCGCGGAGAAGATCGCCAAGAAGTGGGGCTTTTCCCGCAGCCGACTCGACGAGTACTCCGCGTCATCCCACGAGCGTGCCGCCGCCGCACAGGACAGTGGCGCGTTCGATGCCCAGCTCGTGCCGGTGTGGGTCGACAATCAGCGCGTCGCGGCCGACGAAGGGGTACGGCGCGGCACGACTGCCGAGAAGCTGGCCGGCCTCAAACCCGCCTTCGTCGACGACGGTGTGATCCATGCGGGCAATTCCTCGCAGATCTCCGACGGGGCAGCGGCGCTGCTGGTGACGACGACCGCCATGGCGCTCGAGCTCGGGTTGACGCCGATCGTGCGCTACCGCGCAGGCGCGGTCACCGGCGCCGACCCGGTGCTGATGCTGACCGGTCCCATTCCGGCTACCGAGAAGGTGCTGGCCAAGGCCGGTGTCGCGCTGGCCGAAGTCGGGATGTTCGAGGTGAACGAGGCGTTCGCGCCGGTGCCCCTGGCCTGGCTCGCTGAAACCGGCGCCGACGCGAAGCTGCTCAACCCACTGGGCGGCGCGATCGCACTGGGCCACCCGCTCGGAGCGTCCGGCGCGGTTCTGATGACGCGAATGATCTATCACATGCGCGACAACGGTATTCGGTACGGGTTGCAGACCATGTGTGAAGGTGGCGGTACCGCCAACGCCACGCTGGTCGAGCTGGTGCAGTAGCCGGCTACTGCAATGCCGGCGAAGCGGCTGCGCTACTCCTCAACCGCAATGGCCTGCCGAGGACACTGGCGCACAGCTTCGAGCACCAGCGCCTGATTCTCCTGCTCGACGTCGGGCTGCAGGATCGACAGTGTGTCGTCGTCGTTGAGCAAGAACACGTCTGGTGCCAGGCCCATGCACACCCCGTTGCTCTCACAGAGACCGAAATCGACATGTACTTTCATCACGCAAGCCCTCTCAACGAAGGACCTTCACCGGCACGTTCTGGTAACCGGCGACATTTTGCATGTGCACACGCTGCAAACCGTCCCAGTCGACTTCGTAACGAGGCATGAAGTCGAGCAACTTGTCCAGTGCGATTGCGCTTTCCATCCGGGCCAACGCGGCACCGAGGCAGCTGTGAATTCCGTAGCCGAGGCCCAGATTCTGCGCCTGGCAGCGGTCGCGGTCGATGTCGAAGACCTCAGCGTCGGTAAAGGCCTCCGGGTCGCGGTTGGCCGACGCGCCGATCAGAAACACCGGCTTGCCGGCGGGAATGGTGCCGCCGCTGACCTGGGCCTCTTTCAGGGTGTATCGAACGTTGTACTGGACCGGCCCTTCGTAGCGCAGTAACTCCTCGACGGCTGCCGGGACCTTGCTGCGGTCGGCCCCCAGCATCTGCCATTGGTCGGGATGGCGCGCGAACGTCACCGCGGCGGTGCCGATCAGCTTGGTAACCGTCTCGGCACCCGCACCACCCAAAAGCACTGCAAAGCCGGTGATTTCGATGTCGTCGAGCTTGCGTAACCGGCCGTCGTCGCCGGGTATCTCGGCGGCGATCAACCGGCTGATCATGTCGTCCTGCGGCGCCTCGCGGCGCTGCTGAACGAGCGAGAAGTAATACATCGCGCTGTCGATGTTGGCCTGCATGCCGGCTGCACCGGTTGTCGCTTGCCCCGGTTCGTGGTGCAAGCTGGTGTCGATCCAATGGCGCACCTGCTGGCGATATTCCTCTGGCACACCCGCCATCCGGGTGATGACCTCGACCGGAAAAGGCCCGGAGAAGTCCTGCACGACGTCGAATCGATCCGGATCGGCCTCGCCCAGATACTTCTCGATCGTTTGGTGCACGCTTTCTTTCTGCGACTGGATGGCTCGCGGCGTGAACGCCTTGTTCAGCAGGCTGCGCATGTGCCGGTGCTCCGGCGGATCCATGAAGAGGATGGATTTGTGCGGCACCTCACCGGACCGCACCATCGCCAGGTCGCAGCCGCGGGCCGACGAGTATGTCTCGTGGTCTTTGAACGCGGCGGCCACATCCACGTGACGGGTCAGCGCGTAGAAGTCCTCCTCCTCGCTGTAATAGAGCGGTGCTTCTTCACGCATTCGCCGGTAGATGTCGAACGGGTTGTTGAAGAACTCTTCGCAAAACGGGTCAAACACAACTTTCGGTTTCGTCATGGCATCTCCTCAGCACGGGCTGGCGGCTGAATCCGTTACGACGGAATGCGTGACTGTAACGCTAACGGTAGATGGTCACCGTGTTCGCGAAATGTCCGCCCGACGTCGACGAACGAAACACTCACCGAGGGTGTTTCATCAAGTTCAGAGCTGCGTCAGCCGCGGCCAGTGCGATACCACCGTCGGCCGCTGCGTGCTCGGCAATGTCGACGACGAGGCGGACGTCTTTTGCCAGCAGCGGCCCGGCGTGGCCGCCAAGCGCCTCCACACCGCCGGACCCGCTCAGCACATTCAGGGCGAAACTGCTACCACTGCTGCGGGAGACGACGTCGGCGAGGCGCTGCGGTGACACCCCGAGCGCCTCGCCCAGGGCCAGCGCCGAGGCGGCCGTCCCGGCGTTCGCGGTGAACAGCAGGTTGTTCAGCAGCTTGGTCGTCTGGCCGGATCCCAGCCCGCCGAGATGCACAATCGAGTCCGCATAGGTTTCGAACACCGGGCGGCAGCGCTGCACAACGGTCGTGTCTCCGCCCACCATCACCAGCAACCGGCCCTCGGCAGCGGCCGGGCCGCCCCCGCTGACCGGTGCGTCAATGACGGATACCTCACGCGCGGCGGCCTTCTCGGCAAGCCCGCGGACGGTGTCGGGGTGCACGGTATTGTGCACGGCGTCAGCGTCGCGGGCCGGCGCGCCCAGATCGTCGTCGGAAAACCGGCTTCGGTGATTCGCCGCGCCATGGGCCCGCCCTGGCTGCCTAATCCGATGAATCCGACACGCATCAGCCGGCCGCTGAATCGGTCTGTTCTTTGGGGGCCGTCGGTGTCACCACGCCGGGGTGTTCCCGCGCGACGACACACTCATCGGCGAAGGACAGCACCTTGAGGTGATACGCCGCAGCAGTGTGTCCGAGGCTGAGATTGTGGCCGGCGCCACGCTGCTGGCTGGTGACGAACCGGGGCGCTGCGCAGAACATTGCACCGATCTCCGCCAGCGCCACCGGGTCGGACTGCCAGACCCTTTCGTGCTCGGCCACGCTGAATTGCACGGGCACCCGCACTCGAGCGGCCAGCGCGGGAAAGTCGGCGCGCGCCCAAGTGGCGACCATCGCCGCCTCGTAGGGTGCTCCGGTGATCGCTTTGGTGATGCCGGCGAGCACGTCGGGCGGATAAAGCCGAGTGGGATGCCAGAGCAGCTCAGCCAGACCGAGTGGGCGGTGAGTGGCATTCGCGGATTGCAACACGTCGCGGGCGGCCGGGTGAAAATGCCTTCCGGTACCGGCCAGTTCAATGCCGAGCAACTCGGCGCCGCGCTCATCGGCGGCCATCCGCAGAGCCAGCTCGCAGCCACTGGAATGGGCCACCACGAATGTCCCTGCGCCAGCCGGCCAACGCCCGACGATACGGTCCAGCGCCGCGTAGGCGAGGCGGACCCGTTGCTCGGGTTGCGAACAAGCCTCTGGATAGGGGGCTGAGCTCCCGTAGCCGGGCCGATCAAGTGCCACCACCGTAAAACCCAGCGAGGCGCCCAGCCGCAGCAGCGACAACGCTGGGTGGCCCGGGCAATCGAAGTACCCGGCGGTCGTGCCGCCGCCGTGTAAAGCCAGCACCACCGCGCGCGGTCTGGGTGCTTCAGCGACCAGCGCCGACATCGGCACACCGTCGACGATGACGACGCGGGGCCGCGGCGTTGCGCTCATGTGTTGTCCCGATGTTCTGCTACGGTGCTGACCCACCGACCACGGCGATCACCGACCTCGGTGAGCGGACTCGAGAGGCGAATTCACAGCCACATCACGATCTCAAGAAATCCAATATCGGTGGGGCGGCCTGCACCCAGGTGTCGAACAGGTTGAAATGTTTCACCTTGCCCGCCGCGCGCGCTTCACCGGCGCGTTCCCAGGCGTCCTCCGGCCAGGGCGGATCGATGAGCGTCGAGCCTTTGATCAGACAACCGACTTCCAGCGATGTCCGCTTGGGGTGATCCCAATCATTCTCGCCACCACGAATGATCAGCGTCGGCACGGTGATTCGATCGAACATCTCGTCGTCGACACCGGGGATGGTCTGCCCGGGCTTGGACACGAATGCGTTCAGCCAGCGCAGCATCACCTTCAAGAACCCGTCCCGGTCGAGGTCGAGTAGCCGTTGCTCGTTGTGCGGATTCTCGTCGATGCGGTCGCGCCACTCCGGCATTCTCAGCAGGCCTTGGACCCCCGCTGCGCGCGCCGCTTGAATGCTGGGAACGATGTAGTAGGAACCCAGCACGAAGGTTCCGTAGACACCACCGACGATGTTCCACACTGCGAGCTTGGTGACGAGCCCGGGGTAGAGCATCGCGGTCAGCATCGAATCCCGCGCACCGCCGGAGCCGCCCGCGAGCACGCAGGGACCCTCTCCGAGCGCGCTCAGCAGACCGCGCAGCGTCTCTGCTCGCATGTGAGATTCGCTCTGCCCGTAGAACTGCACGTCGGATGCCCCGCAGTTGGGCCGGTCCCACAGCAGCACCCGGAAGCCACCGTCGGCCAGCGCCTCGGCCAGCGGGCGCAGGCCGGGGATCTCCTTGCCGAACCGACCACCCGGAGTCAGAACAATCAACTCACCTGCGGCGCCGACGATTTCGTACACGACTCTGCCGCCGTTCACGTCAACGGAAGGCAACGCCGGCTCCTGTGCTCACGCCATCACCAGAACGTCGTTGCCGACGACCCGGACCGGATAGGTGCGGATGCTCCACTGCGGTTCGATGGCAGTAGTGCCACGCTGGCGTCGATGAGCGGCGTGCGGCTGCCGTCCGGGTGCCCGATCACCTCATCACCTCTCAACCCACGCCGGCGTACGAGCTCATCGTCGCTACGCCGATGAGAGAGCCGATGAGAGAAGAGTATTCTCCGGACGTCAACTGAGCGAGGGAGCCTTTGACATGCCGTTGGACTTCGACGCCGACCCTGCACGACACGCCAGCACCGCGGATGCGGCGGACCGATGAAGCCGTTGGCGGGTATCCGGGTTCTCGAGGTCGCGATGTACGGTTTCGTCCCGTCGGCGGGGGCGGTGCTGGCCGAGTGGGGTGCCGATGTGGTCAAGGTCGAGCACGCGGTCACCGGTGACCCGCAACGCGGCCTGCGCCAAACCGGCATGTTGCGCGTAGAGGGCGACCCGAACCCCAACATCGAGCACGCCAACCGCGGTAAACGCAGCATCGGACTCGACATCAGCCGGCCCGAGGGCCGTGACGTGCTCTATCAGCTCGCCCGCCGAGCGGATGTTTTCCTGACCAGCTTCCTGCCCGGACACCGCAAGAAATTCGGCATCGACGTCGACGACATCCGTGCGGCGAACCCGACGATCATCTACGCGCGCGGCAGCGCGCTGGGACCGCGCGGCGACGAGGCGGGCAAGGGCGGCTACGACATGACCGCCTTCTGGTGCCGCGCCGGAACAGCGGCCACCGTCACTCCGCCGGGCATCGACGGCATGATCGGTCCGCCCGGGCCGGCCTACGGCGACACGATCTCGGGAACCAACCTCGCCGGCGGTATCGCGGCTGCACTGCTCGGCCGGGAACGCACCGGCGAACCGTCGGTCGTTGACGTCTCGCTGCTGGGCAGCGGCCTGTGGTCGCTGGGACACACGGTGGCGCTGACGGTGCACCTCGGTCAGCGGCTGCAAGCTATGCCGCCCGGCGTGCATGGCTCACCGATAAACCCGCTGGTGGGCTTGTATACGACTTCGGATGGTCGTTACCTGTCCTTGGTGATGATGCAGCCGGACAAATTCTGGGCCGACGTCTGCCGGCACATCGACCGGCCCGACCTGGCCGACGACCCGCGGTTCGCCAGCACCGAACTCATCGCCGCCAACACCGCCGAAGCGGTCGAACTGCTGGGCAAGGCGATTTCGACGCGCACCCTTGCCGAATGGAGCGAACGCTTCACAACTCTCTCCGGTCCCTGGGCGCCGGTGCAGGACACTTTGCAGGCGGCCGGCGATGCGCAGGTCCGCGCGAACGAGTATCTGGTGCGGGCCGGTGAACTCGAACTCGTCGCCAACCCGGTGCAGTTCGATGTCGCCGCGCCGCACACCGGGCCCGCTCCCGGGTTCGCCGAGCAAACTGAGGAGATCCTGTCGGAGCTCGGCCTCGACTGGGACCGGATCATCGAACTCAAGACGATCGGCGCCGTCACTTAGCGTCGAAGACACCAGAGGCCGCCGCATTAGGCAAGTGTCCAAAGCGTCGGGCTCCCGCAGATGCAGCGCGGGATCACGAGTATGCCTGGCATAACAGCGAACTATCAGCTTTGGCAAAGTAATGCGCATTTCGCCTCCGCAGCGCGGCACCGCGGGTCATAATCACAGACGCTCAAACAGCGGGTCGGGCCCGCACTCGAGGTCCCGTAGGCGACACCAAGCAAGGAGTGTGCGCGATGGCTAGGACGGCCGCTGTCGGCGTACCGGGATCGCTCCTCGATGACGACTAGGGGGGCGAATCGCTGGTCTGCTGGCATCAGTTTGCCCAACGGCCTGTCTGGCGCCATGGAGGCGGTCGGAGCGCTGGTCGCGATGTCGGCGGACGCGGTGAAATTCCTGTTTCGCCGCCCCTTTCAGGCACGTGAGTTCCTCGAACAATCATGGTTCATCGCGCGCGTCTCACTGCTCCCGACCTTGTTGGTTGCCATACCCTTCACTGTTCTCGTCAGTTTCACGCTCAATATCCTGCTGCGCGAATTGGGCGCAGCGGATCTGTCCGGTGCCGGTGCTGCGTTCGGCGCGGTCACCCAGGTCGGACCGCTGGTGACCGTGTTGATCGTGGCCGGCGCGGGGGCCACCGCGATGTGTGCGGACCTGGGTTCGCGCACCATTCGAGACGAGATCGACGCACTGGAAGTGTTGGGCATCAACCCGGTCCAGCGATTGGTGGCCCCGCGCATGCTCGCCTCTGGGCTGGTGGCGTTGCTGCTGAACAGCCTGGTGGTCATCATCGGCATCCTCGGGGGCTACAGCTTCTCGGTGTTCATTCAAGACGTCAACCCGGGTGCGTTCGCGGCCGGCATCACACTGCTGACCGGAGTACCCGAGGTGATCATCTCGTGCGTCAAGGCAGCACTATTCGGCCTCATCGCCGGCCTGGTGGCCTGTTACCGGGGCCTCACCATCTCCGGCGGCGGGGCTAAAGCGGTGGGCAACGCCGTCAACGAAACTGTGGTGTACGCGTTCATGGCGCTGTTCGTGGTCAACGTGGTGGTCACTGCCATCGGCATTCGGTTTTCCACGAAGTGACCAGGATCCGGCCATGACGACAAAAGTGCTGAAAGCCGCCTATCCCCGGACGTTCCGGTTGTTCGGCCAATGGCGCAGACCGGTCAACGCCGCGGAGGGCATCGGCGACCACACCTTGTTCTACGGTAAGTCGCTTGCCGGAATCCCGTTCGCCGTCACCCACTACGGGCGAGAAATAGTGCGGCTGATCGCCGAGATCAGCATGGGCGCGGGAAGCTTGGCCATGATCGGCGGCACCGTCGTCATCGTCGGGTTCCTCACGCTGGCCGCGGGCGGCACGCTGGCGGTGCAGGGGTACAGCTCACTGGGCAACATCGGAATCGAAGCGCTGACGGGCTTTCTCGCGGCATTCATCAACGTCCGCATCTCGGCACCGGTGGTCGCCGGAATCGGCCTGGCAGCCACCTTCGGCGCCGGCGTGACAGCGCAATTGGGCGCTATGCGAATCAACGAAGAGGTCGACGCGCTGGAATCCATGGCTATTCGGCCGATCTCATACTTGGTCAGCACCAGGATTGTGGCGGGCATGGTTGCGATCACGCCGCTGTACAGCATCGCTATCATCTTGTCGTTCGTGGCAAGCCAGTTCACCACCGTGGTGTTGTTCGGCCAATCGGGCGGCCTGTATCACCACTACTTCGATACCTTCCTCAATCCCTACGACTTGTTGTGGTCCTTTCTGCAAGCCGTCCTCATGGCGATCGGCGTCTTGTTGATTCACACCTATTACGGCTATTTCGCCAGTGGCGGTCCTGAGGGTGTGGGAGTGGCCACCGGCAACGCGGTCCGCACTTCACTGATCGTCGTGGTGTCGATAACGCTGCTCGTTTCACTGTCGATCTACGGCACCAACGGTAACTTCAACCTGTCGGGTTAGGAACCAGAAGCGATGTCCAAGAGCGGGCTAAGTGCACTCGCGGGCCTGGCGACCATCGTCGTACTCGTCGCGATTGTCGGCGTTGCCGTGGGCCTGTTCCAGGGTGCCTTCACCCCGACGGTGCCGGTGACGGTGCTGTCGCAGCGCGCGGGGCTGGTGATGAATGCCGACGCCAAAGTGAAGATGCGCGGCGTTCAGGTCGGCAAGGTGGACTCGATCGACTCGCAGCCGAATGGCCAAGCTGCGCTGCACCTTGCGATGGACCCGGCGCAGCTGCGCCTGATTCCGGCCAACGTGCTCGTCGACATCGCCTCGACGACGGTGTTCGGCGCCAAGTTCGTGGAGTTGATTCCGCCTGCGGATCCCACACCGCAGCGACTGCACGCCGGTGAGACGCTGCAGAGCAAACAGGTCACAGTGGAAATCAATACGGTGTTCCAGCAACTGACCGCGGTGCTCGCCAAGGTCGATCCGGCCAAGCTCAACGAGACCCTCGGGGCGATTTCGTCGGCCATCAACGGACGCGGACACAAAATCGGCCAGATGCTGAGCGATCTCGATTCCTTTCTGGCGAAACAAGATCCGGCCCTACCGGCGCTGAGCCACGACCTGACTGTGCTGCCGGCAGTAGCGAACGCCTACGCCGACGCAGCAGCAAACCTCACGACGATCGCCGAAAAGAGCACCAAGATCAGTCAGACCATCGTCGACGAGCAGCAGAATCTGGACGCTTTCCTGATCAGCACCATCGGACTGGCCGACATGGGTAACGAAGTGGTGGGTCGTAACAGGCAAGCGCTCACCGATGTGCTGCACATGCTGGTGCCGACGACCAATTTGACCAACGAGTACCACCAGGCGCTGTGGTGCAGCATCGCCGGCGGAGCGCAGCAGGTGAAGGCTCCGCCGCTGGCGGACCCGGGTATCAAAATCCTGTTCGAGGTCGAGTGGGGCGCCGAGCGCTATCGCTACCCGTCGAACCTACCCAAGGTCGCCGCGACCGGCGGCCCGCAGTGCCGCGACCTGCCAAATGTGCCACCCGACGTGGCCCCGCCGTACCTGGTGACTGATGTGGGCTCCAATCCCTGGCAGTACGGTAATCAGCAATTGCTGATCAACTCCGACGCCCTCAAGCAGCTGCTGTATGGGCCGATCGACGGGCCACCGCGCAACTCGTTGCAGATCGGGCAACCCGGATGACCAATTCTCGGGGAATGATCATCAAGTTCGGGGCCTTCGCGGCCGTGATGGTGCTGCTGACGGTGTTCCTGTTCTTCATCTTCAGCCAGTATCGAACTGGTTCGACAACCTCGTATTCCGCTGTTTTCAACGATGTGTCGCGACTCAAATCCGGGCAAACGGTCCGGGTTGCCGGCATTCGGGTGGGCACGGTCCAAGGTGTCTCGCTGCGCCCCGACAAGAAGGTCGAGGTGAAGTTCGACGCCGACCGCAGTGTGGTGCTCACCAGCGGTACCCGTGCCGCCGTTCGCTATCTCAACCTGGTCGGTGACCGTTACCTCGAGTTGGTGGACGGCCCCGGCTCGACCCGAGTCCTGCCGGCAGGTTCGCAGATCCCCGCAGACCGAACGGCACCGGCTCTCGACCTCGATTTGCTGCTCGGCGGGCTCAAACCCGTCATCTCGGGATTGAACCCGCAGGATGTCAACGCGCTCAGCGCCTCGCTGGTGCAGATCTTCCAAGGTGAAGGCGGCACGCTGGATTCTCTGCTGTCAAAGAGCTCGTCGTTTTCAAACACGTTGGCTGACAACGATCAAACGGTGCAGCAGTTGATCGATCACCTCAACACGGTAGTCGGCACGCTGCAAAAAGACGGTGACAAGTTCTCTGGTGCGCTGGATCGTTTGCAGCGACTGGTCAGCGGACTGTCACAGGACCGCAACACAATCGGGACCGCGATCGATTCGTTGGACAAGGGGACTGCGTCGATTGCGAGCCTGCTCACCAACGCGCGCCCGCCACTGGCCGGCACGGTCGAACAGCTCAGCCGGTTGGCTCCGTTGCTGGATGAGCAGAAGGATCAGATCGACGTTTCACTCCAGAAACTGCCGAAGAACTACCGCAAACTTGTGCGGCTCGGCGCTGACGGCAGCTGGTTGCCGTACTACTTATGCGAGTTGAGCATCCGTGTGTCGGACCTGCAGTACCGGACGGTAGTAGTGCCGCTGTTCAAGCAGGAAAGCGGGCGGTGCGCGGAGCCCAGCGATGAAGAGGTGCGCGCTAACCAATGAACAAATACCGCGGAGCCAAGCTGATTCGGTCCGGATTCATCGGTGTCGTGCTGGTGCTGCTGGTCATCGCTGTCGGTTTGTCGGTGAATCAACTGGTCCAGCGTGCGACGGCGGTCCGATACCAGGCCCTCTTCTCCGAAGCCGGCGGCCTGGCCATCGGCAACGACGTCACCGTGTCCGGAATGAGACTGGGCAACGTTTCCAAGATGGCTCTGCAGAACGGCGATGTTCTGGTGACTTTCGTCCTCAAAGGGACGGTGCTGCTGGGTTCCGAGACCACCGCACAGATCAGGACCGGTTCGCTGCTGGGTCAGCGAGTGCTGACCCTTGAGTCCGCGGGCAGCGGCAGGCTGCACCCGATGGCCGTGATACCCGTGTCGCACACGTCGTCGCCCTATTCTCTGAACGACGCCCTCAGCGACCTCACCACAAACGTTGCCGGGACCAATACGCAGTCCGTCAACGAGTCACTCGACACGCTGTCGACAACGCTCAACCAAATTGCGCCGCAACTGGGCCCGGCGTTCGACGGCGTGACCCGGCTGTCGCAAGCCCTCAACAGCCGTAACCAGACCCTCGGTGAGTTACTCAAAGGCGCCGCCGACGTCACCAAAATCCTGTCGCAGCGCAGCAACCAGGTGAACACACTTATCCTCAACGCGGACGATTTGCTGCAGGTCCTGGTTGCCCGGCGGCAGGCGATCGTTCAGCTGCTGGCCAACACCTCCGTGGTGGCCAAGCAACTTTCTGGACTCGTGCACGACAACGAAGCCAAGCTCGCTCCCACTTTGGACAAGCTCAACTCCGTGACCGCAATGCTGGAAAAGAACCGGGACAACATCGCCAAAGCACTTCCAGGTCTGGCCAAGTACCAGCTCACCCAGGGTGAGGCCGTTGCCTCGGGCTACTACTACACCGCATTCATCCCGAATGCGTTCGCAATCCCGCTCTTTCAGCCGTTCTGGGACTTCTACTTCGGGTTCCGAAGGGGTGCCAACGGTGGCCGGCCGCCGGACACCGCCGGGCCGCGGGCACTGTTCCCCTTCCCGTCCAACGGTATTCCGCCGTGCAACGGCTGCACCATTGGCGGAAGGCTGGGGTCGCAATCATGATGTCGCGCAAGAATTCGAGGATCGGGTTGGTCATCGTGCTGGTGGCGGTTATCGCCGTCGGCGCGGTGACCGTGCTACGCAACACGCTTTTGCGGCCGAAAACCATCACCGCTTACTTCACCACTGCCACCGCTATCTACCCGGGCGATGACGTTCGGGTCTCCGGGATGAAGGTCGGCAAAATCGCCGCCATCCATCCCGAAGGGACCCGGGCAAAAATGATCATGCATGTCGGTCAGGACGTGCCCATTCCGGAAAATGCCAAAGCGGTGATCGTCGCCCAGAACCTGGTGGCCGCCCGCTACGTGCAACTCACCCCGCCTTACCGGTCGAGCGGTCCCACCATGGGCGACGGTGCCGTGATACCGGTGGAACGCACCGCGATACCGGTTGAGTGGGACGAAGTCAAAGATCAATTGATGCGCCTGACAACAGATTTGGGACCCAGCGGCACGGTGTCAAGCAGCTCGATCGGGCGCTTCATCGACAGCGCCGCGGACGCGTTGGGCGGCAACGGACAAAAGCTGCGGCAGACCCTGACCCAACTGTCCGGTCTGGGGCGGACACTGTCCGACGGCAGCGGCAACATCGTCGACACCATCAAGAATCTGCAGACCTTCGTCACGGCTCTGCGCGACAGCGGCCAACAACTGGTGCAGTTCAACAATCGGCTCGCCACGCTTTCCAGCGTGCTCGACGACAACAGATCCGATCTGGACGCGGCGCTGACCAACCTCGCGACGGCGATCCCCGAAGTGCAGCGGTTCATCGCCGGCACTCGTGACAAGACCTCAGAGCAGCTCGCCCGGCTGACTGACGTAACCCAGGTCCTGGCCGACCAGAAGATGTCCCTGGAGAACATCCTGCACGTCACGCCGAATGCGCTCGCCAACGGCTACTCCGACTACAACCCTGACACCGGCGCTATCCGCGGCGCCTTCGGCTTCAATAACCTGACCAACGCCGTGTGGGCTATCTGCTCGAACATGGGGGCGATCGAGAATGCCACGGCAACCGAATCGGGCAAGTTATGCGCCCAGTACGCCGGTCCGGCGCTGCGGGTCGTCAACCCGTTCACGTTCCTGGCCTTCGGCTTCTTGCCGAACTTCAACTATCTCTATATGCCCTTGAATTTGTTTCTGGCGAAATCGGCGGACCCGCAGAACATCGCCTATAGCGAGGCGCGACTGGCCCCCGGCGGGGAAGGCCCCAAGCCGATAGTGCCCGACTTGCCGCCTGCGGTGTCGGCCTACACCGGGCTGCCCGGGGATCCGGTAGGACCGCCGGGGGCGGTGCCGCCGGCGCGGATACCGGGAGCGGCGATGCCCCAGCCGCCGGCGCCGTCGGTACCCGAGGAATCACCGCCGCCGCCCCCGCCGGCAGACTTGCCTGGCATGTTGCTTCCGGCAGAACGGACGCAGCCATGAGCGCCTTGAGACTGGTGCGGCGAATGGCCGTCGCCTGCAGCCTCATGCTCGCCGCCAGCGGCTGCGCATTCAACGGGCTGACCTCGCTGCCGTTGCCTGGCGCGGTCGGGCGCGGACCCGGAGCCGACATCTACCACGTCGAAATCGCCAATGTGTCGACGATGGAACCGAATTCGCCGGTGATGATCGACGACGTCGTGGTCGGCAGTGTGGGCAAAATGAGGGTCAAGGGCTGGCACGCCGACCTGGAGGTCTCGGTCAAGCACGACGTCGTGGTACCCGCCAATGCGCTAGCCAGTATCGGCCAGACCAGTTTGTTGGGATCGGTGCACCTCGAGCTGAATCCGCCGCTCGGCCAGCGGGGAACCGGACGGCTGATGCCCGGCGCCACGATTCCGCTGAACAGGTCTTCGACCTATCCTTCGACGGAGCAGACCCTGTCGGCGCTGTCGGTCATCATCAGCTCCGGTGGGTTGACCCAAATCGGGGACATCATTCACAACTTCGACGCGGCCTTGTCCGGGCGGGCAAGCGCCGTTCGCGATCTGCTTATTCGCCTCGACCGGTTCGTCGGCACACTAGACGAACAACGTGACAACCTCGTCGCGTCGATACAGGGGTTGAATCGGCTGGCCGACACGCTGGCCGGACAGCGCGCCGTCATCGACACCGCGCTGCGCAAGATACCGCCGGCGCTCGACGTGCTCGTCACCGAACGGCCGCGCATAGTCACCGCTCTGGATAAATTGCGCACGTTCAGCAATACCACCAGTCGGCTCATCAACGACGCGGGCTCTGATCTGGTGACCAACCTGAAGAATCTCGAGCCAACGATCCGCGCGTTGGCTGATGTCGGGCCGGACCTCGGCTCGGGCGTGTCGTATCTGACCACCCTGCCCTTCAATCAGAACATCATCGACCGCGCCGTCCGAGGCGACTACACCAACGGATTCTTCACGCTCGACCTGACCAACGCCGGGCTAAGGAGAAGCCTGCTGCTGGGCACCCACTGGGAACGGCTGGGCGCCGAATTCGCCCCGGCGCCCGGGGATCCGTACTACTTGCAATACCAATACACGCCCGATCCGCTGCATCCGGATGCTCCCGGGCCGGTGCCCCCACCGGTCGGTGCGCCGTTGACGCCCACCGCCGCGCCGGCACCGGTCTACGGCGCGCCGCTGCCCGCACCGCCAATCGGTGCCTGCAACGGGGCGGTCGGACCATGCCCCGCAGCGAATGCCCAACCGCCACGGCCAGTACCGCCACTGCCGCCAGGACCGGGCGCGCCGCCCTCGGCGGCACCGGCCGGCGCACCGGGCCCCGCTGAACCCGGACCCGGACCGACGCCACCGGCAACGAACCCGTCGACGGATGGGGGCGGCTGATGCTCAGCCGATTTGTCCGCATCCAGTTGGTGGTCTTCGCGATCGTCGGCACCCTGGGTGTAATCGTTATGCTCTTTGCCTACATGCAGGCGCCCACCCTGCTTGGTATCGGCCGCATGACGGTGACCCTCGAGCTACCCGCCGGCGGCGGACTTTACCAGTTCAGCAACGTGACCTACCGCGGCGTTCAGGTCGGCAAAGTCACCGGGGTTACGCTGACCCCCAACGGCGCGAAAGCCACGCTGTCGCTTGGTTCTTCGCAGAAAATCCCGGCCGATCTGCAGGCCGAGGTGCGTAGCGTGTCCGCCGTCGGCGAACAGTACGTCGATCTGCGGCCACGGACCGACTTGCCGCCCTACCTGCACAACGGCTCAGTCATCGCGGTGCGCGATGCGGAAATTCCCCAACCGGTCGGGCCAGTGCTCGACAAGACCAGCACACTGATCAACAGCATCCCCAAGGGCAAGCTCAGCGCCTTACTCGATGAGGCGTTCAAGGGTTTCAACGGGGCGGGCTACGATTTCGGTTCGCTCCTCGAATCGGCAGCCCGGGTGTCCGGCGACCTCAACGGCATCGCCGACCAGGCACGCACTCTCACCGAGGACACCGCACCACTGCTGAACTCGCAGGCGCAGACCACCGACGCGGTCCGGTTGTGGGCGCGCAGCCTCGCCGGAGTCAGCGACCAAGTGGTGACCAACGATCCGCAGCTGCGCACCTTGCTGGACGCTGGGCCGGGGGCGTTGGACGAGGCGTCCCGACTGCTGGAACAGGTCAAGCCAACGCTGCCGGTGTTGCTGGCCAACCTCAGCACCGTCGGTGAGATCTTCATGACCTACAACCGTTCGCTGGAACAGGTTTTGGTGTTGCTGCCGCCGTTCGTTGCCGCCCTCCAGTCGTTGGCACAAGTCAAGAATCCGACCGGATATGCCCGCGGCGACTTTGCCGTCACCGTCAGCGATCCGCCGGCCTGCACGGTCGGCTTTTTGCCGCCCAATCAATGGCGTAATCCGGCCGACACCAAGACCATCGATACGCCGGACGGGTTGTACTGCAAACTGCCGCAAGATTCACCGGTTGCGGTTCGTGGCGCCCGCAACTACCCGTGCATCAGGCATCCCGGGAAGCGCGGGCCGACAGCCGAAATCTGCAACAGCGACAAGCCGTTCGAACCGCTGTCCATGAGGGAGCACGTGTTCGGCGCCTATCCGCTGGACCCGAACTTGCTCAAACAGGGCATCCCGCCCGACGACAGGGTCAACTTCTTCCGCGACCGGATCTTCGGACCGGTGGACGGAACGCCGCTGCCGCCTGGAGCTCCGATGCCCGCCGGCTTGCCGGCGCCGCCTGGGTCACCGGTGAGCGCTCAGAGCCCGGCACCTCCACCGCCTCCGTTCGCGCCGATGGATGTCCCAGACGCCGCCGCACCGCCGGCCGGCCCGCCAGTAGGCGGCCCGCGGGCGGCGCCAAGCTCGCTGCGCGACAACGGGTCACGACCCGGTCCGTCGGTGGCGGTCAGCCATTACGACCCGCAGACCGGTACTTATGTGGGTTCCGACGGGCAGTTGTACCGGCAGTCCAACCTGGTGCGGCGGTCTGGCCCGAAAAAGTGGCAGGACATGCTTCCGACCTGAGCCGGACGAATCGATCAGCTGATCAGGCTATCTTGTCCAACCTGAAAGGCATTTCGACGACCAGCCACCGGTTGACGCCGCAGGCGCCGCTCGGGCCGACCGTTTTGTCCCTACCTGCCAGGGTTGGCGATCCCCGCAGTGTGTAGCCGTCGGGACCAACGGGGGTGAACTGGAAGGTTTGGCGGCCGGTGACCGCGACGCCGTCTTCGCATTGTTCCCAGTTCGGGACATCGCGTCTGACATACCACAGCGTTCCGTCATGAACGTTTATCGGTGCGCTCCAGCCTTGATCGCTGACGACCTGTCCGCTGCAGTCCTGGAAAGTGGTGCACGAGGAGCTGATAGTCCAGGTACTGCGCACCGTCTGCTCGTCGTTGAACGCCTCGTTGGTCTTGGCCCACTGGCCGACCGACGTCGCAATGTACCTGCCGTTGAGCGGGTAGCTGTCCGCATGAGCCGACGGGGCCCCGCTCAGGGCGCCGGTCACGACGAGTGCCATCAGCAGTGTGGTTGAACGGCTCGTTGAACGCATCACGTACTCCTCGACGCGCTACAGCTTATGGGCCAAGTGGCCGCCACGGTGTTTTGCGGTGCGGCGGCTTAACTGCTGACATTAACACCGTGCCAAACAGTCGCGACGTCGATTCGCAGCGAAAAACCACGGTGAAGGTCACAGGGCGTCGAAATTGGCAATGAGCCAGGAACCGTCGACCTTTCTCAGCGAGACGCGCACGCTGCTTCCGGTTGTCGCCGGTTGGGGTTTGTCCGGGCTTGCCGTCTGCTGGTTGATGAACACCAGCACGACAGCTGAAGTCGGGTGAAGTTCGCTTACGGCGGCCCGAATCACGCGGGTCTCGGTCGTCAATCCGCGCTGCGCCGTTGGCGCCACGATCTGTTCCGTGAATCGCTTGTAATAGTCCTGGAAGTCGTCGGTAAGGTGTTTCTTGGCGTTGGCAAAGTCGCGGCTCAAAGTGTCGGGCGAATAGGAGAGCAACGCCACCGTACCGTCAGAAGCAGCCCGAATCACCTCGCGCGCCGACGCCTTATCGGTTTGCTCGTCTGGATGGTAGTCAACGACAAACAACTGAACGGCCAGACCCGTCGCGGCAACCACCAACAGCGTCAACACGATTGAATGCCACCGAGCTGTGTGCTGGCGAAACTTATTCCTTTGGAAACCAATTCGGCGCCGAATCGCCGCTTTCACGTCGGACTTCGGCACTTCATTCGTCGGTGATTCATCGCCGACCGTCACCGCACGAACTCGATCTTCGCAATCTTGAGCTGCCCGCCGTCGCGTTGCAAAGTCATGACGAGTCTCCAGTACCGCGGCGGCGCTTTGGCGTGATCAGCATCGACCGCTTCGGATTTCGCCGTGAGAAGCACTACCGCCGAATCTGCGGTCATCGATTCGACAGCCACGGCCGTCACCGTGGCTTTGGTGCTCAACTTGGATTGCTCGACCTGATCGACGCGATCGTTTGCGGTAAGCAGCATTTCGTTCTTGAACGGACCAGTGGCGTTGTCGACGATTCGCTGAAGGTCTTCGCGGGCCTTGCCGGCGTCGATCGACATCAACGTGATGGCGCCCTGCCGGGCTGCTGCAGTGAAATTCTTACTGCGCTGTCGTTCATCGACAGTTGCGCGGTGATAACTCACCACATAGCCGCTTAGTGCCAGCGAAGCGCAGATGAGCACAATGGCGGCGCCGACGGCGATAGTCGTTGGCCCGGGACGTGGCAACCCCAACCGTCGGAACCATCTGGTTGGCGCTCGCGATGTGACACCGCTACCGCCCGGGAAAACCGCTTCAGCGACGGCGTTTCGGTCCGCCGAAACGATCGTGTCGAGCTGGCCGCCGTGGTCCTCGCTCACCGCAGCTGCTTCGGCGGCCTGTCGACCGAGCTGGGCCGCACGGGCACGGGCGGCTTCAGCGCGCGCTTCCGCGCGGAATACCTCCTCGCGTGCTGCCGCCAGTGCAGCGTCATCGCCACGTCCGGAGTGCGGCGGCCCGCCAAAGTGCTCGCGCGGCAAGACGGTCACCTCCTTGTTGTGACAACGGGCGGCATCCGCTCACTTGCGTTTCAAGCCCGGCCGTCGAACCCGAGTATTTTTCCCCCGGCTGTGCCAGAGTAATTGAGTGCGATTCGTCGTGGCGGCGATTGCCGTGTTGGCGGGCTTGGGGATGCTTCCGGCACCGTCTGCCGTCGCGGGCCCGACTGTGTGCGACTACCCCACCTGCACGCCGGGCATTGTGCCGGGCGTGGTTCTCGGTGCGCCGTGCGACAACAGCACCTATTACGTGTTCGGCACCGTGGACTACAACATCAGCTTCGCGACGCAGCCGGGACGGCTGCTGTTCTGTGGTTCGCCGCGTCGCCGTGAAACCAGATGGTTCCGCTCACCTCCGATGGCCGGCGTCAAGAACGAGAACTCCGCCTGCGAGGACTGGCCTGAGTACTACGTCGCTCAGGCGCCGGACGGCTTATTTCTGACGTGTGTTGCGCAAAACGGTCAAGCCACCTGGGTCCGCGGCGACACCTGAGGCTGTTTCACCAAGGGCGCATCGAGCAGAGGACCCCTCTGGGACCGTCCTGCATTGCCACGATGGCACCGTCAACCATCAACTGGCAGTGAAACATTGGTGTGCTTGGTTCGTGGCCGGCACTGGCGGTGAAAAAAGCCCACTGGAACGGGTTTTGGAGGTCGAGCTGGTAGGTCCAAGCCGTCTTCGGGCCGACGTCGGCCTGAACGTTCGGAACGAACGGGTAGGGATCGTGGCTGTAATCGGAAAAGACCGCCGGCTCGTGATCCAGGTAATAGATATCTGCGTAAATCGGGTTGGCTGCGGTCAGCGAATACTTGACGTGATGCAGCACAGGCGGATCATCTGCGTCCGCCCGCACGGTCGCTGACAGCAGACCAGCCAGAGACAGCAGCATTGCCACACTGATACCCACCCGGGCACGGCCGACGACTCTCACGCTCGCTTCTCCGCTCCTGACTGCGGACGGGAGTTGCGGCTTTCGTCCGCAAACTGGAACCGCTGCCGCCAGCGTATCGCCGCAGCAACAGAAAATTCGCTGATCACGCGATTTCCCGGCTCACCGAAGATGGATGCGGGCGGGAACGCTCAGCCAGGTGTGTCATCGCGGTACACCCAACGCAAAGTGGCGTTGACCTGCGCGCACTTGAGCGCCGCGCCATCGGGCTGCTGAGCCGAAGCATTGCGGTCAGCACAGGGCACGGCAACTTCGCGCACACCGACCAAGGGTTCCGCGGGCGCCCAGACACCCGCGTTGACGCACACAACGGCTTTCGAATTGGCATCCAAGCCGAAGTCGTAAAAGTGCTGCGGATCGCAGGGTGCTCCTGCCACCGCGTTACGTGCCACATTCGGCACACAGTCCACCGCATCGCAATACGCCGCGGCCTCACCGGAAGGCAACATCAATGCGGCGGTCACCGCACCGGTCAAAACCGACGCGGCGGCGATTCTCCGGGCCATGAACCAAACAGTAGACACGAGGGTGGCACTTCTCCTCCTAAACGGCATACGTCGCGGTTCGAGTGTCAACGTGCGACTGGGTCGAGTAAGGTTGCGCTGCGTCCTGGCCGGTTGCCGGGCGCGGAGAAATGCCAACTACGGCCGACGTTTCCTCGTGAGTTCATCGCAAGCGGGTGGAGGAGTGCCAAATCCGGTGCGTGATGAAATCAACAAGACAGCAGCTTCTTCAGTGAACGGGTCGGTGAACCGCAAGTGCCGGCGCCGGCCGTATCGCTGATGACGAAAGACCGAGTTTGGTGAAAGAGAACGAAACTTCCAGCACTGCCGCCCAGATGCGAGCGATGGCCGAGCAAGCGGAGGAAGAGGCGGCGGAGGCCGAGGCTCTTGCAGCGGCGGCCCGCGCCCGGGCGCGGGCCATCCAGCTGCGCCGCCAGGCGCAACAAGTCGAAGACACCCAGCTCGACGAGGCGCCCTCTGAGGATGCCGGTGAGAGCCAGCCGGCTGCCGAGCAATCCGAGATCGAGCCGAAGGACGCTCCGACACCGGTTGTTGAGACCGATGCGGAGGCCGCGGAGGCCGAGAAAACGGACGTCGACCGGCAGCCCGGCCTTCCTACCTCGGCCGGATCTGAGTTGACAACCGACCGGCCGGCAGGCCAACGAGGTCGGCGTCGCCGAAAGCTCTCCATAGCCGCCGCTGTCCTGGCCGCCCTCGTCGTTATTGCTTTATCCGCGAGCAGCGTGTGGATGATGCGGCAACATCGTCATGCGACTCGACAGCATCGGCTTGCCGCTGAATTCTCGGCGGCAGCGCGTCAGGGTGTCGTCACCCTGACGTCGCTGGACTTCAACAACGCAAAGGACGGCGTACAGCACATCCTCGATAATTCCACCGGCTCATTCAAAGACGACTTCGGCAAAATGGCAGGCGATTTCGTGAAGGTCGTCGAGCAGTCGAAGGTGGTTGAGCACGGCAGCGTCCAAGCCGTGGGCGTGGACTTCGACTCGATGACTGAAAACTCGGCGGTGGTGCTGGTGGCCTCGACCTCCGAAGTGACCAATGCCGCCGGCGCGAAGCAGGATCCGCGCACCTTCCGGTTGATCGTCACCCTCACCCGTGACGGCGACCAGCTCAAGATGTCGAAAGTCGAGTTCGTGCCATGACCGCAGAACACACGTCGCCCGCCGAAGAGCCGGCAGTCGAAGCGCCGGCAGTCATCGAGCCGGCGGAGCGCAGCATGGAGCACGACAGCGGCGAGCCTGCCGTTCGCGGGCGACTGAGGACGCGCACGAAGCGGGTGCCGCGGCGCCGCCTGCTCGCCGCGCTGCTGATTTTCTTGGTCGTGGCTTCGGCGGCGTTAGCCGGTAGCCTGCTGTATTTCCAATACCGGCCGGACCGAGCCACCGACGCCGCTGCCGCCAGCACAGCGATCGCCGCGGCATCTGACGGGACAGTCGCCATCCTGTCCTATTCGCCCGACACCCTTGACCGTGACTTCTCCTCTGCAAAGTCACGTTTGACTGGCGACTTCTTGTCTTACTACACAAAGTTCACGCAGCAGATCGTCGCTCCGGCCGCCAAGCAGAAGTCCGTGAAAACCAACGCGGTGGTCGTTCGTGCGGCCGTTTCCGAATTGCACCCGGCCTCAGCGGTGGTGCTGGTTTTCGTGAATCAAAGCACGCTCAGCGCAGACCGGCCCGAACCGACGCTGGCCTCGAGCAGTGTCCTGGTCAGCTTGACGAAAGCCGCTGACAAATGGCTGATCTCGAACTTCACTCCGATCTAGGACGGCGGTGAACAGCAATCCCGAACGGTCTTTGGTGATCGCGTCGGATTACCGTGTCCCAGATCCGGCGAAAGTGTGGCCGCTTCTGCAGTCGCGAAAGTCGGCGCTCGCTGACATCGGCGCCCACCACGTTGTCGTGCATACGTCGATCGCCGACGTCGGCCGTGTCCTGGTCACCATCGGTGTTCGTAACCGCGAACCCGTCGTCGATCTGCTGCGATCACGTGTGTTCTTCGAGTGGTTCGACGCCGTTGGCGTCGAGGACATCCCGGCCGTCTTCGCCGGTGAGACAGTCGAAAAGATCGAACAGACCGATTCGTTGTCCGCCGCACCGCCGGCCGTCATCCTCGCTGTGGTGACCTCAGTCGCTGACGTGTCTTCTCTGGTCGAACATGTGCATCGAGCATCGGACAGATTCGATGCGGCCGGTGTTCAGAAGACGTGGATCTACCAAGCTTTCGATGATTCACACGAGGTGATGATTCTTCAGCAGATCGACAACGCGGACCACGCCCGGCGGTGGATCGACCATCCTGATGCGGCCGCTGAATGGATGTCAGCGGTAGGAGTGGGCGCTTATCCGCCGGTGTTTGTCGGCCGGTTCTTCGACTCGATGCAAATCGGCGACTAGCCACCGATTCGTCTGCGAGCCGCCCAGTTCACCGGCGGGCGCTGCCGTCCGGCGAAGTCGGCCGGGTCAACTCGGTCAACAGGTCGGGAATGTCGAGTCGGGGAACGACGGCTTCGACGAGCACCATCCGGTCCTGGTGATGAGCCGCCGCGGTCAGCGCCTCGTCGAGTTCACCGTAGGTCTGCGCCCGGAAGACCAAGTGATCGGTCACGCCCAACGCCGCGGGAACCTGCGACCAGTCCCACGCCACTATGTCGTTGTAGGAAGCGGTTTCGCCGTGGATAGCCCGCTCCACGGTGTAGCCGTCGTTGTTGACGACCACGATGACCGGTGCGAGTCCCTCGCGGGAGAACAGACCAAGATCTTGCACCGTCAACTGCGCCGCGCCGTCACCGATCAGCAACACGGTCCTTCGGTCCGGATGGGCCAGTCCGGCGCCGAGCGCGGCTGGCAAGGTGTAACCGATCGACCCCCACAGTGGTTGTCCGATGAACGTCACACCCTTGGGCAAGCGGTGGCCGGCCATTCCGTAGAACGAGGTGCCCTGATCGGCGAGCACTACGTTGCCGGGCGTCAACGCCTCAGAGAGCCGATCCCACAGCATCTTCTGGGTCAGCGGTGCATCAGGTCGGGGCGGTTGCGCCGTGACGTCCGCGGTCGACGGCGGCACCGGCGGTGACGTAACACTGCGCCGCGACAGTATTCCGGCGAGCGCATCCAGCGCCGCCTCCATCTGCAACGGCGCGAACACCCGGCCGGCCACCGTGCTTTGTTGCACGCCGACGTCGATGAGCCTGGATGGGTCGATGCGCTGGCTGAAGAATCCGCTGACCATGTCGGTGAAGACGACTCCGGCCGTCACCAGCACCGGCGCTTCCTCGATGGCCCGGCGAACCGGTTCGTCGCTGGCCGCGCCGGCGTAGATCCCGACGAAGTTCGGAGCGCTTTCGTCGAGCATGCTCTTGCCCCACATCAGCGTGGCGTACGGCACCACGTCGGCAAGCAACAACGCCTCAAGTTGTGGGACGGCCTGCAGACGATGAACCAGGAAGTCGGCGAGCACGGTCAGTTGGTTGTCAGCGATCAGTTCGGTTGCCGCGTCGGTGAATAACGCCAGTGCTCGCGGGCTGGTGCCGCCGGTGTACCGCGGTAGCAGCGCCTCGGGCCGCTCGGCGGGAAACCGTGCTACGTCGCTGGCCATCAGCAGGTAGCCGGGTCGTTTTTGTTCCCGCACTTCGCTGAGCACCCGATCGATCTCCCTGGTCGCCGTGGCCGGCATCAAAGCTGTCTGAGCACAGGTGATCTCGCGGCTCATCCGCAGGAAGTGCTCGAAGTCGCCGTCGCCCAGCGAATGGTGCAGCGCCCGGCGGGTGCCCTGAGCGTCCTTCGACGGTCCGCCGACGATGTGCACCACCGGAACGTGTTCGGCGTAGCTGCCGGCGATCGCATTGGCGGCGGAGAGCTCACCGACACCAAATGTGGTCACGAGCGCCGCCATTCCGCGCAACCGTCCGTAGCCGTCCGCGGCGTAGCCGGCGTTGAGCTCGTTGGCGTTGCCCACCCAACGGATGTCGGGGTGGGCGATGACGTGGTCGAGGAACTCAAGGTTGTAGTCACCGGGAACGCCGAAGATCTCGGAAACCTGGAGCTCGGCCAGGCGGTCGAGCAGATAGTCGCCAACGGTGAACACGGGTTCGGCAGCACTCACCCGCATGACGGTACGCCCAACGCGGCCGAAAACAGCCCCGGCGAGACGTCGCCTCGCTACTGTCCGGGCATGGCAATCAGGGAGTCCCGCGAGGTGGTCATCGAAGCGAGCCCGAAGGAGATCCTCGACGTGATCGCCGATCTGGAAACGCTGACCGAATGGTCGTCGGCGCATCAGAGCTCGGAAGTAATCGAACGAGGTGACGACGGGCGGCCCAAAGTGGCCAGGATGAAGGTCAAAGCGGCGGGAATCACCGACGAACAGGTGGTCGCTTACACCTGGGGTGACAACAGCGTGAGCTGGACGCTGGTCAGCGCCACCCAGCAGCGGTCGCAGGATGCGAAGTACACGCTGACGCCGGAGGGCGACAAGACCCGGGTGAAATTCGACATCGCCATCGACCCACTGGTTCCGTTGCCCGGGTTTCTGATCAAACGCACCGTCAAAGGTGTGCTGGATACCTCGACGGAGGGGTTGCGCAAGCGTGTTCTGGGCGTCAAGAAAGGCACCCACTGACAAAGACAGCAGATCGGTGATGACCGATCAGCTGTCGGCGGCGCGCAGCGTTGCTAACTTGAAGATCAGTGGCCGTACGAGCATCCCGCGAAATAATCATCGATGCGCCGCCGGAAGCGATCCTGGAGGCGCTCGCCGACGTCGGCTCCCTGCCGTCCTGGTCGTCGGTGCACAAACGAGCTGAAATCGTCGACACCTACCCCGATGGCCGGCCACACCATGTCAAGGTGACCGTCAAGGTGATCGGCATCGTCGATCAGGAACTGCTCGAATACCACTGGGGCAGAGACTGGTTGGTGTGGGATGCGCAGAAGACGCTGCAGCAGCATGCGCAGCATGTCGAGTACACGCTGCGGCGCGAGGCCGCCGACAAGACCCGGGTGCGTTTCGACATCACCCTGGAGCCGATGGCGCCACTGCCGGAATTCCTGGTCAAACGAGCCCGTCGAACTGTTCTGAAAGCTGCGACCGAAGGGCTTCGCGACTGGGTCATCGCGACCGCCGGTCCGCGGCGGTAATCGCCGGTCCGTGGCGCAGCGCGCCGAGACGCCGGATCGCCTCGTCGATCGTGTCCTCGCGCTTGCAGAACGTGAACCGTACCAAGTGATTCCACACTTCGGCATGCTCGGCGTCCGGGTCGCAGAACGCCGAAAGCGGGATCGCGGCCACTCCCACCTTCTCCGGCAGCGCAGCGCAGAACGCGGAGCTGTCGTGGTAGCCGAGCGGACGCGGATCAGCGCACAAGAAGTAGGTGCCGAAACTGTCGTGCACTTCGAAGCCGATGCCGGCCAGCCCCGCGGTCAGCCGGTCGCGGCGTTGCTGCAGCGCCTCGCGCAGCTTCGCCACCCACGCCTGCTCGGTGTTGAGCGCATGCGCGACCGCCGGCTGAAACGGCGCCCCGCCGACGTAGGTCAGGTACTGCTTGGCCGCGCGCAGACCGGCGAGCAAGTGTGCGGGGCCACAAGCCCAGCCGATTTTCCAGCCGGTGCAGTTGAACATCTTGGCCGCACTGGAAACGGTGACTGTGCGCTCAGCCATACCGTCGAACCCGGCCAGCGGCAGATGTCGGCGACCGGAGTACACCAGGTGCTCGTAGACCTCGTCGGTGATGACCAGCAGGTCGGCCGTCATAGCGATGTCGGCGATCGCCGCGAGCTCGGCCTCGCCGAGCACCATGCCCGTCGGATTGTGCGGCGAATTGACGATCAACGCCCTGGTCCGGGGCGTCAGCGCCCGTCGCAGCGCATCGACATCGAGTGCGAAGCCGCGGCCGTCGACGACCATCGGCACAACCACCCGCTGTGCCCCGGCCATCGCGACCACCGGCGAATATGAGTCGTAGAACGGCTGAATCAGGATGACCTCCGAGCCAGGTTCCACCAGGCCGAGCACCGCCGCCGCAATGGCCTCGGTGGCGCCCGCGGTCACCAGGACCTCGGTGTCAGGGTCGTAGTCGATGCCGTATTCCCGTTTGCGCTGTGCGGCCACGGCCTGCCGCAGCGGCGCGATCCCCAAACCCGGCGGATACTGATTGACGCCTTGGGCGATCGCGTCCTGGGCGGCCTTGAGCATTGCGGGCGGCCCGTCTTCGTCGGGGAAGCCCTGCCCGAGGTTGACCGCCCCAACCCGGGCAGCCAGAGCCGACATCTCGGCGAACACCGTGGTCGCGTAGGGCCGCAGCCGCGACACCGTCATGGTGGTCGAGCCTAGAACCTGCGTTGCCGCGCCGAGCGTCACGCTAGGGTGAGGGCGGCCGGGCCCTACCCGGCGAACGCCGCTGGATGACTCCCAACCAACAGGTTGGCCGGGGCCCCTGTTAGGGTGTCCGCTGGAGGACTAGCGTTCCCATTGGACGATCTTCGACCGTTCTCCCAAACTCCCATTTCGCGAACAGGAAGCTCAGATGTCCGAAGAAGCCTTCATCTACGAGGCGATCCGCACACCGCGGGGCAAGCAGCGCAACGGATCGTTGCACGAAGTCAAGCCACTGAACCTGGTTGTCGGGTTGATCGAGGAGCTTCGTAATCGTTTCCCCGACCTGGACGAGACGCTGATCAGCGACGTCATCCTCGGTGTGGTTTCACCGGTCGGCGACCAGGGCGGTGACATCGCGCGCACCGCGGTGCTGGCGGCCGGCCTGCCCGACACAACCGGTGGTGTGCAGCTCAACCGGTTCTGCGCGTCCGGTTTGGAAGCGGTGAACACCGCCGCCCAAAAGGTGCGTTCCGGCTGGGACGACCTGGTGCTGGCCGGCGGCGTGGAGTCGATGAGCCGGGTGCCGATGGGGTCCGACGGCGGCGCCTGGGCGCTGGACCCGGCGACGAACTACGACCTGGGCTTCGTGCCGCAGGGTATCGGGGCCGACCTGATCGCCACCCTGGAAGGTTTCTCCCGCGAAGACGTCGACGCTTATGCGGTGCGCAGCCAGGAGAAGGCTGCCGCGGCGTGGTCGGGCGGGTACTTTGCCAAGTCGGTGGTGCCGGTACGCGACCAGAACGGTCTGCTGATTCTCGACCACGACGAGCACATGCGGCCCGACTCGACCGTCGAAGGCTTGGGCAAGCTGAAGCCCGCCTTCGAAGGCATCGCCGCGCTGGGCGGCTTCGATGACGTGGCGCTGCAGAAGTACCACTGGGTGGAGAACATCAACCATGTCCACACCGGCGGCAACAGTTCCGGCATCGTCGACGGCGCGGCGCTGGTGCTGGTCGGCAGCGAGGAAGCGGGCAAGTCGCAGGGACTGACCCCGCGTGCGCGAGTCGTGGCCACCGCCACCAGCGGGTCCGAGCCCACCATCATGTTGACCGGGCCCACCCCGGCCACCCGCAAGGTGCTCGACCGGGCCGGCCTGACCGTCGACGACATCGATCTGTTCGAGCTCAACGAGGCTTTCGCATCGGTGGTGCTCAAGTTCCAGAGAGACTTGAACATTCCCGATGAGAAGCTCAACGTCAACGGCGGCGCGATCGCGATGGGTCACCCGCTGGGCGCCACCGGCGCAATGATTCTCGGCACGATGGTCGACGAACTCGAGCGCCGCGACGCCCGCCGTGCGCTGGTGACGTTGTGCATCGGCGGTGGCATGGGCGTGGCCACCATCATCGAGCGGGTCTGAGAAGAGGATCGAAAGAAGATGGCCGAGAACACCATTGCGTGGGACAAGGATGCCGACGGCATCGTCACGTTGACCCTCGACGATCCGACAGGGTCGGCTAACGTGATGAACGAGCACTACATCGAGTCGATGGGCAACGCCGTCGAACGCCTTGTTGCCGAACAGGATTCGATCACCGGGGTGGTGGTCACCAGCGCCAAGAAAACGTTCTTTGCCGGTGGTGACCTCAAGGGCATGATCAGCCTGGGCCCCGATGACGCCGGCCAGGCTTTCGATCTGGTCGAGCGGGTGAAGAAGGATCTGCGCACCCTCGAGACCCTGGGCAAGCCCGTCGTTGCCGCCATCAACGGTGCCGCACTAGGTGGTGGCTTGGAAATTGCGCTGGCGTGTCACCACCGCATCGCCGCTGACGTCAAAGGCAGCCAGCTCGGGCTGCCCGAGGTGACGTTAGGCCTGCTGCCCGGCGGCGGGGGCGTCACCCGCACCGTGCGGATGCTCGGCATCCAGAACGCTTTCGTCGGCGTGCTGGCGCAGGGCACCCGGTTCAAGCCGGCCAAGGCCAAAGAGACGGGTCTGGTCGACGAGGTACTGCCGAGCGTCGAGGAATTAGTGCCGGCAGCCAAGGCGTGGATCAAGGCGAATCCCGACGCGCATGTGCAGCCCTGGGATCAGAAGGGCTACAAGATGCCCGGCGGCACCCCGGCGTCGCCGTCGCTGGCGGCCATCCTGCCGTCGTTCCCGTCGAACCTGCGCAAGCAACTCAAGGGCGCGCCCATGCCGGCGCCGCGGGCGATCCTGGCCGCCGCGGTCGAAGGTGCTCAGGTCGACTTCGACACCGCGACCCGCATCGAGAGCCGCTACTTTGCTTCGCTGGTCACCGGTCCGGTCGCCAAGAACATGATTCAGGCGTTCTTCTTCGACCTGCAGCACATCAACTCCGGCGGCTCGCGGCCGGAAGGCATCGGCAAGACCCCGATCAACAAGATCGGTGTGCTCGGCGCGGGCATGATGGGCGCCGGCATCGCCTACGTGTCGGCCAAGGCCGGTTACGACGTGGTGCTCAAGGACGTCAGCTCAGAAGCCGCCGAAAAAGGCAAGAACTATTCGGAGAAGCTGGAAGCCAAGGCGCTGCAACGCGGTCGCACCACCGAAGAGAAGTCAAAGGTATTGCTGGACCGCATCACCCCGACCGCGGACCCCGGCGACCTCAAAGGCGTCGACTTCGTGATCGAGGCGGTGTTCGAAAACCAGGACCTCAAACACAAGGTATTCCAGGAGATCGAGGACGTCGTCGAGCCCAATGCCGTTCTCGGCTCGAACACTTCGACGCTGCCGATCACCGGTTTGGCGACCGGCGTCAAGCGGCAAGAGGACTTCATCGGAATCCACTTCTTCTCGCCGGTGGACAAGATGCCGTTGGTGGAAATCATCAAGGGAGAGAAGACCTCTGATGAGGCCCTGGCCCGGGTGTTCGACTACACGCTGGCCATCGGCAAGACCCCGATCGTCGTCAACGACAGCCGGGGCTTCTTCACCTCCCGCGTCATCGGCACCTTCGTCAACGAAGCGCTGGCCATGCTCGGCGAGGGTGTGGAGCCGGCCAGTATCGAGCACGCCGGCACCCAGGCCGGCTATCCGGCGCCGCCGCTGCAGCTTTCCGACGAGCTCAACCTCGAGCTGATGCACAAGATCGCGACCGCGACCCGCAAGGGCGTGGAGGATGCGGGCGGAACCTACGAGCCGCACCCGGCGGAAGCCGTCGTCGAGAAGATGATCGACATCGGCCGGCCATCGCGGTTGAAGGGTGCCGGCTTCTACGAGTACGTGGACGGCAAGCGGACCGGGCTGTGGTCTGGGCTGCGGGAGACGTTCCACTCGGGTGCCTCACAGCCGACGCTGCAGGACATGATCGACCGGATGCTGTTCGCCGAGGCGTTGGAGACGCAGAAGTGCCTGGACGAAGGCGTGCTCACGTCGACAGCTGATGCCAACATCGGATCGATCATGGGTATCGGATATCCGCCGTGGACCGGTGGCTCAGCGCAGTTCATCGTCGGCTACCAGGGTTCAGGCGGTAAGGGTAAGGACGGTTTCGTCGCCCGGGCACGTGAGCTGGCCGCCAGGTACGGCGAGCGGTTCCTGCCGCCGGATTCGCTGAGCTAGGTTTTCTGCCGAGCAGACGCAAAAGCCCTCGAAACCGCGAGTTTCGGGGGCTTTTGCGTCTCCTCGTGCCATAGCGGAGGCGCTGGCTAGAGTCACTGGCTATGCGCTTCGGACTTTTCATCCCGCAAGGCTGGCGGATGGATCTGGTCGGCATCGATCCCGGCAAGCATTGGGCGGTGATGCGAGACCTGGCCGGCTATGCCGACGGCGGCGCCTGGGATTCGCTGTGGGTGTACGACCACTTCCACACGGTGCCGGTTCCGACCGGGGAAGCCACCCACGAGGCGTGGTCGTTGATGGCGGCCTACGCGGCGACGACCGCACGGATCAAGTTGGGCCAGATGTGTACGGCGATGAGTTACCGCAACCCCGTCTACCTGGCGAAGGTGGCGGCCACCGCCGACATCATCTCTGGTGGCCGCATACAGATGGGCATCGGTGGCGGCTGGTACGAACACGAATGGCGCGCTTACGGTTACGGTTTCCCGTCGGCAGGCGTGCGGCTGGCCCGCCTCGATGAGGGCGTGCAGATCATGCGGGACGCCTGGCGCGACGGCGAAGTGAGCTTCTCCGGCAGGCAATATCAGGTCGACGGGGCGATCGTGCAGCCGAAACCGTTGCAGCACGGCGGTATTCCACTGTGGGTTGCCGGCGGCGGCGAAAAGGTGACGTTGCGGATCGCGGCAAAATACGCGCAGTACACCAACTACACCCCGGAGCCTGACGCGTTCGCACACAAGTCCGAAGTGCTTGCGCAGCACTGCCGAGACGTGGGCACCGACTTCGACGCCATCGTGCGCTCGGTCAATGTCAACGCCGTCATTGGTACTTCGGAGCAGGAGGTCGAGGATCGGCTGCGGCGAATGCGCGACCGGTTGAGCGGATACCTGCCCGAAGCGGTGGCCGACGGGATGATCGCCGGCACCGGCGGACCGAGCTCGGCGCAGGGCACCGTCGAGCAGGTGATCGAGCGGCTACAGACGCTGCGCAGCCTCGGTTGCCAGTACGCAATCTGCTACTTCCCGGAGGCGGCCTACGACCGGTCGGGCATCGAGCTGTTCGAGCGTGAGGTCATACCGGCGCTGAGTTAGTCGGCGTCGACTGACTCGCGGCCGCAGCGGCAGACGCCGGGGTCGACTGACGTCTCCGTCGCCAGTTTGTCGCAGCGACCCGGAGCATCACCGAGGGGTACATCAGACTCGCGGGCGGCTTGCCGAACCCGGCGACTTTGAAGAAGTGGCCCGCAACCATGGTGTTGGTCTCAGCGGCAGCCTGTACCCGATCGACATATCTGTTGGTGAGCCGCACCGACAATGGTCGTGGTCCTTCGATTTCAGGCAGACTGAGATCACCACCCACCGCGAGTTGCCACGCCACCCCGATGGGTTTGGCTGCAGCGCGAAAGTATCCTGTCGCCGAGCCTCTTCGGCTGCTGCTCAGATGGCGCCTGAGCGCCATGGCCTGCAGCGCTGCCACCGTCATGCCTTGGCCGTAGATCGGGTTGAAGCTGCAGATCGCGTCGCCGAAAACCAATAGGCCATCGGGGAATCGGTGCATCTTGTCGTAGCGGCGCCAGCGACTCGATGGTGTTCGATACCGTGTCACCCCTCCGAGTGGCTCGGCGTCCCGAAGGGCCGAGAGAACCGCGGCCGGCGTGCAGTCCTCGATGAACGTCAGCATGCCCGCCAGGTCGGCTGGCGGCTCGCGTCCCATCAACCCGATCGCGGTCAGCAGCCAGGTGTTGTGCTCATAGGTGAAAAGGGCCATCCCAGTGAGTCTCCCCGGGACGGGCCCGATGAGCGTTAGCAATTCTTTGTACATACCGGGCGGGATCCGCAGCAATTGGCTGGCGTAGGTCAGTCGTATGACCACCTCTTGCTCGGCCGGCCGCTCGTAGCCCAGGCGCTCCAAAAATGCCGGTGTCCGGGAACCGCGGCCCGTGGCGTCAACGACCAAATCCGCCGTGAGAGTTTTCTTTTCGCCGCTGTTATGCGCACTGACGAGCACACCGGTAACGCGTGTTCGATCGACTGTCGACGTCAATTCGACAAGGTCGTGGCCTTCCATCAGCGTCACGTTTGGTATTGCACGCACCCGTCGACGTACGTGATCCTCGAGGAATGGCCGGCTGGGATAGTACGCAGAGTCGCCAAATTGAAAATGGCGTATAGATCCCGATCGGACGAACTGGTGGCCACCGAACGACAAAATGGCTCTCGAAAAGTTCCCGTCGTCCCACACTATGCAGCCGTCGTTGACCAATTCCTTCAGGAACCCGGGGAACAGATCATCGAGAATTCGGGAACCGCGCGGCCACAGTGCATGGACGTGATGCCCTTGGGGTACGCCGCGGCGCTGTGCGACCCCGGTGGGCAAAACATCACGCTCGACGACCGTGACATTTCGGTAAAAGTCCGATAGGACTCTGGCGGCCAGAAGGCCGCCCATGCTTGCTCCGAGAACAACCGCGCGCTCACCGACTATTGCCACGTGGACCTCCTGGTCAGCGGATAGAGAGCAACATACCGCTGGGGCGGCCACGTTCATAGGTATTGCGCCGATTGCGCCAGTTGGACTATTTGCTGCCCACTGTTCGATGACAGCGGATTTGCGTGACAAGGATTTACTGTCGCTTGCTGGATATGTTCACGCGTTAACGGTCTCGATATGGATTCGCCGGCCGCCAATCAAATATCGGTCGTGACATACCTCTTTTTGACTGGAGGCGCCGCCAGCAGTGGAGGCAGATCGATCAGCCGGCCCTCGCCGGCACGGAAAGCTCGGTACGCCTCATCGTGCTCGACCGTGTCCCAGAGCTCGTAGATGAGCCAGTGCGCTTCGTCGTCGTCGTCGACGAGCACGTCGGTGCGGAGGTTTCCGGCGAAGGCCCGGGTGTCTTGCAGCGCCCGACCCATCACGTCGCGGCCCGCAGGCACCGCTTCGGGCTTGAGGTTCAGTTCGAGTATCACCGTGACTGGCATGTCTGAAGATGCTGCCACGGTGCGACCACGCGGGACCACAAACGCCGCATCAGCAACACCGGACGTCTGAGGAAAGGGCTATCGCGGGTGATATCGCTCCCGAACGTGATCTGTTGGTGGTGTGTGCTCAGTCGGTTCAGTCCTTCAGAGTCTGCATGTGACTTCCGACCAGCTCTAAATCGCCGGGCCCAACAAGTCATCGGCGTCGCGAATCACGTAGCCGTAGCCCTGCTCGGCCAGAAACCGCTGCCGGTGTGCGGCGTATTCGGCGTCCAGACTGTCGCGGGCGACCACCGAGTAGAACGTCGCCCCGCCGCCGTCGGCTTTGGGGCGCAGCAACCGGCCCAACCGCTGCGCCTCCTCCTGGCGTGATCCGAAAGTTCCCGAAACCTGCACCGCGACAGCGGCTTCAGGCAGGTCGATGGAGAAGTTGGCTACTTTGGACACCACGAGTGTGGTGATGTCACCGCGGCGGAACCCGTCGAACAGCGCTTCTCGTTCGGCAGTCTTGGTCGACCCCTGGATGACCGGCGCGTCGAGCACCGCGCCGAGCTCGTCGAGCTGATCCAGATAAGCCCCGATCACCAGCGTCTGATCACCCGGGTGCTTGTTCAGGATCGACTGGACGACGGCGATCTTCGAGTGCGCGGTCGAGCACACCCGGTAGCGTTCGTCGGCTTCGGCGGTGGCGTACATCATCCGCTCGCTGTCGGTCAGGGTGACCCGCACCTCGATGCATTCCGCCGGCGCGATCCAGCCCTGCGCTTCGATGTCCTTCCACGGCGCGTCGTAGCGTTTCGGGCCGATCAGCGAGAACACGTCACCCTCGCGCCCGTCCTCGCGAATCAGGGTGGCGGTCAGGCCCAGCCGCCGCCGGGACTGCAGATCGGCGGTCATCCGGAACACCGGCGCCGGCAGCAGATGGACCTCGTCGTAAATGATCAGGCCCCAGTCGCGGCTGTCGAACAGTTCCAGATGGCGGTATTCGCCCTTGGTGCGGCGGGTGATCACCTGATAGGTCGCGATGGTGACCGGCCTGATCTCCTTGCGTTCCCCCGAATATTCACCGATCTCATCCTCGGTCAGCGACGTGCGCGACACCAACTCGCGTTTCCACTGGCGACCCGCGACGGTGTTGGTGACCAGAATCAGAGTCGTGGCACCCGCTTTGGCCATCGCGGCCGCACCCACCAGCGTCTTACCTGCCCCGCACGGCAACACCACCACACCCGAGCCGCCTGCCCAGAACGACTCGGCTGCCAGCTCCTGGTAGTCGCGCAGATGCCACTTCTCCTGGTCCAAGCTGATCGGGTGAGCTTCACCATTGACGTAGCCCGCTAGATCTTCGGCCGGCCAACCGATCTTGAGCAGCATCTGCTTGACCCGGCCCCGCTCGCTGGGATGCACGATGACGGTGTCGTCGTCGATGCGGGCGCCCAGCATCGGCGCGATCTTTCGGTTGCGCAGAACTTCTTCGAGGACCGCACGGTCGTTGCTGATCAACGTCAGACCATGCGCGGGATGCTTCAACAACTGCAGCCGGCCGTAGCGGGCCATGGTGTCGACGACGTCGACCAGCAGCGGCTGCGGGACGGCGTAGCGCGAGAAGCTGACCAGTGCGTCGACCACCTGCTCGGCGTCGTGGCCGGCGGCGCGGGCATTCCACAGCGCCAACGGTGTGATGCGGTAGGTGTGAATGTGTTCAGGCGCGCGTTCCAGCTCGGCGAACGGAGCGATGGCCGCGCGCGCTGCACCGGCCAGCTCGTGGTCGACCTCGAGCAGCACCGTCTTGTCGGACTGCACGATCAAGGGTCCGTCGTTGGTGGTCATACCGACGATTATCCGCGGTCGGCTGACAAACTACCGCCGCTCCTCCTCATCGCTGCGCTCTGCATCGTCACCCGCGGGCATCACCGAGGTGATCCGGTGGATGGCGAACTCCCGAGCTCGTCCCGACGTCGAATCGAACGCCACCAGCTGACCGCCCACCACCGCAACCGGCATCACCACCCGCTTGGTGGCCAGCCCAGCGGCGTCGACGTAGCTGATCACCACCGTCTCACCGTCCTGGGCAGCCCGCTGCAACAGCGACATCGCGACCGCCGGATCGACCCGGGTATGAGCAAACGGTGCGGCGCTGACCTTGCGCAACACCGCCACCACTCCGCTCAAGGTCTCACGGCTCGGACGCGATACCGGCCGCGACGGCCGACGCTGCGGGGGGGCCGGCACCCGGGCGCCGCGCGCGCGGATGTCGACGATGGCGCCGGTAGCATCCTCGGCGGCCGGGGCGAAGCCCGCGCCCCGAAGCGCAGCCAGCACCTCACCGATCGGTGCCTGCGATATCGCCACCGTCGGTGCCACCACGCGCAGCTGTACCTCTGCGGCGGCCGGTGCACTCACCGCCTGAGCAAGTAGCGCCGGGTCTTCACATCGCACGAACGACGCGGCCATGCCGATTCGCAGCTTGCCATGCCGGCGCGCGACATCGTCGATCATGTAGGTGAGCCCCTGCGGCACCGGGGTTCGCGAGTGCCCGGCGAAGAGAGCATGCAACCCGTCGGCGGTTTGGCCGATGTCGAGCGCGTGCCTGATCGATGCCTCGCTGACCCGGTAAACCATTGCCGCACCGGCAGATTCGACGACAGCCACCGTATCCAACTGCTCGGCGAGCTCGCGCTTCAACGGCCCTGGCACCACGACGGTCAAATCAGCCTGCACCAGGAAATGGTCGATCGGCTCGGGCAGCGCCCGTTTCATCGCCTCGACGACAGCGGCATTCTCATCGATGCCGGCCAGCAGCGCACGGCCAGGCGTGCTGATGGCTTCGCGGCCAACCAGGCCCACCGCGTGCGCTTCGGCCAACTGGTCTGCGACGGGACCCGGTTGCAGCCGCTTGGCCCACCGCGGCCGCTGCCAGATCAGCGCCGCAGACGCCGTCTTCTGTTCGACTCTGCTGCCGGGCGGCAACTCGGCCAGCATGGCCAGCAGTAGCCGGCGATCCAGTGGGGCAGCCGTGGAGTACACCGAATCCGACAGTGCACCGTAGGGTTTGGCGTCCGGCCCGCGGGTGCCGATCAACGACGGACGAGCCGGCAGGTCGAGCCAGGTGGTGGCCAGCAGATGCCAGCGCTCAGCGGTGGACGCCTCGGCGAACCGGTCGGCGGCCACCGTCGGTGCCCAGTGCGGTCCGTCGCCGTCGGACGGAGGCGGGTCGGGTTTGCCGCTGGCGATCAAACCGGCTGCCGCGGCGAGTTCGAGGATCAGTCCCAGCCGGGCATCGCCGATGCCGGTGACCCTGGCCAGCCGCTTGAGTTCCCGTACCCCGAGGCCGCCGCTGCGCAGTTCGGCGACGGGTGCAGCGCTGAATGTGTCGAGCAGCACGTCGAGTTCGCGCAGCAAGTCCACTACCGCGCCGGCCGCCGCGGCGTCGACGTCGGCCGAGCTGGTCCTCGAGATCACCGGGTCGGGTGGCGTCAACCCGGCCGGGCCGAACCGCTCGCCGCGCAGGGTGTGCCCGACCTGACGGGGCAGAATCACCGTCTCGGCGTCGATCCGGCGCAGCAAGCCGGCCGCCAGCAGGCGCGGCACCGGCCGATCCGACGGCGCGCCGGGTGCGGCGTCTCGGGTGCGTCCCATCGGGGAACCCTCGATCAGCCTGTTCAGCACCTGTTTCTGCGGATCGTCGAGTTCGTCGACCAGATCGGCGATCTGCTCTGGCGTGCGTGACTCGTCTTCGAGGGTCACCTGCCCCGGGTGCCACGGCAGCCCGCTGCCCGCGTCGACGGCAACCCGTACTTCGGCGTCACCCCACACCAGCGCTCGTTCACGCAGGTCGTCGAGCGCGGCAACGACCTGCGTCTTTGCTGCCCGTTCGCCGATCACCGTGAGCAGTTTGGCGACCGGAACCCCGGTGGTATCAGCGTGCAGCACCAGCAAGGCGTCGATCACCGCCAGGCGCAGGAAATCCAGCTCGTCGCAGGCGGCCTTGACGGATTGCCGGGCCTGGGCGCGGGCAGCCAATGCGCCGACGCTGCCCGGCGGTGGTTGCGCCAGATCAGGCCGCAGCTGCAGCAGACGGATCAGCCGCTCGTCGGGCAGGTCGGCCAGCCACGACCCCAGCGCCATACCCGGGGTGGAATCGGTCATCGCTGACCAGGGTAAAACAGCCTGGCGGTAGCGTGCCGCGGGCGACCAACACCGACCCCGGCGGCAGAGACCTGACAGAATGGAACCCGTGGCTGACAACGCGGACGACAAATCGCGGAAGACCAGATACGTCGACAACGGGTGGCCGTCGTCGAATCCCGAGGATCATCCGGTGAGCGAGCTGGCGAGTGACCGGGTGGGGGCGCTGTCTCCCTTCGGTGACGTGGCCTTTCCGGTGCCCTCCGACGACCTGCCCTATCTCCACCCGGTCACCGAAGTCAACCGCTAGGCGGTAACGGCGATGTCGGGTGCGGCGGCGTCCTGGCAGTCCGGCGCCGATGCGCTTTCGCACATCGACCAGGGCGGACAGGCGCACATGGTCGACGTGACCGAGAAGCAGCCGACCCGACGCACCGCCGTCGCGGCCGGCACGTTGCGCACCCGAGTGGAGGTGGTGTCGCTGATTACCGCCGGGGGGCTGCCCAAGGGTGACGCGTTGGCCACCGCCCGGATCGCGGGCATCCTTGCCGCCAAGCACACCAGCGACCTGATCCCGCTGTGCCACCAACTGGCGCTGACCGGTGTCGATGTCGACTTCACCGCAGCAGGGTCGACCATCGAGATCTTGGCGACAGTGAGCAGCACCGATCGCACCGGGGTGGAGATGGAGGCGCTGACCGCGGTCAGCGTCGCGGCCTTGACGCTCTACGACATGATCAAGTCGGTGGACCCTGCCGCTCGCATCGACGACATCCGCGTCCTACGCAAAGACGGCGGACAAGGGGGACCCTGGACGCGGTGATCAGTTCACGTTCGGCCCGCATCGTCGTCGCCTCCACCCGGGCCGCGGCCGGGGCCTATCAGGACCGAAGTGGTCCGATCATCGCGGACTGGCTGACGCAACGCGGGTTCGTCCCAGCGCAGCCGCAGGTGGTTGCCGACGGCGAGCCGGTCGGACAGGCGTTGCGCGCTGCGGTGAGTGCCGGCGTCGACGTGGTGATCACCTCCGGTGGCACCGGGATTTCGCCCACCGACCACACCCCGGCTCAGACGGCAGCCGTGCTGGACTATGAGGTGCCCGGCCTGGCCGATGCCATCCGCCGCTCCGGGCTGCCGCAGGTACCGACCTCGGTGCTGTCGCGCGGAGTGTGCGGGGTGGCCGGCCGAACACTGGTGGTCAACTTGCCCGGCTCGCCGGGCGGGGTACGCGACGGCCTCGCAGTGCTCGCCGGCGTGCTCGACCACGCGCTGGACCAACTGGCCGGCACAGACCACTCGAAGTGGAAGTGATGGCGGCACAGGTCCTGCGCGCCGAGCTGACCGGTCAACCGATCCGATTGGCCGAGCACGAGGCTCTCGTCAGTCGCCGCGCGGCAGGAGCCGTCGTCGGCTTTGTCGGCGTAATCCGTGACCACGACGGCGACCGCCCGGTGCTGCGGCTGGAATATTCCGCCCATCCCTCGGCCGGCCAGGTGCTCGCCGACGTGGTCGGCGGCGTCGCCGCGCAGGCTCCCGGCGTGCGAGCCGTCGCCGCCAGCCACCGCGTCGGCGTCCTGCAGATCGGGGAGGCGGCTCTGGTCGCCGCTGTCGCCGCCGACCATCGCCAGGCCGCGTTCCAGACGTGTGCCCGGCTGGTCGACGCGATCAAGGAGCAGTTGCCGGTGTGGAAGCACCAGTTCTTCGCCGACGGAACCGACGAATGGGTCGGCTCTGCCTAACGGGTCGCCGCCAGTTGGCCTAGCGGTGATCGCGAGCGCGGCTGGGAAGCCGGGCGAAGCGGGTCGCCGCCAGTTGGCCTAGCGGTGATCGCGAGCGCGGCTGGGAAGCCGGGCGAAGCGGGTCGCCGCCAGTTGGCCTAGTGCAACTGCCCCAGGCTGTTCAGGGCGCTGTTGCCGTTGACGCCTTGCGACTGGATCGCCTGCCACAGGTTTTGCAGGAAACCACTGTCGACGTTCGGCGCCGCGGCCGGCAGGCCGTTGGTGGGCAGGTTTGCCGGTGCAATTCTCCAGGACGACACCGCGCTGGCCTGGTGGACATCAGCCGGGCCGGTGTCAGCGCGTGCCGGGTCGGGCTCGTCGCCGGGTGTGGCATCGATGGCGTCGGCGGGTTGCTGTGCTGCGGCGTCAACGACGGCGTGGTCGTCCGGTGTGGGCTCGTCTGCCGGACCGGAGTCGCTAATCGCGGCCGGCTCGACGGCGGCCGGCTCGACCGGCGCCGGCTGGTCGACCGGAGCGGACTGGTCGACCGGAGCGGACTGGTCGACCGGAGCGGCCGGCTCGACCGGAGCGGGCTGGTCGACCGGAGCAGGCTCGGGTGCCACAGGTCCGTCGGAAGCGGCCAGCTCGACCGGCGGTGCCGGGTCGTCAGCGGGGCCGGGCGGCAGATCCTCCGGCGGAGCCGGCGCATCCAGCGCCGCAGGCTCGGGGTTCGCGTCCGGGGCGTCCGCCGCGGGTTCGGTGAGGACGTTGCGTGGGGTTGCTGCAGACAGCCCGTGTCCGCACACCGGCCATGCACCACGGCCCTGGGTCGCCAGGACTCGCTCGGCGATGGCTATCTGCTGTGCCCGGGTGGCCATGTTCGCCGACGGGGCGTACTGGCCGCCGCCGTGCGCAGCCCACGTGCCCTGATTGAATTGCAGCCCACCGTGGTACCCGTTGCCGGTGTTGATCGCCCAGTTGCCGCCTGATTCGCAGCCGGCTACTCGGTCCCACTCGTTGTCGGTCGCCCCGAAAGCATTGCCTGCGAGGGCGATTCCGCCGCCGCCGATCACAGCTCCGGTGACCGCGATTTTAGCGACGCTGATGCCCGATGTAGTGGGCTTACGATGCCGTCCGCTCATAGGTTCGCGTGTTTCCTCTCTCTGAACGCGCCTGCGGGGTCAGCTGTCGGGTTCGGGCGGGAGAGGTTGCCCGGCCGGCGGCGTTCCGTGCAGAAACGGCGTCGGCTTCACCCCAAGGAGCCGCAAAGGCTCCGAGTCCGATTCGGGTGGACGTTGGGTCCCCCGCCTCCATCCATCGGGTGTCGTTGGTTTCCCTGCCTACTGGATGGAGCTCGGCGCTGTAGGAGGAAAGGCGCACCGCTGAAGAAGGCTCGGTGTGCCCGCGGAGAACGGTAACGGGTCAACGCGACCGCGTCATGTTTTGTTCAGCCCGGCGTTTCGTCGGCGGCCGGGCGGGAAAACGCCAGGAAGCGGCTCCGTTAGCCCAGGTCAGGACCGTTGAAATCGAGCCGTTGCCGTCCCGTGATTAAACCGTTATGTGGCGTAAATCACAGCTATCCGCCCGCGAAGGGCGGCAACACATCAACGGTCTGACCGGATTGCATCGGCCGGGTGGCTGCCGCCTCAGCGCTGACGGCGACCCCGTCGCACAGGTATGAACAGCGGCTGAGCACCGTCGACAGTTGCGGGTTGCATTCGGCGAGGCTGTGCATCACCTCGGCCACAGTGGCGCAGGGACGGACGGTCAGCGTCCGGAAATCGGCGCCGGCGGCCGCTCGCGCCGCCGCGAAAAATCGCACCGTGACCTGGATTCCCTGCTGGCCATCGGGCTGGGGCGCCGGCTCAGCCACCGATCGCGCTCATCGGGCGGTCCGGTTGCACGAAGCCTGGATCGTTGACGCCGTGCCCGGCCGCCTTCTGCCACATAGCGGTCCGCCAGGCCGTCTCGATGTCACCGTCGTCGGCATCCCCGCGCAGCAGCCGCCGAAGATCGGTTTCCTCGGCGCTGAACAGGCAGCTGCGGAGCTGCCCGTCGGCGGTCAGCCGGCTGCGGTCACACTCCTTGCAGAACGGGTGGGTGACCGACGCGATGACGCCGACCTTGCCCACGGGAGAGTCCGGTCCCGCGTCGACCAACCACAGCTCAGCCGGTGCCGACCCGCGCGGTGCCGGGTCCGGCCGCAGCGTGAACTCCCGTCGCAGCGCGGCCAGCACGTCGTCGGCGACCAGCCCCGCGCCGCGGCGCCAACGATGCCCGGCACCCAGCGGCATCTGCTCGATGAATCTCAGCTGATAACCGCCCCGCAGGCAGAACCGCAGCAGCTCGACGACGCTGTCTGCGCTGACGCCCGGCGCCAGCACGGCGTTCACCTTGATCGGCTGCAGCCCGGCGTCCTTCGCCGCGGCCAGCCCGTCGAGCACGTCGTCGAGCCGGTCCCGGCGCGCAAGCGCCGCGAAACGGGCACGGTCCACGCTGTCCAGCGAGATGTTGACGCGGTCCAGTCCGGCGCCGGCCAGCGCGGCGGCCCGGCGGGCCAAGGTAAGGCCGTTGGTGGTCACAGCGATCTGCGGGCGGGGACGCAGCGCGGCGGTGGCTGCGATCACTTGTTCGAGGTGCCTGACCAGCAGTGGCTCTCCGCCGGTGAACCGCACGCTGGTGACGCCGAGCCGGGTGACGGCGACGCGCAGCAGCCGGACCAGCTCGTCGGGCCGCAGCACCTGGTCGGCGGGCAGCCAGTCCAGTCCCTGCGCCGGCATGCAGTAGGTGCAGCGCAAGTTGCAGCGGTCCGTCAGCGACACCCGCAGATCGCTGGCCACCCGGCCGAAGGTGTCGACCAGCGGTCCGGCGGTGGGCATGCTGCGCACGGCCGTGCCGGCGCCGCGGCGACGCACCGTCGGCACCCCCAGCGTCGTGACGGTCATCTGGGCACCCAATCCATTCGCGACGACGAACCGGCCGGGACGATCTGCTTGCCCAGCGGTACCAGCGACACCGGGATGAGTTTGAGGTTGGCCAGGGCCAGCGGAATCCCGACCACGGTTGCCGCCATGGCCAACGCGGTCATCAGATGGCCGATGGCCAACCAGAAACCGCACAGCACGATCCAGATCACGTTCCCGACGACGGCGCCGTCACCGGCGCCGGGCTTGTCGACGATCGTGCGTCCGAACGGCCACAACGTGAACGATGCGATGCGCAGCGCGGCGACGCCGAACGGAATGGTCACGATCAACAGAAAGCAGATCAGCGCTGCCAAAAGGTAACCGAGCGCCAGCCACAGTCCGCCGAAGACCAACCAGATGACGTTAAGGATCAGGCGCATTTTTCCTCCAACGGTGAACCCAACCCTACCGAGAAACCGGGGTGCTCCGCCGGCCGTCACCCGAGTAGCATCAGCAGTCAAATGCGTCCTGCGCAGGCGGGACGCTTCCTTATGTGGCCCTTTCGAGAATTCATCAGACAAGCAGGTGAGACCAGTGCCGACAGGCAAGGTGAAGTGGTACGACGCCGCTAAGGGGTTCGGCTTCCTGTCCCAGGAAGACGGCGAGGACGTCTATGTCCGGTCCTCGGCGTTGCCTGCTGGTGTCGAAGGGCTCAAGGCGGGCCAGCGCGTCGAATTCGGGCTGGCTTCCGGCCGGCGGGGTCCGCAAGCGCTGACCCTCAAGCTGATCGATCCGCCGCCGAGCCTGACGCGCACCCGCCGGGAGACCCCGGCTGTCGAGCACAAACACAGCCCGGACGAATTGCACGGCATGGTCGAAGACATGATCACGCTGCTGGAGAGCACCGTGCAGCCCGAATTGCGGAAAGGTCGTTACCCCGACCGGAAAACCGCACGCCGGGTCTCAGACGTGGTCAAGGCGGTGGCGCAGGAGCTGGACGCCTGAGCGCCCACATCCACCGCCGCCGGCATTGCCAAATCGGTGATGTGCAGGCACTCGCGGCAGCACACTGAAAGCGGTAATCGAATAGTGCTGGCACGAGAGGGTGGCCGCAATGACGCAGCAAGCTCACGTCTCCGAAGAACAGGCGCGGGCCGTCGCCGAAGAGTCACGGGAAAGCGGCTGGGAAAAGCCGTCGTTCGCCAAGGAACTATTTCTCGGGCGATTCCCGCTTGAGCTGATCAACCCGTTTCCGAAACCCTCGGCGACCGAGGCTGCCCGCATCGAGGCTTACCTGAAAACGCTGCGCGAGTTCCTCAAGACGGTGGACGGCGCCGTCATCGAACGCGAGGCTGAAATCCCTGACGAAGTTGTCAAAGGTTTGGCTCGTCTCGGATGCTTCGGCATGAAGATTCCGTCGGAATACGGCGGACTGAACCTTTCTCAGGTCGGCTACAACCGGGCGCTGATGCTGGTGTCGAGCGTGCATCCCAGCCTGGGGGCGCTGCTGTCGGCGCATCAGTCGATCGGTGTGCCCGAGCCGCTCAAGCTGGCCGGGACGCCAGAACAGAAAGCGAAGTTCCTGCCGCGCTGCGCGGCCGGTGCCATCTCGGCGTTTCTGCTCACCGAGCCGGACGTGGGCTCTGATCCCGCACGGCTCGCCTCGACCGCAACGCCGGTCGAGGACGGGCAGGCCTATGAACTCGAAGGCGTCAAATTGTGGACCACCAACGGCGTGGTCGCCGATCTGCTGGTGGTGATGGCCAAGGTCCCCAGAAGCGACGGGCACCGGGGCGGCATCAGCGCTTTTGTCGTCGAAGCCGACTCGCCTGGGATCACCGTCGAGCGGCGTAACCGGTTCATGGGGCTGCGCGGCATCGAAAACGGCGTCACCCGCTTACACGCCGTGCGGGTGCCCAAGGAGAACTTGATCGGACGCGAAGGTGACGGCCTCAAGATCGCGCTGACCACCCTGAACGCCGGACGACTTGCCATTCCGGCAATCGCCACCGGGGCGTCGAAGTGGTCGTTGAAGATAGCCCGCGAGTGGTCCGCCGAACGGGTGCAGTGGGGAAGGCCGGTCGGCACGCACGAGGCGGTGGCCGGCAAGATCGCCTTCATCGCCGCGACGACCTATGCGCTCGAAGCGGTGTTGGAGCTGTCCGGTCAAATGGCCGATGAAGGCCGCAATGACATCCGGATCGAGGCGGCGCTGGCGAAGTTGTGGTCCAGCGAGATGTCTTGTGTAATCGCCGACGAGCTGTTGCAGATCCGCGGCGGCCGCGGCTACGAAACGGCTGAATCCTTGGCCGCTCGGGGGGAGCGCGCTGCGCCTGTCGAACAATCGCTGCGGGACCTGCGAATCAACCGCATCTTCGAAGGATCCAGCGAGATCATGCGGCTGCTGATCGCACGCGAGGCCGTCGACGCGCATCTGTCGGCTGCCGGTGATCTCGCCAAGCCGGACAGCGATCTGCGGCAGAAGGCGAGCGCAGCGGTCAATGCCAGTGGCTTTTATGCAAAGTGGTTGCCGCAGTTGGTGTTCGGCGAAGGCCAACGCCCAACGTCGTTCCGGGAATTCGGCCAGCTGGCGAGCCATCTGCGATTCACCGAACGGTCGGCCCGCAAATTGGCGCGCAACACCTTCTACGGGATGGCGCGCTGGCAGGCCAAGCTGGAGCAGAAGCAGCAGTTCTTGGGGCGCATCGTCGACATCGGTGCGGAGTTGTTCGCGATGTCGGCGGTCTGCGTGCGCGCCGAATCGCAGCGCGTCGCGGATCGGGCTGCCGGTGAACAGGCTCACGAATTGGCCGCGGCGTTCTGTGAGCAAGCCACCCTGCGGGTACAGGCGCTGTTCGACGCCCTGTGGACCAACACCGACAGCACCGATGTCCACGTGACGCGCGGCGTGCTCGACGGCCGCTTCACCTGGCTCGAAGACGGGATCCTCGACCCGTCGGAGGGCACCGGGCCCTGGATCGCCCACTGGGAGCCAGGTGCGTCCGCCGAACCGAACCTGGCACGACGGTTCTTGAATCTGACACCGCAGTAGGCTGCCGAACGTGGCGTCTTATGTGGCCGGTGGTGGCGATTTCAACCGGGACACCGACTACATCACCACCCGCATCACCGCCGACGGGCGCGACGGCTACCCGGTCGAGCCCGACCGCTACCGGCTGATCGTCGCGCGCGCCTGTCCGTGGGCCAACCGGGCGATCATCGTGCGACGGCTGCTGGGCCTGGAAAAGGTTCTGTCCATCGGCTTTTGCGGCCCTACCCACGATCAGCGCAGCTGGACTTTCGACCTGGATGCAGGCGGCCTCGACCCGGTACTGCAGATCCCACGGTTACAGGACGCCTATTTCGCACGGTTCGCCGACTACCCGAAAGGCATCACCGTCCCGGCGATCGTCGACGTGCCGACCGGTGCGGTAGTGACCAACGATTTCGCGCAGATGACGCTGGATCTGTCCACCGAATGGACCGCTTACCACCGCGAGGGTGCGCCCCAGTTGTATCCCGAACCGCTGCGTGACGAAATCGATCAAGTGAGCAAGCGGATCTACACCGAGATCAACAACGGCGTGTACCGCTGCGGGTTCGCCGGGTCACAGGACGCCTACGAGGCGGCCTACGACCGGTTGTTCACCGCGTTGGACTGGGTGAGCGACCGGCTCAGCGATCAGCGCTATCTGGTGGGCGACACCATCACCGAAGCCGACGTCCGATTGTTCACCACGCTGGCCCGGTTCGACCCCGTGTATCACGGGCACTTCAAGTGCAACCGGCAGAAGCTTTCCGAGATGCCGGTGCTGTGGGCTTACGCCCGTGACCTGTTTCAGACACCGGGTTTCGGTGACACCGTCGACTTCGTTCAGATCAAGCAGCACTACTACATCGTCCACGACGACATCAATCCCACCCGCATCGTGCCGAAGGGTCCCGAGCTGTCTGGCTGGTTCACCTCACACGGTCGGGAAACGTTGAAGGCCAAGCCGTTCGGTGACGGGACGCCGCCGGGGCCACCGGTCGACGGCGAACAGGTACCTGACGGGCACGGCGGGTAGCCACCGTGCCCAGCGTCGACTTGTTGTGCACGACAATGCCGTTTCGCCGCAACAACTCGACGTTCGGCTCAGAACACCATCCGCACTGACCATTCGGCGTGCGGAACGTCGATCAGCTCACCGCGCGGGTCGAAGGCCAGGGTCAGCAATTGCACGGCGATACCGGTCAGTCTGCCGCGCTGCGGGTCCACGGTCGGGATGGTGACTGCCAGCCGGCGGCCGGGCCGGTAGATCGTCGACGTGGTGTTGGCCGGATCCTGGTAGACCCGCAGCAGCCGCCACGGTGCCCGGCCGATCTCCCGCGGCACCGACAGCTGCACCGGATCGCCTTCGTCCACCGGCAATTCGCCCTGCTGCTGCGGCCGCTGGCAATCGTTGAGGTTGAGAACGTCGCAGTACAGGTAGGGACCTACCCGGGTCAGATGCCCGTCGGAGTAGGCGCTGATCTGTGGCTGTCGCGGTACGTGATCTCGGGCGAGCAGCCATGCGCCGGTTCCGGTGCCCGCCGAGGCCAGCGCCGCCACCGCGATGACGGCGACCGTTCGCAGCCTCATCCCTGCTCGACCATCACCGGCCGGTTGCCGCCGAGGCCAGGGATCAGCGACTCGCCCCGGAAGCTGACGACAGTTTGCGCCAACCCCAAGATGAGCACCGCGCTGACCGCGGTGAAACCGATCCATAGATCGGTGTACAGCAACACCCCGAGGGCGCCGCCGAGCACCCAAGCCAACTGCAGGGTCGACTCGGAACGTCCAAATGCCGAAGCGCGGGACTGTTCTGGCAGATCGTCCTGCAACGAGGCATCCAGGGAAGCCTTCGCGATGGCACTGGAACCCGACGTGAACAGGGTCGCCCCGGCCGCCACGAACAGATTGCCGGTCACCGCGGCCGTCAGCGCCGACACAGTGACCACCACGGTGCACCGCACCACCACCACCGCGGGCCTGCCCAACCGCAGCCGCGCACTGGTGAAGTTCCCGGCGAAATTTCCGAGCGCCGCAGCGACACCGATCAGCCCTAATATGGCCACCTGCCGCAATCCGCTGGCGTGCTGTGCCTTCGCCACGAAAGCCGGGTAGAGGAACAAGAAACCAACCATCACCTTGACGGTGCTGTTGCCCCACAACGAGGTGATGATGTTGCGGCCCAACGGCTGTCGCAGGGTACGGCCGGCGTCGTTCGCCTCCGCCTGCCAGCTCGGCCGCGCCGACCCGCGGTAACGCAGTTGAGTGGGAACTTCACCGGCGGTCACCTCGACCCAGCGCGGGATCCGCATCGACAGCAACGCCCCCGCCACCGTGACGACCACGACGACGAACAGCGCGCCTGGCATGGCGAACACGCGAGTGAACAGGTACTCGAACCCGCCCGCGATCCCGCCGCCGACGATGGTTCCACCCAGCAGACCGAACATGGTCAGCCGGGCATTGACCCGCACCAGGTCGATGCTCGGCGGCATGACTCGCGGGGTGACCGCGCTGCGCAGAACGCTGAACGATTTCGACAGCACCATCATCGCCAGGGCGCATGGATAGAGCACCCAGGACGGGAAGCTGCCGGTGGAACCGTCGTAGTTGAAGATCAGCACCACCGCCAACGCGGTGCGCAGAGCGAACGACAACGCCAGCGCAACTCGCCGGCCGTGCTGCAGCCGGTCCAGCGCCGGGCCGATCAACGGCGCGATCACGGCAAACGGCGCGATGGTGATCAACAGATACAGCGCAACTTTGTCCTTGCTTTCCCCGGAAGCCGCCGCAAAGAACAGCGTGTTGGCCAGCGCGACAGCCATCGCGGAGTCGACCGCGAAGTTGGCGACCACCGGCCAGGTCAGCGCCGTCAGCCCGGACTTGTCGGCACCGTCGGCGGTCGCGGCCCGCTGAACCAGCCAGTACATCCGGGAACCCATCTCCCGGCTGCGCTGGGCGGCGGCGCGGGTGACAGTGACCCGTTCACCCGCCCGGTCAGCGCGCGGCGGCCTGCCGGGCCCGGCGAATTCTTGTCGTTCCCGGTTCAGCGGCGGCAGGTAGCGGTTGGCGCTGGGCACGGGTGGCGGGCGGCGCGGTCGCTGCTGCCTCGCGTCGTCCGCGGGATAGTTCGCCATCCCGGGATGCTCGCCGGCCGCGCCGGGGCGCGACCGACCGCCAGTGCGTGACGCCAGGCCTGCGGCGCGGGGATCACGTCGTTCGCCGGGCACCGGTCGATTCTCCCCCATACCGACCGCACCGGTGTGCAGGCCGTCGGTGTGGCTGTCTGCCCACCTCCTGCGGCAGAATTGACGACGATGGACAGCATGATCGAGTCGACCGAAGATGCCGGCTTCGGCGCGCCCACTCCTTCCGCCGCGGACCGGCCGGAAGATCTGGCGGCGATTCTCGTCGGCGCAGTCGAACAGGCCCGCGAGGCGATCGCCGAGTTCAGCGGTGCGGACACCGTCGGTGACTATCTGGGCGTCGGTGATGAAGACCTGACCTCGGCCACCCACCGTTTCCTGGCGCATCTGCCCGGTTACCAGGGCTGGCAGTGGGCTGTGGTGGTCGCCGCATATCCCGGCGCCGGCCACGCCACGGTCAGCGAGGTGGTACTGGTTCCCGGCCCGACGGCGCTGCTGGCTCCGGAGTGGGTGCCCTGGGACGAACGCGTCCGGCCGGGTGATCTGGGCCCGGGGGACTTGTTGGCCTCGCCGCCCGACGATCCCCGGCTGGTTCCCGGCTACAGCGCGACCGGTGATCCGCAGATCGATGAAGTGGCCGTCGAGTTGGGCCTTGGTCGACGCCAGGTGCTCAGCGCCTGGGGCCGCCTCGAAGCGGCTCAGCGCTGGCATGACGGCGACTACGGTCCGGGCTCGCAGATGGCCCGCTCGACGAAGCGGGTGTGCCGCGATTGTGGCTTCTACCTGCCGTTGGCCGGGTCGCTGAACCGGCTGTTCGGGGTGTGCGCCAACGAGATGTCCGCTGACGGGCACGTCGTCGAATCCGAATACGGTTGCGGTGCGCACTCCGACACTCCGGCGCCCGCGGGCAGCGGATCGCCTGCCCACAATCCCTACGACGACGGGGTGCTCGACATCTCCCAGTCGCCGGAACAGGGTTAGCGCTGCTCGGCCGCGGCCTTGATCTTGGCCAGCGATGTGTTCATCCCGGCGAGCAACTCGCGCTCGAAGTTCGCCGTCCCGCCCATCACCGCGTTCACCGACAGGCTCGAGATGGCTTTGACGCCGTTCTCGGCGTGCCGGCTTTCGATCACCCGGGTGCCGTCCGCCGTCGGCTCCAGTTCGTAAGTCCAGATGGTGTTGTTGGCGTTGACCCGGAACGCCAGCCGCTGCTCGGGAATCACCTCGATGACCGTGCAGGTGGTCAGCCAGACCAGGCGGTTTCGCCGGTTGACGTTGATCGTGCGGGTGCCGCGGCGCACCGGGCCGAGCGGCTTCATCCAGCGGCACTGTGGACTCCACTGCGGCATCCGGCTGAAGTCGGAGATGAGCTGCCACACCGTCGACGCCGGTGCTTTGATCTCGACCTGTGCTTGCAACAGCGGCGCTGCCATCAGCTCAACCTCCCGCTGGCGAATCCTGTCTGCGCACCGCGCACATTGCGTCGGGCGGCGTCTCGTTGCCACAGGAAGATACCGGTGCCGATCAGCCCGGTCGCCAGCCCCGCCAAAGCGCCGGGACGCCAGCCGGCCAGTGCGGGCACGGTGAAGGCGACGATGACCGCCGCTAACCATCCGAGGGCGCCGACTCCGATGACAGGCCACACTCGCAGCAGCGACTCCGGCAACGGCGGCGGCTCACCTTGGTTGGCAGGTTGGTCGGGCATCGGTCAACGCTATCGCTGATGTGCCCGCCGGAGTTGAAAAGTCGCAGTAACCGCAGGCGGTGTCGTAACGTTCGCGCTGTGATAGACGGTGAGCCGTGTGACACCGGGCTGGCCAGCGATTTGTCGCTGGCGGTCATGCGGCTGGCTCGTCAACTCCGCTTTCGGCGCCCGCAGTCGCCGGTGACGTTGTCACAGATGTCGGCGTTGGCCACCTTGTTGAAAGAGGGCGCGATGACGCCGGGCGCGCTGGCCATCCGGGAGCGGGTGCGCCCGCCGTCGATGACCCGCGTCATTGCTTCGCTGGCCGACATGGGCCTGGTGGACCGCACACCGCATCCCGACGACGGCCGGCAGGTACTGGTTTCGGTGTCGGGCGCCGGCGCCGACCTCCTGGAGACCGAACGCCGCGCCAGCCGCGAATGGCTGGCCCAGCGGCTGGACACCTTGAACGGTGCCGACCGGGACACGTTGCGCACGGCCGCAGACCTGATGTTGGCGCTAGTCGACGAAGGCCCGTGAGCCGCGCCGGCGACGATGCAGAGCGCAGCGATGAGGAGGAGCGGCGCCCGTGAGCCGCGCCGGCGACGATGCAGAGCGCAGCGATGAGGAGGAGCGGCGCCCGTGAGCCGCGCCGGCGACGATGCAGAGCGCAGCGATGAGGAGGAGCGGCGCCTGATCGACGTCCTGGATGTCAGCGATCCCGACGACCCGAGGCTCGACGATTTCCGCGACCTGAACAGCATCGACCGCCGGCCGGATCTGCCGACCGGCAAGGGTCTGGTGATCGCCGAAGGCGTGCTGGTGGTGCAGCGCATGCTGGCTTCGCGGTTCGCGCCGCTGGCTCTGCTGGGCACCGAGCGCCGCCTCGCGGAGCTGTCCGGCGACCTGGCCGGCGTCGACGCACCCTACTACCGGGTGTCCGCTGAAGTGATGGCCGACGTGGTGGGCTTTCACCTCAACCGCGGAGTGCTGGCCGCGGCGCGGCGGGCGCCGGAGCCCGGGGTCGCCGAACTGCTCGACGGTGCCCGCACCCTTGCCGTTCTGGAAGGCGTCAACGACCACGAGAACCTGGGTGCCATCTTCCGCAACGCCGCGGGTCTGGGCGTCGACGCGGTGCTGTTCGGCAGCGGCTGCGCTGACCCGCTCTATCGCCGCGCCGTTCGAGTGTCGATGGGTCATGCGCTGCTGGTGCCCTACGCGCGCGCCCGGCAGTGGCCCCATGAGCTCGACTTACTGCACGACGGCGGATATCGGCTGTTGGCGATGACGCCCGATGCTGCCGCGAGGTCGTTGCCTGCGGCGATGGCGAGCGTCCGCGACGATCGGGTGGCCATCCTGGTCGGCGCTGAGGGGCCGGGGCTGAGCGTCACGGCCTTGAGAAAGAGCGATCTGCGGGTCCGCATTCCGATGACGCGCGGCACCGACTCGCTCAACGTCGCCACCGCCGCCGCGTTGGCCTTCTACGAGCGGGCTCAAACGGTCCGCACCGTCGACCGGGCTAGGCTCGCGCCGTGAACGACGAGTCCACCCCGTGGGCGACGGGCCTGACGGTATCCGGATTCGTCGCAGCGGTGACGGCGGTGGCCATCGTGGTGCTCAGCCTCGGGCTGGTCCGCGTGCATCCGCTGCTGGCGGTCGGCCTCAATATCGTCGCGGTCGGCGGTTTGGCGCCGACCCTGTGGGGCTGGCGGCGCACGCCGGTGCTGCGCTGGTTCGTCCTCGGCGCGGGAATCGGTGTAGTCGGCGCCTGGCTGACGCTGCTGGCGTTGGCGTCAGTGCAGCGCAGCTGATCAGCGCTGCCCGGTGGAGCGCACGCCCAGCAGCACGTCTTCCCACGGCGGCACAGTCGGCTTGCGGCGGCGGGTACGAGTTGAACTGCGGTCAGCTTCGGCAGTCGCGGTGTCCGGCGACGCGGCCTGCGCAGGTCCGGTCGCGGGCTCGGTCGAAGTCCAGCTGAGCCACCGGGGCCAGCGGACGCAACGGACGCTCGAAGCTCGGGTCGATCAATTCGGTTGCGCCGTCATCGACCGCTGTCACGATGCCGCCGTGGGCGCCGGGAGTGAACCGGAAGTGCGCCAGATTGTCCGACCGGCCGGCCTTCCAGGCCAACTGCACGGTCCACCGGCCGTCTTCGTTACGCCACGCGTCCCACCGGATGCTGTCGGGATTGTGGCCACGAGTGAGCAGGGTGGAGGTGACGGTCTCCAGCAGCGTCAGCACGGAGGGACCGTCGGCGAGGACGGGATGTGCGGCGGTAGCCAGTTCGGCAGCGCGGGAACGTTCCAGCAGAACCGGATGAGCGAAACGCTGTACTCGGGAGACGTCGGCTCCGGCCGCTGCGGCCACCTGCTCGACGGATGCACCGGCGCGAATCCGCGCCTGGATCTCTCTGGGACTGAGCATAGTGGTGACCTCGATGCCGATTTGAGTTTGCCCGAGCCGAGCTCCGTCGCCGCGTACAACCGCCCGCAGCCGATCATCGAACGACAATCTGAACTTTTCGGCCGAACCCCCGGTTTCGGGCGCGCCTTCGCAGATGATGTGTTTGCCATCGACGTCGAGTCCAACGACTTTCAGTTCCCGCATGGCTTCTCCTCGCAGGCTGTTGACGCACCGGCACGCCAGGGCCGTCAGGTGCGCACTTTAATGCAGCCGGCGGCCGTGGCGGTGCTGACACGCTGGCCGGTCGGTCAGAGTCTTTCGACCACCCAGTCGATGCAGGCGGTGAGCGCGCTGACGTCGTCGGGGTCCACTGCCGGGAACATCGCGACCCGCAATTGGTTGCGCCCGAGTTTGCGGTAGGGCTCGGTGTCGACGATGCCGTTGGCCCGCAGCGTCTTGGCGATCGCGCCGGCATCGACGTCGTCGACGAAGTCGATGGTCCCCACTACCTGGGAGCGCAACCGGGGTTCGGCGACGAACGGCGTGGTGTAGGGGCGCTGCTGCGCCCACGAGTACAGCCGCTGCGAGGAGTCGGCGGTGCGCTTGACGGCCCAGTCCAGGCCGCCGTTGCCGATCAGCCAGTCGATCTGCTCAGCGAGCAGCACCAGAGTGCCGATCGCCGGCGTGTTGTACGTCTGATCTTTACGGCTGTTTTCCACGGCGATCGGCAGCGACAGGAAGTCGGGCACCCAGCGCCCCGACGCGGCGATCGTCTCTATCCGGCTCAGCGCAGCCGGGCTGAGGACGGCCAGCCACAGCCCGCCGTCGCTGGCGAAGCTTTTCTGCGGTGCGAAGTAGTAGGCGTCGGTCTCGCTGACGTCGACCGGCAGGCCGCCGGCACCGGAGGTGGCGTCTATGACGACCAGCGCGTCGCCGGAATCGGCGGGACGGCTGATCGGCACCGCCACTCCGGTCGACGTCTCGTTGTGCGCCCAGGCGATGACGTCCACCGACGGATCGCTTTGCGGTTCGGGGGCGCTGCCCGGCTCGGCCTTGATCACGATCGGGTCGCCGATGAAGGGGTTGCCGGCGACCGCCGAAGCGAACTTCGTGCTGAATTCGCCGTAGGCCAGGTGTAGCGACCGCTTGTCGATCAGGCCGAACGCCGCCGCGTCCCAGAACGCCGTCGCCCCGCCGTTGCCCAGGATGACCTCGTAGCCGTCGGGCAGCGAGAAGTACTCGGTAAGCCCCTTGCGAACCCGTCCGACGAGGTTCTTGACCGGCGCCTGGCGGTGCGACGTGCCGAACAGTCCGGCCGAGCTGGTGGCCAGTGCCTGCAGCTGTTCGGGGCGAACCTTCGACGGGCCTGACCCGAATCGGCCGTCGCGGGGCTTGAGGTCCTCGGGGATCGTCAGCTGGTCAACCATGGGCACCAGGGTAGTGAGCGGACGTTTGTGGCGTGAGTCACAGCGGGTGGCAGCCCGATCGCCTCGGCCACAACTGGAAGTAGGGGCCTGGAAAGTAGGCGGTACCTGCGGTACTGTGTACACCACGCGTGCGTTTGTAAACCTCGGCAGGAGGCTTCGGCATGGCTCAGACGAAAATGATGCGGCGCTGGCGGCGCAACATGGAAGTACGTGAAGATCAGGACTACGTCGACATGCTGACCACGCTCTCCGAGGGCTCGGTACGGCGGAACTTCGACCCGTACACCGATATCGATTGGGATGCACCGGAATTCGCCGTCATCGACGACGACCCGCGGTGGATCCTGCCGAAGACCGATCCGCTGGGCCGCCATCCCTGGTATCTGGCCCAAACCGCAGGAACGCCAGATCAAGATCGGCATGTGGCGGCAGGCCAACGTGGCCAAGGTCGGGCTGCACTTCGAGTCGATCCTGATCCGCGGCCTGATGAACTACACCTTCTGGGTGCCGAACGGATCGCCGGAATACCGGTATTGCCTGCACGAGTCGGTCGAAGAGTGCAACCACACCATGATGTTCCAGGAGATGGTCAACCGCGTCGGGGCCGACGTCCCGGGAATGCCGCGGCTGCTGCGCTGGATCTCGCCACTGGTTCCGCTGGTCGCCGGTCCGCTGCCGGTGGCATTTTTCATCGGCGTGCTCGCGGGTGAAGAGCCTATCGACCACACGCAGAAAAATGTTCTGCGCGAGGGTAAGTCGTTGCACCCCATCATGGAAAAGGTGATGGCGATCCACGTGGCCGAAGAAGCGCGGCACATTTCATTCGCGCACGAGTACCTGCGTAAGCGCCTGCCGCACATGACGCGACTTCAGCGATTCTGGATTTCGCTGTATTACCCGCTCACGATGCGAGCGCTGTGTCAGGCCATCACCGTGCCGCCCAAGGGGTTCTGGGACGAGTTCGACATTCCCCGTGCGGTCAAGAAGGAACTGTTCTTCCGGTCACCGCAATCGCGGAAGTGGTTGCGCGACATGTTCGCCGATGTCCGGATGCTGGCCTACGACACCGGGCTGATGAACCCGGCTGCCCGGCTGATGTGGCGGCTCTGCAAGATCAACGGCAAGCCTTCCCGCTTCCGCAGTGAGCCTTCACGCCAGCACCGACCGCGGCTTAACGCGTCGGCTGCTGATGGCGCACGTCATAACGCAGTCGTGCTGTAACGACGGCTCCTGTGTTTTCGCCTGCCCGGTGAACTGCATCCATCCGACACCTGACGAGCCCGGGTTCGCCACCTCGGAGATGCTCTACATCGACCCGGTGGCCTGCGTTGATTGCGGGGCATGCGTCGCCGCATGCCCGGTCGACGCCATCGCGCCCGAGGCGAGACTGGTTGCCCAGCAGTTGCCGTTCGTGTCGTTGAACGCGTCTTACTATCCCGAACGGCCCGCTGACCAGAAGCTGCCGCCCACGTCGAAGCTGGCGCCGGTGATCCCGGCGCCGCAGGTGCGCGGCGGTCACAACCGAGCACTGACTGTGGCGGTCGTCGGTTCTGGGCCCGCGGCGATGTACGCCGCCGACGAGCTGCTCACCCAGCACGGCGTGCAAGGTCAACGTGTTCGAAAAGCTGCCCACCCCTTACGGATTGGTGCGCGCAGGTGTTGCGCCCGATCATCAGGAGACCAAGCACGTCACCCGGCTGTTCGACCGGATCACCGGACAGCGCGGCTTTCGCTTCTACCTCAACGTCGAAGTCGGCAAGCATCTCAGCCATGCCGACCTGCTGGCCCACCACCACGCGGTGATCTACGCCGTCGGGGCGCCCAACGACCGTCGACTCGATATCGAAGGCATGGGCCTGCCGGGCACCGGGACGGCCACCGAACTGGTGGCCTGGATCAACGGGCATCCCGAGTTCGCCGCACTGCCGGTAGATCTCAGCCATGAGCGCGTCGTGATCATCGGCAACGGCAACGTCGCGCTGGACGTTGCGCGCGTGCTCACCGCAGACCCACAGCGGCTCGCCGGCACCGACATCGCCGACCACGCGTTGGACGTGCTGCGCAGCTCCGCGGTGCGCGAGGTGGTGATCGCCGCCCGGCGCGGACCGCTGCACTCGGCGTTCACGCTGCCCGAACTGATCGGCTTGACCGGCACCGCCGACGTCGTACTGGACAGCTCCGACCACGAGCAGGTGCGGCGCGATCTGACCGCCGACGCGCCACGCCGACGCCCTGGCTTTACAAAAACTGCGGATCCTCAGCAGCCTCGGCAACAGCGCGGACCCGTCTTCGCGGCCGCGGATTCGGCTGGCTTTCCGGCTCACTCCCCGACGGGTCCGCGGTGCCCAGCGCGCGACCGGTGTGGAGTTCGATATCACCGGCACCGAGGAACAGCGAACAATCGACGCCGGGTCTGGTGCTGACGTCGGTCGGATACCGCGGGAAGCCGATCGCCGGCCTGCCATTCGACGACACTGCGGGCATCGTTCCTAACGACGGTGGCCGCGTCATCGACCCGCAGCTGGGCCACCCGGTGCCCGGCAGCTATGTGGCCGGCTGGATCAAGCGCGGCCCGACCGGCTTCATCGGCACCAACAAGTCGTGTGCGACGCAAACGGTTCGGGCATCTGGTGGACGACTTCAACGCCGGCCGGCTGGCCGACCCGCCTCGCCGGCCGTCCGCATTGGACCGACTGGTGTGGGAGCGTCAGCCGGGTGTCGTCGACGCCGCCGGCTGGCACGCCATCGACGCCGCCGAGGTGGCCCGGGGCGCCCAGGAAGGCCGTCCGCGCATCAAGTTCACCGACGTGCGCGACATGCTGGCGGTGGCCGCCGCCGCGCCCCGCCGCCGCTGCGCCGGCGGCTGGCCGACCGGCTTCGCTGACTCACTTGATCCGCCAGGATTCAGCGCGGGCGATGGGTTACACCAAGCCCGGACTGGCCGATTAGCATTAGTTCAGGAGTGACCATGCCCAATCCGATCGACTGCAGAAGGCGCTGTCCGGTGCGTCCTCCCAGCAAGAAGCAGGACCTGATCCCACGCCAAGACAACGCGCTAAGCAGATTCTCGACGCGCTGGAGAAGTTGCCCGACGGAGACATCAGCGGGCCCGACCAGGTACAGAAAGCGGTGTTCTGAGCCGCTATTCGGACTTGCGGACCTGGTCCCAGCCTTCGACGGACTCCGGGCTGCGCGGCGCCGGCCCGACGTAGATGGCCGCGGGGCGGACCAGCTTGCCCAACCGCTTCTGTTCCAGGATGTGGGCGCACCAGCCGGCGGTGCGCCCACAGGTGAACATGGCGGGCATCATCCTGGCCGGCACCCGCGCGAAGTCCAGGATGACCGCCGCCCAGAACTCGACGTTGGTTTCGATGGCGCGATCGGGGCGACGTTCCCGAAGCTCGGAAAGCGCCGCCTGCTCCACCGCCCGCGCGACCTCGTAGCGGGGTGCGCCCAACCGCTTGGCGGTTGCCCGCAGCACCCGGGCCCGCGGGTCCTCGGCACGGTACACGCGGTGGCCGAAGCCCATCAGCTTTTCCCCGCGGTCCAAGATGCCCTTCACCAAAGCCCGCGCATCACCGGTGCGTTCGACCTCTTCGAGCATCGGCAGCACGCGCGCCGGCGCGCCACCGTGCAGCGGACCGCTCATGGCGCCGATCGCCCCGGACAGGGCTGCCGCCACGTCAGCGCCGGTCGAGGCGATCACCCGGGCGGTGAAGGTCGAGGCGTTCATGCCGTGCTCGGCTGCCGACACCCAGTAGGCGTCGACGGCTTCGACGTGCCGCGGGTCCGGCTCGCCCTGCCAGCGGGTCATGAAACGCGCTGTGATGGTGGTGCATTCGTCGATGATGCGTTGCGGAACCGCGGGCTGGTAGATGCCGCGGGCTGACTGCGCCACGTAGGAGAGCGCCATCACCGACGCCCGGGCGAGCTGGTTGCGGGCGGTGGCTTCGTCGATGTCGAGCAGTGGCTGGTAGCCCCAGATGGGCGCCAGCATGGCCAGGCCGGCTTGCACGTCGACACGCACATCGCCGCTGTGAATCGGCAACGGGAAGGGTTCTGCCGGGGGCAGGCCGTGACCGAACTTACCGTCGACCAGTAATGCCCAGGCATCGCCGAAAGTGATCTGCCGGCTCACCAGATCTTCGATGTCCACACCGCGGTAGCGCAGCGCCCCGCCGTCCTTGTCCGGCTCAGCAATCTCGGTGGTGAAAGCCACCACGCCTTCGAGGCCGGAGACGAAGTTCTCCGGGATGCTTGCGGGAGTCACAGTCATGGCGCGAATTCTCCCACTTCGATCGGGGCCCCGAAACTACCGGTCGGTAACCAAGACGCCGGTCGGCCGTTGGTAGCGTTGGCGCGATGGCAGGACCAGACAACGAGCACCTGGCGGCGATGCGGGCGGAGTACGGGTCGGTGGAAAAAGACGGTAGTCCCGACCTCGACGTCGACTGGCTCTCCGACGGTTGGGTCTCGTTACTGCGCAAATGGTTTGACGATGCTGAGCAGGCGGACCTCGCCGAGCCCAACGCCATGGTGCTGGCCACCGTCGAGGCCGGGCGTCCGGTGAGCCGAACGGTGCTGTGCAAGGGCGTCGAGGAGACCGGTATCACGTTCTTCAGCAACTACGACTCGGCCAAGGGCGCTCAGTTGGCGGTGACGCCGTACGCGTCGGCGACGTTTCCCTGGTATCAGCTCGGCCGGCAGTTCCACATCCGCGGTCCGGTGAGCCGGGTGGATCGTCAAGCCACCGAGAACTATTGGTCCAGGCGGCCGCGCGGCTCGCAACTGGGCGCGTGGGCGTCGCACCAGTCCTGGCCGATCGGCTCGCGAGCAGACCTGCTCGACCAGCTCGTCGAGGTGACCGAGCGCTTCGCCGACGTCGACAACGTGCCGGCACCGCCGAACTGGGGCGGCTACCGCATCGCGCCCGAGGCGGTCGAATTCTGGCAGGGACGAGAGAACCGGCTGCACAACCGGATTCGGGTGATCGGCGAGCGCGTCGAACGCCTGCAACCTTAGCCGGCGGTGCGCACAGCTTGGTGAAGCTGCTTGCTGACACCACCCCGTTGCGGAACGCCGACTTCCGCCGGTTGTGGGTGTCCGGGATCGTCACGGTCGTCGGCGCCAACCTGACGATCTTCGCGGTGCCGGTGCAGATCTACGCGCTGACCCAGAACTCTGCCTACGTCGGGCTGTCCGGGTTGTTCGCGCTGGTGCCGCTGATCGTGTTCGGATTGCTCGGCGGCGCGTGGGCCGACGCGATGGACCGGCGACTGCTGCTGATCGTCGCGTCTTTCGGTCTGGCCGCGGCGTCGCTGCTGCTGTGGCTGCAGGCGGCGCTGGCGCTGAACAACGTGTGGGTGGTGCTGTGCCTGCTGGCGGTACAGCAAGCGTTCTACGCGGTGAACTCGCCCACCCGCTCGGCGGCCATCCCGCGGATGCTGCCCGGACCGCAACTCGCCGCGGCCAACTCGCTGAACATGACCGTGACCCAATTCGGGGCTATCGTCGGCCCACTACTGGCCGGCCTGCTGCTCAACTGGGTCAGCCTTTCGACGCTGTATCTGATCGACGCGCTGACATGCCTGCCGCCGATCTGGGCGACCTTCCGGCTGGCGTCGATGCCGGTCACCGAAGCGGCCGACGGGCTGGCCGGTTCGGCGCGGTGGGGCGTCGGGGCGGTGCTGGCCGGTTTCCGCTACCTGGGCGGTAACACGGTGGTGCTGATGTCGTTCGTCGTCGACCTGATCGCGATGGTCTTCGGCATGCCGCGCGCGTTGTTCCCGCAGATGGCGCACGAAAGCTTCGGCGGGCCGCTGCAGGGCGGCACCACGGTCGCGCTGTTGGCCGCGGCGATGTCGGTGGGTGCGGTCGCGGGTGGGGTGTTTTCCGGTCCGCTGCCGCGGATTCGCCGGCAAGGCCTTCTGGTGATCGTCGCGATCGTGGTGTGGGGGCTGGCGATGGTCGGCTTCGGACTGGTCAGCGGGTTGGCCCATGGGCGGGCGGGGCTGCTGCTGTGGGCGGCGCTGGGCTTTCTCGGCACTCGGCGGTGCAGCGGACATGGTCTCGGCTGCCTTTCGCTCCACCATCCTGCAGCAGGCCGCCTCCGACGATCTGCGCGGCCGGCTGCAGGGGGTGTTCGTGGTGGTGGTGGCGGGTGGGCCGCGCCTGGCCGACACGGGCCACGGCACCGCGGCGGCGATCATCGGCACGTCCTCAGCGGTGGCCGGGGGAGGTGCTGCCGTCGTCCTCGTCGTCCTGATCGCCGCGCTCGCCGTGCCGGCTTTCCCGCGTTACCGCGCACCAGACCGACAGCCCACCAGCTGAGCCGCCCCCGCGCAGGCGCGACTTCCCAGCAGCGACTACCTTCAGCTATAACGCTCCCGACAGGGCGGGCGCCGACCGAAGACCGCGAAGGGGTTCCTGTGGCCGCAACCGACGACACCGCCACTCTGCAGTACCCGGGTGGTGAATTGGACCTGCAGATCGTCCACGCCAGCGAGGGAGCTGACGGGATCGCGCTGGGTCCGCTGCTGTCCAAGACCGGTTACACCACGTTCGACAACGGCTTCGTGAACACCGCGTCGACCAAGAGCGCCATCACCTACATCGACGGCGACGCCGGCATCCTGCGCTACCGCGGATACCCGATCGAGCAGCTTGCCGAGAAGTCGAGCTTCATCGAAGTCAGCTACCTGCTGATCTACGGTGAACTGCCGACCGAGGAGCAGTTGGCCGCGTTCACCCACCGGATCGAGCGGCACACCATGCTGCACGAGGATCTCAAGCGCTTCTTCGACGGCTTCCCGCCCAACGCCCACCCGATGCCGGTGCTGTCCAGTGTGGTCAACGCCTTGAGCTCGTATTACCCGGATGCGCTGGACCCGATGGACAGCGAGCAGGTGGACCTCTCGACGATCCGGCTGCTGGCCAAGCTGCCCACCATCGCCGCCTACGCCTACAAGAAGTCCGTCGGGCAGCCGTTCCTCTACCCGGACAACTCGCTGTCGCTGGTGGAGAACTTCCTGCGGATGACGTTCGGCTTGCCGGCCGAGCCCTACCAGGCCGACCCGGAGATCGTGCGGGCCTTGGACATGTTGTTCATCCTGCACGCTGACCACGAGCAGAACTGTTCGACGTCGACGGTTCGGCTGGTCGGCTCGTCGCGGGCCAACTTGTTCACCTCGATCTCCGGTGGCATCAACGCGCTGTGGGGTCCACTGCACGGCGGCGCCAACCAGGCGGTGCTGGAGATGCTCGAGCAGATCCGCGAAAGCGACGACGACGTCAGCGAATTCGTCCGGAAAGTGAAGAACCGCGAAGCCGGCGTCAAACTGATGGGCTTCGGGCACCGGGTGTACAAGAACTACGACCCCCGCGCCCGGATCGTCAAGGAGCAGGCCGACAAAATTCTGTCCAAGCTCGGCGGCGACGACGACCTACTGCACATCGCCAAGGAACTCGAAGAGGCGGCGCTGACCGACGACTACTTCGTCGAGCGCAAGCTGTACCCGAACGTCGATTTCTACACCGGGCTGATCTACCGCGCGTTGGGTTTCCCGACGCGGATGTTCACGGTGCTGTTCGCACTGGGCCGGCTGCCGGGCTGGATCGCGCACTGGCGTGAGATGCACGACGAGGGTGACAGCAAGATCGGCCGTCCGCGTCAGATCTACACCGGATACGGCGAGCGCGATTACGCCGCGCTCGACGCGCGTTAGTCGGTCGACTCCAGCCACTCGATAGCGGCCATCGCGGCATTGTGGCCGCCGATGCCCGACACCGCCCCACCGCGCCGAGCCCCCGAGCCGCAACGCAAGATCCGTTCGTGAGCGGTGGCCACTCCCCAGCGCTGCGCCGGTGTGGCCAGGGCCTCGTCGTCCTCGGCGAACGGCCAATCCAGCCCGCCGTGAAAGATGTTGCCGCCGGTCATCATCAGCGTGCGTTCCAGATCCAGGGTGGTCTTCGTCTCGATGCACCGCCCGCCTTGCCCGTCGGGCAGCAGCAGGTCGGCGATGGGTTCTGCCAGCACGGAATTGAGCGAGTGCAGCGCCGAATCGGTCAACTGCGCACGCATCGCGTCCGGGTCGGCGCCGTGGCACAACGAATCCGGGGTGTGCAGGCCGAACAACGTCAGCGTGTGGGCGCCGGCGTCCCGCAGGCCGGCTGACATGATGCTCGGGTCGGTCAAAGTGTGACAGTAGATTTCGCAGGGCAACGGGTCGGGCAGCCGTCCGGCCGCTGCGGCCGAATAGGCCGCCTGCAGTTGAGTCCAGGTCTCGTTGACATGCATGGTGCCGCTGAATGCCTGCTCGGGTGTCACACTGTGATCGCGCAACTCGGGCAGCCGGCGCACCAGCATGTTCACCTTGACCTGCGCGCCGGGCGCCGAGGGCGGTGCCGGTTCGCCCAGCAGGCCGGCCAGCACGGCCGGTGTGACCCCGGCCAGCACGAGACGGCCGTTGACCAGGCATTGCTCACCGCGGTGGCGGTAGGCCACCTCACCGTCCGGGTTGATTGCGTACACCTCGCCGCCACAGACGATTTCGGCGCCGTGGTCGCCTGCTGCGGTCGCCAGTGCTGCGGTCACCGAGCCCATGCCGCCCAGCGGGACATGCCATTCGCCGTTGCCCTGGCCAAGCAGGTGATACAAGAAGCACACGTTCTGCGTGAGACTGGGACCGTCGAGGTCAGCAAAGGTGCCGATCAGCGCGTCCGTCGCGATCACGCCGCGGATCAGGTCGTCGTGCACCGCACCGGCGATCGCCTGGCCGATCGGCTCGTCCATGATCGACCGCCATCCGGCCACGGCGTCAGAACCACCGTAGCGATCGACTCGGCGGCGGGCCTGGCTGCGCGTGGGCAGCGGTTCCAGCAGTGTCGGCCACAGCGGTCCGGTCACCGCGCGGCAACGCCGGTAGAAGTCGGCGAACGCGTGCGGTTGGGCCGACGAGTGGTTCCCGATCAACAGCCCGGTGCGGCCGGCGGTCGCGGGGTCCGGGGTGTAGGACGAATAGGGTCGGCGGGCCAGTCGCACCCGGGCGCCGAGGTCATCGAGGATGCGTTGCGGTAGCAGGCTGACCAGATAGGCGTACCGCGACAGCCGGGCGTCGACACCGTCGAAGACGCGCGCCGACACCGCGGCTCCGCCGACCTGCTCCAGCCGCTCGATCAGGCGAACCCGCTTACCGGCCCGGCCGAGGTAAGCCGCAGCGACCAGCCCGTTATGGCCGCCGCCGACGATGACCGCGTCGAAACCGGCTGCCATGTCAGCAGGTCCTAATTCAGGTAGCCCTCGACTTCGTCGGGCGGACGGACGGTGGCCTCGCGTGGGTCACCGCCGGTTTCGCGCAGCGCCCGACGTTGCCGCAGCAGGTCCCAGCATTGGTCGAGCTCAATCTCGACGCGGCGCAGCTGATGTTGCTCCTCGGATTCGGTTACGTTGCCCTGCTGCAATTGGTCTCGCAGCGCCTTCTCCTGCGCCACCAAATCGTGAATGCGTGCGAGAGTGTCTTGATCGGTTGGTTTACGGTCGTCTGCCACAGCTCTAGGATAGGTCCCGTTTATTTCAGGGCAGGGGAGAGCTGATGACAGGGCCCGACGATGCGCGGTCCACCGAGGACATCCCCGCGACCGACCAGTGGCGACGGGTCACCAGGTACTACCGCCGGCCGCTCGGCCTTGGCTGGCTGATCGGACTGGTGGCGATCCCGTTGTTGCTGGGCGCAATAGGTTACGGCCTTCAGGACCGGCCGGTGTCCGGCGCCGCCGGCCCCACCGGCACGCTGACCCGGCCCGCACCGGCGCCGCCACAGTCGACGACGGCAAGGGTGCCGCCGATCGCTTTCGCGCCGGCATCCGTCGTGCGTGCGGGCAACAGCATCGTTCTCGGCGGAGAGTTTCCCGATCAGAAGGCCAAAGCAGCGTTGGTGGATGCGGTCGCCGGTGCGCTGCCCGCCGGCGTCAGCCTGGTCGATCGACTCGGCGTCAATCCCAGCGTCAACGCCCTGGATTTCACCGACGCCGAAAAGGTTTTCACCGCCGCGGCACCGCTATCCGATTTCAAGCTCTCGGTGCAGGGCGAGACCGTGACACTGGCCGGAACCGCGGCCACAGCAGACCAGCGCGACGCGGTCGAGCAGGCGGCCCGGGACACCTGGCCCAACCTCCACATCTCAGACAGCCTCGCGGTACGCGGCGGCCAAGGAGGCGATTGCGCGAACCTGAAGCAGGCCATCGCCGACACCCTGCCTCAACCGATCACCTTCGGCCTCAACGCTGCCACGCTGAACGCCGACGCTGAGCGCGAATTAACCGGCCTAGCAGACAAATTGAAGAGCTGCCCGAGTGGGAAAATAGTCGTCAACGGGTTCAGCGACAACACCGGTGGTGACGGTGTCAACCTTCCGCTGAGCACCGCGCGGGCCGAAGCGGTCGCTGACTTCCTCGCCGCCAAAGGGGTGGCGCGCGAGCAAGTCACCCTGAGAGGGATGGGTTCTGCCGATCCGGTCGCCGGTAACGACACGCCGGACGGCCGCGCCCAGAACCGTCGTGCCGAGATCGCAGTCAGCTGAGGGGATTTCGCCGATGACTTTCCTTGAACAATGCATGTGGTACCTGACCGCGTTCCTGGCGGGTTCGGTGGTGGCCTGGGTGATCACCATCATTGCGGTCCGACGGACCAGCGAAGAAGAAGTCATCGCCGAGCTGCCCGGCTCGCGCGTGATCGGGCCACGGTGATGAACCACCCGCAATGGTGGCTGGTCGTTGCGGCCTTCGTGCTGGGAATGGTGCTGACGTTCGCGCTGATGATCCGCCGCGTCCAACGCGAGGTGCCGATCGGCGGTCAGACGACCACGAACATCCCGGTGGTGCCGTCCTATGCACCGCAACCAGGAGCCGTGCGGCACTGGCGGTGGCCGGTCCTTGCCGTCGCCGCCCTGGTGGCCGCGGTGGCGGCAGCGGCGGCAGTCAATGCGACAGTTCATCATCGGAGTGGCCGGGCGTCATCGGGCGCACCGCCGCCCACTGCGCCGCCATCGCTGGCTGCTCCGGCGTTAGGGGGTCTGTTGCTGCCCGCCGAGCAAGTCGCCGGCATCCTGGGCGCCGCCGACATGGGCAACGGCACCGGCGTCCCGGCGCTGATTGCCGACAACACCCCCGAGATTGCGGAGACTGACTGCGTCAGTGCATGGAACGCGGGTCAACGCAGCGTCTATGCCGGCACCGGTGACACCGGCGCGTACAGCCAGACGTTGCGGGCGCAGGAAAAGCCAGTGCGGCACATCGCGTATCAGACCGTGATCGCTTACCCGACCCCGAGCGCGGCGAGCAAGGTGGTGGCCGGCCAATTCGCGCAGTGGTCGGCATGTTCGGGCCGGACCGTGACCTCGACACCGCCACCGCCGAGAACGCCGAGGCTGTTCACTTTCGGCCCGGTGACCAGCACCGGCGGCATCTTGTCGATGACTCAAACCAGCGTCGACAACGCCATCTTCGGTTGCCAGCGGGCGCTGGCTGCTCGCAGCAACGTGGTCATCGACATCCGCGCTTGCCGACCGGACACCACCAATCAGGCGGTCGACATCCTCGATGCGATCGTTGTGAAAATCCCGCAGTAATCAGCTCGGACCCGGCAGGCGCAGCAACAACCGTGCGCCGCCGAGCGGGCTGTTCTCCAAAGCCGCTGTGCCGCCGTGCAAGTGGGCCTGCTGCGCGACCAACGCCAAGCCCAGACCGGATCCGGAGTGCGACGCCGTCGAACCGCGGGAGAACCGCTCGAACACGACGCGGCGCTCCTGCTCGGGCACTCCGGTGCCGTTGTCGTCGACGGCGATCTCCACGCCTGCCCGCGAAGTGACCGCCGACAGCTGGACTCTGCTGGCGCCGCCGTGCTTGGCGGCGTTGGCGATGGCGTTGTCGACGGACAACCGCAAGCCGGCCGGCATTCCCACGATGATGCAGGTCGGTGACGGCGCCAGCGACACGTCCAGATTCGGGTACACCCGCATCGCGTCGTGGGCCGCGCGGTCGAGTAGCTCGGTGATGTCGACCGGTACATGGTCGTCGGAGGTTGACAGTTCGCCTTGAGCCAACCGCTCCAAGGCGCTGAGCGTGGCCTCGATGCGCGACTGGGTGCGGATGACGTCGTGGAGCACTTCTTTGCGCTGATCGTCGGGCAGGTCGAGGGTGGCCAGCACTTCGAGGTTGGTGCGCATCGCGGTCAACGGGGTGCGCAGTTCGTGGCTGGACACCGCGGCGAAGTCGCGGGCAGAGGCCAACGCCTCCTTGGTCCGGTTCTGCTCGTTCCAGATGCGCTGCAGCATGCCCCGGATTGCTTCGGCGATCTCGACGGCCTCGGTGGCGCCGCGCACCTGAATGCGCGGCGCTTCGTCGCCGGCTTCGATCGCCCGGGTCTGATGTGCCAGCCGCTTGAATGGCCGAACCGCGAACGTGGCCAGCACCCATGCGAATACCGCCGCCGCGCCGATGGCGAACGCACAGATCAACACGACCCGGCGGTGCAGGCTGTTCGTCTCGGCGATGGTCTCGTCGTAGGTGGCGCCGACTTCAACCGACATCACCTGCGGCGCCGGGATGTTGACTGTGCGCACCCGGTAGCGCACGCCGTTGACGTAGGTGTCGTCGTAGCCGGCCGCCAATTCGGGCAGCACCACCGTCGAGTTCGACGTCATCTGAGTGCCGTTGCGGACGGTGATCATCGCATCAGCGTCGTTGGGTGAGCGGGGAATCTCCTCGAGGCCGCGGGGCAGGAACGGGATCGCGAAACCCGCTGCTTCGTCGAGCCGGCGGTCCAGGCGCTCCTTGCGGTCGTTGGTGATGCCGAACCAGACGACGGTGCCGACGATCAGCACCGGGATCGCCGCGCCGATCGCCGTCGCGACCACCACCCGGGCACGCAGCGACGGGGTGCGAGTCAAGATCCGCGATAAAAGGTTCATCGTCTACCTCTTTACTGCATGCGCAGCACAAATCCCACGCCGCGCACAGTATGCAGCAGCCTGGGCGCACCACCGGCCTCCAGTTTGCGCCGCAGATAGCCGATGAACACGTCGACGACGTTGGTGTCGGCGGCGAAATCATATCCCCACACCAGCTCCAGCAGCTGCGCGCGGGAGAGCACCGCGGTCTTGTGCTCGGCGAGCACCGCGAGCAGGTCGAATTCCCGTTTGGTCAGGTCGACGTCGATCCCGTGCACGCGGGCGCGACGGCCGGGGATGTCGACCTCGAGCGGTCCGACCGTGATGGTTTCCGAGGAGAACGTGGCGGTGGAGCCGCGCCGGCGCAGCAGTGCGCGCACCCGGGCCACCAACTCGGCGAGCACGAACGGTTTGACCAGGTAGTCGTCGGCACCGGCTTCCAGGCCGGCCACCCGGTCGTCAACCGAGCTGCGCGCGCTGAGCACGCAGACCGGGACGTCGTTGTCCATGGCGCGTAGCGCGGTGACCACACTGACACCGTCGAGCACCGGCATGTTGATGTCCAGCACGATCGCGTCCGGCCGATTCTCGGTGGCGCTGCGCAACGCCTCGGCGCCGTCGACCGCGGTGGCGACCTCGAAGCCGGACAGCCGCAGCCCGCGTTCCAGCGAGGCGAGCACGTCGGAGTCGTCGTCGACCACCAACACTCGAGGTGAGGTCACACCAGCGTCCATGTCCGCCATTTTGCCTGATAAAGCAGCTTGACTGTGGGACGCGGCCCGGTCGGTCCGCATCGTCGCCAGGCTGGGTTGAATTGCCGGGCTCCTCCTCATCGCGCTGCGCGCTCTGCATCGTCGCCAGGCTGGGTTGAATTCCGGGCTCCTCCTCATCGCTCCTTCTGGGTTGAATTGCCGGGCTCCTCCTCATCGCGCTGCGCGCTCTGCATCGTCGCCAGGCTGGGACAGCCCGATGCGCCGGTAACGGTCCAATCGGGCCGTCAGGCGCTCGCTGTCGGGCACGGCGCGCAGGGCGTTCACCTCGGCGGCGATGGCGGCAGCCAGCCGGGTCGAGAAGTCAGCCGGCTCGTCGGCGGCGTCCGGGTGCTCGGGCACGATCACGTCGACGATGCCCGACGCCAGCAGGTCGGTCGATCGGATGCCCTGGTTTTCGGCCAGCTCGGCGGCGTGCTCGGTGTCGCGGAAGACGATCGCGCTGGCCCCTTCCGGCGGCAGCGGCGCGAGCCAGCCGTGCAGCGCGGCCAGCACCCGATCGGCCGGCACCAGCGCCAGCGCGGGGCCGCCGCTGCCTTGGCCGAGCAGCACCGACACCGTCGGGGTGTCCAGCGTCACCAGCTCGGCCAGGCAGCGGGCGATTTCACCGGCCAGCCCGCCTTCCTCGGCCTCCGCGGACAGCGCCGGGCCGGCGGCGTCGATGATCAGCACCAGCGGCAGCCGCAGTTCGGCGGCCAACGCCATGCCGCGCCGCGCTTCGCGCAACGCAGCCGGGCCTACCAGTTCACCGGCCACCCGCTGTTGACCCAACAGCACCACCGGCTGCCCGGCGAAGCGGGCCAGCGCCAGCAGCATGGTCGCCGCCTCACCCTGATCCTCTCCCCGGTCCATGCCGGAGAGCAGCACCCGCTGCTCAGCCCCATGCCGCAGCAGCTGTCGTACGCCCGGCCGGTCCGGTCGCCGGGAGGCCGTCACCGATTCCCACGCCGGTATGTCCGGGATCGGTTCGCGCGGCGGTGCCGGCGGCGGCGGCTCGGGGTCGTCCACGACGACGCTGAGCAGGCCGTTCAGCGTTGACCGCAGCTCGGGAAGCGGGACGACGTCGTCTATCACGCCATGGTGCTGCAGGTTCTCGGCGGTCTGGATGCCCGTCGGGAACGGCTCACCGTAGAGCTGTTCGTAGACGCGCGGCCCTAAAAAACCCACCATGGCACCGGGCTGGGCGATGGTGACATGTCCCAGCGACCCCCAGGACGCGAACACCCCGCCGGTGGTCGGGTGCCGCAGATAGACCAGGTAGGGCAGATGCGCCCTTTTGTGCAGCGTGACGGCCGCGGCGATCTTCACCATCTGCAAAAAGGCCACGGTGCCTTCCTGCATGCGGGTGCCGCCCGAACACGGCGATGCCAGCAGCGGTAGCCGCTCGCCGGTGGCGCGCTGGACGGCGGCGGTGATCCGTTCGGCCGCCGCCACCCCGATCGAGCCGCCCAGGAAGCCGAAGTCACACACCACCAGGGCGACCCGGCGGCCGAAGATCAGGCCCTCGCCGGTCAGCACCGACTCGTCGTGACCGGACACCGAGCGCGCGCCGGCCAGTTCCCGCGCGTATTTCTCGGTGATCGTCACTTCGAGCGGCGGGCTGTCCCAGCTCCGGAACGACCCGTCGTCGAGCACCGCGTCGCGCAGTTCATCGGTCCCGATCCGGCCCACGCCGACGAGGCTAATAGGCTGACGGCCATGATCGGTGTCACCCACGACGGCCACGTGCTGACGATCGAGTTGCAACGCCCGGAGCGGCGCAATGCGCTCAACTCCCAGCTCGTGGAGGAACTGCGGGAGGCGGTGGAGAAAGCCGCCGGCGAGGACGTCCGGGCGATCGTGCTCACCGGCCAGGGAACGGTCTTCTGCGCCGGCGCCGACCTGTCCGGCGATGCGTTCGCCGCGGACTATCCCGACCGGCTGGTAGCCCTGAACCTGGCCATCGACGCAACGCCGTTGCCGGTGATCGGGGCAATCAACGGGCCGGCCATCGGCGCGGGTTTACAGCTGGCGATGATTTGTGACCTGCGGGTGGTGGCACCCGACGCCTACTTTCATTTCCCGACCTCGAAATACGGCTTGGCGCTCGACAATTGGAGCATTCGCCGGTTATCGTCGCTGGTGGGATACGGCCGGGCTCGCGGCATGCTGCTGGCGGCCGACAAGGTGTCCGCCGAAGTCGCCTTGCAGACCGGGATGGCCAACCGGATCGGGACACTGGCCGAAGCACAAGCGTGGGCCACCGAGATCGCCGGCCTGGCGCCGCTGGCGCTGCAGCACGCCAAGAGGGTGCTCAACGACGACGGCGCCTATGAAGACCAGTGGCCGGTGCACAAGGAACTTTTCGACAAAGCCTGGTCGAGTCAGGATGTGATTGAGGCGCAGGTCGCCCGCGTCGAAAAACGACCGCCGAACTTTCAGGGGGCTTGATCGCCATGCTGCGCGGAGCGCTACGGCTGGCTGCGGGCACCGCCACACTGGCGGCCGGTGGCTGGGTGCTGCGCGCCATGCACGGCGCCCCTGCTGCGCTCGGCGCCGATCCGGCGGCGATCCGGGCGGTGGCCGCACGATCGCCGCACTTTCGTGACGGTGTCTTCCACAACGTCGACCCGGCATCGCAATTCAACTTCGACCGCGAGCAACAGCGGCTGCTCGTCCGCGAGCTTGTGGGAGGCCGCACCGCTACCCGTCCGCCCGGCCCTGTGCCGCTGGCGACACCGCGGGCCGACGGCGCCGCCAGTGAGCTGGCCGTCACGTGGTTCGGGCACTCCACGACGCTGGTCGAGATCGACGGCTACCGCGTCCTCACCGACCCGGTGTGGAGTAACCGGTGCTCACCTTCGGATGTCCTCGGGCCGGAGCGCATGCATCCGCCGCCGCTGCCGCTGGAGGCGCTACCCGCCGTCGACGCGATCGCGATCAGCCACGATCACTACGACCACCTCGACATCGACACCATCCTCGCGCTGGCCCGCAGTCAGTGGGCCCCATTCGTGGTACCGCTGGGTGTCGGCGCCCACCTGCGTGCCTGGGGCATCCCTGAGCAGCGGGTCATCGAGCTCGACTGGGGTGAGCGCACGCAGCTCGAGGAGTTGACCCTGGTCTGCACCCCGGCACGGCACTTCTCGGGGCGCTTCCTCAGCCGCAACAGCACCCTGTGGGCGTCATGGGCGCTGCTGGGGCCGAGCCATCGGGCGTACTTCGCCGGTGACACCGGTTACACGACAAGCTTCGGCGAGATCGGCGCAGAGCACGGGCCCTTCGACCTGACTCTGATGCCGGTCGGCGCCTATAACCCGTCATGGCCGGACATCCACATGAATCCCGAAGAGGCGGTGCAGGGACACCTCGACCTCAGCACCGAAGATTCGGGCCTGTTGGTGCCGATCCACTGGTGCACGTTCCGGTTGGCGCCGCACCCGTGGTCAGAGCCGATCGAGCGGTTGCTGGTTGCTGCTGACACCGCCCACGTCCGAGTCGTCGTTCCCCGGCCGGGTGGCCACGTCGATGCGGCAGAACCGGCGCAGGCCGATCCGTGGTGGCGGCTGGACGCCGAAACACAGTTGACGAGTCCGAGCTCCAAGGCGGAGGAAAACTGAGCTATGGCGAAACTGTCCGGATCAATCGACGTTCCGCTGCCGCCGGAACAGGCCTGGGAGCACGCGTCTGATCTGTCGCGCTTCAAGGAGTGGCTGACGATTCACCGGGTCTGGCGCAGCAAACTACCCGAGCAACTCGACAAGGGCGCCGTCATCGAGTCGATCGTCGAAGTCATGGGCATGCCCAACCGGATCAAATGGACGATTGTGCACTACAAGCCGCCGGAAGCCATGACGCTCAACGGCAACGGCGTGGGCGGCGTGAAGGTCAAATTGATGGCGAAAATCAAACCGATCGAGGACGGCTCGGCGGTGAGCTTCGACGTGCATCTCGGTGGCCCAGCGCTGTTCGGGCCGATTGGCATGGTGGTCGCCAGCACGCTCAAAGCCGACATCCGCGAGTCGCTGCAACGATTCGTCACGGTGTTCTCACCCGCCTGAGCCTGCTCAACTGGCACCCACCCCGAGGTCGGCGTAGTCGAATCCGGGCACCACTACGCAGCTGACCAGGCTGGGCTCGTCGTCGCGTGGCCGGGCGCGCTGCCAGTGCCTTGCCGGCACCAGCAGCTGCGGCGCCTCGCCGGCGAGGACGTCACTGCCGAGCACAGCGGTGGTGGTGTCGGACCGGTCGGCCCCGACGTCGAGCAGCAACGGGCTGCCGCGATGATGCAGCCACAGTTCGGCGCTGCGCACGGTGTGCCATGCCGACTGCTGGCCGGGCATCAGCAGGAACAGGATCGCCGTTGCGGCGCTGCGTGGGCCGGTGTAGTCCGGCGGCAGCGCCGACTGGCTGATGGTGACCTCGCTGACCCAAGTGCGACGGAACCAACCGCCTTCGGGGTTGGGCGCCAAGCCCAGTGAGCGGGCCCAGTCGGGCAGGTCCGGCATCGCCAGCGTGTGCCCTGCGGCAGTTGCCGCGAAACAAGTAGGGTCGCTGACATGTCCCGCCTGCGCCCCGGGTGGCTGATTGCGCTGTTCGCCGTGGTCGTCTCGTTGAGCACCTGGCTGCCGTGGCTGACGACCACGGACCACGGCGGCGGCTGGGCGAGTGCCATCGGCGGCAGCATCGGTAGCGTGCGGCTGCCGCCCAGGTTCGGCGCCGGCCAGCTGATCGTTCTACTGTCTTCGGCGCTGCTGGTGGCCGGTGCGCTGATCGGCAGGGGCTTGTCGACGCGGCTCGGATCGGTTGCGGCGATCGTGATTTCGACTCTCATCGGGTTGTTGACGGCGTGGTACTACAACCTCAACGTCCATCCGCCGCTATCGGCCGCGTACGGTCTCTACGTCGGTGCTGGCGGCACGGTCGCTGCGCTGGGGTGCTCGGTGTGGGCGTTGGCGGCGAGCTTATCCGCCGACCGGGTGCCAGCGGCGTAACCGCTCGCCGGAGACCCACGTCGAGTGGGTGCCGCTGGAAATCCGTTCCGGCAGCGCGAGTTTGCACACCGGGCCGTCGGCAAGCCGGGCGGCGTCGAAGATCAGACAGTATGATGCGTCGGCGCCCATGTCTGTGGTCAGGGTTACCAGATAACCGTCGTCCTCACCCGTTGCGCCGAGTCGCGGCGCCAAAGCTGTCTCGCTTCCGTAGACACCGTCGCCGAACCGGTAGGTTTCCTCGCTGCCGCAGCGCACGTCGTGTTTGACCAGACCGTCGAACAGGAACCAGCCGGGCTGACCGGTGGCGGCGTAGGAATAGCGGTACTCCCGCGCGGCGTATTCGGTGTTGATGGTGCCGAATTCGGTGATGGCGTCGCTGAGTTGTTCCTCTTTGACTGTGCCGGTGACCAGATTGAGTCGCCATCGGTGCAGTCGGGCCTGCATGCGGTCCAAAGCCAGGAAGCGAAAGGCGCGTTGCCATTTGGTTCCGGTGCCATTGTCGGCCGGCTCCGGGTCGGACTGGAAGAAGCCGTCCAGCACGATCTCGTCGCCGTCCTCGTAGGCGTTGACGAAGTGCAACACGAATGTCGGCTCCGCTTCGAACCAGCGAATGTCGCTGCTTTGCCCCCGTCGGGGTAGCACCGCGAAGCGGGACGGCAGATCCGGGTGGAAACGCGCAACGTGTGCGTCGCGTTTCAGTAGCTCGGGGTCCCAGAACAGCGGGAAGTCGTTGAGGATCACGTAATTGTCGGTGAACGCCATGTCGTGCGGTAGGCGCGGTCCGGGCAGCGGCACGTCGACATAGTGCGCCAGGTCATTGGCTTCGTTGACGACGCCGTAGTGCATGTACGGCTCGTTCTTGCTGTAGTTGAAGAACAGCAGCTCGCCGGTTCTGTTGTCCACCTTGGGATGTGCCGACACTCCCCAGGCGGATGGGAAAGCGCCGTTCCAGGTCTCCTTGCCCAGAGTGTCGGCGGTGTACGGGTCGACGCGGTACAGATCGCCGCACTGGTAGAAGCTCGTCAGCGCCACACCGCGGTGCACGACCACGTCGGTGCTCGACGCGTCTTTCAACAAGCCGCGAGCACCCCAACCGTCGGCGCGTTTTGCCAGGGACACCGGCTCAGCCAGACCCGGCCACAACGGTCCACCGGCTTCGATCTCGGCAAGAAAACCTTCGGTACGGATGAAACGGTTGCGGTAGCAGGCAGCTCCGTCACGGAAGCCGACGATGTGCAACATCCCGTCGCCGTCGAACGGGTGGTAGGCCTTCAGGGCCGGATGCAGCGGGTTCTCGGTGTTGCGCAGATAGACGCCGTCCAGGTCGTCGGGCACTTCGCCTTCGACCACGGACAGGCCGTCGGCGTCCCATTCAGTGGTCTGCGGCCGCCACGGGCCGCTCCGGTAGGGGTGATCGTCGTCCTCGGGCAACGTCGTCAAGAACTTGCCGACGACCTCGACGTCCATACCGATCAGCTTAAAGCGGTCTCGTCGGCTCTCGGGCTGAACCGACGAGACCTGAGCGTGCGGGCAGGTCGACCTACTCGCTCGCCTGCCACGCGGCATTGCCGTCGGCGGCAATGAACAAACATGCTTCTTCGGTCTGGTACCAATGTGCACCTGCACGCACATCTCGCCGACGTTTAGGGAACAATCGAGATTATGGCGGGCGAGATGGATCACGAACTGGCCAAACGGATGGCTGAACTGGCTCGTTCGTTCGCGGCTCCGCAGAAAGTCAAGGAGGTCCTTGCCGGCGTCACCACCGCGGCTGTCGAACTGATACCCAACGCGGATACCTCCGGCGTGCTGCTGGTGGCCAAAGGTGGCAAATTCGAGTCGTTGGAGGGGACGTCGCAGCTGATCTACCGATTAGACGAGTTGCAGGAACAGCACGGCAACGGGCCGTGCATCGACGCCGCCGTCGATCAAATGATCGTCCGAGTCGACGACTTCCAGACTGACCAGCGCTGGCCCGGATACAACGAAGCCGTTGCCGCGCTCGGGGTGCGGAGCAGTCTGTCGTTCAAGCTGTACACGGGCAGCCGCACCGCAGGTGCGCTCAACATCTTCAGCACGAAGCCGCACGTTTTCGATCAAGAGGCGGAAGCCATCGGCTCGGTGCTGGCGGCTCATGCCGCCGCCGCGCTGATGGCCAGCCGTCACGGCGAGCAGCTGCAGTCGGCGCTGACCACCAGAGACGTGATCGGTCAGGCTAAAGGCATCATCATGGAGCGCTACGACGTCGACGCCATTCGTGCGTTCGAAATGCTGCGGCAGTTGTCGCAAAGCATGAACACCCGACTCGCCGACATCGCCGAGCGCGTCGTCAACACCCGCGGCGATTAGCCAAACGACCACGACAGCACCGCCATGCGCCTGGCCAGCCATTTGAAGGGCGGGCGACGACCGAGCCTCCTGCGGAGCGCCCTTCACTGCGGGCGGTGTCGACCAGGGTCATCCACGTCGAGCCGCACCGTACTGGCGGCAAGAGCTGAATTCGATGGGCTCGTGGTGAGCGTTGACGCACAATAGGAACGAGTCAACGGTGACAAAACCGGTCCGGCAGCGCCAACTTATGAATGGTCCGCACCGTCTGCAGGTACTGGCCCAGTAGCGAACCAGTGGTGTAGTGCAGGTCGAACTTCTCGCACAGGGCCCGCACCCGGATGGCGATCTCGGCGTATCGGTTGCTGGGCAAATCGGGGAATAAGTGGTGCTCGATCTGATAACACAAGTTGCCGCTGGCGAACGCCAACAGCGGACCGGCACGAAAGTTCGCCGTACCCAGCATTTGGCGCAGATACCAATCCGGCTTGCTTTCCTCCTCGACCACGGCGGCGCTGAACTTTTCTGCGCCGTCAGGGAAGTGGCCGCAGAAAATCACTATGTACGCCCACAGGTTGCGTATCACGTTGGCGGCTACGTTCGCGCCCAACGTCTGGCGCCACCGCGAACGGCTCAGGGCCGGAAAAATGATGTAATCCTTGAGCATCTGCCGGGCGATCTTCTTGGCGACCGCACGTGACTGCGTGCTCTTTTCAGCTGTTGTCTTGGCCCGCGCATGCGCGGCATGAATGCCGTGCAGGGCGATGCCCCATTCGAATCCGAACGCCAAAGCCAGATTGCGCAGCGGCTGCATTAGGTAACGAGGCTGCCACGGCTGATCCCGGGTAACTCGCATCACTCCGAAGCCGAGGTCGTCGTCCATGTCGAGGACGTTGGTGAACACGTGGTGGCGATAATTATGCGAATACCGCCATTGCGACGATAATCCGGCCATATCCCATTCCCAGGTGTTGGAGTGGATTTCGGGGTCGTTCATCCAATCCCACTGGCCATGGCCCAGATTGTGGCCGATTTCCATATTCTCGACGCATTTGGCGAAAGCCAACGCCGCGGTCCCGATGATCCGCCCCGCTTTCGACGGGCTGGCTGCGAGGAGCAGTCGTGAAATGACTTCCAACACGCGTTGGAAAGCGATCGTGCGGCGGATATACGTTGCGTCGCGCGCGCCGCGGGACTCTTCGATGTCACGGCGGATGGTGTCGAGTTCAGCCCCCAGTGCTTTCACATCGGTGTCGGTCAGATGCGCATACTGCGCGACGTCGGAAATAGCCACGAGACGTCCTCAGTTCGAGTTCGGCCGCCGATCATCAGACGGCTAACCGCCAGGTCAAAAGTCGGAGAACAGTTCCACGTTGTCTGGGAACCTAACCCTCCGAGCGGAGCCACCTTTCGTGGCCTCGACACAGTAACAGCGCAATCGAGACCTCAGCCCTCCGCGCGGGCTTTCTGTTTTCGAGTACCCGCGGCGACTGAATGGAAACCGGCCGAGGCCTCGAACCGGATTCCTGGCTGGCCGAGTCCCGCGATGTCGTGGTGCGCGCCGACGACACGATCACCCGCGCCGCGCCGGACCTGTCGGTGCACTGGTGACGGTTTAAGGGTGAAAGATGTCGAGGCGGCCCAGCGGGTGGTCGTGCTCGCCAGCGTAGGCCCGCACACCAAGGTTGAGCAGCGCGTATGTGAGCAAGTTCCGGCTCTCGACTTCTATCGTGCGCCTGTGTATCTCGTTATTGCGTTGGCATTTGCGCGTGTCTCAGGGTCTCCCGTGTTCATAAAGATCTCCTGCTCTTTCGCGAGAGCGGCGTTGACTTTTAGAGATGTACTGCGCGACATCGGTGCTGTCGGATAGCACGAGAACCGCGTAAGCGTTCGATGTCGCGCGTCGGTCCAGAAGTCGGCATCCAGGCCCCACGGCTGGTGAGAACGTCACGGCATCACACCGCACGGACTTCCCAATCGTGTCCACCATGGCGGGGGACACGACGAGGATGGCCCAGCGAATTCTTTGGCGGACTGGCCGAGGCCAGCGAACCTCAGACGATAGGGTGCGACTAGTTTTCGGGCACCTCGCCAGGGCCGGAAAACATGCCCTGACCTGCGGCGATGATTGCGCCCCCGGCAGGATTCGAACCTGCGACACCGGCTTTAGGAGAGCCGTGCTCTATCCCCTGAGCTACGAGGGCCCACCGGGGGAGCTTACCGTGGCAGGTCAGCGCAGCTTTGCGATCACCTTTGCGAAGCTGTCGACGTGGTTCTCCTGCACGGTGAACGACGTCACGCCGTAATTGTCGCGGTGGGTCCGCAATTTGTCTGCGATGGCCTGCGTCGACCCGCTCAGCACTGTGGGCAGTTCCAATAACTCCTGTTCCGACAGCTCAGGGGTGTACCTGCGTGTCATCGACAAATCCGGTGTTTCACCGCCGGCCGGGGATACCGCTGTGATCGCCAGGTTCAGTTCGAGTCCGGCGAACCGCTCGCCCGCGGCGTTGCGGATGAACTCGACGCGCTCAGCCAACGGGTCACCGCTGGAGCGGGGGCTGGCGCCGGTCAGCCCGATGATGTCGGCGTGCCGGGCGGCGATGGTCAGCAGCCGGTCACCGGCACCGGCGATCAGGACCGGCACGCTGGGATGGTGCTCCTTGAGATATGTGGTGACGTGTTCGAGGTATTCGACCCGAGCGCGCGCGCCCGGGAACGGCAGTTCGGCGGCCTCGAACTCTTCCCGGACATATCCGGCGCCCAAGCCGGCGTCGAAGCGGCCGTCGCTGAGCAGATCCAGGCTTGCCACGTCACGGGCCAGCAGCGCCGGCTTGTAGAAGCATGCATTGAGCACATACGTCCCGACCCGCGCGGTCGTCGTCGCCTGGGCGATCGCGGTCAACGCCGGAAATGGTGCCGGCGCACCGAGGTGGTCGGGTACGTGCAGAACGTCGAATCCCACGTCTTCGAGCCGTCGCGCCTTCTCTTGCAACGCGACCCGCGATTTGACGGCGCGAATGCCGACTCCGAACCGGAACGCCTTCGCGACCACAGTCACCTCCACGACCGGGCTGCGGCCACCAGCCCTCGAATCAGCGCAGACGTCACCGGAGACAACCCGTCCGCACCGGGCATCGGACTGCGCGGACTGATGCCCCGCACCCGCGAAGACAACTCCAGCTGCGCGCCGCAGTTGCGCACCTGATTGACCGGATTTCTCGGATGCAGGCCGCGCAACTCCCGGGGTATGACGTCGAGATCGGTGACGACCTGATACCCGGGCACGTCGATGTGCCGGGCCAGCTGGATCGCCAGCTCACGGTTGCGGCCGCCGGCCAGCATCCGGGTGCTTTGTCCCAGCCGGCCGTAGCCGTGCAGCGAGACCACCACGTCGACGTGGTCGAGGAATTCAGCCAGCCGCGGCGACTCATCGGCGCTGAAGCACACCGACGGCAGATGGTGCGGGTAGCGGTGCGGATGCCGCACCACATAGACCGACGCGCCGGCCGCCTCGGCGGCGCGTTCGGCGATCACGTCGGTCATCTGCTCAAGCCCGCCGCCGTGAATCGCGAGAAACCCGAAGCGCGACCGCAGCCGGCTGCTCTCGGTGACACCGGGCTCTGATAGCAACGACGAAAAGGTCTGCGGCGCTCCCGAAGTCGACAATGCCACCGGGCGCGGCCAGCCGGCGGGGTCCCAGCGGGACAGAAACTCGATCCAGCGTCTGGGCAGCCCGTGCTGCAGGGCGCCGTCGATGATCCGCTCGAGATAACCGGGCCGCGGCGGGCCGGGCGTGACTCGGTGATCGATGTATACCCAGGCCTTCGCCGGCCCGTCGTCCGTCGAGACCGTCAGCAGGTCGCGCCGGTAGCGCACCGGCACCCCTTCGGCGCTGTCCAAAGCCGCCAGATCATGATCGGACAGCTGCCACAACACGCCGTGCACCTGCGTTCCGCGCAACGATTCGACGGTGGCCACGCCTCGCTGATTGATCAGCCAGTCGTGTTCGCCGAGGACCGCCGGGCGGGGATCGACCGCCTCGGGGCAGCGCCGCGCCATCTGCAGGCTGCACAGATTGGACCCGTAGGCGAAGTAAGCGTGCCGGCGGACCGGCATCAGCGCGTCGCTGTCAGGAAGATCAGCCCCACATTGAGCAGACTAATCAGCACAGCGACCGCCCCGCCGACGACGGTGGTGACCCGGTGGTTCGTGTCTTCGCCCATCAGCGCCCGATCGCTGGTCAGCCGCACCAGGGGCAGCAACGCGAACGGTATCCCGAACGACAGCACTACCTGCGACAGCACCAACACCCGAGTCGGGTTGAGGCCGCTGGCCAGGATCAACGCCGCCGGAACGAGCGCGATCAGTCGGCGCAACACCATCGGGACCGACCAGTTGAGCAGGCCCTGCATGATCATCGCGCCGGCATAGGCGCCCACCGAAGCCGAGGCCAGCCCTGAGGCCAGCAATCCGATGGCGAACAACACTGCGACGGTTGGGTTGACGGTTTCGCGGACAGCGGCATAAGCGGCTTCGATGGAGGCGCCGCCGCGCCGGCCGTGCATGTTCAGCGCGGCCACCAGCAGCATCGCCACGTTGACGGCCCCGGCCACGACCATCGCCAAACTGACGTCCCACAAGGTGACGCGAAGCAGGCGCCGTCGTCCTGGTCCGGCGTCTTGTCGCCCATGGCGGTCGCGCGCCAGACCGGAGTGCAGATAGACGGCGTGCGGCATGACGGTGGCACCCAGCATCGCTGCCGCCAGCAGCACGCTTTCAGTGCCCTGAAACCGGGGTACCAGGCCGCCGATGACCGCCCCGGGCGGCGGTGTTGCGACAAAGAAGCTGGCGGTGAAGCCAAGTGCTACGAGGATCAGTAACCCGGTGATGACACGCTCGAACAAACGCTGGCCGCGCCGGTCCTGAACGGTCAGCAGCAACAGCGACACCGCCCCGGTGAGCAGACCACCGACCAACAGCGGCAGGTTGAACAGGATTCTCAACGCGATGGCGCCGCCGATCACCTCGGCCACATCGGTGGCCATGGCCACCAGCTCGGCTTGCGCCCAGTAGGCAAGGCGGGCCGGCCGGCTCAGCTGGCGACCGACCGCTTCAGGCAGCGAGAGTCCGGTGATCAGTCCGAGTTTCGCCGACAGGTATTGGACGACGCCGGCCATCAGGTTGGCGACGACGATGACCCAAAGCATCCGGAAGCCGAATTGCGCTCCGGCACTGACATTGGCGGCGACATTGCCGGGATCCACATAGGCGATCGCGGCGACGAATGCCGGCCCGAGGAGGTACCAGCCTGCCTGGGGCCGGCTCAGCGTGTCCTGGGCCAACCAACCGTCTTTCGAAGAGATTCAACGCAAAAAGTTCGGCCTCCCGAAACTTACCCCGGGTGGCCGGCTGCCAATCCTCACACGTCGGGGATGGGCAGCTCGAGGTTGGGGAACGTGATTCCCCCGTCGACCTCGATCGTCTTGCCGGTCAGATACGCCCCCGCCGGTGATGCCAGATACACCGCCGCTGCGGCGATTTCGACCGGCTCGCCGAGGCGCCGCAGTGGCGTCGCTTGTTCCATCGGCTGGCGCAGGTCGTCGTTGGATGCCACCACATCCAAGGCCGAAGTGGCGATGGAACCCGGAGCGATGGCGTTCACCCGGATCCGGGGGCACAGGTCTTGGGCAGTCAACCGCGTGTAATGAGCCAGCGCGGCCTTGGCCGTGCCGTAGGCAGTGAAGCCTCGTCCGGCCAGCCGGCTGATCGCGGAGCTGATGTTGATCACGCTGCCGCCGCCGGCGTGCTCGAGCATGAGCGGCACTGCGGCGACGGTTAGCGCGTGGGCCGTGAGCACGTTGAACGTGAACGCGTTCTTCAAGTCTTTGACCGAAGTGCTCAGCAGCGCGTTGGGCATGGTGCCGCCGACGTTGTTGACCACGATGTCCAGCCGGCCGAACGCTTCGATGGCATGGCCGGCCAGTTCGGCGGTGGTTTCCGGGTGCGCCAGGTCGGCGGCCACAACGTGAGCCCGGCGGCCCACCGCGCGGACTTGCTCGGCAACCGCCTCTAGTTCGGACTGTGTTCGGGACGCGATGACGACATCGGCACCGACCTCTGCGAAGGCGACTGCGATGGCTGCGCCCAGGCCGCGCCCGGCGCCGGTCACGACGGCGACTTGGTCGTCGAGGCGAAATCTGTCCAGTATCACGGCCGCCACCGTAACAAGAACGTGTTCTAGGCAGGGCAACCCGTCTCAGGCGGCTCGTAGCACCGAACCGCAGGCTTCCCAGCCGTACCGAGGTGACGGCGAGTAGTGTGAGTTATGCAGGGACGGCCACGGCCGTCACGCGCGCGGTTCACCAGTTGCACAGGGTTCCCGACGGACCTTCTGATCATCCTTCTCTTTGGGCCCGCTCCCGCTACACACTCCACTTCAAGGGGGGGGGGCCATCATGGACGATCATGAATATGCGGAGGTTCTTCGCCGCACACGGACGGAACTTACTAAGCAATTCGCCCGCCCGACCCAAATCGGTGTCACTTTGCGCGGTGTGACCGCGAGTTCTGTTGACCTGATCGAGGGTGTGGAATCTGCGGACGTGTTGTTGATCTCGGGTGACGAACATTTCAGGTCGATAGCGGCCACTTCACAGCTCGCCATCGAGGTAGACGATTTACAGAAGCGGTTCGGCGAGGGGCCGTGCCTGGACGCCGCGACCGGCCATACGATGGTCGTGTGCAATGACCTGCGCGAAGACGCCCGGTGGCCGCGCTTCGCCGCGAAGGCAGTTGAAGTCGGTGTCCGCAGCCTACTGTCGTTCCAGCTTTACACCCATGACGCCCGCATGGGGCGCATTGAATCTTTTCGGCCTCAAACCTGACGTCTTCACCCCTGAAGTTGAAGCGGTCGGTGCCATGCTGGCCACCCACGCAGCAGTCGCGCTCATTGCCGACGATGTGCGGCTCCAATTTCAGTCCGCATTGGCAAGCAGAGACGTCATCGGCCAAGCCAAAGGCATGATCATGGAACGGTTCAATGTCGACGCGGTACGCGCTTTCGAGCTACTCACCAGACTTTCGCAAGATTCCAACACCAAACTCGCCAAAGTGGCGGAGGAGATCGTTGCGCGAGGATCGGAACCGAAAAAACGGAGCTGAACGAGGGTTGACGTAGCCCGCCGTTTGGAACGCGATCAGGTTTTCGCCGCGGACTTGGCCGGTGCCTTCTTCGCCGCGGTCTTGCTCGCCGCAGCTTTTTTCGCCGGAGCCTTCTTCGCGGCGCTTTTCTTTGCCGGCGCCTTCGCTGAGCGCGCCTTGACGCTGGCCTCCAACTTCGCCAGCAGATCTGAGACATCTTCGGTCTCGTCCAGCTCTGTCGGCTGCTCCTCGGTGCTGAAAGCTTCGCCGCCTTCGAGTTTCGCCTGCACCAGCTCGTGCAGCTGCTCCTGATAGGTGTCGTGGTAGCGATCTGGATTGAAGTCGTCAGCCATTGAATCGACGACTTGTCCCGCCATCTTCAGCTCGGCCGGTCTGATCTCGACTTTCTTGTCCAACACCGGGAAATCGGGGTCGCGTATCTCGTCCGGCCACAACAACGTGTGCACCACCATCACATCGCGCTTGCTGAAATCCTTGACCCGCAACGCCGCAAGCCGGGTCTTGTTGCGCAGCGCGAAGTGCACGATCGCCACCCGGTCGGTCTCCGCCAACGTCTTCGCCAGCAGCACATACGATTTCGCGGCCTTGGAATCAGGCTCCAAGAAATAACTGCGGTCATACATCATCGGATCGAGCTGACTGGCCGGGACGAACTCGAGCACCTCGATTTCGCGGCTACGTTCTTCAGGCAAGGTGCCGATGTCCTCGTCGGTGATCAGCACCATCTGCCCGTCGTCGGATTCGAATGCTCTGGCGATGTCGCGGTACTCGACCACCTCGCCGCAGACCTCACACACCCGCTTGTACCTGATGCGTCCGTTGTCTTTGGCATGCACCTGGTGGAACTTGATGTCGTGATCCTGGGTGGCGCTGTACACCTTGACGGGGACGTTCACCAGCCCGAAGGCGATCGAACCCTTCCAGATGGAACGCATGGAGCAAGTATGCCCGCAACAGCCGCCGGGTACGCGTCGACCACGTCGGTCGACGCGCCGCAAATCACCAGTACGCCGGGCCGTGGGCGTAGCTTGGCAGCATGGATTCGCCGCGGGTTTGGCCCCCCGACAGGACGTCTGGGCCGCAGGTGAAGCTGACCAACCCCGACAAAATTCTGTACCCGCCGGCCGGTCGCCGCCGCAACGGCGTCACCAAGGCTGAGGTGTTCAGTTACTACACCATGATCGCCGAAGTGATGATCCCGCACATCGCCGGCCGTGCCGCCACCCGCAAACGTTGGCCCAACGGTGTCGGAGATTCGTCGTTCTTCGAAAAGCAGCTCGCCTCGTCGTCGCCCGAGTGGCTGCCGCGCGCCAGCGTGACGCACAGATCCGGCACCACCACCTACCCGATCATCGACAGCGCCACCGCACTGGCGTGGATCGCGCAGCAGGCGGCGCTCGAGGTGCACGTGCCGCAGTGGCGGTTCGTAGCCGAGTGGACACGAAGCGGAGAAGAGCTGAATCCTGGTCCGGCAACCCGACTGGTTTTCGACCTCGACCCGGGTGAGGGCGTGAAGATGACGCAGCTGACCGAGGTGGCCCGCGCCGTCCGTGACCTCATCGCAGACATCGGACTCACTACCTTCCCGCTCACCAGCGGAAGCAAAGGCATCCACCTGTACGCACCGCTGGACAAGCCGGTCAGCAGCAAAGGCGCGGTGGTGTTGGCCAAACGCGTTGCGCTGCAACTGGAACAGGCCATGCCGAAGTTGGTGACCTCGACGATGACCAAAAGCCTCAGAGCCGGCAAGATCTTCCTCGACTGGAGCCAGAACAGCGAATCGAAGACAACGATCGCGCCTTACTCGCTGCGTGGCCGGGAGCAGCCCACCGTCGCCGCGCCGCGCACCTGGGACGAGCTCGACGACCCCAAGCTTCGTCAGCTGCGCTTCGAAGAGGTACTCGCCCGTATCGAGCGCGACGGCGATCTGCTCGCGCCGCTGGACGCCGACGTGAGGATCAAGGACCGGCTTACCAAATACCGCGGCATGCGCGACGCGTCGAAAACTCCCGAGCCGGTACCGATCACCAATCCCACTGCCGGGAACAACAATACGTTTGTCATCCAGGAACATCACGCACGACGGCTACATTACGACTTTCGGCTCGAGCGCGACGGAGTGCTGGTGTCGTGGGCGGTCCCGAAGAATTTGCCCGACACCCCGGCGGTCAACCATCTGGCCGTGCACACCGAAGACCACCCGCTCGAATACGGCACCTTTGAGGGCAACATCCCTGAGGGCGAATATGGCGGCGGCAAAGTCATCATCTGGGACTCGGGCACCTACGAAGCCGAGAAGTTCAACGATTCCACCGAAAAAGGTGAAGTGATCGTCAACTTGCACGGCAGCCGAATCTCCGGACGCTACGCGCTGATCCAGACCAAAGGCGATCAGTGGCTGGCGCATCGGATGAAAGAGCAGAACGTCTTCGAATTCGACACGTTGGCGCCGATGCTGACCACCGAAGGATCGGTGGAGAAGTTGAAGGCCGGTCAATGGGCCTTCGAGGGCAAATGGGACGGCTACCGGCTGCTCGTCAACGCCGACCACGGCACTGTGTGCCTGCGGTCACGTCGCGGGCGCGACGTCACCAAGGAATTCCCGCAATTGCGTGTCGTGGCAGCTGATTTGGCCGACCACCAGGTGGTGCTCGACGGCGAAGTCGTCGCACTCGATGACAACGGGATTCCCAGCTTCTCGCAAATGCAGAACCGCGTCCGTGCCACCCGCATCGAATTCTGGGCCTTCGACCTGCTTCACCTGGACGGCCGTTCGCTGCTGCGCGCCAGCTACCGCGACCGGCGCCGGCTCTTGGAAGCCTTAGCTGCCAACGGCAACCTCATCGTGCCTGACCCGCTGCCCGGCGACGGCGCCGCGGCGCTGGCCCACTCCGAGAAGATGGGCTGGGAAGGCGTCATCGCCAAAAAGCGCGACTCCACCTACCAGCCCGGGCGGCGCTCCGCGTCGTGGATCAAAGACAAACACTGGAGGACTCAGGAAGTCGTGATCGGCGGCTGGCGGGCCGGCGAAGGCGGGCGCACCAGCGGAATCGGGTCGCTGCTGATGGGAATCCCCGCCGACGGTGGGCTGGAGTACGTCGGTCGGGTCGGCACCGGCTTCACCGAACGGGCACTCACCGATTTGAAGAATCACCTGGCGCCGCTACGCACCAGCGAAACTCCGTTCACCCAACGGTTGCCCACCCGCGATGCGAAGGGCGTGACGTTCGTGACGCCGACCCTGGTCGGTGAGGTGCGCTACAGCGAGTGGACCTCCGACGGCCGGTTGCGGCAGCCCAGTTGGCGCGGGCTTCGGCCGGACAAGACGCCGGCCGAAGTGGTGCGCGAGTAAGCCGGTCAGCAGCGCGTCGCAGCGCGGATGAATTGCCGCCGCTCTTTCGGTTGACCTTTGTAGGCGTTCAGAATTCGAAACTGGTTCGTCGTGTGTTCGTAACGGCGTTGGTCGACTGGTGCGGCCGCCTCGGACAGATCGACGCACAGCCCTTGCATCCCCACCGGCGCTCCGTGCAGGCCATAAAGGGGTGCACCGGTCATCACCACGTCGTGTATCTGGTCGTTTGCGTCCAGAATGCGGTGGCGTGAGCTGAACGCATCGTGCGTGCGACGCACGTCTCGCAGGGTGGCAGCCACCCGCTGGTAGTCGCGCGGATGGACGTGCGACAGCAGCAGCCGTGTGCTTGGTGCCGTGGTGCCCGGCGGGTAGCCGTATATCCGTTCCAGCTGTGCTGACCATTCCCAACGGTCGCTGTCGAAATAGAACCTGAACCAGCCAAGATGGTTCAACAAGTCGGCGGGCACAGGTTGGTCAAGACGGTGAGGCTGAATACTCGTTGTCATGGGAACTCCAAGACGTTAGGTTGCGCGCTCAGCCAGCATGACGGGGAACCGGCAGCGGGGGCGCTGTGAAGATCGCACTCACGAGGCGCTGTTGTCTCAGCGACTCATCGTGACTTAGGCGATCAGGACACTGTTACATGGAAGCAGACAAAAGCCATCAAACTTCCGTAGCGACGCGGTGACCTTCAGCACACTGGCTCTGACCAGCGACAATAGCGCCGACGAGCACCGGCGGCGTCTTACGCTTTGGCGATCACGTTCTCGGCGAACATCTCCAGATTGCGGATCTTGGCGTCCAGTGGCTCGGTGTCCGGCCCCACGATGTATGGGATGCGGAAGCCGACGATCACGTCGGTAACGCCCTTGTCCTCCAGTCGCTTGACACCGTCGAGGGTGAAAGCGTCGGTGGAGATGACATGGATCTCGAACGGGCGGCCGGCCCCCTCTTCCTCGCGAAATTGGTTGAGCTTCACCAGCAACAGGTCCAGTTCTGCCGGATCACCGCCGCCGTGCATCCAGCCGTCCGCCCGTGCCGCCCGGCGCAGCGCCGCGTCGGCGTGTCCGCCCACCAGAATCGGGATCGGGCGGCTGGGCGCCGGCGTCATCTTCGTCCTCGGGATGTCGTAGAACTCGCCGTGAAATTCGAAGTAGTCGCCGGAGGTCAGACCGCGCACAATTGCGATGCACTCGTCCATGCGCTTACCGCGCCGAGCGAACGGCACACCCATCACGTCGTAATCCTCGGGCCACGGACTGGTACCGACGCCGAGGCCAATTCTGTTGCCTATCAGCGCCGCCAGCGAACCGGCTTGCTTGGCCACCAGCGCCGGCGGCCGGATCGGCAGCTTGAGGACGAAGAAGTTGAAACGCAGTGTCGTGGTCACCGCACCCAACGCCGCGGTCAGCACGAAGGTCTCGATGAATGCTTTGCCGTCGAGGAATTCGCGGCTGCCGTCGGGCGTGTATGGGTACGTAGAGTCGGACTCGAACGGGTAGGCGATGCTGTCGGGGATCGTCATGCTCGAGTAACCGGCGGCTTCGGCCGCCTTGGCCAACGGGATGTAGAACGCCGGATCGGTCATCGCCTCGGCATAGCTGAACCGCACATTTCCTCCCGAACCCGTTTTTTTTTGCGGCCTTCTGGGCATATTAGGAGTCGGGTCGTATTCGTCGCTTCGGGCACCAGAAACGCCTACGGTGGTAAGCAGCGTCCACCTCTGAGTGATCACTGGCGAGGAAGTGGTGGCGTCTATGTCAGGTACCTGCGACAAAGAGTCGCAACCGGCGCAAGCCGCCGACATAATGCATGCGCGGGGTGGATTGAGCCGCCTGTCATTGGAACTCGCGGAGTTGATTCGACGTTTGCAGCGACCAGAGCCCGCCGACATCGACACGGTGCTGCGCGACCTGACGAAGAGCGCCCTGGAGTCGCTGCCTGCAGCGCAATACGCCGGCATCACCATCGCGACCCGCGACGGGGAAGTGCGGACCGCGACGTCGATCGGTGAATATCCCAAACTGCTCGACCAAATCCAGAAACGCCACGGCGGCGGTCCGTGTCTGTCGGCTGCGTGGGAACGGCAGATGATCAAGATCGACGATGTAGCCGCCGCTGACGATGATCGCTGGCCGGGATACTGCCGCGACGCAATCCGCGAGACCCCCGTCCGCTCGAGTGTGTCGTTCCAGCTGTTCGCCGATCACCAGACCATGAGCGCGTTGAACTTCTACGCCGAGCAACCGCATTCGTTCGACGACGCCGCAACAGAACTCGCCCTGGTGGCAGCCACCCATGTGGCCGTGGCCTGGAACATGGTTCGCCGTGAACTGCAGTTCCGCAGCGCACTGGAATCCCGCGACATCATCGGTCAGGCCAAAGGCATGCTCATGGAGCGGTTCAAGATCGACGCTGTGCAGGCGTTCGAGCTGCTCAAGCGGCTATCGCAGAACTCGAACACAGCGCTGGCCAGTATTGCCCGCCAGCTGGTGGAAGCTGAGCAGCACGGCGGGTGACGCCGGCGAACTCAGGAACTCAAGCGGGCCCACGGTGGCAGCGGAACCGCAAGCAGCTCTGCTGCTCCCGGCGCTGTCGTCAACGCCAGGAGCGCGCTGGCGATGCGCTCGACCGGCAGTACGAAGTCGGCGCACCCGGTGGCGATCGCATTCGCGGGCATGCTCGGGGCGCGCGCCGTTGCCGGATCTTGAACCAGCACTCTGCCGCCGCCGCGTTTGACGGCGCGACATCCCTCGCTGCCGTCCGACAGCGAACCCGTCAAGACGACGGCGACGGTCGGCGTTTGCCGAGCCGAACTGATCAGCAGCGCGTCGCCCGGCATGCTGCGTGCGTCGGTGTCCGCGAGCAGCCATTCCCCGGCGTCGCCGACAGTCGCTGCGGTGTGGGCAGGCACTACTGAGATCCCGGGCTGTTCCGCCGACGAGTCCGCCTCGACCACCCGGGTGGGCAGCTCCGTCCGGTGCGCCAGGATCGCGGCGAGCGGGTCATGGCCATCCAGGTGGCGACGGTGCTGGATCACAGCAATCGGTACGGGATAGCTAGCCGGAAGACGCGCTAACACCGCCGTAATGGCCTCGAGCCCGCCCAGAGACGCCAGCACGGCCACCCGACCGAAGTTGGGCGCCAGAGTGGTTGGTCCGGTCTTCGACATGAGAGCCAGAATAATCGCTTTGTCGGTCACCTGACATATGCAATGACGAAGTGGGTACCCGGCCGGGCATGATGCAACCGGATCTTCGGCGCAATGCGATTCTGGCGCAATTGCCGGACTCCGAATTGACCGCTTTGACACCTCATCTGCACGTCGAGCAAGCGGAACTCCGGCACTCCGCCTACCAGCCGCACAAGCCGATCGCCGACGTGTATTTTCCACTGACTTCGGTGTTCTCGCTGGTGGCAATGGCCGAGGAGAAGATCGTGATCGAAGTCGCCACCATCGGTTATGAAGGAATTGTCGGCTTGCCGGCCTACCTCGGCGCCGCGACCAGTCCGCAAGCGGCGTTCTGCCAGGTATCCGGCGCGACCGCTCGCATCGCCGTAGCAGACTTCCGCCAGGCGCTGACCCACGACGGCGCGTTGCATGCGTTGTTGAACCGTTTCACGCAGGCGACGATGGTTCAGATCGCTCAAAATGTGGTGTGTAACAGTACCCATTCAACGGAGGCACGAATGGCCCGCTGGCTGGTGACCACGCACGATCGGGTCGGAAGCGACGATTTCCCGCTGACGCAAGAATTTCTCGCACAGATGCTCGGCGTGCAGCGACCGACAGTTTCCGAGACCGCGAAGCGAATTCAGGCGCAGGGCAGCATCCGTTACAGCCGCGGCACAATGACTGTCGTGGACCGGCAGGCACTGGAGCGAACGGCGTGCGATTGCTACCGCATCGTCAGGGCTGAATTCGACGCTCTGCGCAGTGAGACAGCCTAGGACTGCGGCTCCATCAACAGCACCGCGCCATTGACGCCCTCTTCGAGAGGTGCCAGAAAACCCGTGCAGGTCACCCGCACTTGAATGGGCCGACCCCGCCGGTTGACCGCTTCGACTGACACTTCTGACGGATTGCTCGGGTCCACAAACGCATTGCCGATCAGTGGGCGGACCTGGTCCACCGGTAGTCCGATGTCCAGGGAGGTAAGAGCCCGGCCCCTGGTCTCGTCGGACCGCAGACCCCACAACTCCTCGCAGCCGCGGTTCCAGACGAGTACGCGCATCTCGCGATCTACCACCACAAGTCCGAGATGAATCGAGTTGACCAGTGCAGCAACGAAAGACCGCGCCTCATCGAGTTCGACACTGCGCTCGCGCAATACGTCGTTGATGGTTTGCAACTCGTCGTTGGTCGACTGCAGCTCCTCATTCATCGTCTCGAGCTCTTCGTTGGTCGATTGCAGCTCCTCGTTGGTGGTCTCCAGTTCCTCCACCGTCGACTGCAGTTCCTCGTTGGTGGTCTCCAACTCTTCGTTGGTGGACTGCAATTCTTCGTAGGCCACCTCCAACTGTCGGTTGGTCTGTACCACCTTGTCCACAAGTGCCCTGGTTGCGGTCACGTCGAAGAAGACGATCGACACGCCCAGTAAGCCGTTGTCGGAGTCGACGAGCGGGCTGACGTGAATTTCGAACCACACGGTGTCCGAATTGGGGCGCTGCCAGCTGACGTCCTGGATCCGGGCTGACCGTCGGTCGACCTTGGCTTGTTCGAGATAGGTCCGCAACTCGACTGGCCGGTAAGACACTTCCAGGTCGCCCAGCGAACGGCCGATGTCGCGGGCCGAGAGGCCGAACAGCGATTCAGCCTGCCGGTTGACCATCGCCAGGGTGTCCTCGCCCGTCACCACGAGCTGAGCTACCGGACCGGCCCAAAACGCGAAATCCCGCAAGGTGGTCAGGCCGGGGATGTCACTGTGTCGCTGGTACGGCGTCGTCGCGGAATCGTAGCGATCCCATGCGCCCTGGGATCCGATCGTTTTGCGAAATACTCGGTGCTTGAGGCTCAGCGGCATGAACTGATCGCTGTGGCTGAACAGCATCTCGGCATGCCCGAGGAAAAGGGTGCCATGCATGGACAACGCGAAATGCAGGCGGCTCAGCACCTTTCGTTGCGTTTCTGCGTTCATGTACATCAAAGTGTTGCGGCACACCAGCAAATCCACTCGGGAGATGGGTGCGTCCTTCACCAGATCGTTACGGCCGAAGATCACCGCGCGGCGCAGATCCTTATGAAAGACGTAGCGGCCATTGACATTCTCGAAGTGACGCTTCAGCTGTTCCGGCGGCACCGACTCAACGGCCTTGGCGTCATAAGTGGCGGTGCGTGCCTCGACGAGCGCGTCTTCGTCCACGTCGGTCGCGTAGATTTTCACTCGCTGGCGGAACTCTTCGAGGCCGAGAGCGTCAGCCAGCAGCATCGCCAGGGTGTACGCCTCTTGGCCCGACGCGCAACCCGCGCTCCAGACCCGAATCGAGTCGTTGGGGCCGCGGTCAGCCAGTATCCGCGGTATGACGTCCGAGGCGACGTACTCCCAGGCCTCGGTGTCGCGAAAGAAAGCGGTGACGTTGATCAAAATTGCGTTGAACAGCGCAGAAAACTCGTCGGAACTGGCCTGTAAGACATCGAGATACTGCTCGAACGTCTCATATCCGGCGATACCCATCCGGTGGCGTACCCGCCGCATCAACGAGGCGCGCTTGTAGCCGGTGAAATCGAACCCGCGAGAGTCGCGTAGATACCGCAACAGCGTTTCGAATGACTCGTCCGCATCCGCGTCTACTTCTACAACCATTCCGTTCCATCCGCCGACACAACGTCGCGAATCTGCACACTACTCGGGTGTCTGTGGCGGTAGTGCCCGTTCTTGGTCAGGCTAGAGCTTGTTCTCCGGACCGACCACCGCCCACACCGTCTTACCCGACGGCGCCGGCAAGGTACCCCAGACCCGGCTCAACGCAGCCACGATCGAGAGCCCGGAGACCCGCTCGCCGCGGAGCAACCCGTCTTCGTGACGGACCGGCGGCAGCGCGCTTTCATCTTGCACCGCGACGCTGACGGTGGTGCCGTCGGTTTCCAGTCGCAACACCGGGGCACTGTCGGTGTGTTCCAGCACGTTTTCGACGAATACGTTGACGATCACCTTTGCCACCGCGACGAGTTCAGGCAATGACCAGTCCAACAACACTTCTGTGACAAGCTCTCGGGCCCGTCGCAGGCTGGACGGGACGGCAGGAAGTTCGGCACGGGATCGCTGTTTGAACGGTTGACCTCGATCGACAAGTCGTGCGAGCGCCATCTCTGCCGACGGGTACACCGGCACGTAGCGGGCCACACCGTTGCGGGCGATGTCATCTCGGGACTCCTCGTGCGCGCAGGTCAGCATGATCGGGACATCGGGCCACGTCCTGACATGCCAGCGTGCGCTGGTGAACACCGACCACGCCGATGAGGCGGGAACCCACAATTGGGTGACGTCGACGAGCACGGCTTGAGGTTGGTCCATCGCCGCCTTGATGATGGTGTTCCGCAACTCGAGATAGGTGACGCTGTTCAAGACTCCGCTGACGGTGAGCAGACAACATGACTGCAGGGTGTCGCCGTGCACAAACAGTTGACTGGCCGGCTTAGTCACTGGCTGTGCCATGCTCGATATAGGCCTCGGTCAACCGACTGCCGAGCACGCCCAGCGCGTGCTCCGCCTCGTCAGCGAGCGCGTCGTACCGCTTTCGTAGCATGCCGGGAGCCACCTGTTCGGCCAGCCGCCGCGACAGCCTGACCTTCTCCTGGAGGCTGCGAACCGCGATCCACAGCGCGCCCTCCACCTCTTGATCGCGGGCGCGAAGCAGCGAGTCACCGGTCCAGGCGTGGCCGACCTCGCAGCGGTAATTGCCGTCGCTCACCCCGATCAGCGACCCGTTGCAGTCGGGACAGGCGTAACCCGACGGGCGGCCGAGCTTTTCGGTGTCGAATGCCGTCGAGAATCGGCGTGCCATCGCGATGCGATTTTCCAGTGCCATTCGGTTGTCGGGTTCCATATTGCGTTCCTCAAATCTTCGGTCGGCCAGCTCCGTGAGCAGAGCTCCCATTTCCGCCGCCTTTACGTCGCTGTGGTCGACGACACCGGCGTCGATCGCGTTCTGCGGCATAGCGGGAAAGAGAGCGTCAAAAGGGGACTGTGCGATGGTGGTGCCGCCGCGCGCCCGGATGGCCGCGGAACCCAGAACTCCGTCGTCAAGCACTCCGGACAGCAGTACCCCGACCGAACGTTGACCGTGGGACAGTGCTACCGAGCGGAACAGCGCATTGATGGCGGGCCGATGCCCGTTTTCGGTAGGACCTTCCGACAGAAGGATGCGGTCATCCTGCACCAGCAGATGGTGATTGGGAACGGCGACGTAGATGGTGCCGTGCTGCAATGGCGTCCCATTCACGGCGTTCACGGCTTGCAGAGGGCCGTTGCGGTCGATGATGCGGGCCAGCACGCTGGGAGCGCCCGCCGGCATGTGCAGCGCCACAAGCACCGCATAGGGAAGATCTGACGGCAAGCCGCCAGCCAATTGGGTGAGCGCTTCCACCCCACCGGCCGAGGCACCTACCGCTACCACGTTGAGCGTCGTGTGTCCGCCAACTTCCCCGATCACCACCCTGGCTGGGCTACCCGCTCGGCTGAGCAGGCAACCCGTGCCGGGTATCCAACCAGGATAACCGGCTTTCCTGGCATCCGACAGGTGCGAAGGGTTTCCTCAGAGTCGAGGTACCGCCAATTCGACATGGTTGACCGCAAATGGCGGGGCACCGATGCCTGCGATGGAATACCCGCCCTGGGGGGTTTCTTCGGTGATCCGTGCGGGTGCGCTGCGGGTACCGGCATCAACCAGCACCTGCCGCGAACGGCGAACAAGGTCGCTGGGCAGCGGATCGAGGACGGTGCCTTGCCAGTGGTAGTTGCCGTCCAGCGGATCTACGTGTCCGGCGAGCCGGACGCGCACCTGGCGATGGGTGTCGCCGATCGTCAGCGTCGCCATGCCGTCGTAGCCGTGTTCTGCACGGTCAGCCCCGCTCGACACTTCGTAGGCGTGCGCCACCGGGTGCTGCAGCGGTCCCAAGTGGACGCGCTCGTTGAACACCTGCTGGCTGCTGTGCCGCACTTCGATGCGCGTTGCGAAAGCGCGATGCATCAGCTGCAGGCACCGCGCGATGTGGCGCAGTTGTGTGTCGTGATCCGGGCCAGTCAGCCAGAAGAAGTTGGGGAAGCCGTGGACCGCCACCCCGGCATAGGGCTCCATCCCGTCGCGCCAGCTCGGCGGGACAGCGGGAACACTTTGGCGCATTGACATTCCGGTGGCGTAGACGATCACGTCCGCGTCGTGTTGGACACCGTCAATGGTGCGAATCCCGGTTGCGGTCACCGAGTCGATGAGCGCCGTGACGAGGTGAGCGCTGCGCTGCCGCCGGATGCGGCCGCGACGACGGGTCAGCAGGGGCACGATGCGCCGCGGCGGAAACCCGAAGACCTTCACCACGGCGCCGCGGGCGGTCAGGTGGTCGATCAGCGGGCCGCCGGCGGCATCGCCGCCGACCACCGCGATGTGCTTGCCGTTCGGATCGAAGGCCGGGTCCCATGTTCTCGAGTGAAAAGACGGCCCATGAAATTCGCTGCGCAACTCGTCGGGAATCCATGGCACAAAGACCCGCTCGCCGGCTTCGATGACGATGCGGCTCCGGCAGGTGCCGTCGGCGGTGTGCATGCTCCAGCTGTCGGTGGCGTCGTCGAACACCGAACTGCTGACTTCCTGCTCGAGAAGGACGACGTCGCTGATGCCGCCGCGGCGAAGCTGATCCGCGGCCCGCACGCCGACTGCGCCGGACCCGACGACGGCCGCACCGATCACAGGAACCGGCTGCGGGTCCACTGCCGGCGCGCGATCCGGCCCATCAGACCGACTTCAGTCAAAAATGCCGCAAGCGAAGCAAACCCGCTTATCTGCACCTGGTGGCGGTGCGGACTGCTGCGCACTGCCTGGCGGGCCCGGCGCGGATCCAGACCGGTACGCGCGTACGGGACCGGGTTGGCGAACAGGTAGCCGAAGAACACTCCACCGAGCCCGTTGATATTGGCGATGAACCACCGGTTGAGGCGCGGCATCTCGACTACCCGCTTGCGCACGCCGTCGCGGGCGAACTGGATGTGTCGAGCCTCTTCGGTGACATGAATCCGCATGAGCCGCTGAATGATCGGTTGCATCTCCGGGTCATCCATCATCTGACGCTGCAGCGCGTCGAAGATTTCTTCGCCAACCAGCGCCGCCACCCAGAGCAGGGCGCCGCGGAACAGCAGCGGCAAGGTGTTGATGATCATGCGGTGGTACAGCCGGGGGCGGACCGGCTTTGCGCCGACCCGCTCGATGGCCTTACCGAACATCACCATGTGCCGGGTTTCGTCGCCCAGTTCTGTCAGCGCGTAATGCGAGGCCCGGCTGGTCGGGTCGTCGTGCATCAGTTTGCGCAGCAGCGCCTGATTGAGGATGTTCTCGAACCAGATGCCCGCCGACAAGGTGTTGACCAACTCCTGACGCGACAGCTCGATCTGCTGCGCCCGGGTCATCTCATCCCACATCGGCGTGCCGTAGAGCGACACGATTTTGGGCGGCAGGTAGAACTTGTCCGGGTCAAGCGGCGCGTCCCAGTCGATGTCGACGACCGGTTCATAGGACTTCTTGACCGAACCTTTGAGCAGACGCTCGGAAAAGTCTTCGCGACTGGGCCCAACCGGCTTCACGGTAGTCCGCATTCAACAGACGTTAGGGACCCCGCCCGCAAGATGTCAATACCCGCGGTACCGGGTACCTGAAGTTCCGGATCGGCGGCATTACTCTCGGCGACATGGCGGGTCGGCACATTCACGTCATCGGCATCGGCGTCGGCGACCCCGACTACCTGACCGTCCAGGCGATCGAGGCGCTGAACGACACCCAGGTGTTCTTCGCCGCAGACAAAGGCGAGGCCAAAAGCGATCTGGTGGCGTTGCGCCGGCAGCTCTGCGAGCGGTTCATCCGCAACCCCGGCTACCGCTTCGTCGAGTTGCCCGATCCGCAGCGCCGCATCGACGGCGAGTACCGGTCAGCGGTGTCCGACTGGCATGCCGCGCGTGCCCAGCTCTGGGCGAACGCCATCCGCACCGAACTCGGCGCCGACGGCGTCGGAGCGTTCCTGGCCTGGGGCGATCCGTCGCTCTATGACAGCACCTTGCGCATCCTGGCCGCCCTGCCCATCGAGCTCAGCTACGACGTCATCCCTGGCATCACCGCCGTGCAGGCGCTGACTGCCCGGCACCGCATTCCGCTCAACGACATCGGCGAACCCGTCCTGATCACCACCGGACGGCAGCTACGCGAGCACGGCCTGACCGGCTCCGCTGTGGTCATGCTCGACAGCGACTGCTCTTATCGCTGCTGCCCCGACGACACCCGGATATGGTGGGGCGCCTACCTCGGCACCGCCGACGAGTTGCTGGTGTCCGGCACCGTCGGTCAGGTGGGCGCGAAAATCGCGGCGCTGCGCGCCGAGGCCCGCACGCGGCACGGCTGGATCATGGACACCTATCTGCTGCGCCGGTGAGCGCACACTTAATGTATGCCGGAACTACCCGAAGTCGAAGCGCTGGCTGATCACTTGCGCCGTCACGCGGTCGGTCTGCCGATCGGGCGCGTCGACGTCGCAGCTTTGTCGGTACTCAAAACCTTCGATCCGCCGCCAACCGCGCTGCATGGACAGACCGTCGTCGGTGCCGAGCGGTGGGGGAAATACCTGGGGCTGCAGGCCGGCGGGTCGTTTCTGATCACCCACCTTTCCCGCGCCGGCTGGCTGCGGTGGTCGGAAAAGCTGGCAGCCGCGCCGCCGCGCCCTGGTAAGGGCCCGATCGCGGTGCGCGTGCACCTGGGCACACCGGGGGAGGCGCCCGGGTTCGACCTCACCGAGGCGGGCACCCAGAAACGCCTTGCGGTGTGGCTCGTCGACGATCCGCAGCGGGTACCGCAGATCGCCGCGCTGGGGCCCGACGCGCTGTCGCTGGGACCCGATGATCTCGCCGATCTGCTGGCGGGCAACAGCGGCCGGATCAAAACCGTGCTCACCGATCAACAGGTGATCGCCGGCATCGGCAACGCCTACAGCGACGAGATTCTGCACGTCGCCCGAATCTCGCCGTTCGCCACGGCGGGGAAACTCACCAGCGAGCAGGTGGTGATCCTGCACGACTCGATGGTGTCGGTGCTGACCGACGCGGTGAGCCGACTGGTCGGCCAGCAGGCCGCGACGCTCAAGGGCGAAAAGCGCTCCGGCCTCCGGGTGCATGCACGCGCCGGCCTGCCGTGCCCGGTGTGCGCTGACACGGTGCGCGAAGTCTCCTTCGCGGACAAGTCGTTTCAGTACTGCCCGACCTGTCAGACCGGCGGCAAGATTCTCGCCGACCGGCGGATGTCGCGGCTGCTGAAGTAGGGGAGCGGGCGCTCAGGTGGCTCGGCCGCGCTCCGCGGGCGCTCAGGTGGCTCGGCCGCGCTCCGCGCGGTAGTGACGCACCAGCGCGTCGGTCGAGCTGTCCGACTGCTGCTGGGGTGCGTCGTCGTCGCTGATGACGGGAACCAGCTCCTTGGCCTGGGTCTTTCCCAACTCCACACCCCACTGATCGAACGAGTCGATACCCCAGAGCACGCCTTCGGTGAATACCTGGTGCTCGTAGAGCGCGATCAGCTGGCCCAGTGCTGAGGGGGTGAGCCGGCTCGCCAGGATCGCCGTGGTCGGCCGGTTGCCGGGCATCACCTTGTGTGGCACCACATCGGCCGGCGTGTCCTCGGCGGCGATCTCGTCTGCGGTCTTGCCGAAGGCCAGCACCTGGGTCTGGGCGAACAAGTTGCTCATCAACACGTCGTGCATGCTGCCGGATCCGTCAGCCTGGGGCAGGTCTTCCAGCGGCTGGGAGAAACCGATGAAATCGGCGGGTACCAGCCGGGTGCCCTGATGCAGCAACTGGTAGAAGGCGTGCTGGCCGTTGGTACCCGGCTCGCCCCAGAAGATTTCGCCGGTGTCGGTGGTGACCGGGCTGCCGTCGGCGCGAGTGGACTTACCGTTGGACTCCATCGTCAGCTGCTGCAGATACGCCGGGAACCGGGCCAGGTCGTCGGAATAGGGCAGCACCGCGTGGGTTTGGGCGCCGAAGAACCCGGAATACCACGCGTTGATCAAGCCGAGCAGCGCCGGCGCGTTGGCGTGCAGCGGCGCGGTGCGGAAATGCTCGTCGACGAGGTGGAAGCCGGACAGGAAGTCGGCGAAGCGCTCGCGGCCGACAGCCGCCATCACCGACAGCCCGATCGCCGAATCTACCGAGTACCGCCCACCGACCCAATCCCAGAAGCCGAACATGTTGGCGGTGTCGATACCGAATTCTTCAACCTGCTTCTCATTCGTCGAGACGGCGACAAAATGTTTGGCCACCGCGTCGTCGCCCAGCGCGTCGGTCAGCCAGCGTCGCGCGGCGGTGGCGTTGGTCAGCGTCTCCAGGGTGGAGAACGTCTTCGACGAAACCACGAAAAGCGTTGTCGCCGGGTCTAAGTCAGCCAGCGTCGCGATCAGGTCGGCAGGGTCGACGTTGGAGACGAACCGGGCTGAGATACCGGCGTCGACGTAATGGCGCAGCGCCTTGTACACCATCACCGGGCCGAGGTCCGAGCCGCCGATACCGATGTTGACGACGGTGCTGATGCGTTGGCCGGTTGCACCGGTCCATTCACCGCTGCGTAGCCGATCGGTGAACTCACCCATCCGGTCGAGCACCGCGTGCACGTCTTCGACGACGTTCTTGCCGTCGACAGTCAGCTCAGCGTCGCGCGGAAGCCGCAGTGCGATGTGCAGGACAGCGCGGTTCTCGGAGGTGTTGATGTGCTCGCCGGCGAACATCGCGTCGCGGCGCTCTTCGAGGTGCGCCGCCCGGGCCAGGTCGGTGAGCAGCTCGATGGTCTCGCGGGTGATGCGGTGTTTGCTGTAGTCGATGTAAAGGTCGCCGACGGTCACCGTCAACTCGCGGCCGCGATCAGGGTCCTCGTCGAAGAACTGACGTAGGTGGGTTTCACCGATCTGAGCGTGATGCTTGCGCAGCGCATCCCACGCAGAGGTGGTCGAGATGTCCGGGAGCTGTCCGACGGCGGTCATACCTTTTGACCATAGTCACGCGGCCCCGCGGCCGGATGAACGCGAGAAGAAAAGGCTCAGTGGCCGAGCCGGCCGCGGCCCAGGCGCAGCAGCAGGATCGCCAGATCCTTGCCTTCCGGGCCCAGCTCGCTGTAACGCTCGATGACTTTCATCTCGCGGCTGTGCACCAGTCGGGTGCCGCCGGAGGCCATCCGGGCCTTGCCGATCGCCTGGGACACCTCGGCGCGACGCTTGACTGCGGCGAGGATCTCAGCGTCCAAGCGGTCGATTTCTTGGCGCAGCTCATCGATGTTGGGAAGGTGTCCGCTGGCTGTGTCGACAGTCATGGCTGGTGACTCCGTAGTGTCGCTGTTGGTGGGTTTTGGTCTCATCCGGCTTCGGGCCTCACACAACAGACGAGCCCCGGATCTCCGATGCGGACCGCGGGGCTCTTGTTCGAGCAGCTACACCCCGGGTACCGCTGGCCGGTACCCGTAGAAAAATCGGCGAAGCTGCGCTTTGAGCACGAAATGAGTGTGCCACCCAGAACGGCGTGAGCGCAAAAGTGTCGCCGGGCGGCGGTAGGTTTGGGCTGACATGCCGCCGCCGGCGACGATGCAGGAGTGAAGCGATGAGGAGGAGCGGCGCAGATTGACTTCGTATTTGACCGCTGCCAGATCCGTGCCGGACGACGTGGACCAACTCCTCGACGGCCTCAACCCGCAGCAGCGCCAAGCGGTGCTGCATGAGGGCTCACCGCTGCTGATCGTCGCCGGCGCCGGATCCGGCAAAACCGCGGTGCTGACCCGGCGGATCGCCTACCTGATGGCGGCGCGCGGGGTCGGGCCCGGTCAGATTCTGGCCATCACGTTCACCAACAAAGCCGCAGCCGAGATGCGCGAACGGGTTGTGCAACTGGTGGGGGCACGAGCCCGGTCGATGTGGGTGTCGACCTTTCACTCGACCTGCGTGCGCATTCTGCGTAACCAGGCGTCGCTGATTGCGGGCCTGAATTCCAACTTCTCGATCTACGACGCCGACGACTCCAGGCGGCTGCTGCAGATGATCGGTCGCGACATGGGTCTCGACATCAAGCGTTACACGCCGCGTCTCCTGTCCAACTGCATCTCGAATCTGAAAAACGAGCTGATCGACCCGGACAAGGCGATCGCAGATCTCACCGACGGCACCGACGACCTGGCCCGGACCACCGCGTCGGTCTTCGCCGAATATCAGCGCAGGCTTCGTGCGGCCAATGCGCTCGACTTCGACGACCTCATCGGCGAGACGGTCGGAGTGCTGCAGGCCTTCCCGCAGATTGCGCAGCACTACCGGCGCCGCTTCCGGCACGTCCTGGTCGACGAATACCAGGACACCAATCATGCGCAGTACGTGCTGGTGCGCGAGCTGGTAGGGCGCGGCCACGACGAGGCAGAGGACGGCGTGCCGCCCGGCGAGCTATGCGTGGTCGGTGATGCGGATCAGTCGATCTACGCGTTCCGGGGCGCCACCATCCGCAACATCGAAGATTTCGAACGCGACTACCCGGACGCCACCACGATTCTGCTGGAACAGAATTACCGTTCCACGCAAAACATTTTGTCGGCGGCCAACTCGGTGATCGCCCGCAATTCGGGGCGCCGCGACAAACGGTTGTGGACCGACGCCGGTGCGGGGGAGCTGATCGTCGGCTACGTCGCCGACAACGAACACGACGAGGCGCGCTTCGTCGCCGACGAGGTCGACGCGCTGGTCGACCGCGGCGATATCATCTACGACGACGTCGCGGTGTTCTACCGGACCAACAACTCGTCGCGGTCCCTGGAAGAAGTGTTCATTCGTGCGGGCATCCCGTACAAAGTCGTTGGCGGCGTGCGATTCTACGAACGCAAAGAGATTCGCGACATCGTCGCTTACCTGCGTGTACTGGACAATCCCGGCGATGCGGTCAGCTTGCGGCGCATCCTGAACACGCCGCGGCGCGGCATCGGTGATCGGGCCGAGGCATGTGTCGCGGTGTACGCCGAGAACACCGGGGCCGGCTTCGGCGACGCGCTGCAGGCCGCCGCCGAAGGCAGAGTTCCGTTGCTCAATTCCCGCGCAGTGAAGGCTATCGGCGGCTTCGTCGAAATGCTCGACGAGCTACGCGCGAAACTGGCCGACGATCTCGGCGACCTGGTCGAGGCGGTGCTCGACCGGACCGGATACCGGATGGAGCTGGAGGCGTCCACCGATCCCCAGGATCTTGCCCGGCTGGACAACCTGAACGAATTGGTAAGCGTCGCACACGAATTCAGCACCGACCGGGCCAACGCCGCCGCGCTCGCAGAAGGTCCGGATGCTGAGCAGAACCCGGACGAGGAAGACGTGCCGGACACCGGTGTGCTGGCCGAATTCCTGGAACGCGTGTCGCTGGTCGCCGACGCTGACGACATTCCCGCGCACAGCGCCGGGGTGGTCACCCTGATGACCTTGCACACCGCCAAAGGCCTGGAGTTCCCCGTGGTGTTCGTGACCGGCTGGGAAGACGGGATGTTCCCGCACATGCGATCGCTGGACGACCCGCGCGAACTCTGCGAGGAACGTCGACTGGCTTACGTCGGCATCACCCGGGCCCGGCACCGGCTTTATGTGAGCAGAGCTGTGGTGCGGTCCTCCTGGGGTCAACCGATGCTCAATCCCGAATCGCGGTTCTTGCGCGAGATTCCGCAGGAGCTGATCGAATGGCGGCGCACGGCCCCCGCGCCGTCGTTCAGCGCGCCGGTCAGCGGAGCCGGCCGATTCGGGGCGCCCCGCCCGTCACCGGCGCGCTCTGCGGCCGGTAAGCGGCCGCTGCTCGTGCTGCAGCCCGGTGATCGGGTTTCGCACGACAAGTACGGGCTGGGCCGGGTCGAGGAGGTCTCCGGTGTCGGGGAGTCGGCGATGTCGCTGATCGACTTCGGCAGCTCAGGCCGGGTCAAGTTGATGCACAACCACGCGCCGGTGGCCAAGCTCTAGCGGACTCAGTCTTGCCGGAGGTAGCGCTTGGTTTCCGGATGCAGGGCCAGCGCGGCGCCGGCGATGGGAAGCAACGGCAGTAGGTAAACGATCCAGGCGACCCGGGCATCGGTGAGGAACACCCCGAGCTGGGTCAGCAACGCAACGACGGAGCCCGCCACGATCAGTCGGCGGCCCAGCGGGCGGCGCTGCAGCAGCAGGATCACACCGGACACGGTGGCGACCGCGAACACCACGGCCAAGAACCCCACCGCGAGGCAGAACAGCTTGTCGGAGCGCCACCAGCCGGCGATCAGGTCGGTGGCGATTACCGAGGTGGCCCAGCCGCTGACGATGCTGACGGCGGTGGCGCCGACGGCGGTCCTGGCACTCGGTTCCAGGGACGGGCCCAGTGTGCGGACCGGAGCCTCTCGGCGCCCGGTCGCGGGCGGTCGGCTCGGCACCTTGAAGTCCGGTGACGGGCGGGGGATGTAAGTGGTGGGCGCTTGATCGGGGATCGCGGGCATCGGCGCAGTCGGCGCTCGCCGGATGATGCGCGTGCGAGTCTCGTCTCGGGGGGCCGCGCGACCGTAACCTTCGGGCGGTCGCGGCGGCGGGTTCTGACCAGGGGGAAAGCTGGGCGGCTCGGTCACCGGGTCAACCGGTGTAAGTGCCGACGCTGAGCCCTCGCTTCGCCAGCCACGGCACCGGGTCGATCCGGTTGGTGCCGCCCAAGATGACTTCGAAGTGCAGGTGCGGGCCGGTCGAGTCGCCCCGGTTGCCCATGGTGGCGATCTGGTCGCCCGCCATCACGCGCTCACCGACGCTGACCAGCGTCGTGTTGACGTGACCGTAGAGAGTGACGGTGCCGTCGGCGTGGCGCAATTTGACCCACATCCCGTAACCGGCAGTGGGGCCCGACGCGATGACGACACCGTCGGACACCGCGTGGATCGGCGTGCCGATCGAATTAGCCAGGTCGATGCCCGCGTGCAACACGCCCCAGCGGTAGCCGAAATGCGAGGTGAAAATGCCTTTGGTCGGCATAACGAAGAGCGGCTGTTGTAGGCGAGCCTCACGTTGAGCCCGCTCCTGCGCGAAGGCGACCCCGTTGGCGAGCTCCTGGTTGTGAACGGCGACGTTGGCCGCCGGCCGCATGGTGACCAGCTGCATGCCGCGGGCGGCGGCGGCCGGCGAGCCGCCGTTGAGGGTCGTGGCGTCGGCGGCCAGCACCGTCTCGGCCTTCGCGGTGTCGTTCGGGTGCGTGGCGGTGTGCGCCGCAGCTGCGGCCGCGCCAGCGGCCATCGCGCTGATCAGCACACGTCCCCGGGTCGCCCCGGTGAGCGGCTTGCGGTGCTGTCCGCCCCCCTGCCAGGGCACGTCGGCAACCGGCCGGGAATGGGCGCGGTGTGCCGATCGGGCAACTCGAGTGCCAGCAGCCTCGGTGCGTGGCGCGCTGGGTGCGGCCAGCCACTGCGGGGCCACGTCGTCTGTGTCGTCGAGGTCGTCGAGCTCGGGGGCCCGCAAGACCTGCGCTTCCTTGTCGAACGCGGTGTTGTCGCTGAACTCGACGTCGCCGAGGAAGCCGAACTCGTTGAAGGGAATGATGTCGGTGACTTCATTGCGACTGAGTTCGGGCCGACGGTCAAGGGATTCACGAGAGTCTGCTGCCGCAGAAGGGCGGGCATAGCGGTGCTGGGTCAACCGGAAAAGTCCTCGGGTCGTAACCAAAGCGTTATCTCGGACCCTGAGACGTTAACCATTTTCCGGCACCAGAGGCAACACCAGCCGCTAATCCGCCCAGTTTTGTGATCTGAATCACCTTGCAACGCACGGTGACCTGCGCCACATCAAACGATGCGGCGTTCAGTGTCGCTCAGCCGTGTCGATACAGTTCCCCGCAGGCCCGGTCACTAATCCGGCCCCGGCACAACAGCCGACCAGTAATCGACGACAGAGTGGTCATGGATCTTTTCGAGTATCAGGCGAAAGAACTGTTCGTCCGGCGGGGCGTGCCGACCACGCCGGGCCGGGTGACCGACAACGCCGAAGAGGCCAGAGCGATCGCCGCGGAAATCGGCCGTCCCGTCATGGTCAAAGCCCAGGTCAAGACCGGTGGCCGGGGTAAGGCGGGCGGCGTCAAATACGCCGCGACGCCCGACGACGCGTACGCGCACGCCAACGACATCCTCGGCCTGGACATCAAGGGGCATGTCGTCAAGAAGCTACTGGTCGCCGAGGCCAGCGACATCTCCGAGGAGTACTACATCTCCTTTCTGCTGGACCGGGCCACCGCACCTATCTGGCCATGTGCTCGGTGGAAGGCGGCATGGAGATCGAAGAGGTCGCGGCCACCAAGCCCGACCGGCTGGCCAAGGTGCCCGTCGACGCCGTGAAAGGCGTCGACCTGGCGCTGGCGCGTTCGATCGCCGAGCAGGGACACCTGCCCGAAGAGGTGCTCGACACCGCCGCGGTCACCATCGCCAAACTCTGGGAGTTGTTCGTCACCGAAGACGCCACGCTGGTCGAGGTCAACCCGCTGGTGCGCACCCCCGATAACCAGATCTTGGCGCTGGACGGCAAGGTCACCCTGGATGCCAACGCCGACTTCCGCCAGCCCGGCCACGTCGACTTCGAGGACCGCGACGCAACCGACCCGTTGGAGCTCAAAGCCAAGGAGCACGACCTCAACTACGTCAAGCTCAACGGCGGGGTCGGCATCATCGGCAACGGCGCCGGACTGGTGATGTCGACGCTCGACGTCGTCGCCTACGCCGGCGAGCAGCACGGCGGAGTGAAGCCGGCCAATTTCCTGGACATCGGCGGCGGCGCCTCGGCCGAGGTGATGGCAGCCGGTCTAGACGTCGTGCTGGGTGACGAGCAGGTCAAGAGTGTGTTCGTCAACGTGTTCGGCGGGATCACCGCCTGTGACGCCGTGGCGACAGGGATCGTCAAGGCGCTGGAGATCCTGGGCGAGGAGGCCAACAAGCCGCTGGTCGTCCGCCTCGACGGCAACAACGTCGAGGAGGGCAGACGCATCCTCACCGAAGCCAATCACCCGCTGGTGACGTTGGTCGCGACGATGGACGAGGCCGCCGACAAAGCCGCCGCGCTGGCGGGCGGCTGAGACACGAAAGGAACAGGAGCGCCATGGCGATCTTTTTGACCAAGGACTCGAAGGTCATCGTCCAGGGCATCACCGGCGGTGAGGCCACCGCACACACCGCGCGGATGCTCAAAGCGGGCACTCAGATCCTCGGCGGTGTCAACGCCCGCAAGGCCGGCACCAAAGTGGCCCACAAAGACGCCGCCGGCAACGACGTCGAGCTGCCGGTGTTCGGCTCTGTGGTCGAGGCCATGGAACAAGACCGGCGCCGACGTGTCGATCATCTTCGTGCCGCCGAAATTCGCCAAGGACGCGATCATCGAGGCGATCGACGCCGGGATCGGACTGCTGGTCGTGATCACCGAGGGCATCCCGGTGCAGGACAGCGCTTATGCGTGGGCCTACAACCTGTCGAAGGGCGACAAGACCCGCATCATCGGCCCGAACTGTCCCGGGCATCATCACCCCCGGGCAGTCGCTGGTCGGCATCACCCCGGCCAATATCACCGGCTCGGGTCCGATCGGCCTGGTGTCGAAGTCGGGCACGCTGACCTACCAGATGATGTACGAGTTGCGTGACTTCGGCTTCTCCACGTCCATCGGGATCGGCGGTGACCCGGTGATCGGCACCACCCACATCGACGCGATCGAGGCGTTCGAGAAAGATCCCGAGACCAAGCTCATCGTGATGATCGGCGAAATCGGCGGCGACGCCGAGGAGCGTGCGGCGGACTACATCAAAGCCAACGTGTCCAAGCCCGTCGTCGGCTACGTCGCAGGCTTCACCGCTCCCGAGGGAAAGACGATGGGCCACGCCGGCGCCATCGTGTCCGGTTCGTCGGGCACCGCGGCCGCCAAGAAGGAGGCGCTGGAAGCCGCCGGCGTCAAAGTGGGTAAGACGCCCTCGGAGACGGCCGATTTGGCCCGAAAGATCCTGCAGAGCCAGTAGCTCAAGGATGCCTCTGGATCCGCGCCGGCGACGATGCAGCGCGAAGCGATGAGGAGGAGCGGCGCAATCGACCCGCGCCGGCGACGATGCAGCGCGAAGCGATGAGGAGGAGCGGCGCACATCAACCCGCGCACTCCCGTCGTCGTCGGCGTCGGCCAAGCCGCGGAGCGCATCGACGATCCCTACTACCGTGCGATGTCGGCCGTCGAGCTGGCCACCGCGGCCGCGCGGGCTGCTCTCGAAGACTGCGGTGCCGACGTCGCGAAGGTGGCCGCGTCGATCGACACGGTCGCCGGGGTGCGGCAATTCGAGATCTCCGGGCCGGCCGAGGCGGTGCTGGGCAAGTCGAACAACTATCCGCGTTCGGTGGCCAACCGGATCGACGCCGAACCGGCCCGCGCGATCCTGGAAGTCGTCGGCGGGCAGGGCCCGCAGAAGCTGATCACCGAACTGGCCGCCGGGATCGCCGCCGGCCGGTCGGAGGTGGCGCTGATCTTCGGCTCCGATGCGACGTCGACCAACCGGTACTTCGCGCGCGCCGAGGACAAACCGGACTTCTCCGAGCACGTCGACGGTGAGCTGGAAGACCGCGGCCACGGCCTGGACGGGTTGATCTCCCGCTACACGGTCGTCCACGGGCTGGTCGACGCGCCGACCCAGTACGCGCTGCTGGAAAACGCACGCCGCGCCCGCACCGGGCTGGGGCCGGCCGAGTATCTGCGGCGGATGGGTGAGCTGTTCGCGCCGTTCACCGCGGTGGCGGCCGGCAATCCGTTCGCTGCCGCGCCGGTGCAGCGCTCCGTCGAGGAACTCATCACGGTAACCGACGCCAACCGGATGATCTCCGACCCGTATCCGCGGCTGCTGGTGGCCCGCGACCAGGTGAATCAGGGCGCCGCGGCGCTGCTGATGTCGGTGGCAGCGGCACGCCGCCTCGGGGTGCCGGAAGACAACTGGGTGTATCTGGCCGGCCATGCCGACCTGGCCGAACAACGCCTGCTGTGCCGGTCCGACCTCGGTCATGCCCCGTCGGCCGTGCTGGCCGTGCGCGAGGCGCTGGACCTGGCCGGCGTCGGCATCGACGACGTTGCCACCCTCGACCTGTACAGCTGCTTTGCCGTCCCGGTGTTCAACATCTGCGACGGGCTGGGCATCGCACCGGACGACCCGCGGGGTCTGACGCTGACCGGTGGTCTGCCGTTCTTCGGCGGCGCCGGCAACAACTACTCGATGCACGCCGTCGCCGAGACCGTCTCGGCGATGCGCGCCGCACCGGGACGCTACGGCCTGGTCGGCGCCAACGGCGGCATCCTGAGTAAGTACTCCGTCGGCATCTACACGACCGTCCCCACGCCGTGGCAGGCCGATCGCAGCCCGGCGCTGCAGGCCGACATCGACGCGCGACCCGGGGAAGCGGTGACGGAGAACGCCGAAGGCCGCGGCACCGTCGAGACCTACACGGTCCGCCGCGACAACGGGCGGCTGACCGGAATCGTCATCGGCCGACTGGCCGCCGATGGCAGCCGGTTCCTGGCCACCACCGAAGACGACGATTTGATTGCTCTGCTCACCGAAGGCGAACCGCTGGAGCAACCGGTCAGCGTGCGCTCGTTCGACTACGGCAACCGCTGCTCGCTGAGCTGAGCCGGCTTCACACCGCGGCCGCCAGTTTGCCGGCCAGCCGTTCGACGTAGCCCGCAATGTCGTCCGCAGCGCGGTCGGGCAACCCGAACAGCACCTCGGTGACGCCGATGTCCGCCCAGTGCGCCAGCTTGTCCGGCACCGGTTTGTAGTCCAGCGCCACGATCTGCGGCGCCCCCTCGCGGCCGGCGGCAGCCCAGATCTCGTGCAGCAATCTCGACCGGCTCGTCGATGTCGAAATCGCGCGGCGTGGTAATCCAGCCGTCGGCGCTGCGCGCGATCCACCTGAAGTTCTTCTCCGTGCCGGCAGCGCCGACCAGCACCGGGATGTGCGACTGCACCGGCTTGGGCCACGCCCAGCTGCTGCCGAAGTTGACGAACTCTCCCTCGTAGGACGCTTCTTCCTGAGTCCACAATGCCCGCATCGCCTCCAGGTATTCGCGCAGCATGGTGCGGCGCCGCCCGGCGGGCACTCCGTGATCGGCGAGTTCGTCGGTGTTCCAGCCGAATCCGACCCCGAGGCTGACCCGCCCGCCGGACAGGTGGTCCAAGGTGGCAATCGATTTGGCCAGGGTGATCGGGTCGTGTTCGACCGGGAGCGCGACCGCGGTCGACAGCCGCACGCGGGAGGTGACCGCGCATGCCGCACCCAGACTCACCCAGGGGTCCAAGGTGCGCATGTACCGGTCGTCGGGCAGCGACTCGTCACCGGTGGTCGGATGTGCGGCCTCGCGCTTGACCGGGATGTGGGTGTGCTCAGGCACGTAGAAGGTGTGAAAGCCGTGGTCGTCGGCAAGCTTGGCCGCTGCGGCCGGGGTGATGCCGCGGTCGCTGGTGAACAACACGAGCCCGTAATCCATGCCAGGAATTAGAACGTGTTACACCTGGCCCGGGCAAGCGCAAGCGGTGACACGCCGTGCGCCGCACAGCGCCGGTTGGCAGGTGCGCTAGCGTGGACGGGCGAATCGCGTCTCGACGCCAGGACCGCTGATGTGACGGCGTTGCTCAGCAGCGGTCCATCGAATGTCGCGGCGTCAGAAGGCACCGGAAGCATGGGAGAAGCAATGACCTACTCGTCCGGCAGTTCGGGATATCAACCCGCGCAGCCCACCGCGTCCTATGGAAATTCCGGGTCGTCCGGCTCGTCTGGACCCTCGTTCGCCAAATCCGAAGACCACGGCGGCAGCAAGCTGCAGCAGTACCTGACCATCGCGGTGGCCGCGCTGGGATTGGCAGCCTACTTCCTCAGTTTCGGTCCGGTGTTCGAAGTCAACAGCGATGCCGGTGCGCCGGGGGGCTCCGGCAGCCGTGGCGCGGGCGTGGTCGCGATGCTGGCGCTGCTGGCGGCGCTGCTGGCCGCGACGAACCTGCTGCCCAAGGCGAGGAACTACACGGCGGTCGTGGCGGTCATCGCCGTCCTCGGCGCGCTGCTGTTGGTCGCCCGGGCTTCCACCCTTTCGGACAACGTCTCGGCTGGCTGGGCGCTGTGGGCCATCCTTGGCCTGGCGGTGTTGCAGGCCCTCACCGCCGTCGGCGCGCTGCTGCTGGACGCCGGCGTGATCACGCCGCCGGCCCCGCGGCCCAAATACGACCGGTACAACCAGTACGGGCAATACGGCCAGTACGGCGGTTACTACGGTCAGCCGGGCCAGTCGCCCTACGGGCAGCACGCCGGCCCGCAGCAGTCACCCCAGCAGGGCTACGGGCCGTCCTACGGCGGCGGCGGATACCCGCAGGGACCTTCGACCGGCGGCTTCAGCGCCGCCGGCCAGCAACACGGATCACAGCAGGGCTCGCACTCAGCTCAGCATCAAGCGTCTTCGCAGGGCGGTCAGAGTGAGCACGGCACGTCCACTCCGCCCACCGGTTTCGCCAGCTTCAGCTCCCCGCCGTCATACGGCTCCGGCGCGGAAACTCAGGCTGCGGGCTCCGGCAACGCCGGTGAGCACTCGGCTTCCGGCTCGGGCGGGCAGCAGTCCCATGGCGGCCAGCAGCCTCAGTCGCCGTCCTCGCCCTCCGGTCCGACGTCCTCCTAACCGGGCGCTCCCGCGCCTAGCCGGGATGGTGCGCGCGCAGTGACGCCGGTGGAAGACCAGCGCGCAGCGGGCGCGCGGCAAGCCCGGGATCTGCTCAGGGTCGCGTTCGGTCCGGCCTCGGTGGCTCTGGTGATCATCGCGGCGGTAACGCTGCTGCAGTTGGTGATCGCCAACAGCGACACGACCGGCGCCGTGGGCGCCATCGCCAGTATGTGGCTCGGCGTGCACGAGGTGCCCGTCGCCATCGGCGGTCGTGAGCTGGGAGTGATGCCGCTGCTGCCGGTCCTGCTGATGGTATGGGGAACGGCGCGCACGACGGCGCGGGCCACGTCGGGCAACGCGTCCTGGTTCATCGTCCGGTGGGTGGTGGCGTCGGCGCTCGGCGGGCCGTTGCTGTTCGCCGCTATCGCGTTGGCCGTCATCCACGACGCGGCGTCGGTGATCACCGAGCTGCAGACCCCGAGCGCGTTGCGGGCGTTCAGCAGTGTGCTCGCTGTGCACGCGATCGGCGCAGCGCTGGGTGTAAGCGCACGGATGGGTCAACGGGTGGTGGCCACGACGATGTTGCCGGATTGGCTGGGCGGTGCGCTGCGGGCGGCGAAAGCCGGCGTGCTGGCGCTCTTCGGCTTGTCCGCCGCGGTGACGGCCGGGTCGTTGGTCGTGCACTGGGCGACGATGCAGCAGCTTTTCGCGATCACTGATTCGATCTTCGGCCAATTCAGCCTGACCGTGTTGTCGGTGCTCTACGCGCCTAATGTGATCGTCGGCACCGCCGCCGTGACGGTGGGTTCCAGCACGCATCTCGGCTTCGCCACCTTCAGCTCGTTCGCCGTCTTCGGTGGCGACCTGCCCGCGCTGCCGGTGCTGGCCGCGGCTCCGTCGCCGCCGCTGGGCCCGGTGTGGGTGGCGCTGCTGATCGTCGGTGCGTCCTCGGGTGTCGCGGTCGGACAGCAATGCGCCCGGCGGCCGTTGCCGCTGCTGCCGGCGATGGCCAAGGTGGCGGTGGCCGCGGGTGGCGCGGCGCTGGCGATGGCGCTGCTCGGCTACGCCGGCGGCGGGCGGTTGGGCAACTTCGGCGACGTCGGGGTCGATCAGGGCACGTTCGGCTTCGCGGTGTTCTTCTGGTTCGCCGTCGTGGGCGCAGTCACCGTCGTGATGACCGGCGGAGTGCGGCGGCGTCCCAAGCCGCCCAAACCGCCCGAGTCGATTCCGGTCGCGGCACCGATGGAGGGTGCCGAAACTGAGGCGGCCGCCCCGCACGATGACGCCGACGACGACGATGTGGGCGTCGTCGCCGGGCTGGAGCAAACGCCTTCTGCCCAGTCGACCCAGTCGTCCCTCGATCAACCACACGACTGAGCCCGATGGCCCGCTTCATGCTCGGGCTAGACTTCGCCTGTGCCGCAACCGCTCCACGTGCCGCCGAGTGCGCCGGCACGGCTGGTCGTGTTGGCTTCCGGCACCGGCTCACTGCTCAAATCACTGCTGGGCGCTGCCGTCGACGACTATCCGGCCCGGGTGGTGGCCGTCGGGGCCGACCGCGACTGCCCGGCCGTCGAGATCGCCCGTGCGGCGTCGTTGCCCACCTTCACCGTCCGGTTGCCGGACTACCCGGACCGCGACGCCTGGGACGCGGCGCTGACCCGAGCCACCGCCGCGCACTCACCGGATTTCGTGGTGTCAGCCGGTTTCATGAAAATTGTCGGCGCGCAGTTTCTTTCGCGCTTCTGCGGACGTGTCGTCAATACCCACCCGGCGCTGCTGCCCGCTTTCCCCGGGGCGCACGGTGTGGCGGCGGCGCTGGCCCACGGAGTGAAGGTGACCGGCTGCACCGTGCACCTGGTGGACGCCGGTACCGACACCGGCCCGATACTGGCGCAGCAAGCCATTCCGGTCCTCGACGGCGACGACGAGGAGATCCTGCATGAGCGCATCAAGGTTGTGGAGCGCCGGCTCCTGGTGGATGTGGTGGCGGCGTTGGCCACCGGCGGCGTGACCTGCAACGGACGAAAGGCAACCATCGGATGAGCCGCGAGCAAGGAGACGACGGGCACGGCTTGTCGAAAAGGCCGATCCGGCGGGCTCTGGTCAGCGTGTACGACAAAACCGGGCTGGCCGACCTGGCCCGCGGCCTGCACGAAGCCGGCGTCGAAATCGTTTCGACCGGGTCCACCGCGAAAACCATTGACAACGCCGGTGTTCCGGTGACACACGTCGAGCAGGTGACCGGATTCCCCGAGGTGCTCGACGGCCGCGTCAAGACCCTGCACCCACATGTGCACGCCGGGTTGCTCGCCGACCTGCGCAGGCCCGAACACACTGCGGCGCTCGACGAACTCGGCATCGCCGCATTCGAACTCGTCGTCGTCAACCTCTACCCCTTCAGCGAGACGGTGGCCTCCGGCGCGGCAACCGACGAGTGCGTCGAGCAGATCGACATCGGTGGACCGTCGATGGTGCGGGCAGCGGCGAAGAATCACGCCAGCGTCGCGGTGGTCGTCGAGCCTTCCGGGTACGACGGTGTGCTGTCCGCGGTGCATGACGGCGGCTTCACCTTCGCCGAGCGTAAAGCTCTGGCGACGTTGGCTTTTCGGCACACCGCCGAATACGACATCGCGGTCGCCGGCTGGATGGGGTCGACCTTGGCGCCCGAGCAGCCGGCAGTGACGTTCCCCCAGTGGTTCGCCCGCAGCTGGCGGCGTTCGGCGCTGCTGCGCTACGGCGAGAACCCTCATCAACAGGCGGCGCTGTACAGCGATTCAGCCGGCTGGCCGGGCCTGGCACAGGCCGAGCAGCTGCACGGAAAAGAGATGTCCTACAACAACTTCACCGACGCCGACGCGGCCTGGCGGGCAGCTTTCGACCACCAGGAGACCTGCGTGGCGATCATCAAACACGCCAACCCGTGTGGCATCGCCGTCTCGTCAACCTCGGTCGCCGACGCACACCGCAAGGCGCATGATTGTGATCCGCTGAGCGCGTTCGGCGGCGTGATCGCCGCCAACACCGAAGTCAGCCTGGAGATGGCGGAATACGTGAGCACCATCTTCACCGAGGTGATCGTCGCACCCGCCTACGCACCTGGAGCGGTCGACGCCTTGGCGCGCAAGAAGAACATCCGGGTGCTGCTGGCCGGCCGGCCGACCGCCGGCGCTGCCGAGCTGCGCCAAGTCAGCGGCGGTCTGCTCGTGCAGCAACGGGACCGCCTCGACGCTCCTGGAGATGACCCCAACAACTGGACCCTTGCGACCGGGTCGCCGGCCGGCCCGGCGATGCTGGCCGACCTGGTCTTCGCCTGGCGGGTTTGCCGGGCGGTCAAGTCGAACGCCATCGTGATTGCCGCCGGCGGCGCCACCGTCGGCGTCGGCATGGGACAGGTGAACCGCGTCGACGCGGCGCGGCTGGCGGTGGAGCGCGCCGGTGACCGGGTGGCGGGTTCGGTGGCCGCCTCCGATGCGTTCTTCCCGTTCCCGGACGGGTTGGAGACGCTGACTGCCGCAGGTGTCCAGGCGATCGTGCATCCCGGCGGCTCGGTGCGCGATCAAGAAGTGAGTGCGGCAGCTGAACGGGCCGGTGTGACGCTTTACCTCACCGGGGCCCGCCACTTCGCGCACTGAGCGCGCTGAACCTTCATCACATGACGCTGGTCGTCAGACCGTCGTAGCGTGGAGTGGTGACCTCATCTAACAATCTGCCCCGAACCGTCGGTGAACTGCGTGCCGCCGGGCACCGCGAGCGGGGTGTCAAGCAGGAAATTCGGGAGAACCTTCTCACCCGCCTTGCTGATGGTGCAGACGGTGAAGCCATCTGGCCGGGCATCCTGGGGTTCGACGACACGGTGCTGCCGCAGTTGGAGCGGGCTTTGATCGCCGGTCACGACTTCGTTCTGCTCGGGGAACGCGGCCAGGGCAAAACCCGGTTGTTGCGAGCGCTGACCGGTCTGCTCGACGAGTGGACCCCGGTGATCCGCGACTCCGAGCTCGGCGAGCACCCCTATTCGCCGATCACCCCTGAGTCGATCCGGCGGGCCGAACAGCAACTCGACGACTTGCCGGTGGCCTGGAAGCACCGCAGCGAGCGTTACACCGAAAAGCTGGCCACCCCTGATACCAGCGTCGCCGATCTGGTCGGCGACATCGACCCGATCAAAGTGGCGGAAGGCCGCAGCCTGGGTGACCCGGAAACCATCGCCTACGGGCTGATTCCGCGGGCGCACCGGGGCATCGTCGCGGTCAACGAGTTGCCCGACCTCGCCGAGCGCATCCAGGTGTCGATGCTCAACGTCATGGAGGAGCGCGACATCCAGGTCCGCGGGTACACGCTGCGGCTGCCGCTGGACGTGCTGGTGGTCGCCAGCGCGAACCCGGAGGACTACACCAACCGCGGTCGCATCATCACCCCGCTGAAAGACCGGTTCGGCGCGGAGATCCGCACCCACTACCCGCTGGAATTGCAGGCCGAGGTGGGCGTGATCGTGCAGGAGGCCCATTTGAGCGCCCAGGTGCCCGATTATCTGATGCAGGTGATTGCCCGGTTCGCGCGTTACCTGCGCGAGTCCCGGTCGGTCGATCAGCGCTCCGGCGTTTCGGCGCGGTTCGCGATCGCCGCGGCCGAAACGGTCGCCGCGGCGGCACGGCATCGCAGCGCGGTGCTGGGCGAGACCGAGCCGGTGGCCCGGGTGGTGGATCTCGGGACGGTGATCGAGGTGCTGCGCGGCAAGTTGGAGTTCGAGTCCGGCGAGGAGGGCCGCGAGCAGGCGGTGCTGGAGCACTTACTGCGCCGCGCGACCGCCGACACCGCGTCCAAAGCCCTCGGCGGCATCGACGTCGGACCACTGGTCGCCGCGGTGGAGAACGGCTCGGCGGTGACCACCGGCGAACGGGTTTCGGCCAAAGATGTGCTTGCCGCCGTGCCGGACCTGCCGGTGATCGATCAGATCGCCAGCCGGCTGGGCGCCCAGTCCGAAGGCGAGCGGGCCGCCGCGCTCGAACTGGCGCTGGAGGCGCTGTACTTGGCCAAACGTATCGACAAGGTGTCCGGAGAAGGCGAAACCGTCTATGGCTAACAAGCACTCGTCGCGCTACTCGGCTTACACCGGCGGCCCTGATCCGCTGGCGCCGCCGGTGGACTTGGCCGAGGCGCTCGAAGCGATCGGGCAGGACGTCATGGCGGGCTCTTCGCCCCGGCGCGCCTTGTCCGAGCTGCTGCGACGGGGCACCAAGAACATGCGCGGCGCCGACCGGTTGGCCGGCGAGGTGAACCGGCGCCGCCGCAAGTTGTTGCGCGACAACAACTTGGACGGCACGTTGCAGGAGATCAAGAAGCTGCTGGACGAGGCGGTATTGGCCGAGCGCAAGGAACTGGCCCGTGCGCTGGACGACGACGCGCGGTTCGGTGAACTGCAACTGGAGTCGCTGTCGCCGTCGCCGGCCAAGGCGGTGCAGGAGCTGAACGATTACGACTGGCGCAGCAGCGAAGCCCGCCAGAAGTACGAGCAGATCAAGGATCTGCTGGGCCGCGAGATGCTCGACCAACGTTTCGCCGGCATGAAGGAGGCGCTGGAAGGCGCCACCGACGAAGACCGCCAGCGCGTCACCGAGATGCTCGATGACCTCAACAGTCTGTTGGACAAGCACGCGAAAGGACAGGATTCCCCGCAAGATTTCCAGGACTTCATGGACAAGCACGGCGAGTTCTTCCCGGAGAACCCGCGCAACGTCGAGGAGTTGCTGGACTCTTTGGCCAAGCGGGCCGCCGCGGCCCAACGTTTCCGCAACAGCCTGAGCGCGGAGCAGCGCGCGGAGCTCGACGCGCTGGCACAGCAGGCCTTCGGTTCGCCAGCGCTGATGCAGGCGTTGGGCCAGCTGGACTCACATCTGCAGGCGGCGAGGCCAGCGGAGGACTGGGACGGCTCGGCGCAGTTTTCCGGCGACAATCCGCTGGGCATGGGGCAGGGCGCGCAGGCGCTGGCCGACATCGGGGAACTCGAGCAGCTGGCCGACCAGCTGTCGCAGAGCTACCCCGGCGCGACCATGGACGACGTCGACCTCGACGCGCTGGCGCGCCAACTCGGCGACGAAGCCGCGGTCGACGCCCGAACGCTGGCCGACCTGGAACGCGCACTGGTCAACCAGGGTTTCCTGGACCGCAGCTCCGACGGCCAGTGGCGACTCTCGCCCAAGGCGATGCGCCGGCTCGGTCAGACCGCGTTGCGTGACGTCGCGCAGCAACTGTCCGGACGCCACGGCGAGCGCGAACACCGACGTGCGGGGGCGGCCGGGGAGCTGACCGGGGCGACCCGGCCTTGGCAGTTCGGTGACACCGAGCCGTGGAACGTCACCCGCACGTTGACCAACGCGGTGCTGCGGCAAGCCGGGACCGGGCAGACCGCCGGGCGTGGGGCAGCCATCCGGGTGAGCGTTGACGACGTCGAGGTCTCCGAGACCGAGATGCGCACCCAGGCCGCGGTCGCGTTACTGGTGGACACCTCGTTCTCGATGGTGATGGAGAATCGCTGGCTGCCGATGAAGCAGACCGCGCTGGCGCTCAACCATCTGATCAGCACCCGGTTCCGGTCCGACGCGTTGCAGATCGTCGCCTTCGGCCGCTACGCGCGCACCATGACCGCCGCCGAGCTGACCGGCCTGGAAGGCGTCTACGAGCAGGGCACCAACCTGCACCACGCGCTGGCGCTGGCCGGCCGGCATCTGCGGCGGCACCCCAACGCGCAGCCCGTCGTGTTGGTGGTGACCGACGGCGAGCCGACCGCGCATCTGGAAGACGTCGACGGGGATGGTTCTGCTGTATTTTTCGATTACCCACCGCATCCGCGGACCATCGCCCACACCGTGCGGGGTTTCGACGACATGGCGCGGCTGGGTGCGCAGGTCACTATCTTCCGGCTGGGCAGTGATCCCGGTCTGGCGCGGTTCATCGACCAGGTCGCGCGCCGGGTGGAGGGCCGAGTGGTGGTTCCGGATCTGGACGGCCTGGGTGCGGCGGTGGTCGGCGACTATCTGAGCTCACGCCGACGGCGGCGTTGAGCGGTCAGTCCTGAGCTTTCCGGTTTCTCCGCTTGATTCCGACGCCGCCCCACAGCGAGAATCCGCGCACGGTCACTTTGGGTGCGCCGGGCGTGCCTTCGCCCTGCGCGTCATGGTCGAAGCCGCCCATCAGGCCGCGTCCGCGAATGTCGACCTCGACTTCCGGGGGCAGCAGGATGGTTTGCCCGCCCATGATGGAGTAGGCGCGGATGTCGACCTCGGTCGAGGTGAAGTCGGCGTAGCGCAAGTCGATCACCCCGCCGCCGCACAGTGCGAAGGTCGTCAATTTCCTGGGAACATTCCAGCGGCCGCGGCGTTCGAAGGCCCCCATGATGGCCAGCAGCAGCGTCGACGGCGCCGGCTTACAGGCACCGCCGCGGCGGCTCACCGTCGATCCCAGCAGATCCGCACGAAGCCGGTCCAGCTCTTCGTAGGTGGTGGCGGCATACGCTTTGGTCAGCCGGTCTTCGTAGTCGCTCATCTGCAACCGACCGCGGGCAGCGGCGTCGGTCAATAGCTGCGCCACCTGGATGCGGTCGGTATCGGCAGCGCGCGGAGGCTCTGACCGTACGTAATTCCGCGCTGAATCGCTCATCTCAACAACAGCCTACGACGAAGAGAATCGGTCGCAAGGAGATCGTCGAAACTGCGGCTGCGTCGTTACCCGACCGGACTGTCGGGGGCCCATCGCGGGGGCCTTTTCTGGAGGAAGGCCAGCATGCCTTCGCGGGCTTCGTCGGAGACGAACAGCCGCGCCGACTCCACGCTGAGCCGTTCGGCGTCCCGGTCGAAACCCGCCAGTACGGCCGAGTTGGTCAACGCTTTCGACGCGGCCAGGCCCTGCGGGGAACCCCGGCCCAGATCGGCGGCCATGGCGGCGACCACGGCGTCGACGTCGTCGGTGGCCACGGTGATCAATCCGATGGCAGCGGCTTGGGCGGCGTCGAATTTCTCACCGGTCAAGTAGTAGCGCGCCGCGGCGCGAGCCGAGATCTTGGGCAGCAACGTCAGCGAGATGATCGCCGGTGCCACGCCGATCCGTGCCTCGGTCAGCGCGAAGGTGCTGCGCGGTCCCGCGACCGCGATGTCACACGCAGCCACCAGACCCATACCGCCGGCGCGGACATGGCCGTCGACGGCAGCGATCACCGGCAGCGGCGATTCGACGATGGCGCGCAGCAGCGCGCTGAGTTCACGGGCCCGGTCGACCGCCTGGTCGAACGGGTCACCGCCGGAAGCCTCGCTCAGGTCGGCGCCGGCACAGAACGTGCCGCCGGTATGGCCCAACACCACCGCGCGCACGGTCTCGTCGGTGGCCGCACCGCGCAGGCCCTCGTGCAGCTGCTCGACGAGTGCCATGGACAGCGCATTGCGGTTTTGCGGCGAGTTCAACGTCAGCCGGGCGACCGGTGGACCCGAGGCCGCAGGGCCGGCATATTCGACGAGCGCGCCCATCAGTAGGACCGGGGCAAGCCCAACGACGTCTGCGCGACGAAGTTCAGCACCATCTCCCGGCTCACCGGTGCGATCCGCGACAACCGGGACGCCGCCAGCGCCGCGGCGATGCCGTACTCCTTGCTCAGCCCGTTGCCGCCCAGTGACTGGACCGCCTGGTCGACCGCCTTCGCCGCCGCCTCACCGGCCGCGTACTTGGCCATGTTGGCCGCCTCGGCGGCACCCATGTCGTCACCGGAGTCGTACAGCGTTGCGGCCTTTTGCATCATCAATTTGGCCAGCTCGACTTCGATGTGGTTCTGCGCCAGCGGATGGGACAGACCTTGATGCGCGCCGATCGGGGTGGACCAGACCTTGCGGGTCTTGACGTAGTCGGTGGCTTTGTCGATCGCGAAGCGGCCCATGCCGACGGCACTGGCCGCACCCATGATGCGTTCGGGATTGAGCCCGGCGAACAGCTGCGCGATTGCGGCGTCCTCCGAGCCGACCAGCGCATCAGCGGGCAACCGGACATCATCGATGAACACCTGGAATTGACGTTCGGGGCTGATCAGCTCCATCTCGATGGGTGTGTAGGTGAAGCCGGGGGTGTCGGTGGGCACCACGAACAGCGCGGGCCTGAGCGATGCGGACTTGGCCCCGGTGTCTTTATAGGTGCGGCCGACCACCAGCACGGCCTGCGCCTGATCGACCCCGGAGATGTAGACCTTCTGGCCGTTGAGCACCCAGTCGCTGCCGTCGCGCCGGGCGGTGGTGGTGATCTTGTGGGAGTTGGAACCGGCGTCCGGTTCGGTGATGGCGAACGCCATCGTGATGGAGCCGTCGGCGAGGCCGGGCAGCCAGCGCTGCTTCTGTTCGTCGGTGCCGAACTTGCTGATGATGGTGCCGTTGATGGCCGGTGACACCACCATCATCAGCAGGCCGCAGCCTGCGGCGGCCATCTCTTCCATGACCAGTGACAGCTCGTACATGCCGGCGCCGCCCCCGCCGTACTCCTCCGGCAGGTTCACCCCGAGAAAGCCGAGTTGACCCGCCTCGTTCCACAGTTCGTCGGTGTGTTGCTGGGCGCGGGCCTTCTTCAGGTAGTACTCCTGGCCGTAGTTGGCCACCAGCGCGGCCACCGCCTTGCGCAGTGCCTTGCGGTCTTCGTTTTCGATGAAGCTGTTGTCGGTCACGGTGTTCTCCTTTTGCTGAAATTCAGGACTCGGCGCCGGTGTCGACGCGTGCCAGCACGGCGCCGACCTCGACCTGCTGGCCGGGGGCGACGCCGAGTTCGGCCAGCACGCCGTCGGCGGGCGCGGTGATCGTGTGTTCCATCTTCATGGCTTCCAGCCAGACCAGCGGCTGCCCGGCGCTGACCGTGTCACCGACCTGCGCACCGACCCGGATGACGTTTCCGGGCATCGGCGCCAGCAGCGATCCCTGTTCGACCGCCGAACCGAGTTCGGGGTAGCGGGGCAACACCACGAAGTGCACCGGACCGTGCGGGGAATCGACGTAGACGTCGCGGGACTCCGAACCATAACGCGCGACGACGAAGCGGCGCGCCACCCCACTGTCGTCGGCGAGGTCAACGTGATCGGTGGTGTAAGACAACACCCGCACCGACTCGTCACCGGCCAGCACGAAACCGCCTCTGGTGAAGCGGTATTCAACCCGGTGCTCGTTGCTCTCGTCGTCGACATAGGTTTTGACCTGGTAGCCCGAGGCCAGATTGCGCCACCCGCTCGGAATCGACCGCAGGGCTGCTGCGGCTGAACGGTTGTGGGCGGCGTCGGCGACCGCGGCCGCGACCGCCGAAAGCCGCACCGCGGCCTGGTCGGTCAGCGGTGCGGACAGCTCAGCCAGGCCGTGGGTGTCGAAGAAGGCTGTGTCGGTGGCACCGTCCAGGAAAGCCGGGTGCCGCAATACGTTGACCAGCAGATCGCGATTGGTTCGTACGCCGTGCAAGTGGCTGCGCGACAGCGCGTCGGCGAGCACCAGTGCGGCCGTCCGGCGGGTCGGCGCGTAGGAGATCACCTTGGCCAGCATCGGGTCGTAGTGGATCGACACCACCGAACCGTCCACTATCCCCGAGTCCAGGCGGACTCCGCTGCGCCCGCCCAAGGTGGTGAACTGGGCCGCCACACCGGGCACCTGCGTGCGGTGCACCGTACCGGCTTGCGGCTGCCAGCCGCGTGCGGGATCCTCGGCGTAGAGCCGGGCTTCGATCGCATGCCCATGTCCGGTGGGCGGTTCCGGTTCGAGCCGAGCGCCCTGGGCGACCGCCAACTGCAGCTCCACCAGATCGAGTCCGGTGGTCTCCTCGGTGACCGGGTGTTCGACTTGCAGACGGGTGTTCATCTCGAGGAAGTAGAAGTCGCCACGATCGTCGGCCAGGAATTCCACGGTCCCGGCGCCGGTGTAGCCGATCGCGCCGGCGGCCAGCCGGGCGGCGTCGAACAGCTTGGCGCGCATGCCCGGTGTCCGATCGACCAGCGGTGACGGCGCCTCTTCGATGATCTTCTGGTGTCGGCGCTGAATCGAACACTCCCGCTCACCGACCGCCCACACCGTTCCGTGGCTGTCGGCGAGGACTTGAACTTCGACGTGGTGCCCGGTGGGCAGATAGCGCTCGCAGAACACCGTCGGGTCACCGAACGCGGATTGCGCTTCGCGCTGAGCCGCGGCGACTTCGCCTGCCAGCGAACTCAATTCGTTGACGACTCGCATGCCGCGGCCACCGCCGCCAGAAGAAGCCTTGACCAGAACCGGCAATTGATCTGGGGTGACCGAATCCGGATCGAGTTCGTCGAGCACCGGCACCCCGGCGGCGGCCATCATCTTCTTCGACTCGATCTTGGACCCCATCGCCCGCACCGCACCCACCGGCGGGCCGATCCAGGTCAGCCCGGCGTCTAGCACGGCCGCCGCGAATTCCGCGTTCTCCGAAAGGAACCCGTAGCCCGGGTGAACCGCATCAGCCCCGGCGGCGCGTGCGGCGGCGATGATCGCGTCGACGGAAAGATAACTGTTGGTGGCCGGCAATCGCACCTTGAAATCGGCTTCGGCAACGTGCGGCGCGTCAGCGTCCGGGCCGGTGAACACCGCCACGGTGCCCAGTCCGAGCCGCCGGCAGGTGGCGAACACCCGCCGGGCGATCTCGCCGCGGTTGGCCACCAGAACTCGCGTGATCTCCATCTGGCTCACATCCGGAAGACGCCGAAGTTCGACGTACCTTGAATCGGGCCGTTGGCAATGGCCGACAGGCAGATGCCCAGTACCGTTCGGGTGTCTCGGGGGTCGATGACGCCGTCGTCGTACAGTCGCCCGGACAAGAACATCGGCAGCGACTCGGCTTCGATCTGGGCTTCGATGGCGGCCCGCAAGGCGGCGTCGGCGTCCTCGTCGACCGTCTGCCCGCGGGCCTGCGCCGCCGCGCGGCTGACGATCGAGATGACACCGGCCAACTGGGCACCGCCCATCACCGCGGCTTTTGCGCTCGGCCAGGCGAACAGGAAGCGCGGATCGTAGGCCCGGCCACACATGCCGTAGTGTCCGGCGCCGTAGGAAGCGCCGACCAGCAACGAGATGTGCGGCACCGTCGAATTGGAGACGGCGTTGATCATCATCGAGCCGTGCTTGATCATCCCGCCTTCCTCGTAGGCCTTGCCCACCATGTAGCCGGTGGTGTTGTGCAAAAACAGCAGAGGCGTGTTGGAGCGGTTGGCCAGCTGGATGAATTGAGTGGCCTTTTGCGATTCCTCGCTGAACAGGACACCGCGGGCGTTGGCCAAGATCCCCAGCGGATAGCCGTGCAGCCGCGCCCAGCCCGTCACCAGCGACGAGCCGTACAGCGCTTTGAACTCGTCGAATTCCGAGCCGTCGACAATGCGGGTGATCACTTCGCGGGGGTCGAACGGGATGCGAAGGTCGGCGGGCACGATGCCGATCAGTTCTTCGGCGTCGAACAGCGGCTCGGTGACCGCGGTGGGTGACGGACCTCGCTTCACCCAGTTCAGCCGGGCCACGATACGGCGTCCGATGCGCAGCGCGTCGAGTTCGTCGGCGGCGAAGTAATCGGCCAAACCGGAGATGCGCGCGTGCATTTCGGCACCGCCGAGGGACTCGTCGTCGGATTCCTCGCCGGTGGCCATCTTCACCAGCGGCGGCCCGGCCAGGAACACCTTGGAGCGCTCCTTGATCATGACGACGTGGTCAGACATGCCGGGTACATACGCCCCGCCGGCGGTGGAGTTACCGAAAACCAGCGCGATGGTGGGTATTCCGGCCGCTGACAGCCGGGTCAGGTCCCGGAACATCTGGCCGCCCGGGATGAACACTTCCTTCTGGGTGGGCAGGTCCGCTCCGCCCGATTCCACCAGCGAGATCACCGGCAGTCGGTTCTCGAAGGCGATCTGATTGGCACGCAGTATCTTTCGCAGTGTCCAGGGGTTGCTGGTGCCACCCTTGACCGTCGGGTCGTTGGCGGCGATCATGCATTCCACCCCGGCCACCACGCCGATGCCGGTCACGACGCTGGCTCCGACTTGAAAGTCGCTGCCCCAGGCCGCCAGCGGGCAGAGTTCCAAGAACGGGGAGTCGGCGTCCACGAGCAGCTCGATGCGCTCGCGGGCGGTGAGCTTGCCGCGGGCGTGATGCCGCTCAACGTACTTCGGACCACCACCGCCGAGGGCTTTGGTCAGCTCGGCTTCGAGCTCGCTCAGCTTGGCCGACAGCGCTGACGCCGCCTCGGTGTAAGCCGGGGCATTCGGGTCCAGCGTGGAACGCAGTAGGCTCATGCGCCGCTCCTCCTCATCGCTGCGCTCTGCATCGTCGCCGGCGGTGGGTCACCCTTGGTATCCCAGCAGTTTTGCCGCCAATGCGGTCATGATCTCGGTCGTTCCCCCGCCGATGCCGAGGATGCGCATATCGCGGTACTGACGTTCGACTTCGGATTCGGTCATGTAGCCCATTCCGCCGAAAAGCTGAACAGCCTGATTGGCCACCCATTCGCCGGCCTCTACGGCGGTGTTCTTCGCAAAACAAACCTGTGCGATCAGGTTGGTTTCACCGGCGAGCTGGCGTTCGATGACGTGGCGGACATAGACGCGGGCCACGTCGATGCGGCGGGCCATTTCGGCCAGCGTGTTTTGCACCGTCTGGCGGGAGATCAACGGCCGGCCGAAGGTCTCGCGGTCTCGGCACCACTGGGCGGTGAGGTCCAGACATCGCTGGGCGCTCGAATATGCTTGCGCGGCAAGACCGATGCGCTCGGAGACGAAGGCCTGCGCGATCTGCGCAAAGCCGGTGTTCTCGGCGCCGACCAGGTTGGCCGCCGGCACGCGTGCGTCGGTGTAGGACAGCTCTGCGGTGTCCGAGGACCGCCAACCCATCTTCTCCAGCTTGCGGGTGACGGCAAAGCCGGGCGTGCCCTTTTCGACGACGAGCAACGAGACGCCGCCGGCGCCCGGCCCACCGGTGCGCACTGCGGTCACCACGAAGTCGGCGCGCACCCCGGAGGTGATGTAGGTCTTCGCGCCGTTGACCACGAAGTTTTCACCGTCACGGACCGCGGTGGTGCGCAGATGCCCGACGTCAGAGCCGCCGCCGGGCTCGGTGATCGCCAGCGCGCCGATCTTGTCGCCGCGCAGCGTCGGGCGCACGAAGGTGTCGATCAGCCGGGCATCGCCGGCGGCGATGATATGTGGCACCGCGATTCCGCAGGTGAACAGCGATGCGTACACGCCGCCGGGCGCTCCGGCTTGGTGCAGTTCCTCGCAGATCACCACCGCGTCGGCGCCGTCACCGCCGCCACCACCGACCTGCTCGGGGAAGCCGGCGCCGAGCAGCCCGGCGTCCCCGGCGCGGCGATGCAAGTCGCGGGGCAGTTCACCGGCTCGCTCCCACTCCTCGACGTGCGGCAGGATTTCGCGTTCGGTGAAGTTGCGCACCGTCTTGCGCAGCTGGTCGCGCTCCGGCGTGGTCCAGATGGTCACAGCAATCCTTCGGGGATGTCGAGATGCCGGCTGCGCAGCCATTCACCCAGCCCCTTGGCCTGCGGGTCGAACCGGGCCTGGTAGGCGACGCCTTGGCCGAGGATGCCGTCGACCACGAAGTTCACCGCGCGGAAGTTGGGTAGCAGGTGGCGGGTGACGGGCAGGTCGGCGGTCTCGGGGAGCAGCTTCTTGAACGAATCCACCGTGAGGCTGTTGGCCAGCCAGCGCCACTGCTCGTCGGTGCGCACCCACACCCCGACGTTGGCTGATCCGCCTTTGTCTCCGCTGCGGGCGCCGGCGATGCGGCCCAGCGGCGCGCGCCTGGTGGGAGCGGCCGGCAGCGGCTCAGGCGGCGACGGTTGATCGGCGGGCGTCAACTCGCGGGTGTCGGTGGCGGCGGGTATGTCGGTGCGGGTGCCGTCGGCGTGCACGGCGACGTGCGGCACTTCGGTGGCATCGACGTAGCCCGGGGTGTAGACACCATAGACCTGACCGTCGCCGGGGGGAGCCGTCACAGTGAAGCCGGGGTAACTCGCCAGGGCCAATTCTACTGCCGCAGAAGAGAATTGACGTCCTACATTGGCCGGGTCGGGATCGCGGACCACGCAGCGAAGCAGTGCGCTGGCTGCTTCCTCGGTGTCGGCGTCGAGGTGATCGGTGCGGGCCAGCGTCCATTCCAGCTCGGCCGGCTTGACGGTCAGCGCTGCCTCCAGCTGTCGTCGAACCAGTTCGGCTTTGGCGTCGATGTCCAGACCGGTCAGCACGAATGTCACCGCGTTGCGGAAACCCCCGATGCTGTTGAGCGACACCTTCAGCGTGGGCGGTGGCGGTTCGCCGGTGACCCCGCTGACCCGCACCCGGTCGGCGCCGTCGGCCGACAACTCGACGCTGTCGATGCGGGCGGTGACGTCGGGGTTGGCGTAGCGGGCGCCGGTGATCTCGTAGAGCAGTTGAGCGGTGACGGTGTCGACGCTGACCTGGCCGCCAGTGCCGGGGTGTTTGGTGATCACCGACGTGCCGTCTGAGTTGATCTCGGCCAGCGGGAAGCCGGCGTAGCTCAGGTCGGGGATTTCGGTGAAAAAGGAGTAGTTGCCGCCGGTGGCCTGCACGCCACACTCGATGACGTGCCCGGCGACCACGGCGCCGGCGAGTTGGTGGTAGTCGGCGCGGTCCCAGCCGAAATGGGCGGCGGCCGGGCCCACCGTCACCGACGCATCGGTGACCCGGCCGGTCACCACGACGTCAGCACCGGCGTTCAGGCAGTCCACGATGCCCCAGGCACCCAGGTAGGCGTTGGCCGTCAGCGGGGTGCCCAGCCCCAATTCTTCGGCACGGGTCTGCAGGTCATCACCCTCCACGTAGGCGACGCGGGTCGGGATCCCCAGCCGCTCGGACAGCGACCGCACCGCCTCGGCCAGGCCGGCCGGGTTTAGGCCGCCGGCGTTGGCCACGATGCGGACGCCGCGCTCGTGGGCCAGCCCGAGGCACTCTTCGAGTTGGGTCAGAAACGTCTTGGCATAGCCGCGTTGGGGATGCTTCAGCCGGTCACGTCCCAGGATCAACATCGTCAGCTCGGCGAGATAATCGCCGGTCAGGTAGTCCAGGTCGCCGCCGACAAGCATCTCGCGCATCGCCGAGTGCCGGTCTCCGTAGAAACCCGAGCAGTTGCCGATCCGCACCGGGGGCAAGGCGCCGGCGGCCGCATCCGGGGAAGAAGCCACGCGCGTGTCCTTTCTTCCGGACGGCGATCGGGGCAGGCTCGTGTACCAACCAACCGGTAGGTTAGCCGGTGTCGCCGGTGTCACGTCAAGCAGATCGTCGGCGGTTGCCCCGCGGGTTTTGGTTCCTGCGCAGCTCACCGGTTATCGTTAGGGCTACCCGGTCCCCCGCCGTTGGACGAAGGGACTGAAAGCCCCCACCAAGGAGTAAGGCCCGATCATGGCTGTGCCCAAGCGCAGGATGTCGCGTGCGAACACCCGGAGCCGCCGTGCGCAGTGGAAAGCCAAGCGCCCTGAGCTGGTCAACGTGACGGTGGCCGGTCAGCAGCACAAAGTGCCGCGCCGGCTGTTGAAGGCGGCTCGGCTCGGTCTGATCGATCTCGATCGTCGCTGATCCGGCTCGCCCGGCTTGCCACTCGCAGAATCACCCGAAAAGTCCCCGTTCGCGCTTATAGTTCGCTTCGCATGCTCCGCCCGCTGACCTAGGGCGGAGCAGCGGCTCTTAGCGCTTTCTCAGGGGATTGGACGACACTGTGGCCGTGCAAATACTTGTCGTTGACGACGATCGCGCAGTGCGGGAGTCGCTGCGCCGATCGCTTTCGTTCAACGGCTACTCGGTCAGTCTTGCGGCCGACGGCGTCGAGGCGCTCGACTCGATTGTCAGCGATCGCCCCGACGCCCTGGTGCTGGATGTGATGATGCCGCGGCTGGACGGCCTCGAGGTGTGCCGTCAACTGCGCAGCACCGGCGACGACTTACCCATCCTGGTCCTCACCGCACGTGATTCCGTCTCCGAGCGGGTCTCGGGCCTGGACGCCGGCGCCGACGATTATCTGCCCAAGCCGTTCGCGCTCGAAGAGTTGTTGGCGCGGCTGCGGGCGCTGCTGCGCCGCACCAGGCCCGATGACTCCGCCGACTCGGTGGCGATGTCGTTCTCCGACCTCACCCTTGATCCGGGCACCCGGGAAGTCACCCGCGGTACGCGCGATATCAATCTGACCCGTACCGAATTCGCGCTGCTGGAAATGCTGATCGCCAATCCGCGGCGAGTACTCACTCGCAGCCGCATCCTCGAAGAGGTGTGGGGATTCGACTTCCCCACCTCGGGCAACGCGCTGGAAGTGTACGTGGGGTATCTGCGCCGAAAAACTGAAGCCGACGGCGAGCCGCGGCTGATCCACACCGTGCGTGGTGTGGGTTATGTACTGCGCGAAACACCTCCCTGATGGTTTTGTTCCGCCGACGGCGCCCTTCCCGCGGTGCCGCTTCGTCGTTGTCGCTGCGGTGGCGAGTGATGTTGCTGGCGATGTCCATGGTGGCGATGGTGGTCGTGTTGATGGCGGTCGCCGTGTACGCAGTGATCTCCGCAGCGCTGTACAAGGATTTGGACAACCAGCTCGAAAGCCGGGCGCAGCTGTTGATCGCGAGCGGCTCGCTCGCGCTGGACCCGGCGAAAGCCATTGAGGGAACGGCGTATTCGGACGTCAACGCGATGCTGGTGAATCCCGGCCGCACGATTTACACCGCACACCAGGAGAACCAGACACTGCCGGTCGGGCCGCCGGAGAAGGCGGTTATCCGCGGTGAACTGTTCATGTCGCGGCGGACAGTGGCCGGTCAACGGGTGCTGGCCATCCACCTGCCCAACGGCAGCTCTCTGCTGATCTCCAAGAGCCTCGCCCGCACCGATCACGTCATGACCGAGCTTCGGGTGGTGCTGCTGATCGTGGGCGGCGTCGGGGTGGCCGTCGCCGCAGTGGCCGGCGGGATGGTGACCAGCGCCGGCCTGCGCCCGGTCGCGCGTCTGACCGAAGCGGCCGAGCGGGTGGCGCGCACCGACGACCTGCGGCCGATCCCGGTGTATGGCAGCGATGAATTGTCAAGGCTCACTGAGTCTTTCAATTTGATGCTGCGGGGGTTGGCCGAGTCGCGGGAACGTCAGGCGCGGCTCGTCACCGACGCCGGCCACGAATTGCGCACCCCGCTCACGTCTTTGCGGACCAATGTCGAATTACTGATGGCCTCGATGGCACCGGGTGCGCCGCGGCTTCCCGAACAGGAGATGGCCGACCTGCGCACGGACGTCCTGGCCCAGATCGAGGAATTGTCAACGCTTGTCGGTGATCTGGTGGACCTCACCCGCGACGAGGCCGGCGAAGTCGCGCACGAGCCGGTCGACATGTCCGAAATCGTGGACCGCAGCCTGGAGCGGGTGCGCCGGCGCCGAAACGACGTGGACTTCGACGTCCACACCATCCCGTGGCAGGTTTACGGCGATGCCGCCGGTCTGTCGCGTGCGGTGCTCAACCTGATGGACAACGCCGCCAAGTGGAGCCCGCCGGGTGGGCGGGTCGGCGTCACACTGCGGCAGTTGGACCCGTCGCACGTCGAACTGCTGGTGTCGGATCAAGGTCCGGGAATTCCGCCGCGCGAACGCGACCTGGTGTTCGAACGGTTCTTCCGCTCGGCGACCGCGCGGGCGATGCCCGGCTCCGGGCTGGGTCTGGCGATCGTGAAACAGGTGGTGCTCAAGCACGGCGGCGCCCTACGCGTCGAAGACACCGTACCGGGAGGTCAACCGCCGGGAACGTCCTTTTTCGTCTTGTTGCCCGGCGCGCCGATCCCGCTCGGGTCCGGCATTGACGCCGAGGACGACGATGAGCCCGACGTTACGCCGGCTGCGAAAGCGGGAAACTTTGAAGGCGCGACGAACGTTGTCTCAGCGGACTCACAGTCCACGCGGGCAAGGTAGCTGCGATTACTGTTGGGTTCACCCTGTTGGATTCAAGCTGTGGATCCGATTCGACTCTCAAGGAAAAGCGATCTAGCGACATGACGAATCACCCGAGGTATTCGCCACCGCCGCAGCAGCCGGGTTACCGTCCTGCGCCGCCTCACAGCGGTCCGGTGCCGACGCACACGGGCGGCGGGCCGACGCACACCGGCGCGGTGCCCACCCAGACCGGCGCCTTCGCTGGTCCTGCCGGCGGCCCTGGTTACGGTGGTGCGGGCCCGCAGCAGAATCCCACCCAGCAATACGACTGGCGCTACCGGCAGCCGCCGCCGTACCGCCCGCCCTATGACCAGCCCTACGGTGCCGACCCGCGCGTGCCCGTGGGCGGGCCGCCTGTGCCCGGGAGCCCGCAAAAGCGTTCGCGCGCTGGGTTATTGACCGTAGGCGCGGTCGCGATCGCGGTGGTGTCGGCAGGCATCGGCGGTGGCGTCGCATCGGTGGTCGACCACAGTCGGCAGGTCGCCGGCGGTCCGGGCGGCAGCACATCAGGCGGCGCGGCTCCCGGCGTGCCCGCCGCCAACGCGCCCCCAGGAACGGTCGAACAAGTCGCCGCCAAAGTCGTTCCCAGCGTCGTGATGCTGGAGACGGATGTGGGCCGGCAATCCGAAGAGGGTTCCGGCATCATCTTGTCGTCGGACGGACTGATCCTGACCAACAACCACGTTGTCTCCACTGCCGCGGGCGGCGAACGGGGCGGTGCTCCTCGCGGTGCGCCCGGCGGTGGCGGGCCCGGCGGTGCCGGCCCTGGCGGCGGGACTGGGCGCCGGCGGCGGTGAATCGCCGAAGACGACGGTGACGTTCTCCGACGGCCGGACCGCGCCGTTCAGTGTGATCGGTGCAGACCCGACCAGCGACATCGCCGTGGTCCGAGTGCAGGGCATCGCCGGACTGTCACCGATCTCGATCGGCTCGTCGGCGAATCTGCGCGTCGGCCAACCGGTGGTGGCGGTGGGGTCGCCGCTGGGTCTGGAGGGCACAGTGACCACCGGCATCGTCAGCTCGCTCAACCGGCCAGTCTCGACCACCGGCGAGTCGGGCAACCAGAACACCGTGCTGGACGCCATACAGACCGACGCGGCCATCAACCCCGGTAACTCCGGAGGTGCGCTGGTCAACATGAGCGGTCAACTGGTTGGCGTCAACTCCGCAATCGCCACGCTCGGCAGCGATTCGGGCCCCGACGCCCAGAGCGGTTCGATCGGTCTGGGCTTCGCGATTCCGGCCGACCAGGCCAAGCGCATCGCCGACGAACTGATCAACACCGGTACCGCCACGCACGCTTCGCTGGGCGTTCAGGTGAGCAACGACAAGACCACTCCCGGCGCCAAGGTCGTCGAGGTGGTGCCCGACGGGGCCGCTGCCGGCGCCAAAGTACCGCCCGGCGCCGTCGTCACCCGCGTCGACGACCGGCCGATCAACAGTGCCGATGCACTGGTTGCCGCGGTGCGCTCGAAAGCGCCGGGCGACAAAGTGACGCTGACCTTCAATGATCCCGCGGGTGGGACGAAGACGGTGCAGGTCATCCTGGGCAAGGCGCAACAGTGATCAGAGTCGATGTGGCCGGGTCGGTACCCGGATATACCGTTGCAGCCATGGAGCAGCCACCCGAATTGGTCGGACGCGCCCTTGTCGTCGTCGTCGACGATCGCACCGCGCACGGCGACGAAGACCACAGCGGCCCGCTGGTCACCGAGCTTCTCACCGAGGCGGGGTATGTCGTCGACGGTGTGGTGGCCGTCGCGGCCGACGAGGTCGAGATCCGCAACGCGCTGAACACGGCCGTCATCGGGGGAGTGGACCTGGTCGTCTCAGTGGGCGGCACTGGTGTGACGCCCCGCGACGTCACCCCGGAAGCGACCAAGGAGATACTCGACCGTGAGCTACTCGGCATCGCCGAAGCGGTCCGGGCGTCCGGCTTGTCCTCGGGCATTGTCGACGCGGGACTCTCGCGTGGGCTGGCCGGCATCTCGGGCAGCACGCTGGTGGTGAACTTGGCCGGGTCTCGGTTTGCGGTCCGCGACGGGATGGCGACGCTCAACCCATTGGCCGCCCAGATCATCGGCCAGTTGTCGAGTCTGGAGATTTGACGACCGGGCCGTGGGATGGCGGCGAGTCAGCAGCTGACCAACGCGATCCCGACTCGGCGTGCTCGGCCGATGAACACGAGCAATGGCTGGAAGACAACCGGCCGCCTCATCACTTGTGAGCCCGACCGCTGGCAATCTTCAGGCGAAAGCAACTCTCGGGTCACAGCGCGGTCACTCCTGGGTGGTCAATTCCGTCGAAAACCCGCAATAGCGGGTGGGCGGATCTACCGTTTTTTCGGGTGTGTCGCCCGGTTTGTCGCTGATGACGGGAGGTGGCCGAAGTGTTGAAGGGATTCAGGGACTTCGTGATGCGCGGTGACGTGATCACCGTGGCTGTGGGTTTGGTCGTGGCCCTGGCTTTTTCGAACTTGGTGAAAGCGTTCACCGATTCCGTGATCAATCCGCTCGTGGCGGCAGCGCAACCCGGCAGCAAAGTCGGCTTGGGGGTGCAACTCGGTGACGCCGGCAACAAGGAGACTTTCCTCGACGCCGGTGCGTTCATCTCGGCGATCGTCTACTTCCTCGTCTTCCTGACGGTCGTGTACTTCATGATTGTGGTGCCGTACAAGCACATTCAGAAACGGCGCGGAGTTACGGTGTTCGGTGACGAAGCGGCCACCAAGGCATGCCCCGAGTGCTTGTCCGACATTCCCGAAGCCGCCAACAAGTGCAAGTTTTGCGCCAGCGACCAGCCGCGCAGCGGCGCGCTCAGTGCAGGGTGAAAGTCACCGTCTGAACCAGGGCTGCGGCGGCCACCGCGTTGGCTGCGCCTGCCGGCAGCGCCACCAGCACCACTCGGTCGTTGCCGGCCGTTTGGGTTTTCGCTTTCGCCGACACCAGGACCACGGTCGCACCGGTTGCCACCACGCGGGGTCGTGCGGTGGGGTCGGCGCCGGGTCCGGTATCGCCGGCGGCCAGCACGTCGACCACATCGCCGGGGCGGACCATGTCAACCAGCGCGCTGTCAGCCGGGTGCAGCGGCACGATCCGCGCGTCCGGTCCGGCCGCTGACTTTGCTAGCCGGCTGCCCAGCAGCCGGACGTCGGTGATCACCTCGCCGCGGCGGGCAGGGCCGGCCAGTGTGGAGCCGACCACCGCGCTGATATCGGCTTGTGATCCGTCCGGAAGCGTTGCGGCTGAGAGCTTTTCGAGGCGGACGTCATCCACGGTCAGCGCCGCGCCAGGGCTCAGGTCGTGCGCGGCGACGACCACCTGCCTGCTGTCCCCGTCAGAATTTGGCCGCAGCGCGACTATCGCGGCCAGCCCGACAAGTGCGGCCGCAGCGATGCGGCGGGCCAGGACCTTGCGCGCCCAGTCCGGGCGCACCGCCTGCGACAGTCGGCTCAGCAAAGTGGCATTGAGCGATTCCGGCATCCGGTAACGCTAGGACCGAGACCGGGTATCGGACGTTACCCGAAGGTCGAGTTGTGGATAACCGTCAACTCGTCGCGGTGGCCCCGGACTTCGCCGTCTTTGCCGCTGCCGACGCCGGCGATCCCGACTTGTCGGGCGGCGACTTGGCAGTAGTGGTGTCCGAGGAAGCAGACTTCTCGCCTGGACTCGCGGACGACTCGGTCTTCGAAGCACCGCTGTCGGACTCGCTGGTGGCCGAGCCGTTGGTGACGCTTTTCGCCGCCTCGCGGCTGTCGGTCCGGTAGAACCCGCTGCCCTTGAACACGATCCCGACGGAGTTGTACAGCTTGCGCAGCCGGCCCGAGCACTGCGGGCAGGTGGTCAACGCGTCGTCGGTGAAAGCCTGCACTGCGTCGAAGCGATTGCCGCACTCGGTGCACGCATAGCTGTAGGTCGGCACAGGAACCTCCGGGTCTCCGATTCGTTAGCACTCTACCGTCTTAAGTGCCAGAACCACCATTTCCGGTCCGGGATTCCCGCCCAGCGCCCAGGGCAATCAAACCGAGTCGCGGCGTGAGCGCATGCGTCATCGCCACGTCATGCGGCTCGGCCGGCAACTCGTCGACCACCTCTTCGTCGCGCACCACGGCGACCAGCGGTGCGCGTACGTTCCGGTGCACCAGCGAGCGGTCATAAAAGCCGCGACCGCGGCCGAGCCGTACCCCGCGGCGGTCGACGGCCAGCGCCGGCACCAGCATCAGGTCGGCATCGGCGACCGCTGACGGTGGCAGCCACGGCTCCGGAGGTTCGAGCAGGCCGAACCGCGCCGCGACAAGGAGACCGGGCCGGTACTCGGCCCACCGCAGCGGCAGCGGCGTCCCGTCGGCATCAGTGCGGGCAACCGGCAGCAGTACCCGTCCGGCACGGCGCAACACCGAGTCGAGCAGCCCTATCGAGCCGGGCTCGGCGCCCACCGGCACGTAAGCGCACACCACGCTGCCGTCGCCGATCATCGATTCGACGTGCGCACCAAGTGCAGTTGCTTCGGCGGCGCGGACATCGTCGGCGACCGATCGTCGCGCCGCCAGCAGTTGCTCGCGCAATGCGGCCTTGCCCGCGGTGGCCATTGTTCAACGATGACAGCCCCGCCATCGGCACCGCCACACGGCCTCGGCGCTGCCCTGCCATTATGGTGTGAACGATGTCACGCTCACTTGCTTCGATGCCGCGCACGGCGGTGGTACCCGCTGCCGGCCTGGGCACGCGCTTCCTGCCCACGACGAAGACCGTGCCCAAGGAGCTGCTGCCCGTCGTGGACACCCCCGGTATCGAGCTGGTGGCCGCCGAGGCGGCGGAAGCCGGCGCCGAGCGGCTGGTGATCATCACGTCCGAGGGCAAGGACAGCGTCGTCGCGCACTTCGTCGAAGACCTGGTGCTCGAGGGCACGCTCGAGGCGCGCGGCAAGAAGGACATGCTGGCCAAGGTTCGCCGCGCCCCGCAGCTGATCAAAGTCGAGTCCGTCGTGCAGAAGGAACCGCTCGGGCTGGGCCACGCCGTCAGCTGTGTGGAGTCGACGCTGTCAGCGGACGAGGACGCCATCGCGGTGCTGCTGCCCGACGACCTGGTGTTGCCGACCGGGGTGCTGGAGGCGATGTCGAAGGTGCGCTGCGAACTGGGCGGCACGGTGTTGTGTGCGATCGAGGTCGATGCCGAGGAGGTCAGTTCCTACGGGGTGTTCGACGTCGAGACGGTGCCCGACTACGGCAACCTCGACGTGTTGAGAGTCAAAGGCATGGTGGAGAAGCCGACGCCGCAGGAGGCGCCGTCGAAGTACGCGGCGGCGGGCCGATATGTGCTCGACCGCGCCATTTTCGACGCGCTTCGCCGCATCGAACGCGGCGCCGGCGGCGAGATGCAGCTCACCGACGGCATCGCGCTGCTCATCGAGGAAGGCCATCCGGTGCACGTCGTGGTGCATCACGGGTCTAGACACGACCTGGGAAATCCGGGCGGCTACCTCAAGGCTGCGGTTGACTTTGCCCTGGATCGCGACGACTACGGCCCAGAATTGCGGCGATGGCTGGTCGCGCGGTTGGGCCTGACCGGAGATTAACGAGGTGATCGGACCGGCCCGGCCCCTTTGACGGCAGAAAGGCGCGCTGTGCGTTCGGTGGAGGACCAACAGGCTCGGGTGTCGGCCGCCGCGGTCGCAGCCCGGCCGGTGCGCGTCGCAATCGCCGAGGCGCAGGGACTGATGTGCGCCGAAGAGGTGGTCACCCAACGCCCCCTGCCGGGTTTCGATCAAGCCGCGATCGACGGTTACGCGGTGCGCAGCGTCGACGTGTTCGGCGCGGATGCTCTCGACGGCGCCCTTCGGGCCGACGGTGACGATCCCGGTGACGAGACAACGCGCGGCGGGGTGAGCCTTCCGGTGATGGCGTCCATCGCGGCCGGTTCGCGCACGCCGAGCCGTTTGCAGCCCAAGCAGGCGGCACGGGTGCAGACCGGGGCTCCGCTGCCGACGTTGGCCGACGCGGTGTTGCCGCTGCGCTGGACCGACGGCGGGCAGTCCCGGGTGCGGGTGCTGCGGGGTGTGCCGTCGGGTGCCTATGTGCGCCGTACCGGCGACGACGTGCAGCCCGGTGATGTCGCGGTGCGCGCCGGCACCGTCATCGGCGCCGCCCAGGTGGGATTGCTGGCCGCGGTGGGTCGCGATCGTGTGCTGGTCCACCCGCGTCCGAGGGTGTCGGTGCTGGCGGTCGGCGGTGAGCTGGTCGACGTCTCCCGTACGCCCGGCAACGGTCAGGTGTACGACGTCAACTCCTATGCCTTGGCCGCAGCTGCTCGCGATGCGGGCGCTGAGGTGAACCGCGTCGGCATTGTCAGCAACGAGCCCGACAAGCTGCGCGATGTCGTCGAGGGCCAGGTGAACCGAGCGGAGATCGTGGTGATCGCCGGGGCGGTGGGCGGTGCGGCGGCCGAGGCGGTGCGCTCGGCTTTGGCTCAGCTCGGCGAAATCGAGGTCACCCGTATTGCGATGCACCCCGGGTCGGTTCAGGGTTTCGGGCAGTTGGGCCGCGAAGGGGTGCCCACTTTTCTGTTGCCGGCCAATCCGGTGAGCGCGCTGGTGGTGTTCGAGGTGATGGTCCGGCCGCTGATACGGCTGTCGCTGGGTAAGCGGCAGCCGATGCGCCGAGTTGTGCAGGCGCGCACGTTGTCGCCGATCACGTCGGTCGCCGGGCGCAAAGGTTTCCTGCGCGGCCAGTTGATGCGTGACCAGGACACCGGCGACTATCTGGTGCAGGCCCTTGGCGGAGCAGCAGGCGCGTCGTCGCATCTTCTCGCGACGCTGGCCGAGGCGAATTGTCTGGTGATCGTTCCCGGGGAAGCCGAGCAGGTTCGTACCGGCGAGATCGTCGACGTGGCTTTCCTGGCTCAGCGCGGCTGAGCGAGACGACGGCACCGCTGGTGAACATCTTGCGCAACAGCTCGCTACACCCCGGGTGGCCGTTGTCAGTCGGCCCGCTGCGGGTGGCGGCGGGGGTGGTGCGGTTACGCCCGGTGCGCATGCGCGACGCCGCGCAGTGGAGCCGGATTCGCCTGGCCGACCGCAACCACCTGGAACCGTGGGAGCCCACCGCCGGCGTGGATTGGTCTGTGCGGCATACGGTTTCGTCGTGGCCGGTGATGTGTTCGAGCTTGCGCTCGGAAGCCCGCAAAGGCCGTATGCTGCCTTACGCGATCGAGCTCGACGGACACTTCTGCGGCCAGCTGACCATCGGCAACGTCACCCACGGGGCTTTGCGGTCTGCGTGGATCGGCTACTGGGTCACCAGCTCGGCGACCGGCGGTGGAGTGGCTACCGGGGCGCTGGCGCTTGGGGCTCGACCACTGCTTCGGCCCGGTGACTCTGCATCGGGTGGAGGCCACCGTGCGACCGGAGAATGCGCCCAGCCGGGCGGTTCTGGCAAAAGTCGGCTTCCGCGAGGAGGGACTGCTGCGGCGTTATCTCGATGTCGATGGCGCTTGGCGGGACCACTTGTTGGTGGGTCTGACGACCGAAGACGTCTACGGGTCAGTGACGTCGGCTCTGGTGCGCAATGGCGGCGCCAGCTGGGTGTAGACCAGTTCTTCGAACTCTGTCCAGTTTCTTATGTGACACGTGTGACGAATGATGTCCACCAACGAATTACAGGTGTGTAATTGGTCACGAGCGCGCCTTGGGCGCGTCGGCCTGTTGAGGCTGGCTGGGAAAGGAGCAATTCACCATGCCAAGCATTCCGCAATCGCTGCTATGGATCTCGCTCGTCGTGCTCTGGCTCTTCGTGTTGGTGCCGATGCTGATCAGTAAGCGCGATGCGGTGCGGCGCACCAGTGACGTGGCGTTGTCGACGCGGGTGCTCAACAGCGCTCACGGAATTCGGTTGCGCCGGGGGACCAAACCCGCTGCCGGCCACCGCAGCGATCCCGACTGGCAGCCGGCCGAAGATCAGTACACCCACCCCGCCGACGACCTCGACGACGACTTGGACCACGACTTGGACCAAGACGAAGCCGATGACGGCGCGCCGACGCGGCCGACGGTGATGAAGGTGGCGGCTGTGGTTGCGGTTGCCGACGCAGAGTCGATGCACCCCGACCTCCCGGATGACCATGTCGCAATCGCCGACGGTGAAACTGCGCCCATTGCGACTGGCGGCACAGAGTCCACCGACGCGATGCCGGCCGTGGCAGCCGACGTGGTCGAGGCGGTCATCGAGGCGGCGGTGACCGAAAGGGTCCCGGAAGCCGAAGCTGCGACCACCGATCCGGAAGTCGCAACGAACGAATCTGATGACGCCGCAAGGGATTCCGAGATCGACGACGAGTCCGCTCCCTACGACAGCGTTGACGACACGTCCGGATTGGAGCCGATCGAGGAGCCGGCGACCTCAGCGATCCCCACTCTGTCGCGGCAGCGCCGCTACCACTCGGAAACCGCCGCGGCGGTCAGCGCTCGCAAGTTCCGGTTCCGCAGACGTGCGGTCACGACGATGGTGCTGAGTCTGGTGGCATCGGCCGCGCTGGCGTACTCGCTGACGCCCGCGTTGTGGTGGATCTTCTCGGTAGTGGCCGGCGTGACGGCCTTCTACATGGCCTATCTACGTCGACAGACCCGCATCGAAGAGCGGGTGCGCCGCCGGCGGATGCAGCGCATGGCGCGGTCTCGTTACGGGGTGGAGAACACCCACGACCGCGACTACGACGTGACGCCGTCCCGGCTGCGGCGCCCGGGCGCCGCGGTGCTCGAGGTAGACGACGAGGACCCGATTTTCGAGCACCTCGACTACGCACCCGCTGCCTACCACGAATACGACTTGCTTCGCGCATCCGGCCAGTAACGACGGCGACCGGCCCCGACCAATCGGGCGGAGAGATCAGCGGGCATTGCAGTCGGGTGAGCCCTGACTGATAACCTGCTAGCGATCAAGGGGCTATGGCGCAGTTGGTAGCGCGACTCGTTCGCATCGAGTAGGTCTGGGGTTCGATTCCCCATAGCTCCACAGAGTGAAAGTCCTCGTAAACGGCACTGTTGGTGTTAACTGGCACGCGTGACGGCAGGCCCCCGGTACAGTCTCGGTACACCAGAGAAGCGCGTCAGGCCCCCGCCACCCCTTCGGGGCGTTGGACTCCGCTTTCAGTTTGGGTCCAGCACGATGATTAGCCCACCGCCAGCCAATTACCCATGTCCGCCGCGATGGCGAATTGGCGAAAGGCCCTGACCAACCGGCCTAGCATCACGACGTGACCAGCGCCAAAGACCCGATGACTGCCGTACGCAACTACACCGACGCTTTCAATCGCGGTGACGCAGAGGGACAAGCGGCGGCTTGCGCTGACCCGATGCAGATACTCGATGGCATGTCGCCGCATGTATGGCAAGGATCGGCAGCCGCCGAAGACTGGTGGAGAAGCGTTCTTGCCGAGGGTGAGCACCTGGGCGCTTCGGACTACAGCATCACGCTAGGCGATCCACGGCACGTCGATGAAAACGGCGACAACGCCTATGTCGTGGTCCCCGTAACCATGACGTTCGATCTTCGCGGTCAGCAGGTCACACAGACCGGTTCGGTCTACACGGTCGCGCTTCGCAAGGTTGACGCGGAATGGCGTCTGACAGCTTGGGCGTGGGCAAAGGGCCAGACTGGCGGGTAGCTAATGAGCTGTTGGGCAAAGGATTTGTGGAGAGATAGACCGGCTCGGTGGCGACGACTCAACCACAGTGACCCATTCGCAGGCTCGACGCCACCGCTGGCGTAGGAGGTTTTGAAGCAGCTTATCGTTGTGCTGCCTGCTCTTGCTCTGAGAGCCACTGCAGCACAGCGGATTTACGCCAGACACGCCGCTTGCCGATTTTGAAGCTCGGTGGCCCTTGGCCGATGGTTGCCCAGTAGCGCCAGGTGCTCGCCGGGGTGCCGGTGAGAACTGCCAGGCCTCGTGAGTCGAGCAGTTCTAGCTCGGTCGTTGTCTCCATGTGAGTTGCCTCTCGCGTGCTGGGGCTGAGCGAGGGATCAACACGAGACACACCAGCCATCTGCCCTGATGAAGCGGCATTGCCCGTGATTCAATACTGAATGTGACGGTCGCGTTCGTCCGCTACGGATTTGCGCCGTTTGAATGGAACGCGCCGGTCCTCGAGAATTAGTTCGGGATGCTCCGTAACGTTGTGGGTCTCTCGAAAGCCCCATCGAAAGTGCCGAGGTAGCGAGGGTGATTGCGGCAGAGGTGTGATTCGGCCGCTTAGCTGGTGAGGTCAACCCACGTGTCGGTTCCCTGGTCGAGGCCGAAGACCTGGACGGAGGCTGACTTTCCTTTCAGGGCATGGAATCCCCGGTTGACTAGTCCGGGCGGTCGAGACGCCAGGGCGTCGACGCACTGTTGAGTGAGCAGGATCGCATCACCGGCGGTTTTGGTGAGCTGCTCGACGCGGGCGGCGACGTTGACGGTGTCACCGATAAGCGTGAACTCGAGCTTGCCGCCGCCACCGATGGTCCCAGCGATCACCACACCGGTGTTGATCCCGATGCCGATCCGAAGCTCCCCGCCGAATCGCTCGGCGACACAGCGGTGAATCAGAACAGCGGCGCTCACCGCGGCGTCGGCATGCTCCGCGAGGTCGTTGGGGGCGCCAAAGACGGCCAGCGCGCCGTCGCCGAGGAATTTGTTGACGTGCCCACCGGCGTCGACGACGGCAGGGACGACGATTTCGAACAAAGCGTTGAGGCGGGCGACCGTGTCTTCGGCGGTATTCGCCTCGGCGAACGGGGTGAAATCGCGTACGTCGACGAACATCACCGTCACTGTGCGGCGTTCACCGGTGAAGATGTCGTCGCCCTGCTCAAGCAGCCTCGCGGCGAGGACCGGGTCGACATATGTCCCGAACGCCGCCTGAAGTCGTTGCCGCTCGGCCAACCCGGCTTGCATCCGGTTGAACGACGCCGCCAGCGCGCCGAGGTCATCGTCTTGAACCACCGGCAGGCGTCGGGTGTAGTTGCCGGCCGCTACACGTTCGGTTCCTTCGGTGAGGTCTCGAATGGGTCGCAAGGAGGGTGAGAACGAGGTGCTAACCGTGATCGGCACCACGAAACCAAGTGTCATCGCGCTCCCGATCACGACGCAGAGCACCGGGAACTCACTGACCCGATTGAACACGCCCGCTAACATTGCGCCGCCGGTTGCGAACACGTAAGCGACCGTGACCATGGTCAGGTTCGACCACGTCGCAAATGTCGGGTGTGAGCGGGGCAGGGAGTCGCCGATCCCGGTGTCGCCGGCGATGGCGGCCCTGACTGGGCGCAGTGCTCCCTCGACAAAACCCCGGAGACCGATCAGCGATTGGGATAGTCCGACGGAGGCCCCGATAATTCCCCACTGAGCGAGCCGTGAACTTGTCGCTCCGGCGCTCGCACCCACAACAAGCAACAGCGCGGCAGCCCCCACAATGTTTCCTGCCGCGCCTCGGACAACCGCCCCCCGAGCGTAGGTGTAGGTGGCCTCAAGGGCTTTTCTCCGATCGACGTCGCGGCCGGCTGACCATTGCTCCACAAGGGCGAATGGCCGGCGGCCGGAAGGAAGGAACGCGTAATAGCAGATCACCAGCGCGGCGATAACGGTGGCGACGGCCGCCTGGTCGTAGTGACCGGGCCTCTCAAAAGCGACGACGAAAAATGACGTAAGCAGGTAGGTCGGGAGCACCACCAGAGACGAGATCGCGAAAATGGCCCACGAGTACCTCGCTCCGCACCGATCCCACGCCCACTGCCAGATACGATCCATGCTGGGAGACTAAACGGCTCGTCAGCTTGTTCTCTGTCTTTGAACGTGCAGCTATATCGCGCCGCCGACGGCTCGGGTATCCGCGCGGCAATCCTCGTCTATCGGGTTGATGACGTGATGCCGGTGGCGGCTTCGTGAGGCGTTGCGCGGTTGGTCAAATGCCGCACTACGCGAAGCCCCGCCTGCTCACGGATGCATCACTAGGTAGGTTTCGTTTGTCAGTCCGGCCGTGAGTTCCTGAATTAGGAAGGGTCGGTCGAGGCGGGCACGCAATTCGGCAGGATCAATGAGCACGCTGATCTCAGCAGTCTGGCGCGCAACAATTCTCCCGATGCGCGAGTACAGCCAACGCATGACGGCCCGTTCCGGTGGCGTGCAACGCGATGCGCAGTAACCGACGTGGCCGATCTCATCGGTGAGGATTTCGCTGTAGAGCCGCTCGACTCGCTCACACACTTCCGGTTCGTCGGCGAATAGTTCAACAGCGACGCGGCGCAGTTCGTCGAACATGATGCAGCCGGCCATCTCCGCCGCTCCCACAAAAACGAACCCGAGCCGCTCTGGCAGAAAGACACCAGTCTTGACGAATTGGCGCATGACGAACGGCGGTGGCACTACTTGGAATGTCAGGTCGAATACGTCCAGCACATAGGCCAGCAGTCGGGTGTGGTAGTGCTCTTCAAGTTCGAGATACACGCGCTCAGGAGGCAGGTTTTCGTCACTGTTAAGGCCATAAGTTTCACCGAGGCCAACTCCGAATCGCTCGGCCTGATTCAGCTTGGCGGTGGCCAACAGAAACAGCATTTTCCGGTCTAGGCCCGGTTCGGGTTTCCGACGGCGCATGTTGCGCAGGAAGGTTGTTCGGTCGGCGGGGTGAAGTGAGCGGACGGGGTTCTTTTCAAGGTCATCGAAGAAGTCCTCGCGATTCGCCAAACGTCGGTTGAGCAGATCGGCCTCCCCATCGCGCCTCCTGAGGAAGTCTCGGTAGCCGTCAATCCTGGTGTGGTTCACCGTGTCTCCATTCCTTTGACGAGGGTCGTGACATATCGACCTACAACGGCATCCGCCGTCGCTAAGGCATGAGCGCCAGTCGCCAGCAGCGCAAAAAGTCCGGTCATGAAGAACACCCCAAGTTCGGCAGCGTCCGACTCTCCGGAAACTCGGCCCGACTCCTGTGCCTTGCCGATCACCGTAATGACGAACTCCGCCAAGCGATGTTCGGAAACTTTGTCCTCGACCGGTCGGTTCGCGGAGAAGTGCAACCCCAACATCTCGCGGAAGACCACCGGACCTAACCGGTGCTCGGCGGCGACCACACGGCGAACAAGGAGCGACAGCACAGAGACGAGGTCGTCGGTATTCATCTGTGCGGCTTCAAGTTCAGCGACGATCTTGGCCTCTTCGTTGAGTTCCAACTCGACTAAGACGTGTTCCTTAGTCGGGAAGTGAAAGTAGAAGGTGCCACGCGCGACTCCCGCCGCGCTGGCGATCGCGCTGACGTCGGCACCGACCAGTCCGGACCGGCCGATCTCGGCCAGTGCGGCTTCAAAAAGGCGTGCTCGCGTTTCTTGCATCCGGAGCTGTCGAACGCCTCCACCCGCTACCGGGGCGTCCGCGACGGTGCTCGGCGACTTCATAGCAGCACGGTAATCGCACTCACTGACATTAGTCAATGACGGACGTCAACGAAGAGTGGAGAGGCCAGCGGCCGAGGAACGCGTTACCCATGGCGAATGCTGTCCGCGAAGCGTCCGCCAACACCGTTACATCAACGCTTGGCGACTCGCGTGAAACCGTCCGGCCACACGAAGACGCCGAGGAGTGCACTAGCGGCAGCAGTTGGGGTCCAGCACCGCGCACAGTGCGAGGAGGGACTCCCCGCGTGGTCGGTGATACACGTTCATCCCCCGACGCTCCGATTCGACCAAACCCGCCTGGCGCAACTGGGACAAGTGGTGGCTGACCGTTGACTCACTCAGTTCGACCGCCGACGCCAGATCGCAACTGCACACCTCGCCAGCATCCGAGCTGAACAGCAGCGACACCAATTTCACCCTTACTGGGTCCGCCAGTGCCTTCAGCCTGAGCGCAATCTCCAACGCCGCCTCGTCATCCACTGGGCCGGCGGCCACCGGCGAGCAGCACACTGGAGCCGACATATCCACCTTGGGCAATGCCTTGGGCATGCGGCCATCCTGCCACAGGGGTTGACATATATCGAAGAGGTGGCATCATCGCTGATGCCAAAGTTCGACATAAGCCACAGAGGTCGGAGTCGTCATGTCCCGCGCTCAACTCGCTCTCAACGTCGATCACCTCAATGAGGCCATCACGTTCTACTCGAAACTGTTCAACACCGCACCTGCAAAGGTGAAGCCGGGATACGCAAACTTCGCGGTCGCCGAACCACCGCTGAAGCTAGTGCTCATCGAAAACCCGGGCCACGGCGGGACTCTGAACCACCTCGGCGTGGAAGTCGAGTCCACCGACGTCGTCCGTGCCGAGATCGCCCGTTTCACCGACGAGGGCATGTTCGCCGAAGAGGAAATCGGAACGACCTGTTGCTTCGCCACCCAGGACAAGGTGTGGGTGACCGGACCCGCTGGCGAGAAGTGGGAGGTCTACACCGTGCTTGCCGACTCGGACACTTTCGGCACAACCTCGTTCGCCTTGGAGAACGCCGACGACGGCGCGGGCGTCTGCTGCACCGGCAGCACGACCGGTGGAGCGGCGGACTCGCCGTCGTGAGCCAGACCCTGGAACGCGGTGAGCAGTCTGCCGTCGTCGCGAAGCTGTCGACGTTGGATCGGTTCTTGCCGGTATGGATCGGCATTGCGATGGCGGCGGGACTGTTTTTGGGAAGACTCATCCCCGGGCTCAATATTGCGTTGAATCATGTTGAGCTTGATGGCATCTCGCTACCTATCGCGTTCGGCCTGCTCGTCATGATGTACCCGGTGCTGGCCAAGGTGCGCTACGACCGCCTCGACACCGTCACCAACGACCGCAGACTGCTGGTCAGTTCGCTGTTACTGAATTGGCTGTTGGGTCCTGCGCTGATGTTCGCATTGGCCTGGCTGCTGCTGCCCGACCTACCCAGCTACCGAACCGGATTGATCATCGTGGGTTTGGCCCGCTGCATCGCTATGGTCATCATCTGGAACGACCTTGCCTGCGGCGACAGAGAAGCCGCTGCAGTGCTCGTCGCGATCAACTCGATTTTTCAAGTTGTCATGTTTGCCGTCCTCGGCTGGTTCTACCTCTCGGTCCTGCCCGGCTGGCTTGGTTTGCAACAGACCACCATCAACACCTCGGCTTGGCAGATCGCCAAGTCGGTCCTTATTTTCCTCGGCATCCCACTGCTCGCCGGATACCTCACGCGACGCCTGGGGGAGAAGGCGAAGGGGCGAAGGTGGTACGAGTCCACGTTCTTGCCGAAGATCGGGCCGTGGGCGCTCTACGGCCTGCTGTTCACCATCGTCATTCTCTTCGCGCTTCAAGGAGAGCAGATCACCAGCCGGCCTCTCGACGTCGTCCGCATCGCGGCGCCACTGCTGGCCTACTTCGCCATCATGTGGGGCGGCGGGTACGTCTTGGGTGCAATTCTCAGGCTCGGCTACCAGCGGACAACGACTCTGGCCTTTACCGCTGCAGGGAATAACTTTGAACTTGCCATCGCGGTCGCCATTGCTACCTACGGCGCTTCCTCGGGGCAGGCACTCGCCGGCGTCGTCGGCCCACTCATCGAAGTCCCTGTCTTGGTTGCCCTGGTCTACGTATCACTCGCTCTGCGAGGACGATTCACTCCTGTCGCACCCGTTGCGCGAACTGCCGATGAAGCCGGCGCATGACGTCCAGCACGAAGCCCGCTGTGCTGTTCCTCTGCACTCACAATGCAGGCCGCTCACAGATGGCCATGGGATTCTTCAAACACCTCGCAGGCGACCAAGCGAGCGTCTACTCGGGCGGATCGGAACCCGCTGCCCAGGTAAACCCCGCCGCCGTTGCCGCCATGGCAGAAAAAGGCATCGACATCGCGGCGGAACAGCCCATGCAGTGGACCATGGACATGCTTCACGCCGTGAAAGTGGTGATCACTATGGGATGCGGCGACACCTGTCCGATCCTGCCTGGACGCCGCTACGAGGAATGGACATTGCCCGACCCTGCCGGCCAAGCACTCGAAGCGATACGGCCGATCCGCGATGACATTGAACAGCGGGTGCAGAAGCTGCTCGACCAGTTAGGAGTCAGCCGAAGCGGTGCGAGTGACCATGTCACACCCCGGCCTTGAAGGGCTCAGCCCCTAATCCCTCTCTGGCAACGTCACTAGCGTCAACGGGTTAGCGTCATCCATGCGGAGCCATCCCAGGCCCCATCGCCCCCGGCTTCATCTCGCCGGGCTTCATGTCGGCACAGCAGTTCATCGGCTCGTGGCTCATTGCCGCATGGCTCATTCCCATGTGCATGTGCTCGCTCCAACTCAACAAGAAGCCGGAGAAGAAAATCGCGGCGACGATGAACAGTCCGCCTGCGACGATCCCCACCCACGCCAGCGCTTGATTCAGGCGACTCGACTGGTGCCGAAGACTAGCGGGCGGTGCGGTGCCTGATCGGTCGGATGGTTGCGCAACGTCGGTCGTGTCGGCCATGGCTATGGACCTCTCTATCGGTTCGATGAACGTTACGCTACCCCACCCTCGGTGGGGTGGGGTAGTACCCTGAATGCAGGTTCGGCCTAAGCCGTTAGAAGGGACGCGTGATGCCAGAGCGGTTGACAGCCAAAAAGCACGCCGCGCTCAACCGGCTCAAGACGGTGCGAGGCCATGTGGACGCGATCATCCGGATGCTGGAGTCCGACGCCTACTGCGTCGACGTGATGAAGCAGATTTCTGCGGTGCAATCAGCGTTGGAACGCACGAACAGGGTGATGTTGCATAACCACCTCGAAACCTGCTTTTCCCAGGCCGTCGTGGCTGGGCAGGGCGAACAAGCGATCGAAGAGTTGGTAGATGCTCTCAAGTTCAGCCCCGCCTTGACCGGCCCCGATACCTGCTTGAACGGAACCACCGCCGACGAGGCCGGAAGCGTTCGCGCCACATGAGCGGTGCTGTCCTCGTGCCGTTCCACGACTTGTCCAGGCTCAACGCCATTTTTTAGTGCATTCGAGTTGGCCAAACTGCGGCATAGTTATCGAGGTGTCAGCACCGCAGCAGCCGTGGCCTGCGTTTGGGCAGTACCCGCAGGTGCTGCCCTACCCGCCGATGCCGCCGGCCCGGCGGCATTCCACTTTCGACAACCTGGCGACAGTTGTGGCGTTCCTCCTAGCGTTCGCCGCGGGGACGGTATCGCTGTACTGGTCGTTTTTCTTTGCGATGGCGTCCGATGCGTGCAGCACGCATTGCAACGAGGCATTTATCGGGTGGGCCTATCTGATCACCTGGGGCGGTATAGCGGCCGCGGCGATCGTGGCTTTCGCGGGCGTGACTGTCGCGTCGAAACGCGGCCGGCCGATGTGGATCTGGCCCTCGCTGGCGTTGGTGACGATCATCGCCGCTTTCGTCGCCGGAGCGTTCACGGCCAACTTGGCCATCCCGCACTACTGACGCCCCGCCGCGGGCGGGTAACCACGCAAGCTCTATCCGTTCACGGTCCTGGCACTATCAGCACCGGGCGCCCGTGCGGACGAGTAAGTTGCCGCGAAACGGATTGGCCGGCAATCGTTTCGATGAACGAGTGCATTCCTCCGCGCGGACCGCCCACGACGATCATGAGTGCGTCCGTTGCGTCGGCCAGGTTCGCAATGACTTCGCCGGGTCGCCCATGTGCGGCGTGGTAGGTCCAATTCCCGTGCAGGCGGTCGAGGACGGCGCGCGCCGCGGTCTCGTCGTCGAGAAGACGTTGATCGAGTTGTTGTTCCCAATCGGAGGCGTCGGGGTCGGTCGGAAGGTCGTCGGTGTCGGCGACATGCACAACGTGGAGGTGCGCGCGGAATCGTTGCGCAAGGCCGATGGCGAATTGCAGCGCGGCAGAACTGCCGGGTTGCAGGTCCCAGCCGAGAACGAGTTGCGGCGCAACAGTCGCCGCCAGCTGTCCGGAGTCATGGACTTCAATACTCACGCCGTTGCCTCCTTGACCTCGCTGTCACAGCATCCATGCCAGAGCCAGCCCAGCGCCACAGACGGCCACTGATGTGACGAGCGCTCCGAGCGCGTTGACCAGGGCCATGAACCGCAGCTTCTGCTCGGCCAGCCGGACGGTTTCAAAGCTCGCCGTGCTGAAAGTGGTGTACCCGCCGCAAAATCCGCTTCCCACGACCGTCTGCCAGGCAGCCGGCTGATGGTGGAACAGCACGACACCGGCCAGGATGCCGAGCAGAAACGAACCGGTGGCATTGATAGAGAAGGTCGCCCACGGAAAGCGGGCGGCCCAGCGTCGCCGCACCGAAGCATCGACCAGGAATCGGGTCACAGCGCCGGCGGCGCCGAACACCAGAGTCAGAGCAGTGATCATTCTTCTTCAGCGCCCCGGGTGAAAGCCGGCCGCCAATATGATGCCCAGCCACGCTGCGACAACGCCGGTGACCACGCTGGCCAGGCCGTACCCGATCGCGGTCGCTAGGTGGGCGTTTTTGCTCAGCAGAGACACCTCGAGGGCAAGTGTGCTGTAGGTGGTGAAAGCTCCACAACCTCCCGTCCCGCAGAACAGCCGGATACGTTGCCGCAGTCTGCTGTGATCGCCTGCTCGCACCAAGCCTTCCAGCAGGACACCCAACAGGAACGCGCCTGACAGATTGATCAGGAACGTTGCCCACGGCCAGTGCGCACCGTCCGATGGCAGCAGGGTTTCCAACGCCTGGCGAACCGCGGTGCCGACCGCACCACCGGCGAACACCCACAGTGCTGCTGTGGGCCGCGACAGCAGCGGCCTCGCCGGCTCCGCATCAGGATCAACGGGTAACCCAGGTTGGGCGTCGGGGCGGCCACCTGACGGCCGGTCACCGTTGGGCATGCGCTGTCCTCACCATCGACTTCGACTGGTAGGAACTATCGGCCCGCAGGCGGTTCGAGCGCTACGCTCCGGCGAGATCCATCACCCGCCGCGATACCTTACCCAACCTTGTCGCCGCGCTGTGCAATGCGACCGACCGATCGGGTTCGCCTGAGTACTGTCAGTAGCGAAGCGAAGAGGGCGTCACAAAATACGAGGGAGCCTGATGACGAGCAACCAAGTCAAGCCGACCACGACGGATAGCGGTGCACCGGCGCCCAGCGACGACCAGTCGTTAACCGTCGGTGCTGACGGCCCGATCTTGCTGCAGGATCACTACCTCATCGAGCAGATGGCCAACTTCAACCGGGAGCGCATCCCGGAGCGCCAGCCGCACGCCAAGGGTGGCGGAGCGTTCGGGCACTTCGAGGTCACTGGCGACGTCAGCCGGTACACCCGCGCCGCGGTGTTCCGGCCGGGCACCAAAACCGACACGTTGATCCGGTTCTCGACGGTCGCCGGCGAGCGCGGCAGCCCAGACACCTGGCGGGATCCGCGCGGCTTCGCCTTGAAGTTCTATACGTCCGAAGGCAACTTCGACCTCGTCGGAAACAACACGCCGGTGTTCTTCATTCGCGACCCGATGAAGTTTCAGCACTTCATCCGCAGCCAGAAGCGGCGGCTGGACAACAACCTGCGGGACAACAACATGCAGTGGGATTTCTGGACGCTGTCACCGGAGTCGGCGCATCAGGTGACCTGGCTGATGGGGGACCGCGGCATCCCGAAATCCTGGCGCCACATGAACGGCTATTCCAGCCACACCTACAGCTGGATCAACGCCGACGGCGAGATCTTCTGGGTCAAGTATCACTTCAAGACCGATCAGGGCGTCGACTACCTGACCCAGGAGGACGCTGACCGCATCGCCGGTGAGGATGGCGACTACCACCAGCGCGACTTGTTCAACGCAATCGACAACGGCGACTACCCGAGCTGGACGCTCAAGGTGCAGATCATGCCGTTCGAAGACGCGAAGACCTACCGGCTGAACCCGTTCGACCTGACCAAGGTGTGGCCGCACAGCGACTACCCGCTGCACGAGGTCGGCAAGTTGGTGCTCGACCGCAACGTCGAGGACTATCACGCCGAGATGGAGCAGGCGGCGTTCGAGCCGAACAATATGGTGCCCGGCACGGGTCTGTCGCCGGACAAAATGCTGTTGGCGCGGGGCTTTTCCTACTCCGATGCGCACCGCGCCCGGTTGGGCGTCAACTACAAGCAGATCCCGGTGAACTCACCGAAGGTCGAAGTGCACTCCTACCAGAAAGACGGCGCGATGCGGATCCGCAATGCGACCGACCCGGTGTACGCGCCGAACTCTTTTGGCGGGCCGCACGCTGACCCGGCCCGGGCCGCGGAGGTGCGCTGGTTTGCCGACGGGGACATGGTCCGACACGCTTACACGCTGCGTCCCGAGGACGACGACTGGAGCCAGGCCGGCACGCTGGTCCGGGAGGTGCTCGACGACGCCGCCCGAGACCGGCTGGCGCACAACGTGATCGGACACGTCTCAGAGGGCGTCAAAGAGCCGGTGCTGTCCCGCGTCTTCGAGTACTGGCGCAACGTCGATGCCGACCTGGGCAAGAAGATCGAGGAAGGCGTGCGCAACGGCGGCTGAGGCCGGCTGAGCACAGGCCGGCTTGCCCCGCGGTCACGAACGGGTGCGCTGTTCGATATCGACCAAGCCGACTGACGTGAACAGGTCGACGATCGCGATTCGCTCGAGCATCCGCCCTCGATCACGTCCGGCGTCGAGTGCCTGGGCGCGATCCTGTCTGGCGGACACAGGGTTTGACCCCGGGTCGTGATGACGGCCTAGCGCGCCGCGACCGTACTTCTGGCAAGTCGCTGCGCAGCCTGTGGTTACACCGTGGTCGTTCACAGCGCGCCATCGGTAGAAGCCTGAGCGTGATAGCGCCCTGAGCTCACGCGTGCGCTCGATCGAGGTGATATTCCGAATCGGTCACCGGTGGCTGCGGCAGACGACCCTCTCCCGGGGCCGCGATGTGGTCGCGAACTGTCGAGGGCGCAGTGCGCGCGCCGACCCTCCAAAGAGCGACCCGGCGTCAACCGGCGTCTTTAGCGGGTCCACGGTATGTTTCCATCGCCGTCTGACAGCGTGGCATGCGGGGCAAGCCCGTCCAAGCGACTACCGGTTTACGGTTGCGCTGTTAACGGGTCTAATGGTATGAATTCTCCATAACAACCAAACCAGCGGTATGTACACCCGGACGCGCCCCCAGGGTTTTGCCTTTGGGTCGGCTTGCTTCCGTGAGGAGGAGCCCATGTCGTTCGTGACCACGCAGCCCGAAATGCTGGCGTCCACGGCCGGAGAGCTGCAAAACATCGGCTCTGCAGTAACGGGCGGCAATATGGCGGCGGCAGCCCCGACCACCGGGGTGGTTCCTGCGGCTGCCGACGAGGTGTCTGCGCTGACCGCGGCGCAGTTCGCTGCACACGGCGAGCTGTATCAGGCGATCAGTGCCCAAGCCACGGCGATTCATGAACTATTTGTGAACACCCTGGGAATCAGCGCCGGTTCGTACGCGGCCACCGAGGCCGCCAACGCCGCAGCGGCCCTCTGAGCGGGCTGAGGCGCCAGCGATGGATTATGGGGCGTTACCCCCAGAAATGAACTCCGCCCGGATGTATGCCGGGCCCGGGCCGGGATCGATGCTGGCCGCCGCTGCCGCCTGGAAAGGGCTGGCTGGCGAATTGTATTCGGCAGCCGCCGCTTACACGTCGGCGATCTCAGGGCTGACCAGCGGGCCGTGGGTGGGGCCGTCGTCAGCGGCGATGGCTGCCGCGGCCGCACCCTTTGCGGCATGGATGAGCGAGACCGCCGGCCAGGCTGAGCTGGCAGGCACCCAGGCGCAAGCGGCAGCGGGCGCCTACGAGGAAGCGTTTGCGATGACGGTGCCCCCGCCGGTGATCGCGGTCAACCGCACTCAGCTGGCGTCGCTGATCGCGACCAACATTCTCGGTCAGAACACGCCGGCGATCGCGGCCACCGAGGCCCAATACGTCGAAATGTGGGCCCAGGACGCCACGGCGATGTACGGCTATGCCGCGACCTCGGCGGCAACCACCGCGCAGGCGACGCCGTTCACCGCGGCGCCGCAGACCACCAACATGGCCGGGTTGGCCGCGCAGGGCACCGCCGCTGCCCAGGCCGGGATGTCAACTGGCACAGGCGTTCAGTCAACGCTGTCGCAGTTGATCTCCTCGATTCCCACCGCGCTCCAAAGCCTGGCGTCGCCCGCCTCGTCCACATCGGGACTCTCGGGAATTCTGAGTTCGCTTCTGGGCGGGTCTTCCGCCGCGACCTCCGGTTCCGGCGGGCTCGGAGGGCTCCTGGGATCCGCGACGGATGGGTTCTCGCTCGGCAGCTTGCTCGAGTCCTATGCGAGCTACCCAGGATTTGCTGCCGTGTTCTTGGCGATATCCCCGCTTGAAACCCTCATGAGTACGCCGCTGGCCAACGCACTCACCTCCTCAGCCGCCCTCCCCGACGTAGACGGAGCGGCGGGCGCGGTGCCCGCCGATGGCGCGGCGGGGGCGGACGCCGCCGAAGGTGCGATCGGGTCGGGTGTCACCGACGGTTCTGGGGGTTTCGCAGACTCGGGCGCTATGGCGGGCCTAGGGGAAGCGGCCTCAGCCGGCGGGTTGTCGGTCCCGCCGAGCTGGGGCTGGGCCGCAGCGGGCCCGGCGGCGATGTTGGGTGGAGCGCCATTGGCGTTGGCGTTCCCAGACCTCAATCTGAGCGCGGCAGGCGCGCTACCACTGGCTGCTGGGCTACCACTCATGATGGGCGGGATGCCGCGGGCCGCGGCCGCAGGCACAGGAAATGCAACTGCCGCCAAATACGGGCCACGCCGCCCCGTGGTGGCGCGCCCGCCGGCCGCCGGATACTCGCCTCTCCCCGAATCCACGGTGGCGCAGGCATATCCGGTGCCGGCGGGATTTCCGACGAACGGTCATGCGCCTCCTGGATACCGACCGGCCATCGTTTACCTGCCGACCAACGGCAACGGACACGCGCCGGCAAAGGTGTGACAGGGAGGCGACTATTCGTGCCAATCACAACGAAACGTCATTTCTCACTCGGCTTTGAGGAAGGAGACAGCCAGATGCCCACGCGTTTCATGACCCACCCGCACCAGATGCGGGCGATGGCGGGCCGTTTCGGTGAGCACGCCCAAACGGTCAACGATGAGGCGGCCATCTGGGCATCCACGCAAAGCATTGCCGGTGCCGAGCTTAATTGGAACCGCCCAAGGCACCTCTTATGACCAAGAGCAAGGCTCGCAGCAGATCCGGACAGGCCAAAGCCGCTGTGCACACAAACTTTCGCAAGAGGAGAACATGAATATGACGATCAACGATCAGTTCGGCGATACCGACTGCGCCGTCGGCTCCGGCAGGGCCTGACAGCACCGCGACGGAGCTTGGCTGTGACACTTCGTTCTGAGACACCAGACACTCGGCAGCTCCTGCCGCGAACCGATTCACCAATGGTTGGCAATGCGCCGGCCGAGCTCAAGGAATGTCGCGCCCGAGATTTTTGGAAATCGACTCGCCCGGGTTCGCAGCAATGCAGCGCGGAGGCAGGTGTCGGTGAGAAGGCATCCGTCCCCTCGTTGCGGACACCTGACTTCGACGCACCCGCGACGCTACCTACGATCCCCCGGTCCCTTCGTGCACGATGGCAGCAACGCTACTGCAATTGGCTTGCGGCTTCGGATGCCATCGTTATCAGCGGTGTCGTGGCGACGGCACAGATTCTGCGATTTGGAAACGTGACTCGTGGCAGCCTATGGGCGGGCTACGCGTCGGTTGCCTACTCGGCGGTCTCGGTACTGATCGTGTTGGCGTGGGGTTTGGTGCTAACGATCAATCACACCCGCGCGCAGCAAGTGATCGGAGCTGGGCCGGAGGAGTTTCGCCGGGTGTGGACCGCCACGTTGTGGGTGTTCGGATTCATCGCCGTCATCTCGACTCTTTTCAAGCTCGAGATCGCACGTGGTTATCTGGCGATCGCGTTTCCACTCGGCCTTGTCGCGTTGTCCGTCAGTCGCCACTTGGCCCGCAGGTACGTCGCAGCGCAGCGTCGCCGGGGCCGCTGCATGACCGCGGTGCTCGCGGTCGGCGAACCCATATCAGTTACGGTCCTGGCGCAGTCGCTGATCCGGCGGCCTGCCGATGGCTACACCGTAGTCGGAGCCTGCACACTCGGTGCTCCCGAATTCGAGAACATTGTCGTTCCCGGCCTCGGGCCGGTGCGGGTATTCCCCTACGAAGGCGACATTCGGCACGCCATCGCAGCGTCACACGCCGACACCGTCGCGTTGACCTCGGCAGCAGAGCTGGGGCCAGAGGGCATCCGCGACCTGTCATGGCAATTGGAGAAGCTTGGCGTGGACTTGGTCGTGTCGCCGGGAATAGTCGACGTGGCCGGCCCCAGACTGACCGTGCGTCCGGTGGCCGACCTACCGCTGATCCATGTCGACAAGCCGCAGTATCAGGGCGCTAAGCGGTTTCAGAAGCGCGCCTTTGATGTTTGCTTTTCACTGCTGGCGCTTCTGGCAGCGTCGCCGATCATGATCGTTGCTGCCGTGGCGGTGAAGGTCACCAGCCGGGGCCCGGTCTTCTATCGTGCCGAACGCATCGGCCTGGACGGTGTGCCCTTCCGAATGATCAAGTTTCGCACCATGGTTGTCGATGCAGATCAGCGACTGACAGAAATGGCCGATCTCAACGACAGCATCGGCGGTGTGTTGTTCAAGATCCGCAGCGACCCCAGAGTTACTCGGGCAGGCCGGTTCTTGCGCCGGTACAGCATCGACGAGCTGCCGCAGTTCATCAACGCGCTACGTGGCGAGATGAGCGTAGTCGGACCCCGCCCGCCCCTGCGGTGCGAAGTCGATGCCTACGACCACCGGATCAGGCGCCGGCTGCTGGTCCGCCCCGGGATAACCGGGCTGTGGCAGGTCAGCGGCCGCTCCAACCTGGCCTGGGAGGACTCAGTGCGGCTGGACCTGTCGTATGTGGAGAACTGGTCGACCTTAAGCGATCTGGTGATCGCGGCGAAGACCGTAACGGCCATCTGCCGCGGTTCGGGAGCGTACTAGCAGCATGGATACTGCACGCGCCCGGCCGACGATTTCCGGCGGAAACAGCAAGCCATCGATCAAAGCATCCCGTACCGGAACTGCGGTCACATTCATTGGAATCAACTACCACCCAGAGCCGCTCGGCATCGCTCCCTATTCCACGGGTCTGTGCAGCGAGCTTGTACAGCGAGGCTACGACGTCAAGGTCATCACCGGCGTCCCGCATTACCCGGAGTGGCGGGTCGCCCCGCAGTATCGGTGGACGTGGAAGTCCGTCGAGAACATCGGCGAGGTGCCCGTCACGAGGTTGAGGCATTCGGTTCCACGGCAATTCACCACCTCGGGGCGGCTGTTGATGGAGGCGACTTTCGGGATCCGCGCCGCGTTGTCGCAGTGGAAGCGACCTGACGTGCTCATCTGCGTGACACCTGCGCTTATATCAACGGCGTTGCTGTGCTTGAGGTTTCGCGCTTCAGGACCGCAGCGTCCCGCGTTGGGAGTATGGGTGCAGGACCTCTACTCAGCCGGGCTGGCTGAAACGCAGATCGCCGGCTCCGCTGCCTTCAGAGCAGCCAGCCAGCTGGAGAGCTGGGTCCTGCGACAGGCCGACGGTGTTGCGGTGATCCATGACAGGCTCCGTAGTCAGATGCTGGACAGCCTCGCCGTAGATCCAGCGAAGGTCACAACCATCAGGAATTGGTCACACGTTTCGTCCTGCGCACCCTTCGACCGGGACGCCGACCGCAAGCGACTCGGGTGGGCGCGCGACGAGACCGTGGTCCTGCACGCCGGAAACATGGGCATCAAGCAGGGTCTTGACAACGTCGTGCGCGCCGCGCAGCTGGCAGACCAGCAAAACCTCAAAATTCGCTTTGTTCTTCTGGGCGACGGGAATCAGCGAAGGTCGCTGGAGAAGTTGGGTGAAGGCGTGCGGTGTCTGCAGATCCATGACCCGCTTCCCGACAATGAATTCGCGGCGGCACTGACGGCCGCCGACATACTTTTGGTGAACCAGAAGCCGGGGATCACCGAGATGTCAGTGCCGAGTAAGTTGACCTCCTACTTCCAGAGCGGCACAGCTGTTTTGGCCGCAGCCGACGAAGCGAGCGGCGCCGCTGCAGAGATCCGGAATTCCGGAGCCGGCATCGTGGTCGACAGCGGAGATCCGCCCCTTCTGTTGAAGGCGGTTACCGCACTTGCCGGCGATACACCGCTGAGAACGAGGCTCGGCGCCAACGGCGCCGCGTATGTCACGACGGTGCTCAACGCGCAGAATTCGCTGGATTGCTTCGACGAATGGATTGAGCAGCTCTGCGCATCGCGAAGGCATTGATACTTCCAAATCGGATCGACACGGCTAGTTGACTTTCCACAGGCAGGAGAAGGAACTAATGGCGCGACGCGCGCTCATAACGGGAATCACCGGACAGGACGGCTCGTACCTTGCCGAATTGCTGTTGAGCAAGGGCTATGAGGTTCACGGCTTGATCCGCAGGGCATCGACATTCAACACCGTCCGAATCGACCATATATACGAAGACCCGCACAGCAAGGACGCCCGGCTCTTCCTGCACTACGGCGACATCAACGATGGGGGAAGACTGGCGTCGCTGTTGGTGAGAATCAACCCAGACGAGGTGTACAACCTAGCCGCGCAGTCTCACGTGCGGGTGTCCTTTGACGAACCAGAGAACACCGGCAACATCACCGGTATCGGTTCTGTCCGCCTGCTGGAAGCCGTGCGGTTGGCAGGCTTGTCATGCCGGTTCTATCAAGCGTCGAGCTCGGAAATGTTCGGCGCGACGCCGCCGCCGCAGAATGAGTCGACGCCGTTCTACCCGCGCTCGCCGTACGGCGCCGCAAAGGTGTATTCCTACTGGATCACCAGGAACTACCGCGAATCCTACGGAATGTTCGCGGTCAACGGGATTCTGTTCAACCACGAATCCCCCCGCAGGGGCGAAACGTTCCTGACACGCAAGGTGTCGCGTGCGGTCGCCCGGATAAAGGCGGGCCTCGAGTCGACGCTGTACCTCGGAAATCTGGATTCGGTGCGTGACTGGGGTTACGCGCCGGAGTTCGTCGAAGGTATGTGGCGAATGCTTCAGGCCGATGAACCCGATGACTATGTTTTGGCAACCGGGCTGCCCTGCACCGTAAGGGAATTCGTCCAGATCGCGTTCGACCATGCTGGTCTGGATTGGGAACGCCATGTCGCTTTCGACGAGCGCTATGTGCGCCCGGCAGAGGTCGATGCGTTGATTGGCGATTCCACCAAGGCGGCGCAGCAGCTGGATTGGAAAGCCGAGGTGTTCGCCCCGGACCTGGCCGCCATCATGGTCGACGCTGACGTCAAGGCCCTCGAGTGCGCGGGCACGCCCTGGATTGATAAGCCGTCGGTCGATTGGGGCATCGGCTGATGAGCGCTGATGCCTACGAGCAGGACCAGGCGTCGGGAGCGGTGTTACCGCTGAACCGGAGCGCAACTACGTGGATCGCCGGCCATCGCGGCCTGGCCGGTTCTGCGATATGGCGTGCACTCGAAGCAAACGGCTTTTCCAACCTCATCGGGGCGCCCCGGGCGGAACTTGATCTCACCGATAGGGCAAGCGTTTTCGGGTTTGTCGCAGCCCGGCAGCCGAAGGCGATCGTCATCGCGGCGGCGTGCGTTGGCGGGATCCTGCCCAACAGCACCTATCCCGCGGATTTCATATCTCGAAACGTCCAGATTCAGGTCAACGTCATGGACGCCGCCGCTGCGCACAATGTAGAGCGCTTGCTGTTTCTCGGTTCGTCGTGCATCTATCCCAAATATGCGCCGCAACCTATCAAAGAGAGCTACCTTCACACTGGGCCTCTGGAGCCCACCAACGAGGCCTACGCCGTCGGGAAGCTTGCGGGCATCGCACACCTGCGCGCCGTTCGCCAACAATACGGCTTACGGTGGATTTCGGTGATGCCCACGAACCTCTATGGGCCCGGCGACAATTTCCATGAGACGCGCTCGCACGTGCTTAGTGCATTGATCCACCGATTCATTCGGGCGCGGGCGAACGGTGCGGACTCCGTGACCAACTGGGGCAGTGGCAAACCTCGCAGGGAATTCCTCTACGTCGATGATCTGGCTTCGGCGTGCCTGCACCTGCTTGACCACTACAACGGGCCGTCGCCGGTAAACATCGGCACCGGCGTCGACCACACGATCGCAGAGGTGTCGGACATGGTGGCCAACGCCGTCGGCTACGAAGGGACGGTGCGTTGGGATCATTCCAAGCCGGACGGCACCCCGCGTAAGCTCCTCGACGTCTCGCTGCTCGACGAGCTGGGCTGGCGTTCATCCGTTGATATCAAGACCGGAATCCGATCAACCGTGGATTGGTATGAAAGCCACCGGTCGGAAGTAAGATGCTGACGCCGTCCGATGCTGCGGCGATGACGGCCACCGCCGCGCGGATTAAGAAGGTCGTTCTTCGGATCGGCAAAGACGTTATCGGCTGGCCTACTTCGCGAGTGCACCAAACGCGAATACCCGTAGAGGCATAGGGCCGTCATGGAGATACAAGAGCTTGGGAGAGTCTTCCGGCAGCGGTGGAGGGTCGTGGTGGTCGTGACCCTGATCTGTGTGTGTTGCTCACTGGTTTGGTCGCTAGGCGGCCCGGTGTCGTACATAGCACAGGGCCGGATCATGATTTCCACCTCCGGAAGTCTGGGCACAGCCAGCGACGCCCTTAACGGAGAGCAGGTCTCGGTGGATCGGGCGCCGACCTATGCGCAGCTTCTGCGTGGACCGGAGGTCGCCGCAAGGGCCTCGCAGAGGCTTCAAGGACTGATAACGGCACAAACCATTCAGGATTCGATCGATGCGCGCATCAACTCCAGGCAGCCGATGATCATGGTGACCGTGACATCGCAAAGTGCCAACGATGCGCTTCAGATGGTTTCTGCGGCTGAATTAGGGCTGCAGCAATATGTATTGGAAATCGAGCGGCCCGGCCGCGACGGTTCGATGACCGGGGTGGTGCTAAGCGGAGACGTCCCCACCGTCACGCGCGTGGGCAGTCCTATGACCGACGTAGTCTTGGCGGCTCTCATCGGCATGGTGCTCGGCTCACTGCTCGCGGTGTACCGGGATCGCACCGATCCGATCGTGAAGAGTGTGGGCCAGCTCGGCGGGGCCGGTCTGACTTATCGCGGCACCATCGAGGCCGATGACGAGCCGTCTTCGCTGCGGGAAGGATTCCGGCGACTCGCGGTGGCCTGCGCGGTCACCGGCGAGCTCAACACAGCCAGGATTCTCGTGGTCGGCGTGGATCCAGACTGTGAAAGTCATTTCATCGCGAAAGGTTTCGCAACCGGGTTGGTCGCGTGTGGACGCGAAGTCACGGTGATAGACGCTGTCTCCCAGGGGCCGTCCCGCGGTCGCGGTGGACTGTCCGATGTGCTCGATGGGTCACGCGATTGGGCTCTATGCCGCACTCCTACGGAGCTAGATCACCTGTGGGAGATGAATATCGGTACCAAGGGTGATTCACTGCCCGCACTGCTGATCGACAGCAAAGACACGAAGAGACGGTTGGCGTCATACTTCGAGGAACATGTCGTCGTTGCCGCACCCTCCATCGTTCATTCCGCCCTTGCGGTGGCATTGACATCCGTCGTCCACGCGTCACTTGTCGTGGTCCGGCAAGGCAAGTCGCAGGTATCGGATGTCATTGAGGCCAAGATGACCCTTGAGGCCATGGGAGTCCCCGCGATCGGGATGGTGGTCCTCACGGGCGAGGTTCCCGACCCGCCGGCCGAACGCCCGACCGGTGATCGCGCCGATGCCGTAGTTTGCCCGGGCGGCGAAGTCGACCCTGCGGCGACTCACGAGGAGACCTAGCCACCAGTGAGCGGACCGAGCACCACCGCCCCGTCTTTCGCCAGCGGCCCTGCCAGGCGTGCTGGTTCGCTTGCGATTTCGACCATCATCGACCAGATACTCTCGAGCGCGAGCAATGCTCTGATGGTCTTCGTGTTGGCGCAGGTTTCGTCGGCACGGCATTTCGGGATCATCGCCCTGACGATCACCTTGCTGGCCGTCTGCACGGGATTCAACAGAGGGGCGCTCGGAACACCGCTGCTGCTGACCAGCAACCAGGAGAAGAACCACCAAACAGTCGCCGAGGCAGGCTATGCGACTACGTGGTCGCTGTGCAGCGGTGTTCTTGCTGGCGTTCTGGTTTTTATCGTGGCCGCAGCCTTTCACGACCCGTATGTCGGGCTAGCCTTCGCCCTCGCTTTGCCCGGGATTTTGGCACAGGATGTCCTGCGTCTGACCGCGATAGCGCTGGGCAGGGCGAACGTGGCTGTAGTGGCCGACGCACTGTGGGTCGTCGCGATGCTCGGACTTTTCATCGCCAATCTCTTCGGTGTTCGCGAATCTGCTGAATGTGCGATCTATCTCTGGGGTTTCAGCGCGCTGTTTTCTGCTGCGATATTGGCGGTCCGGTTGCGAATTGGACCACGCCTTTCGGCGGTCCTCGGGTGGTGGCAAACCGGCTGGGCGGCGAGGGTCCGCTTTGGAGGCGCCTACTCCGTCAGTCAAATCGGAAACGTCTTCGTGACGCTCGCAGCGGTGACAATGGCCGGAAGCTTTGCCTCGGCAGGAATTCGAGGAGCGTTCACGCTGTTCGGCCCCATCGCGATGCTGATATCGGCGATGCCGATGGTGTTCGTACCGCACGCGGCGCGCACCGGGAATTCCCTCGCCGATCAGTGGCGTCTAGTTAGCAGGACATCGATGGCGACGTCTCTGCTTACGCTGGTCGCGACCGGCTGCCTGATGGCGGTACCGGAGCGGCTGGGGGCGGCGATGCTCGGAGACAGCTGGCAAGCGACATTCCCGGTAATCCCCTATATCGGCATCAGCTCCGCGGCACTGTGCTGGTTCGCGGGTGTGTTCACCGTTTGCCAGTCTCAAGGCGCTAGCAAGATGACCTTCGTATGGACCACGCTGCACATCGTGGTTCAAGTGGCGACATGCTTCGCTGCAGGTTTCGTGTACGGAACCGCAACCGCGATCGCGTTCGCATTGGCACTGTCCGCCAGTGCTTTTGCGGTGGCAGGGGTGCTGTGGTTGCATCGTTTTGTCCACACCGACGCTGGGCCTTCTCGTGCGCAACCGGGATCTGCCGTCAGCGCTTCTGAGGGGATTGCCAGTTGACGAAGAGCAAGCTGAGCAGCGTCGTGATAGCGATTCTGGTTGTCATCACCGGGTTCTTGGCGAATGCAGTCATGGACAAGATCACGAGAACGACGGTAACGGCACAGAACATCGCGCCACAGCTCGCGATTCCGACGCCCGAGTCGGAGCCGGCGGATAACGACGCGGCACTGGTGGTGTTCATCGGCGACTTCACGCAAGGGTCCGACGAAGGTGGGGACGGCCCAAAGAATTGGGTTTCACTTCTTGCCGCGGAGGTACGAAAAGTCGCGCCGCTACGAACCGCTGTGGACGACAACGGTGAGGGCTCGGGGTATGCAATTCGCGCCAGCAGCCCGACGCTTGGCGAAGAAGTGCGGCGGCTGGTCGCTTCAGAAACCCGGATGGTGGTGTTATCGGGAAGCAGGAACGACGTTGTGGCGCAACCGAATGAGGTTTTTGCCGCGGCTCAGGAGGCCTACCATGCGATCTCCGAATTGGCGCCGCACGCACAGCTGATCGTGATCGGACCGACCTGGGGCAGTGGCGCGCCAAGTGCCGACATTCTCCAAACGCGGGACGCGGTGCGCGACGCGGCAGCGACAGCCCATGCGCACTTCATCGATCCCATCGGGGACGACTGGTTCACCGATGGAGAACCTGGACTGATCGGATCTGACAGCGTGCACCCGACGGATCTGGGCAACCAACGTATTGCGCAGTACCTGTATCCGCTGTTCGTCCAACTCATGAGTGAACACGCCTAAGCCATGGAGGGCTTGTGACAGACAACGACATGGTCCAGCTGATTCGGCGGCTGCTTCGCAAGAGCTGGCAGCTGGTGGTACTTGCCGCGGTGTGTGGGGCGGTGGTCGGCTTCGTCCTGACTTTTGCCGTGAGTCCGACGTATTCGGCGCAAGCGACTATTTATGTTGCGCCGCCGATCAGTGGTAGTGCGACCGATGCCGTCTCCGGCGACCAGTATGCCGAGGACCGCACCAAGTTGTACTGGCAGATCGCGAACAACGACGAACTTGCGCGCCGGGTGGCGGAGCAGCTGCACTCCACCGAAAGGCCTGCGGCGCTTGCCAAGCGGATCTCGGCCAGCCTGATGCACGACGCTCCGCTCCTCATCATTAACGCGGTAGGGCCGTCGGCCGATGCCGCGCGTTCGCTCGCCCAGGCCTATGCAGACCAGTTGCCCGATTACGCCCGATCCGTCGAGCAGAACAGTGGACTTCGCGAAGGCCCTGTCCTGGTGACGGTCGCTCGGCCGTTAGAGGTCACCAAGAGCACCGCAGGTGCCAAGCCGTGGCTGAACGTCCTTTTATCCACTATGTTTTTTGGTGGCGCGGCCATTCTCTTTACGATGCTCAGGCGTCGTCGTCACCCGACCGTTCATGCTACGGGCCAACTTCGAAAGGCTTTGCCGGATCCCTGGATTGTGCAGTTTGACCGTAGTCCCGGCGAGGTAGCTCGAATTCGCGCGATGCTGTTCGCCGCGCCGAATTCAGCACGCCAAGTGATCATCGCCGGCGCCAGGAATGACGACGAGATGGACGAGATCATCGCAGAGTTCAAGACCGCGCTTTTGCCCCGTCCCCGTCTTCAACTAACCGACGTCACGATTTTCTCGGCTCCGGCGCTCCTCGACCAGGACGAGCGAATCACAGCGTTGGCGGCACGCTCCTCGACCGGCATCATGATCTCGGCGATCTCGTCCGTCATCATGTGCTTAAAGGGTCAGACGCTTCTCGAAGACGTCGTCGAATTAGCGAAATTGTTGAATCTCAGAGGAATTGAGGTAAAGGGTGTCTTGATGGTCCGTCGGCCCTGGCTGGAACGCGTGATACCACGCGGTTCATCGAGGCGCCGTGCGGATAACACCGACGAGGACTGGGAGCGCATCGATGTAATCGAATGTGGCAGGCCGTCCAAAAACGGTGATTGGACGCGACATTGACCAACTTCTACCTACTCCTCCTTGCGCTGATCTGTGTGACCGGAGCTGCGTGGGTGAGTGTGAAGCGAACGAGTGCTGCCGCGGCGCCAACGGTCCTGGCCGTCATCATGCTTTTACTGGCGCTCGGGGGACCGCTCTGGGAGTGGTCGAAGTACGATGGCGGAAGCGGATTGGTTGAGACCGTGAAAGCGGCCGCGTTCGGTGAATCCCGTGCCGTGGCGGCATTTTTGTGGGCATCCATTGGTGCCGGGTTATCGGGGCTGCTTGTTCCGCCGGTTCCGTTGGAGGCGGTGCCACCTCGCGAGATGCAACTGCCCAGCAACTTCAGTTTGATGGTGGGGGTCGTCTCATCGGCCACCTTCGTTGCCTATCTGGTCGGCGAGGGTCCGAATGTCTTGCGCAGAGAGGTGTACCTCGACAGCTCCGGAATTATGTTCCTGGTTCACTTCTGGCCGCTGGGACTTGTTTGCTGCATCACCGGAATTGCGTTGGCCGTGCGGGAAAAGGATCGTAGAATTCGATTGTTCTTGATCGGGACATCCGCCCTTTGGTTTGTTATCCAAGCGTCTCTCGCCAGCCGCACGGCTTGCGCAGCCCCGATGGTTGCCGGCTCGCTGATCCTCTATGACCAGATTCGCAGACGGCGAGTTCACCTACCGATAATCGTGGCAGCTCTGACGTTGCTGGCCACTTCAATTTTTACTTTCAGTGCGGTGAATAAAGCTCGAGGGATGCCGCATGGGCTGTTAAACGTGTTCAATGTTGTCCAGGCGACCGGCACCGACATGCGCAATTCAACGGACTCCGTCTTGGTGCCCGTCAAACAGCTTGCCGCATCGGTGTTCGTGGGTTTTCCGATTGCCGAAGAGTCGGCACGCCATGCAGTGGATCCTAGCGTGCTGATAAAGAATGCGAATCCGCTGCCGGGGACTGCCCAATCACCAGAACTCGAGCGATATTGGCCATATGAGTGGGTGCCGCTGTGTTTCGCGGGAGAGTGGTTTGGCGCGATGGGCTGGTTGGGTCAGCTCCTCCTGTTCGGCGCGATTGGCTTACTGCTCGGGCTTTCGATGCGCAATATATTACAAAGTCGCTTCCGTCTCTTTTCGTTTCTGCCGGTTGGCTTTGCCGCTTTGATAGGCGTCTTGTCCATCGAATACCCATCCCGAATGGTCTGGAGAATGATTTCGCTCGCTCTGATCTTTCTGATTTCGTCATATTTGATCAGAGAAAAGAGTCGACGCGTGGTTGGTACGCCTCTCGATGATCGGCGGCGGGATGAAGACGGTGAATGTGAGGATTTAGTGACCCTCGTTAGTTGGACGCCGAAGGTCCCGATTCGTGTGCCGGTGACGACCGGACAGCGATATGGCTGATCGGCGCAGCATTTCGGCTGACAGGCGCTGGCAGACCGCGGGCATGATTGCACTGGTCCTCGCCGGTGTCGTCTTGGCGGGCGCCTTTACTGTGGTACACGGGCGCCATGAGCCGCTCATTCCTACGCTTGCTTCAGCACCATTGGGCAATCAGAAGCCAAAACAGGTAGTCGTAATCGGTGATTCCCTCACGGAGGGCCCGTCTGGTGTGGAGAGCACGCCTTCAGCCGGCGCGGGAACAAAGAGCTGGCCGCAACTGGCTTTTCGCCAACTGCGCAAGAAGGGGGTCGACGTCTCCGCTAACGTTTCCGGCGTAGGTGGCTCGGGCTACCTGGCGCGTGGACCTGGAGCGGCGACTTTTGGCGAACGGGCACGCAGCCTGCTGAAAGCCGGGGATGATCTGGTGATCGTGTTCGGGGGAGCAGACGATGCGTTGCAGCCGCCTGAGACGGTGGCGGCGGCGGTCAGCGACACCTTCTCTGAAATCCGGACGGCATCCCCCCGTGCCAAAGTCATCGCTGTGGGTCCGGTCGCGCGCGCAGGGGATCTGGGGCCAAAAGTGACTCGGATCCGCGATATCGTCCGAAACGATGCAGCCAAAATCGACGCCATCTTCGTCGACCCGATCGCTGACCGATGGTTCTTTGGCAACCCGAACTTGATCAGCGACGACGGGCTGCGCCCGACCGAGGCAGGGCACGCCTACGTCGCTGAGAAATTGCTGCCAATCATTCAAAGTGTTTTAGCGCCGGTCGCCGCTTGGAGCTGATGGAGGCAGTTGATAACCGGCAACCGGTTTAATGGCATGCTGCCCGAATGGGCGATCGATGCGATTACAGACAGTGCCCACGCGGCAGCGGGAATTCTTACGGGCATCGCCTAGACTAGTTATGCGTGCTTGCCTGAGCGCATTGACCTGAGATCGAGGGGTGACCAGCATCGCCGGTGTGTCGCGACGCCTATTGTTGGCGTCAGGGATTTCCACTGCCGCGCTCTTCGCCAGCGCGACCAGTGGTAGAGATGCAGACCCACAGAATCGCGGTTTGCCGATGTCGAAAATTGAGGACTACCTCCGCTGCAGCCCGTCCCCCGATCAACCCACTATCGATTACGCGGTCGTCACCGACTCTAAATTCGCCGGTGGGGCCGATCCAGGTGGCACACGCGATTCATCGTCGGCGATCCGTGCCGCGGTAGCCTCGGGCAGACCGGTTTATCTCCCACCCGGCACGTATAACTTCCTCAGCCGAGGTATCGACCACCCTGCGCCTTTCATAGTTGGCGCCGGTCAAGGCGCCACGACGGTCACCCTCGGGGCCGACACGACATTCATCGATTCAAATCAAATGTGGACTAGCTTGACCCTGCGCGGCATAAGGTTCAACGGTGGCAGAGGGCATGTAAAAAATCGATTTGAGTCAGCCAGTGTCGCAAATTATTACACAGTATCTGACAATGCGTTCATCAACTACGGCGGCGCAAGCATCTCGAACAACTCGCCCGACCAGCCATACTGGAAGATCGAGCGAAACATCTTCCAGGCCGGTAACTTCAGGAGCTCGATGGGAATTGCGTTGTCCGGTCTCACCGACGGCACCACTATTGCCAACAATGCTTTTCTAACCAATCGAGTGCATATCAAACTGGCGCGGGGCGGCAACAACACGTACATAAGTAATTGTGACTTCCTGCGATTCGGCCCGTCACAGAGCTTCCCCCGGATCGATGTATGGTTCACGCTCTCGCCGGACGAGGTAAATTGCGGCCCGGGCATGGTGCTGACACAATGCAAATTCGGAAATGAATTCCTGGATGAGGGCGACTACAGAATAGTATATGCCGACGAAGGTCCTGGTCGCACGAATGACGAGCGATGGCCGAACCTGGATGCCGACTCCGCGAACTGGATCGGGGGCCATATTGTCAGGGACGTCCTCAGCGCCGGCATCGGCGACGACGCACTCATTCCGCTGGTCAGATCGATGACCCCGAACGTCGTGGGCTCGATGTATGGGCCCGTCACCCAGGTCGGTAATTCGGGTGCACCGATCATGTCCGTGAGTCAGCCACTGTGGAATGGCGGGCAAAGTAATCACTTCGGACCGGTGTTACGCGCCAACAGCGCCACTTCACCTCTTCCCGAGCTTGTGGTGTCGGATCGTCCTTAGAGTGTCTGGGGCTCAGAGCTTTTCGCGGTGGTGGCGGATCCGGATCACCTGAACGAGCACCATCAGCGCCGCCACGACCGAGAACAAGTCCGACACCGTTATTGCGCTGTCTCCGTTGATCTTAAGAAGCTCATGCCCTTCCAAGTCGCCGTTGACAAACGGCCAAATCACCGCAAACGTCAAAACTGCCAGTATCGACCACCGATCGGGCTTGGCCGCACACCACGCCATCGATGAGAAGAGCGCATTCATTGCGGCGATGCTGTAGAACAGTTGCTGATCGTTCACTTACAGCCTCCCGTGAGGTCGACGCGGCGCTGCGTCGAAACTGACAGCCATATCTTGTCGCAAAGCGGAAAACCTTGACCTGTCCAGCGCTTCGTCAGTAACTGAAGAGTGTCGGACTGCAGCACAAGCGTGTTCGTAGGTGAGACAGGGACGTTTGTCACAGGAACGTGAGAGCGGGCGCACCGAAACGCTCAAGTCAGATGCGCTTCATCTCCGTCGGCGATTCCATCCAGCGATGGAGTTTCGCGAGGTCTTTGCGGATGATCGCGGCGAAGATGTTGCCTTGCCCCGGGACCGCGGCGTTGAGAACTCGATGAGCCCAGCCAAAACCCCGTTGCGCGTGCTCATTCGACAGGCGCAGCTTGCGCTGGAGTAGTTCAGCGGAGACCCGACCCGAGCCGAGGTTCCACTCGCTGTGAAAGTCGATGGGGACGTCGTAGGCGGGGTCGAATGCCGCGACAACCTTGCGGACCTCCCGGCGAGTCCACCGGTACACGAAGTTCGGAACTCCGGTGCCGTCCACTCCGCCCGACTTGTACTCCCCGTCGATCACCGCGGGAAGTTCGTGCCAAGCAACGACTCCCGCCCGGGTGGCCACGCGCATCATGGGCGAGTCCTGATTCTCGACGAAGATAACCGTCTTGCGGGCGAGTCGATACATTTCGTGCAGCGCTTCATGTGGGCGAGAGCAGTGGTGCAGGCCGGAGTGTCCCATCACATGGTCGAAGGATCCATGCGGCTGCGGCATCCGGTGGGCGTCGAACTGTACCGCTGATGTGTGGCCAGTGCTGTGGGTGTCAGGCGCGATGTTGCTGAAACTGCAATCGGTCAAGCCCACCTCTGCGCAGACAGCTTCATCGAATGCTCCGGCGAACTGAACCAGCACGGAGTCGTCCGTGCGAATAACTCCATCGTCGATGAGCCGCCGGAGCAGCTTCGCGAATGTTCCAGCGCCGGGCTCTTCCATCGAATCTCAGTCCTCCCAATTGCGTATCTCATGCTCGAACTACAGGTGTAGACCGTGGCGTGCCGTGTCGCTGCGCCGGTCGAGGCAATGACCCGGCGTTGTTCGAAGTTCGTGAACACTGCAGAGCCGGCCGCGGCCGCCGCGGGTCCTAGCGTAGATGTTCCTCCGGTGCTGTGGGGCATCTGAGCAGGCGCGACGGGGCTACGCGTTCGTGGATGCGCTCACCCGTCACCCTGCGAGCGTCCGGTCGTGTCGGCTCCGGTCGAAGCCAGTCGGAAAGCCGATTGACTGCGAGCGGTGGTCGTTTTCGGCGCTTACCCGACTCACCGGCGAAAGGCGTTCGGCGGCTGTAGCATTCCAATCACCCACGTCGGTGTCCTCAGGAAGCTGCTTCGTCATGCGCATCGCTGTCGTACACAGCTACTACTCGAACCGAACACCCAGCGGTGAAAACGTTGTTGTCGATCTGCAGCGCGAGGCGCTTCGCCGCGCCGGGCATGACGTTCGAGTTATAAGTCTCTATCAGGAGGAGACCGAGAAGTCGCGGCTCTATCCTGCTGTGACCGCAGTACGTGTGGCAACCAACCGCGGACCGCGTCCCACCGACGAGATCGATCGGTTCGACCCCGATATTGTGCACGTGCACAACCTGTTTCCCAACTTCGGCCGCAAGTGGGCAGCACGGTATTCGTCGCGTCTTGTCACCACGATTCATAACTACCGGCCGCTGTGTGCGGCAGCGACGTTGTTGCGTGATGGCGAGTCCTGCACGTTGTGTCCGGACCGGCACAGCGCCCTGCCTTCCCTGAGATACCGTTGCTTCAAGGACAGCTTGGTCGCGACGCTTCCAGTTGCCGTCGGCATGAGATTCGACCGCGACCCCCTGCTGGCCGCCGCGGCCAGGATCATCACCATCACCGAAGACATGCGGTCGCGATACATCGCCATCGGTTTGCCTCAGGACAAGATCGTCACTGTGCCCAACTTCGTGCCGGCAGCGGACTCGCCGGGAACACACGAAGGTGACGAGCACGGTGACTTCTGGCTCTTCGTCGGCCGACTAAGCCACGAGAAAGGCATCCTCCAACTGGTGCGCGACTGGCCGGACGGACCGCGGCTAAAGGTGGTGGGCAGCGGTCCGCTCGACGACGACTTACGCCGCATGGCGCGTCCGACGGTCGAGTTGCTCGGGCGGCGGCCACCCACAGAGGTACGCGAGCTGATGGCAGCTGCACGCGGTCTGCTCTTCCCAAGCATCTGGCCGGAAGGACTGCCCACGGTCTACTTGGAAGCGCTGGCCGCCGGTCTCCCGGTCATCGCCGGAGCGCGATCGGTTGTGGGTCAACTCGTCGAGCGCGCCAAGACCGGAATCGTCACGTCGGGTTCGGTGGCCGACGACATCGATAGAGCGGACGCCGAATTCCCTGGGTTGATAGAACACTGTCGCAGCGTGTACGAGTCGCTTTACACCGAGACGGCATGGGTGAAGGCGATTCTCGGTGTCTATGGCGACGTCCTGGCTGCCTCGCGTGAGGGGTCAGGTCGAAACGCTTAGCCTGCTTGGAAGTTCTTCAGCGCGCCCGGAAAGTCAGGACCTGCCCCTGCTCTCTCTGGAAGTACTCACCGTCCAGCTCCGACTTCACCATTGTCGCGCGTGGCTGCATGTACAAACCCGGCTCCAAAAGTTCGCCGGCAATGGTTGCACCCATTCCGACGACGATCCTGTCGCCGACCACCGTCCCAGGGGAGACTTGCACGTTCGACGAGATGAGGCAGTAGTCGCCTATCTCAATGGGATTGGAAGTCTGAGCGCTGTTCTTCCAGGAGATCCCGTGGGTGAATAGTGTTGATCGCATGCCGGCAATAGTCGTGTGCGTTCCAATTCGGATACCACCGCTGCAGTCGACGTAGTGGCGAGAAGTTATGGCGGAGTGCGGTCCCAGATGTAGGACACGAGCGGCACCCACTTGGCTGAACAGTGGGGAAGCGGTCACCCAGTTCCAATGACCGATCACGGCGTTTTCACCTAGACTGAGCGCCGCCAGATCCTTCACGACGGTGAATGCGCCAATGGCCGCTCCGCTGCCGAAGTCGACGCGGTCTACATTCATAACCAAGCAGGCGCCGATGTGCACCCCCTTGCCAATGGACCATCCCAAGAGCCGCAGCACAGCGTTCTTCAACCTACTGGCAGGAAGCGCAGCCACCATCATTACGAGCGCGCCGCGTGCAGTCACGTGCGGTTCTCCGTCCTCAGGCAGGTCAGGGGCAGGGCCGGCTGCGCCGTAGTCTTTGCTTGCCTGCGGTCCGCTCAACAGCCAGTTTCCTAGAAAACAAACTTGAAGCGCCCGCCGGTACCACAAGTTCAACGTCGAGGCTGTCAGTCACCTTACGGTATGTGTTTCGGGTCCTCAAGTGAACCGCTGGTATGAGCGCAGGGTTTTGCACGACCGTCGTCACATCTGCAGTTCATGAAGGATGCCGCAGCTACCGGCACCGGGGCACCAAGTCATCCGGTGTATGTCGTGCTGCCGCGCCTTGTACTGAGTATTTGCTATGTGCTTACATAATCGTCTATAAGTATGTAAGGTGCTGTTTAAGTGCACCATCGGTATGGTGGTACATCGCACCCGAGTGTTGGGGAAACAACCCCGGGTCCGGCTGCTTCCGTTAGGAGAGCGCGTGTCGTTGGTGACTGCACGGGCAGAAATGCTGGAGCCGGACAACTCGCCGTTGACATGCGGTTGGCCGCCGCCGAACCCGATGCTTACCTCGCCGACGATCTACGGCTGTGCAATGCCAGGCACGCCAAAGCGATGACCGCACGGCTGCAACCGGTCCTGAAGCCCTTCCCCGGCACACGCGTTGCGGGCATGCCCGTGGTCTGCCGACTCAGCGCGGTCGCGACTGGGGAAAGCCGCCCTCAGCGGGCTCGAACGCAGAGATCAGCCAGCGACCGCCGGCCTGAGGTGGCCTGTGTGGAACCCGTCCGATGATCGAGATGGCCATTGTGGGGCTCGGTTCGTGGGGACTGTGCGTCCTGGAGCGGACGGTGCGCCGGGCCCGGCGGTTGAGCATGCCGGTGCGAGTGCACCTGGTCGAGCCCGCACAGCTCGGAGGCGGTGTTTACTCCGCCGGGCAGCCCGACTTCCTGGTGCTCAACAACGCCTGCGGTCAGCTCTCCCTCTACGTCGCCCCCGACGGGGATGCCCTGCCCCCCTACGCCGTGGGCCTGCACGCCTGGGCGGTAGTCCGCGGCTACCGCTGGGTGGGTCACGAGTGCCGCATCGGCGCCGGGGGGAACCCCATCCTGCCCACCGACTACCTACCCCGGCGGTTGATGGGCGAGTACCTGGTCTGGTTCTACGACACGCTGGTCGCCTACGCCCCGCCCAACCTCGAGATCGTCCGGCACTACGCGGCGGCTGTCGACATCTCGCCGGCCCTCCACGGGCGCGAGGCGGTGCTGCTCGACAACGGCACCACGCTCACCGTCGACCACGTGGTGCTGACCTCGGGGCATACCTGGAACCACGAGTCCGGGGCCGACGGGGGCGTGCACTACCAGCGGGCCTACCCCATCGAGTCCCTCGACCGAAGTGCTCCGGCAGGATCCTCGGTGGCCGTGGCCGGCATGGGCCTGGTCGGCTTTGACGTTCTCACCGCCCTCACCATCGGACGAGGCGGGACCTTCCAGGACCGGTGCGACCGGGCCGACCGCAAGCGATACCTGCCGTCCGGCCAGGAGCCCACCATCACCCTCTACTCGCGCTCGGGCGCGCCGTACTGCGCCAAGTCGGCCACCGGCGTCGACCCGTATGGCCAGTACCAGCCGGTGGTGTGCACCCCGGAGGAGTTCGCGGCCCTCACCAATCCGGGCGGATCGCCGGTGCGCCGGCACGTGGACTTCCGGGCCGAGCTTCTCCCACTCATCTTCGCCGAGATGCAGGCGCGCTACTACATCCAAGCCGCCTGGCTGGCCGGGGGCGACGGCGAGTCGACCGAGGTTCGCACCGTCCTCCGCCAAGGCTGGGTCGACGGGCACTACGAGAAGGTTGTCGACGGTCTTGAGCCGCGCTACGGCCGCTTCGACCCGGCCAGTCACCTCTTCATCGGGGCGGACCGCCATTACCTGTCAGCCGCCGATTACCAGGGCCAGGTCTACGACATGATCGAGGACGACCTCACCGAGGCGTTGCTCCCTGGGGGGAGTCCGGTCAAGGCGGCCCAGGAGGTGCTGCGCATCCTGCGCGACCAGCTGCGTTCGGTCATCGAGTTCGGTGGTCTGTCCCTCGACTCCTACATCGAGTTCCAGTCCAACGTCCGGGGCCGGATCAACCGGCTGGAGGCGGGCGTGCCACCGATGCGCTCCCAGCAGCTGCTGGGCCTACTCGAGGCGGGAGTGGTGCGCATTCCGCTCGGACCGAGTCCCGAGCTGGCCACCTGCCCCGGCGGCGTCCGCCTGAACTCCACAGCCCTCGACGAGGCGACATCCATGACGGTCGACGGGGTGGTGCGGGGCTATCTCGATATGCCCTCGTTGGCCCGGTCGGGCTCGCCCCTGCTCAACCGTCTCTACGCCAACGGCAGGCTGACCCAGTTCAGCTACGGTGACACGCCCGTGGGCAGCGTGGCCATCAACGAGGACTTCCACCCCTACGACACCGAGGGCCGGCTCCAGCCGAACCTGTCCGTGCTGGGCGTCCTGACCGAAGGGGTGCGCTACTTCACCCACTACCTGCCCTCGCCCCGAAGCCGCCTTCGGGCCGTCTACGACGCCCAGGCGTGCGTCGAGGCAGTGATCGGCTGAGCACATGACGGATACGGAATCAGCGACCGGCCGGCCCCGGCCATTGGTGGCGGTGGCTTACGGGCCGCGCTGCGTTCCGGTGATGCAGCTGGCCGAAGCGGCCGCCGGCATTTGCGATCTGGTCTGGCTGATCGACACGTCCGTGCCCGGGATGGGCGAGATGACCGATCTCCTCAACCGGTTCGGCGCCGTGGTCGATTTGGACGGCGTGAGCGTCGAGCAGGCAGTCAAGGTCCTGGGCGACTGGGAGCCCGACGGCCTGACCACCTACCTGGACGCCGGCATGGTCGAACTTGCTTGGGTGGCTGAGGGATTGGGCTTGCCCTTCCACAGCCCAGCAACCGCTGCCATCCTCACCGACAAGGCCCGCCAGCGGCAGGCCCTGGCCGATGCCGGCCTCGACATGCCGCCCTGCCGCCTCGTCCGTCCAGATCACTCCAAGGCGGGACTGTCGGCAGTCGAAGCCGAGGTGGGTTGGCCCGCCGTCCTCAAGCCCCGCTCGGCACAGGGCAGCCGCTGCACTTTCCTGGTCCGCGACGGCGGCGAATTCAGGCAACTGCTCGACACCCTTGGCCCGGACCGCCCCGAGATGGTGCTCGAGGGGTACCTTCCCGACGATCCGGCCCGGGCCGGCGACCCCTACGGCGGATACGTTTCGGTCGAGAGTGTGGTGGCCGACGGCGTCGTCAGCCACCTGGCCCTCACCGGCCGCTTCCCGCCTGCCGAAAACTTCCGCGAGACCGGGTTCTTCATCCCCGCCGCCCTCGACGCCGACACCCGCTCGGCCGTCCTGGATCTGGCCACCCGGGCCGTCGCCGCGCTTGGGGTGCGCACCGGCTGCCTGCACACCGAGGTCAAGTTCACCGCTGACGGGCCCCGCATCATCGAGGTCAACGGGCGGTTGGGCGGTGGTGTACCCGAGATGCTGGAGCGGGCCGCCGGTGTCAGCCTGCTCGACCTCACCCTGCGAGTGGCCCTGGGCGAGTCCTTCTCCGTCGACAGTCCCGTGGCCACCAGCCGCATCGGCTACCGCTTCTTCCTCCAACCGCCAACCGTCTCGGCCACGGTGACTGCCGTCGAGGGCATCACCGACTTCAGCAACCGCGCCGAGGTGGACACGGTGAGCCTGCACCAGGCACCAGGTGCCGCCCTCGACTGGCGGGACGGCTCTGGCAACCACATCGTGGCCGTGGTCGGCTCGACCGACGACGAGGCGCAGTTGCAGGCCGCCTACCGGCTCCTCCACCAAAAGGTCACTGTCACCTACACCGACGTGAGGCATTGAGCGGTGAGCGTTCACCTGGCCGGAGTCCTCGACGCGAGGACGGCACCGGACGCGGCGCAGGGAACCGCGCGATGGAGATGCGCCCTGGTCAACAACATGCCCGACACCGCTTTCGGCGCCACCGAGCGCCAGTTCGCGGCCTTACTGGACGCCGGGTCCGGATCTGAGACGGTCACGCTGAGCCGCCACACCCTGGCCGGGGTGCCCCGAGGCGAGTGGGGCCGGGCCCGTGTCGCCGCCGAATACCGTCCCCTCGAAGACCTCCGATCGAACCCACCCGACCTCCTGGTGGTAACCGGCGCCAACCCCATCGAATCCCGCGTCGAAGACGAGCCGTACTGGTCCGACCTGTGCGACCTGCTGCGGTGGGGGAGCGAGAACGTGCCGGCGATGTTGCTGTCCTGCCTGTCAGCCCACGCCGCCCTGGCCATCTTCGACGGCGTCGAACGGACAACGCTGCCGGTCAAGTGCACGGGCGTATTCGCCCAGCAGGCCGACCCGACCCACCCGCTGACCGCCGGGTTGGATAATCCCGTCATTTTGCCCCACTCGCGGCTCAACGCCGTGCCCACAGAGGCGGTGGTCGCCGCCGGCTACGCAGTGGCCCTGCAGTCGCAGGAGGTCGGTTGGAGCGTGGTCACGAGGATGGTGGGCCGGTCCGAGGTCGTGCTGGTTCAGGGCCATCCCGAGTACGGTCCCTCGAGCCTCGTGCGCGAGTACCACCGCGACCTCCGGCGCTACGTCGGCCACGAGCGCGACGAATTGCCCTGTCTTCCTAACGACTGCGTCGCCGGCCCGGACTGGGAGGATCTCCGCCTGCTGCATAAGCGGGTGGTGGGCGGCGAGCGGGACTCGGCCCTGGTGGCCGCCTTCCCATTCGACGAGGTCGGCGCGCGTGCTCCGTGGCCGTGGCGGGATGCGGCCCTACGTCTGTACGGCAATCTGCTGGGCACCATCCCGAAGAGGAGCGCCTGAACCATGCATGACGAGACCATCGCCATCCACGGCGGCTACACCTCCGACGGGACGCGGGCAGTGGCCGTGCCCATCTACCAGACGGTTGCTCACGACTTCGTCAGCGCCGAACACGCCGGCGCGGTGCTCGACCTGGAGACGCCGGGCTTTCACTACAACCGGCTCAACAACCCGACTCTAGACGTGCTCGAGCAGCGCATCTGCGCCCTGGAAGGGGGTACGGCGGCGTTGGTCGTGGCGTCGGGCATGGCCGCCGTCAGCTACGCCATTTTGACGGTGGCCAGTGCCGGCTCGAACTTCGTGGTGGCCCCCCAGCTCTACGGGGCCACCTTCACCTACTTCGCCCATGTGCTGCCCACACTGGGCATCGAGGCACGCTTCGCGGTCGACGACCGAGCCGAGTCGATCGCCCCCCTCATCGACGAGAACACCCGCGCCGTCTTCTGCGAGACAATCGGCAACCCGGCCGGCAACATCGTGGACCTCGAGGCCGTGGCCGCCGTGGCCCATGCAGCCGGCGTGCCCCTGATTGTCGACAACACGGTGGCCACGCCACTCATGCTCAAACCCTTCGAGCACGGAGCCGATGTAGTCGTCCACTCGCTGACCAAGTTCGTGGGCGGCCACGGCACCACCCTCGGCGGGGCCATCGTGGACGGCGGCCGGTTCCCGTGGGCCGATCATCCCGACCGCTTCCCCATGTTCAACCAGCCCGAGCCCGCCTTCCACGGCGTCGTCTTCGCCCGCGACTTCCCCGAGCGGCCCTTCACCGTGCGGGCCCGCTCCACTCAGCTGCGCAACAGCGGCGCCACCCTTTCCCCCTTCAATGCCTTCCTGCTCCTTCAGGGCCTCGAGACGATGGCCGTGCGGCTCGAGCGCCACGAGGCCAACGCGCGGGCTGTGGCCGACTACCTGGCCGCCGACACCCGGGTGGCCTGGGTGAGCTTTGCCGGCTTCCCCGACCATCCCTACCACCACCTGGTCGAGCGATACCTCCGCGGGCGGGTGCCGTCCATAATCACCTTCGGGGCCGCGGGGGGCTACGAGGCGGGACTGGCCTTCTTCGATGCGCTCCAGCTCGTCAAGCGGCTGCTCAACCTGGGGGACGCCAAGACCCTGGCCATCCATCCGGCTTCCACCACCCACCGCCAGCTGTCCGACGAGGAGCTGCTGAAGGCCGGTATCCGGCCGGAGACGATCCGCCTGTCCATCGGGATCGAGCACATCGACGACATCATCGCCGACATCGATCAGGCCCTGGACAAGGCCACGGCCGGCCGCTAGATCATTCGGCGTCGAACTGCTTCGACTTCCCCGACCACAGTCGGTCTATGGAACCGACCTCGTTCACACCGACATCCGACTCCGGCACGCCGTGCCGGCGGAATACGTCGACCAGTTCGTTACGCAGTTGCTGGAGGTCGGATGAACCGTCGGTCACCACAGACACGTCGACACCGCGTTGTGTCTTGGCCACGACGAAATCGGCGACGCCGCGGGTGCCAAGGACAGTCTGCTCGATGGCCGCCCGGGGCACCAGAACACCGCTTCCGTACTCGAAGGCGCCGTCGATCCGACCGCTGACCGCTGTGATGCGGCGATGAGCACAACCACACGGACACAGCTCGTCGGAGATCGTCACCGCGTCGACGAGGTCATAGCGGATCAGCGGCTGTGCCAGGTTGTACAGGTTGGTCAACAACAGCCGATCCGCAGGTTGCCCATAAGGTACGACGTTGCCATCAGCATCCGCCGGCTCGAGAATGACCAGATCGTCGGCGATGTGCATGCCTTCTCCAACGCCGCATGGAAAGGCGTAGGTGCCCTCTGAGCAGCCCCAGAACTCCGAAGCCTCGACCCCCCACGCGGACCGAACTGCCTCTCGCACAGGCGCGGTGCAGACCTCGCCCGCGACGCTGACCCACGTCGGCGTAATGGTCAGCCGTCCTGCGATGGCCTCCAAAGCCAGCTCCCGGATGAGGCTCGGCCAGCCTTGGAGAGCCTGCACCGCCGGACGTGCTTGGTTGAGACCGTCGACAATCTCGTCCAGAGGCAGCGTGCCGGCGAAGCAGTGCGATGGCGGCCCTCCGCTCTCGAAGGTGCTGAAGGCGTGAAATATCCCCGATTCATGTCTCGTGCTGCAAGCAAAGGCCTGCGCCAGCACCGCGTCTGGGTCTTCGCCGCGTCGCCCCGTCCAGCGCGAGCCCTGCATCACGAAGGTGACGAACGCGTCCCAGCCGTAGACATGGACAGCTTCGGTTCCGGTATATCCCGACGTGATGATCGCCCGGTACTCATCGTCCAGGTACCCGTCTCCAGTCACCTGATCGAGGTGTTGTTGGACCCGGGCGAGTGTCAACCCGGGAACCGTGATCACCCGGTCGAACTCCGCCATCATCTCCGCTCGGGTCAGGACCGGCAGAGAGGGCAGGTCGGACTCGGTGAAACTCGCCAGATCGCGGCCTGCCAGTCGTTCCCGCCAAAACGGCGAACGATCGGCGGCCCACACCAACAGCTCCCGAAGACGCCGTTCGCGTTCTGCGGCGAGACGCCCGGCGTCCCATCGCAGCCGGCGCGCCCCCCTCAAGTACGCATCTTGCAATTCGGCACGCTGGCGCCGGACCAGCTGCTCGTAATGTCCCCCCGACGTCGCGCCAGTTGCCCTCGCTTGCACGCAAGGGATCGTAGCCGAGGCACCGCCACCCGATAAGATTCCTGGCCAGACGGCCGTTTAAGTCGTTCGCGCTCGCTGCATCGCTTGGGCGGCGTCTTCATGTCCGTTGGCGATCAATCCTGATATCACGCCATCGACGTCAGCGGCTGGTCGATTCTGGCTGAGCTTGAACTTGGCCTCGATGCGGTTGATCAACAACTCCACGCCCACGATGGCGCGTAGTTGACCTTCGATGAACTGTGGCGGCGCGTCGTCGACGGCCCATGATTGCGGTCGCCCAGCCTCATGGCGTTCGGTTAGGTCACGCACATTCTGCTCGACCCAGGCCGGGTCATCGTGCACTGCGAGTCGCCCATAGACGTGCGCGGTGACGTAGTTCCAAGTGGGTACCACACGTCCGTGCTCGGCCTTGCTCGGATACCACGCCGGGGAAATGTACGCGTCTGCTCCTCGCACGATGACCAGAGCCTCGCCAACCACCGCGCGCCGCCACTGGTCATTGTTGCGGGCGAGATGACCGCGAAGGGTCCTCATGTTCGGGTCATAGACGAACGGCAGCATAGTAGCGACCACGCCCTCCGGTGTTGCCGTGATCAGATCGGCGGCACCGTGGTGAGTGAGCAGGTCGTCGACAGCCTGCGCGTCGGCGGCGAAGTGGGCGGGAATGTGCATGTTGTCCAGTATGTCGGCCGGGTTGGTGTTTACCACTGCCGCTTCAACGGCGAGAAACGGCGTATCCAGCGGCCGAAGGGGTGAATTCCAATCCTCGCCGAAAGGGTGTGGGTCCGATCTGCTGCTGACGCGCGTGGAAGCAGGTGGCTCCCAGGCTCAGGCCCCTTCGTTCGGCGGAGACAAGCCAGCCTCCCTCAGCAGCCGTCGCTCGTCGACCTTGCTGGACGACGTCAAGGGCAAGTCGGCCACGAAGACGAATTGATCGGGCAGCATCGTTTCCGGGAGTCGTTCGCTGGCGGCCTGGCGGACGGCAACAGGGGTGAGCTCGCCTTCCGGTACCACGAATGCGACGACCCCCAAATCGCCCTCCAGGTCAAAGGTCGTGCACGCCGCGGATGCGACCCCGTCGAGCCCACCGAGCGCCTCGGTCACCTCAACCAGCGACAACCTCACACCATGTCGCTTGATGACGCGGTCCGAACGCCCCATGTATATGTAGTTGCCCCGGTCGTCGCGGAAGACGAGGTCACCGGTGCGGTAGAGCGTGGTTCCTTCGACGACGTCCGTCCGCAGCACAGCTGCGCTCAGCGCCGGGTCGTTGAGATATCCAGCCATGAGCTGCGGTCCGCCGATGTACAGCTCACCGACCACTCCAGGACGCTCCACCAGTCTTCCGCGCTCATCAACGAGGCAGAACGAGCTCCCGGGATGAGGACGACCGATCGGTACCAGCCCCGCGTCGAGCAACTCGGGCGTCAGTTCCAGATGGGCGACGGCGATGGTCGTCTCAGTCGGGCCGTACCGGTTCACCACCCGCAGTCCCGGACTGGCGGCCCATACCGCCCTGATATCGGCCGTGGACGGCGCTTCGCCGCCCAGGGCCAGCACTCTCAGCGGGGTGTCCGCCAACCGCGCCAGACGGCCGCTGGCCCGAAGCAACCGGAGGTAGCTGGGAGAGAAGCTGGTCGACGTGATCCCCTCGCTGACGACAATCGAGAAGAACCTGCGTGGGAACAGGAGGGCTTCCCGATCGGGGATGACGAGGGGGGCGCCGCGCACGAGTGGAGGAAAGATGGCGGAGAAGGACCCGTCGAAGTGCACGGGTGAAACGCATAGGCCCCGGTCGTCCGCGGTGAGTCCGACGGCGTCGGCGCAGGCTTCGACTGCGGTGAAGAAGCCCTCCGAGGAAATCTGCACCCCCTTCGGGATACCGGAAGTGCCCGACGTGTAAATGATGTAGGAGATGCGGCCCGTTGTAGGTGGTGGCGTGCGTCCACCGGCGAGGCTTAACGCCGAAAGGGACGTCCACGCCGTGCCGACGGGAAGTCCCGATGGCGCCGTTTGGTCCGAGGCCGCGGTGATCACCAGTGCGGGCCGGCAGTCCGCCACGATCTGCGCACGGCGGAGAGCTGGATCGGTGATCGCCAGCGGAACGAACGTGACCCCCGCCCACAGACAGCCCAGTGCCGCCACCACGAAGTCCACCGAATTGCCGATCTGCAGGGCAACCCGATCCCCGGGCTCGACACCTTTCTGAAGCAAGCCAGCAGCCACTCTCCCAGCTGCGGCGCGCAACTCGCCCCGGGTCAACGCGCGATCCAGGTCCTTGACCGCGGGCCGATCCGGGGCTCGATCGGCTTGGCCGAGGACCGCACTGAGCACGCCGCGGCCCGTCCCGCCTCCTCCCAGATGCTGCATGCTCGCTATTCTCACTCACCGGTGGAGGTCACCGAATAGGTTATTGATGAAGGTTAATAGGGTTAGAGGTGAGGGGAAGCGTGATACAGGACCGAATTCGTGATGCCCTCGCTGCTCATGGCCGGATGGCGGTCGATCCACGCAAGGTGGACAGTCAGGCCGACCTTTACGAGCTCGGCCTGACGTCGCATGCGTCGGTCAATGTCATGCTTGCGCTTGAAGATTCATTCGACATCGAGTTTCCCGATGAAGTGCTCAAGAAGTCAACCTTCGCTTCCGTGCGCAACATCGAGCAGGTAGTCGAAGGCTTAGTCAAGTCGTCTGCTTGATGAGATGCGGTAAGCGCACGGCCGCCAAAGTCGAAGCCGTCGCCGATTTCGTCGGACAACTGTGATCAAGTTGCGCCGCTGGGTAAAGTCGTATCGGTGAAATGCTTTGCCAGCCGCTACGATTACGATGGGTGCATGATCACCTTGCCGGGCGAGGTTGACGAGCACCGCGTCCGCGTCGGATGCGATGTCGTGGCCATTGAGGATGTCCAGGACTCGCTGGCGGCGTTCGGGGACCGGTACCTTCGCAAGGTTTTTACGGCGAGCGAAATCAACGACTGCCGGGCCGTAACCGGGTGCACAGACTGGCGGCCCGGTTCGCGGCCAAGGAAGCAGTGATCAAGGCATTCGCAGAACCCGACATGCCGTTTCCCCTGCGCGAGATCGAGGTGACACGGGACGGTCCGCTGCCTCTGCTTCGCCTGAGCGGAGCGGTCGCCGAGCGGGCACAACACCAAGGATGGCTCAGTTCGTCTTTGTCGCTTTCGCACGCCGATTGCCACGCAATGGCCGTCGTTCTCGTGGTCTGCGGTCGGCCCGAGTCCGAGTAGGACATGCGCTGGCGCAGATTCGACTCGCCGTGACCGGCCAAAACATCCGCGTGGAAAAAGACCGCAGCAGAGATCCTCGCGACTCCCCCCACAGTTAATTCTCGAGCATTTCCGGTACGCCGCACTAGCCGATTCGGCGACTCTCGATCGACGTGATGTCCGGTAACGGGAAGTGCTCCGAAGGGGAAACGGCAGCTACCGGCAACACCGCGTTGCGGATCGCCGCCAATATCGCCGGGTGATGGCCGGCATGATCGCCGGTGGGGGTGGCGATCAGGCGGGGCGGCTGCGACGTCCATTGCAGCCGGTCAAGGGCTGCCCGACCGCCTTTGGCGGTGAACAGCTCCGCATCCTGGGGCGAGGCAATCAGCGTCACGTCGGTTCCACGGTGGGCAAGAGTTGTCACAACAACCTCCGGCAGCCACACGAGTCCGACCTGGCTCAACACCCGCAGGACGTATCGCGGGAGGTGGCTGTGGATAAAGCTCTTCGTCTGATTCCGGGCCGGGTTGAGAAGTGCTGTGAGGCGCTTCGTCCTGGACTCGGAGGGGCCGCCGCCCGTGTCACTAGCCGCATTGGCGTGGAGCGCTTGCTTTCGGACGTACCACTGCGACAGCAAGGTGGAGGTGACACGCCAATTCCACGGCAGCAGGTTGACCAGTATCGCCGACTGCGCACCGATTTTGCGGGCGGCATGAGCGGCGTACCAAGAGCCGGAGCAGATACCGACAAGCTCGAGTTCGCCGGCGTTTCGGCACGCGTGTCTGGCTACCGCTATCGAGTCGGTGATGTCAGCCTTGGAATACGCAAAGCGCCAAGGGTTCCGGCTGATCTGGCTCGACAAGCCCAATCCTGCCGGGTCCCAGCGCAACGCCTGTGACCCGGCCGCTGCAATGCGACGTGACAATTCGACCCACTCCCGGGTAGGTCCTACATGCAAGTCTTTGGCCGTCACGAAGAACACCACGGTCTTTGCCGGCGCTGGACTACGGTGTCGGGGCAGCGTGCGGATGGCGAATAGGCCATTCGGCCCGATTCGTTCGATGCTTTCGATAACTTCGACCCCGTCGGGCCCTTCAGCCGGCATCGTCACCGTTGTCCGGTATCGGGGTACGGCGAGATGGGTGCGAGTGGGAACGTTTCCGTCGATCCACTCGATGATCGAATCGACCGCGGTGAAGGGGATCGGTAACAACACATCATGCGGCCTGGCGCATTCCGGCAGACCGCCGGTAATGATCGAATCAACGCCCTCGGCCGACGCCAAGGCGGTGACGCGCTTGTCGGTCTCGGCTGGTCGTCCCACCAGAAGTACGTTGTCGACGCCATGGGCGCTGACTGGATTGGCATTGATCCGCAGCGCGGCGAATTCTGCGGCGGCGTGGTCGCTGAACCGCCCGCCCATGATTGACACTTCGCCGGGCGTAAGAGCGTCCTCGCCCACCGACAACCGGAACAGCGTGGCGTGTTCCCGAAGGTAACGCCTGCCCGTTCCAGCGGGATCGAGGTAGACCACGCGGTCGACCGTGTGGGATTGGGCCAGGTACTCGTCGAGGATCAGGCATCCGGCACGTATGCCGATAGCGGTCGTGGACTCCGCGCCGATCAGCGTGAGGTAGTCGAGCGCGTGGCCCACGCTTGCCACCCAGTTGGCCACCGCGTCATCACGGCCCTGAGCGTATGCGGAATCACCTGAGCCCAGATAGTCAAAACGCAGCACGCCGAAACCGCAGCGCGCCAAGCTGTCGGCGAGGATCCGGTGTAGTCGGACACTGTCCATCCCCTCCTTTCCGAGCGAACCGCAGATCAGAACCCCGCCCCTGACCTGCTTATCGACCGGCAGATGAACCACACCGAACAATGGCGATTCAGCCGGTCCGAAGAATGTCGGCACTTCAGTCGTCGCCAACGCCGTGCCGTCTCGCAGCGCACGGCGCCCAGCATGCAGCTCGGCGCCGACCGCCGCGGTGATCCACGGCCACGAGAGGGCTAGCCCGAGCTGGCGTTGCGCCTTCATCGGCGCCTCGGCAATCGGCATATCAATACTGCTCCGCCAAACACAATGCCGGGGTCATCAGCGGCATGGTCGCAATCCTCTCCAATCGCTGCAAACTCTACTAGAAGTTTGCTCACAGGTTCAAATGATTCGGAAAGTATCGACACTAACCCTTGGTTGTACTATTCGGGCGAATTTCGCGTTGCTTGCGACTGGAGGTCATGCAGCGGCTGCGGTCGCTTTCCAAGTCGGCCCGGTCCGTGAGGAGATGCGTATGTCGTCCGTGACGGCACAAACTGGCGGTGCTGTCTACCGTTCAGCCTCCGAGCAGGCGCAGCGATGCCCACAGCGCGGTGACCGCGGCGACCAGGGCAGCCGGTGTGGCCAGCAGGCCCACTTTGGTGAATTCGACGAAGTTCGTGCGGTGATCGTGCTGGTGCATGACGCGGCGCCACAGCATGGTCGCCAGCGAGCCGGTGTAGCTCAGGTTCGGCCCGATGTTGACGCCGATGAGCACGGCCAGCACCGCGGCGTGCCCAGTCGGAGCTACCAGCGGCAACAGCATCAGCACGGCGGGCAGGTTGTTGACGACATTGGCCGCAACCGCCGCAACCGCGGCGATTTCGAGCAGTCCGATCAGTCCGCTCGAGTGCGGCAGCGAGTCGCGCAGTGCGTGGTCGAGTCCGTTGTCGATGACAGAACGGACCAGCACCGCCAGCGCCAGCACGAAGATCAAGAACGGGATGTCGAAGGCGCGCACGACTGCCTTGACGGTCGTCCTTCTGCGAATGGCCGCGTGCACGGTCAGGGCCAGCGCGCCTGCGGCGGCCGCCCAGGCCGGGTTGACACCTACTGCTGATGCGACGACGAACCCGGCCAAAGTGGCGCCGACCGCGGTGATAGCCGCCCACGGCGGAGCACCGGGCGCATCCGTTCTCGTCGGCGACGAACCACAAGCCGGGAGGTCGGCGGCGAAGTAGCGTCGTAGCACCAGATATTCGACGCCGATCGCCACCAACCACGGAAGCCCCATCAGCGTGGTGAACCTCAGGAAGCTGAGACCGCTGGCCGTCAGCGCCAACAGGTTGGTCAGATTCGACACCGGCAGCAGCAGCGAGGCGCTGTTGGACAGATGCGCGCAGGCGTAGGCGTGCGGGCGGGCCGACAGGCTGAGACGCGCCGCGGTGGCCAGAACCACCGGTGTCAGCAACACGACAGTGGCATCCAGGCTGAACACGGCTGTCACCACCGAAGCCACCACGAATACCGCCAGCAGCAGACGCCGGGGACGACCGGAAGCGGCATGCGCCATCAACGCTCCGCACCATGAGAACAGGCCTTCCTCAGCACACAGCGCAGACAGCAGCAGCACCGCCGCCAGGAACCCGACAACCGGGGCCAGTCTGGCCACCTCGTTGTAGGCATCACCCAGCGACACCGCTTTCGTGCAAATCACGATCGCGGCCGCGGGCACTGCGACGACGGCTTCCGGCCAGCCGAACGGCCGGATCACCGCCGCGGCCAGCACGACCGCCAACAGCACAGCCGACACCGACAACGCCACCGGTGGACTCACTTCGCCTCCTGCCGCATCCACCGGTTCGGTGGCTCATGTCCTCCCACCGCGGGCAGGCCGGATAACTGGCCGGTTGAGCCGAGCTCGGGCCGAGTTGCCGCGCACCGATGGTGCGGTGCGGCAATGTTACGGCTCGCCGGAAACGCCGTCGTCGGGCGACTGGGGACCGGGCTCAGCCTTGCTCGCGGTGACGAACTGCAGAGCACGCTGAGTGTGCTGTTCGATGTCGACCAGACCGGCCGACGAGAACAAATCGATGAACGCGCTGCGCTCGAACATCCGCACCCCGATCACACCGGCGCCGAGCGCCATCGCCTGCCGGATCGGCCGTTTGTCTTGAGCACAACTGGTGAGCACGGCAATTCGGCCGCGCGGCTTCACGACGCGCACCATCTCCGCGGCAACCCGGAACGGCTCAGGCATCAGATACAGCGCACCGAAGCAGCACACGGCGTCGAAAGTCTCGTCGCCGAAGGGCAAATCATGTGCATCGCCGCGCACATAACACACCTGTGGGCCACTGTTGTCCAGCACAGCCCGAGTCAGCATCGGCTCGGAAATGTCGAACCCGATGGCGAGGCCTCCGGGTGACAGGCGTTTCGCCAGTTGATTGGTGAAATTGCCTGGCCCACAGGCGACGTCGAGTAGAAGCTGAGCGCCCGAAAGACGCAAAGCTTCAGCGGCTCGGCGTTGCTCGGCTGCGGTGGAGACGCCGCTGGCCAGGTAGAAAGACAACGGACGCCACAGCTGTTCGTAGACAGTTGCCATCAACGGACTGTTCATTGCGCGCTGGGCGAACGTCGGCACGGGCGTGCTGGTCGATGCGCCCAGCACGTCGAGAAATCCATGCCGCACCGAAGCGGTCGTGTTCAACAGCTCGCGGACCGGCTGGAAGCGGTCGTCAGTGGTGTCCATCCGAAGAAGTCTCGCAGGGGCGATATACTCTGCACTCAACTGGGGCGCCAACGCAGAGTTCGTTCATTCAGTGAACGGTCGTGCAGTCATGATCCTTGCGCCTAAGCTGTGAAATTGGCTCGCGTGCAGCTATTTTGGCGTTCGCCTTTGATTTCGGTGGACGAGTGTGTACCGTCTTACCATGGCCGAACGCGGTGCTCAACCTCAAGTTCCCCGGGGTCGTCGGCTGTTTTTGCGTGCGGTGCGGCGATTGTTCAGCCCGTTGCGCCCAGACGACTACCTCGAGATGATCAACCCGCTGTGGACGACGGTAGAGCTCCGCGGCAAAGTCGAGCAACTCGTACCACAGGGTTCCGAAGCGGCGAGTGTGCTGATTCGACCGGGTTACGAATGGCCCGGTCACAAGCCAGGCCAGTACGTGCGGCTCGGTGTCATCATCGACGGCCGCTACCACTGGCGTGCCTATTCGCTGACTTCAGATCCGCAGCCGGAAGACGGTCTGATCAGCGTCACACCTAAGAAGGTGCCCGACGGGGTGGTGTCGCCCTATCTGGTCCAGAAGATTCAACCCGGCGAGGTGGTTCGGCTCGGCGAAATAGAAGGCGTCTTCACCCTGCCGGAGCCACTGCCGTCGAAGATGCTGTTCATCAGCGCGGGTAGCGGCATTACGCCGATCATGAGCATGCTACGCAGCCTCGACCGCAGCGGTGAGCTCGGTGATGTAGTGGTTATCCACTCCGCCCGAAACCGCGAGCAGGTCATGTTCCTGCCCATGCTGGAAGACCTGGATCGTCGCCACGAGAAATTGCGGCTGGAGCTTCGGCTCACCGCCGAGAGTGGCCGGATGTCGCCGGATGAGCTGGACGAACTGGTTCCGGACTGGCGCGAACGCGAAGGGTTCTGTTCTGGTCCCGGCGAGCTACTCGATGCTCTGATCGAGCACTGGGAGAACAACGGTGATCCGGATCGCCTGCACTTCGAGCGGTTCCAGCCCAAGATCGGCGGCGACGGCGGTGAAGGTGAGGGCGGCGAAGTAACGTTCCTCAACAGCGACACGACTACCGAATGCGACGGCGGCACGCCGATTCTGGAAGCCGGCGAGAAGGCCGGTCTAGAGCTCGCCTTCGGCTGCCGAATCGGAATATGCCACACCTGTGTCGGGACGCTGAAGTCCGGCAGGCTGCGTGATCTGCGCTCGGGCGAAGTCAGCGAGCCCACCGGCCAGGACGTACGAATCTGTATCAACGCCGCCGAAGGTGACGTTGAACTCGCATTGTGATCGAAAGGAGCCGCAGTGACAACTGTGGAAAGCCCGCTCGCCCGGATGGGCGAACAGGAATTAGAGAAACTTGCCAAGGAGCTCGACGCAATCCACGACGAGGTTTTTGCCGACCTTGGCGAGCGTGACCGGCATTACATCAAGACGGTGATTTCAGTACAGCGTCAGATCGTGGTCGCCGGGCGGGTGCTGTTGCTGGCGTCCCGGTCGAAGACCGCATGGGTGCTCGGCACCGCGTGTCTGGGGATGGCCAAGATCTTGGAGAACATGGAGATCGGCCACAACGTGATGCACGGTCAGTGGGATTGGATGAACGATCCCGATATCCATTCCTCGGTGTGGGACTGGGACACCGCCTCGACCGCGCAGGCATGGAAGCATTCGCACAACTACATTCATCACACCTATACGAACATCCTCGGCAAGGATAAAGACCTCGGTTACGAGATCATGCGTATCGACCCCGCGCAGGAATGGCGGCCGGCCAATCTGGGTCAACCGCTTTACAACCTGCTGCTCACCGCTCTGTTCGAGTGGGGTGTGGCGGTGCACGATTTGAATATTCACGCCATTCTTGCCGGGGAGAAGTCGAAGTCGGAGATCTGGAAAGACCTGAAAGGAATCGGCGGTAAGGCACGCACGCAGATTCAGAAGGACTACATCGGCTGGCCGGTGATCAGTGCTGGCGCATTCGCACTTGCGCAGCTGGCCTTGCGCGGCCGAATCGATCAGCCCGCAGACTCCCGTATCGGCCGGCGACTTCGCAAGATGTCGGGCAAAGGCCGCCTTGGGGCGACGGCAAGTTTTGCAGACCGGGTTCTGCCCGGGGTGGAAAGCACCTTCCTGCGTACCCTTGCCGCCGATGCGCTGGCCAATTTCATCCGCAACGTGTGGTCGCACGCGATCATCTTCTGCGGTCATTTCCCGGATCAGACCTACACGTACACCCAGGACGAGGTGAAGGACGAGACCCGCGGCGGATGGTACGTCCGACAGTTGACCGGTGCGGCCAACATCGATGGCAGCCCGCTTTTCCACCTCATCAGCGGCAACCTGAGCTATCAAGTCGAGCATCACCTGTATCCCGACATGCCAAGCAGCCGATACTCCGAGATCGCGCCCAAGATCAAAGACATCTGCGAGCGCTACGAGCTGCCGTACAACACCGGACGGTTCTCCAAGCAGTGGTATACGGTGCACCGCACCATTTTCCGGCTGGCGTTCCCCGGCGGTAAGCCCCGGCCGAAGCCCGGGCCGTACCGCAGCGGAGAACGGCGCATCGGGGCGGAATCGTCGAGCGAGGCGAGCCGGTTCCGGGACAGGGTTCCCGCCGAGCACCCCGCCGCGGGTCCAGAGCACGCGTCGTCAGGTGTCGAAGTTCAGCCGCCGCCGCGCGGCAAGGACTGACACCGCCGGCACTGCGGACGGCGCCCCGTCCTTGCCGCGCCCGAAACCGACGCCATAACCTGGGTGCGTCGAGACCTCAGCGCGGAGGGGATGTCTGGAATGGGCCGGTGAGCGAACGGACCGGACTGCCCGTCGACGAACTCGCCGGCATGGACATCTTCCGCGGCTGTCCCGCCGCTGATCTGGCGCCGCTGGCCGCGAGTGTGCTGCCATTGCGGGCCGCCGCCGGCCAGGTGCTCATGCGCCAGGGTGAACAGGCCGTTTCCTTCCTGCTGGTTTCGTCGGGCGGGGCCGAGATCATCCACACCGGCGACGACGATGTGGTCATCGTCGAACAGGTGCTGCCAGGCATGATCGTGGGCGAGATCGCCCTGCTGCGCCACATCCCGCGCACAGCGACTGTTGTCACCACCGAACCGCTGACCGGTTTGATCGGCGACAGCGAGGCGTTCGCGCGCATGGTGCACGTTCCGGGCATCATGCAGCGCCTGGTGCGCACCGTCCGCCAACGGTTGGCGGCCTTCATCACCCCGATCCCGTTCCGTATCCGCGGCGGCGCGGAGCTGTCGCTTCGCCCGGTGCTGCCCGGCGACAGTGAACGCACTGTGCACGGTCATGTCCGCTTCTCCAGAGACACGCTGTACCGCAGATTCATGACGCCGCGCGTTCCCAGTCCCGCACTGATGGATTACCTGTTCCAGGTGGACTATGTCGACCACTTCGTCTGGGTGGTGACCGACGGCGCCGACCCGGTCGCCGACGCCCGCTTCGTGCGCGACGAGCACGATCCGGCGCTCGCCGAGATCGCGTTCACCGTCGCCGACGCCTATCAGGGCCGCGGTATCGGCACTTTCCTGATCGGCGCGCTGTCGATCGCCGCCCGGGTGGACGGCGTCGAGAAGTTCTCCGGGCGGATGCTTTCGGACAACTTGCCGATGCGCGCAATGATGGACCGCTTCGGTGCTTCCTGGCGCCGCGATGACGTCGGCGTAGTCACCACGGTGATCGACGTGCCCGATATACGTCACCTGCCGATCGGGCGCGAGGTGGCCGACCAGATCAATCACGTTGCGCGGCAAGTGATCCAAGCTGTCGGTTGACATGCGATTATGGATCGCGGTCCTAACGGTGGTGCTCGCCTCCGCCTGCGCGAAGGTTCCGTCCACAACACCGTCGGCAGTTTCGCCGGCGGCTGGGCACGTGATCAACCCGTCGAGAATCAAACGGATCAGCCGCGACCTGCCTAGCGGGTACGAGGTGTCGAACTTCAACGGTGTCGCCGCGCCGGCGGCAGTCTGGGGTCTGGGCAACGGGTGGACGGTTGAGCCGCCGCAGTGTGCGGCGCTGGCTGACCCCGCCGCCGGTCACACCGAATCAGCGCAGGGCGTGTCGGGCTCCGGCGCCGGCGGCGTCATTTACGCAGTTGTCGCGCAGCTCCGCGCCGCGCGGCTCGATGCAGCCGTCCGCACGTGGATGCTCGCGCTGGACCGTCATTAACGGCCGGGCGCGATCCGACGTTCGGCTCATCGACGCGCCGCACATCGACGGCGCCGAAACCGTCGCCCTGGCTAGCGAGACGAGCACATCGGCTGAAGGCGGCATGCGGATCGGTTCCCATGCCGAGACGTTCGTCGCCTACCTGAGCGACTTCTACGCATTCACCTTGCTGGTGACCGATCCCGGGTCGACGAATTCACCGTTGCCAGCACAATTCGCGGTCGACTTACTCGGGAAAACGGTGTCCGCGTTACGAGGCTAACCGGGTTGAGTTGGGTAGATTGACGACGATGATCAGGGCCGCGCTCGCCATCGGCTGCGTGTGCTGGTCCACTGCTTGCACCTCGGCCGCGCATCCTGCGACACCGCCGACCGTCGACATCGGCAAGGTCGCCGATGTAAGAGCCAGTTTCGGGCCTGAGTTCCACGTCACCAACGTCGCGCCGACCGGAATCGACCCGAAGCTGTTGACGGCGCAAAAGCTGCCGGCGGGGCTGCAGTTCGATCCTGCGGACTGCGCGAAGTTCGCCACCACCCAAGGGGTACCGCCGGGTACGCAGGGCAACATGGCTGCCGTCGTCGCCGAGGGCGACGGCAACCGCTTCATCGCCATCGCGGTGCAAACTTCGAAGCCGGTCCCGGTCAGCGACCCCGGCGCGGGGTGTCAGAAGGTGGGCTTCGGCGGCGGTCCGGTGCACGGACTGCTCGAAGTCGTCGACGCGCCGCAGATCGCCGGTACCCGCACCCTCGGAGTCCACCGCGTCGTGGAGACGGTGATCGGCGGCGAGCCCAGCGGCGGCGAAATCTATGATTATTCAGCGCATTTCGGCGACTACCAGGTGATCGTCACCGCCAACTCGCTGCTGGTACCCGGCAAGCCTGTCGGTCCGGTCAACACCGCGCGGGCCCAGCAGTTGCTGAGCACTGCGGTAGCCGCGGTGCGGACCAGTTGAGTCAGCGAACGTCGCGGGGCCGGAACTGGATGCTGATCCGCGGCCCAGCCGGCGCCGAGGTTTTGGGAACCGCATGCTCCCACGTGCGTTGACAAGATCCGCCCATCACCAGCAGATCGCCGTGGCCCTGCGGCAGCCGCAGCGACCGGCCACCGCCGCGTGGCCGCATGGCAAACGTGCGGGTGGTGCCCAGGCTGACGATCGCGACCATGGTGTCCTCGTCTCGGCTGCGGCCGATGGTGTCGCCGTGCCAGGCAACACTGTCCGAGCCGTCGCGGTACAGGCACAGACCCACCGTGGTGAACGGTTCGCCGAGCTCACCGGCGTAAGAGTCGTTGAGCCGTCGCCGCAGGCGGTCGAGTTGCGGGTGCGGAGCCTCGTGGGCGGTGAGATCGTGAAAGCTCACCAGCCGCGGCACGTCGACCACCCGGTCGTACATCTGCCGGCGCTCGGCACGCCACGGCACCGTCGTCACCAGCGCATCGAACAGCTCCCCGGCGTCGGCCAGCCAGCCCGACCGCAAGTCGATCCAGGCGCCTTGGCCCAGCAGGCGACGCTCGCTGTGTTCGAACAGCGACTCCTGCATCGCGACAGCCACGATTACCAGCCTATCGCACGCCCGTTCGAATGCGAGCGCGTCGGGCTGTTGGGAGTTAACGTGCTAAGAGTGACTAGCGGTGACCTGGGTTTGGACTCCGAAGTGGGAGCGCTGCGGGCCGTCATCGTGCACCGGCCCGGCGCCGAATTGGCCCGTCTGACGCCGCGCAACAACGACCAACTGCTGTTCGACGGGTTGCCGTGGGTTGCCCGCGCACAAGAAGAGCACGACGCGTTCACCCAATTGCTGCGCTCGCGCGGCGTCGAAGTGCTGCTGCTCTCCGACCTGCTGATCGAGGCGTTGCGCAGCGGAGCCGCCCGGATGCAGGGTATCGGAGCGGCCGTGGACGATCGTCGGCTCGGACCGCCTTTGGCGCATGAGCTTTCGGCTTACCTGCGCAGCCTGCACCCGACCGCTCTGGCTGATGTCTTGATGGCGGGGATGACGTTCACCGAGTTGCCGGCGGACGCCAGAACGGACGTGTCGCTGGTGCGTCGCATGCATCACGGTGGTGACTTCGTCATCGAGCCGTTGCCCAACCTGGTGTTCGCCCGCGACTCGTCGATCTGGGTGGGCCCGAAGGTGATCATTCCGTCGTTGGCGCTGCCCGCCCGTGCCCGCGAAACCTCGCTGACAGATCTCATCTACGCCCACCACCCCCGGTTCACCGGCGTACGGCGGGCCTACGAATCGCGCACCGCGCCGGTCGAGGGCGGTGACGTGCTGCTGCTCGCTCCGGGTGTCATCGCCGTCGGAGTCGGTGAACGAACTACACCGGCGGGGCAGAAGCGTTGGCGCGCAGTCTGTTCGACGACGATCTGGCTCACACAGTGCTGGCCGTGCCGATCGAGCAGCGGCGCGCGCAGATGCATCTGGACACGGTCTGCACGATGGTCGACAGCGATGCGATACTGATGTACGGCAACGTGGCGGACACGCTGTCCGCCTTCACTATTCGACGGGCGCCCGGCGGGGTCCAGATCAGCGATGCGGCGCCGTTCGTCGACGCGGCCGGCAGCGCGATGGGAATCGACAAATTGCGGGTCATCGGCACCGGCTTGGACCCCGTCATCGCCGAGCGTGAGCAGTGGGACGACGGCAACAACACCTTGGCGCTGGCGCCCGGCGTCGTCGTCGCCTATGAGCGGAATTCGCGGACCAACGCGCGTCTGGAGGACGCCGGAATCGAAGTGCTCACAATCGCAGCTTCGGAGTTGGGCACCGGGCGCGGCGGTCCGCGCTGCATGTCGTGTCCGGTCGCACGCGACCCGCTCTGAGCTGGTGGCGCGAGACAGAACCTGGGGTTGTGGATAGGCGCGAAGCTACCGCCTGGCTTCTGTTTCGCGTCCAACGGCGAACGCCCGCGGGGGTCACCGCCAACTGGGCAGCCAGATCTCCATGTCCCAGGTCGACTGTGAAATCGGCTGACCGGTCAGAACTGGGAACAGCCACGCGAAGTTGGTGATCACCAGCGCGACATAGCAGCACACGGCGATCACGCCGAGCGTGCGGCGTTCCGGGTTCTGCCCCGGTTCGTAGAGCACGTCGCCGAGAATCAGCGCGATCGCCATCACCAGAAACGGCGCCATCGTGGCGGCGTAGAAGAAGTACATCTGCCGGTCGATGTCGGCGAACCACGGCAGCCACCCGGCGCAATAGCCGACCAGTACCACGGCGTACCGCCAGTCGCGGCGCACGAAGGTGCGCCAGCAGGCATACAGCAGAACCGGCACCGACAGCCACCACATCGCGGGCGTGCCGACCAGCATCACCGCTTTCACGCAGGACTGCGGCCCGCACCCTGGGATGTTCTGCTGGTCGATGGCATACAACACCGGCCGCAACGACATCGGCCACGCCCACGGCTTGGACTCCCACGGATGGTGGTTGCCCGCGGTGTTCGTCAGCCCGGCGTGGAATTCCAAAGCCTTGCTGGTGTAGTGCCACAGCGAGCGGACGGCGTCGGGCAGCGGCAGCCGGCTTGCCGGGCCGATCGTTTGTCCGACTTCGTGACGGTCGATCGCGGTTTCTGAGGCGAACCACCCGGCATAGCTGCCCAGGTAAACCCCGACAGGGATCAGCAGCAGCGCGTAGGCGGTAGGCAGGGCGTCGCGGCGTAGTGTCCCCAACCACGGCCGGGGCACCCGGTATTGACGTCGCGCGGCGACGTCGAACGCCAGCGACATGAGGCCGAAGAACAACACGAAGTACAGTCCCGACCACTTCGTGCCGCAGGCCAGTCCGAGCAACACGCCAGCACCGAAGCGCCACCATCGCACGCCCAGCCGGGGTCCCCATCGGGTCTGTGCGCTGCGGCCTTCCGACAACGCGACGTGCATCCGTGCGCGTACCTGATCGCGGTCGACGATCAGGGCGCCGAACGCCGCCACCACGAAGAAGGTGAGAAAGCCGTCGAGCAGCGCGGTGCGCGCGGAAACGAAACTGACACCGTCGGCGATCAGCAGCAGACCGGCGATGGCACCGACCAGCGTCGAGCGGCTGACGCGTCGCACGATGCGCACCACCAGGCCCACTAAGACGACGCTGAGCAGCGCACCGGTGAACCGCCAGCCCAGTCCGTTGTAGCCGAAGATCGCTTCGCCGATGGCGATCAGCTGCTTGCCGACCGGCGGATGAACGACCAGGCCGAACCCCGGGATTGTCCTCGACGCCGTGGTTGTGCAGCAGCTGCCAGGCCTGCGGGGCGTAATGCTTTTCGTCGAAGATCGGCGTCCCGGCATCGGTCGGCGAGCCGAGGTTGATGAACCGGGTGCCCGCTGCCAGGGCGGTGACTACGCCGGTGACCGCCCATCCGTACCAGCGGTCGACAGGTCCGAAGTCCGGTATCGGTATGAGCGGGCCGGCGCTGATGACGGGTGGCGCCGCCTCCTCTTCCACGACGATGTCGTCGCGGGTTGGGGCGGTCGTCATCCGCGCCGCTCCTCCTCATCGCTTCGCTCTGCATCGTCGACGGCGGTCGTCATCCAGCGCCGCTCCTCCTCATCGCTTCGCTCTGCATCGTCGACGGCGCGCGTCATCCAAACGATCGTAGGCTGTCGGCCATGACGGCTGGCCGATTGTTGCTGGGCGCGACTCCGTTAGGGCAGCCGGCGGACGCATCACCGCGGCTGCTCGCTGCACTGCGCTGCGCCGAGGTCGTGGCCGCAGAGGACACCCGACGCGTGCGGAAGCTCGCCAAATCGCTCGAGGTGTCGATCGGCGGTGACGTGATCAGCTTGTTCGACCAGAACGAGGAGGCGAAAGTGCCGGGTCTGGTCGACCGGATCCACAGCGGCGCGACGGTGCTGATGGTCAGCGATGCGGGGACACCGCTGATCAGCGACCCTGGTCACCGGTTGGTGGTGGCATGTGTCGACGCCGGTCTGCCGGTCAGCTGCCTGCCTGGGCCGTCGGCGGTGACGACGGCGCTCGCGGTGTCCGGGTTGCCGTCGGCGAAGTTCTGTTTCGAAGGTTTCGCGCCCCGCAAGCATGGGCCGCGCAGAAGCTGGCTCGCATCGCTGGCCGACGAACCGCGCACCTGTGTGTTCTTCGAATCACCGCGCCGGTTGCCTGCCTGCCTGCTCGACGCCATCGATGTGCTCGGCGGTCAGCGTCGGGCGGTCATCTGCCGTGAGCTGACCAAGGTGCACGAGGAAGTGGTGCGCGGCTCCTTGCAGGAGTTGGCCGCCTGGGCCGGCGACGGAGTCCTCGGCGAGATCACCGTGGTCCTCTCCGGTGCCGTCCCGCGCGCCGACCTGGCCGCGTTGGTGGCCGAAGCGAACGAGCTGATAGGCACCGGAATCCGGGTGAAAGACGCCTGCGCTCAAGTGGTCGCAGCGCATCCGGAAGCCCGCTCGCGACGTGAGCTCTATGACGCGGTGCTGCGGTCGCGAAGCTCCTAGCCGCTAGCCGATGCCGGCCAACACCGCGTTCACCGGCCCGATGACCGGGGCGGCTTTGGCCAGGCATTCTTCCCATTCGGCGTCCGGTTTCGAGTCGGCGGTGATCCCGCCGCCGGAACCGAACACGGCGTTGCCGGCGCCGTCGAACTCGACAGTCCGGATCGCCACGTTCAATTCACACCCGCCGACCGGCGAAGCCAACCCCACTGCGCCGCAGTACACGCCGCGTCGATGCTGTTCCCACTGTGAAATGAGCTGGCGTGCGCGAAGTTTCGGAGTGCCGGTGACTGAAGCCGGCGGGAACGCGGCGTCGAGCAGCGCTGCGGTCGGCAGCTCGGTCGGCACGCGCGCCGACACTGTGGAGACCAAATGCCAGACCCCCGGTGCGCGTTGCACCCGTAACAGCTCTGGCACCCGGACCGTGCCGGTGACGGCCACTCGGCCGAAGTCGTTGCGCACCAGATCGACGATCATGATGTTCTCCGCGACGTCTTTGACCGAGGCCCGCAGCGCCGACGGCCGGGCATGCAGCGGCAGCGTTCCCTTGATCGGGCTGGAGGTGAGCGTCTCGACCGTGTCGACGCAAGAACAGCTCCGGTGACAGCGACGCCACCGCGCCCCAGTTGCCGGCGACGAAGGCGGCTCGGGCCGGCGCGGTGCGCGAGATTCCGTCGACGAAGAAGTCCAGCGGCGATCCGGTCACCGTCCCGGTGAACTGGGTGCACACGCACGCCTGGTACACCTCACCGGCGGCAATCGCGTCCAGACAGGACAGCACACCGGCGCGGTGGGCGGAGCGGTCGGCGTCCTGCCAGTCGATACGGCAGACGCCGGCGGGCGCCGGCGAGGCCAATGCGGTCTACCAACCAGCGCGGTATGGGCGCGCCGGACAACGACTCGTACCACCATTGCCCGTCGCGGTCGCAGCGCAGCACGGAGTCGGTCCAGCCGCCGGCGGCTTCGGGAACCCGTGCGGTCCGGCCGTCTGCGGCCATGTCGGGGTAAGACAGGTAGCCTATCCAGCCGCCGCCCACCGCGGTCGTGTCACACCCGGGGCGGACGGCGAACGCATCAGCTGCTTTGACCGGTTGCACGAGCACACTGGGCGCGATGACGGCCCGCGCACCGAACCACTCACCGGTCAGTGCTGCCGGTGGTGGCAGCGCAAGCCGTCGGGTCGCCGCACCGACGGCGCCCAGCACCTGCGCTGCGGTGCCGAGGTCGCCGAGCCGCTCGATTCGCACTGTCCCAGCTTGACAGATATGCGCGGCGGCAAAGCCAGTGGAACTTCTCAGCCGCGGCTGATCGCACGTGCGGTCGCCGCCGCGGCCAGCTTGTCTGGATTACGGATCGCGTAGATGTTGGTGACGACCCCGTCGACGAACTCGATGCTGAACAGAGCCTCGAGTTGTTCGCCGCGACGGAACAGCAGCGCGGGTGCGCAGTTGCAGACCACCGTCTGCACGGTCAAGTCCGGCACCCGTGTGCGCGCCCGCATCAGGCCGACGATGACCGCGGCCACCTTCTCGGCTCCGACCACCGGCCGGCGTGCCGCGCTGGCCTTGCCACCGCCGTCAGCGGTCCACACCACGTCGGGCGCCAGCATCGACATCACGGCGGTGAGGTCATCGCCGTTCGCGGCCGCCAGGAATTCCGCGGTGATGCGGTCGGCCTCTTCAGTACTCACCGGAGCGAAGCGGCGGCGTCGAGCCTGGACGTGCTCACGCGCCCGGTGTGCGATCTGGCGAACCGTCGGCACCGGTTTGCCGACAGCCTCGGCGATGTCGCCGTAGTCGAATCCGAACACCTCGCGCAGCACGAAAACCGCACGTTCGTCCGGAGTGAGCGATTCCAGCAAGACCAGCATCGCCATCGAAATCGATTCGGCCAGAACGACATCTGCCGACGGGTCGTGTTCGTCGAGCAGTAACGGCTCAGGAAGCCACGGCCCGACGTACTCCTCACGCCGCCGGGCGCCGGCCCGCAGCGCGTTCAGCGCTTGCCGCGTGACCAGTTGCGCCAGATACGATTTCGTGTCTCGCACCATCGACAGGTCCACGTTCGACCAGCGCAGAAAGCTGTCCTGCAGCACATCGTCTGAATCAGCGGCCGAGCCGAGAATCTCGTAGGCGATGGTGAACAGCAGCGGCCGCAATGCAGTGAACCGCTTTGCGTGTTCGGCTAATCCGGTCACCGGACCGCGGCCGGCTCGCGGACAACCCCTGCCCGCTGACCGCCCTTGAGCCAGCGGTAAGAACCCGGCTTGGCGGCCTCGCGGCGGATGGACCACAGCGTGGCTTTACAGACTGCCTCTTTGATCGGCGCGGCGGCGCGACCCCCGATGATCGCGTCGACCGGGGTGTCGTCGGTGCGGGCGAGCTGGATGGTGCCGTGACTGCGGCCCAGGCTCAGGCATTGTCCGGCGAACGCCTGGTTCAGCTGCACCGCCGGAGTACCGGCGATGTGGCTCACCACGGTGTTCGCGGCCTGTGCACCAAGTGGCATCGCGGCCTGACAGCTCATCCGCAGCGGCCGGTCAGACGGCGCAGCGGCATCACCGGCCGCCACGATGCGCGGGTCCTCCACGCTGGTCAGTGTTTCATCACAGAGCAGTCGACCGGCCGCGTCTGTGGAAAGCCCGCTGCGTGCGGCGAGGTCCGGCACGCCGAACCCGGCCGTCCACACAGTTATCGCGCTTGCCAGCACGCTGCCGTCGGCCAAGATGGCCGCGTCGGACCGCACTTCACGCACCGCAGCGGTTTCAAGCACATCAACACCGAGCCTTGCCAGCCGCTTGGCCACTGAGCGGCGGGCGCGCCGGCTCAGCGACGGACCGAGCACCCCACCGCACACCAGCGTCACCCGCCGGTCCTGTTCGGCCAACTCCGCGGCCGTCTCGATGCCGGTCAACCCGGCGCCGACGACGGTGACTGGTGCGTGCGAATGTGTTTCCGCCAGTGCGTCACGGAGTCGTTCAGCCTGCTCAAGTTCTGCGACGGAGTAGGCGAACTGGGAGGCGCCCGGCACCGTCGACCCGCCGGTGCTGCCGACGGCGTAGACGAGGTGATCGAATCCAGTCGCGCCCGGAGGTCAGCAACACCGTGGAATCGGCAGTCTCGATCAGGTCGGCGCCGTCGACGACGAGCCGGATTCCCTCGCCGAGCAGTTCGCTGTAGTCGACGGCAGCGGTTCCGCTTCCGGCGGCCAACTGGTGCAACCGAATTCGCTGCACGAAATCCGGTCGGGGGTTGACCACGGTGATGTCAATGTCGGTCCGCAGTCGCAGACGGTTGGCTGCCATAGTTCCGGCGTAGCCGCCACCGACGACGAGGACGTGTGTGCGTTTTGTCATTGCTGCTCCCATTTCGCGACTTCGGCCTGTGTCTTCGAGACACCGCCGTCGGCGCCGATGTGACAGCCTCCCCACGGCTGTGGCGACAATCACGTCGGGACCGTATCGGGGAACTCGGGGCCGCCGCGATAGGCGGGCAGCAAGCGCCATCCCGCGAATACCTTTGTGTTCTAGCCGTGAAAGAGACCGCACCATCTTTTTCGGGGCCACACTGCGCGGTCTCGCGGTGGAGCTTCATGCCGGGTGCGGCTGGCCTGACCGGTTCAGTCGGCCTGATAGCGCGGGAACACACCGGTCGGCGGCGGCAGTACCGTTCCGGCGACCAGTCGGTTGCCCAACGCGGCGAATGTCCGTTGCTCTGCAGGCTGTCCAAGCAGGTCGAGAAGTTTGCCGGCCGACACCGGAAGTGCCGGCTGTATCAGCAGTGCGGCAATGCGCACCGCCTCCAGCGTTGTGTAAAGCACTGTCCGGAAACGGATCTGGGCCGCTTCGGACTCGCTTTTGCGCAGTACCCATGGCTGCTGGGCGGAGAAGTATTTGTTCGCTGCGCCCAGCATCAGCCAGATCGACTCCAGCGCCAGATGCATGGCCTGCCCGTCGAAATGCGGTCGTACCTCTGCCAGCAGCCCGTCGGCAAGCGTCAGCAGCGCAGTGTCGTCGGCGCTCAGCTCGCCGGGCGCCGGGGCAATCCCGTCGAGGTTCTTGGCGACCATCGACAGCGACCGCTGCGCCAGGTTACCCAACTCGTTGGCGAGGTCGGTGTTGATCCGGGTGACAATCGCGTCGTCGCTGTAGCTGCCGTCCTGTCCGAAAGGCACCTCCCGCAAGAAGAAATAGCGCACCTGGTCGACCCCGAATTCGTCGACGAGTGCAATCGGATCGACGACGTTGCCCACCGACTTACTCATCTTCTCGCCGCTGTTGAGCAGGAAGCCGTGCGCAAAGACTCGGCGTGGCAGTTCAATTCCGGCCGACATCAAAAACGCCGGCCAGTAGACGGCGTGGAATCGGATGATGTCCTTACCGATCATGTGCAGATCGGCAGGCCAGTAGCGGCGGAACGATTGCGAACCGGTGTCCGGGTAGCCGACCCCGGTCAGGTAATTGGTCAGCGCGTCGACCCACACGTACATGACGTGATCGGGATGCTCCGGGACGGGCACGCCCCAGTCGAACGAGGTGCGTGAGATCGACAGATCGCGCAGCCCACCCGACACGAAGCTGACCACTTCGTTGCGGCGCACATCCGGTGCAATGAAATCGGGGTTCGCCTCGTAATGGGCCAGCAACTTCTCGGTGTACGCCGACAGCCGGAAGAAATACGTCGGCTCCTCGGTCCAGGTGACCGGCGTCCCGGTTTCGACGGCGATCCGGGCGCCGGCGGCCCCGCCTTCGTTCAAGACGACGGTTTCGTCCTCGCTGAAGTAGCGTTCGTCGCGCACCGAGTACCACCCGGCGTAGGCGTCCAGATAGATGTCGCCGGCTTCAACCATCCGCTGCCAGATCGCTTTGGACGCCCGGTGGTGGTCGGCGTCGGTGGTGCGGATGAATCGATCGAAGGAGATGTTCAGCTTCACCTGCAGGCGCTCGAAGACATCGGAGTTCCGCTGAGCCAGCTCGCGCGGCGACATTCCCTCGGCGGCGGCGGCCTGCGCCATCTTCAGCCCGTGCTCATCGGTCCCCGTCAAGAAACGCACGTCATATCCGTCGAGCCGCTTGAAACGCGCGATCGCGTCGGTGGCGATGTACTCATATGCGTGCCCGACGTGCGGTCTGCCGTTTACGTAGGTGATCGCCGTGGTGATGTAGTAGGGCCTCATCGCGTCTCACCCTATTGTGTGCAAGTGCGCTCCGATCGTCCGCCGCCGCCCGCTCCTGAGCCGCTGGCGCCTCTGATCGACGCGCACACTCACCTCGATGCATGCGGCGCGCAGGACCGCGGGGGAGTAGGCGCCATCGTCGAGCGTGCCGCCGCGGTGGGAGTGGTCGCCGTCGTCACCATCGCCGACGACCTGGCGTCGGCCCGCTGGGTCACCCGCGCCGCGGACTGGGATTCGCGGGTCTATGCCGCAGTGGCGTTGCATCCGACCCGCGCCGACGCGTTGACCGAAGCTGCCCGCACCGAAATCGAGCAGTTGGCCGGGCACCCGCGGGTGGTGGCGATCGGCGAGACGGGGATGGACATGTACTGGCCGGGCAGGCTGGAAGGCTGCGCCGAGCCCGACGTTCAGCGCGAGGCCTTCGCGTGGCACATCGACCTGGCCAAGCGCACCGGCAAGCCGCTGATGATTCACAACCGGCAGGCGGATGCGCAGGTGCTCGACGTCTTGCGGGCCGAAGGTGCGCCCGACACGGTGATCTTTCACTGCTTCTCCTCGGACAGGGAAATGGCGCGGGCCTGCGTCGAAGCGGGCTGGCTGATCAGCGTGTCCGGCACGGTCAGCTTCCGCAACGCCCACGATCTGCGCGAGGCCGTTCGGCTGGTCCCCGACGATCAGCTGCTCGTAGAGACCGATGCGCCGTTTCTGACACCGCATCCCTACCGCGGCGCGCCGAATGAGCCGTACTGCTTGCCCTACACGGTGCGCGCATTGGCAGGGCTCCTCAACCGGCCCGCCCAGGATGTGGCGCGGGTCACCACCGGCAACGCGCGCGGCGTCTATCGACTGTCCGAATTCAAAAGCGCTGGTCTTTAAGGAGACGTTGAGAGGCGCATGCCGGAGTTGCCCTATCTAGGCCGGTTCGTTACCGTCTTGTGATCGAACGGCGGGGTCGAGACATTCGACCTGTGGGCCGTTCGTCGTCGGGGTAGCTGAAGAAGTCGGTGAAAGTCGGGGACGCTTGCGTTGAATGCAATTGAGAAACTGCATACGTCTCCGTCGCTGTTCCTCCGCATACTCGTGGCTCTTCTCCTCGCGGTGCTCGGTCTGGCGGGGGGCTATGCCGTTTCATCGCAGAAAACGGTGGTGCTCAGCGTCGACGGCACCGTGATGACGGTCAAGACGATGAAGTCACGGGTGATCGACGTCATCAAGGAGAACGGCTTCGGCGTCGGTACGCAGGACGACCTGTATCCGGCCGGCAACGAGCCGGTGCGGGAAGCCGCCAAGATCGTGCTCCGGCGCAGCCGACCGCTGCAAATCTCGCTGGACGGCGCGGCGGCCAAACAGATGTGGACGACCGCGTCAACGGTCGATGAGGCGCTGGCCCAGTTGGCGATGACCGACACCGCTCCTGCCGCGGCCTCACGCGGCAGCCGTGTTCCGCTGGCCGGGATGGCCCTGCCGGTGGTCAGTGCCAAGTCCGTGCAGATCAACGACGGCGGTGCGATCCGCGCGGTGCGCCTGGCCGCGCCCACCGTCGGTGGACTGCTTGCCGCGGCCGGCGCGCCGCTGCAGCAAGGCGACCGGGCAGAGCCCGCCACATCGGCGCCCGTCACGGACGGAATGCAGGTTCTGGTGACCCGCAACCGCATCGATCGGATCGCCGAGCGGGTACCGCTGGCACCGGCTGCCAGGCGCATCGAGGACCCGGACATGAACATGAGCCGCGAAATAGTCGAGGATCCCGGCACACCGGGCGTCCAGGACGTGACGTTCGCGGTCGCCAAGGTCAACGGTGTGGAAACCGGTCGGCTGCCGATCGCCAGCACCGTCGTGACGCCGGCGCGTGAGGCGGTGGTGCGGGTGGGCACCAAACCCGGCACCGAAGTACCGCGGGTGAACGAGGGTGACGTCTGGGATGCCATTGCATCCTGTGAGGCCGGGGGCAACTGGGCCATCAACTCGGGCAACGGCTACTACGGCGGCGTCCAGTTCGATCAGGGCACCTGGGAGCGCAACGGCGGCCTGCGCTACGCCGGCCGTCCCGACTTGGCCAGCAGGGAAGAACAGATCGCCGTCGCAGAAGTCACACGGGCGCGTCAAGGGTGGGGAGCGTGGCCGGTCTGCAGCGGACGAGCGGGTGCCCACTGACCATCCGGTTACTGGGCCGAAACGAGATTCGCCGCCTGGCCACCGAGCTCGACTTCCGGCCACGTAAAGCGTTGGGACAAAATTTCGTCCACGACGCCAACACCGTGCGTCGCGTGGTGTCGTGCTCCGGGATCAACCGCAGCGACCATGTCCTCGAGGTGGGGCCCGGCCTGGGATCGTTGACCCTGGCGCTGCTGGACCGCGGCGCGACGGTCAGCGCGGTGGAAATCGACCCGGTACTGGCAGACCGGTTGCCGCAGACCGTGGCCGAGCATTCACACAGCGAGATCAACCGGCTGACCGTGGTGAATCGGGACGTGTTGACCATCGGGCCGGCTGACTTACCCGGTGAACCGACTGCGGTGGTGGCCAATCTGCCGTACAACGTTGCCGTGCCGGCGTTGTTGCACCTGCTTGCCGACTTCCCCTCCATCCGCACCCTGATGGTGATGGTGCAGGCTGAAGTCGCCGAACGGCTGGCCGCCGAGCCGGGCGGCAAGGAGTACGGGGTACCCAGCGTGAAGGTCCGCTTCTACGGGCGCGTCCGTCGTTACGGCACGGTGTCGCCGACGGTGTTCTGGCCCATTCCGCGGGTCTACTCCGGCCTGATACGCATCGACCGTTACGAGACATCGCCCTGGCCGGCCGGTGAGGAGTTTCGCCGGCGCGTGTTCAAACTCATCGATGTGGCATTCGCGCAGCGACGCAAGACATCCCGCAACGCGTTCGCCGAGTGGGCGGGTTCTGGCAACGAGTCGGCCAATCGGTTGCTGGCCGCCAGCATCGACCCGGCCCGCCGCGGGGAAACGTTGTCGATCGACGACTTCGTGCGGCTGTTGCGGCGCTCGGAGGACCAGGGTGGCACCGCACAACCGCAGGCTTCCGCTTGTTGACGGCTTGCTGACGCAGCCCGGCCGCTACTGATATGCCGGTGGCGGCGATACTCTCGTGCGGTGCAGACCGACCGCAGCACCGCCGCGCAGTGGGTGGCCACCGGGTCGGTGACGGTGCGGGTGCCGGGCAAGGTGAATCTGTATCTGGCCGTCGGGGATCGCCGCGCCGACGGCTACCACGAGCTGACCACGGTGTTCCATGCTGTCTCACTGGTCGACGAGGTCACGGTGCGCAGCGCCGATGTGCTCTCCCTGCAGTTCAGCGGTGAAGGCGCGAACCAGTTGCCCACCGACGGGCGCAACCTGGCCTGGCAAGCCGCCGAACTGATCGCCGAACACGTCGGCCGGGCGCCCGACGTCTCGATCGCGATCGACAAGTCGATTCCAGTGGCCGGCGGCATGGCAGGCGGTAGCGCCGACGCGGCCGGGGTGCTGGTTGCGATCAACGAACTGTGGGAACTGGGCATACCTCGACGAGATCTGCACGCGTTGGCCACCCAACTCGGCAGCGACGTGCCCTTCGCGCTGCACGGCGGCACCGCGTTGGGCGCCGGCCGCGGTGACGAATTGACACCGGTGTTGTCCCGCAACATATTTCACTGGGTGCTTGCCTTCGGTGCCGGGGGGCTCGCCACATCGGCGGTCTATGCCGAACTCGACCGGCTGCGCAACATCGGGTCGCCACCGCGGCTGGCCGAACAGGAGCCGGTGCTGGCCGCGTTGGCTGCCGGTGACCCGCAGCGTCTGGCGCCGTTGCTCGGCAACGAACTCCAGCCGGCCGCGGTGAGCCTCGACCCGGCGCTGCGGCGCGCGCTGCGCGCCGGGGTGCAAGCCGGCGCGCTGGCGGGTGTCGTGTCCGGCTCCGGCCCCACCTGTGCGTTCCTGTGCACGTCGGCGGCCGCTGCGATCGACGTCGGTACCCAACTGTCCGGAGCCGGTGTGTGCCGCACCGTCCGGGTCGCCAGCGGACCGGTGCACGGTGCCCGGGTGGTGCCGGCACCTTGAGGCGGCGTGTGACGATGTGTGACTTGGGACTCACCTTCCGTAGTGATTTTGCAGATACTTAAGAGGAGTTTAAGATGAGGGGCGGTGACGAAAAGTGGTCAAGTGGTCCCGAGTCTGCCGCCTGCCGGTTTGACCGGCGGGCGGCTCGCGAGCCGTCGGGGTAGCTGTCGTCGCCCGCACCGCGCCCCGACGGGCGCGAACACTGGTCGACCACCGTTTCGAGACGTAACCGCCGCCCATTTGTGTAGGTCCGGCTGCCCCGTCATGCTGCAGCGCGGGGGCAGTATTAGACCCTGGGCCTTTCCGAAAGCACCGTTGCCGAAGAGGAGGTCGTGGTGAGCAGGTTCACCGAGACGATGTTCCGCAATGCTCACCAGAGCACCAAGGGCATGGTGACGGGCGAACCGCACCAGCCGGTCCGGCACACCTGGCGTGAGGTGTACGAGCGCGCCCGCCGGGTGGCAGGCGGGTTGGCCGCTGCCGGGGTAAACCACGGTGACGCAGTGGGCGTGCTGGCCGGCGCGCCGGTCGAGATCGCCCCGACCGCTCAAGGGCTGTGGATGCGCGGTGCCAGCCTGACCATGCTGCACCAGCCCACACCGCGCACCGACCTGATGGTGTGGGCAGAAGACATCACCACCGTCGTCGACATGATCGAGGCTAAGGCGGTCATCGTCTCGGACCCGTTCATCGCGGCCGTGCCGGTGCTCGAAGAGCGCGGCATCAAGGTGCTGACCGTCGAACAGCTGTTGACGTTCGACCCGATCGACCCTCTCGAGACGGGCGAAGACGATCTGGCGCTGATGCAGCTGACCTCCGGCTCGACCGGGTCGCCGAAAGCTGTGCAGATCACCCACCGAAACATCCACTCCAACGCCGAGGCAATGTTCATCGGCGCCAAAATGGACCCGGGCGGCAACGACGTCATGCTCAGTTGGCTGCCGTGTTTCCACGACATGGGCATGATCGGATTCTTGACCGTGCCGATGTACTTCGGTGTCGAGCTGGTCAAGGTCACCCCGATGGACTTCCTGCGCGACACATTGTTGTGGGCCAAGCTGATCGACAAATACAAGGGCACGATGACCGCCGCGCCCAACTTCGCCTACTCGTTGTTCGCCAAGCGGTTACGCAAGCAGGCCAAACCCGGCCAGTTCGACTTGTCGACGCTGCGTTTCGCGCTGTCAGGAGCAGAGCCTGTCGACCCAGCCGACGTCGAGGATCTGATCGACGCGGGCAAGCCGTTCGGTCTTCGGCCCGAGGCGGTGATGCCGGCCTACGGAATGGCGGAGACGACGTTGGCGGTGTCGTTCTCCGAACTCGGTGACGGGCTCGTCGTCGACGAGGTGGACGCCGACTTGCTGGCGGCGCTGCGCCGAGCGGTGCCGGCCACCAAGGGCAACACCCGCAGGCTTGCCTCGCTCGGGCCGCTGCTGGATGGCTTGGAGGCCCGCATCGTCGACGAGGACGGCAACGTGCTGCCGGCCCGCGGTGTCGGGGTGATCGAACTGCGCGGTGAGCCGGTGACCCCCGGCTACATCACGATGGGCGGCTTCATCTCCGCCCAGGACGAACACGGCTGGTATGACACCGGTGATCTGGGCTACCTGATGGAGAACGGTCACATCGTGGTTTGCGGCCGGGTCAAGGACGTCATCATCATGGCCGGCCGCAATATCTATCCGACCGACATCGAGCGGGCGGCGGGCCGAGTCGCCGGCGTCCGCCCGGGCTGCGCCGTGGCGGTGCGCCTCGACGCCGGCCATTCCCGCGAGAGCTTCGCCGTCGCCGTCGAATCCAACGCTTTCGAGGACCCAGCCGAAGTACGCCGCATCGAGCATCAGGTGGCCCACGAAGTCGTCACCGAGGTCGACGTGCGGCCGCGCAACGTAGTGGTGCTCGGACCCGGCACCATTCCGAAGACGCCGTCGGGCAAGCTGCGGCGGGCCACCTCGGTCGCGCTGGTCACCTAAGTTCTTCTCCGCGACGTCCTTCTCCGCGACCAGACGTAAAGGTTCCGGCGGATCGGCGTGTCGCGGCATGTTTGCGTCTGCTCGCGGTGTGCCGGGAGCGGGAATTACCAGGCGTGCACGCGGTTTTGGGCAGATTCCAGACCTAATTCGATGAGCAGTTCGGTGGCGTCGGCGGCCTGCTCGCAAATCGTCGGAACATCAGCTTTCTCGGCGGCGGAGAACTTCTCCAGCACGAACACCGCCGGGTCCTTCCGTCCCGGCGGACGCCCGATCCCGATCCGCACCCGCTGAAAGTCTTTGCTGGTCAACGCCGCCGCCACCGAGCGCAGTCCGTTGTGGCCGCCTTCACCGCCGCCGATCTTGAGCCGGACGCGCCCGAAGTCGAGGTCGAGGTCGTCGTGGATGACGATGACGTCAACCGGCGGCACCGAATAGAAGTTGGCCAACGGCCCGATCTGGCGGCCGGATTCGTTCATGTAGCACCGTGGTTTGGCTACCACCACCGAATGCCCGCCCAGGCGCCCGGTGACGATCTCCGCGCCGGAACGCTTGTGCACCTTGAAGCTGGAGTGCAGCCGCTCGGCGAGCCGGTCAGCGACCAGGAACCCGAGATTGTGCCGGGTGGCGGCATAATTCGGTCCCGGATTGCCCAGGCCGACCACCAAAAGCGGCTCGGCCACCTCGCGATCCGCTTACTCGGACCCGGTCGCGTCGGCCTCGGTTTCGGCGGCTTGCTCGATCGCCGGCTGCGGTTCGGCCGCGTCACCGCCGCCTTCGGCCTCGAGGTCCTCGGCGGTCGGTGCGGTGACGATGTTGACGACGAGCAGTTCGGGGTCGGAGACCAGCGTGACGCCGCTCGGGAGGGCGATCTGCCCGGCGGTGATCTGAGTTCCCGCTTCGGCGCCTTCGATGGACACAGTCAGCTGGTCGGGGATCGACAGCGCCTCAGCCTCGATCTCCATGGCGTCGTTCTCCTGGGTCACCAGGGTGCCGGAAGCCGCGTCGCCTTCCACCACAACGGTCACCTCGACGACGACCTTCTCGCCGCGGCGGACCACCAACAGGTCGGCGTGCTCGATGGTGCGACGAATGGGATGAATCTCGAGTGCCTTGGTCAGCGCCAACTGCTCGGTGCCGTCGATGTCCAGGGTGAGCACCGCATTGGTGCCGGAGTGCCGAAGGACCGCGGCGAAGTCGCGACTCGGCAGCTCCAGGTGTTGCGGGTCGGCTCCGTGGCCGTAGAGCACGGCCGGAATTCTGCCGTCGCGGCGGGCCCGTCGGGACGCGCCTTTACCGGTAGACGTGCGTACCGAAGCGGTCAGCTGATTGGTTGCCGAGCCGGCGGATTGTGTCATCGTGTCGCTCCTGTTGTCCGGGCACGGCCAGGATCGCGACATACCGTCGGTCTCCGTCGATCACGGTGGCTGCAAGGCTCGCTCGATCAAAGACGCCGGCCACCCTCGCCGTGACGCCCGGTCAGGTTAACGCATCACTGTCTCAGAGCGGAAATTTCGTGTCGGTGAGCTGCTCGGAAAGCTCCCACAACCCGCGGGCCGTGTCCTCGCGCTTCGCCCACGGGTGACGGCTGACCGGCTGGGTGCGTCCCCACACCTGAAAGCGGGGCCCGACGAACGTGTCACCCGGCAGATCCTGCGACGCCGCGTAAAGCGTCTGCCGAGCACCGAAGTCGGCGTCAGTGGCCAGCCGGTTTCCCAACGACATCACGACGTCGCCAAGTCGGCGCCCGGATTGGCCTTGCAGATTGGTGTTCGAGTAGCCGGGGTGGGCCGCCAGCGCTCGCAGTGGCGAGTTGACCGCGGTCAGGCGCCGCTGCAGCTCGCCGGTGAACAGCAGGTTGGCGATCTTGGACTGCCCGTAGGCCAGCCAGGGCCGGTATCGGCGGCGCTCCCAGTTCAGGTCGTCGAGTTTGACGAAACCCAGCCGGTGCATGATCGACGAGACGGTGACCACCCGGTCGGTCAGTTTGGGCAGCAGCAGGTTGGTCAGCGCGAAGTGGCCCAGGTGGTTGGTGCCGATCTGGCTCTCGAATCCGTCGGTGGTCACCGCGCACGGACCTGCCATGATGCCGGCGTTGTTGATCAGGACGTCGACTTTGTCCACCCCGTCGGCGAAGCGCCGCACCGAGGCCAGGTTCTGCAGGTCCAGCTCACGCACCTCGACGGCACCAGTCATCTGACGAGCGGCGGCTTCCCCTTTTTCGGTGTTCCGCACTGCCAACACCACCTCGGCGCCGACTCGGGCCAGCTCGCGGGCGGTCACCGCACCCAGGCCGCTATTGGCGCCGGTGATGACGACGGTGCGACCGGAGAAGGTGGGCAGTTCGGCTGCGGTCCAGGTAGTCATGAGGCACACCCTAGTCAGGCGGGTTATTTGGCCGCCACGGTGAACCCGGCGATGATCGCTTCGATGTCGTTGGAGTCAGCAACGGCCTGCTCGGCAAGGCTGGTGATGGTGAGCTGGACGAGGTAGCGCTGGTTGGCCGGCGGTGAGCCGGTGGGGATGACGATGCGGTTGAAGCCGTGCAACCGGAGGTCGTTGATCTCGTAGCTGCCCTGGATCATCGACGACGGAAAGCCACGGTAATCGGCGGTCGACTCGTCGAGCCGCTTGAAATGCTGGGACAGCTGGGCATCGACATTGCCGTGCTTGACTACGTCTGCGGCATCGAACTCGCCCCGTAACTTGAACACCATCAGCATCGCCGTCGGGTATTTGCCGTCTTTGGCGATCAACTCCGTGTCGGGCGTGATGCCGGGCTTCTGCACCTTTTCCCAGCCCGGCGGTGTCGGGATTGTCGCGGTGAGGTCGGTCAGCGTGTCCGGCGCCACCTGGCTACCGGCGACCCCGATGCTCTCCAGGTACTGGGAAAGCGGAACTGGGCGTGCGGCCGTTGTGGTGGTGCTCGTCGACCGCTGAGTTGTCGTCCAGACCGACTGGTAATCCGGCGCTTCGGTTCTGCAGCCTGCGATGAACATCGCCAGTGCCGCAGTGATTGCGCAGAGCAGACGTCTCACAAAAATGACGCGTGCCGCTCAGGTGACCAGGTAGGCATTCAGGCGTCTCCGTCGAACAGCCCCGTGACCGAGCCGTTCTCGAAAACAGCGCGAATCGTGCTGGCCAGGAGCGGGGCGATGGAGAGCACCGTGAGCTGCGGGAAGCGTTTCTCCTCATCGATGGGCAGCGTATTGGTGACGATGACCTCCCGCGCACCGCAATCTGCCAGACGCTGCGATGCGGGATCGGACAGCACACCATGAGTGGCTGAGATGATGACGTCACCGGCGCCGTCGTCGTGCAGGAGTTTGACGGCCCCGGCGATGGTGCCGCCGGTGTCGATCATGTCGTCGATCAGCACGCAAGTACGGTCGGCGACATCGCCGACCACCCGGTTGGACACCACCTGGTTCGGCACGCGCGGGTCGCGCGTCTTGTGGATGAACGCCAACGGCACGCCGCCCAGCGCGTCAGCCCACTTTTCCGCGATACGCACCCGGCCGGAGTCGGGTGAGACCACCACGATGTTGCCGCCGCTGTAGTTGTCCTTGATATAGCCGGTCAGCACGTTCTGGGCGCGCATGTGGTCGACGGGACCGTCGAAGAATCCCTGAATCTGATCGGTGTGCAGGTCCACGGTCACGATCCGGTCCGCCCCCGCCGTCTTGAACAAGTCAGCGACCAGGCGTGCCGAGATCGGTTCGCGACCACGGTGCTTCTTGTCTTGCCGGGCGTAGGGATAGAACGGCACCACCGCGGTGATCCGTTTGGCGCTGCCCCGCTTCAGCGCGTCGATCATGATCAGCTGTTCCATCAGCCAGCGGTTGACCGGTGCGGGGTGCGACTGCAGAACGAACGCGTCACAGCCGCGCACTGATTCGCGGAACCGCACGAAAATCTCTCCGTTGGCGAATTCCCGCGCGGTCTGCGCGGTGACGTGGACGTCTAGCTCCTTGGCCACCTGTTCAGCCAGCTCGGGATGGGCGCGACCGGAGAACAGCATCAGGTTCTTGCGATTGTCGCTCCAGTCGTGGCTCACATATACCCCGCGTTCGGATCGAGATCGAGTTCGGCTACCTGAAGGCTGGCCTCAATATATTAGGTAGCGAATCGCGCGATTCGGTGCCGGGTGGCGTCACGGCACCTGGCCGGGTTCTGCCGGCGGGTCGGTCTGCTCGGCTTGACGGGCCTGTTCGGCAGCGTGCGCCGCAGCGCTGCCGGGACGTTTGTGCTGCACCCAGCCTTCGATGTTGCGTTGCGGTGCGGCTGAAACCGCTAGCGCGCCCGGCGGCACGTCTTCCCGCACCACGGTGCCTGCCCCGGTGTAGGCGCCGTCGCCGACTGTGACGGGTGCGACGAACATCGTGTCCGACCCGGTCCGCACGTGTGAGCCGATGGTGGTGCGTCGTTTGGTCAGGCCGTCGTAGTTGACGAACACGCTCGACGCGCCGATGTTGCTGTGATCACCGATGTCGGCGTCGCCGACGTAGGTCAGGTGCGGCACCTTGGTCCCGGCGCCGATCGTCGAGTTCTTAGTCTCCACGAACGCGCCCAATTTACCGTCGGCGCCTAACACCGTTCCCGGTCGCAGGTAGGCGAATGGTCCGACCGCCGCGCCGTCCCCGATGGCGGCCGATGTGCCGTGGGTGCGGACCACCAGCGCCCCGGCGCCGACCGTGACGTCGGTCAACGTGGTGTCCGGGCCGATGGCGCAGCGCTCCCCGACGTGGGTGCGGCCCAGCAGCTGAGTGCCCGGTGCGATGACGGTGTCGCGGCCGATAGTGACGTCGACGTCAATCCACGTGGTGGCCGGATCGATGACCGTCACGCCGGCCAGCTGATGCCCGGCGATGATCCGCCGGTTGAGTTCGGCGCCCAGCTCCGCGAGCTGCACCCGGTTGTTGATGCCGGCCACCACCATGCTGTCGGCGACATGTCGCGCATGCACTACTTGGGAGTCATGCCGAAGGATCGCGATCACGTCGGTGAGGTAGAGCTCGCGTTGAGCGTTGTTCGCGGACAGCCGACCCAGCGCTGACCGCAGCGCGGTCACGTCGAAGGCGTACACCCCGGCGTTCACCTCTTGAATGTCCAGCTGCGAGGGCGTGGCATCAGCGTGTTCGACGATGGCGATGACTTCGTTGTCCTGGGTGCGCAGTATGCGACCGTAGCCGGTCGGGTCGTTGAGCGTGGTGGTCAGCACGGTGACCGCTGCTCCGTGGTTGCTGTGCGTCGCGATCAGGTCGGCCAGGGTGTCCGCGTCGAGCAGGGGCACATCACCGGAGGTGACGACGACCGCGCCGGCGTAGTCGTCGGGCAGCGCGGCCAATCCACACAGCACCGCGTGGCCGGTGCCCAGCTGCTGCGGTTGCAGGGCGACGCCGATAACACGACCGAGTTGGTCGGCCAGTTCAGCGACGACGGGAGCGATGAGCTCGTGGTTGTGACCGAGCACCACGACCAGATGTTAGGCGCCACTTTGGCGATGGCGTGCAGCGCGTGCGCCAGCATGCTGCGACCGGCGATGGTGTGCAGCACTTTGGGAGTGTCGGAGCGCATCCGGCTGCCCGTCCCTGCGGCCAGAACCAGAACCGCGGATTCGCCGCGCGTTGTCATCGAACACCTCTCCCGTGCCGGCTCGTCGATCTTCCCGGGTCGCGCCGCCTAAAGGCGCCTGCGTGTAATTGTGCGTCAGCGGGTGGCAAAACACTTCAAGCGTCGTTTTTGAAACGAATGCCTCAGGAATGCCTCAGATGAACGATAATTGTCGCGTGGAGCGACGACGTAATTCGCAACCCCAGTCACCGGTGACCACCCTCAAGCAGCTGCCGGCGCTGGTAGTGCTTGAGCGGCTACCGGTGCCGGTACTCGCCGTTGCGCACGACGGCACCATTTTGTTTGCGAACACCGCGTTCGCCGACATCGTCGGGTGCAGCACCGAAGAGGTGCTCGCACTGGAGTTCCACGAGGTTTTTCACGTGGCATCGGCCGATGAATCCGTTCGCTCAGTCGTGCACACCCTGGCTAACCGGGTAGTCGAGTTGGCCCATAAGGACGGCTCGGTCGTCCGGGCGCTGATGAGTAGGTCGGCCATGCAGCGCGTGGACGACCATTTCGCGCTGGCGACCTTCCAGGACCTGACCGAGCAGTTGTGGCTCGAGGAGCGCTGACCGGTTGCGCCGAGCAGCGCTGGACTTGAAGTACGAATCCGGCCAGGTTCTCGTACTCGACACGTGTTCCGTCAGTTCTGGGGGCTGGGCTGTTCCTGACGCAGCGCTTCGCGGGCCAGGAATTCCTGAAAATAGGGGAGCGACGCTTCGGCGGCGACGGCGGGCAGCAGCACTTCCCACATCCGGCTCAACCGGCGGACGAGGTCTTTGCCCGAAGTTGCGTTGATCAGCAACCTGATTCCGAAGGTCGCGCTGACGATCGATTCGGCTACCGTCTCGGCGGTCAGCTCCTCGCGAAGGTCACCTTCCTGGCTGGCTTTGCGCGCCTCGCCGGCAGTCACCGCCAACCAGTTCGTGAAGACCTGCGAGGCCGCTTCATTGAATCCGCTCAACGCGACCGTCAATTGTTCTGCCGCTCTCGCCATTCTGTCCGATGTGGACAGCTGCGCAACGACGAACGTGCTGTGAATCAGGTTTTCCAGGGCCGGTGATGACGGCCCGCACATGTTGCGGAAAGCCAGTAGGAGCGTCTCCGAACCTTCCTCGATGATCGCCGAAGCCAACGACTCCTTGGAATCGAAGTGGTGGTACAGGGCTCCTTTGGTCATCCCGGTGCGTTCGATGATGGTGCCCCAGCTTGCGGCCGCGTAACCGACTTCACCGAAGACCTCGATGGCGGCTTCTAGGATTTTTCGCCGGGTTGCTTCCGACCTGACCTGCCGCGCCATGCTCTGAGCACCTCCGGAGATTCGTTACTTCACTTAGACTCCGGACCTCGGCGTCTGACTCTCCCGCCCTCCTGCAGCTTAACAGCCGTCGCCAGCCGATCAGGTGTCGTCCGGCCCGGCGGGGCCGCCGGTCTAGAGTCGGCTCAGGCGGACGTCGCGCTGACGGCCAACCCCGCGCGTCGCCGCAGGAACTGCCGGAAATACCCCAACCGCTCCGGCTGGACGATACTGGGAAGCACCAGGCTCCAGGCGCTCTCGAGATCGAGGAGGAACTGCTTGGCATCATCGAGGCTGCCTACTTGGCACAGGCCCAAATACATTGAGACGACGAGTCGTCCTATGTCCTCCGGTTCGCCTTGATCGATTAGGTCGCCCTCGGCGATGGCTCGCCGGACCACCGGCACCAGGCTGTCGATCCACTGCTTGAACAGCCTCGCCTGGAGGCCTTCTGCCCGGCCGATCGCGGCGACAAGATGCCTTGCCGCCCTGGCGCTGTCCTCGTTGATGTCGCGCACCGCAATGAGATAGCAATAGTCGACGATGGTCTCCAAGCCGGAGAGTCTGCGTGCGAGTAGGCCATTGAAAGCGGCGGTACCGGCGGTCAGTTCTTCGTCGATGATGGCCATTGCCAGCGCATGCTTCGAACGAAAATGGAAGTACATTGCGCCTTTGGTCAATTCGGCATCGGCGAGAATGTCGTCGAGACCTACGTCGTGGTAGGCGTGTTCAGCGAACTGGCGTGAAGCCGCGCGTAATATTTGCTGGCGCGTCGTGTCTGCTCGCCGGTCGGTCGATTCGATCATCACGAACCTCGGCGACTCAGCCGCGCGTCGGTGAGCGATCGTCACTCTGGCGCGACGGGCAGGAACCGGATCTCGACACGGAAGTCAGAGGCGCCAGTGCGCAAAGGCTGGATGAGACCCCGATTTCCAGCGGTAGCGCCGTCTCAGCAACGCTCGTCGGCCCGTTATGCCAAAGCTGCGGGCGAGTGATTGTGTTGCGGTTGACGCTTCTCATCAGTGGCTGCACGTAGGCGACGCCTTCCTCGAGCGAGTGCACGTTGCGGTGCACGGGTACCTGCTGGCCGGAGCCTATGGCGTGGTACCCCGTCCCGTTCGACGTTAGCAGTACCGGACCCAGGCCACGGGTGCTGCCACGCGGCGTATCCGAGATATCAGGCACCACTAGTCAGTCAATCCAGTTCAAATATACCATAAGTACTAATCAAGGCGCTTTGCTCTATTAATGGTACGACGGTCGGCCGGTGGTGACGTGGGTTGCCGTGCCCGCGCCAGCTCGTCCGGTTGCCCGTGCACAGAGGGCTGATCCAGCAGTCTCTCAGCCTGCCGACGAGCGCAACCGGCGGCTATGGGGCGGCGGCGAAGCCATGCCGTGAGTACGGTGAACACCGCCCAACCGATGCCTACCGCCACGGCCGGTCGACCAAGGAGCACAGTGACGCCAGAGACGATCTCTCGGTGAAAGCTCAGCGCCGGTTCGGCCTCTCGTTTTCCTGGCCGCGAATCACTACAGCGCTGCTCGCCGATGTCGCTTTGCTGGCATTGGCCAGCAGTTGGCCGCACAACTGGCAGGTCTACAACATCTTGTGGTGGGTCGGTGTCGGTATCGCGACTGTGGTGGCGATCCTCGCAGTGCTCACCTATGAGGGAATCAGCCTGCCCGGGGCCGTCGCTGAGTGGGTGCTGGCATGGTCTGTCGATTCCGAGGCGAAGCTCACCGTGGGTTGCCTGCCGCCCGTCGACCATCAGCGCCGCTTCAGCCGTGACGTCGTAGGTCTGCGGGAGCACCGGGGCCGGCTTGTGTCGGTGATTGCCCTGGAGGGACAGGCCGATTCGCCGGGGCGCCATCATCACCGGGACACTGAGCCTTCGCCGCTGCATGTCGAGGTGGTTGCTTTGGCGTTGCGCCAGTTCGACGTGCGTCTCGACAGCATCGACATCGTCTCGGTGCGGCTACGACGCCGGGAACCGGCGGCAGGGGCGGGCGGCAGCAATTCCGAAACGGATGAGCTGAGAAGGACCTGGCTGATCCTACGGATGGATCCGCAGCACAACGTCGCCGCAGTGGCCACCCGCGACTCGCTGGCCTCGACCGTTGCAGCGGCCACTGAACGGCTCGCCGAGGCGTTGGACGGGCGCAATTGCGCCGCCCGTCCGCTGACCGCCGATGAATTCGCCGACGTGGATCGCGCAGTCTTAGCCGATCTGCAACCGACCTGGAAGCGACCCGGGTGGCGACAGCTCAGATACTCCACCGGCTACGCGACCAGTTTCTGGGTTTCGCCGCGAGACATCAACTCCGAGATGCTCACTGGGCTGTTCAAGCGCGACACTGATGCCGCCGTGCTGACTCTCCGGGTGACTCATCGCCAAGGTGGCGCCGAGATCTCGGCCTGGGTCCGCTATCACAGCGCTGAGCGGCTTTCCCGAAATGTGTTCGCCGGTCTCAACCGGCTGACCGGACGGCAGCTGGCCGCGCTGCGCGCCAGCCTGCCGGCGCCGGCGACACGCTCGCCACTTGTTGTTCCCGCTCGAAGGCTCGATGAGGACGAGACGCTGCTGCTGCCGGTGGACGCGGCTGCGCAGCCTGCGACACAGCAGTAGGCGAGGCCCGCGGCTGCGCCGCACAACCGAATACTGACTTTGGCGGTCGCGTTCTCACATTGCTCTTAGCACCGCATGAATGACCGCATACTCGCAGTCTGTAGATAACTTCCCAAGCATCCCATCAGTATGTAGTATCCACGGCATGTCGATCGCTGGTTTCGGTAGCAGTCCGCCACCGGCGGCTATCACTGACAGACACGGGCGCCCATACCGCAAGAACCGGGCCGGTGGGCACGGCACGGCACCTGAGGCCGGCAAAGTCTATGGAATCGCCGGCGGCACGGTCGAGGAGAACAGCCCGGTCGATCCGCTCACTCCATACGCCAAGAGCACGGCGATGGTCGAACGCGACCTTGTAGCAATGGCCGACGACACTTCTCGCCGACATGTCTGCGTAACGCCACGGCCGTCGGTGCCTCGCCGCGGATGCGGTTCGACATTGTGCTGAACAACGTGGCCGGTTTCGCGCGGACTGAACATCGCGCTGCGGTGACCAGCGACGGCACGCCGTGGCGACCGCTGGTGCACGCATTCAAGACCCAGTGGGACGTGGCGGCAGGTGCGGCTCAAGTGCATCGCGTCTTCGGAAGTATCGCCATCGGATCCGAGACCTTCCACGGACGCGGGCACACCAGGATCAAGCAGATCGAGCATCTGCTCAAGACCGGGCAGGTCGACGGGCGCTGGTTTTGGACGGGAGTCTGACGTGCGCTACCGCCCCACCGACATTGCAGGTGTCACGATCGTGGACATCGAGCCGCGGTGCGACCACCGCGGTTTTTTCGCGCGGTCATTCTCCGCCAGCGAATTCGCCGGATGCGGACTGAACGACGATATGGTCCAGACCAGTCTCTTCTACAATCACGCCCGCGGTACCGTGCGCGGCCTGCACCGTCAGATGCCGCCACACGCCGAAGCGAAGTTGGTCCGCTGTACCGCAGGCGCGATCGTCGATGTGGCGGTTGACGTTCGCCCCGAATCGCCTACCTACGGCAAACACGTCAAGGTGCGGCTGACAGCCAAGAATCACCGGGCGTTGTTTTTGCCGGCCTACGTCGCGCACGGCTTTCAGACACTGCTCGACCACACTGAGGTGCTCTACCAGGTGAGCGGCGAATACGAGCCGACAAGTGAGCAGGGTTTCCATTGGGACGAACCGCAATTCGGCATCGAGTGGCCGCTGCCGGTCACCGTAGTCTCCGAGAAGGACGCCAGCTGGCCGTTCCTTCCGTCGGCTGGGAGCGCGGCATCGTGATCGAGGCGGCGGTGCGGTCAGTCAGCGAAAGCATCGTCGACCACCGCCGGTCCGACGGCCACGGGGTGGGGCGAAAGCAGCCGTCCCGCAGCGTATGTGAACCGGACCGGTGGCGCAGTGCCCGCCCGGACCGCGGTATCCCCCTGCCGCGGTCCGGGCGCCCCCTTCCGGTGTTCAGCGCCGACGGATGTCTGGTTCTGCTGGCTTCGAGGGGTCCGGCGGCCGGGCGTGATTCAGGTCTGCTTCGCGAGGACGGCAGCTCGGTGCCGGGACTGTTCGGGCTGGGCCTGGGCAGTGGGTTCGTGCCGTGGGGCGAATTGTCCGGCGAAGCGTCATTTACCGGCCAGCAGAACAGTCTCTGGCTCTACCAGCACGGATTGGCCGAAGCGATCTACCGGGGCACGCGGCAACGCGCGGCGCAGCGAGACAGTAAGAAGCGAGGGTTTTATGCGTTGCCGATTATGTGATTCAGAACAGCTGGTCAGCATTTTGGATCTTGGTGCCACTCCGCCGTGCGAAAAGTTCCTCACTGCAGACGAACTCGATCTCCCCGAACCCACGTACCCGCTGCACCTCAGGCTCTGCCAGGAGTGCTTGTTGCTGCAGATACCGCCACTCATCACACCGAAAGACACGTTCACCGAATACGCTTACTTCTCCTCGTTCTCCGACAGCTGGGTGAAGCACGCCCGAAACTTCGTCGACGAAGCCATCCACCGGCTGAAGCTGGGACCGGACTCGTTCGTCGTGGAAGTTGCCAGCAATGACGGCTATCTGCTCAAACACGTCGTTGAGGCGGGTCTGCCGTGCCTGGGAATCGAGCCGTCGGCGAACGTCAGCGCCCTCGCGCGGCAACGCGATGTGCCGACCCTGACGGCTTTTCTCGACGAGCAGTTGGCGCGTCAAGTGCGCGCCGAGCACGGTCCAGCGGATCTGGTGGTAGCGAACAACGTGTACGCGCACGTACCCGACCTGCTGGGCTTCACCCGCGCCCTGCGCGGACTGGTGTCGGACAACGGCTGGCTGAGCATCGAGGTGCACCACGCGTTGAAACTGGTCAACCTCGGCCAGTTCGACACCATTTATCACGAACACTTTCAGTACTTCACCTTGCTCTCGGCCACCCGCGCGCTCGCCAGTGCCGGATTATCCGTCGTCGACGTCGACGTTCTGACCACCCACGGTGGCTCACTGCGGATTTGGGCGCGTCCGGCGCGGATCGCCATGCCCCCGACCGACCGGGTGGCCGAGGTGCTGCGCTCCGAGCGGGCAGCCGGGCTGCATCGGGTCGAGGGATACCGGCAACTGCGCCCGCGGACCGAGTCGGTGCGCCACGAGCTGTTGCGGTTTCTGCTGCAGTGCCGCGCCGACGGCAAGCGGGTGGTGGGCTACGGCGCACCCGGCAAAGGCAACACGTTGCTGAACTACTGCGGTATCCGGCGCGACCTACTCGAGTACACCGTCGATCGCAATCCTTACAAGCACGGCCTTTTCACACCGGGGACCCGCATTCCGGTGTACAACCCGAGCGTCATCGCCGAGGACCGTCCCGACGTGGTGCTGGTACTGCCATGGAACTTGGAGGCTGAACTGACCGAACAGCTTTCATACGTCGCCGACTGGGGTGGTCAGCTTGTCTTCCCGCTGCCCAGCCTGCACAGGGCGACCGGCCTGGAAAACAGGGGCTGCTGGACGCTGCTGTCGTGAACCCTGCCGAGGTTGTGGCGGTAGCGGGCTGCACCGGGTACTCGACTTGGGCAGCGTCTCGGCCGCAGACCACTTCCCCCGGGTGAGCGAACCGGTGCGCGCCGAGGAGTCCGGCGCAGTGATCCCGAACTCGACGGACGCGCTGGACGGTCGAACCACAGCACTGCGGTAGCTGCGCCGCTGTCGACTAAATCGCCGCGTCGGTCAACGACTCGCTATCGGCAAGAAACGGCATTGGAATCCACCGTGCGGACAGTAGCGACTCCATCGCGTTCCCCCCGATCGGGCGCGACAGCAGAAATCCCTGCGCGCGATGGCATCCGTGCCGCATCAATGTCATTGCCGCTGTTGGCTTCTCGACGCCTTCGGCAACCAGCTGTAAATTGAACGCTTCGGCGAGCCCGATGATTGCACGCACGATCGCCAGATCGTCGGCGCTGGTGCCCAGATCACGCACGAATCCGCGGTCGATCTTCAGCATGTCGATCGGTAGCGATTTCAGATGCGAAAGCACGGCGTACCCGGTGCCGAAATCATCGATGGCGATTTGCACCCCGACGTCTTTCAGTTCAGCCAAAGTAGTTGCAGTGCTGTCGATGTCGTCGACCACGGCACGTTCGGTGATCTCTAGGCACACCGAGCCGGCGTCGACGGCGAATTCGTCGATGATGTCGGCGACTGTGCGAGCGAATCCGCGGGTGTTCAGTTGCAACGGTGAGACGTTGACCCGCAGAATGGCGCTTCGTCCAATGCCTCGCGACTGCCACTGACTGAACTGCGCGCAGGCGTTGCGCAGTACCCACCGCCCGAGATGTCCCGCCAAGTTCATCGACTCGGCGATGCCGAGGAAGGAATCCGGCAGTAACAGCCCGCGAGAGGGATGCTTCCAGCGCACGAGGGCCTCGGTCGCCACGATGGCGCCGGTCCACAGGTCGACTTCGGGCAAGAAGTGCAACACGAGGGCATCCCGGTCGATGTCGCCCTGCAGATGCAACTCCACGTCGTTACGGAAGCGGCGTTTCAACGAAACATCTGCTGACACCGCAACCTGGTCGCCGCCTTCCCGCTTGGCCACCAGAACGGCTTCGTCGGCCCGGTGCAGCAGGTCGGCGCTGTCGTCGCGCCCTGGTATACCCAATGCCACTCCGATGCTGACCGTTCGCGTGATCGGGTGGCCACCGATGGTGAGCTGTTCGCGCAGCGTCGAAAGCAGTTCTCCGGCCACGGCGTTGGCCGCATCGACGGGCATCGGCCGATCCAGCACGACGACGAACTCGTCCCCGCCGAGGCGGGCGACCATGCTGGCGGCTTCGCGGCAGTCGCGCAGCCGATCAGCGAAGGTCCGGATGAACCAGTCGCCCGCGATATGCCCGAAGCAGTCGTTGATCGCCTTGAGTCGGTCGATGTCGATGTACAGGATGGGCAACGGCCCGGGCTGTCCGGCCGCGAGCCTGTCACCGAGATGCGCCACGAGAGCCCGACGATTACGCAGACCTGTCAGATCATCATGGTCGGCGAGGTAGCGAAGCTCCTGCTCAGCGGCAATGCGAGCCTGAAACTGGGCGAACAGCGACGCGACCGCCTCGAGTGTCTGCGTTACTTCCGGCTTCCACCGCTTGGCACCGTATTTGGCGATGCCCAGCACGCCGGTGACGATCCCGCCGGACACCAGTGGAGCTACAGCGACCAGAGGCGACGAGGCCTTTGGACGGTCAGAGGATCGAAAGTGATATTGCTGTTGCAACTCCGACTCTTTTAGCACAACCGTTTTCTCCCGGTGCGCATCGAGTGTGAAAAGCGGATCGATGCTGCTGAAGTGAACGACGCCCAGGGGATCGGGGTCCGGCACGTCGGGCCGAGGTGGCCATTCCGCTACGAGTATCGAGGTTCTGGTGTCGTGGTCGTTGCGGCGCAAGAAGCTGTAGTCCAAGTGGAACTGCCCGACCAGCCTGGCCAGCACCCGTTCGGTTACCTCGCCGGCGGTGGCTGCGGTCGCTTCGACCAGTTGACCCGCGACCGAGGTGACGAGAGCCAGACTGTGCGGCACAGTGATCCTTCCGTGCAGGCGCGCGGCAAGTGCCGCCGCTCCCCGCTGTTGATGAGTTTCTGGCTAGATCGCCTGGCGGACCAGCGGCGTTGGCGTCGTCGAAAACGGCATCGGCAGCCAACCGATGGACAGCAGTGCCGCCATGGCTTCACTGGGAAGCGGCCGGGACAGCAGAAAACCTTGCGCTCGTCGACACCCGTGGCGGAGCAACGTCATCGCGGCGGCCTCGGTCTCCACTCCCTCTGCCACCAACCGAAGATCGAAGGCCTCAGCCAGGCCGATGATGGCGCGGACGATCGCCAGGTCGCCCGCATTGGTACCGAGCTCGCGCACAAAGCTGGCATCGATCTTCAAAACATCGACCGGGAGCAGTTTCAAATGCGACAACACGGCGTAGCCGGTACCGAAGTCGTCGATGGCGATCTGGACTCCGACATCTTTGAGCCCCCGAAGGGTTCGCTGAGTGCTGTCGATGTCATGAACCACCACCCGCTCGGTGATCTCGAGGCAGACCGAGCCGGCGTCGATGCCGAATTCGCCGATGAGGTCGGCGACATTGCGGACGAAGCCGTCGGTGACCAGCTGAACCGGCGAGATGTTGAGCCGCAAGGTGGCGTTCAGTCCTATGCCCCTGGCCCGCCATTCGCTGAATTCCGAGCAGGCCTTGCGCATAACCCATCGGCCGAGGTCACCGGCGAGGTTGGCGGATTCCGCCACGCCGATGAAGGAATCCGGCAGCAACAGGCCCCGCGTCGGGTGCTGCCAACGCACCAGCGCCTCAGCTGCCACGACTTCGCCGGTCTGCATGTCGATTTCGGGCAGATAGTGCAAGAGCAGGGAGTCACCGCCGATGACTCCTTGCAGGTGGAGTTCGACATCATTGTCGAAGTCGCCCTTGACGGACATGTCACTGGTGGACACCGCGACTTGATTGCCTCCGATGCGCTTGACCGTCAGGGCCGCCTGATCGGCCCTACGAAGCAGATCAGAGGTGTTGTCGCGGCCGGGTGTACCCACCGCGACGCCGATGCTGACTGTGCGTGTTATCAGCTCGCCGGCAATCAGTACCCTGTTCTGCACCATCGTCTTGAGCTGGCGCGCGAAGGCTTCGGCGGCGTCGGGATACATCGCCTCGTCGGGAACAACGACAAACTCATCACCGCCGAGCCGGGCGATCATGCCGAGACATCCGATCCGGACCCGAAGTCGTTGCGCGAAGAGCCGGATGAACCGATCGCCCGCAGTGTGGCCGAGGTAGTCGTTGATCGACTTCAGCCGGTCGAGGTCGAGGTACAGCACTGCGACCGGCCCCGGCTTCCCGGCCGCGAGGCGCTCGTTGAGGTAGGACATCAGTGCCCGACGATTGTGCAGACCGGTCAAGTCGTCGTGTTCGGCGAGGTGGCGAAGTTTGTCTTCTGCAGTGATACGTGCTTGCAGCTGCGCGAACAGCGAGGCGATTGCCTCAAGCGCATTGATCTCGGGCTGGTTCCAGTCCCGATCGCCGTACTTCACGAATCCCAGCACACCGGTGGTCCGCTGGCCGGAAACCAGCGGTGCGGCGGCGACCGACGGTGTCAGACTGTGCCGGGCACTGGTGGCGCGGGAGCCCGGATCGTGGTTCGCCTGGCCCGAACGGACGACTGTGGGTTTCTTGAGGTCTTCGGAAAGCGCGTAGATCGAGGCGCCGTCGGCGAAGTAGACGACATCCACGGAATTTGGGTGAGCTGTTTCCGATCCCGGCGGCCACTGCGCCACCAAAGTCGAAGACCGCTCTTTTTCTTGGTGGTGGCGCAGGAAGCTCGCGTCCACACCGAACTGCTCGACGAGCTGCGCCAACACGTGTTCGCTGACCTTGGCGGCGTTCGACGCGGTCGCCTCCATCAACTGCACCGCGACTGACGTCACGACGAGTTCCAGGCTGCGTGGCACGGCGTCCTCCGATATAGGTGTGGGCGTCGCCCCAGGCCGTCAAACTGCTTTATTCAAGGCGCCTGTTTTTCGACGGTTGTCTGCGATCAACCTATTCAGCAGCTTAACGATTTACCAGTTGAAGCGGACCACGGACGGATAAATTCGTCGAAGAATGACAAGTGTATCGGGCCGCTGCTACCGGCGGAAGGCGTCCGAGCGGCGCTTCCCGCGCGCTAAGCCGACGATTTGTTCGGTCGCTCCGCGACCCAACGCTCAGCGGCGATCAGTTTGTCAGACAGCCGTGGTGACATCGGCAGCGCGAGAAAGACGACGCGAGGCCGGCCGCGCTTCAGGCCAGGTGTTTTTCGAAGAAGTCGAGCATGCGCCGCCAGGCGTCTTCTGCCTCGGGCTCGCAATATGCCATGTCGACGGCGCGCGCAATGACCCTTACTGGGCCAGAGATGCCATATCTGTTCATGAAGCTGTGCCCAGCGTTGGGATATTCCTTGATGTCGCGCGCCACATTTCCGCGCGCGAGCACATTTTCAAGTTCGGCCGCTGCTCCAGCCGGCACGACGCGGTCCTTGGCGCCGAAGGAGGCTACTTCGAGGGCAAGATTGTGTCAGGGCTTCCAAGTCTTCTGGCAGCATGCCGTAGTTCGGCGCGGTCGCATCGAATAGTCCCCTCGGGGCCAATTGCATACAGAAGCCCGCGCCCATGCAGAAGCCAACGAGGCCGATTTTGCCGGTGCACCGCTCGTCTGCGATGAGGTGATCGCGAGCTGCAACGAGGTGATCGTAGGCGGCGCCGTGACCGGCGAAATGGGCCCGGACGGTGCTGATTAAGCACCTGATCTTGAAGCCGTTGCGGAACAGTGCCGGGGCCAGCGCCAGGTAGCCGCTGGCCGCAAAGCGGCTGGCGATTCGCTTGTAATCCGTTGTTACGCCCAAGATGTCGTGCACGACGACTATCCCTGGCCACGGGCCTTGGCCCTCGGGCACGGCAAGATAGCCTGGTAACCCACCCTCAGCGGTCGGGAAGACCACGTTCGTCACAAGCCGAATCTCCTTTCCCTCGTCGTCGCAAATCAAGATATCCTGTTCGAGCTGCTCCGATAGCAACGAAACTCCACCTGAGCCACCGAATGAAGAGCGCATCCGTGACGCTGCCCTGCGGTGCCTGGCCAACAACGGGATAGCGGCCACGTGGCCGAGCAGTCCGACGTCATCACCTACTTGGGTCGCCCCGCTGATCCTGCGTGTCGGCGCGATCACTCTGCGTCCCCACATCGAGCGCTACCTAGAGGAGGCCCTTCTCACTACTCAGCAGTTGCGACGCTGGGATGATGCCGTCACGGGCCTGATCCGCGAAGGCCTCTTTCACGACGAACCAGGTGGCGAACCCACGAACGTCTCGTTCACCAACAGCCGCATCGAGTCGGCGGTGACTCCCCCCAACACCAGTGCGCAGAATGCGTTTAATGTGGGGACACAATGGATAGTTCCGGACGCGCATATCGCGTGCAGATCCTCAACCCCGACTATCCTGCTGACAGTGTCGTGGTGGAGCGATTACGGGCCGACCCGACCGTCGACTTCATCGATCAGCGCGAAGCACAGCTAGCCGACCTGCGCAGTCTTCGGCCCGCACCTGCAGCGGAGCTGCTGAGCGAACCCGTGAGATGGGCCTACTATCCGTGGCGGCGGACGGTCGTCGCGATACTCGGCCCGCGCGGGTTCCGGGCGGTGCGCTTGGACCGCAATCGCAACATCATTACCGCACGAGAGCAAGAAAAGTTGGGTGCGCTGCGTATCGGCGTCGCCGGCCTCAGCGTTGGGCACGTGATTGCTCACACGCTGGTCGCTCAGGGTATGTGTGGTCTGCTGCGCCTGGCAGATTTCGATCACCTGGAACTATCAAATCTGAATCGGGTGCCGGCCAGCGTGTTCGACCTGGGTATCAATAAGGCCTGCGTGGCTGCACGCAGGGCGGCCGAGCTTGACCCCTACCTGCCGGTCGAGGTGCTTGACGCGGGACTCACCTTCGACGATATCGACGAGTTCTGCGATGGGCTCGACATCGTCATCGAAGAGTGTGATGCGCTCGAGATCAAAGCTGTTCTGCGCGAAGGCGCACGCAGACAACGGATTCCGGTCCTGATGGCTACGAGCGATCGCGGACTGGTCGACGTGGAGCGCTTCGACCAACAGCCCGAGCGCCCCATTCTGCACGGGCTGCTCGGCGATCTGGACATCGGGTTACTTCCCGGCATGACCAGCCGTGAGAAGGTTCCCCATATCCTGCGCCACCTGGAGGCCGAACGGCTTTCTTCGCGCACGGCTGCCTCGCTCATCGAGATTGACCGCACACTGTCCACCTGGCCCCAGCTAGCCTCAGATGTCGTTCTGGGCGCCTCGGTGTTGGTCGAGGCGGTTCGCAGAATCGGGCTCGGGGAAGAACTGCGTTCGGGGCGGACCCGGATCGACATTCGCAGGGAGCTCGACCAGCTCGCCGAACCTGAGATGACCCACCCTCGTCAGTTACCAGCCGGCGATGACCAGAAGCCGGCGCTCGATGGTATGCCGGGGCTCATCGCCGCCGCAGCGGTTCGTGCCCCGTCGGGCGGAAATGTACAACCCTGGCATGTCGCAGCCGGTTCCGCAGAAATCACGATCGAGCTTGCGTCGCAACACACCTCGACGATGGACGTGGGGTTCCGGGGCAGCGCCGTCGCACTGGGAGCGGCTTTCTTGAACGCCCAAATCGCTGCTGCAGCCCACCGCGTTCTTGGCGCGGTCAGCCTCACCGAGCACAGCACAGGGTCACCGTTGCGCGCATGTCTGAGATTAGGCGACGGCACCGATCCAATTCTCGCGCAACTGTATCCGTCGATGCTCGCGCGAGAAACCAACCGCCACCACGGAAGCGCCGTTCCGCTCGACGGCGAGACCATCGAGATGCTGACGGATGCAGCACTGCAGCAAGGAGCCCAGTTACGCCTGATCAGCAACAGAGACGACGTCGCCGAGGCGGCTCGGCTACTGGCGGCGGCTGATCGCACCCGCTACCTGACGCCGCGATTACACAGCGACATGATCTCTGAACTGCGCTGGGCAGCAGGATCAGGATTTTGACACCGGCATTGACGTGCAAAGTCTCGAACTTGACGCCGGTGACGTCGCGTTGCTCGACATCCTGCGCCGTCCAGACGTCATGGCCCACCTCGCCCAGTGGGAGGCCGGGAGTGCGCTGGGGGAGGACACTCGTGACCGGGTCTTGGCCAGCTCCGCACTGGCTGTTGTCAGCGTCTCCGGACAGTCACTTCGCGACTACGCAAAAGGCGGCGGGGCGGCTGAGCTGATCTGGATCATTGCCCAGCAGCAGGGATTAGCGGTCCAGCCGATTTCGCCGGTCTTCCTCTACGCTCGAGATAAGGCCGACCTTGAACAGCTTTCACCGGCTTTCGCCGACGAGTTGGACCGATTGCACCGCGAATTCCGACGTCTGGCCGAAACACTTCGCGGCGAATCCATCGTGTTATTGCTCCGGTTGGCCGCCGCGCCCACAGCGTCAGTGCGTAGCCGCAGAAGCCCCGATCGGGTCCGGCTCAACTGACGGCCGAGACGCCGCCGGTTGCCGGGTTTCCGCGCCAGATCACCGAAGTCCGTGGGCCTGTGCGCCGTTTTGAGAGAGTGCCGACGGTCCGCCTGACAAGGGGTTGTCGGAAGACAGTTGTATGTCGGAAAAATCCATTTCAATGATGCGTTTAGCGAACAGCGACTCCATCGCCGCGCTAACCAGGGGGCGGGAAAACAAGAAGCCCTGCGCGCGCGTACACCCCAACTCCAAGAGAGTCACGGCAGCTCTTGCGGTTTCAACCCCCTCGGCAACTACGTCGAGGCCGAGGGCGTCAGCTACCGCCAAGATCGACTTGACGACCGCTTGGTCGTGGGGATCGCCGCCGAGATCACGGATGAATCCTTGGTCAAGCTTGACCGCGTCCACCGGCAGAGACGTCAAATACTCGAACGAGCTGTAGCCCGTACCGAAATCGTCCAGGGCAATTCGTACGCCGATGTCTTTCAGAGCGGTGAGAGTTTTGCGGGCGGCCTTGACGTCGGCGACCACAACACGTTCAGTGATCTCGAGGCAGAACGCGCTTGCGTCGAGGCCGAACTCGTCGAGTGTTTCGCCGACCAGGTCGACTAATCCCTCCGCAACGAGCTGTAACGGGGACACGTTGATGCTCAGTACAGCACCATGGGCCAGTCCGCGCGATTGCCACCGCGCGAACTGCGCGCAGCCGGTACGGATTACGAGACGGCCGATCGTGCCCGCCAGGGTGATCGACTCCGCTGCGTCGATGAACCACTCCGGCGTGAGCAGCCCCCGAGTCGGGTGTTGCCAGCGGATAAGAGCTTCGGCGCCCAGCACTTCGCCGGTACGCATGTCGAATTCCGGCAGATAGTGCAGCACCAGATCAGCGCTGGCATCGGCCTCTTGCAGCCGCAGTTCCAATTCATTGCAGATGGCTTCCTTCGTGGCCATCTGAGGGCTGAAGGCGGCGACCGTGGCCCCGCCCGAACTCTTGGCCGATCGAGTCGCTTGATCGGCCCGGCTCAGCAGAGCTGAGGTGCTGTCACATCCGGGCACGCCGGTGGCGACGCCGATGCTGACCGTGCGAGCGAGGAGTGCGCCTTCGATATTGACACGCGCTTGAAGGTGGTTTTGCAGCCGCTGAGCGAATTTCATGGCGCTGTCGGAATCCATAGGGTCTTCTGGCACCAAGAGGAATTCGTCGCCGCCGAACCGGGCTATGGCAGCGCGGATGTCGGTGGCCTGTTGCAGCGATTCGCTGATGGCCCTGATAACACCGTCACCGGCTTCTTGACCGAGGAGGCCGTTAATTGCTTTGAGGCGGTCAACATCGAGAAACACAATCGATACCGGGCCGGGCATCCCTGCAGCCAGCCGCTCGTCCAGCCTGCCGATGATCGTTCTCCGGTTAAGTAAACCGCTGAGGTCGTCGCGTTCGGCGAGGTAGCGAATCTGCTGGTCGGCGACGATGCGGGCCTGCAGCTGAGCAAACAGCGTGGCGATTGCCTGCAGAGCGTTGAGCTCCTCTGCGGACCACGCTCGGTCGCCAAGCTTGCCGAAGCCCAGGATGCCGGTGGTGACGTCACCGGACAATAGCGGCACGGTTGCCAGGGACACCGGGGGAAAGCCGGTGCCTTCGGTGATCGTCTGTTGGTAGTCAGCGTTATCCGGTTCCGGACGCAGCACTTCCGGCTCTTTGAGGAACTCGGTTTTCGCGAAAACTGAGTCGGCTTCGGAGAAATACACGACACCGATCGGGTCGGGATGGGCGTTTCGTGCCGGCGATTCAGCGATGAGCACTGTCGCGTGAATCGTATGATCATTGTGACGCAAGAATCCGAAGTCTTGGCCCAAGTGCTCGACCAGGGTGCTCAGTACCCGTTCACTGATCACAGCCGAGGTCGCTGCCGTGGCCGCCATCAACTCGGCGGCGGCTGCGGTGACCAGATTGTGCAACGTGACCGTGCCCGCCATCCTCTAACGGTAACGTGTGGCGCCGGTATCCAACACCGAACTCAAGCGCTGCAGACCTTCAAAAGACTTAGGGTGGATACCCTCGTCTACTCAAGGGAGTTGACCACCGCATCTGCGGCCACCGAGATTCACATGGTGCGGTCATTGGAGCTGGGTCGCAAAGTTACGGTATGGCTATGGCTTCGAAGTACATGCGTTTCCGAATCTTCTACCGGCTAGGTTTCACACCGTGGGAAGGCCACCCACTCGCCCAGGGTTTGCACGACCTAGTCGAGGGAACCGGTGACGAGCCCGCGTTGCCAGCGGGCTCGGCCCTCGATGTTGGTTGCGGCACTGGAGATTCCGCGATTTATCTCGGTCAACACGGCTGGGATGTCACCGCAGTCGACTATGTCGCCAAGCCACTCGAGAAAGCCGGCGCCAAGGCCCGAGCCGCTGGCGTCCCGATCAAGTTCTTGCGCGCCGACGTCACCAGGCTGAGCCAGGTTGGCTTCGGCACCGGCTTCAAGTTGATCGTCGACAACGGCTGCCTGCACAACATGAGCGACGCCGATCGCGACTCCTACGTCCAAGAGGTCAGCTCGGTTGCGGCACCCGACGCCCGCCTAGCCATCGTGGCATTCGTCCCCGGTGGCCGGTTAGGCGTGCCCGGCGTCGACCGGGCGGAGATAGAACGGCGATTCAGCGCCGATTGGACGTTACTGCACGTGGGCGACGAACGCGGACTCGACCGCCAGAAGACCCCAACAAGGTTTTACCTGCTCCAGCGTCGACCTTGACCGCAGGTCTCGAAGTGATACCTGCTCGGGCGTCAAGGGCGTCGTCGTACCTGGGCGCGAATCGGGCCTGCCGCAACCATCGTGAAGGGCACGGCCAGTGGGAAATCGTCCTCGAGAGCGACGATGTCCACTCGGCGTACGACGGTCGCCAACGCCAAGGTGGCTTCCAGCATCGCAAAATGGTTGCCGATACAAGAGCGTGGTCCGCCGCCGAATGGAACGTATTGCCAACGGTCGCGGCCGTGGGCGCGTTCGGCGCTGAAACGGTCGGGATCAAACGTCAACGGATTGTCCCATAACTTTGGATCGCGCTGCACTGCCATGCGCCCGAAGGCGAGCATGGTGCCGGCTTTCACGCGGTAACCGGCGATCGCGACATCGCGAGTAGCCATCCTCGTCCCGGTCGGACCCGGCGGACAGAGCCGTAAAGCCTCTTGGAGCACTTGCACGGTGAAACCGAGATGCGGAACGTCCTCCGGCGTCAATTCGCGGTCCCCGAACTGCCCGACTTCCGCCAGGACACGTTCCTGCAGAATCGGGTGGCGCCCCAATGCCCACAACGCGTAGGTCAAAGTCGTGGCGGTGGTGTCGTGGCCGGCGAACAAGAAGATGATCATCTCGTCTCGAATCGCCTTGTCCGACAACGGACGACCAGTTTCGGGGTCGGTAGCGGCGAGCAACGCGTGCACCAGTGGCGCCTCCCTCGTCGGGTCGGCGCGGCATGCCTGCAGAATTTCGTCGGCGAGTGCACGAATCGCCGCCGCGGCGCAACGGGCCCGCCGTCGCGCCGGCGTGGGCATCCATGCGGGTGCGCGGAGCGGCCGCAGCGCTCGCTTCACGGCGTAACTGGTCGCGATCCGCAACGGCTCGGCCACCGCGTCCGACCGTTCGTCAAGATCTAAGCCCAAAACCGAGCGACCCAGCGCCCGCAGTGTCAACGTGCGGCACTGCTCATCCAGATCAACTAGTGCATTTTCGCCCCAATCGCGACAGACCGTCTCGGCTGCCTCGGCCATGTGCCCGGCGAACTGGCTGACGCTCTGCCGTGTGAAAATCGGCTGCAGCGTGCGTCTGCGGGGTAGCCACTCAGTGTGTGGCAGAACGAACAGATTCCCGCCGAGCAGCGAGCGCAGCTCGGTTGCTATCCCGCTTGTCTTGTCGACAGAACCGTCCCGCACACTGACTATGTCGCGGATACCCTGCGGAGATGTCGCGACAACGATCGGCGGGAACAGCCACTTCGGCCCAACGATGACTCTGGTGACCGGACCGCCGGCATCGCGAAGCGTCTCCATGCCGGTATGGAAATTCTTGACTGCCTTGAGGCGGTCGCGATACGGCAGCGGGTTCTTCGGGGCTATTGGCAGCTCGGCCACGTTGCGTTCGGGCTGCGTATTTGACATATGGGGAGCCTACAAGCGGCGATTCCCGTGGGCGTCCATCCAGGACGAACGCGCAAGCGCGCCGAGCGTTCACTGAAGCGTCACCGCAGAGTCGGAATGGCTTGTTCAATCGCCTCGTTGAGCAGATCTAAGCCGCCTACCGCCCTGCATGATGCGAATTACGTACCGAAGCAACGCTTCTTCACTTCCTCACTACGCCGTCGCCAACCCGCAAGAGCCCAATGCAGATGATCTGAACGCACGAGATGGGCTGATCCGCAGACATTCTCGCTGCGGTGGCCGCACGCCGACCCCGATGCCCCAGATCAGTGCTGAGCTGATCGGTGAATTGCGGCGGCGCGTAATCCTCGTAGCTCTCGGCGAACTGTCGACGTTTCGCCCGTCCCTCGGCTGCGACTTACGGAAACCGGTTCGGCTTCAGTCAAGGGCCGCCGCATTATCCGTGAGTGCGTTTTCTTTAGCGCCAATCATTTACCGTATAGGGGTGTCGGGCTCGCTGGATGACTTGGTCACCGCGGCAGCCGCCGAGTTGATGGCGGCCAACGCGGGCAACTCGGCCGCGATCAGTCAGCGGCTGCTCCGTGACCTGGTTGGCCACTTCGGGGTCGACATCGGCTTTCTCCGCCACAACGACCACACCATCCACGCAACGGTGCTCGTCGCCGAATGGCCGGCCCGCGAAAACGTTCCCGACCCTGACCCGATCGGTGTGGTGTATTTTGCCGACGCCGACGCCGACGCCGACGCCGACGCCGACGCCGACGCCGTCTTTGCGCTGACTGAAGACTATAAGTCGCCCTACCTTCGGCATTCTGAGCATGCCAACGCCGACTTTCAAAGCTATATAGAGGAGGACGCGGGCGTTCCCGCGACTTCCCTTGCGGCCATACCACTGCTTTCCGGCGATCTCACCACCGGCACCCTCGGTTTCGTCAAGTACGGTTACCGGGAATGGCGACCGGATGAGCTCAGTGCGCTGCAGGCGATCGCCACGCTATTCGCTCAGCTGCAAGCCCGCATCGTCGCCGAGGAGCAAGTCCGCTACCTCGCGGAGCACGACGACCTCACCGGCCTACTCAACCGCGGAGCGCTGATCGCCCACCTCGATCAGCGGCTCGCCTCTCGTCAGCCGGGCCCGGTCGCGTTGTTGTTCCTCGATCTGGACCGTTTCAAGGTCGTGAACGAGCACCTCGGTCAAGACGCGGGCGATCGGTTCATCAAGGGCTTCGCCGAGCTGCTGTGCGACGCGGCAGACGTCTCCTCAGTCATCGCCCGGCTCGGCGGTGACGAACTTGTCGTCGTGCCGTCCACACCGATGGACGTCGACGGCGCCGAGGAATTTGCTCATTGGCTGCAGGACCGTGTTCACAAGCAGGTCGTGATCGGCGGCGAGAAACTTACCCGTTCCGTGAGCATCGGCGTCGCCACCGGCACGCCGGGACGCGACAGCACTTCGGATCTGCTTCGCCGAGCCGATCAGGCCACCAGGTCGGCCAAGAGTTCTGGCGGGGCCCAAGTCGCGACATTCACCCCGGAGATGTTCGAACGGGACACGATTCGCAACGACATCGAGCTGGGCATGGCAGGAGCCACCGACAGCAATCCTGGCGCTCTAGTGCTGCACTACCTCCCGGAGTTCGACCTGCGCACCGGTAAGGTTCTCGGGACCGAGGCGCTGATTCGGTGGAAACATCCGACTCGAGGCCTGCTGATGCCCGACTCATTTAGCGGCGTGTTCGAATCGATCAATTCGGCGAGGAAGATCGGGCGCCTTGTATTGCACTCGGCCTGCTCGCAGTTCGCGGTCTGGCGCGAACGGGGGCTTGGGCTCGATGCCGTGCTACGAGTCAACGTATCGCCACTACAACTCCTTGCGAACAACGTTGTCGACGACGTCACAGCCGCCCTCGATTTGTTCGCTATCGATCCTGAAGCGGTATGTTTGGAGATCACCGAAGGGGTGGTGGTTCGGGAGATCGAGACAACCCGCAGGACGCTTGCCCGGCTTAAGGACATTGGGGTCCAAATCGCCATCGACGACTTCGGCACCGGCTACAGCGCTTTGACCTATTTGAAATCGCTACCGGTGGACACACTCAAGATTGACCGAGGATTTATCAGCGGTCTCGGCACCAACACACGAAGTTTGGAGATTGTGCGAGCGATCGTCGCGTTAGCCCAAGCCCTAGAGCTCGAGGTGGTCGCAGAGGGAGTCGAAACGATCGCCGCCGCCAAGGCGCTGCTGGGCTTGGAATGCTATCGTGCGCAAGGCTTCCTGCTGTCCCGGCCGCTGGACAACCCGGCCATGGAGTCGCTGCTCGCCCGGCGCGTCGTACCGATGGACTTTTCACTGATGCAAGACGTGCCGCAGAGCCCTTCGCCGACATCAATGAATTGAGACGGCCCATTCAGGCTTCTATCAATAAAGGCGATTTGGTGCCGCAACGGCGATAGAATTCCCGAGTGAGGTAATTTGTCTCCATGAGTATTTTAGCGACTTGTTCCGGTTCGGCGTGGTTGACGAAATTGCGGCGGTTCCACCACATCATTTTAGTTTGGTAACGTTCGTCGGGGTAGGGCGTGGCGGGAATACTGGCGACAACTCCTCCCGAGGAGCGCCACCGATTGAGTGCATATGCCGCGGCGGTGGCCATGCAGAATTGAATATCGAGGAGGGCCATCATGTGGAAAGCGCTTCGCGCCACCGCGCTGGTGAGGCATGAATTACGTTGCGAATCGTCGGTCGCCCACGCCGACTTCATCTCCAGAACGCCGAACGGCACCCGGTCCTCGATCATATTGCGGACGGTGTCCTGGTGGGGTTGTCCGGCCCACTCGACGACGGCATGCGACTCGTCGGCTGACTGCAGCGGCCCGATGGCCCGCACGCCGGCCACCATCTTGTCGGTCTCATCGAGCACCGCGAAGAACATCATCGTGTCGTCTCCGCTCCAGAGCGCGTCCACGTCGAGGGCGCATTCGACACCATGTCTGCTGTAGCTGTGTTGCGCTCCCGCCGCGTACTCCCGCCACAGGTCAGGATCGGTCGACGGCTGCGAGAGCACGAGCGTGCAGTCGATGTCGGGGTCGCGCCAACTGAACCGGTGGTCAAGTTGGAAGCGGTCGGCGACAGTGGTGTCCAGCGGAGAGACGGTCATCCGCGTCCTCTCATCTCGAGCGCCTTATGTGCAGTACGCACAGGCACGTTTGGGGTACGGACAGGATCCGATCAGTGCTATGGACATACTCCGCGCTGGGTTGTTTGCCCTTTTCACATTCGTGCGGTTTCATATGTGCCCCACTTAACGACCTTTTTGTTACTTAACGCGAGCCCCGGTTGACTGATTACCAGGATAGGATAATTCCCGTCGCCCGTAACGTATAAAACATCAGGTTTATAAGGCGCTTGGGAGCGTTTCGCGATTGCGCCAAGAGCCGAGGAATTTGCTGCACTTACGATGCGAGGAAGGCGACCGTGCTTTCGGGCGGAGCGCCCGGCACGCAGTACCGACGGGTAATTAACGATCGGAACAGAAGGCGCTGCTCCGGCGATTTCCTGAAGTCGTCGAAAGATGAAGTCGTGTGAGCCATCGGCGAATCGATCGCGTCGGCGGTGCGTCGACCATTTATCCGGCCGACCGGAAGACCTCCACGTGGGTCTCGCAGTGTGCTTGCCGGCTCGGTGGCACCAAACTGCAGACGCTCCGGCGAAATCGGCCGCGTTATTGACGGCGCGCAGCGGCCCGTCCGCAAATTCAACCTGCGGAGGATCAGAGTCCGGCGAGCATCGCCAGCTGGACGGATGCTTGGGCGACTCGCGGGCTCTACGTCAACAAACTTGATTCTTGCCGACAGACAGTTGAGTGGATGGCTGCTCCGTCGCCAGGACTCGAACCTGAACTCTCAGAACCAAAATCTGATGTGCTGCCGATTACACCACGACGGATCGTCAGGGCGAGTGACCAGTCAGCAGACCGATCCTCACCTTTATTCCACGGAGACTTTAGTCCGGCGACGATGCGGGCCGGTGACGGCCCGAGGAGGAGCGGACGTCGTGCGTCCATTCCGTCCGGCGACGATGCGGGCCGGTGACGGCCCGAGGAGCAACTGGTCAATGCGGTACCGCATCAGCCGATACGCTGGTGCTCGTGTCAGCGCCGGATAAAGAGGTGCGGGCGCCGCGGGCCAGGATGACAGGCAGCGAGCGTCGCCTTCAGCTGATCGGCATCGCGCGATCGCTGTTCGCTGAACGTGGTTACGAAGGCACCTCGATCGAGGAGATCGCGCTGCGTGCCAACGTTTCAAAACCGGTTGTCTACGAGCATTTCGGCGGCAAGGAAGGCTTGTACGCGGTGGTCGTCGACCGCGAGATGTCGGCACTGCTGGACGGCATAACCTCGTCGCTGACGAACAACCGGTCCCGGGTGCGCATCGAGCGCGTCGCGCTGGCGTTGCTGACCTACGTCGAGGAACGCACCGACGGGTTCCGCATCATGATTCGCGACTCGCCTGCCTCGATCAGCTCGGGCACGTACTCCAGCCTGCTCAACGACGCCGTCGGCCAAGTCAGCTCCATCCTGGCCGGAGACTTCTCTCGCCGGGGGCTAGATCCAGAGTTGGCCCCGTTGTACGCCCAGGCGCTGGTGGGCTCGGTGTCGATGACAGCTCAGTGGTGGCTGGATACGCGGGAGCCCAAGAAAGAAGTGGTCGCCGCGCACCTGGTCAACTTGATGTGGAACGGCTTGACTCATCTGGAAGCCGATCCCCGGTTACAAGGCGAGTAGGGACTGACGGCTTACCCGCGGTCGAACTTGCAAAAGTCGGCGACCGTCTCGCCGCGGATCCTCTGGGGGCTGCCCCGAAATTGACGCCGTCGTCCCTTGCCCACGGGGTCTGCTGTGGCGCTGCTCACCCGGTTGGCCACGGCCACAACGAGACTGGTGTGACGCATAGAATGGGCTCAATGAACTGCGCCATTTCTCCTCCTCATCGCTGCGCTCTGCATCGTCGTCGGCGGGTGGTTGGCGCCGCTCCTCCTCATCGCTGCGCTCTGCATCGTCGTCGGCGCGCATGACCGCACCGGGGCTTGCCTCTCCACCCACCCCGATCGCGGGGCTCATCAACTTGGCGCTCACCGCGCCGACTTTGCAGCAGATCAGTGAGCGCGCCGCCGAACGGCCCGCCGAACTAAAGATGGTCGGTCCGGCCAGCGCGCGGATATTGGTCGCGAGTGCGCTGGCACGCCAGGGACCGTTGCTGGTTGTGACCGCCACCGGTCGAGAAGCCGACGACCTGGCCGCAGAACTGCGTGGCGTTCTGGGCGATGCGGTCGCCGTCTTCCCCTCCTGGGAGACCCTGCCGCACGAACGGCTTTCACCGGGAGTCGACACCATCGGTGCACGCCTGATGGTGCTGCGCCGACTCGCCCATCCTGACGACGCGTGGCTGGGCCCACCGCTGCAGGTGGTGGTGACGGCCGCGCGTTCGCTGTTGCAGCCGATGGCTCCTCAGCTGGGCCTGATCGAGCCGGTCACTTTCGCTGTCGGCGACGACATCGCCTTCGAAACGATCATCGCCCGGCTGGTCGAACTGGCGTACACCCGTGTCGACATGGTCGGCCGGCGCGGTGAGTTCGCGGTCCGCGGTGGAATCCTCGATGTGTTTCCGCCGACCGCCGAGCACCCGGTCCGGGTCGAATTCTGGGGCGACGAAGTCAGCGAGATGCGCATGTTCTCGGTTGCCGACCAGCGGTCCATCCCGGAGATCAGCGTCGACACGGTGGTCGCGATCGCCTGCCGCGAAATGCTGTTGACCGACGAGGTGCGGCAGCGAGCTGCGCAACTGGCCGGACATCAAGGCGCCGGCGGAGGCGGTGTCAGAGGCAACGTCACCGACATGCTGGCCAAATTGTCCGAAGGTATCCCGGTCGACGGCATGGAGGCGCTGCTTCCCGTGTTGTGTCCGGGCGGCACGTCCCTGCTGACCGACCAGATCGCCGAGGGCACCCCGGTGCTGCTCTGCGACCCGGAGAAGATCCGCACTCGCGCCGCCGATCTCATCCAGACCGGCCGCGAGTTCCTGGAGGCGTCTTGGTCGGTCGCGGCACTGGGCAGTGACGCGCCCGTCGACGTCGCGCAACTCGGCGGATCGGGGTTCGTGGACCTCGACGAGGCGCGTACGACCGCCCAACAGGCCGGCCATCCGTGGTGGGCGCTGAGCCAGCTGTCCGATGAGTCTGCGATTGAATTGGATATCCGCGCAGCACCCTCGGCCCGCGGACATCAGCGCGACATCGACGGAATTTTCGCGATGCTGCGCGCCCACGTCAGCACCGGCGGCCACGCTGTCGTCGTCACACCCGGAATGGGAACCGCGCACCGCGTCGTCGAGCGCCTCGGTGAATTTGACACCCCGGCCGGCATCTTGGAGCCCAGCGCTGAACCGAAGCCGGGCGTGGTGGGCGTACTGCAGGGCCCGCTGCACGACGGCTTCGTCATAACGGGCGGGGTCAACCTGGTCGTTGTCACCGAGTCCGACCTCACCGGCAACAGGGCGACCGCCCCCGAAGGCAGGCGGCTGGCGGCCAAGCGTCGCAACGTCGTCGATCCGCTGGCGCTTGCCGCCGGTGATCTGGTGGTGCACGACCAGCACGGCATCGGGCGGTTCGTGGAGATGACGGAACGGACCGTCGGCGGAGCACGACGTGAGTACCTGGTGCTGGAATACGCGTCGACCAAGCGCGGCCGCAGCGACACCGACAAGCTGTACGTGCCGATGGATTCGCTCGACCAGCTGTCGCGTTACGTCGGCGGGCAGGCGCCGGCCCTGAGCCGACTCGGCGGCAGCGACTGGGCGAACACGAAAACCAAGGCGCGCCGTGCGGTGCGCGAGATCGCCGGCGAACTGGTGTCGCTTTACGCCAAGCGGCAGGCCGCGCCGGGTTACGCGTTCGGGCCCGACACACCATGGCAGACCGAGATGGAGGACGCGTTCGGCTTCACCGAGACCGTCGACCAGATGACGGCGATCGTCGAGGTCAAAGCCGACATGGAGAAGCCGGTGCCGATGGACCGGGTGATCTGCGGCGATGTCGGCTACGGCAAGACCGAGATAGCCGTGCGGGCGGCCTTCAAAGCGGTCCAGGACGGCAAGCAGGTGGCCGTGCTGGTTCCGACGACGTTGCTTGCCGACCAGCATCTGCAGACCTTCTCTTCGCGGATGGCCGGGTTCCCGGTGACGGTCAAGGGCCTGTCGCGGTTCACCGATGGCGCTGAGTCCCGAGCGGTGATCGACGGCCTGGCTGACGGCGGTGTCGACATCGTGATCGGGACCCATCGGCTGCTGCAGACCGGCGTGCGCTGGAAAGACCTCGGTATGGTCATCGTCGACGAGGAGCAGCGCTTCGGCGTCGAGCACAAAGAACACATCAAGTCGCTGCGCACCCACGTCGACGTGCTGACGATGAGCGCAACACCTATTCCGCGCACGCTCGAGATGAGTCTGGCAGGCATCCGGGAGATGTCGACGATTCTCACCCCGCCCGAGGAGCGCTACCCGGTGCTGACCTATGTCGGCGCGCACGACGACAAACAAGTGGCTGCCGCGCTGCGCCGGGAACTGCTGCGCGACGGGCAAGCCTTTTATGTGCACAACCGAGTCAGCTCGATCGACCAGGCCGCAGCGCGGGTGCGCGAACTGGTTCCGGAAGCAAAAGTAGTCGTCGCGCACGGTCAGATGCCCGAGGACGCGTTGGAAACCGCGGTTGAAGGTTTCTGGAACCGCGAATACGACATCTTGGTGTGCACGACGATCGTCGAGACCGGACTCGACATTTCCAACGCCAACACGCTGATCGTCGAGCGCGCCGACACCTTCGGGCTGGCGCAGCTGCACCAGTTGCGGGGCCGGGTGGGCCGCAGCCGCGAACGCGGTTACGCCTACTTTCTGTATCCGCCGCACGAGCCGTTGACTGAGACCGCCTATGACCGGTTGGCGACGATTGCGCAGAACAACGAGCTCGGCGCCGGCATGGCGGTGGCCATGAAAGATCTGGAAATCCGCGGCGCCGGCAACGTGCTCGGCGCCGAGCAGTCCGGCCACGTGGCGGGCGTCGGGTTCGACCTGTATGTGCGGCTGGTCGGCGAGGCCGTGGAAGCGTATCGGGCGGCCGCGGACGGCAAGACCGTCGCCACTGCCGAGGAGCCCAGGGATGTGCGGATCGACTTGCCGGTTGACGCGCATCTGCCAGTGGACTACATCAGTAGCGACCGGCTGCGTCTGGAGGCCTACCGGCGGCTGGCCGCGGCGGCCGATGAGGCCGCCATCGACGCCGTCATCGAGGAGTTGACCGACCGGTATGGCGCACTGCCTGAGCCGGTTCAGCTGCTGGTGGCGGTGGCACGGCTGCGACTGCTGTGCCGCGACGCCGGCATCACCGAGGTGACCGCCACGTCCGCGGCGACGGTGCGATTGTCACCCCTGACGCTGCCGGATTCGGCGCAGGTGCGTCTGGCGCGGCGGTATCCGGGTGCGCGTTACCGTGCGACGACCGCCACGGTTCAGGTCCCGATTCCGCGAGCCGGCACCGGACTGGGCGCGCCCCGGATCCGTGACCTCGAAATGGTGCAGATGGTTGCCGAGCTGGTATCGGCGCTAGATGGGAAACCGCAGTAAGAAGTTGGTATAACGAAGTCCATACCGGCTCGGGAAGCCGGCAGGTCAGCCCGGGATTGAGGAGTGGCGCTCGTGACTGTGGTCCTGGTCGACCCGCGCCGCCCGTCGCTGGTGCCCGTAGAAGCCCTCGGGTTGCTCACCGGCGAAGTGCAATACACCGAAGAGATGCCGGTCGTGGTGCCGTGGTCGCTGCCGGCGGCCCGTCCGGCGCATACCGGCGACGACGCTCCGGTGCTGTTGTCGTCGGATGCCAATCATCCCGCGGTGAAGGCGCGACTCGCCGCCGGGGACAGGTTGATTTCGGCACCGGAATCTCAGCGTGGTGAGCGACTAATCGACGCGGTCGCGATGATGGACAAGCTGCGCACGGCCGGGCCGTGGGAGAGCAAACAAACCCACGACTCGCTGCGCCGGTACTTGTTGGAGGAGACCTACGAGCTGTTCGATGCTGTTCGCAGCGGCAATGCTGACGATTTGCGCGAAGAGCTCGGTGACGTGTTGCTGCAGGTGCTGTTTCATGCGCGCATCGCCGAAGACGCGCCGCAACACTCGTTCACCATCGACGAGGTCGCCGACACGTTGATGCGCAAGTTGTTCAATCGCGTTCCGGACGTCCTTGCCGGTGATGAGATCTCACTCGATGATCAACTGGCTCAGTGGGAAGAGCGCAAAGCGAACGAGAAGCCGCGCAACTCGGTGTTCGACGACGTACCCACGGCGCAACCCGCTTTGGCTTTGACGCAGAAAGTCATTCAACGTGTCGGCAGGGCCGGCCTGCCGTCGGATCTGATTCCTGAGGTGATCACCTCGGTGACGGTGACATCGGATGGTGACGCCGAGAACGCCCTGCGTACAGCGGTCCTGGAATTCATGGACACCGTCCGCCATACGGAAAAGGCGGTCGCAGCCGGACGGCGTGGTCAAGACGTGCCCGAGCAGTTGGACGTAGCTCCGCTCGGAGTCGTCTCAGAAGACGAGTGGCGGGCTTACTGGCCGCAGTCGACCGATCACAGCGTGCAGGCCGAGGCGTTGGCGGCAGCCGACACGTCGGTGCAGGAGCCCGCGCCCGCCGGCGGTGACGCTTACGAGCTGCCCAGCGACGAGAGGCTGGCGGGCGACGAAGACGTGGTGCCGGCCACCGGTGAGGATCTTGCGCCGGCAGCGGCCCAAGTCGAGGAAGCGTTCGACGTACCAGCCGAGTAAGCCCCGACGATGACCGTCGAATCAACGAATCAGCGCTGGTGAAACGGGGCCACCGGCTGCGCCAATCACCGACACGTCCATCTGACGCCCCGAGAAGCCCGAGCAGTCTGCAACCCATGGGACGATGTTGTTCAGACCAGAGGCGTTTAGGGGAGTGTTGTGTCGCCGGTGCGTTGGCTGCGGGCGGTTGTCGTGGTGAGCGCGGCGGCGCTGCTCTTGGCGTCGAGTTGTACGTGGCAACTCGGGCCGTACATTCCCAAAGGCGTGCCACCACCGGCCGGGGAGCCGGTGCCGCCGGTGAGCACCCACGCCATCGGCCGGCCTGCCGATCAGCTGTTCGATTGGGCGGCTCGGCGCGCCGATGCGCTGAAGATTCCGGTCATTGCTTTAGAGGCTTACGCCTATGCCGCGCGAGTCGCCGAAGTCGAGAACCCGAACTGCCGGCTGTCTTGGACCACCTTGGCAGGCATCGGGGAGGTGGAAAGCCGCCACGGCACTTACCACCGTGCGGTGCTGCAGCCCAACGGTGATGTGCGACCCCCGATTCGAGGTGTGCAGCTCGACGGGACCGGCGGCACGCTGCGCATCGTCGATACCGACGAAGGCGGCATGGACGGTGATTCGGCGGCCGACCGGGCGATGGGCCCGATGCAGTTCATCCACGAGACGTGGCGGTTGTACGGTGTCGACGCCAACAACGACGGCGTCGTCAGTCCGGACAACATCGACGATGCCGCACTTTCGGCGGCCGGCTACTTGTGTTGGCGCGGCAAGGATCTGATGACTCCGAGAGGTTGGATCACCGCGTTGCGGGCTTACAACGACTCCGACGCCTACGCTCGTGCGGTACGGGACTGGGCGACCGCTTATGCGAAGGGCCACCCGCTGTGACGGGGCTTTCGCCGGCGTGGCATTAAGCTATGGACCGCTATGTAAGTCTCTGAACCTTTAGGGACGCCGCCAGTCCGTTCGCAGCCCGGCTATCACGCAAGGAGAGCCAGTGCCCATAATCGAGCAGGTCGGCGCCCGCGAGATCCTCGACTCCCGCGGTAACCCGACGGTCGAGGTCGAGGTCGCGCTCATCGACGGGACTTTCGCACGGGCGGCCGTGCCGTCGGGCGCATCAACTGGTGAGCATGAAGCTGTTGAGTCGCGCGACGGCGGCGAGCGTTACAACGGCAAGGGCGTCAAGTCTGCGGTGCGGGCGGTGCTCGACGAGATCGCGCCGGCTGTGATCGGTCTCAACGCCGACGATCAGCGGCTGGTCGACCAGGCGCTGCTCGACCTGGACGGCACTCCGGACAAGTCGCGGTTGGGCGCGAACGCGATCCTCGGCGTGTCGCTGGCGGTCAGCAAGGCCGCCGCCGACTCCGCCGCGCTACCGCTGTTCCGTTACATCGGTGGCCCCAATGCGCACATCCTGCCGGTGCCGATGATGAATATCCTCAACGGCGGCGCGCACGCGGACACCGGCGTGGACATCCAGGAGTTCATGGTCGCGCCGATCGGGGCGCCGAGCTTCGCCGAGGCGCTGCGTTGGGGCGCCGAGGTGTACCACTCCCTCAAGTCGGTGTTGAAGAAGCAGGGATTGGCGACCGGCCTCGGCGACGAGGGCGGCTTTGCGCCCGATGTGGCCGGCACGAAGGCCGCGCTGGATTTGATCACATCGGCCATCGAAAAGGCGGGCTACCGGCCGGGTGCTGACATCGCTCTGGCACTCGACGCTGCGGCGACCGAATTCTACGACAACGCAAGCGGTTACGCGTTCGAGAACAAGACGCTGACTGCCTCTGAGATGGCCGAGTTTTATGCAGAGTTGCTCGACTGCTATCCGCTTGTGTCGGTTGAAGACCCGCTATCCGAAGACGATTGGGACGGCTGGGTTGCATTGACGGCACTGCTGGGCGACCGCCTGCAGATCGTGGGCGATGACCTCTTCGTCACCAATCCCGAGAGGCTTGAGGAGGGCATCGAGAAAGGCGCGGCGAATGCGTTGCTGGTCAAAGTCAATCAGATCGGAACATTGACCGAGACGCTCGACGCGGTCGCGCTGGCTCACCACAGCGGATACCGCACGATGATGAGTCACCGCAGCGGCGAAACCGAAGACACCACTATCGCCGACTTGGCCGTGGCCGTGGGGTCGGGACAGATCAAGACCGGCGCACCGGCACGCAGTGAACGCGTCGCCAAGTACAACCAGCTGCTGCGGATAGAAGAAGCGCTCGGTGACGCGGCCCGCTATGCCGGTGATCTGGCGTTTCCCCGATACACACCGGACGCCAGATAGCGGCTGCTGCCAGCATGTCGGAAGCGAAGCGGGCGGTGTCCAAGCGGCGTGGTCCCGCGTCGCGGCCGGGTCGTGGCGCCGACCCGGTGTCGGGCCGTCCGCGCAAATCGGCGACACCGGTGCGCGGCCGCAGCGCTTCCCGGGCGCCGCAAGACACCGTCGCCAAGCCCGTTCAACGGTCGATCATCGCGTCGGCCGAGCAGCGCTTCGAGCAACGGTTGAGTCTCACGGCCAGACGTGCAGCCGTACTTGCCGCTGTAGTGTGCGTGCTCACGTTGACGATCGCCGGGCCGGTGCGCACATTCTTCGCCCAGCGCACCGAAATGCATCAACTGGCCACCACCGAAGCCGCGCTGCGCCAGCAGATCGCCGATCTCGAGCAGCAGAAGGGCAAGCTGAACGACCCGGCCTACATCGCGGCTCAGGCGCGCGAGCGTCTCGGCTTCGTGCTACCCGGCGACATTCCGTATCAGGTACAGCTGCCGCCGGGTGCGGCGGCCGCCCCAGGCGAGCCGGGCTCTGCGACGGCGCCCGCGCGCAACAACGATCCCTGGTACACGTCTTTGTGGCACACCATCGCCGACGCCCCGCACGGCCCGCCGGCAGTGCCACCTGAGCAAGCTCCAACTCCGTCGGGCATCGCGCCGCCCGCTTCGCCCGGTGGTTGACCCGGTCGATCTGGCGGTGGTGGCAGGGCAGCTCGGACGAGAGCCCCGCGGCGTGCTGGCGATCGCTTACCGGTGTCCCAACGGGGAGCCCGGCGTCGTGCAGACCGCACCGAGACTGCCTGATGGAACGCCCTTTCCGACGTTGTACTACTTGACGCATCCGGTGTTGACCGGTGCGGCCGGTCGGCTGGAATCGTCGGGCATGATGCGGGAGATGACCGAACGGCTGCAGAGCGACGCGGGGCTGGCTGCCGCCTACCGGCAAGCACACGCGTCGTATCTGGCCGAGCGTGATGCAATCGAGCCGCTCGACACCTCGGTGTCAGCCGGCGGTATGCCTGACCGGGTCAAATGCCTGCATGTGCTGATTGCGCATTCGCTGGCCAAGGGTCCCGGCGTCAATCCGCTCGGCGACGAAGCACTCGCGGTGCTCGCCGCCGACGCGTCGATGGCCGGGATCTTGGCGCCGGGACCGTGGAAATGAGCCGCTCCGGTCGCGTCGGTGCCATCGACTGCGGAACCAATTCGATCCGGTTGCTGATCGCCGAACCGTCGAACGGGCGCCTGCGCGATGTGCATCGCGAAATGCGCATCGTGCGGCTCGGTCAGGGAGTCGACGCCACCGGCAGATTCGCGCCCGAGGCGTTGAACCGCACCCGCGCCGCACTGGTCGACTACGCCGGGCTGCTTACCCAACACCAGGTCGAACAGGTTCGGATGGTGGCCACCTCCGCCACCCGCGACGCAGCGAATCGCGATGTGTTCTTCGCTATGACGGCGGAGGTCCTGGGCGCCGCACAGCCCGGCGCGGTCGCGGAGGTGATCACCGGCGCGGAAGAAGCTGAGTTATCCTTCCGGGGCGCGGTAGCCGAAATGAATTCTACCGAAGCCCCTTTCGTTGTGGTCGACCTCGGCGGCGGCTCCACCGAAGTCGTGCTAGGCGATGACGGCAAAGGTGAAGTGCAGTCAAGTTTTTCGGCTGACATCGGCTGCGTCCGTCTTACCGAACGGTGTCTGCATACCGACCCGCCGACGATTGACGAAGTGGCCAGTGCCCGTGAAGTGGTACGCGAGCGGCTCGGGGAGGCTTTGAACGTGGTTCCCGTTGAACAAGCCCGGACCTGGATCGGGGTGGCCGGAACGATGACGACGTTGTCGGCGCTGGCGCAAGGTTTGACGGTTTATGACGCTGCGGCCATACATCTTTCGCGGGTGCCCGTCGACAGGCTGTTGACCACTTGCCGGCAGCTGATCAATATGACCCGGACGCAGCGCGCTGCGTTGGGCCCGATGCATGAGGGACGTGTCGACGTCATCGGCGGGGGCGCGATCGTCGTCGAGGAGTTGGCGCGGGCGCTGAGCGATCGGGCAGGCATTGGTGAACTGGTCGTCAGCGAGCACGACATCTTGGACGGCATCGCGATGTCCATCGCGGGCTGAAAGCAGCGACTCAGCGCCCGAGCAGGCGGTTCTTCTGCTGGTTGTATTCCTCTTCGGTCAACCGGCCCTCGTCACGCAGCTTGGCAATCTCGCGGATTCTGGCCGCGACTCCGGTGACCACGATTCGAGATTCAGGCTGCAGCGGTTGGCTTTTCGCGGCGCCGGCGCCGCCTGCGGACCGGACCGGCATCCGCTGGCCGACCTTGGTTGTGTCACCCCCCGTGCCGGCGTCGCCGCCCGCCGGGCTTGCCATGCCCGGCCCCATCATCCCGGCCAGTCCGAGCTGATTGAACGCACTACCCGAGGACGCCTCAACCGCGCTGGCAGCGGCGGCGGTGTCACCGGCGGCGGGCAACGCCAATGCGACATTGCGGATCTCGGGCGCGGCGACGGTCCACGCCTGCGGCACCGACAAGCCGCCGATCGCGTCGGCCTCACCCACACTCGCCGACGCGGTGGCGGCCGCGCTCTGGCCGGGGTTGGTGATGGTCGCCGGAAACTCCGTCACCGGTGCCGGCGCGGTGCCGGGCCAGCCCTCTTCTCCGTTCCAGCCGCTGACGATGTCGTCGATGCGAGAACCCGAGGCACTGCCGAGAAAGGCGATGGGAAAGTCGACCGGCCCAGACAGCGCATCCGCCGGGATGATCCCGAAAAGGGTGACAAGGTCGGTTGGTGCACTGAGAAAGACGGTGATCAGGTTGCTAAGCGTGCTCAGCGGATCGGCTTGGGCCGGTGCAGCCGCTGCCGACAAGGCTTGCGACGCTCCCGTCACGGTGCTTTGCGCGTTGCCGGCGGAGGTTTCGGCTGCCTGGCTGACAGCGGCGGCTTGGCGGGCCGAGCCCGACGCGTCGGTGTTCTGGTGTGGTGACACGAACGGTGTGAGCGCGATTGCGGCTGCCGACGACCCTGCGTACACGTACATTGCCGCCGCATCCTGAGCCCACATCTCGGCGTACTGGGCTTCGGTGGCTGCGATCGCCGGCAGGTTCTGACCGAAGAAGTTCGTTGCGATCAAAGCCGTCAACAAGGTGCGATTGGCGGCGACCGCTTCTGGCGGCACCGTCGAGGCGAATGCAGCTTCGTAGGCGGCGGCCGCGGCCTTCGCCTGGGCTGCGGTGACCTCGGCTTGCGCGGCGGTGATGCTTAGCCAGTCAATGTGCGAAGCTGCCGCGGCCGCCATCGACTCGGCTGACGGGCCCGACCACGATTTGGCGGTGAGCCCGGAGATCACGGACTGATATTGGCTTGCCGCAGCGTACAACTGATCAGTGAGGCCGTCCCATGCCTGCGCAGCAGCCAGCAGCGGCCCGGAGCCAGGACCGGCGTACATCCGACCGGAGTTGATCTCCGGCGGATAGAGCCCGAAATCCATTGCTGCGCATCCCTCGTGTTAGAAAAGCGGCGCTCGTGCCACGCAGTGCGGGCCGTATCAGCGCCCGAGCAGGCGGTTCTTCTGCTCGCTGTACTCCTCGTCGGTCAGGATTCCTTCGTCGCGGAGTTTGGCGAACTCCCGTAACTCGGCCGCGACTCCGGTGACGACGGTCCGAGGCTGGTCCTGCGGGGTCGTGCTGTCGTTGTCGGTCACACCGTCCGCGGTCTTCGCTGCGGCCCCGGCGTCTGCCGTGGCGCGATCGCGTTTCTGTGCTTTTGCGCCGCCCCGGCCGACGCCGGTGACAGTGCCGGCCATCGCACGTCCGGCCATTCCCGCCAGCGCCATTTCGCTCAGCGTCGAGCTGGACCCGAGGCTCGAACCTTCCGCGGCCAGGCCGGCAGCGGCGGCGGGGGCCGCGGATTCCGGCGGCAGCGCCGGCAACGTGAAGGCGACAGGGCGTACCGCCGGCGTGGAGATGGTCCAGGTCGGCGGCACGGACAACGCACCGACCGTGTTCGCCTCACCCAGCCCGGCCGAGAGGCTGGCCGCCGGCACCGTGCCCACGGGCAGGTTCTGTAGAGGTGCGGGAAACGGTTTCACCGGCGCCGGCGCAGTTCCGGGAAAAGCCTCTTCTCCGTTCCAGCCGCTGACAATGTCGTCGGTGTGCAGACCGGTTCCGGCGCCGATGATGTCCAACGGCAGAGCTACCACGCCTATCGTGCCGAATGGAATATCAGCACCGAACGTGGCCACGGCCGATGGTGCGTCGAGGAATATGGAAATCAAGTCGCTCAACGTGCCCAGTGGATCAGCGGCCTGCGCCGGCGCCGCGGCGGCCGGCGCCGCCGTCGCCAGGCTTTGCAGCGCGTTGGGCACCGCGGCGAAAGATTGCTGAACCGCCGAAATCACGTTCTGCGCGCCGCCGGCCGGCGTGCCGGCGGCCTGCTCCAGTGCGGCAGCCTGACCGGCCTGGCCGCCCTCGTTAATGGGTTGCTGCGGCGGGATGAACGGGGCCAGGTTGGTCGCGGCTGCCGACGAACCTGCGTAGCTGTACATCGCGGCGGCGTCGGCCGCCCACATCTCGGCGTACTGCGCCTCGACGTTTGCGATGGCTGACGTGTTCTGGCCGAAGACATTGGTCGCCAACAAATTGGTGAGCACGGTGCGGTTGGCGGCGATCAGTGGTGGCGGCACGACCGAGGCGTACGCCTCCTCATACGCGGCTACTGCGGCCCGGGCCTGGTTCGCGGCTTCTTCGGCTTGCGTCGCGGTGTTGGTCAGCCAGGTGACGTTGGAAGCGGCCGCAGCTGCCATCGATGCTGATGACGGGCCTTGCCAGGGGCCCGAAGTGAGGCCGGATATCACCGATTTGTAGGAGTTGGCGGCCGAATAGAGCTCGGCGGCCAACCTGTCCCATGCTTCGGAAGCGGCCACCAGTGATCCGGTTCCGGGCCCGGCGTAAAGGCGCCCGGAGTTGATTTCGGGTGGCAGTGCGGCAAAATCCACAGTTGCGGGCTGCCCTACTGCTTGTGGCGCTATCAGAGCCGGCACCTTCGGGAGCCCACGCGGAATACCTCGGCCGTCGTCATCGCGTCCGCCTCTCCACCACGTCTCTTTTACTAGGAAAAGCTGGCAGTTACCTTTAGAAGTTTAGAGTCGTCAGCCCCCTGGATGGCCGGCAGGTGAACTGACTACCGATGATCGGTGGAACTGATACAAATTCTTTACAGGTGTTACCTGCAGTTTTGTGGTTGAGGTCACAAATCACGCCGTTGATCGGCTAGCGTGTCGCGGCCCGACGGATCAGCCGGTTTTAGCTTCGCGGCCGATGCTGATTTCGTGGTCTGTACCGGAGTGTTCGTCTTCAGTCGGCCGCTGGGAGGAGAAACCCTTGCGCAGGGTTTCCAGCAGTTCCCGGTAGGGCCCCACCAGGTAGACGGTGTCGCCGCCGCGTAGGCGCGCATCGCGTCGCGGGTGCAGCTTGACCAAAGCGTTGGGCCTGGTGATAGCGATGACGCGCGTCTGAGTGGACAGCTCGAACATCCGGATCCCGTCGAGTTCGCTGTTGGCGGCCACCCGCATGCCGCCGACCACGAAAGAGTTCTGTGCGACCGAGAACGTACCGAGCACCTGCAGACCCATGGCGGCGCCGATGAACCATGGCGCGGCAAGTTCCACGGTTGATCGCACGTTCTCGAAACCGAAGCGCTGCGCCACCGCATGTCCCAGCGCCCGGTCGTAGACCCGCAACACCAGGGGCACGTCGGTTCGGGTGGCTTCTGGCGACACTCGAGGACCCAGCATCTCGGCCAGCACGATCCCGGTTTCGATGTTGATCATGTCGTCGCGGGTCAGGACCGCCACGGCCCGAGCGCGGTCGACCCGCGCCGACTCCAGCGTCTGCGGCAAAGTCGCGTCGCCGAAGATCACCGGTACATCCAATTCATGCGCCAGGGATACGAAGCGGTTGTTCTCGTCACGTTCGATCACCGCGACGTCGTAGCCGGCAGCGACCAAGTCGTTGACCACACGCATGCCCAAGGCGCTCAGACCCACGACGATGATGTGGCTGCGTAGGTGGCGCACCCGAGGACGTCCGGCCGAGTAGACGAAGCGGCGCGACAGCAGCACGTCGGCGATGAAAGCCACCAGCAGCGCTGTGCTGGTCACACCGCTGAACATCAACATGGCGGCGAAGAGTCGCAACCAGGTGGGCTGGTGGACAAAGCTGAAGTCGCCGTACCCGGTCGTCGTGATGGTCTCGATGGTGAAGTACAACGCGTCGACCCACGTCATCCGCGGGGGAGCTTCGTAGCTGAGCCGCAATGTCACCGCGGAGCCAAAGATCAGGGTGAGCACGCCGGCCACGACGGGGTAGAAGGCCGGGTTCACGTCGGCGCGCAGCGTGCGCAGGCCGTCGAGCATGCGCCGCGCCCGCGACGGCCGGGTGCGGGTGCGATTGGCCTCGGGAATACGCACGCCCCGCGCGCCGACCTCGTCGGCGGTCCCGATCATCGCTGTCCAGTCCCCGGCGTGCACCTCGAGGTCGCGGCCGGGACACACCTCCACCTCGCCCGGGTTGGGCGCGCCGTCCCCGTGAATCACCGCCACCGGCGCAAGGTCCCCGTAAAGCTCGCGCAGAGTCGCTTCCCGTGGCACCGGACCACCGGTGACGGCGAATTTGATGCCGGCTGCTTCGAAGGGGTGGGTGGTGTGCGCCAGACACGCCTCGACCACTGCGGGCGCGGCGAGTTCGGCGACATCAAGGATCGCGCCTGGCCCATTGTCGGTGGCCACCGCTTCGCGCAGCACGTCATTGGCCACCCGTGCCACCACGCGGGTGCTGGGATTCGCTTTTCTTGCCAACAAAGCGATTTCAAGGTTGGTGGCGTCGTCGTCGCCGGCGCAGATGACGGCCGTCGCTCCGGACACCCCGGCCGCAGCGAGCTCACTGTTGACCAGCGCGTGATCGGTGTTTTGCAGCCGCACGACACTTACCCCGGCGCTTTTCAGCTCCTCGACAATTGTCGTCGCCAGGGCATCCTCGCCGCTGACAATGATGTGGAGGGGCATGTTCTCGTACGCTACTCGGGGAGGGTCAATTGCGAACAATTCCTGCACGTCAGCCGGATAGGCGCGCACTTCGGGGGACAACTCGTTGCGCCGTTACCGCGCGGCGGCCGGCGAACACCCGGCCCCGCGACGCCACTTGAAGCCGTAAACGCGTGATGTCCTTAAAGTGACCGGTACACCACGGCTTACTGTCCGCTCGCATCAAACACCCACTTCAGCTGATACCTACAGTTACGGGTAACTATAAGGCGGTTGAGCTGGCCCCGCCGGACTTGCGCTGTCTGAACACCTCATCCCGTCGGCGGTGATGCGGCCCTGCCGGTGATCTCAGCACCATCGGTCAACTGCTCAACCGAGATCTCAAAGAGCGTCTTGAAACCTCAATTGATGAGAATCATTTTGCCGCAAAAGATTTGCCGACCCAAATTACACTCGGACAGTCGTCGGCAGCCGCTGCAGAGTTCGTCGGATACTGCGGCCGAAGGCTCGACAACAATTACGTCTCAAAGCGATAACCCATCCCGGCCTCGGTCAGGAGATGGTTCGGGCGGGAGGGGTCATCTTCGAGCTTGCGTCGCAACTGCGCGAGGAAGACACGTAAGTAGTGGGTTTCCTTCGCGTACTTCGGACCCCACACTTCCCGGAGCAGTTCCTCGCGTCCGACCAGCTTTCCGCGATTGCGCACCAACATTTCCAGCATTCCCCACTCGGTGGGCGTCAGGTGAACCTCGCGGCCGTTTTTGATCACTTTCTTCGCCGACAGGTCGACGGTGAAGGACCTTGTCTCGACAACCGGATCGTCCGCAATCGGCGTCGTCGCGGCCCGGCGCACCGCCGCACGCAACCGGGCCAGCAATTCGTCCATCCCGAAGGGCTTCGTCATGTAGTCGTCGGCGCCCGCGTCGAGCGCTCCCACCTTGTCGGCGGAATCGGTGCGGGCCGACAGCACCAGCACCGGCGCCGTCATCCAGCCGCGCAACCCGGTCAGCACATCAATGCCGGATATGTCGGGCAGCCCCAGGTCCAGAATGACGACGTGCGGGTGGTGCTCGGCGGCCGCTCCGAGAGCGCCCGAACCCGTTGCCGCAATGAACACTTCGTAGCCGCGCACGGAGAGATTGATACGCAACGCGCGCAAGAGCTGCCGGTCGTCATCGACCACCAGCACTTTAGTCACGAGCGCCACTCCTCCTCATCGCTGTGCTCTGCATCGTCGTGGCGCACAGCGCCACTTCCTCATCGCTGTGCTCTGCATCGTCGTGGCGCGAGTCACGGGCGTGGCGTCTGACCGGCGGTGCCGCGAGATCCACCGATACGGTCAGCCCGCCACCGGGAGTGTCACATGCCTGAATCGTCCCGCCCATCGACTCGACGAAACCCTTGGCCACGGAAAGGCCGAGCCCCAGGCCGGTGGTGTTGTCGCTGTCGCCGAGTCGCTGGAACGGTTCGAAGATCCGCTCCATGACGTCGCGGGCGATGCCCGGTCCCTCGTCGATGACGTTGATCAACACGCGATCACCGACCCGGCCCGCATTGACCCGCACCGTGCTTCCCGGCGCGTAACGCAGCGCGTTGTCGACGAGGTTGGACAGCACCCGTTCCAGCAGACCCGCGTCGGCCATCGCGATCGTGCCGTTGACCTCGACCTTGACCCGATCCAGGCTGGCGCGCCCGAAGGCGGTCGTGTGCTTGCCGATCCCGACCAGCGCGCGCTGCACGACTTCCTCGACGTAGACAGTGGCGAGCTGCGGCCGCACCACGCCGGCGGCCAGCCGGGACGAGTCGAGCAGGTTGCCGACCAGTGCGGTCAGCTGGTCGATGGACTCCTCGACCGTGGCGAGCAACTCGGCGGTGTCCTCGGGGGAGAACCCGACGTCTTCGGCGCGCAGGCTCGACACCGCGGCTTTCGCGGCGGTCAACGGAGTGCGCAGGTCGTGACCGAGCGCCGAGAGCAGCAGGCGGCGCAGCTCGTCGGCCTCGGCCAGGGAGTGCACTTTGTCGGCCTCTTCGACCAGCTCGAGCTGTTTGACCAGGCCCGGCGGCCTGGGTGGCGACCGCGGAAAGGACTCTCCGGTCCCGCCCGGTCAACGCTTTACCGGACATCAGCATCCAGAAATCGTCGTCGCCCACCTTCACCGCGGTGTCCGCCGAATCCGCCGTGGTGGACGGGTCCGCGCCCGCACTGGCGACCAGCTCGCGGCCACCCTCACCGGCGCGGACCAGGCTCACCGCCCGCTGTGAGTAGGCTTCCCGAACCTTCTCCAGCAGCGATCCCAGGTCACCGCCGCGCAGGATGGACCCGGCGAACAGCGTCAGCAGCTGGGCCTCGTGGGTTGCCCGCTTCGCGTCCCGGGCGCGGGTGGCCGCGGTGTCCACCAGCACGGCGATACTCACCGCGACCGCCAGCAGAACCACAACGGTGACGGCATGGCTGGGATTGGTGACGACGAAGGAGTGCCGAGGCTCGGTCAGGAACCACATCAACAACGCCGCGGACATCAAGGCCGATATCAGCGCCGGTGCCACCCCGCCGAACAGCGCGACGCCGATTACCCCGACGAAGAAAACAGCAGTCTTCGCTCCCACGTCGAGGACCGCGTCCAGCCAGGTGGCGGTGAGACCACAGAGGATCCAGGGCACGGCGATCGCGGCCAGCCAGGACGCAATCCGCCGGCCACGCGGCGAAATCGAAGACAACGAGAACCCGTCGTGCGCCTGCTCATGGGTGACCATGTGCACGTCGATTTTGCCGGACCGCTTGATGGTCCTCGTGCCGATTCCTTCACGGAACATGCTGGCCCACCGCGACCGGCGGGAGGTGCCGAGCACCAATTGAGTGGCGTTGCTCTCGCGGGCGAAGTCAAGCAGCGCGGTCGGCACGTCGTCACCGACCACGGTGTGCACCGTCGCGCCCAGGCTGGTAGCCAGTTCGCGCAATTTCCCTGATTGGTACGCGGTGGGAACGCCCGACAAGCCGTCGCCGCGCACCACATGCACCACCATCAACTGGGCGCTCGACTTCGAGGCGATCCGCGAGGCGCGACGGACCAGAGTCTCCGATTCCGTCCCGCCGGTCACCGCGACAACCACCCGCTCGCGGGCTTCCCAGGTGTCGGTGATCTTCTTGTCGGCACGGTACTTCGCCAACGCCGCATCGACCTGGTCGGCCAGCCACAGCAGCGCGATCGTGCGCAGCGCCGTCAGATTGCCGGGACGAAAATAGTTCGACAGTGCGGCGTCGATACGTTCCGGCGGGTAGACGTTGCCGTGAGCGAGCCTGCGCCGCAACGCCTCCGCTGTAATATCGACCAATTCGATCTGAGCCGCTTTGCGGACGACGTCGTCGGGAACGGTCTCGCGTTGTTCGATGCCGGTGATCTGAGCTACGACGTCGTTGAGGCTTTCCAGGTGCTGGATGTTGACTGTCGAGATCACGTCGATGCCGGCGTCGAGCAGCGCTTCGACGTCTTGCCAACGTTTGGCATTGGCGCTGCCCGGGACGTTGCTGTGCGCGTATTCGTCGACCAGCGCGACTTGTGGGCGACGCCGCAGAACCGCCTCGACGTCGAGTTCGGCGAAATCCTTGTCGCGGTAGTTGATGATCCGCGGAGGCACCACCTCTATGCCCTGGTAGAACTCGGCGACTTTCTTGCGGCCGTGGGTCTCGACAATGGCCGCGACAACGTCGGTGCCGCGCTCCGCCCTGCGGTGCGCCTCGCTCAGCATGGCGCAGGTCTTGCCCACGCCTGGGGCCGCGCCGAGATAAATGCGCAATTGACCGCGTCGGCGCGATGGCGCCTTTTGTGGCTCGGCAGCAGGAATTGTCACTGTCTGCGCGAGCGCGCTATCTGAAGTCACATCCAACATCATCCATCGAACGAATCAAGACAGTACGAGGATAGCCAGATCAAGGCTGCACAGGAAATTCGCGATCCAGGTCGAGGTTGAGTATCAGGACGTTGACTACCGGTTCGCCGAAGAAGCCGAGCTGCCGACCGTGCTGGTTGTGGCGCACGACGTCGAGCACTTGGGCGGCGCTGACTTGACGGGTGTGAGCAATGCGGGGCGCCTGGAGTTCGGCGTACTGCGGGGAGATGTCGGGATCGAGGCCGCTGCCGCTGGCCGTGACGGCGTCCGCCGGAATGGTGGGGTGCTCGGGTGCGGTGCCGCGGATCGGCACCAGTTGACCTACCGAGTAGTCGTCGCCGTAACGGGCGCACTGCACGCGGACACCTTCGTAGAAGGGGCGAAACACTCGAGCCGTTTCACTGGCAGGTCGCCCTGGCGCCCTCGAGCAAGGTTCGTTGACACTGACCACCCGGCTGGGACGGGTCACGTTGCCGCCCGCGTCGCGGGGCCCGATCACCGACAGCACCGCACCCACGCCACCGCCGGTGCAAAACGGGCGAGACCCGTCGACTGCTTCGAGTTGGCCGATCGCAGCGCTGCGGGAACAGACCTGGGTCAGCAGGCTGGGTTTGTAGCCGGCGGTGGCCGGATCAGCGCCCGCAGTCAACTTCGTTGGATTTGGGGGCGTGTCGACCATGCTTTCCGGGCCGAGATTGCTTCCGCCGGTCGCTGTCGGGTCGTAGCCGGCACCACCGGCTGACGGCCTGCTCTGGAAGTACCGCGCCAGCGGCTTGCCGTCTTTGTCGGTGAACAGTTGGCCGATAAGCTTGCTGCCCAATGGCTTTCCGGCGACTGTGATAATCGAGCCTTCTGCCTTCACGTGTAATCCGGGAAGCTGCGCGACACCCCAGACAAACATAGGATAGCCGAAACCGGTGATGACGGTCAGCACCAGCAGCGCGCGCAGCGCGGCCCAATGCTGTCGGAAGAAATTTGAAATGTCCACTGTCCTCACATTCCTGGAATGAATTGCACGACGAGGTCGATCAGCTTGATCCCGACGAACGGGGCGATCAAGCCACCCATCCCGTAGATGTAGAGGTTGCGGCTCAACAGTTTCGAAGCACTGTTGGGTGTGTACCGCACCCCACGCAAAGCCAGCGGAATCAGCGCGACGATGATGACCGCGTTGAAGATTACCGCCGATAGGATCGCCGACTCCGGACTGTGCAAACGCATCACGTTGATGAGGTCCAAACTGGGAAAGAGCGCGACGAACATTGCCGGGATGATCGCAAAGTACTTCGCGATGTCGTTGGCGATCGAGAACGTGCTCAGTGCGCCGCGGGTGATCAGCAGTTGTTTCCCGATCTCGACGATCTCGATGAGCTTGGTGGGATCGGAATCCAGATCCACCATGTTGCCGGCCTCTTTGGCCGCGCTGGTTCCGGTGTTCATCGCCACGCCGACGTCGGCCTGCGCCAGCGCCGGCGCGTCGTTGGTGCCGTCGCCGGTCATCGCGACCAGGCGGCCGCCCTCCTGCTCACGTTTGATCAGCATGAGCTTGTCTTCGGGGGTGGCCTCGGCGAGAAAGTCATCGACGCCGGCCTCGTCGGCGATGGCCCTCGCGGTCAACGGGTTATCGCCGGTGATCATGACGGTGCGGATGCCCATCTTGCGCATCTCGTCGAAGCGGTCACGCATGCCGTGCTTGACGACGTCTTTGAGGTAGATGACGCCGAGCACCTCGGCTTTCTTGTTGAAGTCGCCACTGCCGGTGACCTGGCCTACGACCAGTGGGGTTCCGCCGGCGGCGGAAATGCCGTCGACGATCTCTCCGAGTAGGTCGGGAATGACGCCTCCTTCGTCGCGAATCCACTTCACGACGGAACTGGCCGCACCTTTACGCAGCTGCCGACCGTCGAGATCGACGCCGGACATCCTTGTCTTCGCGGTGAATTCGACCCAGGAGGCGTGGCTGAGTTCACCGGGGGACCGCTCACGCAGCCCGTAAGCCCGTTTTGCGTACACGACAATCGAGCGACCCTCAGGAGTCTCGTCGGCGAGGCTGGAAAGCTGAGCGGCGTCAGCGAGCTGTTCGTCGGTGACCCCTTGGACCGCGACGAAATCTGACGCCTCCCGGTTGCCGAGGGTGATGGTGCCGGTCTTGTCCAGCAGCAGCGTGTTGACGTCGCCGGCCGCCTCGACCGCGCGCCCCGACATGGCCAACACATTGCGCTGTACCAACCTGTCCATGCCGGCGATTCCGATCGCCGACAGCAGTGCGCCGATCGTGGTGGGGATCAGGCACACCAGCAGGGACACCAGCACAACACCGCTGACCCCGTTGCCGTTGAGAGCGGAGGTGTCCGGCACGCCGGGGTTGCCGAGCTTGGCGTAGATGGCCAACGGCTGCAGTGTTGCCACCGCGAAAATGAAGATGATGGTGAGCGCCGCGAGCAAGATGTTCAGGGCAATCTCGTTGGGCGTCTTCTGCCGGTTGGCTCCCTCGACCAGAGCGATCATCCGGTCGATGAAGCTCTTACCCGGCTCCTGCGTGATCTGGACGACGATGCGGTCCGAGAGCACGGTGGTGCCGCCGGTCACCGCTGAGCGGTCGCCGCCGGATTCCCGGATCACTGGTGCTGATTCGCCGGTGATGGCAGATTCGTTCACCGACGCAATGCCTTCGACGATCTCGCCGTCACCGGGGATGATTTCGCCGCCCTCGACGACGACGATGTCACCTTTCTGCAGTTCCGCCGCCCGGACACCCTCCGCGGTGCCCGCGGTGCCCGCGGTGCCGGGCGACCAGTTTCGCAACCGGCGAGCGATGGTGTCGGCCTTGGACTTGCGCAGGGTGTCTGCCTGTGCTTTGCCGCGGCCTTCGGCGACAGCTTCCGCGATGTTGCCGAATAGCACTGTCAGCCAGAGCCAGAAGACGATGAGCCAGCCGAACCAGGTCGAGTCGCGCACGGTCAGCACGGTCGACCACACCGCCCCGATCTCGACGATGAACATCACCGGGTTACGCCACAGTGTTCGCGGATCGAGCTTGCGCAACGCGTCGGGTAGCGACTTGGCCACCAGCATGGGATCGAGCGTTCCGCCCTGGACACGTCCCGCCGAGGCTGAATTGTCGGTGGGGATTGGTGTGTGCACGGTGTGCAGCATGTTGTCCGAATCGGTTGCGCGAAGCGACATTGTTAGTGGATCCCTTCGGCAATGGGCCCGAGTGCTAGAGCAGGCAGGAAGGTCAGGGCGCAGAGGATGACCGTCACGGCCGCGACCAGGCCGACGAACTGCGGCCGGTGGGTGGGCAAGGTCCCGTTAGATTGCGGCGTGTGGCGTTGGCGGGCCAGCGAGCCGGCGAGGGCGAGCACCAGAATCATCGGCAAGAATCTGCCGACGAGCATCGTCACGCCCAAAGCCGTGTTGTACCAAGCCGTATTCACCGACAGGCCCGCGAACGCCGAGCCGTTGTTGTTGGCCGCAGAGGTGAATGCGTAGAGCACCTCCGAAAGACCGTGTGGTCCGCTGTTGGCCATGCCGGCACGTGGACCGGGCAGCGCCATCGCTACGGCCGTGCCAACGAGCACCAACAGTTCAGAAACCGGAAAATAGCTTGCGGCGAGTTTCATCTCGCGTGGCGTGATTTTCTTGCCGAGGTACTCCGGTGTGCGGCCAACCATCAACCCGGCGATGAATACCGTGATAACGGCGAGGATGAGCATGCCGTACAGGCCCGAGCCGACCCCACCTGGTGCCACCTCACCGATCTGCATGTTGAACAACTCCATCAGTCCGCCCAGGCTGGTGTAGGAGTCGTGTACCGAGTCGACTGCACCGGTGGAGGTCAGCGTGGTCGCGTCGGCGAAGACGGCGGAGTTGGCGACCCCGAAACGCTGCTCGACTCCTTCCATCGCGGCGCCGGTCGCGGTGGGCACGGTGCCGTGATGGCCGAGCTGAAACAGCATCATGAAGCTGACACTGGTCATGGCGAGCACGCCCATCACCGCGGCAATCGCATAGCCCTGCCTTCTGCTGTCGACCATGCGACCGAAAGTGCGTGGCAGCGAAAAGCTGATGGCAAGGAGCATGAAGATTTCGACCCAGTTGGTCCAGACGGTCGGATTCTCAAACGGGTGAGCGGAGTTCGCGTTGTAGAAACCGCCGCCATTTGTCCCGATTTCCTTGATGGCTTCCTGGCTGGCGACCGGGCCTCCGGTGATGGTCTGCTGGGCGCCGCCGAGCGTGTTCACCACCTGGTCATGAAGGTGGAAGTTCTGGATCGCTCCGCCGGCGAGCAGTACTACTGCGCCGACCAACGAGAGCGGCAGCAGGATGCGCAGTGTGCCGCGCACCAGATCGACCCAGAAGTTCCCCAGCTCACAGGTTCTCGTACGGGCGAAGCCGCGAACCAATGCAATGGCTACGGCCATCCCGACTGCGGACGAGACGAAGTTCTGGACGGCCAGGCCGGCCATCTGTACCAGATGGCCCTGCGTCGTCTCGCCGGAATAGGCCTGCCAGTTGGTGTTGGTGACGAAGCTGACTGCGGTGTTCCATGCCAGTGAAGCCGTCATAGGTGTTGCCGGATCGTGCAGGTGTAGCGGCAACTTGCCCTGCAGCAACTGGAAGAAGAACAGGAAGAGGACACTAACCGCCGAGAAAGCCAAGACGCTGCGGGCGTACGCGCCCCAAGGCTGTTCGGCTTTGGAGTCCGCACCAATGAACCGGTAGATGACCTTCTCGACTCGCCAATCCCGCTGAGAGGTGTAAACCCGGTGCATGTAGTCGCCCAGCGGTACATGTACTGCCGCTAGTGCCACTATGAGCAGACCCAGGAACACGAGCCCAGCGGATAAGGTGCTCACCTAGAACCTCTCCGGGAAGAACAGCGCGGCAACAACATAGACCGCCAGGACGGCAGCGAGCGCGAGGCCGATTACGTTGTCGTAGCTCATAGTCGCTCGAGGACCCGTTGCGCCAAGCCCAGCACTGCGAAGACCGCCACCGTCACCAGGACGTACGCAACCACCGACATACCTTCTCCGTTTCGCGAAGTCGATCGGATCGACCGCAGAAGATTCTGCAGGCGCTGTGCACAGCGTCCTCGACGACAAAGAGGACCGAATCGACGTTAAGCGTCGTGCCTGGGCGGCGCTTAGAGCGTTGACGTTTTTCTTACGGATTCGCCGGCAATGGTTACGGTTTCGCCCCGGCCGACGAAAGCGGCTCATCGGCAGAAGAGCTTCGCAGGCGTTCTACGAGCAGTACCTCGGCCTCGTTCGCTCGCAGGCCGGACCTCCGCACGCCGTCGTCTTCGAGACGAAGCCGATCGCGTTCGCACTCCGCGACACATTCACCTTCGCCGACCCTGAGGGCTACCAGGTCACTCTGCACGACCGCGCCTGATGACCAACGCCAGCCTGATCGAGACCGCCGGCTTCAGACCCCGACTACACCCTCTTCTGCGATGAGCCCCAAAACCTCGGGTACTCGGATCCGTCATTCGCGGGTGGTCGGGAGATCGGTTGTCCGGGCCGCCTCTGCTATCCGGGACTTCATGTCATAGGGAACGATTTGCGCGGTCGCACCCGGGATCCGGCTGATCACACGGGCCGTCTTGTCCGCGGTGCGGTCGTGCAGCAGCCGGCCCAGCAGCGGTGAATAGGTTCGGCGCGGCAGCAGTACTGTCAGCTTTGCGTCTGGGTGGTCGTCGAGCGCCTCCCGGACAAGCGCGAGTGCGGCCCGATTGAGCTGACGATCCGGGCACTCGACCATTCGCAACGGGGTGTCTTGGTCGAAATGCTCCCAGCGCTGCCGTAATCGGGCGGCGTGAGCCGCGTCCAGCACGAAGTGCACGGCAGTCAGGTTGTCGGCGTGCAGGCCCTTGGCATAGCGCAGTGCCTCGATCTCGGCAAGGTCGACCGAATCCACGAAGGCGAACACCCGATGTCGCACATGCCTGCTGAACTCTGGACGTTCATTGCGAGACGTTTCAAGTACGGCGGCCTCCGCGCGGTATTGCCGATTGAGTCGCATCAAAGCGAACACCAGCGCCGGGAAGACGATGACGATCAGCCAGGCGCCCTCAGTGAACTTGGCCACTGCGAAAATGCCGACCACGAGGACCGACAACGTTCCCGCGGAGAAGTTGACCGCCAACTTGTATCGCCAGCCCGGCCCACGATGTTTGAGATGGTGTTTGGTCATGCCGTAGCCGGCCATCGCGAACGCGCTGAACACGCCCATCGCGAAAAGCGGCACCAGCGCGTTGACCGAGCCGCCCGTTGCCAATAGCAGCGCCACCGCCAGCGCGGTCAGTGTGATGATGGCGTTGGAAAACACCAGACGATGGCCGCGTTTCATCAGCGGTCGTGGTAGAAAACGGTCCTCGGCAACGAAATTGGTCAGCGCTGGGAAGCCGTTGAAGCTGGTATTCGCCCCGTTGTAGAGGATCGCCGCGCTCGCCGCCTGCAGCAGGAAATACAGGACTTTCCCGGCCACCCCTTCGCCGAAAACTGCGCGGGCGATCTCAGACAGCATCGAGGGATAGCCAGCGGTGAACGGAGTGGCGTGAGTGGCGTAGCCGAGCCAAGCCACACCAGCCAATAAGAGCCCGAGGATCCAGGCCATGACGGTGAGAACACGCCGGGCATTGAGGCCCTGTGGCTTGTGAAATAGGTTGACGGTGTTGGAGATTGCTTCGACACCGGTCAGCGAGGAACCGCCGTTGGCGAAAGCGCGCAGTACTACCAGGGTCGTCGCGCCCATCACGAGACCATTCCCTTGGTGGATGGGCACCGCACCGACAGTGTGCTGTGGATCGTATTGTGGCAAGCCCCAGAAGATCTCACGAACGATGCCGACTAAGATCAGAAGCGCAAGCATGATGACGAAGAAGTAGGTCGGCACGGCGAACGTGCGGCCGGCCTCTCTTAGCCCGCGAAGGTTTGCGTAACAGAAGACGAGCACCGCACCGACCGTGATTTCCAGGCTGTACAGGCCTAGTGCGGGTATGGCTGACACCACTGCCACCGTGCCGGCCGCGCACTGTATCGCGACGGTCACCACGTAGTCGATCAGCAGCGCGGCAGCGGCGATCTGTGCCACCCGGGGACCGAAGTTTTCCCGGGCGACCACATATGAACCGCCGGCCCGGGTGTAGGCCATGACGACCTGGCGGTACGACGCGGCCACCAGCGCCAGAATGAGCAGGATGACGCCGATGATCGGAAGCAACAACACGAACGCAGCCATCCCGGCGGCCGGTAGCAGCTCGACCATGACCTGTTCGGGACCGTAAGCGGTCGACGAGATCGCGTCCGGCGAAAGTGCGCCGAGGGCAACGGTGTTCGACAGCTTCTCGTGGTGGAGCTGGTCGGTGGCCATCGGCTTCCCGAGCAAGGTCCGCTTGCACACATCGGAAAACGACGGCCGAACGCTCAACCGGCTCACCGGTCGCGTCACGTCAGTTGTCATTGACGGTGCGAAAGCTGCTGCGTCGCGAGGAAACCACGCTTCTCCGTTCGCGGTAATCGATTCGGGTCGACCGCCGCGGTCGTGGGGCACTGGGATCACCGTCCCCGACGGCGGGGACTGGACTGAAACTAGGCATGCTCAACAGCGCGGTGCCGGACCGTTGACGCTTTCTTTACGCGTGTGACCGCTACCTTTGCGGCCTTCAACAGGGTCCGGCTGATTGCTGATCAGTGCCGCTGACCAGGCGTTACTCGTGCCTGCCGCCGCTGAGTTGCCGATTGCGCGTCTTAACGGTTTGGCGGCGGTGTTCCTGTTGCGTCCAGGACGCCGGCATGCGCGCGGGCGGGTATCGGCGCGTCTGCTGTGGGGATGCAGACGCGGAACACGGTTCGACCGTCGGCGGATTCACCGGTGACGCGACCCTGGTGTGCCCGGACGATCGAAGCGACGATCGCCAAACCCAGTCCGGTGCCCGTCTCGCCGGATCTCGACTTGTCTGCCCGTACGAAACGCTCGAACAGGTGCGGAAGTAGTGCTTCGTCGATTCCGGGCCCGTTGTCCGCGACTGTCAATTCGGCGTAGGGCCGGTCCGGCCCGGAGCGGTGCTCGACGACCGTGGTTGTGACCGTCACGCCGGCTGGAGTGTGCACGCGCGCGTTGTTGAGCAGGTTGCTCACCAGTTGATGCAGCCGGTCGCGGTCACCGTGTACCAGTACCGGGTCTTCGGGCAGTTGCTTGAGCCAACGGTGAGCCGGCGCCGCGACCGCGGCGTCGTTCACCGCGTTCAGGACGAGGTCGCTCAGGTCGACGTCTTCGTTGTCGAGATCTTCGCCTTCGCCGAGCCGGGACAGCAGCAGCAGCTCGTCGACAAGCGACGTCATCCGGCGGGCCTCGGATTCGATTCGTGCCAAGGCGTATTCGGTTGTCGGGGGCAGCGCGGTGCTGTCCTGGCGGGTCAGTTCGGCGTAGCCTCGGATGGCCGCAAGCGGGGTGCGCAGCTCATGGCTCGCGTCGGTGATGAATTGGCGCATCCGGCGGTCGGATTCGGCGCGGTGTGCCAGCGCGCTGTCGACATTGTCCAACAACCGGTTCAGTGTGTGCCCGACGATTCCGACCTCGTTTTCCGGGTCGGTGTCACCGGGTGGCACACGGGCTGTGATCCGTTGATCGCCACCGATGAGTGGCATCCTGGCGACGGTGGCCGCGGTTGCGGCGACGCGGCGCAACGGGCGCAGCGCGTAGCGCATCACCGACACCATGAGCCCGGCAGTGACAACCAGTGCCACCACGAAAAGCGCTGCGGCCGTTATCGTTCGGCTTCGGACGGTTCGGTTGGCCAGGTTCGACGACACCCCTACGACAAGCCGGTCACCGTCGACGGCGCGGCTGTCCACCCGGTACGAACCCAGGCTGCCCAGGTCCTCGCTGCGGGGCGGCCCATCGGTCCACGGCTGCGCCTCGATGGCGGTGACCACGTCGGCAGGGGCCGGTCGGGGCTCATCTTCTGAGAACACCGCCGAGCCGATCACCTTACCGCCGCGCACGACCGCGATGAGGTTTCCCGGAGTCTGCCCGGTGAAGCCCAGCAGTGCCTGGCCGACCGGGTGTGACCCGGGCACCAGCGACGAACCCTCGACAGCGCGGTACCGGGCGTAGGAGTGACTCAGCGCATCCAGCGATTCGGCGACTTCATTGTCGTTCATCGCGGTGACGTAGGTGTCCAGGCTGACCACGGACGCGACACCGAGAGCCACCAGAACGGCACTGACCACGGCCAGCACCCCTATCAGCAGTTGACCCCGCAGCGACCGGGGGCGCCGCCAGGAGGTGCGCCGCTGCGCGGTCATTCCGGGGGTCTCAGGACATAGCCGACACCGCGTACGGTGTGGATCATCGGTTCGTTGTCGACGTCGATCTTCTTGCGCAGGTAGGAGATGTACAGGTCGACGATGCTGGTGCGCCCGGCGAAGTCGTAGTTCCAGACACGGTCCAAAATCTCGGTACGGTTGAGGGCACGGCGCGGATTGCGCATCAGATACCGCAGCAGTTCGAACTCGGTTGCGCTGAGCGGCACCGGCTTACCCCCACGGGTGACTTCGCGGCTGCCGGCGTTGAGCGTCAGATCGCCCACCTTCAGGACCTCGTCGGTTGGCGCGGTCAGGTGGCTGGAGCGGCGGAGTAGGCCGCGTAATCTGGCGACCAGCTCCTCCAGGCTGAACGGCTTGGTCATGTAGTCGTCGGCGCCGGCGGTCAGTCCGGTGACCCTGTCCAGCACCGAGTCGCGCGCGGTCAAGAAGAGGATGGGCGTGTAGACGTCGGATTCGCGGACCCGGTGCAGGATCTGCAGTCCATCCACATCCGGAAGCATGATGTCCAGGACAAGCACATCGGGCCCGACTTCGCCGAACTTGCTGACCGCTTCGCGTCCGTTGTGGGCGACTTCGACGGTCCAGCCCTCGTAGTGCAGCGCCATCTTCACCAAGTTGGTCAGCGCCGGTTCGTCGTCGACCAGCAAGACCCTGATCGGCGATCCGTCCGGCCGACGGATACGCGGCAGCTGCCCGAGTATGGCCGGGCGGGGACGCTGGTCACGCGCGGACCCGGAAGTCGCCGTCATGTTCCCTCATTCTGCTTGGCGCATAGGCAGTTGTCACGAAGTTCATAGAGATCTCAAATGTTCCCGCGGCCGAACCCGGCTGTGGCAGCACTCAGATATGCGTTCTCTATGCGTTGGGCCAACACACTTGATGCGTGCACCCGGCACGAAAATACTTCGTTATAAAGCTATTTGAACGAGAAGGGTCGGTCAGTGCTCGAAGCATAACCGTAAGTCTCTGCCTGCGAACGGCTTTGCATGCAGCGCAGGTGAGCGCCTTAACCACCCCTATCTTCAACCAGCTTCCGTATGGAGATGAAATGACTTTTTTGACAACGCAACCGGAGATGATGAACTTCGCCGCCGGTGACTTGGAAACGATCGGTGCCGCAGTAACTGCCGCGAACACCGCCGCAACCGCACCGACGACCGTTGTGGTGCCCGCCGCTTCCGACCGGGTCTCAGCGCTGACCGCGGCGCAATTCGCGGCTCACGCTGCCAGTTATCAGGCCATCAGCGCCCAGGCCGCGGCGATTCACCAGAATTTCGTCGCGACGCTCGGTGCAAGCGCCGGGTCGTATGCAGTCACCGAGGCCGCGAACGCGGTCGCCGCCGGCTGAACGAGGGACACAGAATGGATTTCGCAGCAATACCGCCGGAAATCAACTCCGCGCTCATGTACACCGGTGCCGGCGCCGCCCCGATGCTGGGGGCGGCGACAGCCTGGGATCAGCTGGCCGCCGAATTGCACGCGCAGGCAGTGTCGTATCGATCAGTGATCACCGGGCTGACTACTGGCTCGTGGCAAGGGCCGGCGTCGGCGTCGATGGCGGCCGCCGCCGCGCCCTACGCGGCCTGGATGGTGGCCACCGCCGAACAGTGCGAACAGGTCGCCAACCAGGCCAGAGCCGCCGTGAGCGCCTACGAGAGCGCGTTCGCGATGACGGTCCCGCCGCCGGTGATTGCCGCCAATCGCGCCCAACTGATGGCGTTGATCGCCACCAATGTGCTGGGGCAGAACACACCGGCGATCATGGCGACAGAGGCGCACTACGCCGAGATGTGGGCGCAGGACGCCGCCGCGATGTACGGCTACGCCGGCACCTCCTCGGCCGCGGCGACGCTGGCGCCGTTCGTTCCGCCACAACCGAACAGCAATCCCGCGGCACAGGCGCAGAACGGGGCTGTTGTTGGCCGCACCGCAGGCGCCGCCGCCGCGGGACATGCGCAGACCGCAGTGTCGTCGCTGTCGAATGCGGCTCAGGCGGTTCAGGGGCTGGCGTCTCCCTCGTCGTCGGCGTCCACGCTGTCGCCGGTGGCGACGGGGACCGCCACGTCGGTGGCCTCATCGGCCGCGACGGCTCCCACCGGTGCGCTCACCGGGTTGACTCGGGCGTCGACGAAAGGCGCTGCATCAGGTGCCGGCACCGGCTCGACTGCTGCCTCGACAATGGGAGGACTGTCCGGACTTCTCAGCACGGGGACGGGCACCACCAGCGGGGCCGCCGACCTGGGGTCTGATGCAGCCGGCCTCGGCGCCGACGGCGCGGGGCTGGCCACCGACGTCGGCGGTCTGGGTACCGATTTCGCCGGTGTGGGATTGGATTTCCTTGGCGCTGACGAGCTGACTGAATCGGGTGGTCTGGGAGCGCTCGGCAATCTGGGTGGCTTGGGGTCGTTCGGCGGCGCCGGCGGCCTGGCGCCTTTCAGCGGCGTCGACGGCGCCGGAGCCGCGGCGGGGCTGGGCCAGGCCGGTTCGATTGGCGCACTGTCTGTCCCACAGACCTGGGCTGACGTGACGACGGCGGGCAGCTGGACCGGGGTGGCGGGGGCGCAGCCGGTCAACCCCGCGGGTGCTTTCCCGTTGCCCAACAGCAGCTTCGGGGCGCCGCCCACCATGTCCACAGTGGGATCCGGGTTGACGAAGATGCCGATGCCAAGCCTGGCCGGCCGTGCGGCGGACGCTGCTGTGCAGAAGTTCGGGTTCCGTTCCACGATCATTCCGCAGTCTCCGCTGGCCGGATAACCCGTCAGTTCAAAAGCTGTAAAGTACTGTGGCCGCACACTCGTGGAGTGTGCGGCCACAGTTGGGTGGTGCTGCAGGTATCAGGCCCAGCTGGAGCTGACGGCGCTGTCGGTGCCGGCCATGTTGTTGCCGGCGGATTGCACCTTTTGGCCGTGGGAGTTGGCCTGCTCGTAGATGACCTGGAAGTTGCGGCCCAACTGGGAGATGAACTCTTGGCAGGCCACCGAACCTGCGCCACCCCAGAAGTCTCCGGCGGCCAGCACATCGCGCACGATGGCCTGGTGCTCGGATTCCAGGGAGGCGGCCTGGGCGCGGATGGTGGCGCCGTGGGAGTCGACGTCACCGAACTGGTAGGAAATGCTCATAAGTGTCTCGATCCTTTCGAAGTAAAAGTCAGCCGGTTATTCGGGCGATCAGCCGCGCAGCGACTGCTGAGAGGCCTGCTCTTGCTGCTCGTAGTTGTTGGCGTCGCGGACCAACCCGTCGCGCACCCCGTGCAGCATGTTCACGATGTTGCGGAACGCCTGATTCATCTGGCCCATGGTGTCGTAGGACGTGGCCTGAGCGGTACCGCTCCAGCCCGCACCGGCGATGTTGACCGACGACGCCCACATCTTGCGGGCCTCGTCCTCAACTGTTTGAGCGTGCACATCGAACCGACCCGCCATATCGCGCATCGAGTTCGGGTCAGTCATAAAACGTGACGGCATAGCTTGATTCTCCTTAATTGAACAGCAGTAGGTACGGCTCATGCCGCGGTAAGTCACACCCTACGACGCAACCATTAACGGCGCGCTTCAAACATGTGACATGTCTCCTCACTTGTCACCCGACACCGATCGGGCGTTGCATCACGACGGGCTTGACGCCGTAGCGCGGCGCGCTGAAGCCAAAGCCGCCGCGTCCGGCCGAGGCCATTGCCGGCATTCCGGCCGGCACCGCCGTCGTCGCCGGCGCGCTGTCCGGCAGAACGCTCAAGCCACTGCCCTCCAGCACCGTGGTTCCCGCCCCCGCAGCCGGTGCCGGCCAGTTGGCCGGCACCGATAACCCGCCGACCGCCGACGATCCGCCCACTCCGGCCATTACCGGCGTCTCGACGAGGCCGCCTGCACCTGCGGCGCCGACTGCCGGACCGACCGGGCTGACTGAGCCGGCCAACACGCCGCCGCCCAGACCGGCACTGAGGGCGGCGTCCGGACTTGCGGCGGACGAGGAGGCCACGGTCGCATTGAATACGTTCGCTGTGGCGATCCCTTCCATCATGTTCCACGCCCCGGTGTCCGACACTCCGTTACCGACAGCTTCCACGAGGTTGTTGCTGAAGAAGTCATCGAGCCCGGGCACCGCTTGTGCCGGACTCGACGCGCTGAGCGGCGAGGCAAGTGATTGCATCGAGCTCGGTAAGCCGGATATCAGGCTCTGCAGCCCGGCCTGAGTGTTGCCGGTACCGGCTCCGGTGGTCGCCGCGGCTTGTCCGACGAGCCCGCCTGAGCTGGTGGTGGACGTCGGCGACGTCAGGTTGGGCAGCTTCGTGGTGGCTGCCGAGGAACCCGCGTAGCCGTACATCGCGGCGGCGTCTTGGGCCCACATCTCGCCGTAGTGCGCTTCGGCCGCCGCGATCGCCGGTGTGTTCTGACCCAGGATGTTGGTCGCGACCAACGCCGACAGCAGAGCGCGATTGGCGGCGATCACCGGTGGTGGCACCGTCATCGCGAATGCTGTCTCATAGGCGGCAGCCGATGCCATGGCCTGCGTGGCAGCCTGCTGAAGTTGCCCGGCGGTGGTGTGCATCCAGGCCACATAGGGGGAGGTCGCCGCAGCCATCGCAGCCGACGACGGACCCAGCCACTCGGTGCCGGTCAGTTCGGAGATGACGGATTGGGAGGAAGCCGCCGTCGTGGCCAATTCGGCGGCCAAGTTGTTCCAGGTCGCAGCGGCGGCCATCATCGGACCGGCACCGGCACCGGTGTACATGCGTGCGGAGTTGATCTCGGGGGGTAGAGCTCCGAAGTCCATTGTCGTGTCTCGATTCGTTTTAGCTGATGAGTGAAATTGTTTGGCTCTCGAAGTGCGTCAGACGACTGCGGGTTTCGGCATCACGGTGGGCTTCGCGCCGTAACGCGGCACGCTTCCCATGCCGCCGGCTTTGCCGGCTGTAGCCATGGCCGGCATACCGGCCGGCACGGTGCTCACCGGGGCCGCTTCGGGCGGAGCACTGGTCCACCCGTTGCCGACCAACGTGGCAGGCGTTGTAGTGGGCACCGCTGCGGCTTCACCAGTCGCCCAAGCCGGGGGCACCGACAACTTGCCGACCGATGAGGCACTGCCGGCGCTGGCCAATACCGGCGCGGCTCCGGCACCGCCCAACCCGGCGGAGCTGGCCGGAACGGCACCGCTCACGCCGACGGTGGCGGCCAACCCGGTCGCGCCGGCGGTAGCACCGCCAGCGGCGGGCGCGCCGAATCCGGGAAGAGTGCCGATAGTCGCCTGAGAGATCAGGTCTGATGCCGCGGCGCTGAAGTTCTGACCCTGGTTGATAGCGAAGGCGAGGGTGCCGCCACTGTTGGCATCCGGGGCAGCTGCCGCCGACCCGACCAGCCCCGACAACGGCGTGGACGCAGCCGCGGCTTGATTGGCGGCTTCGGTGTCTCCGTACGAACCGGCGTTGATCCCGAGCGCGTTCACCAGTTGCTGATGAATCGCCTGAGCCTGGGCGCTGATCGACTGGTAGAGGTTGCCGAACGCGGTGAACTGCGTCGCCTGCAGCGCGGACACCTGGTCGCCGGCCGCCGGAGCGATCGCGGTGGTGGGGGCCGCCGCGGCCGCGTTCTGCGCGGCCATGCTCGAGCCGATCCCTTCGAGCTTGGCTGCCGCAGCGGCTAACTGCTCTGGCAGGGTGGTGACAAATGACATGAGCTTTCTCCTCACACAAATAGACCGGCCCGCGTGGGGCCGGTGCGGTGTGGCGTCGGGCTACCCGATTGGGGCGACAACTCAACGATTCCCCGGGCCAGACCCATAGTGAGCGTTCGTTAACGAGTTCTTAACGACCGTTCCGGCGCTTTTATGCAAGTTCCATGACGCTCGACAGCGACTTCACAGCTTGAAGCGGATCGGCCGCCTCGACGAACAGCTGTCGAGCACGCCGGTTCGCCGGTAGCCGTGCGGTGGCGGGCAGGCAGCGTCGTTAGGCTCGTGCCGGAGACAGGGTGGACGCACGGGCGCCAACCAAGGCCGGTGTCGCTCGCGTCGAACCTCCGCCGAAGCCCCCATAGCCCAATTGGCAGAGGCAGCGGACTTAAAATCCGTCCAGTGTCGGTTCGAGTCCGACTGGGGGCACCTTGTCGACCCTCGGGAAGCGCGTGAACGCGAAGAAGCGAAAGCAGTCGGCGATGGTTCCGGTCGGTGGATGAGTAATAACGCTTTCGCCCGGCCACTGGACATGCCGGTGGAGGATCGCGCCGCGGACGTGTGAGAGCCGCTCATCATCATTGCTGACGTTGCGGGAAGGCACTGGCCTGCGACAGTACGGGCTGCAGCCGTCGGCCCTACCAGTGCGAGAAGATGACGCTTAGCGATACGTGCTTCGGTTGCGCGGCGGCGGGCTGCCGTTGTCGCCGCCGTGTCGCGAACTCATTTCATGGTGGCAAGGTTGTGCCAAAAGTTGTTGAGGCTGTCGGTGCCGCCGAACAGGGTGGTGAAGTTGGTGGAGTCGACGAGCACGATGTCGCCCGCGCGTTGTGCGTTGGGCGGCATCCAGATCAGCGCGTTGAACTCGGTATTGCCAGTTGCAGTGAAAGGATGCGGCCGGTTCGGGTCGATGCGTTGGCGGCCCAGCACGCGCACGGAACCGGTTTCCAGGTCAGCGAGTTCGTAGTGCGGAAGGTGGGGGTGGAAGTTGAAGGTGGTGACATTGTCGAGCAGCCGGGGCGTGTCGAGGTCGCGAAACGCGGTCAGCGGCGCAATGTCATTTGTGCCGTCCACTACTGCGGGCCGCAATCCCCATTTGTTGTGGACTGGGACATTGAGTCCCTTCATCAGCGACCGGGTGTATTGACTGAACCGCTGCTGACGCGGCACCAGTGGGTCGCCGTGGTGCTGGTATTCAAGTTGACGCTGCGCAAAATCGTCGGTGAAGCCCACGTCGTGATGCGGTGCCAGTAGCAGGCAGGTTCCTTCCCGTTGTAGCCATTCCCGGACAGCGGAGGTCTCCTCGGGTGCGGCTTCCTGCTCAGAGAGGTTGTGATCGAGGCCGAACACCATCAAGGTGTCGGTGTCGGCCAGGACCCGTTCGTCAATCGGAAGCTTGTAACCTGCCTGGTCGATGCGCTGAAACACGGCGACGGGGTGGCCGGTGGCTTCGCCGACCAACTCCTGAAACGCCAGCGTTGAGCGGTGGAACAGCTCTAACGTTCCGGCGATGCCTTGAAGGAAATGCGCCTCGTCGTACTCCACCGTCTCGTAGCTGGGCCACGACGCATTGCGGACTTCGGTCATCGTGGAAAAGCGGTTGTACATTGCGGCAGGATCACGTTGAGCTTCCCACGGATAACTCCACGCCCAGTAGATGCTGATGCGCCGCTGTCCATTGTGATTACGCGGGATATGGCCCTGGTTGTAGGTGCGTGCTGGCGCCAGCGTGCTCATGGCAGGTCCTCTTAACTGTCGAGCGTGGCCAGGTATCGCAGTGCACTGATGCCTGGTAGGAAGAAGTAGGCACCGCCCTTGAGAGTGGTGAAAGCTGGCAGTCCTTTGAGTATTTTTCGGATTGGCCGGTTGGGGATCGTATATTCCAGCGAGCCGTCCTGGGTGCCGACGATCGGGTCGCGTTCGTTGCCCAACTCATGGAACGACCGGTCATTGATCCACACGTTCTGTGCGAACTCGAACTGGCGAACCAGGCTGGCGCAGATGATGAACGCGGCAATTCCCCGGTCCACCCCGTCGTCGGTTGCGCCCTCTGGTAAAGCCTGGCCATAGGTCGCGCCTCGACGGATCATCCTGTGGCGGTTCATATTCACGGCGGTGTCACGTGGGTTGAGGCGTCGCGCGTGTGACCCTAACGGGACCGCGTAACCGTGGGGGTCCATCTCCTTGTAGTTGAAGTCGTTGTTGCGCATCGGGTCTGCGCCCAACTCTGGATCATCGTGCTCGGGTGCCAGGACCAGCGGGGCACCGCTGCGCCAGCGGCCCATGAACTTCGCGGCGAGTGACTCTTGACCTTCCAGGGTCTCCGCGTGCTCGCGAAGGTAGTCGCGGAAAAGCGCCACATGCTCCTGCAGCCGCCGGTACGCCATATAGCTGCCGTTGCGGGACAACGACTCCGGTTGCGGGAGACTTGCGGGCAGCCCATCTTCGTCGGGATAACCCAGGATGAACTCACCAGCCTTCAGCGGTGGCCCCGAACCCGGCGTCGGCTCTTCCCCGGACCCCTCTATCACCGGCTGCGACAACCGGTCTCGATACCCGAAGTGGTCGTGGGCGTAGTTGAACGGCGGGGTCGCGTTCAAATCCAGCACCGACAGGCTGCGGACGCCAGGACACCGGGCAACCAGCTTGTCGTGCTCCCCGGTGGCCCGGCGATGCTCTGCCTCGGTTCGGGCGAACAGGATGGCGATGGCGTGCACGTCATCACCGGCCAGGCCATCTACCCAATGATCGGGGTGATTGGCGCCCGTGTCGCCCAGGATGTCGGCCCGCGCAGCCATGCCCTCTTGAAACTCTGCGGGAAAGGTGGCCAGCGATTCCTCTGCCACTCCGAGGGCACGCAGACCATTGCAGGTGAAAGCCAATGTGATCCAACGCTCTGAGCTGTCCATCGTGGCGCCCACATCGGCGGCCGACTGAACCCGGTCGGTCAGCTCGCTCAACCACGCCCGGCCACCGGCGGGATCTTCGAAGGACAGGAACTCATAACGCCCCGTCATTGCCGGAGTGCGGGTCAGCAAAATGTGCTGGATGTCGTCGAGATCAAGCACCAGCACACACTTGGGTGCGGCTCATTGCATCTGGTCCAGCATGTCGGAGAACGCTGCCTTCAGCCGCAGCGCCTTCTTGATCTCTTCGGCCGTCACGTACGGGTACTCGCCGTATTCCAGGAAACTGGGGAACTGGTGATCGCGGACGAACTTGACGAAGGCCGCTGGATTTTCCGTCCAATCATCCGGGAACCCTTCGAGGTTGGTGAACACAGTCGTGAGGCCGGTCTGACTGAAGAGCGCCACCGCGTCCTCGGTGTATTTGTCGAAGTCCGTGTCGAAGATGCCCTGGTACTGGAAGTGCAGCCCCGAGCCGACATCAAACAGCACCCAGCGCAGGTAGTGCAGCCGAAGTGGGGCGAGCACGTCTGGACTCGTCGCGATGGCGTCCTGAATTTGTTTCCCGTAGGCGCGGACAGCTTGCTCCCGGCCCTCTTTGACCTTCGCGATGATCGAGAATCCGTAGCAGGCCGGTGTTCGGGGATATATCGGTCCGTACCGCCCGCGCGCCTCTTGGAAGTAACCCTGTTCAGGGATAGCCAGCGCCGCTGGCTTGGTCCAGTCGTGATCGATCGCGGACATGTCGGCTCCTCTTCTCGAAGCTGATAGAGCGGACAGTACGCCTTATTCAACGTCGCAATTTGGTTTCCACGGCGAAGAATCGACCATTGGTCCGATGCGCCAGTTGGGCCGGTTGGGCCAACCAAAGGTTTTAGGCTGGTTTGACGTGTCATGGTGCGTCAAGGGGTGTCCAGTGTCTTCACGTACGACGTGCCGCGGGCGACTGCAGTGATTGTTTTCCCTTAGTTCGGTGTCACGGAGGGCTTGGCCCCGACATTTGTCCCTGAGAATTTTCGTGACCGCGTCGGTCAGTTAGCGGCAACGCCATCGTGACTCGATATCGGCCCGCCGATGGTTCGCTGTGGAGCGGTTGGTCACGTGGAGACGGCGACTTTCAAGCAGAATCCTGAGTTCATGGTGTGGCCTGCGAGGCGACTGTGGGCTGCAGCGGCGTTCAGTCACCTCAGTGATGGCTAGGCTCGGCCGGGACCTGCGCCGTCGGGCGTCGGGCGTCGAAAACATAAAGGCTGGTATCGGTGTGAAGGCTGTGCGCGAAACAGGGGGCTTCTCCGTGGTCGGGGAGATCGCCTTGAACGACGGCCCGATCGGCGGCATGGCCGCCGTTAGAGGCGGTAGGTGTCTGACAGCGATCAGTTCCGGCGGCGAGAGTGTGTCGGTGATCGACACGCGCGCCCAGACCGTCGTCGCGACCCTTTCCGGCGCCCCGGAGCCATCCGCCATTGCGATCGGGCACGAACGCGCGTGCATCAGCACCGCGTCGGCGACCTACGACGCGATCACAGTGCTCGACCTGCGGGCCAAAAGGGTGGCCGCGGTGCACCCGGTGACTTTCGCGGTGAACGATGTGGCAGTCAGCCCGGACGCGGACAAGGTGTATTGCAGCGCGACTGCCAGCGGACGAGCGGACGTCGCCGCGCTGGACACGACGACCGGTGCCGGCGAGATCGTGGCGATCTCAGACGTGCCGGGCAGCACCGCGGGCAGCATCCAGACCAGCCCCGATGGCCGGCAACTCTACGTCGCCGCGCACGGCCACAGCAGTGACCAGCTTGTGCTGATGGACGCTCCTCATCTGCGGATCACCGGTTCTGTCGAGATCGGCTCGCCGATTCGTGATGTCGCGGTGAGCCCGGACGGGGACAGCGTCTATGTCGCGAGCTGCAGCCCGGACTTCGGCACCGTGCTCGATGTCATCGACACGCGCAGCGGCACCGTCGCAGCCACCGCCAAGATCACCGGGACGGGTGGAGTTGTGACGCAACTGGTCTCCAGTGCCGACGGTCAGCGGGCATACCTCGTCGACGACCACGGCGTCACGGTGTTATCCACCCTGACCCTGGACATCATCGGCAGTGTCGACGTCGGTGTTGCGCCCTCCTGTGTTGTCGAAACCGCGGAGGGAACCCGCCTCTGCGTCGCGGACTACGCAGGTGTGATTACCGTGCTGTCGATTCCGTCGATTCCGTCGATTCCGTCGACCGGCGTCCGCGACAGCGCCGCCCGCGACGCACGGTCGCTGCTCGATCGCACGCCGGTGGTGGCGTAGGCGCCGAAGCCGGGCTGCGCGCCGGTGTCTCGCCGAGCGCCGCGCCGGATTAGCATTCGCGACTGAATGCGGCGATGCTGCGCCGAAGACTTTAAGGCGGTACATCGATGTACGGCACCATGCAGAACTTCCCGTTGACCATCACGGGCATCCTCCGGCACGCCAGCGGTGTGCACGGAGCACGCACCGTCACCACCGCGACCGGGGACGGCTACCGGCACTGCACTTACCACGACCTCGGCGGCCAGGCGGCGCAGCTGGCTAATGCGTTACGCGGTCTCGGAATCACCGGCGACCAGCGGGTTGCGACGTTCATGTGGAACAACCAGGAGCACCTGGCAACCTACCTGGCGGTTCCGGCGATGGGCGCGGTGCTGCACACCCTCAACATCCGGCTGTTCGCCGAACAGATCGTGTTCATCGCCGCCGAGGCCGAAGACCAGGTTGTGCTGGTCGACGGCTCACTGGCCACGTTGCTGGCCCCGGCGTTGGGTCAGCTCGACACCGTGCACACCGTGATCGCGGTCGGCGACCACGATATAGCGCCGCTGGAAGAATCGGGCAAGACGGTCCTGCGTTACGGCGAACTGGTGGGCGACCAGTCGACCGAATTCGAATGGCCCGAGATCGACGAGAACTCCGCTGCTGCCATGTGCTACACCAGTGGAACCACGGGTAACCCCAAAGGCGTTGTCTACAGCCACCGTTCGAGCTACCTGCACACCATGGCGGTCTGTACCGCCAACGGAGTCGGTGTCGGCGCCGGTGACCGGGTACTGCCCGTCGTGCCGATGTTTCATGCCAACGCGTGGGGTTTGCCGTATGCGGCGTTGATGGCCGGAGCCGACCTCGTGCTGCCCGATCGTCACCTGGGTGCTGCGGCAATCATCGACATGATCGAGAAGCTGCGGCCGACGGTGGCCGGCGCGGTGCCGACCATCTGGAACGACGTCATGCATCACCTGGAAAAGCATCCCGGTCGCGACTTGTCGTCGCTGCGGGTGGTCGTCTCGGGGGGCTCGGCTGTTCCGGTGTCGCTGATGCGAACGTTCGAAGAACAGCACCGAGTGCAGATCCGGCAATTGTGGGGCATGACGGAGACCTCGCCGACGGCCACCATGGCCTGGCCGCCGCCCGGTACGCCGGACGATGAGTACTGGCCTCTGCGTGCCACTCAAGGCCAGCCGGTTTGTGGTGTGGAGACCCGGATCGTCGACGACAACGGCGCGGTGTTGCCCAACGACGGTGCGGCAGTGGGAGAGTTGGAGGTTCGCGGACCCTGGATCACCGGCTCTTACTACCGCGGGCACGACGAGCCGAAGTTCCAGTCCGGGTGGTTGCGTACCGGTGATGTGGGCCGAATCGACGTTCGCGGCTTCATCACCCTGACCGACAGGGCAAAGGACGTCATCAAATCTGGTGGGGAATGGATCTCGTCGGTGGACTTGGAGAACTGCCTGATAGGTCACCCCGATGTGGTCGGGGCAGCCGTCGTCGGGGTTCCGGACGAGCGCTGGCAGGAGCGACCCCTGGCGGTGGTCGTCCTCAAAGAAGGCGCCTCTGCGGACGCTGGTGATCTGCGAAAGTACCTGTCCGACAAAGTCGTTCGATGGTGGCTACCGGAACGTTGGACGTTCGTCGACGAGATTCCGCTGACCAGCGTCGGCAAGTACGACAAGAAGTCGATCCGGTCCCGGCATGCCGAGAATGGTTATACGGTGACCGAGGTGCGCGACTGAGCGGTGGCCAGGCAGTCCTTGGCGAACGCCGCTCGAGTCAGAAAGGGAGGCGTCCGTGAGCCTACGAGTTGTGCAATGGGCCACCGGGTCGGTCGGGGTCGCCGCGATCAACGGCGTGCTCGAGCATCCCGAACTCGACCTTGTCGGCTGCTGGGTGCACTCGAGAGACAAGGTCGGTCAAGACGTCGGCGACATCATCGGCGCGGCACCGCTCGGGGTGAAGGCCACCGACAGCATCGACGATGTGCTTGCGCTCGACGCCGACGCGGTGATCTACGCGCCGCTGCTGCCCAACACCGATGAGGTCATGGCGCTGCTGCGATCAGGCAAGAATGTGGTGACGCCGGTCGGCTGGTTCTATCCCGGTGAAAAAGAAGCCGCCTCGCTCGAGGTGGCCGCGCAGGCCGGCAACGCGACGCTGCATGGCGCAGGCATCGGGCCCGGCGCAGCAACCGAACTGTTTCCGCTGCTTCTGTCGGTGATGTCCACCGGAGTGACTTACATTCGCTCCGAGGAGTTTTCCGACTTGCGGACCTACGGTGCACCCGACGTGTTGCGCCACGTGATGGGCTTCGGCGGAACCCCGGACAGCGCGCTCAGTGGACCGATGCAAAAGTTGCTCGACGGCGGATTCATCCAGTCGGTGCGATTATGCGTCGACCAGGTGGGCTTCGCCGCCGACCCGCAGATTCGCACGTCGCAGGAGGTGGCGGTGGCGACCGCTCCGATCGACTCGCCGATCGGTGTCATCGAGCCCGGACAGGTCGCCGGCCGCCGCTTCCACTGGGAGGCGCTAGTCGGTGACGATGTCGTGGTACGCATCACGGTGAATTGGCTGATGGGGCAACAGAATTTGGACCCGCCCTGGTCGTTCGGACCCGACGGAGAACGGTATGAGATCGAAGTGCGGGGCAACCCGGACACCTTCGTCAAGGTCAAGGGCTGGCAACCGGAAAGTGTGGAAGCGGGTCTGAAAAGCAACCCCGGAGTAGTGGCCACCGCGGCCCACTGCGTGAACGCGATTCCCGCGACGTGCGCGGCTCCGCCGGGCATCCAAAGCTTCTTCGACCTGCCGCTGATCACCGGGCGCGCCGCGCCTGGGCTGGCGCGCTGATGTGCCGACTTTTCGGCCTGCACGCCGGCACCGACGTAATCACCGCCACGTTCTGGCTGTTGGACGCTCCGGACAGTCTCTCGGCCCAGAGCCGGCGTAACCCGGACGGCACCGGGCTGGGGGTATTCGACGACCACGGTCAGCCCGCGGTGCGCAAGCAGCCGATAGCGGCCTGGCAGGACATCGATTTCGCGGCCGAGGCGCAGGAGATGCGCGGCACGACCTTCGTCGCTCACGTTCGTTACGCCACCACCGGGGCGCACGCCGCGGTGAACACCCACCCCTTCCTGCAGGACGGTCGGATCTTCGCGCACAACGGCGTGGTCGAGGGTTTGGCAGCGCTCGAAGCGCGGTTGCGCGAGGTCGGCACTGCCGATCTCGTTCTGGGCCAGACTGATTCGGAGCGGATGTTCGCGTTGATCACAGCGTCGGTGCGTGCACACGACGGTGACGTTCAGGCCGGTCTGGTCGACGCGATGCAATGGCTGGCTGCGAATGTGCCCATCTATGCGGCCAACGTCTTGCTCAGCACCGCCACCGACATGTGGGCGCTGCGCTATCCGGAGCCCAACGAGCTGTACGTGCTGGACCGCCGCCGGGCAGCACCCGATCGCCCACTGCACCTTCGCAGCAAGCGGATATCCACGAAATCCGAGCACTTACGGAACCGGCCGTGTGTGGTGTTCGCCAGTGAACCGATGGACGAAGACCCGCAGTGGCGCCTCATCGCGCCGGGAGAGCTCGTGCACGTCGACGCCGGACTCGAGGTCAGCAGCCGGCAGGTACTGCCGCACCCGCCCGCACACCAACTGCGCCGCGCAGACATCACCGCCGAGGCAGGGCATCCGTCAGCGGGGGACTCCACGGCGTGACGGGTCGACGTGCGCTGGTACTGGCAGGCGGCGGGATAGCCGGAATCGCCTGGGAGCTCGGCATTCTGCGTGGGATAGCCGACGAGTCGCCCACCGCCGCGCAGCAGCTGCTGGCGGCTGACGTGCTCGTCGGAACTTCGGCGGGCTCCGCGGTCGCCGCGCAGCTCGCCAGCGGCCGCAGCATCGACGACTTGTACACCCGGCAAATCCAGAAAACGTCCGCCGAGCTTGATCCAGGCGTCAGCATCGAAGCTGTCACCGAGCTGTTCGCAGCCGCCTTGACCGAGCCGTTCGCGCCGCTGACGCAAAAGCTGCAGCGAGTCGGCGCGCTGGCCTTGGCCAGTGAAACCGTGCCCGAACCGGTGCGCCGCGAGGTGATAGCTCATCGCTTGCCGTCGCACGAGTGGCCGGACCGCGAGCTGCGGATCACGGCGATCGACGTCGCTACCGGGCAGCGCGTGGTGTTCACCCGCGTATCAGGGGTCAACCTGGTAGATGCGGTTGCCGCCAGTTGCGCAGTGCCGGGTGCCTGGCCGCCGGTGACGATCGGCGACCGGCGGTACATGGACGGCGGGGTGGGCAGCTCGATCAACCTCGACGTCGGCGACGACTGCGCCGAAGCGGTGGTGCTGGTACCCGCCGGCGAGTCCGCTCCGTCACCGTTCGGTTCCGGGCACGCTGCCGAGATCGCGGCCTTCGGCGGCAGCGCGACGGCCGTGTTCGCCGACGACGACTCGGTCAGCGCTTTCGGAACCAACCCCCTCGATCCGCGCTGCCGGGTCGCATCAGCGAACGCGGGTCGGGCGCAAGGCCGCCGCGAAGCCGCGCACATCGCGGCGGTCCTCGAGCATGCCGACGGACGGTGAGTCGCTCAGCCCTCTATCGACGGCGACGCGGGCTGCGTCGAGTCGGCGCCGAAAGCGTCCAAGGCGCGGGCAGCCAGCATGCGACCTACCTCGATCACCTCTTCGGCGCGGTGGAACTCCAGGCTGCGGCACGCCGATCGCGGAACCTCGATCAGCAGGTCCGGCGGGTAGGCGGCCAACATGTGACGTGCCAGCGCGGCCTGAGCGATATCGATCGTGCGGTTCATCACCTCGAAGCTGCCCAGCTTGGGCATCTCCGGCGGGTCGTCGGCCAGTTCGACCGGTTCGTCCGCGTCAGCGTCGTCAGACTCCGGCGAAGACGCACCTATTCGGCTCAGCACCGCCCGCGTGGTCGGCCGGTCCAGCAGGGAGCGGGCGCTGTTGGCGTCGAGCCACGTAGATGTGCTGCGCACAACGCGGTTCAGCCAGTCGGTCGCGGGGTGGGATTCGGTGTCCCGCTCGGCGACCTCGTGGGGTTCACTGCCGCTCAAGCTCACCGCGATGGTCAGGTCGGCGTTGACCGCGGCGATCGGTGCCATCGGCAGCGGGTCGAGGATGCCGCCGTCGGCGAGCAGCCGCCCGTCGACCACATAAGGCGCGATCACTCCCGGTATCGCGATCGACGCGCGGACCGCCTCGTCGACCGGTCCGCGCTGTAGCCATACCGACTTTCCGGTGATCAGATCGGTGGCGACGGCGGTGTAGGGGATCTGAAGTTCCTCGATGGTCACCGACCCGAGGATGTCGCGTACCGCGTCGAGGATCTTCACCGCCCGCAGTACGCCCGATGCGGTGATCGACGGGTCCAGCAGGCGCAGGACGGCGCGCTGGGTCAGCGACTTCGCCCAGCCCGCGAAGTCGTCGAGTTTGCCGGCCGCCTGCAGGCCCCCGACGAGCGCACCCATCGACGATCCGGCGATCCCGACGACGTCGTAGCCTCGCTCGTGCAGTTCGTCGATGACGCCGATGTGCGCGTATCCGCGCGCGCCCCCGCTGCCGAGCGCAAGCGCCACGCGGGGCCGGTTCGCGCCGCTGGTGCGACGAGCGGCGGGGTTCGGTGCGCCCAACGACTGCACTGGATCGGCGACGACCATCACTTCATTCTGCGCGCCACCGTCGGCGGATCAGACACTGCCGCCGGCGCCGGAGAGCGACTCGTCGCGCCTTTCTTCCAGCCGTGATCTGAAACTGCGGCGACTACCGCGGGGGTCATCCGCATTCGTTGCCGGCTGCCGCTCGCGCTGCGACGATCACCGCCGCCTGCCGCGGCGGCGTCAGCTGTGCCCACTGCGTGTTGAATGTTCCCGGGCCCGGCGCCACGCCGGGCGCCTGCAACGTCGCGAGATAGGGCTCGACCAGTTGTTGCCGGTCCCCGGCGCGCTGGTCCATCCATAGCTTCGCGGCCCGGCAGGCCTGGCCATACTCCTCCTCGCTGGAGTCGGCCGGCGCGTCGACACGGGTCGTCACGCCGCCGGGCGACACACCGGTGCCATTGCCCCGCGACGGCCCCGCCGACGCCGACGCTGATCCGCCGGACGCGCCGGCCGACTGCGGAGCAGCCGTGCCGCCCTGGCGGCTCGGCGAGCAACCCGCGGTTGCTGCCGACCCGACGGCGACCAGCACCACAGTGAACAGCTTGACGAAATGCTCTGCACGCACGAGTGCCAATCTATGCAACACTTCGTGCCGTGATGGAGGACATCCGGTGCGGGGCGTGTTGTCGCGCCTGTCGTGCAGCCGTTTGAAGATCCGTCCATCCCCTCCTGGAGTGCTGAGCATGGTTCTGGTTACCCCTGACGTCACGTCCCTTGCAAAACCGCGGCCGGCGCACACGTCGGCCATCCCGTACGTTGCCGGACCGACCCGGCTGCGGCTGCCCGACCTGCTGCGGGCCACCGACCAGGCCGCCGACGAGGTGCTCACCGGCAACTATGACCACCTGCTGCCGCGCGGCGGGTTACCCGCCGCCGAACGCTGGTTCACCCGGATCCACGGTGACGAGGAGGTCGACATCTGGCTGATCAGTTGGGTGCCCGAACGTTCCACCGAACTGCACGACCACGGCGGCTCGCTCGGGGCGTTGACGCTGCTGTCCGGTTCGCTCGACGAATACCGCTGGGACGGCTCACGGTTGCGACGTCGACAGCTGACCGCCGGAGACCAGGCAGGGTTTCCGCTGGGGTGGGTGCACGACGTCGTCCGGGCACCGACCGGTGCGCCGTCAGTGCCGACGGTAAGCGTGCACGCGTATTCGCCGCCGCTGACCGCGATGTCCTACTACGAGGTCACCGAACGCGACACGTTGCGTCGTCGGCGCACCGAACTGACCCAAGCGGCCGTCGCGCCGTGACCAGCCGCATCGACACCGTGCTTCAGAACGCGCGGTCCAGGTTGCGTCGTCTCGCCGCCCAGCAGCTGCCGGCCGCGCTGCGGGACGGTGCGGTGCTCGTCGACATCCGGCCCGCCGCTCAACGCACCCGCGAAGGCGAAGTGCCGGCGGCCTTGGTGATCGAACGTAACGTGCTGGAATGGCGCTGCGACCCGACTAGTGACGCCCGGCTGCCGCAGGCCACTGACGACGACGTCGAGTGGGTGATTCTGTGTTCGGAGGGCTACACGTCCAGCTTGGCGGCGGCCGCGCTGGCCGACCTCGGGCTCCATCGGGCCACGGACGTCATCGGCGGCTACCACGCCCTGGTTGCCGCCGGAGTGATCGATGAACTCGGCGGGCAGCCCGGTGTCAGCGGTGGGTGAAATTGGGCGGCCGTTTTGCGATGAACGCGGCCATGCCCTCGGACTGGTCGTCGGTGGCGAACGCCGAGTGGAACAGCCGTCGTTCGTAGAGGAGCCCTTCGGCCAAGGTGGATTCGAACGCGCGGTTGACGGCTTCCTTGGCCATCTGGGCAGCCGACAGCGACATTCCCGCAATGGTCGCGCCGACTTTCTTCGCCTCGGTGAGCAGATCGTCGGCCGGCACCACCCGCGACACCAGGCCGCTGCGCTCGGCTTCGGCGGCGTCGATGCTGCGGCCGGTCAGGATCAGATCCATGGCCTTGGCCTTGCCGATGGCCCGGGTCAGCCGCTGTGAGCCGCCCATTCCCGGCATCACTCCGAGCTTGATCTCGGGTTGCCCGAACTTCGCGGTGTCGGCGGCGATCAGCAGATCGCACATCATCGCCAACTCGCAGCCGCCGCCCAGCGCGTGCCCGGCCACCGCGGCGATCGTCGGGGTGCGGATGGCCGCCAGTCGTGACCAGCCGGCGAACAAGTCGGAGCCGAACACCTCGGCGAAGGTCAGGCTCGACATCTCTTTGATGTCGGCGCCAGCGGCGAACGCCTTGGCTGAGCCGGTGATGATGATGGCGCCGATACCCGGGTCACCGTCGAGTTCGGCTGCTGCCGTGGTGATTTCGATCATCATCTGACTGTTGAGCGCGTTGAGTGCTTGCGGGCGGTTCAAGGTGATTATGCCGACGCGCCCGTCGCGGTCCACCAGGATTGATTCGAAGGCGGTCATCTGCGCCGCTCCTCCTCATCGCTTCGCTCTGCATCGTCGTCGGCGGTCATCTGCGCCGCTCCTCCTCGAAAGTCAGGTCCGGTTCAGCCGGCGCGAAATACGCTTCGACGTCCTGCGCGCTGACCAAAGGCAGCGACCGCGGGGACCACTGCGGGTTGCGGTCCTTGTCAATCAGCTGTGCGCGAATGCCCTCCACCAGATCATGTGAACGCAGCGAGCCGCACGACACCCGGTACTCCTGGGTCAGTACGTCTTCCAGCGTGTCCAGCTTCGCGGCGCGGCGCAGCGATTCCAGCGTCACCGACAGCGAAATGGGTGAGCGGCTGCCGATCAGGTTGGCGGCGTCGTTGGCCGGCCCGGCGTCATGGCCGCGCAACGCCGCCACGATCTCGGCAACGGTTTCGGCGGCAAAACAGTCGTCGATCCAGTCGCGTTGCTCGGTCAGCTGGCTCGCCGGCGGTTCGACGGCGTGGTCGGCCAGTGACTGTTCGACGCCATCGGTGACGATGGCGCGGGAGAACACCTCGAGGTGGTCGTGCGGGATGAAGTGGTCGGCAAAACCCATCGCGATGGCGTCGGCACCGGAAAACGGTGCTCCGGTCAGCGCCGCGTGCAACCCCAACAACCCGGGCGTCCGGGACAGCAGGTACGTACCGCCCACGTCGGGAATGAAGCCGATGCCCACTTCGGGCATCGCCATCTTGGTCTTGTCCGTCACCACCCGGACGCCGCCGTGAGCGCCCACGCCCACGCCGCCGCCCATCACGATGCCGTCCATCAGCGAGACGTACGGTTTGGGATACCGGCCGATCTGGGCGTTCAGCAGATACTCGTCGTGCCAGAACTTGCGCGCCGCCGCGCCGTCCGCCCGGGCGCTGTGATAAATCGCCACCACGTCCCCGCCGGCGCACAGGCCGCGTTCACCGGCACCGTCCAGCACCACCGTGCGTACGGCGTCGTCGCGTGCCCAGTCGGTGAGGATCGCACTCAGCGCAGTCACCATGGTCTGGTTCAGCGAGTTGATCGCCTTCGGCCGGTTGAGCGTCACGATGCCGACGCCGTCGTCGACGCGGGTCAGGACCTCGGGGTTTTCGGAGGGATCGTCCGTCACACCCGCGCCCTCCCCTTCACCGATGTCACCGCCCCGCCGTTACCGCCTGATCAGCAATGTAGATCGTTATCCGCGTTGCGGGGTCCGCGGGTATGGTTTAGCCGGCAAGCGGCTCGGAAATTCCTCATTCAGTGAAGCTGAAGCGGGAACCGAGCCGCCTAATTGATCGTTGACCAGTTGTTACAACCCTGAGTGACATATCAGAGAGGATCCGACGGTGCGGGAGACTAGCAACCCGGTATTTCGTTCGCTGCCCAGGCAGCGCGGCGGATACGCGCAGTTCGGCCCAGGCCTTGCCGGCGCCGCGACCCAGCAGACATATCAGACTGACCCCTACGCGGCTCCTTACCAACAGGACCGGCGAGTCCGGTGTCAGCCGGCCACTGACAATCGACGATGTCGTCACCAAGACCGGCATCACGCTTGCGGTGCTGACCGCTTCCGCGGTGGTCTCCTACTTCCTGGTGCGGAGCAACGAGGCGCTGGCCGCGCCGCTGAGCTTGATCGGCGCGATCGGCGGTTTGGTCGTCGTGCTCATCGCCACCTTCTCGCGCAAGCAGGACAGCCCGGCGCTGGTGTTGACCTACGCCGTACTCGAGGGACTGTTCCTCGGGGCAATCTCGTTCGTGCTGGCCAATTACACGGTGTCGTCGGCTAATGCCGGATCGCTGATCGGTCAGGCCGTCCTGGGCACCTTCGGGGTGTTCTTCGGAATGCTGGTCGTCTACAAGACCGGCGCCATCCGCGTCACGCCCAAGTTCACCCGGATGATCGTCGCCGGCATGTTCGGTGTGCTGGCGCTGATGCTCGGCAACTTCGTGTTGGCGATGTTCGGTGTCGGCCACGGCGCGGGCCTCGGGCTGCGCAGCGGCGGCACGTTGGCGATCATCTTCTCGCTGGTCTGCATCTGCCTGGCAGCGTTCAGCTTCCTGATCGACTTCGACGCCGCCGACCAGATGATCCGCGCCGGAGCGCCGGAGCGGGCCGCATGGGGTATCGCCCTGGGCCTGACCGTCACCCTGGTGTGGCTCTACATCGAGATCCTGCGCCTGCTCAGTTACCTGCAGAGCGACTGATCTAAGTTACGAAAAAGCCGGCACGTGCGACGTGCCGGCTTTTTCGTGCCCTGTTGTCAGCTCAGATTGTCAGCTCAGACGCTCGATCACCATCGCCATGCCCTGGCCGCCGCCCACGCACATCGTCTCCAGGCCGATGGTCTTGTCGTGCGTGATCAGGTTGTTGAGCAGCGTGGTGGTGATCCGGGCGCCGGTCATGCCGAACGGATGCCCGAGAGCGATCGCCCCGCCGGAGACGTTCAGCTTGTCCTCGTCGATGCCCAGCTCCCGGGCGGAGCCCAGCACCTGCACCGCGAAAGCCTCGTTGATCTCGAACAGATCGATGTCGTTGACGGACAAGCCCGCTCGGGCCAGCGCCTTCTTCGTTGCCTCGATCGGGCCCAGACCCATGATCTCCGGGGACAGGCCGGACACTCCGGTGGCCACGATGCGGGCCAGCGGCGTCAGACCCAGCTCCTTGGCCTTGGTGTCGCTGGTGATGATCACCGCGGCAGCGCCGTCGTTCAGCGGGCAGGCGTTGCCGGCGGTCACCGTGCCGTTCGGCCGGAATACCGGTTTGAGCTGGCTGACCTTTTCGTAGGTGGTACCGGCCCGCGGGCCGTCGTCGACGCTGACCGAGCTGCCGTCCGGCAGGGTGACCGGCTCGATCTCACGCTCGAAGAACCCGCTGTTGATCGCCTCTTCAGCGCGGTTCTGGCTCCGCACACCCCAGTGGTCCTGGTCTTCCCGGCTGATGCCGGTGAGCAGCGCGACGTTCTCGGCGGTCTGACCCATCGCGATGTAGATGTCGGGCAGGGTGCCATCGGTGCGGGGGTCGTGCCATTCGTCGGCGCCGGTGGCCGCCTCCATCGAGCGTTCCTGCGCTTGCTCGAACTTCGGGTTCTTGGTGTCCGGCCACGAGTCGGAGGTGCCCTGACCGAAGCGGGACACCGTCTCCACGCCGGCGGAGATGAAGGCGTCACCCTCACCGGCTTTGATCGCGTGGAACGCCATCCGTGTTGTCTGCAGCGACGACGAGCAGTACCGGTTGACGGTGGTGCCGGGCAGGAAGTCGTAACCGAGTTCCACGGCGACCACCCGGGCGAGGTTGAACCCGGACTCGCCGCCGGGTTGACCGCAGCCCAGAATCAGATCGTCGAGCTGATGCGGGTTCAGTTCGGGCACCTTGTCCAAGGCGGCCCGCACGATCTGAGTCGCCAGGTCGTCTGGGCGGATGGTGGCCAGCGAACCTTTGACGGCGCGGCCGATCGGTGAGCGGGCTGTTGAGACGATGACGGCTTCCGGCATTGCTGGCTCCTTTCGGGCGCCTGCCCTCCCGGTTTGATGGTGACCGGGTAGCAAGGCTTCGATTCGAATCTAGCCCGGCGACGATGCAGAGCGCACAGCGCGATGAGGAGGAACCGGGCAATTCAATCTAGCCCGGCGACGATGCAGAGCGCACAGCGCGATGAGGAGGAACCGGGCAATTCAATCTAGCGCGGCGACGATGCAGAGCGCACAGCGCGATGAGGAGGAACCGGGCAATTCAATCTAGCCCGGCGACGATGCAGAGCGCACAGCGCGATGAGGAGGAACCGGGCAATTCAACCTAGCCGTTGGTCGGCATGACGACGGGGGCAGGCACCCCTGTGGTGGTTCGCCGCCGCAGCCGCGACATGATGCTCAGCCGCAGACGGCCTGGGAGCGGCTCGGCCGCAATCGACGGTGCGGCCTGGTTGAGCGCCTGCGCGGCGTCCTTTTCACCCAGCGCATTGCACAGCGCCGGCAGCATCTGACCGGCGAGCAAGGCGTATCCGGTGGCCGACGGGTGGTACTGGTCGTCGGACAACAACCGTTGCGGAGCGTGCCGGATTTGCGGTGCCGTCAGATCCGCCAGCGGCACCGGCACACCGCCGGCGGCTCGCACCGCGACGGTCTGGGCCCGCGCCAGCCGCAGACCGCGGGTGCGGGTCACCCAGCGCAACGGCTGCGGTATGGCGGTGACGATCCCGAAATCCGGACACGTGGCCACGATCACCACGGCGCCGCTGGCACGCAACCGCCGGACGGCCGCGCCGAGCCGCGACGCCGACGGGCCGATGCCGTTGACCGCTGTGATGTCGTTGGCGCCGATCATGATCACCGCCGCGTCGGGAGGCGGGCCCGCCACGAACATCGCGTCGACCTGACCGGACAGCCCTTTGGAGGTGGCGCCGACGATCGCCTTGGTGCTCAGCCGGACCCGCTTACCGGTCTGCTCGGCCAGGCCGCGCGCCAGCAGCACGCCCGGAGCTTCTTCGCTGTCACTGCAGCCGTACCCCGTCGCCGTCGAGTCGCCGAACGCCATCAGGTGCACATCTACGGGCACGCCGCGCTGCCAACGCTCCACCGGCCCACCGCCGGGGTTGTACACACCGTCGGCCCGCGGCGGGACGGCCCAGGTCTTAGGTATGACGCTGCGCGCTTGCTGTGCTTGGCCGATGAGCAGGTTGCGGGCACCGACATAGGCGGTGCCCGTCGAGGCGAGCGCTCCCGCTGCGGCCAGCGCGATCGTCGATCGGCGCGGCCCGTGTATGCCCACGCGCCACAGTTTAAGGTTCCCGCACGTCTTCGATCGGTTAGCCGCCCGCAATCCGGTCACGGAGCGGAGCAGAAGTCATATCGATTGGGACTCTTTGAATCTTGAAACTTATGCACGTGTCAAGCTAAATTTGCGAGGTTGGCTGAAAGGACGGGCGGGTATAGTGCTCCCGCTGGGGTACAGAACCGGTTGCTCCACTACTTCGTCTGCATGACTACAACGACGTAGGAGTGTTGAGCATGACCTCAACGATCGAGCCGTTGGGCTCCGCTAAAGCGATCGATTACCGGATTCGGGCACGCCAGAGCACCCGCTCGCGACGTTTACCGATCAGCGACGGCGTCCCGGTAGAGGTGTGGGAGTCCGGTCCCAGCGCGCCGGCCAGGCTGACCTGGGCGATTTCCCGGCTCACCATCCGCCCGGCGCTGACCGTCGGCAGTCAGGTGCCGCGTTTCCCCTGGCCCTACGGCCTGGTCGACTTCGCCGCGCGGTTCCTGCTGCCCAGCCCGGGCACGATACGGGCGACCATCCGGCTGCCGCACGCCACCGCACAGCTGGTCCGCGCTCCCGGGGTACTGCCGGCCGACGGCCGCCGGCGGGTGGTGCTGTACCTGCACGGCGGCGCGTTCCTGACCTGCGGCGTCAACACCCACAGCAGGGTGGTCAACGCGCTGTCCCGCTACGCCGATTCACCGGTCCTGGTCGTCAACTACCGGCTCATCCCGAAGCACTCGGTCGGGATGGCCGTCGACGACTGCTACGACGCCTACCGGTGGCTGCGGACCCGTGGTTACGACCCGGAGCAGATCGTGCTGGCCGGTGACTCTGCCGGCGGTTACCTGGCGCTGGCGCTTGCACAGCGACTGCAACAGGAGCACGACGAACCGGCAGCGCTGGTGGCGATGTCGCCGCTGCTGGAGCTGGCCAAAGAACCCAAGCAGGCGCACCCGAACATCAATGCCGACGCGATGTTCTCCGCGAAGGCGTTCGACGCGCTGATCGCGTTGGTTGGCAGCGCGACCGCCAAGAACATCGTCGACGGCAAGCCCGAAGAGCTCTACGAGCCGCTCGAACACGTCGAAGCGGGCCTGCCGCGGACCCTGATTCACGTGTCGGGGTCTGAGGTACTGCTGCACGACGCGCAGTTGGCTGCCCGGCGGCTCGCCGAGGTCGGGGTGCCGGCAGAGGTGCGGATCTGGCCTGGTCAGGTCCACGACTTCCAGCTCGCCGCCCCGATAGTGCCCGAGGCCAAGCGCTCCCTGCGGCAGATCGGCGAGTACATTCGCGAAGCCACCGGTTGACGTCCGGCGTTGCAGCCTGCGCAGTTGCGCGCAACGGTTGACCGCCTGACACCATGGATGCATGCGGATCGCGCGGCACATCAGTGAACTCATCGGTAACACTCCACTGGTTCAGCTGAACTCCGTCGCCCCCGCCGGCGGCGCCACGGTGGCGGCCAAGGTCGAATACCTCAATCCGGGCTTGAGCTGTAAAGACCGGATCGCGGTCAAGATGATCGACGCCGCCGAGGCCGGCGGCCTGCTGAAACCGGGCGGCACGATCGTCGAGCCGACCTCTGGTAACACTGGTGTGGCGCTGGCGATGGTGGCCCAGCACCGCGGCTACCGGTGCGTCTTCGTCTGCCCCGACAAGGTCAGCGAGGACAAGCAAAACGTGCTGCGTGCCTACGGCGCCGATGTTCTGGTGTGCCCGACCGCCGTGCCACCAGACCACCCGGACAGCTACTACAGCGTCTCGGACCGACTCGTCGGTGAGATCGAGGGCGCTTGGAAACCCGATCAGTATTCCAATCCGGAAGGTCCGGCAAGCCACTACGAGACCACCGGCCCGGAGATCTGGGCCGACACCGACGGCAAGGTCACGCATTTCGTGGCCGGCATCGGTACCGGCGGCACCATCACCGGTACCGGTCGCTATCTCAAAGACGTCTCGGGCGGATCGGTTCGCGTCGTTGGCGTCGACCCCGAGGGGTCGGTGTACTCCGGCGGTACCGGCCGGCCCTACTTGGTCGAGGGCGTCGGGGAGGATTTCTGGCCCGCGGCCTACGACCCGAGCGTGCCCGACGAAATCATCGCAGTCTCCGACTCAGATTCGTTCAACATGACCAGAAGGCTGGCCCGCGAGGAAGCCATGCTGGTCGGCGGTTCGTGTGGGATGGCGGTCGTCGGCGCGCTGCGGGTGGCCGAGACGGCCGGACCAGACGCGTTGGTCGTGGTGCTGCTGCCCGACGGCGGCCGCGGCTACCTGTCGAAGATCTTCAACGACGCTTGGCTGTCGTCGTACGGGTTCCTTCGGAACAGACTCGACGGGTCGGTTGAAGAGCCGTCGGTCGGGGACGTGCTGCGCCGGAAGTCCGGTGCGCTGCCTGATCTGGTGCACACCCATCCCTCCGAGACGGTGCGCGACGCGATCGGCATCCTGCGCGAATACGGGGTGTCGCAGATGCCGGTGGTGGGCGCTGAGCCGCCGGTGATGGCCGGCGAGGTGGCCGGCAGCGTCTCCGAACGCGAACTGTTGTCGGCGGTCTTCGAGGGCCGTGCCAAGCTCGTCGACGCGGTCGGATTGCATATGAGCCCGCCGCTGCCGCTGATCGGATCCGGCGAGTTGGTGAACGCGGCCGCCAAGGCGCTGCGGGAGTGGGACGCTTTGATGGTGGTTGAACAGGGTAAGCCGGTCGGGGTGATCACGCGGCACGACCTGCTGGGTTTCCTGTCTGACGGAGCGCCGCGACGGTAGCCGGCAGGGCCGGGGGCAAATTAGGTCATGCAATCAACGCGTCAGGTGGCGACCGGCCGGTGGGCAGTCCACCCTGCACTTGGGCTGCGCCTTCGCGCGACTTTCGTTGGACGGTGCCGGTGGCCGTCATCGTGATGACGGCCTGGTTCGTCGTGCGCAACCTACCGTTCAGTCCGTTCACCGCGCTGCGGGTGTGAGACAGTTCCAGCGATGACTGAGCAACCACCCACCGGCGAGCAGCCGCCGCTGCCGCCCGGCGGTTATCCCGCCGCCGCCGCCGGGAAACTATCCACCGCCGCCGCCGGGAAACTTTCCACCGCCCCCGCCCGGCCAGGGCCGGGCTTCTGGCGACACCGTCGATATCCCCGGCACGGGGCCGGTTCGAGTGGCGAGCATCTGGCAGCGGCTGCCGGCCCGCCTGATCGACTCGGTGATCTACCTCTTCGTCTACTGGCTCGTCAATTTCCTCGACGTCGCAAGCGTCACCTCGCTGGGCGCCTCGAAAGGACGCACCGTCACCGACTCCTACGGCAACACTGTCACCGAGTTGTCGGGGCCAGCGGTATTCGGGCTGTCGTTAGCACTGCTGATCGGCGCGGCGATCGCGATCGGATTCGGACTTGTCTACGAGTGGTTGATGGTGGGGTTGCTCGGCGCGACGCTCGGCAAATTCGCGCTTGGCATCAAGATCGTCGACCAGAGCACCGGCGCAGTGATCGGGCTTCGACAGGGCTTTGTCCGGGCGGTCATCCCATTCCTCGGCGGGTTGTTCTGTTACCTCGGAGCATTGCTGGTTTTCGTGTCCCCGCTGTTCGACCGCTCGGGCCGGCTCCAGGGTTGGCACGACAAAGCCGCCAACGACTTGGTGATCAACGCTCGCTGACCGGCCCTCGCTGACCGGCCGGTGCACCGGCTCTTTCTTCGACGCTTCACTAGGCTGGTCGTCAATGAGTCCACAGCACAGCACGGCCGGGGGCAGCGGTGACCACGGCGATTTGTTCACCGGTCTGGCCACCAAGGCCATCCACGCCGGGTACCGCCCCGACCCGATCACCGGCTCGGTCAACGTGCCGATCTACCCCAGCAGCACCTTCGCCCAGGACCGCGTCGGCCGGCTGCGCGGCGGGTACGAATACGCGCGCTCCGGTAATCCGACGCGGGCCGCCCTGGAAACACAGTTGGCCGTTGTCGAGGCGGGCAGGTTCGGTCGCGCTTTCAGCTCGGGGATGGCGGCCACCGACTGCGCCTTGCGGGCGTTGCTGCGGCCAGGCGACCACGTCGTCATCCCCGACGACGCCTACGGCGGAACTTTCCGGCTGATCGACAAGGTGTTCAGCCAGTGGGGCGTCGGTTACACGCCGGCACCGCTTTCCGACCTCGACGCGGTCCGCGGCGCGCTCACTACTCGGACCCGGCTGATCTGGGCGGAAACGCCGACCAATCCGCTGCTGTCGATCGCCGACATCGCGGCACTCGCCGAGCTCGCCGCCGAGCGCTCGGCGAAACTGTTGGTCGACAACACCTTTGCCTCACCGGCACTGCAACAGCCGTTGACGCTGGGAGCCGATGTGGTGCTGCACTCCACCACCAAGTACATCGGCGGGCACTCCGACGTCGTCGGCGGCGCGCTGATCAGCAACGACGAAGAAGTCGACGCCGCGATCGGGTTCCTGCAGAACGGAGCAGGCGCCGTGCCGGGTCCGTTCGACGCGTATCTGACGATGCGCGGATGCAAGACTCTGGTGTTGCGGATGCAGCGGCACAGCGAGAATGCCGCTGCGGTCGCCGATTTCCTGGCCGGCCATCCGGCGGTCGGCACCGTGCTCTACCCGGGTCTGCCCACTCACGCTGGCCACGGCGTCGCCGCCAAGCAGATGCAGGGCTTCGGCGGCATGGTGTCCTTGCGGATGCGAGACGGGCGGGAAGCTGCCGAAAAGCTCTGCGCGGCAACCGAAGTTTTCATTCTGGCGGAGTCACTTGGCGGCGTCGAGTCGCTGATCGAGCATCCGGCCGCCATGACGCACGCCTCCGCCGCCGGCTCGCAGTTGGAGGTGCCCGACGACCTGGTGCGGCTCTCAGTGGGGATCGAGGACATCTCCGATCTGCTCGCCGACCTCGAGCAGGCGCTGTCAGCTCAAGGCGGCGCGTAACGCCGCGGTCGTCACCACCAGGTTGACGTCGGCGAGGTCGGGCTCGGACTCCGACACCCAGCTGCCGCTGGCGATGTCGCCCGCGCGGTCGCGCACCCACTCCCAGCCGCGCCGGTCGAGGCTGAAGATGGCGTCCAGCCCGTCGACGGCATGCAACAGCGAGATGATCGTCGCGGTGCTCGGGTCCGGACGATGCTGGTCGAACAACGCGGCCGTCAGCGCCGAACGCGTCTGCGCCACTCGGTTGCGATCGGTCAACGGCCACGCGCAGCCCCGCTTGAATCCCTTGCCCCGCACCCGGACCTGCGTGAGCTGGCCGTTGCGCTCGAGTTGACGAAACACCGCCGGCGGAATTTCGCGTCGCAGTTTCGCGATCGCCGCGGCCGGGGTGATGGGCCGTTTCTGCAGCAACTGCAGGGCAGGCGACAGCACGGGATCGTCGGGGTCAGGTCCGCTGAGCACCACCAGCCGCCCGGCTCCCACTGGCTCGTTGTCCGCGGCCGGTCGGATGCGGCAGGCGTACGCCAAGTCCAGCAGCGCGGCGGCGGCCAGGATCCGATCGCGGTGCGATCGGTCCAGCCCCGGCTGGGCGGACGCGTTGTCCAGCAGCAGCAGTAGCAGATCTTCGGCTATCCGCGCCATCAACCGACCGGCCCGGTCCTGGTGACCAAGCGCTGTCTAGGAGTGATAGGGCTCCGCGCTGACCAGCGTCACCTCGACGGTTTTGCCGCTGGGAACGGTGTAGCTGCGGGTCTCACCTTCCTTGGCGTCGATCAGCGCGCCTCCGAGCGGTGAGTTGGGGGAGTACACCTCCAACTTGCCGTCGTTGACGCCTTCCTGACGGGTGGCGATCAGGAACGTCTCGGAGTCCGACTTGTCACCGTTGTAGTAGACCTTCACCACCGAGCCGGGCAGCGCGACACCGGACTGTTTGGGGGCTTCGCCGACCTTGGCGTTGTTGAGCAGCTCCTGCAGTTGACGGATCCGCGCTTCCTGCTGCCCCTGTTCCTCGCGAGCCGCGTGGTATCCGCCGTTCTCGCGCAGATCGCCTTCCTCACGGCGGTCGTTGATCTCGGCGGCGATGACCGGACGATTGGCGATCAGTTGATCGAGCTCGGCCTTGAGTCGGTCATGTGATTCCTGGGTCAACCAGGTCACCTGAGTGTCCGTCATTGCGTCGCGCTCCTCGTCTTGTTGTGTCCGCGATCATCGCGTGTGATCGTTCAGCGGCGCCCGGCCGGCGCTCCCGGCAGGCTGCGTATGCGCCTTGGTCGTGCTGCTCGCCGCCCGGCGGTCGACATACCCGCTAATGCAGCAGTACACGGTTCCAGCAGGAACCGTGCACCGAACGAGCCTACCACCGCCGGACACCCCTGATTCGTGTTTTCGCAGTTCGCCGTTTATGACCCGGTCGCCCCCGCACCGGCCGCACATGCTGCCGAGGCTCGCAGCGCCGGCGTTTCCGTGCTCTCCGGTGTTCCCCGTCGCGAGCTCGGCGGGATGCAACGATTAGAACTGGAACACTATGGCCACCCACCTGAAGAGCAAACGGACAGGGAGCACGTGAGCGAATTGCGCTTGATGGCGATTCACGCCCACCCGGACGACGAGTCCAGCAAGGGTGCGGCGACACTCGCGCGTTACGCCGACGAGGGTCATCGCGTTCTGGTCGTGACGTTGACCGGTGGTGAACGCGGCGACATCCTCAACCCCGCGATGGACCTGCCCGAAGTGCATGGCCACATCGCGGAGATCCGCCGCGACGAGATGGCCAAGGCTGCGGAGATTCTCGGTGTGGAACACGTGTGGCTGGGGTTCGTCGACTCCGGGTTGCCCAAGGGCAAGCCGCCGCCACCGCTGCCCGAGAACTGCTTCGCCCTGACCCCGCTGGAGGTCGCGACCGAGGCGCTGGTGCGCGTGGTGCGGACGTTCAAGCCGCACGTCATGACCACCTACGACGAGAACGGCGGCTACCCGCATCCCGACCACATCCGGTGCCACCAGGTGTCGGTTGCGGCGTACGAAGCTTCCGGCGACTATCGTCGATTCCCGGACGCCGGCCCGGTCTGGCCGGTGGCCAAGCTGTACTACAACCACGGATTTTTGCGTCAACGTATGCAGTTGCTGCAGGACGAATTCGCCAAGCACGGCCAACAAGGACCGTTCGAGAAGTGGCTGGCGCACTGGCACCCCGACCACGACGTCTTCGCCGGCCGGGTGACGACCCGGGTGGAGTGCTCGGCGTATTTCTCCCAGCGTGACGACGCGCTACGCGCGCACGCCACCCAGATCGATCCCGACGGGGATTTCTTCGCCGCGCCGATCGCCTGGCAGCAGCGGCTGTGGCCGACAGAGGAATTCGAGTTGGCCCGTTCGCGAATTCCGGTGACACTTCCGGAAACCGACCTGTTCGCCGGAATCGAGGGGGATTAGTGCACCGGATCATCGTGGCCGCCGCCACTTTTCTCGGCGAAGGCAATCCTCGGCGTACCGGCCCGGATTTCGGCAAGGCAAGTCCGCTGGGCCTGCTGGTAGTGGTGATGCTGCTGATCGCGACGTTCTTCTTGATCCGTTCGATGAACCGGCACCTCAAGAAGCTGCCGGAATCCTTCGATTCACAGCATCCCGAGCAGGACCAGGCTGCCGACGACGGCACCGTCGAACTGGACGGCGGGGCGCCTCCTGCTCACGGGACACCAACCGACCCCACCGGACCGTCCCGTGAACCCGACCGCTAGCCGCGGGACCCGCCGGTGAGCCGCGACGAAGTCGAAGGTGCCGGCGCAGCCGGAATTGCGGCCAACACATTGGGCAGTGCAGCCAGCCCGTACCTGCGCCAGCACGCCGACAACCCGGTGCACTGGCAGCAGTGGAGCCCGCACGCGCTGGCCGAAGCCGCCGACCGCGATGTGCCCGTGCTGCTGTCGATCGGCTACGCCGCCTGCCACTGGTGTCATGTGATGGCTCATGAGTCGTTCGCCGACGACGAGGTGGCTGCCGCGATGAACGCCGGCTTCGTCTGCGTGAAAGTCGACCGCGAGGAACGGCCCGACGTCGACGCGGTGTACATGAACGCCACGGTCGCCCTGACCGGACACGGCGGCTGGCCGATGACCTGCTTCCTCACGCCCGACGGCCGGCCGTTTTTCTGCGGCACCTACTACCCCAAAGTCGCCTTTCTGCAGTTGCTGTCGGCGGTGGTCGAGACCTGGCGCAGCCGGCGTGACGAGCTGGAGCAGGCATCCGACCAGATCGTGGGTGAGCTGCGCCAGATGGCCGCCGGGCTGCCGGGCGGCGGGCCGCCGGTCGAACCCGCGCTGTGCGACCACGCGGTGACCACAGCGCTGCACGACGAGGACACCGCGCGCGGCGGGTTCGGCAGCGCGCCGAAATTCCCGCCGTCCGCATTGCTCGAAGGGCTGCTGCGCCACCACGAACGCACCGGTTCGGCCGACTCGCTGAACGCGGTGCGGCGCGCCGGCACGGCGATGGCCCGTGGCGGCATCTACGACCAGCTGGCCGGTGGGTTCGCCCGCTACAGCGTCGACGACCGCTGGGTGGTGCCGCATTTCGAGAAGATGCTCTACGACAACGCACTACTGCTGCGCGCTTACGCGCACTGGGCCCGCCGAACAAGTGACCCACTGGCCCGCCGGATCGCCGCGGACACCGCCGCCTTCATCGTCGCCGATCTGGGCGCCGACCATATGTTCACCTCGTCGTTGGACGCCGACGCCGGTGGCCGCGAGGGGTCGACCTATGTGTGGACGCCCGGTCAGCTGGGCGAGGTGCTCGGCGACGACGCCGGACATTGGGCCGCCTCGGTATTCGGTGTCACCGAAACCGGCACCTTCGAAGACGGCGCGTCGGTGCTGCAGCTGGCGGCCGACCCCGACGACTCGGAGCGCTTCGGGCGGGTGCGGACGGCGCTGCTGGCCGCGCGCCTGACCCGGGTGCAACCGGACCGCGATGACAAGATCGTCACCGCCTGGAACGGTCTGGCCGTCACCGGCTTGGCCGAAGCCAGTGTGGCGTGCAGCGACCCGCAGTTGCTGACCGCTGCCGAACGCTGTGCGGCGGCACTGTGGGACCTGCATCTGGTGGACGGCCGGCTGCGGCGAGCCAGCCTCGGCGGGCTGGTCGGTGACAGCCCCGCGATGCTGGAAGACCATGCGATGCTGGCCACCGGCTTCTTGGCGCTGCATCAGCTGACCGGCGACGGCGTCTGGCTGGCGCGAGCGGTCGAGCTACTCGACAGCGCGCTGACGCATTTCGCCGACCCCGACCGGCCGGGCCGCTGGTTCGACAGCCCCGACGACGCCGAGCAACTCGTGTATCGGCCCACCGACCCGCTGGACGGAGCGACGCCGTCGGGGGCGTCGTCAATGGCAGAGGCATTGCTGACTGCCGCGCATCTGGTCGGCGGCGAGCGCGCGAACCGCTACGGGCACGCGGCGACGGACGCGCTGCGCGCGCATTCGCCGTTGCTGGCACGCGCGCCGCGCTCGGCCGGGCACTGGCTGGCGGTGGCCGAAGCCGCGGTGCGCGGGCCGCTGCAGATCGCGGTGGCCTGCGACGCCGCGCAATCGCAGCTGTTGGCCGATGCCCGCCGGCTGGCGCCGGGCGGGGCGATCGTGGTGGGCGGCCCGGCGAACTCGGCGGAATTGCTGGCCGGGCGGCACCGGGTCGCCGGAGCCGACGCCGCTTACGTGTGCCGCGGCACGGTTTGTGATCTGCCGGTCACCACGACGCCCGATCTCGCGGCTGCGCTCAGCCCCTCCCGGTAGCGTGCCTGCCATGTCGACTGCAGAACACATCGCCGAGGTCGTCAACCGCTACATCGGCCTGGTGGCCGGCGGCAGCGCCGATCAGATGGTCGAGTTGTACGCCGAGGACGCCACCGTCGAGGATCCGGTCGGCGGCGGCGAGGTTCACATCGGCCGTCAGGCGATTCATGGCTTCTATTCCGCAATGGAAGGCGTGGAACGGGAATGCGAGTTGGTGTCGTTGCGGGTCGCCGGTCACGAAGCGGCGTTCCTGTTCCGGCTGACCGTCAAAGGCGGCGACGGCGCGATACGGATCGAGCCGATCGACGTCATGGTCTTCAACGAGGACGGCGAGGTGGCCGCGATGAAGGCTTACTGGTCAGCGGCCGACGTGACACCGCTGTAGGGACTGTGTCGCTCGCCCTCGGGCCTAGTAGAAGACGGCGAACCACATCGCGATGTAGTGGCAGATGGCCGCCACCGCGGTGCAGGCGTGGAAGAACTCGTGGTAGCCGAAGGTTTCGGGCCACGGGTCCGGCCAGCGCAAACCGTAGAGCAAGCCCCCGATGCTGTAGATCGCTCCGCCGACGACCAGCAGCGTGAACGCCGCCACCCCGGCGCCGTGCAGGATGGTCCCGGTGAACCACACCGCCACCCAGCTCAACAGCAGATACAGCGGTACGCCCACCCACCGCGGCGCCGACGGCCAGCACACCTTGAGCAGGATGCCGGCCAGCGCCCCGCCCCACACGATCGACAGCACCAGCCGACCCGCCTGCGGCGGGAAGTTCAGCATCGCGAACGGCGTGTAAGTACCGGCGATGAACACGAAGATCATCGAGTGGTCCAGCCGCTTCATCACCTTGCGGGTGGTCGCCGACTTCCAGTGCACCCGGTGGTAGGTGGCGCTGACCGTGAACATCGCCACCGCCGCCGCGGTGTAGATGAAGGTGGCCAAACCGGCCTTGAGCCCGACCAACGGCCACGACACCGAAATCAGGGCCGCGCCCGCAACGACGGCGATCGCGGCGGAGTAGACGTGGATCCAGCCGCGGAATCGCGGCTTCTTCAGCACGTGGATCACGTCGTTGACGCCGTCGACGATGTGCCCGCCCAAGGTGTCGGCTGAACTTTCCGGCTGGGGCGACATCGGCTGCCGGGCGGTACTGGTCTCGCCGCTCAATGTTCCTCCCTGACTGGCGTTTTGATTCCGGTGCCGTTACCCACCACCGTACGGCGCTCATCGAGCTGTTCTCGTACTGACTCGCTGTGAGTTCCCCTAATTCTTTGCGGTGACAGTAGGCTTTGTGGCCGTGGAAATCATTCCCCGGCGACTCAAGGAGCCGCTGTATCGCGTCTACGAGATGCGGCTTCGGCAGGGGTTGGCGGCGTCGAGGCCGCAGTTGCCGCGCCACATCGCGGTGTTGTGTGACGGCAACCGGCGCTGGGCCCGCAGTGCGGGCTACGACGACGTCAGTTACGGCTACCGGATGGGTGCCGCGAAGATCGCCGAGATGCTGCGCTGGTGTCAGGAGGCCGGCATCGAAATGGCGACGGTCTACCTGTTGTCCACGGAGAATCTGCAGCGTGACCCCGGCGAATTGGCGGCGCTCATCGAGATCATCACCGACGTCGTCGAGGAGATCTGCGCGCCGGTCAACCGCTGGAGCGTGCGGACCGTAGGAGATTTGGAGCTCATCGGTGAAGAACCGGCCCGGCGGCTGCGCGACGCTGTCGAGTCCACCTGCAGCGACGGCGGCTTCCATGTCAACGTCGCAGTCGGTTACGGCGGGCGCCAGGAGATCGCGGATGCGGTGCGTGCGCTGCTGGCCAAGGAACTCGTCAACGGTGCCACCGGGGAAGAGCTGGTGGAATCGGTGACCGTCGACGCCATCGCTCAGCACCTTTACACCTCCGGGCAACCCGACCCCGACCTGGTTATCCGGACGTCCGGCGAACAGCGGTTGTCGGGGTTCCTGCTGTGGCAAAGCGCCTACTCGGAGATGTGGTTCACCGAGGCGTACTGGCCGGCGTTTCGGCGGGTGGACTTCTTGCGGGCGATGCGCGACTACAGTTTGCGGCACCGCCGCTACGGCACATAGCGCGTGCCACACTGATCTGATGGCTGCGTTGTCCGCAGTGGTGTTCGCCCTGAGTTGGTGGCTGGGGCTGTACCTGCTGGCCCGGGACCCGCGTAAGCCGGTACTGGTGTCGGCCGCGGTCGGATTGTGCAGCTTTGCGACCGTGGTGGCGCTGGACGCGGTGCGGCTGGTCACCCACGCCGCGCTGCTCAGCCACGTCGAGATCTACCTGAGTGGTGTTCCCGGCATCGCCTGGTTCGCGGTGCTCGTCGAGCTGGCTCGTCCCCGCGACAACTGGCGGGCCCGCACCGGCGAGCTGGTGCTGGTGGCGGCTCTCGGCGTGGTCACCATGGTGGGGGCCGCACTGGCCGGCGGCGTCGAAGGGCCGCTGCGGACAGGCCATTTGGTCATGTGCGTCGCGATCTCGACGTCCACGCTCGGGGCCATGGTGGCGGCCCTGGCCCGGCGTGCTCAGCACCTGCCGGCGTCCGGGTTGATCATTTTGGCGACCCTGTTCTTCGCGCTCAGCAACGCCATCCTCATCATTCCGCTGGGTCTGGTGCCCAGCTGGCTGGCGCTGGCGTCCACCGGCTTCGACGTCCTGTCGCTCGGTGTGGCGGTGGCGCTGTGGGACGCCTTCGACGAAGGGCAGGCGCTGCGCGCCCACATGCTGCGCTCCTTCGTCGGCAGCGTCGCAGTGGCGGTGCTGTTCGGCGGCCAGGCGCTGATCACTGTGGTGCTGACGCGCCAGTCGAACTCGGCGCAAAACGCTTTGACGGCTCTGTTGTTCACCAGCGTGGCGATCGCCGTCGCGGTCCAGGTGCTGGCCGATCCGCTTGCCGGAGTGCTGGACCGGTTGGCGTTCTCCCGGTCGCCGGTTTTGCGGGCTGACCGAGCCGCACTGCGCGAGACAGAAGCGGCGCTGCCGCTGCGTTCGGCGCACCCCCTCGACGCCGTCGACGACGACACGTTCGTCCGGCTGACTCGCCGGGCACTCGGCCACTACGGTGACCTGACCAAGCTGATCGCCAGCCCCCTGACGTCGTTGCCGGTCATCGGCGAGCGGCTGGCCGCGCGCGGGGCGCCCGACCAGCCGCTGGAGCGGGCCAATGAGCTCAAAGCCGTGCTGGCCGCCGCCATTGCCCGGCTCAAGCCGCGCGATGGCGGCGACTTCGGCACCACCGAGCAGTGGCGGTATTACAACTCCGTGTACTTCCCGTACGTCGTCGGTGTTCGCGCCTATGCGCAGAACGCCACGGCCGCCGGTCTGGACGCCACCGCCCGACAGGCTTGGCAGTGGATGGTCACCGACGTCCCGCAGCGTTCGCTGCACAATTGGCAAAACGCCGCCGCCCGGCTGATCGCCGCTGACCTGCGCGGACGGGTGGCGGTCCCCAGCGACTGACGGCGCGGACAGCCCGGCGGGCGGAATAGCGCGATCCGAGCATGCAGTTGTCGTGCCCATGGCAGTGCTTGGCAGTGTCATGTCTCGATCTGGCAGCGACCAGGCCGCAGGCTCGAGTGTGCCCCACCCCGGCCCTAGGAGTTCTGACATGACCACCGTCTCCCCCCTGGCTCCCCAGTTGCTGTCCGACTCGACCGATTCGCTGTTGCGCTTTGCCATGCGCGCCGACGCCACCCTGACCGGACTTGTCGGTCTGGCGGTCGCGGTGGCGGCCGACCCGATTTCCTCGCTCACGGGTCTGACCTCGTTGCAGGGCTACGGCTTGGGCGCGTTCTTCGTGGTGCTCGGCCTGGCGGTGTTCACCCTTGCGGCGGTGCCGGATCTGCGGCGCGCCGGCCTCGGCGTCGTCATCGTCAATCTGGCCTGCACCGTGGCCGCGTTGGCGATCGTGGCGGTCGGAGTGCTGCCATTGACGGCGGCAGGCGTCGCTGCGGCGTTGGCCAGCGGTTGCTACACCACCTTCTTCGCCTACCTGCAGTACCTCGGAGTGCGCCGCCTGCCGGTGTGACTCCTGCCCGCCGGTGCGGGGCGCCGCCGTCAGAGGTTGCGGTGTGCGGCCCCGCATCGGCTCGTGGCGATCGCAAGCGCGGCGGAGCCGGGTGCAGCGGGTCGACACAATGAGTTCGTGGCGATCGCAAGCGCGGCGGAGCCGGGTGCAGCGGGTCGACACAATGAGCGCGTGGCGATCGCAAGCGCGGCGGAGCCGGGTGCAGCGGGTCGCCGCCAGCCCTGAGCCGGCCAGGCCGCGCCGACGTCAGAGCTTGCGCAGCCGCAGCCGGTTGATCGAGTGGTCGGCGTCTTTGCGCAGGACCACGGTGGCCCGCGGCCGGGTGGGCAGAATGTTCTCGACCAGGTTCGGCCGGTTGATCGAATCCCAGATCTCGCGGGCGGCGGCGACGGCCTGCTGGTCGTTGAGCCCCGCGTAGTGATGGAAGTGTGACGCCGGGTCGGCGAACGCCGTCGTGCGCATCGTCAGGAACCGCGAGACGTACCACTGCTCGATGTCCTCGATCCGCGCGTCCACGTAGAGCGAGAAGTCGAACAAATCGGACACCATCAACGTCGGCCCGGTCTGCAGGACGTTAAGCCCTTCCAGGATCAGGATGTCGGGGTGGCGCACTGCCTGCGTGGCGCCTTGGACGATGTCATACAGCAAATGCGAATACACCGGTGCGCAAGCATGATCCGATCCCGACTTCACCGACGTGACGAAGCGCATCAGTGCCCGGCGGTTGTAGCTTTCCGGAAAACCTTTGCGGTGCATCAGGTTTCGTCGCGTCAACTCGGCGTTCGGGTACAGGAACCCGTCGGTGGTCACCAAGTCCACCTGCGGGTGGTGCGCCCAGCGGGCCAGCAGCGCCTGCAGCACGCGGGCGGTGGTGGATTTGCCGACCGCGACGCTGCCGGCCACGCCGATGATGAACGGCACGGGGCGGTCCGGGTTTTGCTGAGGCTCGCCGAGGAACTCTGCGGTCGCGGCGAACAGCCGCTGCCGGGCGGCGACCTGAAGGTGCAGCAGTCGGGCCAGTGGCAGATAAACCTCTTCGACTTCGAGCATGTCGATCTGCTCGCCGAGGCCACGCAGACCGATCAGCTCTTTTTCGGTGAGAGCCAGCGGCGTCGACTGACGCAGCGCGCGCCAATGACTTCGGTCGAACTCCACGTAGGGGCTCGGCTCGCTCAGCCGCGGCATAGCCGTCAGTCTTGCAGCATCGGCGGCAGGTGCAGTGGTCGGGGCGTTTTATGGTGGGCCTCATGGAAAGTGCCGACCTCATCCGCGAGTATCTGCTGCTGGGCCTGCGCTTCGACCGGATCGAGCCCGGCTACGTCGACTCTTTCATCGGTGATCCCGCGCTGCGTCGGACCGCGCAGGACGAACCTGCTCCCGACCCTGCCGCGTTGGCGGTGCAGGCCGATAGATTGCTGTGCCGCGCTGCCCGACGTAGCACGCGACGGGGGATTCGACCAGCAGCGTGCGGACTTCATCGATGCCCATCTGCGCGCCCTCGCCTGCGCGGCAAGGAAATTCGCCGGGCACCAGGTGGGCTTCGTCGAGGAGGTGCACAACTATTTCGACGTGCGCATCGGCAAGAAAGACACCGCGGCCTACCGGGACGCGCACACCCGACTCGACGGTTTGCTCGGCGGCACCGGTGCGCTGGCAGACCGGATGGCTGCTCACCGCTTAGCTGAAGAGATTCCGCCGGAACGGTTGGCCGAGTGCATCGCCGCGTTCTCCAGTGCGCTACGGGATTGGGTGCGAACCGAGTACCCGCTGCCCGAGCGCGAGACTGTGGACTACGAGGTGGTCACCGACAAGCCCTGGTCGGGGTTCAACTATTACGAGGGTGACTACCGCTCTACGGTGGCCGTCAATGCCGACGTCAAACAGTTGATGTCGCAGCTGCCGCGGCTGGTCGCCCATGAGTCATACCCGGGCCACCACACCGAGCACTGCCGCAAAGAAGCCGGCCTGGTGCGTCGAAAAGGGCAGGCCGAACAAACGATTTTTCTGGTCAACACCCCGCAGTGCCTGATGGCCGAAGGTCTGGCCGACTTGGCGCTGTACGCCGCCGTCGGTAGCGGCTGGGGCAGGTGGGCCGCAGACATCTACGCCGACCTGGGGTTACGTTTCGACGGCGAGCGGGCCGAGGCGATCAGTGAAGCGACAGCGGCGCTGGGCGCGGTGCGCCAGGACGCGGCGCTGATGCTGCACGATGAACGTCGCGACGTCGACGAGGTGGCCGCTTATCTTCGACGCTGGCTGTGCGTGCCCGACGAGCGGGCGCGGCAGATGTTGCGGTTCCTCTTGTCGCCGCTGTGGCGGGCCTACACCAGCACCTACGTCGAGGGCTACCGGTTGCTACGAGCATGGCTGGACGACCGCCCAGAAGAAGTCACCCTGGGCGAGCGGTTCGGCAGGCTGCTCGACGAGCCGTTGATTCCGTCGGCGCTGCGGGTCGGACCTGACGTCGTGCGTAATCAATAAACCGAGCGGTAGCAGCCAGATGGCGGTGGCGGCCTTTGATGCGGTGCTTTGTCGGCAGCGCTTCCGGCGCCGCGGTTGCGTCGTCGTCCACGTGTACTGTTGACCTCAGATTGTTAACCTAGCTAAGCATCCGGTGTCCATGGAAAGGACTCGAAATGACGCGGACAGACAACGACACCTGGGATCTTGCTTCCAGCGTGGGAGCTACCGCCACTATGGTTGCCGCCGCCAGGGCAATCGCAACCAAGGTCGATAACCCGCTCATCGACGACCCCTTCGCCGAACCGCTCGTTCGTGCCGTGGGGGTTGAGTTTTTCACCCGGTGGGCGAGCGGTGAACTCAACCCCGCAGAGGTCGACGGGGACAACGCCAGCTGGGGTCTGCAGCTGATGACCGACATGATGGCGGCTCGCACCCGGTATTTCGACGAGTTCTTTCACGATGCGGCGCTGGCAGGCATCCGGCAGTGCGTGATCCTGGCATCCGGTCTCGACGCGCGCGGTTACCGGCTGCACTGGGCGGCCGGGACGACGGTATTTGAGATCGACCAGCCACAAGTCATCGAGTTCAAAACCGCCACCCTGGCCGGCCTGGGCGCTGCACCCACTTCGGACGTTCGGTTCGTGCCCATTGATCTGCGACAAGATTGGCCTGCCGCGCTCCGCCAGGCCGGGTTTGATGCCGACCAACCCACCGCTTGGATCGCCGAGGGTCTGCTCGCCTTTCTGCCGCCGGACGCCCAGGATCGACTTTTCGACGAGATCACCGCGTTGAGCGCGCCGGGCAGCCGCCTGGCCACCGAAACCTTCGGGAACACCCCAGACGTTGACGCGGCGCAGGCTGAAGAGGCGATGCGAACCTTTGTTCAGCGGTGGCGCGACCATGGTCTCGACGTCGATATTTCGGATCTCTGGTATCACGGCGACCGTAACGACGTGGCGGAATACCTCGACGCGCGCGGCTGGCAATCAGTCGGTACCGCAATGCGGGAGCTGCTGGCCCTCAATGGACTCCCGCCGGTGGCTGACGCCGAGGATGGCCTCTCGGTCGCGGACAACATGTACTACACGTCAATCCTGGCGTAGCCGGACCACGACGAGGCGCGGGACCAGCCCGGCCGGCCGGCGCCGCTTCGCGCCGAGTCCGGTCGATAGACTGGCGTCCGTGACTGCCGCACCTGATACCCGCACTGCCGCTTCTGTGATGTCGGCGCCGTTAGCCGAGGTGGACCCCGACATCGCCGACTTGCTGGGCAAGGAACTCGGTCGTCAGCGCGACACGCTGGAGATGATCGCCTCGGAGAACTTCGTGCCGCGCTCGGTGCTGCAGGCCCAGGGCAGCGTGTTGACCAACAAGTACGCCGAGGGGTTGCCCGGTCGGCGCTACTACGGCGGCTGCGAGTACGTCGACGTCGTCGAGAACATCGCCCGCGACCGCGCCAAAGCGCTGTTCGGCGCCGATTTCGCCAACGTGCAGCCGCATTCAGGCGCGCAGGCCAACGCCGCGGTGCTGCACGCGCTGATGTCGCCGGGGGAACACTTGCTCGGGTTTGGACCTCGCCAACGGCGGTCACCTGACGCACGGCATGCGGCTGAACTTCTCCGGCAAGCTGTACGAGGCCGGCTTCTACGGGGTCGACCCGAAGACGCATCTGATCGACATGGACGCCGTGCGGGCCAAGGCGCTGGAATTCCGGCCCAAGGTGCTGATCGCAGGGTGGTCGGCGTATCCGCGCATCCTGGACTTCGCGGCGTTCCGGTCGATCGCCGACGAGGTCGGCGCCAAGCTGTGGGTGGACATGGCGCACTTCGCGGGCCTCGTCGCGGCGGGGCTGCACCCGTCGCCGGTGCCGCACGCTGACATCGTGTCGACCACCGTGCACAAGACGCTGGGCGGTCCGCGCTCCGGTCTGATCATGGGCAAGCAGGAGTACGCCAAGTCGATCAACTCCGCGGTGTTTCCCGGCCAGCAGGGCGGGCCGCTGATGCACGCCATTGCGGCCAAAGCGGTCGCGTTCAAGATCGCCGGCAGCCCCGAGTTCGCCGACCGTCAGCAGCGCACGGTGTCCGGCGCGCGCATCATCGCCGAGCGGCTGCTGGCCGACGACGTGAGCAAGGCCGGTGTGTCGGTGGTCAGCCGCGGCACCGACGTGCACCTGGTGCTTGGTCGATCTGCGCGACTCTCCGTTGGACGGCAAGGCTGCCGAGGACCTGCTGCACGAAATCGGGATCACCGTCAACCGCAACGCCGTGCCCAACGATCCCCGGCCGCCGATGGTGACCTCGGGCCTGCGGGTGGGTACGCCCGCGCTGGCCACCCGCGGATTCGGTGACGACGAGTTCTCCGAGGTCGCCGACATCATCGCCACTGCACTGGCGGCCGGTGCCGGAGCCGATGTGGCTGCGTTGCGTGACCGGGTCACTGCGCTGGCCCGGCAGTTCCCGCTGTATGAGGGGTTGGAGGACTGGACGCTGGTCGACCGCTGACCGGCGACGATGCAGAGCGCGTAGCGCGATGAGGAGGAGTCGGGAATCAGGTCCTGACCGGCGACGATGCGCCGGCCGACACGGTGCAGCGCGATTTCACGAAACCCGTTAACGGCAGTTACGGTTATTCATGGCACAGAAACCTGTACCTAACGCGTTGATTCTCGAACTCGAGCCGGTGCTGGGCGACGAGCTGGATCGTCACCTCGGAAACCGAGAACCTGTGGTTCGCGCATGAGTTCGTGCCGTTCGAGCAGGGCGAGAATTTCGCCTTCCTGGGCGGGCGCGACTGGGACCCGTCGCAGGTGACGCTGCCCAAACCCATCACCGACGCGTGCGAGATCCTTCTCATCACCAAAGACAACCTGGCCGGTTACCACCGCGAACTCGTCGAGCACTTCATCCTCGAGGAGAACTGGGGCCAGTGGATCGGTCGGTGGACCGCCGAGGAGCACGGGCACGCCATCGCGCTGCGCGAGTACTTCGTTGTCACCCGCGAGATCGACCCCGTCGCCAACGAGCAGGTCCGCTTCGAGCATGTGTCGACGAAGGGACACCGGGCCGACCATTACTCGCAGATCGAAACTCTGGCGTTCATGGCGTTTTTCGAGCGCGCCCACGCGGTGTTCTGCAACAATCTCGCGGCTCTGATCGAAGAGCCGGTGCTGGCCGGGCTCATCGCCAACATCGCGCGCGACGAAGAGCGCCACGAACAGTTCTTCGCCAATCTGGTGGCGCACTGCCTGCGGTACACCCACGACGAGACGGTGGCCGCTATCGCCGCCCGCGCCGCCGAACTCGATGTCGTCGGCGGCGACATCGACGCCTACCGCGACAAGCTGCAGAATGTGGCCGACGCCGGGATTTTCGGTGCCCAGCCAGCTGCGGCAGGCGATCGCTGACCGGATCAGCGACTGGGGCTTGGCCAGTCACCCGGACCTGCAGCAGTTCGTCACGGCCTAGCCGTTCGACCGCCGGATCCGCACGCCGCTTTGACGGTCGCGCCGGTGCGGCGCGCCTGCACGGCGGGCATGCGTCGATCAGAGTAGCGTCGCAGTCCGATGGCCAGCGACATGCTCTGCTATCCGGGCGGCACCTCGCATCACGACTTCGCAGGGCCGGCCCCGGTCCTGACGCCGCAGCGCCCGTCGACACTTCTGCGCGGGGCCGCGCGGCCAAGGAGCGTTGCAGTGACTGATCTTCGGACGTACGTGCTCGACACGTCCGTATTGCTGTCTGACCCGTGGGCGTGCAGCAGGTTCGCCGAGCACGAAGTCGTCGTCCCGCTGGTCGTGATCAGTGAGCTGGAGGCCAAGCGCCACCACCACGAACTGGGCTGGTTCGCCCGACAGGCGTTGCGGTTGTTCGACGATCTCCGGCTCGAGCACGGGCGGCTGGACCAACCGATTCCGGTTGGGACACAAGGCGGTACGCTGCATGTCGAGCTCAACCACACCGATCCCTCGGTGTTGCCCGCGGGCTTCCGCACCGACAGCAACGACTCGCGGATCCTGAGCTGCGCGGCCAACCTGGCCGCCGAGGGCAAACGGGTCACGTTGGTCAGCAAGGACATTCCGCTGCGCGTCAAAGCCGGCGCCGTCGGCCTGGCGGCCGATGAATACCACGCGCAGGATGTGGTCACCTCCGGCTGGACCGGGATGGCCGAGATCGAGACGGCGGCTGAGGACATCGACGCGCTGTTCGCCGACGGCGAGATCGACCTGGCCGGTGCCCGAGACATGCCCGTGCCACACCGGAGTTCGACTGCTCGGCGGCACCTCGCACGCGTCTGGGCAGGGTCAACGCCCGAAAAACGCGTGCAGCTGGTGCGCGGTGACCGGGAGGTGTTCGGGCTGCGTGGCCGTTCGGCGGAGCAGCGGGTAGCTCTCGATCTGCTGCTCGACGAATCGGTGGGCATCGTGTCGCTGGGCGGCAAAGCGGGAACCGGCAAATCGGCGCTGGCGTTGTGCGCGGGGCTCGAAGCTGTGCTGGAGCGCCGGACTCAGCGCAAGGTCGTGGTCTTCCGTCCGCTCTACGCCGTCGGCGGCCAGGATCTGGGGTATCTGCCGGGCAGCGAGAGCGAGAAGATGGGCCCGTGGGCGCAGGCGGTCTTCGACACCCTCGAAGGGCTGGCCAGTCCGGCGGTGCTCGAGGAAGTGCTGTCGCGCGGCATGCTCGAAGTGTTGCCGCTCACCCACATTCGGGGTCGCTCCCTGCACGACTCGTTCGTCATCGTCGACGAGGCACAGTCGTTGGAGCGCAACGTGTTGTTGACCGTGCTGTCGCGGCTGGGCGCGGGCTCTCGAGTGGTGCTGACCCACGACGTCGCTCAGCGCGACAACCTGCGGGTCGGTCGCCATGACGGCGTGGCCGCCGTGATCGAGAAGCTCAAGGGCCACCCGCTCTTCGCCCACATCACGCTACTGCGCAGCGAGCGTTCACCGATCGCCGCGCTGGTCACCGAGATGCTCGAGGAGATCACCGGGCCGCACTGAACCGCCGGCTTGACGCTCTGCACGCCGGCCCGGCCGGCGGGTAGGCTGCCAGGGTGCCGAAGCGAGCTGACACCCAGGCGTGGCGGTACTGGCGGACCCTGCTGGGGCTGGTCGCCGCGGCCGCGGTACTGCTGATCGGTGCGCTGACCGGGCACATCAAGCGAGCCGGCGCCAACGACGTGGACTGTTCGCTGACCAAGTGCGTGGCCCTGACCTTCGACGACGGTCCGAGCCCGTTCACCGACCGCTTGCTGCAGATCCTCAAAGACGACAACGCCAAGGCCACGTTCTTTCTGATCGGCAACAAAGTCGCCGCCAACCCGTCGGGAGCCAGGCGAATCGCCGACGCCGGTATGGAGGTCGGCAGCCACACCTGGGAACACCCCAACATGACAACCATTCCGCCGCAGGATATTGCGGCCCAGCTCTCTAAGGCAAACGATGCGATCACCGCCGCCACCGGCCGCACCCCGACGCTGTACCGGCCCGCCGGTGGACTGTCCAACGACGCGGTGCGCCAGGCCGCCGCTCAGGTCGGGCAAGCCGAAATACTCTGGAATGTCATCCCTTTCGACTGGATGAATGACTCCAACATCGCCGCGACACGCCAAGTGCTGATGAGCCAGGTCAAACCGGGATCGGTGGTGCTGTTCCACGACACGTACTCGAGCACCGTGGATCTGGTCTATCAGTTCATCCCGGTGCTGAAAGCCAACGGCTACCGGATGGTGACGGTCAGCCAGCTGCTCGGTCCGCGAGCACCGGGAAGCAGTTACGGCGGCCGTGACAACGGTCCACCGGTCAATGATTTACACGACATCCCGGCAGCTGAAATCCCGGCACTGCCCAACACGCCGTCACCTCGGCCGATGCCTAACTTTCCGATCACCGACATCCCCGGACAGAACTCCGGCGGACCCGAACAACGGGGCGTGAAGCACCCGAGGCACGTCAGGTCTGATTGACCTTCAGCGCCGCGATGACCGCGTCGAGAACGTCGCGGCTGGCGGAATCACCGATCGGTGATGCGGCGAAGAAGAAAGTCACCGGTTTGGTTTTGACGGTGATGATGGTCACCGAGTCGCCGGGCACATGGCGGGTGGAGTCGCTGATCGTGATGTCGGCGTCGGCCCGGGCGGCCTCGGTGCCGTCGACCGTGGTGGACGACGTCTTGATCGGGCCGAGCGTGGGGCCGGACTGCGAGTAGCCGGGTCCGGTGGCGATGCAGTTCATCAACTTCGACGCCTGATCACCGACGCTCATGCTGGTGACGAAGTTGGTGACGGCGAGTTCGGCCTGCATCATCCACTGATTCGCGTTGGGCACCTCCTGCGCCACCCCGACGGCGCCGATGGCGTTGGGGGTGGAGTTGTCCGAGATCGGCATCCATCCCGGTGCCGCGCTGGTCGGAAACGACAGCGCACCCGCGCTGACGGTGTCGCCGCTGGGCGCATCGCCACCGGACACGTTCTGCGTGCAGTCCGTGGCATTTTGCGCAGAACCACCCGGTTGCGACGTCGGAGCACCGGGCGAAGCAGTGGTCGGAGCATTCGTCGACGGTCCGGCCTGGCCCGATTTGCTGTGATGGCCCGCCAAGATCAGGGTCACCACGAGCGCGACGACGGCGACTAACGCGATGGCGCCACCGATCAACCAGGGTTTCTTCGAGCCGGGGCCGCCCGGCGGCGGTCCGGGCGGATACTGCCCGGGCGGGTAAGGCCCCGGCGGGTACTGTCCCGGCGCGTACGGGCCAGGCGGGTACTGCCCGGGTGGATACGCTCCGGGCGGATACTGCTGACCCGGCAGCGGAGAATGCTGAGTGGGAGCCGAACCAAAGCTGTACGGGTCGCCGTACGGCGGCTGTTGGTAGGGGCCGCCCTGCGGGTTCTGATACGGACCGCCCGGCGGCCGGCCGCCCTGGTACGGGTCGCCTTGGGGCTGACCGCCCCAGTAGGGGTTCTGCTGATACGGGTTGCCGGAGGGATCCTGACCATAGGGGCCGCCAGGGGGAGCCGTCATTGCTGAACCACCTTCACTCTGACCGCCGCCCTCGGGTGAGGGAGGCCGCATACCGCATCGCGCCCGCGATCGGCTGCACTACACCATCATGCTCGCCTTGTTTGCGCCTCGAGACTCGCCGCCGTGCCCGCCCTCGTTATGCGATCGATTCACCGATCTCCGTCGGTCACCATGGCCATCGCCAGTACATCGAGCCGGCGGTCCAGTTCCTCGAGAGACAGCTTGTCGCCGATCAGCCCGCGGTCGATGACGGTTTGCCGGATCGTCTTACCTTCTTTTTGCGCCTGTTTGGCTACCGCGGCGGCTTCTTCGTAGCCGATGACCGAGTTCAGCGGGGTCACGATCGACGGTGACGACTCGGCCAGCTCGCGCAGCCGTCCGACGTTCGCGGTAAGACCCTTGACGCAACGGTCGGCGAACAGCCGCGACACATTGGTCAGCAGCGTGAACGACTCCAGCACGTTGCGCGCCATCATCGGGATGTAGACGTTGAGTTCGAAGGCGCCGTTAGCACCGCCCCAGGCAACCGCGGCGTCGTTGCCGATCACCTGCGCTGCGACCTGCGTAACAGCCTCCGGCAGAACGGGATTGACTTTGCCAGGCATGATGGAGCTGCCCGGCTGCAGGTCGGGAAGCTGGATTTCTGCCAAGCCGGTCAGGGGACCTGAGCCCATCAGCCGGATGTCGTTGGCGATTTTGGTCAGTGACACAGCGACGGTGCGCAGCGCTCCGGACGCTTCGACCAGGCCGTCACGGGCGGCCTGAGCTTCGAAAGAATTGGTGGCAGAACGCAACTCGGTCAGCCCGGTGCGGTCGACCAGCACCTGCACCACTTTGGCGCCGAACCCGTCGGGCGCGTTGAGGCCGGTTCCCACCGCGGTACCACCGATCGCCAGCTCTCCCAGCCGCGGCAGGCACCCGTGCACTCTTTCTACGCCGGCCTCGATCTGCCGGGCATAGCCGCTGAACTCCTGTCCCAATGTCACCGGGACCGCGTCCATCAAGTGGGTGCGACCGGACTTCACCACGGTGTGCCATTCACGGGACTTGCCCGCGAGCGCATCGTGCAGCACCTGCAGCGCCGGAACCAGGTGGCGTACAGCAGCTTCGGTGGCGGCGATATGTGTGGCGGTGGGGAACGTGTCGTTGGACGACTGGGACATGTTGACGTCGTCGTTGGGGTGCACCGTCACACCGCTGGCGCCCGCGATGGACGCGATCACCTCGTTGGTGTTCATGTTGGAGCTGGTGCCCGACCCGGTCTGGAACACATCGATGGGGAACTGGTCGTCGTGGCGGCCGTCGGCGATCTCCGCGGCGGCGGCAATGATCGCGTCGGCTTTCTCCGCCGCCAGCAGGCCCAGGTCTTTGTTGACCTGCGCGCAGGCGCCTTTGAGCAGGCCCAGAGCGCGAATCTGGGTGCGCTCCAGCCCCCGCCCGGAGATCGGGAAGTTCTCCACCGCGCGCTGAGTTTGCGCGCGCCACAATGCCTTTGCCGGAACCTTCACCTCACCCATGGTGTCGTGTTCGATGCGGTACTCGGTGTCGGTGGCATGAGCGGCCATAGGTGGAAGTCCCTTTACTTGGTCAGGGCAGCGGATATTGCGCGTTGCTGTCGCCGGTGAAGTCGATAGCGGAGTACTCGGTGAGTTTGGAGAGCCGGTGGTAGGCCTCGACCATGCGCACGGTGCCTGACTTCGAGCGCATCACGATTGACTGGGTGGTGCAGCCGCCGGGGTAGTAGTGCACGCCCTTGAGCAGGTCACCGTCGGTGACGCCGGTGGCACAGAAGAAGACGTTGTCCCCGGCCACCAGGTCCTCAGTGGTCAGGACCTTGTCCAGTTCGTAGCCGGCGTCGATTGCCTTCTGGCGTTCGTCGTCGTCCTTCGGTGCGAGCAGCGCCTGGATCTCGCCGCCCATACACCGGATCGCCGCCGCGGTGATGATGCCCTCCGGTGTGCCGCCGATACCGGCCAGCAGGTCGGTCCCCGAGTTCGGCCGGCAGGCTGAGATGGCGCCGGCCACGTCGCCGTCGGTGATCAGCCGGATTCGCGCCCCGGTGGCGCGGACGTCCTCGATCAGCTGCTCATGGCGCGGCCGATCGAGGATGCACACCGTCATGTCGCGCACCGAAAGGCCTTTCACCTTTGCCACCGAGCGGATGTTGTCGGCGATGGGCGCGGTGATGTCCAGCACGTCGGGGGCATCGGGGCCCACGGCGACCTTGTTCATGTAGAACACCGCCGACGGGTCGAACATGGCGCCTCGATCGGCGACCGCCAGCACTGAGATGGCGTTGGGCATGCCCTTGCTCATCAGGGTCGTTCCGTCGATCGGGTCGACGGCGAAGTCGCAGTCTGGGCCGTCGCCGTTGCCGACCTCCTCGCCGTTGAAGAGCATCGGCGCCTGGTCCTTCTCGCCTTCGCCGATGACGACCACACCGCGCATCGACACCGAGTTGACCAGTTCGCGCATCGCGTCGACCGCCGCGCCGTCGCCGCCTTCCTTGTCGCCGCGGCCGACCCAGCGCCCGGCGGCCATGGCTCCGGCTTCGGTGACGCGCACCAGTTCCAGTGCCAAGTTCCGGTCCGGTGCTTCCCGACGAGAAGCCGGGTTGGGTTCCGGCGAGGATTGGGCGCCACTATCGGCAGCACGGGTCATGGTGAGTAATTGTCCCAGAAGCGGCCAGGGCTTCACAGGCAGGGATACTGGGTGACGTGACCACTGAGCCGCAACCGGTCCCGAGGCCGGCCAAGCCCCGGCTGCTGCAGGACGGCCGGGACATGTTCTGGTCGATAGCCCCGCTGGTGGTGGGGTGCATAGTGCTGGCCGGGCTGGTCGGCATGTGTTCGTTGCGGCCCGCCGGCACCCAGCGGGGCTCGGTGCCGTCGTTCGACGCCGCCGCGGCTCTGCGCGCCGACGCCCAGGCGCTGGGCTTCCCGATTCGGCTGCCCCGGCTGCCCGCCGGGTGGCAACCCAATTCGGGCAGCCGCGGTGACATCGAGAATGGCCGGACGGATCCGACGACTGGGCAACCGGTGCGCGCGGTCACCTCGACGGTCGGGTTCATCAGTCCGACCGGTATGTATCTGAGCCTGACCCAGAGCAACGCCGACGAGGCCAAGCTGGTCGGCAACGTCCACCCGTCGTCGAAAACAGCGATGTACCCGACAGGTGTCACCGCGGTCGGCGCCACCAAGTGGGTGGTCTACCAAGGCGACGGCGGTGCCGAGCCGGTCTGGACCACCCGGCTGGGCAGCGCGGCCGGCGCGGCGCAACTTGCGATCACCGGAGCCGGAACCGACCAGCAGTTCGGCACGCTGGCCGCGGCCACCCAGTCACAGCCGCCGCTGCCGGCTCACCGATCGGAGGCACCGCGATGACCGCACCCGAAGCGGACTTGACCGGATGGTCGGTGGCGCCGTTCACCGGTGGGGGCTACACCCACGACGTCTACCGCAACGGCCAAGGCCCCGGTGTGGTGGTGATCCCCGAACTCCCCGGCATCCATCCCGGTGTGCTGGGCCTGGCCAATCACCTGGTCGACAGCGGCTTCACCGTCGCCATCCCGTCACTGTTCGGCGAGCCCGGCCACGTCAAGTCGGCCGGCTATGTGCTGCCGGTCATCACGCGCGCCTGTGTGGCCCGAGAGTTCGCCGCGTTCACCACCAGCAGGCAGCGCCCGGTGTCGGTGTTCCTGCGGGCACTGGCCCGCGACCTCAATGCGTCGACACCGGGTGCGGGAGTCGGGGTGATCGGCCAATGCTTCACCGGCGGTTTCGCGTTGGCCGCCGCGGTCGACGACAGCGTGTTGGCGCCGGTGCTCAGCCAGCCGTCGCTGCCGCTGCCGCTGACGCCGGCGCAGCGGCGCAACGCCGGGCTCAGCGATCCCGAGTTGAACGCCGTCGCCGACCGCGCGGCCAGGGATGGCTTATGCGCGCTGGGTCTGCGGTTCAGCGAGGACAAGATGTCGCCGCGCGAGCGATTCCACACGCTCAAGGACCGTCTCGGCGACGCGTTCGAGGTGATCGAAATCGACTCCGGGCCCGGCAACGAACACGGCTTTTCGCGGCTGGCGCACTCGGTGCTGACCGACGAGGTCCGCGAAGTCGACGGGCATCCGGCCTACGAGGCCCGCAAGCGGGTCGTGGAGTTCCTCACCCAGCGGCTGACCTGACGGCCTGCCGGGCGCGCTGGCGCTCGACGAAACCGACCGACATGCGTTGCAGCAAACCGGGCGCGAGGCGCGCGAGGATCCACGACGCGTGCGCGCGCTTGGGCACCACCAGCAGCGCCTTGTTACGTTGGACGGCCCGCAGGGTGTCGCGGGCCAGCCGGTCGGGGCTGTAGGCGGTGCGCACGCCCTGACCGCGCAGGTAGTAGTCGCGGCCGACGAAGCCGCCGAGCGCACCTTTGTCCAGGATCGGGGTCTCGACAGCGGCCGGGCAAACCGCCAGTACGCCCACTCCGCGGGACACGGCTTCTGAGCGCAGCGCCAGCGACAGTCCGACGACGGCGTGCTTGGTCATCACGTAGCTGGTGATCTGCCCGGCCGCGGTCAGCCCGGCCATCGACGCGGTGTTGACGAGGTGGCCGTGCCCTTGGCGCAGCATCACCGGGTAGGCCGCTGCGACTCCGTGCACGACGCCGCGGATGTTGACGTCGATGATCGCGTTCCACTGATCCAGGGTGAGCAGCTCGGTGTCGCCGCCCCAGGCGATGCCGGCGTTGTTGAACATCAGGTCCAGCCGGCCGGCAAGGCCCACGACGTCGTCCACGGCGTGCTGGACCGCGGCAGGGTCGGTCACGTCGAGCCGGGCCGGGCGCGCGGCACCCGGCCCGGACGAGCTGGCGGCCGTGTGGGCGGCGGCGGCGGCGTCGATGTCGGTGCACACCACGTCGGCGCCGGCGGCCACCAGTGCCCGGCACAGCGCCGCGCCGATGCCCGAGCCGGCTCCGGTGACGATCGCCTGTTTGCCGGTGAAGCTCACTGCGCCGCGAGCTTCATGACGTGCCCGTACAGGTCGGGATAACGCATGAGGTGCGCGCCGCCGTTGAGGTCGAGCACTTCACCGGTCAGCCATGACGACTTCGGCGAGCACAGGAACACCACCGCCTCGGCGACATCCTCCGGCGTACCGGCGCGGCCCAGCGGCGTGTTCGCCAGGTAATCCTCGAGCACTCCCGGGATCTGTGTCACCGGCTCGGTGAGCGGTGTGTGCACGAACCCGGGCGCCACCGCGTTGACGCGGATTCCGCGTGGCGCAAGTTCCAGCGCGGCCACCTGGGTGAGCATCGACAGGCCCGCCTTGGCGGCGCAGTAGGCACTCATCGCCACCGCCGGCTGGCGGGCGTTCAGCGAGCTCAGCGACACCAGCGAGCCACCCTCGCCGAGCCGGGGTGCGGCGTGTTTGATCACCAGAAACGCACCGGTGAGGCACACGTCGACGACTGATCGGAAGTCGTCTGCGGCCAGCTCGGTGATCAGGCCGATGCCGCCGACACCGGCGGTGTTGACGACGACCTGAAGCGGATCGGGCTGGTCGAACAGTGCCCGCACCGATTCCTCGTCGGTGACCTCGACGGTCGCGGACAGGTGCGGGTCACCGAGCTCGACGGCGACCCGCGCGGCCCCGTTGGCGTTGCGGTCGGCGACGGTGACCCGGTACTTCTCAGCGGCCAGCGCATGAGCAATCGCCCGGCCGATGCCGGACGCTCCACCGATCACCACAGCCGCGCGGACAGTCATGGTGTGAAATCTTGCCGCGTGCGACGGCATTGCGCGACGCGTTTACCCGGGCAACGCGTCGGCGGTTGCACCGGTGCGGGCCAGCGGGCTGTCGGTTATGCCGGCGCCGCCAACGTCACAGCGGTGGCGGCGTGCTGTTTGGCGGTGGCCTGGACCGTGTCGAACAACTCGATGTAGTAGGGCAGGCAGTGCTGCATGGCCTGCTCGGTGGTGAACGGTGGGCGGTAGCCCAAGTCGCGTTCGGCCTTCGCGATGGAGAAGTAGTTGTCCAGGTAAAGCCGTTCCACGGCAAGCGGTACCAGCGGCGGCTTCGGCACGCCGAAGCGGAAGTGGGCCCGCTCCCACGTCGACATCAGCGCATGCACCAGCGGCCCGGATACCCGCAGACGCGGCCAGCGCTGACCGCACGCCTCGACGATCGGACGCGCGAACTCGAACATGTTGACCGGCTCGCCGTCGTTGATGAAGTACGCCTGGCCGGGCGCTGTACCGCCGGGCACCAGGTGCTGGGCCGCCAGGATGAACCCTTCGATCAGGTTGTGCACGTAGGAGTTGTCCAGTTTGGCGGTCTTGCGCCCGATCAGCACTTTGAGGTGGCCGGCGACGACGCTTTCGAACAATCTGCGGAACATGGTCTGATCGCCGCGCCCCCAGATGCCGCTCGGGCGGATCGCGCAGGTCAACATGCCGTTACGGCCGTTCTGGGACAGCACGAATCGCTCGGCGGCCACCTTGGTTTCGGTGTAGAGGTCGTTGAAGCGCTCGGTGTAAGGCAGTGTCTCGTCGCCGTCGGTGATGGGCTGCCCACCCATGACCACGCTGTTGGACGAGGTGTAGACGAACCGCTGGACACCGGCGGCCTGACCGGCCCAGACCAGGTTCTTTGTGCCGTCCACGTTGACGGCGAAGCTGCGCTGCCGGTACTGCTCAGTGGCTGAGACGCCACCCATCAGGTCGATGATCGCCGCGGTGTGGAAGACGGTGTCGACCCCGTCGACCGCGGCGGCGACCACGGCGCAGTCGCAGATGTCTCCTTCGAGCACCTCCAGTTTCGGGTGCTGCCGCAGCTGCGAGGGCACCCGGTCGAAGGACCGCACGGTGTGCCCCCGCTCGAGCAGGGCGCTCACCAGGTTGGCGCCGACGAAGCCCGAGCCGCCGGTGACCAGAACGCGGCCGAGGTCGGTGGTCAGTGTTGCGTCAGCCATGGCGACCAGCATAACTGAAACGTGTTCTAGTTTGGCAAGTCGTGACCCCGAAATAGTTTCATTGTCAACTGTCGTCGGTGTCAGTGGCCGCCAGCGCGTCGGCCACTCGTTTGCGCGCGCCAGCTAAGTGTTCTTCGCAGCGTTTGGCCAGTTTCTCGCCACGTTCCCACAGCTGTAGCGACGCATCGAGGCCGAGTCCGCCCTGCTCCAGCCGGCGTACGACGTCGATGAGTTCGTCGCGGCAATTCTCGTAGCCAAGTTGACTAATAGGAGTAGCCGGCTCGCGTTCAGTCACCGGTTGCAGACCCATCGACTCGTCCCTCACTCAGCGCTGCCACCGCGCCGTCGGCAACCCGCACCCGCAACTTCGTCCCGGCGGGGGCATCGGTGACCGAACGAAGCACAGTCATCGGTCCTGACTGGGCAACGGTCTGCACCACCGCGTAGCCACGCGCCAGGGTGGCCGCCGGTCCCAGAGTGGCCAGCCGGGCGGCCAGGTGGCCGATGCGGTCGGTTTCGGCCGCGATCGTTCGGGTGACGTCGCGCCGCACCGCTGCTTTGGCGCGCCGGATCTCTTCGCCGCGGGCGGTGAGCGCCGTCAGCGGCTCGGCGAGCACCGGGCGGCTGCGCAGTTGCGCCAGCGCCCGCTCCTCGCGGGTCACCCAGTTGCGCAGCGCTTGGGCGCTGCGACGGCACAGATCGTCGACCATCCGCTGCTCGGCAGCGGTATCCGGGACGATCTTCTTGGCAGCGTCGGTGGGCGTGGCGGCCCGCAGATCGGCGACCAGGTCGCATATCGGATTGTCGGGTTCGTGTCCGACCGCGCTGACCACCGGGGTGCGGCAGGCGGCGATCGCGCGGCACAGCGTCTCGTCGGAGAACGGCAGCAGGTCTTCCACACTGCCGCCGCCGCGGGCCACCACGATCACGTCCACGTCCTGGTCGGCGTCCAGTTCACGCAGCGCGTTGACGATCTGCGGGACGGCGCCCGGACCTTGCACGGCGGTGTTGCGCAGCACGAAGCGCACCGCCGGCCAGCGCGCGGACGCCACCGTCGTCACGTCGCGTTCGGCGGCGCTGGCCCGTCCGGTGATCAGGCCGATGCTGCCCGGCAGAAAAGGCAGCGGCCGCTTGAGGCGCGGGTCGAAAAGCCCTTCGGCGTCCAACAGCCGGCGCAGCCGCTCGATCCGGGCCAGCAGCTCGCCGACGCCGACCGCCCTGATCTCGCTGACGCGCAGCGAGAACGACCCGCGGCCGGTGTAGAACGTCGGCTTGCCGCAGACCACTACTTGCACGCCCTCGGTCAACTTGACCGGTGCGGCCGCCACCAGATCGCGGGGGCAGGTGATGCTCAGTGACATGTCGGCAGCCGGATCACGCAGCACCATGAACACCGTCTTGGCGTCGGGGCGCACTTTGATCTGGGTCAGCTGCCCTTCGACCCACACGGTGCCGAGCTTGTCGATCCAGCCGGCGACCCGGATGGCCACCGCACGAACCGGGAAGGGGTTCTCGGCGGAGTTCGCCGACACCGCTGGGGTCACTTCGCGGTCGCGCGGGTGATCCTGTTGGCGAGCAGCGTCTGAAACGGCGCACGAGCCTTGGTGGCTTCCTCAAAAGCCAGCAACGCCTCCAGTTCGTCGACGTCCAGAGTCGGTAAGCGGGCCCGCAGCTGCGCCAGCGTCAGGTTCTCGTAGTCGAGCTCGGCGGCCACCGCCGGCGCCGACACCGTCGAGCCGCCGGCTTTGTTGCCGGACGAGACGGATTCGCCGGAGGTGACGGCGGCGTCTGCTGCCGCATCTGCCAGTGAGTACAGCGCGAACCGTCCTTCGGCGCGGCGTTCGGGGTCGACGTTGCCGCCTGCACCGCTGCCGTCATCACCGTCATAGCCGTCGTCGCCGTCATCGCCGGATTCGAAGGCGTCCTCGTCGAATGTCGCCCACTCCGGCTGCTCGTTCTTTGGCGGGAACAGGTTCTCGATGGTGGCATCGCCTTTGATGACGAGCTCGGCCATGTTCTGCTGGAAGCGCATCACGATGTGCGCGGCCTGACTGGCCAGCGTCATCGGATACATGAGGATGGTCTTGGGCAGCTTGATGGTCTCCTCCACGGCGACGGTGGCCGCACCCACCAGCAGCCGAACCCCGAACGGTGCACTAGCCATGACTTCCAGACTGCCTTAAGCGGCGGTCAACGCCAAGCGGACGGCTCCGAGATGGCGTGGTGGCCGCAGCGGAAAGTACCCTGGTTGCCATGCCACCGACCGTCAACATGGGGATTCCGGGCACGACGAGCCCGGTTGTCGAGGCCGCTGTGGGTAAGCGGGTGTTGCTGGCCGAGCCCCGGGGTTACTGCGCAGGGGTCGACCGGGCGGTGGAGACCGTCGAGCGGGCGCTGGAAAAACACGGCCCGCCGGTCTACGTGCGTCACGAGATCGTGCACAACCGGCATGTGGTCACCACGCTGGCCGAGGCCGGGGCGGTGTTCGTCGACGAGACCGATGAAGTGCCCGAAGGGGCCGTGGTGGTGTTCTCGGCCCACGGAGTGGCACCGAGCGTGCACGAGTCGGCCGCAGAGCGAGACCTGCAGGTCATCGACGCGACCTGTCCGCTGGTCACCAAAGTCCACAACGAGGCCAAGCGCTTCGCCCGAGACGACTACGACATCTTGCTGATCGGGCATGAAGGTCACGAGGAGGTCGTCGGAACTGCCGGCGAGGCGCCCGACCACGTGCAGTTGGTGGACGGGCCCGCCGCAGTGGATCAGGTGACGGTACGCGACGAGGACAAGGTGATCTGGCTGTCTCAGACCACGCTTTCCGTCGACGAGACCATGGAGACCGTGCAGCGGCTGCGGCGGCGCTTCCCCAAGCTGCAGGACCCGCCGAGCGACGACATCTGTTACGCGACGCAGAACCGCCAGGTCGCGGTCAAGGCGATGGCGCCGGAATGCGATCTGGTGATCGTGGTCGGCTCGACCAACTCGTCGAACTCGGTGCGCCTGGTCGAGGTCGCGCTGGGTGCCGGTGCCAAGGCCGCCCACTTGGTCGACCACGCCCACGACATCGACCCGGCCTGGCTGGACGGCGTGACCACAGTCGGCGTCACGTCGGGTGCGTCAGTGCCTGAGGTGCTGGTGCGCGGTGTGTTGCAACGGCTGGCCGGTTACGGCTATGACGCGGTGCAGCCGGTCACGACGGCCAACGAGACGCTGGTGTTCGCGCTACCCCGCGAAATCCGGCAACCTCGCTGACTTCGCCACTGACTTCGCCGCTGACTTCGCCGCCGCGCTCCTTTGCGCCAGCAGACGCAAAGTTCACCGACACGCCGGTAGTTCTGGGACGTTTGCGTCTGCTCGCGCGAGGGATCAGCGGTCGTAATCCCAGGATTCGGCCGTCGAACTCTGCGCGCCGCGGGGACGGCCCCCGCCGCGGTAGCGAACCTGCGAAATCGGGTGGTGCGTGGAAGTGGTCCGCGTTGACCGCTGCTTCGCCTGCGGGCCGGCGGCGCGCAGGCACGTCATAGGTTTCCACCGGTTCGTACGGATCGAACCGGCTGGTGCGGGCGGCCGGCCGGCCGTATCGGCTGTGCGGGTCGCGGCGGGTCTCCCGCGGCGGCTGACTGCGCAGCTCCGGTTCGCGTTCCGGCCTGGGACGTCGACGCGGCACGACGGGCGGCTCCGCCTCGCCGCCGGCGTCGTAAGGGGCCTGGGGCGCCGGCGGCGCGGGCTCGCTGCGCCCGGCTCGGCGGCATCGTCGACCGGAGTTCGGGCGGGCCGTGAGCGCGTCGGCGTCGAGCGCCGGGCGGTGGACCGGGTGCTGCTGCTGGACCGGGCACCTTTGCGGGACTCGGCGCTGCTGCGGGACTCGGCGCTGCTGCGTGACCTGGCGCGCCTGGGGGCCTCGCCAGCCCCGCGAACCCGTCGCGCCGCCTTGGTGGGGGCAGGCTCCGCGTCTTCGTCGGACGCGCCGCGACCCAAGAACGCGGCCAGCTTCGCGCCCAAGCCGCTGCCGCTGACGTCGGCGGGCTTGTCCTCGCCGTCAGCGGCAGCGTCGGTGTCCTCGGTGGACAACGTTCCGAGACACCAGCGGATGATGCCGATCACCAGCACACCGGCCGAGGTGAACACCATCAGCGGGAAGCGCTCGATCAGCGGGTAGCCGCAGTTGATCAGGATGTCTTTGACGCCGGCGATCTTGGCCCCGTGGAACAGCCAGTAGGCGCCGGGCACCGCGCAGAACAGCAGCAGCGGTGGCTGGATAACCGCGGTGAACACCCCGGACTGACGTACCACCAGCACCGCCGCCAGGCAGCCGACCGCGTAGCAGGCGGCGAACACGACGGTCAGATCCTTACTGCCAGAGCCTGCGTCGAACGCGAACCCCATTCCAGTGGCGGTTACCGCGATGAGGATGGCTGCCCACCACGGCACACCGGGGATCTTCGGGTAAATCGAGCGATTACTCGTCGCCGCCGACATTGCCCGCTGAGCTGACACAGGTAGACCGTACCGGCTGTCGGCTCAAACGGGCGTCATACCTTGCCAGCATGCCGCGGCGTGCCACGGGCCTGCTCTCTAGACTTGGATTCCCGTGAGCTTGAGTCTGGGAATCGTGGGGTTGCCCAACGTCGGGAAGTCGACCCTGTTCAACGCGTTGACGCGCAACAACGTGGTGGCGGCCAACTACCCGTTCGCGACGATCGAACCCAACGAAGGCGTGGTGTCACTGCCTGATCCGCGGCTGGGCAAGCTGGCGGAGATCTTCGACTCCGAGCGCGTCGTTGCCGCGCCGGTGACCTTCGTCGACATCGCCGGTCTGGTCAAGGGCGCCTCGGAAGGGGCGGGGCTGGGCAACAAATTCTTGGCGAACATCCGCGAGTGCGACGCAATCTGCCAGGTGGTGCGGGTTTTCGCCGACGACGACGTCACCCACGTCAGCGGGCAGGTGGACCCGCAATCCGATATCGAGGTGATCGCCACCGAGCTGATGCTGGCCGATCTGCAGACCCTGGAGCGCGCCGTGCCGCGGCTGGAGAAGGAAGCCCGCAACAACAAGGAACGCACACCCGCCTACCAGGCGGCCGTTGCCGCCCAGCAGATCCTCGATCGCGGCCAGACGTTGTTCGCCGCCGGCGTCGACACCGCGGAGTTGCGTGAACTGAACCTGCTCACCACCAAACCGTTCTTGTTCGTCTTCAACGCCGACGAAGCGGTGCTGACCGACGCCGGCCGGTTGGCCGAGTTGCGCGCGCTGGTCGCGCCCGCCGACGCGGTGTTCTTGGACGCAAAGATCGAGGCCGAGCTGGTCGAGCTGGACGACGAGTCAACCGCCGAGCTGCTCGAGTCCATCGGGCAGACGGAGCCGGGACTGGATGCGTTGGCACGCGCAGGATTTCACACACTGCGGCTGCAGACTTTTCTGACGGCGGGGCCGAAAGAGGCGCGCGCCTGGACGATTCACCAAGGGGACACTGCGCCGAAGGCGGCCGGGGTTATCCACTCCGACTTCGAAAAGGGCTTCATCAAAGCCGAGATCGTGTCCTATGACGACCTGATCGCCGCCGGTTCGATGGCCGCGGCCAAAGCGGCCGGCAAGGTCCGGATGGAGGGCAAGGACTACGTCATGGCCGACGGTGACGTCGTCGAATTCCGCCACGGACAAGCATCTAAGAGTAAGCATTAGGCGGCAATGTCCCCAAAACGCGCGGGTAGCCTTGCCCGAGGCCGAATACCTCGTTCTGATCGGCCGGGTGGCCTACATGGTCAGCTCGCTCGAATGGACGATCCCGGGCGATTTGCCTGGGCTGGCGCAGTACCTCCCGACCGAGCTCACCGCGTCGGCCTTGGCGGGCAAGTCCACCGGCTACCCGTCTTCGAGTTCCGGTTTCAGGCAACGTCTGGGCAGCAGAAGAATTGGGTCGGTGCGGGTTTTCTCGTTTCATAGAACGCGGCACGCCAGCCCGCGGAAATGTCGCACAATCAAACGATGCCATTCAAGGAGATCATGCGGCGCGACCCCGAGGGAAAGACGTGCCCAGCTTGCGGCAACAAATTGGAGCAGGTCGGCGGATACTTCACCCGAGGGGGTGGCGACGAGGAGGCAGCAAACGTCTCGTGGTCGCTACCCCGATGCCCTGACATCTCCTGTATCAGCCGTAAGCATGGGTAACGCCTACCGCTGATCTAGTACACCGCAGCCGATGCGGTGGATCGGAACCGGTCGAATTCCGGTTTCAAGCAACGTCTGGTCAGCCGAAGAGATGAGCAGCGGCCGCAAAGGGGTGAAGCTCGACATCGACGCGCGTTAAGGTAAAGCGTGGTCGCCGAGGATCGTGACGGCACTGGAGGTGAACTCGGTAGCCGCGCCGATGATGAGGCCGGTGAGCGCGAGGAGTCGATCGGGCGCCGCGAAAGCGAGCTTTCGCGGCGTGAGCGGGTCGCTGATGAACGAGACCGCCTCGCCGACGAGCGGGATTATTTCGCGGACCAGCGCGAGCAGGCGGCCGACGGCCGGGAAGTCCTTGCCGACGAGCGCGAGGGCACCGCTGCGCAGCGTGAACGCGAGCGGGTGCAGCGCGTCGACGAAGAGGCCGAACGCGACCAGGCCGCCACCCAAAGACAAGACGCGGACGTCAGGCGTGCGGTGGCGGAAACCCGGCGACACGTTGAGGGTGGCCCGAGTTCGCCGGCCGAGGGGACCGCGACTTGAGTGCTGTTCGGGTGACGCACTCAGTCGATCCTGATCGGCAGTTGCAGGTAGGACGCGTGATCCCCGCCGGTGTGAATGATGTGCTTGCCACTGTTGTGCGGAGTGTATTCGCGCGTCCCGGGCATGATTGCCCCTAACGCGTTGTGCCCGCTGATGACCAAGCGAAGTTGTTCACCGGGATAAAAGGCCAATCCGATTGGAAACAAGTCGATTTCGACGTCCACGACCTCACCGGGTTGGAGCTTCTCGATCCGATCGAAGCTGTGCGCCGGTACCGCGTCGGTCGTCAGCGCCTCATCCAGGTGCCGAGCGGACACGCGCAGTCGCCCGTTGGAGCCCTTGTAACGCAGTACCGATGCGCCTCGCTCGGTGAGATCTTGCAGCAGCGCGCCTTGATTGGGCACGTTGAACTGCTGCAGCGGCGAACCCAGCCGATTGAGCTTCTGCACCAGGATGAACAGGTCCATGTCGTCGGCGCCGTCGGTCGCCACGAACAGGCGCACCTTCGGGTAGCCGACCAACGTCGTCGGTTCGTCGAAGCGGATCGCGAAAGACACCAAGCCCGAGTGGTTTTCCGAGTCGTAGGCCACCTGCGCGGCTTCAGGGGGAGCCTCAGTCGTCAGCGTGCGGGAATGACCGTCGAGGTAGTACTTCGTTGAGTTGACTTCACGCGGCGGAAACTGGTCGGCGACCTGGTCGACACTGTCACCGCCTTCGAGGTCGAGAACGCTGTACCGCACCCGCGGTGTGTTCTGCCAGCCGTTGTCCGCGCTTTTGAGGTAGTGATCGAAGAACCGGCGCACGTCGTCGACGTTCTCGTAGTAGTCCGGCCATTCCTGGGTGTTGTGGATGCGAAGCCACTTGTCCGTCGAGCGGATTCGCCGCCACGCGCGGAACGTGCCCGCCGTGTGCAACGTGTTGGAATAGCTGGCGACCACGTAGGCCGGAACGGTGATGCTGTCGAATCGCGCGGTCTTGTCTTCCCATAAGTCGTTCATCAGCGGATAGCGCTGCACCTCGGCGAGGATGTCCTCGCGCCGGTGGTTGCCGGCGTAGCTGTTCTTCTGAAGTCGTTCGGCGAAGCCGGTATCGGGCATTCCGCCGCGCATGACCAGATCTCGATAGACGTCGCTGAAACCCTCGCACGGGTTGATCGCCGCCAGGTGGGCCGGCTGCTCGGCGGCGGTGAACCACTGTGAGATCGCGAGATAGGAAGTTCCGCTCATCGCGACCTTGCCGTTGCACCACTCCTGGACAGCCAGCCATTCGATGAGGTCGTGGCAGTCCCTGCCTTCCTGACGCCCGAACATCGCGCTGTCGCCTTCGGACGCAGCGATGCCCCGGGGATCGGGGTTACAGATCGCATAGCCGTGCGCACACCAGTAGGCCGGATCAGGCCCCTCGAATTTCTCGAGTCCGGAAAGGATTCCGTTGTCGATGCCGATCATGGTGAACAGTGAGGTGACGCTCGGTGCGGTGCCCTGGCTCTTGCCGTAGGGACTCCATGCGACGATCACCGGCACCTTCTCGTCTCCCGGCGGACGTAGTACGTCGACGTAGATCGTGACACCGTCCCGCAGAGTGACGGCGACGTCCTTGTCGAGCACGATGTCGGCCGGCAGCGAACGGAATTGGCGATCGATGCGCGAGCCTGCCGGCAGGGTTCTGGTGCCGGGATCGAACGCACTCAACACTCCGTGTGCCTGGCCTGCTTGGTAGTGCGATGGCTCGAACACCTTGTCTGACTGGCGCATCGTTCTTCTTCCTGACCTTAGTGCCCGGTTGCGTTCCTTGCACCGTATACCGCCGGCGCGTTTAAATCAACGGGTGTTGAGATTCTCGGTGAGTGGGTAAATTCATCGGATGACCGCCAAGAGCCGGCCGGTGTCGGTGGCCCGGCGCGGGCGTCGGCCGGGCACGAGCACCACGCGGGATGCGATCCTGAACGCAGCGCGTGCCCGATTCGCCAGTGACGGCTTTGCCGCGACGACGATCCGGCGAGTCGCGACCGATGCGGGAGTGGACGCGTCGCTCGTCATGCAATTCTTCGGCTCGAAGAACGAATTGTTCGCTGCGGTGATGTCGGTTTCGCCGGAAGCTCTGAGCCGCTTCAGCGCCGCGTTCGAAGGGCCCGACGCGCACCTCGGGGAGCGGGTGGTCCGTGCCTTTCTTGGCACCTGGGAGGGTTCTGCGCAGGATTCGGAGTCGCTTGTGGCGATGCTGCGCGCGGGCGTGGTCAACGAACAGGCCGGCGCGCAGCTGCGCGGCTTCATTCAAGCCCGGCTGTTAGACGGTGCCGCCCCGCGCGACCAGCACGATGCAGCACTGCGCGCCGGTCTCGCGTCATCGATGCTCGTCGGCATCGTCGTCGGGCGACGACTCGTCGGGGTTCCTGTACTGGTAGACGCCGACGAGGAAACGCTGATCGCGCTCGTCGCACCAGCGATTCAAAGCGTGTTGACGTCGCGGAGGCCCACTGTGACGAAACGTGAGTCGCGTCCGTGATTACCGTGTGGGCGCGGCCGGAGCCTGCTCGGCCACGACGGCGATCTCGTCGCCCAGCCGATATCCCGGGGCCAATCCGAGCGCATCGCCGCTCCAGAACGAGCCGGGATCGAACCAGTTCGAATGCTTGTCGGTGGCCAGCAGTCCCATCTCCTCGTAGGTGATGGCGACGGTCTCGGCGCAGTAGGCGGTTTCCATGCCGACGTTGCGGCGTCGCTGCTCCCGGCGCTTGGACGACGTCTGAACCTTCGTGTCGACGATCGGTATACCGCGGACCCAGTCGCTGGCGGTAGGTAACCGGCCGCGCAACCAGCGGCCGGTCAGCCGGGCGGTGGTGGGGAACGCAGTGCCGTCCATCCGTGCAATGACGCGCAGCAGCCGGTCCTCCTGCTCGCGGTTCGCGAACGGCGTCAGTTGACGCAGCCAACAACGCTGCCCGTACCGGTGAATCCACCGCTGCACGGCTTGCCGGGCGTCGTTGAGCTGGACGCCACGTTGATTGGTGCCCGACCAGACGTCAACGAGCTTGTCACCGAGTTCGGCATGCCAGATCAGCGGCGGCAAGTCGTCGATCGCCACTGTCATCCCGACGTGGTTGACCGGGCTGTTGGTCAGCGTCTGGATGGCACGGTCGGGCCCCGACGCACCGCGGAACAGCCAGACGTCCCCGGTACGGGTCTGCTCCAGCGCGCGGTCGAGAGTCACCGTGCTCGCGTCCACGAAAGCACCTTAGGCACTGGACGGGCGATAGCCTGGCTGAATGCGCAACGCCTGGAAGTGGCTGGGCGTCGCCGGTCTGGTCGGTGTTGCGGCCGGTGGAGTGCTGGTCGCCCGCGATCAGCGGCAACGAAACGCCTACACCGCTGACGAGGTCCGCGACCGCCTGCACCGCAGGCTGGCTGACTCCGACGGCACGGACCGGTAGTCAGCCGCAGGTCTGGACGGCATAGAGCCGGTGCTCGCCGTTGAAGCCCTTCAACTTGACGTCACGCCCACTGTCCAGGCTGATGTCGTCGATGGCGCTGACAGCGCCGCGCACATCTTCGCTGACCAGGATTTCGCCGCCTTGGGCTTCGTTGGCGACCCGCGCTGCCATCGCGACGTTGCGGCCGAACAGGTCGTCGCCGCGGCGCACGGACCGACCCATGTGGATTCCGATGCGAACCCGAACGTTGCTGCGGCGTTTGAGCTTCCCGCTGTCTTCCAATGCGCGCTGCAGGTCACCGGCGCAACGCACCGCCTGCTCGGGCTGAGCGAAGGCGATCATGAAGCCGTCACCCTGACTTTTCACCACGTGCCCGGAGTGCTCCTTGACCAGCTTGCGGACCAGCTTGTCGTGATCGCCGATCACCTTGGCCCACGAGCGGTCACCGATCCGCTCGTTGAGCGCGGTGGACTCCTCGATGTCGGAGAACAACAGCACGACCTTGCCGTCCGGGGTGATGCGCGCCAGGTCGGGCCGCTCGACTTCGGCCCAATCGGCCAGATCCTCGATCGAGTTGCGCACCACGGCGCCGAGGCCCTCCTTGCGCAGCACGTTCGCCGTCTCCCAAACCTTGCTGACGGCGTCGCGGCCACCCGACAGCAGCCGGGTGCGGCTGCCGGTGCGCCGCCGCAACTCCTCGGCCTCACGTCGACTCCGCACCAGCAGCACCGAGACCGTGACGATTGCGGCGGCTTCGACGGCGGCAACACCGGCCAAGACGTAGACCGCGATGTGCAAGGCATCATCCATGGCAGGCATTTTTCCCGATCCGCGCTCCCCGCCCGGTCGCGAGGTGCCAATCGCCGGTTTGGCCGAGCGGCAATTCGGTCATCTAACTGCGCAAGCGCCGTCGTCGACGCCGGTTGTCGGCCCTGGCCGCCGGGTTTAGGGTTGCACTGGTTCATCGGATTTGCCGCGGTGTGGCGGTTGTCAAGGTGGATTGAGCTGGTCGGGATTCGGTGGAGGTGCCGTTTGCCCGAACGCGACGGTCCGCCCGCCGATGTCATGGTGATCTTCGGCATGACCGGGGACCTGGCGCGCAAGATGACGTTTCGGGCGCTGTACCGGCTGGAACGCCGCAAGTTGCTGGAATGCCCGGTCGTGGGGGTGGCCAGCGACGACATCACCGTCGACGAATTGGTCAAGCGGGCTCGTGCGGCGGTCACCGACAGCGGTGAAACCGTCGATGACGCGGTGTTCGACCGGCTGGCGAAGCGGCTGTCCTACCTGCACGGCGACGTCAACGACGACGCGCTGTACGAGTCGCTGGCTCAGCACATCGGCACCGGGCGTCATCCGCTGTACTACCTGGAGATGCCGCCCACACTGTTCGCGCCGATCGTGGAGAAGCTGGGCAAAGCCGATCTGCTGAAGAATGCGCGCGTCGCGGTGGAGAAGCCGTTCGGTCATGATCTGCATTCCGCGCGGGACCTCAACCGCAGGTTGCGCGCGCTGCTCGACGAGCAGCAGATCCTTCGAGTCGATCACTTCCTGGGTAAACAGCCCGTCGTCGAGCTCGAGTACCTGCGCTTCGCGAATCAGGCGCTTGCCCAGCTTTGGCACCGCGGCAGCGTCTCGGAAATCCACATCACGATGGCCGAAGACTTCGGTATCGAAACCCGGGGGAAGTTTTACGACGCGGTGGGCACCCTGCGCGACGTCGTGCAGAACCACCTGCTGCAAGTCCTGGCGTTGGTCGCGATGGAGCCGCCGGTGGGATCGAGCGCGAACGATCTCAACGACAAAAGGGCCGAGGTGTTCCGCGCGATGCCTGCGCTGAACCCGTCGCTGTGCGTGCGCGGCCAGTACCGCGGTTACGCCGACGTGCCGGGCGTGGCAGCGAACTCAACAACGGAAACCTTCGTTGCGCTGCGCGCCGAGATCGACAACTGGCGCTGGGCCGGGGTGCCGATCTTCTTGCGGGCCGGCAAGGTGCTCCCGGAACGGGTCACCGAAGTGCGATTGTTCTTGCACCGCGTCCCCACGTTGGCCTTCCTGCCCAACCGTGAAGAGAGTCAGCCCAACCAGATCGTGCTGCGCGTCGACCCCGAACCGGGGCTGCGGCTGGCGTTGGTCGGCCATGACGGTGACGCGTGGCGCGATGTTCACCTCGACTCCTTGTTCGCCCACGATCTCGGTGAACCACTGACGCCCTACGAGCGGTTGCTGCACGCCGCGTTGATCGGGGATCACCAGTTGTTCGCCCGGGAAGACAGCATCGAAGAAACTTGGCGCATAGTTCAGCCGCTGCTCGACAATCCAGGAGAGACTCATCCCTACGAGCCGGGCTCCTGGGGTCCGCCCGCGGCGCAGTCACTGTTGGACGGTCAGCATGGCTGGCACCCGCCGTGGATGCCCGCCAGTCAGCCTTCACCACAGCACTAAGGAGATCAGGACATATGCAGCTAGGGATGATCGGCCTGGGCCGGATGGGCGCCAACATCGTGCGTCGGGTGGTCAAAGACGGACACGAAGGCGTGGTGTACGACAACAACCCCGATGCGGTCAAAGCGATGGCCGGCCACGACAAGATCACCGGTGTCTCGTCGTTGTCAGAGCTGGCCGAGAAGCTGAAGCCCCCGCGGATGGTCTGGGTGATGGTGCCGGCCGGCGACATCACCACCGAGGTCATCGAGCAGCTGGGGAAGGAGTTGGACGCCGACGACATCGTGATCGACGGCGGCAACTCCTACTACCGTGACGACATCAAGCACGCCAAAATGCTCGCCGAGCACGGCGTGAAATTATTGGACTGCGGTACCAGCGGCGGGGTGTGGGGCCGGGAACGCGGCTACTGCCTGATGATCGGCGGAGACGACGAAGCGTTCGCCCACGCCGAACCGATCTTCGAAAGCGTCGCTCCCGGTGTCGATGCGGCCGAGCGGACCCCCGGTCGTGAAGGAGAGGTCGGCCAAGCCGAGAAGGGCTATCTGTACTGCGGGCCGCCCGGCGCCGGTCACTTCGTCAAGATGATCCACAACGGCATCGAGTACGGCATGATGGCCGCGCTTGCCGAGGGGCTCAACATCTTGCGCAACGCCGACATCGGCGCCCGCATCGAGCAGGGGAAAGGGGACGCCGAGACAGCCCCACTGGCCAGCGCAGAATTCTATAAGTACGACTTCGACATCCCCGACGTGGCTGAGGTGTGGCGACGGGGCAGCGTGATCGGTTCGTGGCTGCTGGATCTGACCGCCATATCTCTGCAGGAGTCGCCTGATCTGTCTGATTTCGCCGGTCACGTCTCTGATTCCGGGGAAGGCCGATGGACCTCCATCGCGGCGATTGAAGAGGGCGTTCCCGCCCCGGTGCTGACTTCTGCGCTGTATTCCCGATTCGCCTCGCGACGCCTTGACGAGTTCGCTGACAAGGCGCTGTCGGCGATGCGCAAGCAGTTCGGTGGGCATGAGGAGAAGAAGAACTAGCGGCTGTGGGGACCGGTGCGGTGACCGCTGAGCGCAGCCGAGGACGCCTAGCGGTTGACGAACGCCACCACGGCAGCGCTGAACGCGTCGTTGTCATCGCCTGCCGCGGTGTGCCCGGCGTCGGAAAGCTCGACGAATTCGGCGTTGGGCACCTCTGCCAGGAAGTGCCGCACGCCCTCCGGACTGACGACGTCGGACAACTTGCCGCGGATCAACAAAATCGGGATCTTCAGGTCCACAGCGGCCTGCTCGAACTTTTCGGTGCGCAACTCCGGGTCGTCACCGGGTTTGGTCATGAACGCCGGATCCCAGTGCCAGTACCAGCGTCCGTCCCGCAGCCGCAGATTCTTTTTCAGCCCCTCCGGGTTACGCGGCCGGGTCCGGTGCGGCAGGTACGCCGCGACAGCGTCGGCGGCCTGCTCGAGTGACTCGAAGCCGTCGATTCCGCTGAACATGAAGTCGCGGATGCGGGCGCTTCCGGTCTTCTCGAACCGCGGCACCACGTCCACCAGGATCAGCCGGGTGACGATCTTCGGGCCGGCGCGGTCAGCGGCGAGGATGCCGGTCAACCCGCCCATGCTGGCTCCGATCAGCACCACCGGCCCACCGATCGCTTCCAGAACGAGCATCACGTCGGCGGTCAATGTCTCGATGGCGTAGTCAGCGTCAGGTGCGCGGTCGCTGTCACCGTGACCGCGGGTGTCGATCGCCACCACGTGAAAGCCCTGGTCAGCGAGAATCTGCCCGGTGTTCTTCCAGGAAAACCGGTTCTGGCCGCCACCGTGCAACATCAGAATCGCCGGCCGGCCGCCCGCCCCCTCGACGCCCCGGTTCCATTCGTCGGCCACCAACCTCACCCCGTCGACGCCGGAGAACCGGACGGTCTGCGGTGTGCTTACGGCGTTCACGCGCTCCTTTCCCGCTGTCGTTTCGGCGGTAGCTTCCGCCTGACGTTACCCACGCCGCGGCGCTGCTCGAAAGGCACCCGCTTCGGCGATGACTTGGGAGGATCGGGTGAAGTTTCGAAGCGATAACTGACGAAAACGATCTGATAAGGAGGTGCCGGTGCCGTCGATCATCCCGTCGCTGTGGTTCGACGGCGACCTCGTCGAGGCCGCCGAGTTCTACGTCTCGATCTTCCCGAATTCCCGCATTGAATCGCTCAGCAGGCATACCGGCGCAGGTCCGGGCGAACCCGGTTCGGTGATGTCAGGCACCTTTGTACTCGACGGCAACCGGTTCTTCGCCATCAACGGCGGACCGCAATTCCCGTTCACTGAGGCGGTGTCGTTTGTCGTCCACTGCGAAAATCAGGACGAGGTCGACTACTACTGGGACCGGCTGACCGACGGTGGCCGGGAATCGCAATGCGGGTGGTGCGCCGACCGTTACGGCCTCAGCTGGCAGATCGTCCCCGAGCGGCTTTTCGAACTACTGCACGACCGAGATCCAGCGCGCGCGTCGGCCGCTGCGACGGCGATGCTCGGGATGCGCAAGATCGTCGTCGCCGACCTCGAACAAGCGGTCGCAAAGCTGTGAGTATTTTGGCGGGTGCGCTGCCGGCCGGGGACGGCTGGCCTGGCAGGTCGGGACCGTCTAACGTCGCGGCGGGGTGCCCGACTCACTGGCGGGCCGCGGACCGGAGGGCGGGCAGTGGCCGAGCCAGCGTGGATTGACGTGCAGGCACCCGAGGTCCACTTGAAGGCGCTGACCTGGGGACCGCCCGACGCTCCGATCGCCCTGTGCCTGCACGGTTTTCCCGACACCGCCTACGGATGGCGCAAATTCGCACCCCAGCTGGTCGATTCGGGTTGGCGGGTGATCGCTCCGTTCATGCGCGGCTACGCGCCGTCGTCGATTCCGTCCGACGGCAGCTACCACATCGGTGCCCTGATGGACGACGCGCTGCGAGTCCGCTCCGCGGCAGGCGGCACCCCGCACGACGTCGTGATCGGCCACGACTGGGGGGCACTCGCGGCGACCGGGCTCGCGGCCATGCCCGGTAGTCCGTTCGCCAAGGCCGTGATCATGTCGGTGCCACCGCCGGCGGCGTTTGTTCCCCCGAGCCGGGTGGCTGACCGGGCCGGGCTGATCGCCCGGCTACCGGGCCAGCTGCCTCGCAGCTGGTACATCTTCTACTTCCAATTGCCTTGGCTGCCGGAGCGTTCTGCGTCATGGGTGACACCGCGGCTCTGGCGACGGTGGTCACCGAACTACGACGCCGAAGAGGATCTACGCCACGTCGCCGCCGCGATCGGGACACCGGATACCTGGCGCGCCGCGCTCGGACCCTACCGGGCCACCATCCGCAACACCCGCCCGCCGGAGCAGTACGCCGACCTGAACCGGCAGTGGAGCCGGCCGCCACAGCTGCCGAGTCTCTACCTGCATGGCGTCGACGATGGTTGCATGACAGCGGATTTCGCGCGCTGGGCGGAGCGGGTGCTACCGCCGGGCAGCGACGTCGCGATCGTCGAGCAGGCGGGCCACTTCCTGCAGCTTGATCAGCCGCAGCGGGTCGCCGAGCTGGTGCTGAACTTCATCGGTTCGCCCAGCTGACGACCAGACCCACGCGATCATGCCGACGGTCAGGCTAGCGCCGAAGACCGGGATGGCTGCGCGCCAGCACCGGCAGCAGCACCCGCCGCGGCGCCAAGTGATAGAACACCGCGGCGACCCGGTTGAACGTTCCCGGCACAATCACCGCCTTGCCCGCCGACAGTCCGTCGACCGCCGCTTGCGCGACCTGGTCTGCGGTCTGCCACAGGAATTTGGGCAGCAGGGCTTCAGCGTCCTCCTTGCTGAAACCGGCGGTCTCACCGAAACCGGTGTGCACCGGTCCGGGGCACAACGCCGACGCCGTCACGCCTGTGCCGCGCAACTCTTCTCGCAACGCGTAGGTGTAGGACACCACGAACGCTTTGGCGGCGGCGTAGGAGGCTTGCCCGGGCAGCGGCCCGAAAGCGCCGACGGACCCGACATTGAGCACAGCGCCGCTGCGGCGCCGCACCATCGCCGGCACGATCCGGCTACACAGGTCGACTACCGCGCTGACGTCGACCTCCACCAGGTTGAGTTCGGCGGCGACGTCGGACGCCGCTATCGGGCCCATCGTCGACAGCCCGGCATTGTTGACCAGGATGCTGGGAGTCAGGCCGAGGTCCTCGACGCGGTCGACGAGCGCCGCGCGGTCCTCCCGTCGGGACAGATCCGCCGGCACCACCGAGGCTCGATCGCCGAGCGCCGCGGCCAGCTCACTGAGCTTCTCCGCCCGGCGCGCCACCAGCACGACCTGGTGTCCCCGCCGGGCCAGCTCGCGGGCGATCGACGCGCCGATGCCCGACGACGCCCCGGTGATGACGGCGGCTCGGCCGCCGCCGGGGTCCGGCAGCGACGTCACCGGGCGGCCCATGGCTTGATGGTAGAGGTCATGGGTGAAGCGCTCGCGCCACGCCAGCCGACGTAGGCTCGCTGCAGCTATGGCCGCGCACCGGATGACCGCCGTCGACGCGCAGTTCTACTGGATGTCGGCCAAGGTCCCCAACGATCAGTTCCTGCTCTACGCGTTCGACAGCGAGCCGGCCTCGGTCGGCCGGGCGCTGGACGCGGTCCGCGACCGCGCGCGCGGCTGTGCTGACCTGACCATCCGGGTCGACGACGGATGCCTGCTGACCTACCCCGCGTGGGTGCCGGCTGCCGGCGACCCGACGCGGGTGGCCGTCCGTGAATCCGCCGACCGCTCCTGGAACGGCTGCCTGGACGTCGTGGTCGGCTTGACCGAACAGCAACTCGACGTTCGGCGGACGCCTTGGCGGCTGCACGTGTTCACCGGCGTGCGCGGAATCCCGACGACCAGTGAGCCGGGCACTGTCGCCGTCCTGCAGATCGGTCACGCACTGGCCGACGGCACCCGGGCCGCCGCCCTGGCCGGCTGGTTGTTCGGGCGGTCCACGCCGGTGCCGCCGGTGGCTGCGCCGCCGGTCGGGTGCCTGCCGTGGCGTGCGCTGGATGCGGCCCGCCTTCATCGCAGCCTGGTCAGCGACATGCGCGACGGCCGGCTGGTCGCCCCGCCGGAACCTCGATCGCCGCTGACCACCAACACCCGACCGGCCGGTGCGCGCGGGATGCGCACGCTGGTGCGGCACCGCAGTCAACTGCGCGGGCAGACGGTGACCGTCGCCGTGCTGAGCGCGGTGTCCGAAGCGCTCGCCGAGCACCTGAACGGGCCGGCCGATCAGCTGGCAGCAGAGGTGCTGATGGCCAAACCGTCTGTGCGGCGGGCCAATAACCACTTCAGCAATGTGACGGTGGGGTTGCACCCGCAGCTACCGGCCGAACTCCGCGCGCAGCGGATCGCCGCGGAGCTAACCGACGGCCGTCGGCGCGCTGCGCACCCGGCTGCTAGGGCTGCTGAGCGGGCGTTCGCCGCGACGCCGGCTCCGCTGTTGCGCTGGGGCGTAAGCCAGTTCGACGCCGAAGCCCGTCCGCCACGGGTCGCCGGTCACACGGTGGTGTCCAGCGTCGACCGCGGCGCCGCCGATCTGCACTTCGGCGATACGCCGGTGCGGTTGACCGCAGGCTGTCCCGCGCTGTCCCCGGTGATGGGCCTGACCCACGGGGTGCACGGCATCGGCGAGACGATCGTGGTCAGTGTGCACGCGGCGCAGTCAGCCATCGGCGACATCGACGGATATGTGCGCCGGCTGGATGCGGCTTTGTAGCCGAAGCTATTGCGCGTGACCACTTCTGGCTGCTGCCGCCCGGGTCAGCCCCGCCGCTCCGATCAGCTCTTCATGTAGCTCGAACCACACCGTGTGGTAGGAGTCTACGAGCGGCCGGGTCAGCCACGACGTGTCGCCGGCCTCGATCTTGCTCAGCGCCTGCCGCAACTTGACGCCGTAGCCGCTGAGCCGCGGCAACTGCGCCGCGGCCGCCGCCAGGATCGGCGCCACCCGTCGATGCACGGCCTCGACGCGGGCCAATATCGCCGCGTCGTAGTCGGCGTCGTCGTGGGCGTTGGGCTCGCCGGCCTTGAGCTGCCAATCGGTGACAGCGGCTTTGAATTCGGCGTTCACGTCGTTGAATTCGTGGTAGATGCCGGTGATTGCGGCACTGTCGATTTGCCGGCGTTCGGCGGCGAGCAGTTCAGCGAGCCGGGCGCGGCCGTCGTCGCTGAGCCTCAGCGTGTTGTCGCCCACGAGTAGCCCCGCCTTGGTCAGCTGTTCGACGGTGTGGTTGACGGCGGTCGGGGCTTGACCCAAGGTATCGGCCAGGGCGGCGGAGCTCACCCTACCCTTCAACCGAACTGCTTGCAGCACAACCAATTCGGCAGGTCCGGCATTCACCGGCTGCCCTCGACCGCGGGCCGCAGCGCGGACAGCATGGCGACCAGCGACGCGCTGTGCGTTTTCGACGGGTCGATTCGCCGCGCGATGTCGGCCAGTTCGCGTAATTCCGGCGTCTCGGCCTCCGACCACCCGGCCAGCTCGAGGACCCCTTCGCGCACCTCGCCGTTGTTGCCGTCGACGGTCACCATCTTGCCGGCGAGCGCGTCGGCGACACCTTGGCCGCAGCCGACCACGGCGACACGGCCGAGTTCGCGGCTGACTACGGCCGCGTGGCTGGAAGCTCCGCCGACTTCGGTGACGACGCCCCGCGCGGCCAGCATCCCGTGCACGTCGTCAGGACTGGTGTGGTTGCGCACCAAGATGACGTTTTCGCCCGCCTCGGCCGCGGCCAATGCCTCGTCGACATCGGTGTAGGCCCGACCGGACACCACTCCTGGGCAGGCAGGCAGGCCCTTGGCCAGAAGTGCTGCGCTGAACTGGGTCCCGGGTTGCAACGATGGCAGCAGCAGCGTTTCGACATGCATCGGGGTCACCCGGCGCAGCGTTTCCTTCTCGTCGATGAGCCCTTCGCGGTGCAGTTGCAACGCCACCCGCACGGCCGCTTGCGCGGAACGTTCAGCGGCGCGCGTCTGCAACAACCACAACTTGCCTTCATCGACGGTGAACTCCATCTCCTGAATGTCGCGCTCCAGCTGCTCCAAGGTGTCCGCAGCGGTTGTCAATTCGTCATAGACCGATGGTTGCTCGGCGCGCAGGGCGGCGATCGGCTGCACGTCGAACGTTCCCGAAACCACGTCGTCGCCCTGGCCGCCGGGTAACCACTCGCCGAACCGCTCCGCGGAACCGGTGATCGGATTGCGGGAGAAGAACACTCCCGCGCCGGACTGCGCGCTGCGGTTGCCGAAGACCATGGCCTGCACCACGACCGCGGTACCGCCGAGATCGTCGATGCCGTGGTGAGCCCGATAGGCCAGCGCGCGTGCGGAGTTCCATGACGAGAACACCGCTTCGATCGCGGTGCGCAACTGGGCGTAGGGGTCGGCGGCCACACCGCTGCCGGCCACGACGCGCCGGTACATCCGGGTGAAGCGCTCCCGGGTATCGCGGGCGAACGCCGGCGTGCCCGCCGCGGCCAGCGCGTGTTCTACACCGTCGTTGATGCCGAGGTCGAGAACCGTGTCCATCATTCCCGGCATCGACCGCGCGGCGCTGGAGCGCACGCTGACCAGCAACGGACACGAGCCGCGCCCGAAGGTCCGGCAGGTCACGGCTTCCAGCCAGCCGACCCGAAGCAGCACGTCGGGCCAGACCGCGTCGATGGTCGCGGCCGGATCGGAAAGGTACCGGGCGCCGACCTCGGTGGTGATGCAAAACGCCGGCGGCACCGGCAGTCCGTGCCTGCGCATCGCATCGATGCCGTAACCCTTGTTGCCGACGATCTCGCGCGGCTGCCCGGCGGTGCCGTCCAGCGAAATCACCGTGCGTCCGCACGATGACCCGGGGGAGGCTTGTCCTGACACGCTCCGAGGTTACCCGCCGGGCAAACACCCCAACGCTCACCCGCAGGTCGTGCCGGCCGCGGCGGTGCGGCCGCCGGCACGGCCGGGCTCGAAGTGTTCTAGGTTTGCCGATATGACTGCCTACAACACGGCCTTCGATGTCGGGCTACTGCTTCTGCGGCTTGTGCTGGGGTTGACGCTGGCGGCTCACGGCTTCAACAAGTTCTTCGGCGGCGGCCGGATACCGGGGACCGCGCGCTGGTTCGAAAGCATCGGGATGAAGCCCGGAAAGTTTCACGCGACAGTCGCCGCCACCACCGAGATGTCGGCGGGGTTGGGTTTGGCCGCCGGTTTCCTCACTCCCATCCCGGCCGCCGGATTCGTCTCCCTGATGCTGGTCGCCGCCTGGACGGTGCACCGTAGCAACGGGTTCTTCATCGTCAAGGAGGGCTGGGAGTACAACCTGGTGCTCGCGGTCGCCGCCATCGCGGTGGCTACCACCGGTGCGGGCAGGTACAGCCTGGACCGCGTGGTCTTCGGCTTGCGCTGGCCCGACTGGCTCTACGGCTGGGGTGGTCTGCTGGTGTCGGTCCTGTTGGGTCTGGCCGGCGCGTTGGGACAGCTGGTCATCTTCTACCGACCGCCGGTCAAGCAGTCTCAGTAGTCGGTGGCCAGGGCAGCCTGCGCTCTATCCTGACACCGTGTTCTCCAAGGTTCTGGTCGCCAATCGCGGGGAGATAGCGATCCGCGCCTTCCGCGCGGCCTACGAACTGGGCGTCGCGACGGTGGCGGTCTTCCCCTACGAGGACCGCAACTCGCTGCACCGGCTGAAAGCCGACGAGGCCTACCAGATCGGTGAGGAGGGCCACCCGGTCCGGGCTTACCTTTCGGTCGACGAGATCGTCGAGACGGCCGTGGCGTGCGGTGCCGATGCGATCTACCCGGGTTACGGGTTCTTGTCGGAAAACCCCGATCTGGCGGCCGCCTGCGCGGCGGCCGGGATCACCTTCGTCGGGCCGAGCGCCGATGTCCTGGAGTTGACCGGCAACAAGTCCCGGGCGATCGCGGCAGCACGGGCCGCGGGCCTCCCGGTGCTGAGGTCCTCGGCGCCCTCGGCGTCGGTCGACGAACTGGTGGCGGCCGCTGAGTCGATACCGTTCCCGCTGTTCGTCAAGGCGGTCGCCGGCGGCGGCGGTCGAGGTATGCGTCGGGTCGCCGACGCTGCGGCGCTCCCGGAAGCCATCGAGGCGGCCAGCCGGGAGGCCGAGTCGGCGTTCGGTGATCCCACGGTGTTCCTCGAACAGGCGGTGCTCGATCCGCGACATGTCGAAGTGCAGATCCTTGCCGACGGTGACGGCAACGTCATCCACCTCTATGAACGCGATTGCAGTGTGCAGCGGCGGCACCAGAAGGTGATCGAACTGGCACCCGCACCAAACCTCGAACCTGCTTTGCGCAAACGTATCTGCACCGACGCCGTCGCGTTCGCCCGTCAGATCGGCTACAGCTGCGCCGGCACGGTCGAGTTCCTGCTCGACGAGAACGGCCGGCACGTGTTCATCGAGATGAATCCGCGCATCCAGGTCGAACACACCGTCACCGAGGAGATCACCGACGTCGACCTGGTGTCGTCTCAGCTGCGGATCGCCTCCGGGCAGACCCTCGAAGAGCTTGGTTTGCGGCAAGATTCGGTGGTGGTGCACGGCGCGGCCATGCAGTGCCGGATCACCACCGAGGACCCGGCGAACAATTTCCGCCCGGACACCGGTCGCATCAACGCCTACCGCAGCCCGGGTGGCGCGGGCATCCGGCTGGACGGCGGCACCACGCTCGGGGCGGAAGTCAGCGCGTACTTCGATTCGATGCTGATCAAGCTGACATGCCGGGGGCCCGATTTCAGCGCAGCCGTTCGTCGCGCGCGCCGGGCCCTGGCGGAGTTCCGCATTCGTGGTGTCTCCACGAATATCCCGTTCCTGCAAGCCGTCCTAGAAGACCCGGACTTCCAAGCCGGGCGGGTCACCACGTCGTTCATCGACCAGCGGCCGCAGCTGCTGACCGCCCGCGGCTCGGCTGACCGCGGCACCAAGATCCTGAATTACCTGGCCGACGTCACGGTCAACAAGCCGCACGGCGAACGCCCTTCGGCGGTGTATCCGCACGACAAGCTGCCCGAGATCGACTTGGCCGTGGAACCGCCGGCCGGATCGAAGCAGCGGCTCACCGAACTCGGGCCGCAGCGCTTCGCAGCTTGGCTGCGCGAGTCGCGCGCCGTCGGCGTAACCGACACCACCTTCCGTGACGCGCACCAGTCGCTGCTGGCGACCCGGCTGCGCACCACCGGCCTGCTGATGGTGGCGCCGCACATCGCTCGCATGCTGCCGCAGCTGTTGTCGGTGGAATGCTGGGGCGGAGCGACATATGATGTGGCGCTGCGGTTTTTGAAAGAGGACCCGTGGGAGCGGCTGGCCGCGCTGCGCGAAGCCCTGCCCAACATCTGCCTGCAGATGCTGTTGCGTGGCCGCAACACCGTCGGGTACACGCCGTATCCGGAGATCGTCACGTCGGCGTTCGTAGCCGAAGCCGCCGCCACCGGCATCGACATCTTCCGGATCTTCGACGCGCTGAACAACGTCGACTCCATGCGTCCGGCCATCGACGCGGTGGCCGAAACCGGCAGCACTGTCGCCGAAGTTGCGATGTCTTACACCGGTGATTTGAGCGACCCGGCCGAAAATCTGTACACCCTGGACTATTACCTGAAGCTGGCCGACCAGATCGTCGATGCAGGCGCCCACATCCTGGCGATCAAGGACATGGCCGGCCTGCTGCGGGCCCCTGCCGCTGCCACGCTGGTCGGCGCGCTGAAATCCCGGTTCGACCTGCCGGTGCACGTGCACACTCACGACACGCCGGGCGGTCAGCTGGCCACCTACGTGGCCGCCTGGCACGCCGGTGCGGACGCCGTCGACGGTGCCGCCGCGCCGATGGCCGGCACCACCAGTCAACCGGCGCTGAGCTCGATCGTGGCTGCGGCCGCGCACACCGAATACGACACCGGGTTGTCGCTGCCTGCGGTGTGCGATCTGGAGCCGTACTGGGAGGCGCTGCGAAAGGTGTACCGACCCTTCGAGACTGGGCTGCCCGCGCCTACCGGACGCGTCTACACCCACGAGATTCCGGGCGGACAGTTGTCGAATCTGCGCCAGCAGGCGATCGCGCTGGGGCTGGGCGACCGCTTCGAAGACATCGAAGCCAATTACGCTGCTGCGGATCGGATGCTGGGCCGGCTGGTCAAGGTGACGCCGTCCAGCAAAGTGGTCGGTGATCTGGCGCTGGCCTTGGTCGGAACGGGCGTCTCCGCCGAGGAGTTCGCCGCCGATCCCGGACGCTACGACATTCCGGACTCGGTGATCGGGTTCCTGCGTGGCGAGCTCGGTGACCCGCCGGGCGGCTGGCCGGAACCGTTCCGCAGCAAGGCCCTTGAGGGCCGTCGTCCCGGCAAGCCCGAGCAAAAGATCAGCCCCGACGACGAGGTCGCGCTGGCGAAACCCGGCCTGAGCCGCCAGGCCACGCTGAACCAGCTGCTGTTTCCCGGTCCGACGAAAGATTTCCTCGCTCACAGCGAGGAGTTCGGCGACACGTCCCGCCTGAGCGCCAACCAGTTCTTCTACGGCCTGCGCCACGGCGACGAACATCGGGTGCAGCTGGAGAAGGGTGTCGAGCTGATCATCGGACTGGAGGCGATCTCCGACGCCGACGAGCGCGGGATGCGCACGGTGATGTGCATCCTCAACGGCCAATTACGCCCGGTGCTGGTGCGCGACCGCAACATCGCCGCCGACATTCCCGCGGCCGAGAAAGCCGACCGCACCAATCCCGGCCATATTGCGGCGCCGTTCGCCGGGGTCGTCACCGTGACGGCTGCCGCGGGTGACAAGGTCGAGGCCGGCCAGACCATCGCCACTATCGAAGCCATGAAGATGGAAGCCGCCATCACCGCGCCGGACGCCGGCACCGTCGAGCGCGTCGTCGTGGCGGCCACCACCCAGGTTGAAGGTGGCGATCTGCTCGTCGTGCTCCGCTGAGCCGGGCGGTCAACCCAGCACGCAGTCACCGCACACCGCGGTGCGGTCGTCGTTGAGGCGGTAGATCAGACAGCAGCTGCGCCGGCGAAAGTTCGGGCCGGCGCGCAGGACACCGTCGTCGACGCGTGAATCGGCAAGGATACTGTCGGCCACCGCCTGAGCCGAGTCGGCCAGCTCCGGTCGGGCGATGCAGATGAGCCGGGCGGCGCTGTTGGCTGCTGACCCGACGTTGCCCCACAGCATGCGGTGACTCACCGAAAAGCGTGCGGCCACCTCGTTGGTGATGGTTTCGACGGCCGGGCCGGGCAGCAGCGGCCCTGCTGGACCGGAGGTGACTGAAAGCGGAACAGGGCCGCCCAGCCGGTCCTGCCACCAGAGATCCTCGAGCGCCATCGAAATCGGCGGATGGCCGAGCGCGATCGCCCCGACGGCCGGTGAAAGGAAACGCGCAATCAATCCAAGGTGAGCGACCGAAGCCGCCACTCGCGCCCCGACATCCGCGGGGTGTCGATAGGTTCGGCGCGCCAGTGCTTCTCGTACCGCGTGCACGCGTGCCGGCAATACCGCGCCGCCGTACGCCAACTCGGTGATTGGATGCCACGGCGGTGACACCACCTGTTCCGGTGCGTGCGTCTCGACGGCGAAGAACGGTCCCATCGCTGCCAGTTCACTGGTCAGTGCCGCATGATCCGCCACCGATTCAGCAGGCGGCGGGATGTGACTGGCAGTAGGGCGTCGTCCCGGGAAAGCGATGCCGGTGTGCCGCCACCCAGCGGTACACGATGTCTTCGACGAATCGGATGCCGGCGATCCGGTACACCAGCAGCGGCAACCTTGTGCCGATCGCACTCGACAGCGCCGCATTGGCGGCTTCCGCGCCGGAGTAGACCTTGCCCGAAGAGTCCAACCATCGGACGGCATCGAGCAGATGGGACCGTTCGACGCCGAGTCGTTCGGCTGCGCCGGCGCTTTGCAACGCTTCGGTGCGGAGCCCGCCGGAGCGATTCCACTTCAGCAGCAACTCGTGCGCGCGCGTGCACATGCCACATTCGCCGTCGAAGAACAGAGTTCCGGTCATGAATCGATTCTCCACCGCCTCGGCAATGCTCGCCCTGCGAAGGCTGGCAAGGTCGGTTTGAATACTCATGTGGTGTGGTTTGGCTTCGTAATCGGGCTGATGGTAGTGACGGGGACATTGTTCAGCGTCGCGGGCACGCTGGTGGTTCCGCGCGCGATCAACTCTCCGGTGTCCTACGCCGTCGACCGGTGCCTCGACGGCGCCTTCTTCCTCGCGACGAAGCGAGTCCGCTCCTACGAGCTTCGGGATCGGATACTGGCGTGGCAGTCACCGATGTCTTTGCTTGTCCGTCTTGCCGTCTGGTTGGGGCTGCTCATCGTCGGCTTTGCACTGCTGCTGCTGCCGAGCCTCGACGGCAGTCCGGGACGAGCACTTGCCGAAGCCGGCTCGTCGGTGTTCACCCTCGGGTACGCCGCACCTGCCAACACCGGCAGCACCACGCTGGAATATCTGGCCGCACTGGCCGGACTGGTCGTCATCGGGTTGCAAGTGGGCTACCTGCCCACCTTGTACGCCGCGTTCAACAAGCGCGAGACCGAGGTCACTCTGCTCGCTTCGCGTGCCGGTCTCCCGGCCTGGGGTCCAGAGATCCTGGCCCGCGGCCGGTGGGGAATCCAGGACGGCAACATCGCAGTGGTTCTCGAGGCATTGTTCCTATCGTGGGAGCGGTGGGCCGCCGAGGTCGCCGAATCGCACGGCACCTACCCCTCGCTGACCCGGTTCCGTTCGCCCCGGCCGTTGTCGCACTGGCTCACGTCGTTGATCGCGGTGATGGACGCCGCCGCCCTGCATTTGGCGTTGGCCCCGTCGCGTGAACCAAAACTGGCGGCGCGGTTGGCCCTGCGGATGGGCTTCGTTGCCCTGGAACAGATCGCCCACTCCATGCACCAGCCGGTGCCCGAGGAACAGCAGCCTGATGCGCCGATTTCGCTGTCGTTCGACGACTTTCAGGGGGCGACTGCGATGCTCCGCGAAGTCGACTACCCGATCGATCGTTCGGACGAAGAGGCCTGGCCGCACTTCCGGGGGTGGCGGTCCAACTACGACGCGACGGCGCTGGCGCTCGCCGAGCTGCTGGACGCGCCCCCGGCGTTGTGGACCGGGACGCGGCGCTGGCCGTCGACGCCGACGCCGCCGCACCGCCCCCCTGTCATCAAGGTGCCGAACGCCAACCGGGACCGGGCCTGAGCAAACCCCCATATCGCGGCTAGAACACGTTCTAATGTCGCCGCCATGGGATTCCTCAAACAGGACACTCCGCAGATCGACTTCGAGGAGTGGAGCAAGGGCACCCGCGCCGAGAAAATAGTCCCGATGGCTCGGCACTGGGCTGAGGTGGGCTTCGGCACCCCGGTGCTGCTGCACCTGTTCTACGTCGTCAAGATCGCCCTTTACATCTTGGCCGCCTGGCTGCTGGCGTTGACGACCACCGGAATCGACGGCTTCACCAACGTCGCGCACTGGTACGCCGAGCCGATCGTGTTCGAAAAGGTCGTGCTGTTCACCATGCTGTTCGAGGTGGTCGGTCTGGGCTGCGGCTTCGGGCCGCTGAACAACCGGTTCTTCCCGCCGATGGGCTCCATCCTGTACTGGCTGCGGCCGGGCACCATCCGGCTTCCGCCGTGGCCCAACCGGATTCCGCTCACCAAGGGTGACGGCCGCACACCCGTCGACGCGTGTCTCTACGGCGCGCTGCTGGTGTTGCTGTGCATCGCGATCTTCTCCGACGGCACCGGCCCCATACCGGCGCTGAAGACGACGGTCGGGGTGCTGCCATCCTGGCAGATCTGGGCGGTGCTGGGCGTGCTGGCGGTGCTCGGGCTGCGCGACAAGGTCATTTTCCTGGCCGCCCGCGGCGAGGTTTATGCCTCGATCACCGTCGCCTTTTTGTTCGCCGGCTTCGGCGTCGATCTGCTTCTGGGCGCCAAGCTGGTGTGCCTGGTCATCTGGCTGGGCGCGGCGACCTCCAAACTCAACAAGCACTTCCCGTTCGTCATCTCGACGATGATGAGCAACAATCCGGTGTTTCGGCCGCGGTCCATCAAACGCAAGTTCTTCGAACACTTCCCCGACGACCTGCGCCCCGGCCGGGCCTCGCGCTGGCTGGCCCATTTCAGCACAGCGATCGAAGGGTTGGTCCCACTCGTGCTGTTCTTCAGCCACGGCGGCTGGCCCACCGTGATCGCCGCATGCGTCATGCTGTGCTTTCACTTCGGCATCCTGTCCTCGATCCCGATGGGTGTGCCGCTGGAATGGAACGTGTTCATGATGTTCAGCGTGCTGGCGTTGTTCGTCGGGCACGCTTCCGTCGGGCTCGGCGACCTGTCCACACCGCTGCCGATCGTGCTGTTCGCCGTCGTCGCGGGAACCGTGGCGCTGGGAAACCTGTTCCCGCGCAAGGTTTCCTTCTTGCCGGGCATGCGGTACTACGCGGGCAACTGGGACACCACGCTGTGGTGCATAAAACCGTCCGCAGACGACAAGATCGCCCGCAACATCGTCGCGATCGCCAGCATGCCCGCCGCCCAGCTGGAGAAGTTCTACGGCAGCAGGGAAGCCGCTCAGATCCCGATGTACATGGGATATGCCTTCCGGGCCTTCAACACCCACGGCCGAGCGCTGTTCACCTTGGCGCACCGCGCGATGGCCGGTCACCAAGAAGAGGACTACGTACTCACCGACGGTGAGCGCATCAGCAGCACCGCGATCGGTTGGAACTTCGGCGACGGGCATTTCACCAACGAACACTTGATCGCGGCCCTGCAGAAACGCTGCCGATTCGAGCCAGGGGAGGTGCGGGTCGTGCTGCTCGACGCGCAACCCATCCACCGCCAGACGCAGCAGTATCGGCTGGTCGACGCGGCCACCGGCGAGTTCGAACGCGGCTATGTCCGGGTGCCCGACATGGTCACCCGGCAGCCGTGGGCCGACGACGTGCCGGTGCACGTGTTGTCGAGTGTCACGTCAACGTGACCGCAGAGGCGCCTAGCTGCCGGCGCGGACTTCCTTGGTCGCGGCGACCAGGTTGCTCAGCGACGCGGACACCTCACCGTGATCACGGGTTTTCAAGCCGCAGTCCGGGTTGACCCAAAGCCGTTCAGCGGGAACGGCTTTGAGCGCCGCACGCAGCGATTTGGTGATCTCGTCGATGCTCGGCACCCGCGGTGAGTGGATGTCGTACACCCCGGGTCCGACGCTGTTGGAAAAGCCCACCGAGTTCAGGTCGTCGAGCACCTCCATGTGCGAGCGGGCCGCCTCGATCGAGGTGACGTCGGCGTCCAGGTCGGCGATCGCGCCGATCACCTCACCGAACTCCGAGTAGCACAGATGGGTGTGGATTTGCGTCGAGTCGGACACACCAGAGGTTGCCAGCCGAAACGCGCCGACCGCCCAGTCCAGGTAGGCCGGCTTGTCGGCATCGCGTAGTGGCAGCAGTTCGCGCAGCGCCGGCTCGTCGACTTGGATCACCGCGATCCCGGCCGCCTGCAGGTCCACTGTCTCGTCGCGGATCGCCAATGCCACCTGGTTGGCGGTGTCGGCCAGTGGCTGGTCGTCGCGAACGAATGACCAGGCCAGGATCGTCACCGGACCGGTGAGCATGCCCTTGACCGGCTTCTCGGTCAACGACTGCGCGTAGGTGATCCACTCGACCGTCATCGGGCGCGCCCGGGACACGTCGCCGTAGAGAATCGGCGGACGCACGCAGCGGCTGCCGTAGGACTGCACCCAGCCGTTGTGGGTGGCGAAGAAGCCGTCCAACTGCTCGGCGAAGTACTGCACCATGTCGTTGCGCTCCGGCTCGCCGTGCACCAGCACGTCGAGACCGAGGTCTTCCTGCAACTTGATGACGTCGGCAATCTCCTTGCGCATCCGGTTCTCGTACTCGGCCTCGTCGATCTCACCGGCCCGCAACGCCGCTCGGGCCTTGCGGATCACCGGGGTCTGCGGATAGGAGCCGATCGTCGTGGTCGGTAGCGGCGGCAGGTGCAACCGCTCGTTCTGCGCCTCGCGACGCTGCTCTGCCGGGCCACGCTCGGTGCCGCCGGACGTGGCGATCGAGTCGATGCGGGCGCGGACTTCGTCGTTGTGCAGCCGCGGATCCGAGCTGCGGGACTGCACCGCCGCGTTAGACGCCGCGATCTCGTCGGCGACGGCGTCACGCCCGTCGTGCAGGGCGCGGGCCAGCGCGGCGACTTCATGCACCTTTTCGGCCCCGAAGGCCAGCCAGCTGCGCAGCGCGTCGTCGAGATCGGTTTCCGGCTCCAGCGAGTAGGGCACGTGCAGTAGCGAACAGGACGTGGAAACGGCCACCGTCGCCGCGCTTCCCAGCAGGCTGGCCAACCGGCTCAGCGCGGCCTCGAGGTCGGTGCGCCAGATGTTGCGCCCGTTCACGATGCCTGCCACCAGTGTCTTGTTGGCCAGCTCGGGTGTCGAGGCGATCGAGTCCGCCGAGCCGCGGACCAGGTCGACGCCGATGGCCTCCACAGGTGTGCGCGCCAGCGCGGGCAGGGCGGTGCCGGCGTCACCGAAGTAGGTGACGACGCTGATCGCGGGGCGGTTGTCCACGGAACCGAGCGCTGTGTAGACCCGCTCGGCCAGCGCGGCCGCGTCGGCGTAGATGTCGGTGACCAGCGCCGGCTCGTCGAACTGAACCCAGGCGGCGCCGTTCTCGGCGAGCAGCCGCAGCAACTCGGAATACAGCGGAATGAGCTCGTCGACGCGCTCGACAGGTGCACCGCCGCCGTTGACCGCCTTGCTCAGCAGCAGGAAGGTGATCGGGCCGATAACGACCGGGCGCGCCGGAATACCCTGCTGCTGAGCTTCTTTGAGCTCGGCGAGCACCTTTTCCGGGTGCAGCGAGAACGCGGTTTCCGGGCCGATTTCGGGGACGATGTAGTGGTAGTTCGTGTCGAACCATTTCGTCATCTCCAGCGGCGCGACGTCGTCGGTGCCGCGGGCGGCCGCGAAGTAGCGGTCCAAGTCGTCGGAGACCTGCTGCACGCGGTCCGGCAGCGCGCCCAGCAGCACGGCGGTGTCGAGCATCTGGTCGTAGTAAGAGAAGGTGTTCACCGGTACTGAGTCCAGGCCGGCTGCGGCCAGTTGGGACCAGGTGTCGCGACGCAGGGTTGCCGCAACCTGTTCCAGCTCGGATCGGCTGGTCCGGCCCGCCCAGTAGCCCTCGGTGGCGCGCTTCAGCTCGCGGCGCGGCCCGATGCGGGGGGAGCCGGTGACGGTGGCGGTAAACGGTTGTGCGGTCACGAGTTGATCCATTCGCTCGACGGTCAAATAAGCTTTGTCACCGCCGGCGGACGCGCAGCCGACACGGTCGCGGTGCCCGGCGCGCTTCGGCCAGCGAACACCAACAACCCGCACGGCTTCACGCCCATTCCACGAGGCGGTGAGCCGCCAGGCGCGGCGCGCCCGGCACAGCCGGCAGGTCTTCGGACTCGCAGGCACGCACCAGTGGTGCTCCTAATGGCCGTCGCTTCCCAGTCGCGGTGCTGCGTCCAGTGCTGATGACGGCGGTCGTTCCTGCTTACCGCTGCGGGACAGTCCCGGATTTCCACCGGGTTCCCTCTCACGAAGCATGATGAACATGCCCCGCTTCGATGCCGACGCCTTGCGATGCCGGCAGACCAGCTGCGCAGACGAGGTTACTCTGCGCGGATCGACGATCCGGCCCCGGGCTTCGTGTCACCCGCCGGCCAGAGCCTGCTCAATCGGAACGGCACCGTTGTTGAAGTCGATCGTGCGGCCGGCGGTCGTGTCGTCCACCAGGGCCGCGGCCGCCACCAGGGCGACATCCTCCCGCGACACTTGCCCGTCGCGCGCCTGCGGACCCACCGCGATGCGGCCGGTCGCGGCGTCGAGTGTCAGCCGACCGGGCCCAAGCACAGTCCAGTCCAGCCCGCTGTCGCGAAGGTGCGCGTCAGCGGCGGCCTTCGCTTCGGCGTAGGCGAAAAACGAGTTGTCCTCCGGCACCCCGTGGTCCGCGCCGGCACCGAAGTAGGACACCATCACGAAGCGCCGGACGCCGGCCTGCGCGGCGGCATCGACGACGCGGATGGCGGCGTCGCGGTCGACAGCGTAGGTTCGCGCCGGGTTGCCGCCGCCGGCCCCGGCGCAGAACACCACCGCATCGTGGCCCGCCAGCACGTCGGCCAAACCGCCGGTGTCCATCGCCTCGATGTCGGCGACCACGGGGCGGGCACCGGTGGCGGCGATGTCGTCGGTGTGGTCGGGGTTCCGGAACACCGAGGTGACCTGGTCGCCGCGCTCACCCAGGATCCGGGACAAGTGCAAAGCCACTTTGCCGTGGCCGCCGATGACGGCGATGCGTGCCATGGACGCCAACCTACCGCGGACGTTGCACACTGCCGGCCAAGATTGATTGGCGCAGTTGCACAACATGATTGGCAAAGCGATAATTTTGGCGCGCAGAGTTACGGAAAGCAAAAATCTTCGTTAACTCACGAAACCGTGCGGCACCCATTAACGTCAGACCAAACATAAAGAACAATTGAAGAATTGGGTGTTCGTCGCGACGGACGTCCGGCAAGTATTTGGTGGGGGCGCGATGGGCGGGCCGAGCGTGGTTGGGCCGAATTCGCGCGTCGGGCATTCGAAGCCGGCGCTTTGAAAGACGTCGTCGCCGAAGCCGCTGCAGAAATTCCCGGCGCCCAGTGCGCCGGGTTGACACTGATCACCCACGGTCGATGTATCACCACTTTGACCAGCACCGACCATTACCCGGTGCTGCTCGACGGTATTCAGCAGAGGCACCTCCAAGGTCCGTGTCTGACCGCGGCCTGGCTGCAGGACACCGTCCGCATCGACGACCTGACCTTCGACGGCCGTTGGCCCGACTATCAGCGGGAAGCGCTGCTCAAAACACCCATCCGTTCGGTTCTGTCGTTTCGACTCGCCACTCCCCTCGCCACTCCCAAGGACTCGCTTGGCGTCCTCAGCGTGTACTCCAACGGCGTCAACGCCTTCGATGACGTGTCCGAAGACATCGGCTTGACGTTCGCAGCACAGGCCGCCCGGGGATGGGACGGCGAACACCGGCACGGACAGCTTCGCAGCGCACTGGCCGGTTGCGAGGTCATCGAGCAGGCTCAGGCGATCCTGATGGAACGGTTCGCCATCAACGCCTGCAACGCGTTCGAACTGCTTCAGTGCATGTCATGCGAGACGGACATGCTGCTGCCCGTGGTCGCCCGGCGGCTCGCTCAGCGATGGTTTGACGCCGCCGCTGAGTGAAGTGCTCTGGCTCACTCCGGCTTCAACCACACCACGGTGGGTACTGATCACAGGTGAACACACTGTCCGATGCCCAGATCGAAGCGATGTCTCCCGACCAGCGGCGCGACTTGATCAAGCGGCTCGAACGACCGCTGAACGAATTGCTGCCGATCAGCCAGGCTTACCGAATTCACCGGGCGTGGCTGACGTTGATGATCGGCGGAACCTTCGTTTTGATTCCGTGGATTATTTATCTGAGTTTTGCGCTACCGCAGGACTACGTGGTCCACGACTGGTGGGCGACCTGGGCTGGTTTCGACGTGCTGCTGCTCATCTTCATGGCGGTGACGGTGCTGCTCGGCTTATTCCGCCGGCAGCTGTTGCTGCTCACCGCTTTTGCCACCGGTGTGTTGCTGATCTGCGACGCCTGGTTCGACATCATGACCGCCGGCCCCAACGACGTATGGCTGTCGGTGTTGACCGCAGTGCTCGGGGAGCTGCCGCTGGCGATCCTGCTGATGGTCGTCAGCTTACGGTTGGTGCGGCTCACCGCGACCCGGTTGTGGGCACTCAAACCCAGCGCGCCGCTGTGGCGGCTGCCGCTGTTGCCCTAACCCGCCGCGGACATGACATCTCAACGTTGCCGCAGCCAATCGCGCAGCGCCGCAAATGCTTCCGGTACGTCACCGTCAGTCGCCGCCAAAACCGTTGTGGCCGAGTCGCGCTGCACGGTGATCTGATAGGTCTGCGCGTCGCGCAGCAGGTCGTTGTCGCTTCGCGGCGGCGAAGCGGCGCACGTCATCGCCGCAGACACCAACTGGTGCAACTCGTGACTGTCCGGCTCGGCGAGGTTGTCGGAGTCCACAGTGTGGCCCGGGGCGCCGAGCCGGGGCACCAGCCCGCCGGAGATGCTCAACGAAACCTTCATTCACGTGTCCGACCTGAGCCGCGCACGATAAGGCCTTTCACCCGGATACCGACCTGTTGCCAGGCGTCTTTGACAGCATCCTGCGCCTCGACACCGTAAAGCTGCGCTGCCTTGGTCACCGTGGTCTGGGCGAACTCCGCGAAGTCGGTGGTGGGGTCCGACGCCTTCAGTGATTCGTACCAGATGTGACCGGGGGCTTCCCACGCGTTCCCGCCGATGTTGGTGGCGGCGAGGTAGAACGCCTTGTTCGGGATACCGGAGTTGATGTGCACCCCGCCGTTGTCGCCCTGCGCGGTGTCGGGCAACTCGACGTAGTCGCGCATGTGCGCCGGTTGCGGATCGTTGCCCATGACCGGGTTGTCGTAGGCGTGGCCCGGGTTCTTCATCGATCTCAGTGCGTCGCCGCTGAATCCGGGGGTGAAGATCTCCACCCCGATCAGCCAGTCGGCGTCCTCTGCGGTCTGGTCTCTGGACCACTGTTTGATCAACGTCCCGAACACGTCGGAGATCGATTCATTGAGTGCCCCGGACTGATTGTGATAGACCAGTGCGGCCGTCGTCTGGGTCACCCCGTGCGTCAACTCGTGACCGACCACGTCGAGGGCCAGCGTGAAGTCGGCGAACAGCCGGCCGTCACCGTCTCCGAACACCATTTCCTGGCCGTCCCAGAAGGCGTTGTCGAAGCGTCTGCCGTAATGCACGTAGCCGTTGAGGCGCATGCCGAATCCGTCGATGGAGTTGCGCGCGAAGACGTCTGAATAAAACTTGCGGGTCGTTCCCAGGTGGTCGAAGGCTCGGTTGACCGAACCGTCGGTCGCCGGCCCGGAATTCTCCGACCGGACGAACTCTGCGGTTTGCAACCTTTCCCGGTGCTCGGCGTCCCAGATGGTCCGCTCGCCGTGCCCGGGGTTGAGCATGGCGGCGAAAGCGGGACGAACCCTGCGTTCACCCCGCAGTGCCGAGCTGGCGATCAGCGTCTGCTGAGCCGCCTGCCGGATGGCAGCGTCGTCACTTTCGGCCAACTTGTCCAACAGATGCGGCGGTGTGATGCAGTTGAGGGGCCGGCTCCTGCGCATACGAGCAGCATGGCAGCTGAGCCGTCCACGCGCTGCCCGGTTCCGGTCGAGAAATGACCCCGCCGGGGACCTGCGGCCGGTGCTGATCGACAATCGTCGCAGGACTTTCCATTTCACGCACTTCGCAAAGGAGTTGTCATGGCTGAAGCGGTCATTGTGGAGGCGGTGCGATCACCGATCGGCAAACGCAACGGCGGGCTGTCCGGTGTGCATCCGGCTGATCTGTCCGCGCAGGTGCTCAACGGACTAGTCGAGCGCGCCGGTGTCGACCCCGAAGTCGTCGACGACGTGATCTGGGGCTGCGTCATGCAGGCCGGTGAACAAGCCCTCGACATCGCCCGTACCGCGCTGCTGACGGCCGGCTGGCCCGAGACGGTGCCCGGTGTCACCGTCGACCGTCAGTGCGGGTCGAGCCAGCAGTCCGTGCACTTCGCTGCTGCCGGTGTGGTCGCCGGGCATTACGACGTCGTGGTTGCCGGTGGCGTGGAGGCGATGTCGCGGGTGCCGATGGGCGCCTCGTTGGCCAGTGGTGGCCGGCCCTACCCGGAGAACTTCTTGAATCGGTATCACGGCGCGATTCCCAACCAGGGCATCGGCGCGGAGATGATCGCCGAGCAGTGGGGCTTCGACCGCACCGCAGTCGACGAGTTTGCTCTCGGCTCCCACGAAAAGGCGGCGGCGGCACAGGATTCCGGCGCGTTCGACGATCAGATAGTCGCCATCAAAGACCAGGACGCAAGCCCGGTTCTCAAAGACGAGGGCATCCGCCGGGGCACCCCGATCGAAAAGATGGCGCAGCTCAAGCCCGCATTCAAAGAGGACGGCGTGATACACGCCGGCAACTCCAGCCAAATCTCGGACGGGTCGGCAGCGCTGCTGTTCATGTCGGCCGAGAAAGCGAAGTCTTTGGGGGTCACACCAATTGCCAAGGTGCACACGGTGGCGCTGGCCGGGTCTGACCCGGTGATCATGTTGACCGCACCGATTCCGGCGACTCAGAAGGTGCTCAAGCGGTCCGGTCTGAGCCTCGACGACATCGGCGCCTACGAGGTCAACGAGGCGTTCGCGCCGGTGCCACTGGCCTGGCTGCGCGACATCGGTGCCGACGAGAAGAAGTTGAATCCCAACGGTGGCGCCATCGCGCTGGGCCATCCGCTCGGCGGCTCCGGGGCACGGCTGATGACGACACTGCTCTATCACATGCGCGACAAGGGGATTCGTTACGGGCTGCAGACGATGTGTGAGGGCGGCGGTCAGGCCAACGCGACCATCCTCGAACTGCTGTGACGAACAGCGCCGCTGACGCCGGGCCCGGCGCGCTCACGGAGCGGCGCGGCAACGTTCTGGTGATCACCATCAACCGGCCAGAAGCACGAAACGCGGTCAACGGCGCGGTGAGCACCGCCGTCGGCGACGCGCTCGAGGAGGCCCAGCACGACCCCGACATCCGGGCGGTGGTCATCACCGGCGCCGGCGACAAATCGTTCTGCGCCGGAGCTGATCTGAAGGCGATTGCACGGCGCGAAAATCTGTATCACCCCGAGCACAGCGAGTGGGGCTTCGCCGGTTACGTGCACCACTTCATCGACAAGCCGACCATCGCGGCCGTCAACGGCACCGCGTTGGGCGGCGGCACCGAGTTGGCGCTGGCCAGCGATCTGGTGGTGGCCGAGGAAGGCGCGAAGTTCGGTCTGCCCGAGGTGAAGGTCGGGTTGATCGCCGGCGCGGGCGGGGTGTTCCGGATCGTCGATCAGCTGCCCCGCAAGGTGGGCCTGCAGATGCTGCTCACCGGTGAGCCGATCACCGCCGCGGAGGCCGCCAAGTGGGGTCTGGTCAACCAGGTGGTGCCGAACGGCACGGTGCTCGACGCCGCGCTGGCACTCGCCGGGCGGGTGACCGTGAACGCGCCGTTGTCGGTGCAGGCCAGCAAACGAATCGCCTGCGGCGCCGACGACGGCGTCATCACGAACGAAGAACAGGGCTGGGGCCGCACCGAGCGCGAGTTCCGTGTGCTGCTCAAAAGCGAGGACGCCAAAGAAGGTCCGGTGGCGTTCGCGGAGAAAAGAGCCCCGGTCTGGAAGGCGCGCTGAACAAGCCCTTCGGGCTCAGAAGCGGAGCAGGACGAGCTCCGAGCAGAAACCCGGCCCCATCGCGATCATCAGCCCGATCGATCCCGGCGGCGGCGGGTCGTCCAGCGTGGCGCGCAACACGTCCAGCACCGAAACCGATGACAGGTTACCGTTCTCCCGCAACGACTTGCGGGTGCGGTCAAGCGCGTGGGCGGGGAGCTCCAACACGTCTTCCACCGCTTCGATCACCCGCGGGCCACCGGGGTGGCACACCCACGTCGAGACGTCCGCGGTCGTGAACCCGTGGTCAGCGAGGAAGTTCCGGACATCCTCGCCCAGATACTTCTCGGCAACCGTTGCCACCTCGACGGACAACTTGATCTGAAAACCGTTGCTGCCGATGTGCCAGCCCATCACCTCTTCGCTGTCCGGGTACAGCCGGCTGCGGGTGGCCAGCACCTGAGGCCCGGCCGCCGGCCGCTGCGCCCCGGTCGCGACAACGGCCGAGGCTCCGTCGCCGAAGAGGGCGGTGGCGACCAGGTTGGCCACCGAACGATCGTTGCGCTGCACGGTCAGGGTGCACAGTTCCACCGCGAGCAGCGCCGCCACCTGATCGGGATAGGCCTTCAGGTAGTCCGTCATCCGCGCCACCCCGGCGGCGCCGGCCACGCAGCCCAGCCCGAACAGCGGGACCCGTTTGACGTCCGGACGCAAACCCACGCGGGTCGCGAGCCGAGCATCCAAGGTGGGCACCGCCAGCCCGGTGACGGTCGTGGAGAAGACGACGTCGACCTCGTCGGGCGCCACTCCGGCCTGGTCGAGCGCCGACAGCAGCGCTCGCTCACCCAGTTCGACGGCTACGTCGACGAAGATGTCGTTGGCCTCGGTGAAACCACTGAGTTCGGCGTACCGGTGCAATGGCAGCGCGTGGTGGCGGGCCTGCACACCGCTGCTGTCGGCGAAGCGCCAGAATTCCTGCCCGGCGAAGCCGACGAGCGCGGTGACCATCTCGTGCTGACCGTGGTGATGCGGCGGAAACTCGACTGCCACGGACGCGACGCGCGGCGTGGCGGACTCTGCGGAAGATCTCCGCGAACCGGAGATCAGCGGACGCATCGTGACATCGTAATCCGGTGGCGAGGCAGCTCTCTCGTCATCGAGCCCGACCTGAGATAATTCGCTCATTCGTCACGAACCGATCAGGGGTAACCCAGCGCCGAGTTCTCCACTGTTATCCGAGTACGCAGCAACACAGCATTGGCCGACGTGAAGAGGACGGCGGTCAGCCATGCGCTGTGGATGAGCGGCAAGGCGAGTCCCTCGGCGACGACCGCGACGTAGTTGGGGTGGTGCAGCCACCGGTACGGCCCTCGCCGGATCAGCGGCGCGTCGGGCAGCACGATCACCCGGGTGTTCCAGCGGCGGCCCAGCGCGGTGATGCACCACCAGCGCAGCGCCTGGCTCAGCACTGCGACAGCCAGCATCGGCCAGCCCAGCCAGGCGATGAACGGTCGGTGCAGGGCGAAGACTTCGGCGGCGCAGCCGATCAGCAGCGCGGTGTGCAGGGCGACCATCACGGGGTAGTGGTTGCGGCCGAACTCGCTGCCGCCCCGGGCGAACGCCCAGCGGGCGTTGCGTCGAGCTACCACAAGTTCGGCGACGCGTTCGCAACCGATGGCGGCGACCAGCAGGTAGTACACGCGTTCCTCCTCACCGCGCCGGTGATCGCCGGATGGGCGGTGCTCGAGGCCGGGTCCGCGCACCGATTCCATTAGGTTGGACGTCGTGCGCATTTTAGTGACCGGCGCGACCGGTTATATCGGATCACGGCTGGTAACGGCGCTGCTAGACAACGGCCACGAGGTGGTCGCGGCCACCCGCGACCCCGAGCGCCTCGGGCGTTTCGGCTGGATCGACGATGTCACCGGGGTCGTGCTGGACGCGAACGACCGTGAATCTGCTCACACCGCGTTCGCGGTCGCCGGCCCGATCGACGTCGTCTACTACCTGGTGCACGGGATCGGTCAACCCGGCTTCCGGGACGTCGACAAAGCAGCGGCGGCGAACGTCGGGATCGCGGCCAAGGACGCCGGTGTGCAACGCATCGTGTACCTCGGCGGATTCGTGCCGGACGACGACACGTTGTCTGAACACCTGGCCAGCCGCGCCGAGGTCGGCGATGCGCTGAACATCGACGGCGGACCGGAACTGGTGTGGCTGGGCGCAGCAATCATCCTGGGCGCGGGGTCGACGTCGTTCGAGATGCTGCGCTACGTCGGTGACCGGTTCCCCGTCATTCCGGTGACACCGTGGATGGAAAACCCGCTCGATCCGATCTCCGTCCGCGACGTGCTGCACTACCTGGTCGCCGCGGCTGATCCGCAGCAGGTGCCCGCCGGCAACTACGACATCGCCGGCCCGCAGACCACGTCCTACCGGCAGCTGCTCAAAACCTATGCCCGGGTTTCGGGCAACTGGCAGACCGGGTTGCCGGTGCGCGGCATCGGTACCGCTGCGGCGTCGCTGGTCACCGCACTGGCCCTGCCGGTGCCCGACGGACTGGCCGCCGACCTCGTACGTTCGCTGGACCATCCGATGCGGGTATCCGCCAAGTTGTTGCAAGACGTGGTGCCCGACCCGCCCGGCGGACTGGTCACCACCGAGGACGCCATCGCGTTGGCGCTTTCCAGTCCACGGCCACGGCGGGTCAACGCGCTGGTCGATCCGCACCATCTCGCCGACAGCGACCCGGCGTGGGCCGGCGGCGACGCGCTGCGGATCAAGCGGCTGTTCGGCATCGTGACACCGCCCATCGCGCGGCCCACCCTGGGGCTGGTCAACCTGGTTCCGGGTCCGCTCGCCGGGGCGCTGCGAACCGGTCTGGACGTGCTGGTCGCCCTGACCCCGAAGGTGCATGTGTGAACGAATTCGTGACCGTCCCCGACACCACCGTGGTCGAAGACGTCCGCCACGCCATCACCAACGTCGCCGTGCCGTACAACGAGCCCCCGTCGGTGGTGCGGCGGCGCCGCCTGGTCGTCGCGGTGGTGCTGGTGTGCGGTGCCGTCGTGCTGGGCTTGTCGCTGACCCGGCAGCCGGGCGAGCCGAGCTTCTACTGGCTGTCCCTGGCCTTGGCCGGTGTGTGGTTTCTCGGGGCCTTCGCCTCGGGGCCGCTGCACTTGGGCGGCGTTTGCTGGCGCGGCCGCAATCAGCGCCCGATCGTCAGCGGCGCCCTCATCGGGCTCTTGCTGGGCGGCGTTTTCGTCGCGGGCGGGCTGGTTGTCAGGGAGATCCCGCCGGTCGCGCACCTGATCAGAAGCGTTCTGCTCTTCGCCAACCAAGGTTCCTGGCGGCTCAGCCTTGCGATCGCCTTGACCGCCGCCATCGCGGAGGAGTTGTTCTACCGGGGCGCGCTTTACACCGCGTTAGGCCGGCGCCATCCGTTGGTCTTCTCCACCGTCCTGTACGTGGCGGTTTGCTTGGCCAGCAGGAATGTGATGCTCGGCTTCGCCGCGATCTTCCTCGGGACGGTGTCCGCCTTCGAGCGCCGGTCCACCGGTGGAGTGCTGGCGTCGGTCTTGACCCACTTCGTTTGGAGCTTGGTCGTCATGCTCGCTCTGCCGCCATTGTTCGGCCTCTGATCCGCCGGACGCCGCAGTGCTCTGCGTTGCTGCCAGGTCAGCCGGCCGATCGGACCACATCGCGGGCCAGCGCGCGCAGCGCAGCGGTATGCATCGGGCGCAGTAGGAACCAATACAACCGGCCCGGGATGCCATGCGGAAAGAAGATCGCCCGCTGCTCGTATCTGCTGCCGCCGGGCTGCGGTGTCACCGTGATCTCCATCCAGGCCTGCCCCGATGAGGGCAACTCGGCGCGCAGCCGCAGCTTGGCGCCAGGCTCACGCTCTGCGATGCTCCACCGCTCGACCGAGCGGCCGTGCCGCCGCGCGAGCGGGAACGAGTACCACCGGCTGACTTTGAAAGCGTCCTCGGCCGCTTTCCAGACGTCGTCGGGCTCCGCGGTGGTCGCCGCGGTCCGCATGTCGGTGTACACGATCTCGCCCGCCCAGTCCGGGTCGCTGGGCAGCGGCACGGCCGGGTCAGGCTGCGACGAGGCCCAAGTCGCCTCGCCGAGCCCGCATTCCGCGCGGTTGAGGGCCAACTCGACCGCGCGGCGGTAACTGGTCAGGCCGCCCGGTGGCGGCTCGATGATCGTGTCGATGTCGAACTTACGTATCACTGCGTCGCACTCCAGTGATTCGACCAGCGGTCGGGCCAGGCCGGGCGGGATCGGGGTAACGGCCCCGACCCAGAGGCTGGCGATTGTCGGGGTCAGGAAAGGCAGCACGATCACATAGCGCTTGTGCAGGCCGGCGACGTCGGCGTAGACCCGCATCATGTCGCCATACTCCAAGACGTCTGGGCCGCCGATATCCCACGTTCGCGATGACGGCACTGCTGCCGTTGCGGCCGCGACCAGGTAGTGCAGCACATCGCGCACCGCAATCGGCTGAACCTTGTTGTGCACCCACTTCGGCGTGGTCATCACCGGCAACCGGTCGGTGAGGTGCCGAGTCATCTCGAACGCCGCCGACCCAGAGCCGACCACGATTCCGGCTTGCAGCACCACAGTCTCAATGCCCGAGTCGATGAGGGTATTGCCAACGGCCTTACGAGATTCGAGATGGGGCGAAAGCTTGCCGCTCTCCGGGTGCAGGCCGCTGAGGTAAACCACCCGCCGCACTCCGGCGTGGCGCGCGGCCGTCACGACGTTGCGGGCAGCTTGGGTTTCCTCGGCCGCGAAATCCTTCGACGTACCCATCGAATGAACCAGGTAGTAGACGACATCGGCCCCGTCGAACGCCGCGACCAGCGAATCGACATCACTCAAGTCGCCCTTCGCCACCTCGGCCTGCTCTCGCCACGGCACGTCTGCGAGCTTGGCCGGGTTGCGGGCCAACGCGCGAACCCGATGGCCCTCGTCCAGCAGGCACGGCACCAGGCGGGCGCCGATGTAACCGGTTGCTCCGGTCACCAGACAGCGAACTCCTCCTGCCGACATCACTTGATCAGGAATCGCTGAAGATCGGTGTTCGCCGCTGCTGAAAAGCGGTGGCGCCTTCGCGGAAGTCGTGCGATCGCAACAGGTTGGCCTGACCGCACCGTTCGCGCTCCAGGGTGGCCTCCAACTCGGTGAGCGTGGCGGCGTTGACGGCCTCCTTGGTTTTGGCGAATGCCACCGCCGGGCCGGACCGCAGCGCTGCCAGCACCTTGTCGACTTCGGCGGTGAACTCCTCGGCCGGGTACACCGCGCTGATCAGACCGTGCGCCAACGCTTCGGCGGCCGGCAACCGCTCGGCGAGCAGCGCCATCCGCATCGCCCGGGTCCGGCCGACCGCCGCGGCCACCAGCGCGGAAGCACCGCCGTCGGGCATCAGCCCGATCTTGGTGAAGGCGAGCAGGAAGAAGGCGGTGTCGGAAGCCAGCACCAAATCGCACGCCAGAGCGAGCGAGACCCCGACACCGGCCGCCGGCCCCTGCACGACGGCCACCACCGGACGCGGCAGCGCCACGATGGCCCGCACCGCGCGGTTGGCCTCGTCGATCAGGTCGGTGCCGGCACCCATGGAAAGGTCGGACACGTCGTCGGCGCTCATTCCGGCACCGGAGCTGAACCCGCGCCCCGCGCCGCCGAGGCGGACCACTTTCACCGACGGGTCGGTGGCCGCGTGCTCCATGGCGTCGGCGATGCCGGCCAGCACCGGCGACGTCAGCGAGTTGAGGCTCTCCGGGCGGTCGATCAGCACCGAAAGCACACCGTCGGCCAATGTGACGGACAGGCCCGTGACGGAGGCCAGCATGTCGATCCCGGTATCCGCCATGGGGCTCACCTTAAGCGACCGGGCTGCCGGATCGGCCGGGGCGGCTGCGAAGATGCGACTGGATGAACAGTGGCGACCCGCTGCGCCCGGCTTTCGCCGCGCTGACGATCGCCACGGTCGACGTGGACGGAGAGGGCGGAGCATGGCTGGACCGTTGCAGGGGCTGCGTGTCATCGAGTTGGCCGGCATCGGGCCGGGTCCGCACGCCGCGATGATCCTCGGCGACCTGGGTGCCGACGTTGTCCGCATCGAGCGGCCCGGCACCACCAAGGGCCCGGCCAGGGACGCGATGCTGCGCAACCGGCGGCTGGTGACCGCCGACTTGAAGTCTGAGCAGGGCCGCGATCTGGTGCTGCGGCTGATCGCGAAGGCTGACGTGCTGATCGAGGGATACCGGCCCGGTGTCACCGAACGGCTGGGCCTGGGCCCCGACGACTGCGCGGCCGTGAACGATCGGCTGGTCTACGCCCGGATGACCGGCTGGGGTCAAACCGGCCCGCGCAGCCTTCAGGCCGGCCACGACATCAACTACATCTCGTTGAACGGCATCCTGCACGCGATCGGCCGGGTCGACGAACGGCCGGTTCCGCCGCTGAACCTCGTCGGCGACTTCGGCGGCGGCTCGATGTTTCTGCTGGTCGGTGTCCTGGCCGCGCTCTGGGAGCGGCAGACGTCCGGGAAGGGACAAGTCGTCGACGCCGCGATGGTCGACGGTTCCAGCGTGCTGGCGCAGATGATGTGGGCGATGCGCGGCCTGGGAAGTTGGACCGACAATCGCGGCACCAACCTGCTCGACAGCGGTGCGCCCTACTACGACACCTACGAGTGCGCCGACGGCCGCTATGTCGCGGTCGGCGCCATCGAGCCGCAGTTCTACGCGGCGATGCTGGCCGGGCTGGGACTGGACGCCGCCGACCTGCCGGGCCAGAACGACATCGCCCGCTGGCCCGAACTGCGGGCCACGCTCACCGAGGTGTTCGCCGGCCACGACCGCGACCACTGGGCGAAAGTCTTCGCCGACTCCGACGCATGCGTGACGCCGGTTCTGACGTTCGGCGAAGCCGAGACCGAGCCGCATTTGACTGCCCGGGGCAGCCTCTATGAGACCGCCAACGGCGTGCAGGCCTCCCCGGCGCCGAAGTTTTCCCGCAGCGTGCCCGACGAGCCCACTCCGCCGGGCGAGCCGGGAGCCGACACCGAAGCCGTGCTCAACGACTGGCTATAGTCCCAGCCGACCGCGCACCAGGGCCGGTCGGATCGAAAGGAAACACCAGTGGAGATCAAAGGCGCCACCGCGCTCGTCACCGGCGGCGCGTCCGGCCTGGGCTTGGCCACCACCTGCCGGCTGCTCGACGCCGGCGCACAGGTGGTCGTGCTCGACCTGAAAGGCGAAGAGGTGGTCCGCGAACTCGGTGAGCGGGTGCGCTTTGCACCGGCCGACGTCAGCGACGAAGAAGGCGTCTCGAACGCCCTTGACCTCGCCGAGTCGCTGGGTCCGTTGCGCATCATCGTCAACTGCGCCGGCACCGGCAACGCCATCCGGGTGCTGGGTAAAAACGGTGTGTATCCGCTGGATGCGTTCCGCAAGGTCGTCGACGTCAATCTGATCGGCACTTTCAACGTGTTGCGGCTGGGCGCTGAACGGATCGCCAAGACGGAACTCATCGGCGAAGAGCGCGGTGTCGTCATCAACACCGCCTCCGTCGCGGCGTTCGACGGCCAGATCGGTCAGGCGGCTTACTCGGCGTCCAAGGGCGGCGTGGTCGGCATGACGTTGCCGATCGCCCGCGACCTGGCCAGCAAGGCTATCCGTGTGATGACCATCGCCCCGGGCCTGTTCGACACTCCGTTGCTGGCCGGCCTGCCGGAAGCCGCGCGGCAGTCGCTCGGCCAGCAGGTGCCACACCCGTCACGGCTGGGCGATCCGGATGAGTACGCAGCGCTGGCGGTCCACATCGTCGAGAACCCGATGCTCAACGGCGAAGTGATTCGGTTGGACGGGGCGATCCGGATGGCGCCGCGCTGAACGCTGGCGGACTGGACGCGGCGATCGACAAGGCGCGCTGTGAGGTTGATGCACCTCAATAGGGCCCAAGCCGCCCGGTCATGGGCGGCTGCGGCAGTTCAGCTTGCGGTGGGCAGCGGATGCCATTCTTCAAGCTGCTCGGAAGTCTCGCCCTCTACCAGAAAGTCGCCGTGGTAGAGCGCTTCGAAGTCAGCTTTGATGACGTCCACGCTCGAGTCGTCGATCCACATGTGATTGACCGTATGGGCCACACTTAAGGAAACTTTGAGCCGTCGTTCAAAAATCAATGGCAATATTACCGATCGGTAGGTTCTACCCGGCCGGCGTGCCTTTCGCGTCCCGCCCAGACGGATTATCGATTCCGGTGAACCGGACCATCCCTCCTGAACGTCTTGACCAGTAGCAGCGGTCGCTGAAAGGCTGAGGGTGCTCAACTTACCGCTGATAAGTTAGTCGACTGCGCCGCTGCGAACCGCTGCCGGCGAATGGAGGACGCGTCATGCTGCAGGGAATCGCCCGACTCGCCATCGCTGCGCCGCGTCGCATCGTCGTGGCCGCGGCGCTGGTGTTCGTGGCCGCTGCCGTGTTCGGGATCCCAGTGGCCAAAAGCCTGTCTCCCGGCGGGTTCCAAGATCCCCACTCGGAGTCGGCGCGCGCGATCGAGCAGCTGACGGACAAGTTCGGCCAGAGCGATCAACAGCTGTTGCTGGTGCTCAGCACGCCCGCCGGTGCCCGCAGCGAGCAGGCGCGCCGTGTCGGCACCGACATCACCACCGCGCTGACCCACTCGCCGCTGGTGTTGACCGTGTCGTCGGCGTGGCCTGGCACGTTGGCTCAGCCGCCGGCCGCCACGGCGGCTCTGTTCAGCAAGGACGGCAAGTCGGGGTTGATCGTCGCCAACCTCAAGGGCGGTGAAAACCACGCCCAGAAGTATGCCGAAACCCTGGCGAAGCAGGTTGTGCACGAGCGCGACGGTGTCACCGTGCAGGCCGGCGGTGTGGCGTTGGTCTACGCGCAGATCAACGCCCAGAACGAACGCGACCTGTTGCTGATGGAAGCCCTGGCGATCCCGCTGAGCTTCGTCGTGCTGGTGTGGGTGTTCGGCGGACTGCTGACCGCGGCACTGCCGTTGACGCTGGGCGGTTTTGCCATCGTCGGCTCGATGTCGGTGCTGCGGCTGATTTCGTTCACCACCGATGTGTCGACCTACGCGTTGAATCTCAGCTCGGCGATGGGGTTGGCGCTGGCAATCGACTACACCCTGCTGATCATCAGCCGTTACCGCGACGAGCTGGCCGACGGCGCCGCCCCGGACGCGGCGTTGATCCGCACCATGGCCACCGCGGGCCGCACGGTGCTGTTCTCGGCGACGACGGTCGCGCTGTCGATGTCGGTGATGGTGCTGTTCCCGATGTACTTCCTGAAGTCGTTCGCCTACGCCGGTGTGGCGACGGTGGCGTTCGTGGCCACTGCGGCGGTGGTCGTGACACCAGCGGCCATCGTGCTGCTCGGTCCGCGGCTCGACGCCCTGGACGCGCGCCGGCTGGCGCGGCGGCTGCTGCGTCGCCCGGAACCGGTGCGCAAACCGGTCGAGCAGTTGTTCTGGTACCGGTCGACCGCATTCGTGATGCGCCGAGCCCTGCCGATCGGCCTGGCCGTCGTCGCGCTGCTGGTGCTGCTCGGCGTTCCCTTCCTCGGGGTGAAGTGGGGTTTCCCCGACGAGCGGGTGCTGCCGCGCTCGACGTCGTCGCACCAGGTGGGCGATCAGCTGCGCGCAGATTTCGTCAACGACTCGTCGACGGCGGTTCCGATCGTGGTGCCCGACGCCAACGGCCTGAGCCCCGGCGACTTGAACCGCTACGCCGCTGACCTTTCCCGGGTTCCCGACGTGTCGGCGGTGACGGCCCCCACCGGGACGTATCGGGCCGGAGCCCGGGTCAGCCCGCCCGCGGCGGCCACCGGGCTGGCCGGCGGCAGCGCGTTCCTGACGGTGGCGAGCACCGCGCCGCTGTTCTCGCCGGCGTCCAATGCTCAGCTCATCCGGCTGCATCAGGTACCCGGGCCCGCGCACCGACCGGTGCAGCTGGCCGGGCTGGCGCAGATCAACCGCGACAGCATCGATGCGATCATGGGTGAGTTGCCGCTGGTGTTCGGGCTGATCGCCGTCATCACGTTCGCGCTGCTGTTCCTGCTGAGCGGCAGCGTGCTGCTGCCGCTGAAGGCGCTGGTGCTCAACGTGCTGTCGCTGACCGCTGCCTTCGGTGCACAGGTGTGGATTTTTCAGGACGGCCATTTCGGCGCGTTGGGCACCACGCCCAGCGGTACGTTGGTGGCGAACATGCCGGTGTTGTTGTTCTGCATCGCTTTTGGGTTGTCGATGGACTACGAGGTGTTCCTGGTCTCGCGAATCCGCGAGTACTGGCTGAAAGCTCAGGTCGGCGGGCCGATCACCGACAGCGCCGCGGCGCATGCGGCCAACGACCGGGCGGTGGCGCTCGGGTTGGCCCGCACCGGCCGGGTGATCACCGCCGCTGCTTTGGTCATGTCGATTTCGTTCGCCGCCCTGATCGCCGCGCAGGTGTCGTTCATGCGGATGTTCGGTGTCGGTCTGACACTTGCCGTGTTAGCGGACGCCACCTTGGTGCGAATGGTCCTGGTTCCCGCATTCATGCACGTGTTGGGCCGCTGGAACTGGTGGGCTCCCAAACCCCTTGTCTGGCTTCACGATCGGATCGGTATCAGCGAATCGGGTGAGGAGCTGGTGTCCGGGCCTGCTGCGACGGAGCGGCCCGCCGAGGATCAGCGGGCCCCGGTAGTGGTGACGGACGGCTGAGGTGGCGGCGGCAAATCTTCGACGCCGGCGCGCGCCCCGCGGGTCCGGTGATCGGCTTCGCGAGGAGATACTCGACGCGGCCACTGCGCTGCTGCTCAAGACCGGGCATGCCAAGGCGGTGTCCATCCGTTCGGTCGCCCAATATGTCGGAGTCACACCGCCGTCGATCTACCTGCACTTCGAGGACAAGGACGCACTGCTCGACGCGGTCTGCGCCCGCTACTTCGCCAAACTCGATGCAGAGATGCAACAGGCCGCCGCGGGGCAGCCGTCGACCGTGGACGTGTTGCGGGCGCAGGCGCTGGCTTACGTCCGGTTCGCCGCCGAAACTCCCGAGCTGTACCGGCTCGCCACCATGGGGGAGTGGCGATCGGATAGCGACGTCGACGCCAGCCTGGACAGCTCAGCGTTCAAGCCCATGTGCGCCACCGTGCAGGCGCTGATCGACGAAGGCATCTTCGCGCCGGGTGATCCGACCGCGGTCGGCGCTGCAGCTGTGGAGTGCCGCCCACGGTGTGGCGGCGTTACTGATCGCCAAGCCGCACTTGCCGTTCGGTGACGTGGAGGTGTTCGCCGACCAGGCGCTGCGTGCGGTGTTCTGTGGACATGTGGTGCTCGGCATGGTCGGCAGGGATGCCACCCCGCAGCAACTGGTGAACTGGCTGCGTCGCGCCTGACTTACGCGTGGCCTTTCCTTTCGCATCGAGACTGCGCTCAGCGCGTGACGGCGGTGCTTTTCGCGATGTGAGCGCAGTTTCGTTGCGCTCAGCGCAGGCTCGATCGTCGACCCGCGAGCGCATCGCGCACCCGGCGCACGACCTCGTCGGCGCGATCGGTGGCGATGACCCGGATGACCAGCCATCCGAGCCGTTCCAACTGCTCTGAGCGTTTGATGTCCCTGGCGTACTGCCAGCGGTCGGTGCGGTGTTGTTCGCCGTCGTACTCGACGGCCACCATCACCTCCTCCCAGCCCATGTCGAGGTAATACTGTCGACTGCCGTCAGCGCTGACGACCGGAATTTGAGTGGTCGGGCGCGGGAACCCCGCGCGAATCAGCAACAGCCGCAACCACGTCTCCTTCGGCGACTGCGCGCCGGAGTCGACGTAGTCCAGGACCGTCTCCAGTCGGCGAAGGCCGCGGGCTCCGGGGTGGCGCTCCGCCAAGTCGGTGACCTCGCAAACCTTCAGACCGGTGGCTGCGGTGAGCGCGTCGAGCTGGGCGACCGCGAGGCCGACTGGTTTGAGCCGACCAAGGTCGAACGCCGTGCGCGCCGGCGTGGTCGCCGGCAAACCCTCGGCCAGGCTGACTTCGGTGGTCACCAAACCGAAATTGTGAGTACGTAACCCGCGTGGTGGCCGGGCGTTCGACCACACCAGTTCAACCGGCATGCTGGCATCGACCCACTTGCTGCCGTGTAACGCAGCTGCGGTCAATCCGGCGATCACTCCTTGCCGGTGTGACCACAACCACGCGGCGGCGGCACGCTGCCTCGTCGTCAACTGCTGGTCGCGCCGAACGTAGACGTTCGGAAAGACGGACTGAAACCGCGACCGCAAGTGGTGCGGCCGCAACAGTCCTTCGGCGACGGCCTCGCTGCCGACGAATGGTTCACCGCTGATGCTCACGACGACAACTTGTCCCGCAGAGCCGACGCCGTCGCCACCGATTCTGCGGTGAGCGCGCGTCGTTGTGGACCAATCGCGATCTGTGCGCAGTGTCGGCGCGCTGAGCGCAGAGTCGGTTAACCGAGCAGCGCAGGCAGCCGTTGCAGCAGCGTCGGCAGCGCCTGAGTCGCCGTCTCGCGCACAGTGACGGTGGCGGAGTCCGACAGCGGAGTCGGCTCGGGGTTGACCTCGATGACGACGGTGCCGCGCGCCAGCGCCAGATCAGGCAGACCCGCCGCGGGATAGACAATGCCCGACGTGCCCACCACGACCAGCTACATCGGCGGTGGCGGCGGCCTCGACTGCGCGCTGCCACGGCCCTTCGGGTAACTGTTCGCCGAACCAGACGATGTCTGGCCGGATCAGCCCGCCGCAGTCGCACGTCGGCGGCTCCATCTCGGGCGCCGGCTCCGTCATGGCGGGCAACTTGCCGGTGTACGGCAAACCACAGGCGGCGCAGCGGAAATCGAACAGGCTGCCATGCAGGTGGTGCACCGGCGCGCTACCGGCCCGCTCGTGCAGATCGTCGACGTTCTGCGTGACGACGGTGACCTCGGCATGGTCTTGCCAGGCCGCGACCGCACGGTGCCCGTCGTTGGGTTGCACCCGGCCCATCAGATGGTGACGCCACAGATACCAGGCCCACACCCGTTGCGGGATTCTGCTGCCAGCCTTCGACGCTGGACAGCTCGTAGGGATCGAACTTTGCCCACAGTCCGTTTTTGTCGTCGCGAAACGTCGGCACGCCGCTCTCCGCGGAGATTCCCGCGCCGCTGAGCACCGCGATTCGCATCCATCCAACATAGCGGTGCTGGGCCATACTGAGCACGTGAAGCCAGGCCAGTGGCTGCAGGTCGACCCGCGGTCCGACAAGCCACTGTTCGACCAACTCAGACGCCAGCTCATCGACGGCATCCGCGCGGGCACGCTGCCGCCGGGCACCCGGTTGCCGACGGTACGCGAACTGGCGGGTCAACTCGGCTTGGCGGTGAACACGGTGGCCCGCACGTACCGGGAGCTCGAAACGGCCGGCGTCGTCGAAACACGGAGGCGTCTCGGCACTTTCGTCGCCCGAGTCGATCCGGCCGACGCGGCGATGGCCGCAGCGGCGCAGAGCTTTCCTCGCCACAGCTCGTTCGTTGGGTCTCGGCAGGGCCGAGGCGGTGCGCTACCTCGACACCACGCCGGAGCTCTGACCGAAACCCGTTGAAAAGCCTCAGCGCAGCACTTTGAGCAGGGTGCGCAGGTTTCGGGTCGTTGTCGAGGATTTGTAGCGTTTGCGGCCCATCGTCTTGCCGATCGTGCTGTCCAGGGTGCTGTTCTTCGGCACCTGCCAGTAGACGACACCCGCTCCGGCAGCGATCTTCTCGTCGGCGCCCGCCTGGTTTGTCAGCGCGATCAGCTCGTCGAGCGCGGCGGGATCGGCGACGAACGTCACGTATGACTGGTAGCCCTCGACCTCCGGTTCGAAGGGATAGCCGTCGACAATCGACTGAACGGCGTCGACGTCGTAGACGAGCACCCACGCCTGGTAGCCGAATCGGTCCCGCAGCGCGGCCTCGGCCTTCGCGCGCACAGCATCGGCGTGGGACTGCGACTCGAGCGTCACGTTGCCGCTGGCCAGCACGGTGCGCACGGCAGGTGAATCCGGCTTCGGTCAGAGCGGCGGCCACCTCGGCCATCTTGAGGTTGACGCCGCCGACGTTGACGCCGCGCAAGAACATCGCATAACGCGTCATGCCGTGGATCCCTCGAAAGATGCTGCGCTGCACAACGAAACCGACTCATCATGGCGTGATGATAGTCGTGCCGCGGGAGGGTGGAAAGCAGTGTAGTGCCGCGCCCCGCGTAGGCTGCCGTTCATGGGACGTCAGGTTTTCGACGACAAGCTGCTGGCGGTGATCAGCGGGAACTCCCTCGGCGTGCTGGCCACGATCAAGCGGGACGGCCGTCCACAGCTGTCCAACGTCTCCTACCACTTCGACGCCCGCAGCACCGCTATCCAGGTGTCGATCACCGAGCCGCGGGCCAAGACCCGTAACCTGCGCCGGGACCCACGCGCCTCGGTGTTGGTCAGCTCCGACGACGGCTGGTCGTATGCCGTCGCCGAAGGCACCGCCGAGCTGACGCCGCCCGCAGCGAAACCCGACGACGACACCGTCGAGGCGTTGGTCGAGCTGTACCGCAACATCGCCGGTGAGCATCCCGACTGGGACGACTATCGCGAGGCGATGGTCACCGACCGGCGGGTGGTGCTGACGCTGCCGATCGCGCACCTCTACGGCATGCCGCCGGGCATACGTTAACCTGCGGCCATGCCTGCATCGCCTGCCGAACCCTCCGAGGACGACGCCAAGCGGAAGTTCCGGGAAGCGCTCGACCGCAAGAACGCCAAGTCGTCGAACGCAGCCGGCCACAAGGACGGTGGCGCGAAACAGCCGCGGGCGCACGGACCTGTCGAGAACCGCCGGGAATTTCGCCGCAAGAGCGGCTAAGCTGTCAGCGGTCGTGGCCAGAATCCGCGCCCCGAGCAGTCCGGCCAGCATCACCGTCACGCAGTACAGGCCGTCGTCCTTCAAGCCCCACTTCACCGAGGCCAGCGTTGCCGCCGACGCCAAGCACAGCAGCACGCCGACCGCCACACTGCGGGCGCCCGGCGTCAGTGTCGTCGGGCCGTCCCAGCCGGGCAGCGGTGAATTCTCCAGTGGCCGCAGCGTCGCGAACAACGCGCTGACCAGGCCGGCCATCAATATCACCTGAATGATGCTCAGCACGCAACAGGTGTGGCTGGCCGGGGAAACGGAACCAACCCAGCGAGTCGAACACCAAATGCATGCCCAGCAGCGCCGGGATGTGCCACAGGTAAAGCGTCATCGCGCCCGTATTGCCGATCACGGTCAGCCACCACACCCGCGGCCGCTGCGCCCACCGGGCTATCGCGGGTGCGGCCCAAATTGCGAACCCGCACATCATGATTGCGTGACCGGCCATCAGCAGCGAGGGCGGCGACATGTTCGCCAGGTGCTGGTCACCGATACCCACCAGGCTGACCTCGTAAGGTCCGGCCCAGCACAGCAGCACGTTGACCCCCAGCATGGCCAGCCCGATCCGCAGCGCGGCGCGCGGGCTCAGCAGGTTGCGGCGGTAGGCCACGCCGAACATGCCCGGAATCGCCCAGGCCGCCATGTTGAGGTAGCCGAGCGGGCTGCCGGTCGAAGTGTGCAACCGGATGAGGTCGACGAGCGCCACACCCGCATAGACGCCGGCCACTCCGACGGCGAGCCGGCCGGTGCTGGTGATCCGGTAGAGCAGCGGCGTGGCAGCCAGCACCAAAATATAGGCGCCGAGGAACCACAGCAGCTGAATGCTGACGCCGGCCACCGGATCGAAGACATGCCTGGGCAGCACCGCGCGCAGCGCGACCAACACGACCGCCCAGAACGCCAGGTAATAGAACACCGGCCGATAAAGCCTGGTGCAGCGTTTCATCAGCCAGCCGCCCCAGCTCGCGCCCGGCCGCCAGGACAGCACGCAGGCCGCGGCGCCGGCGAAGAAGAACAGCGGCATGATTTGAAACACCCAGGTCAACGCCTGCAACGCCGTGGAGGAATTCAGCAGATTGTCCCAGATCAGCACGTGATCGCGGATCATGCTCGTCGCCATGACGGTGTGACCGACAACCACGCCGAGCAGCGACCCGATGCGGATGACGTCGATGACGCGGTCGCGGTCGACGGGTGTCTGTGCGGCCACGTCCGCGGGGCTCGGGAAGCCGAGTAGTTGAGTCATGCGGCAAAGCTAACTGGCGGGCAGGTGAGTAATTCTGCTCAATTCTGCGGCTGTGCGGGTTGGTCAGGCGGTGCCGGTGCGGCCATGGAGGCGCAGAGCAGCGCGTGCAATCCTCACGTGCCGAAGCTGAACTGATGACAGATGGCGTACCAGATCCGCTCAGCACCTGAGAGCCCCAAAATGTAGGGAAATCCCTTATTGACAAACCATTTCGTTACGCACAGGATTCCTTAATCATTCGCTTATATCCGCCTTACGCGCATCACAGTCGATAAGGAGTCCACAACGATGAACACTCGCCGGATCAGTTACGCCCTCGGCGCTGCTGGTGGTGGCATGCTGGCCGCCGCTTTCCTCTCAACGGCCGTCGCCTTCGCCGACACTGTCGACGCCGTTGCCGCCCCGGTAACCGACGTCTTCGGGTTTGCTCCCAGCGGTGCGGAAACCGTCGTCGCGGTCTCTGGGCTTCCGCCGCTGGACCAGCAAGTCGAGGGGTACCAAGATTTCCTTTTGTACAACACCCCGACTGGCGCCACGACCCCGGTCGAGGAAGGATTCCTCCGCACTGACGTGAGCGCCTTCACGACCTCGGGCTTTACCAACACGGAGTACCTGGTCACCAGCGGCGTTCCGAACGAAATCGGCGGCACTCCTACGGACCCTGTGCTTGGCACGTTGCCGCCAGACGGATCGGTCTACGACATCGCCACTTTCCTTGGCCTCACCAACGAATACTCTGATGTCGTGGGCGGAACGGTGGCCGCCCCGACCGACACGATCACGGACACGCTGGTGACCCCCTTCGGATCGATTGACCTGTCCCCGCTATTCGATAGCTTTGCCACGTCAGTGAATCCCGCCGATCTATTTGCGACCACCGTCAACCCGGATATCATTTCCGGTTTGGAGTCATTACTCGGGGCCTTCGCCCTACCTCTTTAAGGCTCTTGCCATGCAGACGGTGCTTTCAGGCTTGAGTGGTCCTGTTCCTGCTCTGCCTGCTCACCGGGTTCGTCGTCCCGGCACTGAAGAACCCACGCATGGCGCTGTCATTCGTGGGCGGCGTCGCGAGAACTACCAGCGTCGTCTTTGGGTTTCACAGGCTGCGCGATCCAGACCGCAATGAGCAGCGCGATCACCGAACGAAATTGCGTGACTTACTTCTAAAAGTACAGATCGACGTAGAGGCAGTGCTGAAGAAAAGTCGACGTCCTCGAAGACGACTTGCCGAGTGAGACCATTCATTGAAGCGGCGCAGCAGCAGATTGAGGAGTTGACACGTAAGCTCCGCTATCCGCCCCGAGACAGGTTAGCGAAAAAGAACTTTTCGCTATCAATTCTTGCCGGGTCAGGGACGTGACGGAGCGGAAAACCGAAAGGGCTAAGCAAAAAGGTGATCCGGCAGGCGTAAGAGGCGCAACGCAGAACTTGAGTTCAAGCAAACAGCAGAGGTAATGCTCCTAGATAAAAGGCCGCCCAAAAGGGATATTGAGGCGCGCAACCGGACTGGTGGCGCTAAGTAATCGCACCTGCGCTGACCGACCGAGGGTGGCGCTTGACATCGAATGACCAGTTGGACCAGCATCTCCGAGTGGGAACTGTGAAGCTCTGCTTGGCGCAGGAGTCCGAGGCCGACATGCTGCTGTCCGAGAATCCGTTCGCGTTGCTGGTCGGCATGGTTTTAGACCAGCAGATTCCACTTGAACTAGCGTTCCGTGGGCCAAAGACGATCGCTGATCGGATGGCGGCGCTACGTAGTAATCCTGTTGGTACTTACCAGCAGGTGACGATCGAAACGGCGTTCGCCGGCCCGAAGAAGATCGCCGACCGGATGGGCGGCCTGGATGCCCAGGAGATCGCCGAGTGCAACCCGGACAAATTCGCCGCGTTGTGTTCGGAACGCCCGGCGATTCACCGGTTTCCGGGTTCGATGGCCAAACGGATCCAGACGCTCGCGCAGATCATCGTCGACCGCTACGACGGCGACGCGGCGGCGGTGTGGACGGCCGGGGAACCGGACGGGGCCGAGTTGTTGCGTCGGCTCAAGGGGTTGCCCGGCTTCGGCGATCAGAAGGCGAAGATCTTCTTGGCGCTGCTGGGCAAGCAGTACGGTGTGACCGCCACGGGCTGGCGGGCTGCTGCCGGTGAGTTCGGTAAGGCCGGCACCCACCTGTCGGTGGCCGACATCGTCGACGCCCGTTCGCTGGACGAAGTGCGGTCGTACAAAAAGCAGCTGAAAGCCAGCCGGTCGGCAACAAAGTGATTCACAGGGAGCGGAAGGCGGCGACATGAAGACGCACATCACGTGTCCGTGCGGCGAGGCCATCGCGGGCAAGGATGAGGACGAGCTGGTCGAGTTGACCCAGGCGCATCTCGCCGACGTTCATCCCGGCCTCGAATACGACCGCGACTCCATTCTTTTCATGGCCTACTGATTGGCCTGATAAACGGCCTACCCGCCGGCGCGCACACCACGATGTGTGACGCGACGGCGGGGAGGTGATCAGCGGTTCAGGGCACCACCGTCGAACCGATGGTGGGCATGAACTGGCACTGCTTTTCCTTGGTGGTGACCTGGCCGAAAATCGTCGACATGATGCTGCCCGAGCCGGTGTCGGCGATGGCGGTCAGTGTCGTCGGCCCGTCGGGGTTGATGTCGGGCCGCGGTTTGAGCGTGGCGCTGCCCGACTTGCCGGTGGTCAGGTTGACCCAGGTGACATTCAGCGGCAGCTTCTGCACGTCGGCCGGTCCCGCGGTGCCGACCGCGGTGAACACGTAAGCGGTCTGCCCGGCCGCGGGTCCGGGCGTGGGGATCTTCGCCGGACCGGCCACCGACAACGCCGGTGCAATCGAGTTGCCGCCGTCGGACAGGCAGGCCTGGCCGATCGACGGGTACATGAAGTCCTGCGTGGGCGGGGAGTCCGGAGCGAAACCGGGTGTGGCCGCAGCAGGCGCCGGCGCTCCGCCCGCCGGTGCCGCGGGGGCGGCGGCCGGTGGCGCTGATGCGTCACCCGCGGGAGCGGGAGCCGCTGCCGGTGGAACCGGCGGTGCGGGAGCCGCGGCCGGTGCCGGAGCGCCGCCCGCGGGAGCGGGAGCCGCGGCCGGTGCGTGCGCGCCGGAGCGCGGCGGTGCAGGAGCCGCGGCCGGTGCGGCGCCCGGCGGTGCCGGAGCGGGTGCCGCAGCCGGCGGGCCGGACACCGACACCGGCGCCGCAGCCGGCGTCGGCGCAGGGGCGGACGCCGGCGGAGCAGCGTCGGGGCCGGCGGCGTGGGCCGGGTCGATACCCGTGGGCAGGTGCGCCTCGGTACCCGGCACCACGCCTACCGGTGGGACGTGAGCTTGCGGCTCCTGCACGAACTGGTTCACCGAGGAGGCGACGTTCTTCGACTCGGTCGGAGTCGACGGGTTGCCCATGAACGCCGACGCCGCCGCCATCAGCAGCTGTGACGCCGACTGTGGGTCGGCGGCGGCTTGCTGGATGATCGGACTGAGCTCCGTCAGGGCCGGGAGGCCCGGCAGCTGTGGCCCGGGGCCAGGCTGCGGCGCCGCCGGGTCGGCCGCCGCGCTCGGGTTGAGCGCGAACGCGGCTGCCGATGCGATGGCGGCGGCGACGATGCCTTTGGTCAGTTTTCCGGTGCGGTTCACCATTTCTCCCGTCCTTAACGTGCGTTGGTTGGCTTAGATCAGGGCAGTGCTGATAAGAAGCCGTTGACCGGAGCGGCGGGCGGCGCGGGCGGGGCGGCGGGGCCGGAGCGATCGCACCGAGGTCGCTGGGCAGCGAAATCTGCTGCGGCAGCGGCATCGGCAGGAACGGCATCTGCGGAACGTCGACGTGTGCCGACGGCGCGTTCGCCGCTGCACCCGGCACTGTCGCCGGAATCTGCGGCGCGGTGACCGGCACTTGCGGTGCTGTCAACGGCAGCCCGGGGATACCGGCGGTGGGCGCCGACGGGGCGGGGGCCGCCGGCATGCCGGGGACAGCACCCTGCGGCACGGTGATCGACGCGCCGGCCAGCGGCGGGGGAGCAGCTTGCACCGGCTTCGGTAGTACGCCGAGAGCCGAGCCGACGGTCTGCAGCAGCTGCGGCGCGTTGGCCACCGCGGCGCCCAGGTCGGCGACCCCGGGCAGCGACGGGGTGGTGTCAGCGTGGGCGATGCCGCCCGTCACGAGTGCGGCCATCAGCCCGCCGACGACGGCGGTGGCGCGTAAGACGATCCAAATGAATGACATGGTTCTCCCTGGTCCTTGACGAGTGGTCTTGGGCTGATAGTTCGCGTGTTGCTGAAGTGAACTCAAGTGACACGTGTGGCATTTATGCGATCGTTACTGACCTGAGTGACAGCGGTGACCCGCCCGGGCGTCGCACGAGGAAAGCGCTGGTGGATCGGCGCCGCAGTCGCGGTGACCGGGTGGTTAGTCATCGGCGTGCATCGAGACTGCAGCCACGGCATCGAGCCTGCGGTGACACACTTCTGCTGCGCCCAGCGCTGACGCTGGGCGCAGTCTCGACGACGTGAGCGCCCCGCAGGCTCGCTAGAGTCGGCCGGATAGACACCACATCGGCCGCCCGGGCGGCACCAACGGAGCGTCGGCGGGCGATTTCGCTGCATGCCGTCGGGCCGTTGCTGTTGGTGCTCAGCGTCGCCGCGCGCCTGGCGTGGACGTATCTGGCGCCCAACGGCGCCAACTTCGTCGACCTGCACGTCTACATCGGCGGCGGCGCGGCCATCGACCATCCCGGCACGCTGTACAGCTACGTCTACGCCGACCAGACGCCGGATTTCCCGCTGCCGTTCACCTATCCGCCGTTCGCTGCGGTGGTCTTCTACCCGCTGCATCTGCTGCCGTTCGCGCTGGTGGCGTTCTGCTGGACGGTCGGAACGATGGCCGCCCTGTACGGAGTGGTTCGGTTCAGCCAGCGCCTGCTCGGCGTACCGGCCGGCGGCGGCCAGCGGATTGCGATGGCGTGGACGGGGATCGGGATCTGGACCGAGCCGCTGCGCAGCACCTTCGACTACGGGCAGATCAATGTCTTGCTGACGCTGGCAGTGCTGTGGGCGGCTTACAGCACACGCTGGTGGCTGTCGGGCCTGCTGGTGGGTTTGGCGGCGGGCGTGAAATTGACGCCGGCAATCACCGGCTTCTACTTCGTCGGGGTGCGACGGTGGGCCGCCGCGGTGTTCTCGGCGGTGGTCTTCGCCGCGACGGTGGCCGTTTCAGCGGTGATCGTCGGTGACGAAACCCGTTATTACTTCACCAAATCGGTGCGTAACACCGATCGGGTCGGCCCGATCTGCACGACGTTCAACCAGTCGTGGCGGGGCGGCATCTGCCGGATCTTCGGGCACGACCCTGGATACAGCCCGGTGGTCATGGTGGCGCTGGCGGTCACCGCTGTGTTGGCCGTCCTGGCGTGGCGCGCGCTGAACAGCACAGCCGCGGGCGGTGAGCCGGATCGGCTCGGGACTGCTGCTGATCGTCGAGCTGTTCGGCTTGCTCGTTGCGCCGATTTCCTGGACGCACCACTGGGTTTGGTTGCTGCCGTTGATGATCTGGCTCATCCACGGACCGTTGTCAGCCCGTCGCGGCGCGCAGATCCTGGGCTGGGGCTGGCTGGTGCTGATCCTGATCGGCGTGCCGTGGCTGCTGAGCTTCGCCCAACCGAGCATCTGGCAGCACGGCCGGGCCTGGTACTTAGCCTGGGGCGGAATGGTTTACATCGTGGCGACGCTGGCCACGCTCGGCTGGATCGCGGTCAACGGCAGACGCGCGGCGCTGGAAACGCCACGCACCTCATCGCAGAGCTGAGCCTCAGAACGCGGAGAACACGTCGAGAAGCGGACCGAGGTCGGCAGGATTCACCGCACTCGCAAGGTCGGCCACAGTGTTGCCCGCCGGGAAGAAGAATTCGGCCGCGGGCAGTGCCGCTGTCGATGCGAAAATGGCGGGGATGCTGAAGTCGCCGAACGGTGTGATGAGGGTGTCGGTGATCGTGTTCGTCGCGCCGTTCGGTCCCGACGATGTCGGAGTAGACGTTCTCGAAGCCGTAGCCGCTGAACGTGTCGAAGAAAGACCCGGGCGTCGGATCAGCGGCACTGACCTGATCAAGCCTGTCCGCAATGTCGTCGGTAACCAAGATTTCCTGGTTGCTGAAACCCAAGGCGTCGGTGGCGGCCGAATTTACGCGTGGGAACGCGCCGGAGCTGACGTCGATCGCGGGCGCGCCCAAGTGGTGCCGGCCGCGGCTGACAGCGAAATAACCCCACCGGCAGTGACGCCGAGTGGGGTTACTCGTCCCCCGTCTTATGGTCGCCGAAGTTTTACGAGGCAACCAATTCAACTGTGGCGAACCGCTAGCCCTTAACGTACTGCTACAAGAGGGCGAGCAGGTTGGTGAAATCGGCTCCGACGTCTGCTGCAAGCGTGCCAAGCCCGTTCTCGGTCAGAGTCTTCTCCAGCGACTCGGCCAAGTCGGTGATGGCCGTCGTGGCGAAAGTGTCGGTGACCGCCGGGGTGAACGTGTCACCGGCCAGACCCGCGGACGCGTCGAAATTGACGAAGCTGCTGAGGTCAATCGGGGTGGAAGAGAAGGGCGTGAACAGGTAGTCCGCAACCGTGTCGGTCGGGGTAGCTCCCGCTGTGGCTGCCGTCCCTATTGCGCTCTCATAGACGTTCGTGAAGCCACCGAAGCTGGCGGTGTCGAATACCGATCCGTCCGTCGGTAACGCGGTCGGGTCGAGAGGCCCACTCACTCCACCAACCGTGGTGATCAGGGGGGTGGTGCTCGTCACCAGATATTCCGTGTTGTCGAAGCCGATGGGGGATGTGAAGGTGCTCACGTCGGTGTTGACGGTCCCAACGGTGGTCGCGGCAGTGTCGCCGGTCGGGGTGGCTAAGACGTCGAACGTCTGGGTCCCCTCGACTTGCTGGTCGAGTGGCGGCAACCCGGAGACCGTGAGGACGTTCTCCAAACCGCCACCGGGAGACTCGGATCGGTGGCGAAGCCGAAGACGTCGGCCGTCCCTGGATCGGGGAAGGTGGGTTCGGGTGGTGCAGTGGCGAAGGCGGTGGCCGTCTGCAGGAAAGCGGCTGCCAGCAACCCCCCGGCTGCGGCACCCAGACTGACAGTGGTGCGGCGAGTGCCCATCTAAACTCCTTGTCGGTTGTTCGGTGGCCCACAAACCCGTGAGCAACCTGAGGCTAACCCAAGAGACATACCCTGTAAATAGTAACTGAGCTGAAACTGAGGATTTGACGGTCGGGCAAAATCCGAGTGGGGACTTGCCCTTCTTAGACCACACAATTCCAGCGGTGGCCCGAACAGCCGCCACCCAAAGTTCCTAAGTGTCCAGGATCCCGTCGATGTCGGGTGCCATCGTCAGGTCCTTATCGGTGATGCCACCTTCGGAGTGCGTGACCAACACAAAGGTCACCGTGCGCCAGCGGATGTCGATGTCGGGGTGGTGATTTTGAGCTTCGGCGTGCTCGCCGACCCGGCGCACGGCGTTGATACCGGCGAAGAACGACGGGAAGGTGATCGCACGGCGCAGCGCACCGTCGGCGTGATGCCAGTTGCCGTGTTCGGCGAGCGCTGCGTCGACCTGCTCGTCGGATAACACAGCCATAAAGCGACGGTATATCGTCTCTGGCGATGCCGAACCGGATCGTGGTCGCGGGCGCCGTCGTCTCCGGTAACGCGGTGTTGGTCGCGCAACGCAAGCATCCACCGGAACTGGCCGGCCGCTGGGAACTGCCCGGGGGCAAGGCAGCGCCGGGTGAATCCGAGTGCGAGGCGCAACGGGTTGACGTCGACTGGGTGCCCGCCGATCGGGACTGGCTGCCGGCGCTGAGTCGCCTACTCTGACGCGCCCGTTGGCCGTCGAGTCTGCGCTGAGCGCATCGAGTCTGCGCTGAGCGCGCCGACGCGCCGGGCGCCGACGCTGTGGACGCAGAGTTGATTCGCACCGAAAGCGGCGACAGAGCTTAGCTTCTCGATCCACCGCGTCCGCTGAGACAATTACAAGCGTGGATTTCCGCGACATCGCCATCGTCGCGCACGTCGACCACGGCAAGACGACACTCGTCGACGCACTGTGGCCGGCGGTCGGTTCGTAGAACACCCTCAGGGAGGGGCACGGACACCTGCGGATCTGGGTGGTGCCGCGCCGGCGGCACCACCCAGACCGTAGAGATCAGTCGTCCAGCAGCTACGGCTACAGTCAGAACAGTCCCATGAGATCGGTAAAGGCGGTGGTCGAACCCTGCCGTGCCGTCCGCGCCGAACAAGTCGGCGAAAAGGTGGTGTCAGGGATGCCGTCGATCTGGAACGTGTTAGACATGTCGATAAGCTTCACCAAGCCGTCACCAACCAAGTTCGAGTCGCCGGTGATCGGGACGTCGCTAACAGAGGGACACCGTTGACTACACCGCCCTCGATGCGGCAACCACTGCCCGGGTTGGTGGCGTAGGCGAAGCTGTTGTTCGCAAAATCGACGGCTGCGCCCTGATTCTGAGGTCGCCAGGTTGAAGCCTGTGTCGTTGGCGACGGCCGTGCTGCCACCGCTGTCGAGACAGTGGCAACGTTGGACGAGTCGCCGGCGGTGCGCCGGTCAGGTGGCGGTGCCGTTCGCGAACGCGTCGTCACCCGAGACGGTGACGCCTGGCCGTGTCAGATCGTTTGCGACATCCGCAAAGCCGCCGTTCGTGGCATGGCCCCGCTGTTGCTGACCGGGTCCTGGCCACCGTAACTTGCCAGATTGATGGTGGCATTGCCGCCCCCGTAAGACTTCAGCAGCGCTGTTGGTGCCGTTTATTATCGTGGCCCCTTCGTGACCGAAGAAGGCGTCGACGGTGGGCGTGAGTCGTGCCGAAGCCGTCGTAGATCGCCACGTCACCCGAGTCGGTGGTGGCGCTGTCGTTGGCCAGTCCAGTGACGTTGTCGGTAGCGGGGCCGAAGACCTCTGCGAAGTCATTGTTGGTGCCCGATAATGCGGCAGTGCCGGCGTCGCTCATCCCGAACGTGGAAGTCGCACTCGGGAAGTTGTCGAAGATCGTCTTCCCGTCGTACGAAAAGTCGAAGTAGTCGGTTTCGGCCGAAGCGTTGAACGCTGCGGCAATCGGGATGGCTGCGCCGGCGATGGTGGCACCGGCGGCCATGGTCACGCGTCGACGTAATTTCTTGCTCATTGGTTTTCCCGCCCTCTCGTTAAGTTTGGTTCAGATGGGCCGTCGCCAGGCCCGATTCGCTGCGGATTCTGTGGAGCCATCGTCCAGCTGGGACACGGCCCGCTCGCCTCTTCTTGAGAGCAAGCTGAGCTTAGATAACGCCAAGAGAAAAGTGAAGTGAAACTGATGAAACAACTTAGTAACCGACTATTTTGCTGATCTGCAGCGGAGGCGGCCAACATAGGCTAAGATCTCGAGCCGCTTCAAGCGGGGCTGCTCCACACCGGGTAAGAACCAACGCAGTCGTATGTCTCGCTTGACCTTTCGCGCTGTCCATTGTTTCCGTAGTGCCACGTGCGGGTCGGTCAGGGCCGTTCAGGGAGGCAGCAAAGTAATGGCAATCTGAAGACCGTCTCTCAGGAACATTTCGCCGAAGGTTACGAAATCCTCACGGAAGTAGGCCCGATGCGACTCAGCGTGAACCGTCCTAGGCGGCGGGACCGCCGGCACCCAGACGATCGTGGAAGACGTGTGGCAAACACCCCACGTGTCAACTGCGGTGTCCCGCGGCCGGCGGCTCACAGGTAACCGGCCTGGCGTAAGCGACCTCATGGTGGCGCCCGGAAAAAAGAAGGCTAGGCGTCGAGGATCCTGTCGATGTCGTGTGCCATCGCTACGTCCTTATCGGTGATGCCACCTTCGGAATGCGTCACCAACGCAAAGGTCACCGTCCGCCAGCGGATATCGATGTCGGGATGGTGATTTTGAGCTTCGGCGAGCTCGCCGACCCGGCGCACGGCGTTGATACCGGCGAAGAACGACGGAAAGGTGATCGCACGGCGCAGCGCACCGTCAGCCCGTTCCCAGCTGCTGAGCTCAGCGAGCGCTGCGTCCACCTGCTCATCGGATAACACAGCCATAAAGCGACGGTATACCGTCTCTGGCGATGCCGAACCAGATCGTGGTCGCCGGCGCCGTCGTCTGCGGTAACGCGGTGTTGGTCGCGCAACGCAAGCATCCACCAGAATTGGCCGGCCGCTGGGAACTGCCCGGGGGCAAGGCAGCGCCAGGTGAATCCGAGTGCGAGGCGCTGGCGCGAGAACTGGCCGAAGAACTCGGCATCGACGTCGCAGTCGGCGAACGCCTGGGCGGCGACATCGAGCTGAACGAGACGACCACGCTGCGGGCCTATCAAGTGCGGCTGCTGCGCGGCGAACCCCACCCGCACGACCACCAGGCGTTGCGCTGGGTGACGGCGGCACAACTGGAGGACCTCGACTGGGTGCCCGCCGATCGGGACTGGCTGCCGGCGCTACATCGCCTACTCTGATGCGCCCGTTGGCCGTCGAGTCTGCGCGGAGCGCATCGAGTCTGCGCTGAGCGCGCCGACACGCCAGGCACCGACGCTGTGGACGCAGACTCGATCCGCACCCGATCCGCACCCCGAGCCCCTGAGCGCTCAATTTCGCGATCCACCGCGTCCGCTGAGACAATTACAAGCGTGGATTTCCGCAACATCGCCATCGTCGCGCACGTCGATCACGGCAAGACGACACTCGTCGACGCCATGTTGCGGCAATCCGGAGCGCTGAGCGAGCGCGGCGGCCTGACCGACCGCGTGATGGACTCCGGTGACCTGGAACGTGAAAAAGGCATCACGATCCTGGCCAAGAACACCGCGGTGCACCGACACCACCCCGACGGCAGCGTCACGGTGATCAACGTCATCGACACCCCCGGCCACGCCGACTTCAGCGGCGAGGTGGAACGCGGCCTGTCGATGGTCGACGGGGTGCTGCTGCTGGTCGACGCATCCGAGGGGCCGCTGCCGCAGACGCGATTCGTGCTGCGCAAAGCGCTGGCCGCCCACCTGCCGGTGATCCTGGTGGTCAACAAAACCGACCGCCCCGACGCGCGCATCGCCGAGGTGGTCGACGCCAGCCACGATCTGCTGCTCGACGTCGCCGCCGACCTCGACGACGAAGCGGCCAAGGCGGCCGAAAACGCGCTAGGACTGCCGACGCTGTACGCATCCGGTCGCGCCGGCGTCGCCAGCACCACGGCACCGCAGGACGGCCAGATTCCCGACGGCGACAACCTGGACCCGCTGTTCGACGTGCTGCTGCAACACATCCCAGCACCCGTCGGCGACCCGGACGCCTCGCTGCAGGCGCTGGTGACCAACCTCGACGCGTCGGCCTTTCTGGGCCGGCTGGCGTTGATCCGCATCTACAACGGCCGGTTACGCAAAGCCCAGCAGGTGGCGTGGCTGCGCGAGGTCGACGGTGAACCGGTCGTGGCGACCGTGAAAATCACCGAACTGCTGGCCACCGAGGGTGTCGAACGCTCACCCACCGAGGAGGCCGTCGCCGGTGACATCGTCGCGGTGGCCGGCATCCCCGACATCATGATCGGCGACACGCTCGCCGACCAAGCCAATCCCGTTGCGCTGCAGCGGATTACCGTCGACGAGCCGGCGATCTCGGTGACGATCGGCACCAACACCTCGCCGTTGGCGGGCAAGGTGCCCGGCCACAAGCTGACCGCGCGGATGGTCAAGACCCGCCTGGACACCGAACTGGTCGGCAACGTCTCGATCCGCGTGCTCGACATCGGCCGCCCGGACGCCTGGGAGGTGCAGGGCCGCGGGGAGCTGGCACTGGCGGTGCTGGTCGAGCAGATGCGCCGGGAAGGATTCGAGCTGACCGTCGGCAAACCGCAAGTGGTCACCAAGACCGTCGACGGGCGGCTGCACGAGCCGTTCGAGTCGCTGACCATCGACTGCCCGGAACAATATGTCGGGGCGATCACCCAGCTGATGGCCGCCCGCAAAGGGCGGATGACGGAGATGGCCAATCACACCACCGGTTGGGTGCGAATGGATTTCGTCGTGCCCAGCCGCGGGCTGATCGGCTGGCGCACCGACTTTCTCACCGAAACCCGCGGCACCGGCATCGGTAACGCCGTGTTCAACGGATACCAACCGTGGGCGGGGGAGATCCGCGCCCGGCACACCGGGTCGCTGGTATCGGATCGGTCGGGCACCATCACGCCGTTCGCGTTGCTGCAGTTGGCCGATCGCGGGCAGTTCTTCGTCGAACCCGGCCAAGAAACCTACGAGGGCATGGTGGTCGGCATCAATCCGCGCCCGGAAGACCTCGACATCAACGTCACTCGGGAAAAGAAGCTGACCAACATGCGGTCGTCGACAGCCGACGTCATGGAGACGCTGGCCAAGCCGATCGAACTGGATCTCGAGCAGGCCATGGAGTTCTGCGCACCCGACGAATGTGTCGAAGTCACACCGGAAATCATTCGCGTCCGCAAAGTCGAATTGGTCGCTACCACGCGGGCCCGCAGCCGCTCGCGGGCGAAGGCGCGGGGCTAGTCGGTGGGATCGCTCGCCGAGCCCAACGCCGCCTTCGACAATCGGCCGCCGCAACCCCGCGGTGGCGTCGCGCTCGTGGCTTGCATCGGGTCGACAACCTCGGCCGATACCCTGATGGGCGTGCCGATACGGGGTCGCCGCGCGCGCTTGGCGATTGCGGCGCTGTGTTCGGCGCCGGTGTTGGTGGCCGCAGGCTGCACGGTCAGCCCGCCGCCGGCTCCGCAGAGCACCGAGACCTCGCGCGCGACGATGCCGCCGCCGCAACAGATCACGCAGATCATCATGGGCATCGACTCGGTCGGCGCCGGCTTCAATCCGCATCTGCTGTCCGACCTTTCGGCGCTCAACGCCGCGATCAGCGCGCTGGTGCTGCCCAGCGCCTTTCGGCCGATCGCTGATCCCAACGAACCGACCGGCTCGCGATGGGAGATGGATCCGACGTTGCTGGTGTCGGCCGACGTGACCAGCGAAAGCCCGTTCACAGTCACCTACAAGATCCGGCCTGAGGCGCAGTGGACGGACAACGCCCCGATTGCCGCCGACGACTTCTGGTACCTGTGGCGGCAGATGGTCAGCCAGCCCGGCGTCGTCGACCCGGCCGGCTACGACCAGATCACCGGCGTCCAGTCCATCGACGGCGGCAAGCAGGCGGTGGTGACGTTCGCCCAGCCGTATCCGGCTTGGCGGGAGCTGTTCAGCGACATCCTGCCGGCCCACATCGTCAAAGATGTGCCGGGCGGTTTCGCGGCCGGGTTGGTGCGGACGCTGCCGGTGACCGGTGGTCAGTTCCGGGTGGAGACCATCGACCCGCAGCGCGACGAGATACTGCTGGCCCGCAACGACCGGTACTGGGGTCCGCCCGCCAAACCCGACCTCATCCTGTTCCGCCGGGCCGGCGCGCCGGCGGCGCTGGCCGACTCCATCCGCAACGGCGACACCCAGGTGGCCCAGGTGCACGGCGGCTCGGCGGCGTTCGCCCAGTTGTCGGCCATTCCCGACGTGCGCACCGCACGGATCATGACCCCGCGCGTCATGCAGCTCACGCTGCGCGCCAACGAGGCCAAGCTGTCGGACTCCCAGGTGCGCAAGGCGATCCTGGGACTGCTCGACGTCGACCTGCTCGCCGCCGTCGGCGCAGGTAGCGACAACACCGTGACGCTGGATCAGGCCCAGATCCGCGCACCCAGCGACCCCGGGTACGTGCCGGCCGCGCCGCCGGCGATGACCAAACCGGCGGCGCTGGCGCTGCTGCAGGCCTCCGGTTTTCAACTCGAGAACGACTCCACCGCGTCGTCGCCCGCACCGGTCCCGGACTCTTCGACCCCGCCGGTGAACACCGGCCCGCCGGAGACCACCCGCGGCAGAATCACCAAGGACGGCAAGCAGTTGTCGCTGGTGATCGGGGTGGCGGCGAACGACCCGACGTCGGCGGCGGTGGCGAACACCGCTGCCGACCAGCTGCGCGACGTCGGCATCGCCGCAACCGTCCTGGCGCTGGACCCGGTGCTGCTCTACCGCGACGCGTTGGTCAACAACCAGGTCGACGCCATCGTCGGCTGGCACCAGGCCGGCGGCAACCTGGCGACGCTGCTGGCCTCGCGGTACGGCTGCCCGGCGTTGGAGGCCACCGCGGTGTCGACCTCCGGCGCAGCGACGACGACCAAGCCCAAGCCGGCACCCGCGTCGGTTGACGGGGCCGGCGAACGCCCCACGACGCCGACGTCGACCGCCCCGAGCCGGGCTCCGGAGCCCGGCGCGCTGGTGCAGGCGCCGTCGAATCTGACCGGGATCTGCGACACCAGCCTGCAATCCAACATCGACGCCGCCCTCAACGGCACCAAGAACCTCAACGACGTCATCACCGCCGTCGAGCCGCGGCTGTGGAACATGTCCACCGTGCTGCCGATCCTGCAGGACACCACCATCGTCGCGGCCGGTCCCAGCGTCCAGAACGTCGGCTTGTCGGGCACGGTGCCGGTCGGCATCGTCGGCGACGCCGGACAGTGGCTGAAAACCGCTCCTTAAAAACTGCGATTTTCTGCTGCGTCTCAGTTGTTTCTCAGTTATGGTCTGACGATTAAGGTCCGAGTTTTGCAGCCAGCAAGGGGTGTGTCATGCGAAAAGCCGCTCGCTCATACGTCACCGCAGCCGCTGTCCTCGCCGCGGGCGGCGTAGTCGCCGTCGCTCCGGCCACGTTCTCCCCGGACCCGCAGATGCGCGCGGTCCGGCTGGCATCTTCGGACGACATCGTTTTCGCCGACCCATTGCTGCAGCTGCAGGCCGACGAGCTGAGCTCGAACGCCTCGCTTGTCACCCAGGAACTGGCATTCAACGCCGCCCAAGTCGCCCGCGAAGAGACCGCCGCGCCCGCCATCAACTCGGCGTTCGGAGATTTAGCCGACCAAGCCGTCGTCAACCGGCTGCTTGACGGCGAAAACGTCTTGTTGTTCGGCACCGACGAGAATTTGTTGAACAGCCTCCTGGGAGCAGACAACTTCGACCCGATAGCCATCAACGCGAGCCTGCTCGAGGTCGGTGCGACTACCGGCACCTCGCCCTACCTGAGCGACGCGGCGATCACCGGTGACGCCATCGGCCGCGGCCCCGATTCTGCACCCTTCCTCGACGGCAACGTCGGCGGCATAGAGGGCGCGACCGGCAACGACATCGCCGCCTCCCAGCTCGCCTTGGGCGACTTCATCCCGGCCGACGTCATGGCTTTAGGCGACGCTTTCGAAGCTTTCAATCAGGCTCTCATCATGGACGAGCTGGCGTTCAACGCCAACCTGTTGACCGAAGAGGTGAATGCCGAGGTGGCGGCTTTCGGCTCGAACTCCGCCCTCAACGGCGTGGTCGACCGGGTGATCAACATCGACAACCTGCCCATCTCGACCGCCGAGAACTCATTGAACAGCCTGATCGGCGCGACGGACCCGACCATCTCGCCCGCAGATCTCACCGGCAGCCTGCTCACCGGAGGCGTCACCTCACCGGCTGACATCCCGGTCTTCGACGGCGGTGACATCGGCGGGGCCGAAGGCTTCGTCGATCAGAACGCGGCACTGCTGGCCGACCTGGCCGGCCTCAACTCCGCGGACATCACCAGCGCTCTAGCTCCCGGGGTCTTCAACCCCACCGAGTTCACCTCGGCGATCAGCAACCTGTTCGATGTCAGCGCCTTCAGCCAATCTCGCGCCGGACCTGAGCGCCATCTCCGCCGACTTCAGCACGCTAGCCAGCGAGTTGAGCACTGGGTTGATGAGCATTTTCTGACCGGAGCTCGGCCGGGCGTCAGATGGCGCTTACCGGAACCGGATGCGGAATCACCGTGTCGACGATGCGGATCAGCTGACGCTTGTTCGGCGCGCCCCCGGTCAGCATCAGGTGCTGATTGATCAAGGCCGGCCCGACGCGGGCGGTGAGCGGGGTGAGTATGCCGGCGTCGATCTCGCCGTTGCGTTCACCGTTCTGCAGGATGGATTCGATGATGCGCAGACGGGGGGCAACGACGGCGTCGGCGAAGATGGTCCGCAGCTCCGAATCGTGAATGAGCTGACCCATGATGGCCAGGCTCGGAAACGCCGTCTTTCCGGCAACGACGTCGCAGTGCGCGCTGAACGCGGCCAGCAGATTCTCCCGCGCCGACCGGTCGGCACGTGGCTCAGGCATCGGCGGCAACGCGTACTGCAGGGCCGCTCGAACCAGTGCCTGCTTGGTCGACCAACGCCGGTACAGCGCCGCCTTACCGGTGCGGGCGCGTGCCGCAATGCCCTCCATGGTCAACCCGCCATATCCCACGTCCTCAAGTTCCTCGAGGGCCGCGTCATAGAGCGCGTGTTCGAGCGCTTCACCGCGGCGTCGGCTCCGGACCGGCTTCGACTGCTCTCCCACGCTGCGATGATAGCCGTTGGTGGCGTTCATCAGTGGCCGTCCGCAAATGTATAAGAAACGGTTTCGTCCACAATTAGACCCGGTTTGCGAGTCTTCACAGCACTGCCCCGTCATCGCGTAGGCTGCGGATCAAGCTGCCACGGAAGGAGCCGGCATGCGACCCGCTCTGCATCCCGACCTGCGGGATCGGCGAGACCGGTCCGTCCTGCTCGTGCCGCTCGAAAGCACCCCGTCCTGACCGCCATCAAGCCGATCGTCGCCGCCAGCGAGCACACCCCGGCAACGGATCCCGCCATTCGCGTCGTCGTTCTCACACTGTTGGCCGTCGACGGCGCCCTGTCCGCGATCACCGCCGCCCTGTTGCTGCCGAGCTACCTCGGCTCGGTCCCTTTCCCGATCAGCGCGCTGATCAGTGGCTTGGTCAACGCGGCGCTGGTGTGGGCGGCCATGCGCTGGACCACCTCGCTGCGAACGGCCGCCCTTCCGCTGTGGACCTGGATGCTCACCGTGCTGTTGACGAGCAGGGGTGGTCCGGGTGGCGACGTGATACTCGGCGGTCGGGGCGTGCTGGCCTACAGCGCGCTGCTGCTGTTGGGACTCGGGATCACGCCGCCGCTGTGGGTGCTCTTCCGGCCGCGCAAGCTGGCGGCATCGGTGAAATCCGCGCCTCCGGGGTAACCACGGTTGGTATTCGCCCCAGCGGGGCCGAAGGCTAATCTGACGGAAATGTCAGGCGCAACTGTCGGACGCCGCCAATAGACGCCAAGAGAAGCCGATAGACGCCGACAGCCATAGTGAGAGGTGCGGATGAATTCTCAGCGACCCGACGTTAACCGGGAGTGGCTCTGAACCCGCGCCGTACCGGCCTGCCAGACCCTGCCGTTCCGGCAACCCCCGAAAAACCCGGTCCGAGTGCCCTGCGGCGGGTGCTGCGGCGGGCCCGCGACGGGGTGGTGCTCAACGTCGACGAGGCGGCTGTGGCGCTGGCTGCTCGCGGAGATGACCTGGCCGAGCTGTGCCGAAGCGCGGCGCGGGTCCGCGACGCCGGGCTGGAATCGGCCTTTGGCCACAGTCCGCAAGGCCGGCTTCCGATCACCTATTCGCGCAAAGTCTTCATCCCGATCACCCATCTCTGCCGCGACACCTGCCACTACTGCACCTTCGTCACCGTGCCCGGCAAGCTGCGTGCCCGAGGGGCCGGTCTGTACCTCGAGCCCGACGACATCGTCGACATTGCACGGCGCGGTGCTGAACTCGGTTGCAAGGAAGCGCTTTTCACGCTCGGTGACCGCCCGGAAGGCCGCTGGCCGGAAGCACGTCAGTGGCTGGACGAACGCGGATACGACTCCACCCTGTCCTACGTACGGGCGATGTCGATACGGGTGCTGGAGGAAACCGGCCTGCTGCCCCACCTGAACCCGGGAGTCATGAGCTGGTCGGAGATGTCACGGCTCAAACCCGTTGCGCCGTCGATGGGCATGATGCTCGAGACGACGTCGCGGCGGTTGTACGAGACCAAAGGCCTTGTCCACTACGGCAGTCCCGACAAAGATCCGGCGTTGCGGTTGCGCGTGCTGACCGACGCCGGCCGGCTTTCCATCCCGTTCACCACCGGGCTGCTGGTCGGTATCGGTGAGACGCTGCCCGAGCGTGCGCAGACGCTGCACGCGATTCGCAAGTCGCACAAGGAATTCGGTCACATCCAAGAAGTGATCGTGCAGAACTTTCGCGCCAAGGAACACACCGCGATGTCCTCGGTACCCGACGCCGGCATCGACGACTTCGTCGCGACGGTGGCCGTCGCGCGGCTGGTGCTGGGTCCCGCGATGCGAGTACAGGCCCCACCGAACCTGGTGTCCGGTGAAGAGTGCCTGACGCTGATCGCCGCCGGTCTCGACGACTGGGGCGGCGTGTCGCCGCTGACACCCGACCACGTCAACCCCGAACGACCCTGGCCCGCTCTTCAGGAGCTGGCCGCGATCACCGCGGACGCCGGTTACGACCTGGTGCAGCGGCTGACCGCCCATCCGAAATACGTTCAGGCCGGCGCCGCGTGGATCGATCCGCGGGTGCGCGCGCATGTGGCGGCGCTGGCCGACCCGCGCACCGGCTTGGCTCGTGACGTCCACCCGGTCGGCCTGCCGTGGCAGGAGCCCGACGACGTCGCTTCGGCGGGCCGGACCGACTTGAACGCCGGCATCGACGTCGAGGGCCGCAACACCCTGACCCGTACCGATCTCGACAGCGCCTTCGGCGACTGGGACTCGATCCGCGCGCAGGTGCACGAACTGGCGGCCCGGCCGCCGGAGCGCATCGACACCGATGTGCTGGCCGCGTTGCGGTCAGCCGAACGCGATCCGGCCCGCTGCAGTGACGCCGAGTACCTGGCGTTGGCCACCGCCGACGGTTCGGCGCTGGAAGCGGTTGCGGCGCTGGCAGATTCGCTGCGCCGCGACACCGTCGGCGACGATGTCACGTTTGTGGTCAACCGCAACATCAACTTCACCAACATCTGCTACACCGGCTGCCGCTTCTGCGCCTTCGCCCAGCGCAAGGGCGACGCCGACGCCTACTCGTTGTCCACCGCCGAGGTGGCCGACCGGGCGTGGGAGGCGCACGTCGACGGCGCTACCGAGGTGTGCATGCAAGGCGGCATCGACCCCGAGCTACCCGTCACCGGCTACGCCGACCTGGTGCGTGCGGTCAAGGCGCGGGTGCCGTCGATGCATGTGCACGCGTTCTCCCCGATGGAGATCAGCAACGGCGTCACCAAAAGCGGTCTCAGTGTCCACGACTGGCTGACCAGCCTGCGCGAAGCCGGCCTGGACACCATCCCTGGGACGGCGGCGGAGATTCTCGACGACGAGGTGCGCTGGGTGCTCACCAAAGGCAAGCTGCCGGCCGCTATGTGGATCGAGGTCGTCACCGCGGCGCACGAGGTGGGGCTGCGCTCGTCGTCGACCATGATGTACGGGCACGTCGACACCCCCCGGCACTGGGTGGGCCACCTCAACGTGTTGCGCGAGATACAGGACCGCACCGGCGGATTCACCGAGTTCGTGCCGCTGCCCTTCGTGCACCACAACTCACCGCTGTATCTGGCCGGCGCAGCACGCCCCGGGCCCACCCACCGCGACAACCGCGCGGTGCACGCGCTGGCGCGGATCATGCTGCACGGCCGGATCTCCCACATCCAGACCAGCTGGGTCAAGCTCGGCGTCGAGCGGTCCCAGGTCATGCTCAACGGCGGCGCCAACGACCTGGGCGGCACCTTGATGGAGGAAACCATCTCGCGGATGGCGGGTTCAGAACACGGGTCAGCCAAGACGGTCTCCGAATTGATCGCGATCGCCGAAGGCATCGGTCGCCCCGCGCGTCAACGCACCACCACCTACACGCCCCTGGCCGCGTGAGTGCCCGCACCGGGCAGCGCGCCGATGCCCCCGCGAACGTGCGGCCAGCGTCACGCTCGACGACGAATGTGAAGCCAGCGTCACGCTCGGCGAGGGCGACGGACCAGGCGCCGGGCGGCGCCCCCGAAGAAGTTGAATTTATCTGCAACGTCTAGTATCAGTAATCAGCGTAACCGCCTCGCCGACAGGCGAAGCCTTGAGCATTGAACAGCACCGAGCATTGAACAGCTCCTGGAGGAGACCGTGAGGAGACGTCTGTGACGTACACGATCGCCGAACCCTGCGTCGACATCAAAGACAAGGCCTGCATCGAGGAGTGCCCCGTCGACTGCATCTACGAGGGCGCCCGGATGCTCTACATCCACCCCGACGAGTGCGTGGACTGCGGCGCCTGCGAACCGGTCTGCCCGGTCGAAGCCATCTATTACGAAGACGACGTGCCGGACCAGTGGGGTCAGTACACGCAGATCAACGCTGACTTTTTCGCCGACCTCGGCTCCCCGGGCGGTGCGGCGAAAGTGGGACTGACCGAAAACGACCCGCAGTCCGTCAAAGATCTGCCGCCGCAAGGCGAGGGCGACTGAGCCCGCTGCAGACCCGCCGGCCGGCGGTGTCGGCCGGACTACCGGTCTTTCCGTGGGACACCTTGGCCGCGGCCAAAGCCGCCGCCGCAGCGCATCCCGGCGGCATCGTCGACCTGTCCGTCGGGACACCGGTTGACCCGGTCGCGCCGCTGATCCGCGAGGCGCTCGCCGATGCCAGCGCCGCTGCCGGTTATCCGGCCACCGCCGGCACCCCGGCGCTGCGCCAGTCGATCGTTGCCGCGCTGCACCGCCGACACGGCGTCACCGGCCTCACCGATGGGGCCGTGCTGCCGGTGATCGGCACCAAGGAGCTGATCGCGTGGCTGCCGACGCTGCTCGGTTTGGGCTCGGCAGACGTGGTCGTGATACCCGAACTGGCCTACCCGACCTACGACGTCGGCGCCCGGCTGGCCGGCGCACAGGTGCTGGCCGCCGACTCGCTCACTCAACTGGGCCCGCAGTCGCCGGCGCTGGTGTACCTCAATTCCCCGAGCAACCCGACCGGGCAGGTGCTCGGCGTGGATCACCTGCGCAAAGTCGTCGGCTGGGCGCGTGAGCGCGGGGCGCTGATCGCGTCCGACGAGTGCTACCTCAGCCTGGGCTGGGACGCCGAGCCCTATTCGGTGCTGCACCCCGCGGTATGCGACGGCGATCACAGCGGGCTGCTGGCCTTGCACTCGCTGTCGAAAAGCTCCTCGCTGGCCGGATACCGGGCCGGTTTCGTGGCCGGCGATCCCGGGCTGGTTGCCGAATTGCTGGCGGTGCGCAAGCACGCCGGCATGATGGTGCCGACGCCGGTGCAGTCAGCGATGGTGGCCGCGCTCGACGACGACGCCCACGAGGGCGAGCAGCGCCACCGCTACGCCCGACGCCGCGAGGTGCTGCTGGCGGCCTTTCGAACGGCGGGCTTCCACGTCGAGCACTCCGAAGCCGGTCTGTACCTGTGGGCGACCCGCGGCGAGCCGTGCCACGACACCGTCGCATGGCTGGCACAGCGCGGCATCCTGACCGCGCCCGGCGACTTCTACGGCCCGCGCGGCGCCCGGCACATCCGGGTGGCGCTCACCGCCACCGACGAGCGCATCGCGGCCGCAGCGCAACGGCTGGCGGTCTAAGCTTTCTCACAGCTGGCACGGGGTACGGTCACCGCATGGTCCGGCACGACCCCGCAGACGGCCTGGCGGCTGACACCGCAGACACGGGCTATGACGTCGAGGCGGTTGACCAGCTTCCGTTCGCAACGCACGAGAAGTCGGAGCGCTACCGAACCGACAACTACCGCGGGGCCGTCGGCCTGAACTGGTATCGAAGCGATCCGAGCCTGCAGTCGACCATGGCCTACTACCTGCAGCCGGCCGAACTCGCCGCCGCCGAGCCGCACCTGAGCCGGATCGGCGAGCTGATGGGCGGCGACGTGGCCCGCTGGGCCGAGGAGACCGATCGCAACCCGCCCCGGCTGGAGCGCTACGACCGCTGGGGTCACGACGTCAGCCGGGTGATTCAGCCGCCGTCGTTCACCGAGTCCAAGCGTGCCGTGCTGACCGCGCAGCGCGACCTGCGTCGGGAGCTCAAAGGCGCCGGCGTCAACCCGTCGCTGCCGCTGTTCGCGTCCAACTATCTGCTCAACCAGGCCGACATCGGGATGGGCTGCGCGCTGGGCACCGGCGGCAACATGGTCAAGTCGCTGGTCGCGGCGTTCGCACCGGCCGACGTGCGGGAGCACGTGCTGGCGAAATTCGCCTCCGGGGAGTGGGAAGGCGAAACCGCCCAGCTGTTGACGGAGCGCACCGGCGGCTCCGACCTCGGCGCGCTGGAGACGACGGCTCGCCGGGACGGCAACGACGGAGAAGGCTGCAGCACGTGGCTTCTCAACGGCTTCAAGTGGTTCGCCTCGAACTGCGACGGCGAGGTGTTCGTCGTGCTGGCCAAGCCCGAGGGCGCACCGGACTCGACGCGCGGCGTCGCGACCTTTCTGGTGTTGCGGTCCCGCCGCGACGGTTCGCGCAACGGCATCCGGATCCGGCGGCTCAAAGACAAGCTCGGCACCCGGTCGGTGGCCTCCGGGGAGGTGGAGTTCGTCGACGCCGAAGCGTTTCTGCTTTCCGGTGAGCCGAGCAGCTCGTCGGCTGCGCCCGGCGCGCACGACGGCAAGGGCCTGGGCCGGATGATGGAACTGACCAACGCGGCCCGGCTCGGCATCGCGTTGTTCGCCCTCGGCAACGCGCGCCGGGCGCTGGTGGAGTCACTGTGCTTCGCCCGGCAGCGACGGGCTTTCGACGAGCCGCTCATCGACAAGCCGTTGATGCGCCGCAAGCTCGCCGAGATGATCGTCGACGTGGAGGCCGCCCAGGCGCTGGTCTTCGACAGCACCGGCTTCGCCAATCACCAGCAGCCCCGCACAGTGCGTCAGCGCATCGCCGTGCCGGTGACCAAGTTGAAGGTGTGCCGGCTCGGCATCACCATGGCCTCGGACGCGATCGAGATTCACGGCGGCAACGGCTACATCGAGAACTGGCCCGTCGCAAGGCTTTTGCGGGACGCTCAGGTCAACACGATCTGGGAGGGTCCGGACAACATTCTGTGCCTGGACGTGCGCCGCGGTATCGAGCGGCTGCAGGCCCACGAGCCGCTGCTGGGCCGCCTGCGCGACGCGGTGTCGGTGTCCGACGACGACGAAACCACCGGGCTGGTCAGCCGCCGCATCGACGACCTGGAGGCCGCCGTCACCGCCTGGACCAAGCTGCACGGAGAGGTGGCCGAGGCTCGGCTGTTCCCGCTCGCCCAGTTCATGGGCGACGTCTACGCCGGGGCATTGCTCACCGAGCAGAGCTCCTGGGCACGGGCGACCCGCGGCACCGAGCGCACAGGCTTGGTCGCACGGTTGTATGCGAGGCGTTATCTGGCGGATCGAGGGCCGCTTCGGGGAATCGACGACGAGGTGGACGAGGCGATCGATCGGTTCGACGAGCTCGTCGAGGGAGCGCTGATGGGGGAGTAACTTGGCAGGAGGCACCGTCGCCCGCTCACACCCGTAACCTGATCGGCACTAGGGAGCGCAGGCTGTGAGGTAGCGTCAAGATCTCGTAAAGAAGCCTTCGGGGGGCGGCCTTTGGCTGCGTTCCGGCGCGCGCGATCAGCACAACGATCGTAGGCTTTGGCGGGGTCGGTCATGTATTCGTGAAGATCGTCAAGATTGCATAAGGAATAACTTGTGACACAAGTGGCTGACGAGCAGCGGATATCTCCGCAGACGGTGAAGCCGTCGTTTTCCGACAGGTGTAAGAGGGCCTTCCTCGGAAGGCCGATGATCACCGATCAGCTACAGCACGAGCGATTGTCAAATCCCGTCGCGCTCGGCGTTCTTTCGCCTGATGCCATTTCTTCGACGGCTTACGGTCCTGAACAAATAATGATCGAATTGTTGCCGGCTGCCGGACTGGCTGCATTCGCCCTTTTGCTCCCGATCACCGGCGTGATCTTGTTGATTCTGGTTCTGGTGGCCGCGTCGTACCGCCAGGTGGTCATGGCTTACACACGGTCCGGCGGCTCTTACGTGGTTGCGCGGGAGAACTTCGGCCCGCGAATCGCGCAGGTGGCGGCGGCATCGCTGCTGATCGACTACGTGGTCACCGTTGCGGTGCAGTGCGCGGCCGGAACGGTGGCGGTGGCGTCGGCTTTCCCGGTGCTGGGCCCCTACAGCCTGGAAATCACCGTTGGCGTGGTATTGCTGATGTGCTTTGCGAACCTGCGTGGTCTGCGGGAAGCCGGAGTTCGTTTCGCTTTGCCGACTTATTTCTTCGTCGGCATGGTTTCGTTGACCATCATCGTCGGCCTCATCCGCGAATTCTTTTTCAATTTACCGGTATATGACCCGCAGCACACCGAGGGCGCTGTGCCGGTGCACCATGGCGGTGGACTGATCATGGGCGCGACCATTCTCATCGTGTTGCGCGCATTCGCCAACGGTGGTTCGTCGCTGACCGGCGTCGAAGCGATTTCCAACACTGTCAATAGCTTCCGCAAGCCGGAAAGTCTGAACGCGCGCAAGGTCCTCACGGTCATGGCCTGCATACTCGGCTTTCTGCTGGCCGGGGTCGCCTGGCTCGCGCACGCCACGCACGCCTTCCCTTACATCGACGGCTATCCCTCCATGCTGTCCGAGATCGCGCAGGCGGTCTTCGGTCACGGGATCATCGGCAAGGCGTTCTACTTTCTCGTGCAGGCGGCGACCGCGCTGATTCTCTACACCGGCGGCAACACCAGCTTCAACGGTTTCCCGGCGCTGGCCAGCTTCGTCGCCGAGGACCGGTTCCTGCCGCGTCCGCTGATGAAACGCGGTCACCGTCTGGTGTTCTCCAACGGAATCATCACGCTGACCGCGCTGTCCGTCGCCCTGCTCATCCTGACCGGCGGATCCGTCAACGCCTTGGTGCCGTTCTACGCGATCGGCGTGTTCACCGGCTTCTCGATGGCCGGCTTCGGCATGAGCAAACACCACCTCAAGCACCGCGAGCCGGGCTGGCACTACAAATTGGCGATCAACTTCACCGCCGGAGTGCTGTCCACGGTGGTGGTGGGAATCTTCGCGGTGGCCAAGTTCACCGAAGGGGCCTGGCTGGTCGTCGTCGTCTTCCCGATACTGGTGCTGGCCTTGATGCGGCTCAACAAGCAGTACCGCGCCGAGGCCTCCGTCCTGGAGATGTCCCGCACTCACCGGCCGGAGCTGGCCGGCTACCTGCGGCACCGGGTTCTCGTCTTCATCGACTCCGTCGACCTCGCGGAGCTGCAGGCGCTGCGCTACGGGTATGGACTGCACGCCGACGAACTGACCGCCGTGCACTTCGTGCTGGACGCCAGCCACGCCGCCCGACTCCGGGAGCTCTGGGACCGCTTCGAAAACCAAACCGAGCTGCGGCTGGTGGACTGCCCGGATCGTCAGCTGACACGCACCGCCCAAGAGCTGGTGATCGAAGCCATCCAGGAAGACCCGGACACCAAGGTGACCGTGCTGCTGCCGCGCCGGACATACTCGCCACTGGTGGGCCGGTTGTTGCACGATCGCACCGCGGACCGGATGGCCCGGGCCATCAGCCGCGTCCCCGGCGCGACCGCGCAGATCGTGCCCTACGACATTCGATCCCGGATAGCACAGGCGACGCACACGGCCGGGGCAGGCTGAGGCTGCTCAGCTGCTCGACTTCCGCGCAGCGTGGAAGGACGGGCCGAGCCGGCAATGAGGCCAGCTCGATGTCGCAGGCCAGACATCACGTCGTCGAACAACCCAGGAGATATGTAGTGACAACATCGGCCGACCGGCAACAGATGAAGCCGTCCGTCTTCGACGTGTGGCGCCGCGTCTTCTTGGGGAAGCCGCTGACCACTGAGCACCTGGAATCGGAAAAACTATCCAATCCCGTTGCCCTGGGCGCGCTTGCCCCCGACGCGATCTCCTCGACGGCTTACGGTCCCGAGCAGATCATGGTCGAACTGCTGCCGGCTGCCGGGATGGCCGCGTTCGCGCTGTTGCTGCCGATAACCGGTGTGATCCTGCTGATCCTGGTGCTGGTGACCGCGTCGTACCGCCAAGTCGTCACGACTTACGGCCGAGCCGGTGGCTCCTACATGGTCGCGCGGGACAACTTCGGGCCGCGGTGGGCGCAGATCGCTGCCGCGGCACTGTTGATCGACTACGTGGTGACGGTCGCGGTGCAGCCCGCAGCCGGGACGGTGGCGGTGGTGTCGGCCATCCCCGCGCTGCGGCCCTACCATCTGGAAATCACCATCGGCATGGTGCTGTTGATCTGTTTCCTCAACCTGCGCGGACTTCGGCAGTCCGGCCGGGCGTTCGCCGTCGCGACCTACTCGTTCGTCGCCATGATCATGCTGACCATCATCACCGGCTTCGTCCGCGAGTTTCTCTGGGGTCTGCCGAAGTACGACCCGGCACACATCGCCGGCGCGGTGCCGGTCCACCACGGTGGTGGGCTGGTCATGGGTGCGACCGTCCTGGTGCTGCTGCGCGCGTTCGCCAACGGTGGCTCGTCGCTGACCGGTGTGGAAGCGATCTCCAACACCACCGACGTCTTCCGCGCGCCGCGCGGCCGCAACGCACGTCGCGTCCTGACCGCGATGGCCTGCATTCTCGGGTTCCTGCTGGTCGGCGTTTCCTGGCTGGCGCACGTCACCCACGCCACGCCGTACCTCGACGAGTATCCGTCGATGCTTTCCGAGATCGCCCGAGCGGTGTTCGGTCAGGGCCCGACCGGCAACGTCTTGTACTTCCTGGTGCAGGCCTCGAGTGCGGCCATTCTGTTCACCGGTTGCAACACCAGCTACAACGGTTTCCCGGCGCTGACCAGTTTCGTGGCAGAGGACCGCTTCCTGCCGCGCCCGCTGACCAAACGCGGTCACCGTCTGGTGTTCTCCAACGGCATCCTGACATTGACCGCCGCGGCGGTCATGCTGCTGCTGATCACTCGCGCTTCGGTCAACGCGCTCATCCCGTTCTTCGCGATCGGTGTGTTCACCGCGTTCTCGATGGCCGGTTACGGCATGACCAAGCACCACTTCACCCGGCGCGGGCCCGGCTGGCGGTTCAAGGCGGCGATCAACGTGTCGGCAGGTCTGCTGTCGTCGATCGTGGTCGGGATCTTCGTGGTCGCCAAATTCACCGAGGGGGCCTGGCTGGTCGTCGTGGTCTTCCCGGTCCTGGTTTACGCGCTGATCCGGCTCAATCGGCAGTACCGGGCGGAGGCGTCCGTGCTGGAGATGTCGCGCACCGAACCTCCGGAGTTCAGCAAGCACGCGCGGCTGAAGGTCTTCGTGTTCGTCGACACCATCGACTTGGCCGAGATCGAAGCGCTGCGCTACGGGAACGGACTGCACGCCGACGAACTGACCGCGGTGCACTTCGCGGTCGACGCCGATCACGCCGCGCAGCTGAAAGAACTGTGGGCCGAGTTCGATCACGACACGCCGCTGCGCCTGGTTCCGTGTCCGGATCGCTACCTCAGTCGAGCCGCGCAGGAATTCGTCTGCGAGGTCATCAACGACGATCCCGGCATCAAGGTGACAGTGCTGTTCCCGCGTCGGACGTATTCGGCGATGCTGGGCCGGCTGCTGCATGACCGCACCGCCGACAAGATGGCCCGTGCCGTCAGCCGCGTCACGGGCGCGACCGCGATCATCGTGCCCTACGACGTCGGCTCCCGGATAGCGTTGGCGGCGGCTGCGCTGCGTTCTGAGCGACGCACCGAGCGGCAGGAAGCCAAAGTGGCGGCGCGCCCGGTGCCCGTTCAGGCCGAATAAACCGTCCGTTCTCATTGCGGTCGACTCACGCGAACACCGTCGACCGGGCACAGCTTGCCCTCTACACTTCTGGCGAAAGCTGAAGATCGGACAGGGATGTGGTCGTGAACGCGCCTAACGGGCAAGAGGTACGGCTGTCCTTCTCCGAAGTGTGCAAGCGGATCTTCCTCGGCAAGCCGCTGATCAACGAAGAGCTGAGCTCCGAAAGACTGTCGAATCCGGTTGCGCTGGGCGCTCTTTCGCCGGATGCGATCTCGTCGACCGCCTACGGCCCCGAGCAGATCCTCAACGAGCTGTTGCCGCACGCGGGTCTGGCCGCATTCGTCCTGCTGCTCCCGACCATGGGTGTCATCCTGCTCATCCTGGCGCTGGTGGCCGCGTCGTACCGCCAGGTCGTGATGGCCTACACCCGGGCCGGCGGCTCATACATCGTGGCGCGGGAGAATTTCGGGCCGCGGGTGGCGCAGGTGGCGGCGGCGGCGCTGCTCATCGACTACGTCGTGACGGTCGCAGTGCAGTCGGCAGCAGGCACCGTGGCGGTGGCGTCGGCGCTGCCCGCGCTGGGACACTACAGCCTGGAGATCACGGTGGCCGTCGTGATCGGCATCTGCTACCTGAACCTGCGCGGGTTGCGCGAAGCGGGCCTGCCGTTCGCGATCTCGACCTACGCGTTCGTGGCGATGATCACGCTGACCATCATCGTCGGCGTCGTCCGCCACCTCATCTGGGGTCTGCCGCAGTACGACGCCGGCCACTTCGCCGGCCAAGTACCAGTTCACCAAGGCAACGGACTGGTCATGGGTGCGACGATCCTGGTGCTGCTGCGGGCCTTCGCCAACGGCGGTTCGTCGCTGACCGGAGTCGAGGCAATCTCCAACACCGTCACCGTCTTCCGTAAACCGCAGAGCCTCAACGCCCGGCGGGTGCTGACCGCAATGGCCTGCATCCTGGGCTTCCTGCTGGCCGGCGTCGGCTACCTCACCTACGCCACCCATGCCGCGCCGTATCTGAACGAATACCCGTCGGTGCTGTCCCAAGTCGCGCGGACCGTGTTCGGCAACGGCGCCATCGGCAACGCCATGTACGTCATGGTTCAGGTGTCGACCGCCGCAATCCTGTACACCGGGGCCAACACCAGCTTCAACGGGTTTCCCGCGCTCGCCAGCTTCGTGGCCGAAGACCGTTTCCTGCCGCGCCAGTTGACGCAACGCGGCTACCGGTTGGTGTTCTCCAACGGCATTCTGCTGCTGGCGGGGTTGTCGGTGGCGCTGCTGGTGTTCAGCGGCGGGTCGGTCAACGCGCTCGTCCCGTTCTACGCGATCGGGGTGTTCACCGGCTTTTCGATGGCCGGCTACGGGATGAGCAAGCACCACCTCACCGAACGCGAGCCCGGCTGGCGGCACAAGCTGGTGATCAACTTCTCCGCGGCCGTGCTGTCGACCATCGTGGTCGGAATCTTCGCGGTGGCCAAGTTCACCGAGGGAGCCTGGCTGGTCGTGGTGGTGTTCCCGGTGCTGGTCTTCGGACTGATCCGGCTCAACCGTGAGTACCGGGCAGAGGTCGCCATTCTCGAACGGTTCCGCACCGACCGGCCGGAAGTGGTCAGATACGCCCGGCATCAGGCGTTCGTCTTCGTCAACGGGGTCGACCTCGCGGTGGTTGAAGCGCTGCGCTACGGCAAGGGCCTACGCGCCGATGACCTGGTCGCGGTGCACTTCATGGTCGACGCTCTGCACGCCAAAATGCTGCGCAAGCGATGGGACGGATTCGGCTTCGAGACGCCGCTGCGGATCGTGGACTGCCCGGACCGGCAGATCACCCGCGCCGCGCAGACGCTGGTGGCCGGCGCGCACGACGAGCATCCCGACACCAACGTCACGGTGCTGTTGCCGCGCCGCACTTACGGGCCGATTCTGGGACGGCTGCTGCACGACCGCACCGCCGACAAAATCGCGCGGGCGGTCAGCCGGATGCCGGACGCCGCAGCCACCATCGTCCCCTACGACGTGCAGTCCCGTATCAACGAAGCGTTCCCCGACAGCGTCGAACACCGGATCGCGCGGGAACTGGCCAAAGTGGAAATGCGGATCAGGCAGGGCGACAACCACATCGTCGACTCCTATGAGCACCCGGAGCGTTCCGCCGCGGTGATCTCGGTGGAGGGCCTGGTTCCCGGGCGCCGCGCAACCATCGAGGGCCGGGTCAGCGAAATCCAGGACAACACGAATAACCACCGCACCTACTCGGTCGATCCTCGTCGGCGACGAGACCGGGAACGTGCGCGTCGACTTCGGGCCCAGTCACGGCGAAGACATCCAGCCCGGGCAGGTGCTCCGGGTCACCGGCAAAGCCCGTGAAAGCGGCCGCGGACCCAAATCGATGAGCGACCCGACCTACCGCATCGTCGAGCAGCCCTCCGAAGAGGAGTAGCGCCGGCGACTGCTCGGTCAAGGACGGGGAAACCCCGTCCGCAGTGGGTAGACAGCTGGGTGGTTAAGTGGTCGACGCCAAGAACTGGCCGTCAGACGAAAGGACAGTCGTGACGAAATTGGCAGCTGTGCTGAGCTCTCTGAGCAGCCTGGTGTTCACCGCCAACGGCTACCGGCCGCTGTCCAAGCGGGGATACGTGTCCGGTTATGCGTTCGCTTACGGCGTGTTCGCTTCCGAGCTGTCGCTGCCCGTCCTCGGTGGCCACGTCGCATTCACCGCCGTGCTCAGCCGATGGCTGTCGCCGCGGCTGCGGCGGTTCACCTGGTTGGTGTCGGCGGTGTCCTGGTTGGGTCTGCTGGGCCTGGACCGCATCGCGCGGCGGGCGAACACGCCGATGTCTGCCGCACTGGACGCCGAACTCGGCGGCGACCGCCGGACTGAAACCGGCGACATCTGGAAGCGGCCCGATGGTGCCGGGACGGCCAAAGCGCCCGGGCTGTTGCGGACGATGCGGATCTACCGGGCCTATGCCCATGACGCCGACATCAGCTACGGCGAGTACGGCTCGCGGAACCAGCTCGACATCTGGCGGCGCCCCGACCTGGATCGCGGTGGACGCGCGCCGGTGCTGCTGCAGGTTCCCGGCGGCGCCTGGATGATAGGCGGCAAACGCCAGCAGGCTTACCCGTTGATGAGTCATCTGGCTGAGCTGGGCTGGGTCTGTGTTGCGATCAACTACCGGCTCAGCCCACGGTCGACCTGGCCCGACCACATCGTGGACGTCAAACGCGCGCTGGCGTGGACCAAAGAACACATCGCCGAGTACGGCGGTGACCCGGAATGGGTCGCCATCACCGGCGGTTCCGCCGGCGGGCACCTCTCTTCGCTCGCCGCACTGACCGCGAACGACCCGCAGTTTCAGCCCGGTTTCGAAGACGCCGACACCAGTGTGCGGGCGGCGGTTCCCTTTTACGGTGTCTACGATTTCACCGTCACCGATGAATCGGTGCACCCGTTGATGGTCCCGATGCTGGCCAAGCACGTCTTCAAAGTCCGGCGGACCGAAACTGAGGCGGCGTTTCGCGCCGCGTCACCGATGACCTACCTGTCAGCCGATGCGCCACCGTTCTTCGTGCTGCACGGCGGCAACGACTCACTGATCCCGGTTAAGCAGGCCCGCGTGTTCACCGAACGACTGCGTGAGGTCAGTCGTCAACCCGTGGCCTACGCCGAAATACCCTTCGCTCAGCACGCTTTCGACATCTTCGGCTCGCCACGCGCGGCGCACGCCGCGGTGGCCGTCGAGCAGTTCCTGGCCGAGATCTACGAACGCACCACCTCGCCGGCGGTAGCCCGCGCCCGCTAGCCCGGCACACCGCTGCGCGGTCCCCTCGATCTATGACCAGCTGCTGCGGCTGCGCGAATCGCCTTCAGCGGGGATCCTTGGGTCATGGATGCGATCACCGAGGTGCCGCCGCCGGTCAACGAACCGATTCGCCAGTACGAGGCGGACTCACCCGAGCGGGCGCGGCTGTGTACACAGCTCACCACACTGATTGACCACCCGATCGACCTGCCGCATGTGATCGGCGGCCGGCACCGGATGGGCAACGGAAAGCGCATCGATGTGGTGGCCCCCCACCGGCACAACACCTCGCTGGGCACCCTGACAAACGCTGAGCACGCCGACGCCGCCGCCGCGGTCGAAGCCGCGACTGCAGCCCGAACGGACTGGGCGGCAATGCCCTTCGACGAGCGGGCCGCGGTATTCCTTCGCGCCGCCGAGTTGCTGGCCGGGCCGTGGCGGGAGAAGATCGCCGCCGCCACCATGCTCGGTCAGTCGAAGACCGCCTACCAAGCCGAAATTGATGCGCCCTGCGAACTGATCGACTTCTGGAGATTCAACGTCGGTTTCGCCCGGCAGATCCTGGCCCAGCAGCCGCGCAGCGGGCCCGGCGAGTGGAACCGGACCGACTATCGCCCGCTGGACGGGTTCGTCTACGCGGTGACGCCGTTCAACTTCACCTCGATCGCGGCGAACCTGCCCACCGCCCCGGCATTGATGGGCAACACCGTGATATGGAAACCGTCGATCACCCAAACCCTGTCGGCCTACCTGACGATGCAACTGCTGGAGGCGGCCGGGCTGCCGCCCGGTGTGGTGAACCTGTTGACCGGCGACGGCTACGCGGTGTCTGAAGTGGTGCTCGCGGATTCCCGGCTGGCCGGCATCCACTTCACCGGTTCGACAACTACCTTCCGCCGGCTGTGGCGCGAAGTCGGCGCCAACATCGATCACTACACCAGCTACCCGCGACTGGTCGGTGAGACCGGAGGCAAAGACTTCATCGTGGCGCACACTTCGGCCCGTGCGGACGTGTTGCGCACCGCGCTGATCCGCGGTGCGTTCGACTACCAGGGCCAGAAGTGCTCGGCGGCATCGCGTGCTTTCATCCCGAATTCGCTGTGGCAGCAGATGGGCGACGACTTCCTCGCGGCCACAGCCGAATTGAGCTACGGCGATATCAGCGATTTCTCGAACTTCGGCGGTGCGCTCATCGATGCCCGGGCGTACCGGAAAAACGTCGACGCCATCGAGCGTGCCAAAGCCGCGGCCCGGCTCACCATCGCCGTCGGCGGCCAATATGACGACAGCGAAGGGTACTTCGTGCGTCCCACGGTGCTGCTGTCCGACGACTTCACCGACGAGGCTTTCGCCACCGAGTATTTCGGACCGCTGCTCTCAGTGCACGTCTACCCCGACGATCAGTACGAGCAGATCCTGGACGTCATCGACACCGGATCGCCTTACGCGCTGACCGGCGCGGTGATCGCCGATGACCGCGACGCCGTGCTCACGGCACAGAACCGGCTGCGCTTCGCGGCCGGAAACTTCTATGTCAACGACAAACCGACCGGCGCGGTGGTGGGCCGTCAACCGTTCGGCGGTTCCCGCGGGTCCGGCACCAACGACAAAGCCGGGTCACCGCTGAACCTGTTGCGCTGGACATCGGCGCGGTCGATCAAGGAGACGTTCGTCCCGGCCGTCGACCACAACTATCCGCATATGGCGGCGCCGTGATGGCCGGCCTTTTCGCCCATACTGTGCGTCCGGCGATCCTCACCGTCAGCCGCTCGGACGGGGTTCGTCGCGCCGCCCAGCGCTTACCGGTCACCAACAAGGTTGTGCACCGCTTCATACCGGGGGAGACGCTCGACGAGGTGATGAACATTGTTGTGGCGCTGCGGGACTCGGGTCGGCTGGTCAGCATCGACCACCTCGGTGAAGATGTCACCAACGTCGAAGGCGCCAACACCACCGTGCGCGCCTACCTTGAACTGCTCGGCGCCATGGCTGACCGGCCTGAGCCTGTGGGCAACGGTGTTCGCCCGCTGGAGGTATCGCTGAAACTCTCCGCGCTCGGACAGGCGCTTGACCGCGACGGTGACAAGATCGCGCTGGAGAACGCGCAGGTGATCTGTGAGCGGGCCGAAAGCGTGGGCGTCTGGGTGACAGTGGACGCCGAGGACCACACCACCACCGATTCCACCCTGTCGCTGGCCACGCAGTTGCAGGCCGACTTCGCCTGGCTGGGTGTGGTTCTGCAGGCGTACCTGCGACGCACCTTCGTTGACTGTCAGCAGGCCGCGGCGGCCGGCGCCCGGATCCGACTGTGTAAGGGCGCCTACAACGAGCCGGCCTCGGTGGCCTTCCGGGACGGCGGGGAAGTGACCGACTCGTATCTGCGCTGCCTTCGAGTTCTGATGGCAGGTTCGGGTTATCCGATGGTGGCCTCACACGACCCGATGATCGTCGACGCCGTGCCTGCATTGGCCGGCGAGTACGGACGCGCCGTCGAAGATTTCGAGTATCAGATGCTTTACGGGATCCGCGACGACGAGCAGCGTCGGCTGGCGCAAACCGGCAACCAACTGCGGGTGTACGTGCCGTTCGGCACCCACTGGTACGGATACTTCATGCGGCGACTGGCCGAACGGCCGGCCAACCTGAAGTTCTTCGTGCGGGCACTGACGCAACGCGAGCGCTGAGCGCCGTCACCTGGACACATCGACTCTGCGCTCAGATGGTCTGTCCGCCGAAATTTGCGCGCTACGCGCAGTCTCGACGCCGTGATCGCACGCTCGATCGGTCGTCACCGTTCGCCTTCGCATCGACCTCGGCGCTGCTTCGCGATGCTGCCGCCGGGCTGGTGCGGCGAACCGCTGACGCGGCGCCAGGACAAGATGGCAGGCTGAGAGTCATGTCACAGCCGATCTTCCAACCTGTCGAGCGTCCCCGGCGATCCAGCGCCCCGCCGTGGCCGCTGTCGCTGACCGACCCCGGCCGTGCGGCGGTCGAGTTCGGGCTGATGCTGAGCACCCGGCCGCTGCGGCGCACCCTGCCGACCGGCGACGGACATCCGGTGCTGGTGCTGCCGGGGTTGCTGGCCGGTGACGGCTCCACCCGCGCCTTGCGGCGCATCCTGCGCGACCTCGGCTATCAGGTGCACGGCTGGCGGCTGGGCCGCAACATCGGCCCGACAGCCAAAGCGGTCGCCGGAATGGCTGACCGGCTCGATGACCTGGACCGCCGGTACGGCGCCCCGGTCAGCGTGATCGGCTGGAGCCTCGGCGGCATCTTCGCGCGCGGCATCGCCCGGCGCCGGCCGTCATCGATCCGGCAGGTGATCACCATGGGCAGCCCGTTTCGCCTCACCGACCACAACCAGACCCGCGCCGGCGCGGCGTTCAAGCGGTTCTCCCATCTGCACGTGGAGCAGGCGCCCGTACCGGTCCAATTGGAAACCGAACCGCTGTCGGTGCCGGCCACCTCTATCTACTCCAAGTTCGACGGCGTGGTGGCCTGGCAGGCGTGCCTCGACCTGCGCTCACCGACCGCGGAGAACATCGCCGTGATCAGCAGCCACTTCGGGTTCGGCCACAACCCGGCGGTGATCTGGGCCGTCGCTGACCGGCTGGCGCAGCCCAGGGGCCAGTGGGCGCCGTTCCGGCCGCCGGCGGTGCTGCGCCCGCTGTTCCCACGACCGGGCACGGCGCGTGACCACCGCGCACCGGCCGATTCCCGCAGTCTTCCCGCCTGACCCCGCGAGCGACAGGAGCCGATCATGACCTTCAACCTCTCCGTCATGCTGGTCGAAGCGCGCGCCGCGCATCCCGACAAAGCGCTCTGCCACATCGGCGAGCGTTCCTTCAGCTATGCCGAAGTCGACGAGATCTCCGGGCGCATCGCCACCAGCCTGCGCAACCTCGGCGTGCGCCGCGGTGACAAGGTCGCCGTGCAGTTGCCCAACCTGCCGCAATTCCTGTTCAGCTACTTCGCCATCCTCAAAGCCGGCGCGGTGATGGTGCCGCTCAACCCGCTGCTGCGGGCGCCGGAAGTCCGCTATCACCTGCAGGATTCGCAGGCGCGGCTGCTCATCACCTTCGAGAATTTCGCCGACGAGGCAGTGCAGGGCGCGCGCGACATCGAGGAACTACAGACCTACGTGGTGAACATGCCCGGCAACGATCAGCGTCCCGAGGGCACCAAGCATTTCGACGAACTCTACTTCGCCGACGACACCGGCGACATCGAGCCGACCAACGCCGACGACACCGCGGTGATCATCTACACCTCCGGCACCACGGGGAAGCCCAAAGGCGCTGAGCTGACGCACTTTCAGCTGTTCATGAACTGCACCGTGGCCGGTGAGCTGTTCGAGATTCGCGACGACGACGTCAGTTTGGCGGTGCTGCCGTTCTTTCACGTCTTCGGCCTGTCCAGCGTGCTCAACGTGGCCGTGCGCTACGGCGGCACCATGGTGCTGGTACCGCGTTTCGACCCCAAGACGGTGATCGACGAACTCACCCACCACCGCTGCACCATCTTCTCCGGTGTTCCCACAATGTATTTCGCGCTGCTGGACGCAGACACCGAAGGCCATGACCTGTCCGCGCTGCGGGTCGGGGTGTCCGGTGGCGCAGCCATGCCCGGCGAGGTGATCCGGTCCTTCGAGGAGAAATACCCCGGCGTGGTGGTGCTGGAAGGTTACGGCCTTTCCGAGACAGCGTCGACGACGACGTTCAACATCAACGCCGAACAGCGCAAAGTGCTCTCGATCGGCAAACCGATCTGGGGTGTGTCGGTCAAGGTGGTCGACGAGAACGGCGGCGATTTACCGCCTGGCAGTGACAATGTCGGCGAGATCGTCATCCGCGGGCACAACGTGATGAAGGGCTACTACAACAAACCTGACGCCACCGCCGAGGCTTTGCGCGACGGTTGGTTACACACCGGCGACCTGGCGTACCGCGACGAAGACGGCTACTTCTTCATCGTCGACCGCAAAAAGGATCTGGTGATCCGCGGCGGCTACAACGTCTACCCCCGCGAAATCGAGGAAGTGCTGTTCGATCACCCCGGCGTCGCGGCTGCCGCGGTGATCGGCAAACCCGACGACAAGCTCGGCCAGGAGGTGCTGGCCTTCGTCGTCGCCAAAGACGGTGCCAGCGTGCAGCCCGACGAGCTGATCGCGCACTGCAAGGAACGCCTCGCCGCCTACAAGTACCCGCGCGAGGTCAGGATCATCGATGAACTGCCGACCGGCCCGACCGGCAAGATACTCAAGAAAGAATTGCGACCCTGAGCGGTTGCTGATCGCCCTGAGCGGTTGTGGCTCGGCGCGGGGCCAATTCACCCGGTGGTCTGACGCCCGCCGAAGGACATGATGCGGTAAAGCACCGCGCTCGAAACATCTCCGTCGTCGGCGATCCAGCCGAATCCGTGCCGGCGCAAAAACGTGTCGATGCGTCGGTCCAGGGACCAGTCGACGTATCTCGGACCGGAGTACGGGGAACACAGAAAGTCCTGCGCGACAGCGTCCACATCGACGTCGGTAACCACCGGTGAGGTGTCGACCATAGGCGTGTACTCCGTGGTTGAGGTGTATGCGTCCAGCAGGGAAGTTACTCAGGCCAGGTCTTGATTGCGTCACGAAAAGATTGCAGACCGGGTGACAACGCGTGCGCCGCAACTGCCCGGCGCAACGGCCGCGGGTGTCATTCGTCGTGCCGGGTAGCCTTTTTGGCGTGCTGCTGGCCTCGCTGAATCCCGCCGCCGTTACCGCCAATGCCGATGTCGGCGACGCGGTGCGCGTCGGCGACGTCACGCTGAGCCGCAGCGCCCTGGTCGGTGCGGCGACGTCGGTGGCCGAACGGGTCGGCGGCGCCGCGCGGGTCGCGGTGCTGGCCACGCCGACGGCCTCGACCGTGCTGGCGATCACCGGCTGCCTGATCGCCGGGGTGCCGGTGGTGCCGGTGCCCGCCGATGTCGGGCAGGCCGAACGCCGCCACATCCTGACCGACTCGGGTGCGCAGGCCTGGCTCGGACCTGCGCCCGAGGGAGATCAGGCGTCCGAGGGCCTGCCGCACATTCCGGTGCGGCTGTATGCCCGGTCCTGGCACCGCTATCCCGAGCCGTCGCCCGATGCGACCGCGATGGTGATCTACACCTCCGGGACCACCGGACCGCCGAAAGGTGTGCAGCTGAGCCGGCGGGCGATCGCCGCGGATCTGGACGCGCTGGCCGAGGCCTGGCAGTGGACCGCCGACGACGTCCTGGTGCACGGCCTGCCGCTGTTTCATGTGCACGGCCTGGTGCTGGGCCTGCTGGGTTCGCTGCGGATCGGGAGCCGCCTCGTGCACACCGGGAAACCGACGCCGGCCGGCTACGCCCAAGCCTGCTCACAAGCCGGCGGCACCCTGTTCTTCGGCGTGCCGACTGTCTGGTCACGGGTGGTGAGCGACCGCGCCGCCGCCGAAGCGCTGCGGCCGGCGCGGCTGCTGGTCTCCGGTAGTGCCGCGCTGCCGGTTCCGGTGTTCGACCAGTTGGCGGCGCTGACCGGGCATCAACCCGTCGAGCGATACGGCGCCACCGAGTCGTTGATCACGCTCTCGACGCGGCCCGACGGTGAGCGCCGCGCCGGTTGGGTGGGCCTGCCGGTGGCCGGGGTGCAGACCAGGCTGGTCGACGAGGACGGCGGCCCGGTGAACCCCGACGGCGAAACCATCGGACGGCTGCACGTTCGGGGCCGCACCCTTTTCGACGGCTACCTGAACCGGCCGGACGCCACCGCTGAGGTACTCGACGCCGACGGCTGGTATCACACCGGCGACGCCGCCGTCGTGGACGGCGGCGGCATGCACCGCATCGTCGGACGTGAGTCTGTCGACCTGATCAAATCCGGCGGATACCGGGTGGGGGCGGGGGAGATCGAGACCGTGCTGCTGGGACATCCGGACGTGGCGGAAGCCGCTGTGGTCGGGCTACCCGACCCGGACCTGGGCCAGCGTATCGTCGCGTTCGTCGTCGGCTCCGGCGACGTCAAGCCTGATGTGTTGATCGACTATGTCGCGCAGCAACTTTCGGTGCACAAGCGGCCGCGCGAGGTGCGCATCGTCGACCAATTGCCGCGCAACGCGATGGGCAAGGTGCTGAAGAAGAAGCTGCTGACTGACAGCTAGTTGGCGTGCAGATCCTCGTTGAGCGCGATGCCGTGCCCGTCCCGCGACGTCGCCTCGACCGCACCGGTCACCGAATTACGCCGGAACAGAATATTATTCGTGCCCGACAGTTCCCGCGCTTTGACCGGGCCGCGGTCGGGCAGCGCGACTTTGGTTCCCGCGGTGACGTACAGCCCGGCCTCGACCACGCAGTCGTCGCCCAGTGAGATGCCCAGTCCCGCATTGGCGCCTAACAGGCACCGCTTGCCGATCGAGATGACCTCGCTGCCACCGCCGGACAGCGTGCCCATGATCGACGCGCCACCGCCGACGTCCGAACCGTCACCGACAACCACGCCCGCCGAAATACGGCCCTCGACCATGGATTTGCCGAGCGTACCGGCGTTGTAGTTGACGAAGCCCTCATGCATGACCGTGGTGCCCTCGGCCAGGTGAGCGCCCAGCCGGACACGGTCGGCGTCGGCGATACGCACGCCGGTGGGAATCACGTAGTCGACCAACCGCGGGAACTTGTCCACGCCGTACACCGTGACCGGCCCGCGCCGGCGAAGCCGCGCGCGCACCACCTCGAAACCGCCGATCGCGCACGGACCGTAGTTGGTCCACACCACGTTGGTCAGGATGCCGAAGAAGCCGTCGGCGTTCAGGCCGTGCGGCGCAACGAGCCGGTGCGACAGCAGGTGCAGCCGCAGATATGCGTCGTAGGCGTCGACGGCTTTGTCGTCCAGCGACCCGATCACCGTGCGGACCACCATCGTCTCGACTGCGCGGTCGTCGTCGCGGACGGCCAGTGCGCCCAGCTCGTCGGGCACCTCGGCCACCGACAACCGCACCGTGCCGGTCTCACCGGATTCAGTCAGTTCCGGTGCGGGAAACCAGGTGTCGAGCACCGACCCGTCTTCCGCCAGCGTCGCCAGCCCGATACCCGAAGCTCCAGTCACGCGGCCCACGCTACTGCCTCTGCGCGACCAGTCGTAAAAGCCCTCGACACGCCGACGAATCCGGGACGTTTGCGTCTGCTCGGCCAATGTGGGCAGCCACTACCCTTGGCGGTGTGCTGGACCTTCACGGCGACCCGATCGACCTGACGGCGGCGCTGGTCGACATTCCCAGCGAATCGCGGTCCGAAGCACGCATCGCCGACGAGGTGGAAGCTGCGCTGCGCGCGCAGACAACCGGCTTCGAAATCATCCGCAACGGCAACGCGGTGCTGGCGCGCACCCAGCTGGGCCGTCCTGCAAGGGTGTTGTTGGCCGGGCATCTGGACACCGTGCCCGCGGCCGACAATGTGCCCAGCCGCCGAGTCGGTGACGTGCTGCACGGTTGCGGCACCGTGGACATGAAATCCGGTGACGCGGTGTTCCTGCATCTGGCCGCCACGATCACAGCACCCGTTCACGACTTGACCCTCGTTTTCTACGACTGCGAGGAAATCGACGCCGCTTCAAACGGTTTGGGCCGCATCGAGCGCGAACTGCCGGACTGGTTGAGCGCCGACGTCGCCGTTCTCGGCGAGCCGACCGCCGGCTACATCGAGGCCGGCTGCCAGGGCACGCTGCGCGTCGTCGCCCACACCCACGGCACCCGCGCCCATTCGGCGCGTTCGTGGCTGGGCGACAACGCTATTCACCGACTGGGCGCGGTGCTCAACCGGCTGGCCGACTACCGCGCGCGCACCGTCGAGATCGACGGCTGCCTGTACCGCGAAGGCTTGTCGGCGGTGCGCATCGACGGCGGCGTCGCCGGCAACGTCATACCCGACGCGGCGTCGGTGACGGTGAACTACCGTTTCGCGCCCGACCGTTCCCTCAGCGAGGCGCTGCAGCATGTGCACGAGGTGCTCGACGGGCTCGACGTCCGCATCGAGCAGGCCGATGCCGCGGCCGGCGCTCTGCCCGGGCTGTCCAAGCCTGCCGCCAAGGCGCTGGTCGAGGCTGCCGCCGGGCAGGTGCGGGCGAAATACGGCTGGACCGACGTGTCGCGCTTCGCCGCGCGCGGCATCCCCGCGGTGAACTACGGCCCCGGCGACCCCAACCTGGCTCACCGACGCGATGAGCGGGTGCCCGTCGACCAGATCACCGCCGCCGCAGAGCTGTTGCGCCGCTACTTGTCTGACTGACACGCTGCGGCCTGCTCGGCGGCGTCGGCGGCGGCCGGCCGCAGCCCCACATCAGCCAGGTCAGCGGCGACGTCGGCCAGCGCGGCGGCATCGCCGGCGGCCACCGCGCGGGCGTGCGCCAACGTCAGCCTGGCCAGCACGCAGTCGACCTCCAGCGCGAGGCGTTCGGCTCGATACACCGCGCGGATGTCACCGAGCCGGGCCGCGTCCTGCAGCGCGCGCAACGCAATCGCCGCCTGCCCGCCGCGTTCAGCCGCCTGCACCGCCTCCCGCGCAGCCTCGATCGCGCCGGAGGTGTCGCCGCGAGCCGCTCGCGACCACGCTCGGGCCAGCGCCAACTCCGGAGCGAACAACGCCGACTTCAGCCCGTGCATCGCCTCGGCGCGGCTGCAGACCTTCGCGGCGGCCACCTGCTCGCCCTGCTGGCCCAGCGCCTGGGCGAGCAGCATCAGCGACAGCGGGCCCCACGAATAGCCGGTGCGGGCCAACGCGTCGGCGGCCGGCTCGAGCAGCGCCACCGCAGTCTGCAAATCGCCCTGTGCGGTCGCCACGTAGGCCACCAACACCTCGCCGATCGCCCGGCCCGGCTGCTGCAACTCGGCGAAATCGGTGTAGCGCTGCGCCAACGACCGCGCAGCGCGCAGCTGACCCCTCATCAGCAGCGCGGTGACCCGGGCGAAGCCGCTGGTGAACCGCAACAGTCCGGGATGTTCACCGGCTACCGCCCGCGCCGCCAAGGCGTCGACGTCGGCGATCCGGCCGGTACGCGCCGAGCACAGCGCCGCAGTCGAGGCGGCCCAGCCGACCGCCACCTCGTCGGCGTGCGGGTCGGCCAGCACCTCCGCGGCGGCTCGCAGCGCACGCAGCGGAGTGCCCGCGTTCATCGCGAACGTCGCCGCCAGCGCGTCGAGCGTGGCCCGACCAGCCGGCGACGAGACGCGGTTGCGGGTGGTCTGCAGGAACGTGGTCGCGCGTTCGGGCTCGCCGAGCATCCAGAACTGGTTGGCCGCCCGCGGCAGCGACCAGGCCATCAACTCGTTGTCTGACAGGTGCTCGGGATCGACCGCTGCCAGCAGCTCGCCGGCTTGCCGCCCGCGTCCCTGCCAGGCCAGCGCGTAGGCCAGCGCCAGGCGCACCGTCAGATCACCGGAGCGGTCCAGCGCGGCCCGGCCCAACCGCTCGGCCAATGGCAGGTCGCCGAGTTGCAGCGCCTGCTGGGTTGCGGCCGCGATGTCGCGCGGCGCCGGGCCGATCGCTTTCCACCGCCAGCGCAGCCAGCCGCAGCTGGTCGCTGACCTGCTCGGACGGCTGCCGGGACAACTCGGCGACCACCGAGCCGCGCAACGCCCGCGCCCGCTGCGGGCTGAGGCCGGCCCGGGTCCGCTCGGTGTAGAGCGGGTGAGCCGCATACACCAACTGCTCGGCGGTGCACCGGACAGCGCCGGCTGCTTCCGCGTCGGCGAGGGCCGGTGCACCGGCCAGCGCCACCAGGTCGGGCCGCGATAGCGGTTCGGCGACGGCCAGATAGCTCAGCACCGAGCGCACGGATACCGGCAGGTTGTCGAGATATTCGTCGACGACACCGGTCAGCGCGAGCCGGTGTTCGCTGCGCCACCGCCACCGGTTGTCGTGCTGTAAAGCCCCGTCTTCGACGAGGCGGCGCAGGTGCAGTGGGTTGCCGCGGCTGCGCGCAACGGCTTCGTCGAGCGTGGCGGCGTCGGGCGCGACGCCGACCACCGATTCCAGCACCGCGCTGACTCGGGTGCTGTCCAGCGGTTCGACGTCGATGCGGGTCAGCAGATTGTCCGACCACAACGCAGTGACGACGGCCGGTAGCGGCGCGTGCGGGTCGACGGTGACGATCAGTCGTGCTGAGCCGCTCAACGCCAGCTGATACACCAGCGTGGCCGACAGACTGTCCAGGTGCTGGGCGTCGTCGACAATAAGCAGCAGATCACCGGAGGCGCCGGTCAACGACGTGCGCGCGGCGCGAAGCAGTTCGGCGGGCCGCCCGATTGCGGCCGGACGGACCAGTCCGCGAAAGGCGCCGAACGGAACAACGCGCTCCGGTGCGGTACCCGTCACCGTATGGAGCCGGGCCCCGCCCGTTTCGGCGGCGGCGGCGCGCGCCAGCAGCGTCTTTCCCACGCCGGCGGGACCGGTCAGCACCGCACCGGACACCTCTGGGCTTCCCAGGGCGGCCGCCACCCGCGCAACGGCGGAGGCTTCCGGAGCGCTCACCCAGGTCACCGCCGGATTTTATGGCCGGCCGGGCAAGCCAGGGGGCCAACAGCCAAATGCACGGCGGCGCAGTCCTGGTCTACGTTTCAACTGTGCGCACCCGACGCGATGCACCCCGGCAGTGGGCAGTGTGCGTGTACTGCGCGTCCGGGCCCACCGACCCTGACTTGCTGGAGCTCGCGGCCGAAGTCGGCGAGGCGATCGCCGACCGCGGTTGGACGCTGGTCTGGGGCGGCGGCAACGTTTCGGCGATGGGCGCGGTAGCGACCGCGGCGCGGGCCCGCGGCGGCTGGACCGTCGGCGCGATTCCCAAAATGCTCGTCCACCGGGAGCTGGCCGACACCGATGCCGACGAGCTGATCGTCACCGACACCATGCGTCAGCGCAAGCAGGTCATGGAAGAACGGGCCGACGCCTTCATCACCCTGCCGGGCGGCATCGGAACTTTGGAAGAGCTTTTCGAGACTTGGACCGGCGCTTACCTGGGTGCGCACGACAAACCGGTGGTACTGCTCGACCCGAGCGGACACTACGACGGTCTGCGGGCCTGGTTGCAGGGGCTGGTCGACGCTAGTTACGTGTCGCCCGCCGCGATGCAGCGGCTGCTGGTCGTCGACGGGGTGGAGGCTGCGCTGGCGGCCTGCGCGCCTCGGTGACGCGCGAATCTTCGGTCGCAGGCCGGTGGTCATCGTTGTCTGGTCCGTGCCAGACTTCTACAGATCGACTCCGGTTGGCAGTTGATATCACCGGTGATACCGCAATCCAGTCAAGGGCGGTGGTCATACACCGGTGCTGACGTTACTGCTGTGACTGGCCCGGTTCGATCAGGCCAGCACCGTCGCGGCCCGCATCTTCGACGGGGTTAGGCTGGCCGCCGACTGCGGTTCAGGGAAATGAGGGACACAGTGTCCGAACGCGACTCCAATACCCGCGCATCAGTGGGGCTGGTCGACATCGCCACCCGGCTGCCCGGGTTGCTGGCCGACACGCCGGTGATACTGCGTGGCGCGCTCACCGGGCTGCTGGCCCGGCCGACATCCAAGACGTCGATCGGCAAGGTGTTCCAGGAACGCGCCGCCCGCTACGGCGACCGGATCTTCCTCCGCTTCAACGACCAGCAGCTCAGCTACCGCGAAGCCAACGCCACCGCCAACCGCTACGCCGCGGTGCTCGCCGCGCGCGGAGTCGGCCGCGGCGACGTCGTCGGGGTCATGCTGCGCAACTCGCCGAACGCGGTCCTGACGATGCTGGCCGTCGTCAAATGCGGCGCCGTCGCCGGCATGCTCAACTACCATCAGCGCGGCGACGTGCTGGCCCACAGTCTGGGCTTGCTGGACGCCAAGGCCCTTGTCACCGAAGCGGACCTGGTCGACGCGGTCAGCGAAAGCGGTGCTGCCGCTGAGACGTTGGTGATCGACGAGTTGGAGCGGTTGGCGGCCACCGCGCCGACCGGCAACCCGGCGTCGGCTTCGGCGGTGCTGGCCAAAGACACCGCCTTCTACATCTTCACCTCCGGCACCACCGGTCATCCCAAAGCCAGTGTGATGACCCATTACCGGTGGCTGCGGGCGCTGGCGGCGTTCGGCGGCTTGGGGCTGCGGCTGCATCAGAACGACACCTTGTACAGCTGCCTGCCGCTCTACCACAACAACGCGCTGACAGTCGCGGTCGGCTCGGTGCTCAACTCCGGTGCGACGTTGGCTCTGGGTAAGTCGTTTTCGGCGTCGCGGTTCTGGGACGAGGCCATCGCCTACGACGCCACCGCGTTCATCTACATCGGTGAGATCTGCCGATACCTGCTCAACCAGCCGCCCAAACCGACCGACCGAGCGCACAAGGTTCGGCTGATCGCCGGCAACGGATTACGACCGGACATCTGGGAAGACTTCACCAGCCGATTCGGCATCGCCCGGGTCTGCGAATTCTATGCCGCCAGCGAAGGAAACACCGCGTTCATCAACATCTTCAACATGCCGCGGACGGCGGGCATCTCGCCGTTGCCGTTGGCCTATGTGGAGTACGACCCGGACACCGGTGCCCCGCTGCGCGACGAGAGTGGACGGGTGCGCCGGGTGCCTTCCGGCGAGCCCGGGCTGCTGATCAGCCCGGTCAACAGGCTGCAACCGTTCGACGGTTACACCGATCCTGCCGCCAGCGAAAAGAAGCTGATACGCAACGCTTTTCGCGACGGCGACTGCTGGTTCAACACCGGCGACGTGATGAGCCCGCAGGGCCTGGGACACGCAGCCTTCGTCGACCGGCTGGGTGACACTTTCCGCTGGAAAGGCGAGAACGTCGCCACCACCCAGGTCGAGGCGGCGCTGGCCTGCGACGAGTCGGTCGAGGAATGCAACGTGTTCGGCGTGGAGATACCGCGGACCGGCGGGCGCGCCGGAATGGCCGCACTCAAGCTGCGTCACGGCGCCGACTTCGACGGCAAAGCGCTGGCCCATACCGTGTACGAGCGGTTGCCCGGTTACGCCCTGCCGCTGTTCGTCCGCGTCGTCGAATCGATGGAACACACCACCACGTTCAAGAGCCGCAAAGTCGATCTGCGGGACCAGGCCTACAGCCCCGACGTCACCGACCCGCTGTACGTATTGGCCGGGCGCGACGAGGGATACGTGCCCTACTACGCCGAATACGCCGACGAAGTAGCGGCCGGTAAACGACCGCAAGGCTGACGGCTCGCCCTCGACGCGATCCGGCCGGCCTGGGCGGGCACCATAGAGGGGTGCAAGCCGCATCGTCGACGCCCGCCGGCGCAGCCACGCTCTGCGGCCGGCCGGTGGCCGCTGACCGTCCGCTGATCATGGCGATCGTCAACCGCACACCGGACTCGTTCTACGACCGGGGTGCCACCTTCGGCGACGCCGCCGCCAAGGCAGCGGCGCATCAGGCCATCGCCGACGGCGCCGACGTCATCGACGTCGGGGGAGTCAAGGCCGGGCCCGGCGAGCACGTCGACGCCGACGCCGAGGTCGCCCGGGTGGCGCCGTTCATCGAATGGCTGCGCGACGCCTACCCCGACCAGCTGATCAGCATCGACACCTGGCGGTCGGCCGTCGCCCGGCAGGCCTGCCGCTCAGGTGCGGACCTGATCAACGACACCTGGGGCGGCTTCGACCCCGAACTGCCCGCGGTGGCCGCCGACAGCGGTGCCGGGCTGGTCTGTTCGCACACCGGCGGCGCGCCGCCACGCACCCGGCCGTTCCGGGTCAGCTACGGCACCAGCACCCGTGGCGTGGTGGACGACGTGATCCGCGAGCTCAGCGGCGCAGCCGAACGCGCGGTCAGTGCAGGAGTGGCCCGCGACCGCGTGCTCATCGATCCAACTCATGACTTCGGTAAGAACACCTTCCACGGGTTGGCACTGCTGCGTCACCTGCACGATCTCGTCGACACCGGCTGGCCGGTGCTGATGGCCCTGAGTAACAAAGATTTCGTCGGGGAGACTCTAGGTGTGGAACTGACCGAACGGTTGGAGGGCACCTTGGCCGCCACCGCGCTCGCCGCCGCGGCCGGGGCGCGGATGTTCCGCGTCCACGAAGTCCGGCCAACCCGGCGGGTGCTGGAGATGGTGGCCTCGATCCGGGGCGACCGTGCGCCGGCGCGCACGGTGCGGGGGCTGGCATGACGGCGTCCGAGCTGGTCGCCAACAACGACCCGCTGGCCGGGCTGCCGGGCGACACCTGGCTGCTCGACCGCAGCTGGACCCGGCCGGGCTGGACGGTGCCCGAACTGGAGGCCGCCAAAGGCGACCGCACCATCTCGGTGGTGCTGCCCGCGCTCAACGAAGAAGACACCGTCGAATCGGTGATCGAGAGCATCTCCCCGCTGGTCGGCGGGCTGGTCGACGAGCTGATCGTGATCGACTCCGGTTCGACCGATGACACCGAGATCCGGGCGATCGCCGCCGGTGCCCGGGTCGTCACCCGCGAGCGGGCCCTGCCGGAGGTGACGCCGCGCTCGGGCAAAGGCGAGGTGCTGTGGCGATCGCTGGCGGCGACCCATGGCGAGGTCGTGGTGTTCATCGACTCCGACCTGGTCAATCCGCATCCCATGTTCGTGCCGTGGCTGGTGGGCCCGCTGCTCACCGGCGAGGGCATTCACCTGGTCAAAAGCTTCTACCGGCGCCCGTTGACCGGCGGCAACGGACACGACCTCACCGGCGGCGGGCGGGTCACGGAACTGGTGGCACGGCCGCTGCTGGCGGCGCTGCGGCCCGAGTTGGGCTGCGTGTTGCAGCCGCTCGGCGGCGAGTACGCGGCCAGCCGGGAGCTGCTGACCTCGCTGCCGTTCGCTCCCGGCTACGGGGTGGAGATCGGCCTGCTGCTCGACACCTACGACCGGCTGGGTCTGGACGCGATCGCCCAGGTCAACCTCGGGGTGCGCGAACACCGCAACCGGTCGCTGACCGAGCTCGGCGCGATGAGTCGACAGGTGATCGCGACTTTGCTGTCACGCTGCGGCGTGCCCGACTCCGGCATCGGGCTGACCCAGTTCCTGGCCGACGGTGAAGGCTACACACCGCGCACGTCGCCGGTGTCGCTGGTGGACCGGCCGCCGATGAACACGGTGCGCCCGCGTTCCGGATATCAGCGGGCACCGCGGTCCGGCTCGTAAGGCACTATCAAGGGCGTGGCGCTGGTTCTGCTGTACCTGGTGGTGTTGGTCCTGGTAGCGGTCGTGCTGTTCGGCGTGGTCAGTGTGATGTTCGGTCGCGGCGAGCAGTTGCCGCCGCTGCCGCGGGCCACGACGGCCACGGTGCTGCCCGCCTCCGGTGTGACCGGCGCCGACGTCGACGCGGTCAAGTTCACTCAGGTGCTGCGTGGCTACAAGACCAGCGAGGTCGACTGGGTGCTGGACCGGCTGGGCCAGGAACTGGACTTGCTGCGCGGCCAGCTGTCCTCGGTGCGCGCAGCGGCCGTCGACGATGAACCCGCCCCCGACGCTGCCGGGGAGCCCGGTGAGCGGGACTTCGGGTGAGCGCGCCCGACGACGCCAAATTCCGCTGCCCATGGGCCGTCACCGGACCGGCGCTCTACCGTGACTACCACGACCACGAATGGGGCCGCCCGGTGCGCAGCGGTGTGGCGTTGTTCGAACGGCTGAGCCTGGAGGGCTTCCAGAGCGGGTTGTCGTGGCTGACCATCCTGCGTAAACGGGACAACTTCCGGCGGGCGTTCGCCGGTTTCGACATCGAGAAGCTCGCCGGCTACACCGACGACGACGTCGCCCGGCTGCTGCTCGACGACGGCATCGTTCGCAACCGGGCCAAGATCGAAGCGACGATCTCCAACGCCCGGGCGACCGGCGAACTCGGTGGTGCCGGCCGGCTCGCCGAACTGCTGTGGTCGTTCGCGCCGCCGCGGGGATCTCGGAGGCCTCGGCCCGCCAACGCCTCCGAGATCCCGGCGATCACCCCGCAATCCACGGCTATGGCACGAGAGCTGAAGCGGCGAGGTTTCCGGTTCGTGGGCCCGACCACGGCTTACGCCTTGATGCAGGCGACCGGGATGGTCGACGACCATCTGCGCGGCTGTTGGGTGCCCCCGACGGCCTAGCGGTGATCGCAAGCGCGGCGAAGCCGGGCGCCGCGGATCGCCGCCCGACGGCCTAGCCGAACCGCCCGAACCGGGTCATGCACAGCCGCCGGTGCCGATAGGGAACAATGGTGTGGTGAATTGGCAGTTCAGTGCCGGGCGGGGGGCGCGCCCGGCACCCAGCCGGTCTGTGAGCGCGGGCCGGCTCGACCTTGGAGGGAGCACTCGATGGCGGCGATGAAGCCCCGGACTGGCGACGGTCCTCTCGAAGCGACCAAGGAGGGGCGCGGCATCGTCATGCGAGTACCGCTGGAAGGCGGCGGTCGACTGGTTGTCGAATTGACGCCCGACGAAGCCGCCGCACTGGGTGACGAACTCAAGGGCGTCACCAGCTAGCTCCGTGGTCACGAAACGCCGTCGGCGCCGGCCGAACCCCCGGCGGTCCCACACACCATTCGATAAACATCCAACGTCTGCTGGGCGATACGCGCCCAGGAGAACTCCTCGACGCACCGCCGTCGACCGGTCCGCCCATAGCGCTGCGCCCGGTCGGGGTCAGCGACCAGATCGTTGACCGCATCGGCCAGCGCACCTTCATAACCGCCCGGATCGTCCGGACGGTAATGCACCAGCAAGCCGGTGCCCTCGTCGATCACCACCTCAGGTATCCCGCCGACGTCAGAAGCCACTACTGCTGTCCCACAGGCCATTGCCTCCAAGTTGACGATGCCCAACGGCTCATAGACTGAAGGGCACACGAATACCATTGCAGCCGAGAGGATCTCGCGGACCTGTCCGATGGGCAGCATCTCTCTCAGCCAGTACACACCGGCGCGCTCACGGGCCAGATCGGTTACGGCAGAGCCGACTTCCGCAGCGATCTCCGGAGTGTCCGGGGCGCCGGCGCACAGCACCACCTGCACCTCAGGGCTGAACCGGTGCGCAGCGGCAACCAGGTGGCCGACCCCCTTCTGGCGGGTGATCCGGCCGACGAAGGCCACGATCGGGCGGTCGAGGTCGACGCCCAGCTCTGCCAGCACCGACTCGCCGGGCACCGGCGGGGCCGGGTACCACACGTCGCTGTCGATACCGTTTTTCACCACGTGGACTTTGGCCGAATCGAGCGCGGGGTAGACCCGCAGCACGTCGTCTCGCATGCCTGAGCTGACGGCGATGACGGCGTCGGCGGCGCTCATCGCGGTGCGTTCCACCCATGACGAAAGCCGGTACCCGCCGCCCAGCTGCTCGGCCTTCCACGGTCGCATCGGCTCGAGCGAATGCGCGGTCACCACATGCGGGACGTCGTGCAGCAGCGAGGCCAGATGACCGGCGAGCCCGGTGTACCAGGTGTGCGAGTGGACCACGTCGACCGTGGCGGCGGTGTCGGCCATCACCAGATCACTTGACAGGGTCGCCAGAGCGGGGTTGGCGCCGAGCAGCCGTGCGTCGGGCTGGTGGACGAAGACGCCCGGGCGCGGCGCGCCCATGCAGTGCACCTCGACCTCACAGAGCGCACGCAATTGGGCGACCAGTTCGGTGACGTGAACTCCCGCGCCGCCGTACACCTCCGGCGGGTATTCCCGCGTCATCATTCCCACCCGCATATCGGGCACGCTAGCCGTCCGCCGGCGTGCCGGTCGGAGGGGACCCGGCTTGCCCCGGCGGCGGCAGCCGCCGGCGACGGACGGGTTTGCGGGCACATGGGGGTGGCAATCCTGTGCGAGATCGGCACCCAATTTCATTGACGGACAGCCCGTCAGCCACGTCGAATCGTGTGCTGCGCTAGCAGTGCTGGAAGGTGCCCGTTAGGTTTGTGACATGAGGGAAGCGCCACAGGTGCTGGGCATCGTCCTGGCAGGTGGAGAGGGCAAGCGGTTGTACCCGCTGACCGCTGACCGGGCCAAACCTGCAGTTCCCTTCGGCGGCGCCTACCGGCTGATCGACTTCGTCCTGTCCAACCTCGTCAACGCCCGCTACCTCAGGATCTGCGTACTGACGCAGTACAAATCCCACTCCCTGGACCGTCACATCTCGCAGAACTGGCGTCTGAGCGGGTTGGCCGGCGAGTACATCACTCCCGTTCCGGCCCAGCAGCGCTTGGGGCCGCGCTGGTACACCGGTTCCGCTGACGCGATCTACCAGTCGATGAACTTGGTCTACGACGAAGATCCCGACTACATCGTGGTTTTCGGCGCTGACCACGTCTACCGCATGGACCCCGAACAGATGGTGCGGTTCCACATCGAGAGCGGCGCCGGGGCCACCGTCGCCGGCATCCGGGTGCCCCGCGCCGAGGCGGCGGCGTTCGGCTGCATCGACGCCGACGACTCCGGCCGCATCAAGGCCTTCATCGAAAAGCCGGTCAAGCCCCCGGGAACGCCCGACGACCCGGAGACCACATTCGTCTCGATGGGCAATTACATCTTCACCACCAAGGTGCTCATCGACGCCATCCGCGCCGATGCCGAAGATGACCGCTCCGACCACGACATGGGCGGTGACATCATTCCGCGGTTGGTGTCCGACGGGCTTGCCGCGGTATACGACTTCTCCGACAACGAGGTGCCTGGCGCCACCGACCGGGACCGGGCTTACTGGCGCGACGTCGGGACGCTGGACGCGTTCTACGACGCCCACATGGACCTGGTGTCCGTGCATCCGGTGTTCAACCTCTACAACAAGCGCTGGCCCATTCGCGGCGCGCAGGAGAATCTGGCGCCGGCCAAATTCGTCAACGGCGGCTCCGCGCAGGAGTCGGTCGTCGGGGCGGGCAGCATCATTTCGGCTGTCCTCAGTGCGTAACTCGGTGCTGTCGTCGAATGTGGTGGTCGACGACGGCGCGATCGTGGAAGGCAGCGTGCTGATGCCAGGAGCCCGGGTAGGCCGCGGCGCGGTGGTGCGGCACGCCATTCTGGACAAGAACGTCGTCGTCGGGCCGGGTGAAATGGTGGGCGTCGACTTGGAGAAGGACCGGGAACGCTTCGCGATCAGCGCCGGCGGTGTGGTTGCCGTCGGCAAGGGTGTGTGGATCTAGCTCTGTCGACGATTGCCGAGCTGGCCGCAGGGCTCGAGTCTGCGCGAACGGCGCCAGAGGTACGCGCTGCTGAAACGAGGCTCTGTGCAACGGTATTCACGTCGGCCTCCTTAATTTCGTATGTCGCGGCGCCGAAAGGCCGCTGTTCCCATCGCAATCAATGCTGCGTCGAGTATCGAAAGCCACAGCAGCGGAACCGCAGTGAAGTCACCGCCACCCAACCGGGGTACATGCGCGAACGGTTCGATGTCCAGCAGCCACTGCGGGAAACCCGACAATGACCCCAGCAGGTACAGCGCGACGAACCCGACCAGCACGCCCCACACCGCCGGCGCGAACCGCGGAGCCCACCCGAACACCGCGACACCCACCGCGGCCGACAGCCACACCGCGGGCAGCTGCACTGCTGCGGTCGCCAGCACAGTCGGCAGTTTGCCGCTGACGTCACCGGCGGCGATACCGTACGCCATACCGGCGGCCAGCCCGGCCAGCAGCAGTGCAGCGGCTGACCCACCCATTGCGATGGCGAGATGGCTTGTCAGCCAACGGCTTCTGGGCACCGCCCCGGCCAACAGCGTCTCGGCGCGCTGGTTGCTCTCCTCCTGGTGAAGGCGCAGGAACAACGAAACGGTGAAAGCGGCGGCGACCATAGCGAGCAAGCAGAACGACGCGTCGACGAATGCCTGCTCCAGCGCACCGCTGCCGCCCATTCGCGCGACGATACGGCGGACCGCGGTGCCCTCGCCCACCTCGTCGCCGATGCCGTGCACGACGCTGCCGATCAACAGTCCGTACAGACCCAGGCCAACCGTCCACAGCAGCAGGCTGCCGCGGTCGAGCCGCCACGCCAGTCCCAGCACGTCACGCAGCAACGGCGAGGCGGTGCCGCGACCGCGACGCTCGGAAATCATTCCCGCGCCGACGTCACGGCGGGCCAGCAGTCGGTAGGCCAGGGCGGTCAACATCAACGCGGCTGTGAGATGCAACAGCAACACCCACCAGCGGTCACCGGCGTACGGACGCACCTGCAGCGACCAGCCCAGCGGCGACAGCCACGACAGCATGCCCGAACCGGCATCGCCGACGGCCCGAACCATGAACGCCGCTGCCAGTCCGCCGAAGGCCAGGCCGCGGGCGACGCGGGCGCTCGACGACAGTTGCGCGGCCACTGCCGCAGCGGCGGTGAAGACCAGTCCCGAGCCGGTCAGCGCGGCGCCGAACGCCAGCGAGCCGCCCGGTGCGACCTGGGTGGCGAGCAGTCCCGCGGCGCCGATCACCCCGGTGGCGATCGAGGCGCCGAACGCCATCAGCAAGGCGGCGGTCAAACTTGCGCAGCGGCCTACCGGCGTCGACTCGATCAATTCGGCGCGGCCGGTTTCTTCCTCGGCGCGGGTATGGCGAATCATGGTGATGATGACTGCCACGGCGATGAGCAGATGGAATATGCCGGCCTTCCAGACGCCGGTTGCGCCCAGGCTGTCGTTGTAGACCTGCCCATACAGAGCCCGCTGGGCGGGGCTGGCCATGATCGACGCCGCCAAGGCGGCCCGGGCGGTCTGATCGGGGTACACCTTCGCGATAGCGCTGACATAAACGGCGGCCGGCGGCACCGAGAGCAAGAGCACCCACAGCGGCAGGACGACACGGTCACGGCGCAGATACAGCCGCAGCATTGCCCACGTGCCGCAGAGCACGGTACTCCGTTGCGGCAGAGACAGAGTCGTGTTGCTCATACCTGCACCTGCCGTGGGCGGTGCTCGCTGCCGTAGTGGCGCAAGAACAGCTCCTCGAGCGTCGGTGGCTGGCTGACCAGACTGCGCACACCTGCGTCACCGAGTATCCGGATCAACTGTCCGAGACTGTCGCTGTCCACGTGGGCCCGCACGGTGTTGCCGGTGATGTGCACGTTCGCCACACCGCGAATTCTGGTCAGATCACCCGGGTCGCCGATCATCTCGGCCGTGATGGACGTCCGGCTCGAGGTGCCGCATCGCGTTCAGCGATCCGCTTTCCACCGTTTTGCCTGCGCGGATAATCGTCACCCGCTCGCAGAGGTTCTCGGTTTCGGCGAGGATGTGACTCGACAGCAGCACCGTGACGCCCCGATCGGTGAGCTTCCTGCACACATTGCTGAAACACGTTCTCCATCAACGGGTCCAGTCCTGAACTGGGCTCGTCCAACAGCAGCAGCCTCGCCCGCGAGGAGAACGCCGAGATCAGCGAAACCTTCTGCCGGTTGCCCTTGGAGTAGGTGCGGCATTTCTTCTGCGGGTCCAGCTGGAAACGCTCGATCAACTCGACTCGGCGCTGCTGGTCGATGCCACCGCGCATCCGTGCCAGCAGGTCGATGGTCTCGCCGCCGGTGAGCGACGGCCATAAGTGTGACATCACCGGGGACATAAGCGATCTCGCGATGCAGCGACACGGCGTCGGTCCAGGGGTCTGCGCCCAGTAGTCGAGCAGTGCCGCTGTCGGGCTTCGCCAACCCCAGCAGAACCCGGATAGCGGTCGACTTACCCGCACCATTCGGGCCCAGGAAACCGTGCACCTCGCCCTCGCCCACGGTGAGATTCAGACCATCGAGCGCTATGACGGCCCGTAATGTCTTTGTCAGAGCGATTGTTTCGATGGCAAGCCGCTGATGTTCAGGCATCGGCTCCTCCTTGCTCGGCTTGTTCCGAATTCTGTACGAACGCGTCGTACATGCTGCGATCGGCCATCAGGCCTTCGGTGTAGAGCTCCAACGCGGGCAGAACCATGTCTGCGCTGTAGTCGCGCAGCACAGCAGCAAGATTCGTGGGATCTTCGTGCATCTGCAGGTAGAGCAGTAATCCGCCGCCACCGGTGATCGCCAGATATCTCGCCCTGGCTTTCGGGTCTCGACTCGGCTTGAGCGTGCCCGCTCGGACACCCTCGTCGAGATACTCCTCGGCATTGGCGATCATCGTGCGCCACAACGTTTTCGCCAGGTCTGCTCCGGACTGCAGGCTGCGCACCAGATAGGCCATCAGCGGCGCGTAGGACTCGATTTCGGACAACTGGGCGAGCCAGCTGGCGGGATCGTGGGACCGCATCGCCTCGGACTTCGAGTTGCGGATCGCTTCGGCGACATAGTCGTCGCACGCCTCGCGCAGGCCGTCTTTGGAGCCGAAGTGGTGGATGACCAAGGCGGCACTCACGCCGGCCGCCTGCGGCGATCTGCCGTAATCCGACGCCGAACCCGTGCGCGCCGAATTGCGCGATCGCAGCGTCGCGGATCCGGGCCGCGGCAGTCAGATCGGCTTGAACGCATGTTCAGTATGCTAAACGCGCGTTCAGTACTCCGTCAAGGACAAATGCGGGTCAGGAATGCGTAAAGACGATCAGTCCCTGACCGCGGCCAGCAGACCGTCGCCGAGCGGCACCAACGCCGGGGTGAGCCGCTCGTCCTCGGCGATCAGACGCGCCGCTTCACGGACTGCCGTCACCTCCGAGTCGTGTGCCTCCGGGTCGCTGGCGCGGCCGCCCAGGGCCGCCCGATGCAACACGATGACTCCGCCCGCGCGCAGCAGCCGAACTCCTTCTACGACGTAGCACGGTTGGTCCAGCGGGTCGGCGTCGATGAACACCAGGTCGTAGGAATCGTCGGCAAGGCGGGTCAGCACCTCCTGAGCTCGACCGCCGATCAGACGCGTCCTCGACACTCCGATACCTGCCTCGGCGAACGCCTGCTTGGCGACGCGGTGATGCTCGGGCTCGTTGTCGATCGTGGTCAACACGCCGTCTTCGCTCATGCCGGACAGCAGCCACAGGGTGCTGACGCCGACCCCGGTGCCGACCTCCACCACGGCTTTGCCGCCGCTCAACTTCGTCAGCAGGCTCAACAGCGCACCTACCGCAGGAGTCACCGCGCCGGCTCCCAGGTCGGCGGCGCGATCGCGGGCGGCGAGCAAGATCGCGTCTTCGGAGATCGACCCTTCGGCATGAGCGGACAACTGGTCGGCCAGACTCTGCTGGACCGCCGCAAGAGATGTTTGGTCGGTGCTGGCCATGCCCGCAGCGTAGGTGCAAAGGGTGCCGGAATCAGTCAGGCGCGCCCGAAGCCGCGACGGCGCGACACGCGCACGCCGCACAAGTGGCGAACTTCACAGTGCGGCGGATAACAGCTGCCCAGGGCCGTTAGGGCGGTGTTTCTCAGTCAATAATCAGTGCGCTCACACTGCGCGCACAAGCCGGTAGGCGACGGTAGCTCCCATGGAGGACGGCGGGCGCTTAACCGGGCGCGTTCGAGGGAATACCCCTCGGCACCGCGTCGTTGCGCGCGGAGAAGAGCTGCCAACGCTGAACAGCAGCCTGAATCCGGAGGACCTGAACATCACGACCTGGACAAGCCCGACGAGTATGACGCACGCCGCGCGTTACGACGACGCCGGCTGGGTCGAGTCGGCTGACGAGCCCCAAGGCACCGCGGTATTCGACGCGACCGGGGACAAAGCGGCGATGCCGTCGTGGGACGAGTTGGTCCGTCAGCACGCCGACCGGGTGTACCGGCTGGCTTACCGCTTGTCGGGCAATCCGCAGGACGCCGAGGACTTGACGCAGGACACCTTCATCCGCGTCTTCCGTTCAGTGCAGAACTACCAGCCCGGAACCTTCGAAGGTTGGCTGCACCGAATCACCACCAACCTGTTCCTGGATATGGTTCGCCGACGGGCACGAATTCGGATGGAAGCGCTGCCTGAGGATTACGACCGCGTACCGGCCGACGAACCGAACCCGGAGCAGATCTACCACGACGCGCGGTTGGCTCCCGACCTGCAGCAGGCGTTGGATTCGTTGCCGCCGGAGTTTCGCGCCGCGGTGGTGCTCTGCGACATCGAGGGTCTGTCGTACGAGGAGATCGGCGCCACCTTGGGGGTGAAGCTGGGCACTGTGCGCAGCCGCATCCACCGCGGCCGCCAGGCGCTGCGCGACTACCTCGCGGCCCATGCCGACCATGTCGAGTGCGCCGGAGCCTAGCCGCTGGCCGGCGCTCGCACCGAATCACCGAAGTTTTACTGCTCCTCGCCGGTACCTTGCGCCGTCCTGCCGCGCTACATTCGAGCTAGTGACGCGTTGACAGTGCAGTGCATGAGAGGAGCTGGTGATGCCTGACCGGGAACATGTGTTCCGCCGCGCGTTCTCCTGGCTCCCCGCTCAATTCGCGTCCCAAAGCGACGCCCCGGTGGGAGCGCCGAGGCACTTCGGGTCCACCGAACACCTCTCCACCGAAGCGATCGCGGCCTTCGTCGATGGTGAACTGCGGATGAGCGCTCACCTGCGGGCCGCCCACCATCTGTCACTGTGCCCACAGTGCGCTGCAGACGTCGACGATCAAAGTCGGGCGCGGGCCGCCCTGCGCGATTCCCGTCCGATCAGAATTCCGAACGCGCTGCTGGGTCTGCTGACGCAGATACCGAACACGTCTCCTGCTGAGATGCACCCGTCGGGCGAGGACCACCTCACCGACGGCAGCGCTCATGACCGGCGTAAGCGCCGGTAGGGTGAATGAACCGGCGGGCAACGCCGTGCCCGCGCTGACATTCTGCGCCCGCTAGCGCGCTCCGAAGGGGATGACGTGACCTCCGACCAGGACTACGACCGCGCCGATCGGCTGGCGCCCCGTCCGATCTCCCGGCCGCCGGTCGACGCCGCGTCGCGTGAGGCTTTCGGCCGTCCGCAAGGCGTACGAGGATCGTTCATCGCTGAAGCCGGTACGGCCGTCGAAATACCGCTCGCAGGTCGAGTACGTCCCGCACGATCAACCGTCCGACCCGGTGCTGGCCGAAGCTTTCGGCCGGCCGTTCGACAGCGCTGACTCGCTGCAGAGGCACCCCACGGACGCCGATGCGCTGAACGGCGACAAGCACAACGACGGCGACGAGCCAGAAGATCCGTGGCGTGACCCGGCGGCCGCTGCCGGGCTGGGCAAACCCGCGTTGCGGCGACCGGCTGATCAGACCGCTGTCGGCTACGGCGGCAAGCTCGGTGTGCGCGACGTCCTCTTCGGCGGGCGGGTTTCCTACCTGGCGTTGGTCACGCTGGCGCTGATGGCGCTGCTGATCGGCACGCTGGGCGGAGTGGTCGGACGCAAGACCGCTGAAGTCGTCGAAGCGTTCACTACGTCGAAGGTGACGTTGTCGACCACCGGCAACTCCGAGTCTCCGGCCGGACGGTTCGCGAAAGTGGCCTCGGCGATCGCCGACTCCGTCGTGACCGTCGAGTCGGTCAGCGACCAGGAAGGCACCCAGGGCTCCGGCGTCGTCATCGACGGCCGCGGCTACATCGTGACCAACAACCACGTCATCTCGGATGCGGCCAACAACCCGAGCCAGTTCAAGATGACGGTGGTGTTCAACGACGGCAAGGAAGTACCCACCCACTTGGTGGGTCGCGACCCCAAGACCGACCTGGCGGTACTGAAGGTCGACAACGTCAACAATCTCACGGTGGCCCGGCTGGGCGATTCGGACAAGGTTCGCGTCGGCGACGAGGTACTGGCAGCCGGTGCGCCGCTGGGGCTGCGCAGCACCGTGACCCACGGAATCGTCAGCGCGTTGCACCGCCCGGTCCCACTGTCCGGTGAAGGTTCTGACACCGACACCGTCATCGACGCCATTCAGACCGACGCCTCGATCAATCACGGTAACTCCGGTGGCCCGCTGATCGACATGAGTTCGCAGGTCATCGGAATCAACACCGCCGGAAAGTCGTTGTCGGACAGCGCCAGCGGGCTCGGCTTCGCCATCCCGGTCGACGAGGCGAAGTTCGTGGCGCAGACGCTGATCAAAGACGGCAAAATCGTGCACCCGACGCTGGGCCTGAGCGCCCGTTCGGTCAGCAACGCGATCGCTTCCGGTGCACAGGTCGCCAACGTCAAGGCCGGCAGCCCGGCGGAGAAGGGCGGCATCTTGGAGAACGACGTCGTCGTCAAGGTCGGCAGCCGCAAGGTGGCCGACGCTGACGAGTTCGCCGTGGCGGTGCGTCAGCTGGCCGTCGGCAAGGAAGCGCCCATCGAGGTGGTCCGCGACGGCCGGCACATCACCTTGACGGTGACGCCGGGTCCGGACACCAGTTAGGTGTTCGGCAACGTCGGCTGGGGGGAGATGCTCGTCCTCCTTATGGTCGGACTGGTGGTGCTGGGCCCCGAGCGCCTGCCGGGCGCCATCCGCTGGACGGCCGACGCGGTGCGTCAGGCCAAGGAATACCTGTTGAACATGAGCAACCAGCTGCGCGAAGACATCGGCCCCGAGTTCGACGATCTACGCGAGCCGCTCAGCCAGCTGCAGAAGTACCGCGGAATGACGCCGCGTGCGGCACTGACCAAGCATCTGCTCGACGGCGACGATTTCCTGTTCACCGGCCGGGTCGACCGGCCGCCGTCGGTGCAGCCCGGCCAATCATCGGTCACGCCGACGTCCGGGTCACCCGACCTTCTCGACGAGGGTGCGCGGCCGCCGTTCGACAGCGACGCGACCTGAAGCCGACCGGCGCTACTGACGCCGCGTCGTGTCCAGGCCCAGTGACATGCCGGCCAGTCCGCGGCGCCGGGCGGACAGACTGTCGGCAACGCTGCGCAACTCCTTGCCCACCGCTGAGTCGGGCGCGCTGAGCACCAGCGGCACACCTGAGTCACCCGCGTCGACCAACGCCGGATCCAGCGGTATCTGACCGAGCAGCGGTACGTCGGCACCCACAGCCCGCGACAACGTCTCGGCGACGCGCGGGCCGCCGCCTTCACCGAAGATCTGCAGCTGCGAACCGTCCGGCAGCACCAGCCAGGACATGTTCTCGACCACCCCGACCACCCGCTGACGGGTCTGCAGGGCGATCGTGCCGGCCCGCTCGGCAACCTCGGCAGCGGCGAGCTGCGGGGTGGTGACCACCAGGATCTCCGCGGTCGGGAATCAGTTGAGCCACCGAGATCGCGACGTCACCGGTTCCCGGCGGCAGGTCGAGCAGCAGCACGTCGAGATCACCCCAGTAGACGTCGGCGAGGAATTGCTGCAGCGCCCGGTGCAGCATCGGTCCGCGCCACACCACCGGGGTGTTGCCCTCGGTGAACTGGGCGATCGAGATGACGCGCACGTCGTGCGCGATCGGCGGCACGATCATCGACTCGACCTGGACGGGCCGGTCGGTGGTGCCCATCATCCGCGGAATCGAATGACCGTGGATGTCGGCGTCGACAATGCCGACCGACAGGCCCCGCACGGCCATCGCGGCGGCGAGATTCACTGTGACGGTGGATTTGCCGACGCCGCCTTTACCGGAAGCGACGGCATACACCCGGGTGAGCGACCCGGGCTGCGCGAACGGTATGACCGGTTCACGAGCGTCGCCGCGCAACTGCTTGCGCAGCTCGGTGCGCTGCTCGTCGTTCATCACGTCGAGGTCGACGTCCACCGCGCCGGTGCCGGGCACGTCGGCGACGACTTGGGTGACGCGCCCGCTGATCTCGCTCTTCTTCGGACAACTCGCGGTGGTCAGGTAGATCCCGATGTGCACGCTGCGGTCGCGGCGGACCTCGACGCTTTTGACCATCCCGAGCTCGGTGATGGGACGGCGCAGCTCGGGGTCGATCACCTTGGCCAGCGCCGCGCGGATCTGCGGCGGTCAGTTCGGCGTCGTCGTGCGATTTGGACATCACCGCCGAGTGTAGTGCTGCGACGATGCGGGCCGGTCAGGCCCGAGGAGGAGTCGGACCGAAGGGGCCAGTGCTGCGACGATGCGGGCCGGTCAGCCGAGCGGACCTGGACCCGGTCCGCCAACCGGGGGGCCGGGTAGCGGACCGGCGGGCGCGGCAGCCGGCGGGCCAGCGGGTGCGGCCGGCGGGGCAGCCGGTGGCCCGGCGGCGGGTGCGGCCGCCGGTGGCGGGGGCAGCGGTGCGCCGGGCGCAACGGCAGGCGGTGGCACGGGCGCGCCAGGTGGTGCAGCTGGCGCGGGCACCGGGAATCCGAGCGGTGGCGCAGCGTCCGGCGCAGGCGGGTTCAGCCAGGGCGGCACCCATGGTGAGTACGGCCGCCGGCTGAGCGGCGGGCGCCTGGCTGGGTTGTGCGAGGCAGAACACTGCGCACGACGGCGCCTGCTGTGCGGGCGGCTGACCCGGCCAGGACCCGGGCTGACCGGCCGTCTGCGTCGGACCGAAGTCGACCAGCGGCAGCTGGGCCAGCGGATCGGTGGGCGGTAGGCCGGTCGCGTTCAACGGCAGACCCGGACCCAGACCTTCTGCTCGCTCCAGATGGGTGTCAGCGATCGGCGGGGCCGGTCCGGTCAGCGGCGGCAGGTCGATCGGAACCACCCCGGTGGCGTACGCCGCGGCCCAGCCCACCACGTTGCGGGCGTACGGCATCGAGTTGTTGTACCGCAGGATCGCGGCCAGCACCTGGGAGGGGTCCCGCAGGTCCAGCCCACCACTGCACAGGTAGCGCGCGGCGGCCAGTGTGGCGTCGTAGAGATTCTGCGGGTCGGCCCGCCCGTCGCCGTCGCCGTCGGAGGCGTAGCGCGACCAGGTGCCGGGAAGGAACTGCATCGGACCCATCGCACGGGCGTAGCTGCACCCGGCCGCCGGTGTTCTGGACGATCACCTCGTTACCGGGCAGAGTGCCGTCCAGTGTTGGACCGTAGATCGGGCGGACCGCTGTGCCGCGGGCGTCGGTGGCGCCGCCGTTGGCGTGCATCGACTCGATCCGCCCGATGCCGGCAAGCAGGTTCCAGCTCACGCCGCAGCCCGGGTAGGCGGCCGCCATCATCCGCTCCGCGTTGCGGTAGGCGGACAGCGCCATCGCCGGAATGCCCAGTGTGCCAGGCGTATTGACGACCACCGCGGGCGGCGGGGCCGATGCGACGGCCGCCGAGGCGATGTGGAAACTGGCCGGCGGGCGCTTGAGGGCGACGACTGCGGGACCGGACAGATCTCTGGACGACGAGGCGACGGCGGCCACCGGAATGATGCCGGTGTCATGCACCTGCACCGGCGGACCGGGGAATCTGGGGGCCGCGGCACCCACGGCGCCGGCGAAGATCAGCGGCATGATGACCGCCACGCCGAACGCCGGTGTCCGTGTCATCTGGACGGTCTGTCGTTGCACGGGGCGCAGGAGAGCGGCGCCTTTGACAAGGGCCGGGCGTGCGGCCGACAGTCCCGCTATGCGCACTCGACCGTCCTCTATTCGACATGCGTTGAAGCTGTTTCCGCCTCGTGAACTAGGTCACCATACATAACTCTCGTCACGCGAGTGGCGACATTGCCCACAATGGTCGAGGTCGTTCTCAACCGGATTTTTTGGCCTGCCGGTCCGCCCCGTCACCGGCAGCCGCCGAAGCCTTTTTCGCCTTCTCCGGTCGTTGTGTCGCAAGCAGCGCCCGGAGCTCTTCGAGTTCGTGTCGCAGGTATTCGCGGGTCTTGGCCACCTCCCCGATAGCCAGCCGAAGGGCGGCCAATTCGCGAGCCAGGTATTCGGTGTCCGCTTTGGTCTGTTCGGCGCGCCGGCGGTCTTCCTCGAGCGCCACGCGGTCGCGGTTCTCCTGCCGGTTCTGTGCCAGCAGGATCAACGGCGCGGCGTAGGCGGCCTGCGTCGAAAACGCCAGGTTGAGCAAAATGAACGGATAGGGATCCCACCGCAGGGCAACCACGAAAACGTTCGCGGTGATCCACACCAGCACGAGGAGGGTCTGCACCAGCAGATACCGGCCGGTGCCGAAGAAGCGGGCGATGGACTCGGTGATCTGGCCGACGGCTTCAGGATCGAAATGCGGCGTGAACGTTCGCGACGTCCGCGGGGTGGACAGTCGCGCACGCGCGGAAGACTTACTCATAACGGCCGGACCGCGGTGTCCATCGCCGTCTCCTGGGTCACCGCGCGCCAATTCTGCGGCAGCAGATGATCCAGCACGTCATCGACGGTGACCGCGCCCAGCAGGTGGTGCTGCTCGTCGAGCACCGGGCCGCAAACCAGGTTGTAGGCCGCGAAATAACGGGTCAACGTAGGCAGCGAGGTCTCCGGCGTCAGGCACGGTAGGTCGGCATCGATGATTCCCCCGACCAGGGCCGAAGGCTGCTCGCGCAGCAGCCGCTGCAGCTGCACGCAGCCCAGGTAGTGCCCGGTCGGGGTGGCGGTCGGCGGGCGCACCACGAACACCAGTGACGCCAGCGCCGGAGTCAGGTCGGGGTCGCGGACCCTGGCCAGTGCTTCGGCGACCAACGTGCCCGCCTCGAGCACAACAGGATTCGACGTCATCAGACCGCCGGCCGTGTCGGGTGAGTGCTTGAGCAGCCGTCGCACCGGATTGGACTCATCGGGTGCCATCCGGGCAAGCAACACCTCGGCGTCAGTCGGGTTCATCACGCCGAGCAGGTCGGCGGCGTCGTCGGGCTCCATCTCCTCGAGTACGTCGGCCGCGCGTTCGGTGTCCAGGTGCTTGAGCAGATCGGCTTGTTCTTCTTCGGGCAGTTCCTGCAGGATGTCGGCCAGCCGGTCGTCGGGCAGCGCCTTGACCACCTCGTAGCGCCGCTTCAGCGGCAGGTCGCGGATGGCGTCGGCCACCTCGATCGGCCGCCACCCTTCGAACTGGTGCAGCAATTGCGCGACGTCTTGTCCGGGCATCGCCAGTGCCGACGGTGTCAAACCGTGCACGTTGTGCCAGTCCGCGATCCGGACGGGGCTGCGGCGGCCCAGCCGTCGGGGTTGTCGGACCGCGATCCGGGTCACCATCCAGTCACGCGTGCGGGTCTGTTCGATGCCGAGGTCGGTGATGACCACATCGGTGTCGGCCAGCTCGGGAAGCTCCGGGTCGTCGACTCGCACCTTGGTGTCGAGCACCTGACCGAACACCAGCACTTCGCCGGGCCGTTGCTCGAATCGGCGCAGCGAGACATTGGCGGTGTTCAGCGTGACGCCGTTGGGCTCTATCGAGGCGACCCGCAGCATCGGAACGAAAATTCGCCTCCTGGTTGGAATTTCGATCACGAGCCCGAGAACGCGCGGTTGCTGACGCACGATGCTGATGCTGACGACGACGTCGCGTACGCGTCCGACGGACTCACCGAGCGGGCCCAGCACCAGCATCCGCGCCAGCCGCGCGGCGTAAACCCGGTGAATCGACGTCATGGCTAGAAGGGTAGGAGTGAAGCGTGAACGAGGCGTATCGACCCCGCCGGACCTGCCTTTCGGTGCCGGGCAGCAGCCAGAAGATGATCGACAAAGCCAGCGGCCTGCCCGCCGACCAGATCTTCCTCGATCTGGAGGACGCTGTGGCACCCGACGCGAAACAAGCCGCCCGCACCCGGGTGGCCGACGCACTGGCGCAGCCCGGCTGGGCCCGTGGGAAGCTGCGCGGCGTTCGGGTGAACGACTGGACGTCGCCATGGACGCATGCCGACCTCATCGAAGTGGTGGTCGGCCGTCGGCGCGGCGCCCGGCGCGAGTCTGGACGTGGTGGTATTGCCCAAGGTCTCCGACGTGTCGCATGTCCAAGCGCTCGATCTGCTGCTGACCCAGTTGGAGCGTGTGCACGGGCTGCCCAGCGGCGGCATCGGCGTCGACGCGCAGATCGAAGACGCACAGGGTTTGACGAACATCGAGGCCATCGCGGCCACGCCACGGGTGCAGGCGCTGGTGCTGGGCCCGGCCGACTTGATGGCCAGCTTGAACATGCGAACACGGGTTGTCGGCGAGCAACCCGACGGTTATGACGTCGGTGACGCCTACCACCACATCCTGATGCGCATCCTGATCGCGGCTCGCGCCCACGGCATCGCGGCGGTCGACGGGCCGTATCTGAAGATCCGCGACGTCGAGGCGTTTCGTCGGGTGGCGGGACGGTCAGCGGCGCTCGGTTACGACGGCAAATGGGTGCTGCATCCGGACCAGATTGCGGCGGGCAATGAGATCTTCAGCCCGCGTCAGGACGAGTTCGATCACGCGGAGTTGGTGTTGGAGGCCTACGAATGGCACACCTCCCGCGCAGGCGGTGCGCGTGGCGCGGTGATGCTCGGTGAGGAAATGATTGACGAGGCCAGCCGGAAGATGGCGCTGTGGGTGGTGGCCAAAGGACGCGCCGCCGGCATGCAGCGCCAGTGCGAGCCATTCGTGCCGCCGGACAGCAGCGCGCGACTGGACGGTAGCAGCGTCAATACGTCTATTGGCGTCGAATAGTGGCGAACATCAGGACCGCCGCGAGCGCTGCGATGCCAGTCCGACGATGCCGACCGCGATGCCGGCAATGGCCAGGGCGCGGCCTTCTTGGTGGGCTGATTTGATCTGGTTGAGGGCGGCGATGCCCAGCACAATCCCGACAATCCAGCCGCGACGCCGGCATAGTAGGCGAACAGCAGCGGGAAGCCCCCGATGGACGCGACCAACGACCCGATCGCCAAGCCGTTGGTGCCCGGCGTGCCGGCCGATCGGTACGGGTCATAGGGATCGGGATAGCCGGGGTACGAGTGACCGGGGTAGCCGGGGTGCCCGGGATAGCCCGGGTGGCCGGGCGGCCGGCCGGGTAAGGCGGCGGATAGAACGCCGGCGGTGGCGGTGGCGGTGGGTAGCTGTGTGAGTAGTCGGGGTAGTTGACCGGCGCGTGTGGATCGACCGGCGGCGGGTAGCCGTGCGAGTAGTCGGGGTAGTTGACCGGCGCGTGTGGATCGACCGGCGGCGGTGAGTAGCCCTGCGAGTAGTCGGGGTAGCTGACCGGCGCGTGCGGGTCGACCGGCGGCGGTGAGTGGGTCTGCGCGGGCTGGCTGTGCGGGCGGTAGTCGAAAGGCTGCTCGGGTTGGCTCATGTCGTCTCTTACCGCCGGACACCGGTCATCAGAACACCGAGCAGGGCCGCCCGCCGCTGGCGGTGTCGGCGATGTCGGCGGTGGCGGGTATCGGCATGGTTTCAACCTAGCGCGGCATTTTCGTTCGCGAGACAGCCGCCACGGTCGTGATTGTCGCCGGATCACCGGCCTGCTGGCTGTCCGGAGGTCGCTCAGCAGAGGGCACCAAGCAGGAGTGCCGCGCGTTGGGCAAGATGAAATCGAGCTCTTGAAGGAGGATGAGGATCGATGACGAGCCCTTATCAGCCAGGACAGGTTCCCGGCGCGACGTCTAATCGGCCGGGCGGGGCGCAACGCGGCCCAGGGTTGCCGACTCCGCCGAAGGGTTGGCCGGTCGGGTCCTACCCCACTTATGCCGAGGCGCAGCGGGCGGTCGACTACTTGTCCGAGCAGGAGTTCCCGGTCGAACAGGTGACGATCGTCGGAGTCGACCTGATGCAGGTCGAACGGGTCACCGGTCGGTTGACCTGGCCCAAAGTGCTCGGCGGCGGTGTGCTGACCGGCGCATGGCTGGGTCTGTTCATCGGGCTGGTGCTCGGTTTCTTCAGTCCCAACCCGTGGTCAGCGCTGGCCACCGGCCTGGTGGCAGGCGTCTTCTTCGGCCTGATCACCTCGTCGGTTCCCTACGCCATGGCTCGCGGCACCCGGGATTTCAGCTCCACCCTGCAACTGGTGGCCGGCCGCTACGACGTGCTGTGTGATCCGCAAACTGCCGAGAAGGCCAGGGATCTGCTGGCACGCCTGGCCATCTGAGGGCGACCGGCGTGATCTGACCCCGGGTAACCGGCAATGTTGCCAACCCCGCCGAGCTGGTTCTACGGTTCTGGCGCGGGGCGGTCCCGACAGACGAGAGGCGGGTGTGGTGGCGAGTCGGCGCGGGCCCGCACGGCGGCGATCAGTCGCCCTGCTGACCGCTCTGATCATCGCGTCGACGCTGCTGGGCTGCGGGCCGAGCAGCGACGGCCTGATCATCAGCTTCTACACGGCGGCCACCGAGACTGCGACTTTCACCGTGATCGCCAAGCGCTGCACCGATCAGCTCGGCGGCCGATTCCGCATCGAGCACTTCACGCTGCCGCGCGGCTCCGACGACCAGAGACTGCAGCTGGCGCGTCGCCTCACCGGTAATTACCGCGCTCTGGACATCATGGCGATGGACGTGGTGTGGACTGCGGAGTTCGCCGAGGCGGGCTGGGCGCTGCCGCTCTCCGACGACCCGGCGGGCAAGGCAGAGGCAGACGCCACGACGGACACGTTGCCGGGCCGCTGGCAACGGCCAAGTGGCACCAGAAGCTCTACGGGGCGCCGGTGACCACCAACACGCAGCTGCTCTGGTACCGCCCGGATCTGATGACGAGACCCCCGGCGACCTGGCACGACATGGTGACCGAGGCGGCGAGCCTGCTCGCCGCAGGGCCAACCCAGCTGGATAGGTGTGCAGGGCCGCCAGGACGAAGGCCTGGTGGTGTGGTTCAACACGCTACTGGCCAGCGCGGGCGGCCAAGTGCTTTCCGACGACGGAAAAACCGTGACGCTCACCGACACCCCGCAGCACCGGTCGGCCACCGTCAAAGCGCTGCAGATCATCAAGACGGTGGCCACCGCGCCCGGCGCCGATCCGTCGATCACCCGCAGCGAGGGCAGCACCTCCCGGCTTGCGTTCGAGCAGGGCGATTCGGCGCTGGAGGTGAACTGGCCCTACGTGTTGGCCTCGATGCTGGAGAACGCCGTCAAGGGCGGCGTCAGCTTCCTGCCGCTGGACAAGCGGCCCGACTTGACGAGCAGCATCGACAGCTCAGGCACCTTCGCGCCGACCGACCGGCAGTTCCAGGACGCATACGAGGCCAGCAGGAAAGTTTTCGGCTTCGCGCCGTTCCCGCGAGTCGACCCGAGGCCAACCGGCCAAGGTGACCATCGGCGGATTGAATCTGGCAGTCGCCAAGACGACCCGCCACCGGGCCGAGGCGTTCGAGGCGATCCGCTGCCTGCGTAGCGCGGAAAGCCAGAAGTACGCCGCGATCGAAGGCGGCCTGCCCGCAGCACGCGGCTCGGTGTACTCCGACCCGCAGGTGCAGGTGAAATACCCGCAGTACGCGATCATCCGGCAGCAACTCACCGATGCTGCGGTGCGACCGGTCACGCCGGTCTACCCGGCCGTGTCCACCCGCATTTCGGCCGCGCTGGCACCGATCACCGCGATCGACCCGCAGCGAACCGCCGACGAACTGACCCGGCAGGTGCAGAAGGCAATCGACGGTCTGGGCCTGCTGCCGTGACCGCGACGACCGCGCTACGGGTCCGGTCGGCGGCCGCCGCACCCGCTTCGCATCGCAAGTCGGAGCGCCGTCTGGCGTTCGTCCTCATCGCCCCGGCGGTGGTGCTGATGTTCGCGGTGACGGCTTACCCGATCGGATACGCCATCTGGCTGAGCTTGCTGCGCTACAACTTCGGTGACCCCGGCGCAAAGCCGTTCATCGGTCTGGCGCAACTACGAGACCACCCTGACCGACCGGTACTGGTGGACGGCGCTGGCGGTGACGTTGGCGATCACGCTGGTGTCGGTGACGATCGAATTCGTCGTCGGCATGGCGCTGGCACTGGTCATGCACCGGACGCTGATCGGCAAAGGCAGTGGTGCGCACAGCCGTGCTCATCCCCTACGGAATCGTCACGGTCGCCGCGTCCTACAGCTGGTACTACGCGTGGACTCCGGGCACCGGTTATCTGGCGAACCTGCTGGGTCACCACAGCGCTCCGCTGGCCGAGCGGATCCCGTCGCTGGGCATCGTCGTGCTCGCCGAGGTGTGGAAGACGACCCCGTTCATGGCGCTGCTGCTGTTGGCCGGATTGGCGCTGGTGCCCGAGGACTTGCTCAAAGCCGCACAGCTCGACGGCGCCGGCGCGTGGCGCCGGCTGACCAAAGTCATTCTGCCGCTGATCAAACCGTCGATCGTGGTGGCGCTGCTGTTCCGCACACTGGACGCCTTCCGCATCTTCGACAACATCTACGTGCTCACCGGCGGCTCGCAGGACACCGATTCGGTGTCGATGCTGGGCTACGACAACCTGTTCAAGGGTTTCAATGTGGGCCTGGGCTCGGCGATCAGCGTGCTGATCTTCAGCTGTGTCGCGATTATCGCCGTCATCTTCATCAAGATCTTCGGCGCCGCGGTGCCGGGCGCGGAAGGTGACAGGCGTTGAGGCAGGGCAGCAATGGCTGAGCCGATCGGCGTCCGCCGCAGCGTGAGTTGGGCGATCATCGACACTCTGGTAGTGCTGTACGCGCTCATTCCGGTGATGTGGATTCTGTCGCTTTCGCTGAAGCCCAGCTCGGCGATCAAAGACGGGAAATTCTTTCCGTCGTCGATAACGCTTCGACAACTACCGTGGCATCTTCGCGCACAACTTCTTCAGCTCGGCGCTGCTCAACTCGATCGGCATCGGACTGATCACCACGGTGACCGCCGTGGTGATCGGAGCCATGGCGGCTTACGCCGTCGCGCGGTTGTCGTTCCCCGGCAAAGGCGCCGTCATCGGTGCGGCTCTGCTGATAGCGATGTTTCCGCAAATTTCGCTGGTGACACCGCTTTTCAACATCGAACGCGCGGTCGGGACTGTTCGACACCTGGCCCGGACTGATCCTGCCGTACATCACGTTCGCTCTTCCGTTGGCCATCTACACCTTGTCGGCGTTCTTCCGGGAGATTCCGTGGGACTTGGAGAAGGCGGCCAAGATGGACGGCGCCACGCCGGCGACAAGCGTTTCGCAAGGTGATCGCTCCGCTGGCGACGCCGGGCATCGTCACCGCCGCCATCCTGGTGTTCATCTTCGCCTGGAACGACTTGTTGCTGGCACTGTCGCTGACCGCCACCAGGGCGTCGATCACCGCGCCCGCTGCTATCGCGAACTTCACCGGCAGTTCGCAATTCGAGGAGCCGACCGGCTCGATTGCGGCCGGCGCCATGGTGATCACCGTCCCGATCATCGTTTTTGTTCTAATGTTCCAACGGCGAATCGTCGCCGGATTGACTTCTGGCGCGGTGAAGGGGTAGCGCGATGGCCGAAATTGTGTTGGACAAGGTCACCAAGAGCTATCCCGACGGTGCTGTCGCAGTGCAGGAACTGAGCATCACGATCGCCGACGGTGAGTTTCTGATATTGGTGGGACCGTCAGGTTGCGGTAAATCCACCACACTGAACATGATCGCCGGGCTGGAGGGCATCTCGTCGGGAGATCTGCTGATCGGCGGTGAACGGGTCAACGACAAAGCGCCCAAAGACCGCGACATCGCAATGGTTTTCCAGTCCTATGCGCTGTACCCGCATATGAGCGTGCGGCAGAACATCGCCTTCCCGTTGACGCTGGCGAAGATGAAGAAGACGGAGATCGCGGCGAAAGTCGAAGAGACCGCGAAAATCCTTGACCTGTCCGATCTTCTGGACCGTAAACCGGCGCAGCTTTCCGGCGGCCAACGCCAGCGCGTCGCGATGGGTCGCGCAATTGTGCGCCAGCCCAAAGCTTTTCTCATGGACGAGCCGCTGTCGAACTTGGACGCCAAGCTGCGGGTGCAGATGCGCGCCGAGATCGCGCGGCTGCAACGCCGGTTGGGTACGACGACGGTGTACGTCACCCACGACCAGACCGAGGCGATGACGCTGGGTGACCGGGTGGTGGTCATGCGCGGCGGATTGGCTCAGCAGATCGGCACTCCGGAAGAACTCTACGAGCGGCCGGCGAATCTGTTCGTCGCCGGCTTCATCGGTTCGCCGGCTATGAATTTCTTTCCCGCCACGCTCACATCGACTGGGCTGAGCTTGCCGTTCGGCGAGGTGACGCTGACCCAACCGGTTCTCGATGTGATCGCCCGAGCATCCCAAGCCCGAGAGCGCCATCGTCGGTGTGCGCCCAGAGCATCTGCAGGACGCCGCCCTCATCGACGGCTACCAACGCATCAAGGCGTTGACCTTCGAAGTCAAGGTCGACCTCATCGAATCGCTGGGTGCCGACAAGTACGTCTACTTCGCCACCACGGGCTGGAATGCGCATGCGGCGCAGCTCGACGAACTGGCCTCGGATAGCGGGGAGGCCGGCGGTGACGAACACGAGTTCGTCGCGAGAGTGCCCGCGATTTCGAAGGCCGCCAAAGGTCAGTCCATCGAATTGGCTTTCGACACCGAGAAACTGGCCGTGTTCGACGCTGAATCCGGCGCCAACCTGACGGTGCCTGCGTCGTCCGGCGCGGAGTGACAAAGCCGCTGGCCGCGGTGCGTGCGCACCTGCGCAGGTACTTCGCCGACCCGGGTGCTGACTCAGAACCCGACACCGCGAGCGTCACGTTTCTGGGCGCCGAGCCGATCGAGGTGCTGCGGTTCAGATCCAGGGTCGGTGACGTGGTGCATTACGTCTCGGTGGGATGCTCGCGGCATCCGATGACCGACCCGGCAGACATTCAATGCCGATTCGCTTCGCGGTCCGCGCGCTGAAGTGGTTATGCGCCTGCGTCATCCGGGCCCGATCACAGGTGTGCCGCGCAGCCTGGCGGTGCTTGCGGCGACCCCGGCGGTCGAGGGTGTGGTGCTCACCGCGGACGCCCTGATCGACCTCGGCAGTCCGCTGTGGTCAGGACGGGCGGGGCCCGCACCGTTCACCGCGGTGCTGTTGAGTGCCAGTGACATTCCCGAGCTTGCACTCCCACCACCGCGCGACCCCGTGCGCTTCCTGTCGGCTACCCCCATCACCGCGACCGAAGCGGCCTGGGTGCGGCTCAAAGGCGCCGACGCCATGCGGCAGGCCTGGCAGGCCGACGGCGTCGACGTGCTCGATCCGAATCGGCCTGCGGCACAACCGGATTGATGCTCGCTAGAGCCAATCGCGCCGGCGGAAGTTGCGGTAGAGGAACGCACAGATGGCGATCATCAGGGTCTGCACCACCGGGTATCCCCAGTGCATATGCAGAACGGGCATGTTGTCGAAGTTCATGCCATAGATCCCGGCGATCAAGGTGGGCACCGCCAGCATCGCGGCCCATGCCGAGATCTTGCGCATGTCGGTGTTCTGCTGCATCCCGACCTGTGCGAGTGCGGCCTGCACCAGCGAAGTGAGCATTTCGTCGTAGCTGGTGATCTGATCGGCGGCTTGGGTCTGGTGGTCACCGACGTCGCGCAGATAGCGCCGCACTTCCTTGGAGATGATGTCTTTGTGCTCGCCCTGCATCCGCTGGAACGGCACCGACAGCGGGCTGACGCAGCGACGCAGTTCGACCACTTCGCGTTTGAGTAAGTAGACCGGCTCCACGTCGACTTTTCCGCCCGGCGTGAACGCCTTCACCTCGACGGTGTCGATGTCGGTTTCCATCAGGTTGGCCACCGCGAGGTACTGATCCACCACGTAGTCGGAGATGGCATGCATGACCGCGAACGGGCCCAGCCGCAGATGCTCGGGATCAGCGTCCATCCGCTTGCGCACTTCGGACAGGCCGCCGTGTTCGCCGTGCCGGACGGTGACGACGAAATCGCTGCCGACGAACACCATGATCTCACCGGTTTCGACGATTTCCCGGGTGGCTTCCTGCGACACATAGTTGACGGTCTTCAGGACCAGGAAGAGGCTGTCGTCGTAGCGCTCCAACTTCGGGCGCTGGTGGGCGACCACGGCATCTTCGGCGGCCAACGGGTGAATCCCGAACAGGTCCGCGACCCGCTTCATCTGCTCGTCGGTGGGCTCGCACAGCCCGATCCAGACGAACGCTTCCTGGTCGGCCCGCTTGACCGCACGCACCTTGGCGACAGCGTCGATCGGGGTGTACTCGCCGGTCAGCCGGATGCCGTCGACATAGACGCCACAGTCCACCAGAACAGGCGCCCTCGGCGCGAACGACCCGTTGCTCAGGTCAGCGGGTTTGGGTCGTGTCGCGGGACGAAGGGAGGAAGGCAGCCCGGGGAAGGATGGCATCGGGATCCTCCCGTCGCGGCGCACGTATGAATGAGACCCCGGCCAATGGTACGCGCACGGCTCAGGTGCTCCCGCGAGCCGCGGACCGACCGGAAGTAGCCGGGTGCGGGCTGTGCGCTAGTTTCGACCCGACGCAGTCCCGGAGTTTCAGCAGGTCTTCTCCATAAGGAGCGAATTGAAGTGAGCACAAGTCCCCTCAAGGTTGCCGTCACCGGCGCCGCCGGCCAGATCGGCTACAGCCTGCTGTTTCGACTGGCCAGTGGCTCGCTGTTGGGAGCTGACCGCCCGATCGAGCTGCGTCTGCTGGAGATCGAGCCGGCCCTCAAGGCGCTGGAAGGCGTCGTGATGGAACTCGACGACGGCGCCTTCCCGCTGCTGGCCGGCGTCGAGATCGGCGCTGATGCCAACAAGATCTTCGACGGCGTCAACCTGGCACTGCTGGTCGGTGCGCGTCCGCGCGGCCCGGGCATGGAACGCGGCGACTTGCTCGAGGCCAACGGCGCCATCTTCACCGCGCAGGGCAAAGCCCTCAATGAAGTGGCCGCCAGCGACATCCGAATCGGCGTAACCGGCAACCCGGCCAACACCAACGCGTTGATCGCGCTGAACAACGCGCCTGACATACCCGCGGAGCGGTTCTCCGCGTTGACCCGCCTGGACCACAACCGCGCGATCTCGCAACTGGCCAAGAAGACCGGCGCCGCGGTCACCGACATCAAGAAGGTCACCATCTGGGGCAACCACTCGGCCACCCAGTATCCCGACATCTTCCACGCCGAGATCAAGGGCGAGAACGCCGCCGCGGTCGTCAACGACCAGGGCTGGATCGAGAACGACTTCATCCCCACCGTCGCCAAGCGGGGCGCGGCGATCATCGACGCGCGCGGTGCCTCCTCGGCCGCCTCGGCTGCGTCGGCCACCATCGACGCTGCCCGCGACTGGCTGCTGGGTACCCCGGACGGTGACTGGGTGTCGATGGCGGTCGTCTCCGACGGTTCCTACGGGGTGCCCGAGGGCCTGATCTCGTCGTTCCCGGTCACCACGAAGGGCGGCGACTGGGCAATTGTCAGCGGACTGGAGATCGACGAGTTCTCCCGCGGCCGCATCGACAAGTCGACGGCAGAACTCGCCGACGAGCGGTCCGCGGTCGCCGACCTCGGCCTGATCTGAGGACCGCGGCGATCGCAAGCGCGGCGGAGCCGGGCGCGGCGGGTCGCCGCCACCAGAGACCGCGGCGATCGCAAGCGCGGCGGAGCCGGGCGCCGCGGGCCGCCGGAAGCCGTTGGGCGACGATCAGTACCCTGGGGCAAGTGTCGGAATTGCTTGACTCGAGTCAGATTCGCACCGAGGAAGGGGCCATCACCGACGCCGAGATCTTCGAGGCGCACCTGGGCGGCAAACTTTCGGTAGGCCCGACAGCTCCGCTGGACACCCAGCGGGCGCTTTCGATCGCCTACACCCCGGGTGTCGCCCAGGTCAGCCGCGCGATCGCCGGCGACCACACGCTGGCTTCGCGCTACACGTGGTCAGGCCGGCTGGTCGCCGTCGTCAGTGACGGCAGCGCGGTCCTCGGCCTCGGTGATATCGGCCCGGCCGCGTCGCTGCCGGTGATGGAAGGTAAGTGCGGGCTGTTCAAAGAGTTCGCCGGGCTCGACGCCATCCCGATCGTGCTGGGCACCAAGGAGCCCGACGAGATCGTCGAAACCCTGGTGCGGTTGCGGCCGACCTTCGGCGCGGTGAACCTCGAGGACATCGCCGCGCCGCGCTGCTTCGAAATCGAACGCCGACTCGTCGAAGCGCTGGACTGCCCGGTGATGCACGACGACCAGCACGGCACGGCGATCGTCGTGTTGGCCGCGCTGATGGGCGCAGCGACTGTGCTGAAGCGGGACATGACCGCACTGCGGATCGTGATCTCCGGCGCTGGGGCGGCGGGCGTCGCCTGCGCCAATCTCCTGCACGCCAACGGCTGTGCAGACATCACCGTGCTCGATTCGCGCGGCATCCTGGGCGCCGGGCGCGACGACCTGAACAGCGTCAAAGCTGAGTTGACGCAGCGCACCAACCCGCGCGGTCTGCACGGCGGGATCGTAGAGGCGCTGAAGGGCGCCGAGGTGTTCCTCGGCCTGTCCGGCGGGGTGGTTCCCGAGGAACTGATCGCCACGATGGCCCCTGAGGGCGTTGTGTTCGCGTTATCCAATCCCGACCCGGAGATCCACCCGGACGCCGCGGCCCGACACGCCGCCGTCGTCGCCACCGGGCGAAGCGACTTTCCCAACCAGATCAACAATGTGCTGGCGTTTCCCGGAGTTTTCCGAGGAGCGTTGGACGCCGGCGCGCGACGCATCACCCAGCAGATGCTGCTGGCGGCGGCCGAGGCGATCTTCTCCGTCGTCCGCGACGACTTGGCGCCGGACCGCATCGTGCCCAGTCCGCTGGACCCGCGGGTCGGAAAAGCGGTCGCCGACGCGGTCGCGGCCGCCTCAGACACCGCAGGGTGACCGCCGCCAGGCTGACTGTGCTGGTGCTGTTGACGGCACTGGTGGTGGCCGGGTGCGGTCCCAGCCGGCGCGGTGTGCGTGAACTGGTCGTCGGGTCACGCCCGGACCCCGAGTTCGTGCTGCTGGCCGAGATCTACGCCGGGGCATTGCGGTCCTACGGTTTCGCGGCGCATGTCCAGGCGGTGACTGACCCGCTGATCGAATTGGATTCCGGCGCGGTCGACGTGATTCCCGCGCTCACCGGCAATGTCCTGCAGTCCTTCGAACCGGGCGCGACGGTGCGCTCGGATCAGCAGGTGTACCGCGCCATGATCGGTGCGCTGCCAGAGGGGTTGGCGGCCGGTGACTACGCCACCGCCGCCGAGGACAAGCCGGCGCTGGCGGTGACCCAAGCGACGGCCGACGCGTGGGGCGGCACCGACCTGAGCGTGCTGCCGCCGCACTGCAAAGGGCTGATTCTGGGTGAGCGCGGCGGGTCCGCGGAACCCGCGGCCGTCAGCAATTGCCGGCTACCCGATGCCCGCCTATTCGGCGACCAAACGGGACTTTTCGGTGCGTTGCGGGACGGACACGTGACGCTGGCCTGGACGACTACCGCTGAGCCGGCGGTACCGGCCGGGGTCGTACTGCTGGCCGATGGCAAACCCGCCCTGGTGCAGGCCGAGAATGTGGTGCCGTTGTACCGGCGCAACGAACTGAGCACTCGAGCGCTGTTGGCGGTCAACGAGGTGGCCGGGGTGCTCGACACCGCAGCGCTTGTGGAGATGCGCCGACAAGTGGCCGGCGGCGCCGGCGTGCGTGCGGTGACCGATGCCTGGCTCAGCGAGCATCCGCTCGGCCGTTAGCCGTCAGTGCGGGCCCGGCAGCAGCCGGTGCAGCGCCGGGGCGAAGATCCGCTGATAGTTCGAGCCGGTGAGCCGCACGATGAAGTCCAACACCCGCGCATCCGGTCCGATCAGCACCCGGGCTTTGTTCTTGCGCACTCCCTCCAGGATGATCTGCGCGGCACGCTGCGGTGTGGTGAAAGCCAACCGCTTGTCGAAAATCTTCGCCAGATCCTGCGCGTCGAGTCCTTCAGCGGCGGTGGCGTTGCGCGCGATCGCGGTCTTGATGCCGCCGGGATGCACGGTGGTCACCTTCACCGGGTGGCCGGCCAGCATCATCTCCTGCCGCAGCGCCTCGGTGAACCCCCGCACCGCGAACTTGGCCGAGTTGTAGGCAGCTTGGCCTGGTACGGCGAAGAGGCCGAACAGGCTCGACACGTTGACGACGTGACCGTCACCGGAGGCGATCAGGTGCGGCAAGAAGGCTTTGGTGCCGTTGACCACACCCCAGAAATCGACATCCATCACTTTCTCGATGTCTTTGAACTGGGTGACCTCGACATCGCCGGTGAAGGCGATGCCGGCGTTGTTGTAGATCTGGTTCACCTTGCCGAAGTGCGAGTTGACGTCGTCGGCGTAGGCCAGGAAAGCCTCGCGTTCGGTGACGTTGAGTCGGTCGGCCTTCACCGTCGCACCGATCACGGCCAGGCGTTCTTCGGTGCGCGCCAGTCCTTCGGTGTCGACGTCACTGATCGCCACCTTGGCGCCTGAGCGGGCCAGCTCGATCGCCAGCGCCTGACCGATCCCCGAACCGGCACCGGTGACGACCGCGACCTTCCCGGAAAATCCCTGCATTCCCGCTCCTTGCTACTTGGTTGCTGACGAGGCTAGCCGCTGACGGCTGAATCGCCACGGCGCGGGTCCATCAGCACAGGGTGCTGACTGACCGGGTTGACCGGCGCCGCTCGTCACTGCTCCCGTCGGTATGGTTCCGCGTGACAACGTGGCGTCCGCGCTGCTGGACTTTGCAGGGGGACGACGATGGCGGAAACCGGCTCTTCCATATCAGCCGTGCTGCGGCAACGGGCCCGCGAGCGGCCGGATGCGCTTGCCTACACATACATCGACTACGACGTTGATCCGGACGGTGTCACTTACGACCTGACGTGGTCTCAAGTGCACCAGCGCGCACAGGTCGTCGCAGCCGAACTGGCGTCGTGCGGATCGCCTGGTGACCGGGTGGCGCTCTGCGCGCCGCAGGGTTTGGAGTACATCATCGGATTCCTCGGTGCGATCGAGGCGGGATTCACCGCGGTTCCGCTGTCTCCGCCGCAATTCGGCGCAGAACGAGTAGCCGGGGCACTGCGCGACAGCTCGCCGACGGCGGTCCTGACCACTTCGGCGGTCGTCGACGACGTCGACTCGACCACCCGGACGCTGCCCGGCTCGCCGCCGACGGTGATCGAAATCGATGCCCTCGACCTTTACGGCCCGCCGGCCGTCACCGCGGCAGAGCCGTCGCGGAACACGATGGCCATGCTGCAGTACACCTCCGGGTCGACCCGTCAGCCGACCGGAGTCACAATTTCGCACCGCAATCTTGCGGCCAACTTCGAGCAGACGGTGACCGACTTCTTCGACGGCGAATTCGTGCCGCCGGACACCACGGTGGTCTCCTGGCTGCCCTTCTACCACGACATGGGCTTGATGCTGGCTATGCGGGAACCGATCATGTTCGGCATTCGCAGCGTGCTCACCAGTCCGATCGCGTTTCTGCAGCGACCAGCTCGGTGGATGCAACTGCTGGCCGCCAACACCCGCGCGTTCTCGGCAGCTCCGAACTTCGCCTTCGAACTAGCGGTGCGCAAGACGTCAGACGACGACCTGGCGGGGCTGGACCTGGGCGGCGTGCTCGGCATCCTGAGCGGTAGCGAACGAATCCACCCGGCGACGCTGAAGCGTTTCACTGAGCGCTTCGCGCGCTTCAATTTCCCCGAACAAGCGCTGCGGCCGTCCTACGGCCTGGCCGAGGCGACGTGCTACGTGGCGACCCGGCAATCCGGCGGTGCGCCACACATTGTGCAGTTCAACTCAGAGAAGCTTTCGGTCGGCTACGCCGAGCGTGGTGATGAGGGCGGCACCCCGCTGGTCAGTTACGGCGCGCCGCGGTCACAGCTGGTGCGAATCGTCGACCCCGAAACCCGCACCGAGAACCCGGCCGGCAAAGTCGGCGAGATCTGGGTGCATGGCGAGCACGTTTCGGGTGGCTACTGGCGACAGCCGCAACTGTCCGAACAAACCTTCGGCGCCCAGCTGGTCGACCCAGCGCCCGGCACACCGCAACGACCGTGGCTGCGGACCGGTGACCTGGGCGTCATATCCGACGGCGAGCTGTTCGTCATCGGCCGCATCAAGGACGTGCTGATTGTCGACGGGCGTAACCACTATCCCGACGACATCGAGGCCACCATCCAGGAGATCACCGGGGGCCGCGTCGCCGCGATCCCGGTATCCGACGACGTAGGCAGCGAACAATTGGTCGTGGTGATCGAACTCAAGCAGCGGGGCAGCTCGGACGACGAAATCCGCGAGCGGTTCAGCACCGTGAAACGTCAAGTGCGCTCGGCCATTTCGAAGTTGCACGGCCTGCCGGCGGCGGATCTGGTGCTGGTGTCGCCCGGGACTATCCCGATCACCACCAGCGGCAAGGTCCGCCGTTCGGCCTGCGCCGACCTGTACCGGCGCAACGGGTTCGCCCGGCTGGACCGAACGGGTTAGCGTTTCGAGTGTGCTCAGCTGCCCCGGCCGAACGCCAGGTCGAGGATCTCCTGCTGTTCGACCGCATGCACCTTCGAGGACCCCGACGACGGCGCCGACATGGCGCGCCGGGAGATCCGCTTGACGCCGGACAGCCGCTCAGGCATGAGTTCGGGCAACTCCAAGCCGAACCGCGGCCACGCGCCCTGGTTGGCCGGTTCTTCCTGCACCCAAAAGAACTCGGTGGCTGCCGGGTAGCGGTCCAAAGTTTCCTCGAGCCGGCGCTTGGGCACCGGTGCCAGCTGCTCGATCCGCACGATCGCGACGTCGTCTCGGTTCTCCTTGGCTTTGCGGGCGACCAGCTCGTAGTAGATCTTGCCGCTCGTCAGCAGGATGCGTTGGACCGCGCTGCGATCACCGATGCCGTCGGCGTAGGTCGGCTCTTCGAGCACCGACCGGAAGCCGAATTCGGTGAACTCCTTGATGTCGCTGACCACAGCTTTGTTACGCAGCATCGACTTGGGGGTGAACACGATCAGCGGCCGCTGCACACCGTCGAGGGCGTGCCGGCGCAGCAGGTGAAAGTAGTTCGCCGGCGTCGAGGGCAGCGCGATCGTCATCGATCCCTCGGCCCACAACTGCAGGAACCGCTCGATGCGCCCGGAGGTGTGGTCGGGGCCCTGACCTTCGTGGCCGTGCGGCAGCAGCAGCACCACGTTGGACAACTGCCCCCACTTGGCCTCACCGGAGCTGATGAACTCGTCGATGATCGACTGCGCCCCGTTGACGAAATCGCCGAACTGCGCCTCCCACATGACCAGCGCGTCCGGGTTACCGACGGTGTAGCCGTACTCGAAGCCGACCGCGGCGTACTCCGACAGCGGCGAGTCGTACACCAGGAACTTGCCCCCGGTGGGGTTGCCGTCGGCGTCGGTGGTCAGCAACTGCAGCGGGGTGAACTCCTGGCCGGTGTCGCGGTCGATGATCACCGAATGTCGTTGGGAGAACGTGCCGCGCCGGGTGTCCTGGCCGGACAGCCGCACCAATTTGCCGTCGGACACCAGCGTGCCCAGCGCCAGCAGTTCAGCGAAGGCCCAGTCGATCTTGCCTTCGTAGGCCATTTCCCGGCGCTTCTCCAGCACGGGTCTGACCCGGGAGTGCACGGTGAAGGCCTCCGGCATGGCCAGGTGGGCGTCGCCGATACGGGCCAGCAGCGCTTTGTCCACCGCGGTGGCGACTTTGGTCGGGATCATCTGGTCGGATTCCACCGATGCGCTCGGCTGCACCGACTGCTTCTCGAGGTCGCGCACTTCGTTGAAGACCCGCTCCAGCTGACCCTGGTAGTCGCGCAGGGCGTCCTCGGCTTCTTTCATCGAGATGTCACCGCGGCCGATCAGCGCTTCGGTGTAGCTCTTGCGCACGCCGCGCTTGGTGTCGATGACGTCGTACATCGCCGGGTTGGTCATCGACGGGTCGTCACCCTCGTTGTGGCCACGTCGCCGGTAACACAGCATGTCGACGATGACGTCTTTCTTGAACTGCTGCCGGAAGTCGACCGCCAGCCGCGCCACCCACTCGCAGGCCTCCGGGTCGTCGCCGTTGACGTGGAAGATCGGCGCGCCGATCATCTTCGCGACGTCGGTGCAGTACTCACTGGACTTCGAGCACTCCGGTGAGGTGGTGAAGCCGATCTGGTTGTTGACGATGAGGTGGATGGTGCCGCCGACGCGGTAGCCGGGCAGCAGCGCGAGGTTCAGCGTCTCGGCCACCACGCCCTGACCGGCGAAGGCGGCGTCGCCGTGCAGCATCATCGGGACCACCGAATAACCTTCGTCGGTGTCGCCGCGGTCGAGCAGGTCCTGCTTGGCCCGGACCAGCCCCTCCAGCACCGGGTCGACAGCTTCCAGATGCGACGGGTTGGCGGTCAGCGACACCTGGATGTCGTTGTCACCGAACATCTGGATGTAGACGCCGGTGGCCCCCAGGTGGTACTTGACGTCGCCGGAGCCGTGCGCCTGGGACAGGTTCAGGTTTCCTTCGAACTCGCTGAAAATCTGCGAGTAGGGCTTGCCGACAATGTTGGCCAGCACGTTGAGCCGGCCGCGGTGCGGCATACCGATGACCACTTCGTCGAGGCCGTGTTCGGCGCACTGGTCGATCGCGGCGTCCATCATCGGAATAACGCTTTCTGCGCCTTCCAGTGAGAATCGTTTCTGGCCGACGTATTTGGTCTGCAGGAACGTCTCGAACGCTTCGGCGGCGTTGAGCTTGCTCAGGATGTACTTCTGCTGAGCCACCGTCGGTTTGTCGTGTTTGAGCTCGATCCGGTCCTGCAGCCACTTCTGCTGCTCGGGTTCCAGGATGTGGGTGTACTCGACCCCGACGTGGCGGCAGTAGGCGTCGCGCAGCACCGAGAGCACATCGCGCAGCTTCTTGTACTCGGCGCCGGCGAAACCGTCGACTTTGAACTCCCGCTCCAAATCCCACAACGTCAGCCCGTGGGTGAGCACGTCGAGGTCGGGGTGGCTGCGGAATCGGCTGTTGTCCAGCTGCAGCGGGTCGATGTCGGCCATCAGGTGACCGCGGTTGCGGTAGGCCGCGATCAGCTCGATCACCCGGGCGTTCTTGTCGACGATCGAGTCCGGGTTGTCCGGGCGCCACCGTACCGGCTCGTACGGGACGCCGAGTTCACGGAAGGTCTCGTCCCAGAAGTCGTCCGAGAGCAGCATTTCGTGGACGGTGCGCAGGAAGTCCCCGGATTCCGCGCCCTGAATGATGCGGTGGTCGTAGGTCGACGTGAGGGTGATCAGCTTGCCGATGCCGAGTTCGGCGATGCGTTCTTTGCTGGCACCCTGGAACTCGGCCGGGTATTCCATGGCACCGACACCGATGATGGCGCCCTGGCCGGCCATCAGCCGCGGCACCGAGTGCACGGTGCCGATCGTGCCGGGGTTGGTCAATGAGATCGTCACCCCGGCGAAGTCCTCGGCGGTGAGCTTGCCGTCGCGGGCACGGCGGACGATGTCCTCGTAGGCGGCGACGAACTCCGCAAAACGCATTTTTTCGGTGCGTTTGATAGCGGCGACCACCAGCGCGCGTTTGCCGTCCTTGCCTTGCAGGTCAATCGCCAGACCCAGGTTGGTGTGCGCCGGTGTGACGATGTTCGGCTTGCCGTCGACTTCAGCGAAATGGCGGTTCATGTTGGGGAACTTCTTGACCGCCTGCACCAGCGCCCAGCCCAGCAGGTGGGTGAAGGAGATCTTGCCGCCGCGGTTGCGCTTGAGCTGGTTGTTGATGACGGTGCGGTTGTCGATCAGCAGCTTGGCCGGCACGGCGCGCACGCTGGTGGCGGTCGGCACTTCCAGCGAGACGGACATGTTCCTCACGACAGCGGCCGCAGCGCCGCGCAGTACCTGCACCTCATCTCCGTCGGCCGGCGCAGGGGCGGCCGACCGGGCGGGTGCTGCCACCGGGGCCGGCGCCGACGCCCTGGGCGCGGGAGCGGGTGTCGGTGCGGGGGGGCGGGCGGGAGCCGGCTGCGTCGCGGCAGCAGGGGCCGGCGCAGGAGCGGCCGGCGCAGTCGTGGCGGGCCTGCCGTTACCGGGAGTCGACGGGCTTTCGGAGGCAGCTGGCCGGTCGACCGGGTCGGGGTGGTAGTCGACCAGAAACTCATGCCAGCTCGCGTCAACCGACGAGGGGTCGTCGCGGAACTTGTGATACATCTCCTCGACGAGCCATTCGTTTTGGCCGAAAGGTGAAGTGGTACTGCTCACAGCAGCTGCTCGCCTCGATTCCTCTGTTGCGCAAACGCATATCCTGGCCGCTTGCCGTCGTGGGCGCCCGAGTGTCGGCGCCTAATCTCACCTGCGGCGGAAGTTGAAGACCCCGCCCCATAAAGGCTAACCTTTTGCGCGCAATCCGCCAGGGAGGCGATCGCCTCGCCTGCTGGCATCGGCAGCCGTAGCTGAAGAGCTGCAGGCGCCCGCTAACTGATGCGGTGCACCGTCGGCAGTAGATGCAGCGCAACCGGCCAGCGCGCCGGCGGGTTGCCGAAAGCGCGGCGGGTGTTGCGCACCAGCTTCTTGCCGGCGATCCGGTTGCCGATCGCACCGATGATGGCGCCTATCCCGACCGGCAACAGTTTGCCGAACAGCAGTGCACTGCGGCGCAGCGTGAAGCGTCTGACCGCACGCTTGAAAAGCCAGGAATTGAGCTGCGTGATCACCGGTATAGGTAACGTCGCCACGCCCTCGGTCAACCAAGCGCCACTGGTGCGGCCGGGGCCGAGCAGTTCGGCTACGGCGTGTTTGCTGTCGTCGCCGACCAGCACCGCCAGTACCAGGGCGCGGCGCTGCTCGCGGTGCTCAGCGGGAACGCCGTACACGTCGGCGAGGGCCAGCACGAAGACCGCAGTGGCCTCCAGGAACACCACGGTTTCACCGGCGGCAGCCGAGAGTGCGGCCAGCGTGCCGATGCCGGGGAACGCGGCCGTCGAACCGACCGCCGCGCCGCTTCCGGTGACCGCGGCCAGGTAACGCTTCTCCAGCTTCCGGACGATCTGAGCCGGGGCCGCCTCCGGTTCGGCGCGGCGCAGACGCTGGACATAGGCCTTCGCGGCTGGGCCTTGCACACGTGCGCTGCGCTCGATGACCTTCGCCAGTGCCCGCGCCGACGCTTTCGGCCGGCCCTGAGAAGAATCGGGCAGCGCGTCCGGTCTTGACCGGGTCCGTCGGCTCATTGTGCCTCCGTGTTGCAATGCCGGCTGCTTCTCGGTCCTGAAAAGTCCCGCAGCATTCCGGGCGTTGATCGCCTGGCTTCAGGCTAACGCCAGGCAACGATGTGGCGCGCCCGCAGCACCGGCGGGTGGCTAACCTGTTGCCGGACGGATTTGTGATCACCTGAACCGCCCCCGTACCGTCTCAGCCGTTACTTTCGCTGCGGAAGCGGCCGAACGGCATCCGATGCGCAGCCCGCAGTGAGCCGGGGGCCGGCCGAAGCGAGCCGCGGACAGGACGGAATGACTGAGGAAAGTGACGACGCCGGGTGGCCGACCAACCCCGGCGACAGCTCACAGTGGCGACACGCGGCGCGACACGGGACCATATGGGTAGCCGAGCTGAGGTGGGGGAGATGACTACGGCGATGACCTCGAGTCGATCCGGCGGTGCAGTTCGACGCCCCGCCACATCTTGGGACGGGCCTGGCCCTGACCCGTGGCGGGCGTTGTGGGCGATGATGGTCGGCTTCTTCATGATCCTGGTCGACTCCACGATCGTCGCGGTCGCCAATCCCAGCATCATGGCCAAGCTGGGCACCGGGTACGACACCGTCATCTGGGTGACCAGCGCTTATCTGCTGGCTTATGCGGTGCCGCTGTTGGTGGCCGGCCGGCTCGGTGACCGCTTCGGTGCGAAGAACCTGTATTTGATCGGCTTGGCGGTGTTCACCGCCGCGTCACTGTGGTGCGGCTTGTCCGGCAGCATCACCGTGCTCGTCTTGGCGCGGGTGGTGCAAGGGGTCGGTGCCGGCCTGCTCACGCCGCAAACCTTGTCGATGATCACCCGGATCTTCCCGCCGCAGCGGCGCGGGGTGGCGATGAGCGTGTGGGGGGCTACCGCGGGCGTCGCCACTCTGGTCGGCCCGTTGGCCGGCGGTGTGCTGGTCGACGGACTGGGCTGGGAATGGATCTTCTTCATCAACGTGCCCATCGGCATCGTCGGCCTCTTGCTGGCGGTGCTGCTGGTGCCGGCGCTACCCACCCATCCGCACCGGTTCGACCTGGTCGCCGTCGGCTTGTCGGGGGCGGCGATGTTCTTGATCGTGTTCGCCCTGCAAGAAGGGCAGTCGGCGAAGTGGGCGCCGTGGATCTGGGCGGTACTGGTCGCCGGTGTCGGACTGGGGGCGGCGTTCATCTACTGGCAGTCGATCAACACCCGCGAACCGCTGATCCCGTTGCAGATCTTCGCCGATCGGGACTTCACGCTGTCCAACCTCGGGGTGGCCGTCATCGGTTTTGCGACGACGGCGATGGTGTTGCCGCTGATGTTTTATGCGCAGGCGGTGTGCGGACTGTCGCCGACCCGCTCAGCGCTGCTGATGGCGCCGATGGCGATCATCAGCGGTGCGCTGGCGCCGGTCGCCGGCAAGATCGTCGACAAGTACCACCCGGGCCCCCTGATCGGTTTTGGCTTCTCCATGCTGGCGATCGCGCTGACCTGGCTGTCGATCGAGATGACGCCGGTCACCCCGATCTGGCGGCTGGTGTTGCCGCTGATCGCGATGGGCGCCGGCAATGCGTTCATCTGGTCACCGCTGGCGGCGACCGCAACGAGGAACCTGCCGGCGCATCTGGCCGGTGCCAGTTCCGGGGTGTACAACGCGACACGGCAGGTCGGCGCGGTGCTGGGCAGCGCGGGCATGGCTGCGTTCATGACGTCGCGCATCACCGCCGAGATGCCACGTTCCGGTGGGCAGCCGAACGGCCCTGGCAGCGCGCTCTTGCGGATGCCGGAATTTCTCCGGGAGCCGTTTTCGGCCGCGATGTCACAGTCGATGCTGCTGCCGGCGTTCGTCGCGCTGTTCGGTGTGGCCGCGGCGCTGTTGATGATCGGCTTCGTGGGGTGGCTGGCTGCCAGCTTCGCCCGCCGTTCCGGTCGGCAAAGTGACCGGAGTCTGGCCACCGAGCGCATCCCGACCGCTTTCGACGACGACGACGAAGATGACGACGAAGACGAAGACGACGATGCCTATGTCGAGCTCACCTTGGCGCAGGAACCACTCATCGGTGAGCCGTTGGCGCGACCGGAGCCGCGTCGACGCGACGGCTTACCCAGCGCACCAGCCCGGCGTCCCGACGACGACACCGCACCGCTGAGCTCACGGGTCGAACACCCGCCCGTTCGCACGAGGCGCCCGCATCGGGCCGAATCAGCGAGCGGCATCCTCGACGAGCCCGAGAAAAGTGCCAATGGAAGACTCGGGTCTCCGCTCAACGGGCTTCACGTCGACGGGGACCAACGGCGTCGCCCGGTTGCGCCGCCCGCGCCGCCGGCAGCCGACTCGGGCAAACCGAGCGCCGCTGAGTACGACGGCCGGAACGGGCTCGGTCGATCGGCGCTCGGTAGTGAGTGGGACAGCCGCGCACGGGGACCGCAGTCGAGTTCGGTCGGTGACCGCGGGTTCGACGAAATCAGCTTCGAGGAGCTGTGGTCGGGCCGGTCGGCGCGGCCGCGGCCGGCCGAGGGCGAGGCGCCCCGCAACCGGCACCGCCGAGTCGATCATGACGACTCGCGCAGCTACGGCCGGCATTCCTATCCGGACTGACCTCAGGCGTTGTCCGACGGGGGTTCGCCGGGAGAAGTCAGCGCCAAAAATGCGCCCAACTCGACCAAGGTCGCCGGCGTGGCGGGCAGATACTGGGTCAGCAACGGCGACCGCACGATCACCGCGGCGTACTGCGCCCTGCTGACGGCGACATTCAGCCGGTTCCGGTTGAGCAGGAACGAGATTCCGCGCGGCACCTCGTCGACTGAGGAAGCCGTCATGGAGACGAAGACGATCGGTGCTTCAGCACCTTGGAATTTGTCGACGGTGCCGACCCGTACCGTGTCGAGTCCGGCGGCGGCCAACTGTTGGCGCAGCAGCCCCACTTGAGCGTTGTACGGCGCTAACACCAGCATGTCTGTGGTTCGCAGCGGCCGGGTGCCGTGCTCGTCGGACCACGACGAGCCGACTAGCCGCCCGACCTCGTTCACGATGGCGTCGGCTTCCTCCGGACTGGCGGTCGAGTTGCCTTCGTGGGCGACCGGAAGTATGTGCACGCCAGCCTGATACCCGTCGAGGCGTCGCGCGGTGGTGCGTTCGGTGTTGGACAGCAGGCGACCCTCGTAGGACAGCCGGGACACGGCGGCGCACACCTCTGGACGCATCCGGTAGGAGCGGTCCAAAAAATAGCCGAGCTCGGCGGGCAACGTGCGTTGACCGTCGAGCAGCCACCCCAGCGCCGAGGTATCGACCGGCTCGGGATGAGTGCCCTGGCTGACCTGGGGCAGCTGCTGTGGATCGCCGAGCAATAGCAGATTCGTCGCTGCGGGTGCCACCGCGATGGTGTTGGCCAGGCAGAACTGGCCGGCCTCGTCGATCACCAACAGGTCCAGGCTGCCCGGCGGCACGCGGGTGCTGTTGGCGAAATCCCAGGCGGTGCCACCGATCACGCAGCCCGGTGTGCCGCTGATGAAGTCGGGGTAGCCCGCCTCAGCTATCACCTGCCAGGGTCGGCCGCTGTCGTCGGACGACTTCTTCGCCACGCGCAGCGGGTCTACTCCGGTTTTGATCGCGCAGCGCAGCAGATTCTCCACGACCGCATGCGACTGCGCGACCACGCCGATCCGCCATCGGTGCTCCGCAATCAGGCGGGTGATGACCTGCGCAGCGGTGTGCGTCTTCCCTGTGCCCGGCGGTCCGTGCACCGCCAGATACGACGCATCGAGTTCGAGCAGCGCCGCGGTGATGTTGTCGGCGGTTTCGCCGCCGCGGGGAAGGGTTTCGCCGCCACGGAGTCGAGGTGCTCGGCGCAACAGCACGTCGATGACCGCCCTGCGCGGCAGCTTCGGCAACGCGACCGCGACGTCAGCGGCGGTCGATTCGATGGATTCCCGCTGCTTCGTCGTCGGGATCGGAGACCCGGGAGTGAGCGCGAAGGGCAGCTGCTCGAACTTGTGATCGCAGCCGGGTGCCCGCTCCACGATCTCCACCTCGGTGGGCGCCGTCCAGTCGTCAGCTCCGACCACGGTGGCACGGCCGGCCGCCCGGCGATCGGGGTCGGCGTTGATTGCCGTCGGCGCCGGCGGCTCGTAGAGCGCAAAGACGTCACGCTTGAGCTCGCCGCGGGCCAGCTCACCGGTGAGCCGGAGCCGCCGTTGCGGCTTGCGGGTGCGAGGCGGCTGACACCAGTCGACGGCCACGCTCGCATCCTCGACGATGAAAACATCTGTGTTGTCCGCCCATTCGTCAACCGGAAAATTCAACCGGTCGAAGTGCGCCCACCAGAACGGCTTGTCCTCGCGCCGGTGGTAGCCCCGGGCCGCCGCTATCATTGCCACCGCTTGTTGCTCGGGATTGCGGTCACCGGCGGCGTCGCCGGAGTACTGCGCCAACCGCAGCGCCACCGCGTCGTGCTGCTCGACGTCGCCGCCGTCGGAAACGGGCTGCGCGCCAAGCGGGGTGATCCCGTGCTCGAAGGCGCGTAACAACAGCCAGTCGCGCAACGCACGGGTGGACCGGCAGTCGTAGTGGTTGTAGTCCTCGATCTCTTTGAGAACGGCGGCCGCTTCGTCGGCGCGGCCGTCGGCGCGCAGTTCGCAGAACCGGGCGTACTGGGTGATCGAGTCCGCCGCGGTGGTCACCTCACCTGAGCGCAGCTCCGCACCCATGAACAGCGGTTCGAGCGCCTTCAGGCTGAACGACTCGGCACCCACCTGAACGGCTTTGCGCACAATGGGATACAAGTCGACCAGCGTTCCGCTACGCAGCAGGTCGTCCACCTCGTGTTCGCCGACACCGTAGTGTCCGGCAAGGCGCAGAAGAGCGGTCTTCTCGTAGGGTGCGTAGTGGTAGATGTGCATGCCGGGGTGACGTTTTCGGCGCTTGGCAACCAGCGTCAGGAACCGGACGAACGCCTCGCGTTCCTCGACGCGGCTGTGCGCCCAGAGCGGGCAGAAGCCGGCTGGCCCGGCCGCCAGCACGCCGAACAGGTATTCCAGACCCCACCGGGTGCCGTTATCGGTCCACAACGGGTCACCTTCGAAGTCGAAGAACAGGTCGCCGTTGCTGGGATTGGGCAGCAAGGCCAGCGGCTGCGGATCGGTCACTTCGAAACGCGGAACACCGGTATCACGCTGCAGCACCCGCAACTTCGCCATGGCGGTCAGCCTGTCGAGGGCGCGCGGCGCGAGGTCGGGCACCGGGGCGGTGCGTTCGGCCAGCTCCGCGACGGTGCTGACGCCGGCACCGAGCAGCTTGACCCGTTGCGAGATGCGCATACCCGCCACCAGCAGCACATCATCGGCGGCGCGCAGCTGTCGCTCACACTGCGGGCAGCGGAAGCAGGCGCGTACCTGATCGTCCTCCCACCGCACCGGCGCACCGCCGGCGCGGTGATCGTCGAGGAGGTGCTGCAGTCTGATGCGCTGGGAGCGGTACACCGGTATCAGCTCGTCAACCTGATAGCGCGCGACGGCGCCGTCACCCAGAATCAACTGCGCCTGCGGCGCAATGGGAACGCCGGCCGCAGCGAGGGTGTCGGCGTAGGCGGCCAGCTGCAGCAGCGCGGTCACCTTGGCCGAGCGCGCCAGCTTGGTGTCGGTCACCTCATAGCCCGCACCGGCACGGATGAGAAAGTCGGCGAAGCCGACGAAGCGGCCGTCGAACATCGCGGCCTGGTACACCACTGGGGCGCCGTCGGCGATGGCCTGCCGCGTTGCGTCCGCGGCAGCAGTGAACCCGGCGATGGTGTAGGACGGGTGACCAATGGTGCGGACCGTGCCGAAGTCCGCCCGCAGCTGGTCGAGGCGCCGTTGCTCATGGTCAGCACCGAGCGCGGCGGTGCGTGCCAGCAGGTCGTCTTCGACGTCGACGCCGGGACCCCAGCCCAGCCGCGAGTCGAACTGCCGCAACAAGCTGTATTCGCACTTCGAGGCGGCCGCCAAGTCGGAGGCGCTGTAGACAATGGTGTCTTCGATCACAAGCACAGCGGCAACTTTAGGGCCGGGCACCGACAGGAATGGCCGGATCGACGCGGGCCGCCGGCGCGGTCAGTCGGTGTTGCCGATGAGCTCTACGCCGTCGCCGTTCCAATGGAATTTGACGACGCTGACCAGGCCCAGGCCCGTCGAGTAGGACAGCGCCACCGTGTCTCCGGTGCACTGCGCCGGGTCGATCCCGTTGAACCCCGTGGTGTCGGGCGTGCCCTGCGGAATGTATTTGCCGAGGTGGAACATCACCGCGCGGGTGTTCGGGTTTGCGCCGTTCGTGTTGGCCTTGACGATGACTGCCGACAACTGTGCGCACTCGTTGAAGTTGCCGGCCAGCGGTTCGGGGTTCCACGGCTGTTGGCTGCGCGGATCGCGAGGCAGCTCAGAGACCGCCCGCGCGATGGTCGGGGAGGCGAGGTCAGTGGCGCACGGATCGGCCGGCGGTGGGGTGCTCGCCGACGGCGCCGCGATCGTCGGAGGCGGGGCAACCTTGCTTGCGACGACGGACGGATGCGTCGGGCTGGCCTGCGGCGTCTTCGCCACCGTCGAGTCACCTGACCCGCAGCCCGCCAAAAGCGCGGCCACCGAAGCAGCGACAGCCACTCCCGTCAACGTTCGAATCCGGCACGAAAGCCACCCCACATCGCGCACCGTACCGTCAACGGCCCACCGGATGCGGCAGGCGTGGCCGTGCAAAAGGGGATGGAGCGCTGGCGATCACACGGGGCCTTCTGGTGGTGACCCGCTGCGCTCGGCTCCGCCGAGCTGGCGATCACCACTAAACTTCACGTTCTGATGACCGCCCCGGAAGATTCCACCACGACGCCCCCAGTGACCTTCGCCGACCTGCAGCTGCACCCGCAGGTCGTGCGCGCGGTCGCCGACGTCGGATACGAGTCGCCGTCGGCAATTCAGGCCGCGACGATCCCGGCGCTGATCGCCGGTTCCGACGTGGTCGGGCTGGCCCAGACCGGCACCGGCAAGACAGCCGCGTTCGCGCTGCCCATTCTGTCCAAAATCGACCCGAACAACACCGCCACCCAGGCATTGGTACTCGCCCCAACCCGTGAGCTGGCACTGCAGGTGGCTGAGGCGTTCAGCCGCTACGGCGCCCAACTGCCCAAGATCAACGTGCTGTCGATCTACGGCGGATCGTCCTACAGCGTTCAATTGGCCGGTCTTCGGCGGGGCGCGCAGGTGGTGGTCGGCACCCCGGGCCGCGTCATCGATCACCTGGAACGCGGCACCCTCGACCTGTCCCGGGTCGACTACCTGGTCCTCGACGAGGCCGACGAGATGCTCAGCATGGGCTTCGCCGAAGAGGTCGAGCGGATCCTGTCCGAGACGCCGGAGTACAAGCAGGTCGCGTTGTTCTCGGCCACCATGCCCCCGGCTATCCGCAAGATCACCGCCAGATACCTGCACGACCCGCTGGAAGTCAGCTCCGAAATCCAAACCGCCACCTCCGAACACATTGCCCAGCGCTACATCCAGGTCGCCGGCCCGCGCAAGATGGACGCCCTGACCCGAGTGCTCGAGGTCGAGCAGTTCGAAGCGATGATCGTCTTCGTCCGCACGAAGCAGGCTACCGAGGAGGTCGCCGAAAAACTGCGCGCGCGAGGGTTTTCCGCGGCCGCCATCAACGGCGACATCGCGCAGGCGCAGCGGGAACGGACCATAGCAGCGTTGCGCGACGGCAGTATCGACATCCTGGTCGCCACCGACGTGGCCGCACGCGGCCTCGACGTCGAACGGATCTCGCACGTGCTCAACTACGACATCCCCCACGACACGGAGTCCTACGTGCACCGCATCGGGCGCACCGGGCGGGCCGGCCGGCCGGGGTCCGCGCTGCTGTTCGTATCGCCGCGAGAGCGCCACCTGCTCAGGGCGATCGAGAAGGCAACCCGCCGAAAGCTCACCGAGGCGCAGCTGCCCAGCGTGGAAGATGTCAACGCTCAACGGGTGGCCAAGTTCGCCGATTCCATCACCGATGCGCTGGGTTCGCCGGGATTCGAACTGTTCCGCCGCCTGGTCGAAGATTACGAACGTGACCACGACGTGCCGATGGCTGATATCGCGGCGGCCCTGGCGCTGCAGTCCCGCGACGGTGAAGCATTCCTCATGGCGCCCGAGCCGCCGCCTGAGCGGCGCAGTGAACGCCGTGCCACCGACGGCGACCGCAAACCGGGCAGAGAACGAAAAAGCCGCTCGGACACCGACTTCGCCACCTACCGCATAGCCGTCGGCAAGCGGCACAAAGTCGGACCTGGAGCGATCGTGGGCGCGATCGCCAATGAGGGCGGTCTGCACCGCAGCGACTTCGGCCATATCACCATCGGCCCGGATTTCTCCCTCGTCGAACTGCCCGCGCAGCTGGCGCCGGCGACGTTGAAGGCGCTGGAACGCACCCGCATCTCGGGGCAGCTGATCAACCTGCGGCCCGACCGCCCGTCGGGCCCGGGCCGCCGGCGCGAGGGCAAGCACCCGAAGCGGAAAAACGCGGAATGAGCCTGCCCGAGGCCACGACCGAACAAGGCGGGCTCGAACAGGTCTCCGGAGTCGACCGGGTCGCGTCACTGACCGGTATCCGCGCGGTCGCAGCGCTTCTGGTGTTGGGAACCCATGCGGCCTACACCACCGGCAAGTACACCCACGGCTATTTCGGGTTGATCTGTGCGCGCCTGGAGATCGGAGTGCCGATCTTCTTCGTGCTGTCGGGATTTCTGTTGTTCCGGCCCTGGGTCAAAGCGGCTGCCACCTACGGGTCGCCGCCCTCGGTGAGCCTCTACGCCCGGCACCGGGTGCGGCGCATCATGCCCGCTTATCTGCTGACTGTCGTGGCGGCCTACATCGACTACCACTTCCATTCGCTGCGGCCGAATCCCGGTCACACCTGGATCGGGCTGTTTCGCAACCTCACGCTGACCCAGATTTACACCGGCAACTACTTGGGCAATTACTTGCATCAGGGCCTGACCCAGATGTGGAGCCTTTCGGTGGAAGTCGCGTTCTACCTGGTGCTTCCGGCGCTGGCGTACCTGCTGTTGACCAGACTGTGCCGGCGCCGATGGCAGCCGGTGAGACTGCTGGCGGGGCTGGGCGGACTGGCGCTGATCAGTCCAGCGTGGTTGACCCTGGTGCATACCAACGAGTGGCTGCCCAACGTGGCCCGGCTGTGGCTGCCCAGCTATCTGATCTGGTTCGTCGCCGGGATGGTTCTGGCGGTCCTGCAGGCGATGGGCGCTGATTTGTTATGCGCTGATGGGCTATTCCACTGGCGGTGATCAGCTACCTGATCGCCGCCACTCCCATCGGCGGTGCGCCGACGACGGCACCTACCGGATTGCTCGAGGCGGTGGTCAAGTCGACGTTTTATGCCGTCATCGCAGCGTTGGCGGTGGCGCCGCTGGCGCTGGGTAACCAGGGCTGGTACGCGGCGGTGCTCGCCAGCCGGCCGATGGTGTGGCTCGGGGAGATCTCCTACGAGATCTTCCTGGTCCACCTGCTGACCATGGAAGTCGCCATGGTCGAGTTGGTGCATTACCGCATCTACACCGGGTCGATGGTGGTCCTGTTCGTCCTGACGCTGGCCCTCACGATCCCGCCGGCGTGGCTGCTGCACCGAGTCACCAGGTGCGGTGATCCGCCCGCGTCACCGAACGGATCGACCGCTCAGCTAGTCGGGCCGGACCAACACCGGGATGACGAACTCGTCGAGCATCGCCACTTCGTCGGACGCGTCGCGGCCCGGGAACATCAGCAACGACGTGATGATGCGCACCAACCAGCGAGCGCGACGTTCGACGGTCTCCGGCTCGTCGAAACCCAGGGAGTCGACGAATCCAGCGGCCAGCGCATTGATGACCTCGGAGTGTTCAGCCACTTCGGCGCCGATCGGCGGCGCGGTGGTGGCGAACCACGAGGCCAGCGCCGAGCTCCGGCGAACCGAGCGCAGCGTTATGGTCAGCCCGGCGATCAGCCGCTGCCGGGGGTCGTCGATGCCGGCGAGCTGGTCTTTGATCGCGTCGTGCAGCCGGCGCGCTTCACGGTGCACGTAGGCCGTTCGTAACGCTTCGCGGTTGTCGAAGTAGCGGTAGAGCGTCGCGCGCGAGCAGCCGGCAGTCGGCGGCGATGTCGTTCATGCCGACCGCGTCGGGGCCGTGCTCGGTGAACAGCTTCTCGGCGGCGTCCAGGATTTGGTCGGTGGCCAACTCGTTGCGGCGCAACGTCACCCAGTCGTTGCCGGCCATCAGTCACCTCACGCTGAAGGGAATTGACAGCGGACGCCGCACGTAGTTGCCGTCGGCCCAGACGATCCCGGATTCGTCGACCTCGAATTCCGGGCAGCGCGCCAGCAGTTCGGTCAAAGTGATCTGCGACTGCATCCGCGCCGCGGCGGCACCCAGGCAGTGATGCGCGCCGTGGCTGAAGGTGAGGATGTTGCGCGGGCACCGCGTGACGTCGAGTTCGGCGGCGTCCGGCCCGTAGACCCGTTCGTCCCGGTTGCCGGAGCCGTAGAGCAGCAGCACTTTACGGCCGGCCGGTACAGTGGTGTCGCCGATCGTCACGTCGCGGGTGACCGTGCGGGCCAGGGACTGCACCGGGGCGGTGAGCCGCAGCAATTCCTCGACGGCGTCGCGGATCAGGGCCGGGTCGCTGGCCAGCAGCCGTCGCTGGTCGGGACGCTGGTGCAGCAACTGGGTCGATCCGCCCAACATTCCGGTGGTGGTGTCGTTGCCGCCGGTGACCATCGTGAACGTGAAGGCAAGCACCGACAGGGTGCCGGCGATGTCACCGTCGGCGCCGACACCGGCCGCGACCAGGTGCGAGACCGTGTCATCCGCCGGTTCGACCCGGCGGCGATCGATCAGGTCGGTGAAGTAGGCCATCATCGACCCGATCGCCTCGCCGGCCGTGGCGGCGCCGCCTGCGGCGGTGTTGGCAGCAACGATGGCCTCGGTCCAGCCGTCGAATTGGGCGCGGTCCTGTTCTGGCACGCCCAGGTAATGCGCGACGACCATCGATGGAAGCGGTTTGAACAGCTCGGCGACGATGTCGCCGCCGCCGTCGGCGCGCAACCGTTCGATGCGTTCGACGACGAACTCGCGCACTTGGGGTTCCACCGCCTGGACCTGCCGAGGCGTGAAGCCGCGGGACACCATCTTGCGGAACTCGGTGTGCACCGGCGGATCGGTCATGACCATCGGCGGATTGTCCTGCAGCCCGATCAGTTCCAGTTCGCCGTAGTTGACCGTCAGGCCGTGCGCCGAGGAGAACGTGTCATGATCGCGCGCCGCCGCCCACACGTCGGCGTGCCGGGACAAGACGAAGTAGTCGTCGTCGGGCCTGTCCTTCGGGACCACGTGGTGCACCGGATCGTGATCGCGCAGCGCCCGGTACATCGCCCAAGGTTCGGCCCAGGTGTGGGCGTTGGGCAGCTGGAATCGAGGCCGGTGAGACAAACTGGCTGTCATGTCTCATGCTTACGACAGCAGCGCCTCACATGTCAAACACTGGTCTCAATACTCGTCTCGACGCTCGTCTTGACGCTTGTCTTGATGCTCGTCGAACTCCAGGCGGTGACGCAGCTCCTCGGTCGCCGCCTGCAAGTTGCGGCCGACGATTCCGCGACCGATCAGTTCGCTGAGCCGGGCAATGCCCAGCCCGGTCAGCGAATAGGTCAACCTCAACGTGACTCGGGCGCCTTGATCGTCACCGTCAACTGAAGCCTCGAACGAGTGGTGCGTCCCGCGCACCGATTGCCATCGCAGCCCGTGGTTCCCGTTCTGGCTCACCAGGACGCGACCTCCCAGATGGATGGTGCCGCTGACCAGGAAGACGTCCCAAAGCTCGCCGTCGCCGGTGTTCCTCGATGAATTCGCAGCGGCCGACCGTGGCCAGCACAGGGACGAACCGGTGCGGGTCGGCCACGAAGGCGCCGACCTCATCGGCGGGCCGACGGACGTGGGTGTCCACCTTGACCGTTTGTGTCATCGCCGCTACCTGATCATCGGAACGACGGTCTTGCTGGCCAGCCGGGACAAACCGACCTGCATGACGCTGGTGACGTAGTCGTAGGCCTGATCCCAGTCGGGGTCGTGGCCGAAACGGTCGTGCAGGTCGATCGGCTCGAGCACCTGTATGCGGATCTTCGCCGGCAACGGGACAAAGGGCAGCGGAACCGGGGAGAAACCCCACGGGACGCTGAGGGTCAAGGGAAGACTCTTGACGCGCAGGAACCGGTCGAATCGCAGCGCTTTTGCGGTGCGACGGCCGTCGGTGAGTACCACCAACGTGTCGTGCCCACCGGTGGCTACCACCGGCACCACCTTGACGTTGCAGTGGTGCGCCAGTTGCAGGAAGCCTTTGCGGCCGGAGAAGACGATTTTGTTGCGGTCGCGCCAGGGCCGCAGCGCCTCGACGTCGCCGCCCGGGTAGACCAGCGCCGAACCACCGCTGGCGAAGATCTTCTCGGAGAAGGAGTGGTCGGCGGGAACCACGCCCAGCCTGCGGGTGACCGGTCCGATCAGCGGCGCTTTGGTGAGCAGGTCATGCGCCAGCGCGTAGAGAGGTCGCCCTTCGACAGTGAAGTAGGTGTTGTAGGCGAGCAGGAAGACGAAGGTGTCCGGGGTGGCGCCGCCGCCGCTGTGGTTGCCGACGAACAGCACCGGCTCGTCGGGCACATGGTGCAGTCCGTCGACTTCGGCGCGAAACCACACGCTGGCCGCGAGCCACATCGTGGGCAGCACGCTGCGAATGAAGTCCGGGTCCCGTCCGCGAAGTTCGCGCGGCAGCGTCGTGTCAGTCACACCGCCACGTTAGTCACCTACCGGAGCTAGACCGCTACGCCGGGGTTGAGAATGCCGTCGGGATCCAGCGCAGCTTTGATTCGCCGGTTCAGCGCCATCGCCTCGGCGCCGAGGTAATCGGCCAGCCAGGGCCGCTTGAGCCGCCCGACACCATGCTCTCCGGTGATGGTGCCGCCCAAGCCGGTGGCAAGGTCCATGATCTCCCCGTACGCCAACTCCGCCTGTTCGGTGACGGCCGGGTCGGCGGGGTCGTAGACGATCAGCGGATGGGTGTTTCCGTCCCCGGCGTGCGCGATCACCGAAATCGTCAAGTGGCGTTCGGCGGCGATGCGGGCCACCCCGGCGACCAGGTCGGCCAGCGCCGGCAGCGGCACACCGACGTCCTCCAGCAGCAGCGGACCCTTGGCCTCGACCGCGGGGATCGCGAACCGGCGGGCTGCCACGAACGCCTCACCCTCGTCGGGGTCGTCGGTGGAGAACACCTCGGTCGCGCCGTGCTCAGCGAACACCTTGGCCATGAATTCAGCGTCCTCGCTGCCGGCCTGCCCCCGTTCGTCGGAGGCCGCCAGCAGCATCGCGGCCGCGCCGCGGTCCAGACCCATCCGTAACTTGTCCTCGACCGCGTTCACCGCCACCGAGTCCATGAACTCCAGCATCGCCGGGCGGGTCCGGCTGGTTACCGCCAGCACCGCCTCGGCCGCGTCCTGCACCGACGCAAAACTGGCGACCACCGTGCTCAACGGCTGCTGTGGCGGTACCAACCGCAGTGTGACCTCGGTGATCACCCCCAGCGCACCCTCGCTGCCGACGAACAACTTGGTCAGCGACAGTCCGGCCACGTCCTTGAGCCGGGGACCGCCGAGCCGAACCGCGGTACCGTCGGCCAGCACCACCTGCAGGCCCAGCACATAGTCGGTGGTGACCCCGTATTTGACGCAGCACAAGCCGCCGGCGTTGGTCGCGATGTTGCCGCCGATGCTGCAGATCTCCCACGACGACGGATCCGGCGGATACCACAACCCGCACTCGGCGACGGCCTTCTTCACTTCGGCGTTGAGTAGTCCCGGCTGCACGACGGCCGTTCGGGTGACCGGGTCGACGGTGATGTCGCGCATTTTCTCCGTCGACAGCACGATCCCGTCATCGACGGCGGTGGCCCCGCCCGACAGCCCCGACCCGGCGCCCCGCGTGACCACCGCGATGCGATGCATGGTGGCCCAGCGCAACACGGCCTGAACCTCTTCGGTGCGCAGCGGTCGCACCACAGCCAGCGGTTTGCCGGCCGACGGGTCCAGGGCGCGGTCCTGGCGGTAGGCCTCGATGATCGCCGGGTCGGTGACGACCATGCCTTCGGGCAGCTCGACGGATAATTCGGCCAGCACGTCCGCGCTCACGCCTCGATCCTACGGAGGCCGCCAAACCGACCGGCCGGGTCTATTTCACCCCGGGCGTTCGGCGCAGTATCCGCAGCGCGGCGGTCATCGCCCGGGCGTAACGGTCCGCGCGCAACCAGGTCGGCGCGCCGACCGGCAGCAGGCGTTCAGTCGCGATGGTCTGCGATTCGGTGTATTTGAGGATCCCGTGCTCGCCGTGGCGCCGGCCCAGTCCGGAGTCCTTCATCCCGCCCATCGGAGCGTCGACGGAGGCCCACGCCGCGGCGTAGGCGCCGTTGACGTTGACGGTGCCGGCTTTCAGTTGCGCCGCGACGCGCCGGCCCCGGGCCGGCTCACTCGTCCACACCGCGAAGTTCAACCCGTATGAGCTGTCATTGGCTTTCTCGATGGCCTCGGCCTCCGAATCGACCGGATACAGCGACACGACCGGCCCGAATGTTTCGTCGGCGTACGCCACCATGCCCTCGCGCACGTCGGTCAAGATGGTCGGCTCGTAGAAGTACGGCCCGATATCGGGACGCGGCCGGCCGCCGGCCAGCACTTTGGCACCCTTGCTGCGCGCGTCGTCGACATGGTCGATCACGGTGTGCAGCTGCTTGTCGTCGATCAGCGACCCCATGTCGGCTGCGTAGTCCAGCGCTGGAGACAGCGCCATCTTCTTGGCGGCGGCGACGAACTGGGCGACGAAGTCGTTCCACAGCGCTCGCTGCACGTAGATCCGCTCGATCGAGATGCACAACTGCCCGGCGTTGGAGAACGACGCACGCACCGCGCCCGACACCGCCTTGGCGACATCGGCGTCATCGAGGACGAGCAGCGCATTCTTGCCGCCGAGTTCCATCGAGCAGTCGATCAGCCGATCCGCCGCCTGCTTGGCGACGTTGCGGCCCACTCCGGTTGACCCGGTGAACATCAAGTAATCGGACTGCTCGATGATCGGCGTGCCGAGCTCGGATCCCGGTCCGGTGACCATCTGGATCAGGCCGGGCGGCATGCCGGCCTCCTCGAGCAGGCCAACCGCCCACAGCGCGGAAAGCGGCGTGCGGTCGTCAGGCTTGGCCAACACGGCATTGCCGGCGACGATGGCCGGGAGCGCGTCGCTGATCCCCAGCGTCAGCGGGTAGTTCCACGGCGAGATGACACCCACCAAGCCCTTGGGGTGGTGGTACTCCCACACCTCGGTCAACACGAGTTGCACACCTTGACGGCGCTTGGGTTTCAGGTACTCCTCGGCGGTATGGGCGTAGTAGCGGGAGGTGAGACAGACGTCGAGCACTTCTTCGAAGGCGTGCCGGCGGGCTTTCCCGTTCTCCATCTGGATGAGGTCGAGGACTTCGTCCTGACGCTGCAGCACCAGGTCGTGGAACCGCAGCAGCACGGCCGCCCGCTCAGCTGTCGGACGTGCGGCCCACTCGACCTGCACGGCACGGGCGCGGCCGGCGGCAGCGACGACGTCCTCGGCGGTGCAGTGCGGCACCCGCGCCAGCGGTTCACCGGTCATGGCGTTGACGACGTCGCGGTGCCGACTGCCGTCGGCGGCTTCGACGCGCCGGGGCAGCGTCTCCAACAGTGCGCCGACATCACGCCGGGTGGCCGAACGGGCGGGGGAGCGAAGTGCGTTCATGGGCCAATCCTTTCCCGTAGCTCTTCGGCGTGCATAGCCTTTCGCCAGTCTGGGGAAACCGTCTGCTCGATCGCCGTGCACAGTAGACCGGTGCGTCTCCCCCATCCCCGCACCCGTGCAGCCTTCGACTCTCCGGTATCGCCCGGCGCCGGCTGGCCAGGTGATCCCGCGACCGCCCGTACTGCGGTGGCGTCGTCGCCGGCTCAGGTGGCAGCGATGGCCGAGGCGGTCGAGACGGCCGCTGAACTCGACGCCCTGGTGTCGGTGTGCCGCGCTTGCCCGCGGCTGGTGGACTGGCGTGAGCAGGTTGCGATCACCAAAAGGCGGTCGTACGCCAACGAACCCTATTGGGGGCGGCCGATCCCCGGCTGGGGCGCGGACCGTCCGCGGGTGCTGATTGTCGGTCTGGCACCGGCGGCGCACGGCGGTAACCGCACCGGGCGGGTGTTCACCGGCGACCGCTCCGGCGACGTGCTGTACGCAGCACTGCACCGGGCGGGGTTGTCCAACTCGCCGTTCAGCGTCGACGCCGCCGACGGGCTGCGACTGCCCGTCACCCGGGTGCTGGCGGCGGTGCGCTGCGCTCCGCCGGACAACGCACCGAGCCCGGCCGAGCGCACGACCTGTGCTCCCTGGTTGACGGCCGAGTGGCGGGTGGCCGGCGGCGATGTGCGGGTGATCGTGGCGCTCGGCGGATTCGGCTGGCGAGCGGCGCTGGAAATGGTCCGCTCCGGTGGCGGTCAGGTCGGCCGACCGCTGCCGAAATTCGGTCACGGCGTCACCGCGGCGTTGCGCACGGCGCACGGTGCGGTGACGTTATTGGGCTGCTATCACCCCAGCCAGCAGAACACCTTCACCGGGAGGCTGACTCCGGCCATGCTCGACGACGTCTTCGGCCGGGCTGCCGCCATCGCCGGTGACTGAAGGGGAACGTCGCGCCCCGCGCAGGCGTTGAGCCCGTCATGCGGCTATCCGTTCTCGACCTCGTCCCGGTCCGCACCGACCAGTCGACCGCCGACGCAGTGGCGGCCACCGCGCGCCTGGCGCAGATCGCCGACCGGCTCGGCTACACCCGGTACTGGTTGGCCGAGCACCACAACATGCCGTCGGTGGGCGCCACCAGCCCGCCGGTGTTGATCGCCTATCTGGCTGCTCAGACCGCGCAGATTCGGCTCGGCTCCGGCGGCGTCATGCTGCCCAACCACGCGCCGTTGGCGGTGGCCGAGCAGTTCGCTCTACTCGAGGCCGCCGCGCCGGGCCGGATCGACCTGGGCATCGGCCGGGCACCGGGCTCTGACCCGGTGACGTCGCTGGCGCTGCGCGGATGGAGCGGACGCGACGGCTCGGCCCGTCAGCAAGACATCGAGAACTTCCCGGAGTATCTCGACGACGTCGTCGCTTTGATGGGAGCCCGCGGGGTGCGGGTGCCGCTGCGCGGCCGGGACTACATCTTGAAGGCCACCCCGGCCGCCGCCGGCGAACCTCGGCTGTGGCTGTTGGGCTCTTCGATGTACTCCGCGCACCTGGCAGCCGCCAAAGGGCTGCCCTACGTTTTTGCCCACCACTTTTCCGGCAACGGGACCGAAGAAGCGCTTGCTGTCTACCGGTCGCAATTCGTGCCCAGCGCGCTCGTTCCCGAACCGGTGACGTTCCTGACGGTGAACGCGGTCGTCGCCGAAACCCGGGACGAGGCAGAGGCACTGATCAAGCCGAACCTGCAGATGATGGCCCGGTTGCGCACCGGCCAGCCGCTCGGGCCGGTAGAACTCGTCGAGGATGCGCGCAGTGCCCGGCTCACGCCTGCCCAGCAGCACATCGTGGCGAGTGGGTTGGAGCGCGCAGTTGTGGGCGCGCCGGCCGAAGCCGCCGAGCAAGTGCGGGCGCTCGCCGACCGGTTCGACGTCGACGAGGTGATGGTGCACCCGGTCGCGTCGGCGCGGCACGGCACGGATCCGGCGACGGCGCCAGCGCGCGAGACCACTCTGCAACTGCTGGCCAAAGAACTGTTTTAGCGGCCGGCCACACCCTCGGCGGCTACTTCGGCTTGAGCACGAACACCGGAATCGGCCGCTGGGTGCGCTGCTGGTAATTGGTGTACCGGCTGGAGTTGTTCTTGTTCACGATCTCCCACAGCCGCAGGTAGTCCTCGTCGTCAGGGTTCACCTGTTGCGCGGTCACCGCGAAACGCCGGGGGCCCACGTTGATTTCGGCTTTGTGCGTTTTGCGCAGGTTGTGGTACCAGCCGGGGTAGCGCTCCGCGCCGCCGTTCGAGGCGACGATCAGATACGCATCACCGTCGCGCGCGTAGGTGAGCGCCGAAACGCGTGCCTGCCCGGTCTTGGCGCCGACGGTGTGCAGCAGCAGGCTCGGCGGCGCACCGGGAATCCGGTGTCCGATGCGGCCGTTGGTCTTCCGGTAGATCAGCTCGTGGACATGCAGCAGCCGTAGGCCGACTTGCTCGATCGGCGAGAGATGGGTCATGGGCTCAGTCTTACTTGTCGGTGTCGATGCGCGCCAGGGCGTCGCGCAACAGCTGTCCAGTCTCGTCCGGGCTGACGTTGCGGCGCAGCAGCGCCCCCTTGGCAAGCGAGAGCTTGTCGCCGTTGCGGCGCGGCAGGATGTGCAGGTGGATATGACGCACGCTCTGAAACGCCGCGGGCCCGTCGTTGATCGCCACATTGGTGGCGTCGGCCAACTCGGTGGCGCGGGCCGCCAGGGCAATGCGCTGACCGATGGTCACGATGTCGGCCACTGTGCCGGGCGGGGTGTCGGTGAGGTCAGCGGTGTGCCGCTTCGGCACAACGAGAGTGTGGCCGCGCGAGATCGGACGGATGTCGAGGAAGGCCAGATAGCTGTCGTCCTCGTAAATTCGGACGGCCGGTGCCTTCCCGGCCACGATGGAACAGAACACGCAGGACATCCGGCCACGGTAGCGGCTCGCCGGCCGGTGCCGACCGCCGCCCGCGTTAGGCTACCGCGGTGCAAGAGAGCGAGGTGGCCTTCGCCGGTGCGGCCGAGCAGGCGCGCATGCTGGCCGCCGGGGAACTGACCGCGACGCAGTTGCTGGAAAGCTATCTGACGCGCATCGCCCGCCTGGATCCGCAACTGCGGTCTTACCGCGTCGTGTTGGCGGCAACCGCGCGGGAGGAGGCCGCGGCTGCGCAGCGCCGACTCGAGGCCGGCGAACGGCTACCCCTGCTGGGGGTTCCAGTTGCGATCAAAGATGACGTCGACATCGAGGGCCAGGCAACGACTTACGGGACCAGTGCGCACGGTCCGGCCGCGACGAGTGACTCCGAGGTGGTGCGTCGGCTCCGCGAAGCCGGCGCGGTGATACTCGGGAAAACCGCGGTGCCGGAACTGATGATGCTGCCGTTCACCGAGTCGGTGACCTACGGCGCGACCCGTAATCCGTGGGACACGTCGCGCACGCCCGGCGGTAGTAGCGGTGGCAGCGCCGCAGCGGTGGCGGCGGGTCTGGCTGCGGTAGCGCTGGGCTCCGACGGCGGCGGCTCGATCCGTATCCCGTCGGGCTGGTGCGGCCTGTTCGGTCTCAAACCGCAACGCGATCGAATCTCGTTGTCGCCGCACGACAACGCTTGGTGCGGCCTGAGCGCCAACGGTCCGATCGCCCGCAGCGTGACTGACGCAGCGCTGTTCCTCGACGCGACGACGACAAAGCCCGGCCCGGACGGTGGTTATGTTGCCGCTGCCGGGCAGGCCCCCGGCCGGTTGCGGGTCGCGCTGAGCACCAAGGTACCGCCGCCGCTGATCGCCAGGTGCGGCACGGCGCAGCGCACCGCCGTCGAGCAAGCCGGGGCACTGCTGCGCGAACTCGGCCACCACGTCGTCGTGCGCGACCCGGACTATCCGGTGACCGCGATTTCGGCGCACTATCTGCCGCGCTACTTTCGCGGAATCTTCGAAGACGCAAGGTCTTTGCCACACCCGGAGCGTTTGGAGAAGCGGACCCGCGCGATGGCGCGCATCGGGAGTCTGATCTCGGACCGGCGGTCGGTGGCCACGCGCTCGGGCGACGCGCACGTCGTCGGCCGGATTCAGTCGATCTTCGACGCCGTCGATGTTGTCATCACCCCGGGCAACGCGACCGGTCCACCCCGCATCGGCACATACCAGCGCCGCGGCGCGGCGTCGAGCCTGCTGCTCGTCGGCGCCCGCGTTCCCTATTTCGAGATCTGGAATCTGACCGGCCAGCCGGCGGCGGTGGTGCCGTGGGATCTGGACGGTCAGGGGCTGCCGGTGTCGGTGCAGCTGGTGGGCCGCCCGGACGGCGAAGCGACGCTGCTGAAGCTGGCCGCCCAGATCGAGGCGGCACGTCCATGGGCGCACCGGCGGCCAGCCGTCTCCTAACGGCGAATCGGCCTGCCCAGCGGCTGGCACCGACGTATACCTTTGGCGAGGTGAACGATCCAGGGATCGAACCTTTGCTGGACGGTCTGGCGGGTAGCGCCCGCGACGAGCGGGCCGAACTCATCGAGTGGTTGCTCGAGCAGGGCATCACTGTCGAGGAAATCCGTGGCGCTATCACTCCGATGCTGTTGCCGTCCCGCCGGCTGCTGGGCGACGACGGCCGGTTCGTTTCGGCCCGGGAAATCGCCGAATCGGGGGGGATGGATCTCGAGCTGCTGCAACGGGTGCAGCGCGCCATCGGCCTGGCGGGCTTCGATGATCCTGACGCCGTCGTGCACATGAATGCTGACGGGGCGGCCGCTACGCACGCACAACGGTTCATCGAGATCGGCTTGCAGCCGGACCATGTGGTGCAGGTTGTCCGCATCCTCGCCGAAGGGCTTTCGCGCGCCGCCGAGGTGATGCGCTACACCGCGTTGGCTACCGTGCTGGAACCAAATGCAACGGAATTGGAGACCGCCAAGCGGTCGCGAGTGCTGTCGAGTCAGATCGCACCGCGGCTGGGCCCGATGATCGAGGCGATGTTGTTCATGCAGCTGCGGCACTCGATGGAAACCGAAGCCGTCAATGTCAGCGAGCGCGCCGCCGGGGTCCCGCTACCGGGCGCCCGACAGGTCGCGGTCGGCTTCGCTGACCTCGTTGGGTTCACCCGGCTCGGCGAGGCGGTGCCGCCCGAGGAATTGGTGCAGCTTGCCGACCGGCTGACAGATCTCGCCCGCGATGTAGCCGTCCCGCCCGTGCGGCTGATCAAGACGATCGGTGACGCGGTGATGTTCGTCAGTCCCCAACCCGCGCCGCTGCTGGACGCTCTTCTCAAGCTGGTCGATGTCACCGACTCCGACGACGACTTTCCGCGACTGCGGGCCGGTCTCGCCGCCGGTTCCGCGGTGTGCCGGGCCGGTGACTGGTACGGCAGCCCGGTCAACGCGGCCAGCCGGGTCACCGGTGCGGCTCGGCCGGGCGCCGTGCTGGTCACTGAATCGGTGCGTGCGGCGGTCGGCGACGGCAACGGATTCTGCTGGTCCGACGCCGGACCACGCCACCTCAAGGGCATCAAGGGTGAAGTCAGCTTGTATCGCGCCCGCCGCGGTGCCGGCTGAGGCGTGGGCCTGATGACGATCCGCCGTGCTGCTGTTCCGTGTTCGCTGCCGGAGAACGCCCGGTATTGATCTGTTGTAACGGTGTAATGATGTAATCATGAAGCAACAACACGTCCGCGGCCGACGGTACGGCCGCCCCGGAGGTTGGCAGCAGGCTCACCAACCTGATGCCGGCGATGCGGCGGAGTGGTTCGCCGGTCGTCTGCCGGACGACTGGTTCGACGGTGATCCGGCGGTGATGGTGGACCGCGAGGAGATCACGGTCGTCGGGAAATTGCCCGCACCGGCGGACGCTGCAGAAGAAAGCGAAGCCCGCGCGTCCGGGCGGGTATCGCGTTTTCGGGAGGAAACCCGGCCCGAGCGGATGAACATCGCCGACGAAGCCCAGGATCGCTACGGCCGCAAAGTCTCCTGGGGTGTTGAGGTCGGCGGTGAGCAGACCCTCTTCACGCATATAGCGGTGCCGGTGATGACGCGGCTCAAGCAGCCGGAGCGCCAGGTGCTCGACACGCTGGTCGACGCGGGCGTCGCCCGGTCCCGCTCGGACGCCTTGGCCTGGTCGGTGCGACTGGTCGGCGAGCACGCAGACGACTGGCTGGGCAAACTGCGCTCAGCGATGTCAGCAGTTGACGATCTGCGGACCGAGGGCCCCGATCTTTGAGCTCGACGGGCCAGAACCCGGCTGACGAGGTGAGGTCTACCCTGTTGGCCCATGAAAGGTGACAACGCAGTCGACTGCGCGGGCCCGAGGATGACGGTGTGACGTCGCCGGAGCGGGCCCGCATGCTGTTCGTCCACGCGCACCCCGATGACGAGACCATCACCAACGGAAGCACTATCGCCCGGTATGTCGCCCAAGGTGCCGACGTCCGCGTGCTCACCTGCACCCTTGGTGAAGAAGGCGAGGTCATCGGCGAACGCTATGCGTTGCTTGCCGCCGACCACGCCGACCAGCTCGGCGGGTATCGCATCGGCGAGCTGACGAAGGCCTTGAACGCGCTCGGCATTAGCGAGCCGGAGTTTCTCGGCGGTCCAGGCCGCTGGCGCGACTCCGGGATGTCGGGCGAATCTCGCGGCCATGAACGTGCTTTCGTCGACGCCGGCGCGGAGGCCGTCGAGTTGCTCGTCGACATGCTCGACGCCTTTCGGCCGCATGTCGTCGTGACCTACGACCCCAACGGCGGCTACGGACACCCCGATCACGTTCAGGCGCATCGGATTACCGCGGCGGCGGTAGCGGGCACGCGCTGGAAAGTCCCGAAGCTCTACTGGACCGTGTTGGCGTCCGCTGCTCTGCAGACCGCTTTGGATCACCTGGGTGAAATTCCATCCCACTGGACCCGAGAGCCGAACCTCGGCAGGTCCGAGTATGCCTACGCAGACGGCAATATCGACGCCGTCATCGACGCAGAACGATATCTGTCGGCCAAGGTCGAAGCACTTGCCGCGCACGCCACCCAGTTGACACTGGCGCCGGACCGCCGCTCCTTTGCATTGTCGAACAACGTCGTTTTTCCGATTCTGGCCGAAGAACATTTCGTCCTTGCCGCCGGCGAAGCCGGGCCGCGCGACAGCCGGGGCTGGGAGACCGATCTGCTGGCCGGTCTTCGAGTAATCAATTGAGGCACAGCCAAATCGGCTGTGCCTCAATGGGAGTAACGCTGCGGTGGTGTTCAGTCGTTGCACGCCCAAGAGACGATCGATCCGCCGCCGAGACTGGCCAAGGCGTCCAACTCGGCCGACGCAAGTGAGTTTCCGTAACCTCCTTGATAAGCGTTGCCGTTATAGGCGATGGCACCGCAGCCTTTGAAAGAGGCGAGAACTTTGCAGTCGGAATGTCCGCAGTAACTCATCGCTCCACTTTCCGCCGAGGGCCGGGTGGGCGCGTCCCAAGCCTTTCCGGCCACTGCGGCGGAAGGGGAAACGGCTATCGCACCGTACTCGGTGTCGGCTTGTGCGGTCGGCGCCAGCACAGGCGAGATCGCTGCCGCCGCTGCAACGGTGCCGACTGCAGCCGCCGTGCGCCGCTGAAAAGCACTGATGTTCATGAATGTTCCTTTCTCAGGCCGGTATGGCGGCCGAATCCGAGACGATCGAGGTGGACGGGTCTGCAGGCGGCTGCTGGCTAGACCGGTTTGGTGACGGTCACCTGCTTGCCCCACTCAGAGAGGGTGAGCGTCACCGAAGAATTCTCGACCGGCACGAATTGGAGTCGAACAAGGTGATTCGATCCGTCCGACGCGATCCAGACGGTTGTCGGGGTTGTGGCCACGTCGCCCGGGCTCAGGCGCGTTCCGGCCAGCGCCTCGATATCCGACGTCGCTGAGTTCCCGGTGATCTTGGTGGTGGGAACGCCATTGACCGTTTCTGAACCGGCCACTTTCGGGTCTTTCAGATTCGCGACAATGTTCGCCAGTCCGCGGTTGGGGTCAAGCAGCGTCGACACGTCGTAAATCGATTTGCCGTCGCCGTAGTCGATGTACTTGTTGGGGTCGGCCAGATTGGAATACAGATGACCGTCGACGAACACGAACTTCGAATCCATGTTCTTCTTACCGACGATCAGCGTCGCGGTGCCCGTCGCGGCTGGTTTCGGGGCGTTGGACACGTCGCCGTCGAGTTTGGTCAGCGCAAAGTTGGGCACTTTGCCTTCCACCGCAACATTGACGTGCAGCCCGGTCACCTTACGCTGGGCGTCGGCGGCCGCCTTGAGAGTGGCCACGGCGTCGACGTTCGGGCTCGAGGAAGTCGATCCGCCTTTACCGCCGTTCGACGAGCATCCGGTGAATAACAGCGCCGCCGCAATAACGGCGAATACGGCAGCAACACCGGCACTGGACCGGAGCTTCATAGACATTCCCTTCTTTTGGCCGCGGCTTGAGATCGCAGGCAAGCTTTTTGGGGCAGGGGACCCATCTTAAGTCGGCTTTGAAGGACTTGAATCCGTTTTTTCCATCCCGCTACGCGTCGAACCCGAGCCGAACCCGAGGAAGAGCCGGCGCGGATGAACCGCGGTATCGGCAATTGACCGGCCTGAAAAACCGGCTATCTAACCGCTTTTCGGTGCGGGTCCTGCCGACTCAGGCTCAGTGCGATGAGTGCGGTCAATACGACGGCCAACGCCGCGCTCGCACCGAGAGCGACCGACCAGTGCGCGCTGCTGTGCCCCCACAACGGATCCTCTTGACCGCCGATCTGACTTCGCAAATAGTTCAGGCCCACGGTAGAGGCACCCATCGAGTAAGCCCACCGCGCTGGAAGCAGCCACGACACCTGTTCGAGTGCCTTGGGCACCGGGAAGAGTCCACCGCACAGGATCAGCTGCGCCATGACGACGAGCACGAGCAGCGGCATACCGCGGTCGGCGTTGGCGATCAGCGCAGAAATCAACAGTCCGATGAGCATCGATACCACGGTGACCGTGACAACGGCTGCCGCCACTTCGATGCTGCTCGAATGCAAGACCAGGGCCTCTTCAGGAGGAGGCAGGCCCAGCACACCCACCAGTCCGAGCACCAGCCCCTGCAGCGTGGTCAGGACAGTCAGCACGACCATCTTCGAGGCGAGGTAAGCGTAGCGAGACAGACCGATTCCGTGTTCTCGCTGATAAATCGCGCGTTCCTTGACTATTTCCCGGATCGCAGCGGCGCAACCCATCAACGCGCCACCGATGACCAGCAGCGTCAGCAGTTGGACCGGCTGTGTCGACCTTTTCGCGGCGGCTTCGGACACGTTCAGACCGACGTGCCCTGGTGCGGCGTGGGTGAACAAGCTGAGCAGCAGCGGCAGGACCAGCAGGAACATCGCGTACTGCCGGTCGGCGGCGATGACCGCCAGGTAACGCCGGCAAAGGATCACAAATTGGGCCAGTCCGCTTTGTTGTCCGACCGGTTTCTTCGGCGGCGCCGATGCCGGCGGGACAGGCGCGCGTACAACCGGATTCGGGCCGGTGAATGCTCCTCGCAGAGGCGATGCGTTGAACCGGCTGGTCCAGTCGGTAGCGGTGTCCTGCTCGAGCAAGGTGAACAAATCGGCGAAGTCGTCGCAGCGGAAATAGCTCAACGCGTGTTGCGGCGGACCGAAGTAAGCCAGCCGCCCTCCGGGCGCGAGGACGAGCACCCGGTCACACAGATTCAAGTGAGCGATGTTGTGCGTCACCACCATGACCGTACGGCCGTCGTCGGCCAGTCCACGCAGTGTCTTCATCACCGATTTCTCATAGCCGGGGTCCAGGCCCGACGTCGGCTCGTCGAGGAACAGCAGCGACGGCTTGGTCAGCAGTTCCAACGCCACGCTGGTGCGTTTGCGCTGCCCACCGGAGAGGCTGTCGATCCGTTGGTCGGCTTGCGCGGTCAAGCCCAGCTCGACCAGCACTTCGTCGATGCGCTGACGGCGTTCCTGCGACGTCACATCCTGCGGAAATCGCAGCTGCGCAGCGTAATTCAGCGCCCGTCGCACCGTCAAGGGGGTGTGCAGGATGTCGTCTTGGGGAACGAACCCGATCCGATGCCGCAGTTCGGCGTAGTTGTCGTAGAGATCTCGTCCGTCGTACTGCACGGCGCCTCTACTTGCGGGCCGGAAGCCGGTCAGCGCGCCGAGCAACGTCGACTTCCCTGCGCCGCTGGGCCCCACCACCGCCAGAAAGCTGCGCTCGGGCAGCACGAAATTGACATCCGACAGCAACACCCGGCCCTTGTCGGTCACCACGTTGAGTCCTGATGCTGCAAACGAAACATCGCCGGTGTCAACGTATTCCACCAACCGGTCGCCCGCAAGATGCAACAATCGGTGGCCGATACCGATGATGTCGTCAGGTCCGATGACGGCGCGGTTCACTCGGGTTCCATTGACGTAGGTTCCGTTGGCGCTGCCCAGATCGACCAGTTCCCAATTGCTACCGGAGCGTCGCAACACCGCGTGGCGGCGCGACACCAGCAGGTCTTCGAGAACCAGGATGTTCTCGGGTGCCCGGCCGATCGTGATCGCGATCTGGTCGATGCTGTGTACCGCCGTCGGCGACCGGGCGATCGTGGTTTCCTCCCCGCGGACCGCTCGGCCGGCACCGGCTGCCGGGGCGCGGTCGGGGCGCGGCCGGGCCGGGCCGACTGGCGCAGCGCCGACCGGCGACATTCGAACGGACTCACCGGAAGACAAAGATCCCAGCAAGACGGTGACCGGGTGCCGCACGTCGAGGCGTTCGACTCGCTGGCCGTCGACGAACATGCCGTTGCGGCTGTGGTTGATCAGAACCCAGCCGGCAGGAGTGCATTCGAGCACCGCCTGGTCGCGCGACACCTTGGGATTGTCCAGGCGCACATCGGCGTGCGGGGCACGGCCGATGGTCCACACCCGACCAGCGGTAACCTGCCAGGTGCGGCCGGCGGCCCGCAGCTCGAGCGGTTGCGGATTCGTGCCGAATACTCGTGTGGTCTCTTCCATCTGGTGGCCTCCCGGGCCGTCTACTTCCCTGCTGCGCTGTCGTGTTCAAAAGGTGAAATCTCGACGATTGCTTCGAGATCCGTTCGCCGGAGGTCGCGGGCGGCTCGTTCGTCGGGGTCCGGCTCGTCGCAGCGGTTCACGTGTACTTGGACCACCATGCGTAAAGGTCATCGAGGGTCGGACCCTGCTGCGCGCCGGTGACCGCACCGATCAGCAACTCAGATGTGTTGCTCCACTCGAATTCTGGGTCGGCACCGTTGTAGAGGCACTCGATCTGGCCGAGGACGACGTTTGGGTTGTCGTTGTCCCACCAGTTACCCGGTGACGCCTTGTTCTGCGGGCAGGTCGACTGACGTTTCTCGCTGGGCGTCGTTGCGTTGAAGGCGTCGGTGAGCGTGTCGAGGTCTGGAAACAGTGCATACAGCGCGCTCGGCGGACCGCCGGGGTCAGACGGCGCACCACACTTCGCGATGGCCACCGCGTTGTGCCAGATCGCGGTCGGATCGACGTCCTCCGGTTGGCACATACCGGGCGCGTAGCCCTTCGGAAGAAGGCTCAGCAGACGGGCGTTGGCGCCCGATGGCCGCGACGAGGTGGTCTCGGTGGTTGTCGTGCTACGGCTGGTGGTAGTGGTCTCGGCGGCGGCAGGCTGGTCGGTCTTCTTCCCGGGTCGGGTGCCGGCCCAGATGCTGACGGCGGCGAGGATGGCGACGAGCAGGATCGCGACACCTGCGACGATCGGCCACGGATTGCGGTTGGGCGTCGGAGCCGGTGGCGGGTAGTAGGGCGGGCCTGGGTGCTGCGGTGGCGGACTGCCCGGCGGGCCCCAGCTGCCGACGGAGGCCGGTGTGGTGGCCGGTGGCCAACTGGGGTTCGGGTTGTTGGCGGGTGGCCAGCCGGTGGCGGGCTGGACTGCGGGATTGGGCGGCGCTGAAAAGCCGGGTGGCGGATTGGCGTGTGTGACAGGCGCGGCCGCGCCGGCCGGTGGGGCGGCCATCTCGCGGCTGCGGCGCAGCAGTGTGGTGGCGTGATCCTGTTCAGGGTCGGAAAGCGCTTGGTGGGCGGCCAGCGCCAGGTCTCCGGCGCTGGCGTAGCGGTCGTGCGGATTTTTGGCCATCCCGCGCGCGACGACGGCGTCAAAGCCCGCGGGGATACCGGGCCGCAGGCGGCTGGCTTGCGGAATCGGCGAGTGCAGGTGAGCGCCGATGAGGACGCCGGCGCTGTCCGAGCGATAGGGTGCAGCGCCGGTCAGACATTCGTGCAGCACGCAGGCCAGCGCGTAGATATCCGCCCGGTAGGTCACCTCGGCGTCGGAAAACCGTTCAGGCGCCATGTATTTCCAGGTACCCACCGCGGTGCCCAATTGGGTGAGGCGTTCGTCGCTGGTCGCACTGGCGATGCCGAAATCCACCAGATAGACGAAGTCGTCGCGAGTGAGCAGAATATTTTGCGGCTTGACGTCGCGGTGCATCACTCCTGCGGCGTGCGCGGCATCCAACGCCGAGGCGACCTGGGTGATGATGGTCACCGCCCGCGGCGGGGTCAGCGGCCCGAACCGCTTGAGCACACCGTCAAGATCGGTGCCATCGACCAGACGCATCTCCAAGAACAATTGCCCGTCGATTTCACCGTAGTCGTGAATGGGCACCACGTGCGGCTCCTGCAGCCGCCCCGCCAGCCGAGCCTCCCGCATCAACCGCTTACGAAACACCGGATCAGCAGAGAACGACTCCGACAACAGCTTGACCGCTACCGTCCACTGCTTGACGGTGTGCTGGGCCTCGTACACCTCGCCCATGCCGCCACTGCCTAATAGCCGCTTCAGGTAGTACGGCCCGAACCGCGAGCCCGCCCGCGCACCCGGCACAGCAGCCATGCAGAACTCCTCGGCAATCCGGTCCCGCGGCCCGGCAGGACATGTGTGACGCTAAATGGCCACCGACATGACCGCACGGGAAACGTCTAATCCGACGCCCAGGGTCTGCCGGCAGTAGTCATTCGGTGTCGCCAACTCAAAGTATTCTTGCCGCTACCGACGTCTACGCCTGGGTCATCGCATAGTAGGCGGAACGCTTGGCCATCAGCTCGTCGTGGTTGCCGCGTTCAACGATCCGGCCGGCTTGCATGACCAGGATGTGGTCGGCATTTCGGATCGTCGAAAGGCGGTGTGCGATGATGAAACTCGTGCGATCACGCCTCAGCTCTTGGGTGGCGCGGGCGATCAGCACTTCGGTTCGGCTGTCCACCGAACTGGTGGCTTCGTCGAGTATCAGCAGCGCAGGTCGTGCCATAAACGCCCGCGCTATGGTGAGCAACTGCTTCTCGCCTGCGCTGATGTTGCCGCCGTCGTCGTCGATGCGGGTCTGATACCCGTCGGGCAGTGTGTGAACGAACCGGTCGACGTAGGCCGCTTCGGCGGCGCTGACGATGTCGTCGTCGCTGGCGTCGGGGCGTCCGTAGCGGATGTTCTCGGCGATCGTTCCGCCGAACAGCCAGGTGTCCTGCAACACCATTCCGATGCGTGAGCGCAGCGCTTGCCGGCTCATCGCAGTGATGTCGACGCCGTCGATCACGATCCGACCGGAGTCGACTTCGTAGAACCGCATCAACAGGTTGACCAGTGTGGTTTTGCCGGCACCCGTCGGCCCGACGATCGCCACTGCACTGCCCGGTTCGGCCACCAGCGACAGATCTTCGATCACTGTTGTGCCGGAACGGTAGCCGAAGCTGACGTGGTGGAACTCGACTCGTCCGGCAAGCGACGACGACGTGCTGCCGGAATGTGGTGCCGGCCCGCCCGGTGAAGTCGGTGCGTTCACGTCGGGGGTTTCCTCGGGCTCGTCAAGCAGGTCGAACACCCGCTCGGCGCTGGCCACCCCGGACTGCAGCACGTTGTACATCGCCGCCAGCTGTGTCAGCGGCGAGTTGAACTGCCGCACATACTGAATGAACGCCTGGATACCGCCGATGGTGATCTGCCCGGTCGCTACCTGCACACCGCCGACCACGGCAACCGCGACGTAGCTGAGGTTGCCGATGAAGGTCGTCGCAGGTGAGATCAGCCCGGAGATGAATTGAGCGCCGAACCCGGCCTCGTACACGTCGGCGTTCAACTCGCGGAACCGCTGCTGAGCGCCTGCGCGGTGGCCGAACGTCTGGACCACCGTGAAACCGCTGTAGGTTTCCTCGATGTGGGCGTTCAGCCGCCCGGTGTTGGTCCACTGGGCGACGAACAACCGTTGGGAGCGCCGAGTGACAAGTCGAGTCACCCACAGCGACAACGGAACTGTCAGCAGCGCGATCAGCGCCAGCAGCGGTGAGATCGTCAACATCATGGCCAGCACGGTCACTACGGTCAGCACGGACGTCAGCAGCTGAGAGACGGTCATCGACACCGACGTCTGGATGTTGTCGACGTCGTTGGTGACCCGGCTCAGCACCTCTCCGCGTTGCCGGCCGTCGAAGTAGGCCAACGGCAGCCGGTGCATCTTGTCTTCGATGTCAGCGCGCAGGGTCATCATGGTGCGCTGCACAGTCAGATTGAGCAGCCTGGCCTGAGCCCAGACCAGCAGCGCCGCAGCCAGGTAGAGGGCCAGCGCCAACCCCAATGTGCGGCCGACCGCGCTGAAGTCGACACCCTGCCCTGGTGTGAGGTGCATTCCGGACAGCAAGTCGGCGAAGTTGTCGTCACCGCGTGCCCGGGCCGCCGCCACAGCCTGCTCTTTGGTCAGGCCGCTGGGCAATCGCCGCCCGATGACACCGTTGAAGAGCAAGTCGGTCGCGTGCCCGAGGATGCGCGGCACGATGACCCCGATGCCGATGCCGCCGATCGACAGCAGGATCACGGCGGCGCTCAACCGGCGTTGTGGTCCTAATCGCTTGATAAGACGGATCACCGAACCGCGGAAGTCGCGTGACCTTTCGGTGGGGCCTTGCCGCACGCCGCGCATCGGCCGAACCGTCATCGCGGTCACTGCAGGCCGCCCACTTCGGCGCCCAGCGACTGCGAATCGGCGAACTCGGCGTAGGTCGGGCAGCTGGCCAAAAGTGATTCGTGATCGCCCACACCGACGACCCGGCCGTCGTCGACGACCACAACCTGATCAGCGCTCGCCACCGTCGAGATGCGTTGCGAAACATAGATCTGGGTGGCATCTCCCGCCACCTCTTGCAGCGACGCGCGCACTCGTGCGTCGGTATGCACGTCCAACGCCGAGAAGGCATCGTCGAACAGGTAGATGGCGGGGCGCCTGATCACCGCCCGGGCGATGGCCAGCCGTTGCCGTTGTCCGCCGGAGAAATTGGTCCCGCCTTGGGCCACCGGCATGTGCAAGCCGTCGTCGTGGGCTCGAACGAAACCGTCGGCGTGCGCCACCCGCAGCGCCTCCCACATCTCCGCGTCGGTGGCGTCGGCCTTGCCGTAACGCAGGTTGTCGGCAACGGTGCCGGAAAACAGATAACCGCGCTGCGGCACCAGGCCGAGAGCGGACCACAGTTGATCGGTGGCGTAGTCGCGGACATCGACGCCGTCGACGAGCACCGCTCCTTCGGTGACGTCGTAGAGCCGGCAGATCAGCGCCACCAGCGTCGACTTGCCGGAGCCGGTGCCGCCGACGATCGCCGTGATGGAGCCCGGATGTGCGGTGAATGAAACCTGTTGCAGCACAGGTCGATCAGCGTGTGGGTAGCAATACTGGACGTTGTGCAGCTGCACTAGCCCCGTAGGAGAGCCGGTCACCGACGCCGGGCGCACCGGCTGCTCTGGGTCGGAGACCGACGGACGGGTCGACAACACCTCCGTGATGCGTTCGGCGCACACCGAAGCCCTGGGTATGACCATCAGCGTCATCGTTGCCAGCATCACGGCCATCAGAATCTGAGTGAAGTACACCAGGAACGCGATCAACGAGCCGACCTGCATCTGCCCGCCGTCGATGCGGCGGCCGCCGAACCAGACCACCGCGACGCTGGAGCAGTTGATCGTCAACGACGTCACCGGCAACATCAGTGCCTGCCAGTTGCCGGCGCGCAGTGCTGTGCCCGATAGTTCAGAGTTGGCCCGCCCGAATCTTTCTCGCTCGAAACCCTCCCGCGCGAAAGCCCTGACTACCCGAACCCCGGATAACTGGTCTCGCATCACCCGGTTGATGTTGTCGATCAGTTTTTGCATGCTGCGGAAGATCGGCAGTAGGCGCGACACCAGAACGAAATTGGCCACGGCCAGCACCGGAACAGCGACCAGCAGCAGCCACGACAGGCCGGCGTCCTGATGAACGGCCATCGCGATGCCCCCCACGCACATGATAGGAGCGGTGACCAGCACGGTGGCCGCCCACTGCACCAGAAACTGGATCTGGCGCACGTCGTTGATCGTGCGGGTCAAAAGTGAGGGTGTGCCGAACCGGCCGGTCTCGTGCGCGGAGAAGCCGGTGACCCGTTCGAAAATCGCCCAGCGCAGGTCACGACCGAAGCCCATACCGGTCCGTGAACCGAAATACACCGCGCCGACGGCGCAGAACACCTGCAACCCGGTCACCGCGAGCATCACCGCACCGAGTCGCATGATGGCGGAAGTGTCGCCTTTCGCGACGCCGTCGTCGATGATCGCCGCGTTGACCGTCGGAAGGTACAGCGAGGCCAAAGTGCTGATCAGCTGCAGCAGCAACACCGCGCTGAGGGGCCGGCGATACGGCCGGGCGTAGTGGCGCAGCAGTGCCAAAAGCATCTGGTTACTGTCGCACAAGCGCCGACCAGCGGCGGTTATTGTGCACGCTGTGATCAGCCGACCGCGCAGTGTGACGGCACTGGTTCTGGCGGCCGCTGCCCTGGCCGGCGGCTGCTCCGCTTCGGACACCCATCCGAGCCCGTCGGCTCGCACCGGAGCGGCACCCGACACCCGTCACGGACCCTTCTTTCCGCAGTGCGGCGGTGTCAGCGACCAAACTATGGCCCAACTCACCGGGCTGACCGGCCTGACGAACACGGCGCAGAACTCGGTGGGCTGCCAGTGGCTGGTACACGGCAGCATCCGCGGCCCGTACTTCTCTTTCTCCTGGTACCGCAGCAGCCCGATCGGGCGGGAACGCAGGACGGTCCAGGTCAACCATCCCAGCGTCGAAGACATCACGATCAACGGCCACAGCGGTTTCGTCGCGACCGGCGGCGAGGCGAATCTCGGTGAGAACCTGTGTGAGATTGCGCTGCAGTTCGACGGCGACTTCATCGAGTGGACGGTGTACTTCAGTCAGAAGCCGTATCCGGATCCCTGCGGCGTCGCCAAAGAACTGACCCGCCAATCGCTGGCGAACTCAAGGTGAGGTAAAAGTGCTGGTCAGGCCGTGTCGCGGTGGTTGACCGCAGGCCCTGCCGCTACAGTGCATCGTGTGACCAGCAGTAGGTGCGCATAGTGATGCGAGGCAAGCCGACGGCGCTGGCACTGGCGGCCGTGAGCCTGGTGAGCCTGGTCGCTGCGTGCTCTGGATCCGACTCCGGCAAGACGCAATCCTCGGAGTCGTCGGGCGCGCAGTCCGCGTCGTCGCACCACGGACCGTTCTTCCCGCAGTGCGGCGGTGTCACTGACCAGACGGTCGCGCAACTGACCCGGGTCGCCGGACTGGTGAACACCGCGCAGAACTCGGTGGGCTGTCAGTGGCTGGCCGGCGGCGCCATCCTGGGCCCGCACTTCTCCTTCTCCTGGTACCGCGGCAGCCCGATAGGCCGCGAACGCAAAACCGAAGAGTTGTCGCGTTCCAGCGTCGAAGACATCAACATCAACGGCCACGGCGGCTTCATCGCGGTCGGTAACGAGCCGACGCTGGGCGACTCGCTGTGTGAAATAGGCATTCAATTTCAGGATGATTTCATCGAATGGTCGGTCAGCTTCAATCAGAAACCGTTCCCCGATCCGTGCGACGTCGCCAAAGAACTCACTCGCCAGACGATTGCGAATTCGAAATGAGCCGACCAGATTGTGCCGCCCGGGCGTCGGCGCGCAGAACATTCCCCCTGGCCGTGACCGCCGCGCTGACGGTCCTCACGTTGCTGAGCGGATGCTCCCGGGCGGTGGGGGGCACGCCGGTGAAGGCCGGCGCCGGTGACGGTCCTTCCAACAGCAACTCCCAGCAGCAGTACCCCAACCTGCTCAAGGAATGCGAAGTCTTGACCAACGACATCCTGGCCAAGACGGTCGGCGCCGACCCACTGGACATCCAGAGCACATTCGTCGGAGCGATCTGCCGCTGGCAGGCCGCCAATCCGGCCGCGCTCATCGACATCACCCGGCTCTGGTTCGAACAGGGCAGCCTGGACAACGAGCGCAAGGTCGCCGAGAACCTCAAGTACCAGATCGAGAACCGTTCCATCGCCGGTATCCGATCGATCGTGATGCGGACCAACGATGCCAACGGGTCGTGCGGAGTCGCCAGCGACGCGGCCGGCGTCGTGGGTTGGTGGGTCAACCCGCAGGGCCCTGGCATCGATGCTTGTCAGCAGGCGCTCAAGTTGATGGAGCTGACCTTGTCGACCAACTCCTGACAGTCGCTGCGCACTGGGTTCAGCGCGGCACGTGGAAGTCGGTCAGCGTCGCGGCACCGGCTCTCAGCTGCTGCCAGCCGCCCGGTACTTCTAGCACGGCCAGCGCCGACGTCGGAAACTTCTGTGCGATGCGCTGAGCAGCAACAGAATCGATGCCGGCGAGCTGCAGCGCCACATCGGACACCGTCGGCTCGTGACCCACGACGAGCACAGTCGTGACGTCGTCCCCAACCATGCCGATCTCGTCGATGACCGTGGCGAAGTCGGCGCCGTAGAGCCTTTGGGCATAACGCACCGGCGCTTCGACGCCGCTGCGCGCGAGCGTCTGCCGGGCGCGGATCGCGGTGGAGCACAGCACCTGTTGGACAGCCGGCAGATTAGCTCGCAGCCAGTCACCGGCCAACCCGGCCTCGCGCACGCCGCGCGGCGCCAACGGCCGATCGTGGTCGACCACCCCGGCCGGGTACGCCGACTTCGCGTGCCGCATCAGCACCAGGAAACGATGGTCGTCAGTCACGTCGACGACGGTAGGGCATGACCGGTGGCAGCGATACGCTCACCAGTCACGTCGCAGCATGCTGTGGAACCCGCCGGCTCAGGCGCCGGTGTGCGTCCCCGAACTTGTCGGCGCTCCGCCCTACACTCGCCTTGCTCACAGCCGCCCGACATCAGGAGGGGCCGAGGAATGCGTTTCCTGCACACCGCCGACTGGCAGCTGGGCATGACCCGTCACTTCCTTGCCGGTGAAGCTCAGCCCCGGTATTCGGCCGCCCGGCGCGACGCTGTTGCCGGCCTCGGTGCATTGGCCGCCGAGGTGGGTGCCGAGTTCGTGGTCGTGGCCGGCGACGTGTTCGAACACAACCAGCTGGCGCCCAAGGTGATCAGCCAGTCGCTGGAAGCCATGCGCGCCGTTGGTGTTCCGGTGTACTTGTTGCCCGGCAACCACGACCCGCTGGACGCGTCCTCGGTGTACACCAGCCCGCTGTTCCGCGCGGAACGTCCGGACAATGTCGTCGTCCTGGACCGGGCCGGTGTCCACGACATCCGCCCGGGCCTGCAGATCGTCGCCGCGCCGTGGCGGTCCAAAGCGCCGACCGCCGACCTGGTCGCCAAGGAGCTCGACAACCTGCACGCCGATGACACCACCCGGGTGCTGGTCGCCCACGGCAGCGTCGACGTGCTCGATCCTGACCCCGGCAAGCCCGCGCTCATCCGGCTGGCCGCGGTGGAGGACGCCCTGGCCGACGGCCGGGTGCACTACACGGCGTTAGGCGACAGACACTCCCGTACCTGTGTGGGCAGCAGCGGCCGGGTGTGGTACCCGGGTTCACCGGAAGTCACCAATTTCGACGACACCGAGTGCGATCCCGGGCACGTCCTGGTGGTCGACATCGACGAAGCTCACCGCGACAAGCCGGTGCACGTGCAGGCCCGTCATATCGGACGATGGCGGTTCATCACCATGCGCCATCAGGTCGACAGCAGGCGCGACATCACCGACCTGGATCTCAATCTCGACTTGCTCGACGGCAAGGACCGCACGGTGGTTCGACTGGCCCTGACCGGGTCGTTGACGGTCACCGACCGCGCCGCCCTGGACGCCTGCCTCGACAAATACGCCCGTCTGTTCGCCTGGCTGGGCTTGTGGGAGCGGCACACCGACTTGGCGGTGGTCCCAGCTGATGGCGAATTCACCGACCTGGGTATCGGCGGGTTCGCCGCCGCCGCCGTCGCCGAACTGGTCGCGACGGCACGTGCGGGTGACGCGGCAAGCGCCGACGACGCGCAGGGGGCGTTGGCATTGCTGTTGCGGCTGACCGATCACGGCAGAGGTGCGGCATGAAATTACATCGGCTTGTCCTGACCGATTACCGCGGCATCGCGCACCGGGACATCGAATTCCCTGACTGCGGTGTGGTGGTCGTCTGCGGCGCTAACGAAATCGGCAAGTCTTCGATGATCGAAGCGCTGGACCTGCTGCTCGAGTGTAAAGACCGCTCGACGAAGAAAGAAGTCAAGCAGGTCAAGCCGACTGATGCCGACGTCGGATCAGAGGTGACCGCCGAGATCAGCGCCGGCCCTTACCGGTTCGTCTACCGCAAACGCTTTCACAAGCGGTGCGAGACCCAATTGACCGTGCTGGCGCCGCGCCGCGAGCAGCTGACCGGGGACGAAGCGCACGAGCGGGTCTGCGCGATGCTCGCCGAGACGATAGACACCGAGCTCTGGCACGCACAGCGGGTCCTGCAGGCGGCGTCGACCACGGCGGTCAATCTGTCGGGCTGCGAAGCGTTATCGCGTGCCCTGGACGTGGCGGCCGGAGCCGCCGACACACTGTTCGGCACCGAACCACTGCTCGTCGAGCGCATCGACGCCGAGTACGCCCGGTATTTCACCCCGACCGGCCGCCCCACCGGTGAATGGTCGGCCGCGACCACGCGGTTGCGCGAGGCCGAAGACGAAGTGCAGCGTTGGACGACGGCGGTGGCCGAAATCGACGACCGCGTGCGCCGGCACGTTGAACTAACCGATCGCCTGGCAGAGTTGTCCTTTCAACGGACCGCGGCCGGTGATCGGCATTCCGCTGCCCGCGCTGCAGCTGATCAGCTGGTCGCACTGGCCGATCAGCTGCGCGAAGCACGGCTGATCGTGAAAGCCGCGGCGGCGACCAGCGCGGCGTCCAATGCCGCGCAGTGCGAGCGGCTTCGGTTGCGCGCCGAAGTGAACACCCGCGCCGGATCGCTGGCGGCGCTGGAAGCCGAGAGCCGGGAAGCCGGCGCTGCGCGGGCGGCCGTGCACCACGCCGGCGCGGCCGCCGACACCGCCCTCGCGGAAGCGGCTGCCGCGCTTGTGACCGCCCAGCAGCGCGTCGACTCGTTGCGTCGCGTGGTCGCGCAGCTCGCCGACCGTGACGAGGCCGACCGGCTGACCGCGCGGCTATCGAAAGTCGTTGCCGTACAGGCCGAGTGGCAGAAGGTCTGCGCCGAGTTGGCGGCAATCGCAGTCACCGAAGCCATCGCACACCGGGTCGAGGCGGCTGCGGCAGCCCTCGACCGGGTCGACGGCCAGCTGGCGTTGGTATCCGGCACCATCGAATTCACCGCCGCCGCCGATATCGAGTTGGTCAGCGCGGATCAGCAGGTCGCCTTGACCGCAGGGCAGAGCTGGTCGACGACGGCGACCGGACCGACCGAGGTCGCGGTGGCGGGTGTGCTCACCGCCCGCTTCACCCCGGGCGGCACTGTCCGCGACGTTCAAGCCAGACATGCGGCGGCACAACAAGAACTGTCTGACGCATTGGCCGCCGGCCAGCTCACCGACCTGGCCGCTGTCCGGTGCGCTGACCGCCGCCGGCGCGATTTGCAGAACAGCCGCGATCAGCTGTCCGCCACCCTCGACGGACTGTGCGGTGACGACCAGGTCGACGAAATGCAGGCTCGGCTCGCGCAGTTGCGGGCCGGTCAGCCCGCCGGCTTCGGCGTCGACATCGTCACGGCACGCATTGATCTGCGCACGGCTGAGACGAACTGTGCGCAGCTGGCTGCGGTGTGTGATGCCCGCCGCAAAGACGCAGCGGCTGCGGCCACCCGGCTTGCCGAGACGCGCACGCGCGCAGCGGTGTTGGATGACAAGCTGGCGACGCAGCGGGCCGAGCTGGATGTGATCACCGATCGGCTCGCTCAGCAGCGCGCAGTCGTCACCGATGATGATCTGGCCACCGGCGCCGACACCGACCGACGCGCTGAAGCCGCCGCCACCCAGCGGGTCGCTTCACTGACCGAGCAACTGAACGCAGCGGGGCCGGACGCTGTAACCGCCGAACTTGCGCACGCCGCCGCGGCGGTCGAAGCGCTGCGCACCTGCTCCGAGGAGACCGAGCGCGGACTGCATGAGGTCAACGTCGAGCTGACGGTGTTCGGCACGGAGGGCCGCCACGGCAAACTCGATGCCGCGCAAATCAGTTGTGCGCACGCCGAGGCGGAACATTTGAGGGTGGGCCGCCGGGCGCGGGCCGTCCAACTGCTGCGGTCGGTGATGGCAAGGCATCGTGACACCACCCGCCTGCGCTACGTCGAGCCGTTCCGCACAGAACTTCAGCGGATGGGCCGACCGGTGTTCGGGCCCGGCTTCGAAGTCGACGTGGACAGTGACCTGAAGATCTGCAGCCGCACCCTCGACGGCCGCACCGTGCCGTATGAGTCGTTGTCGGGCGGGGCCCGCGAGCAGCTGGGCATCCTGGCCCGGCTGGCCGGAGCGTCGCTGGTTGCCAAGGAGGATTCCGTTCCGGTGCTGATCGACGATGCGTTGGGTTTCACTGACCCGGACCGGTTGGCCAAGATGAGCGAGGTGCTCGACAGCTTGGGCGCCGACGGTCAGGTGATCGTGCTGACCTGCACGCCCGCCAGGTACGACGGTGTCCGCGGCGCGCACCGCATCGACCTCAGCGCGTAGCGCTTAGCGGCCGGTCGGGCGCTTACCGGCACAATGAGGGCGTGCCGGGGCGACGCGCGTGACGATGACCGTACGACGACGACGTGTGCACAGGAAGCTGGCGGCGCTGCCGGGCGTGCGGGCGGTGCGCCGGCCGGTGTCGCCGGGCGCCCACGCCGAGTTCGACCTCTACTACGTACGCACCGGGCCGGTGTCCGCACATCCGGTGGTCATTTTGACCGGTGGCCCCGGAGTGGCTTCGGTGCTGCAGTACAAGGGATTTCGCCGGCGAGCCGCTGCTGCCGGGCTGGACGTGTTGATGGTCGAGCACCGCGGAGTGGGTATGTCGCGCCATGACGACACCGGCGCCGACCTGCCGCCGCAGGCCTTGACGGTCGACCAGGTGATTGGTGACGTCGCCGCAGCGCTCGACGACGCGGATGTCGACACGGCGGTCATTTATGGCACATCTTATGGCAGTTACATCGCCGCCGGTGTGGGGGTGCGTCACCCCGAGCGGGTGCACGCAATGATTCTCGATTCACCGCTGCTGTGTCGACACGACATGGCGTCGGTGCGCGACGCCCTTCGCGGCCTGCTCTGGGACGGCGACACTCCGGAGGCGGTATCGCTGGCCACCAAAACGCGCAGGCTGGTGGTGGCCGGCGTTATGGATCCGGCGGGCGCGCAAGTCGCGGCAACGTTGTACGGCTACGGCGGCGCGGCCCTGCTCGAGCGTCAGCTTGATCTGCTGCTGCGTAACCGCAAAGCGGTCTGGCGGATGTTGCGCACCGGTGACCAATTGGTCACCCGGACAGTGCCGTTCCGTTTCGAGATGGATCTGGTCAGCCGCATCGCTTTCCGAGAACTCGACTACGCCGGTGAACCAGACGGCTCTGCACTTGATCCAGCCATTGCGATGCGTGAAAGAGCGCTTTTTGCTGTGCCTTTCGAGGCCGAACCGTACGATCTTGTTTCAGCGATGCCAAGTTTCGGCTGGCCGACGGTGGTGATCTCCGGGGGTCGTGACCTGATCACCCCGGGCGCGGTCGCTGAGCGCATCGTCTCGTTGATCCCCGACGCGCTGCTCGTCCGGCTGCCCACCATGGCGCACAGCGCCCTCGACAGCCGCGAGGACGCCGCCCTCGAGATCGCCACAGCAGTCACTGGCGGACAGCTTCGCCGGTTGGCCGAGAACTCGTCGACGCTGGACGCACTGCCGGGACGGTCGGCTCTGCGTCTGCTGAGTATGACGATCGGTGCTGCGCTCGCTGCGGAAGGAGCGTTGCCGGCACTGGCCGTTCCGCGAAAACCGTTGCCGCCGGGTCAGTCGCGGGTGAAGCCGATTTCGGAGTAGACGACGTCGGCCAGCCCGAATGCTCCGAAGTTGGCCAGATCGCTGCGCACCGCGATGTCACCGGAAGATTGGAACAGCGGCAGGTTGAAGCCTTCCTGCCAGATCATCCGGTCGACCTCGTTGGCCAACGCGCGTGCTTTGCCCTCGTCGAGCTCGGAAAGTGTCTCGTCGATCTTGGCGTCGATGCTCGCGTCACCGATTTTGCCGAAGTTGCTGTCGCCGTCCGAGGTGTAGATCTGCGGTAACGCCGACAGCGGAAAAGCGTTTCCGACCCAACCGAATTGAGTGACGTCGAAGTCACCGACGCCGACGTACTGGCTGAAGAAACCGGTGCCCGGCTTCGGATCGAGCACCAGCTTGACGCCGAGCTGCGCCAGGTTCTGCTGGGCCACCAGGGCGATTTGCTTGTTGGATTGCGCGTCGAAGAAGACGTCACGGATTTTCAGCTGTTTGCCGTCCTTCTCGCGCACTTTGCCGTTCAGCTTCCAGCCCAGCGCGTCCAGCTCGCGGCCGGCCTCGGTGAGGTTGTAGGCAGTCGAAGCGCTGTTGTTTTCGTAACCAACCTGCCCGGCGACGTAGACGTGGTTGTCCAGCGGCACCGGATGACCGGTCAAGCCGTGCTCGACCACGTCGACGATGGCCCGGCGGTCGATGCCTTTGCAGATCGCCCGGCGCAGCCGTTCGTCGGCCAGGATGGAGCCACGCGCGCCGTTGAAGGTGAAGTGGTACCACACCGGCGCCGGTGCGTGCCGGATGACGACCCCGGGTGTGCGTTCTGCGGTGACCATGTCGTCGAGAGTGCCGATGCCGGCCGCGTCTATCGCGTTGTTCTGCAAGGCGGGAATGACCGCGGTGGAGTCGAGAACCAAGAAGGTGATCGAGTCCAGCAACGCTTTGGCTCCCCACCAGCGCGGGTTGCGGGTCAGCACAATCCGCTGCGCGGTCCGGTCGATCGTGGAGACGATGAACGGCCCCGACGACGGGCCGGGCGCATTGAGTTGGCCGGTGTTGAACACCTCCGGGTTGGCGGTCATGCTCCTGGGTTGGATGCCGCCGGCGAACATCCCGCGCCACTCGGCGTACGGCTTGGCGAAGGTGACCACGGCCTGTCGGTCGTCGAGGCCGCGGGTCACCGACTTCACCCGTTCGAATCCGGCCCTACTGGCGATCAGGTAGCGCTTGTCGCGGCCGCTGGATGCGTCGACCTCGGATTTGAGGTCCTCCCAGGTCATGGGGGTGCCGTCGCTCCACACCGCCTTCGGATTGATGGTGTAGGTGACGACCTGCGGGTTGGTGCCGGTCAATTCGGCGCCGGTGAAGTAATCGGTGTTCAGCTGCAGCGTCCCATCGGGCTGGGTGATGAACGCACCCGGCAACGTCGGCGTAACGATCCTCGACAGGTCGTCGGTGTTGCCGTCGATGTTCAGCTCGTTGAAGTTGGACGGAAAAGATGTCAGGGCGAGTCGCAGAGTGCCGCTGTGGCGTAGCGTCGCCGGATCGTGCGGGTTGATGTCGCTGGTCGTTCCGATTTTGGTGGCACCCAGATCAGGGACGTCGCGATACCCTTCCGAGCAGCCGGTAACCATCAGCCCCGTCACTGTCGCGAGGAGCGCAACCCAGCGAATGACCCGCGGGTGCGTCACCCCGACGATGTTAGCTGACGTCACCGGTGCGCCCGCGGAACCGCGGCCAGCAGCCGACGGGTGTAGTCGTGCTGCGGATCGTTGAGCACCTGGTCGCTGTCACCTTGCTCCACTATCGTGCCCCGGTACATTACCGCCACCCGGTGAGCCAGATGCCTGACCACCGAAAGATCATGCGAAACAAACAGATACGACAATCCGAAGGTGCGCTGCAGATCCAGCAGCAAGTTGATGATGCCGGCCTGAATCGACACGTCGAGCGCCGACACCGGCTCGTCGAGCGCGAGGATCTTCGGTTGCAGCGCCAAAGCCCGGGCGATACCGATCCGCTGCTTCTGGCCGCCGGAGAACTCGGCGGGGTAGCGGTTGGCGTCGGAGTGGTTCAAGCCTACGGTGCTCAGCAATTCGGCGACCCGGTCCTCACACCGCCGTTTGTCGAATCCGTTGGCCGTCAACGGTTCAGCGACAACGTCGAACACCGGAAGGCGCGGGTCCAGCGACGCCACCGGGTCCTGGAACACCACCTGCAGTTCGGTACGCAGCCGACGACGGCTCGGTGCGTCCAGATCCGCGACGTCGTTACCGAGGATTTCGATCGAGCCGGCCTGAGGTCTTTTGAGCTCCAAGATCTGCCGTAAGGTCGTCGATTTACCTGAGCCCGATTCGCCGACGATCGCCAGGGTTCGGCCCTGCTCCAAAGTGAAGCTCACCCCGTCCACAGCACGCACTTCACCGAGCCGCCGGCGGATCACCACCCCTTTGGTCAGCGGATAGGTCTTTGCAAGGTGTTTCACTTCCAGCACCGCCGGAATGCCGCCGGCGGGTGCCTCGGTGGGCTCGGGTTGCGTCGACACCCCGAAAATGTCGGCGGCACTGCGCCCGGCGACGGCTTCGGTGCGTATGCACGCCGCCCGGTGTCCGTCTCGGACGGTAACGAGATCGGGCTCGGCGGAACGGCATTCGTCGATGACCAGAGGGCAGCGGGGGGCGAACGGGCAGGCGTCGGCGATCAACGACGACATCACCGGCGGGGCGCCCGGTATCGGGATCAGCCGGGTGCCCTGGGCGGCGTCCAGTCGCGGCACCGAGCCCAGCAGCCCGACCGTGTAGGGCATCCGCCGGTCTCGGTGCAGCTCTTCGACGTCTGCAATCTCGACGGCCCGACCGGCGTACATGACCAATGCCCGGTCAGCGAACTCCGAAACCACGCCTAAGTCGTGGGTGATGATCAAGACGCCGGCTCCCGTGACGTCGCGCGCAGTGCGCAGCAGATCGAGGATCTGTGCCTGCACAGTGACGTCCAGCGCTGTTGTCGGTTCGTCGCAGATCAGCAGGTCGGGGTCGTTGGCGATCGCTATCGCGATGACCACCCGCTGACGCTCGCCACCGGACAGTTCGTGGGGGAACGCCTTCGCGCGGCGCACCGGCTGAGCGATGCCGACCAGATCTAACAGCTCCAACGCACGCTTGCCGGCATCGGCGCGGCTGACGTCGTGGTTGTGCACCCGGACCGCTTCTGCTATCTGGTCGCCGACCGAATAAACCGGTGTCAGCGCGGACATCGGGTCTTGAAACACTGTGCCGATCGTCTTACCGCGAAGCCGCGACATGTCTTGATCGGGCAACCCCAGAATCTCTTTGCCATGCAGCCGAACCGATCCGGACACGTCGGCATGCTCGGGCAGCAAGCCGACCACCGCCATCGCGGCAGTGGTCTTGCCCGAACCGGATTCGCCGACGATTGCGACAACATCGCCCGGATCGATGTGATAGCTCGTGCCACGCACGGCCGGCACCCGATTCTCATCGGTCTCGAAGGTGACGTTGAGATCGGTGACCTCCAACAGCGTCGTCATCGGGGCCGGCGACTTCGGCGACGCGCCGATCTGCTGCCCGGATCCAGCGCATCCCGCAGTCCGTCACCGGTGAGGTTGGCGCACAGCACCGTCAGCACCAACGCTCCGGCGGGGACCAGGAACACCCAGGGGAACGTCGTGACCGACGGAGTGCCGTCGGAGATCAACGTCCCCAGCGACACATCGGGCGGTTGTACACCGAATCCCAGGAAGCTGAGGCCGGTTTCGGCCAGAATCGCGTATCCGACGTTCAGCGTTGCGTCGATGATCAGGATCGAGGCGACGTTCGGCAGGATATGGTGCACGATCACCCGGCGGCTGGAGACTCCCATATAGCGTGCAGCGCTGACGAATTCGCGTTCGCGCAAGCTCATCGTCAAACCGCGCACCATGCGCGAACTGACCATCCAGCCGAACACCGCCAACAGGCCGATCAGCCACAGAATGCTGCCCGAGCCCTTGATCCGCGGAGTGACGATAGCGATCAGAATGAACCCCGGCACCACCAGCAGCAGGTCGACCAGCCACATCAGTGCCCGGTCGCGCCAGCCGCCGAAGTAGCCGGCCACCGATCCGACGGTCGCCGCGATGCTCGTCGAGATCAGTGCCACCCAGAAGCCGATCAGCATCGACTTCTGCATGCCCCGCAGAGTTCTCGCGAGCAGGTCCTGCCCGAGCGGATTGGTGCCGAACCAATGCCGAAGCGACGGCGGCTGCAGCAGCGCGTCGTAGTCCAAAGTGGTGTAGTCGTAGGGGAGTAGCGGCGGCAGCAGGTAGCAGCCGATGAACAGCAGTATCAATACGGCCAACGCCACAACAGCCGGCCGGTTGCGAGCGAACCTGCGCGCGACCAGGGTTCGCCGCGACGCGAACACTCCGGGGGTGACGGCCGAGCGCGGCGGCGGTGTCTCGACCGTCGACTGGTTTGTCATGCGCCGCTCCTCCTCATCGCTTCGCTCTGCATCGTCGCCGGCGGTGACTCATGCGCCGCTCCTCCTCATCGCTTCGCTCTGCATCGTCGCCGGCGGTTCGTCATGCGCCACTCCTCCTCATCGCTTCGCCCTCATGCCACCCGCACTCTCGGATCCAGCAACGCATAGAACACGTCGGAGAGCAGCCCGGCGAAAAGCACGGTCGCGCCGGTGAACACGGTGATCGCCGCGACGACGTTGGTGTCCTGGGTGGAGATGCCCTGCACCACCCACTCGCCCATGCCGTGCCAGCCGAAGATCCTTTCCACGAACACTGCACCGACGACCAGGCCGCTGACCGCGTACGCGAACAACGTGGCCATCGGAATCAGCGCGGTGCGCAGCCCGTGTTTGAACAATGCGCGCCGGCGGGTCAGCCCTTTGGCCCTCGCGGTCCGGATGAAATCTTCGCTCAGCACGTCGAGCATCGCGTTGCGCTGATACCGGCTGAAGCTCGCTATCGAACCCAGCGCCAGCGTCAGCGTCGGCAGCACGATGTGTTGCGCGCGGTCGACGACTTGGTCCCACACCGGGCCGGGCGGCAGCGGCGACGTCTCACCGGTGTACAGGAAAAGCCGCAGACCGCTGAGCATGTTCACCCGCAGTCCGGCCAGAATCAGCAGGTTCGCGAGCACGAACGAGGGGACGCTGAGAATCACCAACGACAGCACGGTGATCACCCGGTCGCTGAGCTGATACTGGCGCACCGCTCCCCAGGCGCCGACGACCACACCGATCACCGTGCCGAGTACCGACCCGATGAGCACCAGCCGCAGCGTGACCCCGACGCGCCGGCCGAGCTCCTCTGACACCGGGTGACCGGTCACCGTGGCGCCGAAGTTGCCGCGGACCGCGCCGGAAATCCATTTGGCGTACCGGATAGTGACCGGCCGGTCGAGGTTGAGCTGGACCGCTTTGGCGTGGATGGCCTCCGGCGGCGGCTTCGGGTGACGTTGCACGAAAGCATCCAGCGGATGGAACGTCATCGACGTCAGGCAGAAGATGAGGAACGACGCCAGCGCCAGCAGCAGGAGGTAGTTAAGGAAGCGGTGCGCCAGGAAGCGGATCACGCGCGCAAGCCTCCCCGATGTCGCATGCGCACAGAGTAAGAGATACCCGGTCGGTCAGCGCGCGAAGACACCACGAGCCACTCCGGCTGTGCGGCGACTACCAACCGCCCGGCCGCAGCGGGCAAACCCGCAAACGGCTGCAATCCAAGTGATTCTGACGGGTGTGACACGGCTCCTCGATTGTTACCATCACCCGTTTGGGTGGAGAGTGAGCGGACGACAGAGGCGATCTCGAGGAGACTGGTGTGACGGTTACCGATGACTACCTGGCAAACAATGCAACCTACGCGAGCAGTTTCGACGGACCGCTGCCACTTCCGCCGAGCAAGCACGTCGCGGTCGTCGCGTGCATGGACGCCCGGCTGGACGTCTACCGATTGCTCGGCATCAATGAGGGCGAGGCACATGTCATCCGCAACGCCGGCGGGGTGATCACCGACGACGCGATCCGTTCACTGGCAATCAGCCAGCGACTGCTCGGCACCCAGGAGGTCATTCTGATCCACCACACCGACTGCGGCATGCTCACCTTCACCGACGAGGACTTCAAGCGCTCAATTCAAGAAGAAATCGGTGTCACACCACCGTGGTCGGCCGAAGCGTTCCCCGATCTGGCCGAGGACGTTCGCCAGTCGCTGCGTCGCATCGAGAACAATCCGTTCGTCACCCAGCACGAATCCTTGCGCGGTTTCATCTTCGACGTGGCGACTGGAAAGCTTGAAGAGGTCACCCTCTAGAGGGATCGGATGCCAGCGCCGGCTACGACGGCACGGTTCGCCTGCTGGGTGGTTCTGTTCAGCTGGTGGCGTTGCCGATCATCTTCGCGGCGATCCGGTCGGCTTGATCGCTGACGTGATATCCGCAGGCGGACACATCAACGATCAGATTCGCGGCCCTGTCCAGCGCACGCTGGCACTGCCAGCCGCTCTGAGCTTCTTGGGTTTCCAGCTGCGATAGCTTCGGATCGGTCCCGGTGAGAATCCCGAACGCCCAACCTGACTTGGATTCACCGTTTGGGTTGTCGGCCACAACCTTGCCCGCGCAGGCCTGCCATTTCGTGGCCGAGGTGTTCATGAAGTCTTGTGCCAGTTTGATACTGGGAAACCCCACCGCAGACTGGACCACGACATGGTCAGGGCTCTGCGTTGAGTCTTCAACCACCTGGACGCTCACACCGCTGTATCCACTAGTTTGGTAGACGGGCGTTTGGATGGGCAGCAGGGCGCCGCGACAGTCTTGATTCGCCAAGTTCGCGCCGAAGGGCGTATCGAAAACGTTATGGGTCGGCGACGACGCAGCTTGCATCGTGGTGACACCCATGATCGTGTTGACCTGGTCCGGTGTGAGCAGGGTGGAGTCCAGGCGCAACTGATCGAATGGAAATAACTTCGGCGGGGGCGGCGGCGGCGGTAGGACCACCAGGACGACAACCGCAATGGCGGCCGCGGCTGCCAAGCCCGAAACCCCGGCGATGACCCACCGCTTGCGACGTCGATTTGCGGGTTGTGCATACGGCCCACCACCGCCGGGCGGGGTGTTGTACTGCGGACCCATCTGCGGCATCGGCCCCGAGTGCGAGCCGGGCGGCCGCGGCGGCGGTTGGAAGAACGACGGGCGGGTCGCAAACGTGGGTTGGTCGCTGGGGAACGCCGGTTGGTTGGTATGAAAGGTCGGCTGGCTTGTCTGGAAACTCGGCTGGGGGCCGGCGGGGACGGTTGGCAGACTCGCTGCCGGCGCGTCAGCCTGTTGCCTGACGGCGTCGGCGGCCGGCGCGCCGATCGACGTCAGTAACCTGTCGACGTCCGTTCGCGTCTTCCACGCCACATCAGAGCGGTTGCGCAAAATCACCAGAAGCCGCGTGACGTCACGGCGCACGACCGGATCCTGCCCGTCGTCCTCCAGCGCGGATCTCAGTTCGGTGAACAGCTGGCTCTGCTGATGAGCGCTGAGGTCGCTACCTTCCAGCGCGATGGACAGTCGCAGCAGATATTCGAACGGTACCGGCGGCTCCTCGGGAAGCGGTTCGGGAAGCGGAGGCCGCGTATCCCACAGGTGGTACACCGCCGTCAACAGCTGAATGCTGGTCTCCACCGCGGGGTTTTGGTAGTCGATCAGCTGCACCGCGGCGAGGGGATTGGCCCGCATGCTGTCGATAGGGCCGATTTGCACCGGCAGGATGGGCCGGTGCAGCGCTTGGGCATAGCCGAGTTCGGCCTGACAAGGTTTGGAGCCAAGCGAGTGGTCAGACACCGCGACAAGAAAAACCTCGCAGCTGCGGATTTGATCTAAGATCACCCGCCACCACGCCTCGCCGCCAGCCAACTCCTCGTCGAACCACAGCGGCTTTTTCGTCTTCCTCAACGCGCCCAGAAGGTTGTCGATCGCCGACCTATCCTGGCTGGAGTAGCTGATGAATATCGCCACGGCTTCCTCCGTCACCACGAGCCGGGGGGCTGGCTCGCACAGCAAACAGAGCATACCGTCCAGCCTTTTGCCACAAATGCGAATAAGGGAAGTCTCTTGGCTTGAACGCCTCTCGCCCGACCCGCCCGTGGCCTCACCGCAGCTACCCCGCACAACCGACGGGGCAGAAGGCCACAAGGGCGGACTCTCCTCGCGGCGATAGTTAGAGTCATCCGGTATTGGTCACGTCGGTGGCCAACGAACGTCGACACACATACCGTTATTTCGATGCTCCGGGCCGGATACACAAGCTCGTTCCCCCGGATGTCCGTGTAAAGGCTGCGCGACAACTCTCCTCAGCGGCTCAGCACCATGTTGCTGTTGGTGGTGAACCAGCACAGGCTCACCATCGACCCCGCGAACAATCACCTGCTTGGCCTCTGACGGGGCGATGGGTCCGAGCGGCTACTAGGCGTTAGAAAGACTCTCACCGGACAGCAACAACAGAATTTGCTCACTGAGTCACCAAATTTGTCGTTCACAATCTTCTGCCAGTTGTCGAAAGGTTCCATCTGGCGCCGTGAGGTGTAGTCGCCGTCGGTATGCACGGAATTCGTCGACGGCAGTGCGCAGCGGGTGGGCAGGCTTGGCTGGGTGGGCGGGTTTTGCGGTCGTTGGCTTTCAACAGTTTGTATTAAGCGTGTGAATTCGCTCTGTTCGGCCGTAATTGGCCGTAAATGCCCTCAGGAGGCTGCTTATGCGACGCCGCAGTGAACTGCCCCAGGTTTTGTTCCTATTCGGTTGCGAGGGCCGGGGCTGGCTGGCTCGCGGTGTGTGAGCCGCCGGTGAGGGCGGCCTCGGCGAGGGCGTTGTCGTAGCTGTCGCCACGCGACCCTACGACGGTGCTATCCCGAGCGTGCAGAGTTGGGAAGCCGCATTGGCTGATCTGACGTTGAAAGCATTGGCGCTGAGGGCCGTCGTGCGCCGCTGAAAAACCGGCTGGCACAGGCTCTTACGTGGATTGGGCCGGGTGCTCGGCGATGTTTTGCCTCGGCGTGGTCCCGGCGCGGACCACTTGCAGGCCCACCGAATTTAGCAGGCGAGGAATTTCCCTGACGAAAATCCGATCGAATTCGGCGATGTCGGTGGGCAGCTCCTCGAACGGCACCAGATAGGGGGTCTTCTTCCGCGTGACGTCCTTGTCCCCAGCGGTCCAGCCGTCCGCGATGCGTTGACGCACCCAGCGGACATGTTCTGCGGCCGCAAGTCGTTCGAGTTCGTCATCGGTGAAGGTCAAGCCTTTTGCGTCCCGCTCGTGCAGCGGTGCGATATCGCAGCCGATCATGCGCAGCTTGACGGGGATGTCACGCGCTTGGTCGCGACTGGACTCTTTACGGGATTCGTCCAGTTCCTCCCACGACGGCGCAGGTTTGCCCGCGTCGAGCTGCTCGCTGCGCCAACGCTCGTGGATGGCTTGCGCAATCGGTTCGATCGAGCTGCCCCGCACCGGCTCAACGATACATGCGCGTTCGGAGTCCATCGCGGAGTCGACTGTCCTTATCGGCCGGCCGCGAGCGGGATGGCTATTGTAGGAGCAAAGCCCACTTTCGCTGAGCGAACCGACGCCGTCGGCATCTTCCCCGACCGCAACGCGCTCATCCGCCTCGTCGGCGCGGTGCTTGCCGAACAACACGACGAATTGGTCACATCATCCGGTGTCGTCATCACGGCACCTTCCTCGCCGAGCACCGCTCAGCGTGTCAGGCCGGAAACACCGATGAATCCACATTCCCCTCGAACTCGGGTGGTCGCGTCAGGACACTGAAGAGATGACTGCGCAGATCCCCGACACTGTTGTGTACCGCGGGGAGACGAACTTTGCTCTGGTCGGCATTTGCGGGTCCGGGTTGTTTGATCCGAGCGAGCATGGCCTGCGAGTGGGCATGATCAGCACTGCCTGCTGGCGGGGTTTCTTGTGCGAGTACACCGTCGAGGACGGTCAGCTTTTGCTGACCGCGGTTGAGCTGGGCGTGGCTGAGCCGCCCGCCGAGCTATTCGGCGCTCACGTGTACCGGGGGCGGGCCGCGGCGTATCGGCCGATTCGGGTTCGCCAACCCTTCACCGGTGGACTGCTGCTTGGTGCCAGGCTCATCGACGAGCTCTACGTGCACATGGGTCATCAGCCCGCATGGAAGTACACGACGGTGCTGGAGTTGACGTTCGACGGCGGACGACTGGCCGGCGTGCACGACCGCTCGGAGCTGATGGCGCAGCGGCGCGCGACATACGCAACACGCACACCCATAGATCCGCTCCAGGGAACCAATCCGCCGCACCCGACAGATCCGCTCGCGCCTGACCCATGGGTCGACGACCCGGCCTTTGACCATGGCTACTCGCCGATGCTGTGACCGAATGATCGCCCGCAGGGAATCCCGAAACGGACAGCTATTTCGTAATGAGCGCTGTGTCGCAATATGCGACGACGTCTTCTGAGACGAAGTTTTTGAGACGGAACGACCTGGCCGATTCTATTCCCTGGGTGGCCAGTCTGGGACGTCTCGAGTGTGGTCTATTCCGAGACGGCGTTCAGTGTTGTTCGGGCCTGGTCGATTTGGTCGTATGCGTAGGTCGCCATGGCGGCGGTGGTCATCGTCTTACCCTTGCGGGAAAGCGATTCGTAGGTCGCCTCACCGAGCACCTCGCGCAGGCGGCTGATCGCGGTGGTGATCTCGGGGAACGCCGACGCAGAGAAAGGACTGATCGCGAACCCGGCGACGGTGGCCGCCGGTTCGTAGCGTCCGAGCCGGTCGAAAAGAACGGCGAGGACGGCCAGCGGGACGCGGATCGTCGTGCTGTCGCCCGCGTTGTGGAAGTTGCGGATCGCCAGAGTGAGGTGATCGAATGCGGATACGGTGTCGCCGTGTTCGGCCTCAAGTCGTGCCAGACCGTTCGCCACGGCTGCCGCGACGGAGCGGTTGCCGCTGTCTTGAGCGATCACAAGACCCCTGCCCAGGGCGTTAAGCGCCCCGACGGGATCGGCGTCACGAAAAGCCAAACCGTAGGCGAGAAGCGCCAACCCGAGCAAGTACGGGTTGCCTGTTGCCTCCGCAGCCTCGATGAGGCCTTCCGCCCAATCCATCGCCTCCCCACCGGAACCGGCCAGTGCTAGGGCGGCAACCAGCCATGCCCGGATGTTGACCGGGGTGTCGCGGCGGCGTGCGAGCTGGGCGCGGCACACCTCGGCCAACCGTTCGGGCTGCCCGATGGTTAGGTATACAACTCCAAGCCAGGCTTCGATGCCGTACGGCAGCGCATCGCGGCTCCTGCCGACAACGATCTGCCCGGCCTCGCTGTCGCCGAGAGCCGCCTCGATCCGTCCGGTCGCGAAGCACACCGACGCAATCACATACAGGAACGCCAGCCGATGGTGGTCGACGGTGCGGGCAGGCTCGATCAGCTCTTCAGCCCAGGCTATCGGCTCAAGGGTTTGGACCCCAACGCCGAGCAACCCCACATAGGTGGCGAGGGCGGCGGCGACATCCAGATCGCCTTGGTCGGCGGCCCACCGGAACGCGGTGCGCAGGTTGGCCAGCTCGACAGTGAACCAGTCGTAGGCTTCACGCTGGCGGGGGCTGTCCCATAGGGCCAGGATGTCGGCTTCGCGCCCGGCGAAGTACCGCGAGTGGGCGGCCCGGATCTCGGTGGCCTGCCCAACGGCGACCAGTTGCTCCTCGGCGAACTGGCGGATCGTCTCCAGCATCGCAAACCGGGTCCGCCCCGAGTACCGGTCGGCGACCAGCAGCGACTTGCGCACCAGCGCATCGAGCAGATCCAGGGTGGCGAATTCATCAGCGGAACCCATGACGGCGCAGGCGCTTTGAAGGTCGAATCCCCCGGAGAACACCGAACACCGATCCAGCAGCGCCTTCTCCGCGTCATCGAGGTGGTCGTAGGACCACGCCACCGCATGGCGCAGGGTCTGGTGGCGTGCCAGGCCACGCCGGGAGCCGACCAGCAGCCGGAACCGCTGATCCAGACGATCACGCACCTCGCTGGCGGTCATCGACGCCATCCGCGAGGCCGCCAACTCGATGGCTAACGGGATGCCGTCAAGGCGGCGGCAGATTTCCACTACAGCGTCCGCCTCGCCGCGCTGGGCCAGCGAGAAGTCCGAAACGACGCTGTGGGCACGGTCGACGAAAAGGTTCACGGCGGCGGATTCGGTTCCGGAGTTGACGTCGAGCGACGGGACCCGCCATAACTGTTCGTCGCTGACCCCCACTCCTTCGCGGCTGGTCGCCAGAATCGTTACGGTCGCCGACGCAGCGAGGATCGCCTCGACCAGATCCGCGACACTGTCGACAACGTGCTCGCAGTTGTCGAACACCAGCAGCCGCGACCGGCCCTCCAAGGCGGAGGCCACCGATTCGGTCACTGTCTTGCCCGGTTGCTGGGTGATGCCCAACACCGCTGCGACGGCGTCGGGTATCGCCGCTGGGTCGGTGACTGCGGCCAGCTCGAAAAGCCAGACACCGTCGGGGAACTCATCGGCCAGCCGCGCCGCGACCTCCACCGCCAGCCGGGTCTTGCCGACCCCACCTACCCCGGTCAGCGTGACCAACCGATGAGCTGTTACCGCCGCGTGCATCTCGGCGACCTCGGACTCGCGTCCGATGAAACTCGTGGTCGCAGCCCGCAGGTTCCCCGGGCTTGCGTCCAGCGCCCGCAACGCGGGAAAGTCGGCCTGCAGGCCCGCCGCTCGGACCTGGAACACCTGAACGGGGGTGGGGAGATCCCGCAACCGGCGCGGTCCCAAATCCAGAAGATCCACCCCACTGAGTAGACCCGCCGTCGACTCGGCCAACAGGATCTGACCGCCATGCCCGGCGGCCATCACCCGTGCGGCCCGGTTGAGCACCGCACCGAAATAGTCCCCCTCACGCAGTTCGACTTCCCCGGTCGCCAGCCCCATCCGCACGGGCAACTCCAGCACCCGCTGCGCGGCCACCGCCGCATCCACCGCAGACCTCGGCGAGGCGAACGCGGCACACACCCCGTCTCCGGTGTGCTTGAACAACCAACCCCCGTGCGCCTCAATCGCCTGACGTAGCAGCTCGTCATGAGCGGCTAGGGACTTCCGCATGCCCTCCGCGTCGGCCTCCCACCGACGGGTCGAACCCTCAATATCGGTGAACAAAAACGTCACAACGCCCGAAGGCGAGCCCACCGCCAAAGGATGTCACACAGAGCCCTCCTCAGTCTGGAATCGGGCCAATCGCGAGTGACTTCCGAGACTCTATTTCGAGATGGCTTCCAGTCCTGTTCGGAAGTGGTCGCCCCGCGCTGTCTCCTTGATGAACTGAAACGCCGAGCTGTCCCGAATACGTTTTAGAAGCTTGGCAAGGTGTCAATCGCCGGCAACCTCGGGAATTTGGTTGGTGCTGACGCGATTTCGGCCGGGGGATCGGCGATATGGGGGCGCCTGGGCGAACCTAACGCAGCCGCCGGTAGCGGCCCATCGGGATAGGTGGAATCGCTGAGGGACCGCGTCGCGGGGGATTCTCGCCGACGGCCAGGCCGGCACAGGCACTGGTCAGGTGCCGACTGTGCGGCCAACAGCACCTTCGGTCAGGGTGGATTTGCCGGCCCGAGTCGGCGCGGGGCCGAAGTCGTGGGCGGGGACCATTTGCAGACCGACCGAGGCGAGCAGTGACGGGATGACGCGGACGAACCCGCGATCGACTTCTTGCTGGGATACTGGCAGCTCGTCGTAGGGCACCAGCAACGGATGCAGCTTGTTGACGTTGTCGCGCTGCGGGCCCCACTTCCAACCTTGCGCTTCTTTGTCGCGGGCCCACCGGTCGTGTTCCATGTCAGCAAGGGTGGTGATCTGCTCTTCGTTGAAGTCGAAAGATGCTGCGCCCCAGTCACGTAACAGCGCAATCTCGTAGCCGACTGCGCGCAGTTTGACCGCGATATGACGCGCCTGGGCACGGTTGGACTCCCTGAACGATTCCTCGAGGTCCGCCCATTCGGTCCAAGCTGGGCTGGGAATATCCTGAATTTTCAGATAATGGCGGTGAATTGCCTGCGCAATCATCTCAAACGAGCCACCCCGAACAAGGTCGACCGTGCAACTGCTTTCCAGCGTCGAAAATACCTCGACTTGTTTCATCAGCCCACCGGCCCTTCGGGACAGCGCGGCAGCGCCACGCGCGCGCCACACAGCCGCGACGAGGGGCACATCGGGTGGCAGCACGTGGCGTAGCTTCAGCGCGGTCTGCAAACACTTCTTGTCCTGGTAGGCGGTCACGTAGGCACGTTGAATCCGCGGCAGCCGCTCCCTGGCGTGCTGGTCGCCCAGTGCCCGGATGTCGTCGACGGATTCTGAACAGTAAACAAATAGGCACGTCTGCTCGTCTTTGAGTTCAGGGTGTCGACCCTTTAATGCATGCACACGTTTCTCGGCGTCCTCGTCAACGACGGTGACCACTAGCGGCGCGTGACTGTCAGCGCGGTTGTGATACCAGTCCCATGCCGCATGCCACACCACCCATTCGCCGAGGACGTCCAGTTGCGCGACGAGAATGTGGGGCTGTGCGCGGTTGGCACCAGCTGAGCCGAAGGACTCGTCGAATCGCATCAGCAGCAAGCGGGCGCCTATCTCGTCAACGTTGAAGAAATCCTCCTGTGACACCATGTCGTCGCGCTTGGCCGCCTGGACGCGCAACAATGCGCACAGCTCGGGGTCAGCGATCCGGGCCAAGCAGCTCAGCTCGCCTCGTCGGCCATGGGCCAATTCCAGCGCCGCGGAGACGGTTTCGGTGTTCACCACATCGTCCAAACACACCGCCACCAGCCGGGTCGCGCGCTCCACCCCGGCGGCGCTAAGCGTTCGTCGGGACTGGGCGTCGCCGATGATGACGGGAACATGCAGCAGGCGACACATGGCGATGTGCGGGTTGGTGGCGCAGGCTTCGACAGCGACCACCCGCTCGCCGATCTCATGCAGGTGCCGGACAAGCACATAGCCGACGTCACCCAACCCGCAGACCACCACGTGGTTGCGCTTGAACGGAACAAACATCTGCTGCAACCGATCGCGAAACACCGCACTCAAGGCGGCCAGCCCGGCGTACCCGGCCACGGCCGGGGCCAGAAAACGCGCGATGTCCAGCGCCGCCGGCAAATTAGTTTGCGCCGGCGAATTCATCAAGAAGTCCTTTAAGCTCCAGTAGGCGACATCGGTGAATCGGGGGTGGCGCCCGTGATTTTGTCCCGGTAGAAACTCCCACCACCCGATGCAGCCGAGGATGAAGGCGGCGACGCCGGCCGCGCCGAGCAGATGCCACTTGTAGTTGCCCAATACCCGGGGAAACGACTGCCAGGAACTGTCGGCCGACTCGCCTGGTTCACCGTGCTGCTGCACATCGCGGACCGGCAGCAGTCGCGCCAGCAGACTCATCGCAGCGGCCAGCGTCGGGCGAAGCGCGGAGATAAAGCGACGCCGAGCACCATGAACCCCGCACCGAGCACGATCAGCCAAGCCCAGGGCCGGATCAACCAGAATCCGGCGCTCGCCACGCCCAGTCCCGCCAACTCGATAAGCGTTGTCGCGAACTCGAGCCAGCGAGTGGCAACCGACCTGCGCCAGTCGTGCCGCGCCGAGGACGCTGCGCTGTCGGGTTCCTCCGCCGTCGCGGGCACCGCGCTGTCTTCGGTCTTCCCGTGATTACTCATCAAGCGGAACTTCCGGTGTGCCCTCACGGGTGATTGCTATCACCGGATCGACACCGGGGACGACTCGGTGACCCACCGGGGCACCCGCTCGCCACGCGCGCCCGGCGACGCCGCCTCAGCAATATGACTCAGGCAAATTCGCGACACCCGCATCACCACCCAACCAGCAATACAGTCCGAATCGGTCAAAGCATATGACCAGCAACCCCCACCCGTCCCGATTCCACCGTCAGTTGCTGCCCTTTCGGATTCCCGATGCCACCGGCCGATTCCAAAAGATATAGGGCAAAGCTTCTCGCAGCTGAGTGTCGCGGTGACCCGTCAGAGCATGGAGCCCATCATGCGTCCGGTGTCGGTGCCAGCTTGGTTGGCCGCGGCTGGGGACACGGCTTTCATATCGATAAAGGCCGACTGCTGATTCGACGGGTTGAGCAGCTCGGCGAAGACGCCAACGATCGACGTCGTGCCCTGCTGTGTTGACTGGTCGGCGGTATAGCCGATGATGGCGTCCTGCTGAAAGTTGTTGCCTTGCAGCGTATTCGTCAGGGGCTTTTCCATCTGCACGTTGCTCAAACCGGCCGATGACGCGCTGGTCAAGGAATTGATGTCGGCCTGCAGCTCGGCGAGAATATCTGTCCCACTTGCTTTGCCGACGGTGACGTACGTCTGGGCAGTGGAGTCGGCGTTGTAAAGCATCACCCAGTTCGTGCCCTGGTTTGCCAGCGTCCAGCCCGGCGCGGGGGTGATCGAGACGCCCTGCCCGATGGTGATCGGGTTGGCCGAGGTGAGCGTCACCGCCATGCTCCGCCCTGTGGTGAGGGTGTGCATGACCTGTTCTGGCGGTTTGGGTTTGGGTGGTCGCAGCATGCCGGGCTGAGCGGGGGCGGCCATGGCGGCATGGCTACTGGGCATGATCTGCGGCGGTTTGGGTCGGTTGGCGGTGCCGGTCCACACGATCGCGGCCGTTACGGCGGCGGCGATGAGGAGGACCACGCCGATGATGGCGGCGATGACAACCGGGCGCAGTCGGTGTGCGACCCGCCCACCGTGGCCGGGGTAATGCAGTGGCGGAGGAGTGTGCGGCGGCGGCGGTGGCGGTGCGGACATCGTGGCTCCTGGTCTGGCGGTGGTTTTCAGGCCGTCGGTGCAGCGCTCACGGCGCCCGTTGTGGGGGAGGGGTGGCGGGCCAGTGCGGCGGTGGCTGTGCCACAGACTTGGCAGAACGCGGCGCCGGCGCCGATCGCGGCGCCGCAGTGCGCGCAGATCTGGTGGGTGTCTGGGGCGCGGGTCAAGGCGCGGTCCCCGGTCAGGGCGGCCTGCGCTTCGGCGAGCAGCGCGGTGTGCAAGGTGTCACGCGCGGTGAGGAGTCCGGCCGCGGTGAGCACCGCCGCCGCCAGGGTGGTCAGCACGATGCCGCGGGTGCCATACGGGGTCAGCAAGGTGGTGGCCAATTCGTAGAGCACCACCAGCACAACACCTTTAATCAGTCCCAGGGCGGTGTTGACGCCGGCGCCGCGCAGCGGGACCACAGCCATGGCGGCGGCGGTGGCGAAGATGATGGGCTGCAGGAACCCGAGGGTCAGCGCGATGAACGCCACGTGCGCCGGATCCCCGGCGGTCGCCTCGATGTGGGTGAAGGCGCCGCGTTGCACGACCACGCTCAGCCCCAGGGAGAACGCGGCACCGCTGAGTGAACACGCGACCACGGCATCGACGGGGTGCGCGAAGGCGCTGCGCGCGGTCATCAGCATCGGTGCGATGAGCACCGCAACGAAGCCCACGACCGGGACCAGCACACCGAGTTCGAGAATTTGGGTGAGCGTGGGCAGCCGGTGATTCGGCGCGGCCAGCAGCACAGGGTTGGTGAAGGAGTGTTCGAGCAGCCCCACACCGACACCGAGCAGCAGCGAAAGCAGAAACGCCACACCGATGACCGTGATCGGCTCCTCGCGCCACACATCGTGGTCGTGCACATAGGTCAGCACGACCACGGGCAGCGCGATCGCGGCAAGTATCAGGGCGATCGAGAGCACCCCGAACGCGGCGGCGACCACCGCCGCCAGCAGCGCCACGGCGATCGCGCCGCGGTAGATGTGGTGCCGCCCGCCCGACAGGTGCGGCATCAGCGTGCTCAGCACCGCCAGCGCCCGCACCGGTTCGTCGGGATGGGCGGCGAAATGCCGGGACCGATCGATGGTTGCGTGTAGCGGAGTGCCGCAGCGGGCGCAGAAGCGGGCCGCTTCAGGGTGTGGGGTCGAACAGTTCGGGCAGTCCATCGTCACCTCTCCGGTTAGTCAGCGGCCAGAACGCCTTGCCGGGCCAACGACGCCGTCGCTGCGCCGAACGATCGTGCCCAGATCGTCAACCGCGTGGCCGTTACGGGCACGTGGCACCGCGTCGCCAGACCGTGGCGGCCACCGGCGGCGCAGCCGCCTGGCTCACTGTTCGGCAGAGTCACGTTCACTCCCGGTAACCACCGTCCCGCCCAGGCGAGCCCGACGAGCGCTACGGCCTGACAGCAAAGGTAAGTCGTGTTCGTGGTGAAGATGGGAAAAGTATCGCAATGTGGTGACATCTTGGTCTTCGAATCGCGATTCCCGCTCCGATTTTCTCAATCGAGCAAAGGTGACCGCAGCCTTTAACGACCAGTAGCACCGGCGAGGCTACTTCGCCGATCTGCACCGGAAGTACGGGCACACCGAGGTCCTTCGCATACCGAAGTTCAGCGCGGCATGGCTTGGAATACAGTGACTTGTCAGACAAGGCGAATGGGAAGACTGTGCATTCGCCGATATCCCTGAGGATCGGTGTCCACCAGGTTTCACCGCCGTGAAGCTCCTCATCCAGCCACACCTTGACACAAGGGCTCACCAGGTCTGCGACCAGAGATTCTCACCGCGGCTTCGTCGTGGCGGAATAGCTGATAAATAACTTGATCCGCTGCGAACTGCCCACCTTGGTCTGAAGCCGTAGCCGCGCAATGCAGTCCCGCACTGAGGCGCAGTATGCAAATTCGGTCAGGCTAATGGGCTAATCCCGGACGCCTTGGGGCCGCCATTGAGACCGGTGAAGGTCCAGCCTCAACACTTACCCGGCAACGGGCCACGGCAAATAGCGCTCAGAACCGCTACAACGTATCGCTGGCTATCGACGAGCAGCCCGGCGCAGCGGGCGGCCAGAAATCTGACTGGCCTTCGACTCGTCGCCCGTTGAGGATCAGCGACGTAGCCGGCGCACTACTCAGCGGGGTGGGTCTCCGCGCCAGGTGAAGCTGTTGACGAAGTAACCGAGCCCTTCCGCGATTCGGAGGCCGATACCTGACGGGTGGTCATCGGTGTGCGGTGCGTAGGGGCCACCGGCGAAGGCGATCAGGGCGAGCCCGTTCTTCTCAGCGACCATCACGAGCACTCGCAGGTGCTTGGAGCTGCCGGAACTGCTGACCGGGTAGGAGTCGTCGATTTCGCCGTAGCCGGGCTGGTAGCCGACCAGCGCGTTGGGGATTTGGTACGCCGTGGTCGCCCCGGGAAAGGTGTCCTGGACGAGGGTCTGAGCGATCTGACGTGGTGTGCGGTTGGCGGCGGGCGCGCCGAACAGCAACGCCACGCTGTTACCGTCGCCCACCACCAAGCCGGTCGCATGGCGCGCGGGTTGGGCTCCGTCAGGGTAGGCGACCGAGAATCCGCCGTCGGGGGAGGTGAAGCGGCGACCGCGCACCGGTGGCCCGGGCAGGGGAGCGGGTAGCCCGGCAGGAGGTCGGCCGCCGACGGAGACCGGCGGGGTTCCAGCAGAAGGCCCGGTCGGCGGACGCCCACAGTATGGCGGGCAGGTGGAGTGCGGCGGCGGTGGCGGGGTGACCAGCCACGACACCAGGACCACCACCGCCACCACCACCACCAAAGCGGCGCCGAGATTCACAAACAGTCGGGTGTAGGAGGTGTGCCGCAGCGCAGGCGCCGTGTACGACGCGCCAGGCACCGCGTACCCGCTCCATACCGGCGCAGACGGCGCCGCAGCCGGCGCGGCGCCAGGCGTGGTGTCGGTAGGCACCGGCGGCGAGAGGCGCCGCGTCGCCCGCGCATACCGCGACGACGCCCGGCTGGCGACCCCGCAGTTCGGGCAGAACGCCATGTCGGGAACGACGTGGTGGCAGTGCGCACACAGCAACGGTTGGCCCCGGATTACCTCCTGTGCTTCATGCAGTAACGCCGCATGCAGGGCGATCCGCAAGGCGAGTATCGCCGTCGACGCGATCACCAGGTGCAGGGATAGCTGCACTGCTTGGGGCAGCCGGGCGACATCGACCATCCCCAACCCGGCGTAGACGGCCAGCACCACCAAGACCGCGGGCGCCAGCGGCGGCCACCTGAGCCCCCCGCGGGGCGGGTCTGCCCGCCGCGTGTACCACAGCGCGGCACCCACCAGCCCGCCGGCCGCCGCGGCGGTCAACGGCATCGCGACACCCTGGATGCCGGCTTCGACGAAGAGACCGCCGACGGGCCGCTCATGGTCGACCAAACCGGTCGTCAGCTGCGGCGCCAACCGGGTCAAAACCCCCGCCGCGGTGTACGCGAGGGCCCCCAGCGATCCGATCACATACCCGTCCAACGACTCCTGTGTTGGTGGGCGCAACATACGCACCAGTACCGCCGGCACTAGCATGAGGACTGCACCGGCCAGGGGGATGGCCAGCCCGTCGCGCAGCACCAGCTGCCCCGATACACCGAGCTCGACGGGGGTGTAGGAGCGGGCGACAAGCGGGCCGGTCAGCAACGCCCATCCGACACCGAACCCGGCACCAGTCACCGCCGCCACCAGCGACGCGCGGACCGGCAGATCGTGGTAGACGTCGCTTTCCTGCAGGTAGATCTGGAATAGCAGGGGCAACCCCAGCGCGCTGATCGCGATCAGCGCCGCCTGCCAGCGCAATAGGGCCACCAGCACCAGCACCACGACCAGGGCGGCCAGTCCCACCCGAAACGCCGTGCGGGAGCGGTGCGGCAAGTGCGGAAAAAGCGAACTGATCACCGAAACCCGCAGCAGATGTTCGCCCGGCGCGGCCCCGTGGGCTCGGATGCGTAACCAATCGGGCCCGTTTCCGCGCTGCGGGGAAAGGTGCGCGCCGCAAGATCCGCAGAACGCGCCCAGCGGAACATCGGTGCCGCACACCCGGCAAGTGACCGACGGGCTCTGCTGACCGGCCCGGGACATCGACTCGGTGCTCACCGGGCAGTGACCCTTGATGCTCCCGCGGGACCGGCCAGTGTCATCTGCCGCCCTGCTCGATGTCGAGTAGGTCGTGCACCAGGTTGTCGACGTTGGGGGTTCCTAGCCCGGTGACCAGGTCGTACCCGGTGCCAGCGTTGTCGACGGCGTTCCCGCCGAGGGTCACGTCGTGAAACGCGGGCCGGGCCGCCCCCGCCGCAACCCGATACAGCAGTGGGTTGAGGTTGCCCAGCGCCTTACCCCCGTGCTCGAGCAGGTACTGGTTCATCACCGCCGCCAGCGCCGCCCAGATCGGCGCCGCCAGCGAGGTGCCGCCGACGTGGGCCCACTGGCCTGCGGTCAGGACATACGCCCCGGTGGCCGGGTCGGCGTCAGCGGCGACGTCGGGGGTCAACCGATGCGTGGCGTCTTGCCGCGAGGACACGCTGTTTTGATACGCGGGCCGCGGGAACAGGTTGGATACCCCTCCGCCGGTGCCCTGCGACATCGGTGAGTCGACCCAGGCCTCTTCGGCGAGCCACACCCCGTTGTCATCGGTCGACACGCTGGTGCCGCCCACATCAGTCATCTCCGGCAGCGCGGCGAGCGTGCTGACGCCCGCATCGTCTTCAGTGGGCGGGTCGGAAAAACCCGAAAAGTGGTTATAGTCCTGGTTTTTGCATTCCAGGCCGCCGGTATCCCCACTGGCGGTGAACGCCGACGTGCCATGCGCTTCGGCGTTGGCCAGGGCGGCGCGCATCGGGCGCACGTCGGCCAGCGTCGTTTCCTTGTCGCAGTCAAAGCCGATGGACAGGCTCCAGATCGCGCCGGGAAACTGACGGTTCACCGCCTCGAACATGCTCGCAAACTTCTGATGAAACCCTGCCGACGCGAACAGCTTTGAATCGGTATCCGGTTGCAAGCCCAGCCCGGCGATGGCGTTGACGACCACCAGCCGCGCGTCCGGGGCGAGCGCGTGGGCAATCTCGAGGTCCATCTCCGTCTCACCGTCCGGTGGGGCAGGCTGACCCCCGACCAGTGTCGGTGTGAACGCCGACAGCCCGAACGTCCCGCTATAAGAACCGAGATTGAACTGGTCATAGCCGTCGATCTCGAAGAACACGATGGTCTGGCCCTTGCCGGTGGTTGCCAGCGGACCGGCGTTGTAGGTGGTCATCAATTGAGTCGGCGTCAGTCCGTGCGCGGGCACCTCCGCAGGAAGCGATGGCGGTTGCAATACCTGGAGCCGGTGGTAGCTGAGGATGCGGCCGAGCTCGGTGACCTCCGCCTGCGCCGGAGCCGGAACCGTGGGCTGCACGGGCGACGCGTAGAACACCTGCCCGCTTGGACTGCGGAAGTTGTGCACCGCCACACCGAACGCGCCGCCCAGATTTCGTGGTGTGCCCGCGAGGAAGGCCCAGTCGTCGCCGGCTCGCCAGCGCACCGACAAACCGTGGTCTTTCGCCCACCCGCGCAACGTCTTTGGGTCAGAGGCGGCGCGTAGTGCGGCGGTGAGCTGCACAAGACCGCTGCGGGCCGGGCCAAGATCAGTCGCGCTGGCGAGTAGTCGCCCAAACGGGCCGCCGATGCGGTTCGGCGGGTCGGGCGCCGGCACGGCCCGCGTCCCCGATCCCAGCGTCAACGCAATGACCGCGGCGAGCACCAGCAACCGAACCCGCACAACGCCTGAACTTGCCGAAGGACCCAGCCGCCCGTTTCGCATGGCCATCCCTTTCAGCGGCTGTTGCGAGCGAGCCGACAAGCCGTGCGCACGACGACCGATTCCCGGTGATCTGCGCGAACGGACGCTACCGCGCGTTCCGCACCTCAGCGGAAGTTCGGCCAAAATATTTGAGAACAGTGATCAAGGGCATGGCCTCGAGGCGCACCGGGCGGCGGTGATGAGGACACCGTCTTGGAGACAACGGACCTTCGAACGTGCTGCGCAACCGGATCGCGACGCGTTCGCTACCGGCGTTGACAGCCGCGCCCGTCAACTGGTTTCATTCACGGTATTCCATTAAGTTGACCAAATCGACCATATTTACCTGGAAGTCAAGGATCCATGACCACTGACATCACGGCTTCTCCTACGGCCAATCAATACGAGCTGAGCCATCTGCGCTCGCTGGAGGCAGAAGCGATCCACATCATCCGTGAGGTCGCCGCCGAGTTCGAACGGCCGGTGCTGCTGTTCTCCGGCGGCAAAGATTCCATCGTGATGCTGCTCCTGGCCGTCAAAGCGTTCCAACCCGGACGGTTGCCGTTCCCGGTGATGCACGTGGACACCGGCCACAACTTCGACGAGGTCATCGAGACACGCGACCGACTGGTCGCCGAGACCGGCGTGCGGTTGGTGGTGGCTTCGGTGCAGGACGACATCGACGCCGGACGAGTCCAGGACACCGGCCCGTCGCGGAATCCGCTGCAGACCGTGACACTGCTGCGCGGCATTCGGGAAAACAACTTCGACGCCGCGTTCGGCGGTGCGCGGCGCGACGAAGAACGGGCGCGCGCAAAGGAACGGGTTTTCAGCTTCCGCGATGAGTTCGGTCAGTGGGACCCCAAGGCGCAGCGACCGGAGCTGTGGAACCTTTACAACGGCCGTCACCACAAAGGCGAACACATCCGGGTATTCCCACTCTCCAACTGGACCGAGTTCGACATCTGGTCCTACATCGGCGCCGAGCAGATCACCTTGCCGTCGATCTACTACGCGCACCGCCGCGCGGTCTTCAGCCGCGACGGCATGCTGCTGGCGGTGCACCGGTTTCTGCAGCCTCACCCTGACGAGGAAGTGTTCGAAACCTCGGTGCGGTTTCGCACCGTCGGTGATGTCACGTGCACCGGCTGCGTGGAGTCCGAGGCGAGCACGGTGGACGAGGTGATCGCCGAGACGGCGGTGTCGCGCCTGACCGAGCGCGGTGCGACTCGGGCCGATGACCGCATTTCCGAAGCCGGCATGGAAGACCGCAAGCGACAGGGGTATTTCTAATGGCAACGCTGCTGCGGCTGGCGACGGCCGGCTCCGTCGACGACGGCAAGTCCACGCTGATCGGGCGGTTGCTCTATGACTCCAAGGCTGTCATGGAAGACCAGTGGGCATCAGTGAAGCTGCGGTCCAAGGAACGCGGTCACGATTACACCGACCTGGCCCTGGTCACCGACGGCCTGCGCGCCGAACGCGAGCAAGGCATCACAATCGACGTCGCCTACCGCTACTTCGAAACACCCAAGCGCAAATTCATCATTGCCGACACGCCAGGCCACGTTCAGTACACCCGCAACATGGTTACCGGCGCGTCCACGGCGCATTTGGCGATCGTGCTCGTCGACGCCCGCCACGGCGTGCAGGAGCAGACCCGCCGGCACGCGTTCCTCGCTTCGCTGCTGGGCATCCGCCACATCGTGCTGGCCGTCAACAAGATGGACCTGATCGGCTGGGGCGCTGCGCGGTTCGAGGAGATTCGCGACGACTTCCGGTCGTTCGCGGCTCGGTTGGACGTGCCGGACGTGACGGCCATCCCCATCTCGGCGCTCGACGGGGACAACGTCGTCACCAAATCCGATAGCAGCTTGTGGTATGACGGGCCGGCGCTGTTGGCGCATCTGGAGGAAGTGGACATCGCCGGCGACCGTAACCTCGCCGACGTTCGCTTCCCCGTCCAATACGTGATCCGCCCGCACAGCCGCGAGCACCAAGACCATCGCAGCTACGCCGGGACGGTGGCCAGCGGAGTGCTGCGCCCCGGAGACGAAATCATCGTGTTGCCGACCGGCAAAAGTTCCCGGATCACCGCGATCGACGGGCCCAGCGGGCCGGTGGCCGAAGCTTTTCCGCCGATGGCGGTGTCGGTGCGGCTTGCCGACGACATCGACATCTCCCGCGGCGACATGATCGCCTACACCGATAACCCGCCGCGGGCGTCGCAGGATTTCGACGCCACCGTGTGCTGGATGGCCGATGCGGCCGCACTCGAGGCCGGCCGCGAATACATCATCAAGCACACCACTCGCACCACCCGGGCGCGGGTGACCGCGCTGGACTACCGCCTGGACGTCAACACACTGGAGCATGACAACGGCGCGACGGCGTTGAATCTCAATGAGCTGGGCCGCATTTCGCTGCGCACCCAGGTGCCGCTGCTGCTCGACGAGTACACCCGCAATCCGAGCACGGGCGCGTTCATTCTCATCGACCCGAACACCAATGGCACGGTGGCCGCCGGGATGGTGTTGCACGAAGTCGCCGCTCGTGCCGCCAGCCCGAACACGGTGCGACACCAATCGCTGGTCAGCGCCGAAGATCGGCTCTCCCACGGGCGCACCCTGTGGTTCACCGGCCTGTCCGGCTCCGGGAAGTCGTCGGTGGCCATGCTCGTCGAGCAGAAGCTACTCGAAAACGGCGTCGCCGCTTACGTCCTCGACGGCGACAACCTGCGCCACGGCCTCAACGCCGATCTCGGGTTCAGCTTGGAAGACCGTGCCGAGAACTTGCGCCGACTCGCCCACGTCGCGGCATTGCTCGCCGATTCCGGCCAGACGGTGCTGGTGCCGGCGATCAGCCCGCTCGTCGAGCACCGCGACCTGGCCCGTCGGGTGCACGCCGAAGCCGGGCTGGAGTTCTTCGAGGTGTTCTGCGACACCCCGATCGAGGAGTGCGAGAAGCGCGACCCGAAAGGCCTCTACGCCAAAGCGCGTGCCGGTGAGATCACAGACTTCACCGGCATCGACAGCCCTTACCAGCACCCCGAGCATCCGGACCTGCGGCTCACCGCCGACCACAGCCTCGATGAACTGGCGCAGCAGGTCATCGACCTGCTCGACTCGCGCGAATGAGTGACCACCAGACTGGCTGCCCAGCTGGCGGCGCAAGCCGGCGAACTGCTGCTGGCCGTCCGCGAAGAACTGGCCGACGCCACCCCAGCGGAGCGAAAAGCGGCCGGCGACAGCCGATCTCACGAATTTCTGATGAAGGCACTGGCGGATGCCAGGCCGGCAGACGCGGTGCTCTCCGAGGAAGGGGCCGACGATCAGCGGCGGCTGCAGGCCGAGCGGGTGTGGATCGTCGACCCATTGGACGGCACCCGCGAATTCTCCGAGCCCGGCCGGCCCGACTGGGCGGTGCACGTGGCGTTGTGGGAGGCCGGTGAACTGGCCGCGGGGGCGGTCGCCCTGCCCGCGCAGGGGCTGACACTGGCCACCCCGGACGTCGCGCCGCCACCGGCCACCCCGGGCGCGGCACGCATCGTGGTGTCCCGCACCCGTCCGCCGGCGATCGCGCTGCGAGTACGCGAGCAACTGGACGGCACGTTGGTGGAGATGGGTTCGGCGGGCGCCAAAGTCGCTGCCGTCGTGCAGGGCTTGGCCGATGTGTACGTGCACGCCGGCGGGCAGCACGAATGGGATTCCGCTGCCCCGGTCGCGGTGGCCCGCGCCGCCGGTCTGCACACCTCGCGGATCGACGGGTCGTCGCTGCGGTACAACCAGGCCGATTCGGTCCTTCCCGACTTGCTGGTCTGCCGGCCCGAGTACTCCGACGCGGTGCTGACGGCGATCAATTCCTGACAGGGGGCGGTGACCGATGCGCATGTCGGCAAAGGCGGAGTACGCCGTTCGCGCGATGATTCAGCTCGCCACCGTCGAGGGCGGTGCGCTGGTCAAAACCGACGACCTCGCCACGGCGCAGGGCATCCCGCCGCAGTTCCTCGTCGACATCCTTTCCGATCTGCGCACCGACCGCCTGGTCCGCAGCCACCGCGGTCGCGACGGGGGATACACGCTGGCTCGCCCAGCATCCGAGATCAGCATCGCCGACGTGCTCCGATGTATCGACGGCCCGCTGGCCAGTGTGCGTGACATGGGTCTGGGTGACTTGCCCTACGCAGGTCCGACGGCGGCCCTCACCGACGTCTGGCGGGCGTTGCGCGCCAGCATGCGGGCGGTGCTGGAACAGACCACCGTGGCCGACGTGGCCGCGGGCGCCCTGCCGGGGCACGTCGCCCAACTCGCTGACGACTACCGTGGTCAAGAACGCAACCGGCACGGCCGGCGCTCGGCCGGATAGCGCCACTACTTCGGTGCGGTCAGCTCCAAGGCGATGTTGTCGGGATCGCGGAACTCCAAGATGTAAGACGGCCCGATGTCTTTGACGGGTTCATGACGGATGCCCAGACCGTTTAAATGCTCCGCGGCCGACTCTAAATCGGTTCTGCTGTTGATACGGAACGAGATGTGGTCCAGCCCGACGCGGTTCTCGTCGAAAGGATCGCTGCCGACCGGCCGCAATCCGATCAGCGCGCCGCCGAGATCGTAGATGACACCACCAGACAAGAAGTCGAGCCGCGCGCGGGTCGCTTCGTCCGCGTTGTCGGGAACCTCGAACAGCACCGGCCAGCCGAAGACACTTTCGTAGAACTGCCTGGATCGTTCGATGTCGGTGACAGTGAGCCGGACGTGCGCGATGGAACTACTGCTGATCCCCACTTGATCCATGCTGCCACCGGGAAAGGTCGGAGCGCTTGCTGGGCATGCCAGAATCGCGATCGTGCAGATAGGAATGACGATGCCGGTGATGGAGCCGGACCTGAATGCGACTGTGCTGCGGGATTGGGCGCACGCGATCGACGAGGGCCCGTTCTCCTCGCTGTGCTGGGGTGAGCGCATCGCGTTCAGCAATCCTGACTCGCTGACGTTCCTCGGGGCGATGGCGGCCTGGACGGCCCGGGTCCGCCTGGTGACCACGGTGATCGTTCCTCAGCTGCATGACCCGGTTCTGCTGGCAAAGGCCCTCGCCACCGGCGACATGCTGTCGGATGGCCGGCTCACCGTCGGGCTCGGGGTGGGTGGCAGGCATGAGGACTATCAAGCGGTCACCGCTGACCTGACGACTCAGAGCAGGCGCGGGATGGCTGAGCGGGTGGCGGTGATGAAGCGCGTCTGGGCGGGGGAGAAGGTCACGGACTCGACGCTTCCGGTCGGTCCGCTGCCGGTTCAACCGGGTGGGCCACCGCTGCTGGTGGGCACGATCGGGCCGAAAACCGTCCGCAGCGCCGCCCCGTGGGCCGACGGGCTGGCCGGCACCACCCTCGACCTGAACGTCGATTACCAGAATGAGCTGTTCGATGTGGCCCGAGCGGCGTGGGCCGAGGCCGGCAAACCGAAACCGCACCTCGCGACGTCGTTCTGGTTTGCTCTGGGATCGGCGGAGGATGCCCGCGCGCAGGTGCACCGCCACCTGCGCCGGTACATGAACTGGATCCCACAGGAGTACGTCGACGCGATGGCCCCGACTACCGGCTGGGCCGGGAACGAAGAAGCGCTGGCGGCGGCGCTGCGCACCTTCGAAGCGATCGGCACCGACGAGATCGCGCTCATTCCAACGAGTTCTGATCTCGGTCAGCTGCGCCAGGTGGCGGACGTGGTGGCCGACCTGGCTCGAGGGCGGCTCTGATCCGACCGCCATACTGACACGGTGGCTGAACGCAACGTCGTGGGCGGCTCGCTGGAGCCGTGCGGCACCGATCCGATGACTGGCTTCTTTCGGGACGGCTGCTGTTCGACTGGGCCTGAAGACCTTGGACGTCACACCATCTGTGCTGTGGTGACTGTGCAGTTTTTGCAGCACCAAATATCCATCGGCAACGATCTGTCGACGCCGCGACCGGAGTACCGGTTCCCGGGCCTGAAGCCGGGCGATCGATGGTGCGTCACAGCCTTGAACTGGTTGCAGGCCCACCGGGACGGCTGCGCGGCGCCGGTAGTGCTGGCCTGCACTCATGAGCGCACGCTCGACGTCGTACCGCTGGAAGCGCTTCGCCAGTACGCCGTCGATGTTCCTGACGATCTGGGTGATCTGCCGCCCTAACCGAACGTCGCAGTGAAGGCGACGTCATCAGGTGCTCTCGCCGGGGCGGTGCCCCCGGCGCCTGCCCTTGTAAACCGATCGGTGTACCTTGAGCGGGTGGACACGACCACTTCGGCGACGGGACGGGCAGCGGAAGGCGGTGCGCACGAGCGCATCCGCCGGGCAGCAGCCCGGCTGTTCTACCACCGCGGAATTCTTGCCACCGGCGTCGAACTGGTCGCCCAGGATGCCAATGTGTCAAAACGCACGCTGTATCAGCACTTCGCCAGCAAGACCGACTTAGTGGAGGACTATCTGCGGGCTTTCGACGCCCGGAGCGGATCACCCGCCGAGAAGCGGTTGAATGACCCCGCGTCGACCCCTCGCGAGCGCTTGCTGAGCATCTTCGATGCCAAACCCGCCAGACTGTTTCGCGGTTGCCCGTTCCACAACGCGGCGGTGGAATCGGCCGGGTCGCTGCCGGGTGTCGACGACATCGTCCGCGGCCACAAGGGCGCGTTCACCGAGCGCCTCGTCGCGGTCGCCGACCAAGCCGGCGCCGCCGATGCTGCGCTGCTGGGCCGTCAGTTGGCGGTGCTGTTCGAAGGGGCCACGGCGCTGGCGACATCGCTGAATGACATCACCCCGTTCGCGCACGCCCGGACGGCAGCGGGCGCGCTGATCGATGCCTCAACCTGAAGGCCCGCCGGCTGGAGCAAGGTCACCTAGCATCGGCAGATGCGTGACACCAAGATTTTGATCACCGGTCCGACAGGGCAACTCGCCGAACCGATTGCCCGGGCACTGGCGACCGACAACGAGGTGTGGGGCATCGCCCGTTTCACCAACAAAGCGGCGCGTCAAACCCTGGAGGCGGCCGGGGTGCACTGCGTGCCGGTGAACCTGGCCGCCGGTGACTTCAGCGAGCTGCCAAGCGACTTCGACTACGTCCTGAATTTGGCGGTGGCCAAAAGCGGCAACTGGGACATCGACCTTCGGGCCAACGCCGAGTCGGTCGGGTTGCTGATGGCGCACTGCCGCAGCGTCAAAGCCTTCCTGCACTGTTCGTCTACCGCCGTCTACGACCCGCCCGACGACGAGCCCCGCACCGAACGCGCCGCGCTTGGCGACAACCACAAACCGATGTTCCCGACTTACTCCATCTCGAAGATCGCCGCCGAAGTCGTCGCGCGGTCGACGGCACGGGTGCTCGGAGTGCCCACCATCATCGCCCGGCTCAACCTGCCCTACGGCGACAACGGCGGATGGCCGTATTTCCACATGGAGATGATGCTGGCCGGCATGCCGATACCGGTCCCGCCCGGTGGGCCCGCGCGGTACAACCCGATCCACCAGGACGACATCCTCGCGACGATCCCGAAATTGCTTGCCGCGGCCTCCGTTCCCGCGACCACCGTCAACTGGGCCGGCGCCCAGACGATCAGCCTGCAGGAATGGTGCAGGTACCTCGGTTCGCTGATCGGGCGGGAGCCGGTTTTCGAGGAAAGCGGGCAGGCGCTGCGCGGGGTGCCCACCGACGTGACCCGGATGCGCGAATTGATCGGCGTGACAGCGGTCGACTGGCGCGACGGGCTGCGGCGGATGGCCGCGAAGTTCCACCCCGACTTGGTCAGCAGTCAGGCGTCAGCGCCGCGATGAACCGTTCCGGTTCAGCGAGGCCGAGCTAAAAGGGAGCGGACCGGCCCGCCTAAATCATTCTCTCGCAGTCATCGAGGGAAGCGGTTCTCCGTATTTGTCGGTGCCCTGCCAACCCGCCGAATGTTCTCCTCTAGCGTCAGACCCACCTATTCAACAAAGTGACCATCGGAGGTTCCCATGCACCCGTTCCGCAAGGCGGTCGAGGCGCGCGACGACGCTGCCATTCAGGCGTTGCTGGCCGACACGGTGGTTTTCACCAGCCCGGTCGCGTTCAAGCCCTATGTCGGCAAGCCGATCACCGCGGCGATTCTGCGCGGCGTGCTGCGCGTCTTCGAGGACTTTCGCTATGTGCGTGAAATTGCCGGCAGCAGCGGACGCGACCATGCGCTGGTCTTCGAGACGAAGATCGCCGGGGCGCCGGGCGTCACGGTCACCGGCTGCGACTTCCTGCACTTCAACGACGACGGCTTGATCGACGATTTCATGGTGATGGTGCGGCCGCTGTCCGGCGCGACCGCGCTGTCAGAGGCGATGGGTGCTCAGTTCGCCCGGATTCAGCAAGAGGCTCTCGAACTTGCCGAGCAGTTCGCCAGCGCGTAGGTATTCACCATGCGAATCGGGTTGGGAATCAATTACGCCGGCGGCTTCAGAGAGGTGGCCGCTGAAGTGGCCGACCTCGAACGCGCCGGACTGGACATCGTCTTCGTGCCCGAGGCGTACTCGTTCGATGCGGTCAGCGCGCTGGGTTATCTTGCGGCCAGCACCGATCACGTTGAACTGGCGTCGGGCATTCTGCAGCTTTACACCCGCACACCCACGCTGACCGCGATGACCGCCGCCGGCCTCGACTACGTCTCCGACGGTCGCTTCACCCTCGGTCTCGGAGCATCGGGTCCGCAGGTCATCGAGGGTTTCCACGGTGTGCCCTATGACGCTCCGATTGCCCGCACCCGCGAGGTGATCGAAATCTGCCGACAGGTGTGGCGTCGGGAGAAAGTGCACCATCAGGGTAAGCACTACGAGATCCCGTTGCCCGCCGACCGGGGCACCGGGCTCGGCAAACCGCTCAAGCTGATCAATAAGCCGGTGCGGGAACGCATTCCGATTGTGGTCGCCGCGCTGGGGCCTAAGAACGTCGAGCTGGCCGCCGAACTCGCCGAGGGCTGGCAACCGATCTTCTACCTGCCGGAGAAAGCCCGCGATGTCTGGGGTCACGCACTGGCCGCCGGCCAGGCCAACCGCGATGCCGCCTTAGGGCCCCTCGAGGTGTACGCCGGCCCCACCCTGGCGATCGGCGACAACGTCGAGGGGCTGCGCGAATACGTCAAACCACATCTGGCGCTGTACATCGGCGGGATGGGCGCGAAAGGCAAGAACTTCTACCACACCCTGGCCAGCAGGTACGGCTACGGCCCGCAAGCCGACCGCATCCAGGAGCTGTACCTGTCCGGCGACAAGTCCGGTGCCGCCAAAGTCGTGCCCGACGAACTCGTTCGCGATGTCTCGCTGATCGGCACGCCGGCATTCGTCAAGGAACGGGTGGCGGCTTACCGAGAGGCCGGCGTGACGACCCTGAACGTCACACCAATCGCCGAAGGCCCCGCCGAGCGAGTCAAACTCGTTGAGACACTTCGCAGTCTGCTGTGAGGGCGCGCGCCACCCGTCTGGTCTAAAAGGCGTTTCCGCTGCTGACGCTTTGCGGACGGGCAGTGAAATTGGTCAAGTGCAGCATCGGTGTGATGACGGCGTCGAAGATTGACGGCAGCAGACGGTAAAAGGCAATCACAGGCCAGTTGACGATACCGACCTGGCGTTCACTGGAACGTCTTTGATCGGTGGCGCAGACGATTGCATCGGCGACAGACTCCGGTGAGTACGCGCCTGGCGGAATGCGTGGCGTGCGGCCGAGATAGTTCGCCGCATTGCCGTAGACCGGCGTATCGACCGGACCGGGATAAATGCCGTGAATGTGAATTCCGCTGGCGTTCCGGTTCTCCTGGCGCAGCGCTCGCACCAAGCCGTTCAACGCGAATTTGCTGGCGACGTAGGCAGACTGGTATGGCACCGCCGTCGTTCCCAGCAACGAGCCGACCACGACGAGATGTCCGGCACCTTGAGCCCTGAACTGGGTGAGAGCACAACGCGCGACGTTCGCTGCTCCCAGCAGGTTGGTGTTGACGACTCTGTCGAAGACCTCGGCCGGAATATCGTCGAACTGCCCGAACGCTGTGACAGCTGCGCATTGTGCCGCAACATCAATGTGGCCGAAGCGTTCGACCGCCTCGCCAAACAGTTGTTCCACCTGCTCGGATTGACCGATGTCAGCGACGTGTACGAGCACCGCTGGGGCACCCGCTTTACGGCATCGGGCGGCGACTTTCTGCAACGCGTCTTCGTCGCGCGAGGACAGGATCAGGTGCGCGCCTCGGCGGGCATAGCACAACGCGGTGTGCAGCCCGATCCCGCTGGAGGCGCCGGCGACCAGGACCACCTGCATCCTTTTTCCGTTGTGAGCGTGGGTCATCGGGCTGTCGCGTTCACTCGGCGACGATCGACTGCGGCCAGCATGCCCAGGGTCGCGACAGCGGCGACGGGTGTCCAGCCGCCCCGCACGTAGGCAAGCAGTGCGACGCCAACAGTGACCGGCGCAAGCAGGGCAACGGCGTCACGGCGGCGCGCCCGCACGCGGTCGACGGCCATCGGGGTACCGGCAATGAGATTGCCCGCGATGACAGCGGCGTCGGGCGCTCCGGGACGCCCGAATCCGGCCGCGCGGGCAACGGCCAACGCTCCCCACAGCACCAAGGTGGAGTCGTGCACCTGCCGGATGATCCGGTTCTTTTCCATTCCTCTTCTTTCTGTCAAACCTGTTGCCGCCGTTGTGCCGACGACACCATCGGCCAAGCCATCAATCAGCTCCAGCGCGCTGGCCGTGGAAGACCACTTCGGGGTCCATTCCAACTCGCGGTGGGCCTTGGTGGTGTCCATGAACGGTGATTTAGTGGCCACGTCGTACCATCCCGGCGTCACCGCCACCAGACGCAGCCGGCTCAGGAAAAGGACCGCGCGTCGCATCGCCTCCGGCTTCACCAGAAGCGGTCGCGCTTTGAGCAACGCGGCGATGGCTGAACTGTCCAACACGTCAGCCGCGACGTTGAACGCGCCTTGTGCGCGGCTGAGCATCAGGCTGACCACGGCGTCGCCGACGTCGTCGGCGTGCACGCACTGCAAGTCGCATATCAGCCGGCAGCGGCAGGATCGGCAACCCGGTGGCGCGCACCAGCTTCAAAGCCGCCCGCGGAACGACCGGGCCCAGATACAGCGACCGGAACAGCGTGGCCGCCTCACGTTGAACGACCACCGTGGGCCGGAAGCGAGCCACCACCGTTTCCGGATGGTCAACGACGAATTGATCCAGCATTCGCTCGACGGTGACTTTGTGCCGGCTGTAGGTCGACGTGTGCTGGCCCACGACCGGCCACGACTCGGTCACCGGCTCACCACGCCCGGGTGCATAGGCGCTCAGGCTGGACGCGTACACCAGTTGCCCGACGCCGGCGGCCACCATGGCGTCGAACACCGCCCGACTGCCAAGAACATTGGCGCGGTAGAGGTAATCGTGGTCGCGAACCGGCTGAACGGACAACGCTAAATGGATGACGACGTCCGTCGAGCGCATCACCGGCTCGAGCAGTGCCGCCGCATCCGGCGCGGCCAGGTCTATGGCGTGCCAGCGGATCCGTTCATAGGTGGGACCGTTCGGCGGTCGGCGACATACACCGGCGACCTCGGCGTCGGGAACACGCGCGGCCAACGCTCGCAGCACTCCGACACCGACATTCCCCGACGCGCCGGTGACGACGACTCGCAGACGCTTCGGCGCTGTGCCCGGCTCGTCTGAACGGACCCTTGGAACAGGCTCCGGTCGATCTTGCATGTTGCACCCTGGGATTGACATCGCGCGGCCAGCGGACGCCGGAGTCTCGACGCGCGGCCTAATTGCCTGACGGTTTGTCTACTACTGTACATACCGTTCAGCTTCGGCTGCGTTATGCAGGTGGACTGCGTAGCGTTCGCGCGCGCGTTAGATCGACGAACGGGCAGGTCAAGCGGTGTCTCCGAGGCTTGTCTGTAGCTCCGATTTCATGTGGTGCGCCGGCTGAGACCACCCGAGCCGATTCACTCCGCGCGGCCGCCAAGGTGTTTGGCCAGGAAGCGGTCGGCCCGGTGATAGAAGTCCAGGCGATTCTCGGGCTTGGCTAGGCCGTGTCCCTCGTTCTCGTACATCACGTACTCATGCTCGATCCCGCGTTCGGTCATGGCGGCGACGATCTGCTCGGATTCGGCACGCTTCACGCGAGGGTCGTTCTCGCCTTGGGCGATGAGGATCGGAATCTTGATGTCGTCGACCCTGGACAGCGGTGAACGCGACCATAGGAAGTCGCGGTCCTCGCCGACCCGCTTGTGCCACACCTCGATCATCGGCTTCCAGTAGTCGGGGAACGAGTCGATAAGCGTGTTCAGGTTGGACGGGCCGACCATCGAGATCGCGCACGTGAAGACATCAGGCGTAAATGTCGCACCGATCAATGCGGCGTACCCGCCATAGGAACCGCCATAGATCGCCACCCGGTCACGATCGACAATACCTTGCGCGGCAAGGTGATCGATGGCATCGAGGAGGTCTTCGTGCATCTTGGCGCCCCACTCGTGGTTGCCCGCGTTGAGGAAGTCCTTGCCGTAGCCGCTGGAGCCGCGAAAGTTCACATGCACACACGCATAGCCCCGGTTCGCCAGCCACTGCGCCTCGGGATCAAGTCCCCAGCCGTCACGCACCCACGGGCCGCCGTGCACGACCAGCACCGCGGGTAGGTCAGCACGCTCGACCTGCTCGGGGAAGGTGAGGTATCCGTGAATCTGCAGTCCGTCGCGTGCACTGAAGTGGAAGGGCTCCATCGGCGCTAGCGGGTAGTCGTTTAGCTCGGGTCGGTGGTCGAACAAGAACGTTGCTTTTTTGTCGGCGCGGTCCCAGATGTAGAACTTCACCGGTCCAGCGTCATTGTTAAACGCCACCAGCCAGGTGGAATCGTCGTTGTCCCGGTCGCTGATCACCAGATCTCCGGCATCGAGTCGTTCAAGCGCTTCGACATCGGCGCGCATCGAGTCATCGAAGATGCGGTACTGCACCCGATCTCCGTACACCATCACGCCTTCGATGTCGCGGCTGTCGGGGTTGACGATCGCACCGGTGATGTCGTAATCGGGATCCTCGGCGATCACCTCGACGGCGCCGGTCGCTATCTGCATCTTCACTATTCGGCCGGTGTTCGAGCCGACAGACGTCTGCAGGTACATACTTGCGCCGTCTTTCGTGAAGCCCAGCGGCCCAGTCGTTTCCGCGTCTTCCGGCGGTACCTCCAACAGCGGCCGCCAGTCGGATGTCTCGTCGTTGCGCACCATGATCACCATGCCGCCGTCAGGTGTGGGCTTCACACCACCGCGGACCTTCAGGTCATAGTCGACTGTCCAGCCGATGAAGCCTGGGTTTTCGATAATTTTCTCTAGCGCGCCCGTCGTCAGGTCCAGGTGATAAATATCGTGCAGTTGCGGATTGTCCTTATTGATGCCGATCAGCACATCGTTGGGGAACCGTTTGCGGTGAGCGATCACCCGACATTGCACACCGTCGAGTGGTGTGAGGTCGCGCTCGGTCCCCGATTCCAGGTCGACGTCGTATAACCGGAAATTCTCGCTGCCGTCCTTGTCCTGCACATACATCAGGCGGCGGCCGTCAGGTGCCCACCAATGACTGTGGATCCCGCGGTCGGCATCGCGAGTCATCGGCTGCTCGTTGCTCGCGCCGGCGTCGCCGACAAATACGTTGAGCACGCCGTTCAGTGGTGCCAGGTAGGACAAACGCTTGCCGTCCGGCGAGATCTGCGCTTGCGCCCGTTCCGGGTTGCCCAACAGCACCTCGAGCGGGATGAGCTTCACATCGGTCATGTCGGACCTTCCTGTCGGTGCTGTCGCGAGATGGTAGTCGTTGCGGAATGCCGCACCAGGCAAATGGGATGCGAGTAGTAATTAGCCGCCGGCCGGCCTGCCTGGCGAATCGAAGGTGGGCGTGAGCGGAGTTCGCCCCACATGCCAGCGTGTGCCGGCGAGGGTGGGCGAACGAAGGCCGCGGTGGATGAGGGTGGTATTTGGCCGGTAGCGGCTGATCGCGTTTGATCGGCGAGGCTGGCATCGGCAAGGCGGAGCAGGCTCATGAGCGTGATCGGTCGCGGGAATTTCGTCGTGATGTGATGGCTGCTCGCCGAACGCAGGCGCCAAAGCTGACCGAGTGCGAAGCTCCCACGACACAAATTCACGTGAGTCCACTGACCTCAGCTTTGCAGTTGACCGCGCAAAACAGTCAACTTTCTTGGTGGGCCTCGTTCGATTTCACGGCATCGATGCTTCCAGTAATCCGCCTGCCAGTGCGTTGGTAATGGCTGGTCGGTGATGGGCTGGGAATCGCACAGCGTTGATTCCCGGAACTGTTTCCCATCGTTATTTCTGCGTCAGCGGTGCCGCAACTCGTGGCAGCCTCGCGACAGGACAATGAAGCTTTGCTGAAATATAGTAATTGCCCATCGTTGGGCGTAGCGTGAGTCGCTGAGCGGGTCACAGAAGCTAGATCGCAGTGCCGACAGCGGCCTCGTGCATACTTCCGCATCAGGTTTCGAGAGAGGTATGAAATGAAAAAGATGTTCATCTTTATCGGGGCAGCTGCGGCGGCTGCCGGGTTTATCTCGATGGCACCACCGGCATCAGCTGGCGGGTGGAAAGACGACCCCGGGTTCGACGCCTGCGCACAGCTGCCGCCAAATCAGCAGATGGACTGCGCGTTCAGGGTCGAACAAGATCGGCGCCCAGACTTGGGTAACCGGGGAACCGGTGACCCGGCGCACAACATCTGCCAGATCACCGGGCACGACTGCTGATGAGAATTAAGTATGCTGCGGCGGCAGCGGTCCTCGCATGCGCTCCATTCACGGCAATCACGGCAATTTCGTCGCTGACGCCCACGGCACACGCCGACTGCACCGGCATGGGTGACAGCCGCGAAGCCATCGAGATGTGTGAGCTAGTGAAAGACCCTAAATGCAGGGCGCTAGACGCTCAAGCGGGGGGCCATCAAGCGGCCATAGCATGCGCCGACCAGGCGGCTGGATTTGACGACGGGTTTGGGCCGGAACTCAAAGATGATCCATGTCCAACCTGCCCGCCGGGCGACCTACCGCCACCGAGGTAGGGCCCTTTCAGCAGTGTGTAGCCAGGCGTGTAGCTCCGCATGGTCCAGGCCCCTCAGCGACCCGGCGCACAACATCTGCCAGATCACCGGGCACGACTGCTGACGCGTACCGTCATCTTCCCGGATGCCGCCGCGCTGGCCTTTTCGCCGGTCGTCGCGCTGACGCCCGTAGCACAACAGTCGTCGACGAACGTGAACCAGCCCAACCCATGTTCGAACGCAAGCTGCGCCTGATCCCATATCCAGATCACCTCGGCGGGCAGCACCGCGGCGCGGGCGCCGACGGCAACGGCGACTTCGACGATCAGCGACAGCATGCTGCGCTGAAGTGGGTCGGCGACGCGGTCTCCGTGCGCGGTGGCCAGAGCGTCGGTGAGCGGGTGGTCGAACACGCTGTCAGTGCCCGCGTGGAAGGCGCCTTTGCCTTCAGCGCCCAGGACGTCGACTTCGGTCCGGATGTATATCTGGGTTCACTCGGAGTAGTCGATCGTGTTGCATCGAACTCGGGTGGTCACCCGAGCGTCCGCCGGGCTTCCTGTCACATACACCCATTCCGGCTCCGCAGCACAAGCGCGATCAGGTGCCGTCGCATGGTAGTCACCACGATGCCCTCGTCCCACCGGGGCCGAGCGAGATCGGTGCCGGTGAAACGCTGTAACGCCCACTGTGCCCCGCCGTTGAGTGCGGTCGTCAATCGATATTGACTTTCCAGGTCATCGCATATCGGGTGGGTGGACCCGGACGTCGAACGCCTCGGCGATGCCGAACTCTGCCAGGCCCATGCGTTCGGCATCGCGCTGCGCGACTGGCTTTCGTTGCACGTCGAGGCCTGACCGCGGCGCCGAGGTACAACCCCAATCAACCTGCATTGATGAACACAACCACTGTTCGAGAGTGATGCCAAACGCGCTGACTTGACAGAGTTTGGCGCCTCGTTGCGATCGATTAAGGGTCGACTGAGTCGAGGAACTCTGGCCCGAATGACTGCGTCGTAGATGTGTAGGAGGTAATGGAATTCGCGGTCGCGCGGGGTCGGCCGCTTGCAATGGATGACGGCAGGCGGAGCCAATAGAGCGGAATTCCCTTGACTCCATGGTCGAGCAGCAAGCCTTAGAACTGTCCACCGAGTCGCTAAAACGTCGGGTAAGCCGCTCAATGACGGTTTCGGTGTTAACTCGTCCGGTGGAGCATCGACATCACATGCGTATCCCAGTTGTTCAAAGTCGTTGTCGCTCAAACCGTCGGCACTTAGTTGTCGCTCAAACCGTCGGCACTTAAAGTGGGTGCGCGCCCACGTAGTAACCAGAAGCGCGTCCAGCAAGGTGCAGGTCGACCGACGACAGCGAGACCCCGCAATCGGCGAAATCACCTGAATCCCGCCTTCGAACTTGGCCACCATCGCCGTGCACTCGGTGATCGCACGCCCTTACCGCACGACACCTTGCAAAAGTCGTTCTCACCACTTCCCGACGCTGCCGGACCAGTGAACCGGCGCGTGGTCGGGAGGGTGATCGGGAAAATCGACGATCTGGCTGGCTAGCGGCGCGATAGGCACCGTTGGTCGGATGATTAGTTCGGGCCGCCACTGTTCCGTGTCGCTCGGCATGGTCCATCTTTTCGGAGCATGGCCGCGGCCCCGTAGTGGGGCAAGTATTGCGCGGACTTACATTGGCGCTGGTCAGGCAGTGCCCCCGGCAGGATTCGAATCTCCCGGCGTGCTCGCCGACGCCATAGTCTCTGACCTCGAAATATGGCCGCTCACCTGGCACTTCAGCCGAGGCCGGTACGCCATGATTGTGCTGGTCGTTGATGGGCAGTGATGGCGTAAGATCCGACGAAGATCAGACGCCCGGCAGGAGACCCACCATGATCCGCAGCAACGGATACCGCTACCCAGAGCACGCCCGAGGCTGGGGCTACGTCGTGAAGCTCAAGAGTGGCCGCTGGCAGGCGTCCTACGTCGGGCCGGACAGGTGTCGTCACTACGCACCGGGCACCTTCGCCCACCGGGTACGCGCCGAGGGCTGGCTTGCCTCCGAGCGCGAGCTGTTGGAGCCGGGCAAGCGGGAACACTGGACGCCGCCCAAAGAGCGCGCGGCGGCAGCCTCAGCCCCGGCGCTGACCCTCTCCGAGTACGCCACGCGGTGGATCGAACAGCGCAACATCAAGCCGGGCACCCGCCAGCTCTACGAGTCGCAACACAAAGCCCACATCGAGCCGGCGCTCGGCCACCGGGCCATCACGTCGATCACACCCGAGGCGGTGCGCGCGTGGTTCGCGGCGCTGGGAACAAAGCGCACCCGGCGCAACAGCCAGGTTTACGGGCTGCTGCATTCGATCCTGGCGACGGCGGTCTCCGATGGTCACCTGGACCGCAATCCGTGCCAGATCGTGGGCGTGATGAATCCGGTCGCGTCAAACGCGAGCCGGTCATCCTGTCCATGGATGAGGTCGCAATGCTCGCCGATTCGATCAAGCCAGAGCGACTCAAAGCCCTTGTCCTGCTTTCGGCGTGGTGCGGAGTGCGCTGGGGCGAGGTCTCCGAGCTGCGACGCAAAGATGTTGGTGTCGATTGCCAGCATCCTCAATGTCTCGCGCGGCGTGACGCGCCGAGATCGCGAATACCACGTTGACACAACGAAATCTGGCAAGTGCCGCACGGTGGTGGTGCCGCCCCATATTCGTGACGCCCTTAAGCATCATCTCGCCAACTATGTGGAGCGCGATGCCGAAGCGTTGCTGTTTCCTGCTGCGCGCGGTGGTCACATGAACGATCGCGTCTTCAGCCGGGAATACTTCGCCGCCGCCCTGAAAGCCATTAACCGCCAAGGCGTTCGCGTCCACGACCTGCGCCACTTCGCTGGGACACAGGTCGCGCGCGTCGGCAACCTGGCCGAGTCCATGGCCCGCCTTGGGCACAGCACCGTCAAAGCCAGCCTGATCTATCAGGGCATCGTCAACGGACGCGATGCCGAAATTGCCGCCGCCCTGAGCGCGCTGGCGACCGGCGTTGTCGAGGGCGGCTGATCTCGTTTTGCTCGATTGAAGCAATTGAGATGACCAGCGCCGGTGGACGCCTGCCGTTATTCAGTCCAGATGGCCCTTTTGAAATCGAGCGGCTGCCGTAAACCACGGCATACCAATCCTATTTGCTGCGGAGCGCACATAGGCCCGCTGATCAGCGCGTTGTCATAAACGACGACATTAACCTGTTTGCGCTCAGCGCATTTCGTGATTGCGCTGGCTAGCGCTGGGCGCTTAAGCTCGCCCGCAGCATTCACACTAGCGCCTCGGAGGATTACTCAAATGGTAAGGCCCGCAGAGAAAGCCGCACCGGCTGACTTGGAGCAGTACGTCACGCTGCAGATGATCGAGGACCGTTACAAGATCCCGTACTCGACGCTGCGCCAGAAGATCCGCGAGGGCAAGCTGCCTGCCGTGAAGGCGGGTAAGCAGTACCGCGTGCGGCTGGCCGACGCCCAAGCCGTTGCTGAGGCCGGCGGCCTGAAATAAATTGGCCCACATGACGAAGATGGAAATGTGCTGCAAAGTGTGCGGTGGTGTCTGGCGTCAGATCGACATAGATGGTCACACCGGCTGGACCGTTAACCACAGTGGAGACTGGTAGACGTGCTCCGGCTGCTGCCACCTAGTGACCTGACTGAGTGCCAGCGCGAACTACTCCGCGCACCTGCACCCGTGCTGCTGTAGCCGTCGCCTTGCTGCTCACCGGCAACCGAGGTGCGTCGGCCATAGTGGACCTACCCCATGGGAACCCCCCACGCCGGTCACATTGCGCACCGGCCAGGACAGCGGATTTTGCTGGCTACGGGTTTGGGACTTTTGGCTAGGTCGCCTGCACGAACCGGGCTTGAGCGGTCCTTAACATCGCGAATGGGTCGATGCATGCAACTCCCAATGCTGTACAAGCATCCGGGATTTGGATCTTTTTCTTAGAAGTCGGTGCGGATCGTTCGTGAGTTACAACGGTGTACGAGTGTGCGTGCGCGTAGGCAACCAGTGGGTAGTCTGCAACAGCGAGGAATCCGTTTGCAGCTGCGGGGGAATACCCGCTCGGCCCGGTCGCCCAAGCGGCCAGTTGTTGCATGCTCGGCTGGACTGAGGCGTCAATCGGCACGAACAGATCGCTATGGGTTTTCGCCCATGTGCTGAGGTCGTCCTGTATCGCTTCAAGCTCCTTCTTCACATCGTCAATACTGCAAACAACCCCGGCTTGGAATTGATCGACTATCCAGTCCCAGAAGCCAGGCACGAAGTCAAGCCCGTAGTGCCTGTTCTTCGCGTCGATAAAGACGTTGGAGTCAAGGACATACATGCCTATATGGCCCCGACCTGCTCGCCAAGCTGGACGAACGTTTCGTGTTTGCGTGCACCTACAAGCCGGTACGCGTCACGGTAGAGGGTGTTGCCCGCGAGCGCATCGCTGATAACGGCGTGCGCGAATCGTTGGCTGACGCGTAGGGGTTGTGTGAAGTAGAAATTTCCACCTGAGTCGCCCTGTCGCCGAGCTAATATCGCCATTACGCGCTCTCGTTCACTACGTATCTGCTGCGGAATTCATCCCAAACGAGTAGGCCGGCATCGTAGATACGCCTCAGGACGACCAAGGTGCTTACCTTGTAGGCGCGGGTCAGGCGATCAAGCTCATCGGCATCGTAGGGCGGCTTCGGTTGAAAGCTTGCAAGAGGGATCAGTACCTCTGCAGCAACGCGATTGCACCACTGTTCAACCACGTTGGTTGGCTGGCTTCGCTGAGCTGTGGCGGTGTCGAGCGTGTTGTTGCTTAGTGCACTCTCGCCTAACCAAATGTGGGCGACCTCGTGAACCAGGGTGAAAATCTGTGCAGCCTTGGTGTCGGCACCATTTATGAAGATCAGGGGAGCGAGCGTGTCGGAGAGGGCGAAACCGCGAAACTCGTTGGGGTTTAACGCTCGATGCGTGTTGTTGCCGACGATGCCGCTAACCATCACAAGAATGCGTGCGTATTCGGTTGTGTCTATTAGGCGGCGAAGCGCCTCAGACCAGCTACGGTCTCTAGCCCGATCCTCAGTTGTAAATTGCAGCGTCCTACGGATCTTGTCTGCCGTTAGTTCAACTGAATCGTCAACCGTTACGCTGCCAACGAAGTCGAGATCATCGTAATCGTTTGCTTGTGCGTAGTTTTGATACCACTCTTGGCGTTGCTCGCAGAGGTAGATAGACTCAAGTAGGTCCGGGCTCGGGTTGGTTAGCTGATTATCCGCGACCGTTCGAAAGTCCGGAATGGGAACGCTTTCCGTTGGCGGCTCAGTCAGAAACAGCATCCCGAAAGGTGCGTGCGTCGCCTGCGCAAATTTCTTCAGCTGGTTGTAGGTGGGCTTCTTCTCGCGTGTCTGCCAGAGCGGCAAATCACGGAGGGCTCCTTGGGCGTACAACGCTGCTTGATCAACGCGGGATCGCGTAATTGCCCAATCAAGGAGAGCAGGCTCCACGTCAACGCGGTATGTCGGCATGTTGACGGCCCTCCCTTCGACTCCCGAATTGTGCCTTGGGAGTCGGACGTGTGCCACATCCGGCTCAACCCTAGAGTGCCACGCCGACGCCCTAAAGCTTGACGACATGCCCCGACGAAAGCAGGTTCATGAGGTCACGAGTGCCAACGCCCCGACCCACTGGTGGATGCTGGCGATGACGGCTATTGGCGCGTGAAGATCAGTCAGAGATCAGACGACGTGCCCAGCCCAACTGGATCAAAAGCACCTTTGACCAGGTAATATGGGGTGTGCCCCCGGCAGGATTCGAACCTGCGGCCTTCTGCTCCGGAGGCAGACGCTCTATCCCCTGAGCTACGGGGGCGCATGCAGACAAGCTGCGCCAATGGGCCTCGACAGCCTAACGCATCGAGGTGACCGGTCGGCCACTGCGATGGATTCGGGCTCGGGCGACGCCAGCCAATAGGATGGAGCCTTGTGACCCCCGCTGACCTGGCCGACTTGCTCAGGAGCACTGCTGCCGCGGTGCTCAGTGAGCACGGGCTCGATGCTGCGGTGTTGCCGCAGACGGTCACCGTCGAACGGCCGCGCAATCCCGAGCACGGCGACTACGCCAGCAACCTGGCACTGCAGCTGGGCAAGAAGGTCGGCGCCAACCCGCGCGAACTTGCGCAATGGCTGGCCGACGCGCTCGCCGGAACCGACGGTGTGGCCTCCGCGGAGGTGGCCGGTCCCGGCTTCATCAACCTGCGCCTGGACGCGTCGGCCCAGGGCGCCATCGTCGGCAACGTCATCGACGCCGGCGCGACGTTCGGGCACTCCGACGCCTTGGCCGGGCGCAGAGTCAATTTGGAATTCGTTTCGGCGAACCCCACCGGACCGATTCACATCGGCGGCACCCGCTGGGCCGCCGTCGGTGACGCGCTGGGCCGGTTGCTCTCCACCCAGGGCGCCGACGTGGTACGCGAGTACTACTTCAACGACCACGGCGCCCAGATCGACCGGTTCACCAACTCGCTGATCGCCGCTGCCAACGGCGAGCCGACACCGGCCGACGGTTACGCGGGCGCATACATCGGCGACATCGCCGCCCAAGTTTTGCAGGAAGCACCCGACGCGCTGGCAAGGCCGGAGGCCGAGCAGCATGAGATCTTTCGGCGTACCGGGGTCGACCTGATGTTCGCCCATATCAAGCAGTCGCTGCACCACTTCGGCACCGACTTCGACGTCTACACCCACGAAGAGTCGATGCACACCAGCGGTCGTGTCGAACACGCCATCACGCGGCTGCGCGACAACGGCAACGTCTACGAGAAAGACGGCGCAACGTGGTTGCGCACCAGTGCCTTCGGTGACGACAAAGACCGTGTCGTGATCAAGAGCGACGGTCAGCCCGCTTACATCGCCGGCGACCTCGCCTACTACCTCGACAAGCGCGAACGCGGCTTCGACCTGTGCATCTACATGCTCGGCGCCGATCACCACGGCTACCTCTCCCGGCTCAAGGCCGCCGCCGCCGCTTTCGGTGACGACCCCGCCGCCGTCGAGGTGCTGATCGGGCAGATGGTCAACCTGGTTCGCGACGGCCGGCCGGTGCGGATGAGCAAGCGCGCCGGCACTGTCATCACCCTCGACGACCTCGTCGAGGCGATCGGCGTCGACGCCGCCCGCTACAGCCTGATCCGCTCCTCAGTGGACACCCCGATCGACATCGACTTGGCGTTGTGGTCCTCGGCTTCCAGTGAAAATCCGGTCTACTACGTGCAATACGCGCATGCCCGGTTGTCCGCGCTGGCCCGCAACGCCGCAGAACTGGGGCTGGTTCCCGACACCGCACGCCTCGAGCTGCTGAGCCACGACAAGGAAGGCACCTTGATCCGCGGGCTGGCCGAGTTCCCGCGGGTGTTGAAGACCGCTGCGTCTATGCGGGAACCGCACCGCGTCTGCCGCTACCTCGAAGACTTGGCCGGTGACTATCACCGGTTCTACGACTCGTGTCGCGTGCTGCCGCAAGGGGACGAGCAGCCTAACGAACTGCACACCGCGCGGCTGGCGCTGTGCCGAGCGACGCGCCAGGTGATCGCCAACGGGCTGGCCATCCTCGGAGTCACCGCACCGGAGCGCATGTGAACGCCCACCCCGCCGGGCCCCGGCACGCCGAGCACGCCAACCACGCCCGGCGTCCCCCCGCGCCCGCGGACCACAGAAGAAATGCTGCTGTTAGCGCCGAACGTGTGGACGCGCAGCACTTCCCGCGGCGACGACGGGGTGGTCCGCATCGGCGGTGTGGCGCTGACCGAGCTGGCGCACCAGTACGGCACGCCGCTGTTCGTCGTCGACGAAGACGACTTCCGGTCGCGCTGCCGCGACATCGCCGACGCCTTCGGCGGCGGACGTAACGTGCACTACGCCGCCAAAGCTTTTCTGTGCAGCGAGATCGCACGGTGGATCGACCAGGAGGGACTGTCTCTGGACGTGTGCAGCGGCGGCGAATTGGCCGTCGCGTTGCACGCCGACTTCCCGCCGGAGCGAATCGCTCTGCACGGCAACAATAAATCGGTCGCCGAACTGACTGCCGCCGTCAAAGCCGGCATCAGCCACGTCGTCGTCGATTCGATGATCGAGATCGAACGCCTCGACACCATCGCGGCCGAGGCCGGCGTGATCCAGAACGTGCTGATCAGGGTCACCGTCGGTGTGGAAGCTCATACCCACGAATTCATCTCCACCGCACACGAAGACCAGAAGTTCGGGCTCTCGCTGGCCAGCGGCGCGGCGATGGCCGCAGTACGGCGAGTCTTCGCCGCCGATCATTTGCGCTTGGTGGGCCTGCACAGCCATATCGGCTCGCAGATCTTCGACGTCGCAGGCTTCGAACTCGCCGCGCGCCGAGTCCTTGGTCTGTTGCGCGATGTCGTCAGCGAGTTCGGCGCCGAGAAGACTGCGCAGATCTCGACCGTCGACCTCGGCGGCGGCATGGGAATCTCTTATCTGCCTGACGACGACCCACCGACGATGCGCGAATTGGCAGCCAAACTCGACACGATCGTGCGCAACGAGTCAGCAGCCGTGGGCCTGCCGGCCCCGCGGCTGGTGGTCGAGCCCGGACGGGCCATCGCCGGGCCCGGCACCGTCACGCTCTACGAGGTGGGGACCGTCAAGGACGTCGACGTGAGCGCTTCTGCGCACCGCCGTTATGTCAGCGTCGACGGCGGAATGAGCGACAACGTCCGTACCGCCCTCTACGGTGCCGAGTACGACGTGCGCCTGGTGTCGCGCGGCACCGATGCCCAGCCGACGCTGGCTCGTGTCGTCGGAAAGCATTGCGAGAGCGGAGACATCGTGGTTCGCGACGCCTGGGTGCCGGCTGACCTGCAGCCCGGTGATCTGGTGGCAGTGGCAGCGACCGGCGCATACTGTTATTCGCTGTCCAGTCGATACAACCTGATCGGTCGCCCGGCCGTCGTCGCGGTGCGTGACGGGCGGGCCCGGTTGATCCTGCGGCGTGAGAACGTGGACGATCTACTGAGTTTGGAAGTGAGGTGAACTGTGTTCGGTGACGACCGCCCTGTCGGTGTAGCGGTACTCGGGTTGGGAAATGTGGGCAGCCAAGTCGTCCGCATCATCGAGAACAGCGCAGGCGACCTTGCGGCCCGGATCGGAGCCCCGCTGGTGCTGCGCGGCGTCGGTGTGCGCCGCGTCGCTGACGACCGAGGTGTTCCGGTCGAGTTGCTCACCGACAACATCGAAGAACTGGTCACCCGCGAGGACGTCGACATCGTCATCGAGCTGATGGGGCCTGTCGAGCTTGCGCGCAAGGCGATCCTGTCGGCGCTCGAACATGGCAAGTCCGTCGTCACCGCCAACAAAGCGTTGTTAGCCATCGCCACCGGAGAACTGGCGCAGGCCGCCGAAAACGCCAACGTCGACCTGTACTTCGAAGCTGCCGTCGCCGGCGCTATCCCAGTCATCCGCCCGCTGACCCAATCGTTGGCCGGTGACACCGTTTTGAGCGTGGCCGGCATCGTCAACGGCACCACCAACTACATCCTGTCCGCAATGGACAGCACCGGAGCCGATTACGAATCCGCGCTGGCCGATGCCAGCGCGCTCGGATACGCCGAAGCCGATCCCACCGCGGACGTCGAAGGCTACGACGCCGCCGCCAAAGCTGCGATTTTGGCATCGATCGCCTTTCACACCCGGGTAACTGCCGAGGACGTCTATCGCGAGGGCATCACGAAAATCAGTCCGGATGACTTCACCTCGGCGCGGGCCCTGGGTTGCACCATCAAGTTGCTGTCCATCTGTGAACGCATCGTCACCGACGAAGGTCAGGAACGGGTTTCGGCGCGGGTCTATCCCGCGCTGGTGCCGCTGACCCATCCGCTGGCCACCGTGAACGGTGCGTTCAACGCGGTGGTGGTGGAGGCGGAGGCCGCCGGTCGGCTGATGTTCTACGGCCAGGGGGCGGGCGGAGCGCCGACCGCTTCGGCGGTCACCGGCGATCTGGTGATGGCGGCCCGCAACCGGGTGCTGGGCAGCCGCGGGCCGCGCGAATCCAAATATGCACAGTTGCCGGTGGCGCCGATGGGCTTCATCTCCACCCGCTACTATGTCAGCATGTTCGTCGCCGACCGGCCCGGCGTATTGTCCTCAGTCGCAGCTGAATTCGCGAAGCGCGAAGTGAGCATCGCCGAGGTCCGCCAGGAAGGTGTCGCCGACCGGGACGGCCAGCGGGTGGGAGCACGCATCGTGGTGGTCACCCACCAAGCCACCGATGCCGCTCTTTCTGAGACTGTCTCCGCGCTGGGCGATCTGGATGTGGTGCAGCAGGTGTCCAGTGTGCTGCGGCTGGAAGGAACCAGTTCGTGAGCGCCGCCCGAACAGCCACGCATCAGCCGTGGCCCGGTGTCATCGCGGCTTACCGGGACTGGTTGCCGGTCGCGGACCAGTGGACTCCGGTCACGTTACTCGAAGGCGGCACTCCACTGATCTACGCCGCCGGCTTGTCCGAACAGACCGGGTGCACAGTGCATCTGAAAGTCGAAGGTCTCAACCCCACCGGTTCATTCAAGGACCGTGGCATGACGATGGCGGTCACCGACGCGCTGGCGCGCGGACAACAGGCGGTGTTGTGCGCGTCGACCGGCAACACCTCAGCGTCGGCGGCCGCCTATGCCGCTCGCGCCGGCATGACCTGCGCGGTGCTCATCCCGCAAGGCAAGATCGCGATGGGCAAGCTGGCGCAGGCCGTCATGCACGGCGCCAAGATCATTCAGATTGACGGCAACTTCGATGACTGTCTGGAACTGGCCCGCAAGATGACGGCCGACTTCCCGACGATCGCGTTGGTCAATTCCGTGAACCCGGTGCGCATCGAGGGGCAGAAAACCGCGGCGTTCGAGATCGTCGACGTTCTGGGCGCAGCGCCCGACGTGCATGCACTGCCAGTGGGCAACGCCGGCAACATCACCGCCTACTGGAAGGGCTACACCGAATACCGCCGCGAGGGAATGATCGACAAGCTACCGCGCATGCTGGGCACCCAGGCGGCGGGCGCCGCGCCGCTGGTGTCGGGGCAACCGGTTCGCCAGCCCGAGACCATCGCCACCGCGATCCGCATCGGATCGCCGGCGTCGTGGTCGGCGGCCGTCGAAGCCCAACAACAGTCCAACGGGCGTTTCCTGGCCGCCACCGACGACGAGATTCTTGCCGCCTACCACCTGGTGGCCAGTGTCGAAGGGGTATTCGTCGAGCCCGCATCGGCGGCCAGCATCGCCGGCCTGCTGCAAGCGATCGACGACGGCTGGGTCAAGCCGGGCTCGACCGTCGTGTGTACGGTCACCGGCAACGGCCTCAAAGATCCCGACACCGCCCTGAAAGACATGCCCAGCGTGACCCCGCTGCCGGTCGATCCGGTCGCCGTCCTCGCCCAGTTGGACCTGGAATAGTGCGGCTGCCTGCCGGGCTGTCGGCGAGCGCTGTTGTGGCAGCCTCGACGGCCAACCTGGGTCCGGGCTTTGACAGCCTCGGCTTGGGGTTGAGTTTCTACGACGAAATAATCGTTGAGACAACGCATTCCGGCTTGGTGGTCGAGGTCGAGGGCGAGGGCAGCGGGCAGGTTTCGCTGGACGAGAGCCACCTGGTGGTCCGGGCCATCCATTGGGGACTGCGGGCAGCCGGATGCGGCGTCGCGGGGCTGGTGGTGCGCTGTCGCAACGCAATACCGCATTCCCGTGGTCTCGGGTCTTCAGCGGCGGCCGTGGTGGGCGGTCTGGCGGCAGTCAACGGCCTTATCGCCCAAGTCGATCGCACACCGCTGAGCGAAACCCAACTCATCCAATTATCCTCGGAATTCGAAGGCCACCCCGACAACGCGGCCGCCGCCGTCCTGGGCGGGGCGGTGGTGTCTTGGACCGAACACGCCGACCGCACCGGCCATCCGCCTCGCTACTGGGCGGTCCCGCTGCGACTGCATCCGGACATTCACTTGTTTCCCGCAATCCCTGCGCAGCGTTCGTCGACTGCCGAGGCCAGAATGATGCTGCCCGCACAGGTCAGTCACCAGGATGCTCGTTTCAACGTCAGCCGCGCGGCTCTGCTGGTCGTTGCGCTGACCGAGCGTCCGGACCTGTTGCTGGCGGCCACCGAGGACGTGCTGCATCAACCACAGCGGGCCGCTGCCATGGTGGCCTCGGCGGAATACCTCGACCTGCTGCGGCGTTGGCAGATTCCAGCGGTGCTTTCCGGCGCGGGTCCTGCGATTATTGCTTTCGCCACCGAGCCGCAACTGCCCGTTGAAGTCGTCGAGTTCGGTGCGGCGAACGGGTTTGCGGTTCGCGAGGCGGCGGTCGGCGCAGGAGTCCGCTGGAGTTCCGGGGTCGCTGTCGCCGGTTGACGGCAAAAGGTCGGGAGAGGGTTTCTTGCTTCCAGCACCGATGCACGTTATCCTCGGTTCCGTCCAGCAATGGCAGGCTCTGCATCAATACTGCATTGAGAACTAGGACGACCACCAATTCTTCTCGTGGACGATGGTTCGCCTCATGCGCCACTTCGGGCGATCATCATCGCGGAGTCGGCGGTGGTAAGCACTCGGCGATCTGGCTGAGTGCAACTGACCCCTCGCTTGACGCGATCAGCGGGGGAAGAAAGGAAATCCGTGACTGAAACGGACCTGATCACGGCTGGCGACAGCACTCATGACAATCAGTCGTCGCATCCCGTGACCAAGGACAACCCGGCGAACACCGGCTCCGGCGCAGAGACATCGGCGCCGTCGAGCGGCGACGCCGGCCCCAATTCGGCCAGCGAGCCAAAGCACACCGGATCTGACGGCCCGCTGTCGACCATGGTGCTGCCCGAACTGCGGGCGCTGGCCAACCGGGTCGGCGTCAAGGGCACGTCGGGCATGCGCAAAAACGAGCTGATCGCCGCGATCAGGGAGATCCGGGGCGCGGCGCCCAACGGAGCGCCCGCCAACGGCGGCGCCCCGGCCGAACCTGACACCGGTAACCGGCACGTCGCCGCAGGCGGAGCCGCCGCTGGCGAAACTTCCAGCCAGCCGCCCGCGCACGTCGCAAACGGGCACGGCGAGGCGCAGAACGAGTCAGCCTCGGCCGACGGTCCCCGCCGCGAACGGCGCGGCGCCTCGCGCGGGGCTGGGTCTCCAGCTGCGTCGACCACCGAACAGGACAAGACGCGCGCGGACCAACCCGATACAAAACATGACCAGGTCGCGCCGGAGAGAAGCGGTGACGGCGATCAGCAAAGCGCTGACGGGCAGCAGAACCGCGACGACGACGGCGACGGTCGGCAGGGCCGGCGGGGCCGCCGCTTCCGCGACCGCAAGCGCCGTGGTGACCGGCCGGCCGACGGCAGCGAGGCCGATCTGCGCGAGGACGACGTCGTGCAGCCGGTGGCCGGCATCCTCGACGTGTTGGACAACTACGCATTCGTGCGCACCTCCGGCTACCTGGCCGGCCCGCACGACGTCTACGTCTCGATGAACATGGTGCGCAAGAACGGCCTGCGCCGCGGTGACGCGGTGACCGGCGCGGTCCGGGTGCCTCGGGAGGGCGAACAAGCCCAATCAGCGGCAGAAGTTCAATCCGCTGGTGCGGCTGGACACCATCAACGGCGGACCGGTCGACGACGCCAAGAAGCGTCCCGACTTCTCCAAGCTGACGCCGCTGTACCCCAACCAGCGGCTTCGTCTGGAGACCAGCCCCGACCGGCTGACCACCCGGGTCATCGACCTGATCATGCCCATCGGCAAGGGTCAGCGCGCCCTGATCGTGTCGCCGCCGAAGGCCGGTAAGACGACGATCCTGCAGGACATCGCCAACGCGATCACCCGCAACAACCCGGAATGCCATCTGATGGTGGTGCTCGTCGACGAGCGGCCCGAAGAGGTCACCGACATGACGCGCTCGGTCAAGGGCGAGGTCATCGCCTCGACGTTCGACCGGCCGCCCTCGGACCACACCTCGGTCGCCGAGCTGGCCATCGAGCGGGCCAAGCGGCTCGTCGAGCAGGGCAAAGACGTTGTGGTGCTGCTCGACTCGATCACCCGGCTGGGCCGCGCCTACAACAACGCGTCGCCGGCCTCGGGCCGCATCCTGTCCGGTGGTGTCGACTCCACGGCGCTCTACCCGCCGAAACGCTTCCTCGGCGCCGCCCGCAACATCGAAGAAGGCGGCTCGCTGACCATCATCGCCACCGCGATGGTCGAGACCGGATCGACCGGTGACACGGTCATCTTCGAGGAGTTCAAGGGCACCGGTAACGCCGAGCTCAAGCTGGACCGCAAGATCTCCGAGCGCCGGGTGTTCCCCGCGGTCGACGTCAACCCGTCGGGCACCCGCAAAGACGAGCTGTTGCTGTCGCCCGACGAGTTCGGCATCGTGCACAAGCTGCGCCGGGTGCTGTCGGGGCTGGATTCGCATCAGGCCATCGACCTGTTGATGTCGCAGCTGCGCAAGACCAAGACCAACTACGAGTTCCTGGTGCAGGTGTCGAAGACGACACCTGGCGGTGCCGACAACGACTGACGACGGCCCGGCCCGCATACCTGCGATTCGCCGGAATTCCGGTACCGCACCGACTTAAAGTGTTGAGCCGTGGCCGACACGGTTCAGCAACTGCTTCTGGGGCGGCTCGACGACGATGCGCCGGCGGTGAAGCACGGCGACCAGGTGTGGAGTTGGCGTGAGCACCTCGCGAGAAGCGTCGCGAACCGCCGCCGCTCTGATCGACATCGCCGACTCCGGCGCGCCCGCTGCACGTCGGTGCGTTGCTGGGCAATACGCCCGAAATGCTCACCGCGATGGCCGCTGCGGCGCTCGGCGGGTACGTGTTGTGCGGCATCAACGACACCCGGCGCGGCACGGCGCTGGCCCGCGACATTCTGCGGGCGGACTGCCAGGTTTTGCTGACTGATCCCGCGCACCGCGAACTGCTCGACGGCCTGGAGCTGCCCGGAGTGCGGATTCTCGACACGACGAGCAGTGACTGGTCGGCGCTGCTGGCCGCGGCCGGCCCGTTGACGCCGCACCGCGAGGTGGCGCCGCTGGACACCTTCATGATGATCTTCACCTCCGGGACCAGCGGCGAACCCAAGGCTGTCCAGGTCACCCACCTGACGGTCCTGTTCGCCGGCTCCACGCTCATCGAACGCTTCGAAGTCACTGCGTCCGACGTCTGCTATCTGTCGATGCCGCTGTTTCACTCCAACGCCTTGCTCGCCGGCTGGAGTGTCGCCGTGGGCTCCGGCGCGGCGATGGTGCCGGCCACCTTCTCCGCGTCCGGTTTCCTGCAGGATGTCCGCCGTTACGGGGCGACTTTCATGAATTACGTCGGCAAACCGCTGGCCTACGTGCTGGCCACGCCGGAACAGCCCGACGACCACGACAACCCGCTGCGGGTGGCGTTCGGCAACGAGGCGACCGACCGCGACATCGCCGAGTTCAGCCGGCGGTTCGATTGTCGCGTGTGGGACGGATTCGGCTCCACCGAAGGCGCCATCATCATCACCCGCGAGGACGGATGTCCGCCCGGATCGCTGGGTCGCGGCTTCCCCGGCGTGGCCGATTTACCACCCGGACACGCTGACCGAATGCGCGGCGGCTGCTTTCGGCGAGGACGGTGCCTTGACCAACGCCGAGGACGCGATCGGTGAACTGGTCAATACCTCGGGCACCGGCCTGTTCGCCGGTTATTACAACGACCGGGAAGCCACCGACGCGCGAGTCCACCACGGCATGTTCTGGTCCGGCGACCTGGCGTACCGGGACTCGGACGGCTGGATCTACTTCGCCGGACGCAGCGGAGACTGGCTGCGCGTCGACGGCGAGAACTTGACCACGGCGCCCGTCGAACGGATCCTGCAGCGGTTGCCGGCGGTCAACCATGTCGCGGTGTACGCGGTGCCCGACGAACGGGTGGGCGACCAGGTGATGGCCGCGGTCGTGCTGCAGGACGACGCCGAATTGGCGCCCGAAGAGTTCAGCGAGTTCCTGAGCCGACAAAGCGACCTGTCGCCGAAGGCGTGGCCGCGGCATGTCTGGTTGACCGATCGAGCTGCCGACCACCGCAACCAACAAGATCCTCAAACGGGAGTTGACCGCGCTGGGCAGTACGCCGTCCGGGGGTGTGCTGTGGCATCGGGTCGGCCGGACGCACACCTACGAACGGGTCGGTCGTCGCGCCGACGATGCACTCGCCGTCCGGGAATGCGCCGGCTGATCCCGGCGTTTTGAACGGACGGTGCCCGACCTGGCATAATTGCACGTCGAACCCTCAGGTTCCGGTTCACGCCGCACCACAGGTCGGATACGGCGACCCGGCGACCAACGATTGCAGAGGACATCATGAAATCTGGTATTCATCCCGCTTACGGCGAGACCACCGTGGTCTGCGGTTGCGGAAACAGCTTCCAAACCCGCAGCACCAAGGAGAACGGCCGCATCGCGGTCGAGGTCTGCTCGCAGTGTCACCCGTTCTACACCGGCAAGCAGAAGATCCTCGACAGCGGCGGCCGGGTGGCCCGCTTCGAGAAGCGTTACGGCAAGCGCAACGCCGGCACCGACAAGGCCGCCAAAGCCGACAGCTAGCCGGCACACCGACGCCCGAACTGCCGGGGTACCCCGCGCAGCCCGGGCGTCGTTTTGTCCGTCTGACTGCCCCGCTCGTCGCCGCAAGCGGGACGACTCCCACCTTGAGCCGCAGGGCCGCCGGGCGTGGGGCAGGAGGTTCACATGACGCAGAGTGTGCAGGCTATCGACGCGTTGCTCGACGAGCACGCTGACCTCGAACGGCAACTCGCCGACCCCGAACTGCACAGCGATCCGGCCAGAGCGCGAAAAGTCGGGCGGCGGTTCGCCCAGTTGGCGCCGATCGTGGCCGCCTCCCGCAAGCTGCAGGTGGCACGCGGCGACCTGGAGGCCGCACGGGAGCTGGCCGCCGTCGACGAGTCATTCGCCGCCGAGGCGACCGACTTGGACGCACGTGTCACCGAACTCGACGCCCAACTCACCGACATGCTGGCGCCGCGGGATCCGCACGACTCCGACGACATCGTGCTGGAGGTCAAGTCCGGTGAGGGCGGCGAGGAGTCCGCGCTGTTCGCCGCGGATCTCGCGCGGATGTACATCCGGTACGCCGAGCGGCACGGGTGGTCGGTGACAATTCTCGACGAGACCACTTCAGACCTGGGCGGATACAAGGACGCGACCCTGACGATCGCAAGCAAGGGCAACTCCGCCGACGGGGTGTGGTCGCGGTTGAAGTTCGAGGGCGGAGTGCACCGGGTGCAGCGGGTTCCGGTTACGGAGTCTCAAGGCCGGGTCCACACGTCGGCCGCCGGCGTGCTGGTCTACCCCGAACCGGAAGAAGTTGCAGAGGTGCAGATCGACGAATCGGATCTGCGCATCGACGTCTACCGGTCTTCCGGCAAGGGCGGTCAAGGGGTCAACACCACTGACTCCGCGGTACGGATCACCCATCTGCCCACCGGAATCGTGGTCACGTGCCAGAACGAGCGCTCACAGCTGCAGAACAAGACCCGTGCCTTACAGGTGCTGGCGGCGCGGCTACAGGCGCTGCGCGAGGAGCAGGCGCTGGCTGACGCATCCGCTGACCGGGCCAGCCAAATCCGCACAGTGGACCGCAGCGAACGCATCCGCACCTATAACTTCCCGGAGAACCGGATCACCGACCATCGCATCGGGTTCAAAGCCCACAACCTCGACCAGGTGCTGGACGGCGATTTGGACGCGATGTTCGACGCGCTGTCGGCGGCGGATCGTCGATCCCGGCTGCAACAAAAATCATGAACCGGCCCGACGGCCTGCGCAGCGCCATCACGTCCGCTACCGCGGTGCTGGCCGACGCCGGAATCGACTCGGCGCGCCACGACGCCGAAGCCCTGGCTGCCCACCTGTCCGGCACCGACCGGGGACGGCTGTCCTTGCTCGAACCGCCCGGCGACGAGTTCTTCGAGCGCTACCGCGACGTCGTCGCCAAGCGTGCCCGACGTGTCCCGCTGCAGCACATCACCGGTAAGGCGGACTTCGGGCCGGTGACTCTTCGGGTCGGTCCGGGGTGTTCATCCCGCGCCCGGAAACCGAAGCACTTCTGGAATGGGCTGCTGGTGCAACAGCTTCCGGCGCGGCCGTTGATCGTCGATCTGTGCACCGGGTCGGGTGCATTGGCCCTCGCGCTGGCCCGGCGCTTTCCCGCGGCCCGGGTGCTGGCAGTCGACGACTCGGAGACGGCGCTGCAATACGCCCGCACCAACCGCTCAGGCAGCACCGTCGAGCTACTGTCCGCCGATGTGACCACCCCGGGCCTGTTGCCCGAGCTCGACGACCGGGTCGACCTGGTCGTCGCGAACCCGCCGTACGTTCCGGACGGTGCGGCGCTGGACCCCGAGGTGGCCGACCATGATCCGCAGCATGCGGTGTTCGGCGGCCCGGACGGTATGCGGGTGATCGCCGCCGTCGCCGCCCTGGCTGGGCGCTGGTTGCGTCCCGGCGGCCTGTTCGCCGTCGAGCACGACGACACCACGTCGTCGAAGACGGTCGAGATGCTGCTTGATACCGGCAGATTCGACAATGTCGCCGCCCGCCGGGATCTGACCGGCCGGTTACGCTTCGTCACGGCTGGCAAAGTAAGGAGTGGCGCCTTTGCCTGATCTGTTCGACTGTGCGGACGCCGCACAGCGTGCCCGTGGCATTGCTGCGGCGGTCAGCGCGGCCAAACTCGGCCGATTAGTTGTCCTGCCCACCGACACTGTCTACGGCCTCGGAGCCGACGCTTTCGACAGCGCAGCGGTGGCGGCCTTACTGGCGGCCAAAGGGCGGGGCCGAGACATGCCGGTCGGGGTGCTGGTCGGCTCCTGGCACACCATTGAGGGCTTGGTGTTCACGGTGCCCGACGGCGCCCGGGAATTGATCCGCGCCTTCTGGCCGGGCGCTTTGAGTCTGGTGGTTCGGCAGGCGCCCTCCTTGCAGTGGGACCTCGGCGACGCCCGCGGCACCGTGATGCTGCGAATGCCGTTGCATCCCGTCGCGATCGAGTTGCTGCGCGAAGTCGGGCCGATGGCCGTGTCGAGCGCCAACATTTCCGGTCAGCCGGCGGCGGTGACCGCGGACGACGCGCAACGCCAACTTGGTGACCTCGTCGACGTCTATCTGGACGCCGGCGTCTGCGTACAGCAGGCGGCCTCGACCATCGTCGATCTGACCGGGCCGGCGCCGCACATCCTGCGGGCCGGACCGGTGAGCGCGGAAAGCATCGCCGCGGTGCTGGGGCTCGAACCGGCCGGCCTGCTGGCGTCGCCCGGCGAATCGGGCTGACCGGATCTGTCCCGGGCCGCCCACCGCCGAAGGGTGCAGTACTGTCTCGGGGTGGTCAGCGTTGCCGACGGTGTGCTTGCGCTAGCCGATCGCGGAGCCGGTGTGCCATTGCGCGAACTGGCATTGGTCGGGCTCACCGCTGCCATCATCACCTACTTCGCGACCGGGCCGGTGCGCCTGTTGGCGACCCGCTTGGGCGCGGTGGCCTATCCGCGGGAGCGCGACGTGCACGTGATGCCGACGCCGCGGATGGGCGGGCTGGCGATGTATCTCGGTGTCATCGCGGCGACGTTTCTCGCCTCCCAGCTTCCTGCGCTGGCCCGCGGTTTCGTCTACTCCTCTGGCATGCGCGCGGTCGGGGTCGCAACCGCGGTCATCCTGGTCATCGGGTTGATCGACGACCGTTGGGGGCTGGACGCGCTGACGAAGTTTGCTGGGCAGATCACGGCGGCCAGCGTCCTGGTCACCATGGGCGTCGCCTGGAGTGTGCTGTACATCCCGCTCGGCGGGGTCGGCACGATAGTCCTGGACCAAGCGTCGTCGATGCTGCTGACGCTGGCGTTGACCGTCTCGATCGTCAACGCGATGAATTTCGTCGACGGGCTCGACGGGCTGGCCGCCGGGCTGGGTCTGATCACCGCGCTGGCGATCTGCATCTTCTCGGTGGGTCTACTGCACGACCACGGCGGTGACGTGCTGTTCTATCCGCCGGCGGTCATTTCGGTGGTGCTCGCGGGAGCCTGCCTGGGCTTTCTGCCGCACAACTTTCATCCGGCCCGAATTTTCATGGGCGACTCCGGGTCCATGCTGATCGGGTTGATGCTGGCCGCAGCGTCGACAACAGCCGCCGGCCCGATCTCGCAGAACGCTTACGGGGTGCGTGATGTATTCGCACTGCTCTCGCCATTCCTGCTGGTGGTGGCGGTGATGTTCGTGCCGATGCTGGACTTGCTGCTGGCCATCGTGCGTCGCACCCGCGCGGGCCGCAGCGCATTCAGCCCGGACAAGATGCATTTGCATCACCGACTGTTGCAGATCGGCCACTCGCACCGGCGGGTCGTGCTACTGATCTACCTGTGGGTTGGCATCGTGGCTTTCGGAACCGCCAGCACGATTTTCTTCGACCCGCGCGACACCGGCGAAGTGATGCTCGGCGCTATCGCCATCGCGATCATCGCAACTTTGATTCCGTTGCTGAGGCGCAGCGACGAGTACTACGACAAAGAGTAGTAGGCGACTTCCGCTATGTGATACGGTGCAGGCAGAACCCGAAAAAACCTCGCGGGTTGCCGGCCACCCGGTCATCGGATTTGCCTCCGATCGCGCCGATGTACGACCGACACAGGAGTTGCCCCTTGGGTGAGTCCAGCGCGCAAACCGCCCTCCGATACGCTCGACGGGCCGCGCAGGATTCAGCCGGCAACTCCCTTGAACGCGGGATCGAGGTGCAGCAGTGACGACGCCAGCGCATGACGCGCCGTTGGTGTTTCCCTCGGTGGTGTTCCGGCCGATTCGACTGCTCGTCATCTGCCTGATCGTGACGGCGGCGGCTGTCGCGGCCTCCGCCGCGCTGCACCACCCGATGGTCGGGGTGTTCATGGGTATCGGCCTGCTGATCGGTTTGCTCAATGCGCTGCTGATACAGCGCTCGGTCACCGAGATCACCAGCGGCAGGAGTTCGCTGAAGACCAAGATGGTGATGAATTCGGCGTCACGGTTGCTCGTCTTGACCGTTGTCGCGTTGGTCATCGCTTTCCTATTCAAACCCGCAGGGCTCGGGGTTGTGTTTGGCTTAGCGGTGTTCCAGGTACTGCTCGTGGTGTCGACCGCATTGCCGGTCTGGAGAAAGCTTCGCGCCGGAGCCGGCGAACTCTCGCCGTCGGGCCACGCCGCTACTGGACACGAAGGTGTAGACGGGAGAGACAACGCCGATGTTTGAGACGATGTTGGCCGCTGGCCAGATCGAGGTCGGGCAGCACACGAAGGTCAACATGTTCGGGTTGACGATCAACACCGACACAGTGTTGTCAACTGCGATCGCGGCCGTCATCGTTCTCGCGCTGGCCTTCTTCGTACGGTCCAAAGTCACCTCGAAGGACGTACCCAGTGGTGTGCAGTTGTTCTTCGAGGCGGTCACCATTCAGATGCGCGACCAGATCGAGAGCACGATCGGACTGCGTATCGCGCCGTTCGTGCTGCCGCTGGCGGTCACCATCTTCATCTTCATCCTGATCTCCAATTGGCTGTCGGTGCTGCCCGTGCAGTACACGGACAAGTCCGGGACCCCCACCGAGGCGCTCAAGTCAGCCGCCGCCGATATCAACTACGTGTTGGCCTTGGCCCTCTTCGTCTTCGTCTGCTACCACGCGGCCGGCATCTGGCGCCGCGGGATCTTCGGCCATCCCTGGAAGGTGCTGCGCGGACACGTGGCGATTCTGGCGCCGATCAACGTCGTGGAAGAGCTGTCCAAGCCGATCTCGTTGGCACTTCGTCTGTTCGGCAACATCTTCGCCGGGGGAATCCTGGTGGCGCTGATCGCGATGTTCCCGCCCTACATCCTGTGGGCGCCCAACGCGATCTGGAAATCGTTCGACTTGTTCGTCGGGGCCATTCAGGCGTTCATCTTCGCGCTGCTGACGGTCCTGTATTTCAGCCAGTCGATGGAGTTGGAAGACGACCACAAATGAGAGACGGCCGCCCATCTGGTCGGACGGCCCCACAACAAACCTGGTAGACCGCTACCAGCAACCAAGGAGGTAATGCAATGCCAAGTCCCCAGATCGCCGAGGGCGCCCTCATCGGTGGCGGAATAATTTTGGCCGGCGGTGCTATCGGCGCCGGTATCGGTGACGGCGTCGCCGGTAACGCGCTGATTGCCGGTATCGCCCGGCAACCCGAAGCGCAGGGTCGGCTGTTCACCCCGTTCTTCATCACGGTCGGCCTGGTCGAGGCCGCCTACTTCATCAACCTGGCGTTCATGGCGCTGTTCGTCTTTGCCACGCCCGTCAAGTAATCGGACCCATGGGTGAGATGAGCGCTACGGTTCTGGCCGCGACCCGAACAGCAGCAGAAGGGGGCAGCAACTTCCTCCTGCCCAACGGCACCTTCTTCGTGGTACTCCTCATCTTCCTGATCGTGCTCGGCGTCATCTCCACCTTCGTCGTGCCACCGATCATGCGGGTGCTGCGTGAGCGCGACGACATGGTCAGCAAGACCCAGGCCGACTACAAGAAGTCCCAAGAGCAGTTCGCTGCAGCCCGGGCCGATTACCAACAGCTGCTGACAGATGCCCGGATGGAAGCATCGGCTGCCCGCGACGATGCCCGGGCCGAGGGCCGCAAAGTCCTCGAGGAGATGCGGGAACGGACCGAGGAGGAAGTGCGCTCGACACTGCAAGACGCCAACGATCAACTGAAGCGAGACGGTGACGCCATCGCCGAGGAGTTGCGCTCGCATGTCGACAACGCGTCCGCGTCGCTGGCCGGCCGAATCCTCGGGGTTGACGTTTCCAAGTCGGCGGCGACTTCCGGGGCCAAGAAGGACTAGGGACTAAGGGCGGTAAACGACTCAATGTCGACATTCATCGGACAGCTCGGCGGGTTCGCCGTGATCGTCTTCCTGGTCTGGCGCTATGCCGTGCCACCGATACGCAAGCTGATGGTCGAGCGGCAGGACTCGGTGCGACGCGAGTTGGACGAGTCCGCCCAGGCGGTGGAGCGTCTGGCGAAGGCGAGTCAGGTGCACGAGAAAGCCGTCAAAGATGCCAAGGCCGACGCGGAGCGGATTACTCGAGAGGCCCGTGCTGACGCAGAACGCATCAAAGAACAGCTACGGGCTCAGGCTGACGCCGAGGTCGAGCGGGTGAAAGAACAGGGTGCCCGGCAGGTCGAGTTGCTGCGTGCACAGCTGATCCGGCAGCTCCGCCACGATTTCGGCAACGAATCGGTGCGGCGCGCAGCTGATCTGGTCCGCGAACACGTCGACGATGCGGAGCAGCAGTCCGCCACGGTCGACCGTTTCCTGGACGAACTCGACGATATGGCACCCAGCGAAGGTGAAGGGCAGTCGTCGTCTCACAGCAAAGTGCGCTCGGCGAGCAGGGAGGCTTTGAGCAGCCTGTTGGACAAGTTCGGCGAGATCTCCAAGGACGCGGACGACAAGGCACTGTCCACCCTCGCCGATGAGCTGGCGTCGGTCGTCCAAATGCTCAACCGCGAAATCGTGGTGACCCGCTACCTTTCGTTGCCGTCGGACGACGCAACGCCCAAAGTGCAACTGGTCGAGCGGCTGCTCTCCGGGCAAGTAGGAGACGCCACGCTCGACGTGCTTCGCGCCGCGGTCGCCGAGCGCTGGTCTGCAAATGCGGATCTGGTCGACGGCGTCGAGCAAGTGGCCCGCCAAGCGTTGCTGATACGTGCCGAAAAAGCCGACCAGGTCGATGAAGTGGAAGACCAGCTTTTCCGGGTCAGTCGCATTCTGGAATCGCAGCCCCGGCTGTCCATTCTGCTCGGTGACTATTCCGCTCCGGCGGAGGGCCGAATCGAATTGCTGCACAAGGTGCTCGAGAGCGCGAACGACACGATCAACCCGATCGCAGAGGCGCTGTTGTCGCAAACCGTCGAGCTGTTGCGGGGTGAGCCGGCCGATGAGGCCGTGCAGGACCTCGCGGAGTTGACGGTGGCACGGCGCGGTGAAGTTGTGGCACACGTCAGCGCTGCCGCTGAGCTCAGCGACGACCAGCGCAACCGGCTCAGCGAGGTGCTGAGCCGCATCTACCACCATCAGGTGAAGGTGCAGCTGCAGATCGACCCGAAACTGCTGGGCGGGCTGAAAATCGCCGTCGGCGACGAAGTGATCGACGGTACGCTTTCGTCTCGTCTCGCCTCTGCGGAAAACCACCTACCCGACTGACCGGTAACCGGCTCAAATAACACAAAGCAGGAAGACGAAAAGCAATGGCAGATTTGAAAATTTCCGCTGATGACATTCAGGGCGCGATCGACGAGTACGTCAGCTCCTTCACCGCCGACACCGCCCGTGAGGAGGTGGGCACCGTCGTGGACGCCGGCGACGGCATCGCCCACGTCGAGGGACTGCCTTCGGTGATGATGCAGGAATTGCTCGAGTTCCCCGGTGGTGTCCTCGGGGTCGCGCTCAGCCTCGAAGAGCACAGCGTCGGTACGGTCATCCTCGGTAATTTCGAACGCATCGAAGAGGGACAGCAGGTCAAGCGAACCGGGGAAGTTCTGTCGGTTTCCGTCGGCGACGGGTTTTTGGGTCGGGTGGTGAACCCGCTGGGCCAGCCCATCGACGGCCACGGCGACATTGAGTCTGACGAGCGCCGGGCGCTGGAACTGCAGGCACCATCGGTGATCAATCGACAAGCCGTGAAGGAGCCGCTGCAGACCGGCATCAAGGCAATCGATTCCCAAACCCCGATCGGCCGCGGGCAGCGCCAGCTGATCATCGGTGACCGCAAGACCGGTAAGACAGCCATTGCGGTGGACACCATCCTCAATCAGCGGCAGAACTGGGAAACCGGCGACGAGAAGAAGCAGGTTCGGTGCGTCTACGTCGCTATCGGCCAAAAAGGCACCACCATTGCCGGCGTAGCCCGCTCCCTGGAGGAAGGCGGCGCGCTGGAGTACACCACCATCGTCGCTGCCCCGGCAGCGGAATCGGCCGGCTTCAAATGGCTGGCGCCCTACACCGGTTCGGCAATCGCCCAGCACTGGATGTACCAGGGCAAGCATGTGCTGATCGTTTTCGACGATCTGAGCAAGCACGCCGATGCCTACCGCGCGATCTCGCTGCTGCTGCGGCGTCCGCCGGGTCGTGAGGCCTACCCAGGAGACGTGTTCTACTTGCACTCACGGATGTTGGAACGCTGCGCCAAACTCTCCGACGAGCTCGGCGGCGGCTCCCTGACAGGTCTGCCGATCGTCGAAACAAAGGCCAACGACATCTCGGCCTACATCCCGACCAACGTCATCTCGATCACCGATGGGCAGTGCTTCCTGGAAACCGACCTGTTCAATCAGGGCGTGCGGCCGGCGATCAACGTCGGCATGTCGGTGTCCCGAGTAGGTGGTGCTGCCCAGATCAAGGCGATGAAGGAGGTCGCCGGCACGCTGCGGCTGGATCTGTCGCAGTACCGGGAGCTGGAATCGTTCGCGTCATTCGCATCGGATTTGGATGAAGGCACCAAGAAGCAGTTGAACCGTGGTGAACGTTTGGTGGAACTGCTCAAACAGCAGCAGAACCAACCGATGCCGGTCGAGGATCAGGTGGTGGCCATCTTCCTGGGGACCGGCGGTCACCTGGATTCGGTACCCGTCCCGGACATCAATCGTTTTGAAGGTGAATTCCTCGAACACGTGAAGGGCTCCCACGAGAGCATCCTCGAGGAGATCCGTGAGTCCGGAAAGTTTTCTGAAGAAATCAGTGACAAGCTCACCGAGATCGTCAATGACTTCAAGCAGGGCTTCGCGGCCTCGGACGGCAGCTCGGTGATACCCGACGAGCACGTCGACGCACTCGACGAAGACCAGTTGGGCAAGGAGTCGGTGCAGGTGCACAAGCCGGCACCCAAGAAAGAGAAGAAGAAGTAATCAACGATGGCTGCCACACTTCGCCAGTTGCGCGGACGCATCCGCTCGGCCAGTTCGATCAAGAAGATCACGAGGGCCCAGGAGATGATCGCGACGTCGCGCATCAGTAAGGCGCAGTCGCGACTCAACGCGGCCAAGCCGTTCTCCGAGGAAATCACTCGCATGCTCACCACGTTGGGCAATGAAGCCGCACTGGATCATCCGTTGCTCGTCGAGCGGGAAAACCCCAACCGTGCCGGCGTTCTGGTGGTGACGTCCGACCGAGGTCTGTGTGGGGCCTACAACTCGAGCATTTTCCGTCGCGCCGAGGAGCTTTTCTCCCTGTTGCGGAAGGAAGGGAAAACACCGGTTCTCTACACCGTTGGCCGGAAAGCGGAGAGCCACTACTCTTTCCGGAACTGGGACCTCACCGAGTCGTGGACCGGTTTTTCTGAGGCACCGCAGTTCGAGAATGCTGCCGAAATCGCCGAGACACTGGTCAACGGGTTCATGGTCGGCACCGACGACGACAATTTCGAATCGGAAGAGGCGACTGCTGTCGACGAGTTGCACATCGTCTACACCGAATACAAGTCGATGATGTCGCAGTCGGCCGAGGCGCGCCGGATGGCTCCGATGGAGATCGAGTACGTCGGCGAGGACAACGAGCCGCATACGCTGTACACGTTCGAGCCGGACGCGACCGCCTTGTTCAATGCGCTCTTGCCGCGTTATTTGAGCACTCGCATCTATGTTGCGTTGCTCGAGTCGGCGGCATCGGAACTGTCGTCTCGGCAGCGGGCGATGAAGTCGGCCACCGAGAACGCCGAGGACCTCATCAAGGACCTCACGCTGGAGGCGAACCGCCAGCGCCAGGCCGAAATCACCCAGGAAATCAGCGAAATCGTCGGTGGCGCGAACGCGCTTGCTGATGCCTAAACGCCCATAAGAAAGCGAAGCAAAAATGGCTGCAAGCACCAAGAATTCGGACGACACCAAGGGCTCTGAGGACACCAAGAGCTCTGAGGACACCAAGAGCTCTGAGGACAACAAGAGCTCCGAGGACACCAAGAACTCTGAGGACACCAAGAACTCCAAGGACACCAAGAGCAAGGACACCAACGGCCAGCGGGACAAGAGCGATGGCAAAAGTGGCAACGGGCGCGTGGTACGCATCGCCGGGCCTGTGGTCGACGTCGAATTCCCCCGCGGTTCGCTGCCGGAGCTGTTCAACGCTCTGCAC
>CAVZPS010000002.1:0-529760 GCA_963777275.1 uncultured Actinomycetota bacterium
TGTGATTTCAGGCGGGTTCGACAAGTTCGATAAGTACTCCGCCGGCGCTTTTAGGATGGATGAAATTGATCCTGGAGTTCGCCGTGCCGCGTCGCGGAGTGTCGTAGAGCAGCCGGATGCCCTGATCGCGCAGCCGCTCGCTGAGCGCCTCGAGATCGCTGACCCGGTAGGCCATCTGCTGGATGCCGGGTCCGCGCTTGTCCAGGAACTTCGCGATCGCCGAGGACTCGTCGAGCGGGGCCATCAATTGCACCTGGGCGCTGCCACCCCGGGCGCCGCGCACCGACAACATCGCCTCGCGAATGCCCTGGTCCTCGTTGACTTCCTCGTGCACCAGGATCATTCCGAGGTGGTCGTGATACCAAGCGATTGCCGCGTCCAGGTCGGCCACCGCGATGCCCACGTGATCGACGGCGGTAACCAGCGAGGTAGACAGTGCCCGGCGGACGTCGACGTGGTCGGTGGTCATCCCGCCACGGTAACCTGAGGTAAATCGCTGCGCTTATCGATCGGCCGTAGAAGGCCGTCTGGAGGTATTGATGACGACGTCGGTGATTGTTGCTGGAGCACGCACCCCGATCGGCAAATTGATGGGTTCGCTGAAGGACTTCTCGGCCAGTGATCTGGGCGCCATCGCGATCGCCGGCGCACTGGACAAGGCCAAGGTGTCGCCGGCGCAGGTGCAGTACGTGATCATGGGTCAGGTGCTGACCGCAGGCGCCGGTCAGTTGCCTGCCCGGCAGGCCGCCGTGGCGGCCGGCATCGGATGGGACGTCCCGGCGATGACCATCAACAAGATGTGTCTGTCGGGTCTGGATGCCATCGCGCTGGCTGATCAGCTCATTCGTGCCGGTGAGTTCGACGTGGTGGTGGCCGGCGGCCAGGAGTCGATGACCAAGGCCCCGCATCTGCTGGTCGACAGTCGGGCCGGTTACAAGTACGGCGATGTGACGGTCGTGGACCACATGGCTTACGACGGCCTGCACGACGTCTTTACCGACCAGCCGATGGGCGCGCTCACCGAGCAGCGCAACGAGGTCGACCAGTTCACTCGGGCAGCACAGGACGAATACGCCGCCCAGTCACATCAGCGGGCAGCGGCGGCGTGGAAAGACGGTGTGTTCGCCGACGAAGTGGTGCCGGTCGAAATTCCGCAGCGCAAGGGTGATCCGCTGCAGTTCAACGAAGACGAGGGCATTCGCGTCAACACCACCGCCGAATCACTGGCCGGGCTCAAGCCGGCGTTTCGCCGGGACGGGACGATCACGGCGGGCTCGTCGTCGCAGATCTCCGATGGTGCGGCCGCCGTGGTCGTGATGAGCAAGGCGAAGGCTCAGGAACTGGGCCTGACGTGGTTGGTCGAGATCGGCGCCCACGGTGTGGTGGCCGGTCCGGATTCCACACTGCAGTCGCAGCCCGCCAACGCGGTGAAGAAAGCGCTCGACCGTGAAGGCATCACGGTCGACGAGCTCGACGTCATCGAACTCAACGAGGCTTTCGCCGCGGTGGCTCTGGCGTCGACCAAGGAGCTCGGCGTGGACCCGGACCTCGTCAACGTCAACGGCGGAGCTATCGCGGTCGGCCACCCGATCGGTATGTCGGGCGCGCGAATAGTGCTGCATGTAGCTCTCGAACTGGCCCGCCGGGGCTCGGGATACGGGGTGGCGGCGCTGTGTGGCGCCGGTGGCCAAGGTGATGCGCTGATACTGCGCGCCGGTTAGACCCCGTAGCCGAATAAGCTACTGGTCAGTCCGCTTTGACGCTACCGATGAGTACACGTTCTCCCTGAGTTTGCTGGAGCTGCCGGTCAAGGGCAAAATGTGATCTTTGCCATAACCGGCGGGTAACTTCGGTGGGCAACCGCAGTGCTCGTCGGCGGCAGGGACATGACAAACTGGACGGCGTGACGCGTCCGCGACCATCGATCGGGCCTGCCCTGGCAGCAGGGGCGGTGGACTTATCCAGCCTCAAGCAGCGCGCTCAGCAGCAGGCCCGGCCCAGCACTGCGACCGACGGTGCCGCGTCGCCGGAACAGTCCGGCACCGAGGTCACCGAGGCCAATTTCGAAGACGAGGTGCTGGTCCGGTCTCAACAGATTCCGGTCGTGGTGTTGTTGTGGTCGCCGCGCAGCGAAGCGTGCCTGCAACTGGCCGACGTCCTCTCCGGTCTGGCCGCCGCCGACAACGGCAAATGGGCACTGGCCACCGTCGATGTCGAGACGGCGCCGCGGGTTGCGCAGATCTTCGGCGTGCAGCGGATACCGACAGTCGTTGCGTTGGCGGCCGGTCAGCCGTTGAGCAGCTTCGAGGGTGTGCAGCCGCCCGAGCAGCTGCGCGGCTGGGTCGACTCGCTGCTGTCGGCGACCGCCGGCAAACTCAGCGGGGCACCGGACTCCGGCGAAGCCGAGATCGACCCGGCGCTGAGCCAAGCTCGAGATCAGTTAGAGGCCGGCGACTTCGCCGCCGCACTCAGCTCTTATCAGGCGATTCTGGACGCCGACCCTAGTCACGCCGAAGCCAGAGGCGCTATCCGTCAGATTGAGTTCCTGACGCGCGCGACGGCGCAACCGCCCGACGCCGTGGCGCTCGCCGACGCGGACCCAGACAACATCGAAGCCGCACTGGCGGCGGCCGATATGCAGATCGTCAACCAGGATGTCGGCGCGGCCTTCGACCGCCTGATCGCCCTGGTGCGGCGAACGTCCGGTGATCAACGCACCGGCGTGCGCACCCGCCTCGTCGAATTGTTCGAGCTGTTCGACCCGGCTGACCCGGATGTGGTCGCGGGCCGCCGCAACCTCGCCAACGCGCTGTTCTGAGACGGGACGCCGCCGCCAGCAACCTAAGCGGCGATCGCGAGCGCGGCTGGAAGCCGGGCGAGGCGGGTCGCCGCCAGCAATCTAAGCGGGTTCCAGCCACAGCGCCGACATCGGCGGCAGCACCATGACCGCGGACGCCGGGCGGCCGTGCCAGGGGTCGTTTGTCGCGTCGACGCCGCCGAGGTTGCCGATGCCGGCACCGTGGTAGTTCGTGGCGTCGGTGTTGAGCAGCTCGCGCCAGCGCCCGCCAGCGGGCAGTCCGAGCCGGTATCCGCTGTGCTCGGCGCCGGAGAAGTTGAAGATGCAGGCCAGCACCGAGCCGTCGCTGCCGTAGCGCAGGAAGCTCAGCACGTTGTTGGCCGAGTCGTTGGCGTCGATCCAGGAATAGCCTTCCGGGCGGGTGTCCTGGCTCCACAGCGCTGAGTGGCCGCGGTAGATGCCGTTGAGGTCGCGCACCAGGGTCTGGATCCCCTCCGAGAAACCGCTCTCGTCGAGCTGGAACCAGTCCAGGCCCCGCTCTTCGGACCATTCGGCGCGCTGACCGAACTCCTGACCCATGAACAGCAACTGCTTGCCCGGATGTGCCCACTGGTAGGCCAACAGGCTGCGCAGCCCGGCCGCCTTCATGTGATCGTTGCCGGGCATCCGCCCCCACAACGTGCCCTTGCCATGCACCACCTCGTCGTGGCTGATGGGCAGCACGAAGTTCTCGCTGAACGCGTAGAGCATGGAGAACGTGATCTCGTGGTGGTGGAAGTTCCGGTAGATCGGGTCCAGGCCCAGGTAATTGAGCGTGTCGTGCATCCAGCCCATGTTCCACTTCATCGAGAAGCCGAGTCCGCCAACGCTTGTCGGCCGGGAGACACCGGGCCACGAGGTTGACTCCTCGGCGACGGTGACAATGCCCGGCGCTGACTTGTGCGCGGTGGCGTTCAGCTCCTGCAGGAACTGCACCGCTTCCAGATTCTCCCGACCACCATAGATGTTGGGCGTCCAGCCATCCGCGGGTCGCGAGTAGTCCAGGTAGAGCATCGACGCCACCGCGTCCACCCGCAGGCCGTCGATGTGGTACTCGTGCAACCAGTACAGCGCGTTGGCCACCAGGAAGTTGCGCACTTCGGGCCTGCCGAAGTTGAAGACGTAAGTGCCCCAGTCGAGTTGCTCGCCGCGCTTGGGGTCGGAGTGCTCGTAGAGCGCGGTGCCGTCGAAACGCCCCAGCGCCCAGGCGTCTTTGGGGAAGTGGGCCGGCACCCAGTCCACGATGACCCCGATTCCGGCTTGGTGCAGGGCGTCGACCAGCACCCGGAATTCGTCGGGTGTGCCGAACCGGGCGGTCGGTGCGTAGTAGGACGTGACCTGATATCCCCACGATCCGCCGAACGGGTGCTCGGAAACCGGAAGTAACTCGACGTGGGTGAAGCCCTGCGTCACCACGTATTCGGTCAATTCTTCGGCCAGCTGTCGGTAGCTGAGGCCGGGACGCCAGGAGCCGAGGTGCACCTCGTAGGTGCTCATCGGTTCGAACACCGGGTTGCGTTGCGCGCGCTCCGACATCCACTGGTCGTCGCTCCAGACATGCCGGCTCGACGTCACGCGCGAAGCGGTGTGCGGCGGAACCTCCGTGGCGAAGGCCATCGGGTCGGCGCGCTCGGTGATCACCCCGTCGGCGCCGTGCACGCGGAACTTGTACAAGCCCTCAAGTGGAAAGTCCGGCCAGAACACTTCCCACACACCAGACGATCCCAGCATCCGCATCGGTGCGTCGTTGCCGTTCCAATGGTTGAACTCGCCGATCAGGCTGACGCCGTGGGCGTTGGGTGCCCACACCGCGAACGACACCCCGTCGACGACACCGTCGGGGGTGGTGAACGAGCGCGGATGAGCGCCCAGCACCTCCCACAGCTGTTCGTGCCGGCCCTCGCCGAACAGGTGAAGGTCGACTTCTCCCAACGTCGGCAGGAAGCGGTAGGGGTCGGCGACGACGTGGGTGTTGACGCTCTCACCAGAACCGCCGTAGCTCACCTCCAAGCGGTAGTCGATGAGGTCGACGAATGGCACCGCGACGGCGAATACGCCGGAATCGATGTGCTCCAAGGGATAGCGCTCACCGCCGATGAGTGCGACGACCTGGGCCGCCTGCGGGCGCAACGTACGGATCACAGTGTGGTCGCCGTATTCGTGCGCACCGAGGATGCCGTGCGGGTTGTGGTGGGCACCGGAGACCAGCCGTTGTACTTCGCCCGGATCCGGGGCTAGGTCGGCGCTGATCAGTTCATCGGTCGGCTTCATCAGGCGCTCACCTCCGGCGTAGCAGGGTCGGTCGGATTTCTGACGGTATGAGCGGCATATTGACAACATGCGCAACAGTGCGCGCAGGATCGATCCGAACGTAATTTGTTGCTCCCCATTGATATTCCTCGCCGGTTATCTCGTCTCGCACCCAGAACCGCTCGTAGGGCTCCATGCCCAGGGCCGCCATGTCCAACGACAGCATCGCTTCCTCGGCGCCGAATGCATTCAACGTGACCACGATCAGCACGCAGTCGCCGCTGGTCGGGTCAAATTTGCTGTAAGCCAGTAGCGCCTCGTTACTCACATCGTGGAAATGAATCGTGCGCAGATCCCGAAAGGCCGGGTGCAGCCGGCGAATCTCGTTGAGACGGGCGATCAACGGCTCCAACGACCGTCCCTCGGCGAGCGCTCCTGCGAAGTCGCGCGGCCGCAGTTCATACTTCTCCGAATTCAGATATTCCTCGCTGCCCTCGAACACCGCACGGTGCTCGAAGAGCTCGTAGCCGGAGTACACCCCCCACAGCGGACTCATCGTCGCCGCCAGCACCGCGCGGATCGCGAACATTCCCGGGCCGTTGTGCTGGAGCACGGCGTGCAGGATGTCCGGGGTGTTCACGAACAGATTGGCTCGCCGAAAGTCCGCCTCTTCGACGTTCACCTCGCCGAATTCGGTGATCTCCGTTTTGGAAGTGCGCCAGGTGAAGTACGAATACGATTGCGTGAAGCCAATTTTGGCCAGACCGTTCTGCCGGGCCGGTGGGGTGAACGCTTCGGCGAGGAACAACACGTCGGGATCGATCGCCTTGACTTGACCGATCAGCCAGGCCCAGAAGTTCGGGGGCTTCGTGTGAGGATTGTCGACCCGGAAGATCTTGACCCCGTGGTCCATCCAAAGCCGCACCACCCGCAACACCTCGTCGTACAACCCGGCCGGATCGTTGTCGAAGTTGAGCGGATAGATGTCCTGATACTTCTTCGGCGGGTTCTCCGCGTAGGCGATGGTGCCGTCAGGCAGCACGGTGAACCACTCGCGGTGGTCTTTCGCCCAGGGATGGTCCGGTGCACACTGCAGCGCCAAGTCGAGAGCCACTTCCATACCGAGATCGCGCGCTGCGGAAACGAACTGGTCAAAGTCGTCGATCGTTCCCAACAGCGGATGCACCGCGTCGTGGCCACCCTCGTCGCTGCCGATCGCCCACGGCGACCCGACGTCGCCGGGGGCCGCGGTCGCGGTGTTGTTGCGGCCCTTGCGGTGCACCTTGCCGATGGGGTGAATGGGCGGCAGGTAGACCACGTCGAACCCCATCCTGGCGACCCGCGGCAGCTCAGCGGTCGCGGTGGCGAAGGTGCCGTGCACGGGATTGCCGTTGTCGTCCCAGCCGCCGGTCGATCGGGGGAAGAACTCATACCAAGAGCCGAAACGGGCGGCCGGCCGGTCGACCCAGATGCCGTACTGCTCGCCGCGGGTCACCAGGTCGCGCAACGGGTAGCGGCTGAGCAGCTCGTCGACCTCAGGGCTCAGCGCGAGTGCCGTGCGGGTGAGCGGGTCGCCGGGGGCTGCCAAAGCGCGCCCGGCTTCCAGCAGCGGATGGCGTTGAGCGCGCGGCACTCCGGTGGCGGCGCGCTCGAACAGCCGGGCGCCGACCAGCAGGTCGTTGTTCAGCTCGGCCTGACCCTGCCCGGCGTTGAGCTTGGCCACGACACCGTGCCGCCAGGTGTGAATCGGGTCGCCCCAGCCGTCCACCCGAAACGTCCACAACCCGACCCGGTCCGGGACGAACTGACCGTGAAACACGTAGGGCTCCTCGCCCACCGTCATCGACGTCAGCAGCGGTTTGACCCGGGCCGGCGCGGCGGCGTCCACCGGGCTTGCGGTGTCAGCGGCCTGCACAGCTTTGAGCCGACGGACTTCGTTGACCTGTGGGTATCGCGCCCCCAGGTAACGCACCACCAGGGTCGCGGCTACCTCGTCGTGACCTTCTCGCCAAACCGCGGCACTGATCGGGACCACCTCGCCGACCACCGCTTTGGCGGGATACGCGCCGCAGGAAACGACTGGCTGGACGTCATCGATCTCGACACGACCAGGCACCAGCACTCCGTTCTGTATCCGTCGTCTTCTCTCATGCGTGCTCGGCGCGGCCACACTGCGGCGCCCGTTCTTCAACCGCGTTCGCCCCATACCCACCGTAGTGTCCGGTCACACTTGGCCGCGACGTCGTCGCCGCCCCTGGGTGCGAGTGGGTGCGAGCCGCGACCCGAAACTGTCCGGGGCGAGCAGGCTGACGTCAGTAAGGTAACGACGTGTGAAAGCCCTCCGCCGGTTCACCGTGCGTGCGCATCTCCCGGAGCGTCTGGCCGCCCTGCAAGCTCTTTCGACCAATCTGCGGTGGTCGTGGGAGCAACCGACTCAAGACCTGTTCGAAGCCATCGACCCGGAGCTGTGGTCGCGATGCGGGCAGGACCCGGTCGCGCTGCTGGGCGCGGTCAGGCCGGCCCGGCTCGACGAATTGGCGGTCGACGACTGGTTCGTGGGAAAGCTCGACGAGCTCGCCGCTGACTTGGACGACTATCTGAGCCGTCCACTGTGGTACCAGCAGCAACAAAGTGACGGAAAAGCCATGCCGACGGGCATCGCCTATTTCTCGATGGAGTTCGGGGTTGCCGAAGTGTTGCCGAATTACTCCGGTGGCCTCGGCATACTGGCCGGGGACCACCTGAAATCCGCCTCGGATCTCGGCTTGCCGCTGATAGCCGTCGGCCTGTACTACCGGTCCGGGTATTTCCGGCAGTCGCTGACCGCCGACGGCTGGCAGCAGGAGACCTACCCGTCGCTGGACCCGCAGGGCTTGCCGTTGCGGTTGCTCACCGACGCCGGCGGGGATCCGGTGCTCGTCGAGTTGGCGCTGCCGGACGCTGCCCGACTGCACGCCAGGGTGTGGATCGCGCAGGTCGGACGCGTGCCGCTGCTGCTGTTGGACTCCGATGTTCCGGAAAACGAGCACGAGCTGCGCAAGGTGACCGACCGGCTCTACGGCGGCGGCCAGGAACATCGCATCAAGCAGGAGATCCTGGCCGGGATCGGCGGTGTGCGCGCCATCCGGGCATTCACCGCGATCGAAGGGCTGCCCGAGCCCGAGGTGTTCCACATGAACGAAGGCCACGCCGGTTTCCTGGGCGCGGAACGGATCCGCGAGCTGGTCACCGGTTCCGGTCTGGACTTCGACGCCGCGTTGACGGTGGTGCGGTGCGCCACGGTGTTCACCACCCACACCCCGGTACCGGCCGGCATCGACCGGTTCCCGGTCGACATGGTGCGACGCTATCTCGGTCAAGACGACGGCTCGGCGCTGCTGCCGGGGGTCTCGGCCGAACGGATCCTCGCACTGGGCGCCGAGGACGATCCGGCCACCTTCAACATGGCGCACATGGGGCTGCGGCTCGCGCAGCGTGCCAACGGTGTGTCGCTGCTGCACGGCCGGGTGAGTCGCAGCATGTTCAACGAGCTGTGGCCGGGATTCGATCCAGACGAGGTGCCGATCGGGTCGATCACCAACGGAGTACACGCGCGGACCTGGGCCGCGCCGCAGTGGTTGGCGCTGGGCCGGGAGCTGGTCGGCTCAGACTCGTTCAGTGAGCCGGCGGTGTGGCTGCGGCTCCAGCAGGTCGAGGCCGAGCGCCTTTGGTCCGTCCGCGCCCAACTGCGGACGCTGCTCGTCGAGGACGTTCGGGCGCGGCTGCGTCGCTCGTGTCTGGAACGCGGCGCGTCGGCCGCCCAGCTCGGCTGGACGTCGACGGCCTTCGACCCTGACGTGCTGACCATCGGCTTCGCCCGCCGGGTACCTACCTACAAGCGGCTCACGTTGATGCTGCGCGACCCCGACCGCCTGGAACGGCTGCTGCTCGACGACGACCGGCCGATCCAGCTGATAGTCGCCGGCAAGTCGCACCCGGCCGACGACGGCGGCAAGGCGCTGATCCAGCAGGTGGTGCGGTTCGCCGACCGCCCCGAGGTGCGCCACCGCATCGCCTTTCTGCCCGACTACGACATGTCGATGGCGCGGCGGCTGTACTGGGGCTGCGACGTCTGGCTGAACAACCCGTTGCGTCCCTACGAGGCGTGCGGCACCTCGGGCATGAAAAGCGCGCTGAACGGCGGACTGAACCTGTCGATCCGCGACGGCTGGTGGGACGAGTGGTACGACGGTGAAAACGGGTGGGACATTCCGTCGTCGGACGGCGTCGCGGACGCCGGCCGCCGCGACGACCTGGAAGCCGGTGCGCTCTACGACCTGCTGGAGCAATCCGTGGCGCCCAAGTTCTACGACCGCGACGATCGCGGCGTGCCGCCGCGCTGGATCGAGATGGTTCGCCACACCTTGCAGACGCTGGGGCCGAAGGTGTTGGCGTCGCGGATGGTGCGCGACTACGCCGAGCGGTATTACATCCCGGCGGCGGAATCGCTGCGCCGCACCGTCGGCGCCGACCGCAAGGACGGTCAGCCGACTTACCACCCGGGCCGGGAGCTTGCCGAATACCGGCGCCGGGTGGTGCAGGCGTGGCCGAAGGTCCGCATCAGCGACGTCGACAGCACCGGGCTGCCGGACTCTCCATTGCTCGGATCGAAGCTGACACTGACTGCGACGGTGCAGCTGGCGGGCCTGCGCGCCGACGAGGTGGCCGTGCAGGCCGTTCTGGGCAGAGTCGACGCCGGCGACGCGCTGCACGATCCGGTCACCGTCGAGATGCTGCACACCGACACCGACACTGTCGGCGGCGCGGACGTGTTCTCGATGACGACGCCGCTGCCGGTGGCCGGCGCGGTGGGCTACACGGTGCGGGTGCTGCCCAACCATCCGTTGCTGGCCGCCGCCAACGAGCTCGGCCTGGTGACGCTGGCCTAATCGGCAGCGGCGCTGAGCCGCTGCAGCGCCGCGCGCACCACCGCCCCGTCGGTGGTCGCCCAGAAGGGCGGCAGCGACGCCCGCAGGTAGCCGCCGTAGCGGGCGGTGACCATCCTCGAATCGAGTACCGCGACCACGCCACGGTCATCGGTGCGGCGCAACAGCCGGCCCGCGCCCTGGGCCAGCAGCAGGGCAGCGTGGCTGGCTGCCACCGCCATGAACCCGTTGCCGCCGCGCGCGGCCACCGCGCGCTGCCGTGCACTGAGCAGCGGGTCGTCCGGCCGGGGAAACGGGATCCGGTCGATGATCACCAACGAAAGCGACGGCCCGGGCACGTCGACGCCCTGCCACAACGACAACGTGCCGAACAGCGAGGTCGCCGGCTCGGCGGCGAACTGCTCGACCAGTGCGCCGGTGCTGTCGTCGCCCTGACACAGCACCGGGGTGGGCAGACGTTCGCGCATCACCTCGGCGGCCGCACGCGCCGCCCGCATCGACGAGAACAAACCCAGGGTGCGTCCGCCGGCAGCGTTGATCAGGTCGGCGATCTCGGCCAGCTGTTCGGCCGAGCCGGTGCCGTCGCGGCCCGGCGGTGGCAGGTGCGCGGCGACATAGAGGATCCCGGCTTTGCGGTGCTCGAACGGCGACCCGACATCGAGGCCGCGCCAGCGCGGGCGGCCAGCTGCGTCGGCGGGTTGCTCGTCGGTGAGCCCCCACCCGGTGGCCACCGCGTCGAAGGACCCGCCGGGTGTCAGGGTGGCCGACGTCAGCACCGCCGTCGCACGGCCGAACAACCGGCCGCGCAGCAGATCAGCGACCGACAACGGCGCTACCCGCAGCGCTACGCGGGTCGAGCCGCGGCTGTCGTCGTGGTCGAGCCACACCACGTCGGTGCGATCGGGAATGGGTGGGTCGCACGCCGTCAACACCCGCGCCGCGGTGTCGCAGATATCGGTGAGCGCGGCAACCGCCTCGGCGCGTGCCGCCGCCGCATTGCCGTCGCCGCGAGCGGTGTCGATGGCCGATCGGGTTGCGTTGGCCGCGTCCCGCAGCGCGGCCAGGTTGGTGGCCAGCACGTCGTCGAGGCGGTCGATGCGTCCCGGTGCCGCGTCCTGGATAGCCGCGGTGAACCCGGCGGCTGCCGTCTCCCACCGCTCGGCGAGCTCCGGCTCGATGAGCCGGCCGATGCGCCGCCCCGCAACAGCCACCGACGTCGGCGTCAGCTCGCCGGTGGCCGCCGTGGTCACCCGGTCCACCAGGTCGTGGGCCTCGTCGACCACGATCAGGTCGTGTTCGGGCAGCACCGACGATTCGGAGATGGCGTCGATGGCCAGCAACGCGTGATTGGTGACCACAACGTCAGCAGCGGCGGCGCGAGTTCGGGCCTGCTCGGAGAAGCACCTGCTGCCGAACGGACAGCGCGCCAGGCCCAGGCACTCCCGGGCCGAAACGCTGACCTGCGCCCAGGACCGGTCGGCGACACCCGGTACCACCTCGTCGCGGTCGCCGGAATCGGTGTGCGACGCCCAGCTGTTGAGGCGCTGCACGTCCCGGCCCAGAGCGGTGCCGGCGGACGGGGTGAACAGTTCCTCGCCCGACCTCGACGGGTGCCTCGGCACCGGCCGAACCGTTGTGGAATTTGTTCAGACACAGATAGTTCTGCCGGCCTTTGAGCAGCGCGAACCGCACCGGGCGGGGCAGCGCGTCGGCGAGCGAGTCGATCAACCGGGGCAGGTCGCGGTCGACGAGTTGACGCTGCAGCGCGATCGTCGCCGTCGACACCACCACCGGAGTCTCCTCGGACACCGCACGCACGATCGCCGGCACCAGATAGGCCAACGACTTACCGGTGCCGGTGCCCGCCTGCACGGCGAGATGTTCGCCGGTCTCGAAGGCCTGCGCGACGGCCCGCGCCATCTCCAGCTGGCCACGGCGTTCGCTGCCGCCGAGGGCTGTCACCGCAGCGGCCAGAAGCTCGGGCACGGACAACTCGGACGGGGCTGCTTCTCTCACGTGCGTTGTAAGTGCCGGGGCAGCGGAATCTGCTGGGTCGGGATGGCGGGCTCCCCGTCCGAGAGGGTCAGCCCCTCCCACGGCAGGCTCTGCAGCCCGGTGGCGACAAGTTTGCGAGCGGCGGCAAGGTCAGACTCGGTGACCGGCCGGCCCGCACGCACCAACGGCGTGGTGAGCACGCGGTACGGCTCCTCGGTGCCGGGCGCAGCACCCGCCGGGTAAACGATCTCTTCGGTGATGGTGCCGGTCGGCCGCGACACCCGCAGTGCCTCCTTGCGGCCACCGCGGGACTCCTTGTGGCTGCTGCGTTTCTGCACCGGTATGCCGTCGACGTCGACCAGCTTGTACACCATCTGAGCGGTCGGCGCCCCGGACCCGGTGACAAGCGACGTCCCCACCCCGTAACTGTCGACCGGGTCGGCGCCCAGCGCGGCGATCGCGAACTCGTCGAGGTCACCGGAAACCACGATCTTGGTCTGCGTCGCGCCCAGGCCGTCCAGCTGCTCGCGGACCTGGCGGGCCAGCACGCCGAGCTCACCGGAATCGATGCGCACCGCGCCCAGGCCCGTTCCGGCCGCCGCCACCGCATTGGCGACACCGGTGGTGACGTCGTAAGTGTCGACCAAGAGGGTGGTGCCGGGCCCCAGCGCCTCCACCTGCGAGCGGAAGGCCGCGAGCTCGTCGGGCCCTCGGTCCCGGTGTGCAGCAGCGTGTAGGCGTGCGCGCTGGTGCCTTCGGCGGGCACACCGTAGCGACGGTGCGCCTCCAGGTTGGACGTGGCGGCGAATCCGGCGATGTAGGCGGCGCGGGCGGCGGCCACCGCGGCCAGCTCGTGCGTTCGCCGCGATCCCATCTCCATCACCGGACGGTTGCGGGCCGCGCTGACCATCCGGGCGGCGGCCGACGCGATCGCGGTGTCGTGGTTGAAGATCGACAGCGCCAGCGTCTCGAGCAGCACGCATTCGGCGAAGCTGCCGCGCACGGTGAGCACCGGGGACCCGGGAAGTACAGCTCGCCCTCGGCGTAACCGTCGATGTCGCCGCTGAACCGGAAATCGGCGAGAAAGCGCAGCGTGTCGCGGTCCAGGAACTCGGCCAGCGAGGACAGCGCGGCGTCGTCGAACCTGAACTGCGGCAGCGCTTCGGACAGCCGGCCGGTGCCGGCGAGCACACCGTAACGCCGTCCCTGCGGCAGCCGGCGCGCGAACAGCTCGAATGTGGCGCGCCGATGGGCGGTGCCGTCGCGCAGCGCCGCCGCCAGCATGGTCAGCTCGTACTTGTCGGTCAGCAGGGCGGCGCACGGCGAGTCCGTCACACCGCAACGGTATCGGGTGCGTCGCCGCGGCCTCGCTATTCTTGATCCCATGGTTGCGTCAGCACCGACCAAGCCAGGGACCACCGGACAACGTGAGACCGATGCAGTCGACGTGACGGCCAGTCCGTGGGTCACCATCGTCTGGGACGACCCCGTCAATTTGATGAATTACGTGACCTACGTCTTTCAGAAGCTGTTCGGCTACAGCGAACCGCACGCCACCAAGCTGATGCTGCAGGTGCACAACGAAGGCAAGGCCGTGGTCTCGGCCGGCTCTCGCGAGTCCATGGAAGTCGACGTGTCCAAACTGCATGCCGCCGGTTTGTGGGCGACCATGCAGCAGGACCGCTGAGCAGCCGAGGCCATCCGGGACCGGACTGTGCGCAAATGGAAGCGGGTGCAAACCGCTGAGGGTCCCCGTTTCCGGTCCGCGCTGACCCCGCACGAGGTGGGTCTGCTCAAGAGCCTGGTCGGCTCGCTGATCGAGATGCTCGACGCGCGTCAGGCGGCGTCGCCCACCGACGAACTCGAACAGATCACCGGAATGCGGACCGGCAACACCGAGGCGCCCGAGGACGCCACGCTGCGGCGGCTGCTGCCGGATTTTCACGCGCCCGGCGACAAACCCGGTGACGCCGACGCGGCCGACGGCTTGAACTCGGCGCTGCGCAGCCTGCACGAGCCGGAGATCATCGACGCCAAACGGACCGCGGCGAAGTTCGTCCTGGACTCGCTGCCCGACGATGGCGGTCGCTTCGAGCTGACCGAGGAGGGCGCGAACACCTGGACCGCGGCGGTCAACGACCTTCGACTGGCGCTGGGCACCATGCTGGAGATCTCGCCGGACGGACCGGACACCTTGCCCGACGGGCATCCGCTGGCTCCGCACCTCGACGTCTACCAGTGGCTGACTGTGCTCCAGGAATACCTGGTGCTGGCGTTGATGGACAAGCCGGGCCGATGAACTCCATCACCGACGTCGGGGGCATTTTGCTCGGCCATCACCACCGGCTGGACCCCGACGCGCAGCTCGGCGCGGGCTGGGCGCGCGGTGTGACGGTGGTGATCGCACCGCCGGGCACGGTCGGGGCCGTCGACTCACGGGGCGGCGCCCCGGGCAGCCGGGAAACCGACCTGCTGAACCCGGCCAACAGCATTCGCTACGTCGACGCGGTGCTGCTGGCCGGCGGCAGCGCTTTCGGGCTGGCCGCCGCGGACGGCGTCATGACCTGGTTGGAAGAACACGACCGGGGCGTGGCCATGGACGGCGGCCGGGTGCCGATCGTGCCGGGAGCGGTGATCTTCGACCTCGATGTCGGCGGCTGGGGCTGCCGGCCGACCGCGGAGTTCGGGTATTCGGCCTGTCAGGCTGCTGCCCGCGGTGCCTCCGACGACGCGCTGGTGGGCACCGTCGGTGCCGGCGTCGGCGCACGGGCGGGTGTGCTCAAAGGCGGGGTGGGCACCGCCTCGACGCTGCTGGATGTCGGCGTGACGGTCGGCGCGGTGGTGGTGGTCAACTGCGCCGGCGACGTCGTGGACCCGGCTACCGGCCTGCCCTGGCTGAGCTATCTGGTCGACGAATTCGGGCTGGTGCCGCCACCCGGCGAACAGCTCGCCGCACTCGCCGAGCTGAAACCGCGGCTGAGTCCGCTGAACACCACCATCGCGGTGGTCGCCACCGACGCCGCGATCAGTCCCGCCGGGTGTCAGCGGGTCGCCACTGCCGCCCACGACGGCTTGGCGCGCGCTGTGCGCCCGGCGCATACCCCGGTGGACGGCGATATGGTGTTCGCGCTCGCGACCGGGGCGGTCGAGGTGGCGCCCCCGGTGGACGCGCCGGCTGCTTTCTCGCCGGAGACGAAGCTGCTGACCGCGGTAGGTGCCGCAGCGGCCGACTGCCTGGCCCGCGCGGTGCTGGTCGGTGTGCTGGCCGCGGAGTCGGTCGCCGGAATACCGACCTACCGCGACCTGTTGCCGGGAGCATTCGATACCACCTGAACACGGGGAAGGACTGCCGAGGTGCTGCTGATCCGGGCGGACCTCGTCGATGCGATGGTCGCGCACGCCCGCGCCGACCATCCCGACGAGGCGTGCGGTGTGCTCGCCGGCCCGGAAGGTTCGCAGCGCCCCGAGCGGCACATCGCCATGGTCAATGCCGAACGGTCGCCCACCTTCTACCGACTGGACGCCCAAGAGCAGCTCAAGGTGTGGCGATCGATGGAGGATGCCGGCGAGGTTCCGGTCGTGATCTACCATTCCCACACCGCCACCGAGGCGTATCCGAGCCGCACCGACGTGAGTCTGGCCGCCGAGCCGGACGCGCACTATGTGCTGGTGGGGACCCGCGATCCCGATCACCATGAGCTGCGCAGCTACCGGATCGTCGACGGCGTCGTCACCGAGGAGCCCGTCGAGATCGTCGAACAATACTGAGCCCCCGACACCGCCCGAACCTGGAGAGAAGCCCCATGAGCGTCACCGTCTCGATTCCCACCATCCTGCGGACCCACACCGCTGGCGAGAAGCGCGTCGCCGCGCACGGCGATACCTTGCAGGCCGTCATCAGCGACCTGGAGGCCAACTACTCGGGCATCTCGCAGCGGCTGATCGACTCCGCCAACCCGGGCAAGCTGCACCGGTTCGTCAACATCTACGTCAACGACGAAGATGTGCGGTTCTCCGGCGGCCTGCACACCGAGATCGCCGACGGTGACTCGGTCACCATCCTGCCCGCCGTCGCGGGCGGATGAGCGGCGCAAGTGGCGCGCCGGTGACGATGCAGAGCGCAGCGATGAGGAGGAGCGGCGCAAGTGGCGCGCCGGTGACGATGCAGAGCGCAGCGATGAGGAGGAGCGGCGCAAGTGGCTAGGTACGACTCGCTGCTGGCGGCGCTGGGTAAGACCCCGCTGGTCGGTATGCAGCGGTTGTCGCCCCGGTGGCAGGACTCGCCCGAGGGCCCGCACGTGCGACTGTGGGCCAAACTCGAGGACCGCAACCCCACCGGCTCCATCAAGGACCGGCCGGCGCTGCGGATGATCGAGCAGGCCGAAGCCTCCGGGCTGTTGGCGCCCGGCGCCACCATTCTGGAACCCACCAGCGGCAACACCGGAATCTCGCTGGCGATGGCGGCCCGGTTGAAGGGCTACCGGCTGATCTGCGTGATGCCGGAGAACACCTCGATCGAACGCCGCCAGCTGCTCGAGCTGTACGGCGCGCGGATCATCTTCTCGCCCGCCGAGGGCGGGTCGAACACGGCGGTCGCCAAAGCCAAGGAACTGGCTGCGGACAACCCGTCGTGGGTGATGCTCTACCAGTACGGCAATACGGCCAATACCGACGCGCACTACTGCGGCACCGGGCCCGAACTGCTCGCCGACCTGCCGGAGATAACCCACTTCGTCGCCGGTCTGGGCACGACGGGCACCTTGATGGGCACCGGCCGGTTCCTGCGCGAGCGGGTGCCCGATGTGCAGATCGTCGCCGCCGAACCGCGCTACGGCGAGGGCGTATACGCATTGCGCAACCTCGACGAGGGCTTCGTGCCTGAACTGTATGACGCCGAGGTGCTGACCCGGCGGTACTCGGTGGGCTCGGTCGACGCGGTGCGCCGAACGCGGGAGCTGATCGGCGCCGAAGGCATCTTCGCCGGCATCTCCACCGGCGCGGTGCTGCACGCCGCCCTGGGCCTCGCGGTGAAAGCGGTCAAGGCCGGGCAGCGCGCAGACATCGCGTTCATAGTGGCCGATGCCGGTTGGAAATACCTGTCCACCGGCGCTTACGCCGGTAGCTTGGAGGACGCCGAGGAAGCTCTGGAAGGGCAACTATGGGCGTGAGCGGGTATCCGGCTGAACCAGTGGGGCGTCGCGCGAAACGCTCGTCATGGGTGCTCGGCGGGGCCACCATCATCAGTTTCGTGGCCCTGCTCTATGCCGCCGAACTCGTCGATCAGCTCAGCGGCCACCGGCTGGACGGGAACGGCATCCGGCCGCTGGAAAGCGACGGGCTGTGGGGTGTCATCTTCGCGCCGCTGCTGCACGCGAACTGGGCGCATCTGATGGCCAACACCGCGCCTGCACTGGTGCTGGGCTTCCTGGTCACCCTGGCCGGGTTGTCCCGGTTCGTCTGGGCGACCGCCATCGTGTGGATTGTCGGCGGCTTGGGCACCTGGCTGATCGGGGACATGGGATCCCCCTGCGGACCGACCGACCACATCGGCGCCTCCGGGCTGATCTTCGGCTGGTTGACCTTCCTGCTGGTGTTCGGGTTCTTCACCCGATCGGGCTGGCAGATCGCCATCGGCATCGCCGTGCTGTTCTTCTACGGCGGGGTGCTGTGGGGAGCGGTACCGGTGCTCAACGTCTGCGGCGGGGTGTCCTGGCAGGGCCATTTGTGTGGCGGCATCGCCGGGATCGTGGCCGCCTATCTGCTGTCGAAACCCGAACGCACGGCCCGCGAACTCCGCCGCGGCGGGGCCAGCCGGCCGGCGGTCAGGTGAGGAGGACATGACTGACGCGTTGGCACCGATCGGCATCTTCGACTCAGGGGTGGGAGGGCTGACGGTTGCGCGCGCGATCATCGACCAGCTGCCTGACGAGGACATCGTCTACGTAGGTGACACCGCCAACGGCCCCTACGGTCCGCTGAGCATTCCCGAGATCCGCTCGCACGCCCTGGCCATCGGCGACGACCTCGTCGAACGCGGTGTCAAGGCGCTGGTGATCGCCTGCAATTCGGCGTCCTCGGCCTGCCTGCATGATGCGCGGGAACGCTACGACGTGCCGGTCATCGAGGTCATCCTGCCGGCGGTGCGGCGCGCGGTCGCGACAACCCGAAACGGTCGCATCGGGGTCATCGGCACCCAGGCGACCATTGCTTCCTGTGCCTACCAGGACGCATTCGCGGCTGCGCGCGACACGCAGATCACCGCCGTGGCGTGCCCGCGCTTCGTCGACTTCGTCGAGCGCGGCATCACCAGCGGTCGTCAGGTGCTGGGCCTGGCAGAGGGATACCTGGAGCCGCTGCAGCGGGCGGGGGTGGACACGCTGGTGCTGGGCTGCACCCACTACCCGCTGCTGTCCGGGCTGATCCAGTTGGCGGTGGGCCAACACGTGACGCTGGTGTCCAGCGCCGAGGAGACCGCGAAGGACGTCCTGCGGGTGCTCACCGGGCTCGACCTGTTGCGGCCCCACCCCGATCCTGGCGCGGCAGCGCCGCTCAGGCTCTTCGAAGCCACCGGCGATCCGGCCGCCTTCACCGGGCTGGCGGCGCGGTTCCTGGGACCTTCGATCACAGGGATCGCGCCCGTTCACAGTCACATCCCGGCTCGTTAGCGCTGACGCGCATGGCACAAAGCTGGATGTTTTGGCCAACAGGGCGCCGAACGTGGCACAGTGGTCAGCGTGCGAATGACCGTGCTCGGCTGCTCGGGTAGCGTCGTGGGCCCGGAATCGCCGGCATCGGGTTATCTGGTGCGGGCGCCCGGCACGCCGCCGCTGGTCGTCGACTTCGGTGGCGGAGTTCTGGGCGCGCTTCAGCACCAGACCGATCCCGGAGCGGTGCACATTCTGCTGTCGCACCTGCATGCCGACCACTGTCTTGATCTGCCCGGCCTCTTCGTCTGGCGGCGGTTTCACCCGACGCCGCCCGAGGGCAAGGCGCTGATGTACGGGCCGAGCGACACCTGGTCGCGGCTGGGCGCCGCCTCCTCGCCGTACGGCGGCGAGATCGACGACTTCTCCGACATCTTCGACATCCGTCACTGGGTCGACAAGGAGCCGGTGGCGATCGGCACCCTGACGATCCTGCCGCGCGTCGTGGCCCACCCGACCGAGTCCTTCGGGTTGCGGTTCACCGACGAAGCGGGGGCGACGTTCGTCTACAGCGGCGACACCGGATGCTGCGAGGCGCTCGTCGAGCTGGCTCGCGACGCCGACGTCTTCCTCTGTGAGGCGTCCTGGACGCACTCACCGCAGCGGCCACCCAATCTGCACCTGTCCGGCACCGACGCCGGCCGGGTCGCGGCCGAGGCCGGTGTGCGTGAGCTGCTGCTCACCCACATCCCGCCGTGGACCTCGCGCGAAGACGTGATCAGCGAGGCCAAAGCGGAGTTCGACGGTCCCGTGCATGCCGTGGTGTGCGGCGAGACCTTCGAGATCAAACCGAACGGCGCGGCCGCCGGCTGAGCGCCACCTCGGGTCGTTCCGTCCCGCACGGTCGCCGGGCTAATGTTGGCGCGTGTCCAGACGAGAAGACGGCCGCCTCGACGACGAGCTTCGCCCGGTAGTGCTCACCCGCGGGTTCACCTCGCACCCGGCGGGGTCGGTGCTGGTGGAGTTCGGCAACACCAAGGTCATGTGCACCGCCAGCGTCATCGACGGGGTGCCGCGGTGGCGCAAGGGTTCCGGTCTCGGCTGGCTGACGGCGGAGTACTCGATGCTGCCGGCCGCCACGCACACCCGCGCCGACAGGGAAGCAGTGAAGGGCCGTCTGAGCGGGCGCACCCAGGAGATCAGCCGGCTGATCGGCCGGTCGCTGCGGGCCTGCATCGATCTGGCCGCGGTGGGGGAGAACACCGTCGCCGTCGACTGCGACGTGCTGCAGGCCGACGGCGGCACCCGCACCGCGGCGATCACCGGCGCGTTTGTCGCGCTGGCCGACGCGGTCACCTACCTGTCGGCGGCGGGCAAGCTGTCCGATCCACGTCCGTTGTCGTGTGCGATCGCGGCGGTCAGTGTCGGTGTGGTCGACGGTCGGGTACGGGTCGATCTGCCCTACGAGGAAGACGCCCGCGCAGAGGTCGACATGAACGTCGTCGCCACCGACACCGGAACACTGGTCGAGGTTCAGGGCACCGGCGAGGGGGCGACGTTCCCGCGCTCGACGATGGACAAGCTGCTCGATGCCGCCTTGGGCGCCTGCGACAAGTTGTTCACCGCGCAACGCGAGGCGTTGGCGCAGCCGTATCCGGGTGTGCTGCCGGACGGGCCAACCGCGCAGAAGGCGTTCGGGAGCTGACCCCCGGCGACGATGCAGAGCGCGGCGATGAGGAGGAGTCGCGTTGGTGACCCAGGTCCTCGTCGCCAGCCGCAATCCCAAGAAGCTGACCGAGCTACGTCGCGTCCTGGACGGCGCCCGGATTTCCACGCTGACACTGGTGTCGCTCGACGAGGTGCCGCCGTTCGACGAGTCCCCAGAGTCAGCGCCCACTTTCGAGGGCAATGCGCTGATCAAGGCGCGGGATGGGTTCGCCGCGACCGGTTTGCCGACGGTAGCTGACGACTCCGGGCTGGAAGTGGCGGCGCTCAACGGCATGCCCGGGGTGTTGTCGGCGCGCTGGTCCGGCTCACACGGCGACGATGCGGCGAACACCGCGCTGCTGCTGGCCCAGTTGCGGGATGTTCCTGACGAGCGACGCACTGCGGCGTTCGTGTCGGTCTGCGCGCTGGTGTCGCCGTCGGGGGAGGTGGTGGTTCGCGGGCAGTGGCCGGGTGTGATCGCCCGCGACACCCGTGGAGACGGCGGGTTCGGCTATGACCCCGTGTTCGTGCCGGACGGCTACCAGTGCACCGCAGCCGAGCTGAGTCCGGCCGAGAAGGACGCGGTGTCGCACCGGGGGCGCGCCCTGGCGCAACTGGTGCCCACGCTGCGGTTGTTGGCCGACTGAGGCCCCGCCGAGTCACTCGAGCGGGCAGCCAGCTTCACGTTCGGCGCCGAGCGTTCGGCCAGCCGCACGGTGGAGGCCTACAACTGGTAGCGCGCCTTGATGTCCCTGCTCTGAAAGTGCTCGACGACAATGCCCAGCAGCGGGATGGTGCCCGACAGCAGCACCCCGACCATCTTGGGAATCGGCCAGCGCACCTTGACCGCGAGGTTGAACGCGGCCAGCACGTAGATGAAGTACACCCAGCCGTGCACCACTTCGATCCAGCGGATCTCATGGTGGAAGACCAGGTGCGAGACGATCTCGTAGCACAGCGCGATCAACCACAGACCGGTCGTCCACGCCATGATCCGGTAGGCGAGCAGTGCTGTGCGAATTTTCTCGGCTGCCGCTGGGTGGGCCTGCGGCGGGTGGGGCGTGGTCATGCCGTAGTCCTGTTCTGCGTTTCCGCGTCCTGCTCCGCCAGTTCGGCGAGGTAGGCGTTGTACTGGCGCACGACGGGGTCGTCGGTGGCTTTCGGTGCCGGCGGGGGACGTTCGGGCAGCAACCCCGGTGCTAACTCGGTGCGGGCCCGGTCTGCGGGCGGCGGTGGCGTGACCTCGTAGCGCACGTATTTGCGGTAGGCGTATACACAGAACCACGCGAACAGCGGCCACTGCAACGCGTAGCCGAGGTTCTGATAGGTACCCGAGGCGCCCTGGAATCGGCTCCACTGCCACCAACCCAGAGCCAGGCAGCCGGCCGCGGCGAACAGAACGAGCGCGATCAGCGCCCATCTGCGAGGCCGCATGGTGAACACATTCTGACCGTACCGCGCCGTCATCGGGCGGTAGGATCGCTAGGCGCGCGGGCGTGGCGAAACAGGAATACGCACCGGCTTTAGGTGCCGGCGCTCGAAAGAGCTTGAGGGTTCGAGTCCCTCCGCCCGCACCGAAGCTCAACACCTTCTCCCGGCTCAAACGCCACGGCCCGCAGCATCACCAGCGGACGGGTAGCTCGTGGATGCCGTAGATCTCTTGGTCATTCCGAAATTTCAGTTCTTCGGGTGGGACCGCTAACTGCAGACCGGGCAGCCGGCGGACCAGCGAACCGAGCGCGATTTGAAGCTCGACACGGGCGAGGTTCTGACCGATGCACTGGTGGGCTCCGTAGCCAAAGCCGAGGTGTCCATGGGTATTGCGATCGATGTCCAAGCTGTCGGGGTTGTCGACGAAGTGGGGGTCCCAATTGCCCGCGGGCAGGTTCATCAGCAGTTTATCGCCGGCGCTGATCGGCTGCCCGCTGACCGTGAGGTCTTCGAGAGCCACTCGGTCGATGAGGCTGTGCACGATGGTGAGGTAGCGCATCAGCTCCTCGACGGTATTGGCGATCATGGCCGGGTCGTCGGTCGCACGTAGCCGCGCCAGTTGATCGGAATGCTGAAGCAATGCCAGGGTTCCTAGCGCGATCATGCTGGCCGTGGTCTCGTGACCAGCCTGCAGCAACAGCACGGCGTTCATAGCCGCAGTTTCTCGGCTGAGCTGACCGGTCAGGACGTAGTCGGTGACCAGGCGGCTCATCAGGTCATCGCCCGGCTCGCGTTCCTTACGGGCTACCAGGTCGGTCATATAGCCGAACAGGGCGACACCCGCAGCCGCCTTCTGCCCCTCGGATGCCCTTCCGTCGAGCGCGGTTGTGCTGTGGCGCTGAAAGAATTCATGGTCGTCGTAAGGCACCCCGAGCAACAGACAGATGACCAGCGAGGGCACCGGCAATGCGAAGGCGCGGACGAGATCGGCCGGCGGCGCGCTAGCGACCATGTCGTCGAGGAAGCCGTCGACCAGGTCCTGGATCTGAGGCCGCAGCGCCTCGGACCGCCGGTAGGTGAAGTCTCTGGTCATCATGCGCCGTAACCGGTTGTGCTCCGGATCGTCGATCCGCGGGAAGATCACAGGCGGCGTGTCGTCCGTACCGGTAGGCACCATCAACTCGGAGAGAGTGTCGGCGCTGAGGCGCGGATCGACCAGTGCCGCCCTGATGTCCTGGTAGCGGCTGAGCACCCAGGTCGGCTCACCATGCCACAAGGCCCGTTGCAAGCCTGGCGATTCCCGCCACGCCGCGAACTCTGCCGGCGGCTCCAGCGGGCACCGGGCGGCGCGTGGCGCCGGGATGACCGGTAGATCACCACTACCGCTTAAGAAGGAGTTTGTCGGCATTACCACTCCTCTTAAAGACGCCGGAACAGCGTTAAGCGGCAGCTCCCTGCCAGTTAGCTGTCGAGCCTAAAGTCATTGGTAACGGCAGTCAACTGCCACTTGCTAATCTTTCTTTCATGACGACGGCCGATGACCGGCCAATGCGCGCGGACGCAACACAGAACATCGACCGCATACTGCGAGCCGCCCGTGAGGTGTACGCCGAACTTGGACCCGACCCTCCCCGCGACGTCATCGCCCAGCGCGCCGGAGTGGGTGAGCGAACCCTGTACCGACGATTTCCGACCAAGGGAGGTCTCGTCAGGGCAGCCCTGCAACAAAGCATCGCCGAAGATCTTGAGCCGGTGATCGAGAAGGTCCGCCAATCGAAAAACCCGTTGCGTGGTCTCACCGAACTGATTACCGCCGCGATCTCCCTCGGCGCCCGCGAGCATCACATCTTAGCTGCGGCGCGCAGAGCCGGTTCGCTGACCGACGACGTGCCAAAGCCGCTGTACGACACGTTGACCGAGCTCACCGAGCGCGCGCAGAAGGCAGGTCTGGTGCGCGTCGATCTGGTCGCCGGCGACGACCTTCCCCGCATCGTCGCGATGCTCAACAGTGTGCTCTGGACGATGGACCTGTCCAGCGATGGCTGGCGGCGCTACGTGGCCCTAATGCTCGATGCGATCTCTACCGCCCCACCACGGCGACTACCGCCGGCGACCCCTCTTCGATATGTGCCTCGGTCCGACGTCTGGCCGATGTGAAAAGGGGCGAAAGCTAACGAGGGTTTCGAGTCCCTCCGCCCGCACCGATCCGACAACCTCTGCGGCGGGTTTGTTAGACGGGATGCGCGGCGAACCATTCCAGCAATAAGTCGGCCAGGACGTCGGGCTGTTCGTCGGGAATCCAGTGAGACACCCCACGCAGAGTCTCGAAACGGTATTCACCGGAGACGTACCGACCGGTGTTCTGCGCCGCCTTCCCGGATAGGGCGGCGTCCCGGTCGCTCCACACGTACAAGGTCGGGACCGTGATCTTGCCGGTGCTGCGGATGTCGGACAACGGCATCGCCCGGTACCAGTTCAGCGCGGCGGTCAGCATGCCGGGTTCAGCCATCGCACGCGCATCACGGTCGGCCGCAGCGGCGGATTGGCCACCGGATCGAAGAGCTTTCGCCAGCCGGTCCGCTTTCTTCCGGCCGCCCAGCAAGAACCTTTCCGGCAGCAAAGGGAATTGGAATAGATACATGTAGTAGGAGTACAGGGCTTGCCGGCTGGAGACGAGGGCTCGCAGGAACGCGGCCGGGTGCGGTACGGAAATGGGCGACACCGTGGCCAGCCGTTCGGGGTACGCCGCCGCCGCGCCCCACGCCACCACTGCGCCCCAGTCATGTCCCACCAGGTGCACCCGGCTGGCGCCGCTGGCATCGATCAACGCGCGGACATCCTCTACCAGGTCGGGTATGCGGTAGTCGCGGCGACGCGGCGGGCGGGCGCCGGGGGAGTAACCGCGCTGATTGGGCGCCAGGCAGCGGTAGCCCTGCGCGGTCAGACGGGCGATGACTTTGTTCCAGCTCGAATTGAACTGCGGAAACCCGTGCAGCAGCACGACGACTGGCCCGTCAGCCGGACCTTCATCGAGGACGTCGAAGACGAGATCGTCGCGGCGGTACTGTTCCACGCGATCAGCAAGCCTTGGCGGACGGAGTGCCGGCGCTCAGCATTGAGCGGTAATCCGGAAGTCGGCTGTTCGAGGGTGATTCACGTCTTGGGGATTGGTGCCCTGGGCAGCGCCGGAGACGGTGTAGGTCTCACCGGTGAAGTCTGCGTGGACGGAGCCGGGCTCGTTGCCGGCAACACCGGTGAAGCCGTTGACGTCCTCGAAGTCGACGGATCGGGGCTGCGGTTTGCCGTGTTCCAAGTCGAGCAGCATTTTGACGCGAGCCGGAGCGGCGCTGATGTCGACCGTCAACAACCACTCGACTTGGGTGCAGGAGACGGCGTGGGATGTGCGGGTGCTGCCGTCGACGGTGATTCGGGCGGTTCGCTGGCTAACTTTTTCGGCGTGTGGGGTACATCCGCAGCCGACGGCGCCGACGGCCGATGCGGTCATGACCGCGGCGATGAACCGGACACTCACCGGCCACCTCCGTTCCAGCAGCGCCTGCGGCACCGCTGTGTGTGCCGCCCCGCTTTTCTATCAGCCCCGGCGGTGACGTCGCGGCCAAACCGCGCAACACGCACAAGTCGGTGAACCTGGTCGGTCGCTATGCTGCCTGAGACCTCGGCAGGCACTGTGACCGAACGACGACAGAAGGTAGCGATGGACAACGTGGCCCGGTTGAGAGCAGCGCGACATCAGGCCGTGAAGGTGCAGCGCCGAATCTGGTTGGTGCAGCTGGCGTTCTGGCCCGCCGTTGTGCTCACATCGGTGATCCTCGCCCTGTTGGGGGTGCGCTGGCTGCAGCGCCGGCGGCGTGCTTCGGTGGCGCCTACCGCGCCGCCGCGATCGCCGGCCGACAACGGACAAGTGAGCTAGTTGTTTCGATGGCCTTCCCTCAGCGCTGCCGTTGTGCCGCTTTGATCAGGTTCGACCCGACGATCAAGCGTTGTATTTCACTGGTTCCCTCGTAGAGTCGCAGCAGGCGCACATCGCGGTAGATCCGTTCGACCGGCACTTCGCGCATGTAGCCGCTGCCGCCGTGAATCTGCACCGCGAGGTCGGCGACCTTGCCGGCCATCTCGGTGCAGAACAACTTCGCAGCAGAAGGTGCGATGCGACGGTCGGTGTTGGTCATCCACAGTTGCGCGGCCTCGCGGACCAGTGCGCGGCCGGCCAGCACCCCGGTCTGCTGATCCGCGATCATCGCCTGCACCAGCTGAAAGCCCCCGATCGGAGCGCCACCCTGGGTAGCGGTGGCCGCATAAGTCACCGACTCGTCGAGCGCCCGCTGGGCGCTGCCGACAGCCAGCGCGGCAATGTGGATGCGGCCCCGGGCCAGCGACGTCATCGCCGCGCGGTACCCGATGTCTTCGCTGCCACCGACCAGGGCCTCGGCGGAAACCCGGACGTCGTCGAAGCGGACATCAGCCGTCCAGGCACCTTCCTGGCCCATCTTGGCGTCCTTCGGGCCGACCTCGACACCAGCTGTGTCCGCGGGAACCAGGAAGACCGCGATGCCGGGCCCGTCGTCGTCGGCCGGGCGGGTGCGGGCGAACACCACGAACAGATCAGCGACGGGCGCATTGGTGATGAAGCGCTTTTCGCCCGAAATCACCCAACTACCGCTATCGCGAACAGCTTTGGTGTGCAGGCCGGCCGGGTTCGACCCGGCACCCGACTCGGTCAACGCAAAGGAGGCCACCACGTCCCCGGTTGCCATCGACTCCAACCACCGGGTTTTTTGTTCGGTGGTGCCGAAGCCGACGAGAACCTGCCCGGCAATGCCGTTGTTGGTGCCGAACATCGATCGCACCGCCAGCGAGGTGTAGCCCAATTCCATTGCCAGTTCCACGTCTTGAGCCAAACCGAGACCGAGACCGCCCCATCGCTGCGGAATCGCGTAACCGAACAAGCCCATCTTTTTGGCCTGGTCCCGCAGATCGTCCGGAACGCGATCCGCGAGGAGAATTTCCTGCTCGCGGGGCACAACGGCGGTGCGCACGAAGTGCCGGGTCTGGGCGAGGATGTCCTGGAAATCTTCGTCGCTGACTTCAGCTGTGGTCACGGCAGACGTTCCTCCTGAGCAGATGACGTGAGCCCGCGACGGCCCGGCGCGTGGGCCGCCGATACCCGCCGGCTCGCGGCAGATCCTATATCAAATATGATCTTGGTCGATTCGAGGTCAGGTGGCTGGAGAGGTGGGCAGATGTCGTTGCTGAAAGGACAGGTTGCGGTTGTCACAGGTGGAGCGCAGGGCCTGGGTTTCGCCATCGCCGAGCGATTTGTCGCAGAGGGCGCCCGGGTAGTGCTCGGGGACGTCAATTTGAGTGGCACCGAAGATGCTGCACAACGCCTGGGCGGCAAAGACATTGCCCTAGCGGCGCGCTGCAACGTGACGGACGCGGAACAGGTGCAGTCACTTGTCGAGACGGCGGTCGAGCGATTCGGTGGCCTGGACATCATGGTGAACAACGCCGGAATCACCCGCGACGCGACGATGCGCAAGATGACCGAAGAACAGTTCGACGAAGTGATCGCGGTGCACCTCAAGGGCACCTGGAACGGTATCCGCAAAGCCGCGACGATCATGCGCGAGAACAAGCGCGGCGCGATCATCAACATGTCGTCGCTGTCCGGCAAAGTCGGACTGGTCGGTCAAACCAACTACTCGGCGGCCAAGGCCGGGATCGTGGGCATGACCAAAGCGGCGGCAAAGGAACTGGCGCACCTCGGCGTTCGGGTGAATGCGATCGCGCCCGGTCTGATTCGCTCGGCGATGACTGAGGCCATGCCGCAACGCATCTGGGACGAGAAAGTCGCGGAGGTGCCGATGGGACGGGCCGGCGAACCCGCCGAAATCGCCAGCGTCGCGCTGTTTTTGGCCTCGGATCTGTCGTCATACATGACCGGCACGGTGCTCGACGTCACCGGCGGGAGATTCATGTGAGTCGCCAAGCCGTGATCTGCGAGCCGGTGCGCACACCGATCGGCCGCTACGGAGGGATGTTCAAGTCGCTGAACGCCGTTGAGCTGGGCGTCACCGTGCTCAAAGGTCTGCTGCAGCGAACGGGCGTGCCCCCCGAGGCGGTAGAGGACGTCCTGCTCGGGCACTGCTATCCCAACGGTGAAGCGCCGGCGATCGGCCGCGTCGTTGCGCTCGATGCCGGTCTACCGGTGACCGTGCCGGGTCTGCAGATCGACCGCAGGTGTGGATCAGCGCTACAGGCAGTGCTTCAGGCGTGTATGCAGGTGAGCAGTGGTGACAACGACATCGTCGTCGCCGGCGGTGTGGAAAGCATGAGCAATGTCGCGTTCTACTCCACCGACATGCGCTGGGGTGGAGCGCGCGGCGGTATCGAGGTGCACGACGGTTTGGCGCGCGGACGAACCACGGCCGGTGGTCGGCACTACCCGGTGCCGGGCGGCATGGTGGAAACCGCGGAGAATCTGCGCCGCCAGTACGGTATCCCGCGTGCGGAGCAAGACGAGCTCGCGGTCGCGTCACATCAGCGGGCGGTAGCCGCCCAGAAAGACGGCATCCTGGCCGAGGAGATCGTCCCCGTCGTCGTGCGCTCCCGTCAGGGCGAGGAGCTGATCGACACCGACGAACACCCCCGTGCCGACACCTCGGTCGAATCACTGGCCAAACTCAAACCGCTGATGCTGCAGCAGGATTCGGAAGCGACTGTAACGGCGGGCAACGCCAGCGGCCAGAACGACGCAGCGTCGATGTGTGTCGTGACGACGCCCGAGCAGGCCGACGAACTCGGTCTGACGCCTCTGGTCCGTCTGGTGTCGTGGGGTGTCGCGGGCGTGGCGCCCCACCTGATGGGCATCGGCCCGGTGCCGGCCACCGCAGTGGCACTCGGTAAAGCCGGTTTGCAGTTGAAGGACATCGACCTCATCGAACTGAACGAGGCTTTCGCCGCCCAAGCCCTTGCGGTGATGCGGGAATGGCAGTTCACCGAAACGGATCGGGAACGCGTCAACGTACACGGCTCGGGTATCTCCCTGGGCCATCCCGTCGGTGCGACCGGTGGTCGCATGTTGGCCACCCTGACCCGCGAACTCGTCCGTCGCCAAGGCCGTTTCGGCCTGGAAACCATGTGCATCGGCGGCGGGCAGGGACTTTCTGCCGTCTTCGAGCGAGTCGCCTCCTGATGACCGACGCGGCCGCCCTACCGCTGGCCGGCCTCACCGTCGTCGAGGTGTCCAGCTTTGTCGCCGCGCCGCTGTGCGGAATGACGCTGAGTCAACTCGGCGCAACAGTGATTCGCGTCGACCCGATCGGCGGCGCCTCCGATGTGCACCGCTGGCCACTGGCGGAAACCGGAACCTCCATCTACTGGACCGGGCTGAACAAGGGGAAACGTTCAGCCACAATCGATATGCGTTCAGCGCAAGGGCAAGAGCTGGTGCAGCGGCTCGTCGTGGAAGGCGACGGCATCGTGATCACCAATGCCGTCGGTCTGACGTGGCTGGGTTACGAACGACTGGCCGCCGCCCGCGCCGACGTCATCCACCTTCAGTTGCTGGGCCGCGGTGACGGATCCACCGGTGTCGACTACACCGTCAACGCCGCCGTCGGATTCCCGCTCGTCACCGGCCCCGCCGAGCACGCCGGTCCGATCAATCACGTGCTGCCCGCCTGGGACGTGTGTTGTGGGCTTTATGCGGCGCTGGCGATCGTCGCCGCAGTGCGCCGCCGCGACCGATCCGGCCGGGGCGCGCAGATCAGCCTCGCCCTGGAAGACGTGGCCCTGGCCACCGCCGGGAATCTGGGGCTGCTGACCGAGCCTCAGGTCAACGGCAGCGAGCGTCAGCGGCTGGGCAACACCATTTACGGCCAGTACGGCAACGACTTCACCAGTCGGGACGCTGTCGCGTTCATGGTCGTCGCGCTCACGGCCCGCCATTTCCGCGACCTGGTGAAGGTGACCGGCACCAGTGCGGCAGTCTCGGCGCTCGCTGACGCGCTCGGTGCCGACTTCAGCGCTGAAGGCGACAGATACCGTCATCGCGACGTTTTGAACGGGTTGTTCGCCCGCTGGTTCGCCGAGCACACCGCCGATGAGATCGCCGACGCGTTGTCGGACACCTCGGTGTTGTTCGAGCGCTACCGGACGTTCGCTCAAACCGCCAACGACGCACGGGTGACGGCCAACCCGCTGTTCTCCCGGCTGCACCAGCACGGCGTCGGGGAGTACCTGGCGCCGGGCCTGCCCGCCAGCTTCGACGGCACCCATCCACCGGGCGCGCCGGCGCCGCAGCTCGGTCAGGACACCGGCGCTGTGCTGACCGAAACCCTCGGTCTGAGCCGGGCCGAGATCAGCCGTCTCGCTGAACACAACATCATTGCCTGGGTGCCAAGCGAAGGGGACGACGCCGGATGACCAGACTCGCGCAAACCCTCGGGCTGACCGAATTCCAAACCGAAATCCTGGCTACGGTGCGTGAATTCGTCGAAAAAGAAGTCATTCCCAACGCCGTCGAGCTCGAACGCACCGATACCTACCCGCAGGAAATCGTCGACCAGATGCGGGAAATGGGCTTGTTCGGCCTGATGATCCCCACCGAGTACGGCGGACTGGGCGAGTCGTTGCTGACCTACGCGCTCTGCGTCGAAGAACTGGCGCGCGGCTGGATGAGCGTTTCGGGAGTCATCAACACCCACTTCATCGTGGCCTACATGCTTCGTCAGCACGGTACCGACGCGCAGAAGCAGCGCCTGTTGCCACGGATGGCGACCGGTGAGACGCGCGGCGCGTTCTCGATGTCCGAGCCAGAACTGGGTTCTGACGTGGCCGCGATCCGAACTCGCGCCACTCGCCGCCCAGACGGCACCTACTCCATCGCCGGCCAGAAGATGTGGCTCACCAACGGCGCCAGTTCGACTTTGGTTGCGGTCCTGGTCCGCACCGACGAAGGGGCCGACAAGCCGCATCGCAACCTGACGTCGTTTCTGATCGAGAAGCCCACCGGGTTCGGCGAAGTCGCCCCCGGTCTGCTGATTCCAGGAAAAATCGACAAACTGGGCTACAAGGGCATCGACACCACTGAGCTGATCTTCGACGGCTACGTCGCCGGCGCCAACGACATCCTTGGTTCAGCTCCGGGCCAAGGCTTCTTCCAGATGATGGACGGCATCGAGGTGGGTCGGGTCAACGTGGCGGCTCGAGCCTGCGGCGTGGGCATTCGCGCCTTCGAACTGGCCGTCCGGTACGCCCAGCAGCGTCAGACATTCGGCAAACCCATCGCCGAACATCAGGCGATCGCGTTCCAATTGGCCGAGATGGCAACCAAACTCGAGTCCGCGCATCTGATGATGGTGAACGCGGCCCGCTTGAAGGATTCCGGGGAACGCAACGACGTGGCTGCGGGCATGGCCAAGTATCTGGCGAGCGAGTTGTGCGCGGAGGTGACGCAGCAAAGCTTCCGGATCCATGGCGGCTATGGCTACTCGAAGGAATACGAGATCGAGCGGCTGATGCGCGACGCACCGTTCCTGCTGATCGGCGAAGGAACAAGCGAAATCCAGAAGTCCATCATCAGCAAGCGACTGCTTGCCGACTACCGGATCTGACCGGTGAGCATTCCGGAGTTCGCCGCAAGACCACAGCTTTCCGAAGACGTCGCGCGGTTCGTCCGCCGGCGGATCTTCGACGGCACCTACGCCGCCGGCAAATACGTCCGGTTGGACCAGCTGGCGGCGGAGCTGGGCATCAGTGTGACGCCCGTACGTGAAGCGTTGTTTCAACTCCGTGCTGAGGGGCTGTTGTCTCAGCAGCCGCGCCGCGGCTTCGTGGTGCTGCCGGTGACCGCGCAGGACCTCACCGACGTCGCCACCATTCAGGCGCATGTCGGCGGTGAGCTTGCGGCGCGGGCCGCGGTCAACATCAGTGAGCATCAGCTGGGCGAGTTGAAAGACATTCAGGCTCAGCTCGAAGACGCCTACGCCGGCGGTGACGGCGAGCGAGCTGTTCGGCTGAATCACGAGTTTCACCGAGCCATCAACATCGCCGCGGACTCGCCGAAACTCGCCCAGGTGATGTCGCAGGTCACCCGATACGCGCCCGAATCGGTGTTCCCGGCCATTGTGGGCTGGCCGGACCAGTCGGTCAACCACCACCGAGAAGTGCTGGCGGCGCTGGAAGTTCGGGACGCAGACCGGGTGCGGGCGGCCATGTCCGATCACCTGTCAGCCGGAGCGGTGCCGCTGATCCAGCATCTCACCGAACGCGGCGTCGTTCAGGATGCTCACCCGAGGCCCGCGCCCCCGACGATGAACCGGTTGACCTGAATGGCGCATCTGCTTCCAATCACTCGTGCACTCGATTTCACCCGGGAGCTGGCGCTGGTGTTGCCGCGAACAGTCTCCGGACTCGCCGAATCGACCGGATGGTCGCCGGTGACACCGCGCGGAGCACGCCAATTCGGCGAGGTGTTTATCGATGAGCTTGTCTTGGCCGGCTTTTCGATGCTCGGCGGGGCGATGGAAGGGGCAATTCGGCCGCTGAGCGCCTGCACCGCGGCAGCTGAGCAGTTGTCCGGCCTCGGAATCGATCAGGCGCACGCTGAGCCTGCGCCGCTGCAGGTGTCCTCTTCCCGGCGACAGCGCATCGGCGTGCTGTCCTACGAGCGGGTGACGTTCGAGCACGACCCCAAGCTGCCTGAAGCGCTACAAGCTGAAGGCCTGGGCGGCCCGGCGACCGCGGTTGTGCACTTGTGCCGGCATCGCGACCGTCCCCGGCCGTGGTTGGTGTGGGTGCACGGGGCGGGTCAGGGCAGGCCCGAGGATCTGTTGCTGTCACGCGCCGGACGCATACAGCACAGCTTGGGCTTCAATGTCGCGGTGCCCGTCCAGCCCGGTCATGGCAGCCGACGTGGCCAGTGGCCGGCTTATCCCGATATGGATCCGCTCGGCAACGTCGCCGGCATGATGCGCGCTGTGTCGGAAGTACGCGCAGTCGTGCGGTGGGCGGCCGAGCAGCAGTCGACTCTTGTTACGGTGTCGGGAGTTTCGATGGGCAGCCCAGTGGCGGCCCTGGTGTCTCATCTCGAGAAGCAAGTGGACGCTGTCGCCTTGTACACCCCGATCCTCGGTCTCAACGCGATGATCGCTCAGCATCTTTCGCGGGCGGGCTCGTCGCGTGCGCAGTTCCGTGAACTGCTGAAGTCCGACGTGGTGTCGGCGCTGACCTCGGTGATCGATCCGCTGAAGGTCGAGCCGACGCCGCCCCCGCACCGCAGGCTCATCGTCGGCGCGTGGCACGATCGAATGGCGATGCGCGAGCCCGCCCTGGCCTTACAGCAGCGCTGGGGCGGCCAGTTCTATTGGTACGACGGCAGCCACGTAGGGCATATCTTCTCTCGCCGGGTCCAGGCGGTGTCGGAGCGCTTTCTGCGCGGTGTCGCCGAGGAACTGGGCGCGCGTTGAATTCACCCACTTACGGTGAGTCAGGATCGTTGTCGCGCAACAGTTTCTCGGGGTGGTGGCAAGGGTTGGTGCGGGGTTGGCCGCGGTCAAGCTGGGGTGGGGGGATCCATTCGGTGTCGCCGTTGCGTCGTTTTCGGGTGGTCCAGCCGCCGGGTTGAACCAGCCGATGGTGAGCGCCGCAGGCCAACGTGAGGTCGTTGATGTCGGTGGTGCGGCAGGTGGCGTAGTCGGTGACGTGGTGGACTTCGCATAGGTAGCCTGGGATGTCGCAGCCGGGGTGGGTGCAGCCGCGGTCTTGGGCGTGGAGCACGAGCCGTTGGCCGGGGGAGGCCAGTCTTTTGGTGTGGTAGAGCCCGATTGCCTTGCCCCGATCGAAGATCGCCAAGTAGTGGTGGGCGTGGCGGGCCATCGCGATGACGTCGCGCATGGGTAGCAGGGTGCCGCCGCCGGTGAGCGCCTTGCCCGCGCCGGCCTCCAACTCGGGCAAAGTCGTGGTGACGATGATGCTGGCGGGAAGCCCGTTGTGCTGGCCCAGCTGCCCGGAGGCCAGCAGTGCACGGGCCGCGGTGTGCAGGGCGTCGTGGTTGCGTTGGGCCGGGGTGCGGGTGTCGCGTTGGATTGCCTCTGGCGACGGTGCGCCATCCACTACCGGGTCAGCGTCATCGGGGTTGGCCATGCCGGGGGCGGCGAGTTTGGCCAGCACGGCTTGCAGGGCGGCGCGTGCGGCTGGTGTCAGCCAGCCCCGCAGCGCGGTCATGCCGTCACGATCCTGGACACCCAAACTCAGCCCGCGGCGCCGCGCCCGGTCGGCGTCGCTGAAGTCGCCGTCCGGGTTGAGCACCTCGGCGAGCTTGGCGGCCAACTTGGCCAACAGCTCGGGCCGATATTGGGTGGCGAACTGCGCGAGTTGGGCTTCGGCGTGTTCTCGGGTGGCTTGGTCGATCCAGCACGGCAGGTCTCGCAGGAATCCGCGGATGATGCGCACATGACCCTCGCCCAGGGCGCCGGTGCGTTGCCCGGCGGCAGTACTCGACAATCGGGGCGGCAACAGTTCACCGGTCAGTGCGCGGCGCTCACCGAGATCGGCGGCCTCCTCGATGCGCCGGTTGGCGTCGGTGCGGGTGATGCCCAGCCGGTCGGCGAGCACGTGGCCGAGTTTGCCGCCGATCTCGGCGGGCGTGGCCTGCTGGTGCACGCCGTTGATCAACGCGTGGCGCGCCACCGGTAGCCGGCGCATGTTGTGTTCGAGGCGCTCCAACAACGCCAACCGCTCCGGTGTGGTCAACGCCTCGAAGGACAAGCCGGCCAAGCCGGAGACCGCGTCGCCGAACGCGTCGAACGCGGCGACGACCTGCTCGCGACTGCTGACTGCCATACCCGAATGCTATCGACGACCACCGACAAGAAACCGTGACCGAAAAGGTGTCCACCGCAGCGGTATCAAGCCGAGTCGGCGCTGTCAGCTGACCCCGAAATCAATGACCCCACGCACGATTTCACCGTTGAGCAGATCAGCGTAGGCGGCGTTGATGTCGTCGAGGGCATACCGCCTGGTGATCATCTCGTCGAGCAAAAGTTGACCGGTCTGGTAGAGCTTGGCCAGTCGGCTGATATCGGCTTTGGGGTTGCACGAGCCGAAGACCGTACCGGCCAGAGTTTTATTCATCAGGATGAAGTCTTGCAAATCGAATTTGATCGATCGGGTTGTCTGCGCGGTCATTCCGGTCAGCACGCAGATGCCGCCCTTGCGGGTCAGCCGCAGTGCGGCCCGGACGTCTTCGGCGCTGATCAGTGACGGCGAGACGACGACGGCATCGGCCATCACGCCATAGGTCAACTCCCGCAACAGCTCCAAGGCATCGGCCGCTGAGGCGCTGGTGTGCGTGGCACCGAATCGCAATGCCGATTTCTGTTTGAACTCCACCGGATCGACGGCGACGATCTGTGCCGCACCGTTGATCCTTGCCCCCTGGATCGCGCCGGTACCGATGCCGCCCGCTCCGATGACGACCACGGTGTCACCGCCGCGTACGCCGGCTCGGTGGGCGACCGAGCCGTAGCCGGTCGGTACCGCACAAGACAGCAGCGCACCCGCTGTCAGCGGCAGGTGCCTGTCGATCTTGACCAGCGAATTCACGGATACCACAGTATGTTCGGCGAACGCACCGATTTTGGAGATGTGTCCGAGCGGCACGCCCTGCGCAGTGTGGTGGCGGAAGGTGCCGTCGGTCGGCATGCCGGGAGTCATGGTGCCGATGCCGGCGTCACAAAGGTATTCCATTCCCGTTGCGCACCATCGGCATTGGCCGCAGACTGCGACAAAAGACATCACCACATGGTCACCCGCGGTGAACTCGGTGACGCCGTCACCGACTTCACGCACAATGCCGGCACCTTCGTGCCCACCGATGATTGGGAACATCGTCGGCAGGCCCATCGAGCGCAGCACCTCATTGGGTGCCGCCATGTCGCCTTTGAGGATGTGGTCGTCGGAATGGCACAGCCCCGCCGCAGCCATCTGCACCAGAACTTCACCGGCACGCGGCGAGTCGAGTTCGAACTCTTCTACCGACCAGGGGCCGCCGACGTCATGCAGTATGGCGGCCCGGCTTTTCACCAGATTCGGCTTGTCACGCGGCCGGTGTGAAGGTGACCGGCAGTTTGTTGGGCGAGCGGAAAGTCAGCCCGACGATGCGCGCGTCGTCGCCGCTGCCGTCGTCAGCTGCCAGCGCCAAATCTGTAACGCGGTCGAGCAGACAGTTCAGCATCACCCGGGTTTCCAGCCGCGCCAAATGCATGCCCAGGCACATGTGAATTCCTCCGGCGAAGGCGATGTGCGCCTGACGCGGCCGACGGATGTCGAAAGCGTTGGGGTTGGCCCAGCGACTGTCATCGCGGTTCGCCGATCCGATGCACAAGTCGACCTGCGCACCCGCAGGAATGGTGCGGCCGCTGACCGGCACATCCTCCGTGGTGGTGCGCATGACCATGGTGAGCGGCGACTCGTAGCGAATGCCTTCTTCGATGGCGGCCGGTATCAGCGTCCGGTCGGCGAGAACCATCGCCAATTGCTCAGGATGGGTGAGCAGCAGGTAGAGCAAGTTGCCCGACGACCGGTACGTCGTTTCCAGCCCAGCCGGCAGCAGTAACCGCAGGAACGCGATGATGGCCTCGTCGGTCAACTTCTTTCCGTCGATCTCGGCGACTACGAGGTCGCCGATGATGTCGTTGGTGGGGTTGCGGCGACGCTGCTCGACCTGGTCGAGGAAGTAGCCATGCAATTCGGCCGCTGCGTTGAGCCCGGCCATGATGTCGGTGGGAATCGAGATGAGGTCCAGCGACAGTCGCCGGAACATGTCGAGGTCTTCGCGGGGAAGTCCGAGCAGTGTGGCGATGATCCGGGTCGGAAACTCGAACGTCAGCGCCTTCACCAGGTCGGCGTGCCCGTCGTGCTTGAATTCGTCGACGAGGCGATCGCACACCGGGCCGATGACCGACGGCTCCCAACGTGCCAGCGCGCTGGCCCGGAAAGCTTTGGTCACCAGGCTGCGGTGGTCGTGGTGTTCCTTTCCGCCCATCGCCAACATGGTGTGGCCCATAACCAAACCGATTGTCTTGTCGTAGCCGGCCGAGGTGAAGACCCGGTCGTCGCGGAAAGCCTGGCACACGCCGTCATAGCCGAACAGAATCCATTCGTCATCCGGTTTCAGTTCCTCCGGTAACAACGGGTTGTCCATCAGCGCGCCGTGAAAGACGGGTTCGGTGCGGCGCATGTGCTCGAAGAAGGGGTACGGGCTGGTTTCGCCCGTGGCGTCCAGAGTGACGGGCTGGTCATGCGGGTCGGTGCTGATCGTCACCAGCATCCCTCCTGAGCAACCGGTAGAGACAGCCGCGTGGCCAAAAGAATTTGGCAATCATAGTATAGATAGCAAGTAAGCCCAATCCCGGTTTCCGGTGCGGACGGCCTGCGAAGATATCGGCATCGACAGCTGGAGGTGGTAGCCAATGCCACAGCGCCACTTCGTGTGCTCCGTCGACGAGCTGCCACCGGGCGCGATGAGGCTGGTGAACGCGGGTCAATTCGGTGTCGGCGTGTACAACGTCGGCGGCTCGCTGTATGGCATCGTCAACTACTGCTCGCACGAGGGGGCGCCGCTGTGTCTGGGTCACGTCGGCGGAACCACCGAATCCGACTCGGGTGAACCCGGCGGGGTGCGACGGACTCGCGAGGGTCAGATCCTCCGGTGCCCCTGGCACAACTGGGAATTCGACATCACGACAGGACAGAATGTCGCCGATCCGCGACGACGGGTCCGTACCTACCCGGTCGATATCGCTGACGGGGAGGTGTATCTGATCGCATGAGCGACACAGCTGTGGCCGGCCCGGTCATCGACGCATGCGTGCAACCGCATTTCCGTAACAACGCCGAGATCCGGCGCTACCTCCCCGACGCGCACAAGCTGCGGTCCATTCCGGACGTCGAGCGGCAGTGGTACCAGGCGCCCGGCGGCGACTACCATTCCGCCCTCTACGGCGAGCACTACCCGGGCTCGGACCGTGAGACTGTCAGCCGTCACCTGTTCGACGAGGCCGGCGTCGACTTCGCCGTCCTCAATCCGATGACTCGGGGCAACATCGCCGACTATCTGCTCAACAGCCGGATCTGCGCTGCCGTGAACGACTGGCAGCTGGACCGGTGGTTGGAACCCGACGACACTGACCGGTTCTACGGCACCATCCGCGTGAATCCGGAAGACCCGAGAGGTGCGGTCGCCGAGATCGAGCGACTGGCCGCACACCCCAAGTTGGTGCAGATCGGTGTGCCGATGCAATCGCGCGAGCCGTACGGCAAACCGGTGTTCGAGCCGATCTGGGAGGCGGCGGCCGCACACCAGTTACCGGTTGCTGTGCACGTCAACGGCGGCAACGGCGTCGACTATCCGCCCACCTTCGCCGGGCACGCACACACCTACCCCGGTTATGCGGCCTTCATGCCGCTCAACTACTTCGTGCACCTCGCCACGCTCATCGTCGAAGGCGTTTTCGGCCGGCATCCCGACCTCAAATTCGTCTTCACCGACGGCGGATACGACATCCTCACGCCACTGATGTGGCGGCTGGACACGTTCTGGTTGTCGATGCGCGACCAAACGCCATGGGTGGATCGGTATCCCAGCGAATACCTGCCCGGACATGTGCGGTTTTGCTCGTCGGCGTTCGACGGGCCCACCGATCCCGGTCAGATGCGACGCTGGCTGGACTTCTCAGCGAAAGCCGATCTGTTGATGTTCGGGTCGAGTTACCCGAACTGGTCGATGTCGTCGGCGGCGCAAACGGCTGCCGGTCTCGACAGCGCACAGCGCGCCAAAGTGTTGTGGCGCAACGCCAGTGAGCTTTATGGAATCACGGTTGCGGCGACGGAAAGTAGCGTGTCATGACGACGATCGAGCGGACCCTTCCGAAGCCGGCGCATGAAGGCGACAACACGGTGGCGGTGAGCATTGTCGACACCGATGTGCACCCGATGCCGGTCTCGGTAGAGGTGCTGAAGTCTTACGCGCCCGCGCATTGGGTGGACAGGATCTGGCCGGCCGGCAACGCGGTGACGCCCATGCCGCACTTCTACGACACACCGGACTCGTTTAAGACGATGTCGCTGCGCGTCGATGCGACGCCACCGGGCGGGGGATTCGCCGGCACCGACCCTGAGTACGCGGCACAACAATTACTTGTCGACGCCGGCGTCAGCATCGCGACACTGGAGCCGATGTGTGATGCGCAGCTCCCTGACGCCGAGCACGTGCTGAAGTCGACCTACAACGACTGGCTGGCCGACGTCTGGCTCGATAGGTTCAACGGGCACGGCCGCTGGCGAGGCTCGGTCAGCGTGAGTGCCCAGACGCCCGAGCAGGCTGCGCGCGAAGTGGAGCGCTGGGCGGGACACCCGTACATGGTTCAGGTGCTGATGACACCGCAGACGCGCGGAATTCCGTTCGGCAGCCCGCATTTCGATCCACTCTATGCGGCCGCGGCGCGCAACGGTTTCCCGGTGGCCACGCATCTGATGGGGCAGACACCGTTCGAGTTGATACCGCTGTACCCCGTCGGCAATCCGGCACATTGGCACGACTTCTTCGCCTCGTGGCCGCTGTTGTATGTGTCGCACCTGATGAGCCTGGTGTTCGACGGTGCTTTCGACCGGCACCCCGACCTGCGGGTGGTTTTCATCGAGGGCGGCTTCACCTGGGCGATGCCGGTGATGTCGCGGATGGACCGGATTTGGGAAGCCCGCCGTGACGACCTGCCGCTGGTGCGTCGGCGTCCGTCGGAGTACGTCCGCGAACACGTCCGGTTCACCACGCAGCCACTCGAAGACGCCGACACCGGCGTATTCCGCGAGTATCTGGAGATGATGGATCTCGGTGACAATCTGATGTTTTCGACGGACTATCCGCACTGGAGTTACGATTCCCCGGACTACGCCCTCAAGCGGTTTCCCCGCGAGCAGCGCCAGCGGATCATGCGTGGCAACGCCACCGCGCTCTACGGGTTGCCGCCCGCGGTGACGGCGCTGCCCGGTGAACGCCCCGCTATCGACCTCGGCTGACAATTCCCCGCGAGCGTCGGAGAAAGGCGTGACCAACAGCGTGACTGCCGTCGAGTCCCCGGAGCAGTCGCTGTTCGCAGCGACCAACGCTGCGTTCTTGCACAAAGAAACACCACTGCGCAAGATCCGCGAATTGCATTCTGCCGGCATCGGCTTCGACCGTGCTTGGTGGCAACGCGCCGCTGAACTCGGTTGGGCCGGCTTACTGGTGCCCGAGGAGCTGGGTGGGGGCAGCGTTTCCGAGGACGGTCTGGTCGACCTGGCGTCGGTCGCCGAGCAGATCGGCACAACACTGGCGCCCGGACCGCTGTATCCGGTCAGCGTCGTCCTCGCCGGACTGGTCGACTGCGCTCAGCGCGCTCAGCACGCCGACACCATTGAATCGCTGATTTCCGGTGCAACCGTGGCTGCCTGGGCGGTCTATGAGCCCGGCCAGGGCTGGGCGCCGATGAAGCCGATGGTCACGGCCACGCCGACGGAGTCGGGCTACCGCATCGACGGAATCAAGGACCGGGTGGAAGCCGGCGCACAAAGCGACGTTCTGCTGGTGGTCACCCGCCGCGACGACCAGGTGGTCCAGATGCTGGTGCCGACGGACGCGCCCGGAGTTCAGGTCGAACCGCAGGGTTCGGTCGACTTCGTCAAGACATACGCGCGGGTTCACTTCGACGGGGTGCTGGTGGATGCCACCGCCGCCGTCGGCGATGCCGAAGAGTCCGGTGCGCTGATCGAACGGCAGAGCCAGATCGCCCAGGTGCTGCAATGTGCCGAAGTGGTCGGAATCTTGCAGACCGTCTTCGACTTCACCGTCCGCTGGGCCTTCGACCGGCACACCTTCGGACGGCCGCTGGCTTCCTATCAGGCGCTCAAACACCGCTTCGCCGACATGCTGATGTGGCTGGAGGCGTGCCGCGCAACCACCGCCGCGGCGGTGGCCGACGTCGCCGCCCGCTCGCCGCACGCCGGGCTGTCGGCCAGCATCGCCAAATCCTATGTGGGCCAGAAGTCTGGCGAGCTGATACAAGACTGTGTGCAGCTGCACGGCGGGATCGGTGTCACCTGGGAACACGACTTGCACCTGTATCTGCGCCGAGCCGCGCTCTACCGGTCGATGTTCGGCACCCCCGAGGAGCACAACCTGCGGGTGTATGCCTGGAAAGAAGCGTCGCGATGACGAACATCGAGTCGGTCGAGGAGTTTCGGACCCGGGCCAAGGAATGGCTGGCCGCCAACCTGCCGCCCGTCGATCCCGCCGCACCACCGGCCGCGCCTCGAGACGAGGAGAGTAGCTGGCAGCGGGCCCGCGAACTGCAAAGACGGCTTTACGAAGGCGGGTTCGCCGGTATCTGCTTCCCGCGCGAATACGGCGGCCTCGGACTGGATTACGAATACCAGCGAGCGTTCGATCAGGAAAGCCTCGGATACGAGATGCCGCTGATCCTCAACACACCGACGTTCACGATCTGTTGCGCCACGTTGCTCGACACCGGCAGCGAGGAACAGAAAAAGCAGCACATCGCCGCAGCCCTGCGCGGTGATGAGGTGCTGGTGCAACTGCTGTCGGAGCCCAGCGGGGGATCGGATTTGGCCGGCGTGCTGACCCGCGCCGAACGTACCGGCGATCGCTGGGTCATCAACGGCGCAAAGACCTGGACGACCAGTGCCTTCGCCGCCGACTACGGACTGTGTCTGGCCCGCAGCAACTGGGACGTACCCAAGCACGAGGGGCTGACGATGTTTCTGGTGCCGATCGCGGATCAGGGAATTACGTTGCGGCGCATCACCCAGGTCAACGGCTCCACCGAATTCTGTGAGGAGTTTCTCGACGGCGTAGAGGTAGGCGACGACGCCGTCGTCGGCGAGGTCGACGACGGCTGGGCGGTCGCCTCCAGGCAGCTGTACCACGAGCGCCGTGCTGTCGGCCAGAGTTCTGAATTCGCCAGCGGCAGCGGCAGCGAAGGTGGCCGGGCGGCACCGATCGACTACGTCGCGCTGGCGCAACGGACCGGGCAGGCTGGCGACCGAAGGGTGCAGGAGCTGGTCGGTCGCGCGCTGGTCCAGCGCGCCGTCAGCGAGCAATTGGCCGTGTCGATTTACCGCCGCGTCCGCGATGGCGCACTTCCTGCGGCCGGCGGAACGCTGATCAGGCTGTTTCATTCCGACACAGTCACGCTGGACCTCGACACTGCGCTGGCGATCGCGGGTACCGCCGCAGTGGTAGGTGCCGACGGCGAAGGTCTGGAGATCGGGCTGCGGTATTTGTCGCGTCAGGCGGTGGCCCTCGGTGGCGGCAGCACGGAGATGGCGCGCAACGTCATCGCCGAGCGGGTGCTCAACTTTCCGCGGGAGTACGCCGCCGATCGCGGAGTGCCGTTCAAGCAGGTGCGGCACGGCAAGACCTGACCGGCGCGAGAGGTCACAGGATCGCGCCGGTGTCCTTGGCCGCGGCGATGTCGTCCCAGTCCAGCCCCAGCTCGAGCAGGATTTCCTCGGTGCGCTGGCCGTGTTGCGGTGCACGCGCCGGTGACGGCGGCGTCTCGTCGAATTGCACTGGCGCGGCGAAGGAAGACCAACTGGATCCACCGGTTGTCTTCGGTCTGGTATCTGGACACGAGCGGGTTGATCGCCAAGCCGGGAGGCGCGCCGGGGGTTGACCCGAACGGCATCCCTTTCTTACCTATCTTTAGTAAAGTAGGCACCAATGCGACGCCGTTGTCGCCGTGCTGCCGCCGCGCAGCTTCGCCGAAGAGATGTGATGTTGTTTGTACGTCGCGAGAAGTGCGCCACTGAAGCGCTCACAATGAATGAGTCTGCGCGACAACGTCGGACAGTGTTGATCGAAGGGAAGGATCGGTCATGGGCAAGGTGACGGGCAAGGTCGCGGTAGTCAGTGGTGCTGCGCGCGGACAGGGGCGTTCGCATGCTCGTCTGCTCGCCGCCGAGGGTGCCGACATCATCGCGGTGGATCTGTGCGAAGACATCGAAACCAACGAGTACCCGCTGGCCCGCCCGGAAGACCTTGACGAGACGGCGCGGCTGGTGGAAAAGGAGGGCCAGCGCGCCTTCACGCAGATCGCCGACGTTCGTGACCGCAAAGCGTTGTCGGCCGCCATCGACCAGGGCGTCGCTGAGTTCGGGGGTCTGGACATCGTGGTGGCGAACGCAGGCATTGCGCCGCTCACCGCGGGCCTGCCGCCGGTCGCGTTCGCCGACGCTGTCGATGTCGACTTGGTCGGGGTCATCAACCTGGTGCACGCGAGCCTGAAACACCTGCAGGCCGGTGCGTCGATTGTCGTCACCGGCTCGGTAGCCGCCTTCATGGCCTCCATGAACACCGGCGGGATCGTCGGCGGTCCCGGTGGTGCCGGGTATGCCTTCGCCAAACAAGTTGTGGCGCACTACGTCAACGACTTCGCGCTGCAACTGGCGCCCAAATCGATTCGGATGAACGCCATACACCCGACCAACTGCAACACCGACATGCTGCACAGTGCGCCGATGTATCGCGCCTTTCGGCCCGACCTGCAAGATCCGGGCCGGGAGGACGCCGAACTGGTGTTTCCGGTGATCCAGGCGATGCCGATTCCCTACGTGGAACCGGAAGACATCAGCGAGGCGGTGTTGTTCTTGGCCAGCGATGCTGCCCGCTACATCACCGGACAGCAACTGCGCGTCGATGCCGGCGGTTTCCTCAAGGTCAAACCCTGGTCTGGCGTGTGAATCCGTCTGAAGGCCAACCGGCAAGGGCTTCTGCTCGAGACACGCGAACGGCAACAACGCCGTCGACTACCCGGCGTTCGTCGAAAGCGCCATGAAAATGGGTCCCCGTGGAAAGCGCAATCGGATCTGTTCGTCAAGCCGACGCTGAACCTGTGGGAGTTCTCAAGCCCACGATCGCCCAGGTGCACGGCTACTGCGTGGGCGGCGGGCGCGGCGCCAGGCTGCCGCGGCCGCCCGCACCCACCGACGGCGCAGCGGCAACCTAGCCGGGCCGAGAACTACAGCGGCACTTCGACACCCGATGCCTCTGACGCTGCCGCCCGCTCGGCGTCGAAAGTGACTGCAGCGTCACGTTATTTGCTCCCGGGGGGGTCAAGCTGTGACTGGTTCCGACACCGGCTCGGACACCTTGATCAGCTTCATCAGGTTGCCGCCCATGATCCTGGCTTTGTCCTCTTCCTCGAAGTCCGTCAGTTCGTCGACGAAGCTGATCGGGTCCTTCAGGCCCTCGGGGTGCGGCCAGTCCGATCCGAAGAGCACTCGGTCAGGGCCCACCATCTTGACGATTTCGGTGAACCGGTCCTCCCAGAACGGGGTGATGTAAACGCACCGCTTGAAAGTTTCGATCGGGTCTTCACTGAACGCCTGTGGCATCTTTTTGTAAACGCCCTTGAGGCCTTTGAACAGGTCGGGCACCCAGTCGGCACCGTTCTCGATCGACAGGACCCGCACATCCGGGTTGCGGGAGAGCGCGCCATGGCACACCAGCGCACCCATCGCGTCCAGGATCGGTCGATGGCCCATCGCCAGGCTGCGGAAGGCGGTCGGCTTGAAAGGCAGGAATTCGTCACCGGGTTCCCACACGTTGGCGAACTCGGAGTAGCCGCTGTCCGAGGCGTGCATCGACACCGGTATCCCGGCCCGCACGCAGGCCTGCCAGAACGGGTCGAACTCCTCGAGCCCGAACGAACGGCTGCCGCGGTAGCCGGGCACCGGCGCGGGCCGCACCAGCACGGTGCGGGCGCCGCGCTCCAGAGCCCATTCGAGTTCTGCCAGCGCGCGATCGACGATCGGCAAAGTGATCACCGGGGTGGCGAAGATGCGGTCCTGATAATTGAACGACCAGGTCTCGTACATCCATTCGTTGAGCGCGTGGATGACATCGTGGGTCATCTCCGGGTCGTCTTTCATGCGCTCTTCGACCAGGCTGGCCAACGTCGGGAACATCAAGGCGTAGTCGATGCCCAGCTCATCCATCACTTCCAGACGCGGGCCCGGTTCGCGGAACGCGGGAATCGCTTTCATCGGCTCGCCCAGAATCTCCCGGTAGCTCTTGCCTTGCGCGCCGTTGCGGAAGTAGTCCTCCTGGGCGCCCGGGCGGGCCACCACCTCGAACGTGGGATTGGGAATGTAATTACTGATGTGGCCGCGCACAACGATTTTCGTCCGGCCGCGGACCTGCACGTAGTCGATGACATTCTTGCGCTTGTCGGGCAGGAACTTGGTCAGCGCCTCCTGCGGCTCGTACATGTGGTTGTCGGCGTCGAATACCGGAAAGGGAAGCGTGCGGGACGGCATGGCGATCTCCTTGAAGAAGAGGTGGAGCGGCCTGGGCAGGCGGGCGACCGGCGGGCGGTAATGACGTTACCACTTTGCCTTGTCGCGACGTAAGGGGTTTAGCGCCGGCCTTCGCGGTTCACCACCGCGAAGTTGACGGTGGCGGTGGCGGCCAGCTCGTCGTCGGTGCTGCGGAAGATGTCGACCTGGGCGACGACGCTACGCCGACCGGCCCGCAGGACCCGGGCGACCGCGCGCGCGGAGCCCTCGGTCACCGGCCGCAGATAACGGATGAACAGGTCGGCGGTCGTCAGGCCGGTGTCCGGCGTCAGATAGCGAAGGCCCAACGAGCCGCCAGCCACGTCGGCGAGCGTGGCGATCAGCCCGCCCTGCAGGGCCCCTGCGGTGTTGACCGTTTGCGGACGGACCGGCATTTCCATGGTGTACGCGTCGTCGTCGGCGGCCGTCTCGCGCAGCCCGATCCGGGCGAACAGGTCGGCCAGTGACGACGGTGCCACGTGGGTGGCGGCACCTGAGTCGTCGGTCGCGCCCAGGGCGCGGACGCAGAAGTCGCACAGCTGCGCGGCATCGACGGGCACGCCGGTCAGCTCCGCGCCGAGCCAGTGCAGTCGAAGCGCGCCCAGCAGCGTCTGCATCACAATGGCCGCTGCGGTACCGACGTCCAGCCGGGGACGGAACACCCCTTCGGTGACGCCCCGCACGACGATGTCGCTGATCAGCTGGTGCAGCGGAGACAACACCCGCGCGTATTCACGGGGCCGGGTCTCGGCCAGATTCTGGTTGTAGAGGCTGAGCGCGCGATTAAGACTGTCCTGAGTGCTGGATTCCGGTCGGGCGCTGAGCCGGTCGATGACCAGTCTGAGCGCCGCCTGCGCGTCGAGTGCGGTGGTTTCGGCGCGCCAGGACTGTGCTGAGGAAATCATCGTGCGCTCGAAGAGCGCGAGCAGCAGTTCATCTTTGCCGTTGAAATGTTGGTAGAACGCCCGCAATGAGGTCTTGGAGCGGGCCACCACCTCTTGCACGGTGAAATCGGTGCGGCCGGTTTCACCGAGGATCGCGACCGCGGTCTTGATGAAGCGGTCGCCGCGCGTCGTGAGTTCGGCCTCGCCGCGGCTGTCCATGCCTGCTCACCCTTCGTCTTGCGCGCCTTCGATGACGTGACGAGAACGAGGTTACCGTGATCTGGCTCGTCAATGAACAGCGCGCGGTCACGACGAGTCAGCCGCCGCGGCCCCGAACCATGGCGGAGCGGTTGATCTTGGTTGCCGCTGTGCGCGGGAGTTCGTCGACGAACTCGACCGTCTTGGGCACTTTGTAGGCGGCAAGCCGGCTTCTGGCGTAGGCGATCACGTTCTGCGCGGTCAACGGTGCCGCCGGGTCAGCCGGCTGGACGACGGCGTGCACCCGCCGGCCCCATTGCGGGTCGGCCAATCCGATGACGACCACGTCGGCGATGCCCTCATGCTCGGCCAAGGCGCACTCCACCTCCGCCGGAAAGACATTGGCTCCGCCGGTGATGATCATGTCGGCCCGCCGGTCCGCGATGTAGAGGTAGCCGTCGTCGTCCAGGTGGCCCATGTCGCCGCAGGACCGGAATCCGTCGGCGGTCGAGGGCAGGGGTGGCGCCCCGCCAAGGTAGCGGTACCCGGCGCTCATCGGCGCGCGCAGATAGATTTCGCCGAGTTCGCCGGCGCCGAGCACCCGGCCGGCCGGGTCGAGAATCCGTATCTCGGTTTCCCGGAATCCGCGGCCGACACTGCCCGGATGAGTCAGCCACTCGTCACCGCGCAGTGCGGTCAGACCGAGGTTTTCTGTCATCCCGTAGGCCATCACGACCTGCGCCGGGCTCAGCAAGTCGAACCAGGTGTGCAGCAGCGCGGGCGGCATGGCTGCAGCGCCCTGCAGAATCCAGACCACGCTGGACAGGTCGCGTTGCCGAATTCCAGGCAGCGCAGCGACCCGGGCCAGCATGGTGGGCGTGGCGGTGAAATGAGTAACACGGTGACGCTCGATAAGCTCGACAACCGCAGCGGCATCAAATTTCTCGAGTATCACCAGGCGGTCCCCACCCAGCAGGTACGTCAACGGGGCAAAACCGTTGGTGTGATACATCGGGCCGGGTACCAGAATCGTCTGCGGCGCAGCCACCGGTGCCCATGCGGCGAGAAACGGAATGCTCATCTGCGGTGTCCACACCGACGGCGCCAGGTTGAGAATTACTTTCGGAACACCGGTAGAGCCGCTGCTGCAGATGCCGTTGACACTCGGGGACACTGCGGCCGGCAGCGCAGCACCGGATTGGCGAGCGGCACGCGACGCCAGGGCACCGACGTGTTCTGCGTCCACCAGCACCGCGGGGTCGACGACGTCGAGCACCCGGCACCGTTCCCAGTCCGGTAGGTCCCAACGCATCGGGACCGGCACCGCACCGATCTTCCAGCAGCCCAGAACCGCCAGCACCAAACTCTCCGAGTTCGGGATCGCCAGCGCCACCAGCGAAGCCGTTCGGGCACCGGATTCGGCCAGCGCTCGTCCCCACTGATTGGCTTTACGGTCGAGTTCGGCGAAGCTCACGCTCGATTCAGTGCCGCCGGCCGCCACGCTGACGACGGCCGGGTCCTGGCCACGTTGACAACCCAACTCGCGCAACCGGATTCCGAAAGGAACCCCACCGGCTGCCGGGTTGACCGTCTGGCCGACCGTGACGGGGCCGGTGCTCATCCGGGGTCCGCGGATGTCGAAGCGAACAGGGTTTGGAGGTGGCCGTCGCGTACATCGGGGATCAACCGCAACGCCAGACCTTCGGCACCGATCGGCAGCCGCATCAGCGGTTGAGTGTGCCTGTCCAGCACGCTGACGTCGGACTCGTCGCAGAAGCCCAGCGCCCCGAGTAGCTGGTGCGAGGTGCGCAGGACGTGCCGCGCGGTGTCGACGGCTTTGAGCCGAAGCACCAGCGCATCCGACGAAAGTACCTGCCGTGGTGTCGAAACGGGCCTGGCGATGGTGAACTTGGCCAGTTCGTAGAGTCCGTGGACGGCGACCCAGGCATCGGCGACGGCGAATTGCACAGCTTGGAAAGCCGCCAGCGTCTTGCCGAACTGAACGCGGGATCGGACGTGCTCGCAGGCGATTTCCAGGGATTGCTGCGCCGCGCCGAGTATCCGCCAGGAGCCCAGCACCAGGTGCAGGTCGATGTCGGCGGCCGGCACGGTTCCCGCAGCCGCACCGAGCGTGGCCGGCACCAGGAACGGTCCGAGCTTGGCGCTGGTCCGCGATGTCATCCGCGCCAGGTACCGATTACCGTCGAGGTCGGCGGCCACCCACCGGCCCGGCAGATCACCATGGTCGATGCGCGGCGCCGCGGTGCTGATCAACGCCAGCCGGGCGCCGTCGACTGTCAACAGCTCTTCGACCAACGGCCAGGGCAACGCCGCCGCACCGGCGGCTTGGCACAGCACGGCGGCCGCGAGCACGTCGTCGCCTGGCGACCGGACATCGAGATCGAAGGCGCCGAGTTCGGCCAGTGCGCGGCGCGCCTCTTGGCGGACCTCGTCGTCCGTCTCGGCCCGCAGGGCGGCTTGCGCGCCGCCCAACCGTGCGAAACGCTTGGCAGCCACGGCGGCGAAGTCGCAGATATCGGGCGGCAGAGCGGTTTTCACCGTTGTGTTCCCAGCACGTCCCGCGCCACCAGCATCCGCTGGACCTCGATGGTTCCCGACGCGACGGTGGCCGCCTGCGCATAGCGCCAGTGATCCTCTACGGCCCCTGCCAGCGGCGCCGAGTAACCGGTGTCCAGTGCCGTCGGTCCCAGCACCTCGAACAACAGCTCGGCGACCTGCTGATCGCAGGTGGTGGCCGCGATGCGGGCGGCACTGGCCGCCGCACCCGCCGCTGGGTCATCCTGCATCGACACGGCTCGATATGCCAGCAATCTGGCGACGCGCAGGTCGACCAGTGCGCACACCCAGCGGACGCGCAACGACTCCGGCAGCCGGTCCCAGTCCCCGCCGAGGTCGTCGCGCATCCGGTGCAGCAACGACTCGCACCGTGCGTACCGGGCGATCCCGACGCGCTCGAAAGCCAACGCCTCGCGCATGATTCGCCAGCCGTCGCCAACGGTGCCGAGCACGTCTTCAGGTGCGGCGGACACACCGTCGAGGAACACTTCGTTGAGGTGGTGCGGCCCCAGCATCGAGCGGATCGGTCGCACGGTGATACCCATCCGGTCCATCGGGACCAGGAAAAGGGTGAGTCGTTGCGGCTTGGGCGCATCAGGGTCGGTGCACGCCGCCAGCACGCACCACGACGCCATCTGCGCGTAGGAGGTCCACACCTTCTGGCCGGTGATGCGCCAGCCGTCGCCGTCAGTTACGGCGCGGGTGCGCAACGACGCGAGATCGCTTCCTGCTTCCGGCTCGGAGAACCCTTGACACCAGATGACTTCACCGGCCGCAATGGCCGACAGGTGTCGGGTTTTCTGCTCGGCTGTGCCGTAGCGCATCAATGCCGGCCCCACCCAGTTGATACCCATGTACTGCGGGCCGCGCGGTTCGTGGTGCGCCCACATCTCTTCACGCAACACGGTCTGCTGCCAGATCGAGCAACCGCCGCCGCCGTGCTCTTCCGGCCAGGCCAGAGCCAGCAGGCCCTCGGAAGCCAGAAGCTTGCAAAAAGATTCGGTGGCGGCAAGGTCCTGCGGATCGTCGGTGCAGGCACCCAGGAATCCGTCCGGGATGTGGTTGGCGATCAGCTTCCGCAAGCGTTGTCTCAGTTCGCCTGCGTCGGGACCCAGTTCGTAATCCATCGCGGTCATTCCCTGGGCAGTCCGAGCACCCGCTCGGCGATGATGTTGCGTTGGATCTCCGACGTTCCACCGTAGATGGTGGCGGCCAGTGCGTCTTGCCGTTCGAACAGCAGATCCTTGTCTTCGCTGCCACGCGGGCCTGACACAGCGGCACTGAGTTCCCAAACGTGTTGCAAAGTCACCGAACCCAAAAGCTTGAGGACATCTCCCTCTGGGCTCGGCTGCTCGGTGAGTTCATGGGCCAGAGCCCGGTATCCGGTGGCCCGCAGCGCTTCGGCGTCGGCGAGCAGCGAACCCAGTTCGGTGTAGACATCCTCACCGGCGGTCGTCCGCATCGACTGCAGGCCGCGCTGGATTTCGACCCAGTTCATGATCCAGATCATCTCGGCGCTCGTGCTGCAGCGACGACAACGCCACTTGCCAGCCCCCGTTGCAGGGACCCAGCAGGTTCTCGGCGGGCACGTCGACGTCGTCGAGGAACATCTCGCAGAACGTCTCGTCGGATGCCGACGCCATTCTGACGGGTCTGACTGTGACGCCGGGTGTTTCGAGATCGAGCAGTAGACAGGAGATGCCGCGGTGCCTGGGCGCTGCCGGGTCGGTGCGGACATACAGCGTGCACCAACGCGACAGGTGTGCCTGGGTGGTCCAGATCTTGCGACCGTTGACGCGGAACACGTCGTCTTCGCGTTCCGCGCGGGTGCGCAGGGCGGCGAAGTCAGATCCGGCTTCCGGTTCCGACATGCCCAGCGCCCACCACTCGTCGCCGCGCAGCAGCGGCACCAACAGTCGGTCGATCTGTTCGGGCGTGCCGAACTGGCGGAGCGCGGGCGCGACGACGTTGGGTCCGGCGATGTTCGGCAACTTGGGTGCTGAGCGAATCGCTGCTTCGACGCGGACTTCCATCGCCTCGCGAAGGCCCAGTCCGCGGCCGCCATGCTCGGCCGGCCACGTCGGCTGCAGCCAGCCGGCTTCGAAGGCCGCACGCTGATAGGCCCGGCGCAGACCGAGATCCCAGCGGTAGTCGCGGTAACGTTCGCCGTAGTAATCCGGTGGCAGGAAATCGGAAAGCCACGCACCGAATTCGGCGACCACTCCGGTGGTCGTGTCGGTGGCCGCGTTCAAGACGGTCACGCCGCGCCCCGCGCGAAGCGGCGGCCCAGCTCGTAGTACAGAGCACGACTGTCTCCCAGTGTCGCGGCGGCCTGCCAGGCCCGCCGCAGATACAAGTGGATGTCGTGCTCCCAGGTCTGCGCGATCGCGCCGTGCACCTGAACCGCGGTGCGCGCGCAGCTGATCGCCGCTTCACTTGCCGTCGCCTTGGCCTGCGCCGCCGCAGTCCAAGCCGCGGCGGGTGCGGTGGCGGCGTCGTCGAGACGCGCTGCTGCGGAATAGGTCAGGCTGCGGGCCCGCTCCACCAGGACATAGTTGTCGGCCAACGCATGTTTGACGCCCTGGAAGGCGCCGATCGGCTTCCCGAACTGGTGTCGCGACCTGGCGTGCTCGACGGAGCGCATCAGCGCCGCCCGGGCCACCCCGACCAGGTCGGCGGCCGCGGCGATCAGCGGCGCGGCCAGGGCAGCGTCGACATCGACGGGACCGCAGGCCAGCGGTATCGTGTCGATCTCGATATCGGCAAGGGGCTGAGCAGGATTCGTCGATTCGGCGGCGGGCCGGCTGATGACGTCGGGACCGTTGCGGGCGACTGCGGCCAGCACTTTGCCGTCCGACGCAGCGAGTGTCACGATCAACTCCGCACGAGACAGGTCGGGAACCGCGACTGCGCGTCCACGCAACCGACCGTGCTGGATCGTCATGGTCACGCCGGGCAACCGGCCTGCGGGCGGGTGCACCGCCGCCGTGGCGACGGCACCACCGGCGATGTCGTCCCGAAACCCGTCGGTCGTCGGACCGGCCACGCGCAACAGGCCAGCGGCAAGTCCGACGCTGGTGAGTAACGGAATCGGCGCGATGGCAGCGCCGCACTCTTCGAGCACCACCACCAAATCGGTTATGTCGAGGGTGCTGTCGCGGCCGGCCACTTCTGTCCACCCCAGTCTCACCACGGTGTGCCACAGGTTGCGCCAGCGTTCCGAATCGGTCATCGCCTCGCGCGCGGCAGCGGGGGGACTCTCGGCGCGAAGCACAGCCTGCACGCTGTCTTGCAGCGCCGATTGCCCGACGCCCGATCCGGCCCTCATAAGGCGCTAACATAGCAAAAATAACAACCTAGCGTGTCCTGCCGACCGAGGACGGATACCGCCTCACAAGGTCCGTAGTGTGGTCAGCCATGGCCGAGTGGTTTCTGTTTCTGCCGCAGGTGCGTCTGCCCGTCGGTGACATCACAGAGCGGGCCCGACGTGCCGAAGCCAGCGGCTTCGACGGCATCGCGTTCATCGATCACCTCGAGGTGCCGGGGCGAGCCGACGAAGCCGTCTGGGAGGCGATGAGCATCGCCGGTTGGGTCGCTGCCAAGACCGAGCGGTTACGGATCGGCCACCTGGTGCTCTGCGATGCGTTCCGCCATCCTGCGCTGCTCGCCAAGCAAGCCGTCACGCTCTCGGCGGCCTCGGAGGGCAGATTCGAACTCGGCCTGGGTTGCGGTTCGTGGCCAGCGGAGTTCGACCGATTCGAGATCGGTCCGCGGGATTCGGTTGCGAGAGTCGAACAACTCGACCGCCACCTGTCGCTACTCAAGAACCTCTGGGGGCAGGTCGAAGGTTCCGATCGACCACAGTTCCCGTTGCCCGCACATCCGATCCCGCTGACCCTCGGGGGCACCGGGCCCCGGATGATGGAACTGGTTCGCCGGCACGCCGATTGGTGGAATCTGCCGGTGAACCGCATCGACCGGTTGCCCCGGCTCGCTCCGGCAGCGGGAACGGCACGGATTTCGGTTCAGCAGATGGTGGGCTTCGTGCGCAGCGGCGCCGATCCGCAGGCGGTGCGCGAGCTGAGCACCCGGCGGTTCGGTCACCTGGAGTCGGGGCTGCTCTGCGGCAATGCCGCGGAGCTGACACAGCATTTCACCCTGCTGGCCGGACACGGGGTCGAGCGGTTCTACGTATGGTTCGCCGATTTCGCCGCGCCGAAAACCCTCGACGAGTTCGGTGAGACTGTGATCAGAACCTTCCCGCGCTTCGACCGTCAAGGCTGACCCGCGCGGCGGCGGGCTTCGGCCGGCATAATCGGCTCACGCGCGAACGGGCCGCGCCTGACCGCCTGCAGCCGAATCTCCGGGAGATCCACCGAGCTGTCCAGGGTGTCCAGCCAGGCAACGGCCTGCGCGACGTCGGACCCGTCGATGGCATGCATTTCGAATGGAACACTCTGCAGCATCTCGGTTTCCACCGGCCCAGGTGTGACGACATGCACGCTGATGCCGTCACGGTCGACTTCCAGCGCGAGCGCGCGCGCAAACGCATTCACACCGGCCTTCGATGCCGAGTAGGCGGTCCGGCCGGGCATCGGTTCGTGGGCCGCCGACGAGGAGATGAACACCAGCCGCGATCCGGACCGCATCCGCGGCAGAACGGCGGACGTCACGACGAAGCACGAGTCGAGATTGGCCGACATGACCGCATGCCACTGCTCGAAGGTCTGCTTGCGCGCATAGGTCCCGAGCAGCGTTCCGGCGGCGTGCACCAGCAGGTCGACGGTCTCCAAACCGGCCAAGGCGTCCGCGAATCCGGCGAAATCGGAGGCATCAGCCACGAGGTAGCGAGCACCGATCTGCTCTGCGGCCACCCGCAACGGCCCTTCCCGACGCGCCGACAGCACCACGTCGTATCCGGAATCCCGAAGCTTGGCCGCGCATGCCCGGCCGATTCCGCCGCTGCCACCGGTCACCAATGCGGTTCTCACTCGGTTCTCACCCGGTTCTACTCGGTTCTACTCGGTTCGCCAAGGGCCCCGTTCAGAGACGACGGCTTTCCCGCGGCCGCGTCAAGGCCTGCGGCGAGAGCGCGTAGATGCGCTGATCGCGCCGCCCCGCCAACACGTGGGTCTGGGTGTCGGCGAGATGACGGGCGGCGATGCGCCGCGCGCGGTCGGCGTCGCCGGCTGCGATCATCTCCGCGAGCTTGACATGAGTGTTGAGCACCGCACGACGCTTGCTGAGCGACGGGTAGGTGCCGCTGGCGGTGCTTTCATCAGCCCACTGTTGCTCGTGACTCGTCCACAGCGTTTCCAGGGTGCCCACCACAGCGATGATGGTCCGATTGCCGCAGCCACGAACCACGACATCGTGGAAGCGACGGCCTATTTCGGTGAACTGGGCGCCGTCAGCGAGGTGAGTCGCCATCGCCTGGTTCACTTCCTTCAGTTCGGGCACCACCGTGTCCACCCGATCGGGCCGCCCCGCAGCGAGCGCTGCACAGGTGGGTTCCAGTTCATGCAGCGCCGCACCCAGATCGGCGATGCCGACGTATTCACTTTGCAACAGCAGTCCGAGCATGTAGGCGGCACTGGTCTTGGCCGGGGCGTGCACGACCGCCCCGCCCCGGTTGCCCCGCCGCACGGACACCAGACCTTCAGTCTCCAAAATGCGCAACGCTTCCCGCAGCGACACCAAACTCACGTTGAACTGCTCGACCAGCACTTCTTGGCGCGGCAGCAGGTCACCGTCGGCGAGCTCACCGTCGATGATCTGCCGGCGCAACTCGTCAGCCACGATCTCGGCGATACGAGGTGCGGACAACCGGCGTCGGGCTTCGGGGCCCACTCCCAGCGTGGTCATCGGATCCTTCGAGATCAGTGGGCGTAACCGGGCAACTGCGGCGTCCGCGCGGTGAATGCTTATTTTAGCAGTAATGGCACAATAGCCGTTTGGACGTGAAAGCCGCTGTGTGGACAGAATCTCTTCTCCCGAGAAGAAGGCGAACGAACGAGAGAGCCGGGTGACCAGGAAGCCGGACGGCAGACCGACACCGCTGGACGGCCTGCGCGTCGTGGAGATCAGTGACCGCATAGCCGGCAGTTACTGCGGGAAGCTGCTGGTCGACGCCGGTGCCGAAGTGCGTAAAGTCGAGCCGCCGCAGGGAGATCCGTTGCGACGGTTCACCCTCAGTGGTTCGGCCCCGCCCGATGCGGCCGATGCACCGTTGTTCAGTTACCTCAACGCCGGCAAGCGGAGCATCACCAGCGCGGTGGCCGACGACCGGTGCGGTGCCGAGCTTGCCGCCGCCGACGTCGTCGTGCTGACCGCGACCAGGTCGCAGGCAGCCCTGCTCGGCGTCGACCCTGACCGATTGTTGGCGGCGTGCCCGCGGGCGGTCATCGTGACAATCTCCGATTTCGGCTGGGACGGACCGTATGCCGAGCGGGCGGCCAGCGAGTTCACCCTGCAAGCGTGGTCTGGCTTGACCGGGTTCCGCGGTGATCCCGCAGGGCCGCCGATCTCGATCGGCGGCCACCTGGGGGAGTACATGGGTGGCGCATTCGCCGCATTCGGGGTGCTGGCGGTGTGTCACCGGGTCGGGCACGGCGGCGCTGGCGAACACCTCGACATGTCGATGCTGGAAGCCGTCACCTTGATGCAAAGCGGTGAATGGTTGCACTCCGCGCTGTTGCAGACCCCGCCGGTGACGCGCACGGTCGAGGTGCCCTCGATTGAGCCCGCCAAGGACGGCTACGTCGGTATCACCATGGTCACCGGTCAGCAATGGCTCGACTTCGCGGTGATGGTGGAATGTTCGGAGCTCGCCGAGATTCCGCAGCTGCGCTTTCAGATCGGCCGCTGGGAGCACCGGCAATTCATCCGCGACCAGATCGGCCCGTGGCTGGCCGAACGCAGAGTCGAGGAGATCGTCGAACTGGGGCAGTTGTTCCGGCTGCCGGTTGCGCCGTTGGGCAACGGGTCGACGATCCGGGACATGGCCTACGTCCGCGAACGGGGCGTGCTGATCACCAACCCGGCCGGCTTCCGGCAGCCCCGCACCCCCTGGCTGATGTCACGGTGCCGGCCTGCGCTGCTTCGCGCCGCCCCCGCACCCGGTGAGGCGAACACTGAAAAGATCTGGCAAAGAAGGGCATTCGGACAGCTTCCGGCGCGACGCGGGCTTCCGCTCGAAGGGTTACGCATCGTCGACCTGACGGCCTTCTGGGCGGGGCCCGCCGCAACTCACGCGCTGGCGGCGTTCGGCGCCGACGTCATCAAAGTCGAGTCGATTCAGCGTCCCGACGGCATCCGGTTCTCCGGCGCGCTGCGCGCCGATGTGCAGGACTGGTGGGAGTACGGCTGGGTCTTTCATGCCGTGAACACCAACAAGCGTTCCGTCACACTGGATCTGGCGTCTGACGACGGCCGTCGGCTGTTCCTGGCCCTGGTCTCGGCTGCGGACGCCGTGATCGAGAACTTCTCGCCCCGGGTGATGGACAACTTCGGTTTGACTGCTGACGTCCTGCTCGACGTCAACCCTGCGGTCGTCGTGGCCCGGATGCCCGCGTTCGGCTTGTCGGGACCGTGGCGTGACCGGGTCGGGTTCGCGCCCACGATGGAACAGATCGCCGGCCTGGCCTGGGTCACCGGCTTACCCGAGGGGCCGCCCGTCACGCCCAGAGGAGCGTGCGATCCGCTGGCCGGCATCCACGCGGCGTTCGCACTGCTGGCGGCCGTGCAGTTCCGTGAGCGGACTGGTCGAGGTCAACTCGTGGAGTTGCCGATGATCGAATCGGTGCTGAACGTGACCGCCGGTCAATGCATCGAATTCGAGGTCTTCGGAATCACGCTGAGCCGCCGGGGCAACCGTGCACACGGATCAGCGATCCAGAACGTCTACCGGTGTGCGGGGGAGGACGACTGGATCGCTGTGACGATATGCGGCGACGACCAGTGGCACGCGCTGCGAGGATTGATGGGCCGACCCACCTGGAGCGACGATCACGCCCTGGCCAGTGTCGCGGGCCGCCGACAGCACGCCGACGACATCGACGACCGGCTCCGGGACTGGTTCGCCGGCCAGCAGTTGGACCCGACGGTCGAGAGGCTCGCGGCCGCCGGCGTTCCCGCCGCGCCCGTGGTGTCGCCGTCGTCGGTGACACACAACCCGCAACTGCGGCACCGTGGCTTCTTCGAGCCGCTGAACCATCCGCGCACCGGCGAAGGCTGGTATCCGCGGCCGCCGTTCGCGCGGCTCGCCGGCCAACCCGCCTGGTTGCAGCGCACCCCGCCGACCCTCGGTGAGCACAACGACGAGATTCTGCGCGACCTGTGCGGACTGAGCGCAGAAGACGTCGCTCGGCTGGCAGCAACCGAAGTGATCGGAACCCGACCCAAAGGCGCATGACATCTGTGCGGAAGGAAGCGACCGGTGCGAGCAACTTCCCGGGCCGGGGTTCAGCGTGCGGAGACCGAGATCGGCATCTCGTCGTAGATCGACATGTTGGTGGTCAGATTCGGGTGGGCCGTCGTCGCCGGGCCGATTTCGATGCCGGCACACCGCAGCAGCAGCTCGTCGAACACTGCGCGCAGTTCCGCCCGCGCCAGCATGGCACCGATGCAGTGGTGTGGTCCGCCGCCGCCGAACGCCACGTGCGGATTCGGCCGGCGAGCGATGTCGAAGGTGAACGGTGCGTCGAACACCTCCTCGTCACGGTTCGCCGAACGCAGCATCGACACCACCCGGGCACCTCGGGGGATCTGCTGACTGTCCATCTCGACGTCGATTTTTGCGGTGCGCGTCCAGTACGCAACCGGTGACGACCAGCGCAGTACCTCCTCGACGGCGCCGCCCCGAAGCGTCTCGTCCCCGCGATAACGCTCGACCTGCTCCGGGTTGGTGACGAACGCCTGCAGGCCGGTGGCCAATGCGTTCTTCGTGGTGTCGCTGCCGGCGAAAGTCAGGACGAAGAAAAAGAACTCCAGTTCGTTGGCGGGAAGGCTGAATTCGTCGCCGTCTTCCCCGGTGATGACCGCGGACGCCAGGGTGCTCCAGATGTCGTCGGTGGGGTTACGCCGCTTCTCGGCGGTCAATTCCATCGCGTAGCCGAAAATTGTTGCGTATGAGCCGAGCTCGTCGTGTTCACTCGACCGGGCCGCGGGCGAGCGGGCCTTGAGGATGCGGTCCAGCGAATCGAAGATGCGCGGCCGGTCTTCCTCGGGTATGCCGATGATGTCGCCGATGACCGTCATCGGCAGTGCATCGGCGACGTCCTCGATCCAGTCGCCACCACCTTCGGTGAGCAGGCGGTCGATCATGCCCGCTGCGCGTACCCGAATGCCGTCTTCGAGCTTGGCGATCGCGCGGGGGTTGAAGGCTCTGGAGATGAGCTTCCTGCGTTTATTCAGCTCCGGCGGATCCATGTTGATGATGGTGGGGTAGGACGCGAACATGTCGACCGGCTGAATCAGCGGACCGTCCACCGCGGTGAAGGATTCCGCGTCGCGATGCAGTCGGACCGCGTGCCGGTGTTTGGTGGCCACCCAGAAGTCGCGTTGGACGGTCTTGGCGACGCCCGGCGTGATGCCGTGCCGGAAAAGCGGTCTGTTGCGCCGCAACTCTGCGAAAACGTCGTCCGGAAAACCGTTGCGCCACAACGCGAAATCTGACAGGTCGACTGCGGCCGCCGTCATCGTAACCTCCACCGGGCACATCTGCAGCGCGACGCGGCGCCTTGCTGGCGTCAAACACTACAGGCCATGGCTGCCGCCGTTGACGTGCAATGCCTAAAATAGTAAAAATAGGCGGGACTCTTGCGCACCGCGGGTTGTGTTTGGGCTGCTTGGGACGGAGAGCGAGTGACGCAGACGGTGTCAGACGCGACGACGGACCCGTCGGAACGCGAGTTCGGACCGTCCGGTATCGGGTTGTCGCCGTACCGGTTCCCGACCGGGTGGTTCATCGTCGGCTTCGCCTCGGATCTGGCAGTGGCGGAAGTCAAACGGGTGCACTACTTCGGTGAGGAACTGGTGCTGTTTCGCACCGAGTCGGGCGACGTGCACGTACTGGACGCCTACTGCCAGCACCTCGGCGCCAACATGGGCGTCGGCGGCACCGTCGATGGTGACAACATCGTCTGCCCCTGGCACGGCTGGCAGTGGCGCGGAGACGGCACCAACGCGCTGATCCCCTACAGCAAGATCGGCTGCAAGCAGAACGTGCGGATACGCACGTATCCCACCGCCGAGTGGTACGGCTTCATTTTGGTGTGGCACGAGCGCCACGGCCGGGCGCCGTACTGGCAACCTCCGGTGTTGCCGGAATTGGAAACCGACGAGTACTACCCGTTGCACCCGCACACCCGGATGGTCAACCGGGTCAAGGTGCACGCGCAGATGATCATCGAGAACGCCGCCGATCCCTACCACGTGCAGTACGTGCACAAGGCGGCCAACCCGGCCAACACCGCGTCGTTCGAGGTGTCGGGCTATCACTTGCACGCTACGGTCAACGCGCATTTCGGCGGCGGCCGTGCCCAAACCTGGCTGACGCCGCACGGGCCGGTCGACGCGCAGATCGTCTACGACAACTACTCGTTGGGGCTCGGTGTGGTGCGCTTCCCCAGCGACTTGGTGGCCACCATTCAAGTGACCGGTCAAACTCCGGTCGACGAGGACTACACCGACTACTTCTACACTCAGGCGTCAATCCGCGAGCAGGATGACACCGGTGCCGTCCCCGGGGGTCGTGCCGCGAGGTTCCTTGCGCTGCAACAGGAAGTGATCAAACAGGACTTCTTCACCTGGGAGAACATGAAGTACCTGGAGAAGCCGAACCTCGCTCCCGAGGAGGCGCACGACTACGCGGCGCTACGCCGGTGGGCGCACCGCTTCTATCCCGGCGAACAGCCCTCGGCTACCGACTTCGGCTATACCCCGGACGGTGACGCCGACCGGGTGACTGCTGGGCGTTGACCGATGAGCATGACTTACCAGCAGCAATGCCTACTGCAGAGTGCGGTGGGACGCCACGCGATCCTCGACCTCACGGCGCGGCACAACCGCTGCTACTCAGACGGTGACCGCAACGGCTGGATAGCGACGTTCCGGCATTCCGGGGCGACGTTCGTCCGCGATGGTCAGGTGTTCAGCGATCTGCGGGCTGCGTTCGACGGCGGCCACGCGCAGCGACTGGTCGCCGTCGATCAAGAGGTAGCGGTCGACGGTGTACACGCGACTCAGCGTTGTATCGCCCTGCTGTTCACCGTGGACGATCAGCGCGTCACGACGCTGCGTGCGACCGGCGCATACCGAGACCAGCTGATCTACGAGCGGGGCGGCTGGTATTTCACCTCCCGTGACCTGCACTGGGATTCGGCACCCACCCGAACGGTGACGGTGTGAGTTCGGGCGGCACCTTTGACGGTGGGTAGCGGTCTGGCCTTCGGCAGCTACCAGGACGCATTGCGGATGGTCGGTGTGGCCACCGAACCGCGAGCCGCGGGCACCGCTGTCAGCGCGGCGCGCATCCAGTTGTTCGCGGCGCTGGTTCACGACAGCAACGCGTCGTACTGGGACAACGACTTCGCGTCAGCGGCCTGGGGAGGTTTGCTGGCTCCGCCGGCGTTGCTGATGGGCTGGCTGATACCGCCTCCCTGGGACCCGGCGGGTACACCGCGAACCGGATCGATCGCGCTGCTGGTGCCGCTGCCCGGCACGACGTTCATCAACGCCGCCAACGAGGCGGAGTTCGTGCTGCCGATCGTCGAGGGAGATCAGCTCACCGTGGTCGAGGAGGTGGTGTCGGTGTCACCGGAAAAGCAGACCCGGCTCGGCGCCGGCCACTTCGTCGAGACACTCGACACCTTTCGCCGGAAAGACGGCGCAGTAGTGGCTCGCAACCGGAACACGTTGCTGCGCTTCACCCCCGCACCGTCGTGAGCGCAGTGCCGAATTGGGAGCAGATCAGCGTGCCCTCGCAACTGCCCGAGGTGGTCGACCAGATCGATTATCAGCGGGTAGTGCTGAATGCCGGCGCGACGTGGGATTATTTTCCCGGCCATTACGACCCGGCTTACGCGCAACGTCAAGGTCACGCAACGATTTTCGTGAACACCATGCACCTGGCGGGATTCGCCGACCGGATCGCGACGGACTGGGCCGGTCCGCGTAGCCGCGTGATACGCCGCAAGATGACCCTGGCCCAATCCATTTACGCCGGCGACACGATGGTGGGCCGTGCGCGCGTCGTCGCCAAGCGGTGCGACACGTCGGTGCATCCGGCCCGCTATTTGGTGGACCTGCAGGTCGAAGTCACCAATCAGCTCGGTGAGCTGTGCTGCCCGGTCGAACTCACCCTGCAGATATCACCCGGCGACTGAACCGGCCAGCGGCGGCAGCTTCCCTCTGCTCACCACTGATTGCAGCTCGACGTATTGGTTCAAGCCCTCCGGCCCGAACTCACGACCGATACCCGACTGCTTGAAACCGCCGAAGGGAGTGGCGGTGTCGAGCATGTACATGTTGATGCCGTAGGTGCCGGTCCGGACAGCGGCCGCGATCTCCAGCCCGTGGGCGACGTCGGCAGTCCACACCGATCCGGCCAGTCCGTAGTCACTGTCATTGGCGATGCGCAGCGCGTCGTCTTCGTCGGTATAGGTCAAGACGGTGAGCACCGGCCCGAATATCTCTTCGCGAGCGATGCGCATGTCGTTGGTGGCGTCGGCGAACAAGGTGGGTTGGACATACCAGCCGCGGTCAGCCGGCGCGTCCGCACCACCGAACACCAGGCGCGCACCCTCGTTGACACCACAGCGGATGTAGTCCTGCACGCGGTGCTGTTGTCGTTGCGCGGCAAGAGGTCCGACATCGGTCGACTCGTCAGCGGGATCCCCGACCCGCAGTCCGGACATCATCTCAGCCAATGCGTCGACCACTTCGTCGTGCCGCCGTTCGCTGACCAGGATGCGGGTTTGCGCGACGCAGGCTTGCCCGTTGTTCATCAGACCGGCCGTCTTCAACCCCGCCGCGGTACCGGCGATGTCGGCATCGTCCAGAATGATCGCGGCGGACTTGCCGCCCAATTCCAAGCTGGCGCGTTTCAGGTTCTCGCCGCAGATGGCTCCGATCCGCCGGCCGGTGGCGCTGGAACCGGTGAAGGCGACCTTATCCACGCCGGGATGGCGCACCAGTGCCTCGCCGACGTCACCGCCGCCGGGCAGGATCGAGACCACTCCGTCGGGCAGTCCCACCTGCTCGATCATCTCGGCCAACCACAATGCGTCCAGCGGGGTTTCCGGTGCCGGCTTGACGACCACGGTGCAGCCGGCGATGAGAGCCGGAATCAGCTTGGGCATGATCAGGAATTGCGGCACATTCCACGGCACGATCGCCCCCACCACACCCACCGGAGCCCTGCGCAGATGCACTTCGCCAAGCACGCCCTGGCGGCGTTCCGTCCACGGGAAGTCACGGGCGACCGACAGCGCCAGATGCATCATCGACAGTGCGCCGGCCGCCTGGCCCAGCCGGCTGAAGCTGCGCGGCGAACCCATCTCGGCGGTGATCAGATCCGCCATGTCATTCAGGTGCCCGGCATAGATCGCGGCCAGTTGCTCGACTTTCTGCATCCGCTCGCCCGGACGCAGCCGGGGCCACGGACCGCGGTCGAACGCCTGCCGGGCGGCCGCCACGGCGGTGTCGACGTCTGCCGGGGTGGCCAGCGGAGCTTCGCCGACCGGCTCTTCGGAGTGCGGAGAGATGACGGTAAGCCGCTGCCCCGACGTAGGTTTGCGCCATTGGCCGCCGATGAACAGTTCGTCATAGCAGCAGTGATCACGGAAACCCGGCATCAGGCACCACCTTGTCATCCCGAAGGCAACTTCGCTATCGCTGCTAACATAGCAAAAAAGGCGGATTGGCTCCGACGACCAAGAGGGCCGAGTGAGCGACGAAGTTCAGCTGAGCGCTGACGGTCCCGCGCGAACCGTCGACTGGCGGCGCTACCCGTATCAACTGGTACCCGGCGATCCGGCATTGGTATTTCCCGCCGCCGAAGGGCAGCACGCCGACCACGAGTCCGACACCTGGTTCGTCGCCGGCGAATTGACCGCCGCGACGGGGCGGTCGTTCGCGTTCTTGGCCATCTTCAACAAGAACCGCCCCGGCGGAACGGTGGTCGCCGATTTTTACACGATGGCGCTCTTCGACCTGGATACCGGCGCCTACGGCACCTACACCGATTACGACATGCCGCCGGCCAGTTCGAGACCGGGAGCCCGACCGAAACTGGCTGCGGCCGAAGGCTTTCTGGACATTCATTACCACGGTGAAGCCGGTCCGGCGACATGGACCAGCATGCCGCGACGGTGACGGTGAACTGGTGCCCTGCACTTACCGTCTCAGCCTCAACGGCCGCGATCAAGCGGGCCAGGCGATGAACTTGGAGCTGCACATAATGTCAACGCGGGCACCAGTTCCGGTCGGCGCCACCAGGTACGACGGCAGGATCGCCTGCTTCGGTCAACCCGACACCTATTCGTATTTCCACACCGGGATGGCGATGACCGGGACGTTGGGCTGGGGTTCGCTGACCGAGGGGGTCAACGGGTCAGCCGGCCACATCGACCGACAATGGTTTCCCCGATATGCCGGTGGCGGCGGAACCGGCGGCGACCCGCGGGCCCGGTCACACGAGTGGCGCACCATTCACCTGGACAACGGTCTCGACCTGAGCATTTGGCGACAGTTCGACCGCACGAAGGGCAATGTCTTGCAGCCATTTTCCGGCGTGACCACCAGTTCACCGGACGGCGCCGCGGCACCCCGGTGCGTCGAGGATGTCGAGGTTGCAGTCACCAGCTATGTCCGCTGGCCGCAAGACGTGCGGCCGCTGCTGCCGCCGCTGTCAGCGGCCCGCTTCCTGCCCGATCGGCACCGGCTCACCTCGGCGCAACTGCAACTCGAGCTCGCCGGGGAGCCGCTGGTCGCTGCGCCGGCGCATGCCCTGCCGATCGAATACATGGAGGGGCCGTATCGCTATCACGGCACGATGCGCGGGGAACCGGTCACCGGCTTCGGGATCTATGAGCGGTCACTGGCGCTCTACCGGGATTGGGAGTTGATCGACGTCCTCGCCGCCTCGGCCGGCGACCCGCCGTTGAAAGAACCCGAGATCGTCGCGCTGGCAGAAGAAATTCGGCCGCTGGTTGTGACGGGCCGTCGTAGCCAAGCCCGCGACCGGCTGGCGGCGGCTCGTGCGGAGCTGCCCGCGACCTGCACGGCGCATTGCCGTGGGGTCATCGACGCTCTGGTCGAGGCGCTGTCAGTCGACGCGTGACGTGGCCTGCGTCGCCGATACGGCTGCCGCCGAGACGCTGAATTCGCTACCGCGATGCTTCCGGGCGGTGCTCGTCAAGCACCAGCGCCGATCGCCTCGGCCCAGCTCCGGTGACGGTGCTGCAGGCCTGGCTCGTTGCGCCCGAACAGCAGATGGTCCCGGGCCCCTGACTGCAGGTTGGCTTGTAACGCCTCGACCAGCCGGTAGTCCTCGTCGCGCACGGTGGCGTGGGCGTAGTCGAAGACAGCCTGTGCGCCGGCGGCCATGGAATCATCGCGCACGTCCAGCGGCGTCGAATTCTGGTGCACGGTGATCGATCGTCCCGGCTTGTCCGAGGGGTAGATGCGGAACAGTTCGCCGTTGGCGATAGTCACCGACAGCACGATGTTGGGAAAAGAGCGTAGATCACCACGAGGTTGTGCAGCGGATCCCACTGTTCCTCGGGAACGTTGTCGAGCTCCAGGATTGAGTTGAGCGGGAAAATCAGTCGGTGGTGGGGGCCGAAGGAGTCGAAGACGGTGCAATTGCTGCGCGCGATCTGGGCGAACGTCTGCTGGTGGACGGTTGCGAAGTGATAGTTCTCCGAGAAGGTGTCGACGGCCAGTTTCCAGTTGATCGGTGAATCGAGCACCTTTTCGCCTAGCGGCGACCACCGGCCGATGCCCCAGGTGTCCAGCTCGTCGGCCAATGATCCCAAATGGGCGGCGACATCGAGATGCCCGCCAGGCTTCAGCGACACCCAGAGGAAGCCCGCGAATTCCGCGGCCGGAAGCTCCGTCAGACCGTCGGACCGCAGCGCGACGCTGGGGAAGCCGTCGGCGCCCGGTATGCCGATCAATCGTCCGGTGTTGTCGTAGGTCCACCCGTGGTAGGGGCAGCTGAACCGTCTGGCCGTGCCGCAACCGGTGACGACTTGGGACTGCCGGTGCAAGCAGACATTGTTGAAGGCCCGGACCGAACCGTCGGTGGTTCTGGTCAGCAGAATCGACCGGTCCATCACCGTCTTCGTGCAATAGGCACCGGGTTGGGCCAGTTCAGAGACGTAGCCGATGAGCTGCGGACTGGCCATCAGCAACGCCCGGTCCCGCCCGTGACGATCCGCCGACGTGTATTCCGAGGCGCCGACGGTGCGTTCAGCGGCGGCAAGATCGGTCGTCTTGTCCCGGGCCAGTTTCAGTGCGCGCCGCGTCAGGTCGATGAGCTGGTCACGGTCCATCAGGGTCCTCCCGCGCCGGATGTGCGCTTTGTTGATCTTCGCGCAGCAGGCACCAGATCCGCTACGTCTCTGATCGACGGTCCGAGGTTCATTCGGTCAGTGGGTCTGATCCGCCCCGGCCCGGCGCAGGGGCGGATGCCCGGCGTGCGAGCGTTCACGGCCAGCAAACTCTTCCGGAGGGCTTCCAGCGAACACTTGTTACGCCATGGGTCAGTTCGCCGAACCCGGGCGGCACGCCGAAGCCTTCGAAGAGGACGAAAATAGAACATAACGATTGCATAACGATACAGCTGTGATCAGCAGCGTTGTGGCTACTCGACCGTAACCACCGCCATGCAGCAGGTTTGTCGTCGCAGCCGTGGGCGGCGATCGGGTCGGGTGTTACCCACGACATAGCTACCCGTGCGTAGAACTCGCCAGTAACCACGCAGCACAGAAAACGGCACAGCGTCTTATGACACTCTTAACGCATCCAACGCCGCCGTCGCGCCGGGTTGGCAGGCGGCCCGGACGGACGAAACATCCGCAGCGCAGGCGCCAAGCGCGTGATCGGGTAACGCGAAGCAGCATAGGGAGACAGACAAGGTGACGATCTACGAGCAGGACGGGAGCCCCCCGGCGCAGCCGGGGGAGGTTTCCGCCGGGCGTGATGGCAACGTTGCAGAGGCCAAGCACCCCACCCACGCTCTGGTCGACCGCCTCACCGCCGGCGAGCCGTACGCGGTCGCGTTCGGCGGGCAGGGCAGCGCCTGGTTGGAAACCCTCGAAGAGCTGGTGTCGTCCGCCGGCATCGAATCCGAAGTTGCCACCCTGGTCGGTGAAGTGGAGCTCTTGCTCGAGCCGGTCGCCGATGAACTGGTGGTGGTGCGTCCCATCGGCTTCGAGCCGCTGCGCTGGGTGCGCGCGCTCGCGGCCGAAGACCCGGTTCCGTCGGCCAAGCAGCTGACGTCGGCCGCCGTGTCAGTGCCTGGAGTGCTGCTGACTCAGATCGCCGCCGTACGCGCGCTGACCCGTCAGGGCCTGGACCTCACCGCCACGCCACCGGTGGCCGTGGTGGGGCATTCCCAAGGCGTGCTGGGTGTCGAGTCGTTGCAGGCCGGCGGGTCGCGTGACATTGCGCTGCTTGCGCTGGCGCAGCTGATCGGTGCGGCCGGCACGCTGGTGGCGCGCCGGCGCGGCATCTCGATCCTCGGCGACCGCCCGCCCATGGTCTCGGTCACCAACGCCGACCCCGAGCAGATCTACCGGTTGCTCGAGGACTTCTCCCAAGACGTGCGCACTGTGCTGCCGCCGGTGCTCTCCATCCGCAACGGCCGGCGTTCCGTCGTCATCACCGGCACTCCCGAGCAACTGTCGCGCTTCGAGCTCTACTGCAAGCAGATCTCGGAGAAGCAGGAAGCCGACCGCAAGAACAAAGTGCGCGGCGGCGCCGTCTTCGCGCCGGTCTTCGAGCCGGTGCAGGTGGAGGTCGGGTTCCACAGCCCGCGGCTGGCCGACGGCATCGAGATCGTGGCGCAGCTGGGCCGAGAAGGTCGGACTGGACGTCGACCTGGCCCGTGAGCTGACGCAGGCGATCCTGGTGCGCCAGGTCGACTGGGTGGACGAGATCATCGGCGTGCACGAGGCCGGCGCGCGCTGGATCCTCGACCTCGGTCCCGGCGACATCCTGACCCGGCTGACCGCTCCGGTGATCCGCGGCCTCGGCGTCGGCATCGTGCCGGCGGCCACCCGCGGCGGCCAGCGCAACCTCTTCACCATCGGCGCCGTCCCCGAGGTGGGCCGCGCCTGGTCGAGCTACGCGCCGTCGGTGGTCGAACTGCCCGACGGCGGAATCAAACTGTCCACCAAATTCACCCGGCTGACCGGGCGCTCACCGATCCTGCTGGCCGGAATGACCCCGACCACCGTCGACGCGAAGATCGTCGCCGCCGCGGCCAACGCCGGGCACTGGGCCGAACTGGCCGGCGGCGGACAGGTCACCGAAGAGATCTTCGCCAACCGCATCAAAGAACTGACCGGGTCTGCTCGAACCGGGGCGCACCGTCCAGTTCAATGCATTGTTCCTCGACCCGTACCTGTGGAAGCTGCAGGTCGGCGGCAAACGGTTGGTGCAGAAGAGCCCGCCAGTCCGGGGCGCCTATCGACGGACTGGTGATCAGCGCCGGCATCCCCGAGCTGGAAGAAGCCGTCGACCTGATCGACGAACTCAACGACGTCGGCATCAGCCACGTCGTGTTCAAGCCCGGCACCGTCGAGCAGATCCGCTCGGTGATCCGGATCGCGACCGAGGTGCCGACCAAACCGGTCATCGTGCACATCGAAGGCGGACGCGCCGGCGGACATCACTCCTGGGAAGACCTCGACGATCTGCTGCTGGCCACCTACTCGGAGTTGCGGTCGCGCACCAACATCACCGTCTGCGTGGGCGGCGGCATCGGCACCCCGCAGCGCGCTGCCGAATACCTGTCCGGCCGCTGGTCGGAGGCCTACGGCTTTCCGGCGATGCCGGTCGACGGAATCCTGGTCGGCACCGCGGCGATGGCCACCAAGGAGGCCACCACCTCGCCGTCGGTCAAGCAGATGCTGGTCGACACCCACGGCACCGACCAGTGGATCGGAGCCGGAAAAGCGCAGGGCGGCATGGCGTCCAGCCGCAGCCAGCTCGGCGCCGACATCCACGAGATCGACAACGCGGCCTCGCGGTGCGGCCGGTTGCTCGACGAGGTCGCCGGTGACGCCGAGGCGGTGGCCAAGCGCCGCGACGAGTTGATCGCGGCGATGGCGGCGCACGGCCAAGCCTTACTTCGGCGACGCCGGCGACATGACCTATCTGCAGTGGCTGGACCGCTACGTCGAACTCGCCATCGGTGACGGCGACAGCACCGCCGACACCGCCGGCCCGGGCAGCCCCTGGCTGGCCGACACCTGGCGGGACCGCTTCGCCCGGATGCTGCAACGCGCCGAGGCGCGGCTGCACCCGCAGGACTTCGGCCCGATCGAAACGTTGTTCGCCGGCTCCGACGGACGGCGCGCGGACTGCTGGAGAACCCTCGCGAGGCCATCGCCGCGCTCGTTCGAGCGCTACCCGGACGCCGCGACGGTGCAACTGCATCCCGCCGACGTGTCCGTTCTTCGTCACGCTGTGCAAATTGGCGGGCAAGCCGGTCAACTTCGTGCCGGTCATCGACAAAGACGTCCGCCGCTGGTGGCGCAGCGACTCGCTGTGGCAGGCGCACGACGCCCGGTACGACGCCGACCAGGTGTGCATCATCCCCGGCACCGCGGCGGTGGCCGGCATCACCCGCCTCGACGAGCCGGTGGGCGAGTTGCTGGACCGCTTCGAGCAGGCCGCTGTCGCAGGACGTACTGTGCGCCGGAGCTCGACCGCAGCCGGCGACCTCGCGCCGGCGCGGTCGCGCCGACGTGAACGGACCGCTGGCCACCGTGCTCGACGCGCCGGACGTGTTGTGGGCCGGTCGCATCGCGACGAACCCGGTGCACCGCATCGCCGACCCCCGGGACTGGCAGGTGCACGGTGACATCAGCGGGCCCGAGGCCCAGCGCGCCACGCACCCCTCGACCGGTGCGCGCCTGCAGGTCAACGCCGACGACGAAGTCGTGCTCAGCGTGCCCATCTCGGGCACCTGGGTCGACATCCGATTCACGTTGCCCGCCAACACCATCGACGGCGGTGCGCCGGTGGTGCGCACCAAAGACGCCACCGCCGCGATGCGCGCGGTCCTGGCCATCGCCGCCGGCGTCGACGGGCCCGAGGCGCTGCCACGGGTGCACGCCGGGACAGCGACCGTGACCGTGCAGTGGGACCCCGAGCGGGTCGCCGACCACACCGGGGTCACCGCCACCTTCGGCGAGCCGCTGGCGCCCGGTCTGAGCACCGTGCCCGACGCGCTGGTCGGCCGCTGCTGGCCTGCGGTGTTCGCCGCCATCGGCTCCGCGGTCACCGAGACCGGGGTGCCGGTGGTCGAGGGCTTGCTGAGCCTGGTCCACCTCGACCATGCCGCGCACCTGCTCGCGCCGCTGCCCACGCAGCCGGCCGATTTGACGGTCACCGCAACGACTTCGGTGGCCTTCGACACCGAAGTCGGCCGGGTCGTGCCGATATCGGTGACGGTGGCGAGCAAGGACGGCCCGGTGCTGGCCAGCCTCGAGGAGCGGTTCGCGATCCGCGGTCGCACCGGTGCGCTCGAGTTGACGGACCCGGTCCGCGCGGGCGGGGCGGTGTCGGACAACGCCACCGACACCCCGCGCCGTCGCCGGCGCGACGTCACTGTCAACGCACCAGTGGACATGCGTCCCTTCGCGGTGGTGTCCGGCGACCGCAACCCCATTCACACCGACCGGTCGGCCGCGCTGCTCGCCGGTCTGGAAACGCCCGATCGCGCACGGCATGTGGCTGTCGGCCGCCGCCCAGCATGTGGTGACCGCCACCGACGGTCAGGCCCGTCCGCCGGCGCGGCTGATCGGCTGGACCGCGCGGTTCCTGGGCATGGTCCGTCCCGGCGACGAAGTCGAATTCCGGGTCGACCGGGTCGGAATCGACCAGGGCGCCGAGGTGGTCGAAGTCACGGCCCGGGCCGGCGGGAGGAGCGAAGCGACTCGTGGGGCAGGCTCAGCCTCGGATCTGGTGATGTCCGCGACGGCGCGACTGGCTGCGCCCAGGACCGTCTACGCATTCCCCGGCCAGGGCATCCAGCACACCGGCATGGGCATGGAAGTGCGCGCCCGGTCCAAGGCGGCGCGCAAAGTGTGGGACCGCGCCGACACGTTCACCCGCGACACCCTCGGCTTCTCGGTGCTGGGCGTGGTCCGCGACAACCCGACGAGCATCATCGCCAGCGGCGTGCACTACCACCATCCCGACGGAGTGCTGTACCTGACGCAATTCACCCAGGTCGCGATGGCCACCGTAGCTGCGGCGCAAGTCGCCGAGATGCGTGAGCAGGGCGCCTTCGTGGAGGACGCCATCGCGTGCGGGCACTCGGTCGGCGAGTACACCGCGCTGGCCTGCGTGACCGGCGTGTACGAACTCGAAGCACTGCTGGAGATGGTTTTCCACCGCGGCTCGAAGATGCACGACATCGTCCCGCGCGACGAACTGGGCCGGTCGAACTACCGGCTGGCCGCCATCCGGCCGTCGCAGATCGACCTGCCGGACGACGAGGTGTCCGCGTTCGTCGCTGAGATGTCGGCGAGCACCGGGGAGTTCCTGGAGATCGTCAACTTCAACCTGCGCGGTTCGCAGTACGCGATCGCCGGCACCGTGCGCGGCCTGGAAGCGCTGGAAGCCGAGGTGGAGCGGCGCCGCGAACTGGCCGGCGGCCGTCGCTCGTTCATCGTGGTGCCGGGCATCGACGTGCCGTTCCACTCCAAGGTGCTGCGCGTCGGCGTGGCGGAGTTCCGCCGCTCGCTGGACCGGGTGATGCCGCACGACGCGGACCCGAGCCTGATCATCGGCCGCTACATTCCGAACCTGGTGCCCCGCCCGTTCACCCTGGACCGCGACTTCATCCAGGAAATCCGCGACCTGGTGCCCGCCGAGCCGCTCGACGAAATACTCGCCGACTACGACACCTGGCGACGCGAACGGCCGCGGGAAATGATGCGCACCGTGTTCATCGAGCTGTTGGCCTGGCAGTTCGCCAGCCCGGTGCGCTGGATCGAGACGCAGGATCTGCTGTTCACCGAACCGGCGGCCGGCGGCCTGGGCGTGGAGCGGTTCGTCGAGATCGGCGTGAAGTCCTCGCCGACCGTCGCCGGGCTGGCCGCCAACACCCTCAAGTTGCCCGAATACGCCCACAGCACAGTCGAAGTGCTCAACGCCGAACGCGACGCAGCCGTGCTGTTCGCCACCGACACCGACCCTGAGCCGGACCTCGGTGCCGACGAGCCCGCTGAGGGCGCCGCCGAAACCGTTACACCGCAGGCCGCCGCGGCGCCGGCGCCCGTGCACGCCCCGTCCGGAGCCGCGCGCCCCGAGGACATCGGCTTCGACGCCGCTGACGCCACCCTGGCGCTGATCGCACTGTCGGCCAAGATGCGCATCGACCAGATCGAGCAACTCGATTCCATCGAATCGATCACCGACGGCGCGTCGTCGCGGCGCAACCAGTTGCTGGTCGACCTGGGTTCGGAGCTGAATCTGGGCGCGATCGACGGCGCTGCCGAGGCCGACCTGGCCGGGCTGCGGGCCCAGGTCTCCAAGCTGGCACGTACCTACAAGCCTTACGGTCCAGTGCTTTCCGACGCGATCAACGATCAACTGCGTTCGGCGCTGGGTCCTTCCGGCAAGCGGCCCGGCGCCATCGTCGAGCGGGTGAAGAAGGTGTGGGAGCTCGGTGACGGCTGGGCCAAGCACGTCACCGTCGAAGTCGCGCTGGGAACCCGGGAAGGCAACAGCGTACGGGGCGGACCGCTGGGCGGCCTGCATGACGGCGCCTTGGCGGACGGCGCCGCCGTCGACAAGGTGATCGACGCCGCGGTCGCGGCGGTGGCTGCGCGCCGCGGTGTCGCGGTGGCGCTGCCGTCCTCCGGAGACGGCGGTGCGACCGTCGACGCCGCCGCCCTCGGGGAGTTCACCGAGCAGATCACCGGCCGTGACGGCGTCCTGGCCTCGGCGGCCCGCCTGGTGCTCAACCAGTTGGGTCTGGATGACTCGGTCAGCGCACCGCCCGCGGCGACCGACGCCGACTTGATCGACTTGGTCAGCGCCGAGCTCGGCTCGGACTGGCCGCGGTTGGTGGCGCCCGCGTTCGACGCCAAGAAAGCCGTCGTGTTCGACGACCGGTGGGCCAGCGCCCGCGAAGAACTGGTCAAGCTGTGGCTCGCCGACGACGGGGAGATCGACGCGGACTGGGCGCGGCTGTCGGAGCGGTTCGAAGGCGCCGGGCATGTGGTGGCCACCCAGGCCACCTGGTGGCAGGGCAGGTCGCTGGCGGCCGGCCGCCAGATCCACGCGTCGCTGTACGGGCGGATCGCCGCCGGCGCGGAGAACCCGGAGAAGGGACCGCACAGCGACGAGGTAGCCGTCGTCACAGGTGCGTCCAACGGCTCCATCGCGGCAGCAGTGGTCGGCCGACTGCTGGCCGGCGGTGCCACCGTGATCGCCACGACCTCCAGGCTCGATGACGAGCGGTTGGCGTTCTACCGCCACCTCTACCGCGACCACGCCCGGTACGGCGCTGCGCTGTGGGTGGTCGCGGCCAATATGGCGTCCTACACCGACATCGACGCGCTGGTCGACTGGATCGGCCACGAGCAAACCGAAAGTCTTGGCCCGCAGTCGGTTCACCTCAAAGATGCGCTGACTCCGACGCTGCTGTTCCCGTTCGCCGCGCCCCGGGTCACCGGAGATCTGTCGGAGGCCGGCTCGCGCGCCGAGATGGAGATGAAGGTGCTGCTGTGGGCTGTGCAGCGGCTCATCGGTGGGTTGTCGCGGATCGGTGCCGAACGTGACATCGCGTCGCGGCTGCATGTGGTGCTGCCCGGCTCGCCCAACCGCGGGATGTTCGGTGGCGACGGCGCCTACGGCGAAGCCAAGTCCGCACTCGACGCCGTGGTGACCCGGTGGAACGCCGAGCAGTCCTGGGCGCAGCGGGTCAGCCTGGCCCACGCGCTGATCGGCTGGACTCGGGGCACCGGGTTGATGGGCCACAACGACGCCATCGTCGACGCGGTCGAAGAAGCCGGCGTGACAACGTATTCCACCGACGAGATGGCTGCGATGCTGCTGCAGCTGTGCACCGTCGAATCCAAAGCGGCCGCCGCTTACGCGCCGGTCAAAGTCGATCTCACCGGCGGGCTCGGCGACGCGAAGCTCGACATGGCCGAACTGGCGGCGAAAGCCCGCGACCAGGCTGCAGCCCGAACCGGGGTCGACGCCTCCGAATCCGGTGACAGCACCACCATCCCGGCGTTGCCGTCGCCGCCGCGCGGCTACCAACCGGCCCCGCCGCCGCAGTGGGCTGACCTGGACGTCGACCCGGCCGAGCTGGTGGTGATCGTCGGCGGCGCCGAACTCGGGCCGTACGGATCGTCGCGAACCCGCTTTCAGATGGAGGTCGACAACGAACTGTCGGCCGCCGGTGTGCTGGAACTGGCCTGGACCACCGGGCTGATCCGGTGGGAGGACGATCCGCAACCCGGGTGGTATGACAGCGAATCCGGTGACCTGGTCGACGAGTCCGAACTCGTCGAGCGCTATCACGACATCGTGGTGGCGCGCTGCGGCATCCGCGAGTTCGTCGACGACGGTGCCATCGACCCCGAGCACGCCTCGCCACTGCTGGTGTCGGTGTTCCTCGACAAGGACTTCACGTTCGTCGTCTCCTCGGAGGCCGACGCCCGCGCGTTCGTCCAGTTCGACCCTGAGCACACCGTGGTTCGGCCGATTCCGGATTCCGGGGACTGGCAGGTCACCCGCAAGGCCGGCACCGAGATCCGGGTGCCGCGCAAGACCAAACTGTCGCGCACCGTCGGCGCACAGATCCCCACCGGGTTCGACCCCACCGTGTACGGCATCAGTCAGGACATGGCCAACTCGGTGGACCGGGTGGCGCTGTGGAACATCGTCGCGACCGTCGACGCGTTCCTGTCCTCCGGTTTCACCCCGACCGAGCTGATGCGCTGGGTGCACCCGGGCCTGGTGGCCAGCACGCAGGGCACCGGCATGGGCGGCATGACGTCGATGCAGACGATGTATCACGGCAACCTGCTCGGCCGGAACAAGCCCAACGACATCTTGCAGGAAGTGCTGCCCAATGTCGTTGCGGCGCATGTGGTACAGAGCTACGTCGGCAGCTACGGCGCGATGATCCACCCGGTCGGCGCGTGCGCCACCGCGGCGGTGTCGGTCGAAGAGGGCGCCGACAAGATCCGCCTCGGCAAAGCCGAGCTGGTAGTGGCCGGCGGCTTCGACGACCTGACGCTGGAAGCCATCATCGGCTTCGGGGACATGGCCGCCACCGCCGACACCGCCATGATGCGCGGCCGCGGCATTCAGGACTCGAAGTTCTCCCGCCCCAACGACCGGCGCCGGCTCGGCTTCCTGGAAGCTCAGGGCGGTGGCACCATCCTGCTGGCTCGCGGCGACCTTGCGCTGAAGATGGGCTTACCCGTGCTTGCCGTGGTGGCCTACGCGCAGTCCTTCGCCGACGGCGTGCACACCTCGATTCCGGCACCCGGGCTCGGTGCGCTGGGTGCCGGCCGCGGCGGAAAAGACTCGGTGCTGGCGCGCTCGCTGGCCACGCTGGGCGTCGGCGCCGACGACATCGCGGTGATCTCCAAGCACGACACCTCGACACTGGCCAACGATCCCAACGAAACCGAACTGCACGAGCGGCTGGCCGACTCGCTGGGCCGCTCGGCCGGTGCGCCGCTGTTCATCGTGTCGCAGAAGAGCCTGACCGGGCACGCCAAGGGTGGTGCAGCGGTCTTCCAGATGCTGGGGTTGTGTCAGATACTGCGCGACGGGGTGATCCCGCCCAACCGCAGCCTGGACTGCGTCGACGACGAACTGGCCTCTTCGGCGCATTTCGTGTGGGTCCGCGACACCCTGCGGCTGGGCGGAAAGTTTCCGTTGAAAGCCGGGCTGGTCACCAGCCTCGGCTTCGGCCACGTGTCCGGGCTGGTGGCGCTGGTGCATCCGCAGGCGTTCGTGGCCTCGCTGAGACCGGAGCAGCGCGCCGACTACCAGCGGCGCGCTGACGCCCGGCTGGTGGCCGGTCAGCGCCGGCTGGCGTCGGCGATCGCCGGCGGCCGGCCGATGTATGAGCGGCCCGCGGACCGCCGCTTCGGTCACGAGGTGTCCGAAAAGCGCCAGGAGGCTGCGATGCTGCTGCGGCCGGCCGCACGGTTGGGCAGGGATGACGTGTTCGATGTCGGTGAGCCCGGCGATCCTTGAGCCGCGCCGGCGACGATGCAGAGCGGGGCGATGAGGAGGAGCGGCGCTAGTGGGCCGCGCCGGCGACGATGCAGAGCGGGGCGATGAGGAGGAGCGGCGCTAGTGGGCCGCGCCGGCGACGATGCAGAGCGGGGCGATGAGGAGGAGCGGCGCTAGTGGGCATAGTCGGAGTCGGCATCGACTTGGTGTCCATCCCTGACTTCGCCGCCCAAGTCGACCAGCCCGGCACCGTCTTCTCCGAAACGTTCACCCCGGGCGAGCGGCGCGACGCGTCGGACAAGAGCTCGTCGGCGGCGCGTCACCTGGCGGCTCGGTGGGCGGCCAAGGAAGCGGTGATCAAGGCGTGGTCGGGGTCGCGGTTCGCCCAGCGGCCGGTGCTGCCCGAGGGCATCCACCGCGACATCGAGGTCGTCACCGACATGTGGGGCCGACCACGGGTGCGGTTGACCGGAGAGATTGCCAAACACCTCGCCAACGTGACGATTCACGTATCGCTGACGCACGAGGGCGAAACCGCCGCCGCGGTAGCTGTTCTGGAAACCGACTAGAACCTCGGCGCGAGCAGACGCAAAAGCCTCCTTTTCGTCGGCGTGTCGGGCGCTTTTGCGTCTGCTGGCGCGGGCCGGGGCGAGGCGCGGGGTGGGCGAGGCGCGGGGTGGGCGAGCGCTACTTGTCCAGCCCGTGCTCGATGGCGTAGCGCGTCAGCTCCACCCGGTTGGCCACCTGCAGTTTGCGGAAGGTCGCCTGCACGTGATTTTCCACGGTGCGGTGGCTCAACGACAGCTTGGCCGCAATCTGCTTGGCGGACAGCCCTTTCGCCACATGACGGAGCACCTCGGTCTCTCGCTCGGACAGGCTGGGCGAAGCCGGCCCGGCGTTCGGTCGCCGGGCGATGCGCCGGTATTCACCCAACACCAGGCCGGCCAGGCTGGGGGTGAACACCGCACGACCGGCCGCGGTGGCCCGCACCGCGTCGTCGAGCTCAACTCTCGACGCGCTTTTGACCAGGTAGCCGGTCGCGCCTGCCTTGACCGCCTCCAGCACGTCTTCGCGTTCGTCGGACGCCGACAGCACCAGCACCCGCGACGACGGCGACACCGCGAGCACCGCCGTCGTCGCCTGCACACCGTCACCGTCGGCCAGCCGCATATCCATCAACACCACGTCCGGCTTGACCACGGCGGCGCGGCGCTGCGCGGCGGCCACGCCGTCGGCGGTGGCGACCACGTCGAATCCGTCCCCGGCCAGGTCACGGGCCACCGCGTCACGCCAGATCGGATGGTCGTCGACCACCATCACGGTGATCGCTTTCGGGTCAGCCACGGCGTCCACCGCGGCGCGGCACGGTCAGCTCCCACTCGGTTCCCGCTCCCACGTCGGTGCGCAGCTGCGCGCTTCCGCCGAGCGATTCCAGGCGTCCCACAATCGATTTCGATATGCCCATGTGGCCCTGGCCGGCCGCTTCAGCCAGCCGGCCCACCGTGATGCCGACGCCGTCATCGCGGACACTGACCGCCACCACATCGTCCAGATCCTCCAGGAGCAGGTAGGCGCGGGCGCCCGCGCCGGCGTGCGCCCGCACGTTGTCGAGCGCATTGCCCACCGCGGCGTCCAGCTCGACGGCCAGCTGCCGCTGCAGCAGGACCGGGGTCGCCGGCAGGCTGATCGACACACCTTCGCCTTCGCGACGGCTCAACAACGCGCGCAGGTCGACCGTCGCTGCGTCGGCGCCGTCCTCGACATCGACCGAGGTCACCAACCGTCTCAGCGCGCGCTCCTGCTCACTGGCCAGCTTCGCCAGATCTGCTGTGGCGCCACCGATCTCGTGGCCACGTTTTGCGACCAGCGCCAAGACCTGGATGACGCCGTCGTGGACTTGCCGGGACAACCGCTCCCGCTCGGTCAGCGCAGCCGACAAACGGGCCGCTTGCCGCAGCTCGTCGTGCGCGCGCCGGGCGGTCTGGGCGGCCATGCCCACTGCCAGCCCGACCGCCAGCTCCACGATCACGGTGGCGTTGTGGCCGAGATCCAGATTCACGTATCCCTTGATCGCGGCGCTGGTGATCATCAGCAGTGCACCGGTGAGCATTCCGCCGGCCGGTCCGAAGTGGATCGCCGACGATATGGTCGCGTTGCTGGCCCACAACGTCGTCGGCCAGGACTGGTTGTCCAGCGCCCACCGTCGCGAGGCAACCAGATCGGTGGAAAGCATCAAGACGACGGTGATGCCGAGCTCGGTGACCACCCACGCCCGCCGCCGACCGAAACCCCGCAGATAGCCGACCGCGCACGCCGCGCTCCACACCACGAGCACCGCGAACAGCAGCCACGTCACCGCAGGATGCTTCAGGTTCGGGTTCACCGCGATCTGAAAACCCAGCGCGTAACCGCAACTGAGCAGTCGGAACACCTGCGCCGCGCGCCACAGCGGTGCCGTCGGGTCAGGACCCTTCGTCACCACCACCGGCTCAGCTTAACCGTGACCGGCTAGCCTCGATTTCATGAATCAGCTGGTCGAGCGGGTCCGCGAGGTGCTGCCCGCGGTGCGCCGCGACTTGGAGAATCTGGTGCGCATCGAGTCGGTGTGGGCCGATCCGGGGCGCCGCACCGAAGTGCACCGTAGCGCGCAGCTGGTGGTAGATCTGTTGACCGAAGCCGGTTTCGACGATGTGCAGGTCGTCAGCGAGGGCGGTGCCCCGGCAGTGATCGCGCGGCATCCGGCACCGCCGGGTGCGCCCACCGTCCTGCTCTACGCCCATCACGACGTACAGCCCGAAGGTGACCGCACGCAGTGGGCGTCACCGCCGTTCGAGCCGACCGAACGCGACGGCCGACTCTACGGACGAGGCAGCGCCGACGACAAGGCGGGCATCGCCACGCATCTGGCGGCGTTCCGGGCGCACGGCGGTCAGCCTCCGGTGGGCGTGACGGTGTTCGTCGAAGGTGAGGAGGAGTCCGGGTCGCCGTCGCTGGGGGCCCTGCTGGCCGCGCACCGCGAACTGCTGGCCGCTGATGTGATCGTGATCGCCGACTCGGACAACTGGAGCGTCGACACGCCGGCGCTGACGGTGTCGCTGCGCGGCCTGGTCGACTGCGTGGTCGAGGTCGCCACCCTCGACCACGGGCTGCATTCCGGGCTGTGGGGCGGGGTGGTGCCGGACGCGCTGAGCGTGCTGGTGCGGCTGCTGGCCAGCCTGCACGACGACGACGGCAACGTCGCGGTGGCCGGTCTACACGAAAGCACGGCTGCTGACGCCGACTTCCCGGCTGAGCGGGTACGCGCGGAGTCCGGTCTGCTCGACGGGGTGCGCGAGATCGGCAGCGGTTCGGTGCCGCAGCGGCTGTGGGCCAAGCCGGCGATCACCGTCATCGGTATCGACACCACTTCGATTGCGGCGTCGTCGAACACGTTGATCCCGCGGGCCCGCGCGAAAGTCAGCATGCGCATCGCGCCCGGTGGTGACGCCGGCACCCACATGGCGGCGCTGATAGCTCACCTCGAGCAGCACGCGCCCTGGGGCGCGCACGTCACGGTGACGCCCGGTGATGTCGGGCAGCCCTATGCGATCGACGCCAGCGGACCGGTGTACGAGGCCGCGCGGACGGCGTTCCGGCAGGCGTGGGGAGCCGATCCGATCGACATGGGGATGGGCGGGTCCATCCCGTTCATCGCGGAGTTCGCCACCGCTTTCCCGCAGGCAAAAATTCTGGTCACCGGCGTCGAGGACCCGCGATCGCAGGCGCACAGCATCAACGAAAGCCTGGATCTGGGTGTGCTGGAACGCGCCGCTACCGCCGAAGCGCTGCTGCTGGCCAACCTGGCCGCGTCGACTGCGTAGGTTGTTGCCGACAACAGAGCCGAATCGCCCCCCAACCCGCACAGTCGGCGCTAACGGCTAGACCGCCAGCTCACGCCGCAGTTTAGCGACGTGACCAGTGGCCTTGACGTTGTACTGCGCGACGGCGATCTTGCCCTTCTCGTCGACGACGAACGTCGAGCGGATGACACCCTGCACGGTCTTGCCGTACATCTTCTTCTCGCCGTACGCGCCGTAGGCTGTCAGGACTTTGCGCTCAGGATCGGACAGCAGCGGGAAAGACAGCTTCTCGGCGTCGCGGAATTTGGCCAGCTTCGCCGGCTTGTCCGGAGAGATGCCGACGACGTCGATGCCCGCGCCGTCGAGTTCCTGCAGGCTGTCGCGGAAGTCGCAGGCCTGTTTGGTGCAGCCGGGCGTCGAGGCGGCGGGGTAGAAGTAGACGACGACGCGGCGGCCCTGGTAGTCGGCCAGCGACACGGTGTTGCCGTCGGCGTCGGGCAGGCTGAAGGCGGGCGCTTTGTCGCCGGGCGACAGATGTGCGGTGTCGGTCAACGAACGTCCCTTTCTCTTCACCAGCGGATCAGGGTTATCGCCAGCTGATCTAGGGTAGTGCGTCAGGTGCATGAGGCCAGAAGGCGGACTGCAGGCGGAGTTGGAGGACAGAAACGTGGCGGACCGGGATCCCGAAGCCATCAAGCAGGACATCGACGTCGCCCGCGACAAATTGGCGACCACCGTCGACAACCTTGCGGCGCGCGCCAATCCCCGCCGGCTCGCCGACGACGTCAAGGTCCGGCTCATCGAGTTCATCAAGAAACCCGCGGTGACGGTGACGTTCGCCGGCGCCGGCGTCCTGGTCGTCGCCGTGGTGGTGTTGCGGGCGCGCAACCGCTGACCGCCCCAGGGCATTGATGCGCAATCGGCTGTGGGGATCGACTGCCGTGGCGACCGTGTGCGCCTGGCTGCTGGTCGGGTGCGCGGCCACGACCGCCGGGGTCCCGTTGAAAGCGCCCGTGCCAGGAAATTCCGACGGTGCGATTGTGGCGCTGCTCGACACGGGCAGCTATCCCGTCAAACCTAATCACCCGTTCGGCCCCGCCGGCAGCATGGCCAACGGAGCCGCCTACGAGGGCCGCCGGATGGCCGAGTACGTCCTCGGGCCGTGGCAAGCCAACGCCTCGCTGCGCCATTTCATCCCGCTGCCCACCACGGTCGTCAACGACGAAGTTCTGGACACCGACCAAGTCCTGGATCGACCGCTGGCTGACATCGCCAAGGAGCACCATTCGCTGGCAGGCTTTGCCAGCGCACGCCGGTCCGGGCGAACCTTCTCCGAGCCGGAGCTGACCAATGTGGTGCTGCGATTTGCCGACCCAGCCGCCGCGGCCGCCGCGGCCGGCGACATGGCAGGTGCGGCAGCAGGTCTCGGCGACTCGGGCAAGCCGCTTCCCATCTTCGCCCACCCGGATGCGACCGCGTGGACTGACACGCTCGTCGACGGCTGGGTGGAGGTGCGCAGCTTTCTGGCCCACGGTTCCTACCTCCTTTATCAGCGCACGGCGGTCCCGCCCAGCTCGTCGGACCCGACAGTCGAGGGGTGGGGCCAGAACATGGTTGCGGCGATGCTCAACCTGCAACCCGCCAAAATCGATGGGTTCACCCCGACAGACCCGGCTGAGTTTGCGGGCTTGCCGACAGATCCGACTGGCCACCTGCGGGCATTGACACTGTGGGCAACCGATAGCCGCGCGCCGCGCAGCGTCGGAGTCTGGCAGCCGGCAGCGGCGCTGCACTTCGAAGATGACCCGGTTGAATCAGACACCTTGTTCCAAGCCGCAGGCGTCGAGGCGGTGTCCCAGATGCTGGCGAAAGTGTACGAGACCCATCAGCCGGACGGAGCGGCACGCTTGGTGAAGCAGTTCACGGATGACACGGCTAACCTGCCGGACGTGCGGCCCGCCTCCGTCGTCGCCGGCTTGCCCGGTGCCTCGTGCTTCGAGCGAACGGCCAACTGGTCGCCCAGCACGGATTCGCCGACTCTGCGGCAGTTCAGGTGGCACTTCAAATGCGTCGCGAAGGCGGACCGCTACGCGTTCGTCGCTTACTCGGACAACGAAACGGACGTCAAGCAACAGACTTCGGCGCAATACCGCATCCTGGCCGGTAAATGACGGCAACTGCGGTCGGCGGTCGGTGGGCCAGCGCAGAGCGTTAGCCGATGCGTGACGCCGGTCTTTCGGTTCAGGGCCGCGCGCCGGCGGCGGCGGGGATGGTGGCCGCGCTGGTCCAAGCCAATGGATTGAGCTCGCGGAACGGGTCACCTGACCGAACTTTCAGCAGCCCCGCCAAACTAGTCTCGAGCGATTGCTGCGTGCTGTCCCGAACTTGCGCCACCCACTCGGCGGTTGTCACGCCGTCTGGTTTCGCGGTGTCGATCGGATCCCCGAATTGCAAATACATGCGTTGCGGGCGGGGAATGAATGTTGGTCCGATGCCCCGCATCACCGGCATCGCCAGGTCCGAACGGCCCGACAGCCTTTCGCTGACGGCCTGGCTGAGCCGCCCCAGCAGACTGTCGCGCGTGACCATGCTCTTGTAAACGTCGTCGCCACCGATCAAGCCGACCGGAACGATCGGATAGGAGTTGTCCACGGCGATGCGGGCGAACCCGGATCGGCCGGACCAGTTGAGCCGGTATTCCTCGCCTTTGAATTTCGATATCTCGCGCGCCCCGCCCGGAAACACCAGGATGGTCTCGTTGCGCCGCATCAATTCCCGGGCGGTCTCCGGTGCGCCGACCACACCGCCGTAGGCGGTCATCAGGTCACGGCCGAATCCCGGCCGCTCGCCGAAGCGGCGGTCGGCCAGCGGCCGTACCCATGTCCCAACGGCTCGACGAACGAAATGCGGGATGAGCACGACTTCATTGCCGGCGGTGGTGTGGTTGCCCACCAGCAGGAAGCGGCCGTCGTCGGGCAGCTTGTGCAGACCGTTGACGTACGGCCGCGAGAAGTCGATGAAGGGTGCGATGCCGTCCTGCACTTTGCGTAGGGCGCGATGCAGAACCTGCACCCGGCGCGTCTGGTTGAAATCGGCAGAGATATCGGTCACTTCGTCCTTCGGGTCAACTTTGTTGATATACCTAGAGTAGCGAAAGCGCTCATGCGGCCGTATCTCACTGCCCAGGAGCTCAACTCCTGACCCAGGCAGCGTCAAGGATCCACCGAAGTCACTGCCAAGCGGATTGGAGCCGTCGACATCAAGACACCAGCTTGAGCTAGGCCACCTCACCTCAACCTTAGGTTGAGCGCAGATTGTGCGTGGAATCGTTACCCGATTACCACCGAAGTGGCGTACTATTATGCCCCTAACGCCCCGTTATTCATACGCCACACGAATTGCTTTGGCACCTGATCGGGCGAGAATCGAAGCCAAAATTGGCAATCATTCCAGTCGAAAAACACTCGGCAACAGCATAACTGCTCGGCGGCGCCTGCTCGTGGCTATCACTTTGGTGTGATGTAGCGGAGCGGGTGGGGAAGTAGTGCCTCGCCTTACTCCTGCCAACAGGTCTTCGAGATCGCTAGCCATGAATTGGTCCGGACCAGATCCAGGCCGGGGCAAGCCCCGCTGGTGCCTGCGAGGACGCCTTCTACGTCTATTCGGTAACCGACGCCGAACTAAGGACAAACCCTATTACATCCAGGGCTGTGAGTACGGGCTCGACAAGAACCCCGTCACTACTAGTCAGCCCACCTACAACGGCTTCTTTATCCCATAAGGAGAACGAAATGAAAAAATCAGTTATCACAGTAGCCCTCTTGGCGCTGGCGGCAGCGCCTATAGCCGAGGCCCCCATAGCGAACGCCACTAGCTACGGAGCTTTCGCCTACACGGTAACCGGCATGTGGGGGCGCTCCCATAACGAGGCGACCGCAGGCGTAGCGCAGCAAGTCGCGCTCAACGCTTGCGGCTACTCCGACTGCCAGGTCCTGGTCACCTTCACCGGCTGCGGAGCCGTCGCCGAGAACGGCTTCGTACGCGGCAGTGGCTATGGAGACAACCTGGCCGTAGCCGAGCAAAACGCCCTGAATGAGGTTGGGGGCTGGATCGCCAACTATCAGTGCAACTAGAAAATGCAGCTGACTATATGAGACAGGAAACCAAAAAAGAGAAATTAGTTATCGCAGCAGCATTCGGCGGGGCGGCAGCGGAATTCTTGATGCTGTCGGCCCCGGGTGGCACACGCCTCGCAATGCGAGCCGGTGAGTACTTCCTTCAACCGGGCATGTTGTGCATACCGAATGGTGAGTCACTGCCGAGCATGAACCCAACATCAGGGGAAGCGCGGGGGCGCACCGAACCGATAGGCGGGGGTGTCGATCTGCAACGACTGATGCGGACGGGCGGTGTTGCAGTACTCGACCCTTTCGTCTAACGCCTGCTGGGCTTTTTTGAGATTCGTCAATGGCTTTGTTGCGCTCAGGGATTTCGCGCGCATGCTGCGGTGAAACCGCTCGATTTGCCGGTGGTGGTGGGGCTTGCGGCTGGGTCAGCAAATGCTCGATGCCTCTACTCAGCCACGCTCAACTCCCTCAGCTAGGGAGTGTCAAGGATCCACCGAAGTAACTGTCAAGCATCAGCCGAATACGCTGTCGGCATCACTCGAAGTAGGAATGCAAGCATCGCCCCACGTCATACAGACGGTGAGTGCGCCGTCAGGGTTTCGAACCCCGGACCCGCTGATTAAGAGTCAGCTGCTCTACCAACTGAGCTAACGGCGCTTGGGTATGTTCAGTCTTCAGCCAGCGACAATAACAGGCGCTGCAGCGCCGGAGCTAATCCGTGCAGACATCCGCAGCAGCGTCACGGTGGTGTCGGCGCGTGGCTTTAAACTACTGGCGAGTTTACAAGTTTGTCGGATCGGACGGGGAGCAGTGCAGTGTCAGTGGCGCGTGCGCGGTGGCGTCGATGGTGGGCCGCACTGATCGTTCCGGCGGTCGTCTTGGGTGCTGGCGCCTGCAGCAGCAACGGCTCCGGGACGCCGGAGAAGGTGATCTTCGACAAGGCCAGCCCGTACGGCGATCTGCTTGTTCCCAAGCTCACCGCCTCGGTGACGGACGGCGCCGTCGGCGTCTCGGTAGGCACCCCGGTGACGGTGAGCGCCGAGGACGGTGTGCTGGCAGGGGTGACGCTGGTCAACGAGAACGGCAAGTCGGTCAACGGTCAACTGAGCCCCGACGGTGTGAGGTGGTCGTCCACCGAGCCGCTCGGATTCAACCGGCGCTACACGCTGACCGCCAAAGCACGCGGCCTCGGCGGTGTGGCCAGCCGGCAGATGATCTTCGAGACGCAGTCGCCGCAAGACCTCACCATGCCCTACGTTTTGCCCCTCGACGGCGAAGTGGTCGGTGTCGGAGAGCCGGTCGCCATCCGGTTCGACGAGGACATCGCCGACCGTGCTGCCGCTGAAAAAGCGATCGTGATCAAGGCGGATCCGCCCGTCGAGGGCGCGTTCTACTGGCTGAACAACCGCGAAGTGCGTTGGCGGCCCAAAGAGTTCTGGAAATCCGGGACGGCGGTCAACGTCGCGGTCAACACCTACGGTGTGAAGTTGGGCGACGGGCTGTTCGGTGAAGACAACGTCAACAGCCACTTCACTATTGGTGACGAGGTCATCGTGACCGTCGACGACAGCACCAAGACGTTGACCGTGCACGTCAACGGCGATGCGGTGAAGACGATGCCGGTCTCGATGGGCAAGGACAGCACCCCGACCGCCAACGGCACTTACATCGTCGGCGAACGGTACAAGCACATCATCATGGACTCGTCGACCTACGGCGTGCCGGTCAACTCGCCCAACGGCTACCGCACCGACGTCGACTGGGCGACGCAAATCTCCTACAGCGGCGTGTTCGTGCACGCCGCACCCTGGTCGGTCGGCGCACAGGGCCACACCAATACCAGCCACGGCTGCATCAACGTCAACACCAGCAATGCGATGTGGTTCTACGACCACATCAAACGAGGTGACGTGGTTCAGATCAGCAACACGGTCGGCCCGACGCTGTCGGGAACCGAAGGACTCGGTGACTGGAACATCCCCTGGGAGCAGTGGCACGCCGGCAACGCCAACGCTTGACGCTCGCAGCTCGGCATTCTTCTCTCGCACTGCGCTCGGCCGGCAACGCCGTTAGGCTTACCGCACCCCAGAGCTGGACGTTCGGAGCGGCGTTTCGTCTGACATTCGGGCTGTCGACCGCAAGACGCATCTGCCGGCGTCCCTCGAGGCGCGCGGCGCAGCTGCGTGAGAACGTACCGAAAAGATAGGGGAGACGATGTATCTGAATATGAAGACGGCAGTTGCCGTCACCGGTGGAGTGACGATCTTTGCTTTGAGCGCGGGATTCGGCGGCGACGTCGTTCACCCACACGATTCGCCGACAGCGCCGAGATCGGCGACTGTCTCCGGTGGCGCCCACAGCGCGCACGTCAGTCCGGTCGGCTGCGTGGCCGGTGATACCTGTTAGCTGATCAACGCTCGAGGCTGTAACCCAGCTGCGGCACATCGACGTTGGGGATGGGTCGCCAGGCCAGAGAGCGGCCATCGAGCTGGAAGCCCTTGGCTTCATAGAAGCGGCGCGCCCGGTGGTTCCGCTCAGCGCACCACAGCACGACATCGCCTGCGGGGTGCGCGGTGAGTGCGTCAGCCAGCAGATAGCTGCCCACCCGCTGCCCCTGACGTTCCGGTGCGACGTAGAGAGCGTCGATCTCCAGCGCGCCGGGACGTTCGACCTGGGGTCCGAAGATGCTCACGCCCAGGAGGGTGTCGCCGCATTCGGCTAGCCGCATCGTCCAGCCGGATCGGCTGAGCTTTTCCGGATACACGTTGTCGGCCCAGTGCAGCGGATCGTCGAACAGATCGAGCAGCACCGAGGCGATGATGCCGGTGTAGGACTGCCGCCAGGCCCGATAGTGCAGCTGGGCGACCAGGCGGTATTCCTGCGCACGAACTTCACGGATCGCGATCGACATCAGCCCTCCGGGCCGTCCAACAGACAGCGACGGCCCAAATTTCTGACCTAGGGGTGAGTGACGGGACTCGAACCCGCGACATTCAGGATCACAACCTGACGCTCTACCAACTGAACTACACCCACCATCGCCGCCAGCCGACCCGGTGGGGCGACAGCGGCGTGTCGATACTAGCCGCTTGGGCGCTCGGCAGCCGAATCGATTTCCGGCTGCGCGCCAAGTTCCGCGGCGATCGCGGCGATCTCGCTGGTCGCAGGTCCCGGCGCGGGGACGAACACGGTTCGCCGGTAGTACTGCAGTTCGCGGATCGACTCGCGGATGTCGGCAAGCGCGCGGTGCGCCAGCCCTTTGGGCGGTTGGCCGAAGTAGATGCGCGGATACCAGCGCCGGCACAGCTCCTTGATGGAGCTGACGTCGATCATCCGGTAGTGCAGGTAGGAATCGAGGGCCGGCATGTCGCGGGCGATGAAGCCGCGGTCGGTGGCGATCGAGTTGCCGGCCAGCGGCGCGGTCCTGGCTTGCTTGACGTGGTCGCGGATGTAGTCCAGCACCACCGTCTCAGCGGTCGCCAGGTCCACCGTCGACGCCTTGACCTCCTCGACCAGCCCGGAGCGGGTGTGCATGTCGACCACTACGTCGACCATCGACGACAACGCGGCATCGTCGGCATGGATCACGACGTCCACCCCGTCGCCGAGGATGTTCAAGTCGGCGTCGGTGACCAGGGCGGCGATTTCGATCAGCTTGTCTGACTCCAGGTTCAGCCCGGTCATCTCGCAGTCGATCCACACCAGTTCGTCGCGCACAGCGCTCAGAGTAAGCCACCTGCGAGTAGCCGCACCCGACCCGACCGCCCGCGCCTGCCAGTAGTGTCAAGCTGTGCCTGCCCCAGTCGCCGAACCACCGGAGAAAGGCACGCGGCCCCATGAGCGCTGAATCGACACCGAGCACAGACCCGGCAGCAACTCCCGCTCAGCAGATCGCGGCCGGATACGCCGTCGAAGGTCAGGCTCTGCAGTTGGGGACGGTAGTCATCGACGGGGTGACGGACCCCGCCGCGCAGATCCGCATCCCGCTGGCGACGGTGAACCGGCACGGGCTGGTGGCCGGCGCAACCGGCACGGGTAAGACGAAGACGCTGCAACTGCTCGCCGAACAACTCTCGGCGGCGGGCGTGCCGGTGCTGATGGCCGATGTCAAAGGCGACTTGTCCGGCTTGGGGCGACCCGGCGAGAGCAACGACAAGATCACCGCCCGCGCCAGGGAAACCGGTGACCAGTGGGAGGCCACAAGTTTCCCGGTCGAATTCTTCGCACTGGGTGACGGCGGTATCGGCGTGCCGATCCGGGCGACCATCGCCGGTTTCGGTTCCATCCTGCTGTCGAAGGTGTTGAGCCTCAACACCACCCAGGAGTCCACGCTGGGGCTGATCTTCCACTGGGCCGAGCAGCAACATTTGCCGCTGCTGGACCTGAAGGACCTGCGGGCAGTGATCGGGCACCTCACCAGCGACGAGGGCAAGGCCGAACTCAAAGCGCTGGGCGGTGTTTCCGCGGCGACGGCAGGTGTCATCCTGCGAGCGCTGGTCAATCTGGAAGCCGAAGGCGGGAACACCTTCTTCGGCGAGCCGGACTTCGCACCACGAGATCTGCTGCGCGTCAATGAGGACGGCCGCGGCGTCATCTCACTGCTGGAACTCGGCGACCAGGCGGCGCGGCCGGTGCTGTTCTCCACCTTCTTGATGTGGGTGCTCTCCGACCTGTTCAAGTCCCTGCCCGAGATCGGCGACGTGGACAAACCCAAGCTGGTCTTCGTCTTCGACGAGGCGCACCTGCTGTTCACCGATGCGTCCAAAGCGTTCCTGGAGCAGGTGGAGCAGACCGTCAAGCTGATCCGCTCCCGCGGAGTCGGGGTGTTCTTTTGCACCCAACTACCCACTGACGTGCCCAACAACGTGCTGTCGCAGTTGGGTGCGCGCATTCAGCACGCCTTGCGTGCGTTCACCCCGGACGACCAGAAGGCGTTGACGAAAACCGTCCGCACCTACCCGAAAACCGATGTGTACGAACTCTCTTCGGCGCTGACATCGCTGGGCATCGGTGAAGCCGTGGTCACCGTGCTGTCGGAACGCGGCGCCCCCACGCCGGTCGCCTGGACCCGGCTGCGCTCACCGCGATCGCTGATGGCCGCCATCGGCAACGACGCGATAGGCAGCGCGGCCAAAGCCAGCCCGCTGCAGGCCAAGTACGGCGAGAGCGTCGACTCTCGGTCGGCTTACGAGATCCTGAACGACAAAGCAGCGCAAGCCGCGCCGGCTGATCACCCGCCCGCCAAGCCCAAGGCGGCAAAGCGTGCGCCGGAGAAGAAGCGTGGCTGGTTCAGGGAGTACATGAAGACGCGGGAAGGCCGCAGTCTATTCAACAAACTGGTCACGCTGGTCATGCAAGTGCTCAGCCGCAATATCGACGGCAACGGCAAACGCCGGCGCTGACGCCTCAGCCGCCCAGCTTCTTGTAGAAGCTGCCCACGATCGGGGCCACCACCGCGCGTGGTGCGTACTGGCTGGCCACCGACATCGCCTTGGACGTCACCCCCGGTACAACACGCATCTTGTTGCGCCCCAGAGCATTCAGCGACAGGCGGGCGGTGTGCTCGGTCGAAATCCACAAGAATTCCGGCACCAGTTTGTCCACCAGCGACGCGTCCGCCGGATCCGGCAGGTCGGTGCGCACCGGCCCGGGCGCGAGCACCGTGACGTGCACGCCCGTACCGCGCAACTCACCGCGCAGCGATTCACTGAAGGTGTTGACGAAGGCTTTGCTGGCGGCATAGGTGGCGTTGTAGGGGATCGGCGAATTACCGGCCGCTGAGCCCGAGATGAGGATGCCGCCGGCCCGTCGTTCCAGCATCCCCGGCAGCACCGCCAGCGCGAGGTCGTGCACGCCCAGAACGTTGAGCTGCACCTGCGCTCGTTCGGCGGCGGGATCGAGCGCTGAGACCGGACCGAACGTCGCGGTCCCGGCGTTGGCGCACAAAATAGAGATGTGCCGGCCGGCCAGTTCGTCGGCCAGCTTGGCCCGGTCGCCGGGATCGGCAAGATCGGCCGGTCGCACTTCCACGACGACGCCGTGCTGGTCGGTCAACCGGCCGGCCAGGGTGTCGAGGACATCCCCACGCCGCGCGGTGACGATCAGATTGTGGCCGCGGGCGGCAAGTTCGGTGGCCAGCGCTTCGCCGATGTTCTGCGATGCTCCGGTGACAACGGCACGGGCGTCGGGGCTGGGAGCGGGAACCGGCATGCGGCAATCGTAGCCAGGTCGCCGCAACGGGCCGCGCGAACGGCAGCTCGTGGATGAGACATATACGCTGCCGCAATGGGCTATCCGGGGGGTGTGCGGGTATCTAATCGCTCCCGGGTGTTGGCCTGGGCATTGTGGGAATTCGGTGCGACCGGCCTGATCTCCATCGTCGTGACGTTCGTGTTCTCGGTCTACCTCACCGGCACCGTCGGCGAGGGCTCCCCGGGCGGCACTTCGCCGGCGAGCTGGCTTGGCCGGGCGCTGTCGGTGGCCGGGTTGACGATCGCGGTACTGGCGCCGCTGATCGGCGTGTGGGTGGAGGCTCCGCACCGGCGCCGCCTCGCCTTGACCCTGCTGACCGGACTGGCGGTCACCTTCACCTGCCTGATGAGTTTGATCCGCGACGATCCGCGGTATCTGCTGCCGGGTCTGGTGCTGCTTGCCGCAACCGCATCCTGCAGCGATTTGGCCAGCGTGCCCTACAACACGATGCTCAGAGGGCTGTCAACCCGCGAGAGCGCAGGCCGGATCTCCGGATTGGGCTGGGCCGCCGGCTACGCCGGCAGTGTGCTCCTGCTGCTGATCGTCTACCTGGGCTTCATTTCCGGGAAGGGCGCCAGCCGCGGTTGGCTGCACCTCAGCACCCACGACGGTCTGAACGTGCGTGCCGCGATGCTCATGGCGGCCGGGTGGCTGGCGGTGTTCGCCGCACCGCTGCTGTTCACCGCTCGTCACCTGCCCGCGGTCAGTGACGAGCCGCAGGCCAGCGGCGATCGCGAGGTCGGCGGAACGCCGGGCGAAGCGGGTCGCCGCGATCAGCCCAGCGGCCTGTTGGGCGGCTACCGCAAATTGTGGTCGGAGCTGACGGCCGAATGGCGCCGCGACCGCAACCTGGTGTTCTTTCTGCTGGCCAGCGCGGTGTTTCGGGACGGCTTGGCGGGGTTGTTCGCCTTCGGTGCGGTGCTCGGTGTCAACGTCTATGGCATCTCGCAGGCCGAGGTGTTGATCTTCGGGGTGTCCGCCAGTGTCATCGCCGCGTGCGGTGCGGCGTTGGGCGGATTGGTTGACGACCGGATCGGCTCCAAAGCCGTGATCGCCGGCGCGTTGTCGGCGATCATCGTGGTCGGTCTGGTCTTGATGACACTGTCCGGCGCCCGGGCGTTCTGGGTCTGCGGACTGCTGCTGTGCCTGTTCATCGGACCCGCGCAGTCGTCGGCTCGTACCTTGCTGCTGCGGATGTCGCGGGAAGGCAAGGAAGGAGTGGCGTTCGGTCTGTACACCATGACCGGCCGCGCGGTGTCCTTCCTGGCACCCTGGCTGTTCTCGGTGTTCGTCGACGCATTCCACGCCACCCGGTTCGGTATGGGCGGGCTCGACGTCGTACTGGGCGCCGGGTTGCTGGGGCTGCTGCTCGTACGGGTGCCGCGACGCTTCGACAGCCGGCAGGCGACGCAATCCGAGGAGAGCCTGCTCTAGCAGCGAGCGTCCGCCGTCAGCTCGTCGCGTCGCACACGGTCAGACCCACCCCGGTGCGCTGGTGGCCGGGAACCCCGTCGACGGTCACCGAACAGGTGACGTTGTGGCCGATGTTCACGATCGTCACGGTGGCCCGCTGGTTCGACGATTTGGGCAAGCTGACTTCTTTGCTCCACGGCAGGGCGACGTTGAACTCGATCTGCATGATGCCGTCGTCGTCGACGTAGCTGATGCTGATCGCCCGGCCATCACCGGTGACGGAGTAGTCGACGGTCTCCGCCGGGCCGGCGGTGGTCGTCTGCGGGATACTGCTGGGAGCCGGGCTGGTTGCGGTGGCCGACGGCGGCGCACCGGTCCGGGGCGACGTGCTGGTCGACGGTGGCGTCTTCGATTCGGGCATCGCGGGCAACGGTGGCACTGCTGTCTCCTGCTTCGCCGACCCGTTGACGATCACCAATGCGATGACGAGCGCGACAACCAGTAGCACCGCGGCGCCGGCGGCGATCCACAACCAGCGCGGCGGTTTGGACTGCCCCGACGACGACTTGTCCAGCGGTGGCTCACCAGGCGGGATCTGGCCGTACTGCCACTGCTGCGACGACGGGTTCTGCACCCAATACTGCGGCAACCGATCGGTCGGGGCGTGTGCGTTGGGGTCCCGGTTCGGCGGGTAGACGTCGGCCCGTGCGGCAGTTGACCGCTGTAAGCCGGATCGATGCGGTGCTGGTCGTCGGCATGCGGCTGAGTCGCGTCCAACCCCGGTCGGGCCGGGTTGCTGCGGCGTGGTCGGCGTGGATCAGTCATGCCCGCCTCATGATGTGCAGGGTACCCAACCGACCGGTGTGGATGGGCTGAAGTCGGCTACCGGCTGCCGTTACCGGCCTGCAGGGCGGCGACCGTCATTGCCTTGAGCACGGTGCGCGGACGCGCTGACTTTGTGGCCTGCGCCGGCTTGAGGCTGTGCGGCGTGGAGTTCAGCAATCCGAAAACGGCGTGAGCTTTGAGGCGGGCGTCGGGCTCGGCCAGCTCCGGATGCAGGTCCCGCAGAACGCCCACCCAAACCTCCACATACTGCCGCTGGGCGCGCCGGACCTGGCGCTGCGCGGCAGCCGGTAGTTGGGCGAGGTCGCGGTCCTGAATACGGATGAGGTCGGGTTCACCCAAGGCGAAGTCGAGGTGAAAGTCGACGAGACCGGCCAGCGCCGCGGCCGGGTCGGGGCTGTCGGATCGGACTTTGCGGGCACCGGCGAGCAGGCGGGTGCTGATACCGACGAGCAGTTCCACCAGTAGCGCTTCCTTGTTGGGGAAGTGCCGGTAGATCGCAGGTCCGCTGACCCCGGCGGCGGCTCCGATGTCCTCGAGCCGCACCGCCGGAAAGCCGCGCTCGGAGAACAGTCGCTCAGCGGCGGTCAGCAATTGCACCCGCCGGTCAGATTTGCGACGGCTGCGACGATTCGGATTGTCGGTGCGAGCGGCCGCGGCAGTCGTTGCCATGACGGCCTCCTGGACGCTTGAGTTAATCTCGACTAACATACCATGAGTTAGTCGTCATTAACCGAATCTGGCGGACACTCAATGACCTCTGTCGCAACACATCGCGAGGCGCATCGTGCGCTGGTATCGCAGTTGCGCGACAAACTGTCGGCGGCCAGCCGCGGCGGCCCGGAGCGTGCCCGTACGCGACATGTGGGACGAGGCAAACTGCTGCCGCGTGAGCGGGTGGACGGTCTGCTCGACCCGGGCAGCCCGTTTCTGGAGTTGGCGCCGCTTGCCGCCGACGGCATGTACGACGGCGAATGCCCGGCCGCCGGCATCATCACCGGCATCGGCCGGGTGTCCGGGCGCGAGTGCATGATCGTGGCTAACGACGCCACCGTCAAAGGCGGCACCTACTATCCGGTGACCGTCAAAAAGCACCTGCGGGCGCAGGAGATCGCCGGCCAGAACCGGTTGCCCTGCATCTACCTCGTTGATTCCGGCGGCGCGTTCCTGCCCCGCCAGGACGAGGTGTTTCCCGACCGTGAGCACTTCGGACGGATCTTCTACAACCAGGCCAGGCTGAGCGCCGACGGTATCCCGCAGATCGCGGCGGTGCTCGGATCCTGCACGGCCGGCGGCGCATACGTTCCGGCGATGAGCGATGAAGCCGTCATCGTCCGCCACCAGGGCACGATTTTTCTGGGCGGCCCTCCGCTGGTCAAAGCCGCGACCGGCGAGGTGGTCAGCGCCGAAGAGCTCGGCGGCGGGGATCTGCACTCCAAGACCTCCGGGGTGACCGATCACCTCGCCCACGACGACCGTGACGCGCTGCGCATCATCCGCCGGATCGTCGCGACCCTGGGTCCACGTCAGCCGCCGGTGTGGGACGTGTTGCCCGCACAGCAGCCGATCGCCGACCAGACCGAGCTCTACGACGTGGTACCCGTCGACGCGCGCACGCCCTACGACGTGCACGACCTCATCACCCGCTTGGTCGATGCGGGTGACTTCCAGGAATTCAAAGCCGAATACGGCAGCACGCTGGTCACCGGCTTTGCTCGCATCCACGGCCACCCCGTCGGCATCGTCGCCAACAACGGCGTGTTGTTCTCCGAATCAGCGCTCAAGGGAGCGCATTTCATCGAACTCTGCGACAAGAGGCTGGTGCCGCTGCTGTTCCTGCAGAACATCAGCGGCTTCATGGTGGGCCGCGACTACGAGGCGGGCGGCATCGCCAAACACGGAGCCAAGATGGTGACTGCGGTGGCCTGCGCGCGGGTGCCCAAGCTGACCGTGGTCATCGGTGGCTCTTACGGCGCGGGCAACTACTCGATGTGCGGGCGCGCGTATTCGCCGCGGTTCCTGTGGATGTGGCCCAATGCCCGCATCTCGGTGATGGGCGGCGAGCAGGCGGCGTCGGTGCTGGCCACAGTGCGCGCCGAGGCGTTGGAAAACACCGGCAACCCGTGGTCAGCCGACGAACAGGAGGAGTTCAAAGCCCCGATCCGCGCGCAGTACGAACTTCAGGGCAATCCGTACTACTCGACAGCGCGGCTGTGGGACGACGGCGTCATCGACCCGGCCGACACCAGAACCGTTGTCGGACTGGCCCTTTCAGTAGCGGCCCAGGCGCCGGTCGAACCGGTTTCCTATGGCGTCTTCCGGATGTAGCGGGCCGATGGGCTCAGCGAACTTCGACACCGTGCTGGTGGCCAACCGCGGTGAGATCGCCGTGCGGGTGATCCGGACGCTGAAGAGCCTGGGCATCCGCTCGGTGGCCGTCTACAGCGACGCCGACACCGGTGCCCGCCACGTCCGCGAAGCCGATCTGGCGGTGCGGCTGGGAGCGGCACCCGCACGCGACAGTTACCTCAACATCGCCAAGGTCGTCGACGCCGCGGTGCGCAGCGGCGCCCAGGCAGTGCATCCGGGCTACGGATTCTTGTCGGAGAACGCCGAATTCGCCGCCGCCCTGGCATCCGCGGGGGTCACCTTCATCGGCCCACCGGTCGCCGCCATCCGCACGATGGGTGACAAAATCGCTGCGAAGGCCACCGTCTCGGCCTTCGGTGTTCCCGTGGTACCCGGTGTGGCGCGGCCCGCGCTGACCGACGCTGAACTGATCGACGCCGCCGCGGAAATCGGCTTTCCGGTGCTGGTGAAACCGTCTGCGGGCGGCGGCGGCAAAGGCATGCGCATGGTCGAGCGGCCCGCGCAGCTGGCTGCGGCTCTGGCTGCCGCCCGCCGGGAATCGGCTGCCGCGTTCGGCGACGACACCTTGTTCCTCGAGCGGTTCGTGCTGCGGCCCAGGCACATCGAGGTGCAGGTGCTGGCCGATGCGTTCGGCAACGTGGTGCATCTGGGGGAGCGTGAATGCAGCCTGCAGCGTCGCCACCAGAAGGTCATCGAGGAGGCGCCGTCGCCGCTGCTGGACGCCGCGACCCGCGCCCGCATCGGGGCTGCGGCCTGCGACACGGCGCGCAGCGTCGACTATGTCGGTGCCGGCACGGTGGAGTTCATCGTCTCCGCCGACCAGCCCGACCAGTTCTACTTCATGGAGATGAACACCCGGCTGCAGGTGGAACATCCGGTGACCGAGATGGTGACGGGGTGCGACCTGGTGGCCTGGCAGGTGCGCATCGCTGCGGGGGAGAAGCTGACGATCGCCCAGGACGACATCGTCTTGACAGGTCACGCGATCGAGGCCCGGGTGTACGCCGAGGATCCCGCGCGAGGATTTCTGCCCACCGGCGGCGATGTGCTGGACGTCGTCGAGCCGAGCGGCCCCGGTGTGCGGGTCGACTCAGGACTCTGCCCCGGCATGGTGGTCAGCAGCGATTACGACCCGATGCTGGCCAAAGTGATAGCCCACGGCGCCGACCGGCCGACCGCGCTGCGCACACTGGATCGGGCCCTGGCGGGTACGGCCGTGCTCGGCGTCGTCACCAACGTCGAGTTCGCGCGTTTCCTGCTGGCGGATCCCGACGTGGCCGCCGGGCGACTGGACACCGGGCTGCTGGACCGCCGTGCCGGCGACTTCGTCGCTGCCGAGCCGGCCGACCTGCATTTCGTCGCCGCGGCGGCCTACCGGTGGTTGACGCTGTGGCCCGTCTCGAGCGCTGACCTGTGGGCGTTCCCGTCGGGGTGGCGGCTGGGCGCCCACGCGCCGATCGTGTTTCGGCTTGGTAGCGGAGAACGCACCCTTGGCGTGTACATCACCGGTACGCCCGAGGCGGCGGCCGTGCGGGTCGGGGACGGCGAATCTCGCAGCCTGCAGGCAACACTCGACGGCCGGCGGCTGGTCATGACCCTCGACGGGGTGCGCGGCCGGTACACCGTCGCCATCGAGGACCACCGGATCTGGGTGGCTGGCGCCGGTGTGACCGTGGTGATCGACGAGGTGCGGGACGCCGCGGTTCGTGCCGAGGACGCCCACGCCGGTGACGCAGAGTTGTGCAGCCCGATGCCGGGCACGGTCGTGTCGGTCGGCGTCGCAGACGGCGCCCATGTGAACGCGGGGACCGTCGTGGTGACGGTGGAGGCGATGAAGATGGAGCACGCGCTGTCAGCACCCGTCGACGGGGTGGTCGAGCTGCTTGTCGGCGGCGGTGAGCAAGTGAAGGTCGGTCAACGGCTGGCCCGAATCAAAGAATCAAGCAGCAGCAAAGCAGCAGAGGATGACGCCTGATGACAGAGTTCTTGTCCACCGCAACGCTTCCCGACGAGTATCAGCAATTGGCCAAGACCGTGCGCGACTTCGCGCAAACCGTCGTCGCGCCCGTTGCCGCACGCCACGACGCCGAGCACTCCTTCCCGTATGAAGTGGTCGCCGGAATGGCTGACATGGGCCTGTTCGGCCTGCCTTTGCCGGAGGAGTGGGGCGGCATGGGCGGTGACTACTTCGCCCTCTGCCTGGCGTTGGAAGAGTTGGGCAAGGTCGACCAGAGCGTGGCGATCACGCTGGAGGCAGGTGTCTCGTTGGGCGCGATGCCGATCTACCGGTTCGGCACGGACGCACAGAAGCGGCAGTGGTTGCCGCAGTTGACCAGTGGACGCGCTCTGGGCGCATTCGGGCTGACCGAACCGGGCGGCGGCACCGACGCCGGCGCCACCACTACCACTGCGCGCCTCGACGACGGGCATTGGGTGATCAACGGTTCCAAACAGTTCATCACCAACTCGGGCACCGACTTGACGACGCTGGTTACCGTCACCGCCGTCACCGGTGAGCGAGACGGCAAGAAAGAGATCTCGTCGATCCTGGTGCCGGTGCCCAGCCCCGGCTTCACCGTCGGACCGGCCTACGACAAAGTCGGTTGGCGTGCCTCAGACACCCACCCGCTGACTTTCGACGACGTTCGGGTGCCCGAGGAGAACATGCTCGGTGATCGCGGCCGCGGCTATGCGAATTTCCTGCGGGTTCTCGACGAAGGCCGGATCGCGATCGCAGCGTTGGCTACCGGCGCAGCGCAGGGCTGCGTAGACGAGAGCGTCAAGTATGCGCGGGAACGTCAAGCGTTCGGCCGGCCGATCGGCCGCTTTCAAGCCATCGAGTTCACCATCGCCAGGATGGAAGCTCGCGCGCACACCGCGCGCACCGCCTACTACGACGCCGCAGCGTCGATGCTGGCGGGAAAATCTTTCAAGAAGCAAGCGGCGATCGCCAAGCTGGTGGCCAGCGAAGCGGCGATGGACAACGCCCGCGACGCCACCCAGATTCACGGCGGCTACGGCTTCATGAACGAGTTCACCGTGGCCCGCCATTACCGGGACAGCAAGATCCTGGAGATCGGTGAAGGGACCACCGAGGTGCAGCTGATGCTGATCGCCCGCGAGGTCGGGTTGTGACCGAGTCGACGAAGACGATCGTCCAGCGTGGCTTGTGGTTCGAGGAGTTCGAGGTCGGTGCCCGCTATCTGCACCGCCCGGGCCGGACCATCACCGAAGCCGACAACGTGCTGTTCACCACGCTGACGATGAATACCCAGGCGTTGCACCTCGACGCCGCGTTCGCCGACGCCCTGGCGCCGTTCCACCAGCGGCTGGTCAACTCGATGTTCACCTTGTCCACCCTCGTCGGGTTGTCCGTGGCGCAACTGACCCAGGGCACCATCGTGGCCAACCTCGGCTTCTCCGACATTGCTTTTCCCAAACCGCTGTTCCACGGTGACACGCTCTACGCCGAAACCGTGATCACCGACAAGAGGGAATCGAAAAGCCGTCCCGGCGAAGGGGTTCTGACTTTCGCGCATACCGGACGCAATCAACACGACGACGTCGTCGCGACCGCCACCCGCCAAACGCTGGTGCGGATGCGACCGAGCGGGGCCGGCACCTGATGGGACTGAACAATCCCGGCCCGGCCTGGTTGTTCTGCCCCGCTGACCGACCCGAGCGCTACGAGAAAGCTGCTGCCGCCGCCGACATCGTGATCCTCGACCTCGAGGACGGCTGCGCCGCCGCCGACCGGCCCGCCGCCCGCGAGGCGCTTGTCGACGTCCAGCTCGACCCGGCGCGCACTGTGGTCCGGGTCAACCCGTCAGGGACCGCGGACCAGCGGCTGGATCTGCGCGCGTTGGCCGACACGCGATACGACACTGTCATGCTGCCCAAAAGCGAAGCGCGCGAACAGGTCAGCGCACTGGCGCCGCTCGATGTGATCATCTTGGTCGAATCACCGTTGGGTGCCCTCACCGTGGCCGACAACGTCCGCGCCGACAACGCCGTCGCGGTGATGTGGGGCGCCGAGGATCTATTCGCGGTGCTCGGCGGCACCGCCAACCGCTACCCGGACGGCACCTACCGTGAAGTGGCGCGACACGTACGCTCGCAGTCGCTGCTGGCCGCGAAGGCATACGGCCGGCTGGCGCTGGACTCGGTGTACCTCGACATCACAGATCTCGACGGCTTGCGTCGCGAAGTCGACGACGCCGTCGCGGTCGGCTTCGATGCCAAAGTCGCTATCCACCCGAGCCAGCTGCCGGTGATCCGCGCCGGCTATGCGCCCACCACAGAGCAGGCGCAGTGGGCGCGACGCGTGCTGGCCGCCGCCGACAACGAACGCGGCGTCTTCGCGTTCGAAGGCGCGATGGTCGATGCGCCGGTGCTGCGGCGCGCCGAGCGGATCGTTGCGCTGGCGGCTGACCTCAGCTCGTAGCCCGGCTATCTGCCTCGCGCGGCGGCCAGCCGGGCGGCGAACTCCGGTGACTTGATCGACTCGGCCTGCGGACCCAATTCGGCACGCTTGGCACCGTCGTGCAGCTCGATGTCGGTCGCTCCCGGGCTGGCCGTGGCGCGCATCGTCGCCTTGGTGGCCAGCACGATCTCGCGGGGCGCGGCAGCGGGTCCGGCGGCCAGTTCCAGCGCAGCGGCGACCGGATCGTCGGACACGCTCAGCGCCAACCCGTGGCGCACAGCGGCTTCGGCGTCCAAGCGCTTACCGAACAACAGGACGGCCCGCGCGACTTGCGGTCCGACGGCCCGGTGCAGCATCCAGGTGGCGCCTCCGCCCGGGTGTAGTCCCAGCTGCTGAAAGCGGGCGTCGAACGACGCCTTCGGGCCCGCGATCCGCACGTCGGCGGCCAGCGCCAGGTTCAAGCCGGCGCCTACGGCGGCTCCGTTGACGGCGGCGATGGTGGGCAGGGTGCACCGGCCGACCGCCATGAAGCCGTCGTAGAGCTGCAGTAGCGCCTCTTCGGCCGCTTGACCCAGGGCGCTCAGGTCGGCGCCCGCGCAGAACGCCTTTCCCGCACCGGTCACCACGACGGCGTGCACCTCCGGGTCCGTTTCGGCCTGCTCGACCGCGGCGCGCAGCTGCGTGGACATCGCGGGGGTGACGGCGTTGCGCCGACTCGGATCGTTGACGGTGATCACAGCGACGTGGTTGTCGACGTTGATCAGCACAAGATCGGACTCCGCCACCGGCACCTCCGCAAAGTTAATCAGGTCGAGGTGCCCCCGGCAGGACTCGAACCTGCGACCACAAGATTAGAAGTCATGCGCTCTGTCCAGCTGAGCTACGGGGGCCGACGACGTACAAGCGCTGGTCAGTCTATCGAATGGCGGTCGGCGTGTTACCCGGCGCGCAGTGTGGCCGCATGGCACCCGCCGGTTACCGCGATACGCTTGTCGCAGCGAGTTGGTAGTTCGATGATACTGTGTTGCAACGTGATTCAGAGACCAGCCGCTGTCGTCGGTGCCGAGGGGCGGATTCGCAGAATCTCCTTTCGCGGCCTCACCATCCGGACTAGCGTTGTCAGGGCACTGGGCTGCACAGGGGCATCCGGGAAGAACCGGGTCCGCGTCGTCGGCGCCTGGGCTGGACGCGCCAAGAACGGGAGGCCTACGTGAGAGTGTCATCGCTGGTCGGTGACAGGAGCGCCGACGGTGAGTGACTCCGTCGACGCCGCGGGACTGCCGACCGCGCTGGGAGCAGTCGACTATCTGCTGCACCGCGGTGAAGCCAACCCGCGCACCCGCTCAGGAATCATGGGGCTGGAGATTCTCGACTGCACCCCGGACTTCGAACGCTTCCGCGCCCGTTTCGACAATGCGTCGCGACGTGCTCTGCGGTTACGGCAGAAGGTGGTGGTGCCTACGCTGCCGACCGCGTCACCGCGCTGGGTGGTCGACCCGGACTTCAACTTGGACTTCCACGTGCGACGGGTGCGGGTACCCGAACCCGGCACGTTGCGCCAGGTGCTGGACCTGGCCGAGGTGATGCTGCAGTCACCGCTGGACATCGCGCGACCGCTGTGGACGGCCACGCTGGTGGAAGGCCTCGCCGATGGCCGGGCTGCGACACTGCTGCATCTGAGCCACGCGGTGAGTGACGGGGTGGGCAGCGTCGAAATGTTCGCCCAGATCTACGACCTGGAACGCGACCCGCCGGATCAGCCGCCGGCACCGCAGCCGGTTCCGCAGGACTTGTCCGGCAACGACTTGATGATCGAGGGCCTCAACAACCTGCCGGGCGCTCTTGTCGGTGGCGTCCGGGGCGCGCTGTGGGGAGCGGCGTCAGTGGTCGGTCGCGCGGTCACCAATCCCGGCGGGGCCGTCGCCGGGGCGCTGAGCTACGCCCGCTCGAGTGTGCGGGTGATGAGCCAGGGCGCCGAACCGTCGCCGCTCCTGCGCCGGCGCAGTCTCGCCACCCGCACCGAGGCGCTCGACATTCGGCTGGGCGACCTGCACAGGGCCGCCAAAGCCGGGGGTGGATCGATCAACGACGCCTATCTGGCCGGTCTGTGCGGTGCGTTGGGCCGCTATCACCAAGCGCTCGGGGTGCCGATCGGCTGCCTGCCGATGGCCGTCCCCGTCAACCTGCGCTCGCAGGGCGACCCAGCCGGCGGTAACCGCTTCGTCGGGGTCAACCTGGCGGCGCCTATCGGGACGGCCGACCCGGTGGCCCGCATGCAGAAGATCCGCGCGCAGATGACCCAGCGCCGCGAAGAGCCGGCGATGGACATGGTCGGCTCCGTCGCGCCGCTGCTCAGTGTGTTGCCCACACCGGTGTTGGAGACAATGACCGGCTCGGTCATCTCTTCTGACGTACAAGCCAGCAACGTCCCGCTGTATCAGGGCGACACCTTCATCGCAGGGGCGAAGATCCTGCGCCACTACGGGCTCGGACCGCTGCCGGGAGTGGCCATGATGGTCGTGCTGGTGTCGCGGTCCGGGTACGCCACCATCGCCACCCGCTACGACCGGGCCGCCATCCGAGACGAAGACTTGTTCGCGCGCTGCCTGCAGGAGGGTTTCGACGAGGTCCTGGCCCTCGCCGGTGACCCGGCGCCGCGCTCGGTGCCCGCGTCGTTTTCCACCGGCGACGATGCACAGCGCAGCGATGCGGAGGAGCGGCGCGCCACGGCAGAAACCTCAGCGTCCGACACGTCCGCGCCGCCGGTGACAGGCTCGTCGTGACCGCTCCAAACAAGAGCGTCCCCAAGCCGCCTCCCGACCTGCGGCTACCGGGTTCTGTCGCGGAGGTGCAGGCCAGCCCGGCAGGCCCGCAGATTGGTGCGTTCTTCGATCTCGACGGGACGCTGGTCGCCGGGTTCACCGCCGTGATCCTCACCCGGGAACGGCTGCGTCAGCGAGACATCGGCGTCGGTGAGCTGATCACCATGGTGCAGGCCGGTCTGAACCACCAACTCGGCCGCATCGAATTCGAAGAACTGATTCTGGCCGCCTCTTCCGCGCTGCGCGGGCGGGCGCTGAGCGACTTGGAGGAGATCGGCGAGCGGCTGTTCTCCCAGAAGATCGAGTCCCGGATCTACCCGGAGATGCGTCAACTGGTGCGGGCACATCTGTCCCGCGGCCATACCGTGGTGCTCAGCTCGTCGGCGCTGACCATTCAGGTCCATCCGGTGGCCCGCTTCCTGGGCATTCCGGACACCTTGACCAATCAGTTCGAGGTCGACGAGGACGGCATCCTGACCGGCGCCGTGGTCAAGCCGATCCTGTGGGGTCCGGGTAAAGCCGCGGCCGTGCAGAAGTTCGCCGCCGAGCACGACATCGATCTGCAGGACAGCTACTTCTACGCCGACGGCGACGAGGACGTCGCGTTGATGTATCTGGTCGGCAACCCGCGGCCGACCAATCCGGAGGGCAAGATGGCTGCGGTCGCCCGGCGCCGCGGCTGGCCCATCCTGCGGTTCACCAGCCGCGGCGGCGGCGGCGTCGTCGGTCAGCTGCGCTCGCTTGCCGGCTTCGGCTCCATCGTCCCGGTCGGGTCGCTGGCGGTCGGCCTCGGCCTGCTGACCCGAAACCGGCGCCGCGGCGTCAACTTCTTCACCTCGAACTGGTCGCAGCTGCTGCTGGCGGCCAGCGGTGTGCGCCTCAACGTGATCGGCGCAGAGAACTTGACCGCCCAACGGCCCGCGGTGTTCATCTTCAACCACCGCAACCAGGCCGACCCGGTGATCGCCGCCGCGCTGATCAAGGACAACTGGGTGGCCGTGGGCAAAAAGGAACTGCAAAGCGACCCGCTGATGGGCACCCTCGGCAAGCTGCTCGACACGGTGTTCGTCGACCGCGACGATCACGCCGCCGCGGTGCAGACGATGCATCAGGTCGAGCAGCGGGCGAAAGACGGGCTGTCGATCATGATTGCGCCGGAGGGCACGCGGATCGACACCACCGAGGTGGGGCCGTTCAAGAAGGGGCCGTTCCGGATCGCTATGACGGCAGGAATACCCGTCGTCCCGATCGTCATCCGGAACGCCGAATTGATCGCGGCCCGCAATTCCACCACCATCAATCCCGGCACGGTGGACGTCGCTGTCTTTCCGCCCATCCCGGTCAGCGACTGGACCGTGGACTCGTTGCCGGATCGCATCGCCGAAGTGCGGCAGCTCTACCTCGACACCCTTGCCGACTGGCCGCAAGACGAACTGCCCCAGGCCGATCTCTACACCCGCGCGGCGGCGCAGAAGAAAGCCGGGCGCCGTCCCCGGAAAGCCCGGCCGAAAGGACGACCGTGACCACACCGGCCGACACCGGCACGTTCACCACTACCGACAACACGTTGGTGTTGGCGGCGGCGTCTTCGTCCGTCGAAGACGAGCTGCTCAGCGAATGGCTGGATCGGCAGCGTTCCCAGCATCCGGACATCAAGATGGAGGTGCTGCGGCTGCCGCCGCGCAAGGCGCCGCCGGCGGCGCTGGCGCAGCTGGTCGAGCAGCTTGAACTCGACGAAAACCGGTCCATCCTGCCGGTGCAGGTGTTCTGGCTGCCGCCGCCCGGTGGCAGTACGCTGAGCCAGCTGGCCGGACTTCTTCCCGGACGCGACCCGTATCACCCTCGCGAACGCGAACAGCGTCGCATTCTGCGCGACAATCCGCGCCGCGCCCGAGTGGTGTACGGCGACCCCGCGAAGGTGTCCGAGCTGCGTCAGCAGTGGCGCGACACGACGATCGGGGAAAACCCGCGGGATTTCGCTCATTTCGTCACCCGGCGGGCGATCCTGGCAGTCGAACGTGTCGCCTACCGACTGCTCGGCCCGCAGTACAAGTCGCCGCGGCTGGTCAAGCCGGAGATGTTGGCATCGGCGCGGTTCCGCGCCGGTCTGGAGCAGATCCCCGGCGCGTCGCTGGAGGAAGCCGGCGAAATTCTCGACGAGATGGCCACCGGCTGGAGCCGGATCTCAGTCGATCTGCAGGCCGCCCTGGGCCGTCTGCTGATCCGCGGCTTCGACCCGGCGATCGACTACGACGAGTATCAGGTCGCGGCGATGCGCACTGCGCTGGAATCGCATCCGGCCGTCATGCTCTGGTCGCACCGGTCCAATCTGGACAGCGCCGTGTTGACCGTCGCACTGCAAGAGAACGGACTGCCCAAAACGCACGTGTTCGGCGGGCTCAACATGGCTTTCGGGCTGATGGGCCCGGTGATGCGCCGCGCCGGTGTCATCTTCATCCGGCGCAACATCGGCGACAACGCGTTGTACAAGTATGTGCTCAAGGAGTACGTCGGCTACCTGGTGGCCAAGCGGTTCAGTTTGAGCTGGTCCATCGAAGGCACCCGGTCGCGAACCGGAAAAATGCTGCCGCCCAAGCTCGGCCTGATGAGCTATGTGGCCGACGCCTATCTCGACGGCCGCAGCGAAGACATCCTCCTGCAACCGATCTCGATCAGCTTCGACCAATTGCACGAGGTTGCCGAATACGCCGCCTACGCGCGTGGCGCTGAGAAGAAGCCGGAGGGTGTGAGCTGGCTGTACAAGTACATCAAGGCGCAGGGCGAACGTAGCTACGGCAAGATCTATGTGCGTTTCCCCGAAGCGGTGTCGATGCGGGACTATCTCGGCGAACCCGACGGTCCGGCGTCGAGCGACAATTCCGCCAAACGGCTTGCCTTGCAGAAGATGTCGTTCGAAGTAGCGTGGCGCATCCTGCAGGCGACCCCGGTGAACGCGACCGGACTGGTGTCGGCGCTGCTGTTGACCACCCATGGGCTGGCTCTGACGCTCCAACAGTTGCACCACACCCTGCAGGACTCGCTGGACTACCTGGAACGCAAACAGAATCCGATGTCGACCAGTGCGCTGCGGCTACGCACGCCCGAAGGGGTCCGGTCCGCGGTGGACGCGCTGTCCAACGGGCATCCGGTCACCCGGGTCGACGGTGGTCGCGAACCGGTGTGGCGAATCGCCCCGGAAAACGAGCACGCCGCGGCGTTCTACCGCAACTCGGTGATCCATGCCTTTTTGGAGACGTCGATCGTGGAGTTGGCGCTCGCGCACGCCGGGCAGGCCGACGGCGACCGGCTGGAAGCCTTCTGGAGCCAGGCGATGCGATTGCGGGACCTGCTCAAGTTCGACTTCTACTTCGCCGACTCGAATGCTTTCCGCGCCAACATCACCGAGGAAATGGCCTGGCACGACAACTGGGAGGCTCGGGTCAAGGCCGGCGGTGACGACGTCGACGCCATCCTCTACGCCAAGCGACCGTTGATGTCGGACGCGATGCTGCGGGTGTTCTTCGAGTCCTACGAGATCGTCGCCGATGTGCTGCGCGACGCTCCGGCGGAAATCGACGCCAAGGAGCTGACGCAGCTGGCGCTGAACGTCGGCCGACAATTCGTCGCGCAGGGCCGGGTCAGCAGCAATGAGCCGGTGTCCACCCTGCTGTTCGCCACCGCGCGCCAAGTCGCTGCCGACCAGAACCTGCTCGAGCCCGCCGACGACCTGCGTGAGCGCCGAAACGCCTTCCTTCGCGAACTGCGCGGCATCCTGCAGTCTTTCGACCACGTCGCAGCAATCGCGCGGAAGAAGTTCGTCGACCGCGAAGCGCAAGCCCGGCGCGGGCACGGCGGCGACGAAGCTTGAGCCTGCCCGGCCGGGCTTTTCCGTGCACCGCCATACGCTGAAGAGATGACAACCGCTGTGGCCGCCGTCCGACGGCCGCTGTGGGCGTTGTGGCCGCTGCTCGGTGGGGTCGCGGCGCTGGCCGGTGCGACCGCTGCGGGGCTTTCGGCGTTGTCGCTGGCCGATGCGCTGACCGCCACCGGACTTACCCAATCCGGGCCTGGTGACCACGCTAGGTCTGCCGTTCGTCCGTGCAGCCGGTGAGATCGCCGCGGTGGTAGCCGTCGGATCGTTCCTGTTGGCGACGTTCCTGGTGCCTCCGCAGCACACCGGCGTGCTCGACGCGGGCGGGTACCGGGCGGTTCGGCTGGGCGCGCGCGCGTCAGCGGTGTGGGCGGTGTGTGCGGCGCTGCTGGTTCCGCTGACCATCTCCGACGTTTCCGGTCAGCCGCTGGTCCACCACCTCAATCCGGCCAGCTTGTGGCAGTTGGCCGGCCTGGTGAACACCGCGAACGCCTGGCGGTGGACAGCCGCGCTGGCCGCCGCGGTGATGCTGGTGAGTCAGCTGGTGTTGCGCTGGTCTTGGACGCCGCTGCTGCTGGTCGGGTCGCTGATGACTTTGGTCCCGCTGGGGTTGACCGGTCACTCCTCGGCCGGCGGCTCGCACGACCTGGCCACCAACAGCCTGCTGGTCCATCTGGCGGCGGGCAGTCTGTGGGCCGGTGGCCTGCTGGCGGTCCTCGTTCACGCGCTGCGCGGCGGCGAGCATGCCGGCTTGGCGACGCGGCGGTTCTCGTCCATCGCCGTGTGGTGTTTTGTGGCGATGGCGGTCAGCGGGGTGATCAACGCGCTGGTGCGGGTCACGCCTTCCGAGCTACTGACCACCGATTACGGCCGGCTGCTGACGGCGAAGTCGGCTGCGCTTTGTCTGCTCGGCGTCGTCGGCTGGCGGCAGCGAAGCAACGCCGTCGGCGCAGGACGAACAGACCCTGACGCGCCTGGCGCTTTGATCCGGCTGAGCGTGATCGAGGCGGTGCTCTTCGCGTTGACTTTCGGCATCGCGGTGTCGCTGGGCCGCACACCGCCCCCAGCGCCGCCGATCCTGCGGCCCACGATCCCGCAGGTCGAGATCGGCTATGACTTCGCGGGACCGCCGACTGTGGCGCGGGTGCTGTTCGACTGGCGCTTCGACCTGATCTTCGGTTCGGCGGCGCTCATCTTGGCCGCGCTGTACGTGGCGGCGATGCTGCGGCTGCGCCGCCGCGGCGACAGCTGGCCGCGGGGCCGGACCGTGTCCTGGCTACTCGGCTGCCTGGTGTTGCTGTTCGCCACGTCGTCGGGGGTCGGCCGCTACATGCCGGCGATGTTCAGCATGCACATGGCCGCCCACATGCTGCTGTCGATGCTGACCCCGATCCTGCTGGTTCTGGGCGCCCCGGTCACGCTGGCGCTGCGTGCTTTGCCGGCCGCAGGCCGCGACGAGCCGCCGGGGCTGCGGGAATGGCTGCTGGCTGCGCTGCACAGCAGGGTGTCGCGGGTGCTCACCCATCCCATCGTGGCGACCGTGCTGTTCATCACCGGGTTCTACGGCCTGTACCTGGGCGGCATCTTCGACGCCGCCGCCGGCAGCCACGCCGGGCACCTGCTGATGAATGCGCACTTCCTGCTCAGCGGCTACTTGTTCTACTGGGTGGTGATTGGGGTCGATCCCACGCCGCGTCCGATCTCGTCGTTGACGAAAGTGGGCGTGGTGTTCGCTTCGCTGCCGCTGCACGCGTTCTTCGGGGTGGTGTTGATGAGCATGCGAAACGTGCTGGGCGGCAGTTTTTACCGGTCGCTGCAGCTGAGTTGGCATACCGATCTGCTGGGCGATCAACGGCTCGGCGGTGCCATCGCTTGGGCGGCCGGGGAAGTGCCGCTGGTCATCGTGATGATCGCCCTGCTGATTCAGTGGTCCCGCAGCGACCGGCGGGCGGCGCGGCGGTTCGACCGGGCAGCCGAGCGCGACCACGACGCCGACCTGGCCGCTTACAACGCGATGCTGGCCGAGTTGGCGCGCCGCGACGCATCCGGGCGGTTGTGAGGCAGCTTCGAGCCGCACTGACGGCTCAACCGTCACATTCGATGGCGTTTCTCGGACACCACCTTTCTGCCCGGCTCTGAGCGACTTTTCTGCCGGCGATCCACAGTGGCCGCTTGATGCACAGCCTGACCGGTTCAGCCGGCTGCGGCGCCGGTTCTCGGACCGGGTTGTCGGCCGTGTCGGGCTCAATGACTTTCCGTACGGCGGTGTGACGTCACCGGGGTTGACCGGGCCGTCACAACGAAGCAGCCGCCCCGAAGGAGAGGAAAGAAAACATGTTCGAAACGCCGCTGACCGTGGTCGGCAACATCGTCAACGACCCGCAACGCCGCACTGTCGGCAGCCAGGAGCTGCTGAAGTTCCGGGTCGCCAGCAACTCACGCCGCCGCAGCGCAACCGGCTCTTGGGAGCCCGGTAACTCGTTGTTCGTCACCGTCAACTGCTGGGGCCGGCTGGTGTCCGGCGTCGGCGCGTCGGTGGGGAAGGGTTCGCCCGTGATCGTGGTCGGTTACGTCCACACCAGCGAATACGAAGACCGCGACGGCAACCGGCGCTCGACCTTGGAGATGCGTGCAACCTCGGTCGGCCCGGACCTGTCCCGGTGCATCGCACGCACCGAGAAGATCGTCCCGGCCGGAACCGATGCCGCGACATCCCCGGCACCGGACCCCGACGCCGAACCCGCCGATGCCGACGACGCGCAGCCCTCCAACGGCAGCGCAGCTGAGCCGGAAACCGGCACTGGGTTGCCGCTGTCGGCTTAGCCCGCGATGGTGTTGCCTAGGATGGTCGGCGAGCAACACAACAGCAGAAAGGCAACACCCTAGGCATGGCTGAGTTCATCTACACGATGAAGAAGGTCCGCAAGGCGCACGGCGACAAGGTGATCCTCGACGACGTCACGTTGAGTTTCCTTCCCGGGGCAAAGATCGGCGTCGTCGGCCCCAACGGGGCCGGCAAGTCGAGCGTCTTGCGGATCATGGCCGGCTTGGACAACGCCAACAACGGTGACGCCTTCCTGGCCACCGGCGCCACCGTAGGCATCCTGCAGCAGGAACCGCCGCTGAATGAGGAGAAGACCGTCCGCGGCAACGTCGAGGAGGGTCTGGGCGAGATCAAGGTCAAATTGGACCGCTTCAACGAAGTCGCCGAGTTGATGGCCACCGACTACTCCGACGAGCTGATGGATGAAATGGGCCGGCTGCAGGAAGATTTGGACCACGCCGACGCGTGGGATCTGGACTCCCAGCTCGAGCAGGCGATGGATGCCCTGCGCTGCCCACCGGCCGACGAACCGGTGACGCATCTGTCCGGCGGTGAGCGCCGCCGGGTCGCGTTGTGCAAGCTGCTGCTGTCCAAGCCCGACCTGCTGCTGCTCGACGAGCCGACCAACCACCTCGACGCCGAGAGTGTGCAGTGGCTCGAACAGCATTTGGCCGCTTACGCGGGTGCGATCCTGGCCGTCACCCACGATCGCTACTTCCTCGACAACGTGGCGCAGTGGATCCTGGAGCTCGATCGGGGTCGGGCTTACCCGTACGAAGGCAACTACTCCACCTATCTGGAGAAGAAAGCCGAGCGGCTGGCGGTGCAGGGCCGCAAAGACGTCAAGCTGCAAAAGCGGCTGCTCGAGGAGCTGGCCTGGGTGCGCTCGGGGGCCAAGGCGCGGCAAGCCAAGAGCAAGGCCCGGTTGCAGCGCTATGAGGAGATGGCCGCCGAGGCGGAGAAGACGCGCAAGCTCGACTTCGAAGAGATCCAGATTCCGGCCGGGCCCAGACTGGGCACAGTGGTGGTCGAAGTCGAGCACATGGACAAAGGCTTCGACGGTCGCGCCCTGATCAAGGATTTGTCGTTCACCTTGCCGCGCAACGGAATCGTCGGTGTCGTAGGTCCGAACGGGGTCGGCAAGACCACGCTCTTCAAAACCATCGTCGGCCTCGAGCAGGCCGACAGCGGTACGGTCAAGGTCGGCGAAACCGTCAAGCTCAGCTACGTCGACCAGAGCCGCGCCGGCATCGACCCGAAGAAAACGGTGTGGCAGGTCGTGTCCGACGGGCTCGACCACATCCAGGTCGGTCAGGTCGAAATGCCGTCGCGGGCCTACGTCTCCGCGTTCGGGTTCAAAGGCCCTGATCAGCAGAAGCCGGCCGGCGTGCTGTCCGGCGGGGAACGCAACCGGCTCAATCTTGCGCTGACCCTCAAGCAGGGCGGCAACCTCATCCTGCTTGATGAGCCGACCAACGACCTCGATGTCGAAACGCTCAGCTCATTGGAGAACGCGCTGGTCAACTATCCCGGCTGCGCCGTGGTGATCTCGCACGACCGGTGGTTCCTCGACCGGACGTGCACGCACATCCTGGCGTGGGAAGGCGACGGCGACAACGAAGCGAAATGGTTCTGGTTCGAAGGCAACTTCGCGGCCTACGAAGAGAACAAGGTGCAGCGGTTGGGCGCAGACGCAGCCCGCCCGCACAGGATGACCCACCGCAGGCTCACACGCGACTAGGGTCCCCCCTACCAGCGCTGGCAGGTGTGCTGAGTCAGGAGCAGTCGGCATGACGGTCGATCCGGGATCAACTGTCCGGGGTGTGGCCGAATGGACCGCTTCCCCTGGCGCCGAAGACGTTCCGGACTGGGTCGTCAGGGCGTACACCGAGACCTACCGCGGTCCGCACGCCGACGGACGCGACACGCACGCTCAGCCGGGTGGCGATGACGTCGACCACCTCGACGCCACCGGCTTGTTGACCCCGGGTCTGCTTGCCGCGCACCACCGGCTCGCCGAACACCGCCCCGACGGTGAAAGCCGAGTCGCGGTCTACCGAGCTGACGACCCCGCCGGATTCGGCCCCGCACTGCAGGTGGTCACCGATCACGGCGCGATGCTGATGGATTCGGTCACGGTGCTGTTGCACCGCCTCGGAGTGGCCTACGAGGTGATCATGAATCCGGTCTTCGACGTGCATCGCGACCCGAGCGGGAGAGCTACTTCGCGTCGAGCCGAAATCCGCCGCCGCCGGCGGCGTCGAGGAAACGTGGATCCATATCCAGCTGTCGGCCTCGGTCGACCGCGAGGCGCTCGCCGACGCAGAACGGCTGCTGCCGGGCGTTCTGGTCGACGTGTGCCGGGTGGCCGCCGATTCAGCGGCGATGATCGCCACGCTCAACGGCTTGGTCGAAGAACTGCAGGCGAACCGAGGTGGCCGATTTCCCGGCCCCGACCGGCAGGACGTCGCGGCGCTGCTGTGCTGGCTGGCCGACGGCAACTTCATGGTGCTGGGCTACCAACGCTGCCTTGTTGACGCCGGCGTCGCCGCGGCTGACGAGTCGAGCAGCCTCGGCGTGCTGCACGGCCGCAAAAACGCCCGCCGCGAGTTGACCGACGACAACAAGCTGCTGATGCTGGTGCAGGCCTCGGTGCCCAGTTACCTGCGCTATGGCGCGTATCCCTACATCGTCGTCGTCCGGGAGAACGGCGAGAGGCGGGCGGTGTCGTCGAACACCGCTTCATCGGGCTGTTCACCGTCGCCGCCATGAACGCCGACGTGCTGGAGATCCCGGTGATCTCCCGCCGCGTCCGTGAGGCGCTCGAGCTTGGCCGACCGCGACCCGAGCCATCCCGGTCAGTTGCTGCTCGACGTCATCCAGACCGTTCCCCGCTCAGAGCTGTTCGCGCTGAGCTCTGAGCGACTGCTGGCGATGGCCGAAGCCGTCGTGGACCTGGGGTCGCGGCGCCGCGCGCTGTTGTTCGTGCGCGCGGACCCGCTCGAACACTTCGTGTCGTGCCTGGTGTACCTGCCGCGCGACCGCTACACCACGGCGGTACGCCTGGAGATCGAGGACATCCTGGTGCGCGAATTCGGCGGAACGAGTCTGGAGTTCACCGCTCGGGTCACCGAGTCGCCTTGGGCGCTCATGCATTTCATGGTGCGACTGGGTGACGAATCGGCTCTTTCCGGTGTCGACACCTCCGAGACCCAATCGCATCCGCATCCAAGGGACTGCTCACCGAAGCCGCGCGGACCTGGGCTGACCGGCTCGTCGGCGCCGCAGCTGAAAGCGCGGTCGATCAGAGCACCGCCGAGCACTACGCGGCCGCGTTCTCCGAGGCCTACAAACAATTCGTCACACCCGACGATGCCATCGGCGACATCACCGTGATCGAGGCGCTGACTGACGATTCGGTCAAGCTCATGTTGACCGAGTACGACGACGCCGATGGAATCGCCCAACTCACCTGGTATCTGGGTGGCCGAACCGCCTCGTTGAGTGAGTTGCTGCCGATGCTGCAGTCGATGGGCGTGCTCGTGCTCGAAGAGCGGCCCTTCACCGTCACCCGGCCCGATGAAGCTGACGGTGTGGATCTACCAGTTCAAGATCTCGCCGCACAACACCATCAGCCTGCAACGCTCCGACTGCCGAGCCGGGCGGCGACCGCGCAGCGATTCGCCGAAGCGGTCACGGCGATCTGGCAGGGCCGCGTCGAAATCGACCGGTTCAACGAGCTGGTGATGCGGGCCGGCCTGACCTGGCAGCAAGTGGTCGTCTTGCGCAGCTACGCGAAATATCTGCGGCAAGCCGGATTTCCCTACAGTCAATCCCACATCGAGTCCGTGCTCAGCGAAAATCCGCACACGGCAGCATCATTGGTGTCGCTCTTCGAGGCGTTGTTCGATCCCTGCTCGTCCGGCTCGTCGAAGGGTCCGGACGCGCAGTCGGCCGCGGCAGCCGTCACCGCGGACATCGATGCGCTGGTCAGCCTCGACACCGACCGGGTGCTGCGCGCCATCGCGTCGTTGATCCAGGCCACGCTGCGCACCAACTTCTTCGTGACACGCCGAGTGTTCGGCGCGAAGCCGAAACGCCGTGGCAATGAAGCTGGACGCCCAATTGATCGACGAGCTGCCCGAACCGCGACCCAAATTCGAGGTCTTCGTCTACTCGCCGCGGGTGGAAGGCGTACATCTGCGGTTCGGTCATGTCGCCCGCGGCGGGCTGCGCTGGTCGGACCGCCGCGAAGACTTCCGGACGGAGATCCTCGGCCTCGTCAAGGCGCAAGCGGTGAAAAACGCGGTGATCGTCCCGGTGGGCGCCAAAGGCGGTTTCGTGGTGAAGCGACCACCGCCGGCCGCCGGGGATTCCACTGCGGCGGCCCGGGATGCGCTTCGCGCCGAAGCCGTCGAGTGCTACAAGCTGTTCATTTCGGGTTTGCTCGACCTCACCGACAACGTCGACCACAACACCGGTGAAGTCAGCGCGCCGCCCGAAGTGGTGCGACGCGACGGCGACGACGCTTACCTGGTGGTCGCCGCCGACAAAGGCACCGCCGCGTTCTCCGACATCGCCAACGACGTCGCGAAGTCCTACGGCTTCTGGCTGGGCGACGCGTTCGCCTCCGGCGGATCGGTCGGCTATGACCACAAGGAAATGGGCATCACCGCCAAGGGCACCTGGGAAGCCGTCAAACGGCATTTCCGGGAGATCGGCGTCGATACCCAAAGTCAGGACTTCAGCGTCGTCGGCATCGGAGACATGAGCGGTGACGTGTTCGGCAACGGCATGTTGCTCAGCAAACACATCCGGCTGGTGGCCGCCTTCGATCACCGGCACGTCTTCCTCGACCCCGACCCTGATGCCGCCGACTCGTGGGCGGAACGCGAACGGTTGTTCCGGTTGCCGCGGTCCAGCTGGGATGACTACGACAAGTCGCTGATCAGTGCCGGCGGCGGGGTGTACAGCCGCGAACACAAGTCGATCCCGATCAGCGCTGAAGTCCGTCGGGCGCTCGGCATCGCGGACGACGTCGACGAGATGGCACCGCCCAATCTGGTGCGCGCGATCCTCAAGGCTCCGGTCGACTTGCTCTACAACGGCGGTATCGGCACCTACATCAAAGCCGAGTCGCAGTCCGACGCCGAAGTCGGTGACCGCGCCAACGACCCGGTGCGGGTCAACGCCAACCAGGTCCGCGCCAAGGTGATCGCCGAAGGCGGCAACCTCGGGGTGACGTCGCTGGGTCGGGTCGAGTTCGATTTGTGCGGAGGCCGCATCAACACCGACGCGCTGGACAATTCAGCAGGCGTCGACTGCTCCGACCACGAGGTCAACATCAAGATTCTGATCGATTCGATGGTCACCGCGGGCAAGGTGAAGCCCGAGGAACGCACCGAGCTGCTGGAGTCGATGACCGACGAGGTCGCTGCACTGGTGTTGGCTGACAACGCCGACCAGAACGATCTGATGGGCACCAGCCGCGCCAACGCGCCCAGCCTGCTTCCGGTGCATGCCTTGCAAATCAGATACCTCGTCGCCGAGCGTGGCGTGAACCGCGAACTCGAGGCGCTGCCGTCGGAGAAGGAGATCACCCGTCGAATCGAGGCGGGCATGGGTCTCACCTCGCCGGAGCTGGCAACTCTGATGGCGCACGTCAAGCTGTCGCTGAAGGACGAGCTGCTGGCCACCGACGTGCTCGACCAGGAGGTGTTCGCGGCCCGGTTGCCGCAGTACTTCCCGTCCGTGCTGCGCAAACGCTTCGAGCGGGAGATCCGGTCGCACCAACTGCGCCGGGAGATCACCAGCACGATGCTGGTCAACGACTTGGTGGACACCGGCGGAATCACCTACGCCTACCGGATCACCGAAGACGTCGGGGTCAGACCGGTGGACGCGGTGCGCACGTACGTCGCCACCGACGCCATTTTCGGGCTGGAGCAGCTGTGGCGGCAGATCCGGGCCGCCGAGTTGCCGGTCGCGATTTCCGACCGGATGACCCTGGACAATCGTCGGCTGATCGACCGGGCCGGCCGGTGGTTGCTCAACTACCGCCCGCAGCCGCTGGCCGTCGGCGCCGAGGTCAACCGCTTTGCGCGGAAGGTCGAAACGCTCACGCCGCGGATGTCGGATTGGCTGCGCGGCGACGACAAAGCCATCGTGGAGAAGGACGCGGCAGACTTCGTTGCCGAAGGCGCGCCGAAAGGAGCTGGCCTACAACGTCGCCGCCGGGTTGTACCGGTTCAGCCTGCTCGACATCATCGACATCGCCGACATCGAGGACCGTGAGCCGGCCGAGGTCGCCGACACCTACTTCGCGTTGATGGACCGGCTCGGCACCGACGGACTATTGACCGCCGTGTCCAAGCTGCCGCGCGACGACCGCTGGCATTCGCTGGCGCGGTTGGCCATTCGCGATGACATCTACGCCTCGCTGCGGTCGCTGTGTTTCGACGTGCTCGCCGTCGGAGAGCCGGAGGAAAGCGGCGAAGAGAAAATCGCCGAGTGGGAACACACCAGCGCCTCGCGGGTCGAGCGTGCCCGGCGCACCCTCACCGAGATCTACCAGAGCGGCCAAGAGGACCTGGCAACGCTTTCCGTCGCTGCGCGTCAGATCCGTCGGATGACGCGCACCAGCGGACGGGGATCGTCGGGGTGACCGCCGGTGACGATGCAGAGCGAAGCGATGCGGAGGAGCGGCGCAAAGAAAGCGCCGGTGACGATGCAGAGCGAAGCGATGCGGAGGAGCGGCGTAAAGAAAGCGCCGGTGACGATGCAGAGCGAAGCGATGCGGAGGAGCGGCGCAGTGGCAGCGCCGGATTCGTCGCAGCGGTGCCGGTGCGCTGGTCCGACATCGACATGTACCAGCACGTCAACCACGCGACCATGGTGACCATCCTGGAAGAGGCGCGCGTCCCGTTTCTCAAAGACGCCTTCATCGACGACATCATCACCATCGGTTTGTTGATCGCCGACGTGCGAGTCAGCTACAAAGGCCAACTGCGGCTTATTGATTCGCCGCTGCAAGTGACCATCTGGGTGAAGCGCCTGCGCGCGGTCGACTTCACCCTGGGCTATGAGGTGCGGTCGGCCAACGCCGACCCTGCGTCGAAGCCCGCCGTGATCGCCGAAACCCAACTGGCCGCATTTCACATCGACGACCAGCGGCTGGTGCGCCTCGCGCCGGCTCATCGAGAGTATTTACAGCAGTGGTTGCGGTAACTGAACGCGGACTGTGGATACCTGACGCGGCGCACCGCAGAGACCTCGCCACCTTCATCGACCGTGCGACCCGACTCGACGACGCCGCGGTGATCCGGCTGCGCGCCCGACCGGCGGGATCGGTGACGGCCTGGTTGGCCACCGGCTTCGACGTGCTGGCCAGCCGGGTAGTCGCCGGTACCGTACGGCCCAACGACTTATCCGCCGGCGCAGACGATTTGGCCCGAGGGCTGGCCACAGTCGGACAGCTCCGGCTACGTCGACTGCGGATTTCCGATGGACTCGGCGTGGCGAGGTGCGCTTCCCCCGGACGCGGGATTCACCCATGTCGATGACGTACCGGCCCGAGCCGTGCTGGAGCTTGCGCAACGGGGCGCGCTGCTGGCCAAAGAGCACGGCAGCGCGCACGGCCCGCCCGTCTCGCTCCTCGATCAGGAGGTGGTTCGGGTGACGTCTGCCGATTCCGGGACCGATGCCGGCGTTGGTGTGCCGATGCGCTGCGTATTCGCCCTCACCGCAATGGGATTCCTGCCACAGTCACCGAAGGCCGTCGGTGCCGACGAGATCGTGCGGGTCCGCATCCTGCCGGCCTGGCTGCGGATCGACGCCCGGTTCGGCTCGGTTTATCGCCGTCGCGGCCATTCGATGGTGTTGCGCTGAGGCGCAGCCGTCAGTTCTCGTCGACTCACGGGCCGGCTCTACGTCCCGTACCGCAACCACAGTGGCAGCACGACGTGCAGGTACTCCATGAACTTCTTCAGCCCCACCCGGTACTGGCCGTACCCGTAGCGGTCCGGTGCGTATTCCGGAAAAGCGATGCCCAATCCGAAAAGCCCGGGCGCGATTATTCCGTTGTTCGGGTTGTAGTCCAATGCGCCCCACTGCCTGGTTTCCGGCAATCTTCTGCGCTCGAAGCCGACGGTGTAGACGACGTGATCGCATTCTGTGAGCTTTTCACCGAAATCAGACGTCGGACACCCGGCATCTTTGCAGCCGATCGGGCCACACTCCGTCGATATTCTCTCGGGCCCATTGCGCCGCTTTGCCTTTGAGGCCGACATCGTCGAACAAAATCCAATCGTCGAAGTCGACGGCGTACCGTAACGGGCTGCGGTAGAAATTCAGCACCTTTTTCACCGGTTGGCGCAAGAGGTGTGGCAGCGCGATCATCGTCGAATGCGAAGAACCGAACACCGCGACGGTTGCGCCTTCCAGCGGTTGTCGCGCCAACCGCTGCGGATCGAGAGCGACGTCGACGGGAATCTCGTGCAGGTCCGGGTAGTCGAGCCGCTTCGGCTCCGCTCCGACGGCCAGGATCACGTTTTCCGACGCGACTTCGCGTTCGCCGGCCTCGATCAGCCACCGCCTTTTCTGCAACGACAGCGCCGTCGCTGTCGTTCGGTAGACGTCGACTCGCTCACCGAGGTGACCGGTGATCCACCTCAACGGTTCGGCGACCAGGGCCAGCGCGCACGTTTCCTGCATACCGATGTCCGACAACGGGAAGGCAGGCGCGTCAGAAAATCGGAAAGCGGCAGACCCGTGAAAATAGTCCAGGAAAAGAGCGAGGTGGGTATTGCTCGGCACCGCTTGCCACTTGCCTCCGATATCGCCGGCGGCGAATTCGGGGTCGATCCAGGCGATTTCTTCCGGCGCTATTCCGTGATCAATCAATCTGCCCACCGCTGCAATTCCGGCAGGTCCGGCTCCGATCACGGTCCACGCATAAGGTGCCATGGACCACATATATAGAGCAGGAACACCCGATACGCCACCCGCATCCGGGCCGATCAAACTCCGCGCCGCGGACGCGAGGACCGCCTGCTCAGGCCCGCATGCGCTATCAACCTTGCTGGCATATGTCAATATGGTTGACATGGCGAAGGATGATGACCAGCCGCTGGGCTACTTGTTGTACCGGGTGATGGCGACCCTGCGACCGCAAGTCAATGCCGAGCTGCGGCCGCTTGGCCTGGGTCTGCCTGAATTCGTGTGCTTACGAGTCTTATCGACGTCACCCGGTCGGTCCAGTGCAGAGTTGGCCCGTGACATCAACGTGTCGCCGCAGGCGATGAACATGGTGCTGCGCGGGTTGCAGGACAGCGCGGTGGTGACTCGGCCGGCGTCGGTGTCGTCCGGGCGTGCGCTGCCGGCTGAGCTGACGACCAAGGGCCGAGCGTTGCTCAAGAGGGCCGAGGCGGCGGTGCGGGTCGCCGAGGAGCGAATACTGACCAAGCTCGCCGTCGCTGAGCGCCAAGAACTCAAGCGACTGCTCGCCGCGTCGGGGTCCGCGGGAATCGACCACACCGAAACGTCGTGTCCCTGAGCCGGTTGGTGAGCCCGTCACACAAGCCATGCTGCGGCGTTGGGTGGCAGCGCACCATCGGTCAGCGGTGCACTGGACAGGATCACTTCGCCGGCCGGTAGTGCAAGCGGCTGATCGCCGGCATTCAACGCGCACACCAGTCCGCCGTCGCGGCGCCGGAAGATCAGTGCGTGCTCCGGTGCGGTGCAGCCACTCGACGCCCACCTCGCCGAATTCGGTTCGGCTGCGGCGCAACTCGAGCGCCTGTCGGAATAAGGCCAGCGTCGACTCGGTGTCGCTGAGCTGCTTCTCCACAGTCAGCGCTGCCCATTCCGGCGGGATCGGCAGCCATGTGTCGGGCGACGCGGAAAACCCGAACGGCGGCGCCTCACCGCGCCACGGCATCGGGATGCGGCAGCCGTCGCGACCGCGGTCGGTATGCCCGGAGCGCTCCCACGTCGGATCCTGCAGCGCCTCGTCGGGCAGTTCGACATTGGGCAGCCCCAATTCCTGCCCGTTGTACAGGAATGCCGCGCCCGGCAGGGCGAGCATCACCAAAGCCATTGCTCGCGCGCGATCCAGCCCGACGCTGCCCCCGCCGTACTGGGTGACTCTTCGTTCGACGTCGTGGTTTTCCAGCGTCCAGGTGGGGTCGGCGTTCGCAATCGCCGCGGCGGCCAGCGAGTTCTCGATGGCGTCGCGGATGCGCTCGATGTCGAAGCTGGCCCGGACCAGGCGGAAGTTGAACCCCAGATGCAGCTCGTCGGGCCGCAGATACTCGGCCCACTGAGCGTTGTCGAACACCCAGACCTCGCCGATGGTCACCGCGTGCGGATAGTCGTCCATCACCGTGCGGATGTCGCGGTGGATCGCGTGCACATTGGGATGGTTGAACCGGGGATCGCGGTCGTTGAGCAGCCGCGGCCGGGTTGTGCCTTCGGTGTCCGGAAGACCCGGCGGCTTGGCCATGCCGTGCGCGACGTCGATACGGAAGCCGTCGACGCCGCGTTCCAACCAGAACCGGAGGGTCTTCTCGAAGTCGTCGAAGACCTCGGGATTGTCCCAGTTGAGGTCGGGTTGCTCGGCGTCGAACAGGTGCAGATACCACTGGCCGGGGTTGCCGTCCGGTTCGGCCACCCGGGTCCAAGCCGGCCCGCCGAACACCGACTGCCAGTTGTTCGGCGGCTCCAGTCCGCCCTGTCCGCGGCCGTCGCGAAAGATGTAGCGGTCCCGCGCGGCGCTGCCGGGCCCAGCGACCAGCGCGGCCTGAAACCACGGATGCGCAGAGCTGGTGTGGTTGGGCACCAGGTCCATGGTGATTTTGATGCCGCGTTCGTGGGCCGCGGCGATCAGCCGCTCGAGCGCGGCGAGCCCGCCGAACAGCGGGTCCACGTCGCGGGGATCGGCCACGTCGTAACCGTGGTCGGCCATCGGCGATACGGTGACGGGGTTGAGCCAGATCGCGTTGACGCCGAGCAGGTCGAGGTAGTCCAGATGGGCCAGCACGCCGTCGATGTCGCCGACACCGTCACCGTCGGTGTCGGCGAAGGAACGCGGATAGATCTGATAGAAAACGGCGCGGGACCACCACTGACTCTGCGCAGGCGTGCCCATCAGAAGGCGGAGTTGACCAGTGAATGCGCCGCCATCTCCAGGTAGTCCAGGAGCTGGCGGCGGTGCTCGTCGTCCAGGGTGTGCGAGTCGACCGAGGCGACGGCGGTGTGCATGCACCGCAGCCAGGCGTCGCGCTCGATCGGTGAGATCCGGAACGGCATGTGACGCATTCGCAGCCGGGGATGGCCGCGCTGGTCTGAATAGGTTCGCGGACCGCCCCAGTACTGCTCGAGGAACATCCGCAACCGTTCCTCGGCGCCGGAAAGGTCTTCCTCGGGGTACAACGGCCGCAGGATCTCGTCCTCGGCGACCTGCTCGTAGAACCGCGACACGATGGTGTGGAAGGTCTCGGCGCCACCGACGGCGTCGTAGAAGGTCTGCTGCAGCTGTTCCATCCCTTCCATTGTGGGCCATCGCTGCCGTGCACACCTGCGGGCGGCGCGACTCGACAGATTCCACACCCGAATTTCACCGGAGCGACCCGCTGATGGACCGCGATTTGGGATGCGGTTCGTGCCGAATCATGGTGGACTGTCTGGCGGAGGACGTATGGCGCAGCGCAACAAACGCCGCGGTCACCGGATGGCCGGTGCCGCGGCAGACCTGACTGGGGCCGCTGCCGGTTCTTCCCTGCACGGTTCTGGTCTGCACAGCCTCGACACGCACCCGCACCCCGGCCACGACACCGGCTCGATCTGGAACCGCCGGCGGGTGTTGCTGTTGAACTCGACCTACGAGCCGCTGACCGCCCTGCCGGTGCGCCGCGCGATCATCATGCTCATCTGCGGCAAGGCCGACGTGGTGCACGACGATCCCACCGGACCCGTCGTGCACTCGGCCAGCAGGTCGATCGCGGTGCCGTCGGTGATCCGGCTGCGCACTTTCGTCCGGGTGCCCTACCGGGCGCGGGTGCCGATGACGCGGGCCGCGTTGATGCACCGGGACCGGTTCTGCTGCGCCTACTGCGGAGCAAAAGCCGACACGGTCGACCACGTGGTGCCACGCAGCCGGGGCGGTGACCACTCGTGGGAGAACTGCGTGGCCTGCTGCTCGACCTGCAATCACCGCAAGGGTGACCGGTTGCTGACTGAACTGGGCTGGACGTTGCGTCTGATGCCGTCGTCACCCAAGGGGCAGCACTGGCGGCTGCTGTCGACCGTCAAGGAGCTGGACCCGGCCTGGGCGCGCTACCTGGACGAGGGCGCCGCCTGAGCACCCCCGCCTTCGCGCGCCGCCCCGCATCCAGTGGGATACCGTCGACGTCGTGAGCACGATGGAAATCCACCTGTTGTCCATAGGAGTTCCGGCTCTGCTGACTCTCCTGTTGGCGGGGCTGATCTACCGCCACAAAGGGCCGCATCCGGCGACGTACAACTTGTCCGAGCCCTGGACGCATCCCCCGATTCTGTGGGCTGCGACTGAAGAACATGTCGGCGGCGGCCACCACGGTCACGGCGCGGAGTTCAGCGTGGGAGGTGGCGCAAGTGGCAAGTGGTGAGATTGCGACGATCGACCCTGCCGACCTGCCGGACGGATGGGTGGTCACGGCCAGCGGACGACTTTCCGGCGTCACCGAACCCGGTGAAGTGTCGGTGCACTACCCGTTCTCAATCAAAGATCTCACCCGCATCGACGACGCCCTGATTTACGCCACCCGGGCATCGGGTGCCCGGTTTGCGATCTACATCGGCGACCTGGGCAGCGACACCGCCGCCCGGGCCCGTCAGCTTTTAGCCAAGGTGCCGACACCGGACAACGCGGTGCTGGTGGCCGTCTCGCCCGACCAGCACGCCATCGAAGTGGTGTACGGCGCACAAGTGCGTGGGCGGGGCGCCGAATCTGCCGCTCCGCTCGGCGTGGCCGCGGCTACCCCGGCGTTTCAGCAGGGCAACTTGATCGACGGACTGTCCGCCGCGGTGCGGACGCTCAGTTCCGGCATCAGGCCCCAATAGTTCTCCGGCGCGAGCGTGCGGGTTTGCGCGCGACCTGGCCCTGTTTTAGCCATCGTCAGCCGGCGTCGACGTCGAACCGGCGTGCCCGCAGCGACCGCTCCACCCCGGCGCGGCCCTCCAACACCAGCCGCCGCAGCGCCGGCGGCAACTCCTTGTCCTCCAGGAAGCGGTCGGCCGCCGCAATCGCCTCGTCGCTGATATCCCAGGACGGGTAGAGCCCGACGACCACGGTCTGCGCGACTTCACTGGACCGGCGCTGCCACACGCCCGGTATCGCCGTGAAGTAGCGCGCAGTGAACGGCTGCAACAGCTCGCCTTGACCCGGCTCGACGAAGCCGCCGATGATCGACCGCGCGGTGATGTTGGCCAGCGCGTCGTCCTCGGTGACCGTCGTCCACGCCTTTTCCTTGACCGCCGGCTGCGGGCGGGCTGCGGCGGCCTGCGCCCCGTGCCGCTTCCCGGCCGCGCGTCGGGTCGCGCTGCACCTCGGCGTCGATGAACGGCGTCGGCAAGCCGTCGGCGTCGATCAACCCGGCGGCGGCCAGCGCGGTGACAATCCGCCACCGCAGATCGGTATCGACGGTCAGGCCGGCCAGATCCTGCTCAGCGGGATCGCCGTCCAGCAGCGCCGACAGCACCTCGGTGTGGTGCTCTGAAAGCAGCGACGTGCACAAGGCGTTGACGAACGCCAGCTGATGATCCGACCCGGCTTCGGCGCCGCGGGCCAGCTCCAGCAGCCGGTCGGCGAAAGCGGGCCACCCTTCGGCCTTCGCCCAGCCCGGCTCGGCGTAGGAGCCCAACGCCGTTTGCGCCTGCAGCAGCAGCCGCTGCGCCACCCCGATCTCGGTCTCTGCGATCACACCCCGCGACACCAGGGCCACGAAGTCGCGGGCCTTCAACTCCGCCGCCCGGGTCATTTCCCAGGCCGCCGACCACACCAACGTCCGCGGCAGCGGCTCGGCGATGTCGGCGATGCGACGCAGGGCGGTGTCCAGCGAATCCGGGTCCAGCCGCAGCGAGCAGTAGGTGAAGTCGTCGTCGTTGACCAGCACCAGCTGGCCCCGCGCAACACCCACCAGCGCAGGCACTTCGGTGCTGGGGCCGCTGACGTCGAGTTCTTCGCGGTGGCTTCGCACCAGCTTGCCGTCGCCGTCGTCGTCGTAGATCCCGATGGCCAGCCGGTGCACCCGGGTCTCGCCGGCGCCGGGCTCGGCTCCGCTTTGCATCACCGCGAACCGGGTGAACGAGCCGTCGGCGTCGGCGTCGAAATCGGCGCGCAGAGTGTTGAGCCCGGTGGTCTTGAGCCACTGTTGTCCCCAGTCGGACAGGTCGCGGCCAGAGGCCTTCTCCAACGCGGTCAGCAGGTCACCGAATGTCGCGTTGCCGAAAGCGTGCGCGTCGGAAGTAGTCGCGCAGCCCGGCCAGGAAGTGCTCGAGGCCGACGTAGGCGACCAGCTGTTTGAGCACGCTGGCGCCCTTGGCGTAGGTGATGCCGTCGAAGTTCACCTCCACGGCCGCCAGGTCGGGGATGTCGGCGGCCACCGGATGCGTCGACGGCAGCTGGTCCTGCCGGTAGGCCCACGACTTCTCGGCGTTGGCGAACGTCGTCCACGCCTGGCTGTATTCGGTCGCCTCGGCCTGACACAGCACCGAGGCGAAGGTGGCGAAAGACTCGTTGAGCCACAGGTCATCCCACCACTTCATGGTGACCAGGTCGCCGAACCACATGTGCGCCATCTCGTGCAGCACCGTCTCGGCTCGCCGTTCGTACGACGCGCGGGTCACCTTGCTGCGAAAAACGTAATCCTCCAAAAACGTCACGGCGCCCGCATTTTCCATCGCGCCGGCGTTGAACTCCGGGACGAACAACTGGTCGTATTTGCCGAACGCATAGGGCACGCCGAAATGCTTGTGGTAGAAGCCGAATCCTTGCTTCGTCTCGGTGAACAGCCGCTCGGCGTCCATGAAGTCGGCCAGGGTGGCGCGACAGAAGATCCCCAACGGTATTTCGCCGTGATCGTCGGTGTAGACGTCGTCCCAGCGCGCGTAGGGGCCGGCGATCAACGCCACCAGATATGTGCTCATCCGCGGGGTGGTGGCGAAGGTGTGCACGCCATGAACGTCACGGTCGACGCCGGCGGTGGCGCCGTTGGAGACCACTTGCCAGTCCGACGGCGCGGTCACCGACACGTCGAAGGTGGCCTTGAGGTCAGGTTGGTCGAAGCAGGCGAACATCCGCTTGGCGTCGGCGGTTTCGAACTGTGAGTACAGGTAGACCCCGCCGTCGACCGGGTCGACGAACCGGTGCAGGCCCTCGCCGGTGTTGGAGTAGCGGCAGTCGGCGTCGACGACGACGACGTTGTGCTCGGCCAGCCCGGTGAGCGCGATGCCGGTCGACTCGTCGTAGCCGGACACGTCGAGGTCCACCCCGTTGAGGGTCGCGCTGTGGACGGTGTCGGCGGCGAGGTCGATGACGGTGTCCGCACCGGCCAGCGCGTCGAACTCCACAGTGGTGGTGGACCGGAAGGCGCGGTCGCCGGGCCGGCCCTGCCCGTCGGTCAGGTCGAGGACGATGCGGTAGTTGTCGACGGTCACCAGCGCAGCGCGTTCGACGGCTTGGTCACGGGTCAGGTTGGGAAGAGCCACGCCTCTAACTTAAGCCGCGGTCGACAGGTGAGTGCAGATTGGTCAATGACGACCCGCAGTTAACCGATCCCCGCGGGACGGGAACATCGGCAACGGTGACTAGGTTTGTGCCAGACGGCTGTGCACCGTCGACGAGAGGATCCTTGATGCCTGAGAAGTCCGTTGCCGATTTCTGGTTCGATCCGCTGTGTCCGTGGGCCTGGATCACCTCGCGCTGGATCCTGGAAGTGGAGAAAGTGCGCGACATCGAGGTGAACTTCCACGTCATGAGCCTGGCGGTGCTCAACGAGGGCAACGACGATCTGCCCGAGCAGTACCGCGAGCGGATGGCGAAAGCGTTCGGCCCGGTGCGGGTGGCGATCGCCGCCGAGCACGACCACGGGGCCCAAGTGCTGGCGCCGCTGTACACGGCGATGGGGACGCGCATCCACAACGAGGGCAACAAAGACCTCGAAGACGTCATCAAGCAGTCGCTTGACGACACCGGGTTGCCGGCCGAGCTGGCCGACGCCGCCCACACCGATGCTCACGACGAAGCGTTGCGCAAGAGCCACCACGCCGGAATGGATGCGGTCGGCAAGGATGTCGGCACCCCGACCGTGCACGTCAACGGCGTCGCGTTCTTCGGTCCGGTGCTGTCGAAGATCCCGCGCGGTGAGGAGGCCGGCAAGCTGTGGGACGCCTCGGTCACCTTCGCTTCGTATCCGCACTTCTGGGAGCTCAAGCGCACCCGCACCGAGCCGCCCCAATTCGACTAACCGAAACCGGCGGAGCAGGATGACGACCGTGCGCGTACACCTGGGCTCCGACCACGCCGGTTATGAACTCAAACAGCAGATCATCGAACACCTCGAGAAGGTCGGGCACCAGCCCGGTCGACTGCGGCGCTTTCAGCTACGAAGCCGACGACGATTATCCCGCCTTTTGCATCGCCGCCGCTGTGCGCACGGTCGCCGATCCGGGCAGCCTCGGCATCGTGGTGGGCGGATCGGGCAACGGCGAACAGATTGCGGCCAACAAGGTGCCCGGAGCCCGCTGCGCGCTTGGCCTGGAGTGTGGAGACAGCCACGCTGGCCCGCGAACACAACAACGCGCAACTGATCGGCATCGGCGCGCGCATGCACACCGTGCAAGAGGCGTTGGCCATCGTCGACGCGTTCGTCACCGCGTCCTGGTCGAACGCCGCTCGCCACCAACGGCGTATCGACATCCTCGACGAGTACGAGCGCACCCACCAGGCACCGGCGGTGCCGGGCGCCGGCGCTAACGGGTAGTTCCGATGCCCGAAGGGCACACGGTGCACCGGTTGGCCCGATTGCATCAGCGGCGGTTCGCCGGCGCGCCGGTGTCAGTGTCCAGTCCGCAGGGCCGGTTCGCCGATTCGGCGGCCGTCGACGGCCTGGTACTCCGTCGTGCCAGCGCCTGGGGCAAGCACCTGTTCCATCAGTACGCCGACGGGCGCACGGTGCACGTGCACCTCGGTCTGTACGGGAAGTTCACCGAATGGGCCCGCAAGCCGGACGTTGCGATACCTGCGCCGGTCGGTCAGGTGCGGATGCGCATGGTAGGTATCGACTACGGGACCGACCTGCGCGGACCGACCAGGTGTGAGGTGATCGACGAGGCGCAGATCAGCGACGTGATCTCCCGGCTCGGGCCTGATCCACTGCGCCGCGACGCCGACCCGGCACTGGCCTGGAAGCGAATTACCCCGTCGCGCAGGCCAATCGGCGCGTTGCTGATGGACCAGACGGTGATCGCCGGAGTCGGCAACGTCTACCGCAACGAATTGCTGTTTCGCCACCGCATCGATCCTTACCGGCTCGGGCGAGCGATCGCCGAGGCGGAATTCGCGGCAGCGTGGACCGACTTGGTGGCGTTGATGAAAGTCGGCGTACGCCGCGGCCGGATCATCACGATACTTCCGGAACATGATTACGGTTTGCCGTCCTTTTCGCCGAGGCGGCCCCGAACTTACGTCTACCGCCGCGCCGGTGATCCGTGCCGGGTCTGTGGCACAGTCGATCCGCACCGCGGTGCTGGAGGGCCGGAACTTGTTCTGGTGCCCCACCTGCCAGACGTGAAATCCGTGCGCACAGCTATATAAATATTAGCAAGGGCCAGGTCCACGGCGCCCGCGCCCGACGCCACGGCGCCCGCAGCCGCCGACACTCACCGCCGGAGTCGGCGCTAGTCCCGCCGGACGACTCCGACGGCTGAGCGTCGCCGAATCGTCAGAGCCGCTGCGGCTTGTGCCGCCGAAACTGAATCGACATCAAGCCGTAGCGAGGGCGCGCCGCACCGGAAATTGGACGGGTTCGACGGATTTGGGTATACACGGCCATGAAAAGACTAGTGCGTTCAGCAGCAACCACTATTGCGATGACTGCGGGCCTGGGTCTGGCCGGCTTGGGAATCGCGGCCGCGCGGACGCTCAGCCAGCGCCCTTGCCGGAATACCACTGGTGCCCGGGCGACTTCTATGACCCGGGCTGGGGCCCGAACTGGGATGACGGCGGGTGCCATGACGACTTCCACCGCGACCGCGACGGGGATGACCACAGCCGCGACTTCCGGGGCGGATACGACCGCGGGTACGACGGCCAACCGGGCTTCGACGACCGCGGGCGGCCGGGCTTCGACGACCACGGCCCGGGCGGCCGGACCGGGCTACGACGACCACGGCAGGGGTCGCTGAATTCTTCCTGTGGGTTGTTCCGCTGACAGTGTGACCCACGACGCACGGACGTACCCTCAGCGCATGAAAACATCGCTGCGCTTTTCAGTAGCGGCAGCCACTGTGGCTGCCGGTCTGGGGCTCGGGGTGGGCACTGCAACCAACGCCCAGGCGCAGGTTGGACCGTTTCCGCAAGACCCGTGCACTCCAGGCGTGAACTGCGCCAACCCTGGCCCCGCGCCCAACATCGAGCAGGCGCCGAGGTCCCGGTACCTGTCCAACGTGCCTGACGACGACCTGAGCGGGCGCGGCAGTGACGGCGGGGGCGGCGGCGGCGGCTGAGCCTCCGCTCGTCGCCTGGTCAGCTGACCGGTCACCCCAGCGCGGCATAGACCTGGTCGCTGAGGCGACGCTGCGGGGTCGGCGTTGGCCTTGGTGGCGTCGTAGTGGTTCATCACGTACGCGTAGCCGATCCGGTGCTCGAGATCGACGAACGCGAACGAGCCGCCTAGGCCGCCGTGGCCGAAGATCTGCGGGTTGGGACCGGCGACGCAGCGCTGGTTGAGCATGTAGCCCAGGCCCCACCCGTGGTCGGCCACCCGCGGGCCGAGCACCAGGTCGGGATCGTAGCCGCCCTGGGAGACCCGGATGCGCTCCATGTGCCGACGGCTCAGGAGCTTCTCCATGGCCAGCCCGTTGTAGAAGGTGGCCATTCCCAGCGCGGAGACGTGCGCATTGGTGGCGGGGAACTCGAGCGCCCGCCAGCGCTTCGATGTCGTGAAAGCTCAGGTCGTCGTCGGGCAGAAATCCCATCGCGACGGACATGCCCGCCTTCGGGTGCTCGGTCGAGTGACACTGGGTCCCACGGCGCGCGTACGCCAGGATCTCCCGCAGCCGCGGCTTGTTGACCGGGTCGGCGCAACGGCGTTGCTCGGCCTCCCGAGACCGATGTGCACGTCAATGCCCATCGGCTCGGCGATCTCGGCGCGCAGGTAATGCCCGATCGTGCAGCCGGTGATACGACGGAACACCTCGCCGAGGATGAAGCCGAAGGTGGCCAGCTGATAGCCCTGGGCGGTGCCGGGCTTCCACCACGGTTTCGGCGGCAGCCAATGTGCCGGCAGACGTAGTCCCAGTCGCCGACGTCCCACCAGTTCATCCGAAACGGTGGGCCGATGACTCCGGAACGGTGACTGAGCACCATGGCGACCGTGATCGCCTCTTTGCCGGCCTGGGCGAATTCCGGCCAGTAACGGGCCACCGGCGCATCAGGTCGAGCTCGACCGCGATCGGCCAGTTGGTGCACGCATGTGCTGGTCAGTCCCTTGCTGCCGGACAGCACATTGCCCAGGGTGTCTTGTTGCCACGGCCGGCTGCCGGCGGCGTCAGCGGACCCGCCCCACAGATTGACGACCAGGTCGCCGTCCACCCAGACCGCGACCGCGGCGCCGACCTCGTTGCGAAGTAGGAAGTTCTGCTCGAACGCGTCGCGCACCCCGTCGAAGCCCGACGCGCACGAGCCGTGGATATCGACATCGCCCATGGGGCGCCTTCCTGTCGGGTCTGTCGCTAACCCCAGCCAGAGCGGGCGACGGGAATCGAACCCGCGTAGCTAGTTTGGAAGACTAGGGCTCTACCATTGAGCTACGCCCGCACGAAATATTTCGAGCGTGACGATACGTCGCGGCAGAGTTCAAATCCAATTGACGCAGTCCCGTGACCTTGGCTGACAGCCAGGCGCAGAGCCGACGAAGTCGAGCCGTAGGATTTCCGAGGTCAGTGCGGGGTGTAGCGCAGCTTGGTAGCGCATCCGCTTTGGGAGCGGAAGGCCGCAGGTTCAAATCCTGTCACCCCGACCAGCGCACGCCATACTGCGGGCACTGCCGGCTACGAACCAAAGATCTAGGAGCACACGCGTGAAGAGCACCGTCGAGCAGCTGAGCCCCACCCGGGTGCGCCTCAATGTCGAGGTGCCGTTCACCGAGCTCGCCCCGGACTTCGAGCGGGCTTACAAGGAACTGGCCAAGCAGGTGCGGCTGCCCGGTTTCCGGCCGGGCAAGGCGCCGGCGAAGTTGCTCGAAGCCCGGATCGGGCGCGAGGCGATGCTCGACCAGGTCATCAACGAAGCGCTGCCCGCCCGGTACGGCCAGGCGGTGACGGAGTCGGACGTGCGGCCGATCGGCCAGCCCGAAATCGCGGTCACCAAGAAGGAATACGGTCAGGAACTGGTCTTCACCGCCGAGGTCGACGTCCGCCCCGCCATCGCGCTTCCCGACCTGAGCGGATTGACAGTCGCGGTCGACCCGGTGGAGGTCGATGACGAGGAGATCGACGCCGAATTGCAGTCCTTGCGGGCCCGGTTCGGCACTCTCACCGGTGTCGACCGGCCGGCACAGACAGGCGACTTCGTATCGATCGACCTGTCCGCCAGCGTCGACGGCGAAGAGGTGCCGGAAGCAGCCACCACCGGCTTGTCACACGAAGTCGGCTCCGGGCGCCTCGTCGAAGGTCTCGACGACGCGATCGTCGGCCTCTCCGCCGGGGAGTCCCGCGTTTTCCCCACCACCCTGGCGACCGGACCGCACGCCGGTAAGGAAGCTCAGGTGACCGTCACCGTCGGGTCGGTCAAAGAGCGCGAACTACCCGAACCTGACGATGAATTCGCGCAACTGGCAAGCGAATACGACACCATCGACGAGTTGCGCACGAGCCTGGCCGACCGGGTCCGCCAGGTCAAGCGCGTCCAGCAGGCCGAGAAGATCCGCGACGCCACGTTGGACCGCCTGCTCGAGCAGGTGGAGATACCGCTGCCCGAAGCGATCGTGCGGGCACAGGTCGACAGCACGTTGCGCAACGCGCTGCAGGGGCTCGAGCACGACGAAGCGAAGTTCGCCGAGACGCTCGCTCAGCGAGGCTCCTCCCGCGAAGAGTTCGACGCCGACGCCCGCAGTACCGCCGAGAAGGTGGTCAAAACCCAGCTGCTGATGGATGCCCTGGCCGACGACCTGGACATCCAAGTCACCCAGAACGACCTGACCGAGCGGCTGGTGATGATGTCGCGGCAGTACGGCATCGAGCCGCAGCAATTTTTGTCCTACCTTCAGCAGAACAACCAGCTGCCGAACATGTTCGCCGACGTACGCCGGCAACTGACCATCGCTGCGGTCGTCGAGGCGGCCACGATCACCGACAGCGACGGCGAGGTCATCGACACCAGCGAGTTCTTCGGCCGCGGGGAGTCGGACGGCGATGATGACGACCTGGACGGCGAAGACGACCTGGTCGACGAGGACGACCTGGTCGACGAGGACCTCGACCTGGACGAGGACGACGACGAATCGGTCGACGAGGTCATCGAAGCCGCTGAGGTGGTCGGGCCCGACGGGCCCGTGCAGTCCGAACAGGCAGAGACTTTGGAGGAGGCCGACAGTTTGAGTCCGGAGGCCGACGATGCCGAGCTGTTAGGCGAGGAGGAGGAGGCCGACAGTTTGAGTCCGGAGGCCGACGATGCCGAGCCGGTGTGACGCTCTGAGCGAACGCCCTCAACTCGCGGGAGTGCGGTAAGCCGCCGGTTGGTTAGTGTCGATGCATATGGAACTGAAAGAAAGCAGGTGCCCATTGTGAGCGGTCAGACTCACATGCGTTCGTCCACTCAGGGGATGAACCTCGTCGATTCGGTCTATGAGCGTCTGCTCGCCGAGCGGATCATCTTTCTGGGCTCACAGGTCGACGATGACATCGCCAACCGCCTGTGCGCACAGATCCTGCTGCTCGCCGCCGAGGACCCGACCAAGGACATCAACCTCTACATCAACTCGCCCGGCGGCTCGATCAGCGCCGGGATGGCTGTTTACGACACCATGGTGCTCGCGCCGTGCGACATCGCCACCTACGCGATGGGCATGGCGGCGTCGATGGGGGAGTTCCTGCTTGCTGCGGGCGCCAAGGGCAAGCGCTACGCCTTGCCGCATGCGCGCATCCTGATGCACCAACCACTGGGCGGGGTGACCGGCAGCGCGGCCGACATTGCCATTCAGGCTGAACAATTCGCGGTCATCAAAAAGGAGATGTTCCGGCTCAACGCCGAGTTCACCGGTCAGACGATGGAACGTATCGAGACCGACTCGGATCGCGACCGCTGGTTCACCGCCAAGGAAGCCCTCGAGTACGGCTTCGTCGACCACATCATCACCAGCGCCCACCTCAACGGAGTAAAGCCATGAATCCCGGTATCCAGCCGCAGGCGCGTTACATCCTGCCGTCGTTCGTCGAGCATTCGAGCTGGGGCGTCAAGGAGTCCAACCCGTACAACAAGCTGTTCGAGGAACGCATCATCTTCCTCGGAGTCCAGGTTGACGACGCGTCGGCCAACGACATCATGGCTCAGTTGCTGGTCCTGGAATCGCTGGATCCTGACCGCGACATCACCATGTACATCAACTCGCCGGGCGGCGGCTTCACCTCGCTGATGGCGATTTACGACACGATGCAGTACGTCCGGGCTGACATTCAGACGGTGTGTTTGGGTCAGGCCGCGTCCGCCGCCGCTGTGCTGTTGGCGGCCGGCACGCCGGGCAAGCGGATGGCGCTGCCCAACGCGCGAATTCTGATCCACCAGCCGTCGCTTTCCGGGGTCATTCAGGGTCAGTTCTCCGACTTGGAGATCCAGGCCGCCGAGATCGAGCGGATGCGTACCTTGATGGAGACCACGCTGGCCCGCCACACCGGCAGGACCGCCGAGGTGGTCCGCAAGGACACCGACCGCGACAAGATCCTCACCGCCGAAGAGGCCAAGAACTACGGGATCATCGACACCGTGCTGGAGTACCGGAAGCTTTCGGCGCAACCTGCCTGAGCCCGCCTGAGCGCGCCGCCGCTGCGCCGAGACAGGCAGGCGGGGCTAGTCGAACTCCTGCTGCGAGATTTCGTTTTCGGTGCGGCGATGTGCCAGCACGCCTGCGATCGTGGCGATGTCGGCGGGCCGCACGCGACAGCAGCCGCCGACGATGCGCGCCCCGGCAGCGACCCATTGCCCGGCCAGCGCACCCGAGAAGCGTGCCGGCCCCGTCCATTTGTGACGGGCGGCGTCCCAGTTCTCACCGCTGTTCGGGTAGACGATCACCGGCTTACCCGTCGGTACGGCCAGCGCGATGGCCGGCAGCACGTCGTCGGGCGCGCAACAGTTGATGCCGACGGCGACGATCTCCGGAATGCCGGCGGCCAGGCCGAACGCCTCGGCCAGCGGTTGACCGGCGCGGGTGTGGCCGCCGTCGATGGTGTAGCTCAGCCAGGCCGGCACGCCGAGGCGCCGCACCAGATTCACCAGCGCTTCGGCTTCGTCGACGTCAGGCACGGTCTCCAGGGCGAGCAGGTCGGCGCCCGCCTCGGCCAGCAGATGCAGGCGGGGTTCGTGCCAGCTCTGCAACTGCTTGATGCTCAGCCCGTATCGCCCGCGGTATTCCGAGCCGTCGGCGAGCGCGGCGCCGTACGGCCCGACCGATGCGGCCACCCAACACCCAGCACCGGCCTGGTCGCGCGCGCTCGCCGCCAACTCGACGCTGCGGCGCAGCAACCGCCCGGTGTCGTCACGGCTCAGCCCCCGCGCGCTGAACCCGTCGAATGACGCTTGGTAGCTCGCCGTTGTAGCAATTTGCGCGCCGGCGCGAAAGAACTCGGCGTGCGCCGCGGCGATCTCGTGTGGGGCATCCAGCAGCAGCCGCGCTGACCACAGCGGATCCGACAGATCATGGCCGCGCGCCTGCAATTCGGTGGCCAGTCCGCCATCGCTGATCACCGCGGTGTCTTCAGCGAAGGCGCACTCCACCCCGCCACTGTAGGGTGAGGAATTGCTCGTTTTGCTGGCGGCGCTGGTCGCCGGCGGGTGCCAGGAGCCTCTCGTTCGGGTAACGAGCGCGACACGCCAGAAACACGGCAGCGCGTTCGGACGAGTGACAGGCCGAGTCAGGCGATATGTTTATCGTCGCGCTGGGCGACAGGAATGAATACCACGGACGCTATTCGGCCTCATCGGTCGCGTTGCGCCCGAACTAGCGGGTAGCGTCGAAAATAACGTGCGGCAGACCACTAGGAACGGCGACAGAGGGAAGTAGGCTCACAGCACCATGGCGCGCATCGGAGATGGCGGTGACCTGCTGAAGTGCTCGTTTTGCGGGAAAAGCCAAAAACAGGTGAAGAAGCTCATAGCAGGGCCTGGCGTTTACATCTGCGACGAATGCATCGACTTGTGCAACGAGATCATCGAAGAGGAACTCGCTGACGCCGACGACGTAAAACTCGATGAGCTGCCTAAGCCGGCAGAGATCCGTGACTTCCTGGAGGGTTACGTCATCGGCCAGGACACCGCGAAGCGGACGCTGGCTGTCGCTGTCTACAACCATTACAAACGCATCCAGGCCGGTGAGAAGGGTCGCGACTCCCGATCCGGGGAATCCGTTGAGCTGACCAAGTCGAACATCTTGATGCTGGGTCCGACCGGTTGCGGCAAGACCTACCTCGCCCAGACCCTGGCCAAGATGCTCAATGTGCCGTTCGCCATTGCCGATGCCACCGCGCTGACCGAGGCCGGTTACGTCGGTGAGGACGTCGAAAACATTCTGCTCAAACTGATTCAGGCTGCCGACTACGACGTCAAGCGTGCTGAGACCGGCATCATCTACATCGACGAGGTCGACAAGATCGCCCGCAAGAGCGAAAACCCGTCCATCACCCGGGACGTGTCCGGCGAAGGTGTGCAGCAGGCGCTGCTGAAAATCCTCGAGGGCACCCAGGCATCGGTTCCCCCGCAGGGGGGCCGTAAGCACCCACATCAAGAGTTCATTCAGATCGACACCACCAACGTGCTGTTCATCGTGGCAGGCGCCTTCGCCGGGCTGGAGAAGATCGTCTCCGACCGGGTGGGCAAGCGCGGGTTGGGGTTCGGGGCCGAGGTGCGCTCGAAGGCCGAGATCGACACCACCGATCATTTCGCCGAAGTCATGCCCGAAGATCTGATCAAGTACGGGTTGATTCCGGAGTTCATCGGCCGGTTGCCGGTGGTCGCGTCGGTGACCAACTTGGACATGGAGTCGCTGGTCACGATTTTGTCCGAGCCCAAGAACGCGTTGGTCAAGCAGTACACCCGGCTGTTCGAGATGGACGGCGTTGAACTGGAATTCACCCAGGACGCGTTGGAGGCGATCGCCGAGCAGGCGATCCACCGCGGCACGGGTGCCCGTGGTCTGCGCGCGATCATGGAAGAAGTGCTGCTGCCGGTGATGTACGACATCCCCAGCCGCGACGACGTGGCCAAGGTTGTGGTGACCAAAGAAACCGTCCAAGACAACGTCTTGCCGACAATCGTGCCGCGCAAGCCGTCGCGCTCTGAACGCCGCGACAAGAGCGCCTAGCCGGGCATCGTGCCGGCGCGGGTCGGTCGCCCGCCGACGACGAAGATCGCCGCGCCGAAGCGCTAGCAAATGTTACTCACGCGTACGGTCGCTTTCTTAGAGTTCGCTGCTGCCCAGCAGTGACCAGAAACACACTTCTGCAGCATCCGCTTCGGCGCGACGCGTTTGAACTGGGCAGATGATGACATGCCGGGCGGGTGATTCCGCGCGTTGCCGTGAACCGTTGCCTAAGAACAGTGCAATAATCGTTACCACGAGTGACATACAGTGCGGCGGGCCGCCCAACCCTGACATGACCGTCTGTGGCGGCAGCGCCGGTGCAGGACAGCACGTACGGAAAATGGTGAGGGAAGGCGAACACGTGGGGCCTAACGGCAACGGAGCCGAGCCGGAATCCCATCTCGCCGGTACTGCGGCGACATCGCGACAGCGACTGGAGAAGGTCGTCATCCGTTTCGCTGGTGACTCCGGTGACGGCATGCAACTCACCGGCGACCGCTTCACTACCGAGGCGGCACTGTTCGGCAACGACCTGGCGACCCAACCCAACTACCCAGCCGAAATACGGGCACCCGCCGGCACCCTGCCCGGCGTTTCGTCCTTCCAGATTCAGATCGCCGACTACGACGTCCTGACCGCCGGCGACCGCCCCGACGTGCTGGTCGCTATGAATCCTGCTGCGCTGAAAGCGAATATCGGTGACCTGCCGCGCGGTGCAATGGTGGTCGCGAACTCTGACGAATTCACCAAGCGCAACCTCGCCAAAGTCGGCTACCAGCACGATCCCCTGGAAAGCGGCGAGCTGTCGGAGTATGTCGTGCACGCCGTCGCCATGACCACGTTGACGCTGGGGGCCGTCGAAGAGATCAGCGCATCGAAGAAGGACGGTCAGCGCGCCAAGAACATGTTCGCGCTGGGTCTGCTGTCCTGGATGTACGGGCGGCCGATCGAAACCAGCGAAACCTTCATCCGGGAGAAATTCCTCCGTAAGCCGGACGTCGCCGAGGCGAACGTGCTGGCACTCAGGGCGGGCTGGAACTACGGCGAGACCACCGAAGCCTTCGGGACCACCTTCGAAGTGTCACCGGCGAAGCTGGCCGCCGGTGAATACCGGCAGATCTCCGGCAACACTGCGCTGGCCTACGGGATCGTCGCGGCCGGCCAACTCGCCGGCATTCAGGTAGTGCTGGGCAGTTACCCGATCACCCCGGCCTCCGACATCTTGCACGAGCTGAGCAAACACAAGAACTTCAACGTCGTCACCTTCCAGGCCGAAGACGAAATCGCCGGCATTGGAGCGGCGCTCGGCGCGTCCTACGGCGGGGCGCTCGGTGTCACCAGCACCTCAGGTCCAGGCTTGTCGCTCAAAGCCGAGGCGATCGGTCTGGCGGTGATGACCGAATTGCCGCTGCTGGTGATCGACGTGCAGCGCGGCGGCCCGTCGACCGGGCTGCCCACCAAAACCGAGCAAGCCGATCTGCTCCAAGCCCTCTACGGCCGCAACGGCGAGTCGCCGCTGGCCGTGGTGGCGCCGCGTTCCCCGTCGGACTGCTTCGACACCGCGGTGGAGGCCGCGCGCATCGCGGTGACCTACCGCACGCCGGTGATCCTGCTTTCCGACGGTGCGATCGCCAACGGCTCCGAGCCGTGGCGGATTCCCGACATCGATGCCATCGAGCCCATCGAGCCCATGTTCGCCAAATCCGATGAGCCGTTTGCGCCCTACGCCCGCGATCCGGAGACGCTGGCCCGCCAATTCGCCGTTCCCGGAACGCCGGGCCTAGAGCACCGCATCGGCGGTCTCGAGTCGGCCAACGGATCCGGCAACATCTCCTACGAGCCGGCCAACCACGACCTGATGGTCCGGTTGCGGAAAGCCAAGATCGACGGCATTCGGGTTCCCGACCAGCCGGTCGACGACCCGACCGGTGATGCCCAGCTGTTGATCGTCGGCTGGGGCAGCTCTTATGGACCGATCGGTGAAGCGTGTCGGCGGGCGCGGCGCAAGGGCATCAAAGTGGCGCACGCCCAGCTGCGCCACCTCAACCCCTTCCCCGCCAACTTGGGCGAGGTGCTGCGCCGCTATCCGAAGGTGGTGGCACCGGAGATGAATCTGGGGCAGCTGGCACTGTTGCTGCGCGGGCAATATCTTGTCGACGTCCAGTCGGTCACCAAAGTGGCTGGCATGGCGTATCTGGCGGACGAGGTCGAAGCCATCATCGAGGCCGCGCTGGACGGCTCTCTCACCGAAAAAGAAGCGAACAAGGCCGAATTCGCCCGGTTGGCGACGGCCACCGTGGGCAGCGGCGTAGGAGTTGACGTATGACGCCGGTGACGATGCAGAGCGAAGCGATGACGAGGAGCGGCGCCATGACCAACCTGATCGGCGCAGAGCTCGGTGTGACTGACGTGCTGTCCAAAAACAGCGGCGTGCCCACCACCGACCACCCGCAGAAGGCCAAAGACTTCACCAGCAACCAGGAGGTGCGCTGGTGTCCCGGTTGCGGCGACTACGTCATCCTCAACACCATCCGCAACTTCCTGCCCGAGCTGGGGCTGCGCCGCGAGAACATCGTCTTCGTCAGCGGGATCGGCTGCTCGAGCCGCTTCCCGTACTACCTGGAGACCTACGGACTGCACTCCATTCACGGCCGCGCACCGGCTATCGCGACCGGTCTGGCATTGGCCCGCCAAGACCTGTCGGTGTGGGTGGTCACCGGTGACGGTGATGCGCTGTCCATCGGCGGCAACCACCTCATCCACGCGCTGCGGCGCAACGTCAACATGACGATTCTGCTGTTCAACAACCGGATCTACGGCCTGACGAAAGGGCAGTACTCGCCGACATCAGAAGTCGGCAAGGTGACCAAGTCGACGCCGATGGGTTCACTGGATCAGCCATTCAACCCGGTCTCGATGGCTTTGGGCGCCGAGGCCAGCTTCGTCGGCCGGGCACTGGACTCTGATCGCAAGGGTCTTTCAGAGGTGCTGCGGGCCGCCGCCGCGCATCGCGGGGCCGCGTTGGTCGAGATTTTGCAGGACTGCCCGATTTTCAACGACGGCTCGTTCGACGCGTTGCGCAAGGAAGGCGCCGAGGAGCGGGTCATCAACGTCCGCCACGGCGAGCCGGTCGTCTTCGGGGCTAACGGCGAGTACTGCGTGGTGCGCTCCGGTTTTACCCTCGAAGTCGCCAAGACCGCCGACGTGCAGGTCAGTCAGATTGTCGTGCACGACGCGCACGCCGTTGATCCCGCCTACGCGTTCGCGCTGTCTCGGTTGTCTGACCAGAACCTCGAGCACACGGTGATGGGAGTGTTCCGGCAGGTCACCCGACCCACTTACGACGACGCGGCGCGCAGCCAGATCGCGGCGGCCAGGGACACGACACCATCGAACCGTGCCGCGCTGCAGGCTTTGCTGCGCGGGCGAGACACCTGGACTGTTTCCTAGCGTGGCCGCAGCAGAGCCGGCGCGGCTGGCAGGAATTGTGCTGGCCGGCGGTCAGTCGGGGCGGATGGGCCGGGACAAGGCGACACTGCTGGTGCCAGAGCCGATCGGGCAGTCACGGGTCGGAAAATCACCCACAGCCGCCAACACCAGTGGCGCACCGACCCTGGTCGAACACGTCGTCGGCGTGGTCGGTCAGCGGTGCCAGCCGGTGTTCGTCGTGGCAGCACCGGGGCAGCGATTGCCGGCTGTGCAGGCGCAGGTTGTGCGCGACGAGACGCGTGGTGGCGGTCCGCTATCGGCGACCGGCCAAGGCCTGCGTGCCGCGGCAGGGGCCGGCTCGGCACGCGCGTTCGTCAGCGCCGTCGACCTGCCGTTCCTCGACGCCGCGATGATCGACGAGCTGTGCAGATTGGCCGAGCAAGTCGATGCCGACGTGGTGCTGCCGTGGGACGGTCAGGATCACTATCTGGCTGCGGTGTACCGAACCGCGTTGGCGGAGCACATTGAAGCACTGCTCGCCGCGGGGGAGCGCACGATGCGCGCCCTGGGCGAGACAGTTGACGTCCAGCGCCTCGTCGTGACAGATGGCCACTGGCTGGCGAACGTGAGCTCGACTGCCGACGTCCGGTCACTGGCCGCAGCCGGCCGCTGACCCGCGCCAACTGCTGCACCCAACCGCTGCGTGGTCGTAGCGTCCCGATTCGGTTGTGCCGTTTGCGATGATTTGCAGCAAACACCCTGCAGTTCTTCGGCCGGCAGTGCAAGCCCCCAATTCTGGTCTTGCATTTCAATGTGTAATCCATTCAGCGCGATATTTGGAAATAGATCCATTCTTCCGGATTGACTTTCTCTTAAATGGCGAACACCGACTGACTGTCAAAGAAAAGCGCTCTTCGTCAGAGACTCGAAATCTCCTGTGCTTAAACGCATTCGAGCGGTCAGCGACTTCCTCCGGATACCGGTGTCAGAAGTCAACGCCGCGTCTGCAAGCAGAGTTCCTGCTGCGCTGGCAAATTGCCAGTTGAGCCATCGTCACCTCAGAGTTCGTCGGCCAGAGCTGCTGCCGACGAAGTCACCCGCCCGAGAACCTCAAGCCGACGCTGGCGGCATCGAAAGACACTCCGTGAGAGTTGAGAAGGTGTAACCAGTTGTCGCACAACGCGTGTGCGTGTAGGCGCGGACCTCGCCAAATCACAATCCGGGCGAAAATTGATACTTCCGCGTGGCGTCCAGGCCGCAGCCGTAAGTTCTTCAGGCCGGGCTCAGGATAGGTGCGATACATACTCGAACGGTATTCGGCATGTGTACAGCTAACAACGTATTCATCGTCCCGCATACGGGAGAACTGCACGCCTGACCCGACTGGTTGCGCCAACCAGCAAATCGGCCACCGCAGCTGTGCAGCAGGTCACAAATAGTGCGTGATTAGTCTCACGCCAAGCGAATCCCAAACGTGAAGTTCTTCTGAACTAAAAGACTGCGTTGACCAGTCAATTCACCCGAGCTCATCACCGTTGGGTCTCCGTTGCGCGGTGGCCGCGCGCGCCTTCGTCGAGGTGACGAAAGTGTTTTGTTCTCGTACGGTCCGTTTCGGCCCGAAAAGGGGCAAACAAAATCGAATCCACGACAATCGCGTGCGAGCGGGACTGCGGGCGGCGACAAGCGCCAGGCGGTCACGGGCAGTAGCCCGTCAAGGCAAGAGCCTTCCGCTGTCGTGCCTGAACGAGACGGCACGTCCGAAGCATCATCCGGCCTGACTCAGGGGCTTGACCCACACCCGTGGGGTTGCTTCGGCGCGCGCAGCGCGAAAGGAACGAGATTGAGGAATGTCCGCAAGACGCTGACGGCGGCCGCAGTCGCCGGGTTATTCGCCACGGCGCCGATCGTCCTGCCCATCGGCATCGCTCACGCCGAGGACGTCGAACTGGACGCGAGCGCACCGGTGGGAGCTCCGCCCGCTGACGACGCAGAGCCCGGCGCCGGTGCTCCGGAGGCAGCTCCGCCGGCCGGCGACGCGGATTTCGACCCCGCGCCGCCTGCCGATGCGCCCGACGAAGCGCCGCCACCCGACGATGCTCCGCCTGCCGACGTACCCGACGAAGTGCCGCCACCCGACGAGGCAGCGCCGCCTGCCGACGGTGCACCCGCCGACGCGCCGGTACGGGTACCGCCACGACCGGCCCCGAAGGCCTACAGCGTGAACTGGGATGCGATCGCGCAATGCGAGTCCGGCGGTAACTGGGGCATCAGCACCGGCAACGGCTTCACCGGCGGTCTGCAATTCACGTCCGGCACGTGGCACGCCAACGGTGGTTCCGGTTCTGCGAACGGCGCCAGCCGCGAAGAGCAGATTCGAGTCGCCGAGAACGTTTTGCACACGCAGGGCATCGGCGCGTGGCCGGTCTGCGGTCGACGCGGCTGACCGACGACGCTGACACTGACGGCGGTGTCCGGATACTCATCCGGCACCGCCGTCGCCCGTTTCGACGTGGCGGTGTTACCAAGGCCTATGACCTCAACCGCGTTCGACCGCCTCGACGACTACCTTGCGCTTCCCCGGATCTCCGGCCTGGCGGTAATGGCCGACGGGTCCCGGTTGGTCACCACGGTCGCCGAGCTGAACGAGGAACGCAGCGAATACCTCAGCGCCGTGTGGGAGATCGACCCGACCGGCCAGCAGCCGGCTCGCCGGCTTACGCGCGGCGCCAGCGGAGAGTCCTCGCCGGTGTTCACCGCCGACGGTGACCTGCTGTTCGTTTCCTCCAGACCGGCCATCGAAGTGTCTGGGGGCCGAACCGACAAGCCGCCGGCCTCGCTGTGGCGGCTACCGGCCGGCGGTGGCGAGGCGATGGAGACCTTGACCATGCCCGGCGGCATCAACGCGGTGCGGACCGCCCGCGACGCCGGTACCGCCGTGGTCGTCGCGCCGCTGCTCTCGTCGGCCCGCGACGTCGACCACGACCGGCGGCTACGAGAGCTGCGCAAGTCGAAGAAGGTCACCGCCGTCCTGCACGCCGGTTACCCCATCCGGTACTGGGACACCGATCTCGGTCCGGACGAGCCGCACCTGTTGGTTGTCGACGGTCCGCGCGATCTGACCCCCCAGCCCGGCCGGGCGCTGCGCGACGCCGCATTCGACGTCAGCGCGGACGGGCGGTTTCTGGTGACCACCTGGCCCGTCGCGGGCCCGGGACCCGTCCAACGTTCGGTGCTGCTGCGCGTCGAACTGGCCTCCGGGCAGCGCAGCATCATCGCCGACGACCCGGACGCCGATCTCGAGAATCCGGCGATCGCACCGGACGGGTCGGCCGTCGCCTTCACCCGGGAATCCGTCGCCGCGCCCGACCGCGCGCCGCGACGAACGCTGCAATATCTGCGCTTCGGTGACCAGCCCACACCGCTCGCCGAACACTGGGATCGCTGGCCGGCGTCGGTGGTCTGGTCCAGCGACGGCTCCGCACTGGTAGTCACCGCCGACCAAGCCGGTCGCACCCCGATCTTCTCCGTCGACGTCGCCACCTCGACCGTCACCCAGCTCACCGACGACTCCTACGCCTACACCGACTTGGTCACCGCACCGGGAGGCGTGTTGTTTGCGTTGCGCAACTCCTACGACGCCCCGCCGCACCCGGTGCGCATCGACACCGACGGCGGCGTCACCGCGCTGCCGTGCGTCGACCTACCGGCACTGCCGGGAACCGTGCACGACGTCTCAGCCACGGCGGCCGACGGCACATCGGTGCGGTCCTGGCTGGTGTTGCCCGACGGGCAGCAGCCCGCCCCGCTGCTGCTGTGGATTCACGGCGGACCGCTGGGCAGCTGGAACGGCTGGTCTTGGCGGTGGAACCCGTGGCTGCTGGCCGCCCGCGGGTACGCGGTACTGCTACCCGACCCCGCCCTGTCCACCGGCTACGGTCAGGATTTCATCCAGCGCGGCTGGGGAGCCTGGGGTGGGCCCCCGTTCGACGACCTCATGAGCGCCACCGACTCGGCCTGTGCGCATCCCCGCGTCGACGCCGAGCGGACCGCGGCAATGGGTGGCTCGTTCGGCGGCTACCTCGCCAACTGGGTCGCCGGTCACACCGACCGCTTCTCAGCGATCGTCACCCACGCCAGCTTGTGGGCGCTGGACCAGTTCGTGCCCACCACTGATGTGTCCTACTACTGGCGGCGGGAGTTGACGCCGGACATGGTCGGTAGACATTCACCGCACCGGTTCGTCGACCAGATCAACACACCGATGCTGGTCATCCACGGCGACAAGGACTATCGGGTGCCGATCGGAGAAGGCCTGCGGCTCTGGTACGAACTGCTGTCCGCGTCAGGCCTGCCTGCCGACGAACACGGTGACAGCCCGCACCGCTTCTTGTACTTCCCCTCCGAACACCACTGGGTGGTCGCGCCGCAGCACGCCAAGCTGTGGTACGAGGTGGTCATCGCCTTTCTGGCCGAACATGTGCTGGGTGAGGCCGCAGAGCTGCCGGAAATCCTGGGAGTACCGTCGCGGCGGTGAGCACAACGCGCGAATACGACATCGTCGTCTACGGGGCGACCGGCTTTGTGGGCAAGCTGACCGCTGACTACCTGGCTCGATCCGGCAGCGACGCCCGCGTAGCGCTGGCCGGCCGGTCAAAAGAACGGCTGCTCGCCGTCCGCGAGACGCTGGCCGAGTCGGCGCAGTCCTGGCCGCTGCTGGAAGCCGACGCGTCCTCGCCGTCGACGCTCGATGCGATGGCCGCCCAGACGCAGGTGGTGATCACCACCGTCGGGCCCTATCTGAAGTACGGCATGCCGCTGGTCGCGGCGTGCGCCGCGGCGGGCACCGATTATGCCGACCTGACCGGCGAGGCGGTGTTCGTGCGCAACAGCATCGACCTTCATCACAAGCAGGCCGTCGACACCGGCGCACGGATCGTACACGCCTGCGGATTCGATTCGGTGCCTTCAGATCTGAGCGTGTATGCGCTGCACCGCAAGGTGAGTGACGACGGGGCCGGCGACCTCGGCCAGACCGACTTCGTGTTGCGCGCGTTTTCCGGCGGAGTGTCCGGCGGCACCGTCGGATCGATGCTCGAACTGCTCGACGTCGCCTCCCGCGATGCCGACGTCCGCCGGCAGGCCGCTGACCCGTACACCCTGACCAGCGACCGCGGTGCCGAGCCCGACTTGGGCCCGCAGCCCGATCTTGTCCGTCGGCGCGGCCGCGAGATCGCACCCGAACTCGACGGCATCTGGACAGCAGGGTTCCCGATGGCGCCGTACAACACCCGAATCGTGCGGCGCAGCAACGCCTTGCTGGATTGGGCATACGGCAGGCAGTTCCGCTACTCCGAAACCATGAGCATGGGCTCGTCACCGGTTGCGCCGATCGGGTCGGCCTTGCTCACCGGCGTCGGCAACGCGGTTTTCGGATTGGGCAGCCGGTATTTTCGGCTGCTGCCCCGGGGTCTCGTCGAGCGCGTCGTGCCCAAACCCGGCACCGGACCCAGCGCCGCCCGGCGCGAGAGTGGTTACTACAAGGCCGAGACCTACACCACGACGACGACCGGCAGCCGCTATGTCGCCACGATGGCGCAGCGGGGCGACCCCGGCTATAAGGCGACGTCGGTGTTGCTGGGGGAGAGCGGCTTAGCGCTCGCGCTCGACCGGGACAAGCTGTCGGATCTGCGGGGTGTGCTGACACCGGCGAGCGCGATGGGTGAGGCCCTGCTGGCGCGACTTCCCGCTGCTGGAGTCACGCTGAACACCACCCGGCTGAGCTGAGCGGCTCACTAGACTTTTCTTTGTCGTGCACACGCGACAATGCCTGGTCGGGAGTCGGCCGGACTGCAGCGACGAGAGGACGAGGCCGTGGGAGACACACTTAACGAAGGACACAAGCTGGTTAAGGGGGAGTCGCTCACGTCGAACAACGGGGCCTACACCGTGACGTTGCAGGACGACGGCAATCTGGTACTCGCCTCACGCGGCAAAGCCATTTGGGCCACCGCAACCAACGGCCAAGACGTCGTACGCGCCGAAGTTCAACACGACGGCAACTTCGTGCTGTACACCGCAGACAAGCCAGTGTGGGCCACCAACACCAAGGGCAAGAAGAAGGTCCGGCTCGTCATCCAAGACGACCGCAACCTGGTGCTCTACGCCGCAGACGGGGCGGCCTGGTCGACGAAGACGGAAACCGACGCGCCACCGCCGCCGGAAGCGGAAGCCCCGACTCCTGAGGCGAGTCCGGCGCCCGAAGAACCGGCGCCCCCACCCGAGCCGGTGCATGACGCCGCGGAGTCGGAGGGTGAACGAGAAGAGGTGCCCCCACCGGCGGGACGCACCTACACCGTCGAACCCGGGGACACACTGTGGGCGATCGCGGAGCGCTTCTACGGAGACGGCAGCAAATATCAGGTGATCGCCGACGCCAGCGGTGTCTCCAACCCGGACTTGATCCACCCCGGCGAGGTGCTGACGATTCCGTAACCGCTTCCCGATCGCGGCTGCCGGCTCGGGCGCTTTCGCCGGCGGCAAGCCGGCTTCCTAGAATTGTGCGGTGACCGCCAGCTCCGAACCCGCCACCGAAGCCCTGCCCAAGTCGTGGGATCCCGGCGCGGTCGAGGTCGCGATCTACCAGCGCTGGGTCGACGCGGGCTACTTCGCCGCAGATCCGGGCAGCGGCAAGCCCGGGTATTCGATCGTGCTGCCGCCACCTAACGTGACCGGCAACCTGCACATGGGTCACGCGCTGGAACACACCATGATGGACGCCCTGACCCGCCGCAAGCGCATGCAGGGCTACGAAGTGCTCTGGCAGCCCGGCATGGATCACGCCGGCATCGCCACGCAGAGCGTGGTCGAACGGCAACTCGCCCTCGACGGCAAGACCAAAGAGGACTTCGGCCGCGAGCTGTTCATCGACAAGGTGTGGGACTGGAAACGCGACTCCGGCGGTGCGATCGGTGGGCAGATGCGCCGGCTCGGTGACGGGGTGGACTGGAACCGGGACCGGTTCACCATGGACGCGGGCCTGTCGCGGGCGGTGCGGACCATGTTCAAGCGGCTCTTCGACGCCGGTCTGATCTACCGGGCCGAGCGGCTGGTCAACTGGTCGCCCGTGTTGGAGACGGCGATATCAGACCTCGAGGTGAAATACGAGGACGTCGAAGGCGAGCTGGTGTCGTTCCGTTACGGTTCGCTCGACGACGCGCAGCCGCACATCGTGGTGGCCACCACCCGGGTCGAGACGATGCTGGGTGACACCGCGATCGCGGTGCATCCCGACGACGAACGCTACCGCCAGCTGGTCGGCACCACCTTGCCGCACCCTTTCTCGGATCGGCAGCTCATCGTCGTGGCCGATCACCACGTCGACCCCGAATTCGGCACCGGTGCGGTCAAAGTCACGCCGGCACACGACCCCAACGACTTCGAGATCGGCTTGCGCCACCAGCTGCCGATGCCGTCGATCTTGGACACCAAGGGCCGGATCGCCGACACCGGAACCGAATTCGACGGACTGGACCGGTTCACCGCCCGCGTCAAGGTGCGTGAAGCGCTGGCTGCCCAAGGCCGCATCGTCGCGGAAAAACGACCCTATCTGCACAGCGTCGGGCACTCCGAGCGCAGTGGCGAGCCGATCGAGCCTCGGCTGTCGCTGCAGTGGTGGGTACGGGTGGAGTCGCTGGCCGCGGCAGCAGGTGACGCAGTGCGCAACGGCGCCACGGTAATTCACCCCGCGAGCTTGGAACCGCGGTGGTTCGCCTGGGTCGACGATATGCACGACTGGTGCATATCCCGCCAGCTGTGGTGGGGCCACCGCATCCCGATCTGGTACGGGCCGGACGGCCAGCAGGTGTGCGTCGGCCCGGACGAGACACCGCCCGAAGGCTGGCAGCAGGATCCTGACGTGCTGGACACCTGGTTTTCCTCGGCGCTGTGGCCGTTCTCCACAATGGGGTGGCCCGAGCGCACACCGGAGCTGGAGAAGTTCTATCCGACAAGCGTTTTGGTCACCGGCTATGACATCCTGTTCTTTTGGGTGGCCCGGATGATGATGTTCGGCACCTTCGTCGGCGGCGACGACGCCATCACGCTGGGCGGTCACCGCGGCCCGCAGGTGCCGTTCACCGACGTCTTCCTGCACGGCCTTGTTCGCGACGAGTCCGGCCGCAAGATGAGCAAATCCAAGGGCAACGTCGTCGACCCGCTGGAGTGGCTGGAGGTTTACGGAGCCGACGCGCTGCGGTTCACCCTGGCCCGCGGCGCCAGCCCCGGCGGCGATCTGGCGGTCGGCGAGGATCATGTGCGGGCGTCGCGAAACTTCGGGACCAAGCTGTTCAACGCCACCCGATTCGCGTTGCTCAATGGCGCTGCGCTTACCTCGTTGCCGTCGGACGACGAGCTGACCGATGCCGACCGATGGATTTTGGGCCGGCTGGAACAAGTTCGCGCCGAAGTGGATTCGGCTTTCGACGGTTACGAGTTCAATCGGGCATGTGAGGCGCTGTTTCACTTCGCCTGGGACGAGTTCTGCGACTGGTACGTCGAACTGGCGAAGACTCAATTGGGCGAGGGCCTGTCGCATACCACCGCGGTGCTGGCAGCGGTGCTCGACACGTTGCTGCGGCTGCTGCACCCGGTCATTCCGTTCATCACCGAAACGCTGTGGCGCGCGCTGACCGACCGGGAGTCGCTGGTGATCGCCGAATGGCCGCAAGCTTCCGGTATCGAGATCGATCGGATTGCTGCGCAGCGCATCAGCGACATGCAGAAGCTGGTGACCGAAGTGCGGCGGTTCCGTAGTGATCAAGGGCTCGCGGACCGGCAGAAGGTGCCGGCCCGGCTGACGGGTGTCGACAGCGCAGACCTGGCCGCGCAGGTGGGCGCGGTGCGTTCCCTGGCGTGGCTCACCGAGGCCGGACCGGAGTTCAGCGCCTCGGCGTCGCTGGAGGTCCGGCTGGGGCCGGGCTCGAAGAGCACTGTGACCGTCGACCTCGACACCTCCGGCGTCATCGACGTCGCGGCTGAACGCCGGCGCCTGGAAAAGGATCTGGCCGCCGCGCAGAAAGAACTGACCGGCACCACCGCCAAACTCGACAACGAGGCTTTTCTGTCGAATGCGCCGTCGGCCGTGGTCGACAACATCCGCGCCCGCCAGCAGTTCGCCCGCGACGAAGTGGACCGGATCACCGGTCGGCTGGCCGCGATGTGAACGCACCAGAGCCCGTTCCGACCCCCGACGAGATCGCCTCGCTGCTGCAGGTCGAGCACCTGCTGGATCAGCGGTGGCCGGAGACCCGCATCGAGCCCAGCCTCACCCGGATCAGCGCGTTGATGGACCTGCTGGGCTCGCCGCAGCGCACCTACCCGTCGATCCACATCGCAGGCACCAACGGCAAGACCTCGGTGGCGCGCATGGTCGACGCGCTGCTGACGGGGCTGCAGCGGCGCACCGGGCGCACCACCAGCCCACACCTGCAGTCGGCGGTGGAGCGGATCGCGATCGACAACAAGCCGATCAGCCCGGCCCGATATGTGGACACCTACCGCGAAGTCGAGCCGTACGTGCAGATAATCGATCAGCAATCTGAAGCGGCCGGCGGCCCTCCGATGAGCAAATTCGAGGTGCTCACCGCGATGGCGTTCGCCGCGTTCGCCGACGCACCGGTCGAGGTCGCGGTCATCGAGGTGGGTCTTGGCGGCCGGTGGGACGCGACCAATGTGATCGACGCGCCCGTCGCGGTCATCACCCCGATCAGCGTCGACCATGTCGATTACCTGGGCGAAGACATCGCCGGTATCGCCGGTGAGAAAGCCGGCATCATCGCCAAGTCCGATGACGGCGCGCCCGACACCGTGGCTGTCCTCGGTCGTCAGGTGCCGGAGGCGATGGAGGTGCTGCTGGCCCAGACTGTGCGGGCCGACGCTGCGGTGGCCCGGGAGGATTCGGAGTTCGCGGTGCTGAACCGCCAGGTCGCCGTGGGCGGCCAGCTGTTGGAGCTGCAGGGCCTCGGTGGGGTCTACTCCGATGTTTTCCTGCCGCTGCACGGTGAGCATCAGGCCCATAATGCGGCGATCGCGCTGGCGGCGGTCGAGGCGTTCTTCGGTGCCGGTGCGCAGCGCCAGCTCGACGTCGACGCGGTCCGGGCCGGATTCGCCACTGTGCGAAGCCCCGGCCGGCTGGAACGGCTGCGCAGCGCCCCGACGGTGTTCGTCGACGCCGCGCACAACCCGGGGGGAGCCGACGCGCTGGCCCGGGCGCTGGCCGACGAGTTCGACTTCCGTTACCTGGTCGGCGTCGTCAGCGTGCTGGCCGACAAGGATGTCGACGGGATCCTGGCAGCGCTGGAGCCGGTGCTGGCGGCGGTGGTGGTCACTCACAACGGATCGCCGCGGGCCCTCGACGTGAATGCGCTGGCTCTGGTTGCCGAGCAGCGTTTCGGTCCGGACCGGGTGCTGACCGCCGCCAACCTGCGCGACGCCATCGAGACCGCCACCGCGCTGGTTGACGACGCCGCCGCCGACGGTGCGGCCCGTACTGGGACTGGCATCGTCGTCACCGGCTCAGTGGTCACCGCCGGGGCGGCGCGCACCTTGTTCGGTCGTGACCCCGAATGACGCAGGATTTTGAAAGCGGCTCGCCGCGGATGTCGGCCGACCCGTGGAAAAGCTTTCGTGGCGTGATGGCCGGCACGCTCATCCTGGAAGCGGTCGTGGTGCTGCTGGCGCTGCCGGTGGTCGGCACCGTCGGCGGCGGATTGACGGCGCTGTCGCTGAGCTACCTGATCGGGCTGGCGGTCGTGCTGCTTCTGCTTGCCGGGCTGCAGGGCCGGTCGTGGGCGATCTGGGTGGATCTCGGCGTGCAGCTGGCGCCGATCGCCGGTGTCGCGGTGTATCCGGGCATCGGCATCATCGGCGTCATCTTCGCCGTGGTGTGGGCGCTGATCGCCTACCTGCGCGCAGAGGTGCGGTGGCGGGAGCAGCGGGGACTGCTGCCTGGACAGCAGCAGCCGCCGGACTGATCGCCGCGCCGGGCGCCAGGTGCCGGTTCGGTACGCTGAGCGCCGTGACCGCCGGCGACGATGCAGAGCGAAGCGATGAGGAGGAGCGGCGCAGATGACCGCCGGCGACGATGCAGAGCGAAGCGATGAGGAGGAGCGGCGCAGATGACCGAGCAGACCCTTCTGTTGATCAAACCTGACGCTGTTGATCGCCGGCTGACCGGCGAAATCATCCGCCGGATCGAGCGCAAGGGCCTGACGTTCGCGGCGCTGGAATTGAGGAAGGTCAGCGACGAACTGGCCCGTCAGCATTACGCCGAACACGAGGACAAGCCGTTCTTCGGGTCGCTGGTCGAGTTCATCACCTCAGGGCACGTGGTGGCGGCGGTCGTCGAGGGCCCGAGGGCAATCGCTGCGCTGCGGCAGATCGCCGGTGGCACCGACCCGGTCGAGAAAGCCGTGCCGGGCACAATCCGCGGGGACTTCGGTCTGGAGACGCAATACAACCTGGTGCACGGGTCGGATTCGGCCGAATCCGCCGAGCGTGAGATCGGACTCTGGTTCGCCGATCGCTAGCCAGTGAACGCGCCCGTCGCTTCGCTGGGCGCACTCGCCACAAATCGCTTCCACCGTATGGGATACTGGGCAGCGGGTGAACGTCGCCGTACTGGTGTCCGACGCCCGAATGAAGACTCAGACAAGCGCGACCACCGCAGAAGTCTTGCGGCGCCGATTGTCCAGCCGTCATTCGAATCAGCGCCGAGTGGGTTCCTCGTGAACCGCTCGGTGCGAGACCACCACAAGTCCGGGAGAAGTGACCCGGGCCCATAGTGAAGTCCTCGAGTGGCCGCGTCGCCGAGACGCGCCCGGGGGCTCGAGGAGATTACGTGGCAGATGGTGCCCCACCTTCAGACCTCCCTAAAAATCCGACACCGCAGCAAGAGCTGCCGGACCGGTTAAGGGTTCACTCGCTGGCTCGTTCGCTGGGAACCACCAGCAGGCGAGTGCTCGATGCTCTGCGGGAACTCGACGGACGCATCCGCAGCGCGCACTCCAGCGTCGACCGGGTGGACGCGGTCCGGGTGCGTGACCTGCTGTCCGCCGCTACGGACGACCCAGTCGACCCAGTCGATCCAGTCGATCCAGTCGACGACCAGGCGAACCGGCCGGGGCCGCCGAGCCCGGTGAACCGGAATCCCGGCTGATCCTGGAGACTGCGACGACGGCTGAACGCGCCGAGTACCTGCCGCTGTTCGTCGCTCCGCAGCCGATCCAACGCGCCGCGGACAGCGGCGACAGCAGCGAGGATGCCGACGAGTCGGACGAAGACGACGACGCCGAGGACTTCGACGACAACGACAGCGACGACGATCAGGCTGAGCGGCCGGCCAACCGCCGCCGCCGCCGCGGGCGTCGCGGCCGCGGCCGCGGCCGCGGTGAGCAGGGCGACCAGCTTCAAGGCGGCGAGAGCGGCGACGGCAACGGCAACGGCAACGGCGACAAAACGGGTCCGGCAGCGGGCGCCGACTCGGCAACGGCTGATGCCGTCGACGATGCCGACCCCGACGACCCCGACGACTCCGACGACGCCGACAGCGGCGACGACGACAGCGGCTCATCGGAGGCCGGTAACCGGCGCCGCCGGCGGCGCCGCCGGCGTAAAGCAACCTCCGGTGACGGGGACGGGGACGGGGCCGGCGACGAGAATTCCTCATCGACCTCGTCGGCTGACGATCCGCCCAACACCGTGGTGCATGAACGCCCGCCGCGCAGCGCCGCCAAATCCGGCGGACGAAGCGGCGGCTCGGCCAACAGCGAGATTCAGGGCATCGACGGATCGACCCGGCTGGAAGCCAAGCGGCAGCGGCGCCGCGACGGCCGCGACGCCGGGCGGCGTCGCCCTCCGGTGCTCAGCGAAGCCGAGTTCCTGGCTCGCCGGGAGGCGGTGCAGCGGGTGATGGTGGTGCGTGACAAGGTCCGCACCGAGCCACCGCATCAGGGCTCCCGCTACACCCAGATCGCCGTCCTCGAGGACGGCATCGTCGTCGAACACTTCGTCACCAGCGCCGCCTCCGCTTCTCTGGTGGGCAATATCTACCTGGGAATCGTGCAGAACGTGTTGCCGTCGATGGAGGCGGCGTTCGTCGACATCGGCCGTGGCCGCAACGGCGTGCTCTACGCCGGCGAAGTGAACTGGGAAGCCGCTGGTCTGGGCGGGTCCAACCGCAAGATCGAACAGGCCCTCAAGCCCGGTGACTACGTCGTTGTGCAGGTCAGCAAAGACCCGGTCGGTCACAAGGGCGCCCGGCTGACCACCCAGGTGTCGCTGGCCGGGCGCTATCTGGTTTACGTGCCGGGCGCGTCGTCGACCGGAATCAGCCGCAAGCTTCCCGACACCGAGCGTCAGCGTCTCAAGGAGATTCTGCGAGAGGTCGTGCCCGCCGATGCCGGGGTGATCATCCGCACCGCGTCAGAAGGCGTGAAAGAAGACGACATCCGCGGTGACGTCAACCGGCTGCAGAAACGCTGGAACCAGATCGAGGCCACCGCCGTCGAAACCAAAGAGAAGGCCGCCGGCGCCGCGGTCGCGCTCTACGAAGAACCCGACGTGCTGGTCAAGGTGATCCGCGACCTGTTCAACGAAGACTTCGCTCAGCTGATCGTCTCCGGAGACGACGCCTGGGCCACCATCAACGAGTACGTGGACTCGGTGGCGCCCGAACTGGTTGCCAAGTTGACGAAGTATGGCCCCGCGGAGCTTTCCGAGGGGCAGACGGCTCCGGACGTGTTCGCGGTGCACCGCATCGACGAGCAATTGGTCAAGGCGATGGACCGCAAAGTGTGGCTGCCCTCCGGCGGGACCCTGGTCATCGACCGGACCGAGGCGATGACCGTCGTCGACGTCAACACCGGCAAGTTCACCGGTTCCGGGGGCAACCTCGAGCAGACGGTCACCAAGAACAACCTGGAGGCCGCTGAAGAGATCGTGCGACAACTGCGGTTGCGCGACATCGGCGGCATCGTGGTCATCGACTTCATCGACATGGTGCTGGAATCCAACCGTGACCTGGTGCTGCGCCGGCTGACCGAGGCACTGGCCCGGGACCGCACCCGCCACCAGGTGTCGGAAGTGACGTCGCTGGGACTGGTGCAGCTGACCCGGAAGCGGCTGGGGACGGGACTGATCGAGGCGTTCTCCACCTCGTGTCCGCAGTGCGCCGGTCGCGGCCTACTGCTGCACGCCGATCCGGTCGACTCGGCGGCCGGCGGGCGCAAATCCGAGTCGAGCAGCCGCCGCAGCAGACGGTCGAAGAAGAACCGGGCGGAAGACGCGGCGGTGGCCAGGGTGCCCGAGCACGCGCCCGGCGAGCACCCGATGTTCAAGGCGATGGCCGCGGCCAACGGCCGTGAAGACGACGAATCCGACGAAGTCGACTTGGAAACCGCGGACGACTCCGACGCTACCGACCCGAACGAGCCGCGGGTGAAGAAGCGGGTGGCCGCGACCTCAGACGACTCAGACGATTCAGACGACGACTTCGACGAGGCCGACGAGGCCGACGACGAATCGGATGAAGACGAGGACGAGGATCTCGACGACGACGATGAGCCAGATGAAGACGACGAAGACGCTGACGACGAAGACGACGATGATGATGACGACGATGACGAAGACGACGACCTCGACCTCGATGACGACGATGAGGTGGAAGAGTCCGACGACGAAGACGCCGACGACGACGACGACGGCTTGCAGCCGGCTGTGGCCGCTTCGGCTGCCGAGCGTCCCCGTCGGCGCCGCGCCGCAGCCCGGCCGGCGGGGCCGCCGGTGCACGAGGATTGAGCACTGGCCTCCGCGGTCACGGTGGCTCGGAGGACTCATCAGTCACTGCGTGTCTAGGGTTGGGCACACCCCGGCACCGGTTTGACCCCGTGTTCGCTGGTCACGTACCCTTGACCAGTTGTCGCCCGGCGCAACCGAGCTCCGCCGGCGCATCCCCTGCGAATCAGCCCGCGCGTTGCGCGCACGCAAGCGTGTGAAGACCAGAAGAGGTACGAACTAACGATGGCGACCTACGCAATCGTCAAGACCGGCGGCAAGCAGTACAAGGTGGCAGTCGGTGACGTGGTCAAAGTCGAGAAACTCGACACCGAGCCCGGGGCCAGCGTTTCGCTGCCGGTCGCCTTGGTGGTGGACGGCGGGAACGTCACCAGCGACGCCGAGGCGCTGGCCGGGGTGGCGGTCACCGGGGAAGTGCTCGAGCACACCAAAGGCCCCAAGATCCGGATCCACAAGTTCAAGAACAAGACCGGCTACCACAAGCGGCAGGGTCACCGTCAGCGGTTGACCGTGCTGCGGGTCACCGGAATCGAATAGCGGGAGGCGAAGACATGGCACACAAGAAAGGTGCGTCGAGCTCGCGCAATGGTCGCGATTCCGCCGCTCAACGGCTGGGTGTGAAGAGGTTTGGCGGCCAGGTGGTCAAAGCCGGCGAGATCCTGGTCCGGCAGCGCGGAACCAAGTTCCACCCGGGCATCAATGTCGGCCGCGGTGGTGATGACACGTTGTTCGCCAAAGCGGCCGGCGCTGTCGAATTCGGCGTGAAGCGCGGGCGCAAGACCGTCAACATCACGCCGGCCGGCCAGACCACCGGCTGAGTGTCGCGAGCGCCTCGGTTCGTCGACCGCGTCGTCATCCACGTGCGGGCGGGTTCTGGCGGAAACGGCTGCGCATCCATTCACCGGGAGAAGTTCAAACCGCTCGGCGGGCCTGACGGCGGCAACGGTGGCCGCGGCGGCAGCGTCGTGCTAGTGGTCGATCCGCAGGTGCACACACTGCTCGACTTCCACTTCCGCCCGCACATCGACGCGCAGAACGGCACGCAGGGCCGGGGAAGTAACCGCGAAGGAGCGTGCGGCCTCGACTTGGAGGTCAAGGTGCCCGACGGCACCGTGGTGCTCGACGAAGATGGTCGGCTACTCGCCGACTTGGTCGGCGCAGGCACTCGATTCGAAGCCGCGGCCGGCGGGCGCGGCGGCCTGGGCAACGCCGCGTTGGCTTCACGGGCCCGCAAAGCGCCCGGCTTCGCGCTGCTCGGCGAGAAGGGTCAGGTCCGAGACCTCACTCTCGAACTCAAGACCGTCGCCGACGTGGGCCTGATCGGATTTCCCTCCGCCGGCAAATCTTCGCTGGTCTCGGTGATTTCGGCGGCCAAGCCCAAGATCGCCGACTACCCGTTCACCACGTTGGTGCCGAACCTGGGTGTGGTGTCGGCAGGGGAGCACACTTACACCGTCGCCGACGTGCCCGGCTTGATTCCAGGCGCGTCGCAGGGACGGGGGCTGGGCCTGGACTTCCTGCGTCACATCGAGCGGTGCGCGGTGCTGGTGCACGTGGTCGACTGCGCTACCGCCGATCCGGGGCGCGACCCGATCTCCGACATCGACGCTTTGGAAGCCGAACTCGCTGCCTACACCCCGACGCTGCAAGGAGACTCGACGCTGCGCGACCTGGCCGACCGGCCCAGAGCCGTAGTGCTCAACAAGATCGACGTGCCCGCGGCCCGTGAACTCGCCGAGTTCGTCCACGACGACGTCGCCCAACGCGGTTGGCCGGTGTTCGAGGTGTCCACGGCCAGCCGGAAAGGGTTGCAGCCGTTGATGTTCGCGTTGGCCGACATGGTCGCCACATACCACGCCGCCCAGCCGGTGCTGGTGCCGCGCCGGCCGGTGATACGGCCGGTACCCGTCGACGAGTCCGGCTTCACCGTCGAATCCGACGGGCAGGGCGGATTCCTGGTGCGGGGTGTGCGACCAGAACGCTGGATCATGCAAACCGACTTCGACAACGATGAGGCCGTCGGCTACCTCGGTGACCGGTTAGCCCGGTTGGGCGTCGAAGACGAACTGCTGCGGCTGGGGGCGGAGCCGGGATGCGCGGTCACCATCGGCGACATGACGTTCGACTGGGAGCCGCAGACACCGGCCGGTGGGGCGGTCACGATGGGCAACCGCGGCACCGACGCGCGGCTGGACCGGACCGGGCGGGTCGGCGCCGCCGAACGCAAAGCCGCCCGCCGGCAGCGTCGCGGGCACGACCGATGACGAAACCCATTGCGCGCGAACACGTCCGGACTGCGCGACGAGTCGTCGTCAAGATCGGCACGGCGGCGCTGACCACACCGGCGGGTGTGTTCGATGCCAGCCGGCTCGCCGAACTGGCCGAGGCGATCGAAGCCCGGATGAAGGCCGGTTCGGACGTCGTCATCGTCTCGTCCGGCGCGATCGCCGCCGGCATCGAGCCGCTCGGCCTGAACCGTCGCCCCGCCGACCTGGCCACCAAGCAGGCCGCGGCCAGCGTCGGGCAGGTCGCCTTGGTCAACGCGTGGAGCACCGCATTCAGCCGCTATCAGCGCGCCGTCGGCCAGGTGCTGCTCACCGCGCACGACATCTCGATGCGGGTGCAGCACACCAACGCTCAGCGCACCCTGGACCGGTTGCGGGCGCTGCACGCGGTGGCGATCGTCAACGAGAACGACACGGTGGCCACCAACGAGATCCGGTTCGGCGACAACGACCGGCTCTCCGCGCTGGTTGCGCACCTCGTGGGAGCTGACGCCCTGGTGCTGCTCTCCGACGTCGACGGCCTCTACGACCGCGATCCGCACAAAGGCGATGCGGCTTTCATCCCGGAGATCGCGCATCCCGCCGATCTCAAGGGTGTGGTCGCCGGTCGGGGCACCCACCTGGGCACCGGCGGCATGGCGTCGAAGGTGTCGGCGGCGGTGCTGGCCGCCGACGCCGGTGTCCCGGTGCTGTTGGCCGCTGCCGCCGACGCCGCGACCGCGCTGGCCGACGCCTCGGTGGGCACGGTATTCGCCGCCCGGGCGGCCCGGATGTCGGCGCGCCGATTCTGGGTGCGGTACGCCGCGGAGTCGGCCGGCTCATTGACGCTGGACGACGGTGCGGTACGTGCCGTGCTGCGGCAGCGGCGTTCCCTGCTGCCCGCCGGTGTCACCGCACTGTCCGGCCGCTTCTACGGCGGCGACGTGGTGGAGCTGCACGGCCCGGATGCGCTGGCGGTTGCCCGCGGGGTGGTCGCCTACGACGCGGCCGAACTGGCCGCCATGATCGGCCGCTCCACAGCAGAACTACCCGCCGACCTGCGCCGGCCGGTAGTGCACGCCGACGACCTGGTCGCCGTCTAGGGCGGTATGCGTCGCGGAATGTTGCGTCGCTGAACAAACGGGGTACCGATAGCAGGGTGGGGACTCGAATAGTCGTAGTTGGGGCCAGCGGCAACATCGGTACCGCGTTGCTGAAGCGCTTGGCGGCCTCGAGCGACGACTACGAGGTACACGGTGTCGCCCGGCGCCGGCCGCCGCCGATCGGTGTCTACGAGTCGGTGACTTGGCATCAACTCGACGTGTCCGAACAGCAGGCTGCGACGCGGCTGCAGCGGGTGTTCACCGGCGCCGAGTCGGTGGTCCATCTGGCCTGGGCGTTTCAGCCGACGCGCAACATCGGCTACCTCGACGCGGTGGGTGTCAACGGCAGCTCGGCGGTGCTGTCGGCGGCGCGGGCCGCCCGGGTCGGTCAGCTGGTGCACATGTCGTCGGTGGGCACCTACGCCGCCGGCCGTTACGGGCAGCGGGTCGACGAGTCGTGGTCGACCGCCGGTATCGCGACCTCGCCCTACAGCCGGGCGAAGTCGGCGGTGGAAGCGATGCTGGACGACTACGAGCGCCACAACGGCGGCGGTACGGTGGTCACCCGGATGCGGCCGGGATTCGTCCTGCAGCGGGACGCCGCCTCCGGCCTGCGCCGCTACACCCTGCCTGCCTACATCGACTCGGCGTGGCTGCGGCTGCTGCCTATTCTCCCGCTGGACCGGTCGCTGACGATCCCCGTCATTCACGCCGACGACGTGGCGGACGCCGTCGTCAGGGCGGTTGAGCGCCGCGCGGCCGGTCCGTTCAATCTCAGCGGCGAGCCGGCGGTACACCGAGACGACATCGCGAACATACTCGGCGCCAAAGCCATTCACGTCCCGGCGCCAGTCCTGCGCGCCTTGGTCCAGATCAGCTGGCGGGCTCGGCTGCAGCCGATCGACGAGGGCTGGCTCGACATGGCGTTCACCGTCCCGCTGCTCGATACCCAGCGCGCCCGCACGGTGCTCGACTGGTCTCCAAAGCACAACGCGCTGGACGCCTTGAGCGAGCTCATCGACGGGTTCATCCATCACAACGCGACGCCCAGTCCGGTGCTGGCCACCCGCTCATTCGCCAACAGCGTGCGGCGCGATCTGTCCAGCGGGCCGATTACTACCCGAAAAGTGCCCTAGGCGATCATCAGCGCAGGAGGTTCGCCGGTGAGTCGTACAGCTCGTCAGCGAGCAACACCAGGGTCTCCGAGCAGCCGCCGTCGATCTTGACATTGGCAAGCTTGTCGCCGCGAGTAGGTCCGCGGTTGACGATGGCGACCGGAACGCCGAGTGCGGCGGCGTGCCGGACAAATCGGTATCCCGAGAACACCGTCAGCGACGATCCGACCACCAACAGCGCATCGGCACCATCGACCATCGAATACGCTTCTGCGACACGCCCTTTCGGCACGCTCTCGCCGAAGTAGACGATGTCGGGTTTGAGCATGCCGCCGCACTCCGGGCAGTCGAGGTAGCGGAAAGACGAGGTGTCGCCGACGACGGCATCGGCGTCGGGCGCGACCGCCAACCCGCCTAACGCGGCAGCCCGCCGGCTGAAGCCCGGGTTGAGCGCTTCGAGTTGCTCTGCCAAGCCCGTACGGCTGGTGGTGTAACCGCATGCCAGGCACACCACCTGCGCATAGGTGCCGTGCAGGTTGATCACCGAGTGGCTGCCGGCCTTGGTATGCAGCAGGTCCACGTTTTGGGTGATGACACCGGTCAGCACACCGGCACGCTCCAGGCCGGCTAACGCGCGGTGCCCCGCGTTGGGCAGCGTCTCGGCCATGTGTCGCCAGCCGACGTGGTTGCGTGCCCAATAACGCTGCCGGAACGCCGGATCCGAGGTGAACTGACGAATCGTCATCGGGTTGCTGGGCGGCGAATCAGGGCCACGGTAATCCGGGATGCCCGAGTCGGTCGACATGCCTGCACCGGTGAGCACCGCGATCCGCCTGCCGGCCAACAACGCGATCAGCGCGGGCGTCCTGATGTCGGCGACCTCCACCCCGTCCAGATTAGCGTCGCCGCACACCCCGGCGGGTCACACCATCGCCAGGCAATCCTCGGCCTGAATCAACTGTGCGTCCATATTTCGTTCCATCATGTGCAGTGCGGCGGCGCCGAGTTCGGCGTCGATGTGGGCGACGGCATCGGTTGGCACCAGCACCTGATAGTGGCGCACGTAGGCGTCCAGCGCACTGTAGAGAATGCACTGCTCGGTGACCTGCCCGGTCAAAATCAGCCGTTTGGTGCCGAGCCGGCCGAGCAGATATTCCAGCGGCGTGGAGTAGAACGCGCTGTGGCGGACCTTGGGCATCATCCGGCAGCCGTCGCCCGGCAGGATCGGTTTCACCAGATCCGGGCGGGCGCCGTTCACCGCCGCGTCGACGAGATCGGAGAAATCCGCGGTGAAATCGCCGTAGTTGTCGTTGACGTAGATCAGGTCGATGTCTTCGTGGTCGCGTGCGCAGGTGACGATGTGGCCTATCGGCTCCATGATCTTCTCGACGTTGGGTATCAGCAGATCGGCGTCATCATGCTGATAGGCGTTCAGCATGTCGATGACCAGTACGGCGGTGTCGCTCATCGTGTGTTGATACCCGGTAGCTGGGTATTGACACCGGCCAGACGAGAATGTGAGAACGATGACTTTTTACTCCGCTTACCGGCACGGGTTTGTGCGCGTCGCAGCGTGCACGCACCAGACGACGATCGGTGACCCGGCGGCCAATGCGGCCTCGGTGCTGCGGTTGGCCCGAGCTTGCCACGACGACAACGTCGCGCTGGCAGTGTTTCCCGAGCTGACACTTTCGGGCTACTCCATCGAGGACATCGTCTTGCAGGATGCGCTGCTCGACGCCGTCGAAGACGCCTTGCTGGAAACCGTCGCGGCCAGCACCGACCTGTTGCCGGTACTGGTGGTAGGTGCGCCGCTGCGCTACCGGCACCGCGTCTACAACACCGCGGTCGTCCTCCACCGCGGCGCCGTGCTCGGGGTAGTGCCCAAGTCCTACCTGCCCACCTACCGCGAGTTCTACGAGCACCGCCAGATCGGACCCGGTGACCAGGAGCACGGCAGAATCCGCTTAGGCGACACCGAGACCGCGTTCGGACCGGATCTGCTGTTCGCCGCAGCAGATCTGCCCGGCTTCGTGCTGCACGTCGAGATCTGTGAGGACATGTTCGTCCCGATCCCGCCGAGCGCCGAGGCGGCATTGGCGGGCGCGACGGTGCTGGCCAACCTGTCCGGCAGCCCGATCACCGTCGGTCGCGCCGAAGACCGCTGCCTGCTGGCCAGGTCGGCGTCGGCGCGGTGCCTGGCCGCCTACGTGTACTCAGCGGCGGGCGAGGGCGAGTCGACGACGGACTTGGCCTGGGACGGCCAGACGATGATCTTCGAAAACGGTGACCTGCTGGCCGCATCGGAGCGCTTCCCGAAAGGCGAGCGGCGCAGCGTCGCCGACGTCGACACCGAATTGCTACGGTCCGAACGGTTGCGGATGGGCACTTTCGACGACAACCGGCGCCATCACCAAGAGTCCACGAATTCGTTCCGGCGCATCGATTTTCGGCTGGATCCACCCACCGGTGACATCGGCCTGCTGCGCAACATCGAGCGCTTCCCGTTCGTGCCGGCCGATCCGCAACGGCTGGAACAGGACTGCTATGAGGCCTACAACATCCAGGTCGCAGGTCTCGAGCAGCGGCTGCGGGCGCTGCAATACCCGAAGATCGTGATCGGCGTCTCCGGCGGCCTCGACTCGACGCACGCCCTGATCGTCGCCGCACGCGCGATGGACCGCGAAGGACGTCCGCGCAGCGACATCCTCGCGTTCACCCTGCCGGGGTTCGCCACCGGCGAACACACCAAACGCAACGCGCTCCGCCTCGCCAAGGCGCTGGGCGTCACATTCGAAGAGATCGACATCCGCGACACCGCCGAATTGATGCTCACCACCATCGATCACCCGTTCGCCCGCGGCGAGAAGGTGTACGACGTCACCTTCGAAAACGTGCAGGCCGGCCTGCGCACCGACTACCTGTTCCGGCTGGCCAACCAGCGTGGCGGCATCGTGCTCGGCACCGGCGACTTGTCCGAACTGGCGCTGGGCTGGTCGACCTACGGTGTTGGTGATCAGATGTCGCACTACAACGTCAACGGTGGTGTGCCGAAAACTCTGATCCAGCACCTGATCCGCTGGGTCATCTCCTCGGGCCAGTTCGATGAGGAGGTGTCTGCGACACTGCAGTCAGTGGTGGACACCGAGATCACTCCCGAACTGGTGCCCACCGGTGAGGAGGAGCAGTTGCAGAGCAGTGAAGCCAAAGTAGGACCCTATGTGCTGCAGGACTTTTCACTGTTCCATGTGCTGCGCTTCGGGTACCGTCCGTCAAAGATCGCGTTCCTGGCCTGGCACGCCTGGAGCGACTCCGATCGCGGGAAGTGGCCGCCGGGCTTTCCGGCGAACAAGCGGCCGTCGTACTCACTGAGCGAAATCCGGCACTGGTTACAGGTTTTCGCCGAAAGGTTCTACTCGTTCAGCCAATTCAAGCGGTCCGCGGTGCCCAACGGGCCCAAGGTGTCGCACGGCGGCTCGTTGTCGCCGCGCGGCGACTGGCGGGCGCCGTCGGACATGTCTGCCCGCATCTGGCTCGCCGAGATCGAAAGCGAAATACCCGAAGGCTGAGAGCCCGGCGAGGGTTTCCCCAAGACGGCGCTACATCGCTCGGAGCAGCGTCGTTTTGCCTTTCACGCGAAGCTTGTGAATTTTGGAGGCACGCAGGTGCTGGATGCGGGCGGCCATCTTCTCTCCCAGTGCGTCTAGTTCGGCGTCGCTGATGTGCACCGGAGCGGGAGCGGGAATCAGATCACGTTCTTCTTCGTCGGCGTGTGCCTCCAGAACGGTGATGAAGGAGCGCCATTCGTCCTCATATCCGGCCGCGCTCTGCGGTGTGCGCAGTAGTGCTGCAAGCTGATCGCTGACTTGGCGGTGCTCGGCGTGGGCAATTGCGATCAGTCGGCCGGCCGCCGCCAGGGCCGGGTAGTAGAGGTCGTCCTCGATCCGAAAGTGAATGTCGAGTTCGAGGAGCATCTCATCTAGACGGGTGCTCCGCGCGGCCGTGCCTACCGGTGTCTCAGTGACCTTTCGGCCCAGCCCCTTGAGGACCTTGTGGTGTTCTTTCAGGACGTCGTATGCGTTCATTCCGTCACCTCTTTCCGGGCGCCGAGCCGATTGTGCCCGTCGCCGCGGACCTGAATCATTCCGTCGACCAGTCGGGCCTCATAGCACGGCAAAGGAGCCGATGCCGGGCCCCGCAACACCTCGCCCGACCCGATCGCGAATCGTGAGCCGTGCCATGGACATACGATTCGGTCACGATCGACCCAGCCGTCGGCCATCGGCGCGGCGAGGTGCGGGCAGAACTCGCCGAATGCCGCCAACTGTCCGCCTGAGCCCCGGCACAACACCAAGCCCACTCCATCGACTTCGACGCGCTGCGGCTTCCCGTCAGTCAACGACGTTTCGGGCAGCACCGGCTTCCACCCTGGGCTCCCCAGACGCGGACCGGAGCGATTGATCCCGACACCCGATTCGAACACCAGCGCCCCACCCAGGTAACTGGCGGCGGCGGTAATGCCGAAACCGAGCGCACTGATTGCGATACCTCGAAGGTGCAGGCCGCGGCGGCGGTTCCGCCATGAGCTCACATACAACGCCATGGCAATCGCGTTAAGCGCACCATGAAATAGCCCGACGCGGCGCTCCTGGTCGTGGGTGTGCTGCCAATCGGTCACGCCAGTGGCCGCGGCGGCGAAGTTCGCGAAGATTCCCAGCCCGAGGGCACGCGAGGCGAACCGTGACGCGTCCAGCAGTTCGGAGTCGGGTCGGCCGGGCAACAGGCTCAGGGCATCTAAAGCCACCGTGGTACCGATCGCGCCGCTTGTCAGCGACGCCAACGGGGGATGCGCCGGATGGCCAAGCCATTTGCCGCTCAACGCGTTGGCGACACGATCACGCGCACCACCCAACGCGTTGTAGACGTAGCTCAGCAGGTGCTCGAACCGGTAACTCGGCCGGTCCAACCACGCCTGGCGGCTGATGACGGACACAACCCGAGGCCCCATTTCGCCCGGGAGGAGACCCTCGACGCGGCGTGACGGTTCAACCACTCTAAGCCCCCTCCTGGAAAGCCTCGCCTCGTCCGAGCACGGTACACGCAATCATTGCGACACAGCAACGAATGCGCAGCGCGGAAGTCCTGACCGCCGGGCGTCGCTCCTGGGACATCATTTACTTGCGGACCCGCAACGGTTGCGTTATTAAGGTATCTGTGTCCCCGGTGAGTGGCCTGCCGACTGGGAGGACTGTGGCCGCCAGCGCCGCACAGCGGCGCGGGACAACGGCGCGGGGTGCTTGTCAGGCCGCCGCAGGTCGGGCTGGGGCCGGCCGCGGCGGGCGTCGCCACACTGTCCTGACCGGACAGGAAGGCGAATGTGGCTCACGGCCTCAACGAGTTGGCGGCCAGACCAGTGTCAGCAGCTCGTCGAGCGGCTCGCCGGCCGCTGCAGCGAATGCGCTCAGATCTTCGGTGAGCCGCTCGCGTTGTTGTGCGGGCATCTTGCGCAGGACGCGCGTGATTGCGGCGCGCCGATGCCTCATGACCTTGTCGACGAGCTGGCGTCCCGCCTCGGTGAGCGAGAGCGTCACGTTGCGGCGGTCGGTGGGCGCGTCTCGGCGGTCGACCAGTCCGGCCTTGCTCAGGCGATCGCAGGCCCGGCTGGCATTTGACGGGTTGACCTTCAGCGCGCCGGCCACCGCTGCCAGGTTCATCGATCCTCTGGTTTGCAGCATCACCAAAACCCGCAACTGCGGCACCGTCACCACGTCGTCCACCTCGGCGATCGACGCTGCCGCAATGCCGACCAGGGCACGCAACGCCCACAGCACCGCTTCCACCTGGCCGGCCGAGGGGCGATCGGGGCGATCGGCAGCCACTCCGCGTTTTTTCGGCGCATTCATGGCTTGCATCGTGCACATGCTAATTGTGCTGTCGCAACAGTTGCGGCATTCAGGCGCGCTCGGGGGTGATTAGCGGTGGTGGCACCTGCGATCAAGATGTGGCGCGGTAGTCGTTTGTTCCGAATGCTGCGCCTTGGCGGCTATGTCGCTTTCGACCTGCCGCTGCTGGTGACCGCGCTCGGGGATCTGCTGCTGCTGGGGATCGTCGCGACCCATGTCTACGTCCTATCCAACGAGACGCCGCTGCCAAGCTACTTCGTGATTTACGTTGTGGTCTTGACCGCAGGCTGTCTCCTAGCCGCCGGCAGCCTGTGGCGTAACGTGAATTCATTTGTGCCACTGCGTGCGTGGCCTTTGGGCAGCACTATATCGCTGGTATTTCTCGGCGTCTACTTGGCGAGCCGGATCACGCGCCTTCCCGGCCTGGCAGCCTTGACCGACCGCTGGGATTTCGCGCCCGGAACGTTGGCGGTTGCGTTCGCCGCGGGCTTCATCGTGGTGCACGTGTCGGTGTTGCTGGGCATCAATGTGGCCTACCCACAACGGCAGAACTGGACAGACTGAACAGGAAGGCTCAGGTGTGACAACGCTCGACTACCCGGTCTGGCTGCGCATCGACCACTGGCTCAATGTGCTGTTTCTGACGTTGCTTTTGCGCAGTGGTGTCGAGATTCTCTCCACTCACCCCAAGCTGTACTGGAATGACGACAGCAAGCCCGGCAGCGAGTGGGCTCGATTCACCACCAAGGTCATGCCGCGCAACAGGTTGTACGACACCCTCGACGAAGAGGAGGACTATCACCCGCTGTTTTCTCTGCCTGGCCATGCACAACTGGGCATTGGCCGGCATTGGCACTTTTTCGCGGTGATCGGCTGGATCCTGGTCGGCCTGTCTTACTACACCCTGCTGTTCGCGACTGGTCAGTGGCACCGGTACTGGCCGTACTCGTGGTCCATCTTCCCTGAGGCGTGGAGCGACATTGCCACTTACATGTCGTTGAACCTGCCGCCGCTGCTGCCTGGCGAACCCCTGGACGCCATGCAGAAGCTGACGTACGCGGGGGTCGTTTTTCTTCTCGCACCGTTTCAGATTCTCACCGGCGCGGCGCAGTCCCCGGCGATCGAGGCACGCTTCCCCTGGTATGTGAGGTTGTGGGGCGGACGGCAGTCTGCCCGCAGCCTGCATTTTCTGGGCTTGGTTGCGTTTCTGGGCTTCATCGCGATTCACCTGTCGATGGTCTTCTTCTGGGGCTGGGGCCAGCTGAACGCTTCGATGATCTTCGGTTCCGTACGCAACACCCACCTGGCGATTGCCCTGTCGTTGGTCATCATTGGGACGATCATCGCTATTCACGTGGTGGCGACGGTGTGGAGCTTGCAGCGGCCCACTCAAGTTCGCCGGGTACTCGAGGCGGTAATCAGCCCTGTCCGGCTTGCGCTGTTGCGTCCCTTGAGTTCACGGCAGAACTATTCGGCGCGGAAGATCACAAAGGAGCACCGCGTCAATGGCAAACCCCCGACAGCTATCGCCTACAAGGTGATGGCGGTGCACAACTTCGTCGACTGGCGGCTCCGGGTCGGGGGACTTGTCGAACAACCGGTCACCTTGGACCTTTCTGCACTGCGTTCGCTGGCCGGCCGTGAATCACAGCGGACGATGCACAACTGTGTGCAAGGTTGGACAAGCATCGGCGAATGGACCGGCCTTCCGTTGGCCCAACTCGCGCATCTGGTGCGGCCGCTGCCGCAGGCGAAATACATCTGCTTTTTGACCATGCAGGACAACAGCACCGACGAACCCGCCTCGCATGGCGGCGGTCAGTTCTACGAGGTGATGGATATCGAACTGGCTTACAAGCCGCAGACTCTGCTCGCCTACGAGATGAACGGCACGCCGCTGCCGATCAAGCATGGCGCACCCCTGCGGTTGCGGGTGGAGACCCAGGTCGGGTTCAAGATGGCCAAGTGGATCAATCAGATCGAGTTCGTCGACGACTTTTCCGGCATCGGCAAGGGTTTGGGCGGCTGGCGCGAGGACAACGTCTACTACGCCAAAGACGTGGAGATCTGACATGGCCCCGCGCCGGTGACGATGCAGAGCGCAGCGATGAGGAGGAGCGGCGCATATGGCCTGCGCCGGTGACGATGCAGAGCGCAGCGATGAGGAGGAGCGGCGCATATGGCCTGCGCCGGTGACGATGCAGAGCGCAGCGATGAGGAGGAGCGGCGCATATGACTGACGACGCGATGGTGCGGCCCGAGCTGATCAGTCTGAAGCCCATTGCCCGTCAACGGGTTATGGACCAAGTTGCCGCCAAAGGCGGGCACTGCGAAAGCTGTGGCGCGACGAACTTCACGGTCGGGCACGCCCTTTATCTCGGCTTTCTGTTTCTCGACGAGGACGACGACGCGTACCTGGTGGCACTGACGTGCGACAACCCGGACTGCGCGAAACCGCGAACCGGAATTGTCCTGGCGGAAAGAGACTTTCTCAGCGACGACGGATAAATTCGAGCAGCTGGGTAGCGCGTCGCTTCTTGGTGGCTGGCGCAGCGGTGAATCTGGGCTGAGAAAGGTTGAATCGATCGATCAGGTCGGACAGCGCGCGCAGCTCTTCACACAGGGATTGGAATCGGCGTTCATCGGTTTCGGCAAGCTGGCCTAGGCCGCTGTAGTGCACAAGGCGCGGCAGCCGCCCGGCAAGCGCGGCACCCCACCTGATGCTGAAGTCGTAGATCGCGTCATCAGCCAAGTCGTCTTCTAGTGCGAGCTCCTTGAGCGCCTCGATCTGTTCGGTGAGCAACTCGACGTCGTCGCCGATGCTGATCGCCCCGCGGTTCTTGTCCTCGTCCGCGCTCATTGCACCTCCGTCCGCAACGGAACTCATAGGTGCGGCTTCGCGACGCTGATCACGTGCGGCGTACCCGACATCGTGAGAAAAACGCGGTGCGGTCCAATTGCCATGCCGGACAACGGCGCCGACTGGCCTGGACCATCGGGAAGGCCAGCCCGGTAGTTGGTCACCCGGATCACCGGAATGGTTCGGTGCGGGTAGCCGGTGAAGGTGTCTGTCTCCAAGACGACCACTTCTCGGTCGGTGGCGGCATAGATGCGGCTGTCGTCAGTGCCTAGATAACGGATGGCCGAAGGCAATCGGGCACTGGCGAGCACTTGCAAGCCCTCGCCGCCTGGCCGCGAGTCGACTGCATACAGCACATCATCGTTGCGACCCGCCACATAGCTGCGGGTCACCTGTGCCCCGTCACCCGCCGAGACCGCGACATCCATGTGCAGCGAGCCATGTTCTTCGGGTGGGGAAGACGGGCTTCTGAAATAGCGGATCCCGGATGTTCCGTAGAGGTGGTAGTCGATGCTGCGTCCGCGGTTCGCGCCGTCGATCGTGTTGGCGGGTTCGCCGATCACCTTGGCAGTTTCCAGCTTTCGGTAGCCGTACTGGTCGACCGGCGTGACCGACGACCCATCCGCTGACAGCGCGAGCAGCACGCGCAAGCCCGCGTCCTGCGATAGGTATGCGGGAGCGGGACCGGAATCGAACTCGCCGACCTGTCGCAGGGTGGCGAGGTCGGCGACCGCAACCTTGCCGCGTCCGGGCTGCGGCACGAACACCTGCCGGTCGTCCCGCTGGCTGATCTGCAGGTTGCGTCCCGCGGCCATCGGCGTTGACAGCCGCGTCTTCAGGCCCGCGGAATTCAGGGAACCGGAAATTTCAGCCAGTCGGTGGTCGTCGGTCAGCGCAACCAGGGCTTGCGAGCGATACGACCACACCGGGTCGTGCAGTATCGCACCGACGGAGCTGAAGGTCACCTCGGGCGTATTCTCCAGCGACGCCCCCGGTGCCGAACAGCCCGCGGCCATGAACCCGCTGACAGCCGCTACTGCACACCAGCGCCACAGCGCCCGCGCACGTCGGCCCGTTACTGCAGCCACGATCTCGCCCCCGTCCTTGCGCCATCGCCTGGATCGATCGCTGCAAAACCCGGGTGAGACATCGGCTACACCTTCGGCGCGTGCGGCTGGCGCAAGGACGTGCGCCTTAAGGTGCACCGGACGGACCGGCGACCGGCGGCTCCGACTCGACCGCAGATCGCTGTGCAATGCGTGTGAACCGGCGCCGCGCCACAAACATCCACACCGAGCCGACCACGGCCGCGAAAATCGCGATCACACCCGCCTCAATCGCCGACCTGTCATTGCCGAACGCTGCAAAGCGCAGACAGAACATCACGGCGATCACGGCCAGCCCTAGAAGAATCAACCCGGGCAGTTCGCTGGTGTCCTTCATTACCATCCCAGCGCGCGGACGGTTGGCGCGTGGGTGATCAATCGGATGATAGTTGCGGCCCGCCATATGAGTTCTCCCTCCGTGACAAGACCTGCTAGCGCCGGCGCCAAAATACTGACGGACTTCTACAACCGCTCTTTCCGGCAGTCACAATTCTACTGAAATCGCTTTCCTTGGCGACCGAGAGGGCCGACCGCCAATCAATGGAGTCCACATCCGAACTGGCCAGGAATTGGGGATTTCCGGATCAGGCGTGTCGCCGCCGCTTCACCATGTAGCCGGCGCGAAACGGGTGCCCGTGCCCACCGACACCTGGGGCGCAGCCTGCCAGGAGATGTCCGGCCTACCAGTTCGTCAGGATGAGATGGTTGACAGCCAGGGCGCCGACGACGTTGGCGGCCAGCCACCAGCGCTGGGATGGCGCCGGCAGCAGCGCCGGGGCCGCGGTCAGCCACACGGTGAACGGCAGCCAGATGCGTTCGGTTTCGGCTTTGCTGAGCATGCTCAGATCAGCGCACAGTATTGCGGCCACCGCGGCCAGGGCCAGCAGATGCAGACCTGAGCGTCGGCGGATCGCGGCGACATCGACGACCCGCCCCAGAGCCGCGACGCTGCCCACACCGATTGCACACGCCACCGACGCGAGGTTCGCCCAGCCCCAATACTGGAACGGCCGAATCGAGGCGATGCCCTGCCAGTAGCGTTGCTGGACAAGTGCGTAGCCGTCGAACCACCAGAAGCCGGCCATCGCGAACGCCACCACCACCGTCACCGCCGCGGGCACCGCGGCCGCTGACGCGGTGAGCGCCGAGCGGCGGCTGCGGGCCGCAACCAGCACCGCCAGCGCGAGCAGCCCCAGCAACGCCAGGCCGTAGTTCAGGAACACCGCCCAGCCCAGCAGCAACCCAGCTCCCACCGCAACCGGAATCGGCCGGCGCACGGCGCCGCCGGCTGCCAGGGCCAGCAGGGCCACACCCCAGGCGGCGACTCCGGCGAAGTAGCCGTCGGCCGAGACGGCGATCCAGATCGCGGTCGGCGCCACCGCGACGAAGGGTGCGGCCAGCCGGGCGGTTTGTTCATCGGAGACGGCGCGCACCCCCACGATCACCGCGGTCGCCGCGCTCGACCCGACCAGTACGCACAACGCTGCTGCCCATGCCCCGCCGCCGAGGCCGATGCGGTCGAGCCACACGAACGTCAGCAGTGCCCCGGGCGGATGCCCGGACACGTGGGTGATCCACGAATGCGGCTGGTAGTCGAGAATGCGGGAGGAGAAGGTGCGCAGCATCTCCGGGATGTCAGTGACTGTCGGCACCTGTCGCAGATATTCGTGGCGGGCCAGCAGCCGGCCGGCGAAGCCGAGTTGCCAGCCGTCGATCATCGCCAACGCGAACGCCCAGCCGGCCGACGTGCACCACGTGACGAGCGTGAGCGCCCGCCACGGCAATCGCTGCGCCAGCGTGGGTCCGTACACCACGGCGGCGGCGCCGGTGCCGACCGCGCCGATGCTGCCCCAACCGACATGGGCTTTCCACCAGCCGAAGATCGGTGCGGTGTCGGCCAAGTCGTGGACGGCCTGCGGCGTGCTGTGGGTCAGCGGGGTGACGATCCCCAGGTGAAGATGCGGTACCACGAACGCCGCTGTGACCAGAGCTATCCCCAGTGCCGCGGCAACGGCGTCGCGTCGCCCGATCTTCACAGCGGCCAAGCCTAGGGCCGTTTCCCGCTGGGCAGGCTGTCCGGCGCCCGCCGGCCGGCGACGGCGAGCCGCGCCGCGTAGGCCAGCGCACTGGTTCCGTAGAGGGCGGCGACCAGCAGCAGCCAACGCCCGACGAACGGCTGTTGGGTTTGTCCGGTTGCCGCCAGGTAGCTGATTTGCCCCTGGCCGATGATTCCGGGCAGGAAGATCAGCAGCGACAGCCCAGCCGCCAGGGTCGGGACCCGGAAGTAATTCAGCGGCGAAACCCGTAATTCATGCCGCGACCGTCGACCCCGCAGCCGTGCGAGAGCTGCGGTGAGCGAGCGGTCGGCCAACGCGTAGAGCGGAAACAGCACCAGATCGTGGGCGACGATCGCGCCGAGAAACCAGACCGCGATCGACTGCCACCACACCCGGTGGTTCCAGATGGCATTCGGTCCCAGGAGGGTGACCACGTAGCCCGCCAGCGCCAAGGCGGCCGTCGTGCCCAGCAGGTGTAGCGGATCACTGCCGTAGCCGGCGGTGAATCGGGTGAGCAGTGCGCGCATGTCAGCGTGCTCCGAAGTCGATGGACCGCACCCATTTGGTGTTGTGCACGCCCGGCAGTGCCGGCACGATGATGCGCGCAGGATAGCCGTGATCGGCCGAAAGATCGGCGCCGTTGACCCGAAGGGCCAGCAGCGAGTCGGGATTGCCCACCTGATTGGCCTGCAGCACAGCATGATTGAAGCCACCGGCACGCTCGAGTGAGCGCACGGTGGCTCGGGCAGCGTCAACCCTCCCGGCCAGGGCGGCCAGATCGCGAAGGCGCACCCCGCTCCACGTCTGGGTGGTCGACCATCCTTCGACACAGGCGATCGGCAACACGGCGCTGTGCTGTGGCATCGCGTCGAGGGCGGCACGGTCCAGCGCCACCTGGCCGGCCGGTCCCTGCAGGGTCAGACGCCAAGTCGCGCCAGTGTCGGCCGGCCGGATCGCGGCGGCCGCGGCGGTTCTGTTCACCTGGAAGTCGTTGGGGCCTCGAAGCTGTGAGCCGCGGCCGCGGGGCAGCAGCAGCGCCGCACGGCGAGTGAAACCGCCGAGCGTCTGACCGGCGGTGAGCACCGCGACGAACAGCGCACCGCCCCCGACCAGTGCCAGCGCGTCGCGACGGCTCATCGTCGGCGGCGCCGGGTCCGCGGCCACCAGCCCGTCGAAGTCCGGCGGTTCGGGGCGGGTGGCCGCGCGCGAGGTGCGCAGGACGGCGCGCAACGGCAGGGCGCGCAGCCCGGTGACCATCCTGGGCACCTTGATCAGCACATGGACGGTGAAACCGGCGATGAAGATCCACGCCCCGTAATAGTGCGCGGTGTAGAAGCTGAATCCGAAGATGTAGTCGTACTGGATGTTGAGCACCCCGGTGGCCAGTTCGAAAAGGATCCCGCCCACCAGCATCAGCAACGACAACCGCTCGACGAGTTGCGCGATCGAGCGCAGCGGCGGCCAGGCGAACAGCCGGGGAATCACCGACCAGAGTTTGGCCAGCACGACGGGAATGAGAGTCAGGCCCAACCCGACGTGCACACCCTGGGTGAGGCGGTAGAGCCAGGAGGGCCGGCTGGGCCAATCGAAGGTGGGCAACTTGAGCCACCCGACGTCTGCCGGGATGGCCTGCCCCAGTTGCGGACCGTAGGCGATGTAAGACAGCAGCCCGGTGACGATCACCAGCGGGAGTCCGAAAAGAAGCACCGATCCGAATACCGACGTCAGCCACGGCCCGCGCAGCGGGCTTCGCCACCGCTGCAGTAGTCCTGTTCCGGGCGGCCGGTGGCGTTCTAAGGCGCGCCACAGCGGGGCGGGGAATCCGTAGACCACCTCGGCCGGCCGGCCCACGGCCTCGGGGCGAGGCGAGTTGTGATCGACTGACAAATCAGGCCGCCACGGGCCGCAGCACCGCCATCACCCGGTCATGGATGTCGACGACGTCATTGACGACGAATCCGGCGGTCTGGGCGATAGCACCGAGTGAGCTGGCGCCCACCCGGGACCACGGGAACCAGTGCCCCAGGTGTTGTTCGGTTTCCCAGCGCAACATTTCATGGCACAGCGTCGTTGCCGGTGATTCTATTTCGACTACGACGGTGCCGCCGTGAGCCAGCAGCTCCGCGGCCCGTCGCAACGTGCGGACCGGGTCGCCGCCGATGCCGATATTGCCGTCGATCAGCAACACCTGCTGCCAGCAGCCTTCGGCGGGCAGTGGGCCGAACAGGTCGCGGCGGACAGCGGTTCCGCCGCGCCGACGGGTCATCTCCACCGCGGCGGCCGAGCTGTCGACTCCGAGCGCAGGCATGCCGCGCTGTTGCAGGGAAGCGGTGAACCTGCCCGGACCGCACCCCAAGTCCAGAGTCGGACGCGACGAGCACTGCCGGAGGATGTGCTCGTCGGCGAGCCGATCCTCCTGCGTGGTGTGCGGCCCACCCATCCAGCGGGTCATCGGTAATTCCCGGCGATGCCCGTGGTGGTTGCGCGACCAGCACGACCCGCCCGCCGCGGCCGACCGGTAGATCAAGTCCGCTGACCTGACAGCAGCCGCCGCACGACCATCGGCTGTCAGGGTGGCGCTGTGTTGTGCCGACTCGTCGCACGTCGGCGTGCCCTCGTTCTCTGCTGACCTGCCCGGACCCGCGTGCCGTTGCCGAGCCCGTGCAAAGTCCATTCCCACCCACCCGTTCGAGTCGTCGGCTGTTCAGCTGTTATTCGGTGCCCACTATTGCGGGGATTGGCGCCACGGTGATTCGAATCGAAGTTTTCCGCTGGATAGCGGCCCGCGCTCGACGGACAGGTGACGGCACGGTAAAACCAGCGAAGGTCGGTGCCCGCAGCGCTGGCGCTATGACGGATCACGTCTTACAATCGTCGGCCGTTTAATGCCCGGCCGCTGACAGGGCGGTTCCGCTGTCGCCGTCGGGCACAGTGGAGCGATGAGCAACCGGTGCCTGCTGTCGGGCCTGCTGGCGGTCTGCCTGCTGGTCGCCGGCTGCAGTGCTTCGCGTTCGCGCGCACCCGACCGAACGTCGGGGAGCACGCGCGCTGCAACGCCTGCCGCCGAGCCCGCGGCCGCCCCAGCGCCGGTCGTGCCGCCTGCCGGCGCAGTGCTGCCGGTCGGCAACGCGCCGGAAGGGATCGTTGTCGGTACTTCGGGCGTCGGAGCGGTCGCCGTCCGAAACCCGGACGGCGTTGCGCTGATCGACGCCGCCACCGGTGCGGTGCGTCGGGTGGTTCCGACCTCGGCAGCGGCCAGGCACCTGGCGTTAGCCGGACCTGACGGGCCGGTACTGGTGCCGCTGGAGGGTTCCAACGAACTGTGCGAGCTGGACCTGGTCGACGGCCGGCTGATGTCGACCGTGACCGGCGTGGGTCGCCAACCGCACGACGCCGCTCAGACAGCCGGCGGCACCATCATCGTCACCAACGAGCTCGGCGGCGGCGTGGTGTTCGTGCGCGGTGGCGCGGTGATCGCCGCACTGGGCGGCGGCCCGGTGCAGCCGGGCGGAGTGGCGTCAACAGATGACTATGCGGCGGTGGCCGATGTGCAAGGCAACGGAGTGTGGGTGTACGAGGGGTCGTCCCGCCGGCTGGTGACGCACGGCCCGGTCGGGGTGAAGCTGACTCACGCGGTGGCACTGTTCGGCGATCTGGCCGCTTTCGCCGACACCGACGGCGGCGCCGTCTTCGTGGAACGCATCGATCCGCAACTCGGTCAGGTTGCCCGAATCAACGCTCCGGGCAAGCCGTACGGGCTGGCCTACGACGCAGCACACCGTCGCCTGTACGTCACGCTGACCGCGCTCAACCTGTTAAGGCTGATCGACCTCTCGGATGTGACGAAGCCGCGGGTAGTCGGCGACGTGCCGACCGTGCGGCAGCCCAATTCGGTTGCTGTGGACCCGCTTTCAGGCAACGTACTGGTGACCGGCAGTGATCCCGGCGGAGCCGGTGGTTTACAGATCATCACCCCGGACCTGCTACCACCACACTGAGCGGCAAGCGCGGCGTCGATAATCGACGACGGACAACACGGCGGAAGGGCTGAACTTCGCATGAGAGTGCTGTTGACCGGGGCGGCCGGTTTCATCGGCTCGCGGGTGGGCGCCGCGCTGCGCTCCGCAGGTCATGAAGTGGTCGGCGTGGACCTTCTGCTGCCCGCCGCGCACGGGCCCGATCCGCAGTTGCCGCCGGGCTGCCACCGGGTCGACGTCCGGGACGGTCAGGCGCTCGCGCCGCTGCTGGCCGGGGTCGATGTGGTCAGTCATCAGGCCGCGATGGTGGGAGCCGGCGTGAACGCTGCCGACGCGCCCGCCTACGGCGGCCACAACGACTTCGCGACCACCGTGCTGCTGGCGCAGATGTTCGCCGCCGATGTCCAGCGTCTGGTGCTGGCGTCGTCGATGGTGGTGTACGGGCAGGGCCGCTACGCCTGCCCCGAGCACGGACCGGTCGACCCGTTACCGCGGCGGCGGGCCGATCTGGATGCCGGCGTCTTCGAACACCGCTGCCCGCTCGGCGGTGAGGAGTTGGGCTGGCGACTCGTCGACGAGGATGCCGCCCTGCGGCCACGCAGCCTGTACGCGGCCAGCAAGACCGCGCAGGAGCACTATGCACTGGCATGGTCGGAGTCGACGGGCGGCTCGGTGGTGGCTTTGCGCTACCACAATGTCTACGGTCCCGGAATGCCGCGCGACACGCCGTACTCCGGGGTGGCGGCCATTTTCCGCTCATCGCTCGAAAACGGAGAAGCGCCAGAGGTTTACGAAGACGGCGGTCAGATGCGTGACTTCGTCCACGTCGACGACGTCGCCGCCGCGAACGTCGCGGCCGTCTCGTCGTCGGCTGACCGCGACGGTTTCACCGCGGTCAACATCTGTTCGGGGCGGCCGATCTCGATCTTCGAAGTGGCCTCCGCACTCTGCGAGGCCCGCGACGGTGGCATGTCACCGGTCGTCACCGGGCAGTATCGCAGCGGCGATGTGCGCCACATCGTCGCCGACCCGGCCCGCGCCGCCGAAGTGCTGGGGTTCCGCGCGGCCGTCGATCCGCGCGAGGGGTTGCACAGGTTCGCCTTCGCGCCGCTGCGGTAAACGGGTGTCGGGACTGCGCATGCCTTAGGGTCGGATGCCGTGCCCGATCCCGACAATCTGGTCACCGTGGTGCTGCCCTGCCTGAACGAGGAGGAGTCGCTACCGGCGGTGCTGGCGGCTATTCCGACCGGTTACCGCGCGCTGGTGGTCGACAACAACAGCACCGATGACACCGCCGCGGTGGCGCGCCGTCATGGCGCTGCGGTGGTCGTCGAACCGCGGGCCGGGTATGGCTCGGCAGTGCATGCCGGCGTGGTTGCCGCGATGACGCCGATCGTGGCGGTCATCGACGCCGACGGCTCGATGGATGCCGGTGACCTGCCCCGGCTGGTTGCCGCGCTCGACGAGCGGGCCGACCTGGTGATCGGCCGGCGACGACCGGTGCCCGGGCTGCACTGGCCTTGGGTCGCCCGGCTGGGCACCGTGGTGATGAGTTGGCGGCTGCGCACCCGCCACGATCTTCCGGTGCACGACATCGCCCCGATGCGCGTGGCGCGGCGCGAGGCGTTGATGAATCTTGATGTGAGAGACCGACGTTCGGGCTATCCGCTGGAACTGCTGGTGCGCGCCGCAGCTGCCGGCTGGCGCGTGGTCGAGCTCGACGTGAGCTACGGCCCGCGGACGGGCGGTAAGTCCAAGGTCAGCGGTTCTTTGCGGGGCAGCATCACGGCGATTCTGGACTTCTGGAAAGTCATCTCGTGAACACCATCGCAGTGACGGTGCTGGTGGTCGCGAAGGCCCCCGAACCGGGCCGGGCCAAGACCCGGCTTGCCGCGACGGTCGGCGACCAGGTGGCCGCCGAGATCGCCGCCGCGGCGCTGCTGGACACGCTGGACGCGGTGGCCGCCGCGCCGGTCGCCGCGCGGGTGGTGGCGTTCACCGGCGACCTGGACGCCGCCGCGGGCGCCGCAGAGATCCGTCGTCGACTCGAGTCCTTCACGGTGATCGGGCAGCGCGGCGAGCACTTCGGTGACCGGCTGGCCAACGCACATCTTGACGCGGGCATCGTGGTCCCCAACGTGCCGGTGTTGCAGATCGGGATGGACACCCCGCAGGTGACCGGTGAGCTGCTGGCCGATTGCGCGCACCGGCTGCTGGCGGCGCAGGCGGTGCTGGGCCTGGCCTCCGATGGTGGCTGGTGGGTGCTCGGGCTGCAGACTCCGCAAACAGCCGAATGCTTGCGCAGCGTTCCGATGTCCCGATCCGACACCGGAGAGCTGACGTTGAAGGCCCTGCAGGCCAATGGGATCGGCGTGACGGCGGCTGAAGTCCTGAGTGACTTCGATGTCGTCGGTGACGTCGCCTCGGTGCGCGATGCCTGCGATCCGGCCAGCCGCTTCGTTCGGGTCACCAGCGCCGCTGGGTTGAAATAGATTGCCGGCGTACGGCTACGGGCGTTCGTAGATTCCGGTCAGCACGCCGCGGGCCAGGACATGTCCCGCGATCTCGGTGAGCAGCTTCTTGGCGGTGGAAACCTGTTCGGGTATCGGCTTGCCGATCGCCAAAACGTGGAATCGATAGCGGTGTGCGCCGTGCCCGGGAATGGGACGCGGCCCCGCATAGCCGTGGTTGCCCAACGACGCTCGCAAAAAGCGTATTCCGGGTGCCGGCGGTCGCAGCGCGCCGTGCGCGACGGTGTCGATGTTCGGTTCCAGCACCGCGATGGTGTGGAACAGTGGGCGCGGCAGCGGCACGTCGATATCGTCGATGAGAAGCACCAGTTGGCGGGTCTCCGGCGGCGTTCCGGTCCAGCGCAGCGGTGGTGAGGTGTCGTCGCCGACGCCTTTGCCGGCACTGAACTGCGGCATCACCCCACCATCGGCGAAGGCGGTGCTGGTGACGGTGATGGTTTGCGGCGCATCGAAATCCGCGCCGGTGAGCGGACTTCGATGCGCGCCCGCACGGACTCCGCGCAGCAACCGGCCCAGCCGCGTTGCGAACCTCGAGCTCACGCGCCGCTTCCAGCTCCGCGGATTGCCACGGTGCTCGACCGCAGCGTGTCCTGCAACTCGGTGGGCAGGTAGCCCTGCGCCGCCAGTCGCGGCAACACACCGCCGCTGGTGATGATGTCGAGGATCAGGTCGGGCAACTTTGGCACGGAACGAGATGCTCCGGTGGTTTCGTTGCGCCAGCTGCCCTCGCTCAGATCGAAGGTGCCGGTGTCGCCCTCACCGAACACGTTGGTGGCGTCCGGCACAGTCATCGCGACCAGCCCGGCGTTGACGCTGTTGCGGAAGAACAGCGAGTTGAACTCCTCGGCGACCAGTCCGGCGACGCCGAGTTCGCTGAACAACGCCGCCACCGGACGCGACGATCCCAGACCGAAGTTTGTACCCGCCCACACCCTGCCGGTGATGCACAGCTCCATGCCGTCACGCTCCTTGAGTCGGTGATGTATCTGGTGATCGCCGATGCCGCAACCGTAGCTTGTGACGCCATATAGCTTTCGGCTTCGGGACTGCCCATCCGTCCGGTGAAGTTGCGGGTGCTCGATGTCAGGCATAGACGCGCGCGAACACATCACCGGTACCGGTGATCAACAGGCTGGCAGGTCAGCGGCCGCATTGACCAGGCTCACCGCGTAGCGGATGCCGAAGTACATGGCCGGCGTCATGGCGTTGCGCGCTTGCGGCCGGTTCAGCGTCACGATCGCGAGCGGACCGTCACGGCTGAACTTAAAGAATTGCGTGCCCAGCCAATCGCCCTCAGGCGGGGCGTGGCGGGTGTCCGTCGACGACTGGCATCAGGCTCTTTCTCGAGTGCGCCCAGGTGACCACAGCTCAACCCGTCACCATCGCATCGTCGATTGCCGCACTGAGCGGAGCGCAGCCACCGGCGCCGGCCACCTGCGTGGCGAGCGCACCGGCCGCGCAGGCGCGACGTAAGGCGTGCTCGTGACCGGTGGTCCAGCCGGCTGCGAGCACACCGGTGAATACATCACCGGCACCGGACGTGTCGACCACGTCGACGCGCGGCGGCGGAACTGTGTAGCTACCGTCGTCCCCTGCATACCGTGCCCCCTCGGCGCCCAAGGTGACCACCAGATGCGGAACGGGCCAGGTCCAGCGGGCCGCTTCGGCTTCGTTGACGACGACCACGTCGGACGTCTCAGCAAGCGCCGCCAGTGCCTCGGTGTCACCGCTTGCCGGTGAGGCGTTGACGACGACCGTCGTCCCGGCCGCCCGAGCTTCGCGTGCGGCGGCCACGGCGGTGCCGAGCGGGATCTCCAACTGCAGCAACAACACGTCACTGTCGGCAACCAGTGCACGCAGTGCCGGTGATTCGACCGTCAGCTCGGTGTTGGCGCCGGGCGCAACCACGATCAGATTCTCACCGGCCGAATCCACCACCACGACCGCGTGGCCGCTGTCGCCCGGCACGGTCACCAAACCATCCGTATTGACCGCATTTTCAATCAAATGCCGACGCAGCCGCGCACCGGCGTCGTCGTCACCGACCGCACCGATGAAATGCACCAGCGCACCGGCTCGCACCGCCGCGAGCGCCTGGTTGCCGCCTTTTCCGCCGGGTGTCGACTCAGCCGATGCCGCGAGCACCGTTTCGCCCGGTCGGGGCAGCGCATCGACGGCGTAGACGGTGTCGATATTCACGCTGCCCACCACGCAGACCCGGGCCGCCATTGGCGCCGACGTTAGCAGCCACCACGACAATCGCCCACCGACGACATTTCACTCAAATACCTTTCGCGGCCGATATTCGCGCTAATCTGCGGCTTATCAGGCCGTCAGCGAAGGAGGCCGATTGACGACACTGCCGGTGACCGACTCGGTGCCAGGCAATCGGCCTCCGGTTACCCGCGGGCGCCGGTTGGGGCCCGCGCTGCTGTCCCGGGTGAGCATCCAGTCCAAACTGATGCTGATGCTGCTGATCTTCAGCATCATGTCGGTGACAGTGGTCGGCGCCATCGGATTTCAGTCCGGCCGCACCGCTCTGCGGACTTCGGCATCCGAGCGGCTGATCGAATTGCGGGAGTCGCAGAAGCGCGCTGTGGAGGCGCTTTTCCGGGAGCTGTCGAAATCTCTGATTTTTCATACCCGCGGATACACCACCGTCGCGGCGATGGACGCTTTCACCGCAGGTTTCGACCAGCTGGCCGATGCAAAAATCGATCCCGCCCAACAGCAGGCGGTCGCCGATTACTACCAGAACGATCTCGTCAAACCGACCACAGCGACAACCGGCGAGAATTTAGATGTCAACGCGCTGCTACCGAATACCAACCCGCAGAAATATCTGCAGGCCCATTACACCGCGCCGTTCGCGTCGGCAGCGTCGGTGCGGCCGGCGGACGCCGGTGACGGTAGCGCATGGTCGGCCGCAGACGCCCGGTTCAACGACTACTTCGCCTCCATCGTCACCAATTTCGAATACCGCGATGCACTGCTCATGGACCTGCGCGGCAACGTGGTTTACAGCGTGGCCAAAGGTGCCGACCTCGGTACCAACATCCTGACCGGCCCGTACCGCGAATCGAACTTGCGAGACGCTTACCAGAGGGCGTTGGCGGCCAACGCCGTCGACTTCGTCTGGATCACCGACTTCCAGCCCTACCAACCGCATCTGGGCGCACCGACCGCGTGGCTGGTGTCGCCGGTCGGCACCGAAGGCAAGATTTCGGGTGTGATGGCCCTGCCGTTGCCCACCAGGCAGATCAATCGGATCATGACCGCTAACAAGCATTGGCTGGCGGCCGGGTTGGGCGCGACGACCGAGTCGTATCTTGCCGGTCCGGATGATTTGATGCGGTCGGATTCGCGGCTGTTGATTGAAGACCCGCAGAATTACCGGCGCGAGGCCGTCGCGTCGGGCACCCCGCCGGACGTGGTCAGCAGAGCCATCCACCTGGGTAGCACTGTCCTGGTGCAGCCGGTGAACACGGCTGGACTTCGCGCCGCCCAGCGCGGTGAGACCGGCATTGTCACCGCCACCGACTACATGGGCAACAAAGAGCTCGAGGCCTACGCGCCGCTAAACATCCCGAATTCGGATCTGCACTGGTCGATTCTGGCGACCCGGGACTTCTCCGAGGCGTTCGCGCGGATCGCCACCTTCACCAAAACCCTTGTCCTGGCGGCAGTAGCAATCATCTTCGTCATCTGCGTGGCAACCATGCTGCTTGCCCAAGTGTTCGTCCGACCGCTGCGGCGGCTGGAAAGCGGCGCGCAGCGAATCAGCGCCGGCGACTACGACATCGCCATTCCGGTGACATCCCGTGACGAAATAGGCGATCTGACCAGAGCTTTCAACGAGATGAGCCGAAATCTGAAGATCAAGGACGAGCTTCTCACCGAGCAGCGCAACGAAAACGACCGCCTGCTGCTGTCGTTGATGCCCGAACCGGTCGTGCGGCGCTACCGCGACGGTGAAGTCAATATCGCTCAGGAGCATCAGAACGTCACCGTCATCTTCGCCGAGCTCCTCGGGCTCGACGACATCTCCGACGATGTCTCGGGTGACAAACTGGTGAGTCTGGTCGACGAGTTGGTTCGGCAGTTCGACTCCGCCGCTGAGGCGTCCGGTGTCGAGCCGATTCGAACTCTGCACAGCGGTTACCTGGCCAGTTGCGGTCTGACCACTCCGCGGCTGGACAATGTGCACCGAACCGTCGACTTCGCCGTGGAGGTGCAGCGCATCATCGAGCGATTCAACAGCCAGACCGGGTACGGCTTGCGCATCCGCGCCGGCGTCAACACCGGCAATGTGGTCAGCGGGTTGGTGGGTCGATCGAGCATCGTCTACGACATGTGGGGCGCCGCGGTCAGCTTGGCGTATCAGATGCGCAGCAACTCAGAGCAACCCGGCATCTTCGTCACAGGACAGGTCTATGAGGTGATGCGCGACTCCCGGCAGTTCTCGCCGGCGGGCACGATCGTGGTCGGCGGTGCAGAGCAGCCCATCTGGCGGTTGTCGGAGCGGCAATGAACATCATCGAGTCCTCGTGGTTCTTCTGGGCAGTCGGTATCGCCGCCGGGTTGCCCCTCGGCCTGATCGTTTTGACCGAATGGCACCGCACGCTGGCCCGCCGCGGCAGCGTGCTGGCCAGACCGGTTTCGTTACTGCGGAATTACTTGTTGCCGTTGGGGGCGCTACTGCTGTTGCTGGTGAAAGCGAGTCAGATTCCCACCCAACACCCGACCGTGCGAGTGATCGAGACGGTGTTCGGGTTCGTGGTGCTGGTGCTGTTGCTCTCCGGGCTCAACGCCACGGTGTTCCAGAGCGCGCCGGTCGGCTCGTGGCGCAAGCGGGTACCGGGCATTTTTCTCGACGTAACTCGATTCGTCTTGATCGGTGCGGGTTTGGCGGTGATCTTGTCCTACGTGTGGGGGGCGCACGTCGGCGGCGTCTTCACCGCCCTGGGAGTTTCGTCAGTCGTGATCGGTCTGATGCTGCAGAACTCGGTCGGCCAGATCGTGTCCGGGCTGTTCATGTTGTTCGAGCAGCCTTTTCGAATCGGTGACTGGTTGAGCACCGCGGCAGCGCACGGCCGCGTGGTGGAGGTCAACTGGCGGGCGGTCCACATCGAAACCGGCCACGGCCTGCAGATCACACCCAACTCGGTCCTGGCCGCCACACCCTTCCTGAATCACAGCCGCCAAACCGGCCCGCACACACTGTCGATGATCACCAAGTTCTCCTGCGCCGACCCGCCCGATCGGGTATGTGCACTGCTGCAGCGCACCGCCGGCGCGCTGCCGGCGCTGCACCCCGACTCGGTGCCCAGCTCAGCAGCTCTGGGCGACTCTGAGTACCGCACCACCGTGGGGTTGGTCTCACCCGCGAACGACGATGCGGCGAAATCCACGTTCCTGCGGTGGATTTGGTATGCTGCCCGGCGCGCAGAGCTGCACCTCGACGGTGCGCAAGACAAGTTCGAAACCGCAGAGCGCATCCACAAAGCGTTGCGGACGGTGGTGACCCCGGCGCTGCGGCTGAGCCTCGTCGATCAGCAGTCGTTGGCGCCCTACGCAAAGCTGGTGCGCTACGGCACCGATGAAATCGTCGCCGATGTCGGTGAAGTCCCTACGGGCATGACCTTCTTGGTGCACGGCAGCATCCGGCTGACCGGTATCGGTGCCGACGGCTCAACTGTCCCGGTCAGCACGATCAACGAAGGATCGTTTCTGGGTCTCAATGCGCTTACCCGTCAACCGAACCTCGCCGGGGCTTACGCACTCGAGGAAGTCACCGCACTGGAAATCGCTCGCGACTATCTTGAAGAGATCGTGATGCGCAAACCGCTGGTGCTGCAGGACCTCGGCCGCATCATCGACGAGCGGCAAACCAAGGTGCACCAGGCCGTCGGGGCGCAACTGAGCGGCGAACGGGTGGTGTCCCGACAGCACGGCCCCGACGGGCAGCCACGGGCGCGCACAACCGGCCCGCTCTAGCCCGTTACCCTGTTGTGATGAGTGTGCATGCACCGCCGCTTTCCGAGTACCGCCAACAGGTGCACGACGCCGCCCGCCGGGCCCGCATCGCCGCCCGGGTCCTGGCGCCCCTGCCGACCGCGGCCAAGGACTATGCGCTGTGCGTCGCCGCCGAAGCGCTGGTGACACACGCCGACCAGATCATTTCCGCCAACGCCGAAGACCTGGCTGCGGCGCGAGCTGCTGCCACACCGGTCGCGATGCTCGACCGGCTGGCTCTCAACCACCAGCGCGTAGCAGGGATCGCAGCCGGTCTGCATCAGGTCGCCAAGCTGCCTGATCCGGTCGGCGAGGTGCTGCGCGGCTACACCCTGCCCAACGGCCTGCACCTGCGTCAGCAGCGTGTTCCCCTCGGGGTCATCGGCATCGTCTACGAAGGGCGGCCGAACGTCACAGTCGACGCGTTCGGCCTGGCGCTCAAGTCGGGCAACGCCGCGCTGCTGCGTGGCAGCTCATCGGCCGCCAAGTCCAACCAGGCCCTTGTCGACGTGCTGCGCTCGGCGCTGCAGCGCGAGGACCTGCCCGCCGACGCCGTGCAACTGCTCTCAGCCGAAGACCGTGCCACGGTCACCCATCTGATCCGGGCCCGCGGCCTGGTCGATGTGGTGATCCCGCGCGGGGGAGCGGGGCTGATCGAGGCGGTCGTTCGTGACGCGCAGGTGCCGACCATCGAGACCGGTGTCGGCAACTGCCACGTCTACGTGCACGAGGGCGCCGACCTGGACGTCGCGGAGCAGATTCTGCTCAACTCCAAAACGCGCCGCCCCAGCGTGTGCAACGCCGCCGAGACGCTGTTGGTCGATGCCGCGATCGCCGGGCGGGCCATGCCGCGGTTGTTGGGTGCGTTGGAAGATGCCGGTGTGACGGTGCACGGTGGGTCATCCGGTAATGCCGGGGAGGCCGATCTGCGCCGCGAATACCTGACCATGGACATCGCGGTGGCCGTGGTCGACGGCGTCGATGCGGCGATCTCGCACATCAACGAGTACGGCACGGGGCACACCGAAGCGATCGTGACCACCAATATGGCTGCTGCGCAACGGTTCACCGATGGTGTCGACGCCGCCGCGGTGATGGTCAACGCGTCGACGGCATTCACCGACGGTGAGCAGTTCGGCTTCGGCGCCGAGATCGGGATCTCCACCCAGAAACTGCACGCCCGTGGCCCGATGGGGTTATCGGAACTCACCTCGACCAAGTGGATCGTCTGGGGCGACGGCCAGACCCGCCCGGCCTGATCCGTGCTTGAAGGAGAACGACCAGTGAGCGTGCCCGCGCGGCCAGTGCCGCTGTTCGCCGACATCGACGACGTCGCCCGGCGGCTGGCCGAGACGGGGTACCTCCCCGACACCGCAACTGCGACTGCGGTGTTTCTCGCCGACCGGCTCGCCAAGCCGTTGCTGGTGGAAGGTCCCGCCGGAGTGGGCAAGACGGAGCTGGCCCGCGCCGTCGCGCAGGCCACCGGCTCCGGTTTGGTGCGTCTGCAGTGCTATGAGGGTGTCGACGAGGCGCGTGCGCTCTACGAGTGGAACCACGCCAAGCAGATTCTGCGTATTCAAACCGGCAACGCTGCCGGACAAGACGACTGGGACCAGACCAAACTCGATGTGTTCAGCGAAGAATTCCTGCTGTCGCGTCCGCTGCTGACCGCCATCCGGCGCACCGAGCCGACCGTGCTGCTGGTCGATGAGACCGACAAAGCCGATATCGAGATCGAAGGCCTGCTGCTCGAAGTGCTTTCCGACTTCGCGGTGACCGTTCCCGAACTGGGCACCATCACCGCCACCCGGACGCCGTTCGTGGTGCTGACGTCCAACGCCACCCGCGAGCTGTCCGAGGCGCTCAAGCGCCGCTGCCTGTTCCTGCACATCGACTTTCCAAGTGCGGAGCTGGAGCGGCGAATCCTGTTGTCCCGGGTGCCCGAACTACCCGAGCACCTGGCGAAGGAATTGGTGCGCATCGTCGGTGTGCTACGCGCAATGCAGCTCAAGAAGCTGCCGTCGGTCGCCGAGACCATCGACTGGGGGCGCACGCTGCTGGCGCTGGGCCTGGACACCATCGACGACGCCACCATCGCTGCAACGCTCGGCGTGGTGCTCAAACACCACTCCGACCATCAACGCGCCTCCGGTGAGCTCCGGCTGAACTGATGGCCGTCCGCCGCGTCCGCCCCAGCCAGCCGCTGGCCCCGCACGGGCTGCCGGGCCACCTGGTGAGCTTCGTCGAAGGGCTTCGCGGCCAAGGGATCTCGGTTGGGCCGTCGGAGACGGTGGACGCCGGGCGGGTGATGGCGACGCTCGGGCTCGGCGATCGGGAGGTGCTGCGCGAAGGACTTGCCTGCGCGGTGTTGCGCAGGCCCGACCACCGCGACACCTACGACGCGATGTTCGACCTGTGGTGGCCGGCCGCCCTGGGTGCGCGGGCAGTAGTGAGCGATGACGAGGCCGCGGCAAACGAGGCGGACTTGCGGTTGCCTGCCGACGACGTCGAGGCGATGCGTCAAATGCTGCTGGATCTGCTGGTCGACAACCCGGATCTGGCCGACCTGGACGATCGGCTGCTCGCGATGGTCGCGCAGATCGTGGAATCCTACGGCAGATACAGCTCCAGTCGCGGGCCGTCGTACTCGTCATATCAGGCGACCAAAGCGATGGCATTGGACCAGCTGGAGGGTCGGCTGCTGGCCGGGCTGCTCGCGCCCTACGGCGACGAGCCCACCCCGACCCAGCAGCAAATTGCCAAAGCGCTCGCGGCACAGAAGATTACACAGTTGCGCCGGATGGTCGACGCCGAGACCAAGCGGCGCACCGCCGAGCAACTGGGTCGTGACCACGTGCAGATGTACGGCATCCCACAGCTTTCTGAGAATGTGGAGTTCTTGCGGGCGTCGGGTGAGCAGCTCCGGCAGATGCGCCGGGTGGTGGCGCCGTTGGCCCGCACCCTGGCCACTCGGCTGGCCGCTCGCCGCCGACGGTCCCGCGCGGGGGCGATCGACCTGCGCAAGACGCTGCGCAAATCGATGTCGACCGGCGGCGTGCCGATCGATGTGGTGCTGCGCAAGCCGCGGCCGGCGCGCCCGGAACTGGTGGTGCTGTGCGACGTGTCGGGTTCGGTCGCCGGGTTCAGCCACTTCACCCTGCTGCTGGTGCACGCGCTGCGCCAGCAGTTCTCCCGTGTTCGCGTCTTCGCCTTCATCGACACCACCGACGAGGTCACGCATCTGTTCGGGCCCGACGCCGATCTCGCGGTAGCGGTCCAGCGAATCACTCGCGAGGCGGGGGTGTACACCCGCGACGGTCACAGCGATTACGGCAACGCGTTCAGCTCGTTCCTCACGGCGCACCCCAATGTGCTGTCACCACGCAGTTCGCTGCTGGTGCTCGGCGACGGGCGCACCAACTACCGGAACCCGGCAGCCGACGTGCTGGCACACCTGGTGACCGCGAGCAGGCACGCGCACTGGCTGAACCCTGAACCGAAACACCTCTGGGGCAGCGGAGATTCGGCGGTGCCGCGCTACGAGCAAGTGATCACCATGCACGAATGCCGGTCCGCCAGACAACTGGCCGCGGTGATCGACCAGCTGCTGCCGGTCTGAAGCTCAGCGCATGCGAAGTGCTTTCAGTCGCGGAGGGGAGATGCCACGTGCCTGACGATGCCTACGACTGCGATGTGTTGATCGTCGGCGGCGGGCTGATCGGGTTGGGCGCATCGATGTTCGCGGCGCAGCAGGGTTTATGCACTTGGCTGGTGGAGCGCCACCAGACCATCTCGATCCATCCCAAGGCGCGCGCGGTGAACGTCCGCTCGATGGAGCTGTACCGGGCCGCCGGCATCGAGGCCGCCGTGCGTGCCGCCGGACTGGACCGCCTCGAGATGGCGATCGGCGACAACTTGGCGGGGGAGTATCAGCAGCCGACCGGCGCGGCGATGGACCCGACCGGGGGCCGGCTGAGCCCCACGTCGTTCTGCGCCTGCGATCAGCATCAGATCGAACCCGTGCTGCGGGCGCGCGCCATCGAGCTGGGTGCTCAGCTGTTTTTCAGTTCGACCGTCTCGAATATCGCCCAAGACGAGTCCGGCGTCTGGGTCGACGTGGTGGCCGACAGCGGGCAACCGGCGACGACACGGCGCGTCCGGTCCCGCTACCTAATCGCTGCCGACGGAGCCCGGAGCAAGATTCGCGGTGATCTCGGCATCGGGCGACACGGTCGGCCGGTTGCCGGAACTGGACTCAGCGTGTTGTTCGACGCTGATCTGGGGCCGGCGACGCGTGGGCGAAATGTGCAGACACTGGTGTCCGCAAGCGCGGGAGCGATGTTCATGAAAGGACGGGACAGCCGAAGGCGCCACTGGATGGCGGTACCGCCGCGGGCAGACTTCGACGGCGTCGATGAGGCGGCGCTCGCGGCGAAGGTTGTGCCGATGATCCAAGCTCTGGTCGGCCTGCCCGACCTGCAACCGGACGTCGAGAGCATCATGACGTGGCAGACCGGAGCGTTCGTCGCCGACCGCTACCGCGCCGGTCGGATCTTCTTGGTCGGTGATGCGGCGCATCTGATGCCGCCCTACGGCGGTCTGGGCGGCAACACCGGCGTCGCCGACGCCCACAATCTGGCGTGGAAGCTGGCGGCGGTGTGTGACGGCAGAGCGGAACCGGAGTTGCTGGATACCTACGAGTCCGAGCGGCAGCCGATCGCCGAGTACACGGCCGGGGAGGTCGTGCAATTCGCCGACAACCCTTTCGAACTGTTCGGTCGGCGCGAAATGGTGGAACTGCAAACCGTCGCGATGGGGTTCCGCTACTTCGACGAAGCGGCCACCGACTTCGACCGGGCCCACCCGGTTGAGGATCCGGCCAACCCCAGCGGTCAGCCGGGCACCCGCGCGCCGCACGTCGAACTCGCGCGGGTCCGTAACCAGCACACTGGATCTACTTGACCCTTGCGGCTTCACCTTCGTGGCCGCCGCCGACAGTCCCTACGTCGCCGCGCTGGAAACTGAGCCCATCGCCGGTGTCACGGCCCGCGGGGTACACCGTCAAGACGTCACCGACCTGGCGACCTGGGATGCGATTTACGCCGGTCGGACCGCCGGAGGCCTGCTCATCCGGCCCGACGGTGTCATCAGTCGGCGCACCCGGCACGACCACCCGGATCCGCGTGCAGCCGTCGAACAGCGCCTACCACCGCGCTCTGCATCGCCGGTAGCTGAAGCCGGCGCACGACTGTTATCGACGGATGTGACACCGATGCGAGCACGGTACGGCGATCCGGCGCTCAAGTAAGCTGGCAGACCGTGGCTGGCCCCGCCAATCGGCACTATCGCAGGCTCGGCGTCATGGGCGGGACGTTTGATCCCGTCCACAACGGCCACTTGGTCGCGGCCAGCGAAGTCGCGCATCTTTTCGACCTCGACGAAGTGGTCTTCGTTCCGACCGGCCAGCCCTGGCAGAAGGAGCGCCACGTTTCCGCCGCTGAGGACCGCTATCTGATGACGGTGATCGCCACCGCGTCCAATCCCCGGTTCTCGGTGAGCCGGGTGGACGTCGACCGCGACGGGCCCACCTACACCAAAGACACCCTGCTGGAGCTACATGCCTCGAACCCGGATGCCGAGCTGTACTTCATCACCGGCGCTGACGCGCTGGCCTCCATCTTGTCCTGGCAGGACTGGCGGGATCTGTTCGCGATGGCCCGGTTCGTGGGAGTGAGCCGGCCCGGCTACGAGCTGGGCCGCGACCATGTCGCGCAGGTGCTCGACGGTCTGCCCCGGGAGGCGTTGACCCTGGTCGAGATTCCGGCGCTGGCGATCTCGTCGACCGATTGCCGCCGGCGCGCTGCAGAAGACCGGCCGCTGTGGTACCTGATGCCCGACGGCGTCGTGCAGTACATCTCCAAGCGCCGGCTTTACCGGCAGCCGGCGGACGCAGGGTGTGCCCGCCACATCGCTTCCGGCTCTGGCGCCGGGGACCAGCCTTGACCGCCGGCCAGGACGCCCTCGACATGGCAACGGTGGCTGCCCAAGCGGCCTCCGCCAAGCTCGCCGACGACGTCGTCGTCATCGACGTCTCGAATCAATTGGTGATCACCGATTGCTTTGTGATCGCCTCAGCCTCCAACGAACGGCAGGTCAACGCCATCGTCGACGAGGTCGAGGAGCGCATGCGTCGCGCCGGTTACAAACCGGCCCGCCGTGAAGGCACCCGGGAAGGCCGCTGGACGCTGCTGGACTACGTCGACATCGTCGTGCACATCCAGCATCAGGACGAACGCGACTTCTACGCACTGGACCGGCTGTGGCGGGACTGCCCGGTGGTGACCGTGGACCTGTCGCCGGACTCGGCGAGCACATCGTGACGGTGCGCCGACTGCTGCTGGTGCGGCACGGCCAAACCGATTTCAACGCCGGCAGCCGCATGCAAGGTCAACTCGACACCGAACTGACCGACCTGGGCCGCGCGCAGGCCGCAGCCGCAGCAGAGGTGCTCAGCAAACGCCAACCGCTGTCGATCGTGTCCTCGGATCTGCGTCGCGCCTACGACACCGCGGTCGCGCTCGCAGAACGCTCCGGTGTGTCGGTACGCGCGGACCCCCGGTTGCGCGAGACGCACCTCGGCGAGTGGCAGGGCATGACTCACGCCCAGGTCGACGCCGCTGCCCCCGGCGCTCGCAGCACCTGGCGCGATGACGCCACCTGGGCGCCGCCCGGCGGGGAAAGCCGGGTCGACGTGGCAGCGCGCGGCCTGCCGTTGATTGCCGAGCTGCTGGCCGGGGAGCCGGAATGGGGCGCCCCCGATGAACCGGATCGGCCGGTGGTGCTGGTCACGCACGGCGGTTGGATCGCGGCGCTGACGGCGGCGCTGCTGCGACTGCCGGTGGCCAACTGGCCGGCACTGGGCGGCATGGGCAATGCCAGTTGGACGCAGTTGAGCGGGCACGGCGCCGCGGACCCCGACCCGGACGGCGTCAACTGGCGACTCGACGTGTGGAACGCCTCGGCTCAGGTCGCGGGCGATGTCCTCTGAGGCCGCGGCGCGGCCGGTGCTGCTGATCTTCGCGGACTCGCTGGCCTACTACGGGCCGACCGGTGGGCTGCCCGCCGATGACCCCCGGATCTGGCCGACCATCGTCGGTGCTCAGCTGGGTTGGGACGTGGAACTGATCGGCCGTATCGGGTGGACCTGCCGAGATGTGTGGTGGGCGGCCACCCAGGACCCGCGGGCGTGGGCGGCGCTGCCGCGCGCCGGTGCGGTCATCTTCGCCACCGGCGGGATGGATTCGCTGCCGTCGCCGTTACCCACCGCGTTGCGTGAACTGATCCGCTATGTGCGACCGCCTCGGCTGCGGCGGTGGGTACGTGAGGCCCACGGCTGGCTGCAGCCGAGGCTGTCACCGATCGCCCGGGCGGCGCTGCCGCCGCACCTGAGCGCTGAATACCTCGAACAGACAAGGTTCGCAATCGATTTCAACCGGCCGGGCATTCCGATCGTGGCCTCGCTGCCGTCGGTGCACATCGCCGCGACGTACGGCAAGGCACACCACGGCCGGGCGGGCACCGCGGCGGCGATCACCGGCTGGGCTCACTGCCACGGCGTCCCGCTGGTCGACTTGAAAGCCGCGGTCGCAGACGAGGTCATGAGTGGTCGCGGCAACCCGGACGGCATTCACTGGAACTTCGAGGCACATCAGGCGGTTGCGGAGCTGATGCTCAAGGCGCTCGATCAGCGGCGTGGCGATCATGCCGGCGTGGCGACGATGCAGAGCGATTGAACCGTGCCTGTCGTCGTCATCACCGATTCGTCCTCGCGGCTGCCCGTCGAGCTGCGCAAAAGGTGGGCGATCCGTGAGGTCCCACTGCATGTCCTGCTGGACGGCATTGACCTGCGTGACGGCGTGGACGACATCCCCGACGACATCTTCGAGCGCGGTGAAGCCAGCACTGCCGCCGTCGCGCCCGCCGAGCTGTGCTCCGCCTACCGTCAGGCGCTGACCGACAGCGACGGCGACGGGGTACTGGCCGTGCATATTTCAGCAGCGTTGTCCGGAACGGTGAGTGCCGCGGAGGCGGCGGCCGCCGAGTTCGGCGACGAGGTCCGGGTGGTCGACTCGAAGTCGGCGGCCATGGGCACCGGATTCGTCAGCCTGGCCGCTGCCCGGGTGGCGGCCCACGGCGCCGACTTGGATACCGTGCAGCACGCCGCGGGTGCTGCGGTGCAGCGCGGCCACGCTTTCGTGGTCGTGCATCGACTGGACAATCTGCGGCGCAGCGGACGGATGGGCGGTGCCGCGGCGTGGCTGGGCACGGCACTGTCGCTCAAGCCGTTGCTGCGCATCGCCGACGGTGAACTCGTTCTCGCACAACGGGTTCGGACCGCCAGCAAGGCCGTCGCGGCGATGGTGGACCGGGTGTGCGAGGTGGTCGGTGACAACGCCGCAGCGGTCGCGGTGCATCACGTGGCAAACCCGGGTGGTGCGGCCGACGTGGCTGCCGCGCTGGCAGAACGGCTACCGGCGAGCCCGCCGGCGATCGTGACCGGCCTGGGTCCGGTGCTCGCTTTGCACGTCGGCCCGGGAGCGCTGGCGGTGTGCGTCGACGTCGACCCGGAATCGCCGTCGGCGTGACGCCACCGCGAAGTCAGGCCGGCTGGACACGAGGCCCCGTCAGCGTTGCGCCGGCACCGCCAATGGCGCCGTAGCTGCGCTGTCGTCGCTCGCCGGTCTCGGCTTGGGCTTTGAATGGTCGCCGCGAGGGTGGACAACCAGCGGCCACCAGAACCACCGTCCCAGCATGGTTGCCAGCGACGGCATGAAAAGTGTTCGCACCACCAGGGTGTCGAGCAGCAGGCCGATGCAGACAGTCGAGCCGAACTGGCCGAGCACCGTCAACTGGCTGCCCAGCATCGCCGCCATGGTGAACGCGAATACCAGGCCGGCCGAGGTGACCACCGCACCCGTACCAGCCATCGACCGGATGTATCCGGTTTTGAGTCCCGCGTGGATCTCCTCGCGGAACCGGGAGACCAGCAGCAGGTTGTAGTCCGAACCCACGGCCAACAGGATGATGACGGACAGCGCCATCACGATCCAGTGGATGTCTATGCCGAACAAGTCCTGCCAGATCAGCACCGACAACCCGAAGGACGCCGCGATGGAACTACTCGCGGTGCCGACGATGACCAGTGCCGCCACCACACTGCGGGTGAGCACCAACATGATGACGAAGATCAGCGTCAAGGCAGACACCACTGCGATCATCAGGTCGTACTTCTCGCCGTCGGCCATGTCGCGGAACGTCGCGGCGGTTCCGCCCAGATAGACCTTGGCTTCGGAAAGCGACGACTGCTTGAGTCCCTCCTGGGCGGCGGTTCGCTCCGCGGACACCCGGGCGATTCCTTCCGGCGCCATCGGGTCACCCTGGTGGGTGATGAAGAAACGCACCGACTTGCCGTCGGGCGAAAAGAACATCTTGACGCCGCGGATGAACTCCGGATTGCTGAAAGCTTCTGGCGGAAGGTAGAAGAAGTCGTCGTTTTGCGAGGCGTCGAAACTTTGCCCCATCACGATCGAGGTGTTACTCATGGCCTCCATTTGGTTGATCATCGCCGAGAAGGTGGCGTGCATCGTCAGCGTGAGGCCCTTGGTCGTCTTCATCGTCTCGATCATCGGCGGTATCAACGCGAGCATCTGGTGCGTCGCGGCGGCGGTGTGTCCGATGTCGCCGGAGAGACCTTTGATTTGTTCGGCGATCTGGTCGATTCCGTCCAACGCGTCGAACAAGGATCGCAACGACCAGCACACCGGTATGTCGAAGCAGTGCTTTTCGAAGTAGAAGTAACTGCGTATCGGCCGCCAGAAGTCGTCGAAGTCGGCGATGTGGTCTCGCAGGGAATCGGTGATCTCCGAGCTTTCGGCTGTGTGCTTCGCGCTGTCGTCCGCGGCGGCGGCAAGCTCCTTGGTGGTCTGATACATGCGCTGCATCGTCTCGATCATGAACTGCATGGCGTCGGCCATTTTCAGAAGGTCGTTCATCCGGTCTTTCAAGAAGTCCATGTTCTGAATGGTCGTCTGGCTCTGAATGCTGTTCTGGAACGGAATGGAGCTGTGCTGAATCGGAATGCCCAGCGGCCGGGTGATGTCCTGGATCATCGCGATACCGACGGTTCGGATCTCGTTTTTGGCAACCTTGTCCAATACCAGCATGTCGGCCGGATTGCGCATGTCGTGGTCGGCTTCGATCATCAGCATGTCCGGATTCATCCGGGCTTCGGAGAAGTGCCGGTCGGCCGCGAGGTATCCGACGTTGGCCGGCGCTGAATCAGGCAGGTAGTGGCGGTCGTTATAACTCGGCTTGTACCCGGGCAGCGCCACCATGCCGACCAGCACGACCGCTGCGCTCAACGCGAAGACCGGCGCCGGCCAGCGCACCACCGCGGTGCCGACGCGCCGCCACAACCGGCCGCGAGCCTGACCTTTCTTCTCGAACAAGCCGAAGCGGCTGCCCACAAAGACCACTGCTGGACCCAGCGTCAGCCCGGCCGCCACGACCACCAGCATGCCGATGGCCACCGGTGCGCCCATGGTGGAAAACCAGGGCAGTCGGGCGAAGCTCAGACAGTAGGTCGCGCCGGCGATGGTGAGGCCGGATCCCAGCACAACCGGCGCGACACCCTTGAACGTGGTGTAGTACGCCGTCTCCCGGTCCTCACCGGCTCGGCGCGCTTCCTGATAGCGGCCGAGGAGGAAGATTCCGTAGTCGGTGCCGGCGGCGATGGCCAGCATCGTCAAGATGTTCGCCGCGAACGTGGTGAGCCCGAACGCGTTGTTGTACCCGAGCACCGCGACGACGCCCCGAGCGCAGGCCAGCGCGACGAACGTCATGAACAGCTGGATCAGCGTGGTGACGACCGAACGGTAGACCAACAGCAGCATGATCGCGATCGCGCCGAGAGTGAACAGCGTGATCGTGGCCAGGCTGTCGTTACCGATCGCGTGCATATCGTCGGTCAGCGCCGCTGGGCCGGTGACGTAGCCCCGGACCCCAGCCGGTGCGGGCTCTTCGTCGACGACTTTGCGGACCGCCTCGACCGACTCGTTGGCCTCGGTGGTGCCCTGGTTGCCGGCGATGTTCACTTGGACGTAGGCGCCTTTGGCGTCGGCGCTCTGCGCGCCCGCCGCGGTGAACCGGTCTCCCCAGAAGTCCTGAATGTGCTGGACGTGCTTGGTGTCTTTGCGCAGCTTTCGCACGATGTCGTCGTAGTACCGGTGCGCGGCGTCGCCGAGCGGCTGCTGGCTTTCCAGCACAACCATCACTGTGCTGTTGGAGTTGAATTCTTTGAAGTTCTGTCCCATCCGCAGCATCGCCTTCATGGACGGGGCGTCCAGCGGTGCCATCGGCGCGGAGTGCTGCTCGCCGACGACTTCCAGCGTCGGAACGGCGACGTTGACCAGAACGGTCAGCGCGACCCAGCCGATGATGATGGGCACCGCGAAGAGGCGGATGAAGTGCGGGATGAATGGTCGGTGCGGGCGTTGGTGCTTGGCCGAGTCGTCGCCGTCTTCGCCCAAGCGCCGCCCCTCACCCTCGCTTCCCCCGGAATGGTCGCCGACTGCGGGAGTCATGCAGACTTCACCAGGCAGAAGGTCTGCGCGTTGAGGCCGTCAGCGGCTTGATGCTCGCGCAGTTCGCCGTCGACGGTGATGCGGCAACCGATGTGATCAGCGTCGGTCTGCGCCATGATGTTTGCGCTGACGGTGGGCAGTGTGGTGGACAGCGTGAACGACCACGGCAGCGGCGCGTCATTGACCTGATGGGTGTTGGCTTCGGCGTCCCAGTAGTTGATGTTCGCGGTGCTTCCCGGCGGGCCCAGAATCTCGTAGGTGACCACTTTGGGATTGAACTGGACGATTTTGATGCCGGCCCCGGCGTTGGCGTTGAGATCCTCCGATCCGAAGACCTTGTGCAACCGCAACACGACAAGTCCGGACACCGCGAGGACCACCAGCGGGACAATCAGGATCCACCAGCGTTTAAGTAACCCGCCGACCGAAATCGCCCTCACCCGTCTCCTCCCGCCAGTTCGTACGCCACTGAAACCGCGAACCCGTCAAGTCGCAGATCAATTCCGTCCGGCGCCGTAGGCGTCTTTAAGCACCCGGCCGAGAAGCCGGCCCCTGCGCGGTCATCTTCGCCGATGCCCCAGCAGAACCTTCGCTCGGCTAAGTATCGTAAACCCTAGAGCACGCGAGCGTTTCGCGAGGTGGCTTGCCGGAGTTCGACGCCTCAGTACGGTGGCCGGGCGCGGCCGGTGACGGGCGGCAGATCGGCGAGCGTGACGATTCCCGGCTCGGCGGCAACCACCGCGGGAACCGCATTGGTGACCGGCATCGCGGTGTAAATCATGCCCAGCCCCATGAATCCGGGCTCGGTCCAATCCTTCGGCGGCAGGCAGTGGATGACGGTGCGCATATTGGGAAGACCGAACACCTGGATGACGTGGCCGTGCTCCAGCGGCTTCGGCGGAACCACATGATCACCCATCGTCCAGTTGAATCCGACGCTCACGAAGTTCTTCTCGCCAACCCAGCCGCGGTGGTAGCCGTAGACCCCGCCGACGGTTCCGGCCGGGATCTTCATGAAGCCCAGGTCGGTGTCCGCGGTGGCCGCGGTGAAGGTGACGTCGAACGTCAACCGGTCCAGGCTGGCCCCGACGGCGTCGGCCATCAGCGCCGCCGATTCGGCGAACACTTCGCTTTCCCGGCGCACACTGTCCGCCAAGCCCGGGGTGTTCGGGTCCTGCGAGAAGCCCATAGCGGTCTGGGTGGCCGCCGACTCGTACGTCGAACAGTCCACCGACTCGGTGATGCGGATCTCGTCGACGCGCTCGCAGGATCCGCTGAGCACCATCGCCACCAGGTTGGTCATGCCGGGATGGGCGCCGCTGCCGAAAATCGAGGAGGCGCCCCGCGCACAGGCGTCCGTGATCCGCTGGCGGTCTTCGGGTGTCTGCTTGGCGCCGTTGATCCACGCCGCACTCGAGCACACGTTGACGCCGGCCTCCAGCAGTGCGACCAGCTCGTCGATGTCGGGCCACAACGGGTTGTAGCAGCAGGCGTCCGGACGAAGCGCGAGCAGTTCGTTTACGTCGTTGGTCGCCTTGACCCCGGTCGGCTGCGGCCAGCCGGCCAGTTCCGCGGCGTCGACGCCGACCTTTTCCGGACCGTGCGCGTAGACGCCGACCAGTTCCAAATCCGGTCTGCCGATGATGGCGTGCAGCGACCGCCGTCCGATGTTGCCGGTGGTCCACTGAATCACCCGCAGCGGCCGGTTACCGACTGTTGCGGTCACCGGGCGCTCAACCGGTCGACAGCGATGCGACGGTGTAGTCGCCGAGGTGGTCGACGAGAATGCGTAATTGGTCGCGCGAGGAGCCCAGCGTCTGCTCGATCGCGGTCAACCGGGCGGCGTAATGGCCGACCGGGTACTCGGCGGTCATGCCGATCCCGCCGTGCAGTTGAATCGCTTCTTGCGCGATGTGCCGTCCGGATCGGCCGATTTGCAGCTTGGCGCGGGCTGCGATCACCGGATCGAGGTTACCGTCGGCGATCGACATGGCGGCGTAGTAGTTCATGCTGCGCGCCAGTTCCAGCGAGACGTACATGTCGGCGGCGCGCTGCGTCAGAGTCTGGAACTTATTGAGCGTGACGCCGAATTGCTTGCGCGACTTGAGGTAGTCGGTGGTCAGGCGTAGTGCTTCCTCCATCGCGCCGACCGCTTCGCTGCACAGCGCCGACTGGATCCGGATCACGGTGTCCCGGACCGCAGAAGACGCATCAACGGCGTCACCCAGCGGTTCGGCCGCAACATCGTTCAAGTCGATCTGTGCACCGCGCCGGCCGTCGAAGGTGCGGTACGGGTGCCGGGTGGTCGCACCGGCTTCGACCAGGAACAATCCCGTCCCGCCGTCCGGCAACGCGGCGCTGACAATCAGCGTGTCGGCGCTGTCACCGGCGAACACCGGATTCTTTCGGCCCGTCAGCGTCCACGAATCGCCTTGCTGCACAGCATGTGTCGTCAGGGTGCCGTCAGCCGAGCGCACCTTGGGCTCGAGGTGGGCGAACGCCAGCAGGTGCTCACCGGCCGCCACGTCGTCGAGCAACCGCTTCTGTTCGTCGGTTCCGTGTTCGGCGATCACCGCACCGGGGGCCAGCGCGGCGTGCACGACGGGCTCAGGCGCCAGCCCACGGCCGAGTTCGACCAGCACGACCATGATTTCGAGTTGCCCGGCCTCGTCGGGTTCGAATCCGAGGCCCAAGATCCCGGTTTCGGCCAGCTGGTTCCACACCTCGCGGCTCCAGCCGAGATCGCTGTCGACGACCTTGTTACGGCTTTCCGGATCGTAGGCGCGAGACAACAGATCGCGGGTGGTGTCGCGAAGCAGGGTCTGCTCGTCGCTCAACTGAAAATCCATGGCTGCCTGCTGCTCCTGTCTACTTCACAAACCGAGGATGGTGGAGGCGATGATGGTGCGCTGCACCTCGTTGCTGCCGCCGTAAATCGACGTCTTGCGGTAATTGAGATAACGCGGGGCGGCGCGTTGCGCCCACTCCGGCGAAGCAATGTCGTCCCCGGCCGCGAACGGCAGCGCGTCCGCGCCCGCCACCTCGACGAGCAGCTCGGTCGCCTCCTGCTGAAGTTGGCTGCCGTGCAACTTCAGCACCGAGGAGGCCGGGTTCGGCTTACCGCCGGCCGAGCCGGACGCCACCCGCATCTGGGTGAGTTCCAGCGCCAGTACCTGGTTTTCGGCTTCGGCCAGCCGCGCAGCGAACAGCGGGTCATCCAGCGCGCCGGATTCACCCGCCTTCTCTTTGACCTCGGCGAGGCGGACTTTGGTTCGGCCGAGTTGGGCGATGCCGGTGCGCTCGTTGCCCAGCAGGAACTTCGCATACGTCCAGCCCTGATTCTCCTCGCCGACGAGCTGATCGGCGGGCACCCGCACGTCTTCGAAGAACACCTCGTTGACCTCGACACCACCGTCGATCAGTTTGATAGGCCGCATGGTGATGCCGGGGGTGTCCAGATCGATCAGCACGAACGAGATACCGGCCTGCCGTTTCGGGGCCTGCGGATCGGTGCGGACCAGGCAGAAAATCCAGTCCGCGTACTGACCCAGCGTCGTCCAGGTCTTCTGGCCGTTGACCACGTAACTTTCACCGTCGCGGAGTGCGGTGGTGCGCAGCGAGGCCAGGTCGGAACCGGCTTCTGGCTCTGAGAAGCCTTGACACCACCAGATGTCCAGGCTGGCGGTCGGCGGCAGGAAGCGCTGCTTGATCTCGTCGGAGCCGAACTCGGCGATCACCGGACCGACCATTTTGGTGTTGAAGTTCAGCGGCTCCGGCACGCAAGCCAGTTGCATCTCGTCGAGCCAGATCTGTTGCTGCGCGGGCGTCCAATCCTTTCCGCCCCATTCGACGGGCCAGTTCGGCACGGCCAGCCCGTGCTTGTGCAGAATTTTTTGAGTGGTGACGATGTCGTCGCGGCTGGGCCCAACACCGAGTCGGCTCCGTTCGCGAATGTCGGCGGGTATCTCCGTGGTGTAGAACGTGCGCAGTTCGTCGCGGAACGCGGCTTCCTCAGCGCTGAGCGCCAATTGCATCGCAGGCCTCCTGTAGTGGATGGCCGCCGGAGAAACGGACCACCGGCGGTGCTGCTCTGCACGTTAGGCTGCCGGCGCCGACGAACCGTGACCGGGTGTGTCAGTAATGGGCGTGCCGGCCGTCAGCGATTCTTGATCGGCTTGGCGATCAACCGGTTGGCGGCGGATTTGACCGAGTCGGGCAGGATGCGGTTGCTGGCCCCCATGAGCTTGCTGGTCAGCGAGGACGCCACCACTTGGCCCCGGCCGCTCTTGAGGGCCTGGTAACCCTGCTCGGCCACCTTGGCCGGGTCGTCCTTGGGGATACGCCCCATGAGGGTGTTGAGCTGGTCGGAGCGGTTGAAGAAGTTGGTGTCGACCGGTCCCGGCAGCAGCGCCGTCACGGTGATCCCGCTGTCGCGCATCTCGTCTTGCAGCGCTTCGGCGAACGACTGAACGAACGACTTGGAAGCGTTGTAGATCGACTGGTACGGGCCGGGCATCATCGAGACCACCGACGACGTCAACAGCAGCTTGCCGCTGCCGCGGCTGGCCATGTCCTGCAACACCAGCTTGGCCAGATGCACCGTCGACCGCACGTTGAGGTCAACGATGTTCAGGTGCGCCTCCAGCGGAGCGTCGACGAACTTGCCGCCCTGACCGGTGCCGGCGTTCAACGCTGCGGCGTCCAGTTGCCGCCCGCCGGCAGTGGCTTGCTGATAGAGCTTTTCGACGCCTTTCGGCTTGCGCAGATCGACCTGCACGGGCTGCACGTCGACGCCGGCGGCTTTCAGTGTGGTGGCGGCGGCGTGGATTTCGTCGTCGTCGGCCGCGATGACCAAGTCGTAGCCGTCCTGAGCGAACTGCTTCGCGAGCTCAAAGCCGATCCCACTTGACGCGCCGGTGATTAAAGCGAGTGCCATGGACCCTCGGCTACCCGGCCGACGGGTCGTCAAACCTTCGCCGCGTAGCGGATGCCGGCGCGAATTGTGCACAGTGCACGGTTGGTCCACAGACGTGCGCTCGGTGCCGCCGCGCCGACCAAAACCGGCGGTGGTCACCCTTAGCGTCGGCGTATGCAAACAGAACTGCCCATGCAGCGGCTGCACCGGCGACTGGGCGGTCAGCCGGCTGCCGACGCCGAGTCCGGCGAAGACGACACCGACGCGGACAGCGATCCCAAGTCGCTGTTGCCCCGCTGGCTTCCCGACGGCTCAGCCAACAGCGGTTGGGTGTCGGGCGTCCGTGCCGATCCAGCCCGCGCCGGGGCGATCGCGCTGGCGGTGATCGCCGCCGTCGCGGTGCTCGTGACGGTGTTCACCCTCATCCGTCACCAGCCTGCCCCGGTCACCTCCGCCAAGTTGCCGCCCGTGCAGATGGTGTCCCCGGCGAACCGCGCTGCGCCGGCTGCGCCTTCCGCCAAGCCGGACAGCCCGCTCATCGTCAGTGTCGTCGGCCTGGTCCACACACCTGGATTGGTGACCCTGGCACCGGGTGCCCGAATCGCCGATGCCCTCAAAGCGGCCGGCGGGGTGGTCGACGGAGCGGACACCGTCGGGCTGAACATGGCCCGCCCGGTAGGTGACGGTGAGCAGATCGTCGTGGGCATTGCGCCTCGTGCAGGAATACCGACAGCGCTGGGCAGTTCAGTGACGTCAGACCCAGCCGCGGCCCGCACGTCGACCGCCCCGAGCACCGGACAACCGGCCAACAAGGCCGGTGAAGTGGTCGACCTCAACACCGCGACCGCCCAGCAGCTGGACGCCTTGCCGGGTGTCGGTCCGGTCACCGCGGCGGCGATCGTCAAATGGCGAGACACCCACGGCAAGTTCACCAGCGTCGATCAACTCGGCGACGTCGACGGCATCGGCCCGGCCCGGCTGGAAAAGCTGCGGGCGTTGGTCCGCGTCTGAGTCCCCGCCGAAGTGAAGGCCGGCCAAAACGACGGCAGTGACCGGTCGGCAGCCGAAAACCGCTCAGCGCCGCTGGATGTGCGGCTGGTGCCGGCGGCGCTGACCGGTTGGCTGGTCACCGCAGCCGGAATCGTCTGGCCGGTCGGGCCGGCGCTGGCGTCGCTGAGCGGCACTGTCGCCGCCATCTCAGGCGCGCTGCTGTGGCGGCTGCGGGGTCGCCCCGATGGCGTGGCACGGCTTCGGGCGATGAGCGTCGCAGTGCTGGCCGTAGGCGTGGTGGGCACGGGTTACGGGCTTGCGGTGGCATTGCGCGCCAATGCCGTTCGTCATCACCCGATCGCCGCGTCGTACGGCCGGGTGGTCCGGGTGCTCGTTACGCCGAGCGAAAGCGCCGTGTCGGTCGGCAGCAGCCGGTTGCTGTTCCGAGCCACGCTGCACCGCCTGGGCTCCGACGACATCTCCGGCCGGGTCGTGGTATTCGCCTCGGCGCGCGACTTCGCCGGAATGTTGGTGGGCCAGCCTGTGCAGTTCGACGCACGCGTTGCTCCTCCGACTCGCCGCGACCTTACGGTGGCGGTTCTGAACGCCAGAGGTGCACCGCAGTTCGGTGAAGTCGGGCCGGTGCACCGAGCGGCCCACGCGGTGCGTGCCCGGTTCGCCGCCGACGCACGGCAGGTGCTGCCGGCTGCTCAGGCGGCGATGCTCCCGGCGCTCGTGCTCGGCGACACCTCGGCGGTCACCGCCGCCACCAGCCGCGAATTCCGAGTCGCCGGCCTCACGCACCTGATGGCGGTGTCCGGCGCCAACGTCACGATTGTCTGCGGCGCGGTGTTGCTTTCAGCCCGGATGATCGGGCCGCGCCCGGCGGTGGGGTTGGCGGCGATCGCCTTGGCGGCGTTCGTCATCGTGGTGCAGCCCACCGCCAGTGTGCTGCGCGCGGCCGTAATGGGCGGTATCACGCTGCTCGCGATCGTGTCGTCGCGTCGGCGCCAGGCGCTCCCGGCGTTGTCGGCTGCGGTGCTGATGCTGCTGATCGCGACTCCTCAGTTGGCCGTCGACGTGGGTTTCGCGCTGTCGGTGGCGGCTACCGCCGCGTTGGTGGTGATCGCGCCGGTGTGGTCGCGGCGCATGGCGGCCCGGGGTTGCCCCCGGCTGCTGGCTGATGCGGTCGCCGTCGCGTGGGCTGCGCATGTCGTGACCGCCCCGCTGGTCGCCGGGATATCGGGCCGGGTGAGCCTGGTCGGCGCGTTGGCGAACTTGGCGGTGGCGGCGGTGATCGCACCGATCACGGTGCTGGGCAGCGCAGCTGCGGCAGTGTCAGGCCTGTGGCCGGCGCTGGCCCGACTGTTGATCCGCTTCACCGGCGCCGAGCTGTGGTGGGTGCTCAACGTGGCGCACTGGGCGGCCGGTGTGCCGGGCGCGACGGTCGCCGTCCCGGCCGGCGTCTCCGGAGTGGTGGTGGTGGGTGCCGGCGGCGTGCTCACCGTCGTGCTGTGGCGCTGGCGGTGGTTTCGGGCGGCGACGGCTGCTGCGACGCTGGGTCTGCTGGCCTGGTCGGTGTCGGGCTTGTTGGTCGGCAGCGGCGCGCCAGCCTGACGCACACCTGTCGCCCCCTCGTGACACGATCGTCGGATGAACCAGCCGGCTTCGCGACTGCACCTGGTGTTAGGTGAAGAGGAGCTGCTGGTGGAGCGGGCGGTGACAGCGGTGCTGCAGTCGGTGCGCCGAACCGGCGGTGTCGATATGCCGGTGAGTCGGGTGCGCGCCGGTGATGTCGGTACCCATGAGCTGGCGGAGTTGTTGAGCCCGTCGCTGTTCTCCGATGAGCGGGTGGTTGTGCTGGAAGCCGCCGGTGAGGCGGGCAAGGCGGCCGCGGACCTGATCGCCGCGGCCGCCGCCGACGTCCCGTCGGGCACGGTGCTGGTGGTCGTGCATTCAGGAGGTGGGCGCGCCAAAGCGTTGGCGGCTGAGCTGCGTAAGTTGGGCGCCGAAGTGCATGCCTGTGCGCGGATCGTCAAAGCGGCTGAACGGGTCGACTTCCTCCGCAGCGAATTCCGGTCGCTGCGGGTCAAAGTGGACGACGAGACGGTCACCGCGCTGCTCGATGCGGTGGGCTCCGATGTGCGTGAACTCGCGTCGGCGTGTTCGCAGTTGGTCGCCGACACCAACGGCCAGGTGGACGCCGCCGCGGTGCGCCGGTACCACAGTGGCAAGGCGGAGGTGAAGGGCTTCGACATCGCCGACAAAGCCGTCACCGGTGACGTCGCGGGCGCCGCCGAGGCGCTGCGGTGGGCGATGATGCCGGTGAGCCGCATGTGGTGCTCGCCGACGCGCTCGCCGAGGCGGTGCACACGATCGCAAGGGTCGCTCCGCTGTCCGGCGACCCGTATCGGCTGGCAGCCGACCTGGACATGCCACCGTGGCGGGTGCAGAAAGCTCAGCGGCAGGCCCGGCGGTGGTCGCTGGACACCGTGGCCACCGCGGTCAAAGTAGCGGCCGCGCTGAACGCCGACGTCAAAGGCGCAGCTGCGGATGCCGACTACGCGCTGGAATCGGCGGTACGCAAGGTTGCTGAGTTAGCGGCCGGCGACGATGCGGGCCGGAACGGCCCGAGGAGGAGCAGGCCAATCGGGTAGGGCCGGCGACGATGCGGGCCGGAACGGCCCGAGGAGGAGCAGGCCAATCGGGTAGGGCCGGCCAATCGGGTAGGGCCGGCTGAATCAGAGCTTGTTGTAGGTCTGCGCCAGCGCCGACTTCTTGTTGGCGGCCTGATTCTTGTGGATCACGCCCTTGCTGGCCGCCTTGTCGAGCTTTCGGCCGGTCGACACCAGCAGTGTCGCGGCCTTTTCCTTCTCGCCCGCCTGCGCGGCCTCGCGGAAAGCGCGGATCGCGGTGCGCAGCGAAGACTTCACCGACTTGTTTCGCAGCCGGTTGCGCTCGTTGGTGCGGTTGCGCTTCTCCTGCGACTTGATGTTGGCCACGCGTCAGTTTCCTTCGAAGTGTTCTCGGCCCCAGTGGGGTTCACGGTCTCGACCAAGCGGTTCGCCCGGTTCATAGGCCCTGCTCTGCGTCGGACGATGCCCACGCGCCGCCGGGGCGCAGCGACTGCCCAGGTTATCAGTCCGCGCGAGCATTCTCCCAAAATCGGATATCGACGGTAACCGGCGGGGGCAACCAGCGCAAACAATGCCGGTGGTGCAGCATGGGACCGTGGCCGTCCGAACCCTGCCCGCCAACGCCGGGCGACAGTTACGCAAGGCGGGGCAGCCGCCGCCCAGACATTTCGAGCACATCTTCGGTGGCTACAACGAACCCGGGCCCTACGCCGAGGCCTTCGACGAGATGTTCGACGGACAAGGCAACGTCCGCGGCCCGTACAAGGGCATCTACCGCGAGCTCGCGCCCTCTGACGCCTCTGAACTGGCGGCCCGCGCCGAGGCGCTTCGCCGCGCGTTCACCGACCAGGGCATCACCTTCTCGCTGTCGGGTCAGGAGCGGCCGTTCCCGCTCGACCTCGTGCCACGGGTGATCTCGGCCGCCGAATGGACGCGACTGGAGCGAGGCATCACCCAGCGCGTCAAAGCTCTCGAGATGTACCTCGACGACATCTACGGCGAGCAGGAGATCCTGCAGGACGGGGTCATTCCCGCGGCGCCTGGTCACCTCCTGCGAACACTTCCACCGCCAGGCCGCCGGGATCGTCCCACCCAACGGGGTGCGCATCCACGTGGCGGGCATCGACCTGATCCGCGACGAGCGCGGCACCTTCCGGGTGCTCGAGGACAACCTGCGCTCGCCGTCGGGGGTGTCCTACGTGATGGAGAACCGGCGCACCATGGCCCGGGTCTTCCCGAACCTGTTCGCCACGCACCGGGTACGTCCGGTCGACGACTATTCCGCCCACCTGCTGCGCGCGCTGCGGAAGTCGGCGGCCACCAACGAGGCCGACCCGACCGTCGTCGTGCTGACACCCGGGGTGCACAACTCGGCGTACTTCGAGCATTCGCTGCTGGCCCGGCAGATGGGCGTCGAACTCGTCGAGGGTCGTGACCTGTTCTGCCGCGACAACCAGGTGTACATGCGCACCACCGACGGCGAACGTCAGGTCGACGTCATCTACCGGCGCATCGACGACACCTACCTGGACCCGATGCAGTTCCGGCCCGACTCGGTGCTGGGCGTGGCGGGCCTGCTCAACGCCGCCCGGGCCGGCAACGTCGTGATCTCCAGCGCCGTCGGCAACGGAGTCGGCGACGACAAACTGGTCTACACCTACGTCCCGACCATCATCGAGTACTACCTCGGCGAGAAACCGCTACTGGCCAACGTGCACACGCTGCGGTGCTGGCTGGACGACGAGCGCGAAGAAGTGCTCGACCGGATCAGCGAACTGGTCATCAAGCCGGTCGAGGGATCCGGTGGCTACGGCATCGTGTTCGGCCCGGAAGCCTCGGAGAAGGAACTGGCCGCCATCAGCAAGAAAGTCCGCGACGACCCCCGCAGCTGGATCGCCCAGCCGATGATGGAGCTGTCGACCGTGCCCACCCAGATCGGGGATTGTCTGGTTCCGCGGTACGTCGATCTGCGGCCGTTCGCGGTCAACGACGGTGACGAGGTTTTCGTGCTTCCCGGCGGGCTGACCCGCGTTGCGCTGAAGGAGGGTTCGCGGGTCGTCAACTCCAGCCAGGGCGGCGGGTCCAAGGACACCTGGGTGCTGGCGTCACGCACCGCGGTGTCGCACCGCGAGCTGAGCGCCGTGCGAATCGTCCGCACCCTGCCTGAAGCCCTGCCGGCCGGCTCGCCGGATCACCAGGCCGAGACGGACGGCTCGGCGCAGGTTCAAAGCCTCAGCCGATCCGACCGCCGCAGGACCAACAACAGCAGCAACAGCAGCAATAGGCGGTGAGGAACTGATGCTGGCCCGCAACGCCGAAGCGCTGTACTGGATCGGTCGCTACGTCGAGCGCGCCGACGACACCGCACGCATCTTGGACGTGACGGTGCACCAATTGCTGGAAGACTCCAGCGTCGACCCGGACCACACCTCCCGGGTGCTGCTGCATGTGCTCGGCATCGAGCCGCCCGACACCGTGCTGGATGTGTGGTCGCTGAGCGACCTCGTCGCGTTCAGTCGCAAAACCCGCGGCGGCTGTTCGATCGTCGAGGCGATCACGGCCGCGCGGGAGAACGCGCGTTCGGCTCGCGAGGTGACGTCCAGCGAAACCTGGGAGTGCCTCAACACCACCTACAACGCGCTCGGCGAGCGTGAACGTGCCGCCAAACGCTTTGGGCCGCACGGGTTCTTGTCGTTCATCGAGGGACGTGCGGCGATGTTCGCCGGACTGGCCGACTCGACGCTGTCCCGCGACGACGGTTATCGCTTCATGGTGCTGGGCCGTGCGATCGAGCGGGTGGACATGACGGTGCGTCTGCTGCTTTCCCGAGTCGGAGACAGCGCCTCGTCGCCCGCCTGGGTGACGGTGCTGCGTTCGGCCGGTGCCCACGACACCTACCTACGCACCTACCGCGGCGTGCTGGACGCCAACCGGGTCGTCGAGTTCATCCTGCTGGACCGGCTTTTCCCGCGATCGGTGTTCTATTCGCTGAAACTGGCTGAACACCAGCTCGACGAATTGCTGCGCAACCCGCACAGCCGGGTTGGCGCCACTGTCGAGACGCAGCGCCTGCTGGGCCGCGCGCGCAGCGAATTGGAATTCGTCCAACCCGGCGCGCTGCTGGAATCGTTGGAGGTCCGGCTGGCGAATCTGCAAAAGTCGTGTCACGACCTCGGGGAAGCATTGGCCTTGCAGTACTTTCACGCGGCGCCGTGGGTGGCGTGGTCGGATGCCGGCCAGCGTCGCGCCGCGGTCGGCAAGCAGGGCAAGAGCTGATGTGGCGCATGCGGGTGGTGCACGACACCGGGTACGCCTACCAGTCGCCGGTGAAGGCGTCTTACAACGAGGCCCGGCTGACGCCCCGGTCGGATTCCCGGCAAAACGTCATCCTCAACCGGGTCGAGACAGTGCCGGCCACCCGGTCCTACCGGTACGTCGACTACTGGGGCACCACGGTGACCGCTTTCGACCTGCATGCACCGCACACCGAGCTGACGGTGAGCTCGTCGTCAGTCGTCGAAACCGACCGGCCCGAGCCGCTGACAGAGAAGGCTTCGTGGGCCGAAATGCAGGCCGACGCCGTGGTGGACGAGTTCTACGAGATGCTGGCTCCGACGCAACACACGCCGGCGAGCAAACGCGTGGCCGCGGTAGGCAGAAGGATCCGAAATACAACGAACCCGCCGACGCGGTGGTGGCCGCCGTGCAGTGGGTCCGCACCGAATTGAGTTACCTGCGCGGCAGCACCGGGGTGCACTCGTCCGGACTCGACGCGCTGCGCGAGGGCAAGGGCGTCTGTCAGGACTTCGTGCATCTCTCGCTCATGGCGTTGCGAGGCATGGGGATTCCGGCGCGCTACGTATCGGGATATGTGCTGCCCAAACGGAACGCCGAGGTGGGAGTGACAGCGGAGGGCCAAAGCCATGCCTGGCTGCAGGCCTGGATCGGCACCTGGTGGGACTACGACCCGGCCAACGACACCGAGATCGACGAGCATTACATCAGTGTGGGCGTCGGCCGCGATTACGCCGACGTCGCGCCGCTGAAGGGCATCTACTCCGGGGAAGGCGCGACGGATCTCGACGTGGTCGTCGAGATCACCCGGCTGGCTTAGCCCCTGGTTGCGACGTCGCCACCGGCTCGGTGGGCATGCTCGGCCACGAGCGCTGGTGCGGAGAACGGCCCGCGATCCGGCAATCCGGGCGAAGTTGTCCGAACCCTGTTCGATCGTCGTCAACCGCCGTAGCCTGTTGTGAACCAGCTCACAACCGGCGGGAGGCTTTCATGCGCATTGCGGACGTGCTGCGAAACAAGGGCGGGGCGGTGGCGACCATCCGGCCCGACGCCACCGTCGCCGACCTGCTCGCCGGCTTGGCCGAGCGCAACATCGGCGCCATGGTCGTCGTCGGGGACCGCGGCCTGGAGGGCATCGTCTCCGAACGGGACGTGGTCCGTCAGCTGCACGCTCAAGGGTCCGCAGTGCTCGACCGTCCGGTGTCGAAGATCATGACCTCCGTCATCGCCACCTGCGCCAAGACCGACACCATCGATGCCATCAGCGCCTTGATGACCGAGAACCGGGTGCGGCACGTCCCTGTCCTGGACAACGACAAGTTGATCGGCATCGTCAGCATCGGTGACGTCGTGAAGAACCGGATCGACGAGTTGGTATCCGAGCACGCTCAGCTGCAGTCTTACATCAGTCAGGGCTGAACTGCCGGCTCAGCTCCAGGCGTAGTCGGCTCGCAGCCGGGCGGCGACCACCTCGAAGACGGTGCGTTCGAGCACCGCGCCTTCGCGCCGGATCCCTTCTTCGGGAACGTCGAGTACCCGGTCGAGCCGCACGAAACTGCCTCGGCCCTGCTCATCCCAGCAGCCCGCGCCGATCCCGACCCAGTTGTGGTCGGCCGCATGCTTTTCCTGGCTCGAGAGCATCAGACCCAGCAAGTTGCGACGGTCACGGCCGACCACCAGTACCGGACGGTCTTTGCCGCGGCTCGGATCGTCTTCGTAGGCCACCCAGGTCCACACGATCTCGCCGGGATCGGCTTGGCCGTCCAGGTCAGGGGCGTACACCACTTTGCGGGCCCGGCGGGCAGTGGGAGAACTTCCGCTGGTGACCGGCCGGCCCTGCGTGATCGCGGCAGAGCGAGGCGGACGCCTTGCCGGCCAGGACGGTGAGGCCCAGTTTGATGCCACGCTGGATGCCCTCCTGAAACCCCCGCTGCACGGTTGGCGACTCCTGCATCTGGCGGATGATCTTCGGAGCCTCGGTGAGGACGAGATTCTCCGCGATCTGCTGGAACGCCTTCCACCGCGTCTTTCGTGGAGAAGCCATGCTCGCCAGCATAAGACGGCACCGCGCTGCCCGAAAATGTAGGGATTTTCTTCGCTGAACGAGGGTTTCCTGCTGGACGGCCGGTCCTGCGGTTGTGCTGCGGCGCCCGCCCCTGGATACCCTGGAAGCGCCCGCGTTTCGCTTCCGCCAGGAGATCCCCATCAGCAGTTTCGCCGACCAGACCTTCACCGCGCCGGCGCAGATTAGGAACTTCTGCATCATCGCTCACATCGATCACGGCAAATCGACGCTGGCCGACCGGATGTTGCAGTTCACCGGGGTCGTCGACGAGCGCTCGATGCGGGCCCAGTACCTGGACCGGATGGACATCGAACGCGAACGCGGCATCACCATCAAGGCGCAGAACGTGCGGCTGCCCTGGAAGGTCACCGGCGGCCCCGACGCCGGAAAAGAATATGTTCTGCACCTGATCGACACTCCCGGGCACGTCGACTTCACCTATGAGGTGTCCCGCGCGTTGGAGGCGTGCGAAGGGGCGGTGCTGCTGGTCGACGCCGCCCAGGGCATCGAAGCCCAGACGTTGGCGAACCTGTACCTGGCGCTCGACCGCGACCTGACGATCATCCCGGTGCTCAACAAGATCGACCTGCCGGCCGCCGACCCGGAACGCTACGCCGCTGAGATCGCCCACATCATCGGCTGCGAACCCGACGACGTGCTGCGGGTTTCCGGCAAGACGGGCGAGGGGGTGGCCGAGTTGCTCGACGAGGTGGTGCGTCGGGTGCCGCCACCCACCGGTGATTCTGACGCGCCCACCCGCGCGATGATCTTCGACTCCGTCTACGACATCTACCGCGGCGTGGTCACCTACGTGCGGGTGGTCGACGGCAGGATCACCCCGCGGGAGAAGATCGCGATGATGTCCACCGGCGCCAACCACGAGTTGCTGGAGGTCGGCATCGTCTCGCCCGAGCCCAAGCCCACCGCCGGCCTGGGCGTGGGGGAGGTCGGCTACCTGATCACTGGCGTCAAAGACGTCCGCCAGTCCAAGGTCGGTGACACCGTGACCACCGCCCGGCGCGGCGCCGTCACCCCGCTGACCGGATACCGCGAACCCAAACCGATGGTCTACTCGGGGCTTTATCCCGTCGACGGCTCGGACTACCCCAACCTGCGCGACGCGCTGGACCGGCTGCAGCTCAACGACGCCGCACTCACTTACGAGCCGGAAACCTCGGTCGCGCTGGGCTTCGGCTTCCGGTGCGGCTTCCTTGGGCTGCTGCACATGGAGATCACCCGCGAACGCCTGGAACGCGAATTCGACCTCGACCTGATCTCGACATCGCCGAACGTCGTCTACCGGGTGCAAAAAGACGACGGCACCGAAGTCCAGGTGACCAACCCGGCGGACTGGCCGTCGGGCAAGGTCGGCACTGTCTACGAGCCCGTCGTCAAGACCACCATCATCACGCCCAGCGAGTTCATCGGCACGATCATGGAGCTGTGCCAGGCGCGGCGCGGTGAGCTCGGCGGCATGGATTACCTGTCGCCGGAGCGGGTCGAGCTTCGTTACACCATGCCGCTGGGCGAAATCATCTTCGACTTCTTCGACGCCTTGAAGTCGCGCACCCGCGGCTACGCCAGCCTGGACTACGAAGAGGCCGGCGAGCAGGAGTCGGCGCTGGTCAAGGTCGACATCCTGCTGCAGGGCGAGGCCGTGGACGCGTTCAGCGCGATTGTGCACAAGGACGGCGCTGCGGCGTACGGCAACAAGATGACGACCCGGCTCAAAGAACTCATTCCCCGTCAGCAGTTCGAGGTCCCCGTGCAGGCTGCTATCGGATCCAAAATCATTGCGCGCGAGAACATCCGGGCCATCCGCAAGGACGTGCTGTCGAAGTGTTACGGCGGCGACATCACCCGCAAGCGCAAACTGCTGGAACGGCAGAAGGAAGGCAAGAAGCGCATGAAGACCATCGGGCGGGTCGACGTGCCGCAGGAAGCGTTCGTCGCGGCGCTGTCCGCCGATGTCGGCGCGGACAAGGCCAAGAAGTAACAACGATGGAGCGCCGATGTTGCCGGCTGCGTGTCGACTTGACCGTATGAGCTGCACTTGGTTTAAAGGTGCCATGGGCAGGGCTCGGCGGCGCGGGGGCATCGCGGTCGTCCTTGCGGTGGTCGCCTTGGCAACCGGCTGTGCCGCCTCGATCAGCGGCACACCCCGGCCCGCGGTGGGCCTCACGCCGCGTCCGGTCATCGGGTCATCAATCGAGCAGGCGTTGCTGGACCGCAAGGAACTGACCAAGGTGCTGGACCTCTCGGTGCAGGCACTGCAGCCGCCGCGGCTGGGCGGGTCGAAGAAACTGTTCAACGTGCTCGCCGGTCCCAATGAGTGCCTGGGCGTGCTGGCTGAGCTGCAGTCGAGCACCTATCAGTTCGCCGACGTACTCGACATCGCCTGGGAGAGCTGGCTGGACGCAAAAACCCATCCCGCTGTGCTCATCGCCGTAGACGAAGGCGTGGTCGCGTTACCCACCGCCGTGGAAGCAGACTCACTGTTCTCGGCGTTCGCCCAGCAGTGGAACCGCTGCAACGGTAAGACAGCCGATTACCGTTCCCAGTCCTACCGGATCACCGATGTGCGGGTGACCGACTCTGTGCTGGCCGCCACCGTGCAGACGTCGTCGACGCCGATCGCGCGGGCCATCGGCGTCCGAGTGAACTGTGTGGTGGAGGTCAAAGTTCCGGTGACCAGCGATGAGGAGCCCGGATCGGTCGACCCGGAGACCAGGGCCATCGACATCGCGCGGCTGATGATGGACAAGGTCAGCCAGCTGAGCTGACCCGGCCCAATTAGGCTGACCGGCATGCCGCGCAAGCCTGCCCGTCGAGCCGGTGCGGCCGTCCTGCTGCTGATTGCGGTCACGACGGGCTGTGCGGTCGATGGATTTGCGCGCCCGGCGCCGAACCTGACGCCACACCCGCTCACCGGGGACGCTGTCAAAAAGGTGCTTTTAACCGCCGATGAGCTCGCTAAAGTGCTCGGACAGTCCTTCAAGGCCAATTCCGAAGCGCCAACCCGCTTCGGCGGTCGCAACCTGCTGTTCGAGATGCACTCTTCGCCGCAGAACTGCAACGGCGTGGTGTTCGAGCTGCAGCAGAGCGCGTACGGATCGGCCAGCGTCGGCAGCGTCGGCGAAGCAACCTGGTGGGACACTGGCAGCGGACGCGCCAGGGTGATCAGCGTCAGCGAGACCGTGGTCGCTTTGACCAAGCCCGGCGACGCCGACGCCTTGCTGGCGGGGTTTTCGTCGACCTGGAAACGCTGCGACGGTACAACCGTCAGCGATTACGTCGCCGGCGGCGAACGCCTGAGTACCGCTGCCATCAGCGATGTCCAAGCCGCCAACTCGGTGTTGTCCGCCACCGTGAACTCGCACAGCACCACGACACTTGTGCGGGGCCGAGCCGTCGGCGCCCGGGTCAACTGCGTCGTCGAGGCCGCGGTTACGTTCTTCGGCAACCACGCCGACGACAGCGCAGCCGCCATCGCGCATCGCATGATGGACAAAGTCAGCGATTTGAGCTGACGCGCCACCCGGCGCTGTGTTCCTGCTGCCGCCAGAACTCGGCGAAACGCCCGCCGCGCGCGGTCAACTCGTTGATCGGTCCTTGTTCGACGATCCGCCCGGCGTCGACGAACAGGATGCGGTCGGCATGCCGGATGGCGCCGAGTCGGTGCGCGATCATCACCCGGGTGCGGCCGTAGGGGTCGTTGCGGATCGCCTCGGTGATCAGGGTTTCGTTCTCGGTGTCCAGGGCGCTGGTCGCCTCGTCGATCAACAGGGTGCCCGCCGGCTTCACCAAAGCTCGGGCGATGCTGACGCGTTGACGTTCCCCGCCGGACAGCGCGGAACCCGCCTCGCCGACCCGCGTGCGCTCGCCGTCGGGCAGGCGCTCGATGATCTTGTCCACCTGGGCCAGCGCCATCGCGCGGTCGATGTCCTCGTCGTCGGCGTCCGGTCGACCCGCGCGGACGTTGTCGTGGATCGCCCCGTCGAACAGGTAAGGATGTTGAAACACCATGCTGACCAGAGCCCGTCGCGCGTCGGTGCTCAGATCGGCGAGGTCGGTGCCGTCGACGAGGATGCGTCCGCGGTCCGGGTTGTACAGGCCCGCGATCAGCGACAGGATCGTACTTTTTCCCGAGCCTGACGGCCCGACGATGGCGGTCGTCGATCCGGGTTCCAGGGTGAAGGTCAGGTCGGTGACGACCTCTGGCGCATCATCGGAACGGCCGTAGCTGAAGCTGACGCCGCGGAACTCGATCCGGCAGGCCGGCGGCACTGAAGCGCTGCTGGAATCCATCCCCGCTGGCGCGCCGCGCGGCGCGGTGACGATGGCACGCAGACGTGCCAGCAGCTCGCGGGACGACTGAATCGCGCCCGACAGATCGGCGAGCACCGCGAACGGTTCGAGGAAACGCACCATCACGATCGTCAGCGCGACGGCTTCAGCCGCGCCGATCTGACCGCGCAGCGCAAGGGTGGTGATGGTGCCGGCCAGTACGATCAGCGCGCCCTGGCTGGCCACGCTGAAGACGAGTTGGCCGGGGATCTGGAACAGCAGCAAGCGCATAGTGGCGCCGTGCGCGGCGGCGACGGCGCCGCCGGCCTGGCTGCGCTCCGATGTGACCCGCCGGCTGGCCCGCAACGCCTGCTGGGTGCGGGCGAACTCCAGGATGCGTTCGGTGAGCGCGCTGTGCGCGCGGCCGTCGGCCGCATCGGCGGCTCGCACGATCCGAACGCTCGCTTCCTGCGCGCCGAGCAGCAGCGGCAGCGTGACCGCGGCGGCGAGGCCGAGCTGCCAGGAGAAGAAGAACAGCCCGACGGTGATCGCCGCCGGCAGCAGGACCGCGCCGACATAGGGGGTCAGCAGGTTCGCGACAAAGCCGACCAGTTCGGGTCCGCCGGCGGCAATGGCCTGCCGGGCCATTGCGGTGTTGTCGGCGGTGAACCAGCTCAGCTCGACGTCGGTGAGCCGGTCGGCCATCGCGTGCTGCGTGTGGTCAACCAACGCGAACCCGATGCGATAGCCGGTGCGGGCCAACACCATGTCCACAACCCAACCGCCGGCCGTGGCCGCGGTGAGCACCCCGAGCCAGGGGAGCGCACCGGCCGGTCGTGCACTGAACAGCGCTCCGATCAGCGGAACCAGCAGCACCGCGCTGGCGGCGCGCAATAGCACTGAGACGATCGTGAGCACCGCATAGCCGGTCAGTGCACCGCGGCGCCGGTCCGGGATCAACCGGAGCAGGTCGGCAATCACCGGGTGGCGTTTCCGGTCAGGGCGGCCGCCGACTGGGCGCTTTGGGTCAGCCGGCTCTCCCAGAGCCGGCGGTAGCGGCCGTCCGCTGCCAGCAGTTGGTCATGGGTTCCGACCTCGGCGATCCGTCCGTGGTCGAGGACGACGATCTGGTCGGCGTCGGTGATGGTGTGCAGTCGGTGTGCGATCACCAGCACGGTCCGGTCGCGCACCAGCCGGCCCAACGCCTGCTGCACGAGGTATTCCGAGTCCGGATCGACGTAAGCGGTGGCCTCGTCCAGGATCAGGATCGGGGTGTCGGCCAGGAGGCAGCGGGCGATGGTGATCCGCTGCCGCTCGCCTCCGGACAGTTGACTGTCGCCGCCGAGCACCGTGTCGTAGCCGTTGGGCAGCCGCAGAATCCGGTCGTGTATCTGCGCGGCCGACGCCGCGGCCTCGACTTCGGCGGCGCTTGCATCCGGCCGGGCCAGCGCGATGTTGTCACGGACTGTGCCGGCTACCAGCGCAACGTCCTGGAAGACGAAGCCGACGCGTGCATACAGCTCGTCGGGGCTCAGCGCGCGGATGTCGCGGCCGCCGACGCGGATGGCGCCGCTGTCTACGTCATGGAACCGCGCCAGCAGTGCGGCCAGCGTGGATTTACCGGATCCGGATGGGCCGACCAGGGCGGTCACCGTCCCGGGCGACAGGGTCAGGGTGACGTCATGGATGACGGGCCGGCCGGGGCGGTAGCCGAAGTTGACGTGCTCGAAGAACACCTCGTCCGGCGCGGCGAGGCCGGCAGCCGGCTCGTCGTGCGTGCTCAGTTCGGTCTCGTCGAGGGCGATCCCGATACGCCGGGCCGCATCCAATCCGCCGCGCAGCCCGCCGAATCCGTACCCGATGCCCAGCAGCCGCGCCCCGAAGGTGGTGCCCAGCATCAGGAACGGCAGCAGCGTAGCCGGTTGCATCACCCCGCCGACGACGAACGCCGTGCCCGCCGCGGCGATCAGCCAGAGAAACGTCGACGGTCTGGTGACCAGGTCCATGAAGGTCTTCTTGCCGATCAACGGGCGCTGCCAGGTGTTGAGGAACTCGATGTAGTCGTCCAGGTTGCGGCGAAACGACGACGCCGCGGCCCCGCCGAAGACCCGGATCACCGGCTGACCCTCTAAGTAAGCCGCCGACGCGTTGCTCATCCGCTCGGCCCACTTCGACGCTTGGGCGATCTTGGGGCCGCTCTGATACACCATGGTCATGGTGGTCAGGACATAGAGCAGTATCGGCAGCAGCAGGACCAGCGCCAGCCGCCAGTCCACGACGAAAAGGTAGACCAGCACCGCGACCGGCGCGATCACCGCGGCCACCGCATCCGACACCGCATTGGTGACCAGATAGTGCAGGGCCAGGGTGTCGTCTTGGATGAGCTTCTTCACCGCACCCGAGCCGCGCTGGGTGAACCAGCCCAGCGGCACCCGGGACAGCTTGTCGAGCAGCCGCCTTCGCACCGACGCGCTGAACCGCGCGTCGACGACGTGCAGCCACAGCAGCAGTGCGGCGCTGAGGAAGGTGCCGACTCCGAGCAGCACCACGAACTCGGTGACGGTGGTCCACACCCGCGAATGATCGGCTCCGGCCAGCAGCAACCGGGCCAATTCGACCAGCACCACGAACGGGGCGAGCTGCAGCAGGGTGATCAGCGCCTGCAGCACGCCGCCGGCGATCAGCTGAAATCTGACCGGGGCCAGCAGCCGCTTGGCGGCTTGGGAACGCCAGCTGCCCCGGCTCGGTGGCACTTTGGACGGCGCGACGGCCGCAGGGGCCGTAATCGAGTAGGCCACTGATTCGGCTACCGCACCGATCGCCGCGGCCGCCGCGGCCGGCCCGGTCTCGCCGATGGCCGAGGCGTCGTCGTCACCGCGGCGGCGCCCCATCGCACGGCCCTGCGACCAGTACGCCTGGGCGTGCAGATCGCTCTTCGGGAAGCCGAACGTGTCACGCAGCCGCTTACGGAGGTGCTTCCCGGAGCCGGCTTCGCAGCCGACCCAGGCGAACCAGTTCGACCAGTCCCGATCCTGCACGGCCGCGGCCAGACTCGTCTCGTCTAATCGATCGACCCAGTGCAGGCGGCGGCGCGGATGTTCGGTGAGCGGCAGCAACTCGTCGGCGTCGCAATGGCGCTCCAGGTACACCTCGACGTCGGCGTCCGGCGGCAGTGCCGCCAGGATCGAGTTGATCGCCGGGACGGAAGCGGCGTCGCCGATGAGCAGAAAACCGGCGGGCAGTTCATCGGGCACCTCGAACGGCGCCGAACCCAGCGACACCACCGGAATGGTCATGCCCGGGCGTGCCTGCAGCGCCCACCGGCACGCCGGACCGGTCGGCTCGTGCAGCACCACGTCGACCGCGAAATCGCCGCTCTGCGGATCAGCCCAGACCAACGTGTACGCGCGCTGAAATTCGGTGCGGCCGCCGTCGGGATCGGGAAACCAGAACCGCAGCCACGCGGTCGGTCCGGGAGAGACGTCGTCGAACAGCGTCGGCGAGGACATCGTGATCCGCAGACAGTGCGGACTGACGCGGGCCGTATCGAGCACCGTGGCCACGTGGTCGCGCCCCCCGAAGCCGCGCAGCATCGCGCCTTGCAAGCCTCTGCCCATGGGCTAGAACTTAGCCGACCCTAACCTTGGTTGGAAAGGAGCGCGAGGTGTGAGCAGTTCCGAAAGACCGATCGGCGGGAGCAAGCCCCTTGCCGAAGGTGCGTGCAGTGTCTTTAGCGCGCCTAGTCCAACTGCACAAGTGATTCACCGTAACCGGGACGCCACACGACCTGAAGGTCATCTCCGGATACGGTCAGCAACGCTTGGGTGCTGCCGCCGGAACCGGCGAATTCCACCTCGTATTCCGCAGGCAGGGCTCCGTCGGAATACTTGGGGTAATCCACAACGACAGTCCCTTTCGAACCGGCCGGGAGATCGTGCTCTGGTAAGGGCCGCACCAATTGCACTACGTCGTTTTCTCTGGGCTTCTCGTCACGGTTCAAAGGCAGCTTATATGCCCGGAACAGAGCGAGGAGCTGCGAGACAATTTCCCGCGCGTCAACCTCTTCTTTCTGAGTCAACCGGAAACGTTCGTCAGCCAACGCTAATGCATACATAATCTCTAACTGGCCCCACTGTCGAAACAACGAGCTGACCCAGGATGGATCCGCGATGTCGTCGAGAGACTGAATGATCGAATCGACGTCTTGATCTACTCGCTGCAATTCGGCGAAACCGCCCCGGTAATTGCTCAGAAAGTCGATTCCGAGCTGCCGGAGAGAGGCAACGCGGTCACGATCATCCGTTCCGTTACTCATGTAGATGCCCGTCCCTTACCGTCACAATTCTGCCACTCGGAGCTTGATCAGTTCGGCGAGCCAGCTGATCTATTGCCTGTCAGAAGAATCGGAACTCATGGTGACTTCTACCACTTGGACACCGACGCTTAGCCAGCGTTCGTGAATTTTTTGGATTTGAACGGTTGGGCTGCAGAGCAATAAGCCGAAGGCTGCCGGCGGGTTGGCTTCGTCACGGTAATAATCCCGATATCGCGGCATTTTAGTGGCAAACCACGAAAAACTTTCGGGTTGGTCAATAAGCAGTAGATGGGCATTAATGATGTCGGTGACGTAACCGAGCGCAGGTGGCTTTCCGCTAGCTGTATTGATCATGTCGTCTAAATCGCGCATAAAATCGTTGAAGGCGTTCATGTTGCGCCCGAACCAGGGCGGGAAGTGCCAAGCCTCAGCGAAGGCATCGAAAAGGGCTTCAAGAGTCCTGGTGCGCGCGCCGTCGACAGTTCGAAGCTCGACTCCAGCCTGGCGCGCCGCGGGCGTGAGTGTCTGTGAGTGCAAACCCACACAGGGCCCGTGGCCACCGGTCTGCAAGAGAAACTCATCTAAGTTCACGGTTGATGCCATCTATCGAATCCGGTGAAATGTTCCATAATGGTCAGTGGTATACCAGGCCGATCCGTCGCTGCCAGTGATGATCCGCTCGCGGCCGTCAACTGCGAATCATGGACATTCACCCGCAGCTCGTCCACCCAGCAGTCTAAGTCGAAGCTGCTTGAACACGCACCGTCTCGATGCCGAATCCAGTCCCGGCCGTCGGCTCCTCCTAGAGCGGTGATATCACCAACGATGTCATCGATAGACTGATTGATTAAATCTAGGTCTTGATCTATTCGCTGTGATTCGGCGGATTCGCCGCGGTAATTTTCAGGCAACGGGACTGTTCCGCCTAGTCGAAGTCAGAGCGTCACTGTGGCTATCTGAACACCAACAGCCAGCCAGCGTTCACGAATTCCTGCAATTCGACCGTCCGGAGCAGAAAGCAACAGGCCGAAGGCTGCCGGCGGATCGAGTTCATCTCGGTAATACTCCCGGTAGAGAGGAATTGATCTGGCAAACCATTGAAAGACTTTGGGTTGTTCAGCCAGAAGTGTATGGGCATCGAAGATCTCAGTAAAATAGCCTGAAGCGGGCGGTTTGTGCTGCAGATTCAAGTTGGTTAAATTGTCTAAGTCGCGTATCCAATCGTTGAACGCATCAGCGTTATTTCGGTGTGTAAAGCTTGAAGGAAATTGCCAAGCTCGTGCGAAGGCGTCGAGAAGTGAAGCCCGCGTTCCCGGTTCCGCTCCCTCGATTATCCGGACCTCGGCTTCAGCCGGAAGCATCGACGGTGATAGCTTTCCGACGTGTACGCCTACGCAGGGCCCGTGTCAGCCAGCATGCTCTACAAATTGATTGAGATTCATGTGGCTGTCATATTACCGGAGGCGTCGAAATGTTTCACAGTGGTCGTTGGTGTACCAAGCTGACCCGCGACTGCCGGCGACTATGCGCTCATCACCGTGACCTTGACCGGGCGCATTCGAGCCAACGTCCTACTCTTGATAGGTAATTGGCGTGCCAGATCCGTCGGTAGTTGGCAGGTGTTCATCGATATTGCCGTAGTTACGCTCACCTTTGGTTCCTGTGGAAATTTCCTGCTCCTTGTCGCCGGACATTGGTCAGATGGCGATTTCCGCCACTTGGACGCCGACGCTTACCCATCGTTGGTGAACTACGTGCCGTTCACCGGCGGGAGCGGAAAGCAGCAGACCGAAGGCAGCTGGCGGCCTGAGTTCGTCACGGTAATAGTCCCTGTAGAAGGGCATCGTGTTGGCGAACCAGGGAAACAAGTCTGGCTGATCGACGAGGATGAGATGTGAGTTGGTTATCACTGTCAGATATCCGGGGACCTGCAACCTGCCGGTCGCTGTATTGACCATGTTGTCCAGGTCGCGCATGACGTCGTCGCTGGAAGCTACTCCCGCCCCTTGTGCCCGGCGCGTTCGGTCAGCGGCGGGCGGAACGCGGCGCATGCTCGGGCAGCGGGCCGATTGCCACCAGGTAACCGGCCAGCTGGCGCAGCGCCGCCACCCGGCTCACCAGCCGCACCCCGCCGACCGGTGCCCGCCGCTTGCCGTCGTCGCCGACCGCCCGCGCGATCACGTTGGCGTGGATCGCCCGCTGCATCGCCTGCAGCAGCGCCGTGGGCACCCAGCGGCGGGCCTGCACACGGGCCAATTGACGTGTCGACACCCGCCCGGCGCGCAGCGGCCCGGCCAGGATGCGGGCCGCGGCGACCGCGTCGGCCACCGCAAGGTTGATGCCGACTCCGCCGACCGGTGACATCGCGTGCGCCGCATCCCCGATCAGCAGCAGCCCGTCTCTATACCAGCGTCTGAGCCGGTTGAGCTCCACGTCGAGCAGTTTCACCTCGTCGAACGACGACAGCGTGTCCACCCGGTCGGCCAGCCACGGGATCTGGTCGGCCAGCACCCGGCGCAGCTCCTCGATGCCCTCCGCGCGCATTTGCGCGTCGGTCCCCTTCGGAATGATGTAGGCGATCTGGAAATAGTCGCCGCGGTCGATGGTGATGGTGGCGTGTCCGTCGCCCATCACCCCGGCGAGCCCGGGTGGGTCGTCGGCCTGGCGGGGCAGCCGGAACCACCACACGTCCATGGGCGCGCCGAACCCGTGCGGCACCAACCCTGCTGCGAAACGCAGCGTCGACGAGCGGCCGTCACAGGCCACCGTCAGCTTTGCGCGCAGCTGGCCGGGCTGCCCGTCGGCGCCGCGATATTCGACCCCGATGATCCGATCGCCGTCCTTGAGCACGCCGGTCACCTCGGTGCTGCGCAGCAACCGGAAAGTCGGCTCGGCTTCGGCGGCGGTGGCCAGCAACTCCAGCAAATCCCACTGCGGCACCAGGGCGATGTGCTTGTGCGCGCCGGGTAACCGCTGCAGGTCCAGGTCGACCGGCACGCCCTGCAACTGCAGGTGGATGCTGTCGATCATCCGGTGCGGAAGCTGCTCGAACCGCTTTCCCAAACCCAGTTCGTCCAGCAGGCGCAAGGTGCTGGCGTGCACGGTGTCGCCGCGGAAGTCGCGCAAGAAATCGGCGTGCTTCTCCATCACGGTGACCTCGACGCCGGCGCGTGCCAGCAGCAGCCCCAACACCATTCCCGCGGGTCCGCCGCCGGCTATCAGGCAGGTGGTCTGCGCGGATACCGGCGGCGAGGACATCAATCGATCTTGGCACGTTGGTTCGGTGCGCCGCTGCGAATAGGGTGAGCGCGGTGAACGGGTTCCTGGGTTGGTGGGACGGCGTCGAGTTGTGGTTGTCCGGGCTCGGCTTCGTCCTGCAGACCATCGCGGTGATGCCTGTGGTGCTAATCCTGGCCTATCTCATCGCGGTAGCCCTGGACAGCTTGCCCGGCGTCGGAATCCGGTTGATGCGGCGGGCGCGCCTCAGGCGGCGCGCGCCGTCTGCGGGCCGCCCGGACGAGGGTGTCGGATGATCAAAATGCCGCGATCACCGGTGACGTTGGTGTTGATCGCTCTGGTGGTCCTTGTGGTCCTGACCTGGCTATTGACCCGCTGAAACCGCCGGAGTCAGAACGGGCGAGCGGGCCCGTTCTGTTAGGCTTCGCGCCATGCGCCCAGCAGCCGGCACCAGAGAACGTCACGCCGTGACGCTCCTGACCGCGGCTGACTGGGCCGGCGCCGACACCCACTGTTGTCAGTAGACCTACCCGCGCGGTCGTGCATCGGGTTGCCCGGTACCTCACCGAACCCGCTCGACCAACCGAGCCTCTCAGCAAAGCCCCGCATCGAAAGGTCGCCAATGCTCGACGCCGACGGCGGCACAGGAGGTTTCGTCCGCAAGTGGCGGCACCTTGTCGTGATCGCCGTCGCCGCCGGCGTCATCGCGGCGTGTGGGGGAGGACCCAGCGACGTGGTCGGCAAGGCGGCGGTGAACGCGCGCTCGACGATCACCCTCGTCGCGTATTCAGCCCCGGAACCCGGTTGGAGCGCGGTGATTCCGGCGTTTCGCGCCTCACCGGAAGGCCGCGGCGTCGAGGTGATCGCCTCCTACGGCGCCTCCGGCGACCAGTCTCGCGGTGTGGTCGACGGCAAGCCCGCCGACGTGGTGAACTTCTCGGTCGAGCCTGACATCACCCGGCTTGTCAAAGCTGGCAAGGTATCCAAGGACTGGAACAGCGACGTCACCAAGGGCATCCCGTTCGGCTCGGTGGTGAGTTTGGTCGTGCGCCAAGGCAATCCGAAGAACATCAGAGATTGGGATGACCTGCTGCGGCCCGGTGTCGAAGTCATCACCCCCAGCCCGCTGAGTTCCGGCTCGGCGAAATGGAATCTGCTCGCTCCGTACGCCGTGAAGAGCAACGGCGGCCGAAACATGCAGGCGGGCCTCGACTTCGTCAACACGTTGGTCAGCCAGCACGTCAAGTTGCGGCCCGGCTCCGGCCGGGAGGCGACCGACGTCTTCGTTCAGGGCAGCGGTGACGTGTTGATCAGCTACGAGAACGAGGCCATCGTCACCGAGCGTCAAGGCAAACCGGTCGAGCACATCGTTCCGCCGCAGACTTTCAAGATCGACAATCCACTGGCGGTGGTGATCAGCGGCGCGCACCCGGAGACCGCGAACGCCTTCAAGAACTTTCAATACACCGCCGAGGCGCAAAGGTTGTGGGCGCAAGCCGGTTTCCGGCCGGTCGACCCTGCGGTTGCCGCCGACGCCCGCAGTATGTTCCCGACTCCGGTGAAATTGTGGACGATCACCGACCTCGGTGGCTGGAGCGCGGTGGATCCTGCGCTTTTCGACAAGAGGGCCGGCAGCATCACGAAGATCTACATGAAGGTCACCGGATGACGACCACGATCACGCCCGACCCGGAGGCGGTGCGGCCCGAGCTCGCCATCCCGGCACCCGGCCGGCGGCGCTTCACCGACCGCTACCGGGGCACCACGTCGCTTCGGGTCGGTACTGCGGTGGTGTGGCTGTCGGTGATCGTGCTGTTGCCGCTGGCTGCGATCGGCTGGCAGGCCGTCGGCGGCGGCTGGCAGGCGTTCTGGTTGGCGGTCAGTTCGAATGCCGCCCTGGAGTCGTTTCGGGTGACGCTGACGATTTCAATCGGCGTCACGCTACTGAATGTGCCGTTCGGCCTGCTGATCGCGTGGGTGCTGGTGCGTGACGACTTCTGGGGTAAGCGGCTGGTCGATGCGGTCATCGATCTGCCGTTCGCGCTGCCGACGATTGTGGCCAGCCTGGTGATGCTGGCGCTGTACGGGCCGCACAGCCCGGTGGGTCTGCGTCTGCAGCACACGCCGTGGGGTGTCGGGGTGGCGTTGGCTTTCGTGACGTTGCCGTTCGTCGTGCGCGCCGTGCAACCGGTGCTGCTCGAACTGGACCGGGAAGCCGAGGAGGCGGCCGCATCGCTGGGCGCCAGCAACTCGGCGATCTTCACCGCAGTGGTGCTGCCGTCGTTGACCCCGGCGTTATTGACCGGTGCCGGGCTGGCCTTTTCCCGCGCAATCGGGGAGTTCGGCTCGGTGGTGCTGATCGGTGGCGCTGTGCCCGGCAAGACCGAGGTGTCTTCGCAGTGGATCCGGACGTTGATCGAGAACGACGACCGCACCGGCGCGGCCGCCATTTCGATCGTCCTGTTGGTGATTTCGTTCTTCGTTTTGTTGACTCTGCGGGTGCTGGGCGGACGCGCGGCCAAACGCGAGGAATTGGCCGGATGATCCCCTCGGCGCGAATGCGTTATCTTCTTCGGTCGGTCGCGTTGGCCTACGTGTTCGTGTTGGTCATCATTCCTGTCGGGCTGATCCTGTTGCGGACTTTCGCTCCCGGTATCGGGCAGTTCTACGCCTACGTCAGCACGCCGGCGGCGATCTCAGCGCTCGACCTGTCGCTGGCCGTGGTCGCCATCGTGGTGCCGTTGAACGTCATCTTCGGTATCCCGACAGCATTGGTGTTGGCGCGCAACAGGTTTCGCGGCAAAGGCGTGCTGCAGGCAATCATCGACCTGCCCTTCGCGGTGTCCCCGGTCATCGTCGGCGTGGCGCTGATCGTGTTGTGGGGATCAGCGGGCGCACTGGGCTTCGTCGAAAAAGACCTCGGACTCAAGATCATCTTCGGCCTCCCCGGCATCGTGCTTGCCAGCGTGTTCGTCACCTTGCCGTTCGTGGTGCGGGAGGTGGAGCCGGTGCTGCACGAATTGGGCACCGAGCAGGAACAAGCGGCGTCAACCCTCGGATCCGGCTGGTGGCAGACGTTTCGGCGGATCACGTTGCCGTCGATCCGGTGGGGACTGACCTACGGCATCGTGTTGACCATTGCCCGCACGCTTGGTGAGTACGGCGCGGTCATCATGGTGTCGTCGAATCTGCCTGGGCGATCGCAGACGCTGACGTTGCTGGTCTCCGACCGCTACAACCGGGGCGCTGAATACGGCGCCTACGCGTTGTCGACGCTGCTGATGGTGGTCGCGGTGGCGGTCCTGATCGTGCAGGTCGTACTCGATGCGCGCCGCGCCCGTGCGGCAAAATAACCCGGCAAGGAAGGTACGGAAAACGATGACGACGAACAACTCGATCGTCGTGCGGGGTGCCAACAAACGTTACGGCGACTTCGTCGCACTTGACGACATCAACTTCGAGGTGCCCAACGGGTCATTGACGGCGCTGCTGGGTCCCAGCGGCTCGGGTAAGTCGACGTTGCTGCGCGCCATCGCCGGCCTCGACCAGCCCGACACCGGCACCATCACCATCGACGGCCGCGACGTCACCAAGGAGCCCCCGCAGCGCCGCGGCATCGGCTTCGTCTTCCAGCACTACGCCGCGTTCAAACACCTGACCGTGCGCGACAACGTCGGCTTCGGCTTGAAGATTCGCCACCGTTCCAAGGCCGAGATCAAAAAGAAGGTCGACGACCTGCTGGAAGTGGTTGGCCTGAGCGGGTTTCAGAACCGCTACCCCAATCAGCTTTCCGGTGGCCAGCGTCAGCGCATGGCGTTGGCGCGCGCGCTTGCCGTCGACCCGCGGGTGCTTTTACTCGACGAGCCCTTCGGTGCTCTCGACGCGATGGTTCGCGAGGACTTGCGCAATTGGCTGCGGCGGCTGCACGACGAGGTGCACGTCACCACGGTGCTGGTCACTCACGATCAGGCTGAGGCGCTCGACGTCGCCGATCGGATTGCGGTGCTCAACAAGGGCCGCATCGAGCAGGTCGGCTCACCGGCGGACGTCTACGACTCACCTGAAAACGCTTTTGTCATGTCGTTTCTGGGCGCGGTGTCCTCGCTCAACGGCACTCTGGTTCGTCCGCACGACCTGCGGGTGGGCCGCAGTCCCGACATGAAGATCGCAGCAGGGGACGGCACCAGCGAAGCCACCGGAATCGTCCGCGCCACCATCGACCGCGTCGTGATGCTCGGTTTCGAGGTGCGGGTCGAGTTGATCAACGCGGCAACTGGTGGGCCGTTCACCGCGCAGATCACCCGCGGCGACGCCGAAGCGCTGGGGTTGCAGGAAGGTGACACCGTCTACGTGCGGGCGACTCGGGTGCCGCCTATCGGTCGGGTGCCCGCCAGCACCGGTTCGCCCGGCGCGGCTCCGCTCGGCGCCGGCGCCGAGGTCGACGCCGGCAGGCCGCCTTCCTGAACCGTCACGAACGCACCAGAGCGCCAGGAGTTCAGGCCGCCAGCGTGTCGGCGGCCATCGCCGCGTCGAAGCGATCGAGGACTGTTGCCGCCACCAAGCGGTGAGCGCCCAACGGCTCGGCCATCGTTATGCCGGCTGCCGCGGCGGCGATGGCCACCTTGTCCGGCAGTCGTCCGTGCGCGAGGAACCACGGGGCCACTACCAGTCGACGGGCGCCGCGTTGCCGCAGATCTTCGGCCGCGTCGGCCAGCGACGGCCCAGAGCCGGTGGCGAAAACCGTTGCTGAGGCGGCCCATCCGCTGCCGTGGCCGAGTTTGGCCGCCACAGTCTGGGTGCGGGTGTTGGCCGCGGCGGCTGAGGAGCCGATCGCGGCGACCACCACACCCAGGTCACCGTCGGCCCGGAACACTCCGCGTGCAGCCAGCCGGCGTCGCAGCAGCGAAATCAACCGATCGTCTTCACCGAGCACCCCGGCCAGCAGAACCCGATGACCTTGGCCCGAGTCGCAGATTTGACGGGGAATGTCCACCCGGGAGTGATAAGCGTCGGCCAGCAGCAACGGAGCCACGACGACCTTGCCCTTGCTCGCTGCCAGGATGTCACCCAGTCCCGGCTCGTTCTGCTCGCAAAATGCAACCCGCACATCAAGATTCGGCCGCATGCGCTGAACCAACCTCGCGACGGCGCGCGCGTTGGCGGCCGAGCGCGGGTCTGCGCTGCCATGCGCAGTGATGACAAGCTGAGGCGTCACGACGCGTGCAGTCCGCATTCCGTCTTCGACCGGCCCTGCCAGCGGCCGCTGCGCGCGTCGGCGCCGGCGAGCGGCTTTGCGGTGCAGGTTGCGCAGCCGATCGACGAATACCCCTCGTAGAGCAGCGGATTGACCAACACATCGTTGTCGGCGATGTACTGCTCGACATCTTCTTTCGACCACGTCGCGAGCGGGTTCACCTTCACCACTTTGTAGGCCTCGTTGAAGCTGATCAGCGGGGCGTTGGCGCGGGTCACCGCCTCAGACCGGCGCAACCCGGTGACCCATGCGGAGTACCCGCGCAGTGCCTTGCCCAGCGGAACGACTTTGCGCAGCCGGCAACATTCGTCGGGTTCGCGGGCGAACAGATCCTTGCCCAGCAGCCGGTCCTGCTCAGCCACACTGTGCTCAGGGGTGACGTTGACGACCCGCACGTCATAGACGGCTTCGACGGCATCGCGAGTGCCCAGCGTTTCGGCGAAGTGATAGCCCGTGTCCAGGAAGAGCACCGGCACGCCCGGCCGGACTTTGGCGGCCAAATCGATCAGCACCGCTTCCTGCATGCTCGAGGCCACCACGTAATTGCAGGTGGCTCCGCCGCGGGGGCCGTGCACACCGCCGAAATGCCGGTCGGTCCACCGCAACAACTCGGTGGCGTTTGCACCGTCCAGCTCCACCGCGCCGCGTGCCGCCAACCTTCGCAGATCCGACTCGGTGTAGCCCAAACTCATCGCAGGTCCGCCTCGTCGGCCCGCACAGCCCACTGGGCGAACCGCTCACCGTGGTCGCGGTGTTTGACGAAGTTGCGGATCACCCGGTCCAGGTAGTCGCCCAGCTCGTCGTTGGTGACCTTGTGCTGACGCAGTTTTCGGCCGAAGCCACTGTCGGCGCCCAAGCTGCCGCCCAGATGCACCTGGAAACCTTCCACCGATCCACCGTGTCCGTCGTCGACCATCTGCCCCTTGAAGCCGATGTCGGCAACCTGGATGCGGGCGCACGAGTTCGGGCAGCCGTTGATGTTGATGGTGATCGGCACGTCGAGCCGGCTGTTGAGATCATCGAGCCGACGTTCGAGTTCAGGCACCAGCGATCTGCGCTTTGACCCGGGTCTCGACGAAGGACAGCTTGCAGAACTCGATACCGGTGCAGGCCATCAGGTTCTGCCGCCAGTGCGACGGCCGCGACGGAAGTCCCAGGGCGTCCAGCCCGGCGACGAATTCGTCGAGCTTGTCATCGGGCACGTCGAGGATGACCAGCTTCTGGTACGCCGTCAACCGCGCCCGATCGGACCCGGCACGCTCCATCAGATCGGCCACCGCGGACAGGATGGTCCCGGACACCCGCCCGGCGATCGGCGCCACCCCGACCGCATTGCGGCCGTTCTTCAGCCGCTGCACCCCGACATGGTCGATCGGATGGGTGACCGGCTGTGGCGCCGGGCCGTCGATGAGCGGGCGCTTGAGGTACTCGCGTTCGAGAACTTCACGAAATTTCTCTATGCCCCAGTCCTTGATCAGGAACTTGAGCCGGGATTTGGCCCGCAGCCGGCGATAACCGTAGTCGCGGAACACCGCGGTGACGGCCTCCCACACATCAGCTACCTCGTCGAGCGGCACCCAGGCGCCGACTCGCTGGGCCAGCATCGGATTGGTGGACAGCCCACCGCCGACCCACAGGTCCAGGCCGGGGCCGTGTTCGGGGTGAACGACACCGATGAACGAGATGTCGTTGACCTCATGGGCGACGTCCTGCAGACCGGAGATCGCGGTCTTGTACTTGCGGGGCAGGTCGGCGAAGTCCGGATTGCCGATGTAGCGCCGGACGATCTCGTCGAGCGCCGGGGTGGGGTCAAGCACTTCGGTCAGCGATTCCCCGGCCACCGGCGAACCGAGCAGGCCACGCGGGCAGTCACCGCAGGCTTCCGTGGTGTCCAGACCGACGCCGGCCAGTTGCCGCCAAATCTCCGGGACGTTCTCGACCTCGATCCAGTGCAGCTGCACATTTTCCCGGTCCGAGATGTCGGCGGTGTCCCGGGCGAACTGCGTCGAGACCTCACCGAGTGTGCGCAGCGCCGCCGCGGAAAGGGCTTTGCCGTCAGTGCGCACCCGCATCATGAAGTACGGCGCCTCGAGCAGATCCGCGTTCTCGTCGCCGGTAAAAGAGCCGTCGTAGCCCTGGGCGCGCTGGGTGTAGAGGCCCATCCAGCGGAATCGGCTGCGCAGATCGCTTTTGTCGATGCTGGCGAAGCCATGCTGCGAATACAGCTCTTCGATCCGGGACCGCACGTTGAGCGGAGCGTCGTCCTGCTTGATCTGCTCGTTGGGGTTGAGCGGTTCGCGATTGCCCAGCGCCCACTGCCCCTCGCTACGGCCTTTGGTGGGGCGGGGTTTGGTCATGCCTTCTTCCTTGCGGCTTTGCGGCGATCCATGCCGGTTGGGAACCGCGCACACCACCGAAGGCTGTCCGGCGGCGCAGATTCCGTGGCCAGCTGTAAATAGCGGCGGGCAGGTCTACGACATCAAGGCAGACAGCAACAGCTGCAGACACGCTTGAAATCGATATGCCGGCGCGCCACCAAGGGAAGACGGAAGGTGCTGCGGCGGGCGACGGACACGAGGCCCATTGTGCCATAGCCGCGGACGGCGATATGAGAAGGCGTCGCGTTCGTCTCATGCTGAGCGAAACTATCCGCAGCTGAGGCGGGGTGACTGAACGCAATCGGCGAAACTGCTGGACAATCAGGGCTGTGACTGTGCAGCCGATCGACCTGCCCGCCGCGGCGCTGGAACCGGGCCGGCCATTCGGGGTGTACGTTCACGTGCCGTTCTGCATCACCCGGTGCGGGTACTGCGACTTCAACACCTACACGCCCGCCGAGCTGGGCGGAGTCAACCCCGACGGCTGGCTGCAGGTATTGGGCCACGAGCTCGAGTTGGCTTCTGCGCGCCTGGGCGGACCCACCGCGACGACGGTGTTCGTCGGGGGCGGCACGCCGTCGCTGCTGGGCGGGCCCCGGTTGCGCACAGTGCTCGATCTGGTGCGCCGGCACTTCGGCTTGGCGCCCGATGCCGAGGTGACCACCGAAGCCAATCCCGAGTCGACGTGGCCGGAGATGTTCGACGAGCTGCTCGACGCCGGCTACACCCGGGTGTCGCTGGGCATGCAGTCGGTGTCGCCGCGGGTGCTGGGAGTTCTGGACCGGGTGCACTCGCCGGGCCGGGCCGCGGCCGCCGCAGGTGAAGCGCTGGCCGCCGGTTTCCAGCATGTCAGCCTCGACCTGATCTACGGCACACCCGGGGAGTCCGACGACGACCTGCTGCGCTCGGTGGACGTGGCGGTGGATACCGGGGTCGATCACGTGTCGGCCTACGCGCTGGTAGTCGAGGACGGCACCGCGATGGCGCGACGAGTGCGGCGCGGCGAGTTGACCGCACCCGACGACGACGTCCTGGCGCATCGCTACGAGCTGGTGGACGCCGCGCTGACCGCGGCCGGCCTGAACTGGTACGAGGTGTCCAACTGGAGCCGCTCCGGTGGGCAGTGCCGGCACAACATCGGCTACTGGGACGGCGGGCAGTGGTGGGGCGCCGGGCCGGGAGCACACAGCTTCGTCGGCGCCACCCGATGGTGGAACGTCAAACATCCCAACAGTTACGCCGAACTGCTCGGCCAAGGGGTGTTGCCGGTGGCCGGTTACGAAGAGCTCGACGCCCGGGCGGTGCACACCGAAGACGTGCTGCTGAAAATCCGGCTGCGACAAGGTCTTTCGCTGGACCTGCTGACGGCGGGGGAGCGCGAGCGCGCCACCGTCGCGGTTTCCGACGGCCTGCTGATCGCCGAAGACGACCGGTTGGTGCTTACCGACCGTGGCCGCCTGCTGGCTGACGGTGTGGTGCGAGCGGTGCTGGACTAGCGGGTCAGGCCGATTTCTTCTTGACGCCGACCTCTTTGACGCGGTGCGTCACCGACGTCCACGCCGACGGCGAGAAGTGCGTGGTGACTTCCTCGAAGCCGTCGATTCGGGTGACCGTCAGGACGCCGGTGTTCTGGTTGATCGTCAGCTCGTCGCCCTCGTTGGCGTGAACTTCCTGTCCGTCCAGCAGGCGAATGATGAACACGAAGTGATCTCCCTTGATTGCGCGTTGCGGCGGCCGGGCCGTCGCAAGTCGACAAGGACTGTACGGACGGACCGGGGCGGCTGAAGATCCATTTCAGGTCGAGAGCATGAACCTCTCGGAAACATTCGGTGTCCACCTGGCCGGCCGGCTCCGCTATCCGTGGGGGCCCTGCCCGCCGTTGGTGCCGTTGGCGCCGGGGGCGCCGTTGGGTGTGCCGTAGCCGAAGTGGCCGCCGGTGCCGCCGGTGCCGCCGTTGCCGCCGATGCCGCCGGGCCCAGCCGGCTTTTGCCCCGAATCAGGGAATCCCGGGCGGCCGCCGGCGCCGCCTTGGCCGCCGCCGGCGCCGTTGGCGCCGTTACCGCCGTTGCCGCCGGCGCCATCAGCGCCATCGCCACCGGGGCCGCCGACGCCTCCGCTGCCGCCCGTGCCGCCGGTGCCGCCACTCCCGCCAAATCCGCCGTCGCCGGAGGTTCGTGCCTCTCCGCCTTCGCCGCCTTCGCCGCCGGCGCCTGGGGTGCCGGCGCCGCCGCCGGTACCGCCTGCCCCGCCGTGCCCTGATCCCAGAGCATCACCGCCGGCGCCACCGGCGCCGCCGGTGCCACCGGTGCCGCCGGCGCCCCCGGCGCCGCCATTGCCTGCAGGACCAGGGGGAAACAAGAGGTCGCCGTAGCCGCCGTACCCGCCTTTGCCGCCGTTGCCGGCGCCGCCGCCGTGTCCGCCGGCCCCGCCGGCTCCGCCGTTGCCTGTGATGGAGCCGCCGTCTCCGCCGGCCCCACCGGCCCCGCCGAGCCCGCCGGCCCCGCCGATGGCGCCGGGTGCGCCGTTTTCAGTATCATCGCCGTTTGCGCCGCCTGCGCCGTTTGCGCCTTGGGCGCCGTCGCCGCCGGCGCCGCCGGCGCCGCCGTTGCCGTGGGTTCCGCCGTTGCCGCCGGCCCCGCCGGTCCCGCCGGCTCCGCCGGGGGCGCTGCTGCCGGCGCCGGGACTGCCGTTTCCGCCGTGCCCGCCGGCGCCGCCGTTGCCGCCGGATGAGCCGTTGCCGCCGTCACCGCCGGCGCCGGCGTGGCCGCCGGCAACGCCGGCCGGGACGCCGTTAGCGCCGTTGCCGCCGTTGCCGCCGTTGCCGGCTGAAGCGGTGGTGGTGGCGCCGGTGCCGCCGTCGCCGCCGTCGCCGCCGCCACCTCCGGCGCCGGATGTTCCGGCCGCGCCGGTACTGCCGCCGCCGTCGCCGCCGGCGCCGCCGGCGCCGGCTGTTCCACCGGTGCCGGCAGACCCGCCGTCGGCGCCGTGACCGCCCAGGCCCAGCGGCGGAGTTGCCGCCGGCGCCACCGGCGCCGCCGACGCCGCCGGTGCCACCGACTCCGCCGGTGCCGCCCGCGCCGGGGGCCATGCTGCCGGCTTCGTCGCCACCGCCGCCGCCGACGCCGCCGGTGCCGCCGTTGGCGTTGACGGCGCTGCCACCGGCTCCGCCGTTGCCGCCGGTGCCTGACCCGGCGGCCGCCCCACCGGCACCGCCCAGGCCGGCGACGCCGCCATCGCCGCCGTTGCCGGCGTTGCCGCCGACACCGCCGTAGGCGCCGCCTAGGCCGCCTTGTCCGCCGTGGCCGCCGCCGCCGCCGTTGCCGCCGTGGCCGGTGTTGCCGCCGGCTCCGCCGTTACCGCCGTTACCTGACCCGAGGGCGGCACCGCCGGCGCCGCCGGCCCCGCCGTCGCCGCCGCCGCCACCGGCCCCGCCGGCCCCGCCGGGATCACCACCGCCGAACAGGCCGCCCGATTCGCCGTTGCCGCCGGTTCCGCCGTTACCGCCGTTGCCGGCGTTGCCGCCGATCCCGCCGGCGCCGCCGTTACCGGAGATCGCCCCGCCGGCCCCGCCGGCACCGCCCGCGCCGCCGTCACCGCCGGCGGTGCCCGCAGTGCCCGCGGTGCCTTCGCCGTCGACGCCGTTGGTGCCGGGGGAGCCGGCTGCACCGTTGCCGCCGGCCCCGCCGGCCCCGCCGTTGCCGAGCAGCCCGCCGGCCCCGCCGTCACCGCCGGCCCCGCCGGCAGTACCGGCGGTGGTGGCATCAAAACCGGCCCCGCCGGCGCCGCCGTTGCCCGACACACCGGCGGGCAGTGCGCCTAGGGCGCCGGTGGCCCCGACATGGCCGCCCACGCCGCCGATACCGGCCGCTCCGCCGTCACCGCCGATGCCGACCGTGCCGGGGTCACCGCCGTCACCGCCGTCACCGCCGACCGGGGTGGTGGCGTCACCGGCGCCGCCGTCGCCGCCGTCGCCGCCGATCCCGCTGGTGCCGCCGGCCCCGCCGGCGCCGCCGTTACCGTTGGTACCTACGGTGCCGTTGAGCGCGGTGCCGCCGTCACCGCCGGCCCCGCCCTGGCCGCCTTGGCCGCCGGTGCCGCCCTCGCCGCCGACCCCGCCGTCAGCGCCGCCGACGGGCTGGTTGAAGCCGTGCCCGCCGGCCCCGCCGTTGCCGCCGTCCCCGCCGGTGCCACCGACCCCGCCGTTACCGGCGTGGTCGCCGGCCAGTTCACCGCCGTTACCGCCGTGACCGCCGGCCCCACCGACCCCGCCGGTGTCACCGAGGCCGCCGTCACCGCCGTTGACGCTGGTGGCGGTGCCCGCCCCGCCGTTGGTGCCGCTGGCCCCGGCGGCGCCGTTGCCGCCGGTGGCGCCGTTGCCGCCGTCACCGAGCAGCCCGCCGTTACCGCCGGCGCCGCCGGCCCCGCCGGCAGCACCCGCGGTGGTGGCGTCAAAACCGGCCCCACCGTTGCCGCCGTTGCCCGACACCGTGGTGGGCAGACGCGCCCGCGGCACCGGTGGCGCCCGAGGTTCCGCCGCCGCCGCCGGTGGTGCCGGCCGCTCCGCCGTTACCGCCGGTGCCGACCGCGCCGGGGTTACCGCCGTTACCGCCGTTACCGCCGGCCAGGTGAGCGGCGTCACCGGCGCCGCCGTCACCGCCGTTGCCGCCGATCCCGCTGGTGCCGCCGGCACCGCCGGCACCGCCGTTACCGTTGGAGCCCACGGTGCCGTTGAGCGCGGTGCCGGCATTACCACCGGCGCCGCCCTGGCCGCCGTGGCCGCCGCCGCCGCCGGCCCCGCCGTTGCCGCCGTCGGCGCCGCCGGCGGGTGGGTTGTAGCCGTTACCGCCGGCCCCGCCGTTACCGCCGGTGCCGCCGGTGCCACCGACACCGCCGTTACCGGCGTGGTCGGCGGCCAGCTCACCACCTTGTCCGCCGTTGCCGCCGACCCCGCCTTGGCCGCCGGTGTCACCGATACCGCCGTCGCCGCCGTTGGCGCTGATCGCGGTGCCCGCCCCGCCGGTGGTGCCGCTGCCCCCGACTGCACCGGTGCCGCCGGCGCCGCCGTTGCCGCCGTTACCGTCTAGCCCGCCGGCACCGCCGTTACCGCCGGCCCCGCCGGCCGCACCGGCGGTGGTGGCGTCGAAACCGGCGCCACCGTTGCCGCCGTTGCCCGACACCGTGGTGGGCAGACTGCCGTGCGCACCGGTGGCACCGCCATGGCCGCCCACACCCCCGAGGCCGGCCGCGCCACCGGCACCGCCGGCGCCGACCGCGCCGGGGTTACCGCCGTCACCGCCGTTACCGCCGGCCGGGTCAGCGGCGTCACCGGCCGCGCCGGCCCCGCCGTTGCCCGCGGTGCCGGCGTTGCCGCCGGTCCCGCCGGCCCCACCATCACCGTTGGCCCCCACACTGCCGTGTAACGACGCCCCGCCGTTACCGCCGGCCCCGCCGGCCGCACCGGTCGCGCCGGCACCGCCGGACCCACCGTTTTGGCCGGCGCCGGCGTCGATGCCGGCCACCCCCGGGGCCCCGTTGGCGCCGACCCCGCCGTTACCGCCGGATCCACCGACCCCGCCGACCCCGCCGGCCCCGCCGTTGCCGGCGATCGAACCACCGGCACCGCCGTTACCGCCGGCCCCGCCCACCCCGCCGACGGTGCCGTCGCTGCCCGCAGCACCCGGAACAGCGCCGACGGTGCCGTTGACGCCGACCGCGCCGTTGCCGCCGGCCCCACCGGCACCACCGTTGCCGACCGCGCCACCGTTACCGCCGTTACCGCCGATCCCGCCAGCGGTGCCCGCGGCGGTCTGGCTGAAGCCGGCCCCACCCGCGCCGCCGTTACCGCCGCTAGTGGGCGTGCCGCCGGCGATGCCGTGCGCACCGATACTGGAACCGGTGCCACCCACACCACCGGCACCGCCGGCGCCGGGATCACCACCGTTGCCGCCGGCGCCCCCGTTCGGGGCGCCCAGGTCACCCGCGGCGCCGTTACCGCCATCACCGGGTGTGCCACCGGCCCCGCCGTCACCGCCGGCTCCGCCGGCCCCGGCGGTGCCGGCCACCCCGTGCAGCGACGCCCCGCCGGCGCCGCCATTACCGCCGGCCCCGCCGGCCGCCCCGCCGCCGCCGTTACCGCCGTCACCGCCGGCCACGCCGGGGGTAGTGGCGCCCAGGCCGTTAGCGCCGGCCCCACCGGCACCGCCATCAGCGCCGACACCACCGGCCCCGCCGTTACCGCCGTTACCGGCGATCGAACCGCCGGCCCCACCGTTACCGCCGACCCCGCCCGACCCGCCGACCTGTCCGGCCCCGCCGACACCGCCGAACGTGGCGGCGGGCGCACCGTTATGGCCGGCCACCCCGTCACCGCCGGCCCCACCGGTCCCGCCGTTGCCCAGCGAGCCGCCGTCACCACCGGCGCCGCCGGCGCCACCGCTGTCGCCGGGGTTGACGCCGTTAAAACCCGCCCCGCCGTTGCCACCATTGCCGACCGGCCCGCTCACCGCCGCGCCGTTGACCCCGTTGACACCAGCGCTGGCACCGCTACCACCGGGCGCCCCACCGTGTCCGCCGACACCGAACGCACCAGCATCACCGCCGTTACCGCCCGCACCGCCACCCAGATGAGCAGCATCACCGGAACCGCCGTTGCCGCCGTTGCCCGGCGACCCGGCGTTGCCGCCATCACCGGCGTCACCACCAGCACCGTTAACACCGCCATGACCCAGCACCCCGGCGGTCCCGCCGACCCCGCCGGACCCACCGTTGCCGCCGGACCCACCGGACCCGCCGTTGCCGGCGTTACCGCCGCCCCCGCCGCCCAACACCCCGGCCAAGCCGTTGGCGCCGGCCCCGCCGTTGCCGCCCAACCCGCCAACACCCCCGGCGCCGGCGTTGCCGCCGTCACCGAAAAGCACCGCGCCGCTACCACCAGCCCCGCCCGCGCCGCCGTCACCACCAGCACCGCCGTTGACCCCGGAAGCACCGAAAACGGTGCCGCTGGCGCCGTTGCTGCCGGCCCCACCAAACCCGCCGGCACCGCCGGCGCCGCCGTTGCCGAACAAGAAACCGGTCGCGTTGCCACCGGCCCCACCATCACCGCCAGCACCGCCATCACCGCCATCAACACCGGCGACACCGGCGACACCGGCACCGCCGTTGCCGCCGTCCCCGGCGATGCCGTAGGCGGTGTCACCGCCCCCACCGCCATCAGCGCCGGCACCGCCGGTGCCGCCGTCACCGCCGTTACCGAAGTACGCCTCACCACCACTGCCACCGACCACACCGGCATCACCAGCAGTGCTGTCGCTGTAGCTGTAGCCCGCACCGCCATCACCGAAGAACAAGCCACCCGCACCACCATTGGGGTCCAGCGCGGTGCCCGGATCACCATTGCCGATCAAAATGCCCTGACCACCAATGTCGCGGAAGAAATCATTGAGCGAGTTGTCCACCACCGTGCCCAACGGGCTGGCAATCCACGCTTGGTCCAGCGTATGAACCGGCTGATAAAACACTGTGTCGTACAAACCGGCAAGCGAAGGATCCGACCCCAACCCAGCCAACGGATCCGCCGCCGCCCCAGCACCCACACCCACACCGACACCCACGCCACCATCGACCGCAGCCAACCCCGCCAAATCCAACCCACCACCGACAGCCCCGACATCCAGCCCAGGCACCACATCGGCCAACCCCGTCAACGCCTGCTGCAACGGACTGATCAGCGGATCAAGAATCACATCAAACACATCCGCCTGAGCCGGCGGCGCCACCGCCAACGGCGCCATCGCCGCCGCCAAAAACGCCCCCACACCCGACGACGCCCCCACCACCGCCCGACGACGACCCCTACCACCCCAAGACCGACGATTCCGCTTAGCGTGATGTTTCGCCATCATCCTGCTTTCCGATGCGCAGCCCAATTGGAAGCTGAGAAAATTGTCAGGTTTCGTTAAGCTAACGCACACATGCAACACAGCAGTGCAAAACACGGCGATTAAATGTCGGCGCTGAATCGTCTGACGACCAACCGCCCCCGGCAACGTTCCCGTGTGCTCGAGGTCGATCGTCGAACGACAGCGGCTGGTCAAGCGGGACGAGCAGGGCGGCCCCGCGGCAAACGGTGAAGTGACGACGCACGGCGCACCCGGGTAAGTAGGTTAGGCTACATTTACTTCGTGACTCCCGTCCGTGCCGAGGCAGGAGCAGACGGCGCTGGGTCGCTTCCACCGGCCCTGTCCGTGGCGTTGCCCGCCGACCTGGCCCCCGCAGATGCGGCCGCCCACCTGGCTGCCGGGTTGCCGGAGCGCGACGGTGCCGACTACTTGCTCTACGAGCGCGACGGGCATTGGGTGCTGGCGTGCGGAGTCCGCGCGACGGTCGAACTCGACAGCGACGAGCTGCGGGTCATTCGCGACGGAGTCACTCAGCGGCAACCGTGGTCCGGTCGGCCGAGTGCGGTACTCGGTGAAGCCGTCGACCGGTTGCTGCTGGAAACCGACCAGACCTTCGGTTGGCTGAGCTTCGAATTCGGGACCTACCGCTTCGGCCTGCAGGGCCGCCTGGCGCCGCGGACGCCGTTGGCGCGGGTGTTCTGGCCGCGAACCCGCATCGTCGTCACCGCCGAAGCAGTGCACGTCTACGACGCCGACGAAGACCAGCAGGCAGCCTTACTGCGGTTGCTGGCTGACGGCGTGCCCGACACACCCGCCGGCTCGCCGGTGGATTTCGTCACCGACAACTCCGGCTACCGAGAACGCGTGGCCAAGGCAGTGGGGGAGATCAATGCCGGGCTGTATCACAAAGTGATTCTGTCCCGATGCGTGGACGTGCCGTTTGCACTCGACTTCCCCTCGACCTACCGGCTGGGTCGCCGGCACAACACCCCGGCACGGTCGTTCCTGTTGCGGCTCGGCGGTATTCGTGCGCTGGGTTACAGTCCCGAGCTTGTTGCGGTGATTCACCGCGACGGTGTCGTGGTGACTGAGCCGCTGGCGGGCACCCGAGCCTTGGGCCGCGGCGCGTCGCTTGATAAGCAGGCTCGGGCGGAGCTGGAATCAGACCCCAAAGAGATTGTCGAGCATGCCATCTCGGTGCGTGGATCGCTGGGGGAAATCACCGAGATCGCCCAAGCCGGCACCGCGGTTGTCACCGACTTCATGACCGTGCGCGAGCGCGGAAGTGTCCAGCACCTCGGCTCTACGGTCAGCGCACGGCTGGACCCGCCGAAAGACCGGATGGACGCCCTGGAGGCGCTTTTTCCCGCGGTTACCGCTTCGGGCCTCCCGAAGGTTGCCGGCGTCGAGGCCATTCTGCGGCTCGACGAAAACCCGCGCGGGCTGTATTCCGGCGCGGTCGTGGTGTTCTCCGCAGACGGTGAGCTGGACGCGGCGCTGACGTTGCGGGCGGCTTATGAGCGGGATGGTCGGACGTGGCTGCGGGCGGGGGCCGGCATCGTGCAGGCCTCGCAACCGGAACGTGAATTCGAGGAGACCTGCGAGAAGCTGGCCACCTTGGGTCCGTATCTGGTTGCGCGGCAATAGATCAGCGGGCTTCGGCGTCCGGCGAGTTCGCCATGTAGTCGGCCAGTATGCGGCTGACCAGCGATTCGATGGTCGACTCGATCGAGGACGCCAGGGTCGCAGTCACCGACGCGACGGCCTGGGTGCGGAACCGGACCAGCATGGTGATCAGCTCGGCGATTTCGGTGTCGGCGGGCAGCGGCTCGCCCGGCTTGATCCGGTCGGCGACGTGTTCGGCGCCGGTGCGGACCAGCATGTCGCTGATCTGGTCGACCAGCGGAACGATGCGTTCGTGCAAGTCGATCAGTTTCCCCATACTGATGCCGTAACCGCGGATTTCGTTGAACGCCTCGATCAGCTTCGGCCGCGTGATGGTGGCGGTCGCGCCGTCGACCCGGATCAGCTGCAACTTCACCAGGCGGACGAACGCGAGGCGGTCATCGATCAGGCGCTGCGCTTCCCTGAGCGACATGGTTTGCGGCTTTTCGGTGGTCCAGGTGCCGACAATCGCGGTTTCCAGCCCGAGGACGTCACCGAGGTTCTTGCCCTCCTCCCAGGCGCTGAGCATCTCGCGGACATGGGCGATGGTGTAACCGCGGTCGAGCATCGAGGTGATCAGCCGCAACCGGGTCAGGTGGGTGTCGTTGAACACCGCGATGCGACCCACCCGCAGCGGCGGCGGCAGCAGATCACGGTCGCGGTAGACCCGGATGTTGCGGGTCGTCGTGCCGGCCAGTCGGGCCAGATCGTCGATGCGGTATTCGCCGGAACCCGGCGCCGCGTGCGGGTGGCGTACCGCGGCGTCGAAAAGCTGAGACACCGCGTTCTCGATGACGTCTCGCGACTGGCGGCGCACCCGGGTGGGCACCCGGCGCAGGTTGGCCAGCACCGCGCTGATCGTGTTGGTCTCCGGTCGTGCCGTTCGGTCGGGTGCCATCGTCGAAGCTTCTCAGGCCTCGAGCGCGACTGCCGCGACGCGCACGGCGGCGTCCCGGGTGACTGCGTGGTAGTCGGCGAGCCGGAAGTCGCGCATCTGGCGAAGATACTGGCTGGCGAACCCGGGGTACATCGACGCGTTGAACCCGTCAGCGGTCAGATACCAACTGCGGCACCCTGAACTCCACGTCGTCCTGGTCAGCCGCTGCTGGATCCGCTCGTTGTGCCGGCGCTGAATGTCCTGTCGGACATCGAGATAACGCAGGTCGTGGTCGAGGATGGTGGTGATGCCGCGTACCGCGTAGTCCAACTGGCCTTCGATGTAGACCAGCAGGGAGTTGTGGCCGGGACCGGAGTTCGGGCCCGTCATGATGAACAGGTTCGGATAGCCGTGCACGCTGGCGCTCTTGTAGGCCTGTGCACCGCTGCGCCATTCAGCGTCCAGCGAGCGACCGCCGAGCCCGGTGATCGAGAACGGCGGGCCGGTCAGATGAACGTCGTAGCCGGTGGCGAACACGATGCAGTCGAGGTGGTGTTCGATGCCGTCGCTGGTGCGGATGCCCACGGGGCTCAGCGTCGCGATCGGCCAGTCGATCAATTTGCAGTTGGCGCGCTGCAGAGCGGGATAGTAGTCGCTGGACACCAGCATGCGTTTGCAGCCGGGGGAGAAGTCCGGGGTCAACTGGCGGCGCAGCCACGGGTCTTTCACCGTCATCCGTAGGTGGGCTTTGCCCAGCCGCGCCACCAGTGACGTCAGCGGTGATTTCCATACCAGCGCGGTGGCACTGGCTTCATGGCCCCAGAACAGCGCTTGTCGGGCAACATGTTGGACAGCAGGCACTTTGGCGAAGACTGTCTGCACAGCCGCGGGGGTGGCGACATCCAGGCGGGGTAGCACCCAGCCGGCGGTGCGCTGGAACACCTTGACAAAATCGGCTTGCTCGACCAGTTCGGGAATGATCTGCACCGCGCTGGCTCCGGTCCCGATCACACCGACCCGTTTGCCGGTGAAGTCGTAGTTGCTGTCCCAGCGGGCGCTGTGAATCTTGTGACCGGCGTAACGTTCGATGCCGCGGATGTCGGGGAAGCTGGCCTCCGACAGCGGGCCGCACGCCAGCACCACGGTGCGCGCTCGGAAACGCTTACCCGCTCGCGTTGTTGCCGTCCAGACGCCCGAATCCTCGTCGAAGGACAGCCCGTTGACCTCGTGGCCGAAGCGGATGCGGCGGCGGAGGTCGAAGCGGGTCGCCATGTCCTCGAGGTGTTCGCAGATTTCCGCTGCCGGGGAGTACGTGCGGGACCAGGTGGGGTTGTCGACGAACGAGAACGAGTAAAGCAGCGAGGGGATGTCGCAGCTGGCGCCCGGATAGGTGGTGTCGCGCCAAGTTCCGCCGACGCGATCGCTGCGCTCCAGGATGACGACGTCGTCTTCGTCTTCCAGTCCGGCCTGGACGAGTTTGATCGCCGCGCCGAGACCGGTGAAACCGGCGCCGATGATCAGCGTCGCGTAGGTATGGTTGCGCGGCATCGTCACGCCGCCGGCTTGTGGGTCAGCTCGCGAGACCAGCTGGGCACCGGCCGCAGCAGCGGCCGTGGGTAGCGTTCCGACAGCCACACCATGGAGTTGGCCAGCAGGTGGTACGGGTGGTCAGGGTTCACCACCACCGCCGCGTGCCGTTTGAGCATTTGGTAGACCGGCACTCGCCAGGTGCTTTCGCCGCGCTCGCCGAGCTGCTTGAACCGCTTGACCGCGTTGTACAGTCGCTCCGGTTCCATTCCCATGCCCACGATCTCGTTGCGGATGCGGTTGAGCAGCGGCGCGTACATCAGCATGCCGAGGATGAGGCTCGGAGACACCATCTTGCCGACAAACTCGATGGCGAGCTTTCGGGCGTTGGCGTGACCGATGATGTTCAGCACCTCGAAATCCACTGCGATGTGCCGGGATTCGTCGTTGTTGATCTTCTCGAAGACCTGATGGCACACCGGGTCTTCGACGGTGTCCAGCAAAAACTTCAGCAGCGCACCATCCAGCGCGACCTCCAGCATGGGAATGACGGTGCCCAGCACCGACAGCGGCATGTCGTCGGAGTAGCGGTCCAGCCATTGGATCGCCAACCGGATGTTGATGTTGGGTTCGGGTATCTCACCTTCGTCGAGCATGTCCCAGCGTTTCATCAGCGCCAGTTCGGCGTTGGCGTGGCGTTGCTCCTCGGCATGAAAATACCGGTAGATCTCGGCCAGCGTCGGGTTCGGTGCCTTCCTGGCCAGCGCCGCGAAGCCGCGCGCTCCGATGTTCTCGATCCAGCACAGGTCAGCCATGAACGCTTTGAGCTTCGGCCGGAAGTCAGGGTCGATGGTTTCGGCCCCGGGCGCCTCCCAGTCGATGTCGGCGAGCGCCCACTGGCGGTCTTTGATTTTGGCGAGCATGGCCTCCATGTCGATAGCCATTGCGGTCCTCCTCCGAACGTTGGGAATTCAGTGGCCGTTGACCCGCGGCACCAGGCCTGCGGCTCGGGTGTAGACCGTCGGCGCCAGGCGCTTGACGGTCCAGCCGATCTTGGCGTCGAACTGCGGCATGCAGTACAGGTCGCCGCGGTCATGGGCGTCCAGGCAGGTGCGGGCCACCCGGGTGGCTGAGTAGCCGATCCAGCGCATCAATCTGGTTGCCAGCTCGGTTGATTCGGCGCTGATCCGGCCGGAATCGACGATGTTGGTCTTGACGAAAGTCGGGCACAGCACCGTGACGTTGACCGCAACGCCGGACAGTTCCGCGGCCAGGGTTTCGGACAGCGAGAGCACGCCGGCTTTGCTGACGTTGTAGGCGGCCATGCCGGGCGCCGCGCCGAAAGCGGCCGCCGAGGCGACGTTGATGATGCCGCGCGGCGCCTTTGCCGGACTCGCGGACCGCAATATCGGGGTGAAGACATGGCAGCCGTGGATTGGGCCCCACAGGTTGATCGACAGCGTCCACTGCCAGTCGTCGACCGGGATGTTACCGATTGCGGCGCCGCCGGCCCCGACGCCGGCGTTGTTGATCACCAGCGTGGGTGGTGCCCCGAACCACGCTTGCGAGTGTTCTGCCAGTTTTTCGACATCACCGAGTCGGGCGACGTCGCAGTGGATCGCGACGGCTTTGCCGCCGTCCCCGGTGATGGCGTCGACGGTTCGCTGCGCGGCGATTTCGTCGATGTCGCTGCACACCACCGCGCCGCCGCGCCGCGCGAGTTCGACGGCGAATGCGGCACCGATTCCACTGCCGGCACCGGTCACCACCGCCAACGCGTCGTGACTGGTTTTCGGTTTGCGGTTAAACCCCGGCATGGGAGTGAGTCAATACCCAATGGTGACATTAGTCAATGGCAACGTTGATTCGCACGGCGGCGCAGGCGGCCCCTGCGGCCGGTTCTCCGCAGGTCGCCAAGCCCGCTCTTACCGCTGCGGCAGCGGACGGCGCCGCACCAGCGTCGGCCACCAGAACCACGGCCCGAGGATGCTGAGAATCGACGGCACCACGAACGAGCGCACGATCAGGGTGTCGAGCAGCAGACCGATGCAGACAGTGGAACCGACTTGACCGATGGTTCGCAGATCACTGGTCAGCATCGCGAGCATGGTGAACGCGAACACCAAACCCGCGGACGTCACCACGCCGCCCGTGCTTCCCAGCGCGCGGATCAGCCCGGTATGCAATCCGGCGTGGATCTCCTCTTTGACCCTGTTGATCAGCAGCAGGTTGTAGTCCGACCCCACCGCAACCAGGATGATGAATGTCAGCGGCAGCACCAGCCAGTGCAGATGCAGGCCGATCAGGTGCTGCCAGAAAAGTATCGACAGCCCGAACGCCCCGGCGTAGGAAAAGGCCACCGTGCCGGGAATCACCAACGCCGCCACCAGACTTCGCGTGATGAACATCATGATCAAGAAGATCAGCACGAAGGCGGCGATCGCGGCGATCAGCAGATCGGATGTGGCGTACTGCTTGATGTCCTTGTCGTTCGCGCCCGAACCGCCGATGTAGACCCGCGCGCCGGCCAACGAGGTCTCTTTGAGCATGGTGGTGATCGCCTCGGGGAACCGTTGCACATGCTCGACACCTTCGGGGCCCATCGCGTCGCCCTCGTGGGTGACGATGAACCGGGCGGCCTTGCCGTCCGGGGACATCATCAGTTTCTCGCCCTCTTTGACGTCTTCGTTGTCGAAACCCTCATGGGGGATGTAGAAGAAGTCATCGCTGCGCGATTTGTCCCAGTCGTTGCCGACATTGATCTGGTCGTCGAAAGTCTGGTCGGTGGCCAGGGACTGCAGGTCCGCCGACCCGTAGGTGTTGACCAATTTTGCTTGCAGGGCCTCAGTGTCGTCGGCTGTGGCTTTGAGCTGGGCGATGATCTGCGGGAAGGTCTGGTCGATGACCTGGATAGAGACTTTGGCGTCGGCGATGTCGTCGGCCAGCTTGTCGACCTGGTCGATGGTTTCGAACAGCGACCTGAAGGTCCAGCAGATAGGAATGTCGAAACAGTGCTTCTCGAAATAGAAGTAGCTTTTGATCGGACGGAAGAAATCTTCGACGTTGGAGACTTCGTCTCTGATGTCGTCGCCGACTCTTTGCAGATCCTCGATGGTAAGAGCCGTCTGGTGCAACTCGTCTGACACTTTCTGAAAGAACGTGATCTCCTTGCGCAGCACCGCTACCGAGTGCGACTGGATCTGCGCCTGCTGATCGGTGTTCAAATTCTGCTCCCGGTTGAACGGAAGTTGCTGGCCGTTGCCACTGCCCTGTGTGGTGAACAAGTAGGGGATGGAGGCGTGCTCGAGTGGCCGGCCCAGGGGCCTGGTCATGCCCTGGACCATCGCCACACCGGGCAGCCGGATCAGCGCTCTGGCGACCCGGTCCAACGAGATGAAGTCGGCCGAGTTGCGCATGTCGTGATCGGTTTCGATCATCAGCATCTCGGAGAACAACTTGCTTTTGGTGAAATGCCGGTCGGCCGCGGCGAAACCCAGATTGGCTGGGGCAGTGCGCGGCTGGTATTGACGATCGTCGTAATTTTGCCGGTAGCTCGGGACGAAGATCGCCCCGATCATCACGACAGCCGAACTGGCGGCCAGAATCGGCACCGGCCAGCGCACCACGCTCGTCCCGATCCGCCGATACAGATGTGCTTTGGCTTCGCTTCTGGGGTCGAACATTCCGAACAGGCTGCCCACCGCCAAAATTGCCGGGCCCAGCGTCATCGCCGCGGCGATGGTGAACAGCATGGTGATGGCCACCGCCGGGCCCATGGTGTGGAAGTAGTTGAGGCGCGCGAACGTCAGGCAGTAGCACGCCCCGGCGATCGTCAGCCCCGAGCCGATGATGATGGGCGTCACGCCACGGTAGGCGATGTAAAAGCTGTCCTCCCGGCTTTCGCCGGCTTGGCGGGCCTCGTGATAGCGGCCCATCAAGAAGATGCCGTAGTCCGTCCCCGCACCGAGCGTCAATGCGACGACGATGTTGACCGCGAACGAGGAGAGCTCGATGTACCCGAGATGACCCAGGGTCGCGACGATCCCCCTGGCGACCAGCATCTCGAAAAGCACGCCGCCCAACGGCACCAGCAAAGTGGCAGGGGAGCGGTACACCAGCAGCAGCATCACGACGATGAGGAGGATCGTCACGATCGTGACGTTGTTCAGGCTCGCGTTGGCGATGCTCAATGTGTCCGAGGCCAGTGGGGCCGCACCGCTGACATAGACCTTCAGGCCGGGCGGCGGGTTGTCTTTGGCGATGATGTTCCGCACGGCGTCCACGGACTCGTTGGCCTGGATCTGGCCGATGTCGCCGGCAAGACGCAACAGCACATAGGTCGACTTGCCGTCCACGCTTTGCGCCCCGGCGGCGGTGAACGGTTTGCCCCACAGATCCATCACGTATTGCACATGCTTGGTGTCGCGCTTGAACCGGCGCATCAAGTCGTCGTAGTAGTGGTGGTCCTGATCTCCCAGTGGCCGGTTAGCTTCGAACACCACCATCGTCAAATTGGTCGAGTTGGATTCGTGGAATTTCTCGCCGATGTGCAGCAGCGCCCGCTGCGAGGGCGCGTAATGCGGGACCATCGGCCCGGCGAGTTCCAGGGCGACGTCCTCCACCTTGGGCTCGAAGGTGTTGGTCGTCACGGCGAGCAGCGCCCAGAAGAGAATGATCGGTACCGCCAGGATGCGCACCATTCGGGGGACGAACGGACGTTTTATCTTGTGCTCAACCGCCCGGTGCTCGCTCATGCCGACTTCACTCTGCACTCGACGTCGGCGTCCTCATGAGCAGCCGACTGTTGATCGCGCACAACGCCGTCCACCAGCATCCGGCAGCCCACCTGACCGCCGTGGACGTGCACCGAGATGCTGCCGGACGCCACCGTGAGTGTGGTGCTCTCGGTGTGCGACCACGGCAATGTCGTGATGTCGACAGGATGCGGATGCCCGTCGATGTCGACGTAGACGAGCTTTCCGCCTTGGCCGGCAGAGCCGAACACTTCATAGGTCAGTCGTTTGACGTTGAACTGCTCGGGTGCCTGCGGGCCGAGCACCGTGATGACAGGCTCCGGCTCGGAGAACTGGTGCACCTTCCACATGCAGACCAGGCCCACCCCGATCGCGATGACGGAAACCAACGGCATCCAGACCCGAGCCAGGACAGTTCTGCCGACTGAACGAGGGCTCACTGATTACCTTTCGACTTCCGTATCGCAGCTCTGGCTGTCTCAGGCTGCTTTTCGTAGCCGGCGTTTCAGCCTGGCACTGCTGACAAGCCGAAGGGCAAGGTTGGTGGAGGTCAACATCGGGATGACGCCGAGAAAAGTCCGCTCGGACGGAGTGGCTCCGTGCAAGTGCTGCAGACTGCCGAACACGTAGAAACACCCGAGGCAGAACACCATTCCCGGAATGCAGAACGCCCCCAGAGATGATCGGTCGGTGACGATCTGTTTCGCGTAGTCCTTCTCTTCGGTCGACAACGGCTCCCGCTTGCGCACTTTTTTGACAACCACCCGGGCGCTGCCCACCTCCTCACTGATCGCAGTGGTGGGACGGTCGGCCAAGTGCTTGACGTACACCGAAGCAAAGACCGCCAGCAGCAACGCCGCCGCCAGGAAAACGATCGCCAGCGGCCCGTACAAACCCGTGCTCATCAAGCCACTCCTTTGCTTCGCGTAGAAACTAGCATCCCGTGCGAGTGAACGCGACCGTTCCGAAAGCGGGCACTTTCGGCTGGACTCAGTGGGTGCCCGCCTCTCAGCGACTCGCCGGCAACGTCGCTGAGGCGGCCAACTCGGCAGATGGGCCCGCGCCGATACTGCTGTGGCCGATGTGACACGGCGCGGCGGTGTGTCACGCTCCTAGCCGGCTGACGATCGCTTTCTTGTCGACCTTGCCGACCGCGGTGCTGGGCAGCGCCGGCATGGGTACCAACACGTCGGGTCGACTGTGTGCGGCGACGCCGCGCCCGTCGAGATAGCGGTTCAAATCGGCCAGCGATACCGGGGCACCGGCGAAAACCACCGCCGCGCCGATCTTCTCGCCGAGGTAGGGATCAGGCAGCGCGACCGCCGCGACCGACGAGATGGCCGGATGCGCCAGCAGATGCTCTTCGAGGTCGGCGGCGGAAACGGTTTCCCCGCCGCGGTGGATGACGTCCTTCACCCGGCCCGCCACCTGCAGGTAGCCGCCGGCCAGCCGGCGCACGACGTCACCGCTGCGGTAGAAGCCGTCGCGGTCGAAGCTGCGGGCGTTGTCGGTGTCGGCGCGAAAGTAACCGTTGAACGTGTAGGGCCCGCGCACCAACAGCTCGCCTGCTTCGCCTTGCGGCACCGGCCGGCCATCGCCGTCGACGATGCGCAGCTCGTCATCCGCGCACAGCGGCCGCCCCTGGGTGTGCTCGACGACCTGCGGCGAATCACCGGGCCGGGTGAAGCAGAGCAGCCCCTCGGCCATTCCGAACACCTGCTGCAACCCCGGTGTCAGCGAAGTTCGTATCCGGCGGGCGTCGTCGGCCTCCAACTTCGCACCGCCGATCTGCAACAGCCGCAACGTTTTCGGCGTCACCGGTTCCCATTCGCAGGCCTGCGCCCACAACTTGGCCAACGCCGGCACCAGGGCGGTCACCGTGACGCGGTGACGGGCGATGGCGTCGAACGCCGCTTCTGGGCTGGGGTCGGTGATGAAGACCGTCGTCGCGCCGACGCTGACCGCACCCAGCAATCCAGGACAGGCCAACGGAAAGTTGTGCGCGGCCGGTAACGCCACCAGGTAGACGTCAGCGGCGGTCAACCGGCAAACGTCGGCGCTGGCGGTGAAATTGTAGACGTAGTCGTCGTGGGTGCGCGGAATCAGCTTGGGTGCGCCGGTGGTGCCACCGGAGACCAGCAGCAGCGCCGGAGACCCGGTGTCGGCGGGCGCAAGTGCAGGCCGCTCAGCCGGCGCGGCGTCGCACAGGTGCGACCACGACACGAACTGCCCGGCGCCGGCTGCCAGGCCGTCCACCCGGCCGTCGACGATGACGTGGCGCAGCCCCGGATGGCGGGCGGCGAGCCCGTGCGCCATCGCGGGATAGTCGAAACCGCCGGCCGCGTCCGGGACGACGACGGCGGTGGGCTCGCTGAGCGTCGCGAAGTGGTCAAGTTCGGCGGCTCGATGCCCGGGCAGGCACATCACCGGGATGGCACCGGCCCGCAGCAGCCCGAACAGCGCTACGGGGAATTGGCCGGTGTTCGGCAGCTGCAGCAGCACCCGGTCACCGGCTGCGACACCCAGCGCGACCAGCCCGGCAGCCGCGCGATCGGCCCGCTCGTCGAGTTCGGCGAACGTGGCGCCGCCGGCCCCCGGCTGCTCGCGGGCGTCGATCACCGCGACCTGCTCGGGCCAGCGCTGCGCGGCATCGGACAGTATCGAGTCGACGGTACGGCCCGTCCAGTGGCCGGCGTCCCGGTAACGGGCGGCGCGGTCGGCGGGAAAGCCGACGAACCCGCGCAGCGGGGGCCGCTGCTGCATCCGCGGCTCCCTTCCCTGGTGCCGGACACCGAAGCAAAGTTAAGATAACCACCCAATTTAGGGCAGCCTTTGCTAACCAGTAAGGTTCGGTGGAGATTTGCTGACGTATGCGCCGACTCTCGCCCGTTCACCAGCGGGCGTTCAAGTCACATAGTGCGCTCAAGTCACATAGGGAGGGTCCTGGTGTGCACCGCGGGCAGTCCGGAGGCGATCCGCGCCGAGGTCGCCGCACTGCTGGGCAGCACCGCCGAAACCATCGATCTCGGCGAGAACCTGATCGCTCAGGGCCTGGACTCGATCAGGATGATGGCGCTGGCCGGCCGGTGGCGACGTCAGGGTATCGCCGTCGACTTCGCGGCCTTGGCGGCCACGCCCACCGTCGAGGCGTGGTCGCAGCTGGTTTCGCACGCTGGGCGACGGCAAACCCCGCCCGAGCAGCCGGCCGCCGCGTCGCCTCCGCAGTCGGCCGCGGACGGGTTCGACCCGTTTCCGCTGGCCCCGATGCAGCACGCGATGTGGATCGGCCGCGACGACACCCAGCAGCTCGGTGGCGTCGCCGGGCATCTGTACGTCGAGTTCGACGGCGGTCCGATCGATCCTGACCGATTGGCCGCGGCGGCCACCGCTTTGGCCCGGCGCCACCCGATGCTGCGGGTGCGGTTCTCACCCGATGGAACCCAGCGCGTCGACCCGGTCACCGAGTCGCTGGTGGGCGTGCGGGATCTTCGCGACCTCGACACCGCGACCGTCGATCAGCGGCTCGCGGCGATCCGGGCCGGCAAATCGCATCAGCAGCTCGACGGCGAGGTGTTCGAGCTCGCGGTGACGCTGCTGCCCGGGCAGCGGTCGCGGCTGCACGTCGACCTGGACATGCAGGCCGCCGACGCGATGAGCTACCGCACCCTGATGGCCGACCTGGCCGCGCTCTACGCCGGCCAACAGCTGCCCGATCTGGGCTACAGCTACCGCGAGTATCGCCTGGCGCTCGAAGCGGCCGAGGCGCAACCGCAGCCCACCCGTGATGCCGACCGGGACTGGTGGGCGCAGCGCATCCCCGAGTTGCCGGACCCGCCGTCGCTGCCGGCGAACCGTGGCCGCGGCGCACCCAGCAGCAGCAGGCGGTGGCACTGGTTGGACCCGGCCACCCGCGACGCACTGTTCGCCCACGCACGCGCCCGCGGCGTCACCCCGGCGATGACGCTGGCCGCCGCGTTCTGCCACGCCTTGGCGCGCTGGTCGACAGCCCCACATTTCCTGCTGAACGTGCCGCTGTTCGGGCGGCAAGCGCTGCACCCCGACGTCGACCTGCTCGTCGGCGACTTCACCTCGTCGCTGCTGCTCGACATCGACCTCAGTGCTGCCCGCTGCGCGGCTGAACGGGCGCAGCAGGTGCAGAGCGCGATGCGCACTGCCGCCGCGCACTCCGCGTATTCCGGTCTGTCGGTGCTGCGGGATCTGAGCCGGCACCGCGGCACCCAGGTGCTGGCGCCGGTGGTGTTCACCAGCGCACTGGGGCTCGGCGACCTGTTCAGTCCGGCGGTCAGCGACCAGTTCGGCAGGCCGGACTGGATCATCTCGCAGGGCCCGCAGGTGCTGCTGGACGCGCAGGTCACCGAATTCGACGGCGGGGTGCTGGTCAACTGGGACGTCCGCGACGACTGTTTCCCGCCGGGAGTCATCGACGCCATGTTCGCCCACCACATCGACGAACTGCTCGCTTTGGCCGCCGACCCGGCCGCCTGGGACGAAACCGCACCGCCGATGCTGCCGGCCGGTCAGCGCGCGGTGCGCGAGGCGGTCAATTCCCGCACCGCCGAGCCCAGCGGCGAGGCGCTGCACGACGGCTTCTTCCGGCAAGCCGAGCTGCGGCCGGACGCGCCGGCCGTCTTCGCCAGTTCCGGCGACCTCACTTACGCGCAGTTGCGACAACAGGTTTCGGCGCTGGCCGCGGCGCTGCGCGCAGCGGGCATCCGCAGCCGCGACACGGTTGCGGTGATGGGTCCCAAAACCGCCGAGCAGATACCGGCCCTACTGGCGATCCTGGCCGTCGGCGGCAGCTACCTGCCGATCGGCGTCGACCAGCCACGCGACCGCGCCGAACGTATCCTGGCCGGCGGTGCGGTGCGCCTGGCGCTGGTCTGCGGCGGTGAGCGACTGATGTTGGCGATACCGGAGCTGACCATCGCGGATGTGCTTCGCAATGCGTCAGCTGTTGCTGAAATGCCGGCCGGCACAGTCGATCCCACGGAGCTCGCCTACGTCTTGTTCACGTCGGGTTCGACCGGCGAACCCAAGGGCGTCGAGGTGACCCACGACGCCGCGATGAACACCGTGGAGTTCTTCGGCCGCCATTTCGACGTCGGCCCCGCAGATCGGTGCCTGGCCTTGTCGACGCTGGAATGCGACATGTCGGTGCTGGAAATCTTCGTCACCTTACGTGCCGGCGGGTCCGTCGTGGTGGTCGACGAAGCTCAGCGCCGCGACCCCGACTCGTGGGCCCGGCTCATCGACCGCCACCGAGTCAGCATCGTGCACTTCTTGCCGGGCTGGCTGGAAATGCTGATCGAGGTGGGGTCGAGCCGGCTCTCGTCGTTGCGGGTGGTGCCCACCGGCGGTGACTGGGTGCGGCCCGAGCTGGTGCGACGCCTGCGGGCCGAAGCCCCGGGTATGCGGTTCGCGGGACTGGGCGGAGCGACCGAGACGGCGGTGCACGCCACGGTCTGCGAGGTCGACGAACTGCCGGTCGAGTGGACGAGCGTGCCCTACGGTGTCCCGCTGTCCAATATCGCCTGCCGGGTGGTGAATCAGGCCGGCCACGACTGCCCCGATTGGGTGGCCGGAGAACTGTGGGTCACCGGGCGCGGCGTCGCGCGCGGCTACCGCGGCCGACCCGACCTGACCGCCGACCGTTTCGTCGAACACGACGGCCGAATCTGGTACCGCACCGGCGACCTGGCGCGGTACTGGCCCGACGGCACGCTGGAGTTCGTCGGTCGCGCCGATCACCGCGTCAAAATCAGCGGCTACCGCGTGGAATTGGGCGAGGTCGAAGCGATGCTGCGGCGGGTGCCCGGTGTCGCGGCTGCGGTGGCCGCGGCGGTGCGAGTGTCCGGTGGCGCCGGCACGGACGTGTTGGCGGCAGCGGTCCGCGTCGACGACCCGGCGCTCACCGGCGAGGAAATTCGCGCGGCACTGTGCGACCTGTTGCCGACGCACATGATCCCGCGCCACCTCACGCTGATCGACCGCGTTCCCTTCAATGACGCCGGCAAGCTCGACCGGCGGGCCGTGACCGCCCTGCTGACCGCTGGTCTCGCCGCGGCCCAACCCGCTCACCGTCCCTGCGCCACACCGGTGGAAGCGGCGCTCGCGACGATCATCGGTGAGGTCCTCGGCGTCACCGTGGTCAACGCCGACGACGACTTCTTCTCCCTCGGTGGCGATTCCGTGCTGGCCACCCAGACGGTGGCCCGCATCCGCACCTGGCTGGACACACCGGACATCACGGTCGCCGACATCTTCGCCGGCCGGACTGTCGCTACGCTCGCAAGCCGGCTCACCGCACGCCAACCCGAATCTGGCCGACTCGAACAGGTCGCCGAACTGTACCTGGAGATTTCCGGTATGGACGCCGCCGACGTGCTCGCCGAATCCACCGGCTCGGCGGCGCCGCAGTGACAGTCGATCCAGTCGTCATCGTGGGTATGGCGGTCGAAGCGCCCGGCGGGGTCGAAACCGCCGACGACTACTGGTCGTTGCTGTCCCAGCAGCGCGAAGGCCTCGGCCCTTTTCCGGCCGACCGTGGCTGGGCCATCGGTGACCTGCTCGCCGGGTCCCGACGCGACGGTTTCAAGCAGATCCACGATCACGGTGGATTCCTGGACGGTGCAGCCACTTTCGATCCCGGCTTCTTCGGCATCTCGCCGCGCGAGGCCGCCGCGATGGATCCGCAGCAACGGGTGGCATTGCGGGTGTCGTGGCGGGCTTTGGAGAACAGCGGTGTCAATCCCGACGATCTGGCCGGACACGACATGGGTTGCTATATCGGTGCGTCGCTGACCGGGTACGGGCCGGCGATGGACCAGTTTTCCCGGCACAGCGGCCATCTGATCACCGGCACCGCGCTGGGCGTCATCTCCGGTCGCATCGCCTACACGCTGGGACTGGCCGGCCCGGCTCTGACGATCGACGCGTCCTGCGCTTCTGCCCTGGCCGCGTTCCATGTCGCCGTCCAGTCGGTGCGGACCGGTGACTGCGACCTGGCCTTGGCGGGCGGTGTCTGCGTGATGGGCTCTCCCGGGTTCTTCATCGAGTTCTCCAAGCAACACGCGTTGTCCGACGACGGCCACTGCCGGCCCTACAGCGCGCAGGCCAGCGGAACGGTCTGGGCGGAAGGAGCGGCGATGTTTGTGCTGCAGCGCAAGTCGGCCGCGCGTCGGGACGGGCGGCGGGTGCTGGCCGAAGTCCGGGCCAGCGCCGTCAATCAGGACGGCCGAAGCGCCGGGCTGACCGCTCCCAACGGGTCCGCGCAGGTCCGGCTCTTCCGTCGCGCGTTGTGCCAGGCCGGGTTGCGACCCGATCAGATCGGCATGGTGGAGGGTCACGGCACCGGCACCCGGCTGGGTGATCGCACTGAATTGCGTTCGCTGTCGCAGAGTTACGGCGACACCGAGCCGGGCCGCGGTCCGCTGCTGGGTTCGGTCAAGTCCAACGTCGGCCACGCTCAGGCGGCTGCCGGGGCACTGGGACTGGCCAAAGTTTTGGTTTGCGGGCAACGCGGCGCCGTCCCGCCGAGTTTGCACACCGCCGACGCAAGCCCTGAAATCAACTGGGAGGAGCAGGGTTTGCGGTTGGCGCGGGAGCTGACTGCGTGGCCGGCGGTGGACGGGCAGCGGACAGCGGCGGTGTCGGCGTTCGGGATGAGCGGAACCAACGCCCACGTCATCGTCTCAGTGCCGGAGGTCGCCTGATGCGCCCGCAACCGCTGCCCGACGGGCGACTCCCCGTGCTGCTCAGCGCGCACGAGGAGGAGCTGATCGGCCAGGACGCGGCGGCGATCCTGGATTATCTGCAGCGCCGCGACGAGCCGGGTGACTGCACCGCGGCGGTGGCCGCCACGCTGCTGCGCACCCGCCGGGTGCGCCGCCACCGCGCGCTCATCCGTGCCGCCGATCAGACCGAGCTGGTCGCCGGTCTGCGGGCCCTCGCCGGCGGCGATGAACACCCGCTGCTCGCCACCTCGTCGCAATCCACGGGTGCGCGTAAGGCGTTCGTGTTTCCCGGGCAGGGCACTCGGTGGCCGTCGATGGGCGCCGAAGCCTACCGACACTTTCCGGCCTACCGGGCCGAAGCTGATGAGTGCGCAGCGGTTTTCACGGCGGCCGCACTGCGTTCTCCGTTGCCCTACCTGTTGGGCGACGCGGACGGTCAGTGGTCACAGCTTGAGATTCAGGGCGCGCAGTTCACCCACGCGGTGAGCCTGGCTCGCGTGTGGCGATGCAGCGGCGTCGTGCCGGACATGACCGTCGGGCACAGCCTCGGTGAGGTGGCGGCGGCATACGTGGCCGGCGCCGTCGCGTTGCCCGACGCGGTTGCGGTGCTGGCCGCGCGGGCCGCCGTGCTGGAACGGCTGGCGGGTCGCTACGGCATGGCGGTGCTCGGTGTGGGCGTCGCGCAAGCCGAGCAGCTGATCGCTGAAACGCCTGGCTGGCTTGAGGTTTCGGTGGTCAATTCGCCGTCGTCGACGGTTGTGTCGGGGGACCGCGACGCGGTGGCGCAGCTGGTGGGACGCGCCCGCGACGACGGTGTGTTCGTCCGCGAGCTGGACGTCGACTTCCCCGCGCACACCAGCGCCCTGGACCCGCTGCAGCAGGCGTTGCGGGATCTGCTGCCCGCCGCGCAGTTCTCGGACACGCCGGTGCCGTTCATCGGCTCAGCCCGTGGTGATGTGGTGCCCGGCGCCGCCGACTTCGCCGACTACTGGTGGGCGAACCTGCGCACCACCGTGCGCTTCGACCGGGCGGTGGCGGTGGCCCAACAGCGCGGGGCTGCGGTGTTCATCGAACTTTCCGCGCATCCTGCGCTGCTCTACGCGCTGTCGGAGCTCGCCGACGACGCGCTCTGCGTCGGCTCCGGCCGCCGGGACGAACCGCTGGTCGACCAACTCTGTGCCGGCATCATCGCGGCTGCGTTGGCCGACCCGGCATATCGGTGGGCCGAAGTCGCCGGGGCCGGCGGTGAACAGCTGCTGCCCGATTTTCCCTACGCGCCGATGCGGGCCCTCCACCTGTGGGCGCATCCCGAACCGCTGCCACCACCGCCGGTTGTGACGCTGACCGTCGCCGCCGAGCAGTGGGAGCCGTCGGCACCCAACCGGACTCGACGGCGTTGCACCGTCGCTGTGCTCGGGCCCGTCGACGATCCCTTACGGCGGCGGCTCGCCGACGCCGTCACCGCTGACCACGGTGCCGACCTGGTCGCACCGGCCGACGCGCAGATCGTCGTGGTGGTGGCACCGGCGCTGCCGGAGAAGACTGCCGCAGCTGACGAAATAGCCGGAGCCGTCGGTCAACTGGACTATTTGCAGGCCGTCGGCCCGCAGTGCCGGCGACTGTGGTTGACGACCGTGCGCGCTCAGTGCGTGCAACCGGGGGACCGGGCGCATCCGGGGCAGGCGGCGCTGGCGGCGATGCACCGCAGCGTCGGCTTCGAATTCCCCGACACCACCTTCGCCCAACTGGACCTGCCGCACCGAGATGTGGAAGCCGAGATGGTGCGTTCGTGCATCGACGTGCTGCTCAGTGCAGCGACGGAGGTGGCGGTACGGGCCGGTGCTGCCGGGCCGGTCAGTTACACCCGAACGCTGACAGAAGACGCGAAGGCGATGCCCGGCGCAGCTCCCGGTGGTGCTCTGCTCGAGGACGTGGTGATCACCGGTGGCAGCGGTGTCGTCGGCCGCAGCTACGCCCGGTACTGCATTGAACACGGCGCCCGACGGATCACGCTGCTGAGCCGCAAAGGGATGGACCAAGCCGACCTGTCGGACCTGATCGGTGACCACACCGTCGAGGTGTCTGCCCCGGCCTGCGACATCACCGACCGGGCGGCAGTCGCGGCGGCGGCTGCCGAGCACGGCGGCACCGGGGCTTCGCTGCTCGTGCACGCCGCCGGTGTTGCCCGCTTCGGCCCGCACCACCAACTCACCGACATCGATTTCACCGAGGTGTTCGACGCGAAAATCACCGGGCTGGCCAATGTGATCGACCTGTGGCCGCGGCGTGCAGGTGCACGAACCGTGTTGTGCTCGTCGGTATCCGGCGTGTGGGGCGGCTCGGGGCATGCGGCGTACGCGGCGGCCAACCGGGTGCTCGATGTCCTCGCCGCCCAACTGCGGGCCGAGGCGGTCGACTGCACGTCGGTGCGGTGGGGTCTGTGGCCGGGCACCACGGTCGGTGACGCCGAGGCGATCAAGAGCTTCGAGCGGGCCGGTCTGATCGCGATGGACCCCGACGCTGCGATCGCCGGCAGCCTGCAACGGCACGCCGGTGATCCGTTGATCTTCGCCGCTGACTTCGACCGGCTCAGGATGCTGTTCGAGTCGCAAGGCGCGATTGCCGGATTCGCCGCACCCGTGCCGACTGACGGCACCGACTCAGCCGGTGACGCGTCCCGTCAACGCCCCGCCGCTGAGGTGGTGCGTGCCGAACTGGCCGCCGCGTTGAACATCGGCGGGGCAGCGTCAGTTGACCTGAGCGCCGCGTTGATCGACCTCGGCGTGGATTCGCTGCTGGCGCTGGATCTGCGAAAGCGGCTGCGCCGCTGCACCGGGCGCTCGGTGCCGTTGGCGACCTTGCTCGGCGGTATCACCGGCGCCCAACTGGTCGAGGCCATGACGAACAGTCCGGAGTCTGCCCGGTGACTGAGATCACCGACACCCGCCTCGACGAGCAGCGCCTGGAACTGTTGCGCCGCAAGCTCGCCGAGCGTGGCCTGTCGCGTACCACCACTGCGGCGCAGCAGGGCCGCGCCGAACTGTCCGATGGTCAGCGCCGAATGTGGTTCGTGCAGTCGGTTGACCCCGGCAGCGGCCTGCTCAACGTCTGCGTGTCCTACCGCCTGACCGGTGCTGTCGACGTCGAGCGGTTGCACCAGGCCGTCGACGCGGTCGCCCGGCGACATCCGGTGTTGCGCACGACCTATCACCCTGACGACGACGGTGATCCGCACCCCAGGGTCCACGACGATCTGCGGCCGGGCTGGGCGGAGCACGACCTGTCGGGGTTGGCGGGCCGACCCCGGCAGCTACGGCTGGAAGTGCTGGCGCAACGGGAATTCTCCCGCCCGTTCGATCTGACCGTCGACTCGCCGCTGCGAATCACCGCGGTGCGCCTGGGTGACGACGAGCTGATGCTGCTGCTGACCGCTCACCATATCGCCTGGGATGACGGCTCCTGGGCGCCGTTCTTCGCCGACCTGAACCGCGCGTACGCCGGCCCGGACACCGAACTTCCGCCGTTGCCGGTGCCTGCCGCCGCCGGCTCGGCTGACCAACTCGAGGAAGACCTCGCCTACTGGCGGGCGTTGATGACCGAATTGCCTGAACCGCTGGAGCTTCCGGGACCCGATGGATCGGTGGTGCCGAGTTCGCCGCGCGCACAACGCGTCTCGGCGCGGATATCCGGCGGCGACGGTACACCGGGCGGCAGCGCTGGCCCGGCGAAGCGGCGCCAGCCCCTACATGGTGCTGCTGGCCGCGTTCTCAGCGCTGATACACCGCTACACCCAAGCCGAGGACTTCCTGATCGCGACGCCGGTGCTCAACCGCGGCGCTGGCACCGACGAAGCGATCGGCTATTACGGCAACACCGTGGTTCTGCGGGCGCGTCCCCGGCGGCATCAAAGCTTCGCCGAACTGCTTGCCGACACCCGCGACACCGCCGTCGGCGCGTTCGCCCACCAACGGGTCAATCTCGACTGGCTGGTGCGCGAGTCCAACCCGGACCGCCGCCACGGCGCCGAGCGGATGACGCGGGTGAGCTTCGGCATGCGTGAACCCGACGGCGGCGGATTCCGGCCGGCCGGCGTGCGCTGCACACGCGCCGAACTGCGGGGCCACACCAGCCAGTTGCCGTTGACGTTCATGGTCGAACTCGGCGACGACGGTGCGCTGGTCGAGGCCGAATACCTGGTGGAAGTGCTGGACCGGTCACTGGTGCGACAACTGCTGGAGCACTACGCCGTGCTGCTCGACAGCGCCCTGACCAACCCGGATGCGGCGCTGTGGCAATTGTCCTTGCTCGGCGCCGCCGACGCGGCGTGGCTGCGGCAGATCTCGGCCGGTGACCGATTCGTCGTGCCCGCCGCGACCCTGCCTGCGCTGGTCGCCGAGCGTGCAACGCTTTCACCGCACGCGGTAGCGGTGGTCTACGAAGGCCGGCAGTACAGCTACCGGGAGATCGACGACGAATCCAACCGGTTGGCGCACTGGCTGATCGAGCAGCGCATCGGCAGCGAGGACATCGTCGCGGTGCTCCTGGACAAATCTCCTGAGCTGGTCATCACCGCGCTGGGCATCATGAAAGCCGGCGCGGTCTACCTGCCCGTCGACCCCAGCTACCCCGAAGACCGGCTGGCCTTCATCCTCGGCGACGCCCAATCGAAAATCGTTGTGCGCGAACCGGTCACCGGGCTGGCGGACTACCCGAGCGTCCGCGCCCGCCGGCGCAGACCTGGTGCGGCCGCTGCTGCCGGACAACACCGCGTACCTGATCTACACGTCGGGCTCAACCGGGTTGCCCAAAGGTGTGCCGGTGCCGCACGCGCCCATCGCCGAGTACTTCCGCTGGTTCGGAACCGAATACCAGGTCGATACGACCGACCGGCTACTGCAAGTGGCGTCGACCGGCTTCGACGTCTCCATCGGCGAGATCTTCGGCACGCTGATCTGCGGTGCCCGGCTGGTCATTCCGCGACCAGATGGCCTGCGCGACATCGGCTACCTGACCGAACTGCTGCACCGCGAAGGCATCACCTCCATGCACTTCGTCCCGTCACTGCTGGGGTTGTTCCTGTCGCTGCCCGGCGTCAACCAGTGGCGCACTCTGCGCCGAGTGCCGATCGGCGGCGAACCGCTTCCCGGCGAAGTGGCCGATAAATTCCACGCCACCTTCGACGCGTCGCTGTACAACTTCTACGGACCCACCGAAACCGTGGTCAACGCCACCAGTTACCCGGTGGCCGGCACGCAGGGCAACCGGATCGTCCCGATCGGGCGGCCCAAGATCAACACCCAGGTACACCTGCTCGACGACGCGCTGCAACCGGTACCGGTCGGGGTCATCGGCGAGATCTACATCGGCGGAACCCATCTGGCGCACGGCTATCACCGCCGGCCCGCAATGACCGCCGAGCGCTTCGTGGCCGACCCGTTCACCCACGGCGGCCGGTTGTACCGTTCGGGCGATTTGGCGCGGCGCAACCCCGACGGTGACATCGAGTTCGTCGGACGCGCCGACGAGCAGGTCAAGATCCGCGGGCTTCCGCATCGAACTCGGCGAGGTGGCCGCGGCGATCTCCGTCGATCCCAGTGTCGGGCAGGCCGTCGTGATCGCCGCGGACCTTCCGCAGCTGGGTAAAAGTCTGGTCGCCTACCTGACACCGGCGGACGCCACCACCGTCGACGTCGACCGTATCCGCGCGCGAGTGGCCGCGGCGCTGCCCGATTACATGACGCCGGCCGCCTACGTCGTCCTCGACGAGATCCCGATCACCGCGCACGGAAAGATCGACCGGGCCGCTCTGCCGGCACCGCAGATCGTTGCGCCCACCCGGTACCGCGAGCCGGTCACCCGCAACGAACGGCAGATAGCCGAGCTGTTTTCGACGTTGCTCGGGCACGCCGCAGTCGGTGCCGACGACTCCTTCTTCGAGCTGGGTGGCCACTCGTTGGTGGCGACGAAGCTGGTCGCCGCGATCCGGTCGGCCTGCGGCGTCGAGCTGGCCATCCGGGACCTGTTCGAGCTGGGGACGGTCGCTCAGCTGGCGAAGCGGGTGGACCAACTGCAGTCCGGTGCCGTCCGGTGCCGGCGGCCCAAGCTGATCACCACCGCACACGACGGACCGGCACCGCTGTCGGCGTCACAATTGCGAACCTGGTTCGCCTACCGCATCGACGGGCCCAGCGCAGTCAACAACATTCCGTTCGCCGCCCGGCTCAGCGGGCCGTGTGACACCGCTGCGCTGATCGCGGCCATCGGTGATGTCGCGGCGCGCCACGAGATCCTGCGCACCTCCTACGTCGAGATCGACGGTGTGCCCTACCAGGTGGTCAACCCGGTCGGTGACTTCCCGGTACGCCAAGCCGTCGGTGCGGGCGAGACCTGGCTGCACGAGCAATTGGACGCCGAGCGCCGGGAATGCTTCCAACTCGACAAGGACCGGCCGCTGCGCGCGGCGGTGTTGCGCGCCGGTGACGACCATGTCGATCTCTCTGGTCATTCACCACATCGCCGCCGACCACTGGTCCGGGGAAGTGTTGTTCACCGACCTGCTGACCGCCTATCGGGCGCGTCGAGCCGGCCAGGCGCCGTCGTGGGCGCCGCTGCGGGCGCAGTACGCCGATTACGCGGCGTGGCAGCAGGAACTGCTGTCGGATACCACCGGTGACGACGGCAGCCTCGTCGCCACCGAGCGCGAATACTGGCTGCAGCAGCTGACCGGCCTGCCTGAAGACTCCGGTCTGCGGCCCGATTTCGCCCGGCCGCCGGCGCCCAGCGGTGACGGCGAATCGGTCGGCTTCCACATCGACGGGCAGGTTCGCGCGAAGCTGGTCGAGCTGAGCCGACAGCTGGGCATCACCGAGTTCATGCTGCTGCAATCGGCGGTCGCGGTGGTGCTGCACAAAGCCGGTGGCGGCGCCGACATTCCACTGGGCACACCGGTCGCCGGGCGCACCGAACCCGAGTTCGAGCAATTGATCGGCTTCTTCGTCAACATCCTGGTGCTGCGCAACGACCTGCACGGCAACCCGACACTGCGGGAGGTGCTGCAGCGGGCGCGGGAGATGGCGCTGAACGCCTACGCGCATCAAGAACTGCCATTCGACCGGGTGGTGGATGCGGTCAGTCCGGCGCGTTCGCTGTCCCGCAACCCGCTGTTCGGAGTCGTCGTCCACGTCCGCAATCAACTGCCGGCCGGGCGGGTTGTCGACACCGGCCCGTCGGGAGACACCGAGTTCAGCGCGCTCACACCGGTATTCGACATGGCGCACGCTGATCTCAGCGTCAACTTCTTCGCCATGGATGGCTCTGAAGGCTCGGCCGGCTCCGACGGCTCCGAAGGCTCAGCCGGCTCCGTCGACTCGGGCGGGTCTGGCTACACCGGCGAAGTCATCTTCCGCACCCAGCTGTACCGCAGAACCACCATCGAACGGCTGGCGGGCTGGCTGTTACAGGTCGTCGAAGCATTCGCCGACAACGTCGAGGCGAAGCTGAGCGACGTGGCGTTGATCGACGCTGTCGAACAGCAACAGATCCTCACCGACTGGAGCCGCGGTGAGCAGCCGCCCGCCGACCGGCCGCGCACAATCCCCGAGTTGCTGGAAGCCAGCCGGGAACTGGGCACCGACCGCATCGCGGTGCGCTGCGGCGACGAGTACATCGATTATCCGACGCTGCACCGGCGCTCGGACAATTTCGCGCGGCTGCTCGCCGATCATCAGGTGGGGCCAGGGTCGCTGGTCGGCCTGTCCACCCGTCGCGGCATCGACCTGGTGGTGGCGCTGGTGGGCATCATGAAGGCCGGTGCCGGTTACTTCCCGGTCGACCCCGGCTATCCCGCGACGCGCAAGCAGTTCATGGTCGACGACGTCAAGCCGCGGGTCATGGTGGTGACCAGTGAGGCGCTGGCCGGCATGCCGAAACGAACTGGTATGACGGTGATTTCACTTGACGACCCCGCGGTGCGGTCCACGTTGGAGCAGCCGGCGCCGCGGCCGGCACTGCCGCTGCCGCATCCCGACGACCCGATGTATCTGGTGTTCACCTCCGGATCGACCGGCGAGCCGAAAGGGGTGCTCGGCACTCACCGTGCGATGACCACCCGGCTGAACTGGCAGCTGTGGCGTTACCCGATGCCAGCCAACGATGTTCGTCTTGCCCAGGCGTCAATGACGTTCCTCGAGGGCAGCATGGAGACGTTGGCGGGTTTGGCTGCGGGTGCGACGATGATCCTGGCCGACGACGCCGAGCACCGCGACGCCGAGGCGTTGGCGCGGCTGGTGCAACGCCATTCCGTGACCCAGGTGACGGCGGTTGCCAGCTTGGTTTCGGCGCTGGTGGACGGATGGCCCGCGGTGGTGCGATCCCTGACCCGGCTGGTGTGCAGCGGTGAACCGGTGAGCGGGTCGCTGCTCGAGCGGTTGATCGCCGTTCGCGGCGACGCGCAAGTTCCTGAGCTGCTCAACAACTTCGGCGCCACCGAGACGTCCGGCGGCCTGGTCCGTGGACCGCTGACCCTGCCGGTTCCGGTCCTGGGCCGGCCGACACCGGACTCGCAGGTGTATCTGCTCGACGACGCCCTCAAGCCGGTGCCGGTCGGCGTCATCGGAGAGCTGTACTACGCCGGTGGCCAGCTGGTTCGCGGCTACTGGCGGCGCCCCGGTTTAACCGCGGCACGTTTCGTACCCAATCCCTATGCCGCCCAACCGGGTGCGCGCTTCTACCGCAGCGGGGACCGCGCACGCTGGACCGAAGACGGTCGGCTGGAATTCGTCGGCCGTACCGATCATCAGGTGAAGGTGCGTGGTTTCCGCGTCGAACTGGGCGAGGTGGAGGCGGCGCTGAAAGCCGTTGACGGTGTGGCGGTAGCCGCCGCCCGCGCGTGGGAGGTGCAGGGCAGCACCACGCTGGCGGGGTATGTCGTTGCGCGGCAAGCCGTTTCCGACGACGCGGGTAAGTCAGCGTTCGCAGCGATGGTGCGCGCCGAAATCGCGTCGCTGCTGCCGGGTTACATGATTCCGTCGTCGATCACGGTACTCGACCAGATGCCGAAGACGGAGTCCGGCAAGCTGAACCGGCCGGGTTTGCCGCGGCCCGCGGTGAGCACGACCGGCCACAGTGAGCCGCCGCGCACCGCCACCGAACGCGCGGTGGCCGTGGTGTTCGCCGAATTGCTGTCTACCCCGGCGATCGGGCGGTCCGACGACTTCTTCGCACTCGGCGGCGACAGCATCCTGTCGGTTCAGCTGGCAGCCCGGGCCCGGGCGGCGGGGCTGGCCGTCAGCCCACGGATGGTGTTCGAACACCCGACCGTCGCCCTGTTGGCCGCCGCGGTCGACGCCGCCGAAGCCGTCGAAGCCGCTCAAGCCGATGACGGCTTCGACGACGACGCTCGGCACGCCCCGATGACGACATCGGGGCTGTCGGCCGACGACCTCGCCGCGGTCACGTCGTCGTGGCTGAACCCCGACGGCGACGGCGAACCGTGACAGCGACGCAGACCGGCGCGCCACCGGGCATCGACGATGTGATGGCGCTCAGCCCGCTGCAAGAAGGGCTCTATTCGCGCACGATGCTCGCCGGGCTGGCCGATGCCGGTGCCGACCGCACCGAGGACCCGTATGTGATCGCGATGGCCGCCGACATCTCCGGACCGCTCGACGTCGCCAAACTTCGCGATTGCGCCGCGGCGATGCTCGACCGCCACCCGAATCTACGGGCCAGCTTCGTCAGCCGGAACATCGCCAGACCGGTGCAGATCGTGCCGTCCCGGGTGGTGCTGCCCTGGCGGCAGGTCACCGCCACGCTCGAGGACGTCGAGGCGTTGGAAGCCGAAGAACGTTCGCGGCCGTTCGATTTCGAGCGGGCACCGGCCATCCGGTTCCTGCTCGTCGAACTCCCGCGCATGCAGTGGCGGTTGGTCATCACCGCCCATCACATCGTGATCGACGGCTGGTCACTGCCGGTGTTCGCCGCGGAGTTGATCACCTTGTACCGCGCCGGCGGCCAATTGGACGGGTTGCTGCCCGCGCCGCGGCCTTACCGCGATTACATCGGCTGGCTGGCCGGCCGCGACCGCGACGTCAGCGAACGGATCTGGCGTGAGCACCTGAGCGGCTTGACCGGCCCGACGCTGCTGTCCGCGGTCCTGGGAGGCGACGATGCGGGCCGGGCAACGGCCCGCGGAGGAGCCGACCGATCGAACCCCGGAGGCGACGATGCGGGCCGGGCAACGGCCCGCGGAGGAACCGACCGACCCAACGCCTCCGACGGTGCGGCCAGCGGTGGTCTGCCGCGCCGAACCGAGCTGCGCAACGACCGGCAGAGCACCGCCCGGCTGGTTGACGGCGCACGCTCGCGGGGAATCACGCTGAACACGTTGACGCAGCTGGCCTGGGCGCTGGTGCTGTCCCGGTTGACCGGCCGCACCGACGTGGTGTTCGGGGTGACGGTGTCGGGACGGCCGGCCGAGCTGAGCGGCGTGGAGACCATGGTCGGGTTGTTCATCAACACCGTGCCGCTGCGGGTGCGCATCGACGACGACGCGTCTGTCGGCGCGCAATGCCTTGCACTGCAACGCAGCTCTGCTCTGCTCCGCGAGCACAGCTATCTCGGGCATGCCCAGTTGCGGGCGTTCGGCGGTGTCGGGGAAATGTTCGACACCCTGCTGGTCTACGAGAACTTCCCGACCGGTGGGCTGGTCGGCGGCGGCGAGATAGCCACCGGTGATGTGACATTCCGGCCTGCCGGGCTGGAGAGCCTGTCACATTTCCCGGTGACCCTGGCCGTGCACCTGGCCGACGGTGAACTGGTGCTGCTGGTGGAGCTGATCGACGGGGCGTTGGGCGCTACCACCGCCTCGATGCTGGGACGACGGGTACTCACCACCGCAGAACGGCTGCTCGCGCTGTGGGATTGGCGGATGGGTGACGTCAGCGTGCTGTTCGAGGACGAGGCGGCGCTGCTGCAGGCTGCCGACCGACCGGGGCGCGCACCGTCGGGCGCACCGGGAATACATACCCGGTTCACCGCGATCGCCGAGACTACGCCCGACGAGGTGGCGGTGAGCTGGGCCGGCGGGACCATGAGCTACCGGCAGCTCGACTCCGCCGCCGACCGGCTCGCCGCCGCTCTGCTCGCGTGCGGCGCCGGCACGGAAGTTCCGGTCGCGATCAAGTTGCCGCGCGGCCCGCAGTATCTCGTGGTGATGCTCGCGACGCTGAAGACCGGCGCGATGTGCGTGCCGCTGGAGAACGGTATGCCCGTCGAACGGGTGGCATCGATCCTGCGTCAGAGCGGTACGACGATCATGGTCGACGACGACTTCCTGACGTCCGTCGAACGTGTCACTCCCAGCGTTTGTCAGCCCGTCGACGCGGCCGGCGAGCAGGCCGCCTACGTCGTGTTCACCTCCGGAACGACGGGGGAGCCCAAAGGCGTCATCGGCACTCACGCTGCGCTCAGCGCCTACGCCGACGCTCATATCGAGCAGGTATTGCGGCCCGCAGCACAGCGATTGGGCCGCCGGCTCCGGATTCTGCACGCCTGGTCCTTCGCGTTCGATGCCGCCTGGCAACCTCTGGTCGCGCTGCTCGACGGGCACGCCGTACACATCGTCGACCAGCAGACCCAACCCGACGCCGAGGCGCTGGTGCGCGCCATCGCCGAGCATCGCATCGACATGATCGACACCACGCCGTCGATGTTCGCTCAGCTGAGGGCATTCGGCTTATTGGACACCGCGCCGCTCGCCGTGCTCGCGCTGGGCGGTGAAGCCATCAGCGCGCCGATGTGGTCGGCGATCCGCGCCGAATGCGTCCGCACCGGGCTGGCGGCCTACAACTGCTACGGGCCCACCGAGACGACCGTCGAGGCGGTGGTGGCGACCATCGCCGACTACCCTCAGCCGACGATCGGTCAAGCGACCCGGCACACCCGCGGCTATGTGCTCGATTGCGCGCTGCGTCCGGTGCCGTTCGGCGCGGTCGGCGAACTCTACCTGGCCGGCGCTCAACTGACCCGCGGTTATCTCGGTCGTCCCGGCGAGACGGCGAATCGGTTCCTTCCCGACCCGTTCGGCGAAAGCGAGCGGATGTACCGCACTGGTGATCTGGTGCGCCGCCACCCGGACGGCTCACTGCAGTACCTGGGCCGCGCCGACGCCCAGGTGAAGATCCGCGGCTACCGCGTCGAACCCGGTGAGATAGCCGCCGCACTCGAGTCACATCCCGGTGTCCGCCGCGCCGGGGTCGTGGTCGGCGAACACCACGGCGCTGCGCGGCTCACCGCTTACGTCGTCACCGACCGTGCGGCAGCTGACCTGCCTCCCACCGTGGCCGAGCTGCGCGGCGTGCTCAGCGCGCGGCTGCCGCGTTACATGCTGCCGCACCGCATCGTCGAGGTCGACGACATACCGTTGACCGCCAACGGCAAGCTCGACGAGAACTTTCTGGCGACAATCGATTCCACCGCCGCGACAACGGCACAGCCCGAGACCGTCACCGAAACGAAATTGGCTGAAGCGGTGCGCGAAACGCTGCGCATCGTGCAGGTCGACGTCGATGCAGAGTTGCTCCAGCTGGGCCTGGACAGCATCGCGGCGCTGACCCTGGTGCAGGCGGCCCGCCGCCGCGACCTGCCGCTGCGGGCCCGGCTCATCCTGGAGTGCAGCACAGTTCGCGAACTGGCCGCCGCAGTCGACGCCGAGACAGCGACCTCTGCTGGCCGGCCCGACGTCATAGCCGAGCCGATCCCGCTGCTGCCCAACGCCAGGTGGCTCTACGAATACGGTCAGCCATGCCGGCTCGCGCAGATGGAAGTTATTGTGCTGCCTGCAGGCACCACCGTCGCGCAGCTGCGGATCGCGTGGGCCGCCGTGGTCGACGGCCACGAGGTGCTGCGCACCCGGCTCGACCGCGCCACGCTGACCTTGCTGCCGGTCCCGGCGTCGGCGCTACTCACCGAAGTCGAGGTGACCGGCGACCTGCAGGCGACGGTGACCGAGCACGCTGAAACCGCGCTGCGGCAACTGAACCCGGAACAGGGCGCGCTGTTGGCGGCGGTGTTCCTGCGAAACCCCGCGGGGCCTGACGTGCTGCTGCTGGCCGCCCACGTGCTGGCGATGGATCTTGCGTCCTGGCGGGTGGTGATCGGCGAACTCGACGTCGCGCTGCACGCGCTGCGCAACGGCCACCCGGTCACCCCGGTGCGGGAGCACACCACTTACCGGCGCTGGGCGCGGGCACTGGCCGGACGCGCCGAAGCGCTGGACACCTTGCCGTTCTGGGCGGCTCAACTCGCCGGCGACGACCCGAAGCTCGGCTCGCGGCGGGTGCGCCCGGATGACGACCGGGCCCGCGATCTGCTCGTCAAGACGGTCTTCACCGACGCTGACGTGACCGGCCGGCTCATCGGCTCCGGTGTGCCCGTGTTGCATCTGCTGATCGCGGCGGCGGCCGGGACGGTGACGAGGTGGCGGCAGTCCCGCGGCCAACCGACTCCGCCGCCGTTGCTGGCGCTGGAAACCCACGGCCGCGCCGACGCGCTGGTCGACGCCGCAGGTGACTCGCGGATCGACACCTCCGACACGGTCGGATTGCTCAGTGCCATCTACCCGCTGCGAATCGACTCCTCAGACCCGCACCGCGTAGGGGAGCTGCTGGCAGCGATCCCCGGTGACGGCGTCGACTACGGACTGCTCCGTTATCTGCGCGCCGACACCGCCGGGCAGTTGGCCTGCTTGCCCGAGCCGCAGGTGCTGCTGAACTACCTCGGCCGCGCCGACCTTGACGGCAATGCCGAGTCCACGCTGCGGTTGGAGCGCAAGTTGCTGGCCGACGTAACGCCGCTACCCGAACCCGGCCTGGCGGTGCGCCACGAGCTGAGCATCTTCGCCACCATTGTGACCGTCGGCGAGCAGTCGGCCCTGCTGACTCAGTGGCGGGTGCTGCCCGACATTGTCAGCCAAGCCGATCTCGTTGCGCTGCAGGAGATTTGGAACGAGATGCTGCGGGAGCTGGGAACATGACCACAGTAGCGGTGCTCGGCGCGGGAGCCAAAGCGGTGGCCGTTGCCGCCAAGGCGGCGGCGCTGCGCGACATGGGCGTGGACGCACCAGACGTGGTCGCGGTGGAACGGCTCGCGGTGGCGGCCAACTGGCAGGCCAGCGGCGGCTGGACCGATGGGGCGCAGCGGCTGGGTACCAGTCCGGAAAAAGATGTCGGCTTCCCGTACCGATCGGCGCTGGCGCCGCGGCGCAACGCCGAACTCGACGAGCGGATGACCAGATACAGCTGGCAGGCTTACCTGATCGCCACTGCGTCGTTCGCGGAGTGGATCGACCGGGGCAGGCCGGCGCCCACCCATCGGCGATGGGGTCAGTACCTGCGCTGGGTGGCCGACCAAGTGGGTATGTCGGTGGTGGCCGGCGAAGTCGAGCAGCTCGCGGTCGACGGTGACCGCTGGTCGCTGCACACCCACGAAAACACGGTGCGCGCCGATGCGTTGATGATCACCGGCCCAGGGCAGGCTGAAAGGTCGCTGCTGCCCGGCAATCCGCGGGTGCTGTCGATCGCGCAGTTCTGGCACCGCGCCGCCGCACACGAGCGGATCTGTGCTGAGCGGGTCGCGGTGATCGGTGGCGGCGAGGGCGCCGCGTCGATGCTCAATGAACTGTTCCGGCACCGGGTTTCGACGATCACTGTGATTTCGCCACAGGTGACTTTGTTCACCCGGGGCGAGAGCTTCTTCGAGAACGCCCTGTTCTCCGACCCGAGCGACTGGGGAGCGCTGACCCTGGCCGAACGCCGGGACGCGCTGTTCCGCACGGACCGCGGCGTGTTCTCCGCCAGTGCGCAGGGATCGCTGCTCGCCGACGACCGGATCCGCCACCTGCGTGGCCGGGTCGCGCACGCCGTGGGCCGCGACGAGCAGATCCGGTTGACGCTGAGCACCAACCGGGGCAGCGAAAACCTGGAAACGGTGCACGGTTTCGACCTGGTGATCGACGGTTCCGGCGCCGACCCGCTGTGGTTCCTGACCTTGTTCAGCCAAGACGCGCTGGACCTGCTCGAGCTGGGTCTGGGCGGCCCGCTGACCGGTGAGCGCCTGCAGGAAGCGATCGGCTATGACCTGGCCGTCACCGACGTCGCGCCCAAGCTGTTCCTGCCGAACCTGGCCGGGTTGACGCAGGGCCCCGGCTTTCCGAACCTCAGCTGCCTGGGGTTGCTGTCCGACCGGGTGCTCGGCGCCACGGGCGCCAGCAAGAGTTCCGTTGATCCGAGGAGAGCCGATGAGCACCAATCCGTTCGATGACGAGGACGGCGCCTTCTTCGTCGTCGTCAACGACGAAGAACAGCACAGCCTGTGGCCCACCTTCGCCGACGTCCCGGCCGGCTGGCAGGTGGTGTTCGGGGAAGCCAGCCGCGCCTCGTGCCTGGAGTATGTCGAGCAGCACTGGACCGATATGCGGCCGAAAAGCCTGCGCGAGGCGGTGGAGGCGTCCGCGATCGTTAAGAACGATTCATAGCGTAAGCACAGCCGGCGCAGAAGATAACAACATTATCATTGTCAACAGTGGTAACAGATGACCGGCGTACCGAGCCGACGTCACGCTGAGCAGAAACTCGAAGGGGAACCAATGATCGTGAAATCTCTGGTCACCGGTGTGGCCGCGTTCGCCACCATCGGAGCCGCAGCCGCCGGCGTGACGTCGCTGGCCGCCACCAGCCACCCCGGCTTGCCGGTGAAGCCGGTGGTTTTCAGCGCACCGCTGGACCAGACCACCACGCTGCCGACCGCTGACCAGCTGACCGGGGTGCTGAACGGCCTCGCCGACCCGAATGTCCCGTTCGCGAACAAATCCGGACTGGTCGAAGGCGGGATCAGCGGGAATCAGGCCGCTTTGGGTGACCACGAGATCAAGAAGGCGGTGAAGAAGGGCGAGTTGCCGCTGGCGTTCACGGTGTCCAACATCCAGCCGGCCGCGGGAAACGGGGCCACCGCCGCCGTGGCCATCTCCGGTCCCAAGTTACAGCCGCCGGTCACCGAGAACCTGACCTTCGTCAACCAGGGTGGCTGGATGCTGTCGCGCGACTCGGCGACGGCGCTCATTGAAGCAGCGACCGGTAACTGACAATTCGCTGCAGAAACGCCGCCCACCTGCCTACCATGTGGCTCGCTGACGACAGACAGTCGAAAGGACAGCCATGACCGTGAAAGCCTTCGCCACCGGGGTGGCCGCGGCGGCCGCCATCGGAGCCGCGGCAGCCGGCGTCACCTCGGTTGGCTACGGATCGCTCGCCACGTCTGCCTACCCGGTGCAGCCGGTCGTGGCGAGCGCTCCGCTCCCGCAGGACCCCCCGCCGGGGCAGCCCAACCTGCCGACACCTGAGCAGTTGACCGACCTGTGCACCCAGGCGACCGATCCCGGTGTCAACTACCAGGACAAGAACGGTCTGGTGGAGAACGGCATCAACCCCGACGAAGGTCGGGTGGCCGATCACGATCTGCGCAAGGCTTACCGGGAGGGGAACTTCCCCGAACAGTTCAACGTGACGAACATTCAGGCGGCCGGACCCAACCTGGCCACCGCCGACGTGGCGATCACGGGTCCGAAGTTCGCCGGACCGGTGACCAAGCAGCTCGCATTCGTCAATGCCAACGGCAACTGGATCCTGCAGCACGACGCCGCGATCGCCCTGATCCAGACCGCCAGTGCACGAACTGACTAGGCGCCACAGGCAACAACCGCACTGAGGTCGATGCGCGCCAACCGCGCTGTCTCGGCCAGCACGTCGTCTCCCGCGTCACCGTCAGCCGGCGTCCGGCGAAGCGCACACCTGAACGCCGCAAACACCCGACGATGCGATGCCCAGCGCAAGGTTGAAGCGCGCACGCAGATTCTCCAGCGTGACGATATGCGTCAGTGCGATCAAGGCAGCCTCGTCGAAATGCGCCCGCAAGGCGTCGAATAATTCGTCGTCGACCGAGACCGGGGTGCGGCTGACGGCCGCGGCGTAGTCAAGCACCAGCTTGTCGACGTCGGAAAAGCAAGCCGCGTTCCGGTAGTCGGCCAGCGCGAGGAGTTCCTCGTCGGTGATGCCCCAGCGGCGCGCGATCGCAGAGCCGAGGTCGATGCAGTACTCGCAGCGCACCGTGGTCGCCGCCTTCAATTCCGCCAGTGCCCGGTGGCGCGTGCTGAGCACCTGCTGCAGCGTTGATTGCGCCTGTTCCAGACGGCCGTAGGCGTTGAGCACCCTGGGTAAGTAGGCATACATCCGCAGCGGATCGAGCAGTGCCGGCTTGTCGGAACCGGCCAGCTGCTTCAACTTCCGTCGGGTGAAGAAGAAGGCGATTCTCGTGCTCAGGCCCGCGCTACGGTCGGACACTCCGGTGAGTCGTGCCATGGCGGTCCTTTCCCAGCTCGCAGTAGCCGTTACCTATGTCGACACCGGCGGCGGTCCGAATGTGACCACGGGTATAAGCCTCCCGCGACTGCCCTGCGGATCGAGGAAAACCGCCGCTTCTGTTCGTCACCGTAAAATGGACCGGTCCCGCGTGGTCGAAGGAGGTGGATGCCGGATGGGAAGTGCCGATGAACGCCGCTTCGAGGTGCTGCGGGCCATCGTCACCGACTTCGTCAGCACCAAAGAACCGATCGGCTCAAAGTCGCTTGTCGAGCGCTACAACCTCGGCGTCTCGTCGGCGACGGTTCGTAACGACATGGCGGTGCTGGAAGCCGAGGGCTACATCGCCCAGCCGCACACCAGTTCCGGGCGGGTGCCGACCGACAAGGGCTATCGGGAGTTCGTCGACCGGCTCGACGATGTCAAACCGCTGTCGTCGGCTGAGCGGCGGGCGATCCAGAATTTCCTGGAATCCGGTGTCGACCTCGATGACGTGCTGCGGCGTGCGGTGCGCCTGCTGGCCCAGCTCACCCGGCAGGTCGCCGTCGTGCAATATCCGACGCTGTCGGCGTCGACGGTGCGCCACCTGGAGGTGATCGCGCTGACCCCGGCAAGGCTGCTGATGGTGGTGATCACCGATTCCGGGCGGGTTGACCAGCGCATCGTCGAACTCGGTGACGTCATCGAAGACCACGAGCTGTCCCAGCTGCGCGAAATGCTGGGACAGGCCCTGGAGGGTAAGAAGCTGACGGCGGCGTCGATCGCGGTTGCCGACCTGGCCGGCGAGCTGGGCGGTCGGGGCAAACAGTCCGCCCTCAGCGACGCGGTCGGCCGGTCGGCGACGGTGCTGCTGGAGTCGCTGGTGGATCATTCCGAGGAGCGCCTGCTGCTGGGCGGAACCGCCAACCTCACCCGTAACACCGCCGACTTCGGTGGCTCGCTGCGGTCCATCCTCGAAGCACTCGAGGAACAGGTGGTGGTGCTGAAGCTGCTGGCCGCGCAGCAGGAAGCCGGCAAGGTGACCGTCCGCATCGGCCACGAGACGGAGGCCGAACAGATGGTCGGCACCTCGGTGGTGACCACCGTCTACGGCACCTCGGACACCGTCTACGGCGGCATGGGCGTGCTCGGACCCACCCGAATGGACTACCCGGGAACTATCGCTAGTGTCGCAGCGGTTGCCTTGTACATCGGCGAAGTGCTCGGGGGAAGATGACCTCAACGGGCCGGCTGCAGAATTCAACGACAGCCGCAACCGCGGCGTAGGAAAGGTTTGGCGTGGCACGCGACTACTACGGTCTGCTGGGCGTGAGCACCAACGCGACCGACACCGACATCAAACGCGCCTACCGCAAGCTGGCGCGTGAGTTGCATCCCGACGTCAACCCGGACGAAGCCGCTCAGGCGAAATTCAAGGAGATCAGCGCCGCCTACGAGGTGCTCAGCGACCCGGAGAAGCGACGCATCGTCGACTTGGGCGGGGATCCGCTGGAGAGCGCCGGCGCAGGTAACGGCTTCACCGGTTTCGGCGGGCTCGGCGACGTGTTCGAGGCGTTCTTCGGCGGTGGCTTCGGCGGCGGCTCGGGGGGGCGCGGACCCGCCGGGCGGGTGCGGCAGGGCCAGGATTCGCTGCTGCGAATGCGGCTCGACCTCGAAGAATGCGCGACCGGCGTCACCAAGCAGGTCACCGTGGACACCGCGGTGCTATGCGACAGATGCCAGGGCCGGGGCACCAACGGCGACTCTTCGCCGGTGCGCTGCGACACCTGCGGCGGTCGTGGCGAAGTGCAAAGCGTGCAGCGCTCGCTGCTCGGCCAGGTAATGACCGCCCGGCCCTGCCCCACCTGCCGCGGCGTCGGCGAGGTGATCCTCGACCCGTGCAACCAGTGCGGCGGCGACGGACGGGTGCGGGCCCGCCGCGAGATCAGCGTCAAGATTCCCGCCGGTGTCGGCGACGGGATGCGGGTGCGGTTGGCGTCTCAAGGCGAAGTGGGACCCGGCGGCGGCCCGGCCGGTGACCTCTACGTCGAGGTGCACGAACAAGCTCACGACATCTTCGTCCGGGACGGCGACGCCCTGCACTGCACGGTTTCGGTGCCGATGGCCGACGCCGCGCTGGGCACCACCGTCACCGTCGAAGCGATCCTCGACGGGCTCACCGACATCACCATCCCGCCGGGCACCCAGCCGGGCTCGGTGATCACGTTGCGCGGCCACGGGATGCCCCAGCTGCGCTCCAGCACGCGCGGCGATCTGCACGCGCACGTCGACGTCGTCGTCCCGAGCCGGCTGGATCACCGCGACACCGAGCTCCTGCGCGAGCTGAAAGCCCGCCGCAGTCGGGACGTTGCCGAAGTCCGGTCGACACACGGCAACGCGACGAGCGGGCTGTTCAGCAAGCTGCGCGAGACGTTCACCGGTCGCTGAAGCCGGCTGTGGCCGGCCTGTTCTACGTCGACGTGGTTCCCGACGTCGGCGCGGTGAGCTCGGTCAGCGGTGACGAGGGTTTCCACGCCGCCACCGTGCGACGGATCCGACCCGGCGAGGAAGTGACGCTCGGCGACGGCGCCGGCGGCATGGCCCGGTGCGTCGTGCAGGAGACCGGCCGCGACGGGCTGCGCGCCCGGGTGCTCGAGCGCTGGGACGTCGCACCCGCGCGGCCGGCGTGCACGGTGGTGCAGGCGCTGCCGAAGGCCGACCGCTCCGAGCTGGCGGTGGAACTGGCCACCGAGGCGGGTGCCGACGGATTCGTGGCATGGCAGGCCGAACGGTGTGTGGCTCGCTGGCAGGGCGAGCGCGCCGGAAACGGCCTGCGCCGCTGGCGCGCCGTGGTCCGGTCGGCGGCGCGACAATCGCGCCGGGCGCACATCCCGCCGGTCGAGGGGCCGTTGTCCACCGCGGCGTTGTGCGATCGGGTCCGCGAGGCGGTGGCCGCCGGAGCAACGGTGCTGGTGTTGCATGAGTCGGCCACCGAGCCGCTGTCGGACAGCGTTGATCCGCGGGCGGATTCAATACTGCTGATCGTCGGCCCAGAAGGCGGCATCGCAGCTGAGGAGATCGCCGCGTTGACCGACGCCGGCGCCGCGGCGGTCCGGCTGGGACCGACCGTGTTGCGGACGTCGACGGCGGCCGCGGTGGCCCTCGGTGCGCTGGGGGTGTTGACGCCGCGGTGGGCCTGACGACGTTGACGCCGCGCCGCGCGCTTTCGCACCGGGTCGGCGGGTGTTTGTTGTGCCCGCCTCTGCGCGACAACTTCCCGCCCCACGACGAATTTGTCGCTCGGAGGCGGGCACGAAGTGCCTTTCTCCGCCCCACGGGACCGCCGGGGCTGAGGTGAATTACGGCAGGCCTTGCTCGGAGGCAGATTGTCTCGCCGCTCGGCGGTAGACTTCGTAACACGTGTCGTCACCCAAGAACCCAAGAAAGCAGGCATCGGAAACCACGTGACGCCCCGCGAAACCAACGCTGCTGATCCCTCGACCGCTCAGGTGCGCAGCAGCATCGACGTTCCGCCCGACCTCGTCGTGGGCCTGCTGGGTTCCGCTGACGAAAACCTGCGTGCACTCGAACGGATCCTGGCGGCGGATCTGCATGTGCGCGGCAACGCTGTCACCCTGTCCGGTGAGCCCGCCGACGTCGCGCTCGCCGAGCGGGTCATCACCGAACTGATCGCCATCGTGGCCGGCGGCCAGCCGTTGACGCCGGAGGTGGTGCGCCACAGCGTGGCCATGCTGGTCGGCGCCGATAACGCCTCGCCCGCCGAAGTGTTGACGCTGGACATCTTGTCGCGGCGCGGCAAGTCGATCCGGCCGAAGACGCTGAACCAGAAGCGTTACGTCGACGCGATCGACGCCAACACCATCGTGTTCGGCATCGGCCCGGCCGGCACCGGCAAGACCTACCTGGCGATGGCCAAAGCGGTCAACGCCTTGCAGACCAAACAGGTCAGCCGCATCATCCTCACCCGGCCCGCGGTGGAAGCCGGTGAGCGCCTTGGCTTCCTGCCCGGAACGCTGAGCGAGAAGATCGACCCCTACCTGCGGCCGCTCTACGACGCGCTGCACGACATGATGGACGCCGAACTCATTCCCAAGCTGATGACCTCGGGTGTCATCGAGGTTGCGCCGCTGGCCTACATGCGGGGAAGAACTCTCAATGACGCGTTCATCGTCCTCGACGAGGCGCAGAACACCACCGCCGAGCAGATGAAGATGTTCCTGACCCGGCTGGGCTTCGGGTCCAAAGTCGTTGTCACCGGCGATGTCACGCAGATCGACCTGCCCGGGGGTGCTCGTTCCGGTCTTCGCGACGCCGTCGACATCCTCGACAACATCGAAGACATCTACGTCGCGGAGCTCACCAGCGCCGACGTGGTGCGTCACCGGCTGGTGTCCGAGATCGTCGACGCCTACGCAAGATACGAAGAGCCGGGCCTGGTGATGAACCGGGCCGCCCGGCGGGCGTCCGGTGTCCGGCACCGCCGCACATGAGCCGCGACGTGACGAAGATGCCGGCGCGGCCGGGATTGAGGAGCGGCGCCCGTGAGCATTGAGGTCTCCAACGAATCCGGCCTCGACGTCTCCGAAACCGAACTGGTCAGCGTCGCGCGGTTCGCGATCGCCAAAATGGAGGTCAACCCGGCCGCCGAACTGTCGATGGTGCTGCTGGACACCGCGGCGATGGCCGATCTGCACATGCGCTGGATGGATCTGCCCGGACCCACCGACGTGATGAGCTTTCCGATGGACGAGCTCGAGCCGGGCGGTCGCCCGGATGCGCCCGAGCCGGGTCCGGCCATGCTCGGAGACATCGTGTTGTGCCCGGAATTCGCCGCCGACCAAGCGGCTGCGGCGGGTCATTCGCTCGGCCACGAGTTGGCGCTGCTGACCATTCACGGCGTCTTGCACCTGCTGGGCTACGACCACGGTGAGCCGGACGAGGAACGCGAGATGTTCGCCCTGCAGAACCGGCTCCTCGACGAGTGGGTGGCCGAACAAGTCGAGGTGTACCGGCAGGATCGCCAGATCGAACGGGACCGGCTGTTGCTGGACAAGTCAAGGTTTTTCGACCAGCCGTGACCGGACCTGCCCCGCTGCTCGGCGCGATCGCACTGATCGGTCTGGGCGGGTTGTTCGCGGCGATCGACGCGGCCATCAGCACCGTCTCGGTGGCCCGGGTGCACGAACTGGTACGCGACCAGCGTCCCGGCGCCGGGCGGCTGGCCACCGTGATGGCCGACCGGCCGAGCTACATCAACCTCGTGGTGTTGCTGCGCATCGTCTGCGAGATCACCGCGACCGCGCTGCTGGTGGTGCACTTGCGGCACAACCTCAGTCGGGGCTGGGGACTGTGGCTCGGGGTCGCCATCATGGTGGTGACCAGTTTCATCGTCATCGGCATCGGGCCGCGCACGCTCGGCCGCCAGAACGCCTACTCCATCAGCCTGGTGGCGGCCTTCCCGCTGCAGGTCATGTCGTGGTTGCTGATGCCGATCAGCCGGTTGCTGGTGCTGCTGGGTAACGCGCTCACCCCGGGCCGCGGATTTCGCAACGGCCCGTTCGCCTCGGAGATCGAGCTGCGTGAAGTCGTCGACCTCGCCCAGCAGCGCGGGGTGGTGGCCGCCGATGAACGACGAATGATTCAGTCGGTTTTCGAACTCGGCGACACCCCGGCCCGTGAGGTGATGGTGCCGCGCACCGAGATGATCTGGATCGAAAGCGACAAGACCGCCGACCAGGCCACCTCGCTCGCGGTGCGCAGCGGGCACTCCCGCATCCCGGTCATCGGCGAGAACGTCGATGACGTCGTCGGCGTGGTCTACCTGAAAGACCTTGTGCAGCAGACCTACAACTCGGCCGACAAGGGACGGGACACCTCGGTGGCGCAGCTCATGCGGCCGGCGGTTTTCGTGCCGGACTCCAAGCCGCTCGACGCGCTGCTGCGGGAGATGCAGCGCGACCGCAATCACATGGCGTTGCTGGTCGATGAATACGGCGCGATCGCCGGCCTCGTCACCATCGAGGACGTGCTCGAAGAGATCGTCGGGGAGATCGCCGACGAGTACGACGGCGCCGAGACGGCTCCGGTGCAGAAGTTGAGCGACAACCGATTCCGGGTCTCGGCGCGGCTGGCGATCGAAGACGTCGGCGAGTTGTACGGCCTGGAGTTCGACGACGACCTCGACGTCGACACGGTCGGCGGCCTGCTGGCTCTCGAGCTCGGCCGGGTTCCGCTGCCCGGTGCTGAAGTAGTCTCACACGGGCTGCGGCTGCACGCCGAGGGCGGCCCCGATCACCGCGGCCGGCTGCGGATCGGGACGGTGCTGCTCAGTCCCGCGGAGACCAACGGTCAGGAGGCCCACGCCGATGGCTGAGCTCGACCAACTCGATGAAGAGGACGCCAAACTCGTGGTGCTGGCCCGCAGCGCGATGGCCCGCGCCGAAGCCGCCAGCGGCGCCGCGGTGCGTGATCTGGACGGCCGCACCTACGCCGCAGCGCCGGTCCAGCTGTCCGCGCTGCAGCTGACCGCGCTGCAGACCGCGGTGGCCGCCGCGGTGTCCAGCGGCGTGACGGGCTTGGAAGCCGCTGTGCTGGTGGGCGGTTCGGTCGATGACCCCGGTGTGCTCGCCGTCCGCGAACTCAGCGACACCGCGGCCGTCATCGTCGTCGACCGCAGCGGCAAACCGACATCCGCGGCCACGAGGTGAGCCAGTTCCGCTCCGGTTTCGTTTGTTTCGTCGGCCGGCCCAACACCGGGAAGTCGACGCTGACCAACGCGCTGGTCGGCGCCAAGGTGGCGATCACGTCGAAGCGCCCGCAGACCACCCGCCACACCATCCGCGGCATCGTGCACCGGCAGGACTTCCAGATCATCCTGGTCGACACCCCCGGTCTGCACCGGCCGCGCACCCTGCTGGGCCAGCGGCTCAACGACCTGGTGCGCGCCACTTACGCCGAAGTCGACGTCATCGGGCTGTGCATCCCGGCCGATGAAGCGATCGGCCCGGGCGACCGGTGGATTGTCGAGCAGATCGCTTTGGTCGCCCCGAGAACGACGTTGGTGGTCATCGTCACCAAGATCGACGCGGTTGCCAGGGACCGGGTGGTCGCGCAATTGGCCGCGGTCAGCGAGCTCGTCGGCTCAGCCGAGGGTCGTCAAGCCGAGATCGTGCCGGTGTCGGCGGTGAAGGGTGAACAGATCGACGTGTTGACCGACGTGCTGGCCGCCGCACTGCCAGTGGGTCCGGCGTACTACCCCGACGGTGAGCTGACCGACGAACCCGAAGAGACCCTGATGGCGGAGTTCATCCGGGAAGCCGCGCTGGAAGGTGTGCACGACGAGCTGCCGCACTCGCTGGCGGTGGTGATCGACGAGATCAACCGTCGCGAGGACCGCGACGACCTGATCGAGGTGTACGCCGTGCTCTACGTCGAGCGGGACAGCCAGAAAGGGATTGTGATCGGCAAGGGCGGCACCCGGCTGCGCGAGGTGGGCACCGCGGCGCGCAGCCAGATCGAGAAGCTGCTGGGTACCAAGGTGTATCTGGACTTGCGCGTCAAGGTCGCCAAGAACTGGCAGCGCGACCCCAAGCAGCTCAATCGGCTGGGGTTCTAAAGCTCTACCGGGTGGCCGGGCCGCTGGTCACCGGCGGCTTGTCGGTGCCGGAGTTCCACCACACCTGCGGCTGCTTGGCCGCCCAGCCCAGCACCGCCTCCAGTTCGGCGGCCAGCGACACCAGCAGCCCCTCACTGTTGGCCGGGCCCATCAATTGCACACCGATGGGCAGTCCCTCGCTGGTGAAGCCCGCCGGGACGTTGATCGACGGCCAGCCCAGCACGTTCCACGGCCAGGTGGCCGGGCAGGCCGCGATCATCACCCGGTCGGTCGAGAGCCCACTTAATTTGTCGAAGGCGTGCACCGCGGGCGGCGGCTGCGCGGTGGTGGGCGCGAGCACCACGTCCACGATGTTGAAGATCGAACCCACCCGCTGCTGGTCGCGGGCTTCGCCGGCGCGGGCCCGGCGCAGCGGCCACCCGGACAGCGCCCGGCCGATGCGCATGTTGGACACCGTGCGCTCGTCGAGATCCACGTCCTCGCCGAGCCGCTCAGCCCACTCCAGCAGGCCGGAGGTGGACCGGGCCAGGAAGTTCAGCGACAACCGCAGGCCGTAGTCGGGGTTCCCGGCGACGACGGTGTGACCGAGCAGTTCGAGTTGCCCGGCCACGGCCTGTAACGCGGCTTTGATCTCCGGATGCAGTTTCGCCGGGAACCCGGTGAACGGGAAGCGCGTCGACACCGCGATCTTCAACGGTCCGGGCGCGATCCCGACGCATTCGGACACGGTCAGCGGCGGCGGCTGGTGCAGGTCACCGTCGACGTTGCCGGCGGCGGCGTCGAAAACCAGCGCCGCGTCCTCGACTGTGCGGGCCAGTACACCGTTGACCGTGATGCCGTTGAACGCCTCCGGCAACGGCCAGGTGGAGATTCGTCCGCGCTGCGGCTTGATGCCGACCAGGTGGGTCCACGCGGCGGGGATGCGGACGCTGCCGGCCCCGTCGGAGCCGATCGCCGCGGTCACCAGACCGGCCGCCACCGCGGCGGCGCTCCCGCCCGACGAACCGCCCGGGGTGTGCCGGCGTGACCACGGATTGCGGGTGTGCCCGAACGCCGGTCCGCTGGTGAACGGCCACTGGCCCAGCTCGCAGGTGTTGGTCTTGCCGACGATCACCGCGCCCGCCGCCTTGAGCCGGCGCACCACCTCGGCGTCCTGCGACGCCGGCCGCAGCAGTCCAGCAGTGCCGAACGCCGTCGGCGCACCGGCGACATCGACGTCGTCTTTCACCGCGATCGGCACCCCCAGCAGCGGCGCGGTGTCCCCGGCGGCACGGCGGCGGTCGGCTTCGGCGGCGTCGGCGAGCGCCGACTCGGTGAGCACCACCCGGAACGCATTCAGGAAAGGCTGGCTCACGTCGATCGCGTGCAGCGCGTGGCGCACCAGCTCATCGGCGCTCACCTCACCGCTGGCGAGCCGGAAGAGCTGGTCAGTCAAGGTGGGAAGGCGAGGGTGGCCGGGGTGCGTCATCGGTATCGACATTATCGGCGCGGATACCACTGATGTCGTTTCACGATGCCAAACTGGAATGATGCGGCTGTACCGGGAGCGGGCGGTCGTGCTGCGCCAGCACAAGCTCGGTGAAGCCGACCGGATCGTCACGTTGCTGACGTGCGATCACGGCCTGGTCCGCGCGGTGGCCAAGGGAGTGCGCCGCACCCGCAGCAAGTTCGGCGCGCGGCTGGAGCCGTTCTCCCACATCGACGTGCAGCTCTACCCCGGCCGCAACCTGGACATCGTCACCCAGGTCGTCTCGGTCGACGCGTTCGCCACCGACATCGTCAGCGACTACGGCCGGTACACCTGCGCGTGCGCGATGCTGGAGACCGCCGAGCGTCTCGCCGGTGAGGAGCGGGCGCCGGCGCCGGCGCTGCACCGGCTCACGGTCGCGGCGTTGCGGGCGGTCGCCGACGGCCGACGGGCCCGCGAACTGGTGCTGGACGCCTACCTGCTGCGCGCCATGGGCATCGCCGGCTGGGCGCCCGCACTGACCGAGTGCGCCCGGTGTGCTGATCCCGGCCCGCATCGGGCGTTTCACGTCGCTGCCGGCGGCAGCGTCTGCACGCAATGCCGGCCGGCCGGTTCGACCACGCCGCCGCCGGGTGTGCTGGACCTGATGTCCGCGCTGCGCGACGGCGACTGGGCAACCGCCGAGGCGGCGCCGCAATCGCACCGAAACCACGTCAGCGGCCTGGTGGCCGCCCACCTGCAGTGGCATCTGGAGCGCCAGCTGCGCACGTTGCCGCTGGTGGAGCGGACGGGTCAGGTCGACCACGTCCACCGGAGCGTCGCCGGCCGTCGTATCACCGTGGTCGGGCAGGATGTGGCTCATGGCGCGGAACCGGACGAGCGGCTCGCGGCAGAAGGCTGACCGCAAGGTCGCCGGCTTCGGGCAGCTCGACCCGGCGCCCGACGACTATCCGACTTTCCCCGACAAGTCGACCTGGCCGGTGGTTTTCCCGGCGTTGCCGCCGGCACCTGACGGCGGTCCGCGCCGCCCGCCGCAGCACACCTCGAAAGCCGCAGCACCGCGGCTGCCCGCCGACCAGGTCCCGGCCCACGTCGCGATCGTGATGGACGGCAACGGCCGGTGGGCCACCCAGCGCGGACTGGCACGCGTCGAGGGCCACAAGATGGGTGAAGCGGTGGTCATCGACATCGCCTGCGGCGCAATCGAAATCGGAATCAAATGGCTGAGCCTGTATGCGTTCTCCACCGAGAACTGGAAGCGCTCACCCGAGGAAGTGCGCTTCTTGATGGGCTTCAACCGCGACGTGGTGCGACGGCGCCGGGAGAACCTCAACGAGATGGGCGTACGGATCCGGTGGGTGGGGTCGCGACCACGGTTGTGGCGCAGCGTGATCAGGGAATTGGAGATCGCCGAGCAGATGACCGACGACAACGACGTCATCACAGTGAACTACTGCGTCAACTACGGCGGCCGCACCGAAATCATCGAAGCCACCAGAAGCATCGCCCGCGAAGCTGCGGCGGGCCGGCTCAATCCGGACCGGATCACCGAGGCGACCATGGTGCGGCACATGCAGCGCCCCGACATTCCCGACGTGGACCTGCTGCTGCGGTCCTCGGGTGAGAAAAGGTCCAGCAACTTCATGTTGTGGCAGGCGGCCTACGCCGAGTACATCTTTCAGGACAAGCTGTGGCCGGACTACGATCGTCGCGACCTGTGGTCGGCCTGCGAGGAATTTGCGTCGCGGCACCGTCGGTTCGGGAGTGCGTGAATGCCATCACTGGGCGAACGGCTGGCAGCGGTGCTGGGTGAGACGTTGCCTGTCGAAACCGAGTCCGACGGCGCGTTGACCATCCGCCACGACGGCACCTTTGCGTCGCTGCGGGTGGTGACGATCGTCGAGGACCTCGAGCTGGTGTCGCTGAACCAGATGCTGGCGTGGGATCTTCCGCTGAACAAGAAGATCCGGGACCTGGTGGCCGAACAAGCGCGGCACAGCATGCTCGGCTCGGTGGGCATGGTGGAGAAGGTGAGCGAGAAAGGCGCCAAGCGGGACTCCGGCAAAACCGGGGACGTGCTGCTGCGCTACAACTTTCCCGGCACCGGTCTGACCGACGACGCGCTGCGCACCTTGATCCTGATGGTGCTCGACAACGGTGCCGAGATCCGCCGCCTGTTGACAGCGTAAGCCCGTCGTTTAATTCACAAAATCGACTCAAATACCTTCCGCGCTCGAAACACCGCGCTGCGACACTCGGCTGTTCACGAGACGCAATGCCTCGCTCAACTGGCCGAAAGTGTGGAACGCCGATGACCGACCTTGTGCGCGGGCTGTCTGACGACGTCCTGACCAACGGCACGCCCACGGTCGTGCGCACCGGAATGTCGGCGCACGCACTGCGACAGGCCGTGAGCGACCACCTGACGTATTCGATCGCCCGGCCGCCGGCCGTGCTGACCCCGGAGCACTACTACCGGGCGCTGGCGTTGGCGGTGCGTGACCGTATGCAGCAGCGCTGGATGGCCACCACCCAGGACTGGCTGGCATCACCGGCCAAGGTGACCTGCTACTTGTCCGCCGAATTCCTGATGGGCCCGCAACTGGGCAACAACCTGCTCAACCTGGGCATCGAAACCCAGACGCGTCAGGCGCTCAGCGAGCTTGGCCAGGACCTCGACATCATCCTGGCGTGCGAGAAGGAACCCGGTCTGGGCAACGGCGGGCTGGGCCGGCTCGCCGCCTGCTACCTGGATTCGCTGGCCACCCTCGAGCGCCCGTCGATCGGATACGGCATCCGATACGAGTTCGGCATCTTCGAGCAGGAGATCCGCGACGGCTGGCAGGTGGAGAAAACCGACAACTGGCTGGTCTACGGCAACCCGTGGGAAATCGACAAGCCCGACGCCAGCTACGTCGTGAACTGGGGCGGCTACACCGAAGAATACGAGGACGACGCGGGCCGGGTAGGAGTGCGCTGGGTGCCGCAGCGCTTGCTCAAAGGTGTTTCCTATGACACCCCGATCCAGGGCTACGGAGTCAACACCTGCAACACGCTGACCCTGTGGAGCGCGCGGGCGGTCGAATCCTTTGCGCTGGAAGTGTTCAACACCGGCGACTTCTACCGAGCCGTCGACGAAGAGGTGATTTCGGAGACCGTCTCCAAGGTGCTCTACCCCAACGACGAACCCGAAGCCGGCAAACGCCTGCGCCTGCTGCAGCAGTACTTCTTCGTGTCCTGCTCGCTGCAGGACATCCTGCGCATCCACCAGGAGCGAGCCGGCCAGCCGCTGACATCGCTGGCCGGCAAATGGGCGATTCAGCTCAACGACACCCATCCGTCGATCGCCGTCGCCGAGCTGATGCGGCTGCTGGTCGACGAGCACTACCTGGGCTGGGACGAAGCCTGGCAGATCACGGTGGCCACCTTCGGCTACACCAACCACACGCTGCTGCCCGAGGCGCTGGAGACCTGGCCGCTGGCGATGTTCGGTGAGGCGCTGCCGCGCCACCTGGAGATCATCATGCGAATCAACGAGGAGTTCCTCGCCCAGGTGCGGGCCCGCTTCCCCGGTGACGACGAGCGGGTGCGCCGGATGTCGCTGATCGGCGAGGACGGCGGCAAATGCGTGCGGATGGCACATCTGGCCACCGTCGGCTGCCACGCCGTCAACGGGGTGGCCGCGCTGCACTCCGAACTGCTGAAGGCCAGCGTGCTCAACGACTTCTACGAGATGTGGCCGCAGCGATTCGGCAACGTCACCAACGGGGTGACACCGAGGCGGTTCCTGGCACTGGCCAACCCGGGGCTGCGGTCGCTGCTCGACGACACCATCGGCGGGGGATGGCTGGTGGACTTGCAGCGGCTGCGTGCACTGGAGGCGTACGTCGACGACCCGGCGTTTCGGGCACGATGGCGAGAAGTCAAGCGCGCCAACAAAGCTCGGCTGGCGGAGTTCCTGCATGCCGTGACCGGGGTCGAGCTGGACCCCAGCTGGCTGTTCGACGTCCAGGTGAAACGCATCCACGAGTACAAGCGTCAGCACCTCAACGTGCTGCACATCATCACGCTCTACAACCGGCTCAAGAAGAACCCCGGCCTGGCGATCGCGCCGCGCGCCTTCATCTTCGGCGGCAAAGCCGCACCGGGATACTTCATGGCCAAGCGGATCATCAAGCTGATCAACGCCGTCGCCGAGACGGTCAACGCCGATCCCGACGTCAACCGTTACCTCAAGGTCGTGTTCGTGCCGAACTTCAACGTGCAGAACGCGCATCTGATCTACCCGGCGGCCAACCTGTCCGAACAGATCTCGACCGCGGGCAAGGAGGCGTCGGGCACCGGCAACATGAAGTTCATGATCAACGGCGCGTTGACCATCGGCACGCTCGACGGCGCCAATGTGGAGATGCTGGAGGAAGTCGGCGCGGAGAACTTCTTCCTGTTCGGGTTGACCGAGGACGAAGTGGCTCGTACCTGCGCCGCGGGCTATCGTCCGGCCGGCTACATCGAGGCCGACCCGGAACTCGCCGAGGTGCTCGGGCTCATCGAGTGCGGACACTTCACCGGCGGCGATCCCGACGTTCTGCGCCCGGTGATCGACTCGCTGCGCCACCACGACCCGTTCCTGGTGCTCGCGGACTACCGGTCCTACGTGGACTGCCAGTCCCGGGTCAGCGCCGCCTGGCAGGACCCCGACGCCTGGTCGACGATGTCGATCCGCAACGCCGCGCGCAGCGGCAGATTCTCCTCAGACCGGGCTATCGCCGAGTACTGCGAAGACATCTGGCACGTCGACCCGATGCCGGTCCGGCTCTAGCCGTCAGATCCGGCAGTCAGCGCAGGTGCCGAAGATCTCGATGGTGTGGCTGACGTCGGAGAAGCCGTGTTCGGCGGCCACCTGTGCGGCCCAGCTCTCCACCTCGCGGTCGCCGACCTCTACCGCGCAGCCGCAGCCGCGGCACACCAGGTGATGGTGATGCTGTTCTGAGCACTGCCGGTACACCGCTTCGCCGGTGTCGGTGCGCAGCGTGTCGACCATTCCGGCCGCCGCCATCGACTGCAGCGTGCGGTAGACGGTGGTCAGGCCGATGTGCTGGCCACGGTGGCGCAGCTCGTCGTGCAGTTCCTGCGCCGAGCGGAATTCGTCGAGGGTGTCCAGCAGCGCCGAGATCGCCGCCCGTTGACGCGTCGCACGTGTCGGCGCGGTCAAACCTTGTCCTCGGAAGCGTGTGCCACCGCGTCGATCACGATGTGCGACAGGTGATGGTCGGCCAGCCGGTAGAGCACCTCGCGGCCCGAACGCACACCGGTGACCACTCCGGCTGCCTTGAGGATTTTCAGGTGCTGGCTGACCAGTGGCTGCGGCACGCTCAACGCGTCAACGAGTTCGTGCACACAGCGTTGCGATTCGCGCAACTGCAACACGATTGCGATCCGCACCGGGGCGGCCAGCGCTCGCAGCAGCTCGCCGGCGGCGTCGAGAATCTCACGCGGCGGCGGGGGAAGCGCGGCAGCGGTGCTGTGCTCGTGACCGGCAGCCGAATCGGCGTCGAGGTTCGAACCCAGAGCACCGTCAGCCTCAGTCGAGGTGGTCGAGGTGGTCGAGGTGGTCGACGACAGAAGATGCCATATCGACTCCACTGTCACATGCGTGTTGACGCATGTCAAAGACCGGCGGGGGCTCAAGGCGGCGCTCGCTACGATGACGGGTGCTCTATGCGCCAGCGGGCACCGCTGCGCAGAAGCGTCCCTCGACCAGAACAGGAGTGCACCGGCTCGTGGCGTCCGTCATCGACACCATCGTCAACCTGGCCAAACGACGAGGCCTGGTCTACCCCTCGGGTGAGATCTATGGCGGCACCAAATCGGCGTGGGACTACGGGCCGCTCGGGGTGGAGCTCAAGGAGAACGTCAAACGGCAGTGGTGGCGGTCGGTGGTCACCGGTCGCGACGACGTCGTGGGTCTGGACTCTTCGATCATCCTGCCGCGCGAGGTATGGGTGGCCTCCGGGCACGTCGAGGTCTTCCACGACCCGCTGGTCGAGTCGCTGATCACGCACAAGCGCTACCGCGCCGACCACCTCATCGAGGCCTACGAAGCCAAACACGGGCACCCGCCGCCGGGCGGCCTGGCCGACATTCGCGACCCGGAAACCGGTGAACCCGGCCGTTGGACCGAGCCGCGCGAGTTCAACATGATGCTCAAGACTTATCTCGGGCCGATCGAGACCGAGGAGGGGCTGCACTACCTGCGCCCCGAAACCGCTCAGGGCATCTTCGTCAACTTCGCCAACGTGGTCACCACCGCGCGCCGCAAGCCGCCGTTCGGCATCGGCCAGATCGGCAAGAGCTTCCGCAACGAGATCACGCCCGGCAACTTCATTTTCCGCACCCGCGAGTTCGAGCAGATGGAAATGGAATTCTTCGTCGAGCCGTCGACCGCCAGGGAGTGGCACCAGTACTGGATCGACACCCGGCTGCAGTGGTACGTCGACCTGGGCATCGACGCCGACAATCTGCGGCTCTACGAGCATCCCAAAGACAAGCTCTCGCACTACTCCGACCGCACCGTCGACATCGAGTACAAGTTCGGCTTCGCCGGCAACCCCTGGGGTGAACTGGAAGGCGTGGCCAACCGCACCGACTTCGACTTGTCCACGCACGCTAAGCATTCCGGTGTCGACCTGTCGTTCTACGACCAGGTCAGCGACACCCGTTACGTGCCCTATGTGATCGAACCGGCAGCCGGGCTGACCCGGTCCTTCATGGCGTTTCTGGTCGACGCCTACCACGAAGACGAAGCGCCCAACGCCAAAGGCGGCGTGGACAAACGCACCGTGTTGCGCCTGGACCCGCGGCTGTCGCCGGTGAAAGCTGCTGTGCTGCCGCTGTCCCGGCACGCCGACCTGAGTCCGAAAGCCCGCGACCTGGCCGCTGAGCTGCGCCGCTCCTGGAACGTCGACTTCGACGACGCCGGCGCGATCGGACGGCGCTACCGCCGTCAGGACGAGATCGGCACACCGTTTTGCGTCACGGTCGACTTCGACTCACTCGACGACCACGCGGTCACCATCCGCGAGCGCGACGCCATGACACAGCAGCGGGTGGCGATCGACGCAGTGGCCGACTACCTGGCCGTACCACTCAAGGGCTGCTGACCAGCTTGGGTCCCATGGCGGCGACCCGCTTCGCCCGGCTTTCAGCCGCCCTCGCGATCGCCGCTAGCCGCGCATTGCTGCGACGGCGTCTTTGAGTAGCTGCTGCGCCCGGTCGGTGTCGATCGCGGGCGGCTGCTGCTGTCCTCGGACCCGCATCGGGCTGGCGTCGACGATCACCACCGTGTTACCGACGTAGGCGACGTAGCTGTAGAGCTCGTTGTTGCGTTCTTTGCCGCGAGCGGAGATCGTGACCTGCCGGTGCCGGCCGGACGTCTGGACGCCGGTGATCTGCGGTGCTTCCACCACGTCGACGCTGCCGTTCAGGTTGCCTTTTTCGGTCTTGAACCCGACGTGCTTGCACTTGTCGGTCAGCGACGCGTCGTAGGGCACAGTCGCGGTGGCGACGACGGCGATGGCGGCCAACCGGTTGCCTTTCCCGTCCGCGGTGACGACAGCGGTCTTGCCCTGGGTTCCCGACGGCAGACGCTGCCCGGTCGCCAACTTCTCGCAGTCCGGCGGGTCGAATGTCACGCCGGGCGGCAGCTTCTGCTCGCCGACCATCTGGGGCGTGATGTCCGACGGACCCTTCGAGGAGGTGCGGTAATCCGAGCCGAACGTCGACTTGACCGCGAACACCTTCGTGACGTCCACCGGCTTGGACTGGCTGTGGCAGCCAGCCAGCAATCCGAGGCCCACGACCCCCACCAACGACTTTCGAAGCATTCCCGCAATGTACCCAAGCGCGTCTGTGCGGCTCAGAACCGCCCGCCGCCGCCCATGAACCCGCCGTCTGAGCCGCCTGACGAACCGCCGTAGGACGCCGGGCTCCAGCCGCCACCGCCGCCACCCCAGCCGCCGCCGCCGCCCCAGCCGCCGCCCATTGCTCCGCCGAGCAGATCGCCCAGAATGATGCCGCCCATCATCGCGCCCATGTGGCCGCCGCCGCCGCCGGTGTAGGCCTGCTGCACCTTCCTGACGTCGTCGTCGGCCAGCGACTGCGCCTCGACGGCCAACGTGGCGGCGGTGTTGGCGTGCGCGATCGCGTCGCTGACGTCGGTCGACCGTTCGGCGCGCGCCGCCTGCAGGTGCCGGCCGGCTTCGGTGAGCCGGGTCCGCGCCTCGGGCCCGATGCTGCCGCGGCGGGTGTCGATGAAGTCCGAGGCGGCGCGTACCCGGGAATCCGCGGTGAACAGCACCTGATCGAGCGTGCGGTTGAGCCGCTCGGCGTTCGCCTGTTCCTCGACGACGGTGTTCAGCAACCCGTCCAGGTCGGCGCCGGCCGTCGTCAACGCGGTGAAAGCGCCCAGCGGATCAGCCGAGCCGGTGCGGCGTGCGGCGTCGACAGCCTTGGCCGCCGCAGCCCGGGCGGCTGCCAGGTCGCGGACGTGCGGGCTGGCACCCTGCGGCAGTCGGCTGTCGGCCTGCCTGACGCCTTCCTCGACGTGTGCGATGACAGCCGGCAGTTCACCGGCGGCGTGCCGGATGTCGCCGGCGGCGCTGTCGACCGCGTCCAGCAGGGCGCGAGCCTGGCCCAGCGCCGACTCGGCGCCGCGAACCGCGTCGACCAGGGCGGTCTGCTGCCCGGCGACCGCGCGGGCCGCCGATTCGCGGGCGCGGCCGATGTTCTGGTCGGCGAAGGCGAGCCGCTCTTTGGCAGCTGAGACGTTGCGGGCGACTGAAGCCAATGCGCTGGCGTCGAACTCCTCGGTCAGCTCGGATAGCCGCTGCTGAGCTGGTCCGAGTTGTGCGGTCAGCTCGACCATCTGCTGGGTCAGCCCGTCCAGCCGCGACGGCGCGTTGATCACCAGATCGCGCAGCTGCTCGAACGCGTGGGTCTGGGACTCCAATTCGTGGTCGGCTCGCCCGGCGGCGACGATCACCCGGGTCAGCAGGTCGCGGCGCTGCTCCGGTGTCTCTGGTATCGCGTCGTCGAGTTGCTGGCGGACGGTGAACGCCTGACGCAGCGCCGCTTTGGCGTTGTCGACCGCCCGGCTGAACGGCTCGGTTTGTTTGGCGCCGAATTCCTCGACGGCCAGGCTCAGCTCGTTGGCGCTGGTGCGCACCGCGTTGTCGACTTCGACGACCAGCGTCCGCGACAAGTCGTCGAGCGCTTCCAGCGGCACACCGGCCAGCGCGTCCGGATCGGTCGGATCGAGCTGTCGGGCCGCGGCCAACGCCGCCGCCCGCCGTCGCGCGCGCCGCCGCCGCATCACCCACAGCAGAGCCAGCACCGCCGCCGCGATCACCGCCAACCCGATCAGCATCGGCGTCCAGCTGATCGCGTTGGGCGTCTGGTTGAGGCCGTCGGCCGCCTTGATCGCCGCCTCGCCCCAGTCGCCGCGGTGCAGCGCCGGTTCGATCATGTTCACCCGCAAGTCGTCGACCTGGTGCGAGGTGATGCTCTTGATCGACTGCGGCACCAGAAACGCATACGAGCGGTCCGTGGTGGCCACCGCCAGGAGCGCGTCGGAGCCGTCGAGGTCGCTGGCGCGACGCGTGCCCTGCGCCCAGTTCACCGGAGCCTGCCCGGAGAAGGTGTCGACGTAAACCACCCACAGCCGCACGTGCTGGTCGGTGTAGAGCTGGTCGACGGCTGACTGCACATCACCGCGGCTGGTACCGGTGAGCGCGCCGGCGTTGTCGGTCACGTAGTCAGTCAGCCGAAACGGTGATTGCGCCGCGGCGGTCGGTGCGAGCAGCAGTCCTGCCGTCGCGACGGCCAGGACAAGGCTGAAAAGCCGGCTGCTGAGCATGTTTCTCACCGTAGTCGCGGATCCGGGTTCGACACCGCCCGACTAGCCGGGGCCGCCTGCGCTGCCGCCGGCGGTGCTGAGTTGCCTGGCAGACTGAGCCCCGATGAACGCGCCGGACCCTTACGACGACTTCGACCGCCAGCGGCAGGTGCCCGAGGCGCCGAAGACGGCCGGCCTACCGGGTGTCGAAGGCCAGTACCGCACAGATTTTGCCCGGGACCGGGCCCGGGTGCTGCACAGCGCCGCGCTGCGCAGACTGGCCGACAAAACGCAGGTCGTCGGACCGCGGGAAAGCGATACTCCGCGCACCCGGTTGACACATTCGCTGGAGGTCGCCCAGATAGGCCGAGGCATGGCGATCGGGTTGGGCTGCGACCCGGACCTGATCGACCTGGCCGGTCTGGCACACGACATCGGCCATCCGCCCTACGGGCACAACGGCGAACGGGCCCTCGACGAGGTCGCCGCGGCCTACGGCGGCTTCGAAGGCAACGCGCAGAACTTCCGCATCCTGACCAGCCTGGAGCCCAAAGTCGTTGATGCGCAAGCGCGCAGCGTCGGCCTGAACCTCACCCGGGCGGCGCTGGACGCGGTGACCAAATACCCGTGGCCCCGCGAGGTCGGCACAGCGAAGTTCGGTTTCTACGACGACGACCGCGAGGCCGCCGCGTGGATGCGCGACGGTGCGCCGCCGCGGCACGCCTGCCTGGAAGCACAGGTGATGGACTGGGCCGACGATGTTGCGTATTCGGTGCACGACGTCGAAGACGGTGTCGTCTCCGGGCGCATCGACCTCAGGGTGCTCGCCGACGACGACGCGGCCGCTGCGCTGGGCAAACTGGGGGAGGCCGCGTTCGGCCGACTGCATGCCGACGACTTGGTCGAAGCCGCGCAGCGTCTTTCGATGTTGCCGGTCGTCGCAGCCGTGGGCAAGTACGACGCCACGCTGTCGGCCTCCGTCGCGCTCAAACAACTGACGAGTGAGCTGGTCGGCCGGTTCGCCTCAGCGGCGATCGCGGCCACCCGGGCGGCCGCCGGCAGCTGCCCGCTGGCGCGCTACCAGGCCGACCTGCACGTTCCCGACCTGGTTCGTGCCGAAGTCGCACTACTGAAAATGCTTGCCCTGCAGTTCATCATGTCCGATCCAGCGCATCTGGACATTCAAGCCACTCAGCGTGAACGCATCCATCGCGTGGCGGCCTGGCTGCTGGCCGGCGCGCCGCGCACCCTCGACCCGATCTTGGCTCCCGCCTTCAACACCGCTCCTACCGACGGTGTGCGGCTGCGGGTGATCGTCGACCAGATCGCGTCTTACACCGAAGGCCGATTAGAGCGCGTCGCGGCCGGCTGACGGGAGATCGTGGCGATGACTGACACCTGTGGGCACCGAAGCTGGTTGGATCGGGCGCACACATTCCCGCTGCACCTCGGGTATCTTTCGGCCAGAACACTGGTCTGGAATCGGGGCGGGCGATGAACAACGACGCGATGGGCGGTCACCAGCAGCACCGCGCCTCGAACGAAGAGCAGAGGTACCCACCGTTTCCGCGGTCGCCAGGCCAACCCTCGACCGGTCGTCCGCAACACTACGGACCGGGCGGGCCGCCGGCACAACCCTTCCCGGGGCCACCGATGCCGCCAGGGCCGCAAGCTTATCCGCCGCCCGCGAGCTGGCCGGGACACCAACCGCCGCAGTCTGGGTACGGCGCGCCACCCGGCCCCCCGGGCTGGGCACCGGCCGGCACCGGTGGGCACCGGGGCAGGTGGTGGTTGCTGTGGGCCCTTGCCGTAATTGTCGTCGTCGCGGCGGTTGTCGGCGTGGTCGTGGTGACCTCCGGAGGCGGATCCGAGTCTGCCGCTCCGCAGGCAACGCCGACATCCACGACGGTGACGTCTTCGTCGTCCGCGCCGCTGCCGATCTCGGCATTGGACAGTCTGCTGCTCAGCCCAGCCGAAGTCGCCGATGTGGTGTCGGCGCCGGCGATGGTTTCGCTGACCAAACCCGAGGAATCGCACATTTTCTTCAACGATCATGTGGTCGACAACGACTGCGTTGGCACGATTTTCGCTGCGACGCAGCCGTTCTACCAGGGTAGTGGTTGGGTTTCCATGCGCAAGCTGGCGCTGGCGGACACCGAAGACAACGCGGCAAAGAAACATGCGGTCACCGAGGCGGTAGTCGCGTATGCCGACGCCGGGGCCGCGACGAAATTTCTCGACCGGGCAAGGGATGTGTTCCACAAGTGCGCAGGCCGCAACATCGATACGCGGCAGGTTGACGACCCGTCAAGCACAGCGAGTTTCTGGACGGTTGGCAGCGCCTCCGAAAATGACGGCATTCTGTCGACGTCACTGATATCGGAGGGCGGCGACGGCTGGATCTGTCGGCGCGGATTGTCTGTGCACAACAACATCGTCATCGACACTTCGGCCTACGGATACGCCGTGCCGGAATCGGTAACCCCGGCTCTGATCAAGCCGATCGCGGCAAAGGTGGAATCTGCCCGCTGACATCGGGTCACGTCGGGAGCTACGCTCTCAGCGGCTCAGCAAAGACAGTAGCTTCCTGCCCAAAGATGCTGGTGCCGATGCTTGTTCGCTGCCCACGGTTACCCCGTCACCGGCCCGCCGGCGCAATTCGCCCTGCAGTCGCTCGGTCAGCGTCGAGCCGGCCGCCGGGCAGCCGTGGCAGGCTCCGGACAGCCGAACCGTGACGTGCTGACCGCTGACCGACACCAATTCGATTGTGCCGCCGTGACTTTGCGCGTAAGCACCGAGCTGCCCGTCCAGCAGTTCCCGGACGAGTCCGGCCAACTGGTCGTCGGAGTCGCTGGAAGGCTCCACCCGCCAGCCCGGCTCAATCAGCGCCGCGGCGAGGGCGCGGCGGATCTCGTCGCCGATGTCACGCCAGGTGTGCCCGTCGCACAGCGTGATCAGCACCGCGCCATCACCGACCACCACCTTCTCGATCACCCCGCGGCGCAGCCAGTCGGCGAGTGTGTCGGGCGCGGCCCGCACGACGCCGCGCAGCGGCAGGTTCCCCGCCGGGACGACGAACCGCAGCTGGCGCGGATCCGACGTGGCGGTGGCGTGCAACGGAATCATGTCGCGATGCCGGTGGCGATACACCGCGCCGCGAACGCCGCCACCCACGCCAGGGCGAACATGTAGCTGAACGCCAGCGCCGGCCAGCGCCACGAGTTGGTCTCCCGGCGCATCACCGCGACGGTCGACATGCACTGCAGCGCGAACATGAAGTACGCCAGCAGCGCGATCACCGTCGGCGCGGTGAAAACTTTGTGGCCGTCGCCGTCGGTGATGGCGGCCAGCGCTTCGCTCGGATCGGTCGGGTCGGTGGCCGCCGACACCTCGCCGAGGGTCGCCACGAAAACCTCGCGCGCCGACAGGGAACCAAGCAAGGCGACGTTGACGTGCCAGTCGAAGCCGAGCGGCTTGAACACCGGCTCGACGGCCCTGCCGGCGGCCGCGGCGACGCTGTGGTTCATCACATAGGCCGCGGCGTCGGTTGCCGACATGCCGGCGGTCTCAACGCTGCGGGTGGGCAGATTGAGCAGTGCCCACAGCACCAACGAGGTGCCCAGGATGATCGTCGCGGCTTTGCGCAGGAACATGCTCGTCGCGCTCCACATCGCGACCAGCATGGCCTTGGCGGAGGGGAAGCGGTACGGCGGCAGCTCCATGGTGAACGGCAGCAGATCGCTGCGCAGGATCGTCGACTTGAACAGCCGCGCCGCGATCAGCGCTGACCCACCACCGCCGAGATACAGCAGGAACATCGTGATTCCCTGCGCGCTCAGCCCCCACCAGAACGTCTGCGGCGCAACGAGCAGACCCACCAGCAAGGTGTACACCGGCAGTCGCGCCGAGCAGGTCATCAGCGGCGCGCAGAGCATGGTGGCGATGCGGTCACGGGACGAGGGCAAGGTCCGGGTGGCCATGATCCCCGGTATTGCGCACGCGAAGGAGGTGAGCATCGCCACGAAGGCGCGGCCCTCCAAGCCCGTCTTGGCCATCACCCGGTCCATCAGAAACGCCGCCCGCGACATATAGCCGACGTTGTCCAGCACGGCGATCAACAAGAACAGCAGGACTATCTGCGGGATGAATTGCAGCACGGTACCCACGCCGCCGATCACGCCCTGGCCGAGCAGACCGCCGAGCACGCCGTGGCCGAGGTGATCGGAGACTTGCACACCGAGCCAGGACAGCGCCGCACCGATGCCGTCGCGCAGCGGCGCGGCGACGGTGAACATGACCTGGAAGACGGCGAACATCACCGCGAAGAAGATGCCGGTGCCCCACAGCGGATGCAGCACCACCCGGTCGATGCGGCTGGTGCGGCGGTCCGGTTGCGGCGCAACATAACCAGCCGCCTCGAGCACTGACTCGGCCCACGCGTCGACGGCGTCGGGCTCGGACGGCGGCAGCAGCGGTGGCCGCTGCCACTGCTGGACGGACCGCAATTGCGTGCGCAGGCCGTCGATGCCGGTACCACGGTGCGCGATGACCACGCTGACCGGAATGCCCAACGCGAACGCCAACGCGTCCTTGTCGATGCGGCCGCGCCGGGCTACCAGCTCGTCGGCCATGGTCAGCACCAGCAAGCACGGCAGGTCGAGCCGCAGCACCTCGGCCACCAGCATCATCGAACGACGCAGCGTTGTCACGTCGGCGATCAGCAGAACAGCGTCAGGGCTGTCGAATCCGTCCATGTCGCCGTTGAGCACATCGGCGACCACCCGCTCGTCCGGACTGATCGGGGTGAGGCTGTAGGTGCCGGGCAGGTCTTCGACAGCGATCGCGACGCCGTCGGATCTGGCGGTGCCGACTGTGCGGCCCACAGTAACGCCGGGATAGTTCCCGACCTTCGCCCGCAACCCGGTCAGGTGGTTGAAGACGCTGGTCTTACCGGCGTTGGGACTGCCGACCACCGCCACCCGCAGGTCTGCGGCCGGGTCCTGGGTGGCGAGCGGGCCGCCACCGTCGGTGTGGCACGACGTCATCGGTCTGTCTCGGCGATAACTTCGATCAGCCGGGCCTCCCGGCGGCGGATGCACAACTCGGTGTCCAGCACCCGGTAGATCGTCGGGTCACCCAGGGGCGCCCGGCGGAGCACTTCGACCCGGGCGCTCGGCCGAAAACCCAGCTGGCGCAGCCGGCCGGCGACCGCAGGGCCGGCCTCGGCGGTCACACCGGCGATGATCGCGCGCTGACCCGGTGCGAGCTGCGCTAAGACCATCGCCGGATCAGCTCCGTGGCGTTGAGCATGCATGAGCGCCTAAATGTCGGGTGACGGCTAGGCTCCCAAATTACACCCGCAGGCGGCGTCCGCCCTTTTCGAAGCGCCGGTTGACGCCGGATCAGGCGGGCACCGAGTTGAACTCCCGGGCGACGTGATCCTCCAGGTCGAACAGGTTGTCGCCGGCCCGCTCAGCGATTCGCAGCAGGGTGGTCATCGCCGCCTCCTCCTCGACCTGTTCCTGCAGGAACCACCACATGAATTGTTCGCCGAGGTAGTCGCCTTCGTCGCGGGCCGCGGCCGCCAGCGCGCCGACCTGCCGGGTGACCGTGCGCTCGGAGTCCAAAGCGAGCGAGATCGCCGCGCAGGGGCTGTCGAAGTCGTTGCGCACGTCATCTGCTCCGGGAATCTCCACTTTGTAATCGCGGTCGATGAAGTACTGCACTATTTTCATGGCGTGCTCACGTTCCTCGTGAGCCTGCCGGTAAAAGAATTTCGCCAGCTGCGGCAAATCGTTGTTGTCGAATGTGGCCGCAATCGCGGTGTATTGCTGCGTCACCGTGAATTCGTTGCGGATCTGCTCTTGCAGCAGTGCGTGAAACTTGGTGTCCGGTGTGTGATGCTCGTTCATGAGACACGACGTTAGCGCTGCTCACAGGGCTGCGCAACGAAGGTCGGGCTTACTGAGGAAAGGTTGCACTTAGTAAGCGAACGCTACACTCACCAATTCGATTGCTGAAATTGAGTTACCGGCGCGTTGAGTAAAGTAAGGCTTATATAACCGGCGTTAACCGGCTTTAACCGGCATCGATAGATAAGCCGTCGCGCCTTTAGTGCCGCCGCAGTTGTGCCGGGACTCCTGGCGCATGGGGACCGGCAGCGTTGGTCGGAGCCCGCACCGCCCGCGGGGGTGGATCGGTACCGGTCAACACGGCCGGCAGCGTCCGGGCGCGCCTCTACACTGAGCCGATGGCCGGCCGCATCTCCGATCGCGACATCGCCGCCATCCGTGACCGAGTGCGCATCGACGAGGTAGTCGGCGACTACGTTCAGTTGCGCCGGGCGGGCGCGGATTCGATGAAAGGTCTCTGCCCTTTCCACGACGAGAAGTCGCCGTCGTTTCACGTCCGGCCCAACCACGGCCACTTCCACTGCTTCGGCTGCGGCGAAGGCGGCGACGTGTACGCCTTTGTGCAGAAAATCGAACACGTCAGCTTCGTCGAGGCCGTCGAAGTGCTGGCCGACCGCGTCGGCCACACGATCAACTACACCGGCGCAGCCACCAGCGTGCAGCGCGACCGCGGCACCCGCAGCCGGCTGGTCGCCGCGAACGCGGCCGCTTCGGCGTTCTACGCCGAGGCGCTGGAATCCGCGGAAGCGGCCCCGGCCCGGCGCTACCTGACCGAACGCAACTTCGACGCCGACGCTGCGCGGCATTTCGGCTGCGGATACGCGCCGTCGGGCTGGGATTCGTTGACCAAAGAGCTGCAGCGCAAGGGTTTCGACTTCAAAGAGCTCGAAGCCGCGGGTTTGTCCCGGCAGGGCCGGCGCGGTCCGATCGACCGGTTTCACCGCAGGCTGCTGTGGCCGATCCGCACCTCGGCCGGCGAGGTGATCGGGTTCGGGGCGCGGCGGCTGTTCGACGACGACCCGATGGAAGCCAAATACGTCAACACCCCCGAAACGCTGCTCTACAAGAAATCTTCCGCGCTGTTCGGCATCGATCTGGCCAAGCGCGACATCGCCAAGGGACACCAGGCTGTCGTCGTCGAGGGCTACACCGACGTGATGGCGATGCATTCGGCGGGGGTCACCACGGCGGTCGCCTCCTGCGGCACCGCGTTCGGCGAGGAGCACCTGTCGATGTTGCGCCGGCTGATGATGGACGACAGCTTCTTTCGCGGCGAGCTGATCTACGTGTTCGACGGCGACGAAGCCGGGCGGGCCGCGGCGCTCAAGGCGTTCGGCGGTGAACAGCAGCTGGCGGGCCAGTCGTTCGTGGCCGTCGCCGCCGACGGGATGGATCCCTGCGATCTGCGGTTGGCCAGCGGTGACGGCGCGCTGCGTGACCTGGTGGCGCGGCGAACGCCGTTGTTCGAGTTCGCCATTCGCAGCGCGCTGGCCGAGCTCGACTTGGACAGCGCGGAGGGCCGGGTGACCGCGCTGCGCCGCTGCGTCCCGACGGTCGCCCAGATCAAGGACCCGACGCTGCGCGACGAGTACGCCCGGCAGCTGGCCGGCTGGGTCGGCTGGGCCGACGTGGCCCAGGTCATCGGCCGGGTCCGTGAACACGCCAAGGCGGCCAAAGAGCCCGGCCGGGGCAGGCCGCGCCGGCCCGGCGCAACGGCCGGGGAAAGAAACGCCGGTAACGCCCGGGACGGGTCGGCGCCCGTCGCGCTGCGTCCCGACCCGCGGGATCCCACGCTGTGGCCGCAGCGGGAGGCGCTGAAGTCGGCGCTGCAGTACCCGGCGCTGGCCGGCCCGGTGTTCGACGCGCTGACCGTGGAAAGCTTCACCCACCCGGGCTATGCCGCCGTGCGCACCGCGATTGCCGCGGCAGGCGGCGCCGCAGCCGGGATCACCGGCGGTCAGTGGATGGACGCGGTGCGCCGGCAGGCCGCCGTGCCTGCGGCGGCCGGGCTGATCGGCGAACTGAGCGTCGAATCGATCCGGGTCGACGACGACGAGCGGCTGCCCCGCTACATCGCCGGGGTGCTGGCCCGGTTGCAGGAGGTGTGGGTGGGCCGGCAGATCGCCGAGGTCAAGTCGAAGCTGCAGCGCATGTCGCCGGTCGAGCACAGTGACGAGTACCACGCGCTGTTCGGCGACCTGGTGGCAATGGAGGCGTACCGGCGCAGCCTGCTGGAGCAGGCCAGCGGCGACGACCTGACCGCCTGACTCCTAGTTGGTGCTGCCCCGGTGCTGCGGCTCGACAACGCTGGTGGCGGCGTCGATTTCGGTGAGGGTCACCATCCGCGCGTCCGGCGAGACCTGTTCGGCGACCTTGCGCCGGCCCGCGTCGACCAGCGATTTGACCGTGGGACTGGCGGTGACGGCACGGTAGGTGCCCGCGATCTGCTCGTAGCGGCGGCGGCCGGCCTTCGCGCCCAGCACGTAGCCCAGCCCCAGCACGACGACATACCGGATCAAAACAGTCCTCCCAAGGCGGTGCGGTTGATTCCATCCTGCCTCAACCGGTCTTCAAGCGCGCTCGGTGGCAGGGCACGTATCGCCGGTGCCGGCGCCGGTACGCTACAGTCATCCCGCGATCCGCGCAGGGTCGGGCAATCCCCTGTAGCTCAATTGGCAGAGCGTTCGGCTGTTAACCGATAGGTTCCTGGTTCGAGTCCAGGCGGGGGAGCAAGAGTGCGGACCGGCCGCGCGAAGTCGCTCAGCGGTCCAGCCGGGGAATCACCGACGGACCCTGCGGACCCGACGGCCCCTGCGGCTGCTTGTTCTTCACCTGCTTCTGATTAGCGGCCTGGGCTTGGGCCAAGGCACTGACGCTCGCCGCCGCCAGTTCCCGGCGCTCCTGCTCGCTCATCTCGTAGAAGGCCCAAGCGCCCCAGGCGGCGGGCCGCACGTACAGCGTCACTTCGCGGCGGTTGTGGAACAGCACCGGGATGGGCACGGCCCGGTCGATCGTCGCCGAACTGCTCAGCTCCTGCTCGATCTGGTGGACGTTCGCCGACTCCTGCAGTTCGTAGCTCAGCGACTGGCCGATCCGATTTGGCGGTCCTTGCAATGCCAAGTACCACGCCATCTGCTACCCCTTTGCTTGGTCACGAAGATCCGCGACAGCTTAGCCCACTGAGACTTCCGGGTCGTCGTTTGTACTGGCGTCGCCGGGCAGGTTCTCCGGGTGCAGCATTTCCGCGTAGCGCAGCGGCTCTGGAATCCCGAACCCGTCGACCAGCGTCTCGGCGTGCGGCCGCAGTTTGCGGCACCGGTCGTTGATCGCGCGGGTGACGGCCTTGGCCCGGTCGGTGGACAGGAATCTGTGCTCGATGTACCACGCCTTGTCGTCTTCGATCACCGTCAACGCGTACAGATCGCAGAGCAACCCGAGGATTTCGCAGGCTTCGCCGTCTTCGCAGGAATCGATACCCGCGATGAACGCCTCGAGGATGACCCGGTCGATATGAGCCTGCGCGGCGTGCAGCACGTGGTCCTGCACGCCGTTGAAAGCCTCGAACGGTGACAGGTCGTCGGAGCGGGACTGCAGCCGCCGCGCGACCGACGCCACCATGTACTCCTCGCGATCTTCGAACATCTGCATCTGGGTGCCGCGGTTGAACAGGCTGCCCTCTTCTTCGTTGTCCTGGCGGGTGTCGACGATGGTCTGGATGATCGTTTCGGCGGCAGTGCGTTTCATCACCCGGGTTCCGACGAAGTTGGCCGCGAAGCGCACCCAGTCGACGGGGTTCATGCTGCGGATGTCGTCGGCGTAAGCGGTCAGCAGCTCTTTGGCCACCAACTGCGTCAGGACGTGGTTGTCGCCCTCGAAGGTGGTGAACACGTCGATGTCCTGCCGCAGCGCGATCAACCGGTTCTCGGCCATGTATCCCGCTCCGCCGCAGGCCTCCCGGGTTTCCTGGATCGCCCGACTGGCGTGCCAGGTGTTGGCCGCCTTGAGTCCGGCGGCGCGTGCGCCGAGCTCGCGTTGCTCTTCGAGGTCGGGCGAGTCGGAGGTCTGGATGTCGTGGCACTTGCCGACCAGCTGGTTCTGGGCGAACTGCAGCGCATACGACTTGGCGATCAGCGGGAGCAGGCGCCGCTGATGCACCAGGTAGTCCATGATGACCACTTCTGTGTCGTCGTCGGGCGCGTTGAATTGTCTGCGCCACAGCGCGTATCGGGTGGCGATGTCCAGTGCGACGCGCGCGGCGGCACCCGCGCTGCCGCCGACGGTGATCCGCCCGCGCACCAGGGTGTCGAGCATGGTGAAGAACCGGCGGTTGACGTTTTCGATCGGTGAGCTGTAGGTGCCGTCCGGCGCGACGTCGCCGTAGCGGTTCAGCAGGTTCTCGCGCGGTACGCGGACGTGGTCGAACAGGATTCGGCCGTTGTCCACGCCAGGCAGCCCGCCCTTGTACAGGTTGTCCGACGTCGCGACGCCGGGCAGGTCGTTGCCCTCGTCGTCGCGGATCGGCACCACGAAGCAGTGCACGCCGTGTTCCTCCGGCTCACCGTTCTTCGTGGTGATGAGCTGCGCGAAGACCGCTGCGACGGTAGCGGTTTCAGCCGCCCCACCGATGTAGTCCTTGCGCGCCGTCGGGGTTGCGGAGTGGATGACGAACTCCTGGGTGTCCGCATCGTAGGTGGCCGTCGTCTCCAGCCGCTGCACGTCGCTGCCGTGTCCGGTCTCCGTCATGGCGAAGCAGCCGCGCAGTTCGAGGTTGATGATCTTCGGCACATAGGCTTGGTGGTGGCGTTCGGTGCCGAGGTTTTCGATGGCTCCGCCGAACAGGCCCCACTGCACGCCCGCCTTGACCATCAGCGACAGGTCCGACATCGCCAGCATTTCTATGTTGCTGATCGCCGCGCCGAGGTCCCCGGTGCCGCCGTGCTCTTTCCTGAAGAGGTCGTCGGCGGCGCCGTCGGCCGCCATGATGGCCAACTGCTCGGCGACTTTGGTCCGGGCGATCAAGGTGTTCGGCGTGTAGTGCGGTCGAAACACCTCCTGCGCCAATGCGTTTCGCATCCGGTTCTTCGCGTCACGCCAGCGTCCGTCCAGCGCAATGCACAAGTGATCGGCGGTGGTGGTCATGCCCGGGCCTTTCGTTCGGTTGTGACGGAGTTCGTGTCGGTGGCGGGCTCGCGCAGCCGCCAGCGCAGCAAGGCGATGGCCGCCGCGGCGAAGACGACGAGGATCGCCAGGTCTGACAGCCAGCGGCCGGTCGAGTGGCTCCACAGCGGGTCATGCGGTGCCAGCGCGTCGACGCTGCTGAGATCGACGGTGCCGGCCGAGGCGGCGAATCCCCACCGGGCCGGGACGAACCAGGAGAACACGTTTAATCCGTAATTCCCGGCCAACGGGAACATCGCGCCGCAGAACACCAGCGACAGCAGAATCACCAGAACCGCGATGAGCAGCAGCTGCTCGGAATGCCTGGCCAGCGACGCCAGCGCCAGCGTCAGGATCGCCGACACGATGCCGGTCAGCGCCACAGCGACATACAACTCGGCCACCGGATCACCAAGCAGCAGGGCGGTATTCGTCGGCGCTCCCTTGCCGACCACCGCGGCGGTGGTGACGACGGCGGTCTGCACGATCGCGACCGCGCTGTACACCAAAACCTTGGCCGTCACATATGCCGACGCCGACAGCCCCAGCGACCGTTCGCGCGCGAAGATGCCGCGTTCACCGGCCAGGTCGCGGATCGTCGACGCGGTGCCCATGATTACCGCGGCCATGGTCAACAATGCCAACAGCTCGACGGCTTCGTCGGGGCCGTCGCCGAACAGGTCGCTCTTGCCGAACCCGGTGTGGCCGGGCACCGTCAACGCCAACGCGCCGAACAAGATCGGCAGCAAAGTCAGAAAAATGAAGTAGCGCTGATCGCCGACGAGCAACCAGGCTTGTCGTCGCGCCGCGACGGCGATTTGCCGGTGCACGGGCGCACGCGGTGCCGCCGTGGCGGGCTCGACCGGACCAGTCGGCTGCGGCACAGCCACCTTCCTGGCGAACGTTTGATGAGCGACTTCCGGGTCGGTGGTCAGCCGACCGAAGATCTCTGACCAGTCGGCGGTGCCCAGCGACGCTTGCAGCTGCGCAGGCGGCCCGGCGTAGGCGAGAGTGCCGTGGGCGGTGAGCACCAGCACCTGATCGCACAGGTGCAGGTTCGCCGGCGAGGTGGTGGCCACGACGACGGCGCGGCCGGCGTCGGCGAGCCGGCGCAGCATCGCGATCGCGTGGTATGCGTGCACCGGATCCAGGCCGGCGGTCGGCTCGTCGAGCACCAGCAGCGACGGCCCGGTCACCAGTTCGGCGGCGATCGACGCTCGTTTGCGGTCGTCGCGGGACAAGCTGCCGATTTGAAGGGTGCGCCGCGAACTCAGTTCAAGCTCCGACAGCACCTGATGCACCACATGTCGGCGCTCCTCGGAGGAAGCGCCTGGCAACCGCAGCTCGGCGGCGTACCGCACGGCTTGTTCGACGGTGAGTTGCCAATGCACCACATCGTGGTGCGGCACGATTCCGACCTGTGTACCGGCGCCAACCTCGTGGCCGTCCAGCACTACCTGGCCCGAGCCGGGCCGGTTGACCCCGGCGAGGGTATTGATCAGCGACGTCTTGCCGGACCCGGCCGGTCCGACGATGGCGGTCAACGAGCCTGCCCGCGCGGTGAACGACACGTCGGCGAGTACTTGCCGCCCGCCGACCGCGACGTTGAGCTGCCAGACCCGCAGGCCTTTAGCGCCGGATGGCTGCGGCGCCGGTGCCGGCGCTGCCGGCTCGGGACGCTGCGGCGGGGGAGCCGGTCGCGGCGGCGCTAGTTGCTCGGTCCGCGGCGGCGGCGGCACTGCTGGTCGGACCGGGGTTGCCGGCGGATGCACCGGAGGTGCCGGCGGCTGCACCGGGGGTGTGGGGATGGGTCGCGTTGGCGGCGCGGCGAGTTCGCTCGGGTGCGGGATCGGGATGGGTCCGGTCGGTGCTTGCGACGGCGCCGCAGACGATTGCGGGCGCAACGGCGTGGCGTCGGCGATCGGCTCGGTTCGCTGCGTGGTGTGCGGCGGCGCTATCGGGACGGGACCGGTCGGCCGCTCCGACGGCGGCCGCACCGGCGGGCCGGGCCGCACCGGCGGCGGGTGCTGCGGCGGGCCGGGCCGCACTGGCGGCGGGTGCTGCGGCTGAGGAACCGGGACCTGAAACACCCGCTGTCCGGGGCGCGCCCGGCGCCAGTTGCGCCGGCTCGGCGGTCGCGCGGGTGGCTGCGGTGCGGCGACCCGGAACAGCAGCCGCGGCCCGCGGCGTGGATCGGCGAGTGTGATCGTCAGCCCGTCGCGCAGAGGTGCTCGCGAGATCCGCTCGTCGCCGATGAACGTCCCGTTCCGGCTGGTGTCGATCGCCACCCAGTGAGCGCCATCGAACCTCAGCAGCAGATGAAAGCGTGAAGTGCCCTGGTTGTGTTCGGGGTCTTCGAGCGGAACGTCAGCGCGATCGTCGCGGCCGACGGTGAAGTCACGGCCGGGGGAGAAGGTGTAGCGGTTCGAGCCCACCCACACCGTCAACGGAAAGGCGCTTGGCCCGTTCACCATGGCCGCCGCCTTTCCCAACCTCGAGAACCTCGAGCACCCTGGAGTCGAGGGCCGATCCCGGGATAGTTACCCGCCGTCGAGGATATCTACCTGACTGCTCCGGTGCGGCTGCTCTCAGCTTGTTCGATTGGCGAGAGTCTGCCGCGGCGGCGGAGCGGAGTCGTCGAGCAGGCGGCACAGCACCGTGACGGCGCCCGCCAGCACCTCGCGATCGGCGGGTTCCAGCCGGTCCAATTGCGGCTCTATCGCCGCGGCGCGATCGGAACGCACCTGGCCGAGGACGTGGACGCCTTCCGGTGTGATGCGGATCCGGACGGCGCGGGCGTCGCCGGGGTCGACCGTGCGGGTCACCAGGCCGGCTTCCTCGAGTCGGCGCACCTGGGTGGTCATGGTCGGCTGCGAGCAGTGGTCGACGGCGGCGAGGTCGCAAATCCGTGCCTCGCCGTAGCTTTCGACCGTCGACAACAACCGGGCCTGCGCGGCCGGCAAGGGCATCTGGATTCGCTGCGTCGCCATCCGGTTGAGCCGCGCGACCACACTCAGCAAGTCCTCACCCAGCCGGGGCGGCCCTGAACCGGCGTCTGTGCCGGCAGCGTCGATGCCTGCGGTCGATGTCGTCATGCTCGGATTATTGCATAGATTTGCTAATTAGATTTGCCGTTCACATTGACATGCGGGCGGTGCGAGCCTGCAGTCGTCCCGACGACTGGCAGAATCAATGAAATGACCGCATCCGGTTCGGCGAGCCCGCCGGACAAGAAGGATCGGTCGCTGCAACCCGCCGAACTGGCTCAGGCGTCTGTCATGGCGGCGCTGTGCGCGGCGCTGGGAATCATCGCGGTCGTGGTGCCCTTCGCGGGTGCGCTGTCGCTGCTCGGGACGGTGCCGATGGGTCTGCTGTCCTACCGGTACCGGCTTCGTGTGCTGATCACCGCGACGGTCGCCGCGGGGTTGATTGCCTTTCTGATCGCCGGCTTGGGCGGGCTGATGACGGTGGTCAACAGCGCTTACGTCGGCGGGCTGACCGGCATCGTCAAACGCCGACGTCGCGGCACACCCACGGTGATCGTCACCTCGCTGATCGCGGGCGCGGTGTTCGGCGCCTTCACGGTGGGCGCGCTGGTTGTGCTCGCGCGGCTGCGCCACCTGCTTTTCGGAGCCATCACCGCCAACGTCAACGGCCTGGCCGAGGCGCTGGCGAAGGTCCGGCTGGAAACCGCCGCCCGCATCCTGAAGCACTACTTCGCGGTCGGGCTGCACTACTGGCCGTGGTTGTTCTTCGCCAACTCGGTGTTCTCGGTGCTCGTTGTCGGGCTGATCGGCTGGTGGGCGCTGTCGCGGGTGCTGGAGCGGATGAGCGGCATCCCCGACGTGCACAAGCTCGACGCCGTCACCGACGGCGCACCCGCGGGGCCGGTGCCGGCGCGGTTGAACCAGGTGCGGTTCCGCTACCCGAACACCGGCCAGGACGCACTGCGGCCGATCGACTTGACCGTCGAAGTGGGCGAGCACATCGCCATCACTGGCGCCAACGGGTCGGGCAAGACGACGCTGATGCTGGTGCTGGCCGGCCGGCAACCCACCTCGGGCACCATCGAACGACCCGGCGCGGTCGGACTGGGCCGGCAGGGCGGCACCGCGGTCGTCCTGCAACACCCGGAAAGCCAAGTGCTGGGCACCCGGGTGGCCGACGACGTGGTGTGGGGCTTGCCGCCCGGCACCAGCATCGACGTCGACCGGCTGCTCGCCGAGGTCGGTCTGGACGGTTACGGCGAACGTGAGACGGGCAGCTTGTCCGGCGGCGAGTTGCAGCGCCTGGCGATGGCGGCAGCGCTGGCGCGCGATCCGGCGCTGCTGATAGCCGACGAGGTCACCAGCATGGTCGACCAGCAGGGCCGAGAAGCGTTGCTGGGCATCATGTCCGGCCTGAGCCAGCGGCACCGCACGGCGCTGCTGCACATCACCCACTACAACGACGAGGCCCGCGCAGCCGACCGCACGATCAACCTCAGCGACTCTCCGGACAACACCGAAATGGTCGAGACCACCCTCGCGCCGTCGACCGGTGTCCCGCTGGGCGACGAGGGCAACGTGCCGGTGCTCGAACTCGTCGGCGTCGGCCACGATTACGGCGTCGACACCCCCTGGTCCAAAACGGCGCTGCAGGACGTCAGCTTCGTGGTCCACCAGGGCGACGGGCTTCTCATTCACGGCGGCAACGGTTCCGGCAAGTCGACGCTGGCCTGGATCATGGCCGGGCTCACTGTCCCGACCAGCGGCGCCTGTCTGCTGGACGGGCAGCCCACCCATGAGCAGGTCGGGGCGGTGGGACTGTGTTTCCAGGCGGCGCGGCTGCAGTTGATGCGCAGCCGGGTGGACTCCGAAGTCGCTTCGGCAGCCGGGTTTTCGCGCGACGACGAGGATCGGGTCGCGGCAGCGCTAGCGGTCGTCGGCCTGGACGCGTCGCTGGCGCAACGGCGCATCGACCAGCTCAGCGGTGGCCAGATGCGGCGGCTGGTGCTGGCCGGTCTGCTCGCGCGGTCACCTCGGGCGTTGATTCTCGACGAGCCGCTGGCCGGGCTGGACGCGGCCAGCCAGCGTGGTCTGCTGCGGCTGCTCGAGGATCTGCGCCGCGAGCGGGAGTTGACTGTCGTCGTCATCTCGCACGACTTCACCGGGCTCGAGCAGTTGTGTCCGCGGACCCTGCACCTGCGCAACGGGGTGCTGGAGACGGTGACGGCGACAGCGGGAGGCATGTCGTGACCGCGCCCGCCCGCCAAGCCGCCCGCCAAGCCACCCGCCGTCCCAGCCGGCCGGCGGTGCTGCTGCGCCCGGTGCCGGTGCAATCGCCCGTCCACGACCTGTGGGCCGGGACCAAGCTGGTTGTGGTAGTGGGCATTTCGGTGCTGATGACGTTCTATCCCGGGTGGGTGGCGATCGGGCTGATCGCGGCGCTCGTGTTGACTGCGGCACGGTTGGCGCATATCCCGCGCGGCGCGATGCCGTCGATACCGCGGTGGCTGTGGGTGGTGCTCGCCATCGGCGGCATCACCGCGACGATGGGCGGTGGCGATCCGACCGTGCATGTCGACGGGGTCGCGCTGGCGCTCGGCGGGCTGCTGAACTTCCTGCGGGTCACCGCGCTGTCGATCGTCTTGCTCGGCCTCGGGGCCATGGTGTCGTGGACCACCAACGTCGCTGAAATCGCGCCCGCTGTGGCCACGTTGGGGCGACCGCTGCGGGCGCTGCGAATCCCGGTCGACGAGTGGGCGGTCGCGCTGGCCCTGGCTCTGCGGGCGTTTCCGATGCTGATCGACGAGTTCCGGGTGCTGTACGCGTCGCGTCGGTTGCGGCCCAAGCAGATTCCGCGGACCCGTCGGGCTCGTCGGCGTCGCTGGGCGTTGGAATTGATCGATTTGATGGCCACCGCTATCACCGTGACGCTGCGCCGCGCCGACGAGATGGGCGACGCGATCACCGCCCGCGGCGGCGCCGGCCAGATCTCCGCCGCGCCGACGCGGCCGAAGCGCGCTGACTGGATCGCGCTGTCGATCGCCTCGACCGTGTGCGCGGCTGCCCTGGCCGCAGAGTTGATGTGGAGCGTGTAGTCGCAGAAGGCGCCCTGGGATTAACGCCCGGCAGCCGCATTCGCGGCCGCTTGCGCGCGCTTCAGCGTCGCAGCAATGTCGGTGCGGCCGGCGAACATCTCGTCGAAGTACGGCCTGAGCGCCTGATCGCCGGCCGGGAAACCGGCGCCGCCGGGAACAGGGATGTGCGGCCCATCGACTGCGGCGAAGAACGCGGAGACGTCGACGCCCTTGCCGGCCCAGTAGTCGAAGTACACCTGTTGAGCCGACCGCACAGCAGGAATGGCACTGCCGTGCCGGCCGATGTATTCGTCGCCCTGTCTGCTGCCCAGCCAGGCCAGCACCTGTCGCACCGCTTCGGGATGCGGTGATGCCGCATTACCAACCGCGGCGATGCCGTTGGTGACGGTGGCCCGGCCTTTCGGCCCGGCGGCCAACATTGCGACACCCCAGTGGAACCGCGCCCCGTCGGCCACCGGCGCCAAGTTGTAGGTGCCGGACTGAAACAACGCCATCCGGCCGGCCAGGAACTGGTTGCGGGCAAAGTCGCCGATGGTGTTGGTTTCCGAAGCGGGCGGGGCGACGTGATCGTCGTTGATCAAGCCGATCACATAGCGAAACGCCGCGATGGCGGCGGGATTGTCGAAGGCAAACTGGTCGCCGCGTTGGAACACCCCACCTGCCGACCCGATGAAGTCCAGGTAGATGCTCTGCGAGTCGTTCGCGGCGTTGTACCCCCACTGCCGGACGCGTCTCGGGTCGAAACCCGGTGTGCCGGCGGTACGTCCGTCGACGTCTTCGGTGAGCCGGGCGAGCAATGGTCGCAGCGTGTCGTCACCGTCCGGGCTCCACCGCAGCGTCGCCAAAGTGGCTGGGTCGACGCCGGCCGCGGCGAGCAGATCGGCGTTGTAGTACACGCTGATATTGCCGTCGGTCAGCTGCGGCACTCCCCATAGCGTGCCGCCACGGGTGTAGAGCTCGACCACTGACGGCTCCCAATCCGGATCAGCCTCGATCTTCAACAGCCGACCGCTGTCGGCATACGCGGCGAGATAGGCATTGGGCAGCCAGAAGATGTCGTCGGCACTGCCACCGGCGACGTCGGTGCGCAGCGTGTCGAAGTAGGTGGCATACGCGACGACGTCGGTGCGCACCTCGATGTCGGGATGTGCGCGGTTGAACGCCGCGAACGATTCGCGGTAAGCCGCCGCGACCTGTTCATCCCAGAGCCGAACGTTGATGACGGTGTGACCGCCGCGCGGCGCGGCTGCCCGGTCCAAGGCGATCGCGCAGGCCGCCAGCAGCGCCACGGTAAGCATTAACGCCAGCAGTGCCAGCGTGGAGATGCGCGGACGGGTCACGTGGCGCTCCTCCTGCGCCGAGGCAGCGGTGAGGGTCGTGCTCCGGCGCAGATCACAGCCATGGCTGCTGTCTCGCGACCGCGCCGCCGCGTCATTTGAGCCCCGTCACCACGATCGAGGCGACGATGTGCCGCTGAAACGCCACGAACAGGATGACGAGCGGCACGATAGCCACTGTCGTCGCGGCCATCACGAGAGTCCATTGCGCGCTGTATCGCGACTGCAGCGCAGCTGTGGCCACGGTCAGCACTCGCCACTTGGACCCGCTGGTGATCACCAGCGGCCACATGAAGTTGTTCCACTGCGAGACCACCGTGATCAGCATCAGCGTCACCAGCACCGGCCTGCTCGACGGCACCACCACATGCACGATGGTGTCCAGCGTATGGGCGCCGTCGAGGCGGGCGGCATTCAACAGATCGTTGGGTATCGACCGAAAGTGCTCGCGCAGCAGGAAGATCGCGTACGGCGAGCCGAAGAGGAACGGCACCACCAGCGCCCAGAAAGTGTTCCGCAGTCCCAGCTGCGCCATCATCAGGTACAGCGGCACGATCGTGACGGTGCCGGGCACCATCAACGTTGCGATGTACACCCAGAACAGCGCATCGCGGCCCGGGAAGTGCAGCCGCGCAAACGCGTACGCGGCCAGCACCGAAAACGTCAACTGTCCCAGCAGGATCACCGCCGTCATCAACGCGGTCACGGCTAGCGCGCGGCCGAAACCCGCACCGCCCAACCCCGTGTAATTGGCGACTGTGAACGGCCGCGGCAACGCCAACGGGGTGCCCGTAGCGAACTGCTGAGCCGAGGTGACCGACGTCAGCAACCCGAGCGCAAACGGCGCCAACGTCAGCACCGCACCGACGAGAAGGCCGATGTATACCGGAAGGCTCGATGGTCCGGCTCCTCCTCGGACCGTGCCGGTCCGCATCGTCGCCGAACGGGCTCTAGGTGAGGTCATAGCTGATCCGTCGGCGGAAAAACAGATGTTGCACGAGCGTCACACCGACCAGGACGGCGAATAACACCACCGCCATCACTGCGGCCCGCCCGATCGCCGCCGACCCGAACGCCTCGACGTAGATCCGATGCGCCACCAAATCCGTCCGCCCGGCGGGTCCGCCGCCGGTCAGCGCATAGACGGTATCGAAAACCTGAGCTGCGCTGACAATTCCGGTGACCAGCACGAAAAACGTCGTCGGCCGCAGCATCGGCAGGGTGATTCGCCAGAACCGCTGCCAACCGCTCGCTCCATCGGTGCGGGCTGCCGCGTGGATGTCGGAAGGAATCGCCAGAATGCCGGCGAGGAAGAACAGTGCGACGTAGCCGACGTTGGTCCACACCACGACCGCCGACACCACCGGCAGGGCCAGCCCCGGGTCGGAGAGCCAGTCGACCTGATGGCCGAGTGCCGTGCTGACCGCGCCGTCGGTGGGTGCCAGGATCCAGCGCCACAGCACCGCAATCGCCAGTGGTGCGCAGACCCACGGCAGCACGTACAGCGTGCGGAACACCCCGCTGCCCGGCAGCTCCCGTGCCAGCATGGCGCCCACAGCCAGGCCGAGCACCGTCTGCACCGGCACCACGAGCGCCACGAACACCAGCGTGACGGCAAGGGAGTTGCCGAACGTCGCATCGGTCAGCACCGAGCGCCAATTGGTCAGTCCGACATATTGGATCGGCCCGAGCAGGTCCCAGCGATGCAGGCTCAGCCACAGCACCACCAGGATCGGCAGCAGCAGGAACACCACCACCCCGAACAGGCTGGGGGTCAACAGCGCGTAGGCCAGCGCGGTGGTTCGACGGCTCGACATGTGGATATTAAAGCCGGTCGATACGGTGGTGTGGTGACACCGAACCGGGGGATCGATTCGGACTTCCTCAACCTGCCGCGCCACGAATTGGCCGACGCTGCGCTGTCGGCGGCCACCGCGGCCGGCGCGAGCCACGCCGACCTGCGGGTTCACCGAGTCACCACCGAAACCATCCAGTTGCGCGACGGTGAGCTGCAAACGTCTGTCGTCGACCGCGAGCTCGGGTTCGCGGTGCGGGTGATCGTGGACGGCACGTGGGGTTTCGCGTCGCACGCCGAGCTGTCCACCGAGGTGGCCGCCGACACCGCGCGCCGGGCGGTGCAGGTGGCCGCGGCTTTGCAGCAGCTGAACGGTGAGCGGGTGGAGCTGGCGGCCGAACCGGTGTACGCCGACGCCACCTGGGTGTCGAACTACGGCATCGACCCGTTCGATGTGCCCAGCGCGGAGAAGATCGCCGTGCTCGAGGACTACTCGGGCCGGTTGCTGGCGTCCGACGGCGTCGACCACGTGTCGGCCGGACTGATCGCGGTCAAGGAACAGACGTTCTACGCCGACACTTTCGGATCGTCGATCACCCAGCAGCGGGTGCGGCTGTTGTCGCGTCAGGAGGCGGTGACGCTGATCGCCGATGGGGGCGGATTCGACTCGATGCGCACGCTGGCGCCGCCGATGGGCCGCGGCTGGGAAGCGTTGGCCGGTGACGAGGTGTGGAACTGGTCCGACGAACTCGGGCAGCTGCCGGCCCTGTTGGGCGAAAAAGTAAAGTCACCCAGCGTGGCCGCCGGTCCGACGGATCTGGTGATCGACCCGACCAACTTGTGGTTGACCATTCACGAGTCGATCGGTCACGCCACCGAATACGACCGCGCGATCGGATACGAAGCTGCCTACGCTGGAACGTCTTTCGCCACGCCCGATAAGTTGGGCACGTTGCGCTACGGTTCGCCGGTGATGAACGTGACCGCCGACCGTACCGTCGACTTCGGTTTGGCCAGCGTCGGTTACGACGACGAGGGGGTGGCCGCGCAAAGCTGGGATCTGGTGCGCGACGGGCTGTTCGTCGGCTATCAGCTCGACCGGGTGTTCGCGCCGCGGCTCGGACAGCCGCGCTCCAACGGCTGTTCATACGCCGACTCGCCGCACCACGTGCCGATTCAGCGGATGGCCAACGTCTCGCTGCAGCCCAGCCCGGAGGACGTGAGCACCGACGACCTCATCGCCCGCGTCAAGGACGGCATCTACGTCGTCGGCGACAAGTCGTGGTCGATCGACATGCAGCGGTACAACTTTCAGTTCACCGGACAGCGGTTCTTCAAGATCAGCAACGGTCGGCTGGACGGTCAGCTGCGCGACGTCGCATATCAGGCGACCACCACCGACTTCTGGAATTCGATGGAAGCCGTCGGCGGAGCGTCGACGTGGCGGCTCGGTGGTGCGTTCAATTGCGGTAAAGCCCAGCCCGGCCAGGTCGCGCCGGTCAGCCACGGCTGCCCGTCGGCGTTGTTCCGCGGTGTCAACGTGCTCAACACCCGCACCGAGGGTGGCCGGTGATCGGCGCGCAGCAGGCTGCCGAACTGGCACTGGGCGCTGCACGGTCGGCCGGCGCCGACGAGACGATCGTGCTGATCACCGACCGGTCGGAAGCTTCGCTGCGCTGGGCCAACAACACGATGACCACCAACGGGCAGTCGGTCAGCCGCACCACCACGGTGATCTCCGTTGTGCATAAAGGCGACACCGTGTGCGTCGCCTCGCTGCGGTCGGCCGAAGTGGACCCCGGCGTGCTTCCCGATCTGGTGGCTGCATCTGCGGAGGCGGCACGTGCGGCTCCCGAAGCGCGGGATGCCGCGCCGCTGTTGAGCGGTGCCGGTGCGCCCGACGATTGGGATGCGCCGGTGCCGGTCACGGGAGCCGAAGTGTTCGGTGATGTGGCCGGCTCGCTGAGCCGCGGCTTCCAGCGTGCTGACCAGTTGTACGGCTTTGCGTATCACCGGTTGGAAACGACGTTTTTGGCGTCGTCGACGGGGCTGCGGCGACGCTACACTCAGCCGACCGGGACGGTCGAGATCAACGCCAAACGCAACGGGGCCAGCGCGTGGGCTGGGGCGGGCACACCGAACTTTGTTGCCGTGCCAGTAGATTCGCTGCTCGAGCAGCTGTCGACGCGGCTAAGCTGGGCACAGCGGACGGTGGAGCTGCCGGCCGGACGCTACGAGACAATCATGCCGCCATCAACGGTGGCCGACATGATGATCTATCTGGGGTGGACGATGGCTGGCCGCGGCGCGCAGGAGGGCCGCACCGCGCTGTCGGCGCCCGACGGCGGCACCCGGGTAGGGGAGCGGCTCACCGATCTGCCGCTGACGCTGTACTCGGACCCGTTCGCGGCGGGACTGGAGTCGTCGCCGTTCGTGGCGGCCAGCAGTTCGTCGGAGACGGCGTCGGTGTTCGACAACGGGATGGACATCGGCCGGGTGGATTGGATTCGCGACGGCACGATCAACGCGCTGGCCTACCCGCGTGCTGCTGCAGCGGAATTCGATGCGCCGGTGGCGGTGGCCGCAGACAATGTGCTGATGACCGGTGGCACAGCGGGTTTGGATGAGCTGATTGCCGGCACCGAACGCGGGCTGTTGTTGACGACGCTGTGGTACATCCGTGAGGTCGACCCGACGACGCTGCTGCTCACCGGGCTGACCCGCGACGGGGTGTACCTGGTGGAGGACGGCGCAGTCACGGCTGCGGTCAATAACTTTCGGTTCAACGAAAGCCCGCTGGGTTTGCTGCGGCGTGCGACCGAGGCCGGTGTCAGCGAGGTGACCCTGCCGCGAGAGTGGGGTGACTGGGCGACGCGGGCGGCGATGCCGTCGCTGCGGATACCGGACTTTCACATGTCGTCGGTGAGCCAGGCGCAGTAACGGTGGCTATTGACGGGTTTGAGCCGATGCTTTTCAAACTGCGCAATCGCTTCCGGGTGAACTGACACCACCGCGGGTTCTGATTACCCTTCGGCCATGCCTGACGAACTGCGCGTCGATACCGCTGCGGTGCGAACGATGGCCAGTGGGTGGGGCACGATGGTCGGTGAACTGAACGCTACGTGGGCGCCCGCGGAGCTGGAGTTGACCGGTCAAGCGAGCGCCGCTGCGGTCATTGCTGCTCACGCAGCTACCGCGGCTTTCAGACAAGCTCTGGCTGCGCAAGTACAGAGTCGGGCAGCCACAGTTGTCGACGCCTGTGTCGACTTCCTCGGCAACGAAGCCTTTTCGGCTGACGAACTGGCCGGTGTGGTCGACGGGTAGCGATGGCGACGTTCGGATCTTCGCCCGGCCTCTCGACATTGGTCGAGTGGCCAGTCGAGCACCTCACCAACGGGGCCGACCATTGGGAGTCCGTGGCCGGGCAGTCCTACGGAGTAGCCAGCAAAATGTGGCAGGAGTCGCTGTCGGTTGACTGGCAAGGCTTGACCGCCGACGAGTTGCGCTCGGCGACTCATGCGGACCTGAGAACCACCAGTGCTGTGATCGACCAGTTGCAGGAAGCGGCGAAGGTAGCTCGCGCCGGAGCTTCGGACCTTTCCGCAGCGCGGTCACGTCTGCGCTATGCCGTTGCCGACGCTCGCGCAGCCGCCTTCGATGTCGGGGAAGACCTATCGGTCGCCGACCGCTACGTCGGCGGGTCGCCGGCTTTTCAAGCCGCTCGACACGCGGAAGCTGAAGCGTTCGCCGGGAAAATCTGGCAGCGCTCAACTGAGTTGGTCAATCTTGATCAACAGGTTGCGGCGAAGGTATCCAACGCCATGTCCGGTGTCAGCGGTACCGCCTTCGGCCCAAGTTCAAAGGAGTCGACGAAGCGGAAAGTGCAGACTGTCGAGCACCATTGGAAACTCGAGCCGACCCCAACACCGCACGCTCCGGGTTCCGGACCCGATACGCCGTACCCGGTGAACGAGGTGATCGCCACAGCGACGGACCTCGACGGCAACAAGGTTGTACTTCGGCGCGGTTACTACGATGGCAACAAAGGCTTCGGGTGGGATAAAATTTTTTGGAAGCACAACATAACGAATCCCAATGTCTTCACGGACCTGATTTCGCATAGTCGGCCGAAGACCAAGAGGCCGGGAGAATTGGTTTACGAGATTCCCATCAAACGCACCCACTGTACGCACGGGTTCTTCGGAGATAGCTGCAAAGATGCAGGTGAGGGTCTGACGATTCGGATAGTGGTTGATACGCAGCTGAGGGGCGCATTGGCGTGCCGGACGGCTGGGCAGAAGGGAGTTATCACGATGTTCCCGCTCAAGGGCGGCAGTGGCGTCGTGAAAGTGGGACCAGGGTGGACGATGGCTCCGCCATGGGTAAGCAAAAATGTGCCCATCAACTGAGACCAACGACGAGCAAAGCGCCTTCGCAGCACGGGTTCTGCAGAATTGTTGCGATTCATCGACGAGGAAAACGGCTTAGGTAGCGCTCCTTTCTTAGTCTCCCACGCCTGGTCCGAGGGACCGATGATTTACCTGGTCTACACGTCTCCGCCGGATGCTATCACCTGCGGGTTAGCGCGCGACACCAGGGAATCACTGATTGATCCGGGTCCGTGGCTGTCCCTCGATGAGGCGGTGCGCTACTACTATCGCCTTGATCTCGAGGAAGGTGGTGCAGCCACCTACTCGGCGCACAAGGGTGATCCGGAGACGATTCTTTGGGATGCCGACTTCTCCGAAGGTCTTCCCGAGCGCCCGTCGAACATTCCGGAAACCTATCGATACACACCGACCACGACATTGCCGCCGCCGGGCACACGCCGGTACCCGCCCTCTGACACCGAGCCGCGGCGGTACGCCGATCCGTTCTAGGCATAGGGAAAATTGCCGATGTTTGGGGTGCCGGACTTGGCATAGCGTTACTCAATAGCCGCCTTTTTGGGCAGGTGAAGTGACTCCTACGCAAATCACAGAGACGATAATTCGATGGTGCTGTACGACGAGCTGACCCGGCTGGTCGCAGTGTCGCCGGCAGACGGGCGGTTGACCGGCCTGGTGCGGCGGGTCTGCGGTCTGGCGTTGTCGCTGCCGCCGCTGCCGGCTCCGGTTGCGGTGCGGGATGTGGAGTCCGACACCGAAGCCGTCGTCGCCGACTTCGCCGAGCAGTTCAGCACCGGCGTCTCGGCGATCGATAACGATGATCGAAAGTTACTGATCGCCGCGTTAGGCAGAACCGCTTTCGATGTCGTCACGCAGATGTATATCGCCGACTTTGTTCCGCGAGTTAGTGCTGGGCTCAAGGCATTGGGTGTCGGATGGCCGGAGCGGCCAACTGCCTGGGACCGCAACACCGATCCGGCTGACGCTGTGTTCAATCGCTTCGTGCCAACCGTCGCAAGGGAATTCGAGCTCGATGCGCTGACGACTGAGTTGGTGCGGCTCTACGGGGCGATTCAGCACAACTGCCGGCAATGTAAGTCGCTGCGCGAGAGCTCGGCGCTGGACGCTGGCGGGTCGGAGGCGCTTTACGACGACCTCGAGCACTTCGAGACGTCGCCGGAACTGACGGAGCGCCACAAAGCGGCGCTGAGATTCGTCGACGCGCTGATCTGGTCGCCGTCACGGCTCGCCGCAGACGTGATCGACGGCGTGCGCACGCACTTCTCCCAAAGCGAGGCCGTCGAATTGACGTTCGACGTGATGCGAAATGCCAGCAACAAGGTCGCCGTCGCCTTGGGCGGCGACGCTCCGCAGGTAGACGGCCTCCGGCGGTACAGCATCGGCTCGGATGGTCAGACACTGTTCACCTGAGGAGCGGGCGCGCCGTCGCCCGGCGTGCAAGCATATTTGCCGATGCTCCACGGGCGATGAACAGCGAGAGGCGGTACCCGCAAAGCCATGACAGCAAAGCAATCGCAGCACGATGCCGCAGAATCGTTGTTCGGGGCGATCGTCGCCATCCTCGACAAACACTCGGCCGCGCACACCTTGACTGAGCAGATCGTCGAGGAGCTCGCCCGGGCGTATTCGGCCGTGGCGACCAGCGTCCCGGACCAGGGGCGGCTGGGGGCGTAAACCTGTAGCACGGCTTGTGGCACTGACAACTGTTGGTCAATCAGCGGCGGAGCTCTCGCGAACCGGGTCAGCGGCGGTAGCTACGGCTACTGAGACTTCGGGTCAACCCCCGGGCGCGACGACCTCGATCCAGTCCCAGCGCTTGCCACAAAGCGATGCGGCATGGGCAGGCGCAACCGATGTCAGACTGGCGGCGCTAGGCGCTGGTGCGACGACTACCGGCCCGATCGGGAAGTCGAGCGTGGCCGAGCGCCAACTGCCCGGACGAAGGTCGGCGCCGCTGAACGAGAGCCGCAGCGTGTGCCGGCCCGCTGCCAGCTCGGCCTCACCGAGACGCGTGTAACCGATGCCACTCACGAGATGGTGACGGACGTAGCCGACTGAGCGGTCGTCCACCACGGTCGCCACTCCTGCGCGTACCGAACCGCCGAGCCATATCTCGTAGTCGCCGGGACGGTTGACCTCGAACGCTGATCGCACCTGTCCCGCATCGTTGCCCGGAATCAGATAATTGCCTGTTCGCCAACTCCCCGGATGATCCGTCTGCAGCAACGAAATCACCCACAGCGGCGCGGCGGGTGCGGCAAGCAGCTGAGTACCGGGGCCCTGCGCCGTCGCCATCGCCACCGCGGCGAGCAACTGATCACACGGGGGCACTGCGCCGGGATCGAGCTGCCCGCCGAACGACAGGTGCTTCAACACCCGGCCGAAGTCACCGGTCGGGTGCGCCGGGCGCTGCCAGACGTCGTAGTACTCACCGCGGCGGACCAACTGGTAGTTGGCCGGCGGCCGACTCGCTACCGGTGAGCGACGGATGACGATTGTCCGGTACAAGAGCACGCTCGGCAGCGCGATGGCGTCGACGCCGCCGATCAGCGGCTTGTCGGCTGTGCCTCCGTCCCGCGTTAATATCGGGCGGCGGCGGAGCTGGTTGACTCCTTCTGGGTCGGCGTCGCGAAGGAAGTGCCTGACGGCATAAATCTGGTCGTCGGTCATCAACGTCGGACCCTTGCCGCGAATCTGGTCAGCGATCGCAGCCAGTTCGGTGAGTTCGTCCCGCGGAGCCAGCGTCACCTGGTTGTAGGCGAGAAGGTTTGAAACGAGGACACCCCCGCCGAGGAGTCCGATCAGCAGCGTCCCCAAGAGGCGACGTCCGCCCGCGAACAGCAGCGCCGCCCCAGCCGCGGCCGTAGCCGGGATTACCGGCGATAGGGTGGCATAGACCTTGCCGTCAACCCAGGGACTACCGGCGACGATCACGACGACGCCGCCGACGAAACCGAACCCGAGCCACGTGGGCAGGGACAATTCCCGTTGTTTCCAAGCGCGCCACAGCCCGTAGCCGGCGGCAGCGAAGCTGATCGCGACGAGGACGTAGTTGACGACCAGATGGCTCGGCGCGACGCGAAAGTCACCAGTGGTCCAGATGCCCGCTACCTGCAGCGGGTTCAGTGGCCGGACCAGGTTTCCGAGCGGGTTTCCAGGAATGCCTGAACCGGTCGGTGCATAAAGATCACCGTTGATCTGGGCGACGACTCCCCGCACAGCTGCGGGTAGCCCAACCACCAGCGTCAGAACTGCAGCCGCAGCGATCGCCGTTGCTCCCCTACGCCAACCTGCCGCCCGACCCGCGAGCACCAGTGCGATCCCGAATAGCGGCACCAGCCAGATTGCGCCGCCCAATCCGTACACCCCGAACAGCGCCGCAGAACCCACCGCGAGCGGCAACGCCGCGCGCGGCACCTTCTCCCACGGCCTCGTTCGGGTCGTGAGCAGCGCGAGCACGGCCAGCAACAGCGTGCTCTCGATTTCCTTGATGCCGCCCCAAAGGTAATAGCCGTAGAGGAGCGCCGGTTGGGCCGCGATGAATGCGACGAGCGAGCGAGAACGGCGGTTGGCCACCAGAGGCTCGACGAGCGCGCTGATCGTCAAGGCCAGCATCGCTGCGAGCGACGCCATGAACGGCTGAATTATCCAGGCGACGTCGTGGCTGATGAGCTGGTGCAGGGCGCCGAGTGGTGTGAAGCCCGCCCACGGGTAGCCGCCGTTCAAGTTGATGGTCAGAGTGGCCTCGAAGCTCGAGGGAGCCAGCCCGTGCACCGACGGGCCGTGGCTGGTGACCCAGTCGGTGAAAGCCATCCACGTCGCGGTGTCGTCGAGCTTGATGTAGCCGGTGAATGTCTCCTGACCCGACAAAACCACCGGCGCCGCAAACACCGCGTAGGACCCCGCTGCGGTGGCGAGTTCCCAGCGGGAGAGGCGCCAGCTGTCCCGCCACGGTTTGGACAGTGCCAAGCCGGCGACTGCTAAGGCGACGAGGATCGGCGAGAGCAGCCAGGCGGAGAGGCCGAACGTGCAGACGGCCTGTCCGATGACGACCGCTCCAGCGAATCCGAGCGGGATGAGCGCAGCCCCCGGCAGCTCAGATCCGGCGACGCGCTCGGCGAGCAGGCCAAGTCCGAAGCACAGCAGCCCGAGCACAAGCGGCAGCACCAACCACGTGAGGATCATGCTGATAGGTCACCGGCCATCGGGCGTCGCCGCGGTCAGTTCGGCGTTCCATGCCCCGGTGCGAAACAAAGCGGCGGGTACTTGATTTCTCCGTTCGGAGTAACTAGCAGGGTGGCTTCTTCGGGTGGCACAGAGTGTCTTGTGGCGACTCCCCGGTAGCACCGGTCGCTCCGGTTGCGCCGATGGCACCGGTGGCGCCGGTCACCGGTCCTGTTGCACCAGTCGCCCCGGTCACCGGGCCGGTAGCGCCGGTGGCACCGGTCGCGCCGGTCACCGGGCCGGTGGCGCCGGTGACCGGTCCTGTTGCACCAGTCGCCCCGGTCACCGGGCCTGTGGCGCCGGTGGCCCCGGTCACCGGCCCCGTCCCACCAATCGGCCCGCTTGGACCCGCCGGTCCGATCTGCGGGTTGGGGACGAGCGGTTCAGGTGCGAGCACCGGTGCCGGCCCTGGAACCGGTGCTGGTACGAAAGTGTTCCCCGGCGCCGGGACGACAGGTCCACCGCCGGCGTTCGGTGCGGGTTCCTGCTGCGGAGACAGCGGCGGAACGACCGACGGTGGCGGCGTCTGAACCGCCGGCATCTGCGCCGGTATTCCCGCGGCCGGCTGCGGTACCGCCGCAGGCGCTGTTGACTTTGGAGGATTTGGGGCGGTTTCGCTCGCGGACATCAACGAGTACGCGAGGCTACCGCCGCCGGCAATGATGGCGACAACCCCACCAACAGCGAGAAGCGTCGGCGCCGACTGAAACCACCGTGTGCGCGTCGCGGTCTTTCCGTGTCCGAATGAACCCGAGCCGGGATACTGCTCACCGCCCGGGTCAGGACGTCGATAAGGGTCCCTAGCGTCGCTGTAGTAAACGGGCGCTCCCGACGCGGCGCCGTCGTCCTGAGACCACGCCAATGCATTGGCGTTATTCGGCGGGCTTCCGTCCTCTCTTACCCGTTCTGTCGGCTGTTCGCCAAAGTCACCGAACCCCGCATTCCGCCGACGAGCCCGAGGGTTGATCCACTGCGTAGCGGCGTTCGGGTTGCCGCCGCGACCGGACTGCGGATTTGTCGAGCGGCGCGGCGGTGAATCCGTCATTTGTGCGTCCCTTGGTCATGCGATCTCGCTGTCTTGCAGCGCACCTTCCTCGCTCACAACAGGCACAAGCGGCAGTGCGGTAGCTGAAACCAGCCTGTGCCGTCGTCGGCAAATTATCAATAAGGGTTTTCCCTACACTTTCGATGCGGTGCTGACCAGTCCGCCTAGAGTATGACGATTGACAACTCGACCGATCCCGTTCTGCGCCAATACGTTCGGCTTTGAAACGAAGATTTGTCACTGTCAAAATCGACAAGGTAGGTAAACGTTCCAAAAGGACCAACAGCCAGAATCTGGACCGCGCCAGTAACCGCAAGATCGGCCACAGACTAAATATGTCGGCAGCTCGTTTCACACGCGAGCACGGTCGAAATTCGACAATCAAATGTTGGGCTCAGGGGTTTCATTCTGCGACGGCTCCTGACGGCGTGGCAGACCTGCTCGATCGCCGCCCCGATGTGCCACGGCTGTGGGAGCCGTCAGTGCAGTCGCTAACCTCGACCTCGTGCAAAGATTCGTGTGCGCTGGCGTGATGGTGAAGAGGCTCGTCGACGTAGCGGGTGAGCAACGTAGCGGCGTCCCCGAAGTGTCCGCGTGTCGATTTGAACTTCTGAGAGGTTGATTCCACAGCTCGTTCGTCCAAGGGGCGGTAGCTCAGTCGGTTAGAGCCGCGGACTCATAATCCGTTGGTCGCGGGTTCGAGCCCCGCCCGCCCCACGTCAGAGGTGGTAGCTTGACGACCTCGACTGTGATCCGACATTTATTCGTCCTTTATGGTGCGCTCCATAAGGTCAGCCACCTCGGTGTGGACCCGGCCACGGGACATGTAGCGGTCCTGTGTCATCGACACTTTGGCGTGTCCGAGGTGGTCTGCGCCGACCCGTGCCGACAGGCCCTCCTCATCAATCAGCGCCGCCACCGTCTTGCGGAACGAGTGGGTGTTCACGCCCGGCACGCCGACATGGTCACGCACTTTGGGTGGTCACGCACTTTGCGCCATTGTTTGCCGAAGTTGTTCGGAGCGCGCAGAGTTCGCCGTGGATGGGAAGATCACCGTCAACTGGCCGATGTACGCGTTGGTGCGGCGCTCCTGAAGCGTGTCGACAGCGAACCTGGGTAAAGGACCGTGCAGCGTCCTGCGTCGCAACCGCCGCTGTTGCTCAACGCAGCAAACCTTAAGTTTTCCTTAGCGTATGTTGGGTTCCGTTACAAAAATCTTCCATAATGTTACTCGGCGGGGCAGCTTAAGGCTCGTCAGCATCGGCCCGAATCGCACGTCGGCTGGCGGCAGTTGGGCGCTGAAGCAGTGCGAACGCGGCAGAAAAGAGCGACCGCTGATCACGGGTCACAAAATTGTGTTCCATTACCGCTGCACTTGGAGTACCTTAACGCCACCTGAGATATGTACGCCTATGACGGGGTTCGATCATGGCCGGTCAGCACAGCAGCAAGCGCAATCAGCGGTCGAGCAAAGCCAAGGTGCGCCGTCGTCGCATGGTCGGTTGGGGTACGGGTGCCGGGGCGGCGCTGGCATTTGGGGTGACTCCGTTGGCTAGCGCGCCGCCCGCCCATGCCGACGCTTTTGACGTGATCATCGACCCCATCATCAACGCCATCGGCGGTTCCCTGAGCGGTGTAATCGATCCGTTGGCCGGTCTTGATCTCTTTGGGGGCGCGGGTCCGCTGGCCAGTCTGGATCTGAGCACTCTGAGCTTGCCTGCCCTTGAGGTGGCCGGCACCAGCGGTTCTGCCCTGAGTTCGGCTGACTCGGCGTTGGTGTTGCCTACCGAGCCGCTGGCTGGTGTGGCTGCGTCGGCCGATCCGTTGACGGGGGCGGGTTCGGCAGCCGATTCATCTCTTGCTGGTCTGTACGACACGTTGATTTATAACCCCATCCACACGGTCGACCAGGCTTGGATCAACAGCCCCTTGGGTGCAGTGGTCGACAATTCGCTCAATACCGTCTACCAGGACTTCGGCGGCCAAGGCATCTTGATCGGCGATGGCGCTCCGGGAACGGCGGCAGACCCCACTGGCGGTGCGGGTGGGCTGTTGTTCGGTGACGGCGGAGCCGGCTGGAACAGCGATGTGGCCGGTGACGCTGGCGGTGCCGGCGGCATCGCCTATGACGGCAACGGCGGTGCGGGCGGCGCCGGCTTCGAGGGAACCGACGGCGGTGCCGGCGGCGACACTGCCTACGGCATCGGCGGTGTCGGTGGGGAAGGCGGGACCGGTCTCGACGGCGGCACCGCCGGCACCGGCGGTGCCGGCGGGGACGCGACCGGCTCCTTCTTCGGTATCGGCGGCCAAGGCGGTGAGGGCGGCACCGGTGGAACCGGCAGCACCGGTGCCACCGGCGCAACTGATGGCGGCGCCGGGGGCACCGGTGACATCGGCCTGGCGGGCGGCGCCGGTGGTAGCGGCGGCAACAGCGCGGCCTACCTGGGCGAGGCCGGTAACGGCGGCGCAGGCGGTGAGGGCGGCACCGGCGGTGAGGGCGGTCAGGGCGGTAGCGGTGAGAACGCCACCACTGCCGGGGCCGGCGGCGGCACCGGCGGCCATGGCGGGGGCGGCGGCGCCGGTGGGGCCGGTGGGGCCGGCGGCACCGGAGGCACGGCGGCCAACGGCAGTACCGGCACCGCGGGCAACACAGGTGTGCAGGGTGTTGGTGGGGCCGGCGGCCAGGGCGGTGCGGGAGGAAACGGGGCGGCCGGGACGGGCACCGGGACGACCGGTGGCACCGGAACCGCGGGCAGTGCAGGGACTTCCACCGCGATCAATGGTGGTAGCGGTGGCACGGGGGACACCGGTGGGGTCGGGCAGGCCGGGGGGGCCGGCGGGACCGGCGGCAACGGTGGTGCGGCCGGTCTGGGCTCCACCGACGGCGCGGTGGGTGCCGGCGGTCACGGTGGTAATGGTGCTGATGGCGGCATGGGTGGCACCGGCGGGACCGGCGGCACCGGCGGTGCCGGGTTCAGCGCGACCACGGCGGGTGCGAGCGGCGGTCAGGGCGGCCAGGGCGGTGGCGGCGGCACCGGCGGTGCCGGTGGTGGCGGCGGCGCGGCGGGTGCCGGCGGCTTCGACGGTGCCGGCGCCAACCAGGCCGCCTCGGGCACTGCCGGTAGCACGGGTGTGCAGGGTGTTGGTGGGGCCGGCGGCCAGGGCGGTGCGGGAGGAAACGGGGCGGCCGGGACGGGCACCGGGACGACCGGTGGCACCGGAACCGCGGGCAGTGCAGGGACTTCCACCGCGATCAATGGTGGTAGCGGTGGCACCGGGGACACCGGTGGGGTCGGGCAGGCCGGGGGGGCCGGCGGGACCGGCGGCAACGGTGGTGCGGCCGGTCTGGGCTCCACGGACGGCGCGGTGGGTGCCGGCGGTCACGGTGGTAATGGTGCTGATGGCGGCATGGGTGGCACCGGCGGGACCGGCGGCACCGGCGGTGCCGGGTTCAGCGCGACCACGGCGGGTGCGAGCGGCGGTCAGGGCGGCCAGGGCGGTGGCGGCGGCACCGGTGGTGCCGGTGGCGCCGGGGGTGCTGCGGGTGCCGGTGGCTTCGACGGTGCTGGCGCCAACCAGGCCGCCTCGGGCACTGCCGGTAGCACGGGTGTGCAGGGTGTGGGTGGGGCCGGTGGGCAGGGCGGTGCCGGCGGAAATGGTGCGGCCGGGACCGGGACCGGAACGACCGGTGGCACCGGAACCGCGGGCAGCGCAGGGACTTCCACCGCGATCAACGGTGGTAGCGGTGGCACGGGGGTGACCGGTGGGGTCGGGCAGGCCGGGGGGTCCGGTGGGACGGGCGGCAACGGTGGTGCGGCGGGCCTGGGCTCCACCGACGGCAGCGTGGGTGCCGGCGGTCACGGTGGTAATGGTGCTGATGGCGGCATGGGTGGCACCGGCGGGACCGGCGGCACCGGCGGTGCCGGGTTCAGCGCGACCACGGCGGGTGCCAGCGGCGGTGAGGGCGGCGAAGGCGGTGGCGGCGGCACCGGTGGTGCCGGTGGTGGCGGGGGCGCGGCGGGTGCCGGTGGCTTCGATGGTGCCGGCGCCAACCAGGCCGCCTCGGGCACGCGGGTAGCACCGGTGTGCAGGGTGTGGGTGGGGACGGTGGTCAGGGCGGTGCCGGTGGTAACGGCGCGGCCGGGACGGGACCGGGACGACTGGTGGCACCGGAACCGCGGGCAGCGCAGGGACTTCGGCGGACACCACCGGCGGAGCCGGGTGGCACCGGGGTCACCGGTGGGGTCGGGCAGGCCGGTGGGGCCGGCGGGACCGGCGGCAATGGTGGTGCGGCGGGTCTCGGCTCCACCGACGGCGCGGTGGGTGCCGGCGGTCACGGTGGTAACGGTGCTGATGGCGGCATGGGTGGCACCGGCGGCACGGGTGGTCAGGGCGGGGCCGGCTATGAGCGCGGCCACCGACCGGCGGCACCGGCTGGTACAGCGGCGGTGGTGGTGGCGGCGGCAGGGCGGCACCGGTGGCGCCGGTGGTGGCGGTGGCGCGGCGGGTGCCGGTGGCTTCGATGGTGCCGGCGCTAACCAGGCCGCCTCGGGCACTGCGGGTGGTACCGGTGTGCAGGGTGTGGGTGGGGATGGTGGGCAGGGCGGTCACGGTGGTGACGGCGCCACTGGGGCGACCGGGTCGACTGGTGGCACTGGAACCACTGGCAGCGCAGGGACTTTGGCGGACCCCACCGGCACGACCGGGGGCATGGGTGTGACGGGCGGGACCGGGCTCACCGGTGGGGCCGGCGGGACCGGCGGCAATGGTGGTGCGGCGGGTCTCGGCTCCACCGACGGCGCGGTGGGTGCCGGTGGGCACGGTGGTGACGGTGCTGATGGCGGGATGGGTGGCACCGGCGGCACGGGTGGTCAGGGCGGGGCCGGCTATGACGCGGCCACCGACCCCTCGGCACCGGCTGGTACCAGCGGCGGTGGTGGTGGTGCAGGCGGCCAGGGCGGCACCGGTGGCGCCGGTGGTGGCGGTGGCGCGGCGGGTGCCGGTGGCTTCGATGGTGCCGGCGTCAACCAGGCCGCCTCGGGCACTGCGGGTGGTACCGGTGTGCAGGGTGTGGGTGGGGATGGTGGGCAGGGCGGTCACGGTGGTGACGGCGCCACTGGGGCGACCGGGTCGACTGGTGGCACTGGAACCACTGGCAGCGCAGGGACTTTGGCGGACCCCACCGGCGACGACCGGGGGTATGGGTGTGACGGGCGGGACCGGGCTCACCGGTGGGGCCGGCGGGACCGGCGGCAATGGTGGTGCGGCGGGTCTCGGCTCCACCGACGGCGCGGTGGGTGCCGGTGGGCACGGTGGTGACGGTGCTGATGGCGGGATGGGTGGCACCGGCGGCACGGGTGGTCAGGGCGGGGCCGGCTATGACGCGGCCACCGACCCCTCGGCACCGGCTGGTACCAGCGGCGGTGGTGGTGGTGCAGGCGGCCAGGGCGGCACCGGTGGCGCCGGTGGTGGCGGTGGCGCGGCGGGTGCCGGTGGCTTCGATGGTGCCGGCGTCAACCAGGCCGCCTCCGGCACCGCCGGCACCGACGGCGGCGCCGGCACCGGCGGCCAAGGCGGCCAAGGCGGCCAAGGCGGGGCCGGCGGCGGATCTACCGGTGATGGCTCCGATTACAGCCGCGGCGGCCAAGGCGGCTTAGGCGGCCAAGGCGGGGCCGGCGGCCAAGGCGGCGACGGCCTCGACGGCGGAACCGACGGCGACGGCGGGACCGGCGGCAATGGCGGCGACGGCGGCGCAGGCGGCGGCGCCTCGACCACCGCGACCGACTTCTACCAGGCCTACGGCGGAGGCGCGGGTGGCGGCGGTGCTGGCGGAAGTGGCGGTGACGCCGGCACTGGTGGCACTGGTGGCACCGGCGGCACCGGCGGCGACGGCGGTGCCGGTGGTACCGGTGGTACCGCCGTCATGACGGGTGCTATCGGGGCCACCGGATCAGGTGGCGGCGGTGGCGGTGGTGGCGCCGGTGACAACACCTCCAGCGCTATTGGTGGCAGCGGTGGCAGTGGGGGTGGCGGCGGCGCGGGTGGCGGCGCGACCGACTTCGAAAACACTTCCGTCTCCGTCGGTGGTGGCGGCGGCGGCGGTGGAGGGGCCGCCTCCGCAAGCGGTATGGCTGGCGACGGCGGCAGCGGTGGCGACGCCACAGCCACCACCCCCGCGGCTACGGGCAACGGCGGCACTGGCGGGACAGGTGGCAGTGGAACGGGCGGCGGCGGCGGCGGCGGCGCTGGCGCCAACAGCGTCGAAGCCGGCGTCGAGGGCTCCGGGGTCAGCGGCGCCGATGGCACCGCCGGTGGGACAGGTGGCGACGGCGCCAGTAGCAACTATGACGAAAACAGCGGCGGTACCGGGGGAGGCGCCGGCCACGGCGGCAGCGGCGGCTTGGGCGCCGCCGGCCTCGTGGGCAACGGCAGCCCCGGCCAGTCCGGCTGACACGACAACCCGGCGTTGACGTCCCGGGACGGCCACCACGGTGCGACCGGCGGCAACGGCGGGAGCTGGGCGCTGGCACCCGGCGGCCGAGGCGACGCCACCCGACCGCCGGCGCCGACGCCGGGTCAACCACGGGTATGGCGGTGCCGTCGCCCATTACTCCAGACGGGTGACGCATACGCTAAGTCCGGCCGAACCGCTTATGCCGCACCCAAAGCCAAGAAATTCATCGGCGGAGTCATCGTGGGAGGGCTCTTCACCGGAGGCGGCGGACAACGGGTGCCTGCTCATGAACCACCTCTGAATGACCGCCGACCTGAGAACCCGTCGCGGCCTCCGTGCCCGATGTGCTCAGTGAGGCCAGCAAGCGTTAGGGAAGTGGCCGCGCCGCCCGGCCACGCGGTGCCCGGCTGGCTGCATCCGGGGAGAAGCCGCCGATCAGTTCGAGCGTGGCACCGTCGTCGGGCTGCCAGGTCAGGACCCCTGGTCTGCGGTCTTCAGGACGTTCTGGCAGGTAGAACCATCCCTTGATCCGTTGGGGCTCACACTGCCTCATGACGGAAGCAAGCCATTGGCGTCGAAGAGGTAACGCTCGATTAGATCGAGTCGTGTAGCACCGGTTTCGTTCTTCCATCGAGCAAGCAGTTCCATGTAGCGCCCGTACGTCGACGGCCACCAATCACTGCGGCGAGGTAGTGACCGCCATCCGGCGGCCTGGAGAGAGTGAGCGACGCGATCGTCGAGGATGCAGCATGGATGATCGGGGATGCCGCCACCGGCGAAGTACAAAAACTTCGTGAAGAACGCCGGTCCAAGATGTTTGATGGCGTTATCGCGTGGACGGAGAAGCGTGTACGCGTCGACGGGGCTCGAGCGGCTGAGAACGGCCGCCTCTCGTAGGAGTTCACTCAGCCGCGTTCGATCCGCCTCGACAGACTCGATGCGCTTTCGGATGAGTCGCGGCTTCTTACCCGCGCCCCAGGCGACGGCGTTCCACAGCAGCCGCTCGGCATCGGGAGCGCTAGATTGCGCAGCCTCTGCCAGTTTGAAAACCATTGCGCGCGTCAGATTCTCGGGAACGAGAGTGCCGTTTGGCAGACCAATATGTCCAAGTTCCCGATCCCACCAACTGCGGTTGATCGGGATTGCCTGATCAAGGATGACGTGTTGTGGGTCGGCGCTAGTAAGCCAATCGCTTAAGCCCGCCGGTGAGGTTAGCTGCGTCGTATCGGTCGCTTCCACGATGCCAGCATGCCGCAAACGAGGACACAAGCCGCGCGCCTTCCCGCTTTCCGAGCCGGGGCAGCATCCGGACACGGCAACTTACCCATCAAGCCAGTCGTCACCCGCTGGGCCTACTCCGAGTACGTCATACGGTCCGCGTCACTTAGAGAATGGATAAAATTATGTGCGCCAAAGTGACGTGGCTATACCGCCTAGGGCACGATCTGCTGTGGATAGCTCGGCCGGCCTCCTCGATTTAATGGCCGCTCGCCGGAACCACGCTGGGACCAGACGTTGTGCCCGATGCTGAACGACCCGCGCGTCGATGAACGTCACGACCTCGTCCCGGCCGGGGGAGCCGCCAGTGACCTAGAGGAACGTTCTACCGCTGCTTCCTGGGGGTCAAGCGGGTTTCCCTCATCCGCTTTGCTTCGAACCGAGATGATTTACCTGGGCGGTTCCCTCGCCGCCTCAATTGTGCTCAACGGTGTTGCGGTGGCTGTGAAGGCCATGCCGCTACGCGGTCGGCTCCGGGCCGCGGCTTGACAGGCACCGCGCCACCGTGCAAACCGGCCTCAGCGAGTGGAGTGGGTGTAGTGCCGCACGGTAGCGGCTGCGGTGCCGTGACCCCGTGTCGCTCGCGGTCAGCTCGTCTCTTATTCGTCGTTTATGACCGAGAGTCAACAAGAATCAACGGCAACCAGGAGTTGCTAATAAGCAATGTAATGGGTTGCCCACAGATAATTAGGGGATTTATTGGCAACACTGCGAACCTCGGGGCGTTAACGTTGGTCGCGGGTTCGAGCCCCGCCCGCCCCACTTCAGAGGTGTATGAGCTCGGCTGATGCTTGACGTTTTGGTTTCGGGTGATGCCTGACAGTGTTTCGGCTGATTGTTGACAGTTGTTTCGGTTGATCCTTAACACTCTCTAGATGAGGGAGTTGAGCGTGGCTGAGCAGGGGGTGCGAACATCACCGTCACTGTCGGCGTTCACCGGTGAAGATGTCGTCGCCCTGCTCAAGTAGCCCCGCGGCGAGGACCGGGTCGACGTAGGTGCCGAACGCCGCCTGAAGTCGTTGCCGCTCGGCCAAGCCGGCTTGCTTCCGGTTGAAACACGCCACGAGCGACCCGAGGTCATCGTCTTGAACCACCGGCAGGCGTCGGGTGTAGTCGCCGGCCGCAACCCGTTCAGCACGACGTCGCGAATGTCGGGTGTGAGCGGGGACTTGTCTGCAATAATGCTGTGCGAAACCTGCTGTAAACCTGTTAAGACCTGCCCGGGTATGAGTGACGCGAACGGTCCAAATGACATCGGGCAAATCAAGTCGAATAGGGGATCTCATGGACGACTCAGTGACCGTGAAACGGACCATCGACGGAGACGATGAGCGATGATACAGCCGGGCAGCACTTCAGCTGACGGCAGTGCGTCGACAGAAGCGGATCCAATCTCGGCGGTCGCCGAGCTCCGTAGTTTGCAGGCTGACTCCGTCCGCGATTCCGGGGACCTCTATCTGGAGGCCGACACCCCATTGTTCCGCGTTGAGGTGGGAAATCTGACACAGGGCCAACTGGCTGAGCTCACCCAAATCGCAGGGCTTGCCAACGGTGTGGCCTTCGACGACCAGCTCGCACTCACGCTGTGGCGAGAGCGGGACGACGGACTCTCTGACAACTATGGGACCGTTGTGATTTCGACCGCTGACCTCGGACTTGGGGTACGGGATAAGCAATTTTTAGGAACCTTGGAATTGTCTGGGATGAAATACACGCTGACCTATGAGGTCACGCCAGATCCGGGCACCTCGAACTGATTCCTTCGCCGCGGCGGCATAACCATGCCCGATCTCACGCCGTTTATCTGGGATGGAACCGCCGTCCATGGACGCATGCCCCGCTGGCTGACCGAGACCACGATTTCCCAGATTCTGGTCAGCCTCAGCACCTGGGCCTTCGCTGGCCAGAAACGAAAGCTGCACGACCCGAATATCGCGAGAGGGCCGAACGAAGCGGGGTTCAAATTCGCGAGGGCGAGGGCGAGGGCGAGGGCGAGGGCGACGGCGCCGAAGTCGCCGCCGAGGCGGTCAGGCCGTTCATCGAATCGCGGTAGCCCGTCGCAGTGCGGTTGCGATTGGTTTTGGTAGCACCAGGGAAGGGGCCGTCTGTGCCATTTCATCTACTCACCTCGGGAAGTCAGCCCGACGGAACGCTATTCGGCGTCGACACCGACGGCAATCTGCGCTGGTATCAGTACACGTGGAACTCCGACACCAACGTGGCGGCTGGTCTGGCGCCGTGGCTGCGGGACTTCGCCGTGAACTCCGGTAACCCGATCGGGCTGGGGTGGCTTGAGTTCCGCTGGATCGCCGCCGGGGTAGGGGGCACCCTGCTCGGGATCGACGGTCACGGTGTGCTGCACCGGTACTACTACACCGGTAAAGGGGAAGAAGAGGGCGGCGGGGTGAACTGGGCGCCGCAGTCGAGCACGCCGCTGATGACCTTCGGCGACGGCTGGAAGCAGTTCGCGTTGATCTTCAACAGCAGCAGCGCTCCCACCTCCTTCGACGACGAGGAGATAGGCCTGATTGCCGTGAACTCCGCTGGCGAGGCGTGGCTCTACCTCTTTCACGCCGGCGTCGCGCGACCCAACTCCCCAATGCTGCTCGCAAAGGGGTGGACTGACTACAGCTACATCTTCGGCGCCAACCTCGGCAACCTTTTCGCCGCTGACTCAGCGGGGGTACTGCACTGGTTCGGAGTCAAATTCACCTTCAACGACGACCTCACCTTCACTGCTGAACTCGCGCCCGGAAGCGGCAACGCGATCGGCAAGGGCTGGGACGACTACAGCAATGCCAGCGGCAGCATCTTCGGGCTTCTTGAGTCGACCCCGATCTACGCGGTCGATTCCGGGCACAACCTGCGCTGGTTCGACTACACCGGCAACGGCCAGTCCGACCCCGACGGTGCGACCGGCTGGGCGCCGGGCTCGGGCACCGTTATCAGTGGAAGTTGGTGAAACACCATCATGGCAATGCAATTGCTCACCCTGGGCACCTCCGATACCGACAATGACAATGGGATAGACCCGGGTAACACGATCTACGGCCTCTCCGACGACGGGGTGTTGCACTGGTATCACTACCTCGGCAACGGCGCGTCCAACCCGGCGCCGGGCCTAGTGGGCTGGCACCCAAACTCCGGCAACGCGATCCTTTACGGCAACGCCGACGGCCCGTACCAGTGGACCTGGTTCCAATTGGGTGTCAACGGCACGTTGATGGCCATCGACGCCGCCGGGCGCTTGACTTGGTGGCGCTATGACGGGGACGGTAGGGGCTTCGATAGCGGACGCGTCGGTTGGGGTGCCGGTTCGGGCACCCAGATCGCCGACGACTGGGGCGATTATCAGCACGTCGTGATGTTGTTGGACTCAGGTGACGAAGTCATTCTGGGCGCCGTAGGGCAAGACGGAACGATGTCGCCGCACGCGTATCGCCATGGGGTGGGCTGGGACAATGCCATCACGACTCCGTTGCCGGGGAACTGGAATGGTTTCACCCGGCTGATTGCCACCACGGGGTGCATCTACGGCGTGAAGCAGGATGGCAACCTCTACCGACACCCATTCGGTTGGAGTTTCAATCCGCTGGTGTGGACGCAGCGGGCGAACTGGGGCAACCAGATCGGCAGCGGCTTTGGCTCGTTGCGCCAACTGGTCGTCGGCGGGGTCGACGTCAACGACCCCAATTTTCCCGTACGGCGTCCCAGCTTCGTGGGCATCGACCCCGCCGGTGGGCTGCGTTGGTACCAGTACACCGGAAACGGATCCGGCGCGCCCACGGACTGGGTGCCCAACTCGGGCAATTACATCAGCGCAAGCTGGTAACACCGCAGACCGCCGTGGCGCGGGCCTGCCGGTGGATGTGGAGTGGCACAAGGGGGATGGACATGGCTGCATTGCAAACGACGGGGCTGGCTGCCAGCGCCGACGGGCGGCTCGAGATGTTCGTGCCCTGCGTGGGGCTCGGCGACCCCGTCGAGTTGGGCAACGAAGGCCCCGTGCAGCTGTGGCACCTCTACCAAATGACGCCAGCAGGTGCCTGGTCAGACTGGGTGTCTCATGGGTGTCCTCCCGGCACGACTGAGCCCTTCGTCGGCACCGGCCCGCTCGTCACCCGCAATATCGAAGGTCGGCTCGACCTGATCATGGGTTTCGGCGCCACCTCCCCGGACGGCCCGTTTCACATTACGCAGACAGCGCCCAACAACGGGTGGACGCCGACGTGGACCTCGCTGGACCTCCCGCCCGGAACCACGTCCGTCAACAACTACGCGCTGGCCACCCGGCACTACGGCGATCTGGAACTGTTCGCCGTCAGCGGCAATTATGGGTCCGGGCCGGGAAACTTCGAGCTGTGGCACTTGGGCCAGACCTCGGGCGCCGATTGGCTGCGGTGGTCGTCGCTAGGGTGCCCGCCGCCTGGTGGCCCGCTAGCGCCCGCTGTCGCCGCGAGCGCCGACGGTCGCCTCGAAGTGTTCACCGTCGCCGCGGACGGAGCGTTGTGGCACATCTGGGAAACCACGTTGAACGGGACCTGGTCTAACTGGATGTCCCACGGGCAGCCCCAGGGGTCGTTAGGACTCAACGGGACCCCGGTGATCGCGGCGAACGGCGAGGGACGATTGGAACTGCTGTTGACCGGCAACGACTCTCAGTTGTGGCACATCTGGCAGACCGCTCCGAGCCAGGGCTGGAGTCCTGACTGGCTCTCCCACGGAGAGCCGCCCGGCGGCTTTTTCAGTTCGCCCGCGATGGCCGCCGGCGTCGATGGCCGTCTGGAATTGTTCGCGACCGGTGCCGACCCGCAGTTGTGGCACATCAACCAGCTCACGCCCAGCGGCAGCTGGTCGGGTTGGTACACGCACGGACGTCCCGTTGACTCGACTACGGCACCGGTCGGTGCGGGCGGCACGCCCACAGTGGCGCTGAACTCCGCCAGCCGTCTGGAATTGTTCGTCGCAGGCACCAACAACGAGTTGTGGCACATCTGGCAGACCACCCCTGGCGGCCTTTGGTCCAGCTGGTACTCACACGGCAAGCCCACGGGACTCTACGTCTTTCCCCCGTGGGTGTAATTGGGCGACGGCGCCGACGGGAGCCACCCGGTCTCCGGCTGACGCCAAATAGCGACTGAGCGAGGTAATACCCTGCACCATCGCCTCGGGTACAACGGATTGAGAACGAGACGGACGGCGCTCCCCTGAAGGGGAGGGCCGTCCGAAGCACCATTACTTGGTTACCAAGCGTGCATGTTGCGCGGTGAAATGTGGCCTCGGCGTCAGACACTTACCCGCCTGACGCAAGCCCACCGCGCTGTGCCCAGTTGATGGGCTTTGCTTCGCGTGGGTGCCTAGCGCTCGTGCTGGGCGCCACAGCCGAGAGGAGGAATCTTCTCTTCCGGTCCGACCTTGGTCTGCCGTGGATCCGTGCCGCAAGCCTACGCCTTTCCGGTTCAAGCAACCAGCAAAATGAGTTGGGCCATAACAGCCGAGCCTGGGCCGGCACCTCCAGAGGTGGGCTCAGCTTGACCCCGGCGGCGGGTGGAACCCTGGCACCGGTGGAATTTAGCCAGTCCGCGATGAGGTCAGCTGTCCGCCGCTGCCTTCGGCGACTGGTCATCTACCTCGATGGCTGCCACTGGATCGAGCCGCAAGTTCGCTCGCCGCCCAGACCGAAACCCCACGCATCGCGAAACCTTAACTTAACATTGGATCGTGACTTCACAGATTTACCGAATTCAGTTTCCGCCGTCTAATTCAGACCGGCTTGCCCAAGACGAAGTATTGTTCAAGGTGTTCGAAAATGGTGAGCCCCATCGGCTCCGGTTTCACGACTACGCCGAGATCTACAAACGGCCGGGTTTGTATGAAGAACTTTTCTACGGCAGGCTGCGATGCAATTCTCCGCGCAAGGTGATGGAGCTACTGCAGCGGGCTTTGCAAACCGTCCGCGAGCCCGTTACCGAATTGCGGGTTCTCGACCTGGGGGCAGGCAACGGGATGATGGGCGAGGTGCTGAAGCGCGACGGCGTCGCCCGGCTCGTCGGGGTGGACATCGTCCCGGAGGCACGCGATGCCGCGTATCGGGACCGGCCAACGGTCTACGACGCTTACTATGTGGCGGATCTCGGCGATGCCGAGACGGCCTTGCGCGCCGAACTGGCCGAGTGGAGTTTTGACTGCCTCACATGCGTTGCGGCGCTCGGCTTCGGTGACATCCCGCCGCGCGCTTTTTTCAACGCGATACGGCTTGTGCATACCCGCGGGTGGCTGGCTTTCAATATCAAGCAGTCATTTCTGGACCCGGCCGAACAGACCGGCTTTTCGCAACTGGTGCGGGCGCTGATCTTCTCGAAATACCTCGACATCTACCATCTCGAGTTGTACCGGCACCGCCTCTCCATGGAGGGCGCGCAATTGTTTTATTACGCCCTGGTCGGCCGTTTAACTGCACCGCTTCCGGACGACTTCCTGCATAGTTGCGGCATCGAAGAATAGGCCGTTGCAGCGGGCATGACCTCTTCGCAGGGTGCTTCGGCGGCTCGGCGCTGCTTCGCGGTTGAAGCCGTTCGGCGCGGATGATGAGTTACCGGTAAGTACGACCGACGGGGTCAGATGCGCACGAGCCGTCGCCGTCGGGGGGCGTTAAACGATCTTGCATGCGGGGCATGCTTTTTGTAGTGATTGGGTCAGCACCGAGGAGCAGGCTGAGCGCCGAAATGGCCTTGAGGCCAACGAGCGGCTATCGACGCCGAGGCAGAAAGACGTGAATGGGCCTCTAGTCTAAAGCGGGTCACTGTTCCAGCCCTGGATCGTGTCGCGGATTCCCCACATCAGGGAGTCGAGCCCTGACAAGGTGTCTCTGGTGGAGTCGCCGCTGACGGTTTTGCCGCTGTTGACGAGTGCCACCCAGCAGAACCCGTCGGAGGTACGGACCATGATCGAACGTGTGCCGGCGAGATCGCCGGTGTGCGACCACGTGCCGTCGGTACCCACATCCCATCCGCAGGCGTAGGTCGATGGCTTGTTGTTATTTTTAGGATCGGGCAACCCTGATGGTGTTGTCATGAGTGTCGTGCTGTTCGCGCTGAGCAGGTCGGGAACCGTGGGCAACCCGTCGGCGCGGACCATGAAGCGCAGGTAGTCGGTGGCGGTGCCGATCCAGCCGCCGTGGGAGTCCATCCGCGACACCAATATGCCGTAGGGATCGCCGTCATTGGTCCCGTAGTAGACGACCTCGTTGGGCTGCCGTTCGGCCAGCGTGTTGGCCCCAATCAGCAATCCCGGCGAGTAGCCCGGCAATTGCCCCGCGAAGTTCTCTTTGACGTCGTACTCATAGGTGAACCCGAGTGCCGCTTCGATGACCCGGCCCAGCACGCAGTACCCAAAGTTGGAGTAGGCGTAGGCCGTTCCGGGCGCGTTGTCCAGGGGTCGGGTGGCGATCACCGTTTTGACGAGGTCGCTCGGATAGTAAAGCTCGGGATGGGTGTACATGGGGTCGTTGGTGTCATTGGCCCAGCCGCCGCCCGCATGCTGAAGCAGATGGTGGACGGTGATCTGGTTGACCCGCGGGTCGACGGGCTGGCCGAATGAGCTCAGCTTGCCGTTAGGTCCGAAGACCAGGTCGTCGAGGAAGAGCTGCTTGCGGTCGATCATGAGGAAGATCATCGTCGCGGTGATCGCTTTGCTGAGGCTGGCGATCCTGAACTGGCTCGTAATCTGCACCGTCTCGCCAGTCGTTTTGTTCGCGGTGCCGAACCCGCCGGCGTAGGCGAGCCGGCCGTTATAGGCCACGGCCAGCGAGAGGCCCGGGATGTCGTAGATGCGCAGGAAGTCCTCGGCCAGTGGGGGGATGCCCTCGTCAGCCTCGCTCCCTCCCCAAATTCCGAAGTACTGCGGCGGGTACTGCGCACCGGTCGACGCCTGGAGGGTTTGGAGTTGGTTGAAAGCGCCGATCGACGTCGGCTGCTCCAAGTCCGTGCGTGCCAAGTTCAGTGCCTCCAGGTATTTGTTCGAATTGGGGGAACAGAAACCGTAAGCGCTAGTCGGATGACCCTCCCAACGTCCGAGGACGTTCGGCACGTCGCCGTACCCGCAGAGCTGCAGCGGGCGCCAACCCTTCGACGCTTGTTCTTCGTAAAAGTCCTGGAACGAATTGAGGGCCACCGGGGAGGTGATCATCCACTGGCGGCCATCGTTCACTACGGAAACCGAGGAGAAGTGGGGTACAAAGACCTGCGGCCCGCCCGGGTTATCCGGATTGTCTGCCAGGAGCATGTACGCACTGAGGTCGGTTATCCGATAGCCCATCTGCTGGACTTGCTGAATGTGGGTGGTGAGGTCCGCCGCCGACAGGTTGAGGTTGTGGTCGGCGGCCCAGGCGGTATTGCCGTTCTGCTCCCAGATCGCCGCGAACATGGTCGAGGTGCCGACGCTGTACCCGCCTATCCGGACGGGCGCGAAGCCCGCGGCAGTTTGGGTGTCGAATGTGTCCTGGAAGTCCGTAAACGCGATCGCATGGTCGGTGAACTGTGCCGGGTGCCCGCGGCACTCGATCCAGATGCACGCGTACAACGCATATTCGTTCACCGGATCGCCCTGCGCATAACCCCACAGGTCAGTCAGCCGGTACCCGAGGTTCTCGAAGTAGGTAAAAGCATCCCGGTACGCGTCATCGCTCAGGTCGTAGCCGAGCCAGCCCCGCCCACCGGTCAACAGCGCGGTGGTTGGCAGCTGAATCCATGTCATGGGTCCTCGCATCGCTCGCAGTTGAAAGTCAGCTTTCCCGACGAACATCCGCACCACAAGGGCGCCCGTGGTGACGGCCTCTTTGAGAAACTGCCACCTACAATGTGCGACGTGGACAATGCGAATACTTCGCTCATCCCTGCTCTCATAACGGATATCATGGATATCAAAGTGCCTGCACATGAGCAGATAATAGTCGGATTGGCCGGACCGCCGGGGTCTGGAAAGTCGACACTGGCAAGGGATCTCGTTGACGAGATAAACGCTCGCGGGGAATGTACCGCGAAGGTATTACCGATGGATGGCTTCCATTTGTCGAATTCGCAACTCGAGCAAAAGGGCATCGCTTCAATTAAGGGGGCGCCGGAAACATTTGATGTTGATGGGTTCATCGCCACCCTGTCCCGGATACGGTCACCCGAGCGGAGCACTGTTTTTGTAGCCGACTACAGCAGAGTTCTAGACGAGCCAATTGCGGCGAGCATAGCGATAACGGCCGATACCAACGTCGTTGTACTTGAAGGCAATTATCTGCTGCTCGATTCTGGCAGTTGGAAGGACGTCTGGAGCTACTTGGAACACGCATGGTTCCTCAGCGTCAACTGGGACGTGTGTCGTGAGCGCCTTGTCCGTCGACAGATGGCTTCCGGCAAGTCCATCCCGGCAGCCACCGAGTGGGTCGACCGATCCGATAAAGCGAACTACGACCTGGTTGTCAGCAGTTCGAGAACTCAAGGCGTTCGTTTGATTCCTCAGCCCGACTGAGCCGCAAGCGCGTTCCCCTCAAGACCGCCTAGCCGAACTAGTGCAACCATCTGGTTGCAAGTCAGAGCTCCGAGGGCTACTGCACCGTTACGAAGCCATCTCCTGCATAGATCCAGGCCGGCCCCGGGACTTCCGGCGCCACGACATGACACCAGTCGTTGCGGCAGCCGTCAGGTTCAACAAGTTGAACCTGACCCACCGGCTTGAAAATGGGATTGCCATTGTCATCCAAATATTCGTTTCCGTTACCGTCCGGCTGATCGTAGATATTGTCGGGCTGATTCACGAACGCGGTTTGGCCGGTCGGGGTCAGCTGCGAACAGTCGAGCGCATCGGTCGAATCCCACGGCCCGGGGTTCCACAGATTGATCGGTACCACATTGCCAGTCGAATTCCCATGCGCGAAGCCATCGCTGCCTGTATCGCCACTATAAATCGCCGTACCTTGGTTGTCGTCCCAGTCGATGACAAAGTTAACGGTTGTGCCGGCGATGCTTCCGGTGGCGTGCCCGTAAACCGGATTGATTCCGTCGGTGGCGACGACCACTCCCGGCCCAAGCGTAGATCCGCTGGCCTGCAGGGTGACGGTGTGATTTCCGTTGACCTGGTGAATGGACAGATACTCGCCGTTGACCGTGCATGAGGAAGCGTGCGCCACCGGCATCGTCAGACAGCCCCCCGCTACGACCGTTGCCGTCGCGGCGAAGAACTGGAGTGCATTCATGGCGGTGAAAGCACGCAACGATTTGCCCTTGACTGCAATATTATTGCTGCCGATATGCTCCCGGCCGCCGTCAAGCCGACGCGTGCGGGGACGTAATGCGGTCATTGGAGCTCCTTTCAACACTTGGTGGTGAGCTTTCGCTTTCCCGGTTGATGCTAGAAGCGCAGGCTACGCCGACAGATCGGCTGATACCTCATATTTGCGAAGTCCGAGACTTTTGGTGATGCTTGACACTTTGTCGGCTCTTCGTAATCGAGAGTGCACCTAAGGCTCGGGATATCCCGGTGGTGGGTCATGTCGTTGAGCTGAGGTGGGGCCTCGGTGGGTGACGATTCGGGTTCCAACCCGCGACCACCGCACCACCGAGGTGAATCACTCACTATCGAATCCGTTCACTGCACAGCGGCGCACTCCACGGACTCGTCAATGCACTCTGAATTATGAAGGGCCGGTGATGGCACTGGTGAGCGGTGTTTATTTGGGCGTGCATCGGTGACTTATTTGGTGTCGGTGACGACGACGATCTGACGGATGAAGGTGTTTTCCACGGCGGAGTGAAGGAGAAAATCGGCGACGTTTGCGCGGGATGCTGAGGGGAGGATCGGCAGTTTTGTGACATTCTCGAGCACGGTAGCGGTGTATCGGGTGCTGTCCCGGTTGTTCAAGGCCCCAGGGTATTCGAGGGTCCATTTCAGATCGCTCGCAGTCAAGAGAACTTCCGACGCGGCTTTGTCGGCGTACTTTTTGCGCAGCGCTGTGCGGAAGATCAGGCCAGCCAGAAATGATGCCTTGGCAAGAGAGTCGCCGACTCCGAACGCGGAGACGACGACGAAGCGATCGACCCCTGACGTTTTGGCAGAAGCGATGACGGCACGGATGGTGTCTGTGATCAACGTGGGGGTTTCGCGGACGTTTTTCACTCCGAGCGTGCTGATGACCGCGTCGTGGCCCTGGGCTGCCGTCGCGATCACGGCGGCGTCGGTGACGTCGCCCCTGACGATTTGAGCGCGAGAGTCGACGTAGGCGTCGGCCCGCCGAACGAGGGCGGTGACCTGGTGTCCCTGGTCGAGTGCCTTTTTGACGAAGGGGACGCCGGTGCGGCCGGTTGCTCCAAGGACAAGAAACTTCATCATATTTCACTTTCTGTTGAGGGATGAATGGGCGTGCTGGTGAATGCAGGTTTTGGGCCTGCATCGTGGCAACCGCCCGCTCATCGCCGGAGAGTCGTAAGCTTCATTGACGATACTAGTCAATAAAGCTGACTAATGTCCAGGCGGAGTCGAAGCTGCTGGCGCCCGCAGGCCCCTGGCGGCTCGGGCGGACGGGAAACGGGGGCGGACGGCTCAGCGCGGCCGGGTTTACCGCTCGTAGGGGTCGGTGATCTCGCGGAGTTGATCCAGGATCTGGTGCAACAACGTGAAGTTGCGGGTGCCCAGGTAGGCCTTCCACTCCGAGAGGATCTCGTCGAGTGTCACCTTGGCCACCTCGAGCGCCCGCCGGCCACGTTGCTCGATCACGATCAACCGGGCGCGGCCATCCGTGGGATCGGGGACCCGGCGGACATAGCCCAAGCGTTCCAGTTGATCGACCAACACGCCGGCGCTCTGCTTGCTCACTTGCGCCTGGTCCGCAAGGTCCGTGAGGCGCGAACCGTCCTGGGCGATGCGTTGAAACACCCGGCACTGGGCGAGGGTCCAGTCGTCGAATCCGGCATCCTGAATGGCCCGGAAAATCCGGTCCTCGGTGTAGCGGTACGGGATGAACAACAACACCCCCAGATCAACCCGCTCCTGGTCGTCCATGCCGCTCTCGGCTCCATTCGCCCACTCTGATCCCACGGGATTCGCACCCCTACGCCAATGCTGCCGAGCCCGATCGCCGCAGACCCGATCGCGGCGACGCGTGCGCAGCGCTGCGCAAGCGCTATCTGGCCCTCAGCGAATTCGTAACTTCTTGCTGCTGTCAACGGAACTGCTGTATGACTACAGTAGTAAAGATACCTTACTAGTGTGGGTGGTTGGGGGTCGCATGACAAGGGGACCGGCCAATTCGCACCCAATGCGAACGTGCCGGAGATTACCGGTAGCCCCGCGTATTCGTTTTCCGGCACTCTCGATTACGAAGGTCGCTTCAAGCGTTCGGCAAGGACCGCTTGGCCCGGTCCACTGAGTTCAGGCAGGACCGCGGATCGCCCGGCCATCGCCAACAGCAGCGCCTCGCCAGGTCCGGTGACTTCGGGTCCCTTTCCGTGAGTCCAATCGATGTCGGTTGCGGACAATCGCAGTCCACGGATACGCCGCCACGCACCGAGGCGCGGGTTGGCCGGGACCAGCGGGAGAATGCGGCTCAACCGCTCAGCAGGGACGGTGCGCGGTCGCCGCAGCGGTCGGCGGATGTCCTGGTGGTGAATGGTGCCGTCGATCAGAGCGATCATCCCGCCGAACCCGGCGGGCAGCCCCCGGGGATGCAGATGAGTCTTGAACGCCGCGAGTAGCTGCTGTGGAGTCAGCGCAGCCAACTCGTCGACACCAACCTGGTTGGCATGCACGATCCGACCTCGTGCCAACCGCTTCAGCAATCCCACCGCACCGAGATCGTCATAGCTGATTATGTGCGCGACAACGTCTTTGACGCTCCAACGCTCACACAGACTGGGCGAATGCCACTGCGGTTCTGTCAGTGCGGCGAGAAATTCAGCGAGATCTGCCCGCTCGGCGCGGGCCATGGTCATCAGCGAGTCCACGGCGGCGTCAGCGCCCTCACTGGTCATCAACGCGCTCCATCGGTCAGACGTTCAGCGCAGCGCTGCAGATACTACCCAGCACCGTCGTCGACTGCGTCGGCATCAGCCTGCCACGCCGACCCGAGATCCCTACTGACCGGCTTTGCCGGCTAAGTCGATGGCGTACTGGCTCACGAAGGTGCCCGCCGGCGGATCACCTTTGTCGCATGACCCGTCGGACTCTCCGGGACGTTTGATCCACAGATAGGCGTCGGCGTGCGCGCCCGCGGTAGCCGCGGTGGGCGCAGTGCCCAGTGCTCGGCCGCTGGGGTTGCACCAGTTGAGCCCGGAATCGGGCGCTGGTCCGGCGCCGTTACGCGACGTGTCGATGACGTAGTGCGAACCGTTCGTCAGCCCCGAAATCGCCTCGCCATAACCGATTTCGTCGTCGGTGCTGAAGAAGTTCGCGGTGTTGAGGCTGAAGCCCCGCGCGTGGTCGACGCCGGCCTGGCTGAGCCTGCCGGCCATGTCCTCGGGGCTGTGCCAGCGCAAGTGACCAGCGTCGACGTACACCGCCGTGCCCGGGTTGCGACTCAGCGTGTTGACGGCGTAGCGAATCAGGTCGAAGCGTTCCTGACGCTGGTCACCCGACAGGCAGTCGGCCATGGCCAGTGCATCGGGTTCGACGATGATCGCCGCCCGCGAAGCGCCCACGTCGGATGCGATCCCGTCGATCCACCCGCGGTAGGCGTCGGCTGTCGAGAAGCCACCCGCAGCGAAGCTCCCACAGTCGCGGTGCGGGATCCCGTAAAGCACCACTACCGGGATGGCCCCCGCGGCCTGCGCGTCACCGGTGTACTTCGCGACCGTCGCTGCCGATGAGCCCGGGACGACCCAGTAGGCCTGCGGCGTGTTGGCGATGGCGGTCAACTCCGGACTCGGCGGATCGGCATGCTGCGCAGCACGCATGGCCGCCGAGTTGGGATTGACGTAGAAGGGCATGCCGGCCAACGGGTCGGCGTCGTCGACCAAGCGCACCGACGGGGCAGGACCGACGTGCACCGGGCCGGCGAGAAGATCTGTGGCGGTAACGGCCGCAACTGTCAGGAAGGGGGCGATCCACCGCGCGGCTGCACCAGCAGCTGAAAACATCACCTTAGGGAAATTAGTGCTCCGCGACGTTGAGCGCCAATTGCCGGCGGCAGGTGTTGGCGCCAACCGGGTTTTCGGCCACCAACGTGCGCAGTGCATGCGCGGCTAGCGGCAACGAGCCGTGTTCGAGGGTGGGCACCGCGCACCGCGACGTTGGCTGGAGAACTCGCAGGCGTACTGCACCGCTGACCAACTCCCGGCCCACCCAGTCATTCTCTGCATAGGGCGGGTAGCCCGGCGGTGTCGCGATTACCAGGAAACTTCCGCGCGTTCTGCTCAGCCGCGTTGTCGGCGGTCAGGTCCGCTCAAGTCGAAAGACCTGTCGCCGCGCGGAGTAGAGCCGTCGACGGAGACAGTCGACGTGTCGTCGGCGGCTTGGTTACACACTTCGAGGTGTCGCGCCTGATTGCCGCCATGGGCCTTCGCAACGTACATCGCCGCATCGGCGCCCGACAGCAGTTCAGTGAGCCGCGAGCGCGTCACCGAATGCAGCTGCTGAACGCTCGTGTCGCAACTGGCGGTGCCGACGCTGGCCGTTATGCCGAAGGGCAGCGTCGCGACCGCATCGCACAACTGCTGGGCCCGGGCGCCGACCTGAGCTGACGGGCAGCGCTCCACCACGGCGAACTCTTCACCGCCGATGCGGCCGATGACGGCAACGTCACTGGCGGTGTCGCGCAGCTTGGCGGCGACGGCTACCAGCGCTCTGTCACCCGCGGCGTGTCCGCGCTGGTCATTGACCTGTTTAAACCGGTCCAGGTCCATCACCGTGAGAACGAGGACGGTGTCTTGAGCGAGGGATTCGCAGAGCATCTGCTCGGCCTGCATGGTGAATGCCCGACGGTTGAACAGACCGGTGAGCGAATCGCGGTCGGCCAGCAAGGCGTCGCGACCGAGCACCTGTCCGGTCACACGCAGCCCCATCGGTGCCGCCAGGTTCACCAGCACCATCACCCAAAAGGCGGAAAGCGCGCCGGCCGTTCCCAATGCGGGTTGCAGCCGGGCCGCCTCGAAGCCGCCGACGATCGCAGCGCAGCAGACGTTGTAGAGCACGACGGGTGCGGCGTAGAAGAAGGCGGTGTGAATGCCGAGCGCGGCGAATACGGTACAGCCCAGCAAACCGGCCCAGGGATTCTGTTGTGCCAGCGACGCCAGGGCGATGGCCGTGGTCGACGCGACGGCGAAGGTGATCGCCTGGCGTCGTGTCGGCCAACGCACGATCCACAGGACGGCGCCGGCGGCGGAAATCAGCATCGCCACCACAGCGCACAGAATTTCAATTGCGTTTTTTGGGCCGGCCGGACTGCCAATTGACGATGACACCACCAGGCTCAAGGAACCGGCGATTATTGCGACCCGTGCTCGCATGGCGACGCACATGCCGCGGCTCTGCAAATACGAACTCAAGAGATCGAATTGGTCAGGTTGCCGCCACCAGTGCCGAAATCCCACCATGTAGGCCCCCAGACCGGCGCGTCGATCCCGACGTAGCTGTGCTGATAATAGGCACACCCGTCCTCGGCCTGTCCAGGCAGTCAAAGGCTCGGTCGTTGAATGCCGGTATTGTCAGGGTTCCATTCTTGGTCAGCGGCGGATGCCCGCGACGATTCGGTCCCAGTTGGTCGACGCGATGCTTTCCCGGTCGTCCTCGCTCAGATCGGCGTCCTGCAAAAAGCGGCGTGCGCCGCCGTCCGGCGCGATCCGGTAGGGGTAGTCCGTGGAGTACAGGATGCGGTCGACTCCGATGACCTCGATCGCCCAGCGCAGGTACCGCTGGCTGAAGATGCCACTGGGCGTCACGAGCACGTTGGTGCGGAAGTAATCGGAGATGGGGCGTTCCCGTTGGGCGGCTGCGGCCAGGTTGTCGACCCTGTCGAGGTAGAACAGCACCATTTCGCCCCAATGGCCGACGATCACCTGTAAGTCCGGGAACTCGTCGAAGACGCCGGCCAGGATCAAACGCAGCAGCGCCACTCCGACGTCGTAGTGCCAGCCGATGCCGTAGGTGGCCAAGCCGGCGTCGACGGTGTCGTCGAAGCCGCTGTAGTAGGCGTCGCGTACCTGCGGAGGCGGCACCTGCGGATGCAGGTAAAGCGGAGCCTTGAGGGCTGCCGCCGCTTCGAAGATCGGCCAGAAGGCACGCTCGTCCAGACTGTGCTCCCGGCTGCGCGGGAAGATCAGTGCGCCGTTGAGGCCCAACGTGGTGACCGCGCGCTCCAGCTCGCCGGCAGCCTTGACCGGATCGGTGGTGGCCAGCGTCGCGAAGCCCTGCAGGCGGTCGGGGTGCGCGCGTACCGCGTCCGCGACCAGATCGTTGCTGGCTGTCTGTAGCGCGACAGCGTCACTGGCCGGCACATTCTGAACCCCGGGGCTCGTCAGCGAAAGGACCTGCACGTCGAGCCCGCTGTCCTCCATTGCGGCGAAACGCTCGGCGTCCAAGTCCGCGAGGCGCTGCGCGAGGTCGCCGCGGGCGTTCAGTCCCGGCGGGTTCTGCCACTGCGGCTCCAGACGGCTCCACGCCTGTTGGACGTCGTTGGTGACGAAATGTTCTTCTAATCCAATCGTTTTCACTATGCGGCTCCTATTGGCTTGCTCTTCCTGCACACTGTTCCCGCCCTCGGGTGTCGACTAACCCTGTGGCGGCAAGGCAGCACCGAGGCCTTGCCGACTGTCCAGCGGGCGAACAGCTGGCTACCAACGGGGAAACCCAATCGGTAGGTCGACGCACGCGCATTACCCTCACCAACCGGAGCCCCGCAGTTGTCAGCAGGGCTGGTCTGATGCGGGCTCACCGCTCGAAGGAACGGAAGGGGTCTCACCCATGCGTCAGCCAAAGGCCGTGGTCGTCGTCGCCGTCAGCGTCGCCATGCTGGTCGCGGGGTGTCACAGCAGCAAGCAAGCCGGCCCGTCCTCGACGACGACAACGCCGGCGAAGCCGCCGGTCGCCGAGGGAGCGCTTGAAGGATTCCTGCTCAGCGCGGCCGACATCAACACCGCGATGGGCGCCAAGGACATGACCGTCGCCGGCAGCTACACCACGTTCGTCGACGACAGCGGTGTGGTGGCGGACAAAGCCTGCCGGATCACCGCCATCGACGCCGACACCGACAGCTACGCCGACAGCGGCTGGACCGCAGTGCGCGAGCAGTCATTACGGGAACGCGGCCACCATTCCGCGCATTACGCCGACCAAGCCGTGGTGCTGTTCCCCACCGCGGACAAAGCGGCTGCCTTCTACACCGCGACGGCGCAACGCTGGCCGGCCTGCTCCAACCGCCAATTCACCCGCACTCCCAAGGGAGTGGCTCCCCAGCAGTGGGCCGTGGGCCCGATCAACAACACCAGCGGCACGTTGAGCAACACCATCACCGAGCAAGGGGGCACCGGCGAAGTGTGCGAACGGGCGGTGACTGTCAGCGACAACGTCGCGGTCGACGTCTCGACCTGCAGTCACGGCAACGCGGCCGGCACCTCGGTGAACATCGCCCATCAGATCGCCGCCAAGGTCAAGTAGAAACCGCACGCCGTTATTCGTCAGCGCCGCGCGAGCGCCGCAGCTCTTCGGCCCGTTCGACTATGCGCTCGTCTTTCGCCCGGTTCTTGTCGATGCCGCGAGTATCGCGGGGTGGCAGCTGCAAGTCGCGTTCGGCCGGTAGCCCGGCTTGCAACTCGCGGCCGCGCTCGAGTTCGGCGTCCAACTCGGCACCGAAAAGCATCGCGAGATTGGTGATCCACAGCCACAGCAGAAACACGATGACGCCGGCCAGCGTTCCGTAAGTCTTGTTGAAGCTGCCGAATTCGCTGACATAGACGCCGAACAACACTGAAGCTGCAGCCCAAACGAGGATCGCGACCGCAGCGCCGACGCTGATCCAGCGGAACTTGGGCTGTTGCACGTTCGGTGTCGCGTAGTACAGGATCGCGACCGCCACGATGACGAACGCCAAGATGACCGGCCAGCGGGCGATGCTCCACACCGTCAAGGCCAGGTGTCCGGCGCCGATAGCATCGCCGAGTGCTTTGGCCACCGGCCCGCTGATGGCCAGCATGAAGGCGACGGCCGCGGCCATGATGAGTCCGACCAGTGTCAGCCCGAGCTGCAGTGGACGAAGTTTCCAGATCGGGCGGCCCTCGTCGATTCCGTAGATGCGGTTCAGTGCGCGGCCGAACGCGCCGACGTAGCCGGACGCCGACCACAGGGCTCCCAGCAGGCCGACGAGCAGCGCGAGATCGGCCGACGGGGAATTCACGAGCTGCTGAATCGGGGTGTGCAGGGTGTCCACTACTGATTTCGGGCTGAGATCGCCGACGATCTGCAACACCGCGTCGGTGGTGCGCTTACCTTGTCCGAATACGCCGAGTAGCGAGACCATGACAAGCAACGCGGGAAAAAGCGACAGCACCGCATAGTAAGTCAACGCCGCGGAAAGGTCAGTGCACTGGTCTCGGCCGAATTGCCGGGCGGTCGTGCGCAGCACGTAGATCATCGAGGGCTTCGTCAGATCGGTGGGAGACTCGGGCTTGTCACCGCCGTCAGGGGCAACGGTTGGATACTTCTCCCGCTGCTCCTCAGCGCCCATACCCACCCCTTACCCCTTCACAAGACGCCGAAACACGTGGTGATGTTCCGCAAGCCCACCGCACACCGGCGCGCGGCCGAGCGTGATTCACTAAGCCTTTCCTAGATGGATGACCGAGTTTGTTGCAGGACCCGACCGGGCACGAGCCGCGTCGTTACCGAATGTTTCGTGGTCGGCAGCCGGGGCAGTGCGGTGCTGCGTTGCACCGCTGCACCGGTCGTCCGGCAGCCAGGCGAAAGGATTGCGATGCGCGACTTCATCTGTCCCAACTGCGGACAACGATTGGCGTTCGAGAACTCGGTGTGTCTGTCGTGTCAGAGCCGGCTGGGGTTTTCTCTGGAACAGATGGCGTTCCTGGTGATCGCCGACGAAGGCGGCGACGACTCAGGGGTGGTTGCGGCCAGCAAGTATCAGCTGTGCGCGAATCTGCATCTGGCGAAATGCAATTGGCTGGTTCCCGTGCAGCCCGTCCGTCAGCTGTGCCAGTCGTGTGTGTTGACCCGCACCCGCCCCAACGACACCGACACCAAGGCCCTGATTGCGTTCGCCGCCGCCGAAAAGGCCAAACGGCGGCTGATCGCCGAACTGAACGAACTCAAACTGCCGATCGTCGGCCGCGACAAGGACCCCGACTACGGCTTGGCTTTCGACCTGTTGTCCAGCGAGTACGAGAAGGTGTTCACCGGGCACGCCAACGGTGTCATCACCTTGGACCTTGCCGAGGGCGACGACGTGCACCGCGAACAGCTGCGCATCGAAATGGACGAGCCCTACCGGACGCTACTCGGTCATTTCCGGCACGAGATCGGCCACTACTACTACTACCGGCTCGTCGGGCCGTCGCAGGAGTACGTCGCAGCGTTCACCGAGCTTTTCGGTGATCCCGATGCGGACTACCAGGCCGCCCTGGACCGGCACTACAAGCAAGGGCCGCCGGCGGACTGGAAGACGAACTTCGTGTCGTCCTATGCCACGATGCATGCCGCCGAAGACTGGGCCGAAACGTTCGCCCACTACCTGCACATCCGCGACACCCTGGACACCGCGGCGGCGTTCAGTTTCGCTCCTGCCGCCGCGACGTACGAACGACGGGCATTGGGCCGCAGCGGCTTCGACGTGATCATCGACATGTGGCTGCCGTTGGCATGGGCGCTGAATATGGTGAACCGCTCGATGGGCAAAGACGATCTGTACCCGTTCGTATTGACAGCGGCTGTGCTGACCAAGATGCGCTTCATCTACACCGTCATCGACGAGATCACCTCAGAGCCGGACAAGTTGGCGGCCGTCAGCGGGTGAGACGCAGCACATCGGGCGTCCAGGAGGGCCAGGCGGGTGATCCGGTGACGAAGCCGTCGTTCAGCTGCGCGACTATGCGTGGGCCTTGAAGCCCGCTGTTGTCGTAGACGGTCGAATGATCGCATCTCTTGGTAGCGGTCGCCACGAGCGGCCAAAGACGTTGGCAGCGCCCACGAATCTTGTCCTCGGGCACGTGGTGGCCACCGGCGCTGACCCGGTACCGGACCCGCTGCACCGCCAGCTCCTCGGGAATCAGCAGAATATGCAAGGCGATCGTGTACTCGGCTGCGCGGGCGGTATCGACCAGGTCGAGCTTCGACGGGTGGGAGAACACGGTCTCGGCGATGAACGACGTGCCCAGCTCGATGAGCTTCGCCCGCGTCTCAGCGGCCACTTCTGCGGCTTGATACGCATGCGCGGCCGGGTCTTTCGGCCAGCGCTGTCTGGCGATCTCGTCGGCGTTGACGAAGACGCTGCCCGGCAGCAGCGGGGCCAGCGTGAAGTCGACGAACGTCGACTTGCCCGCACCGTTGGGTCCGACGACGAGGTCGAGCCGCTTCATCGGCCCGGTGCGGCGCTGGCCTTTCGGCGTCGCGGCCGGCGTTTCGCGTCAACCATGACCGAGGTTCCATCCGGCCGGTGCTCGACAATCTCGCCGTGGTCGTTGAGTGCGACGGTGGTGATTCCGCGGCCGGCCAACACCTGGCCGTAATGTGACGCCGCCAGGTTCTCCTGGATCGCCGCGGCGATCTCGGCGTTGAACACCGCGCCCTCTTCGGCGCTCAGCTCGCGCAGTTCGAGATCGCCGGCCAGTGCGGATTCCACCCGCCGCCGAGCCGCGGTCTGCTGACTCGACACTGCGCGTCCCACCCGGGCCCAGTGGTCGAGTTGCTGTTTGGCCGAGCGGCTCTGCCGCGCACCTTCAGCTGCGGCGCTGTCCAGCAGGTCTGCGGCGACCCGGGTCACCCGGTCGGCGGTCATCTTGCCTCCACTGTAGCAATGTGCTACGAGCGTAGCACTTTGCTACACAGGTCGGGTCGCGCTCCCATTGGGCTGGAACGACGTCGCGCACGGCGTAGGCCAACGTCGTTGACATAGCGCTGGATGTGGCGTTCACTGAGGACGAACCCGAATACGAGGTATCGACTTGATTGTCATCGTTGGATTGATTGTCGTGCTTGTCGCCGTGACATTTGTGCTTACCAGGCTGAACAATGCGGCCGGCACCCACGACAGCTTCGCCGTATTGAGTCAGCGGATCGGCGGCAGTGTGGTGGCTTTTCGCGGCCGTGCTCGAGGCGATCGCGTTCCGGAGATGAGGTCACGGTGAGCTCCGGCGACAACCAGCGGCGAGATGGCATCGCTGAGCACACGTTACACATGGGTGCCGGCTTCAAAGAACATGAGCGTTCGTACGTACTCGAGACATTGTCGGGGCTCGGTGCGCGCCTGGGACGTTGGGATCCCGCGGATGTGGACGTGGAAGTCTCTGTACAGAACCGCGGCGGGAAGCAACAGCGCGTCACGTTACGTACGACGCTGCCCGGTCGCCCGCAGGTGCTGGCGATCGCCGAAGATGTGGATCTGACCTGGGCGCTCGGCGCGGCGAAGGTGGAGCTGATCCGTCAGCTCGAGCACCAGAAGTCAGCACGCGAGCCGATGCACAACCGCCGGCTCAGGAGTAAATCGATCCGGCACCCCAGCGCCGCTGCGGCGGCGGATGCCGATGCAGCGCAATCGGGGACCTAGTCAGGGCTCTGGCCCGTTTTTTGTTCGGCAGCCTTCTTCAGCTCACCCACCACATCTTCGATGTGCTCCGCAAGGGATGCGACGTCCTCGACGTTGTCGGGGCAGGCGACGATGCCCACGGCGAGGGTGTCTTCGTAGGACACGGCTGTGATGTTGAGGTTGGCGCCCACGAATAACGGTGCCAGGGCATGGATTGCGACGACACGCGAACCGGCGCAGTAGATTTCCTCGGGCGGGCCCGGAACGTTGGAAGTGATCGCATGAGCCACCGGAGGGTGGAATCGAGCGAGCTTCAGGTCGCTGTACAGCCGCGCGGCCTGCCCGACAATCACCGGCGGCACGAGATCGATGACGTCGGCAAGGTTGACGGGCGGCGTTGCTCGTCGTCGGCTCTTGATCCCCGATGTCGCGGTGCGGATGCTGACCAGCTGCTGCACCGGGTCGGCGAGGTACACCGGCAACTTGACGACGGCCGGCGACCAACTGTTCGACGTGTCGTCACCGGCGCCGCGGGTCGAGATCGGCATCAGGGTACGCAGCGGCAGCTTGGGCACCGTGTCGTGTGCTTGCAGCCATCGACGCATCGCCGACGTTGCCGCAGTGAGAAATACATCGTTGACCGTGACGCCGAACGCGTCGGTGATGACGTGCAGATCATCCATCGCCACGTCAGCCAACGCGACGCTGCGCCGCGCGGTGATCGGGGCGTTCAGCAGCGTCCGCGGCGAGCTCTCGTCCATATCGGGCGTCGGGACATCGGGTGGTTGCTGGCCGTCCTCGGAGAGGAGTCGGCGGGCCGATCGCACCGCGATTCCCGCCATTGACCTCATCGCGTCGGGAGCCAGCCGCACAGCGATCCGAACGCCGACGGCGGTGTTGGCGGCGATCTCGTCAACCATGTCTAGCGCCAACGCCGCAGCAATAGGCATCCGGGCAGGGGCGCGGTGCGCCGTCGTAGCAAATACGGCGTCCGGATCGGTGGTCATCAGTTGGGGCAGCATCGAAGTCACCGCTCCCACACCGTCAGTCATGGCGTGGGAAAACTTGATGACCACGACAAGCCGGCCGTCGGCGAGACCCTGCACGACCCAGGCTTCCCATAGGGGGCGGTCACGGCGAAGGCGTTGCGCGTGCAGCTCGCCGATCAGCGCAGTCAGCTCTTGCATGGTTCCGGGTCTGGGCAGCCGCACACAATGCAGATGGTCCTCGGCGTCGAACGCGGGATCCTCGATCCACACCGGCTGACCCAACCCGAAAGGCTTGGTGTGCAGACGCTGCCGGAATCCCGGCATCGCCGAGGTGCGTTCAGCCAACAGCTCCAGAATTGCTCTGGCCGCCAACTCGCCGCGTGCTGCCGGCAACCCGCCACGAGATGCTGGATCGCAGAACATCAGAGCCATTACGTGGGTCGGCATCGCCGACGTTTCGCCGTGCAGCGTCACCCCGTCCAAACCGGTCAATCGATCCATCATCAAGCTCCATTCGCTACCGAGCGTTCGAGTTCGGACGTGGTGTGTTCGCCGGACCACCGGCATCAAGCCAAAAACGGCTCTGGCTACGGCCAAATGACCTAGCAGGCAACGATTTTCGGGAACCGCCCAGTCGCTTCTACGTCGAAGATCATCGGCACTCCGCCTCACCCTACACCGTAGGCCTTGGATGTCTACCCACGCTGTTGACAGCGAAGCGGTGTACATCGGGTGTCACACCGATGGCAAAGAGGAGTCAGGCGCGTCGTCTTAGGTGGATAAGGGCGCCCGCTCGGCCTGTTCTGCGGTGAAGCCGGTGAGCAGGAGGTCGAGGCCGCGGTCGAGTTCAGCGGCGCCGTCGTAGTAGGCCAGGGCCGTTGCCAGCGCACGAACGTTGGGAAATTCGGTGATCGACAGCCGGTGCAGGCCCAGGCGCAGGACATCGTCGGTTTCCTCCGGTCGTTCAACGACCTCCTGGAGCTCGTTGAGGACGTGGCCGTACAAGAACCCGAACAGCAACCGGTAGACATGCAGCGCGTCGACTCCGCTGAACCCAGCGCCGATGAGCAGTGTGATGACGTCTTCGAGAGGGCGAAGCATTCCTGGCGGCCGTTGTCCCAGCGGGGTGGACAGGGGCCGAGTGACCAACAACGGCACCACGTTGGGGTGGGTGATGGCCAGCCGACGAAAGTCATGGGCCACGCTGCGCAGTTGGGCGGCCCAGTCCGGGTCGGCGGTGTCCACCTGAAGTTTCTCCAGCACGATCTCGGCGACACCGTCGAGCACCGCGGCCTTGTTCGGTAGGTGCCGGTAGAGCACCGTGGGATCCCGGCCGACCGCGTCGCTGAGCCGGCGCATCGACAACCCGTCGGCGCCGTCTCGATCGATGATCTCCAGCGCGGTCCGCAAGATCATCGAGCGGCTGATCTGTCCGTTTTCTTGACCGCCGGCCCGCACCGACGCGTCATCACGGTCGGAATCCGCGCCGGACCCGACGGTCGGCCGTTTGCCCACAGCGCACAACTTCCTTCAAAAGCCAGTACCTCGGTTCACGGCCATACTACGTGGAATGTCAATGTCGTTAGCGTCGGCGTTGACGAGCACCGTTGACGGCGTCTCAACAGCGAGTTTCCTTCGTCCACCGGAGTGCTGTTGTGGTTAACGTTGTGGGTCAATGCCGTCCCGCAACAGCGTTGACACGGTGCCCGCAGCGGTGTGTACTGGAGTTCTATCGAGAACTAGCGGAAGGCGCCGACATGCTCGTCATCGGAGGATTGGTCCTTCTGGCCATCGCAGTGATTGTCGGATTGGTGGGTGTGCTCGGTAACGCGGGCACCGCGCACCCGTTGACGGAAAACTTCTCGGTACTGGGTTATCACGTCACCGGATCGACCGGCACATTGTTCCTGTTCGGAATCGTGGTCGGGGCGGTGGCGCTGCTGGGACTGAGCGTGCTGCTGGCCGGTGCGGGCCGCACTGCGCGCCGCGGCCGCAACGCGCGACGCGATCTCCAAAGCAGCCAACGCGATGCTGCGTTTTTCGCCCAGGACCGCGACCGACTGCTCGAACACCAGGCGCACGGCGACGCACCCGGCAGTTCAGTCGAGAACTCGAACGGCGGCGACGACCCGCCGGCCCAGGAGTCGACTACTCGACCGGTTTGCGCGCAATCGGCAACCGACACGTTGACGGACCCGGCAACCTGATTCCGGACTCTCAGCCGCAGTCGCGGTCTGTGATCATCGAAAACGAAGGAGCTGGCCATGAGCGTCGGTAGGAAAATCGCGAACAAGGCGGAAGCGACCAAAGGCGCCGCCAAGAAGTTCTTCGGCCGAGCTACCGGGAACACCCGCCTGCGCACCGAGGGACGCGCCGATCAGGCCAACGGGAACGTCAGGCAGGCCGGAGCCAAGCTGAGAGACGCCTTCAGACACTGACCCCAACAGTCGAAGCTTTTTGAACTTCGACTGTGCTTACCGGCTGAGGTTCCCCGGCGGCAGCGGCCGTTTCAAGGTGGAGACGATGCTCCATTCGAAGTAAAGATCGCCGCCTTTGTCATAGCCCCGGAAGTGATGAGCGACTTGGACGCGCTGCACGGAGGAGCCCACGATCTCCCATCCCTGCAGCCCGTACTCCTGGGTCTGGCGGCTTGCTTCCTCAATGACCGCTTGCAACGACTCGTGGGTGGAGTGAGTGAAGGTGGTATCCCAGCGCTGCGGATGCCACGTCCCGTCGGACGCCTGCCACCAGCCCGGCCCGGGCGAAGAAGTGCTTACCGGAGTGCTCATATCCGGGAGTCTTCGGCTTTGGAGTGGCGTAACAACCTCTCCGAGCCGACCATTCGCTGAACAGCAGCCGACGTTTCGGTACTAATTTTCCATACGTGACGAAAACCGCGACTAATCGGTGGGTGACGGCACACCCGGTCAATTGATGCAGTGACTTTCGGAATTGCGTATTTGGGGTAGCGATGACGACTGCAACATACGAGGGGTTCGAGTTTGCCGGCTTGGGGGAGGGGTAGATGCCCGCGGGGCTGTTGGCGCTGGAGTGGGATCGGGTACCACCCGTTGCCGTCGCTAGTCTCGACCCGGACGCCACTCGGGCGTTCGGGCGGCGGGCAGGAAGGTAAGACACGATATGTCGGATGTCGGCGACCGACGAATTCTCGGCTTCGAGGTTCGAGCCCGACGACCGTTGGGTGCCCGCTGATCAGCGGCTGTTCGGCCTGGACCGGCGCACCATCGCGCCGACGCTGGCGGTGTTCGCGCTGGTCATCGTCATGTCGGTGGTGTTGCCGCTGATCAACGCCGCGGTGCCCTACCGCGACACCGTCAAGGCCGGCGAAGTCATCGAGTTGCAAGGCGATGTGACGTTCATCCCCAGGGCCGGTTGGGGGATCACCTCCGGGGTGCGCGCCGGTCACGCTCCGCTGTCCGGGGCGTATCCCGACAGCGCGACGGTGGTGAAGGCGAACGTGACGTTCACCGTGCGCACCGCGCCGTTTCATGGGGACGCCGACGCGCTGCTCAACCAGATCGAGAAAACCTCTGATGCGCTCAACCGCGGCCGCGGTGTGCATGTCACCAGCCTGCACACCACGATCGTCACCGAGCAGGGCCAGCAGGGCGCCACCGCGCAGGTCACCGGACCGCAGATCGGCGGGGTCATCGCCGCTTTCGTCTTCGATAATCACGGGGTGGAAGCCGAGGCGACCGGACCGTCGGAGGTCGGCTCGGAGTCGGCGTCGGCGGTGGTCGGGATGATCCGCAGCATCAACCACGGCGCACGGGTGAAACAGTGACTGCGACGTTGAGCGAGCTCGATCGTGCCCGCGACACCGCGCTGGACCTGTCGGGCTGGGGCAGGAAGTTCAGCTTCTACCAGCCGCGCAATTTCGCGTTCTGGGGATACCTGCTGCTGGTGGTGACCGGTGTATTCGGCTTCGCCGCCAAGCTGGCTCGCGAATACAATGCCTACGGCGCCGCGATCGGGCTGGCAGTGACGTTGTTCGGGATCTACGCCGCGTTTTTCTGGTGGTTTACCGTGCACATCGACCGCTACGCCAAACTGCCCGCCAAGCTGATGGTGGTCGCATTTCTGTACGGCGGGTTCGCCGCGACGTGGAACATGGCGGCCAACGCCAACGACGCCATTATTGCGTTGTACGCCAAGTCTTTCGGTCAGGCGTGGGCGCTGGACTGGGGTGCGGGCCTCTCGGCGATGTTCACCGAAGAATGGGCCAAAGGTTTCGGGCTGCTACTGCTGATCGCGTTGGCGCCGCGGCAGGTTCGCACCGCGTTCGACGGGTTCATCCTGGGGGCGTTCATCGGGCTGGGATTCCAGATCATCGAAGACATCTCCTACGCGCTGACCTCGGCCGGCTCGGAGTTCGGCGCCAACCAGATCGGGGCGTCGCTGGGCACCATCGTGCTGCGCATGGTCAGCGGGGTCGGCGCACACATCGTCTACAGCGCCATCTTCGGCGCCGGTTTGATCTATCTGCTCGGCCGGCCCGGTGAACCCCGGCGGCTGGGGCGCGGGCTGCTACTGGTGGTGACCGCGATGCTGTTACACGGGGCGTGGGACACCTCGACGGCGGTCGCGGGGCGCAGCGCTTTGGGAACGCTGGGTCTGCTGCTCGCGGTGATCGTCGCGGCGTTGTTCATCGCGTCGCGGGTGTACAAGGTGACGGTTACACGCGAACGCGACTTTCTGCGCGACGTCATGGCTCCCGAGCAGGCGCGGGATGTCGTCACTGCGGCCGAGCTCGACGCGATGGTCGGGAACCGCAAGGCGCGCAAGCGTTACCGTAAAGCGGCCGGGCGGACGCGGCGGGAGCGCAAGCGGGCTCGCTATGTGTTGCACGCTGCGTACGATCTGGCGCGGGCGTTGGCTGCTGCGCGGGGGGCGGATAACGGGCGGGTGCGGTTTGCGCGAGGTGAGGTCGAGCGGATTCGGGCGGGACGGTCGCCGGTGTGGTGAACTGACGGCGACAACGTCAGCGGCGCTGTTGAACAACAGCCCGATGCGTTCGCGGTCCGGCCTGGGCGAAACGCTCACAACAGATTTGGGGACGTGATCGCGAGCTGGAAGCGAAAGCCGGTTGCTGCGAAGTGAATAGGCGACACGCCGGGCGGGTTAACGGCTGATTGCGCCGGGGCGCGCGACGATGGGCGGGCCGATGAGCGCAGTGATGGTGGATTGTTCGAGGTGAATCTTGGACGACGTGCACAAGCCCATATGACGAGGCGGACTCGTCCCGCGGACAAGGCTTTCCGGGAAAACGGCCCAGATCAACGCCGGTTGTTGGCGCGGTCGCTGAATGACCGGTTACCGGCCGAGCACCTGGCCCGATGTGTCGCCGAATTGGTCGATGAACATCTGGACCTAGCCCCGATCTGGTTTGCCTGCACCCAAGGGCGCGACGCGCCGCCCTATGATCCACGGCCGATGGTGCGCATCCTCTTGTACGGCTACATCACCGGGGTTCGCTCGTCGCGGGTGATCGAACGCAAATGCGCTGAGGACCTGCCGTTTCGGTGGCTCGCCGCCGGGGTCGTCCCGAATCATCGAGGGATCATCCAATTCCGCAGGGCGCACCTGGCTGTGCTCTGGGACCTCTTCGTGCAGGCTCTGGCGTTGTGCCAGGCGACGGACATGGTCAGGCTGGTGCGAGTCGCGCAGGACGGGACGAGGACCCGGGCCAACATTGTTCCCAAAGCGGCCGCCGCGGCCATGCTCGCCGACGCCGAACGGATCGACAGGGCCGAGGACGCGACTTCTGGCGCACGGGCTTCCGTTGCCGCTATGCCAAAGCCGTTGCAACGAGCCGAGACTTGGCAGGCAAAAATCCGCGAAGTCAGCGCCCGCCGACACACGAACACCCAGCGTGCACTGGTCGGTGCGGTGTTGCTGGCGATGATCGTCGCCGGTGGCTACTGCGTCGCGGTGCACAAGGCCCTCACGCTCTCCGTCGACGGCTCACCGAAGACTGTGTCGACAATGAAGTCGCGGGTCATCGATGTGTTGCGGGACAACGGCTTGACCGTCGGTGACCACGACGAACTGTCTCCGGCTGCCGATCGGCCGGTCCGTCAATCCGACGCCATCGTGCTGCGACGCGGCCGGCCGCTGCAGGTGTCGATCGACGGGCAGCCAAGTAAGCAGGTGTGGACGACGGCGACGACAGTTGATGACGCCCTCAAGCAGTTGTCGATGAGTGACGCTGCCCCCGTCGCGGCGTCGAACGCCAGCCGAATACCGCTGGCTGGCATGGCGTTGCCGCTGGTAACCCCGAAGCACGTTGATATCGACGACGGCGGTGTGCCCAGCACCCGGCGCGTAGCGGCGCCCAACGTAGGGGTGCTGCTGGCCGCGGTTGGCGCGCCGCTGGAACAGCAAGACAAGGTGGAGCCGCCGGCGTCGACGGCGGTCACCGATGGCATGCAGATCGAGGTGACCCGCATCCGGGCGCAGACCATCACCGCGCGCATGCCGCTGCAGCCGTCGACCTGGCGGATCGAGGACCCGACAATCAACATAAGTCGCCAATTCGTCGAAGCCCCCGGCACTCCCGGCACGCAGGACGTCACGTTCGCCGTGTGGACCGTCAACGGCGCCGTCACCGATCGGCAACTGCTGGCCCACGAGGTGGTGACACCCGCGCTGCCGTCGGTTGAGCGGATCGGCGCCAAGGAAGGTACTGAGGTACCGCTGGTGGACGACGGCGAGACATGGGACGCACTGGCCTCCTGCGAGTCCACCGGCAACTGGGACATCAACACCGGCAACGGTTTCTACGGCGGCGTGCAATTCAACCAGAGCACCTGGGAGGCATACGGTGGCCTGCGCTACGCGCCGCGTGCCGACCTGGCCACCCGAGAAGAGCAGATCGCGATCGCCATGGCGACTCGGGGACGGCAGGGCTGGGGCGCGTGGCCGGTCTGCGGCGCCCGGCTGAGGTGAACTGAGGAGCCCGCCGAATGCGGGCCGGGCAACCGCCGTGACGGCGGCTTCATCAACGCTTGGGCACCCGGCGGGAGATTGAACGCGGCGAGCCGGCGCTTTTGAGAATGATCTCGACAGCCGCCTCGATGATGTCGTCGTCGGGCACGGTGCCGAACATCAGCGACGGGCACGCGACGACACCGGTCAGCATTGAGACGGCCGCGTCGAGCGCTGCGCCGGAGAAGAGTTCGCCGAGCATGGCGTACATCTGGTGCTGGCCGTCGGCGTTGACCTTGTCCCTGACCTGTCTCATCTGCTCCTCGGACGCCCACTGCGCCATGCCGCTGAGCACGCAATCGAGTCGCAGGTCGAGGATCGCCGTACGGAACACCTTGAGCTCCCCGATCACGTCAGCGCGCAGGTCGCCGGTGCGTTCATGGTGGGGCATCTCGCCGAGCGCTTCGATCGCCATGGTGATCAGGTCGATGCGCGCGGGCCAGTGCGTGTACAGCGTGGTCTTGGAGTAACCGGCTTTCTCGGCGACCCGGGCATGGGTGACCGCTTCGAAGCCTTCCCTGGTGAGGACTTCGAGGGCGGCCCGAGCGGCGTCGGCGCGCGTGCGTGCCACCCGTGCGTCTTCGCCGCTGTCGGGCGGCCTTGTACTCGGTGGGGGTGTCATGGTTGCCGCGTCACCTGATTGCAACGACCCTTCCTGTGAGTGCACGGTCGGAAAAGAGTTCCCTGTGCACGGTCATGCCGGTACTAGACAGCTAACCCACTAGTGACCGCGTCTCGGGTGAGAAGTCTACTGGGCACCTCGCCGGCGCTCAGGTGGCCGCGGTAGTCCGCGGGCTGCGGACGGTCCGGTCAAGGTGAACTCTACAGCCAGTAGCCATCCATCGGTCCGCTATTGTACGTTTAGATCACTAGTGGACCGGATAACCAATCGGAGTGCAGCGCCGATCACCGCGGTGCTGCGTGGTCGATTGACCTATCAACAGGAGGGAAAGTCATGGCAGCTGTCTTCTTCGGATCCATCAGCACACTGGCCGACACGTCGGAACTGCAGCGACGAGCGTTCAACGAAGCGTTCATGGCATATGGGCTCGACTGGAACTGGTCGCGCAAGGACTACATCTCGATGCTGGGTTCCAACGGTGGTGCGCAACGGATTCACAATTATGCAAGATCGCGCGGCGAAGACGTCGACGCCGCGGCCGTGCACGCGCTGAAATCAAAGATCTTCCAGGAATTGCTCAGCGAATCGACCATCGCACCACGCCCCGGCGTGACCGCCACTGTCGCTGACGCCATAAAGAACCAGCGCAAGGTCGGATTCGTCAGCACCACCTCGCTGGGCAACATCAATGCGCTCCTGGCGGCACTGCGACCGCACATCAGCGCCGAGATGTTCGACCTCATCGTCAACCGTGACTCCGTGCCGGCGGGGAAGCCGCATCCGGCGGCCTACGAGTTCGCCCTCGAACAACTCGGCGAGGACGCCCACAGCGCGGTGGCGATCGAAGACAACGTCGGCGGCGTCGCGGCAGCGGCGGCTGCGGGCATCCGATGCATCGCGTTCCCGAACGAGAACACCACCGGCGGCGACTTCAGCGCCGCGACCGAGACCGTCGAATCCCTGGACACCGGAACGGTTCTCGGCCTCGTTACGTCCTGACCCGCCACGGTGAAGTGACGGCAGCGTCACTATCCGAATTCACCGGCGCGGTTCAGTTACTGCTGTTCTCGGTGGCTCTTCCTCGATGAGACGATCAGAGTTGCCCGCCTGGTCGGAGGGCACTTTCCACCCCGGCAAACACGGGGTCGTCGGCGAAGGATTTGAGTCGAGCGATCTTGTAGATCAGTAAGCCGTAAAGTGCCTTGGCCGCGATGTCGGCGACGGAGTAGCCGAACTGCTTGCCAACCCACGCGTCAGCACCGTTGACGTCGAGCAGCGGCAACAGATAGGCGATGGGATAAACGCCCCAGGTCGCGAACAGCAGAATCCGGACGCGGCGGACGGTCTGGCGCACGGCCGGTGGCTGTCGGTCGAGCGATCGGGTGAGTTCGACGAACAGGACGTAGACGATGAAGGCAAACGGGATGGTCGCGGCCAGCCCAAAGATGTTGCGCACGTTGTCATTGCCGCTGATTTCGCCGGGATAACCGAGGGCAATCATCAGCGTCGACGCCGGGATCAGTCGCCACAGCAGCGATGCCTGCACCTTCTTCGCGAAGGCCAGCACCAGAACGAGTTCGACGAGCAGCAGTGGCACCGTCAAAAGCCAGTCAACGTAGCGGTAGCCCTCGTCGAACGATGCCCCGAGCGCCCGGGTGTAGATGCCTTTCCCGCCGGCGGCGTTGTTGACGAACGCTGCCCGGAACGAATCGAAGATCCGGAAATAGTTGTAGCCCGCGATGCCGCACACGATCGCTCCGACGACCAGCGCCTGCCGATACCGCGGCAGCACCCGCGGTTGGGCGGCGAGCAGATAGATCGCAGTGAACAACAGTGCGGCGATCGCCAGCGACAGCAGGTTGTTGACCGAGTCAAACTGGCCCTTGGTCAGTTGATCGGGGATCATCGTCGCCTCCTAGGCATTAAATAAGACAGCGCGGGTTGTGAGCCGAATGTGGCTATCTATCAATAGGAAACCCACTCCTGCGCATGGGCCCGTCGTCCACTGTCGGTGGTCGGTCCGTGCGGTCCGTCAAACCATTGCCGGTGGAAGTGACCGAGCGTTGCTCATCCCGATCGTCGTACCATTGCACATCGATCCGCCTGATCCGTCGGCCCTCGATGAACAGCCATGCCGCGCCGCCGGTTAGGGCGAGTCCTGCCCCGATGCCCGCCCCTATCGCAGAATCGGTTTGTCGGTGTGCCGCTGCGGCCAAGCACATCACCAGCGCCACTACGCCGGCCGCCAGTAGGAAGAGTCCCAACAGGTCACGCGAGTTTTTGAACCACTCCCCGGCGCGGGGTTGCGTGGTTCGAGAGTAGTCGGTCGAATGCCCGCGGTTCTCCACAATGTGCTCTTCCGTTGGTTGTCAGTTACCCGTGCCCTGATGAACCGAGGTTTCGGCTCACCGCAAGCCAGGATTCAGCGTCTGTTGGAACAGCTTGGATTTCGGTGGCCGCCTCGGTGGGAGCGGTCTGAAGAATTCAACGACGATCGTCGAGTACCGGTGACTCGGGAGATCGGCCACCGCGCCAATCACGTTCGCACGCAGCGTTTCCCGTACCGCATAGCGGACGGCACATCGGGCATTACCGGCTTGATGAGTGTGGAGGCCCAAGGTGATCCCAAGGCGACCCCAAGGCGACGATGTTCCGGTGTGTTCGGCGCGAGCTAACGCTCAGTGAGAACAGCAGCGGACAGCTGGCCTGGCTCCGAACTGGCTGACGATCTCAGCGTTAACGACGTTACACCGGATATCCAGCAGGCTGCCAGGAGATGAGCGATCTGCTGGCGGGCTGGTAGGCGGCTACGCCGATCAGGTGGCCGCAGTGACACGATTGTGAAGTGACGTCCGTACCCGATCCCTCCACCGCTGACTTCAACGGAGTCGCGGCCCTCGCCGAGTACTCGGTCAACCCGCCAGCCCTGCGTCGTCCGGTCTTCTTCGATCAACGCTGGGGTGACGTGACCTGCATCCATTGGCCGGTGCTGTCCGAGAGCGTCGAGCACTTGTACCCGCCGGGGACCCGCGCCGACGTCTTCGCCGACGGGATGACTTACGTTGCCCTGGTGCCGTTCGATGCGCGCTGCCCTGCCCGGGACCTCAATGCGTGGCCCTATTTCGGCACTTTCCTGGAGACCAACATCCGGTTGTACTCCGTCGACGACGCCGGCCGCCACGGCGTGCTCTTCCGGTCACTGGAAACTTCTCGCCTGGCGGTAGTGCCCCTCACCCGGATCGTCCTCGGCATCCCGTACATCTGGGCGAAGATGCGGATGACCCGGTGCGGCGACCGCATCGCGTATGACAGCGTGCGGCGCTGGCCCCGACGCGGCCTGCAGAGCCGTCTGACGATCACCGTCGGCGAAGTGGTCGAACCGACGCCGCTGGAGGTCTGGCTGACCGCCCGTTGGGGCGCCCACACCCGAAAGGCCGGCCGGACGAGGTGGTTACCAAACGAGCACGAACCGTGGCCCTTGCGCGCGGCGGAGATCGTCGAACTCGACGACGACCTGCTGGGCGCCAGCACGGTGCAGCCCGCCGGCGACCGCGTGCGTGCACTCTTTTCACCCGGGGTGCGAACCCGCTTCGGCCGCCCGGCTTTGGTTCGCTAGATGTTCTGCCGCATAGAAGTATCGATGGGGCGCCGCGCGCAATCCGTTCGGCGCTTGCCGCCTAGGTCTCGTTCAGCTGGCTATCGCTTTTCATTCCATTCGTTCGACCCATTGAGCGCGAGATGGGCCTGGGTCGAACCGCTCACCGAGATATTGCGTCTCACGCACGACCTCTCCGCCGGAGATTTCCATGACGCTGACCTCGTAGAACGGTTGGTCGTCGTAGGTGAGAACCAGCTCGCTGATCCACAGATCGCCGCCACCCAGGATGCGTCGCACGGCAAAGCGTTTCGTGTTCGGCTGGGCTGCACGCGACGCCTGAATGCTCTGCCTGCTACGAATGTGTTCGCCCTACTGTGGATACTCGAGAACCGCGTCGGCGCGGTAGATTTGATGTTCCGCCACGAAGTCGTTGGCATCGGAGGCCGCCCAATGATTCTGCAGAGCGACCCGCACGTCGTCGTCACGCATCGCGCCCTTTTCCGTTGTATGGCCGCGAGTCGATCGTCCTCCTGGCGGACTGCGCTGTCTACGTTCCCGACCCGGGTGCAGGGCAATTGGCGTCCACGGCGAGACGCAGGTCTTGGGCTGCTGCCGTCGCAACTTCACCGCGCAGATTCGTGATCGGTGGATTGCCTCGGGGATGGATTGCGTTGGCCAGCAGAACTACGTAGGTATCCGAGCCGGGGTCCATCCATAGGGAGGTTCCGGTGAAGCCGGTGTGGCCAAAGCTGCCGATGCGAAAGATCATGCCTCGCGGGCTGGAGTAGGCCGTATCGATGTCCCAGCCGAAGCCACGCAAGTTTTGTCCCCTAATCGCGGGATAGTGCGGTGCCAGCAGCGGAGCTGTTGTGTTGTGTGTCTTCTCGATCGCTTGCCGGACAACATCGTTGGCTGCTTCGATTTGTCGAGCGGTATGTCCGGGCTGCTCGGGAGCCGTCATCAACACGAGAGTCGTTTGCTCAGCGGAAACTTGCTCGGCCGGCGCGCAAGCCGATCAAGGAGGGCCTGCGCGTAGATGCTGACGTCGTGCGCCGTCGAGAACAGACCGGCATGCCCGGCGACTCCACCCATCCGGCGCGTCGTCGGGTCATGCACGCTGCCCCGAAGCAGCCGATCGTAATCGGGATTCTTGCTCGGGTCGGTTCGGCTTTCGTCGTCATGTGCTGTTGGTGCGATGCGGGACAACAGACCGGTGCTCCAGGTGCCTGCCCGACACCCGCCCGGCACTCCCCCTTTCGGCGCGGGAGCCCACGTGATCGCGGCTCCGCTCATCGTGTGGGGCCCACATGCTTTGGCCGGGGGAATAAAGCGGGTGTCTGCCATGTCAAGCGGCCAAAGACGTTCTGCTGAACGTATTCGTCTTCTGCTTCGCCGGTGACCGCCTCGATCAGCGCGCCAAGCAAAAGGAAGTTGATGTCGGAGTAGCGGAAAACCTCGCCGGGACCCGACTGCAGCGGCCTGGTGAGCGCACGATGAATGCCTTCTGTTTTATCGGCTACGTCCAGTCCCCACGGATCTTTGAGGCCCACATCTGACGCTTCACCTGACGTGTGCGTAAGCAACATGCGAACCGTCACCTTGAGCACGCGCGAGGATCGTTGGCCGTGTTGAAGTCCGGCAGATACTTCTGCACAGCGTCGTCGAACTGAACCTAGCCTTGTTCGTAAAGTGGAAGACCGCAGTCGCCGTTGCGAGAATTTCGTCAACGACGCATGTCGAAATGTGTCCTCGGTCATCGGCTCCGCGGGTGCAAGCGATCCATCCAGCCCCGGTTCGCCGGCTAGCTTGCGCGAGCCATAGGCCTGGTGGAAGACCCTCGTCCCACCGTGTCCGATCACCACCACAGCACCTGGCAGCCGCTGTGCCGCAATCGCATCGTTCATCAGCTTGGAGACCGTCGCGAACCGGGACGCCGGCATCGAAGTGGCCGGCGGGCCGTCACTTACTGCGGTGGTCGTCGCAGAGCCACGGGAGGCAACCGCAGCCAGTGTCAGCAAGACAGCTCCCACAGCAACGGCCTTACGCGCAGATCGCTTACCGGCCGGACCGGGATGAACGCAAGCAGTCACGATAGTCCTCCGCCCGTTGGAACGTGGCGCTTAAGGCGGCGGTGGCGGTCCGAACACCGGCACGTTGATCGGCGGCAGCCCGGGAATCTGGATGCCCGGCGAATCACCCGGCGGGGGAGGGCCAGTGTCGCCTGGACCGTCAGCCGCATCGGTATCCGGCGCACGAATCGGCTCGCGCTGCACCGGAGCCGGCGGCGGTGCGGGCGCAATCCCGCTGCTGATGGTGATCGTGATGACTGAGCCGGGAATGATTTGACCGCTCGGGCTGGTGCCCACCACGGCACCATACAGCTCGTAGCTGTTGACCGAGGTGGGTTGGTCGGCGACGAGGAAACCGCAGTCCTTGAGGCGCTGGCGCGCCGCATCCAGCTTCAGGCCGGACACATCCGGTACCCGGCCGCCCGGTGCGCCGTCGACGTAGCGCGGGTCGGTCGGCGGCAGGTGGACGTCACCGAAATCCGTGGCGAGCAGGCTTCATCGCCTCGAACCAGGTGCGCGCCGGTTCGCTACCGCCGTACAGGTCACCGCGGCCGCACTTGCGCAGTGGATAGGAACAGATGCCCGAGGGTGAGCTGGTGTCAGCGAAGATGTAGTTCGCGGCCGCGTATCTATTCGTGAAGCCGACGAATCCCGAAGACCGGTGCGACTCAGTGGTTCCGGTCTTGCTCGACATCGGCAGCTTCCAGCCCACAGCGCTGGCCGAGCCCGCAGCGGTGCCGGCTCCCTGGTCGTCCTTGCTCAAGGCGTTCGCGAGCGTGTTCGCCAGTCCGTCCGGCACCACCTGGTCACAGGGTTCGGCGTTCATGGACACCCGGTGGCCCTTACGGTCAAGGATCTTGTCGATCGGGCTGGGCGGGCACCACATACCGCCGGACGCGAGGGTCGCTGCCACATTGGCGAGCTCGAGCGCATTCAGTTGGAACGGACCCAAAGTGAACGAGCCCATGTTCTGTTGCTTGATCAGATCGGCCAAGCTTTTATCGCCCGTCGGGTCATAGGACGCGCGCTGTTCCCGGCATCGCATAGGACCGCAGACCCAGCCGGACCGCCATGTCGACGGCACGCGGCACACCTACCAGCTGGATCAGCCGCGCAAATGCGGTGTTTGGCGAGGTGGCCAGCGCCTCGGTGACGTTCATCGAGCCCCGATAGCGGCCCGCGTTGGCCACGCACCAGGTTTCCCTAGGGCAGCCGGGCGTATCACTGCTGCCCATGCCTTTGGCTTGAAAGAAGCCAGGCACCTGCAGCTCAGCGTTGATGCCCATGCCCATCTCTAATGCCGCCGCCGTAGTGAAGATCTTGAAGATGGAGCCTGCCCCATCGCCGGCGAGCGAAAACGGCTGCGGCTGCACCGTTTCGTGCGCGTCGTTGTTGAGGCCATAGTTGCGGTTGCTGGCCATGGCAATCACCCGATGCGCGTCCTTGCCGGGCGTGACCACGCTCATCACGCTGGCGATGCCGTCGAGCGTCGGGCTGGCGAACTTGTCGATCGCCTGCCGGACCGAGGTCTGAACTTTGGGGTCCAGCGTGGTGCGGATCAGATAACCGCCACGGGCAACCTTCTCCTTGCTGATGCCCGCCCGCGCGAGGTAGTCGAGCACATAGTCGCAGAAGAATCCGCGATCGCCGGCGGCGACGCAGCCACTGGGCAGCTCATTCGGTTGGGGCAGCACGCCCAGCGGCTCGGCTTCGGCTGCCCGGAGCTCACCGGCGTACTGGGGGAGATTGTCGATCATGGCTTCCAGCACGACGTTTCGCCGCTGCAACGCTCCATCAGGATTGGTGTACGGGTCAAGCAGACTGGTGGACTGCAGCATGCCGGCCAGCAGCGCCGACTGCTGCCAGTTCAGCTGCGAGGCGTTGATGCCGAAATACGTCTGAGCGGCATCCTGCACCCCGAACGCGCCGTTGCCGAACGAGACCAAGTTCAGGTAGCGGGTGAGGATCTCGGGTTTGGACAACTTCTCATCGAGCGTCAGCGCCATCCGGATCTCGCGCAGCTTGCGCGCCGGTGTGATCTCTACAGCGGCGCGCCGCTCAGCTTCGTTGTGGGCGGTCACCAGCAGTTGGTAATTCTTGACGTACTGCTGTTCCAGCGTCGATCCGCCGCGGGTGTCGAGCTTGCCCGACAGGTACCCGGACAGGCCGGTCAGCGTGCCGGGCCAGTCGAGTCCGATGTGATCAGCGAACCGCCTGTCCTCGATCGACACGATGGCCATCTTCATGGTGTCGGCGATCTGGTCGGTGGGAACCTCGAACCGTCGCTGGGAATACAAATAGGCGATCGGGTGGCCGGCCGCGTCGACCATCGTGGAGACCTGCGGGACATCACCTTCGAGGATTTGTGCGGCATCGGCGGCGACCACGTCGAAGGCGCGGTTGAACAACAGCCCGATACCGCCCGCGACTGGAAACATTAATGCCGCCGCTAACAACCCGGCCAACAGGCAGCATCCCGCCAGCTTGGCGACCATTGCCGACGTCGGGCGATCCAACATAGTTAAAGTATTCGCGGCCCGCCCCCGAGATTGCGGCGAAACGCCGCAACAGTTCGCGTGGAAGTGGATGGTGACACCCCGGGCGCGTTATCGGCTGAATGTCCCGGGGCGCGCGACGATGGGCGGGCCGATGAGCGCAGTGATGGTGGATTGTTCGAGGTGAATCTTGGACGACGTGCACAAGCCCATATGACGAGGCGGACTCGTGCCGCGGACAAGGCTTTTCGGGAAAATGGCCCAGATCAACCACGGTTGTTGGCGCGGTCGCTGGATGACCGGTTACCGGCCGAGCACCTGGCCCGATGTGTCGCCGAATTGGTCGATGAACATCTGGAACGAATCGGCGCCAAGGAAGGTACTGAGGTACCGCTGGTGGACGACGGCGAGACATGGGACGCACTGGCCTCCTGCGAGTCCACCGGCAACTGGGACATCAACACCGGCAACGGTTTCTACGGCGGCGTGCAATTCAACCAGAGCACCTGGGAGGCATACGGTGGCCTGCGCTACGCGCCGCGTGCCGACCTGGCCACCCGAGAAGAGCAGATCGCGATCGCCATGGCGACTCGGGGACGGCAGGGCTGGGGCGCGTGGCCGGTCTGCGGCGCCAGGCTGAGATGAACTGACGAGCTCGCCGAGCGCGGCCATTTTGTGCCCGTGTCTGACGACGAGGTCGGCGGGCAGCAGCGTGGGCACCTCGTCCGGCCATGGCCGCTCGAAATATGACGCAGCAGCGACATCGCGACGGCACCGCCGCCCACTCGAGCTCCGCCACCCGTGGAGGCCGTCAATCGACGCTCCCGACATCAACCCGACCACCCTCATGTCCCACCGAGTGCGTCCCGCACTCGTCCTCGCGCCCGGTCGAGCCGAACGGAGGCCTCGGCCGCGTCGACGGCCGCGAGCAGCGCGACGATAGCGGTCTTGGCGTGACCGCCCGCGGCGGCGAGCGCGGTGGCCGCGGCCTCCTCGTCGACGCCGGCTGCGTCGCGGACGATGCTCACCGCGCGGCGGCGCAGCTTCGCGCTGGTCGGACGCACGTCGACCATCCGCGGTCCATAGGCCTTACCGAGCGCGATCATCACGCTCGTCGAGAGCGTGTTGAGTACGACCTTCTGGGCGGTTCCCGCGGTCAGCCGCGTGGAGCCGGCGAGCACCTCGGGCCCGGTCAGCAGCTCAATCACCAGTTCGGCAACCGCCTCGCTGCTTCGATTGTTGACGATCGCGACGGTCAGCGCGCCCGCCGCGCGCGCGTGCTCAAGCGCCCCGAGCACGTACGGCGTGCGGCCCGACGCCGTGATCCCGACGAGCGCGTCGGCGGCGGTCAGGTCGGCGAGATCGGCGGGGTCGAATGCGTCCTCCGCGCCCTCGATCGCCTCGGTCAGTGCCGCCGAGCCGCCAGCGATCACGCCGCGCACGAGGTCGGTGTCGAACGTTGGCCCGCACTCGGCCGCGTCGAGCACACCGAGGCGCCCGGGCGTTCCGGCGCCGGCGTAGATTAGGCGGCCTCCGCAGTCGAGCCGCGCGGCGATCGCCTCGGCCGCCGCCGCGATCTGCGGGACCGCTGCCGCCACCGCGCCGTGCGCCTCGCCCTCGGCGGCGACGAGCAGCGCGACGACCTCGCCGATAGGCCGCGCGTCGAGGTCATCCAGGTCTGGCCGGGAGTTCTCGGTCGTGAGCGCGTCGAGCCCTTGTGGGGCAGGGGCTTTGGGCGCCGACTGCACTCGGATCACGTGCGACTCGTGGATCGCCCCTAACCGCAGTGCGCCGTCGAGCGCGTCGCCAGCGGCTGGGACGAGGTCGAGCTGCGTGCGCAGCACGTCGACCCCTTCCAAGGCCGCCGCCAGGCCGCCGACCATCGCTAACGGGCCAGCCCCGACCGCGCGGGCGGTCGCGGCGAGCGCCTCGGCGGCGGCGCTCACGATCGCCAGCGCCGGGGCGTCACCCTCCGCAGCGAAGACGTCGGGCGCGAATGACGCGAGCGCAGCGGCATCGGCGAGCTGGGCGGGCCAGGAATGCGGCGCGCCGAAGCGGGCTCGGGCGGCGTCGAGCAGCGTGGTGGACGGGCCGCGGCCGTCGTAGGCGCCCAGTGCCGCGCGCAGCCCGGCGGCGCCGATCCACGCGCCGCCGCCCTCATCGCCCAGCCACGGTCCCCAGCCATCGGCGATGCGTAGCGCGCCGTCCGCGCTGATCGCGAGCGCCACGACGCCGGTGCCCACGATCAGGACGATGCCCGGCTCCCCGTTCAGCGCGCCCGCGTGCGCGATCACGGCGTCGCTGGTCACCGCGACGCGTTCCGTCCGCAGCGAGGCCAGCAGCGCATAGCCCAGGGCACGCGCAGCTTTCGGCGCCGCCAGCGCCCCGGCGGCGCCCACGATCACCTCGTCGAACGGGCCAAGTTTGCCCGCGACGGCCAGGATCGCCGCCTCGGCGGCACGTACGCCGCAAGGCGCCGCCAGCCCTGGTGCGCCCGCGCCCTCGGTCCTCCGGCCGGCTGTTGCGGACCGGCAGGATGTCTTGCCGAGGTCGACGGCCAGGATCACCGCACCACCCTTTCATGAGGAACGGCAAGTCCCAACGGACTAAGTCACATCCGCCACACGCGTCGCTCGGGCAGGGAACACCCTTTTTGCCCACCTTCGAGCGATTTCGACAAGGCACGCCACGAATCGCTCGGATAGGGCATATCCTCATATCCCTAACTTCCTGTGACGAAGTGGATCCCAGTCACAGAGCCCGAGTGCTCCCCATCGGCCAACTACGCCGCACGCCGAGAGTTCCGATTCGATCAACGTTTTCGAGCGATGACCGGGCTGGGCGGGAAGGCGCTGCAGCGTCAGGTCGAGGAAGGCTTCCCGTTCCTGCCGTCGGGCAGTCAGATCGTCCTTGACCCAGTCGCGCAGGATCTTGTACTAGAAAATATCAAACAACAGGTCGCACCGAGATGGGCCGCCCTGGTATCCGAAGTGCGCGCACATCCCGACAATCGGCTTGCGTCTTATCTCGAATCGTTCGGCCGCCGCCTGGAAGATGTGTTAAAGAACAATCGATCGTGGACGTCGCTGTGTCGCGATGCCGGCAAGCTCGATTCGAACATCGGACCTCGCGGGAAAGCGCTGATAAGACGAGTCCGCGCGCTCGCACATCTGACGACCGTCGACGGTGGACGGCCTACCGGGCAATTCTGGACGGCACCGTCAACATGGAGAGCCCCGTTGAGCGATGCCTTGCCGAGATGCTGTTCTTTTCGTTAAGCCCGGGTGGCGGCTTATTCGATAGCGTTGCAGCAGGATTGGATGCGCTCAATGGTGAAGTCTTCACCGACGAGTTGCGGCGGGTGATCGACATCGCCTTTGACAGTGCCCGCCGCAGTACCTATGAGTTAGGAAGCCTCGTACCCGAGCTTGCCAAGTCCCTCTCGAGTTACATGCAAGCTATTCCCGAGAGGAAATCCTTTCGGCGCTCGGGTTTGCGTCACTGCGTCGACTCCCAGCACGATGCGGGAGGGAGTGGCTTGGTGTGAATCAGTCAGGGCCGATGCCTTCTTGATCACACTGAAGAAGTCCGACCGCCATTATTCACCGACGACGATGTACCGCGACTTCGCGCTCAGCCCGGACTTGTTTCACTGGGAATCGCAATCAACGACGTCGGCAGCTCCACCCACCGGAAAGCGGTACATCCGTCATCACGAACACGGTTCTTTACATCTTGCTTTTCGTGCGGCAAACCAAGACAAACGCCCTTGGCGCAGCGCCATACGTGTTCCTGGGTCCGGCCGACTGCGTATCGCATGAAGGGGACCGACCGATCGCCATCACTTGGCGGCTGCGTCAGCCGATGCCGACAGAGGTATACCAAGCGTCCACGGTGGCCGTGGCGTAAGCATTTGTATATCTTCCTGTCGAGGACAGCGATGAGTCAGGGAGCCCGAACGCAATGTGCTTGAACGGCTCGACGCGCCACTACATCTGCCAAACACGCTGGTACCGAAACGAGTAAGAGAGCTGCGGCGCGCGGTCGTCTATCCGGCTATACCCACCGAGGAAGGAAGCTGATGTCAAGCCGTTCGGACTGCTTGTACCCAGACCACGTGGGAGCACCCGCGGGTTGCCCGCGGTAAATTCCCCAGGCAGCGGCAAGGACGCGCTCATGTTGGGTCGGCCACTCCAGAGCAAAGGCGATTTGTTCAAGAACGTCGCGGTCGCGCTGCAGAACCCGTTCGACGATCGTCACCGACGGTAGGGCTCTGCTCTTGTCTCCGTTACAGCGCGCGCAGGCTAGCACCAGGTTGGACAGCCCGTCGATACCGACGAGCGACCAGGGCAGTACGTGATCGATCGGGTTGTCGGCCGGCAGGTGCGTTCCACAGTAGAAACAGTGCGCACCGAACGCCTCTTTGAACGGCTGGCGCACGTTGGCCAGCCCAGCGCGTTCTCGCCCAAACAGATGCCCCGCCACATCGGGGACTTCCGCGTCGACGAATTTGTTCATGCGGCGCACATCTTCAATCCACAGAATTTCCAACGCAGGCTTCAACAATCCAGCCAGTCGGGCCAGACCTTGTGCAACACCGGTTTGGAGCTCGATGGCGTCACCATGCGCGCGCAACGTCGACCGTGACACGTGGTCGTGCAGGAACGTGTCGTCCTAGAGGAATTGATCACTCGTCGACCAGCCCGGCACTTTTTGCAGCCGGTACAACGGTTGTTGAGCGAGACACAACACCACGTCGTCAATGGCGCGGTCGTAAGCTGCAGGTGCGCGCAACCGCGCGACATCAAGCGAACCTGTCGCTCGGCCCGAGAGCCGCCATCAGGTCTTTCGTGGCACGAAGGATTCGCGCGCTCGACCCGGTTGACTGGCGCAGCTCATTGCCGTCGAAAGGCCGAACCTGTTGCCAGTAGATCTCTAACACTCGATGGGCCAGCGCGGGCAGCGGTACTCGCAGCATGTCGCTGGGTCGCTCGGGCAGATTTTCAATGCAGTGCTCGATCAGCGCCATGAGAGTCGCCAGCTTGTACGTCGCCGTGCGTCGGCCGGTCTCCAGTATCGCGACCACGCGCTGACCGAGCAGCACCGGGTCATTGTCCACAAAGCGCCCCCAGTGTCGGTGGCCGGTGAGAAAGCTGCACAACTGCATTATTGAGTGGAACCGCCAGTTGCTGAGACTCTGCAACGGTTTCGCGTCCCGCATGAGCTTCTGGCGTGATTCTATGGCGGTCTTTTTGACGCCCTCAGCTCGTCGCCGTCCAACGACGATTAGGGGTTGGCGTTAGTGCCGAGGCAAACGCCACCTCACCACGTCGCTGAATTATCGTGCACAGCATGACCGCAAGAACGCAGGTCGCTGTTGGAGAAAGCGAGCCGTACTACAACCTCGGCTCCTACCACCGCCCGGTCGACACGGCATCGCCGCAGGCCCAGCTATGGTTCGACCGTGGACTGATCTGGGCCTATGCGTTCAACCACGAAGAGGCGATCCGCTGTTTTGAGCGCGCCCTCGATGTGGACCCTGAGCTGGCGATCGCGCGGTGGGGAATCGCCTATGCGATCGGCCCTAATTACAACAAAGCCTGGGACGCCTTCGGCCCGCAGGAGCGGGCGGTCTCACTGGCCCGCGCGCGAACGGAACTCGCCTTGGCCGCCGGCGGCCACGCCTCACCAATCGAACGCGGCCTGATCGAAGCACTGCAGGCCCGCTACCCGACCGCCGACCCGGCCGACACCGACGCGCTGCTGGCCGGGCGCTTCGCCTATGCCGACGCCATGGTCCAGCTCTACGACGCCTACCCGGACGACGTCGACGTGGCAGCCCTGACGGCGGACGCGCTGCTCAACGTCACCCCGTGGGCGCTGTGGGACAGCACAACCGGCGCGCCGGCGCCGGGATCGCGGGTGCTGCAGGCCAAGCGGATTCTCGACGACGCCCTCGCGACACCCGCCGGGCGCGAGCACCCCGGCGTCTTGCATCTGTATCTGCACGCTATGGAAATGTCGGCCACGCCGCAGGATGCGCTGCCCGCCGCGAATCTACTGCGCGACCTCGCCCCTGACGCGGGCCATCTGCGACACATGCCCAGCCACATCGACGTGCTCTGCGGTAACTATCACGACTCAGTGCAGTCGAATCTGGCAGCGGTGCAAGCTGATCGGCGCTTTGTCGAACGCGAGGGCCCGGCCAACTTTTACACCTCCTATCGCGCACATAATCTGCACTTCGTCGTTTACTCGGCGATGTTCCTGGGCCAGTCGCAGGTCGCGTTGCAGGCCGCCGACGAATTGGCGCAGCAACTCACCCCTGAGCTGCTGTCGATCACGTCGCCGCCGATGGCGGACTGGCTGGAAGCCTTCGTGCCGTTGCGAATTCACGTGCTGGTCCGGTTCGGGCGGTGGGACGATCTGCTCGCCGAGCCGCTGCCTAACAACGTCAATCTCTACTGCACCACCGCGGCCACCATCCACTACGGGCGCGGCGTCGCGCACGCCGCGAAAGGGCAGTTAGCGCAGGCCCGTGCCGAGCGGGAAGCGTTCGCCGAGGCCTACGCCCGCATCCCCGAATCCCGCTGCTTGTTCAACAACACCAGCCGCGACATCCTCGCCATCGCCGGGCCCATGCTCGACGGCGAAATTGAATATCGCGCAAGTCACTTCGGCGAAGCGTTCGCCCACCTACAGCGTGCGATCGAGCTCAGCGACGCTCTTCCCTACGATGAGCCGTGGGGCTGGATGCAGCCACCGCGGCACGCCTACGGGGCACTGCTCTTAGAGCAAGGGCACGTCGAGCAAGCCGCCGCCGTGTATGCCGCCGACCTCGGCATCGACAACACGCTGAGCCGGCCCTGCCAGCACCCCGGCAACGTGTGGAGCCTGCACGGCTACCACGAATGCCTGCAGCGCCTGGGCAGGACGGCCGATGCGGCGATCATCGGTCGACAACTCGAGGCGGCGAAGGCGCACGCCGACGTACCGATTCACGCCTCGTGCGCTTGCCGGCTGAAGGTGGCCGCACCCTGTTGCGGTCACTGAATCGCGTTGGCACCGGCCGAGATCAACGACGTCAGCGTCTTCAGCACCCGCGCGAGCTCGCCGACCAGCCACGTCGAGTTGCGTCGTTCGAAGACTTCCAGCAATGACCGGTAGTACCACAGGTGCTGCTGCGGATCGCCGACGCTGAACCGCTTCCACAGCTCGTCACCAAGCAGGCGGTAGTCCCGCAGGATCGCCCGCGCATTGTCGAGCTTGTCGGCCAACGACACCAGAACAGCGTCGTCGGACGCATCGGCGAGGTGGTCGACGTAGCGCTGCTTGCGGTCCCGCCAAGGCGGTTTGGGAGTTACGAAGGTGTCGCTGCACTCAGCGACGATCGAGGCCACTTGCTCGCCGAACCGTTTACCGATCTCAGCCAGGGTTGGCTGTCCGCCCTGATCTTCGGCCGCATCATGCAAAAGTGCTGCGATCGCTTGCGTTTCGGTGCCGCCGGCTTCAATCACCAGGCTTGTCACCGACAACAGGTGCCCTAGATAAGGCACTCCGCTGCCCTTGCGCGTCTGATGCCGGTGCAGTTCAGCTGCGTAGGTCAGCGCATTGTCGAACCTGCTTGTCAGCCGCGGAGCCCTCGTTTTCGCCGGCATAACCCTCCTCGTTGTTGTTCGGTCAACTTCACTGTGACACAAGGGTCCGACATCGAATTTGTCTTGACGCCCGCAAGGTTTCCCCAGAACACAACGGCCGCTTCGCTCGAAAGCAAAGCGGCCGCCGTCTGATTCAGGTTTACAGCGGAACCCATACTCCGAAGAAGTTGAAGCCCCACTGGTTGAACTGCGGGTTCCACATCGGCGTCTCCTGGTAGCCGTAGTAGTTGATCGGGCCATCACGCCATTCGCCGCCGGGGGGAGGCAAAGGCCGACCCCAGTCCGGCCGCGGCGGCGCGCCCGCGCCCCACGGTGCCGGTCCGTCGCCCCACGGGGCGCCGTTGAAGTAGCCGTGCTGAGGATCGCCACGCCACGGGCCTGGCCCACCAGGACCGTGGTCACCAGGACCGCCCGGCCCGCCAGGACCGTGATCGCCCGGACCGCCGGGTCCGCCGGGGCCGTGGTCACCAGGCCCGCCCGGCCCGCCTGGACCGTGATCGCCCGGACCGCCGGGTCCGCCGGGGCCGTGGTCACCCGGCCCGCCACCGGGCGCACCAGGTGCATTGCCGTGCCCGCCGCCAGGAGCACCCGGACCGGGACCACCCGGGCCCGGACCGCCCGGGCCTTGGCCGCCACCAGGAGCGCTTGGGGGAGCACCATGGCCGCCCGGCGTGCCGGCCGGCGCCCCGTGGCTGCCACTCGGACCGGGCGCCGGTCCTGGCGCGGCGTAGGCCGAACCGGCGCCCACTCCCAACGCGGCTGCGCTGAGAGCACCGGCAACGGTCAACCCTCCGACGAATTGCTTGAGCTTCATGGTCCATCACCTATCCATTAGCGAGGCCATCGGACTTGCGCCCCTACAACCCTGAAACTAAATAGGTTGCCTATGAATCGGCTATGGCTCCGCCATGCAAGCCGTTTGTATGTTGTCCGCGACTGCGATATCGCCGACTCAGCGGCTCCTGCGTTCACCGGACTTTCAACCGGCGGTGGCACGCGCCAGTGCTGTTCATCCGCACCTACGGCTGGGGGGATCGGACTGCCGAAGCGAACTGCGACAGAACATTCGGGCCGAAATACCCCGGGTTGCAGCAGACGCGCCCGTTGATCGACGACGAACCATTGACGGCCGTTACCCGCGCCGCGATGGCCGGCGATGTCACCGCCAAAATCGCCACAGCGGCTTTCGCGCACCGTCCGACTGACCGGGCACACAACAGGTTCCCGACGCAAGCAATGACTTCACCGTGAGTCTCACGGTGCGGTGCGGTTTGGAACGCATGGTGTAACGTCGGAAGTGAACTTCCCTTCTCAGCGGTGATCGCGACCCATCGTCTCAGGAAATGACTGGATGCCCTGAGTTACGCAAAGCGCGTACGGGTCGGCCCTTCAATTCTAGAAAGAAACCCTGTATGGATTCTTCGAATTTGTTCTCCCATCCCGACACGCCGGAATACGTCCGCTCGAGCGAGGTATCTGACGAACCGGTGCAGAACCCCACGTTTTCGGATCAGCCCAAGCGGCAACTGACGTGACGACTACGTCGCCGTGAACGGCATGACGTGAACGGCATGAGTGGGGCACGGCGCTCGTCATCTCCGGTGCGGATGGCGCTTGCCACCTCGCTGGGCGGCGACATCGATGGCGCCTGGTGGCCGCGCGGCGGCTCGGTAGCAGCCGAGCTGCCCGAGCTGGTCGAGGCGTTGCATCGACCTCTTGGTGAAATCGTCGACATCCGGGTCAACTGGTCGATCACGGAGCCGACCCCCGACCTGAGCTCGATGACCCCCTACGCAATGTCCATCCCGGGCTGGCGGCACGGCCGCCAGCGGCTGATGATCATTCGCGGCCGGGAAGCATGCGCAAAACTGCTGATCGTGCCGCATTTGACGTCAACGGCCCTGGGCCTGATGGTGTTGCGCCGAGCGGCGGCACTGAACATTTCAGACGATCAACAAATCAGCGTGGTGTTCAGAACGGCCGACTGCGTGGTGCGTGCAGCGCAATCCGAAAGTGCGTCCTGGATTGATCCGACGCTGAATCTTGACACCGCCCAGGTGCCGATCAGACCGAAGTCCTCGGCTCGGCGCCTGTCCGACGCTTAGACACACCAATGGGCTGGCGCGATTTCGCACCAGCCCACGGTAGGTGTGTCGGCTAGACCGCGGTCACCCCGACTGCCTGGGGACCTTTCTGGCCCTGCTCGATGTCGAATTGGACCCGCTGATTCTCCTCGAGCGTGCGAAACCCGCTGCCGCGGATTTCTGAATAGTGGACGAACACGTCTTTTGTGCCGTCGTCAGGAGCGATGAAGCCGAAGCCCTTCTCGCCGTTGAACCATTTCACAGTTCCCTGTGTCATCTACTAACTTCTCTCATCTTCAAGTGGATGAACCAAAAACATCCAGGCCGAACTCTAACACGAAGATATGTATTCGGTTCGGCCTCGAGCGCCACATCTTCCGGCGCGTTCACCGGCGCCGGGCGCGCGCCCGACGCACCGCTTCCTCGACCAACCGCTCGCACACAACGTGCAGCTTGACGTTCTCGTCCTGGCTCATCGCGGTGAGTCGGTCGAATGCTTCGTCGGCGCTCAAACCCGCACGGCTGCGGACGATGCCGATCGCCTGATCGATCACCGTCCTGCTGCCCAGAGCCCGTTGCAGCAATTCGGTCCGCTCCTGCGCAGCAGCCAGCAGCTGCGCGTTGTACACCGACACTGCCGCCGCGTCGGCGAACTGCGACGCGCAATGCACAACTTCGTCCTTGAACACGTGGCGGCCGTAGGCATAGAAACTGATGGCACCGATCACGTGGTCACCGACGACCAGCGGCAACGCCAGCACTGAATGCACCCCCAGTCGGGCCACCCGTCCACCGAAACGCGGCCAGCGACGGTCACTTCCGACCGATCCGCTGATCGCCGACCGCCCGGACTGCATGCAGGTCATGCCCGGTCCCTCGTCGAGGTCCTCGTACTGAAACGTGTCGATCTCTTCGACGAACGCCGCCGTCGTCGCCCACGTTTGAATCCGCGGTCGATGTTCACACGATTTGAGCAGCGTCACTCCGCTGCCGTCGGCCTGCGGCACTGCCCGGCACGCAAAATCGGCGATCTCGTGCAGGATTTCGCTCATGTCGTGCTTGTCGGCCACGATCGCGGAAAGTCCGCTCAATCCGGCCCGCAGATCGAATTCGGCCGCTTGCAGTTCTGCAGCCGCAAGCGGCGCCGCCGGTGGCGTCGCGCGGTCGGGCTGAGCCTTCGGGTCGGCCATGTGGGCACTCAATTTACCCCGGCGAGGTCGAAAAGCCGATCAGCTGACCAACGCCAGCGCAAAGGCACGTCGTAGCTTGCCCGACGGTGTCTTCGGAATCATCCCCGGCTCGAGCACGACCACACTGCGCGGACGCACATCGACCTCGGCGAACACCTCATGGGCGACCTGATGCTCGATGCGACGCACCTCGCTCGCCTCGGTCCACGCGGTGGCTTCCACTGCGACGGCGAACGACTCCCGCAGGTGTCCGGCGTCCAGCCGCACGGCCACCGCACAGCCGGCCCGGACGCCGCGGACGCGGGCGGCGGCGCGTTCGATGTCGGTGGGGTAGATGTTGCGCCCGGCCATGATGATGACGTCTTTGACGCGGCCGCACACCACGATGTCGCCGGCCGGAGTCAGATAGCCGAGGTCGCCGGTGTCGAACCAGCCCTGCTCGTCTTGTGCGGCCATGAAGCCGGCCACGGTGGTGTAACCGCGGGTCACCGGACCGCCGCGGACCTGGATGACGCCGACGCCACGGGCCGGCAACACGGTGCCGTCCTCGTCGACGATCCGGGTCGTCAGTCCCTGCAACGGCCGGCCCAGGCAGACCAGCCGACGGGTGCGGCCTCTGGTGGCGGGTACCGCTCGGTGCAGCAGGGCCATCAGGTGGGCGTCCACCTCGTCGACCACCATGCCGCCACCGCAGGCCGAAAACGACACGGCAACCGTGGTTTCGGCCATCCCGTAAGCCGGCACGATGGCCCCGGGATCCAACCCGAACGGCGCCCCGGCTTCGCAGAGGTCCTCGACGTCAGCCGGCTCGACCGTCTCGGCGCCCGACAGTGCCCAGCGCAGCGACGAGAGGTCGAACTGACCGGGCGCCGCCTGCCTGCGCAGCCGCTTGGCGAGCAGTTTGTAGGCAAAATTGGGCGCCGCGGTCATCGTGCCCTTGTACTTGTCGATCAGCCTGGCCCACAACAGAACGTCGCTCAGGAAGTCCATCGGTGTCACCTTGACGAGCTCGGCCCCGTAATACATCGGCACCGTCAGGTAGCCGGTCATGCCCATGTCGTGGAAGCAGGGCAGCCAGCTCACGATCACGTCGGTGTCGACGTCGACATTCGCGCCTGCGAACATGGCCTCGGCGTTGGCGACGACATTGGCGTGGGTGATTTGAACTGCCTTGGGCAACCCAGTCGAACCGGACGTCAACTGCAGGAACGCCAAGTCCTCTTCGTCGGTGTCAATCGGGTCGATCGGGGAAGCATCGAGTAATTCGGCAAAGGTCAGCACGTGCATGCCGAGTTGCGAGAGCACCGGTGCGGCGGGCATGAACGGGTCGGAGACGACGACGACCTTCGCGTCGATCATCTTGACGACGGCGGTGGTTTCCTCGGCCCAGCGCTGCAAATCGGTGCGGGGCGTCGGCTGATGCAGCATGGTCAAGCTGGCACCGCGCATCCAGATGGCCTGCGCCGCGGGGGCAATCTCGACCGGTGCGCCGGCCAGCACGGCAACCGCGTCCCTGCGTCCCACGCCCGCCGCGGCCAGTCCACCCGCAATCTGCCGCGCCCGCTGGTGCACTTGCGCCCAGCTGTGCCGCACGGGTGCGTCGGGCTCACCGGTGTTAAGGCCCTTGGGGCTCGACAGAGCGTTGGCGAACATCGTGGTGGTGAATCTGCTCAACGGACTTCCCCCGATCCAAGCGCCACCGAGCCACGTTCTGGACGTCGCTCATCAGCTTGCACGAGCAGACGGTTATTTGAATCGATGAGCACCGGCGTGTTCGCGGCGAAATGCAATTGATACCTGCGCAGCGCGCCGACCGTGGTCAGAGAACCTCCCGACACATCACGCTCCAACGCCGCAGACCTGATTGAGTCGGCTTGCGTCGGGCATCAAGCCCGTTCGGCGGGGAATTTGCGTCGCCGCCGTGACGTGTCCGGGAGGCTGCTGTTTCAACCGGGTACGACGGTACCAAGTCCTGCGCCGCTCTTTTGCATCAACACCCAACATTCCTGAGTCGAGCTTTGGGAAGAAATGGGAAGAAAGAGGGTCGGGTGGGTGTGCCCGGAGGTTGCGGCCGCGACCTTGAGCGCCGCCTAGGTCCCTGGTCGTTCGAGGTCCACAGGTGCTGAACCACACGACCCACCTGGTTTACGTATGATCGTCAACCGTCAAATCGAAGTGCGATACAAAGGAACGGAATCTGATGAACGCCGGTGTCGAGCAACTGGAGTTTCAGGCCGAGGCGCGCCAGCTGCTGGATTTGATGGTCCACTCCGTCTACTCCAACAAAGATTCGTTTCTGCGTGAGCTGATCTCGAACGCCTCTGACGCCTTGGACAAGTTACGCATAGCGGCGTTCCGCGACAAAGACCTGGACGTCGACACCTCCGATCTGCACATCGAGATCGCTGTTGACACCGGCGCACGCACCCTGAGCATCCGCGACAACGGCATCGGCATGACCCGCGCCGAGGTCGTCGACCTGATCGGCACCCTCGCCAAATCCGGCACCGCCGAGCTGCGCAACCAGCTGCGCGAGGCCAAGAACGCCGACACCTCCGAAGAACTGATCGGCCAGTTCGGCATCGGATTCTATTCGGTGTTCATGGTGGCCGACAAGGTCGAGCTGCTCACCCGCAAAGCCGGCGAGAGCGAAGCCACAAAGTGGCAGTCCAGCGGCGACGGCACCTACACCATTGAGACCGTCGGCGAAGCGCCGCAGGGAACGTCGGTCACCTTGCACCTCAAGCCGGAAGACGCCGAGAACGAGCTGTACGACTACTCCTCGGAATGGAAGATCCGCACCCTGGTCAAGCAGTACTCCGATTTCATCGCTTGGCCGATCCGAATGGACGTCGAGCGACGCACACCGTCCACAGAAGAAGGCGGCGAAGAAACCGTCACCCTCGAGACCCAGACCCTCAACTCGATGAAGGCGTTGTGGGCGCGGCCTAAAGACGACGTTTCGGAAGAAGAGTACAAGGAGTTCTACAAGCACATCGCGCACGCCTGGGACGACCCGCTGGAAGTGATCACGTTGCGGGCCGAAGGCACCTTCGAATACCAGGCGCTGCTTTTCATCCCGTCGCACGCCCCGTTCGACCTGTTCAACCGCGACAGCCCCATCGGAATTCAGCTCTACGTCAAACGGGTCTTCATCATGGGCGACTGCGATCAGCTGTTGCCCACCTACCTGCGGTTCATCAAAGGTGTTGTCGACGCACAAGATCTGTCGCTCAACGTTTCTCGCGAAATCTTGCAGCAGGATCGGCAGATCAACGCGATCCGTCGCCGGCTGACCAAAAAGGTGCTGTCCACCGTCAAGGAGCTGCAGTCCGAACGGCCGGAGAACTACAGCACGTTCTGGACCCAGTTCGGCAAGGTGCTCAAAGAAGGTCTGCTGTCGGACTTCGAGAACCGCGAGACGCTGCTGCAGGTTTCGTCGTTCGCCTCGACGCACAGCGAAGAGGAGCCGACCACCCTCGCGCAGTACGTCGAACGGATGAAAGAGGGGCAGGAGCAGATCTACTACGCCACCGGCGGAACCCGGCAGCAAATTTTGAGCTCGCCGCACCTGGAGGCGTTCAAAGCGAAGGGCTACGAGGTGCTGCTGTTCACCGACCCCGTCGACGAGATCTGGGTGCAACAAGTGACCGAGTTCGACGGCAAGCCGCTGCAGTCGGTGGCCAAAGGTGAGGTCGACCTCGACTCCGAGGAGGAGAAGACCGCGCACGAGGCCGAACGGCAGGAACAGGAGAAGGACTTCGCCGATCTGCTGGCCTGGCTCAAGGACACGTTGAGCGACCACGTCAAGGAGGTGCGGCTCTCCACCCGGCTCACCGAGTCGCCGGCGTGCCTGATCACCGACACCTTCGGCATCACTCCGGCGCTCGCGGCGATCTACCGGGCGTCCGGGCAGGACATCCCCGCCAGTAAGCGCATCCTCGAACTCAACCCGACACATCCGCTCGTCACCGGCCTGCGCCAGGCGCACCACGACCGCAGCGACGACCCTGCCGTCGCCGAGACGGCCGAGCTGCTGTATGGCACGGCACTGCTGGCCGAGGGCGGCGCGCCCGACGACCCGGCGCGCTTCGCCGAACTGGTGGCGGACCGGTTGGCCCGCACGATTTAGTCAAGCTTCGGGAGCGTTCAAGCCTCTGGTGCCAACCGGGCCCCTATTATTCGTCGAGTGTTCATTGGCGATGCTCGACGAGTGCGGATGCCCGCCGTAACGACCCGCAGCTGGGTCACGATCGCCGTCGCGTTGATTGTCCTGTTGCTGATCGGGTTGCAGGTCACTGCCGATAGAGCCGGATTCCAGGGTCCGCTGCGCAGCCTGCTCAGCGACTATGTCGCCATCCCGAAGTCGGCCACCGTGCCTTGGGTGAGCCTCGGCGTGGCCCTGGTCGGGGTATCCAACCGGGGCCGGATATGTGCACTGGTGATGGCCGCGGCGCTCGACGTTCTTTTCGCCGCGGCGCGGGTTATGCGCGGCGGTGCGCTCGCCTTCGGCACTGGGCCGCTGCTTGTGCTGACCGGCTTGGCCGTCGTGGCGTGGCTGCGCTGGACTGGTGCCGAACGCGCCACCGCCTTGCGTGGAATCGCTCTGGGCGCGTTACTCATCATTGCGAGCAAAATCGGCGACGCCTGGTTGAGTATCACCGCGATGCTTCGGCCGACGGTTCTGGACGAGTACGCGCTCCTGGCCGACCGCGCGCTCGCACAACCAGCTTGGCTGGTGGGCCGGCTCGTCGGTGCAGGCGGCCCGTTCCTCAACGCCGGGCTGCACTGGGTGTACATCGAGTTACCGCTGGCGGCGGTAGTGGTCGCGGTCTACCAGCTGCGCAACGTCAGCACCGAGGGCTGGCCGCGCCAATCTCTGATGCCGACGTTCCTACTACTTGGCCTGATCGGGCCGCTGATCTATGTGTTCTTTCCGTTGGTCGGCCCCTATGTCGCGTTCGGCAGTGCAGGCGGAGGCTTTCGGGTCGGCGACTACTGGCCACAGGCTTTGCCGCCAATCCTTCGGTCCCCGAAAGCAATCGCCTTCGACGGCTCCACTCCGCGGAACTGCATGCCCTCGATGCACACCGCCTGGGCGCTGGCGGTCTTCATCCACTCCCGTGGTGGACCACGCTGGCTTCGGTCGGGCGGCACATTCTGGCTCGTGGGCACCATCGCCGCGACGCTTGGCTTCGGCTACCACTATGGCGTCGACCTTGTCGCGGGTGCGGTGTTGTGCCTGACCATGGAGTCGGCATTGCGTGAACCGGCGAGGGATCGGACGTGGTCGCGGGCAGGGTTGGTCGCTTTCGGAACGGCGTTCTTGACGGTCCTGCTGCTGTGCTGCCGCTACCTCGCAGAGGTGATGGCGCGTTACCCGCTGCTCTTCGGCCCGCTGATCGTCGGGGCCGCGGCGGCTTTCAGCATCACCTTCTACGCAACCTTCTTCGCCCGGCCGGTCGCACCATCGGATCCGCCATACCGCTACCGAGGGTCCGCGGCGATTCCGCATCACGAGGAGCCGGTCGAAGACCCGGCAGCTCCGCTCGTGCAGCCATCACGACCGCAGAACTGACGGCGGGCCGCGGGATGGGCAGATGGTCAGGCGGTTGGTGGTCGAAGGTGCCGCGCACCGCGCAGACCTGGGTCGCGGTTTTCACGATCGTCGTGGGCGCCGGTGTGGCTGTCGCAGCTTTCCCGGCCGCCAACATGGCAAACCTGCCCCGCTACGCCTACGGCGACCGGGGTGACCCGGCCGCACCCATCCCGGCGTGGGTGCTCGACGTGCAGCACAACCTGCCGACCGCCTTGCGCGCCGACTGCCGGCTCGTCATCGGCTGCGGGCTGGTGCTTTTGGGCTTCGCCTGGATCTTCCGGATCTGGGCCATCTCGCTGTTCGGCCGCACCGTTGCGGGCTACCTGCTCGCGGCCGTGGCGATCGCGAGCACCGCCGGCTTCGCCGAGGACGGACTGCTGCGCCTCACCTTGCGCTACACACCCGACCCGGCCACCTTGGTCGTGGCGACAGCAGCGACCACCACCATCAAGTGGTGTGCCGTGCTGCTCGCCATCGCTGCCGTACCGGCGACGCTCGGCGTCGCCGCGCGCGCGTTCGCAGCATGGTTTCGGACGCGCCCGCGCAAACGGCCGGCCAGTCGACCTGCTGGCGTCGACTGGTGGGACCACGTGATGGCGGCGCCCGAACCGCCGCAGAGCCCGCCGTCCACCGACGTGGCCGACACCCAAGGCAGCTGGGTCAGCGCCTACAACGTGCCCGGCGCCACGAAAGTCATCGACGCCCGCGAGGGCAAGGCGGTGCAGGGCATCTGCCTGTCCGGCGGGGGAGTGCGATCGGCCTGCGTCGCCATGGGCGTCATGCAGATCTTCGCAGCAGCCGACCCCATCGATCCTGCTGAGCCGGCCGAGCAATCGGGACCCCGGCTGATCGACACCGTCGACTATGTCATCTCGGTTTCCGGCGGCGGCTTCACCGCCGGTGCGCTGCTGATGGCGACCCAACCGTCGAAGACGATCATCGACAAGCCCCGGGTGTCACAGCGATTCGAGGACGGCTCACCGGAATTCGACTGGTTCCGCCGGCACTCCAGCTACATCGCCGACTCGCCCGCCGCGCTCATCCGCGCGTTGGCCGAAGTGCTCAAGAACCTGCTCGCATCGATGCTCATCTTGTTCACCGTGCCCGTGCTCGCGGGCTGGGTGACCGGCTACCTGCTGGCCAGCCCGTACTTCTCCTTCGCTGCGTTCGTGCCCGTCCCGCACCCGCAGTTCGACACGGCGATCAAACCCAAACACCCGGACTACCTGATGTCGTTGGTCGACCATCCCTCGTCGTGGTGGGCGGTCGTGTTCTTCGGCGTCTTCGCGGTCAGCCTGATGATGTCGGCGATCTTCGTGGAGTGGTTGTCGTCTGGTCCGACAAGCGAGGCCGTACGGGGATGGATGTCGAGAACAGCCCGTGCCAGCGCGATGTTCGCGTTGCTGGTCCTGACAGTGATCGCCGGGCTGCCGGCGCTGATGCGGCTCTGCTCGATGATCAGCCTCAACGCCAGCCACAACTCCGGCAAGACCGCGGCCACCATCACCGGCGTAATCGGATTGAACTATCTGACGGCCGTGGTCGCCATGGCGTGGAAGAAGCGCGGTGCGCTGCCGTTGGGCGACCTGACCCGGCCCTCGTGGTGGAAACGGCTACTGCCGCCAGAAGTTCTGCAGTTGACGCTGGTGCTGCTGACGCTGGCCGTGCTGTCAGTGGTATGGCTGGTCAGCTTGGGCAGCTTCGCGGCCGGCGTTTTCCGGCAGGTGACCATCAACGGCTACCAGGCGACCATCAGCAACGTGCCCAACTGGCAGATCTGGCTCGGCGGACTGCTTTCGACGATCGTCTTCCTCGGGCTGGTGGACGTCACGTCACTGAGCCTGCATCCGTTCTATCGACGCAAGCTTGCCGGCACCTTCGCGGTCCGACGCGAGCGGGTGTCACCGGCGGTTAAGCGGTGGCGGGCGCAGCCCTACCCGGCATCCGAATGGACCTGGCTGCCGGACTACGGCCGGGTGCCGGCCCGCGGGCCCCGGTTCGTGTTCGCTGCTGCCGCCACGCTCAGCGGCCCAGCGAAACCCGCGCCCGGCTTGAACGCGGTGTCCTACGTGTTGAGTGCCGACTACCTCGGCGGACCCGAGCTCGGCTGGTTCAAGACGCCGGCGCTGTTCGACGAAGCGCCGCCCCGCATCAAACGCGACCTCACCGTGCAGGCGTCGATCGCGGTGAGCGGAGCGGCGTTCGCATCGGCAATGGGCCGGCAGGACAAGGGTTTCGAGAAGCTGCTCGCGGTTTCCGGCGCCCGGCTGGGCACCTGGCTGCCCAACCCCAAGTTCGTCAGCAAGCTGGCCTGCGCCCAGCACGAACAGTGTGCAGACGAACGCGACAACACCAGACCGTGGCCTAAGTCGTTGCCCACCATCCGCGGCGCCGGCTACTTCTACCGGGAGCTGTTCGGCATGAATTACGCCGACGCCCGGCTCGTTCAGCTCTCCGACGGCGGGCATTACGAAAACCTGGGACTGGTCGAGGGGTTGCGCCGGCGCTGCCGGCTGATCTTCTGCATCGACGGCGGAGGTGACACGCCGCCGCTGCTCAGCGGTTTGGGCGATGCGATGCGGTTGGCCGAATACGAACTGGGCGTGACGATCACGCTCGACAGCCGCGGCGACTACGCCGTCGACACCATCGCGCCCGGCTCCGGCACACCGTTCGGAGCAGGCCACGCGCTGGTCTGCCTGAACAGCCGGCTCACCAAAGGAACGGTGGTGGCCGGCACCATCGGTTACCCTGCGGCGGCCGGCCTGCCGGACAGTCAGGGCATTTTGATCTTCGCGAAAGCCGTTCTGTGGCAGGGCTGTCCGGAGTGGCTGCTGACCTACGCCGCGTCAAGCGACGTGTTCCCGCACGACTCGACAGCCGACCAGTGGTTCAACGAGGGCCAGTTCGCCGCCTACACGCAGCTGGGCAGGATCATGGGAACGCACGCGATGGAGTGCGTGCAGACCCTCCGCCGCACAGGACGGCTCTGAGCGGCGGTCCTGCCCAGCTGCTTTCGGTCAGAAGTAGTGGCGGCGGCCGCCGATGGCGCGTCCGGTCGAGCCCAGGATCGCCAGCACCGCTCCGATGAGGAGCAGGATGACGCCGAAGACCACCAGCAGGTGGGCGAAGGCGAAGGTGGGGACGAGGGTGGGCAGCACAAGCCCCAGGACGATGAGGACGATGCCGAGAACGATCATGGTTGAGCCTTTCTGATCAGGCGCCCGCGCGGCGCTTGGAGATCAAATCGATCGGGCGGTTGCTCGACGTGTAATGAGCAGACCACCCCTGAGGGGGGTGGCAATACACCCCTAAGGAGGTAATGTCCGAGGCATGTCGCCGCCGTCCAACCGTCCGATCAGGGTGGCGCTCGTCGACGACTACGACGTGGTGGTGATGGGCGTGGCGAAGATGCTGGACCGGTACCGCGACCGGATCGTCATCGCCGAACTCGACTCGTCGATGCCCGTCGAAGACACCGTCGACATCGTGCTCTACGACTCGTTCGCGCAACCGGAATCCGATCACGAAGAGATCGCTGTGCTGATCGCGAACCCGCGGGCGCACCGAGTGGTGGTGTACACCTGGAACTTTCACCCGGATCTGGTGGCCAGCGCGCGGCAGCAGGGAGCGCACGGCTACCTGTCGAAGACGTTGCCGGCGCGCGAACTGGTTTCCGCGTTAGAGGCGGTGCACGCCGGGCAGACCGTCGTCAGCGATGCTCCGCCCCGCACGCGCAGCGCTCCCGGACTCGACTGGCCGGGCCGCGGCGAAGGCCTCAGCGACCGCGAGTCGGAGATCCTCGCGCTCATCACCCAGGGGATGAGCAACGCCGACGTCGCCCGGCTGACCTACCTCAGCCCCAACACCGTGAAGTCCTACATCCGTTCCATCTACCGAAAGATCGGCGCGGGCAGCCGAACTCAGGCGGTGCTGTGGGGTGTCGACCACGGATTCACACCTGACCATCACCGCATCGAACACTGGCGCGGCGGGCCGTAGCGTCAGTTTTTGACGAGAGTGAACTGAGCGACCTCAGAAACGTTGCGCTGGAAAAAGTCCGAGCATCCCGTGAGGTACTTCAGGTAGCGCTCGTAGACCTCCGGTGACTTGACGGCGATCGCCTGGTCACGGGCGGCTTGCAACCGCGATGTCCAGATGTCCAGCGTCCGCACGTAGTGCTCGGTCAGGTCCTGCCGTTCGGCTACGGAAAACCCTGCGGCAGCGGAGTATTCGACGACGTCTTCGTCGCAGGGCACCGAGCCACCCGGAAAGATCTCCTTGGCGACGAACCGCATGAACCTCAAGTCGGTCATGGTGATCGGAATGCCCATTTCCGGCCAGCGTTTCAGCGGATGGCCCATGATGGTCTGCAACACCATCCGCCCGTCGGCGGGCATGATGCGGTGGCACAGCTCGAAAAACGCCGCATACCGCTCTTTCGGAAAAGCTTCGAACGCCTCGATGCTGACGATGCGGTCGACGGCTCCGTCATACTCCTCCCAGCCGCGCAGCAGGATCTGCCGCGAACGGTCGGTGTCGACCCGGTCGAGAATCTCCTGGCCGAGGGTGTGCTGATTACGGCTCAAAGTCAGGCCGACGACGTTGACGTCGTAGCGCTCCACGGCCCGCTTCATCATCGAACCCCAGCCGCAGCCGACGTCGAGCAACGTCATCCCCGGCCGCAGATCCAGCTTGCCCAGCGCCAGCTCGATTTTGGCGATTTGCGCTTCTTCGAGCGTCATGTCCTCGCGCTCGAAGAAGGCGCAACTGTAGGTCCGCGACGGGTCCTGGAACAGTCCGAAGAACTCGTTGGAGGTGTCGTAGTGCGCCTGCACGTCCTCGAACGCGGGCCGCATCGTGGTCGAACCCGACTCGTCATGTGCCATCTGCGATTCCCATCGTGTGTGCCGATCCGAACTTTCGTGGATCGCGTTAACGGGCGGCCTTCTCGCAGGTGAACTGGCAGACATCGGTGTAACCCTGGCGGAACAAGTCGGCGCAGCCGGTCAGGTACTTCAGGAAGCGCTCGTAGATCTCCTCGGACGTGATCTCGACAGCCTCGTCCTTCTTGGACTCGAGGTTGGCCGCCCAGGTGTCCAGGGTGCGGGCGTAATGCGGTTGCAGGTGCTGCTGGCGGGTCACGGTGTAGCCGGCCTTGACGGCGTGGTCCACGACCTGCGCGGCCAGCGGCAGGCGGCCACCGGGATAGATCTCGTCCATGATGAATTTGATGAACCGCACCCGCGACATGGTCAGCGGCAGCTTCTTGGCCTGGATCTCTTCATCGCTGGGAATGATGATGGTGTGCAACAGCATGACGCCGTCGTCGGGCATCCAGTTGAACGTCTTCTTGAAGTAGTCGTCGTACTTGTTGAAGCCGAAGTGCTCGAAAGCGCCGATCGAGACGATCCGGTCGACCTGACCCTCGAACTCCTCCCAGGGCTGCAGCCGCACTTCCATGCTGCGTTTACTGGTTGAGTTGGCGAACCAGTGATTCTCGATGTGCTCTTTCTGGTTCTCCGAGAGCGTCAAGCCGATCACGTTGACGTCGTATTTCTGCACCGCCCGCATGATCGTCGACCCCCAACCGCAGCCGATGTCGAGCAGCGTCATCCCGGGCTGCAGACCCAGCTTGCCGAGCGACAGATCGACCTTCGCCATCTGCGCCTGCTCGAGCGTGTAGTCGTCCTGCTCGAAGTAGGCGCAGCTGTAGGTCTGGGTGGGGTCCTGCCACAGCTTGAAGAAGTCGTTCGAGATGTCGTAGTGGAACTGAACTTCTTTCTTGTCCGAGCCCCGGGTCTGCGCGGCGGATTTGGACAGCCACTTGGACTGGGCCTGCGGCGCGGCGCTCTGCGTTGGGTTCGAAATTTCTGTCATTGGGCGTCCTTCAAAATTTACCGATCGCGGACTTGGCCACCCGTGCTGGCCCGTTGAACACGGAGGACACTACCGAACACGGCGCCGAATCGACGACTCTGAAACGCCGCGGAGTAGCTGGGCCAAGGATAATCCCCACGGCACGACCGCTATGCACCGCCCATGCCGGACTGTCCGGGCGGGCCCGGCGCAGGGCGGATGAGCAGGTAGGCCGCAATGCACACCTGCCCCGCGGTGATCGAGTAGACGCTGGCGCGTTCCCACACCGCGGGCGGCAGGATGCGGATTGCCGCCATCTGCATTTCCAGTAGCAGCAGCACAAAGCTGAGCAGGCCGAACGCAGCGAGCCCCACCGGTACGCGGCGAAGCCACCCCGGGCTGCCGGCACCGGCAACAACAGACGATCCCACCAGGATTGCCGCGTTGCCGCCGACGATCGCGAGCAGCGCACCGAACTGGTGCACCCAGATGCTGCCGTCGGCATGCGCGGTGGGTCCGCCGTGTACGGCAGCCACCATGACGTTGCCCACCGCATTCGCCAGCGCGAGTGAAAGGAACAGACTTGTCGGCGAGGTCCGCAGCGCACCGACGATGAGCACGGCTCCGAGCAGGAACAGCGTCCCCTGCAGACAGAACGCAGCGTTCATCACCTCGGCGAGCGGAGATTCGGACGGCACGCCGAGATTGCTGATGAAGTCCCGCGTGTAGCTGTAGGCGGGCCTGCAGCCGTCTGCGGTCACCGCTTCCAGGATCAGGTATCCGAAGGCTGCGGTGAGCCACGCCGCCGCGGCGCCCAGCGTGTACGAACGCCGCCGGTCCGCTATCCGGGTGTACCAGTGCAGGTTTCCTCCTCCAGTCGCGCTCTCGCGAGCCTCCCACGAACTCACATCACAGTTTGGCCGCCGCGCCGCCCGGGTAGGTTTGCCGGATGACCAGCCCCGACGTCGTCGTGCCCACGCCCACCGGTGAAATGTGGAGGGGAAAGGCCTACCCCCTAGGTGCCACCTACGACGGCGCGGGCACCAACTTCGCCGTGTTCAGCGAGGTGGCGGAACTGGTGGAGCTGTGCCTGTTCGACGACGAGGGCAACGAGTCGCGCATTCCGCTGCCGGAGGTCGATGGCTTCGTCTGGCACGCGTACCTGCCGCATATCGAACCCGGACAGCGCTACGGCTACCGCGTGCACGGTCCCTACGACCCGGCGAACGGGCTGCGGTGCAATCCGAACAAGCTGCTGGTCGACCCGTATTCGAAGGCCATCGACAGCATCTTCGACTGGAACCAGTCGCTGTTCAGCTACAACTTCGGCGACCCGGACAGCCGCAACGACGAAGATTCCGCGGCCAACATGCCGAAATCGGTGGTGATCAACCCGTACTTCGACTGGGGCAACGACCGCCCGCCGGGCCACGAATACGCCGACAGCGTCATCTATGAGGCGCACGTCAAAGGTCTGACGCAGACACACCCGGATATCCCCGAGCAGATCCGCGGCACCTACGCCGCGGTGGCGTACCCGGTGATCATCGAGCACCTCAAGGGCCTGGGCGTCACCGCGATCGAGTTGATGCCGGTGCACCACTTCGCCAACGACTCCACCCTGGTCGACAAGGGCCTGTCGAACTACTGGGGCTACAACACCATCGGTTTCTTCGCGCCCGACCCGAAATACTCCTATTCCAGCGCCACCTCGCCCGGTGGGCAGGTGCAGGAGTTCAAGGCAATGGTGCGCGCGCTGCACGAGGCCGACATCGAGGTCATCCTCGACGTCGTCTACAACCACACCGCCGAGGGCAACCACATGGGCCCGACGCTGTCGATGCGCGGAATCGACAACGCCGCCTACTACCGGTTGGTCGACGACGACAAGCGCTACTACATGGACTACACCGGCACCGGGAACAGCCTCAACGTCGGGCATCCACACGCGCTGCAGCTGATCATGGACTCGCTGCGCTACTGGGTGACCGAAATGCACGTCGACGGCTTCCGGTTCGACCTGGCCTCGACGTTGGCGCGGGAATTCTACGACGTCGACCGGCTGGCGACGTTCTTCGAACTCGTGCAGCAGGACCCCATAGTCAGCCAGGTCAAGCTGATCGCCGAACCGTGGGACGTCGGGCCCGGCGGCTACCAGGTCGGCAATTTCCCGCCGCAGTGGACGGAGTGGAACGGTAAGTACCGCGACACCGTCCGCGACTTCTGGCGCGGCGAGCCCGCCACCCTCGACGAGTTCGCCTACCGGCTGACCGGATCGGCTGACCTCTACGAGCACACCGCGCGCAGGCCGGTGGCGTCGATCAACTTCGTCATCGCCCACGACGGGTTCACGTTGCGCGACCTGGTGTCCTACAACGAAAAGCACAACGAGGCCAACGGCGAGGACAACAACGACGGCGAAAGCCACAACCGGTCGTGGAACTGCGGCGAGGAAGGGCCGACCGACGACGCCGCAATCAACGAGTTGCGGGCCCGCCAGCAACGCAACTTCCTTGCGACGTTGCTGTTGTCCCAGGGTGTGCCGATGATCTGCCACGGCGACGAGCTCGGTCGTACGCAGGGCGGCAACAACAACGGCTTCTGTCAGGACAACGAGATCACCTGGATCGACTGGTCCAGCGCCGACGCCGACCTGATCGAGTTCACCCGCAAGGTTTCTGAGCTGCGCGCCAGTCACCCGGTGTTTCGCCGGCGACGCTTCTTCAGCGGCGAGCCGGTGGGTCGCCGTGGCGAGGCCGGCCTGCCCGACATCGCCTGGTTCACCCCCGACGGCGACGAGATGGGCGGCGAAGACTGGGGCGCCGGTTTCGCGAAGTCAGTCGCGGTGTTCCTCAACGGCCACGGAATTCCCGACCGCGACGCGCGCGGCCAATCGGTGACCGACGACTCGTTCCTGTTGTGCTTCAACGCTCACCACGAGCCGCTGGAGTTCACCACGCCGTCGAAGGATTTCGGCGATCTGTGGCGAACGGTGGTGTCGACCGCTGCCGACACCGCCAAACCGGAGGTCGAAGTGGGCGCTGCGGCAACCTTCACCGTCGACGCCCGCGCCACCGTGGTGCTGCAAGCGGTACGGCCGGACGAGGCGAGCTAAGCGACCATCAACCAGATCGCGAGGTAGTGGCAGAGCGCTGCCGCTGCGGTGAAGGCATGGAAGAACTCGTGGTAGCCGAAGGTCCGCGGCCACGGGTTGGGCCAGCTCAACCAGTACAGCACCGCGCCGATGTTGTAGAGCAGGGCGCCGGCGATGAGCAGCGCGAAAACAGTGACGCCCGCGCCGTGCACTATGGTGCCGGCGAAGCAGATGGCGACGTAGCCGAGCAGCAGAAACACGGGCATGGTCACCGAGCGGGGCGCCGACGGCCACAACATCTTCATGGTGACTCCGGCCGCTGCGCCGAGGTAGACGATGCCCAGGACCAGCCGGGCGGTCGACGGCGGCATCGTCAGCAGCGCGATCGGGGTGTAGCAACCCGCAATGAACACGAAGATCAACGAGTGATCGGCGCGTTTCATCCACTGCTGGGTCCTCGGGGAGGTCCATCGCACGCGGTGGTAGAGCGCGCTGACGGTGAACATCGCCACGATGGTGGCGCTGTAGACCAGCGTGGCCGCTCCCGCCTTGGCGGAGGTGTGCAACCAGGCCACCGGCACCAGGGCGGCGCCGGCCACGATGAACACGACCGCCGAGCACACATGGATCCACCCGCGCAGCCGCGGCCGGCCCAGCAGGTCGGTGACAGTGTCGGCGAAAACTTGAGGCAGGTCATCGTCGGCAGCACCGATGGTCGGGTCACCCACGCCGCGCGAAGCTTCCTCGGCGTCGGCAGCAGTGATCCCGCGTTCTTTGCCCATGAGCTCGGTCAGGATTCCTCCCCAGGTATCGACGACTCGGCCCCGGTTCCGGAGCCTACCGGTACGGGCGCTGAAGACCGGTCACCTAGTCGCCGTTGAGCGGCTTTGTGGGCTATCTCTCGTCACTGTGCCGAGGCGCTATGCACTGATGAGCTCCTCACGCGGTGCTTTGCGAACGGCTGTAGGCGTCGTTTCCGCCGTCGGCGCCCAGGGTGCTCAACATGCCCGCCGCTGCGCGCTGCCAGGTGAACATCTCGGCACGCCGCCGCGCACTGCTGCGCCGATGACTCTCCGGCCGGTTGACGACCGCGCTGACCGCTTCAGCGATGGCCGTCGGGTCGTTGTCGGCCATCGCGCCGCTGTCGGTGGTGACGATCTCGGCCAGCGCCGACGTTCGCGACACGACGACCGGCGTGCCGCAAGCCAACGATTCCAGGGCCGCCAACCCGAACGTCTCGTGCGGGCCTGGCGCCAACGCGACGTCGGCCGAAGCGAGCACTGCCGCGACGGTATGCCGATCGGAGATGAAACCGGTGAATTCGACCGGCAGCCCCGCCGCCTGCCGTTGCAGCCGGGCCCGCAACGGGCCCTCACCCATGATGACCAGCCGGGCGTCGACCCCTGCCTCGCGCAGCGCCGCGACCGCGTCGATGCTGCGGTCGGCGCGCTTCTCGACCGACAGCCGCCCGCAGTGCACCAGCAGCAGCTGCGCGGGCGCCGACCAGCGCTGCCGAACCACGGCGGAGCGGCGGCGGGGGTGGAAGGTGTCCAAGTCCACCCCCAGCGGCACGGTGACCGTGTTCGCCGCGCCGATCCGGTCGAACTCCTCTCGCGCGAAAGCCGTCGTGCAGACCACGGTGTCGTAGTCGGCGGCGGTGCGCGCGTTGGCGAAGTCGGCGAATCTGCGCGCGATGCCGCCCGCAACGACCTGACCGGCAAGGCGATCGAGCCGCTCGTGGGAGATCATGACGGTGCGTGCGCCGTGCTCGCGGCCCCATCGGCCCAGCGAGCGCAGCGTGAGCCGGTCGGACACCTCCAGGGCGTCGGGCCGCAACGTTTCCAGCACAGCTCGAACCGGAGCCGGCATCACCGCGCGGTAGCCGCCGGTGAACGGGATCAGCCTGGCGGGCACGGTGATTCGGGTAACGCCGGTGGACAGCCTGCTACGGCCAGCCTGCCGGCCCGGGACGAGCAGGACAACATCGTGGCCTTGGGCGCAGTACTCGGCGCCCAGGCGATCGACCGCGGTGCGTAGGCCGCCGGAGCGAGGTCCGTAGAAGTTGGCGACCTGCACGACACGCATACTTCCGAGCAGAACCGGTATGCGTGTGCGCGCACCAATGCGGAGCCGACGTGCCGCTGAACTCTCCGTGAACGACTTACGACGGCTTACGAAGGGTTGCGCGCTTTGCCGGCGTCCGCTTCGGCGTTGCGGCGCTCGATCGCCAGCCGGTCCTTGCTGCGCAGCATGCGCAGCAGCGATACCAGCACCAGCCCGCCGATCATGTTCCCGACGACGGTGTAGCTGAACCAGTACAGCCAGTCCAGGTAGCCGTAGGGCGCCTTGTTGGTGACGAGGGCGCCGAAGATCAGCAGGGAGTCGAGGATCGAGTGGAACAATTGCAGCCCGGCGAGCAGGAACGCCCCGGCGGCGGCCGCGGCGATCTTGCCGAACACCGAGTCGGTGCCGTGCTGCATGCGCGTCATCAGTGTGATGACCATGCCGGCGAGAATGGCCAGCGCAAGGCTCTGGGCCGTCAGCGGTGCCGTCGCGAACCGGCCGGCAGTCTCCACCGCCTGCGAGTGCAGGTTCGGGAACGCAACCATGATGAGCCACATCATCAGCCAGCCGCCGGCCAGGTTGGCGACCATGGTGCCGCCCCACAACTTGCTCAACTGCGCGATGGTGGCGCGCTTGGCGGCCACCGCGGCCACCGGGACCAGAAAGCCCTCGGTGAAGAGTTCGCTGCGGCCCAGCAGCAGGGCGAGGAACCCGATCGAGAACGCCAAACCGCCCAGCAGGACGTTATGGGTGTCGCGGAGCACCGACAGGTAGGCCAGAATGCCCATCGCGACCTCGGTGCCGCCGAAGAAGCCGGTCACCAGCACCCCGTGCCAACTGCGCTGCAGTCGCTGGGCGCCCTGATGCACCATCCGGGTGAAGGCGTCCTCGAGTTCGTCTTCGATGGGGCTGTCGGCCTCGCCGACCCGGCGCTGGCCGGTTTGACTCACGATGGGTTCCTTCTCGATCGGTGACTGCTCGCCCAGGTGCCACAGTGACGGATGTAATTCGCAGCGCGCCGGCGGCGAGGGCTCGTCGGCACCTTCACCGAGCGAGCAGCACCCGCCCGACCGCCCGGCTGAAACCCGTCGTGATCAGTGCTTGAGCAGTCGTTCGCGGACCGTATCGACGAGGAAGCGTTTGGCCGACACCGGCCGGAACGCTCGCGCCGCTTCGGTGAGCGCGTCACGGGCTTCGGCGCTGAGCTCGATGTCGGCCGCGGCGACGTTGAATTCCAGCTGTTCGACACTGGATGCCCCGGGAATCGCGACCACGCCGGGCAAGTGGATCAGCCACGCCAGCGCGACCTGAGCCGGCTTGGCGTCGACGTCGGCCGCGACCTTTCGCAGGGTCTGCAGCAGCGGCTCGACGCGGCGCAGGTTCTCGGTGCCGAACAACCGGTTCGCTGCGCGCACCCCGCCGGGCCGGTTGTCGACGCTGTACTTGCCACCTAGCAGTCCCTGCGCCAGCGGGCTGTAGGCGATCACGACGCGGTTCTCCCGCTCCGCGAACGGAACCAGATCTGTGAGCGCCTGCGGGTGCGCGAGCGAGAAATGCACCTGATTGCTGATCACCGGCCGCCCCAGCGCGGCGTCAGCCTTCTTCCAACGCTCGAGCGTGTAGTTCGAGACGCCCGCCGCGCCGATGTCGCCGCTGTCGAGCAGGCTGCGCAGACCGGGCATGATGACCGAGTCCGGGACGATCGGATTGGGTTGATGCACCTGGTAGAGCGGGATGCGCTTCAGTTGCAGCCGCTGGGCGCTGGCGCGCTCGCGCTGTTTGACCACCGCCGGGATCGGCGCGACCGGCATGATCTTGCTGGCGACAGCAACCTCGGCGCGCTTGTCGCCGAGCGCTTCGCCGAGGATCCGCTCACTCTTGCCGAACCCGTAGACCTCGGCCGTGTCGAACAGCGTCACGCCCAGCGCCAGTGCCCGTTGCACGATGTCGCGTGCCGGGCCGGAGGCGTACTGGTCGCCGTAGCCCCATTCGCGGGATCCGAACTGCCAGGTTCCCAAGCCGATCCGGCTGACCCGGCCCACGCCCTCGACGTCAAGATATTTCATGGTCACCACCGTATAGAGAGTTCGCGCGCTCGGCTGAAAGGGTGTTGGAAGGTCAGGTGCTCGGTGATCTCGGCGCCCAACGCCAGCGAAGTGTTCACCGGACGTGCTGAGGTGTGCGGATGCCGCGGTAGATGCCGCGCCGAACGATCCACGGCATCAGCACCCGGTCGATGGACCAGGCCGGGAACCGAAACGCCTGACCGGTGGGAGTGAAGACTTCCAACCCCTCGGGCTGCACACCGAGCACCGAACCCCACCGGCGTGTCGCCGCCCGGAAGCTGCGCAGCGGCCGACCGGCGAGCTCGGCCCGCACGTTGTGGGCGATGAGCTTGTCCGCCCGGTTGCGCGCTGAACTGCGCAGCGGGTCGCTGGCCGCCACATCACCGACCGCGAAGACACCCGCGGTGATCCGGAACCCGCAGCTGCGGTGTCACCCGGACGAATCCCCGCTCGTCGAGCAGCTCGGCCGGCAGCCAGTCGGTGTTCGGTCGCACCCGCCCGATCGCCCACAGCACCGCGTCGGCGCAAGCCGGCGGCTGTCCGGTGCTCCAGCTGACCGGTCCGCCGGTGATCTCGTCGCAACCGAACCCGGGCGGTACCACCGCGCGGTGCCCGGAATGCAGCTTGACGCCCAAAGCGGTCAACCGGCCCTGAATGCTGTCCCAGATCCGCGGGTGGTGGGCGCTCAGCGCACGCGGGCCAGGAAAGTAGAGTTCGATCCGCTTGTCGGGCCAAGTGCGCGCCAGATTGGCGGCGCTGCTGACCGCGGCTGCACCGCCGCCCACAACGATCACCGATGCGGCGCTGGCCAGCCGGGCGTGCGTGTCGCGCAGGTCGGCGGCGATCTGTGGCGGCGACTGCAACGTCGCCCGTCGCCAGAACCCGTTGCTGACGCCGGTGGCGATGACCAGCGCGTCGTATGGCTCGGTGAACTCGCTGACCGTCGACGCCGGTCGCCGACACACAGCGCGCCGCCAGGTCGACGCCGGTCAACGCGGCCTGCACGGTGCGCACCTGATCCAGGCGGCGGAAGCGGTCGAAAGCGATCCAGTAGTCGCGGGCCCAGGCGTCCGGTCGCGACAACCGCACGCCGAGCTCCTGACCGCTGACCAGCGCCGGTTTGACCGAGATACCGACGACGTCGGCGTACCGGGACAGCCGGATCGCGGTCAGGACTCCGCTGTCGCCCAGTCCGGCAACGACGACGCGTTGGCGGACTCGGCGGCTCATGCCGGGGTCCGGCGCGGTGGTCTCGGCACGAATCGCGGCACCCGCTCGATGACGTCGGAGTAGTTCGGCCGTCGTTGCAGGCTTCGCTGCTCCATCATCGGGATGCTGGCGCCGAGGAACATGGCCAGCATCACCAGCACCCCGACGAACAGCCACCACGCGTCGGCCGGAGCGGCTGCGACACCGAACAACGCCAACGCGAACCAGAAGCCGCACTCGCCGAAGTAGTTGGGATGCCGCGACCATCGCCACAATCCGCGATCCATCACCTCGCCGGGACGCCGATCGGAAACGAAACGATGCAGTTGCACGTCGGCGACCAGCTCCAACGTGACCGCCGCCAGGCCCACGACGAAGGCGAGCACCGACAGCCACCTGATGTCGCGGCCGGTGTGGGTGAGGCTCACATACACCGGCAGCATTGCCGCGAAGACCTGCAGGGTCGGTAGCAGGTGGATCGCGACCAGGTCGACGGGTAACTCGAAGCGGCCGGCCCGGCCGCGCAGCATGGCGTAGCGCCAGTCTTCGTGGTGCAGGCCCGGAAATCCGTAGGACCCAGTTGGCGGTCAGGCGCACGGCCCAAATCAGCACCAGCGCAGTCAGCAGCCAGCAGCGCAGTTGGTCGACTCCAGGCCCGCTGCGACTCCACCAGTACAGCGTCAGCAATGGCGGGATGACGCTCCAGTAGGCGTCGTAGAAGCTGGAATTGCGGTAGGCCCGACTGAAGCCGAACACCACCAACGTGGCCAGCACGTCGGCCACCAACGAATCCAGCCAGAGCCGGCCGGTGCTAGGGCCGAAAGCCAGCCACAGTGCGGCCGCGCCGATCGCGACGACGTAGGCCGCCGTGACCAGCGTGAGCGACCGGGCTTTGCTCTGTAGCACGTTCTAATTCATCTCCGGCCAGCCGATCGCCGAGCTGATTCGTTCGGCGGGTGCGCCCGCCGCGACGCACAGCTGCGCGACGGTGTCAGCGGATTCGGCGGCGAAAACGCCGAAGGCGTAGTTGTCTGCCGGCACCGCCAGCGCCATCAGTAAACGGATGTGGGCGCCCGTCCGCCGAGATCGACGCCGCTTCGTCGTTGAGCCGCCCGGCCGTCTCCCCGATGGACTTGGAGGTGGCCCCGGGTCCGTACCATTCGACGAGAAATCGCCCCAGTCCGTTCTCCGTGACATCCATCCCCCCAAGCTACTGATCGAGGCGGAAGCTGAAATCAGGGATTCTCCTACTGTTTGGGAGCTCGCGGTTGGTCGGTGGACTGCAGTGCGCGGTGAATTTCCGCGCGTGAGCGGATGTTGAGCTTGCGATAAATGCGGCTGAGGTTGACTTCGACGGTCTTGGGGCTGATGAACAGCGCTGCGGCGATGTCGCGGTTGGTCAGTCCGGCGGCCGCGAGATCGGCCACGCGTCGTTCGGCGGCGGTCAGTCCGGCACCGCTGCGTCGTCCGGACACTTCGCGGGCCAGTTCGGTGTGGACCCGCTCGGCCCACAGCCGGGTGCCGAGTTGTTCGAAGGTCTGGCCGGCTTGACGCAGGGTGATTGCTGCGGCGTCGCGGTGGCGTTGGCGGCGCTGTAGTTGGCCGAGCAGCAGCTGGGTGCGGGCGCGTTCGAATGGCATCGGCAGGCGGTCGTGCTGGATCATGGCGCGTTCGGCCATGGTGGTGGCTGCGTCGACGTCGCCGCGGGCGGCGAGCAGCATGGCCCGACAGCGCATCCCGACAGCCAGCGCCCAGGCGCGATCGAGCCGGCGGCCGTTGCGCTCGAGTACCTCGATCAACGGCTCGGCCTCGTCGAAACGGCTGAGAGCAATCAGCGACTCCACCGCGTCGGGGATGAAGGAGGACGAGATGATCTCAGCCGCGTTGGGCAGAGCTTCAACCATGAACAGCAGCGGTTCGATCGCGATGAACGCTGCCTTGGTAGTTACCGCACGACAGCTCGACGAACCCGGCCAGCGTCGCGGGCCATTCGGCCAACGTGACGAGCCGCAACGCTTCCCGGCTGCGATGGCCTCGCGCAGGTCACGGCGGGCGTCATCCACGCGGCCGGCGTATGCGGCGACAGCGGCGCGCAGGGTGAGCGCGATGAACTGCGGAAAGTCGCCGCCGAGCTGTGCGGCGCGTTCGATTGTTTCGCCGGCCGTGACCGCTGCGCTGTCGAGGTTGCCGAGCCAGATATCGATCAGGACGAGATGAAATGCGACGAAGATCAATTCACCTTCTTCGCCCGCGGCAAGGCATTGTTCACCCACCGTCGCCAACTCGTCGCGGGCTCCGCTGCAGCTCGCCCGTCCACGCCCGCAGCAGTATCAGCTGAACATGTGGGCGAAAGGCCACCGGAACCGGCGCGCCGGGATCTTCGAGCTGCACAGCGCGTCGCAGCGCGGGCTCGTCGAAGCCGAGCCGAGCATGAAGTCCATCATCGCGCGCATTCCGAGAGCAGGGCTGAGAAGATGCTGCCGAACCCGAGCCTTTCGGCGTCGCTGAGCGCCTGTTGAACTCGCTCGTAGGCTTGCTCACCTCGCCCGGCGTTGAGCAGAGCGAAGGAGAGCGAGATCAATATGCTCACCCGCAGGCTGTCGTCGCCGCCGCTGTCGTGCACTGCGCGCTCGAACAATTCGGCGGCTTCGCAGAAAGCTGTCGTCAGTAGAGGCGGACCAAACCGAGCTGATGCAGCGCCCGGGCCCGGACGGGGCCTGCCGGCGACTCCGCGACGGCGGCCTCCAAGAGCTCGCGGGCTGGACGGGGGTCACCAGCGTCGAAATAGTAGGTAGCGCAACGGATCCGGCGGGAAAGATCAGTGGCACCCAAAGCCAGTGCACGCTCCAGCAATTCGGCAGCGGCGGCCGGGGCGCCGCGCGCGCGTGCGATTTCGGCCGCGGCGTCGATGGCGTCGATGGTCTGCGGTTCACCGGTGGCGTCCGACAGTGCCAGGTGGCGGGCACGAAGTTCCGGCTCGGTGGCCAGTTCGGCGAGGCGGCGGTGCATGGCGCGCCGCCGGTGCGGTGCTGCGCTGCTGTAGACCCCGTGCGCCAGCAGTGGGTGGGTGAATTGGATGCGGTTGCCGTCGATCGTGACCACCGATTGGTTCTCAGCTTCGGCGAGCTGTTCGACGACGTCACCGGGTGCGGTGTCGGTGGCCTGCGCGACCAGCGCAATAGTGGGAACGGAAAGGCTGGCCACCGCGAGCAACGCGTCAAGTGCCGCCGGCCCGATGCGTTCGATTCTGGAGTCCACGACGTCGCTGAGGCTGCCGGGTAAGCGCAGTTCGGCGGTGCGGCGGTGCGTGGTGGCTTCACGAGCCAGTTCGAGAGCGAAAAATGGGTTGCCGCCGGATATTTCGTGGACACGCAGCAGCATCGGGCGGGCGACCGAGACGCCGAGCCGCAGCTGGAGCATCTGGTGCAGCTCACCGATTGTCAACGGCTGCAGCCGTAACCGTTGCACAGCATCCGGTTGCGGCAGCTGCAGCCGCGACGCCGCTTCTTCGGTGCGCGTGGTGCACACGAACGCCGCTCCGACCGGAAGCCGTCGGGCGGCGAAAGACAGCGCGTTCGCGCTCGACATGTCCAGCCATTGCAGGTCGTCGATGGCGACCAAAATCGGGCGCTCGGCGCTGAGCCGACCAAGAACGCTCAGCAAAGCCGCCGCGACCGCGCGCGCGTCGGTGCTCGGCGCGCCGTCGTGGTGCCGTAGTAGGGCGGCGTCCAGAGCCTGCCGTTGGGGGTCCGGCAGGTAGGCGCAGAACTCTTCGTCGATGTCCTTCAGCAGGTCTGCCAGCGCGGTGTAAGCCAGCACCGACTCGGCGGCGGCGGCTCGGCTGCTGAGGACGCGGAAGCCGCGGTCCCGCGCCCGGTCCAGCGTGTCCAGCCACAGCGTCGTTTTGCCGATACCTGGGTCACCCTCGATAATCAGCGCGCACGGTCGGCCGGACGCGGCATCAAGGAATCTGACCAGCGCTTGTTCGTCCGCCTGGCGGCTGACGATGTGCTTCGGCTTGGCTGGTGTCTGCATAACGGGTGCTACCTGAGCTTGGCCTGTGAAAAGCTGATGGTTTCCTGTGATTATTCAAACAGACAATTCTTTCAGCGGCCCGGTGAACCGATATTGCCGGACCGGATCCGGCGAAGGAGCCGGCCGGGATGTCTAGCATGTGCGGTATCCGAGCAGCGGCTGCGAAGGGTGGATTCTGATGGTCGAGTTGCATGTGCAGCGGACGATCGCCGCGCCGCCGGAACAAGTCTTCGACTGGCTGGCCGACCCGGCCGGCTTGAAGGCTGCTCCGTTGGTGCTGCGCAGCGCTTACAAGAAATCGGCGCCCGGCCCGGGAAAGGGTGCGGTGCGCCAGGTGATCGGGGCGGGCACCTGGTTTCGCGAGGAGATCACGGCCTATGACCCGCCGCGCTCCTACTCCTACCTGATCTTGAGCTCGTTCCCGCCGCTTGAACACGAGGGCGGCACGCTGACCTGTACGCCGACGGCCGGCGGCACGCACGTCGATTGGGTGAGCCGCTACACCCATCCCCGGTGGGTGGGCGGCAAGCTCTTGGAGCCGGTGACGCATCGACTGCTGGGCGCAAGCTTCGAATCGATCCTGGCCGGCTGTGCGAAGGCCTTGGAGAGCTGACCGTCGCGTGCAGCGGGGCTATTCGCTCTCGGCAGGGTCGAGAAGTCGCACCTCTTCGAAGTCCATCTCCGCTTGCAACTCGCGCAGCACGATGTCGTCGATGCGGTTCTGATCCCGCAGTTCGGTGACGGCTCGGCGCTGATGCTCGAGAACGCCGAGCCGGATCTGGCGCGCCAGGTCGAATTTTTCGGTCAGGTCGCTGGGTACCGAGGTGTCGCCGTCAGCCGACACCACCTTCGCCTGCACCTCGTATTGCCGCTGCAGCCGGCGCACGACGTCGCCGTCGGCCCCCAGTTGATCGGCGACGAGCGGCAGTGCTTCCAGGGCGGCTTGGGCGCCCTGTTGGCGCGCCAGCCGCAGTTCGTCCGCCCGGGCAACGTCTTCGGGCATGTTCGCCCAGCGGACGACGACCGGCAGCGTGCTGCCTTGCACCAGGACAGTCACCAGAATCACCACCGACACGACGAAGATGATCAGGCTGCGGTCGGGGAAGGCAGCGCCGTTGAGCGTCGTCATCGGGACGGCCAGCGCCGCGGCCAGCGATACCGCGCCGCGGAAACCGGCCCAGCTCGACACCGTGCGTTGACGGAAGTCGACTCGACGGGTGCGCTGCGTGTCGCGGCGGTCCACGGCGCGAGACGCCGCGCTGGTCAGTTCGACCCACCCGATCCGGCAGACGATGACGACACCGGTGACGGCGAGCGCCAGCAACACGGCGTGACCCAATCCGCCGCGGATGTGGGCGGCGCTGCGCACGGTGCCAGGCAGCTGCACGCCGACGAACACCCACAGCGACCCGTTGATCAGGAACGTCGTGATTTCCCAGAACGCGAAGGCCTGCAAACGGGAACGAGCCCGAATCACCCGTGGACCCACGTAAGTGATCACCAGCGCGGCCACCATCACCGCGACCACACCGCTGCAGTCGATCGACTGGGCGAGCAGAAACGCCGCGAACGGCGTCAGCACACTCAAGGCGCCTTCTTCCAGCGGTGCGTCGATCCGCATCCGCAGCAGTGTCGCCGCCGCACCGACCAGCAGCCCGGCGGCGATACCCCCGAAGTAGGAGGCGACGAAGCGGCCCACCACGTCGAGCGGACCGATCGAGGGTGCGCCGGTGGCCACTGCGACGCTGACGGCGAAGAGCACCAGCGCCGTCCCGTCGTTGATGATGCTCTCGGCGCGCAACACGGTCAGCGCCCGCCGCGGCAGCCGCTTGGCCAAACCGGCCACCGCAGCGGCGTCGGTCGGCGAGAGCACCGCGCCCAGCACCGCCGCTGCGTGCGATTCCATCCCCAGAGCGCGCGCCGCCCACGACACGGCGACCGAGGTGGCGATCACCAGCCCGACGCTGAAGAAGACGATCACGCGCAGGTTCGCCCGGATCTCGCGGAAACTGGTGTTCATGCTCTCCCAGTAGAGGATCGCCGGTAAGAACAGCAGCAGCACGATCTCCCCGTGCAGGTGAATGCCGCCGAAACTCGGGACCAGACCCAGCAGCGTGCCCAGAACAATCAGCAGCACGGGTGGTCCCACCCGGTAACGCTTGCCCAGCACCGTTCCCACCACGACGATGGAGAACAGCGCAACGATCACGACAAGGCCGAACACCAGCACATCCTCTCGTACGGACCTACCAGCGCGCAGAGCATCGGAATGCTTCCGCGCCGGCTGCGCCGGGTGCTTACTTCTGCCGCAGCGTGAAGACGTGATCGTTGTTGCCGGCCACGTAGACCGTGCCCATGCTGTCGACCGCCAGGCCCCAGGGGTAGTCCAGGCCGGTGAATGGAACTTCGGTCTGAACGGTGGAGCCGACAGGCAGTTTCAGCACCCGATCGTGGCCCCGGTCGGTGACGTACACCGCCCCGGCGTCGTCCACGGTCACGCCGCCGGGGTCGCGCAGGCCGGTGAACGGCAACGTCGACTCGGTTTGCGAGTCGGCCGGCAGCGCCAGCACCCGGTCGTTGCCGCCGTCGGCGACGTACACGGTTCCGTTGCTGTTGACCACCACGCCGGTCGGACCGCTGAGACCGGTGAAGGGCAGCACCGTCTGCCTGTTCGAGTCGGCGGTCAGCGCCACCACCTGGTTGCGCCCGGTGTCGGTCACATACACGGTGCGACTGCTGTCCACCGTCACACCCGTCGGATCGGCCAGGCCGGTGAAGGGCAGCACCGACTGCTGCGTCGCGCCGGCCGGCAAAACGATCACCCGTTTAGTGCCCGCATCGGTGACGTAAACCGAACCGCTTTGGTCGGCTGTGACACCTGTCGGATGATTGAGGCCGTCAAACGGCAGCACCGCCTGGCTGGTCGAGCCCGCCGCCAGGGCCAGGATCCGGTTGTGCCGGGGATCGGCGACGTAGACCGTGCCGCCATTGTCCACCGACAAGCCTTCCGGAGCGTCGAGTCCGGTGAACGGCAGCGTCGACTGCTGGGTCTGCCGCTGGCCTGAATCACGATCCGTCACGGCAACGCCGACCGCGAGCACCGTCGCGACGACGGCCCCGGCGGCCGCCGCGACGAGCACGGGTGTGCGGCGCCACCAAGCCCGCCCAGCTGCGGTGCCGGCCGGGCGGGGTTGGGCGGTGGCTGTCGCGAGGGCATCGCGGGCGGCACGCGCGAGGTCCATGGCGCTGGAGTAGCGCTGATCGGGCCGTTTGGCCATGCCTTTCGCGATGACCGCGTCCAGGCCCTTAGGCAGGCTCGGATTGAGGTCGGACGGTCGCGGCGGCGGGTCGTTCAGGTGGGCGGTGAGCTGTTTTTCGGGGCTGTCCCCGGGAAACGGGTGGCGGCCGGTCAGGCACTCGTAGAGCACGCAAGCCAAAGCGTAGATATCCGAGCGGGCGTCAACCTGGTCGTCGGTGAAGCGTTCTGGTGCCATGTAATGGAAGGTGCCGATCACTTCGCCGGCCGTGGTCAGGGCCATCTCACCGGCTGTGCGGGCCAACCCGAAGTCGATCAGATACGCGAAGTCGTCGTCGTCGAGCAAAATGTTGGACGGTTTGACATCGCGGTGCAACAAGCCGACGCGATGCGCCGCGTGCAAAGCCCGGGCGACCTGCTCGACGATGTGCACCGCGCGGCCGGGCGCCAGTGGCGGCCCTGCGGCCAGCAGGCTCTGCAAGTCGCGTCCGTCGATCAGTCGCATGTCGACGAACAGTCGCCCGGCCATCTCGCCATGGGTGTGAATCGGGATGACGTGCGGGCTGTTCAGTCGGGCGGCGGCGTAGGCCTCCCGACGGAAACGCTGCTGGAAAACCGGGTCGGCGGAGGTGTCGGCGGGCAGGATTTTGATTGCCACAACGCGGTCCAGAGCGGCGTCGTAAGCGCGCCACACCTCGCCCATACCGCCGCGGCCCAGCAACTCGATCAGGCGGTACTTTCCAAACGTCGTGCCCGCCAACAACCCTCCCGCAGCAACCTCGTCAGCGACCTGTCAGCACAGTAACGTCCCGCCGAGGAGGGCCGCAAACAGCGGTGCTGGCAATCAGTTGTCGAAGTCCGGCCCGATGGACCGGTTCGCCGGTTCACCCGGCCGGTGGTTGGGCTGCGCCGAGACGCGTATCCAGATGCCGGGCGCGTAGTAATCCGACCAGCGGCCCGGACTGGCGTAGTGCACCGCCAGTGCGCCGCCGCGGTGGAACTCGAACATGTCAGCGTCTCCGCAGTCCGCCGGATCGCCGTCGCCGCCCAGCCACACTCTGAAAGCCATGTCCGCGAGTATGGCGTGACGCCGGCACGGCCCGCCGCGCAGGCGGCTGCTTCAGCGCCGAATCGGCACGCAAACCGTTCGGGCCGGGTCCCCGGACGCGGTGGCCTGGCTGATGACTTTGCCGTCGACGAGGATCCGGCAGGTGAGCGTTCCCGGGCCGTGGCCCTGTGCGCTGAGCACGAAAGAGTTCGCGCTCGGGCTGGCGGAGAACTGCTTGGACCACGGCAGCCTGACGTTCGCCTCGTGTGCCTGGCCGGCGTCGATTTCGTACGTGAGGTATTCGGCGGTGCCCGGTGCGCCGGAGACCTCGTAGCGAATCTGCGGGTCGCCCGGGGCCTGCGGCCGAGGGGTCGCGTCGGCGATAGCTGAGCCGGTGCCCGCCGCCAGGGTGACCGCCAGCGCGCTCAGCAATGCGCGGCGGATCGGCAGCGACGGCGAAAGCGCTGGTCTGGTCATGGTTCCTCATCGTGCACCGCGGTCGCCGATTGCGGAGTGGATTCGCGGCCGTAGTCCTAGGGTGAGTTCGTGTACCTGGGCGGAAGGCGGCGGATGGCGCACAGCGGGATCACGCGAAACGGCCGCAAGCGCATCGTGGTCTGGGGCACCGGATTCGTCGGCAAGCTGGTGATCGCCGAAATCGTCGAACACCCGCTCTTCGAGCTGGTGGGCGTCGGAGTCAGCGACCCGGCGAAGGTCGGCGTCGATGTCGGCGAAATCTGCGGGCTGTCCGAACCCGTAGGCGTTGCCGCCACCGACGACGTCGACGCGTTGATCGCGCTGCAACCCGACGCTTTGGTGCACTACGGTCCGACCGCAGCGCATGCCGAGGCCAACATCGCCCTGATGACCCGCTTCCTGCGCGCCGGCATCGACGTCTGCTCGACCGCCATGACGCCCTGGGTGTGGCCCACCATGCACCTGAACCCGCCGAACTGGATTCAGCCGATCACCGAGGCCTGCGAACTCGGCGAATCCTCGTGTTTCACCACCGGCATCGACCCCGGTTTCGCCAACGACCTGTTCCCGATGACCCTGATGGGCGTCTGCGCGGAAGTACGCACGGTGCGGGCATCTGAGCTGCTCGACTACACCAATTACACCGGTGATTACGAGGACGAGATGGGAATCGGGCGGGCGCCGGATTTCCGGCCGGTCCTGGAAAATCGTGACGTGCTGATCTTCGCGTGGGGCGGCACCGTCCCGATGATCGCCCACGCCGCCGGCATCATGCTCGACGAGATCACCACCACCTGGGAGAAGTGGGTGACGCCCACCGAGCGCAAAACGGCGAAGGGCGTCATCCCGCCCGGCCACGTCGCGGCCGTGCGGTTCACCGTCAACGGCGTCTACCGAGGCCGCACCCGCATCCAGCTCGAACACGTCAACCGCATCGGCCACGACGCCGCGCCGGAGTGGCCGTCTGGCACCCAGGACGACGTCTACCGGGTCGACATCGAGGGAACGCCGAGCATCTTTCAGGAGACTGCGTTCCGCTTCACCGACGGCTCGGGGCGCGACGCCGCCGCAGCCGGCTGCCTGGCGACCGGGATGCGCGCGCTCAACGCCGTGCCGGCCGTCAACGCCTTGTCGCCGGGTTGGGTGACCGCCCTGGACCTGCCGCTGATCGCCGGCGCGGGCACCATCCGCTGATCGGCGCTTGGAAGACGACAGCGCTGTGCCTATAGGTTAGTGGCCGGGCAATCAGATTCAGCAGGTCGATGGGACGACATGGCAGACGCGTTGAGGCCGGCGATCGGCCTGTCCATTGGTGCTTCGAACCTGGCGGCGGTCACTGCCGATCGCTCCCTGACTCGCAAGCCGGTGCTCACCCTGTACGGGCAGCGGCCGCCGGAAGTGGGCTTACCGTCGGAGAATCCGCACCTCGGCGAGCCGGGGCTGGTGATCACCGACTTCGTCAACCGAGTGGGATTGCCGGCCCGGGTGGTCGCCGCCGACGGCTCCACACACCGCAGCGAGGTGCTCGTCGCCGATGCGTTGCGCGCCCTGGTATACGCGGCGACCGACGGTGGACCGGCGCCGGAAGGGATCGTGATCACCTATCCGGCGCACTGGCCGCCTACAGCGGTGGACGCGCTGCGCAGCGCGCTGGGCCCGGGCTCGGCATGGCTGCGCGACGAGCAGCCGGTGCTGATGGACGACGCCGCGGCGGCCGCCAACGCGCTGCACACCAATCCTGGACTGCCGAGCAGCGGCGTCATCGCGGTGTGCGACTTCGGCGGCAGCGGCACCAGTCTGACCCTGGTGGACGCCGCCAACGGTTATCAGCACATTGCGCCCACCGTGCGGCACGCCGACTTCTCCGGTGACCTGATCGACCAGGCTCTGCTGAATCACGTTGTCGCCGACCTGTCGGGCGCAGGCTCGTTCGACACCTCCGCCACGTCGGCGATCGGCTCGCTGACCCGGCTGCGGGCCGACTGCCGGCACGCCAAGGAACAGCTGTCGACGACCACGGTGACCGTGCTTACCGCCGACCTGCCCGGGTACCACGGCGATCTGCACGTCACCCGGGCCGATCTCGACGAAGCGATCCGCCGGCCGCTGGCCGCCTTTATCGCGACGGTCCGAAACACTCTGCAGGTCAACGGTATTCAAGCGTCCGATGTGGTCGCCGTCGCCGCGGTGGGCGGCGGCGCGAACATCCCTACGGTCACCACGACGCTGTCCGATCAGCTGCAGGCACCGGTGGTCACCGCGCCGCGACCGCAATTGACGGCGGCCATCGGTGCCGCGCTGCGCGCCGCCCACGGTCCAAACGAGGCGGGCGCCACCGCGCTGGCCCCGGTTGTCGACGCGGCGTCACCCCTGTCCGAGGCGACGACCCTGCTGGATCCCGCGCCGCTGTCCAGCGGCGGGCCGGCGTTGGCCTGGTCGGAAGCCGACGACGACACGGGCATCTCACCGCTGCTCACCGGTGAATACCCGGCCGAGGGCGGCGCCGGTCCCGCTCGTCCGCCGGTGGCCGTCGACGAGGACGCGCGCTGGGACTCGAATGGGTCGGCAACAGTGCCGTGGTATCGGCGCACGGTGGTGCTGATCATCGGGGCGGCTCTGGTGCTGCTCGCCATTGCCGGCGCGATCATGCTCGCGTTGCGCAACACGTCCAGCACCACACCGGTGACGCCGACACCGAGCGTCAGCACTACGGCGCCGGGTGCCGGAACGTCTGCGCCCGAGACCACTGCCGCACCCCAGCCGACCGGGACGCAGCCATCGGACACCGGTCAACCACCGACAACAACCAGCGAATCTCCGTCGTCAACCGCATCGAGTACGGCTACCACCACTGAGTCGTCGACACCGACGACGACGAGTCAAGTGACGACTACCGAACCGCCGCCGACTCGGCCAATCGGACCGGATTATCCGCGGCCGGGCTTTCCCGAACCGGGACCGCGGCCGGGCTTTGACGAGCCGGGGCGGGGAGGCCGCTAGTCCGACGGGTTCAATCCTGGTCCGCTGACTCCTTGGAGTCTTCGGAGCTGTCCTTCGAGTCGTTCTTGTCGTCCTGGTCTTTGTTCTTGTCGCCGTGGTCTTTGTTCTTGTCGCCGTCGCCGTCGTGGTCTTCGCCGTCGTCGTCGTCATTGGCGAAGGGATGCTCGTCGGGGTCGCCGAACTTCGGATTCCCCTCGTCGTCGAGCCACTGGTTGACCGCTGTGCCGGTGATGGTCCGGTCGGTACCCGGCATCACCGCCGTCTTCTGGTCCTCGTAAGCCTTCGCGATCTTCTTGACTTCTTCTTTGCCTTCTTCGCTCGGCTCGTCGGCGACCTCGTCGGCAGAAGTTTGCCCGATCTCGCTCATGTCCTTGTCGTCGGAGTCGTCCTTGTCGTCGGAGTCGTCGTCGGAGTCGTGCTTGTCGTCGGAGTCGTGGTCGTGGTCGTGGTCGTCGTCAGAGTCGTGGTCGTCGCCGTTGGCCGGGGCATCGTGCTGATCGCCGCTCTGGGTGTCCTGGTCGTCTTCGGTGTGTTCGCTGTCCTGCGCGCTCATCGCCTTGCCCTCCCTCGAGTTACGGCCCGTTGCCCGGCGATCCGACCATACCCGCTGGTGTGGTGCCGGAAAGCAGTTCGCGGGTTTCCCTCGAGCTGAGTGTTCAAGCCGCGGCCATTCATGTCTCCGGTCACTTCTGTCACAGCAGTATCTGGCCCACGCACACCCTTTGCGCCCGCCTCTTAGCGACTAGCTGATCTGGTCGCTGAGAGGCGGACACCAACATGACTTCATCGCCCGAGGGGGAAGTGGCAGCTGTGACGAACGCCAAGCGCCTGCTACAGCGCGTAGGTGACGCCGGTGAGCTCTTCGGAGAGCTGCCACAATCGCCGGCAATCAGCGTCGTCGGCGGCGCGTGCAGGCACCTTGGCCGTCGTAACGCCCCCGCCGGCGGCCTCGTAGAAGCCGCGCGGACCGTAGTACGCGCCGCCTTCGGCAGCCGGCGCGACAGCCGCGTACAGGATGGGCAGGATGCCGTCGTCGATCTCCTGCCACAGAAACGGGGTGAAGCGCCAGGACAGCTTGTAGAACCTTTCCGTCACAGACGGCGTGCCGCGATTATGCGACGGCCCACTGATCTGCAGGTTGGTCTTGGTCAGACCCGGATGCGCGGCATTGGAGACGATGCCCCAGCCCGCGTCGCGGCTGCGCCGATCGAATTCACGCGCGAACATCAGCACCGCCAGCTTCGACTGGCAGTAGGCGGTCATCGCCGAGTAGGAGTTCTCGAACTGCGGATCATCGAAGTGGATACGGCCCTGGCGCGCCGCCACACTGCTCAGCGACACCACCCGCGCGTCGCCGGCGGCGCGCAGCAGCGGCAGCAGGTGGGCGGTCAGCGCGAAATGTCCGAGATGGTTGCTGCCGAACTGCAATTCCAATCCGTCGGAAGTGGTGTCGCGCTCCGGCGGGGCCATCACACCGGCGTTGTTGACCAAGATGTCGATCGGGCGGCCGTCCGCGTTGAGCTCCTCACCCAATGCCGCGACGGTAGCCAGCGACGAGAGATCGAGCGCTTTGATGGCGAGCTTGGCGTCCGGCACGCTGTCGCGGATCTCGGCGATCGCCGCCTCACCCTTGGCGCGGTTACGCACCGCCATGACGACGTCGGCGCCGGCCTTGACCAGCCGCCGGGTCAGCCCCAATCCGAGACCGCTGTTCGATCCCGTCACCACTGCCAACTTCCCGGACAGGTCGGGCACGTTGACGGTGAGTCCACCGGCCATCGTTGTGCTCCTTTCGGTGGCTCTCAGTGGCCCTCAGTGGCCCCGGGCCACCCAGTCGTCGTAATGCACTATCTCGTCACCGACGGTCGTGGTGTCGCCGTGCCCGGTATAGACGACGGTATCCGACGGCAGCGTGCCCAGCCGTCCCGAGATCGACTCCAGGATCGTCGGGAAGTCCGAGTACGAGCGTCCGGTCGCGCCGGGACCGCCGGAGAACAACGTGTCGCCGCTGAACACCGCGCCCATCTCGGGGGCATACCAGCACACCGACCCCGGCGAGTGGCCGGGCGTGTGCAGCGCGCGCAGCTCGATACCCCCGATTCGAACGTTGTCGCCGTCGGCGACTGACCGAAAGCCGTGCTCCGGGTGCGTCATTCGCCACAGCACATCGTCGGCCGGGTGAAGCAGCACCGGTGCATCCAGCGTCTTGCCCAGCTCCGGGGCGACTGTCACGTGGTCGTTGTGCCCGTGGGTGCACACGACGGCGACCACGTTTCGACCACCGACGGCGGCCACGATGGGCTCCGCGGAGTGGGCGGCGTCGAAAACCACGACGTCCGAGTCGTCGCCCACGATCCAGATGTTGTTGTCGACGTCCCAACTGCCGCCGTCGAGTTCGAAGGTCCCGTGCGTGACGATTCGTTCGATACCGGCCATCAGATGATCACCACCGAGCGCAGCACCGTGCCGTCGTGCATCTTGTGGAAGGCGTCTTCGACGTCGCCGAGCCCGATGCGCTCGGAAACGAACTCGGCCAGCGGCAGGCGGCCCTGCAGGTACAGGTCGATGAGGGTGGGGAAGTCGCGTTCGGGCAGGCAGTCGCCGTACCAGGAGGATTTGAGCGCCCCGCCATGGGAGAAGAAGTCGACCAGTGGCATGTCGATGTGCATGTCGGGCGTCGGAACACCCACCAGCACAACGGTTCCCGCGAGGTCGCGGGCATAGAAGGCCTGCTCCCAGGTCTCCGGGCGGCCGACAGCGTCGATCACCACGTTGGCGCCGAACCCGTCGGTGAGGTCTCGGATCGTTGTGACGACGTCGAACTCTCGGGCGTTGACGGTGTGAGTCGCGCCGAACTTACGCGCCCACTGCAGCTTGGTGTTGTCGGTGTCCACGGCGATGATCCGCTTGGCCCCGACCAGCGCAGCCCCGGCGATCGCCGCGTCACCGACACCACCACAGCCGATGACGGCGACGGTGTCGTCGCGGGTGACGGCCCCGGTGTTGATCGCGGCGCCCAGGCCGGCCATCACTCCGCAACCGAGCAATCCGGCCACCGCCGGATCGGCTTGCGGGTCGACCTTGGTGCACTGGCCGGCGTGTACCAGCGTCTTGTCGGCGAACGCCCCGATGCCCAACGCCGGGGTCAGCTCCGTGCCGTCGGTCAAAGTCATCTTCTGTGCGGCGTTGAAGGTGTCGAAGCAGTACTGCGGGCGGCCGCGCCTGCAGGCGCGGCAGACACCGCACACCGCTCGCCAGTTGAGGATCACGAAGTCACCCGGTTGCACAGCGGTGACACCCGGTCCGACGACTTCGACCGTGCCGGCGGCTTCGTGACCGAGCAGAAACGGATAGTCGTCGTTGATGCCGCCCTCGCGGTAGGTCAGGTCGGTGTGGCACACCCCGCAGGCAATGACGTCGACCACCGCCTCGCCGGGCCCCGGGTCGGGGACCACGATGTCCACCAGCTCGACCGGCTCACCCTTCTGGCGGGAGACCACGCCGCGCACTGTCTGACTCATGGCTCTCAACTTAGTGGCGGGCCGTTCATCCGATCGCGCATGGCTGCCGAGTCTGCGTCAGTGGCGCCGAGTCTGCGTGCAGCGCGGGTTTGCGGCGGCGTCGACGCTCTGGGCGCAGTCTCGATCGGTAGCCGCGGCCATCGCTAAGCTTCCCGTTCGATGGTTGCCCTGGACGCATTGGCCGACTGGCCGGTCGACACTGTCGCCGCCGCGGTGGTCGGCCCGTCGGGGGTGCTGGCCAGTCACGGCGACACCGGGCGGGTCTTCCCGCTCGCGTCGGTTACCAAGCCGCTGGTAGCCCGCGCCGCCCACATCGCCGTGGAGGAGGGCGTCGTCGAGCTCGACAGTGCGGCCGGCCCGCCCGGTGCGACCGTCCGCCACCTGATGGCGCACGCGTCGGGGCTCGCGATGCACTCCGACAACAGGCTGGCCGCCCCCGGCGCCCGGCGGATGTACTCCAATTACGGGTTCACCGTGCTCGCCGAGACTATCCAGCAAGAATCCGGCATCGAGTTCAGCCGCTACCTCAGCGAGGCGGTGCTCGGCCCGCTGGGCATGGCTGACACCCGGTTGGACGAGGGCGCATGGGCGGCGGGCTTCGGCGCTGCCTCCACAGTGGCGGACCTGGCCTTGTTCGCAGTCGACTTGCTGCGGCCCGCGACCGTATCGCCGCAAATGCACGCCGAGGCGACCACCGTGCAGTTCCCCGGCCTGGATGGGGTGCTGCCGGGATACGGTGTCCAGCGCCCCAACGACTGGGGGCTGGGGTTCGAGATCAGAAACGCCAAGTCGCCGCATTGGACCGGGGCGTCGAACTCGCCGGCCACCTACGGTCACTTCGGTCAATCCGGCACGTTCATCTGGGCGGATCCGGTGGCCGAGCTGGCCTTGGTGGTGCTCACCGACCGCGATTTCGGGGACTGGTCGCGGCCGCTGTGGCCCGAGCTGTCTGACCGCGTGATCACAGAGTTCAGCGCAGACTAGCGCAACAGGGGTATCACAAGGCACAATAGACTCGCAGGACACTTTGACATCACTATCTGCTCGCCGGGATCACCAGGTCGTTGGGGAAGACGTCCCTCGTGAATCCGAAGGAGCAGCAGATGCGCGCGTCGAATCAGTTCGCCGAGGCGACGACCGGTGTGGTCTATATCCATGCCTCGCCCGCCGCGGTGTGCCCGCATGTCGAGTGGGCGCTGTCGTCGACTCTGGAGGCCACCGCCAACCTGAAGTGGACGCCGCAGCCGGCGATGCCCGGCCAACTCCGCGCGGTGACCAACTGGGTGGGCCCGGTGGGCACCGGCGCGCGGTTGGCCAACGCCTTGCGCTCATGGTCGGTGCTGCGCTTCGAGGTCACCGAGGATCCCAGCCCCGGCGTCGACGGCCAGCGGTTCAGCCATACGCCGCAGCTGGGCTTGTGGAGCGGGACGACGAGCGCCAACGGTGACATCGTCGTAAGCGAGTTGCGGCTGCGGTCCATGCGGGCCTCCGGCGCGGACGCGCTGGCCGCCGAACTGGACTCGGCGCTGGGCACCGCCTGGGACGAAGCGCTCGAGGCTTACCGCGAAGGCGGCGATGTCGGCGAACTCAGCTGGCTCAGCCGGGGAGTGGGCTAGCGGGTCCGTGGTGGTCGCACGCCCGGCGGAGCCGGGCGCAGCGGGTCACCACCATCAGGCCCGTGGTGATCGCAAGCCCGGCGAAGCCGGGCGCAGCGGGTCACCACCATCAGGCCCTGAAGGGCACCAGCACCTGCAGCGCCTGTGGAACCACAGCGATCTGCGCCGGTAGCGGGCAGGCGTAGTCGCCGTCGGCGTAGGCGTTGATGCCGGGTGACTCGACGTGCACCGACGCCGCCCGCTCGGTGGTGACGTCGTCGAGTTCGACGTGCGTGCCTTTGAAAACAGTGGGGAACAAGCGGATCAGCCGTGCCCGCGACGCGGTGTGCACCATCGTGATGTCGAGTCGGCCGTCGGCGCGGTCGGCGCCGGGGCAGATCAGCATGCCGCCGCCGTAGCTGCGGGTGTTACCGAACGCGGCCAGGGTCAGCGCGGTGTGGATTTCTCGTTCGCCGTCGAGTACCAGCCGAAACGGCAGCAGCCGCAGCTGGGAGATCTCGGCCAACATCGCCAGGTTGTAGCGCATCCGCCCGCGCGGCCAGCGCATCCGGTTGGTCCGGTCGCTCACCAACGAGTCGAATCCGGTTGCCGCAACGGTCCCGAACCATTTCGCGCTGCCGTCGGCCCCTGAGATCCGGCCCAGGTCAACGGTTTCGGTCCATCCGTCAGCCACGACGTCGGCGGCGGCGGCGGGATCTCTGGTCGGCAACCCGTATTCGCGGGCGTGGTCGTTGCCGGTGCCGGCCGGGATGATGCCCAGCGGAATGCCGGTGCCCGCCAGCGCCTGCAGCGCCAAGGAGATGACGCCGTCGCCGCCGGCGACCACCAACGCGTCGGTGCCCTGCTCGACGGCTGTGTCGACGAGCCGACGGGCATCCGCGGCGTCGGCCCCGCGGATCTCGACGGCGTCGACACCGCGCTGCCGCCAGCGGGCGATGGCCTGCTGTGCGGCGCGCGGCGCATGGCCGTGCCCGGACGCGGGATTGGTCAGCACGATCACCTGGCCGATCTCTCGCCGGTGCCGCTGCCCGGTCACGGGATCAGCTTGCCCGGATTCAGTATTCCGGCGGGATCGAGCGTCGCCTTGATGGCCCGCAGCAGTTGCACGCCCAGTTCGCCCACTTCGGCGGGCATCCAGGGCCGGTGATCGGCGCCTACTGCGTGGTGGTGGGTGATGGTGCCGCCGGCGGCGACGATCGCATCGGTGGCGGCGGCTTTGGCTGCGCGCCACTGCTCGATCGGATCGCCCCGTTGGCCGGCGACGACGGTGAAGTACAGCGAGGCGCCGGTGGCATACACGTGCGAGATGTGGCACAGCACCAGCGCCGGTGTCCCGGACCCGGCCAGTGCGGTGGTCAGCGCTTCGGTGACAGCGGACTTGAGCGCGGGCAGGTTCGACCAGACGGTCGCTGTCTCCAGCGTCTCGCACAGCGCGCCGGCGGCCAGCAGTTGATCACGCAGATAGGGCGCCCCGAACCGGCCATGCTCCCAGGCCCGCGCCGGCGCCTCACCCAGCGACGTGCCGCCGTGTGCCGCCAGCACGGTTCGGGTCTCGTTGTGCCTGCTCTCGACGTGCGCTTGGGTGCCTTCGAACATCGTGATGGCCAGACAGCCGCCGGTGACCTGGCTTTCGCCGATGGACTCGGTGGTGGCGAGGTTGACTGCGGTCTCGGCTTCGTCGGAGAGCCGGATGACGGTGGGACCGGCGCCGCTCTGGGTGACCTCGCGAAGCGCGGCGGTGCCCGCGGCAAAGTCGGGGAACGACCATGCTTCGTAGCGGACAGCGGCCGGGGTGCGGTGGACCCGCAGCCGCACCTGGGTGATGACGCCGAAGGCACCCTCGGAGCCGACCAGCAGCTGGCGCAGGTCGGGACCGGCGGCCGATTCTGGGGCACGCCCGAGGTCGAGCACTCCGGCCGGGGTGATGACCCGAAGGCCGCGGACCATGTCGTTGAACCGGCCGTAACCCGCGGAGTCCTGGCCCGATGAGCGGGTGGCGGCGAAACCGCCGATAGTCGCGAACTCGAAGCTCTGCGGGTAGTGCCCGAGCGAGAAGCCGTGCTCGCCGAGTAGTCGTTCAGCTTGTGGACCCGTGACACCGGCGCCCAGCACGGCTTCACCGGAGACTTCATCCAACGCGAAAAGCTGGTCGAGTCGGCGCAGGTCGAGCGCGATCACCGTGCCGAACCGGCCACGGACGGGGTCGAGCCCGCCGACCACGCTGGTACCCCCGCCGAACGGGACGACGGCGATGCCGTGCTGCGAGCAGTAGCCCAGGATGGCGGTGACGTCGTCGTCGCCGGCGGGGAGCACCACCGCGTCGGGGGCGTCCTGGATGTCGGACCTGTTGCGCCGCAACAGATCCAACGTGGACTTGCCGCCGGCGTGCAACAACCGGTCGCGGTCACCGAGGCGGCAGTGGCCGCCGCCGACGATCGCGGTCAGCGCGTCGCGATCGGCGTCGGTCAACGCCGAAGGACGCAGCCGCACCTGGCCGGCGTCGAGGTGGGGCCGGTCGGATTCGGCGACGCCGAGAGCCTGTTCGAGCAGGGAGCGGATGGCCTCAGAAAGCGGCTTGGCCGCTGCAGGGTCGCCCCAGGCGTTCCACTTCATCGGCGGTAGCAGTTCGTCGACGCCAACCATGCGTTACAGTATTACACATGCTGTCAATCCGTAATGCTGCGCCTCTGCGGCCCGGCCGCACCGTGGCAGATAATGCGGACCGGATACTGACAGCAGCCGCCTCGTGCGTGACTGACTTCGGGGTGGACCGGGTGACGCTGGCCGAGATTGCGCGGCGCGCGGGCGTCAGCAGGCCGACGGTCTACCGCCGCTGGCCCGACGCCCGCACTGTGCTGGCCGCGCTGCTGACTCGCCGGGTCGCCGACGCGGTGCAGAAGGCACCGGCAGCCGGTGCCTCGCGGGAACAATTGGTGCAGCGGGTGGTCGCGGTGGCCCAAAGCCTGCGATGTGACGATGTGGTGATGGCGGTGCTGCGCTCCGAATTGGCAGTGGTCTACATCGCCGAACGCCTGGGTACCAGCCAGCACCTGCTGATCGACGCGCTGGCCGCAGAACTGCGCGCCGCACAGCAGACGGGCAGCGTGCGGCCCGGAGATCCACTGCGCTTAGCCGCGATGGTGCTGCTGATCACCCAGTCGAGCATTCAGTCCGCACAAATGGTCCGGTCCATTCTCGACGAGGACGCCTTGGCCGCTGAACTCACCTATTCGCTGAACGGCTACCTGTCTTGAGGCACAACCCGACCGCGCTGAACGCGGCGCGCCGCAGCGCGGAGTTGGCGGCGCTCGCCGAGGGCAAACCACTCGACGTGCTCGTCGTCGGCGGCGGCATCACCGGCGCGGGGATAGCACTGGACGCGGCCTCGCGCGGTCTGCGGGTTGCGTTGGTGGAGAAGCGCGATCTGGCCTTCGGCACCAGCCGGTGGAGCTCCAAGCTCGTCCACGGAGGGCTGCGCTACCTCGCTACCGGCAACATCGGCATCGCCCGCCGCAGCGCGGTCGAACGCGGAATCTTGATGACGCGCAACGCTCCGCACCTGGTGCGCGCGATGCCGCAGCTGGTCCCGCTGTTGGGATCGATGAACCGCACGTCGCGAGCGCTGGTGCGCACCGGCTTTCTCGCCGGCGACGCTCTGCGCTGGTGGGCCGGCACACCCGCCGCCATACTGCCTCGCTCACAACGTGTTTCGGCGCAACGGGTGCTCGACATGGCGCCGGCGGTGCGCTGCGACGGACTCGACGGCGGGCTGCTGGCTTTCGATGGGCAGCTGATCGACGACGCCCGGTTGGTGACTGCGGTGGCGCGCACCGCCGCCCAGTACGGTGCGCGGATCCTGAATTACGTTGCTGCGACACAGGCCACCGGTACTTCGGCGCGCCTGACCGATCAGCGCACCGGCGAATCGTTCGACGTGTCAGCCCGAGCCGTCATCAACGCCACCGGAGTGTGGGCGCAGGAGGTTGACCCGGCGTTGAAGTTGCGGCCCAGCCGCGGAACACATTTGGTGCTGGCCGCCGACACGTTGGGCAATCCGACTGCGGCGCTGACCATACCGATTCCCGGTGAGCTCAACCGTTTCGTGTTCGCCATGCCGCAGCAGTTGGGCCGGGTATATCTCGGACTGACCGACGAGGACGCGCCCGGGCCGGTAGCCGATGTGCCGCAACCGACGCCGGAAGAGGTGACGTTCCTACTGGACACCGTGAACACCGCGTTGGGTATCGCGTTGGACACCAGCGACGTCCTCGGTGCCTATGCGGGGCTGCGGCCACTGATCGACGCCGGGGAAGGCCGCACCGCCGACGTGTCGCGCGATCACGCGGTCGTCGAATCAGCATCGGGTGTGGTCAGCGTGATCGGCGGCAAACTCACCGAGTACCGGCATATGGCCCAGGACGTGCTCGACCACGCTGTCGGATTGCGAGGTTTGACCGGCGGCACCTGCCGGACCCGTGATCTTCCGCTCGTCGGCGCCTTGACCAACCCCGGCTCGCTGGTGGCGCTGACCACTGATCTGCCGCCGTCGTTGGTGGCGCGCTACGGCGCAGAGGCGGCCAACGTCGTCGCAGCCGCGACGTGTGAGCGGGCGGGCGAACCCGTCGCGGACGGCATCGACGTCATCCGCGCCGAGTTCGAGTACGCGGTCACCCATGAGGGGGCGCTGGACGTCAGCGACATCGTCGACCGCCGCACCCGGATCGGATTGGTGCAGTCCGACCGGGAGCGAGTGATCGAGGTGGCTGAGGAGTTGCTGGCGCGATACGGCTGAGGAGTGCCCAGCTGTGCGGGCGGCGGATAGGATCAGAACGGAACTAACCCGTATCGGTCAGGACGGACCATGGAACTGGAAAGTGGCCAGACGACGCGCACCCCGCGCCCGGCGCGAAGCCCCGGACGTCTCGATCGGTCTTTGGACGCAGCCATCCTGGAAGCGACGCTCACAGGTATCGCCGAACACGGTTACGACCGGCTGAGCATGGACGATATCGCCTCCCGCGCCCGAGTCGGCAAGGCGGCGATTTACCGTCGCTGGCCGTCAAAAGCCGAGGTGGTCGCCGATGCAATCGCCCATTGGCGACGAGGACTTGGGCCGGTCGACCCACCGAACACCGGCAGCCTGCGCGGCGACATCGACGCGCTGATCGCGGCGGCCCCTGACCTCAATGATGCCGATCTGAGTACGTTACAAGTCATTATCGGGGTGGCGACTGCGGCCATGCGCAATCCCGTCTTGGCCGCTGCCTTGGATGACCTCGTGTTATCCCGCCCCCGGCATATCCTGCGGGTAGTGCTGGATCATGCCGTCGCCCGAGGGGAAGTCTCCGCCGGCCGTGACCTGGCCCTGTTGCCGGACGTCGCGATGGGCCTCAACGTACTGCGGGTGATGACGGGGCGGCCGATCGACCGGGTCTTCCTTCGGCGCGTTCTCGAAGACGTGATCCTGCCGCTTGCCACCGCGCCGGCCCCTGCGGCCCGCGCCACCGACGGGTAGTTGTGCGTCCCTACGTCTCCTGTCAGACTGAGCGCGGAACGGAACGGATACGTTCCGCCAGGAGCTTCCTGACAGGTCTGGATCGGTGAAAGGGGAGACAGCGTGAGCGTAACTCGGGTCCCGGTACTCATCGTCGGTGCCGGCGCCGCCGGGCTCGCCGCGTCCGCTCTGCTTGCGAAACACAACGTTCCGTCAATGCTGGTCGAGAAGCGGCGTGAGGTGTTCGTCTACCCGAAGGCCCGTAATCTGAGCTTCCGCACCTCGGAGATCCTGGGCGGCCTGGGGCTGGCTGACGAGGTCCATGCCGTTGGCGAGCATGTCTCCGACATGGTCGCCAAGCAGACGCTGAACAGCGCAGTTGAACACCCGGCCATCGATATCGACGCCATGTTCGCGGGCCTGGACGCGTTGAGCCCAGAGCCTTCCGTGCGGTACTGCCCGCAGAGCAGGCTCGAGCCGATCCTGCTCGAGAAGACCCGCAGGCAGGGCAACGAGGTGCGCTACGGGACGGAGCTGTCAGCGTTCGAGCAGGACGACTGCGGGGTCACCGCAGTTGTGCGAGACCTGCAGACGGAAGAGACGTGGACGGTGCGGGCCGACTACCTTTTAGCGGCCGACGGTGTGCACAGCAGGATCCGGAAATCGCTGGACGTCACGACGTCGGGGTGTGGTGCGCTGCCGATCTACGTCGTGTTCATTTATTTTCGCGGGCCCTGGCGACGGTTTGTGCCCCACTTGGGCGACGGAGACGGAATTCAAATCAAGAACAGCGATGTGGACGGCATCCTGCTCAGCGCCGAGGGAGACCTCGGCATGTTCATCACGACCTACTTCCCTGACCATGGCGAGACAGCCGCACAGTACACACCGGCGCGTTGTCGGGAGGTGCTGCTCAAGGCCGTCGGCGAGCAGATCGACATCGACATCATCGACGTGGCCGCCTGGCAGCCGTACGAGCAGGTGGCCGACCAGTTCCGGGTTGGGCGAACGCTTTTCGTCGGCGACTCGGCGCACACCATGCCGCCGTTCAAGGCGGGCGGAGCCAACGCGGCTATTCAGAGCGCACACAATCTGGCCTGGAAACTGGCCGCTGTCCTGACCGGGACGGCCGGTCCGGCGCTGCTCGACACCTACCACGACGAGCGACATCCGATCGGGCGGTTCTCGGCGCGTCAGTCCCTGACCGGACCGTCGCTGCGCCTGCTGCGCCTGGACGGGCATAGGCCGCAGCTGCCGCCGGAGGAAGAAGCACCGATGTTCAACCTTCTCATCGGGTATCGGTACGGCTCAGCGGCGGTGGTTCCCGACGGGCCCACCGGCAACGCGCTGCTGGTCGACGAACTGCGTGGACAACCCGGCACCCGCGTCCCGCATGCGTGGGTCTTCCGTGGCGACAAGCGGATCTCGACGCTCGACTTACTCGGCTCCGGGTTCACGTTGCTGACGGGGGAGCAGGGCACCGGTTGGTTCGCCGCCGCAGCTGCGGCATCGGCGGCGCTTGGCGTTGCCGTTGACGTTCACCGGATCGGGGCAAAGGGGGACGTCGTCGACCCGGACGGCGCATGGGCGGCGGTCACCGGGCTTGGGCCTGGCGGTGCGGTCTTGGTCCGCCCGGACGACTTCGTCGGCTGGCGAGTCGACAAGCGACCCGAGCACCCGGACGCCGAATTGCGACAAGTACTTTCGACGATTCTCGACCGGACGATTCCGCCGGCGTAACGCTACCGTGGATCCGGTCGCGGTATCTCACGTGGCGTGACGCACGCCGGCGGTTACAGCGGGATGTTCTTGTGCCGGCCTCGCCGCGCCGGCGCCTCGGCCAGCGCCTCGCTCAGCTTGCTTCGGGTGTGCGCCGGGTCGATCTTCTCGTCGACCACACCGATCTCGATAGCGCTGTCCACCCCGCCGGCCATCCGCTCGTGCTCGTCGGCGAGCTGGTTGTGCAGCGCTTCGCGCTCGTGCTCGGGCGCAGCGGCCAGCTTCCGTTTGTGCAGAATGCCTACCGCGGCCTTCGCACCCATCACGGCGACTTCGGCATCCGGCCAGGCGAACACCTTGGTGGCGCCCAACGACCGGGAATTCATCGCGATGTAGGCGCCGCCGTAGATCTTCCGGGTGACCAGCGTGACCCGGGGCACCGTGCTCTCGCCGAAGGCGTGCAGCAGCTTGGCGCCGCGGCGCACCACACCACCCCACTCCTGGTCCACGCCGGGCAGGTAGCCCGGCACGTCGACCACGACCACCAACGGAATACCGAACGCGTCACAAAGCCGCACGAAACGGGCTGCTTTCTCCGCGCTTTCGGAATTCAGGCAGCCACCCAGCCGCAACGGGTTGTTGGCCAGCACTCCGACCGTGCGACCCGACAACCGGCCCAGCCCGACCACCATGGACGGCGCCCACTTGGCCTGGAACTCCTCGAACGGCGCCCCGCCATGATCAGCGTCGTCGAGGATCGCCGTCACGATCGGGCGCACGTCATAGGCGCGCCGCGCCGACTCCGGCAGCAGCGCACGGATGTCGGTGTCGCCGGCTTCGGCTTTGCCGCGGTCGAAATGCCCTTGCTGGGCGAACAATCCGACCAATCGCCGGCCGCGTGCGTACGCGTCGGGTTCGTCGTCGGCGACGATGTGACAGACCCCGGATTTCTTGTGGTGGGTCTCCGGCCCACCCAGCGACGCCATATCGACGTCCTCGCCGGTCACGCTGCGCACGACGTCGGGTCCGGTGACAAACACGCGGCCCTCCGGCGCCATGATCACGACGTCGGTCAGCGCCGGCCCGTAGGCCGCCCCACCGGCCGCGAAGCCGACGACCACCGAGATCTGCGGAATGTAACCGGAGGCTCGGATCATCGCCTCGAACACCGTCCCGACCGCGTGCAGTGCGCGCACGCCTTCAGCCAGCCGGGCCCCGCCGGAGTGCCAGATTCCGACGATCGGGCTCTGCTCCGCAATCGCGGTGTCGTAGGCGTTGACGATGTGAGAGCAGCCCTCGGTGCCCATGGCGCCGCCCATCACCGTGCCGTCGGTGCAGAACGCGACGGTGCGCACGCCGTTGACCTTGCCGGCGGCGGCCAGCACCCCGGAGCGGTCCCGGTCGTGCAGCAGTTCGACACTGTCCTCGTCGAAGAATGCGCTCAGTCGCAGCAACGGGTCACGAGGATCGAGCGACTCGCTGACCGCCTCGGGGGCGACGATCGTCATCGCAGTTCTCCTGTCGATAGATGCAGCGTCAGTATTTGCCGAAAGCCAACGCGACGTTGTGGCCGCCGAACCCGAACGAGTTGTTGACGGCGTACTCGTAGTTACCCGGCCGTGGTTGGCCGGCCACTACGTCCAAGTCGATCTCCGGGTCGAGGTTGACCAGGTTCAGCGTGGGCGGCACGATCTGGTCGCGCAGGGTCAGCACGGTCAGAATCGACTCGACTGCGCCGACCGCGCCGACCGAGTGGCCCAGCGCGGACTTGGGCGCATACACCGGCGGGTGGTGGTGACCGCCCAGCGCGTTGTTGATGGCTTTCGATTCCGCGAGGTCACCGACCGAGGTGCCGGTGGCGTGGGCGTTGACGTGGTCGATGTCGCCCGGCGTCAGGTCCGCCAGCTGAATTGCGCGGCTTATTGCATGCCCGGCGCGTTCCCCGTTGGGATCCGGGGCCACCATGTGGAAGCCGTCGGACGTGACGCTGGCCCCCATCAGCCGGGCCAGAATGTTGGCGCCGCGGGCTTTGGCGTGCTCTTCGGTCTCGATGACCAGCAACGCACCGCCCTCACCGAAGACGAACCCGTCGCGGTCCCTGTCGAACGGACGGCAGGCGCCGGCCGGATCGTCATTGTTCTTCGACAGCACGATGCGCATCGAGGCGAACGCCGCGATCGGCACGGCCTCGATCTTCGTCTCGACCCCGCCGCAGATCGCCATGTCGGCTTCACCGAGCACGATCTGCTGCCAGGCCCGCGCAATGCCTTCTGAACCGGACGCGCACGCCGACACCGGGGTCATCACCCCGGCCTTGGCATGCCGCTCCAGCCCGACCGCGGCCGACGCACCGTTGGGCATGTACATCTGCACGACCAGAGGATGGACAGCTTTCATGCCGCGCGACCGCATGTCGTCGTAGCCGAAGACCATCTCCTCGGTGGATCCCATGCCGGTGCCGATGGACACCGCGAGCCGGGTGGTGTCGACCTCCGGTGCGCCGGCGTTGTCCCAGACGCGTCGGCCCAGGATGGTCGCCATCTTCTGCAGGTAGCCCATTCGGCGGTTCTCGATGCGGGTCAGCTGGCTGTCGAATTCCTCGACGATGTGACCGCCGATGCGAACCGGAAGGTCGAACTCCTCGACGAACGAGTCGTCGAGCTTGCGAATGCCGCTTTGGCCTTCCAGCAGCATCTTCCACGTAGTTTCCGTGTCGGATGCCACGGCAGTGGTCATGGCGATGCCGGTGACCACCACATTGGGGAAGCCCCTCCCCGTAACAACTCCTGACGAACTGTTCATCGGTGTCGCGGACGTTCCTTTCGTTCCTTTAGTAACGCCCGAAGGCGAGCGCGACGTTGTGCCCACCGAACCCGAACGAGTTGTTGATCGCGTACCGGTATTCGCCGTAGCGAGGTTCACCCGCGACCACGTCCAAGTCGATTTCCGGATCGGGCGTCTCGTAGTTGAGGGTGGGCGGAATGACGCCGTCGCGCAGGCTGAGCACGGTGAGCGCCGACTCCAGCGCGCCCACGGCCCCGATGGAGTGGCCCAGCGCGCCCTTCGGTGCGTACACCGCGGCCTGCTCACACCCGGCGACCCGGATCGCGTTGGCCTCGGCCGAGTCACCGATCGTCGTAGCCGTCGCGTGGGCGTTGATGTGGTCGATGTCGCTGGGCGACAAGCCGGCCAACTCCAAAGCACGCTTCATCGCCTGGCCGGCACGAATACCGTCCGGCGCCGGCGCGACCATGTGGAAGGCGTCCGAGGTGATGCCGGCTCCCATCAGCCGGGCCAGCGGCTTGGCGCCGCGGGCCTTCGCGTGCTCCTCGGTCTCGATGACCATCAGGGCGCCGGCCTCGCCGAACACGAACCCGTCCCGGTTCTTGTCGAACGGGCGCGACGCGCCCTCGGGGTCCTCGTTGCGGGTCGACATGGCCCGCATCATCGAGAACGCCGCAATGGGCAGCGCCTCGATGCCGCCCTCGACACCGCCGCAGACGGCGAAGTCGGCGTCACCGAGGACGATCTGGCGCCACGCATGCGCGATCGCCTCCGACCCGGACGAGCACGCCGACACCGGGGTCATCACCCCGGCCCGGGCGCCCAGCTGTAGACCGACGACGGCGGCGGCGCCGTTGGGCATGATCATCTGCACCGCCAGCGGGGACACCTTGCGGGGCCCGCCCTCGTTCATCAGGTCATAGCTCTCGACGATGCGTTCCGCACCGCCCAGACCGGTGCCGACCACGACGGCGAACCGGTCCGGGTCAACCTCAGGGGTGCCCGCTGAGTCCCACAACTGGCCGCTGAGGAACTTGGCCATCCGCTGGACATACGACATGCGTCGCATGTCCAGCCGGCCCATGTGGTCGTCGACGGCCTCTTTGAGGTGGCCACCGATCTTGACGGGCAGATCCCACTTGGTGACGAACTCGTCTTCGAGTACGCGGATGCCGCTCTCGCCGGCCAGTAACGCCTTCCACGTGCCCTCGATGTCCGCCGCAACTGACGTCGTCGCGGTGACAGCAGTCACCACGACGCTGGGGAAACCGCCGTTAGCAGTGGAAGGCTTGGTCACTTGCTGTCCGCATCTATCCTCGCGCGTACGGCCTCAGCCTTCTCGGGGTTCTCCGAGACGAGCTTGGAGCGGATGGCCTCCGCGGCCTCGGGGTTCTCTTCCTCGAGCTTCTGGATGTACTCGACGACGTCACCGACGGTGCGCAGGCCGGCGAGGTCCTCGTCCGGGATCTTCACGCCGTATTTGTCCTCGGTCTGCACGGCAATCTCAACCATCGACAGCGAGTCGATGTCCAGGTCGTCGACGAACGACTTCTCCGGCGTCACCTCGGACGGCTCGATACCGGTGACCTCTTCGATGATCTCGGCGAGACCGGCGATGATTTCTTGCTGACTGACAGGCACAGCGATTTCCCTTCGTAATATGTTGTGTTACTTGTTGCGGTTGTGTTCGAACGGATTCGACGACGGGCTTTAGTGCAGCCCGTCCAAGTCGGCGGGGGTTTTGATGGTGTGGCCGGGCACACCCTTGAGTTCGCGCTTGGCGATGCCGGCCAGCGTGCCCGCCGGCGGGAACTCCACGATCGCCGTGACGTCGTTCTGACGCAGCGTCGCAGTGCACAGGTCCCACCGCACCGGCCGAGTCAACTGAGCGACCAGCTTCTCGATCGCGTCTGCGGCTGACGATACCGGCTGTCCGTCGAAGTTCGACAGCAGCGTGGCCGTGGGCTCGGCAGTTTGTACCTTGGCCACCGCGGCCGCATAGCCGTCGAGGGCAGTGGCCATAAACTCCGTGTGGAAGGCCCCCGCCACACCCAGCGAGCGTACGCGTGCCCGGGCCGGCGGGTCCTCGGCGAGCTTCTCCAAAGCGGCGAGGCGGCCCGCGGCGACGATCTGACCGGCGGCGTTGCGGTTGGCGGGAACCAGGTCGAGCTGCTCGAGACGGGTCAGCACCTCAGCCTCGTCGCCGCCGAGCACCGCGGACATGCCGGTCGGCTCGTTCGCGCACGCCTTGGCCATTTCGGCGCCCCGGGTGGCGGCCAGCGCGACGGCATCGTCGGGCGAGATGACGCCGGCGATCGCGCAGGCGGCGATTTCACCGACCGAATGACCGGCGACGATCTTGTCAGCTCCGCTGAGCAGCCGGCGAGCGATCAACTCCCGGTGAGCCAGCAGAGTCGCGGCCACCACCAGCGGCTGGGTGATTGCGGTGTCGGTGATCTCCTCGGCTGAAGCGGTGGTGCCGAGCCGGACCAGGTCCAGGCCGCTGACGGCAGACCAAGCCGCGAGCTGGTCGGCCGCGCCGGGCAATTCCAACCACGGCGTCAGCATCCCCGGGGTCTGCGATCCCTGTCCGGGCGCAAGCAAAGCGATCACATCTCTAAGGGAACACTGTGAAAACGGTTTTGCAGGGTGTACCGGAATATGAATGTTGTCTTAGGTTTTTGTGGAGACCCTACAAAAGCGGCTGCAGACGCGACGTGTTCGATATCACGCCGCGACCTGTCACCCGGACTGCTGCAGGTCCGAGGGCATCAGCGTATGCGTGCTGGGCTGCAGGTCGCGGGGATTTCCGATGCTGGAATGCTGCATCTGGTAGGCGAGGTGGCCGACCGTCGCCGCCACTCGCAGGACGTAGGCGTCTCGTGGCAGCGTGGGATCGCGGCCGGTGAAGTCGGCGATGCGGCGAAGCCGGTAACGCACCGTGTTTGGATGAACGAACAATTGGCGCGCGCAGGCTTCGATGGCGCCGCCGCAGTCCAAATAGGCGTCCAGAGTCTCGGTGAGGGTGGGTCCGGCCTCAGCCAACGGTCGCATCACGTCGGTGTGCAGCGCCGCCAGCGCCGACGCGTCGCCCATCAGCGCCCGCTCGGGCAGCAGTTCGCGCGCCAGCACTGGCCGCGGCGCACCGCGCCAACCCACGACGGCGTTCATGCCGGAGATCGCCTCGCTGGCGCTGTGGTAGGCCGCGGTGAGCATGGGGGCCGTCGGCCCGATCACCACCGGGCCCTCGGAGAACGCGTTCAGCAGGTCGTTGAGGAATTTGTCAGTTGGTGACAGCTGGCCGGACACAATCGCCACCAGCCAGGTCCCGTGCACATCGGTGAGCGCGTTGCGGCCATGCCGGGCGGCCACGTCGCGCACGCCCTGGCTGGCCGCCCGGCGAGCATCCTGGCCTTCCGCCCCAGCCTGTTCGCGCGTCGGGGTGCCCACGACAACGGTGGCCGGAGCGGTGGTGTCCCAGTTCAGAGCCGCCGCTCGCGACAACAGTTCGGCGCCGGTGTCCCCGCGCACCACCGCGTCGACCACGCTGGCCTCCATCCGGCTGTCCCAGGTGCCGCGGGCTTCGGCGGCGTCGGCATAGGCGGTGGCAGCGGTGAACGCCAAGTCGCGGCTGTACTTCAAAATCCCCACCGTCAGGGCGGTCAGCTGCTCTTCGTCGCGGGCCAGCAACGGGACGACTTCTTCGAAGAACTCCATGGTCACGCGCACCATGTCGACGCTGTGACGCAACGCGATCCGCCGGGTAAGGTCCTGCGGCACCAGCTCGAACGCCCGCGCCGTGTAGCTGACGTTGCTGGCCGGGTCCTGCATCCACTCGACGAAGTTGACGACGGCGGTCTGCACCACCAGCGCCACGCTGGCACGCTGAGACGCTTCCAGGTCGGCGAAGAACGGCAGCCGCTCCTGCATAGCCGACACCGCCTCGGTGGCCAACCGGCCGGAGTACTGCTTGAGCCGCCGCAGCAGCGACTCCGGAACACTGTCCAGCAGCCCCAGCGTCGAGCGCGGCAGCGCGAACTGCTTGTCGGCCATCCCTAAAAACTACGCCGGTTTTGTGGAAGTTCCCCCCAAGAACCGCGGAGCAAAGCCTAGGCGCGCAGCCCGCGCGCCAGCGCGCGGTCAGCCGCACGTTCGGCACCCGTCGCGCGGGTAGCTTCACGCTCGGCGGGGCTCAGGCGCCCGGGCCGGGGTCCGACGTCTGCTCCGGAGCGGCCTGCACGTCGTCGATCCGATACTGGCGGGCCGCGGCGACCGCCACCGACGGGTCGATCTCACCGTCGCGGGCCAGCGCCTCGAGCACCGCCACGACCTGGGATTCGGCGTCGGTGTTGAAGTAGCGGCGGGCGGCCGGCCGGGTATCGGAGAAGCCGAACCCGTCGGTGCCCAGCGTGACGTAGGTGCCCGGCACCCACGGCCGGATCTGCTCGGGCACCGCGCGCATCCAGTCCGAGACCGCGACGACAGGGCCGGCGGAGTCGGACAACGCTTCGGTCACATAAGCCTGACGGGCGGGTCGGTCCGGGTGGCGCAGCTGCTCTTTCTGAACGGTGATCCCGTCGCGGTTCAGCTCACCCCAGCTGGTCACCGACCACACGTCGGCGGCGACGTCCCACTCAGCGGCCAGCATGTCGGCCGCCGCCAGCGCCGACGGCATGGCCACCCCGGACGCCAGGATCTGAGCGGTGTTGGTGCGGTGCTGGGTCGCCGCCCGGTACCGGTAGATGCCCCGCAGCAGGCCTTCGGGGTTGAAGTTGTGCGGTTCGGCCGGCTGGTTGTAGGGCTCGTTGTAGACAGTGAGGTAGAAAACTACGTTCTCCGGGTTCTCGCCGTACATGCGGGCCAGCCCGGATTCGACGATGTAGGCGATCTCGTAGGCGAACGCCGGGTCATAGGAGATGACCGCGGGATTGGTGGCGGCCAGCAACAGCGAATGGCCGTCGGCGTGCTGCAGGCCCTCGCCGGTCAGGGTGGTGCGTCCGGCGGTGGCGCCGAGCAGAAAACCGCGGGCCATCTGGTCGCCCGCGGCCCACAATCCGTCACCGGTGCGCTGGAACCCGAACATCGAGTAGAAGATGTAGATCGGGATCATCGGCTCGTCGTGCGTCGCATACGAGCTGCCGGCAGCGGTGAACGACGCGGTCGAGCCGGCCTCGTTGATGCCCTCGTGCAGGATCTGCCCTTTTTCGCTTTCCTTGTACGCCAACATCAGTTCGGCGTCGACGGAGGTGTAGAGCTGGCCGTTGCGGTTGTAGATCTTCAGGCTCGGAAACCAGGAGTCCATGCCGAACGTGCGGGCCTCGTCGGGAATGATCGGCACCAGTCGCGAGCCCGATGTTCTTGTCGCGCAGCAATTCTTTGAACGTGCGCACGGTCGCCATGGTGGTGGCCACCGCCTGGCTGCCCGAACCCTTCTTCAGCGCGGCATAGGCGTCGCGGCCGGGCAGCGTCAGCACCTTCGACTTGGTGCGTCGTTCGGGCACGAAGCCGCCCAGCGCGCGGCGCCGATCGAGCAGATACCGGATCTCCGGGGCTTCCTCGCCGGGGTGGTAGTACGGCGGCAGATACGGGTCTTTCTCCAATTGGGCGTCGCTGACCGGGACGCGCTCGCGGTCCCGGAAATCCTTCAGGTCGCCCAGCGTCAGTTTCTTCATCTGATGGGTGGCGTTGCGGCCCTCGAAGTGCTTGCCCAGGGTGTAGCCCTTGATGGTTTTCGCCAGGATGACGGTCGGCTGACCTTTGTGCTCGACGGCGGCGCGGTAGGCGGCGTACACCTTGCGGTAGTCGTGGCCGCCGCGCTTGAGGTTCCAGATCTCTTGATCGGACAGGTTTTCCACCAGCGCCTTGGTGCGCGGGTCGCGCCCGAAGAAGTGGTCGCGAACGTAGCCGCCGTCGTTGGCCTTGTAGGTCTGATAGTCGCCGTCCGGCGTGGTGTTCATCAGGTTGACCAGTGCGCCGTCGCGGTCGGCGTGCAGCAGGGCATCCCATTCGCGGCCCCACACCACTTTGATGACGTTCCACCCGGCGCCCCGGAAGAACGACTCCAGCTCCTGAATGATCTTGCCGTTGCCGCGCACCGGGCCGTCCAGGCGCTGCAGGTTGCAGTTGATCACGAAGGTCAGGTTGTCGAGGCCTTCGAGCGCTCCGACGTGGGCCAGCCCCCGGCTTTCGGGTTCGTCCATCTCGCCGTCGCCCAGAAAGCACCACACGTGCTGATCGGAGGTGTCCTTGATGCCCCGGTCGTGCAGGTAGTGGTTGAACCGCGCCTGGTAAATCGCGTTGATCGGGCCCAGGCCCATCGATACGGTCGGGAATTCCCAGAAGTCGGGCATCAGCCGCGGATGCGGATACGACGGCAGACCACCGCCGGGGTGGCTGTGTTCCTGGCGGAACCCGTCGAGTTGGTCGGTGGAAAGCCGACCTTCTAAAAAGGCGCGGGCATAGATACCGGGGGAGGCGTGCCCCTGGATGAACACCTGATCGCCACCACCGGGATGCGACTTGCCCCGGAAGAAATGGTTGAACCCGACCTCGTAGAGCGCGGCCGACGAGGCGTAGGTCGAGATGTGCCCGCCAACCCCCACGCCGGGCCGCTGCGCCCGGTGCACCATGATCGCGGCGTTCCACCGGATCCACGCCCGGTAGCGGCGCTCGAGGTCTTCGTCGCCGGGGAACCACGGCTCCAGCTCGGTCGGGATTGTGTTGACGTAGTCAGTCGACGTCAGCGCGGGGATGGAGACCCGCTGTTCGCCGGCCCGCTCCAGCAACCGCAGCATCAGGTAACGCGCCCGCGACGGCCCCGAGCGCTGCAGCAGCTGGTCAAAGGACTCCAGCCACTCCGACGTCTCCTCCGGGTCGATGTCGGGCAGGTAGGCGGCCACCCCCTCCCGGATGACCCGCACGCGATCGGGTTCGCTTCCCCCCGTTGAGTTTTGCGCCAGGTCGTGGCGGACGAACTCGGTAGTCAATGCACTACTCCTGTAGCTGACGCTCGGTCGGCTTCGACGCTGCTCCCGGCCATCTCTTCATCGTCCTCCTATCGTGCCGCACCGGCAGCCCGTGCGGCGGTAAGTCGCTGCCGGGGAAGGGGGTGACCGGAGAATCGGGCGCGCCCGGAACGCCGTCGCGATCGACGCGGTAACGTCACGGCCTGTGCTGAGGGGAAGATGTGATGCCGGCGAACCGGTAGCTCGTCGCCTGCGATTCGGCGGGCTGCTGGTCGGCGGCGTCGCAACGGCATTGATGCTGATCGTCGGGTGTACCACTGTCACCGAGGGCATGGGAACCGTCGACACGGCCATCGCCCCCGCTTACCGCGCATCGGTCTCCGTATCCGTCTCGGCCTCGTCGGCAAGCTCACGCATCCGGGAGACCCAGCGCCAGCAGTCGCTGACAACGCGGGCGGTGCGCTCGTCGTGCGGAACGCTTGCGACCACCAGCAAGGACGCGATCGAGAAGGTCAACGGCTTCGTCGCTGCTTTCAATCAGGGCCGCAGCACCGGACCTGCCGAAGGCCCGGCGGTCGACGCGCTCAACCACAGCGCCGACGATGTTTCCGGCAGCCTCAGTGACCCGCTCTCCCCGGACTTGCGCAACGCACTCAACGCCTACGTCGACGCGGCCCGCGGTGTGGCCAATGCAATCTCCTCGCACGCTCCGATCTCGGAGTTCAACCGGCAGGTCGATCAGCTCAACGACACCAAGACCAAAGCGGTGCAGCTCTGCATAGCTTCTTCTTGAGGATGTCGGCCCTCCGGTCAAACCTCGTGCACAGTCAGCAGTGTGGCGCGAGCCGCGCTGTGCAACGATAGTGCGCATCGCACGGCGCGCTCTTTGAAGGAGGTTGGACGGTGGTCGCGGCGGATGACGGCCGGAACTACGCCCGCAAACTGGGCATTGAACGGGGGCAGGTCGTCCAGGAATGGGGCTGGGACGAAGACACCGACGACAACGTGCGCGCCGATGTGGAGGACACGTGCGGTGCCGAACTGCTCGACGAAGACACCGACGAGGTGGTTGACGTCGTCCTGCTGTGGTGGCGCGACGGCGACGGTGACCTGGTGGACACGCTGATGGACGCCATCACCCCGCTTGCCGACGACGGCGTGATCTGGGTGCTCACACCCAAAACCGGCAAACCCGGGCACGTGCTGCCCGCGGAGATCGCCGAGTCGGCGCCGACAGCCGGTCTGATGCCGACATCGTCGGTCAACCTCGGCGACTGGAGCGCCAGCCGGCTGGTACAGCCCAAGTCGCGGGCCGGGCGCCGCTGATGCTTTCGGTGGGGTCCACCGCTCCCGATTTCACCTTGCGAGACCAGAATCAGCAGCCGGTCACCCTCAGTGCGTTCCACGGTGAGCGCAACGTGTTGCTGGTGTTCTTCCCGTTGGCGTTCACCGGAATCTGCCAGGGAGAGCTCGACCAGTTGCGCGATCACCTTCCGGACTACGACAACGACGACAGCGTGGCCCTGACGGTTTCGGTAGGCCCACCGCCCACGCACAAGATCTGGTCGGTCGAGAACGGCTTCCTGTTTCCGGTGCTGTCGGACTTCTGGCCGCACGGCGCGGTGAGTGAGGCTTACGGGGTGTTCAACTCGCAGGCCGGCTTCCCGAACCGCGGCACCTTCGTCATCGACCGGACCGGTGTCATCCGATTCGCCGAGATGAAGCAGCCGGGCGAAGCTCGCGATCAGCGGATGTGGACCGACGCGTTGGCAGCGCTGAAAGCATGACGCACCGATAACCCACGCCGCGAACGTGGTGTTTGTACGCCGACACGCCGCATCGGCATGGCAGTCTGCGCACCCTCACGGGCGGTTCTGTGCGTGTTTGGGCACTCGCTGCCTGAGCAGGTAGCCTGCGCGGCACGGGCGCGTAGCTCAGTGGTAGAGCTCTGGTTTTACACACCAGCGGTCGGCGGTTCGATCCCGTCCGCGCCCACCAGTTTTATGCGGGCTCAGCCTCATACTGCGATTTAACGAGGCTGGATGGGCGAAACCAGGTTGGTTGAGGCCGCTAAGGTGTTGTCCCGCGGTGCTGCTCGAACGATCGCCTACGCTCGACTATGGCAGATCTTCAGTTGAACAACGTCGCGACCGCTCCTGGTGGTAATCCTGACGCCTCAGGGCCGGGCTAGATAGAACCTCCATATGTTCGCACTGGCCAGCGCCGTGTTCGGCAACCACGACAAACTCATGCCGCTGATGGAAGCGAGGCGGCCAAGTCGAAAGAGCTGCGCGACGACGCAATTATCGTGCTTGACGTCGCCAGCGTTGACGAAGCACGTGAGCACGCTTCGCAATTACCTGTTGCTGAAGCGGGACTCGCGACATTCGAGTACGCCGAAGTAATGCCGTTCTGACGTCGGTTCACAACCGTTCCTCAGAGGATCAGGGCTTGAGGATGATCTTGACGGCGCCGTCCTGCTTTTTTTGAAAGATGTCGTAGCCGTGCGGTGCTTGGTCCAGCGGCAGAGTGTGGGTGGCGAAGGTGTCGACGCCGAGTGGGTCGTCGTCAGTGAGCAACGGCATGATGTCGTCGACCCATTTCTTGACGTTGGCCTGCCCCATCCGCAGTTGAATCTGTTTGTCGAACAAGGTGAGCATTGGCAGGGGGTCGGCCATGCCTCCGTAGACGCCGATCAGGGAGATGGTCCCGCCGCGGCGCACGATGTCGATTGCTGAGTAGAACGCGTCGAGGCGGTCCACCCCGGCGTTTTCCATCATCGGCTTGGCGATGGCGTCGGGTAGTAGGCCGGTGACTTGTTGCGCGATTTTCGCGAACGGCGATCCGTGGGCTTCCATCCCGACGGCGTCGATGACGGCGTCGGTGCCGCGTCCATCGGTCATTGCGCGGATCGTGTCGCCGAGCTCGTTACCGTCTTGATGCTCATCGAGGTTAAGGACCTCTATTCCACGGCCTACTGCGCGGGCGAGGCGTTCTGCGACCCGGTCGACGGCTATCACGCGGTAGCCCAGGTGGCTGGCGATCCGGGTGGCCATGTCGCCGATGGGGCCTAGGCCCAGTACGGTAACCGAGCCGCCGTCGGGGATGCTGGCGTAGGCCACTGACTGCCAGGCGGTGGGCAGTACGTCGGAGAGGTAGACGAACCTCGAGTCCGGGGGGCCGTCGGGAACCTTGATGTGGGTGAAGTGCGCCTGCGGTACCCGCAGCAGTTGGGCCTGCCCTCCGGGTACCTCGCCGTAGAGCTCGGAAAAGCCGAAGAGCGCCGCGCCCATGCCCTGGTCGCGGACCTGGGTGGTTTCGCACTGGGTGAACAACTGCCGATCGCACATGTAGCAACTGCCACAGGAGATTTGGAATGGAATCACTACTCGGTCGCCGACCGAGAGATTGGTCACCGCACTGCCCACTTCGCGGACAATGCCCATCGGTTCGTGGCCGAGGATGTCGCCGGCGTTCATGAACGCGCCAAGCGTTTCGTAAAGGTGCAGGTCGGATCCGCAGATATTGGTCGAGGTCACCTCGATGACCGCGTCGGTGGGTTCTTGGATCTTCGGATCGGGCACGGTTTCGACGCGGACGTCGCGTTTACCGTGCCAGGTAACGGCCTTCATCGTATTCTCCTTTAAAGGGTGCCACGGCATCACGGGGCACTTGTAGTGTGCCCAGGTTTGAATCGAGGCGCCCGGCGCCCTTCGCGAACCGAAGTACCCATTGAGTGGGTGAAGAACACGTCGGCCAATCGAATGTACTCGCGGGCGGCCCCACGCCCCCGGGTGAGCACTTACGCTTGTGCCGCCTGGAGATGTGGGCCACCGGCAAGCAGCAGACTGAAACGCTCCCTGACCGCCCGCAACTGGGCACCTCGAAACGCTATGTCTACCGCGTGGAACGCGGTAGACACCCGGCTCGGACTTACACACCAGCGGTCGGCGGTTCGATCCCGTCCGCGCCCACCAGTTTTATGCTGGTCAGGTCAGGCAGCGGTGGAACGGGGTGCCATCTTCGAGATGGCCCCGTGCTTTTCCAACATCTCCAGAACCTGGTCGCTGTGGACGTCGTCGGTCTGGCATACGCGGCACAGTTCGGTGACCGCTGCCTCTAGCGCGTCGAGACGTTCAGACGCTTGAATCAGCGTCGTGAGCCAGTTGTCGTAATCGCGGTCGTCGACGTCCATTTCTGCGACGGCGAAGGAAACTCGGCTCATCAGATCACCCTCCTGAGAATTCGTGACGGTCATCACACCATGCGGCTGTGTACAGGGGTTATCCCGCGGTCTAGCTGGTTAAACAGGAAAAACCTGAATGATTCATGTGTTTTAGGCGCCACACCGCTGTAATTAATCAAGTGCGCAATTGCAATTCGAGGAATGGCCGTACCGCCGGTAGGCCACCGCCTTACCGGCTCCAGCGTATGAGACGCTGCCGGCGTGCGTGTTTGCGGGCCGCGGGTTGCCGGAGTCCTGGCCGGATACCTGGCCGATCTGGTGTTCGGCGACCCGCGCCGCGGTCACCCGGTCGCCGGTTTCGGCGCCGTGGCCGCAGCGTTGGAGCGCCTCACTTACCGCGACACCAGGACTGCGGGCGCGGCGCACACCAGCCTGCTGATCGGCGTTGTGAGCGTGTTCGGTGCGGCGCTGCAATCGGCGGCCGGCCGGCGTGGCCCAGCCTGGTTTGCTGCGGGCACCGCTGCGGCAACCTGGACAGCGCTGGGCGGAACGTCGCTGTTGCGCGTCGGCGAATCGATGGCCGATTTACTGGACCGCGGTGACACAGCGGCTGCCCGACGCCTGCTGCCGTCGCTGTGTGGTCGCGACCCGTCGGTTCTCGACGGATCCGGACTGACGCGCGCCGCCCTCGAGTCCGTCGCCGAGAACACCTCCGACGCGCAGGTCGCCCCGCTGCTGTGGGTGGCCGTCGGCGGTGTGCCCGCGCTGCTGGCCTACCGCGCCGTCAACACGCTGGATGCCATGATCGGGCATCGTTCCCCCCGCTACGCGCGGTTCGGTTGGGCGGCAGCACAATTGGATGATGCCGTCAACTATGTGGCCGCCCGGGTGACAGCAGCGCTGACGGTGCTGGCGGCTCCGCTGGTGGGCGGATCACCGAGGGCTGCGGTACGGGCGTGGCGCCGCGATGCGGCTCGACATCCCAGCCCCAACGCCGGTGTGGTGGAGGCGGCCTTCGCCGGGGCGCTCGGCGTGCGGTTGGGCGGGCCGACGCAGTACCACCACGAACTGCAAATCCGGCCGACGCTCGGTGACGGGCGGCCCCCCTCAGTCGCCGACCTACGCCGCGCGGTGCTGCTGTCCCGAGCCGTTCAGGCGTCGGCGCTGGTCGGGTGCTGCGGGCTGATCACCGCCGCCGCCCGTACCGGTCGGTGAGTTTCTGCTCGACGGTCGGCGGCTTGAAAGAACCGGGAGCCTGCGCCGGCGACGTCGATTGGCTCGCCTCGGCGCGGCGCACGCGAATCTCCGCAAAGACGAAATAGCCCAGCAGGATCGGGGCGACGACGCCGAAGGTGATCCACTGAATGCCGTACGACAGGAACGGGCCCGCGTCCAGGTGCGGCAATCCGATCACGCCGAGCCCGCCGGGCTGAGCCTCTACCAGTTGCAGGTAGGGCTTGGCCAACGCCACCCCGGTCAGCTTGGTCACCTGATCGGTGTTGATCGAATAGATCTGACGTACGCCGCCTTCGATGATCGGCTCTTTTCCCTGCGCGGGCGCTTCAGAATCCCGCAGGCGAGCGGTGATCGTCACGGTGGCGCTGGGCGGCGCAGGTATCTGCGGCAGCCGTGCGTCCTGTTCTGGCCGGATGTAGCCGCGGTCGACCAGCACGGTCGGCCCGCCGTCGACGACGAACGGGGCCAGCACCTCTAAAGCCGGCGCACCGTCGACTACCCGCAGCCGGGCCAGCACCTGCACGTCGGGCCGGTAATGCCCGGTGGCCGTCACCCGGCGCCACTTCGCATCTGCCAAAGGCGAATCTGGTTGCGGCAGCAGCTGGTCGAGGGGAACCGGCGGAGTGGTCAGCGAGTGTTCGATCTGGCGGTTCTCCCGCGACGTCCTGGTGTTCTTGCCCAGCTGCCACGGCGCCAGCACGGTGAAGCACAGGTAGGCGAACGCGACAACCACCACCGCCAGCGCCAGCCAGCTCGGCCGCAGCAGGAAGGTCAACCGCCGCATCAGTGCCGGCCGTCCCGTGCCAGTTGCTCGTCGACCCAGTCGTGCAGCCCGGGTAAAGCGGCTTCGATGACGGTGAAGGTGACTTCGAAGTCGTCGTGGTCGCCGTAGTAGGGGTCTTCGACGTCGAGGGGATGAGGCCTGCGAGCGGGGGTCGAAGGAGCGCAGCATCCGGATGCGGGGCGAGTCGACGCCGAACTGTTTCAGGAGCCGAACGTGGTCGCGGCCCAGCGCGATCAGGAGGTCGGCCGAAAGATGGTCGGCGCCGAGGTGCGCCGCGCAGTGGTCGGTCGGGTAACCGTGCGCGCGCAGGACCTGTGCCGCCCGTTCGTCGGCGGGTTCGCCGATATGCCAGGCTCCGGTACCGGCGCTGGTCACCCGCACCGCGTCGCCCAGGCCGCGCTGGTCGATCTGGCGGGCGAACATCTTCTCGGCCATCGGCGACCGGCAGATGTTGCCGGTGCAGACGAACGTGACGTGCAGCCGCTCGTCGGGGACCCCGTCAAACACCCAAAGCCCTTCGCAGCTCGGCGACGCTCGCCACATGGGCGGCGGGCGGCGCGTCGTCGCCGGCGAAATCGGCTTGCCCGTACCCCCAGCCGACCACCACGGTGTCGATGCCGTGCGCGGCCGCGCCCTCGACGTCGTGCCGGCGGTCACCGACCATCAGCACGCGTTGGGGCAGCGGCTGCAGCTGCGACAGCGCATGTGTCAGCACCTCGGTCTTGCTGCTGCGCGAGCCGTCGACGGCGGCGCCGGCGATGACTTCGAAATAGCCGTCCAACCCGAAGTGGGCGAGGATGCGCCGGGCGGTCGGCTCAGCCTTCGAGGTGGCAACCGCCAGCCGGACGCGGGCAGCGCGCAGATCACCCAACAGCGCTGCGATGCCGTCGAAGACGCTGTTCAGCTCCCAGCCCCGGGTGCTGTAGTCGGCGCGGTACGCCGCGATCGCGGCCGCGGTGTCGTCGCCCAACCCCAGCGACGCCAAGGTGTGGTGCATCGGTGGGCCGACCAGCCGGCCGACCAGATCGCCGTCGGGCACCCGGGCGCCGACTTTGCGCAACGCGTGGCGGAAGCTGGACACGATTCCGTGCGCCGAGTCGGTGAGCGTGCCGTCAAGGTCGAAGATCACCAGCTGTTCGGAGACGGTGTGCGTCACGCATTCATTGTCGCTGTTGCCCTCGAATGGTGCGCTTCGGGTCCCCGGGCGCTGCCGACGGTGGCCTGAATGCGGGCCGACTACTGTTGACCCGTGGTGAGTCTGGACTCGCGCCGGTTGGCGGCGGCCCGCTATCACGGTGATCAGGCTGCCGCACCCGGGATGCTCGATTTCGCTGTGAACGTTCGGCACAGCCGACCGCCGGCCTGGTTGGTTGAACTGCTGGCCGCCCGACTGGCCGATCTGGCCCGCTACCCGCACGCGATCGACGATCGCAGCGCTCGCGAGGCGGTCGCCGCGCGGCACGGTCGCGCTGCCGACGAAGTGGTGCCGCTGGCCGGGGCGGCGGAGGGCTTCGCTTTGCTGGCCAATTTGCGGCCGGCCCGCGCGGCGGTGATCGCGCCGTCGTTCACCGAACCGGAGGCAGCGCTGAGTGCGGCCGGTGTCCCGGTGCGCCACGTGGTGCTGGCGTCACCATTCGGCCTGAGCGGCGTACAGGTGCCCAGACGACGCCGACCTCGTCGTGGTCGGCAACCCGACGAACCCGACCGCGGTGCTGCACAGCCGCGAGCAGATCCTGAACTTGCGCCGCCCCGGCCGCATCGTGGTGGTCGACGAGGCGTTCGCCGACTCGGTGCCCGACGAGCGCGAGTCGGTGGCCGGTGACGCGTTGCCCGATGTGCTGGTGTTGCGAAGTTTGACGAAGACATGGGCGCTGGCCGGGCTGCGGGTCGGTTACGCGCTGGGTACGCCAGCGCTGCTGGCCCGGCTGACCGCACGGCGCGCGCACTGGCCGGTGAGCACCTTGCAGTTGACCGCGATCGCCGCGTGCTGTGCTGCGGGTCCGGTCGCCGAAGCCGCCGCCGGCGCCCGACGGCTGGCGGTGCTGCGGGCCGAGATGGCCGCCGGGCTGGCGAGGTCAGGTGTCGACGTCGTCGGCGGGCACGCGCCGTTCGTGTTGTTCCGCACGCCGGGCGCCGAGGCGCTGCGAGCGCAACTGCACGCCAAAAACATCGCGGTGCGGCGCTGCGACACCTTCGTCGGCCTGGACGGCAGCTATCTGCGGGCCGCGGTGCGGCCGCAGTGGCCGCTGCTGGCCGAGGCGATCGCGGCCGCCGCGCGGCACGGAGCGACCCGGTGAGTGTGCGGCTGGCCGAGGTCATCGCCGTCCTCGACGAGGCCTACCCCCCGCAGCTGGCTCAGCCGTGGGATTCGGTCGGGCTGGTCTGCGGCGACCCGGTCGACGTGCTGGACTCGGTGACGATCGCCGTCGACGCGACGCCCGGCGTACTCGACGAGGTGCCCGACGGCGGCCTGCTGCTGGCGCATCACCCGCTGCTTTTGCGCGGGGTGGACAGCGTCGCTGCGAGCACACCCAAAGGCGCGCTGCTGCACCGCATGATCCGGACCGGGCGTTCGCTGTTCACCGCGCACACCAACGCCGACTCGGCGTTACCGGGGGTGTCCGACGCGCTCGCGGAAGCGCTCGGGCTGACCGTCGACACGGTGCTGGAACCCGCGGACGCAGCACCGGGCGTCGGGCTCGGCCGGATCTGCACCTTGCCGAACCCGGAACCGTTGCGCGATTTCGTCCGCCGGGTCGAGGGGGCGCTGCCGCGCACCTCGTGGGGCGTGCGCGCCTCCGGCGACGCCGACATGCCGGTGGCACGGGTAGCGGTCTGTGGCGGTGCGGGGGATTCGCTGCTCGACACCGTCGCCGCGGCCGGCTTGCAGGCGTACGTGACCGCGGATCTGCGGCACCACCCGGCCGACGAGCATCGCCGGGCCTCCGACGTCGCCCTGATCGACGTGGCGCACTGGGCGAGTGAATACCCGTGGTGCGGGCAGGCGGCCGACGTGCTGGTCAAGGCCTTCGGTGCGGCGTTGCCCATTCGGGTCAGCAGTGTGCGCACCGACCCCTGGAACATCGAAACCGGAGCGAGCATGACGAAAGCCAGCGATGAAAGCTAGTGTCGCCGAACAACGCTCGCTACTGGAATTGGCAGAGCTGGACGCCGAACTGGCGCGCGTGGCCCACCGCAGCAATCATTTGCCGCAGCGGCAGGATTACGAGCGGATACGGGTCGACGAGATCGCCGCCAACGACCGGTTGGCTGCCCTGCAGATCGCTTTGGAGGACCTCGACGCGCAGGTGTTGCGCTTCGAATCCGAGGTCGACGCGGTCCGGCGCCGCGAGGAGCGGGACCGGGCATTGCTGCAATCGGTGCGCGACGCCAAGCAACTCTCCGAGCTGCAGCACGAGTTGGAGACGCTGCAACGACGCCGCAGCAGCTTGGAGGATTCGCTGCTGGAGGTGATGGAGCGCCGCGAACAGCTGCTCGCGCAGCAGACCGCCGAAGCAGAGACGATCGACGCCTTGCAGGCCGAGTTGGCCGGTTCCCGGCAAGCCCTCGACGGTGCGCTCACCGAGATCGACGACGTCCGCCGGCAGCGGTCGGCACGGCGCGAGGAGTTGACCGCGGCGCTCAACCCGGACCTCGTCGCCCTCTACGAGCGCCAGCGCGCCGGGGGAGGACCGGGTGCCGGGCCGCTGCAAGGCCGCCGGTGCGGTGCCTGCCGGCTGGAGATCGACCGCGGCGAGCTGGCCCGCATCTCGGCGGCCGCCGACGACGACGTCTTGCGCTGCCCGGAGTGCGGCGCGATCCTGCTGCGCCCGCGGAGCTTCGGCGGATGAAAGTGCTGGTCGAGGCCGACGGCGGGTCGCGCGGCAATCCGGGACCGGCGGGGTACGGATCGGTGGTGTGGAGCGCAGATCACCAAACTGTGCTGGCCGAGAGCAAGCAGGCGATCGGGCGGGCCACCAACAATGTCGCGGAATACCGCGGGTTGATCGCCGGGCTCGACGAAGCCGTCCACCTGGGCGCCACCGAAGTCGCGGTGTCGATGGATTCGAAGCTGGTCGTCGAGCAGATGGCGGGCCGCTGGCGGGTCAAGCATCCCGACCTCGCGGCGCTGCACGCGCAGGCCCGTACGCTCGCCTCCCGGTTCGACCGAATCAGCTACACCTGGATTCCGCGGGCGCAGAACTCGCACGCCGACCGGTTGGCCAACGAGGCGATGGACGCCGCCGCCGGCAAGCACACGGCCGGCCCGTCGACCGCCGAGCCGGCCGAAACCAAACCGGCCGAGCAGAACTCGTCACCGGGCTGGACCGGTGCGCGCGGTGCGCCCACCCGCTTGCTGCTGCTGCGGCACGGGCAGACCGAGTTGTCGGTGCAACGCCGCTACTCCGGGCGCGGCAACCCGGCGCTGACCGATCTGGGCCGGCAACAAGCCGACGCTGCGGCAAGCTACCTGGCTCAGCGCGGCGGCATCAGCGCGGTGATCGCTTCGCCGCTGCAGCGCGCCTACGACACCGCAACGACCGCCGCCAAGGCGCTCGGGCTGGACGTCAGCGTCGACGACGACCTGATCGAGACGGACTTCGGTGGCTGGGAAGGCCTGACCTTCAGTGAGGCCGCCGAGTTGAACCCGCAGCTGCATCGGCAGTGGCTGCGCGACACGAGCACCACGCCGCCCGACGGGGAGAGCTTCGCTGCAGTGCACGACCGGGTGCTGCGGGCGCGCGACCGGGTCATCGCAGAACACGGCGGCACGACGGTGCTGGTGGTGTCGCACGTGACGCCGATCAAGATGCTGCTGCGGGTCGCGCTGGAGGCCGGGGCGGCCATCCTGTACCGGCTGCATCTGGACCTGGCGTCGCTGAGTATCGCCGAGTTCTACCCCGACGGGGCGTCGTCGGTGCGGCTGGTGAACCAGACCGCTTACCTGGATTCGTTGCCCACCTGATTCTTCCAGAAGTCACAGGCCCCGGTCGCTCACGAGACGGAGCGCACGCTTCGATTCCGGGTCCGCTAACGTCTGTCAGTCGTGACCGGTCCGCGCGAAGTTGCTCCCTGGGTGCGCCGCGGTGGCCCGACGGCGCTGCTGCTGGCGTTGCTGGCCTACATCGTGATCTACCTGCGCTGGCCGTCGCTGGCCACCCAAGTCGACCTGCAGGTTTACCGGTTCGGCGCCATGCGGATGCGCGACGGTCTCGACCTCTACTCGGTGGGGCTGACCGGGAACCCGCGCACCTTGCTGTTCATCTACCCACCGTTCGCGGCGCTGTGCTTTGCGCCGCTGGCGTTCATCACCGAGCCGACCGTGCAGGTGGTCTGGTTGTCGCTGGCGTGCGCACTGACCGGTTACGCGGTCTGGCGGATGCTGACCGCGATGCGGCTCACCGCCGCGACCGGCTTGTGGAGCCTGGGCGCACTGCTGCTGGGTCTGGTGGCCTGGCTGGAACCCTTCCGGCTGTCGCTGCAGCTCGGGCAGATCAACATCGTGATCCTTGCGGTCGTGCTGGCCGATCTGCTCGGGCCCGCCCGCAGCCGGTGGTCCGGACTCGGGATCGGTCTGGCCGCGGGGATCAAACTGACTCCGGCGCTGTTCATCGTCTATCTGATTGCAGTCGGGCGCCTGCGTGCCGCGGCGGTGGCCGGCGGCACCTTCGCGGCCACCGTCCTGGTTGGCTGGCTGCTGCTGCCGACCGATTCGACGTTCTACTGGCTGCGGCGCGGTTTCCGGGACGTCAACCGGATTTCGGCTGACCAGCGCGGCAGCACCAGCGTCAGCGGCATCCTGCTGCGTCTGCACGTCCCGTCGGCGGGAATCACGTTCGCCTCGATCGCGCTGGCCGCAGTAGCGGTCATCGTTGCGGCGATCGCCTGGCGGCGCGGTCAGCCCGTGCTGGGCATCGCTCTGGTGGGGATGGGGTGCGCGGTGGCCTCGCCGTTCAGCTGGGATCACCACTGGGTGTGGTTCGCGCCGTTGATCGTTCACCTCGGTTACCGGGCCTTCGTGCTGGGCGGCAGGTTCTCGGCGTTGGCGATGTGGTCGCTGTGGGTGCTGCTCGGCGGCTGGTTCACCTCGTTCGGCGCCCAGCGGGGGGAATCCGGTGTGCTGGCACTGCGGCCGGGCGGGGTGTGGAACGACGTCATCGCCGGCACCTACGTCTACGTTTTCCTCGCCGCGGTGCTGACCAGCGCCTGCTGGCTCTGGCGTACGCGCCCGGGCGTGCCGCAAGAAGGAGGTGGTTTCGGCATTGTTCGATCCGTACTGCCCGAGCGAGTACGGTGTTCTTCGCGGACGAGTTGGCCGGGCGGCCGCGGCGTGGGCCGGCCCGAAAGGCCCGGCGGCACGTCGAGGAAAGTCCGGACTTCACAGAGCAGGGTGATTGCTAACAGCAATCCGAGGTGACTCGCGGGAAAGTGCCACAGAGAACAGACCGCCACCGCACGCGGTGGTAAGGGTGAAACGGTGCGGTAAGAGCGCACCAGCATGCCGGGTGACCGGGATGGCTCGGCAAACCCCACCCGAAGCAAGGCCAAGAAGATCGCGCCACGGTGCGATCGCGCAGGCGCCTGAGGGTTGCTCGCCCGAGCCTGCGGGTAGGCCGCTCGAGGCACCCGGTGACGGTGTGTCCAGATGGATGGTCGCCACTGTGCGTCTCCGGTCGCCGGAGACGCGCGGGACAGGATCCGGCTTACAGGCCAACTCGCCCGCCCCGGCAACGGGCTAGTGCGTCGCCCCGCGCACCGCTTTCTTCAGCCTGCGCAGCGCGGGATCCAGCTGCTGTTCGCTGTCCTCGGCCAGCTGCAGCTCCTGCTGATAGAGCACTCCGTAGGTGAAGGTGTCCTCGCCCGCGGCGTGCGCGGCTTGCGGCCTGCTGGCTCAGATGTTCGCGGCTGACCACGCTGTCCTGGTGATCGCCGAGCACCGACTGAACATTCTTGGCTTCCTCGGACACCTTGCTGTCGCCGACCGCAGCAGCGGTGTAGCGCAGGCGCTTGGCCCGCTTGCGGATTTTGTGCAGTGCCTCGTCGGGATCGGCTTCCTCAGCGTGCGCTGCAGAGTCAGCGGCCTCAGCGGCCCGGGCGGCCTTGGCGGCTTTGCGCACCCGCTTGTATGCGGCGTCGATGACCGCCTGCGCCGGCGTTTGACCGTCTGCTGCCGGCGGCGGCTCAGCCGCCAACGATTCCAACGCGTCCAGCAGCCGGAAGTAGCGCTGCGACCGCATCGCGATCAGCGATCGGCGCAGACCGGTCTGGTAGCGGCGCTCAGCTCCCTGCACGAGACGCTGCCGTACGCGTCCGCGCACCAGCTCGGGCGGCAACGCGTCCAACGCATGCCGGTAACGCTCGGCGAGAACCTCGGCGTCCCGGGCGATTCCGAGTACCCGGCCCAGCTCCCGCAGCTCCTCGAGGATCCAGGGATCGTAGGAGGTGCCGAGCTGCTCGGCGGACTGCAGCAGGCTGCGGATCTTGCGGGCCGCCACCCGCATCTGGTGCACCGAGTCGGGGGCGTCGGCGCGCACGGCACGATCCCACACGAGCAACTGCTCGACCTGCTCGGCGACCGCGCGGTGCACCGGATCGGCCGGGCGCTGCTGCACTCCGTTGGGCGGCGAACCCAGTACCCGCGCCAACTTCGAGCCGTGCCGCGCCGGCACCGCACCGGCGTCGAGCAGCCGGTTGCACAGCCGGTCCATCAGGTCGGAGCCGGTGAAGGCGTGGTCCTCGGCGAGCTCGAGTTCCCATTCGCGCCAATGTTGTTCGGTGCCCGTAGCGTCGCTGCCGCCGTCGGACCAGGCGGTGACCTGATCGTCGCAGAACTCGGCCAGCGGGCTGCCGTCGTCGCCGTACAAGACCTGCAGACCGCGCGTCGTGCTGATCCTGGCGACCGGTACCAGCGGACGGTCCCGCACGATCGCCAGCACCATATCCAGCAGTTCGGGAGGCACTGCGTCACCGTCGCCGTCGGTCAGCGGGGCGCGGACTTCGGTGCGGGCGTCCGGCCCGGCCGGTAGCTTCACGTGCCAGCCGGCGTCTGCGCCACCGGTGCGACGGCGCAGCGTCACCCGGTTGGCCGCCAGGTCGCGGGCGGAGGTGTCGAAGTACACCGCGTCAAGCGCTTGGGCCGGCGGCTTCTCGACGCGGCTGACGACAGCGATGCCTTCGAACGACGGTGAAACCGTCGACTCCACAACTTCGAACTTGCGCTCCACTTCCGCATGCTGCGACGTTCGTGGGGCCTTTACAGGCATGTTCGCCTCCGGTCAGAACTGCGGCGTTGCGATCGTCGATCGCTGTTCAGCCTGCCATAGTTCTTCGGCACACCCGGGCACCGATACCCTCTGATTCCCCGCCGTGCCGAGATCGCGGCTGTCAGAAACAGTGCTCTTCGGCCGGAAAGGCGCCTTCGGCCACTTCCTGGGCGTATTGGGTTGCCGCGCGGCGTAATTGGCCGCCGACGTCGCCGAAGCGCTTGACGAAGCGGGCGGTTTTCCCGGCGGTGAGACCGGCCATGTCCTGCCACACCAGCACCTGGGCGTCGCAGTTGGGACCGGCGCCGATGCCCACGGTCGGGATCGTCAGCTTGCCGGTGATCTGGGTGGCCAATTCGGCCGGCACCATCTCCATCACGACGGAGAAGGCGCCGGCCTCGGCGACCGCGATCGCGTCGGCGACGGTCTGTTCGGCCGCGTCGCCGCGGCCCTGCACCCGAAAGCCGCCCAATGTGTTGACGCTTTGCGGGGTGAAACCGATGTGCGCCATCACCGGGATGCCGGCGGCGTTCAGGCAGGCGATCTGGTCGGCGACCCGCTCGCCGCCTTCGAGCTTCACCGCGTGCGCGCCGGCTTCCTTCATGAACCGCGTCGCGGCGGCCAGCGCAGCGGCCGGTCCGGCCTCGTAGCTGCCGAACGGCAGATCGGCGACCACCAGCGCGTGCGGCGCACCCCGCACCACTCCGCGGACCAGCGGAATCAGCTCGTCGATCGATATCGGCACCGTGGTGTCGTAGCCGTAGACGACGTTGGCGGCCGAATCACCGACCAACAGCACCGGAATGCCGGCGTCGTCGAAGATGCGGGCGGTGGAGTAGTCGTAGGCGGTCAACATGGCCCACTTGTGGCCCTCGGCCTTCATCTTCAGCAGATGGTGAACGCGGGTCTTGGGCCGCGGTGCGTTGACGGCTGAGCCGTACAGCTGGAATTCAGACATCATTGTCCTTATTGATCGTCGTGAGAACCTCGTGGCCGGATGCGGTCCCCGGGCTCGTTGACATTTCGCCTTGACTTTTCGCCTTGACTTTTCGCAATTGTGCCACTTGCGACGCCGCCGCGACACTGCGATCGCCGATGGGCTGGCTCACACCGGTGACGGTCTGACCAATTCGTTACCGCCGCCAAGTACCGGAAGTAGCATCGGCTTACATGCAGCGGCTCAGCGGACTCGACGCCAGTTTCCTCTACTTGGAGACTCCCTCACAGCACTTGCACGTGTGCGCGGTCCACGAACTGAACAGCTCGACGATGCCCGGCGGCTACACCTTCGACCGGCTGCGCGACGCCTTGTCGTTGCGGCTGAAGGCAATGCCGCAATTCCGGGAGAAGCTGCTCAACAACCCGCTGAACCTCGACCACCCGGTCTGGGTGGACGACGACAACTTCGACATCAACCGCCATCTGCACCGCATCGGCTTGCCGCCGCCGGGCGGCCAGGCCGAGCTGGCCGAGGTGTGCGGACACATCGCGTCGCTGCCGTTGAGCCGCAGTAGGCCGCTGTGGGAGATGTGGGTCATCGAGGGACTCGCCGGCACAGACGCCCGCACGGACGGTCGCCTGGCGGTGATGACGAAGGTGCACCACGCCAGCGTCGACGGTGTGACCGGCGCGGATTTGATGTCGCAGTTGTGCAGCATCGAGCCCGATGCGGCGCCGCCGGATCCGGTGGACGGCGTGGGCGGCGCCAACCAGATCGAACTCGTGCTCAGCGGGCTGGTGAGATTCGCCAGCCGTCCGCTGAATCTGGTCAACGTGCTGCCGGCCACGGCGACATCGGTGGTCAAGACGCTGGCGCGGGCGCGCAGCGGTTCGGCGATGGCGCGTCCGTTCACCGCTCCGCCGACGACGTTCAATGCCAGCGTGTCCAGTCAGCGCAACATGGCTTTCGCCCAGCTGGATCTCGAGGACGTCAAGGCAGTCAAGAACCACTACGGGGTCAAGGTCAACGACGTGGTGATGGCGCTGGTGGCCGGGGTGCTGCGACAGTTCCTGCTGGACAGAAATGAACTGCCCGACACGTCGTTGGTGGCGATGGTGCCGGTCTCGACGCACGGCAAGTCCGACCGTCCCGGGCGCAATCAGGTGAGCGGTATGTTCGCCAGCCTGGAAACCGGCATCGCCGACCCGGCGGAGCGGATCATGGCGATCGCCGCCGCGAATTCGACTGCCAAAGAACATAGTTCGGCGATCGGCGCGACCCTGCTGCAGGACTGGACGCAGTTCGCCGCGCCCGCGGTGTTCGGGCTGGCGATGCGCGCCTACGCCAGCACCCGGCTGACCCGCAGCCGGCCGGTCTACAACTTGGTGGTCTCCAACGTCCCCGGGCCGCAGGACCCGTTGTACTTCCTGGGCTGTGAGCTCACCGCAATGTATCCGCTGGGTCCGCTTTTCGAAGGTTCAGGCCTGAACATCACCGTCCTGTCGCTGACCGGCAAGCTCAACGTCGGCATCATTTCCTGCCCGGAATTGATTCCCGATCTGTGGAACCTGGCCGACGGCTTCGAGAAAGGCATTCAGGAGCTGCTCGCCGCTGCCCCATAGCGGCGGGATGCCAAGCTGCGCCCGGCCACCGGGTCGGTCAAGGCGCGCATGGCAGCATTGGTTGCCATGGGCCTGCCTCACCGCGACAAGATCGCGCAACCAGCCAAACTTGGGCTGATCTTGATCGTGACCGCCGCGGTGCTGGTTTCCGGTTGCACCCGGATGGTCAGCGGCCGTGCCAAACTCGCCACCCCCAGGATCGGCCAGCCGGTGTCGTGGTCGCCGTGCCGGACGATCAGCGGCGCGTTGCCCAAGCTGCCGGCCGGTGTGCAGTGCGGCAAGGTGGCGGTGCCGATCGACTACCGGCGCCCGCGCGGGGACGCCGCGGTGCTGGCGATGATCCGTTTCCCGGCGACGAAGAAGAAGATCGGCTCGCTGATCATCAACCCCGGTGGGCCCGGCGAGTCGGGTGTCGAGGCCGCCCTCTCCCTGGTGGAGGCGTTGCCGCCGCAGGTGCGCGAACAGTTCGACCTGGTCGGGTTCGATCCTCGCGGGGTGGCGTCGTCGCGCCCGTCGATCTGGTGCAACTCCGACGCCGAAAACGACCATCAGCGGACCGAGCCGCAGGTCGATTACAGCCGAAAAGGCGTGGCCGCAATCGAGGACGAGACCAAGGCGTACGTCGGCCGCTGCTTCAAGAGGCTGGGCAAGGCGTTCTTGGAGAACGCCGGAACGGTCAACGCCGCCCGCGACCTGGACGCGATCCGCGCGGCGGTGGGCGATGCGAAGCTGACCTACCTCGGCTACTCCTACGGGACCCGGATCGGCTCGGCCTACGCCGAGGCTTTCCCGCGCAATGTGCGGGCGATGATCCTCGACGGCGCGGTGGACCCCAACGCCGACCCGGTCGAGGCGGACCTGCGCCAGGCCAAGGGTTTCCAGGACGCCTTCAACGACTACGGCAAGGACTGCGCGAAGAATTCGAGCTGCCCGCTGGGCACCGACCCGGCCAAACAGGTCGACGTCTACCACAGTCTGGTCGACCCGATGGTCGACGGGAACAACCCGCTGGTGGGCAAGCCGACTCCGACCGAGGATCCACGCGGGCTGAGCTACAGCGACGCGATCGTGGGCACTTTGATGGCGCTGTACTCACCGACGTTGTGGCAGCACCTGACCGACGGTTTGACCGAGCTGACCCGTCATCGGGGTGACACGCTGCTGGCCCTGGCCGACATGTACATGCGGCGCGACCTGCACGGGCACTACACCAACGCCACCGACGCGCGAGTGGCGATCAACTGCGTCGACGAGCCACCGGTCAGCGACCGGGCCAAAGTGGTCGACGAGGACCGCCGCTACCGCCAGCTCGCTCCGTTCATGAGCTACGGCAAGTTCACCGGTGATGCGCCGCTGGGCGCCTGCGCGTTCTGGTCGGTCCCGCCGACGACCAAACCGCACGTGATCTCCGCGCCCGGCCTGGCGCCGACTGTGGTGGTGTCGACCACCCACGACCCCGCGACCCCTTACCAAGCAGGTGTCGAGTTGGCAAAAGAGCTGCACGGCGGGCTGCTGACCTTCGAGGGCACCCAGCACACGGTCGTCTTCGAGGGCAACCGCTGTGTCGACAACTTCGCGACGGCCTACCTGGTGCAGGGCACCGTGCCGCCCACCGGAGCCAAGTGCTGACGCCGCTGATACGAGACCAAGGTGTAACCTCCGACCGCACCGCGTACGCGGCACGCATGCGACGATGTGAGCCATGGGGCGGATGAGACGGCTGGGCTCAGCGCTGCTCGCCCTCGGAGTGATCATCCCGGTCGCCGCGCCGATCCAGCAGGCGGGCGCCAATCCCGAATCCGGAGCCGGGCCGTCCAGCACCGCAGCACCGCAGCCGGCAGTCGCTGCACCCACGGCCTGGGCCGGCTGCGGTCAATTCGGCAATGACGCCGCCAAGATCGCCACCGCCCGCTGTGCCACGGTGGCCGTCCCGGTCGACTACAGCAACCCCGGCGCGGGCCAGCTTCACCTGGCGGTGATCCGCATCCCGGCGACCGGCCAGCGGATCGGGTCGCTGCTGGTCAATCCCGGCGGCCCCGGCGCGTCGGCGGTCGACAGCGTCGTCGGCCTGGCGCCGGTCCTCGCGGACAGCCCGATCAGCCGAGACTTCGATCTGGTGGGCTTCGACCCTCGCGGCGTCGGTCACTCCACCCCAGCGGTGCGCTGCCGAACCGACGCCGAGTTCGACGCTTTCCGCCGCGACCCGATGGTCGACTACAGCCCCGCCGGAGTCGCGCACATCGAGCAGGTGTACCAACACCTGGCGCAAGGCTGCGCCAACCGGATGGGCCTGGGGTTCCTGGAGAACGTCGGCACCGCATCGGCGGCACGCGACATGGACGTGGTCCGCCAGGCGCTGGGCGACCAGCAGATCAGCTACCTCGGCTACAGCTACGGCACCGAACTGGGCACCGCATACGTCGAGCAGTTCGGCGACCACGTCCGGGCCATGGTGCTCGACGGCGCCATCGACCCCACCGTCGGACCGGTCGAGGAGAACGTCCGGCAGATGGCGGGCTTTCAATCGGTCTTCAACGACTACGCCGCGGACTGCGCACGTTCGGCCGACTGCCCGTTGGGCACTGACCCGAACAAGTGGGTCAGCCGCTACCAGGAACTGGTCGACCCGCTGGTCGGCGCACCGGCCAAGACGCAGGATCCGCGCGGGCTGGGCTACGCCGACGCCACCACCGGAACCATCAACGCGCTTTACACCCCGCAGTACTGGAAGTTTTTGACCAGCGGGCTGCTCGGGCTGGCGCGCGGCACCGACCCGGGAGATCTGCTGACGCTCGCCGACGACTACCAGGGCCGCAATCCGATGGGGCACTACGACAACGGGCAGGACGCATTCAACGCGATCCGCTGCGTCGACGCGCCGTCGCCGACCGACGCGGCGAGCTGGGTCGACGCCGACCGGCAGATCCGCCAGGCCGCGCCGTTCCTCAGCTACGGGCAGTTCACCGGTTACGCACCCCGGGATCTGTGCGCGTTGTGGCCGGTGCCGGCGACATCGCAACCGCATGCCGCCGCACCCGTCGGGGCCGGCAAAGTGGTGGTGGTTTCCACCACCCACGATCCCGCCACCCCGTATCAGGCCGGTGTCAATCTGGCCCAGCAGCTGGGCGCACCGCTGATCACCTTCGACGGCAGTCAGCACACCGTGGTGTTCACCGGCAACAGGTGCATCGACGGGGCCGTGACGCGCTACTTCGTCGACCGGACGAGTCCGCCGGACAACTTGCGCTGCTAGCGTGGCTTTCGTAACACAGAAATAATAGGCGGTGCTTACTCTCTCATCATGGATCGACAAAAGGAATTCGTGCTCCGCACGCTGGAAGAACGGGATATCCGTTTTGTCCGGCTGTGGTTCACCGACGTGCTCGGATTCCTGAAGTCGGTGGCCATCGCTCCCGCCGAACTCGAAGGCGCCTTCGAGGAAGGCATCGGTTTCGACGGTTCGTCGATCGAGGGCTTCGCCCGGGTTTCCGAATCCGACACCATTGCGCACCCCGACCCGTCGACTTTCCAGGTGCTGCCTTGGACCACGGCCGCCGGACAACACCACTCGGCGCGGATGTTCTGTGACATCAAGATGCCCGACGGCTCGCCGTCCTGGGCCGACCCGCGGCACGTGCTGCGGCGGCAGTTGGCGAAGGCCAACGATCTGGGCTTTTCCTGTTACGTGCACCCCGAGATCGAATTCTTCCTGCTCAAGCCGGGCTCTAACGACGACCCGGTGCCCGCTGACGACGCCGGCTATTTCGACCAGGCGGTGCACGACTCCGCGTCGAACTTCCGCCGGCACGCCATCGATGCGCTGGAGTCGATGGGCATCTCGGTGGAGTTCACCCACCACGAAGGCGCGCCCGGCCAGCAGGAGATCGATCTGCGTTACGCCGACGCGCTGTCGATGGCCGACAACGTAATGACCTTCCGCTACGTCATCAAAGAAGTTGCGCTCGAAGAGGGAGCGCGGGCGACGTTCATGCCCAAGCCGTTCAGCCAGTACCCCGGGTCGGCGATGCACACCCATATCAGCCTGTTCGAGGGTGACGTCAACGCGTTCCACAGCCCCGACGATTCGCTGCAGCTGTCGGACGTGGCGAAGTCGTTCATCGCCGGAATCCTCGAGCACGCGTCCGAGATCAGCGCGGTCACCAATCAATGGGTGAACTCCTACAAACGGCTGGTGCACGGCGGTGAGGCGCCCACGGCGGCATCGTGGGGGGCAGCCAACCGCTCAGCGTTGGTGCGCGTGCCCATGTACAGCCCGCGCAAGACTTCGTCGCGGCGCATCGAGGTGCGCAGCCCCGACTCGGCGTGCAATCCCTATCTGACATTCGCGGTGATTCTGGCGGCCGGGTTGCGCGGCGTCGAGAAGAACTACGCGCTGGCCCCGCAGGCCGAGGACAACGTGTGGGATCTGACGTCCGAGGAGCGACGCGCCATGGGCTACCGTGAACTGCCCAGCAGTCTGGACCGCGCGCTGCAGGAGATGGAGAATTCCGAGCTGGTCGCAGAAGCGTTGGGGGAGCATGTCTTCGACTTTTTCCTGCGCAACAAGCGCCGGGAGTGGGCTAATTACCGCAGCCAAGTCACGCCGTATGAGTTGAAGACCTACCTAAGTCTTTAGGGGCTCCAGCCGAACTGCGCTACCGTCGAGGGCGTGACCAAGCCCGCGGTGCAGCGCCCGAAGCTGCCCAGCGTGGGCCGCCTGGGACTGGTCGACCCGCGCGCGGGCTCGTATCTGGCACAACTGGGCTGGCGTTTTCGAGAAGACGAGGGTGACGCCGAGAGCGAAGCCCATGTTGGGCTGCTGTGGTCGCTGTCGCGTGCTCCGGATGCCGATGCCGCGTTGAGCGCGCTGGTACGGCTGGCCGAGACGCCCACCAGTGACTGGGCCGAGCTCAACGCCGCCCTGCTGACCGACCGCGGCCTTCGCGGCCGGTTATTCGCCGTGCTGGGCTCGTCGCTGGCGCTGGCCGACCACCTCGTCGCCAACCCACAAGCCTGGCGCTTGCTGGCCGGCAAGGTGACGCTGCCGACGGCCGACGAGTTGCGCAGCGCCTTCTTGGAATGCGCCGCCGAACCGGGTTGCCGGTCGCGGTTACGCACCTTCTACCGAAATCAGTTGCTGGTGCTGGCCGCTCTCGACTTGGCTCCGACCGTCGAGAACGAGCCGGTGCTGCCATTTCCGGCGGTCGGCGCGCATCTGGCCGACATGGCCGACGCGGCGTTGACGGCGGCGCTGCGGGTGGCCGAGAAGACGGTGTGCGGTGACGACACACCGCCGCGGCTGGCCGTCATCGCGATGGGCAAATCCGGTGCCCGCGAGCTGAATTACGTCAGCGACGTCGACGTCGTCTTCGTCGGGGAGCGCGCCGACGCGGTGACCGCCCGGGTCGCCGGCGAGATGATGCGGCTGGCGTCGGAGGTGTTCTTCGAGGTGGACGCGGCGCTGCGGCCGGAAGGCAGGTGCGGTGAGCTGGTCCGCACCGTCGACTCGCACGCCGCCTACTACCAGCGGTGGGCCAAGACCTGGGAGTTTCAGGCGTTGCTCAAGGCGCGGCCGGCCGTCGGCGACGCGGAATTAGGCCAGCAGTACATGGCCGCGGTGATGCCGTTGGTGTGGCGGGCCAGCGAGCGCGACGACTTCGTACCCGACGTGCGGGCGATGCGCCGCCGCGTCGAGCAGACGGTGCCCGCCGACATGCGTTCGCGCGAGATCAAACTCGGCGCCGGGGGGCTACGCGACGTCGAGTTCGCGGTGCAGCTGCTGCAGCTCGTGCACGGCCGCAGCGACGACTCGCTACATGTGGCGTCCACGGTGGAAGCGTTGGCAGCGCTGGGCGCCGGCGGCTACATCGGCCGCGACGACGCCGCGAACCTGACCGCCTCCTACGAATTCCTGCGGCTACTTGAGCACCGGTTGCAGTTGCAGCGGCTCAAACGCACCCACCTGCTGCCCGCACCCGGCGACGACGAAGCGCTGCGCTGGCTGGCCCGTGCGGCGCACATCCGGCCCGACGGCAGGCACGATGCGCTGGGCGTGTTGCGCGAGGAGCTCAAGCGGCAGAACGTGCGGGTGTCGCGGCTGCACGCCAAGCTCTTCTACGCGCCGCTGCTGGAATCGGTCAGCGCGGAGGGCCTGAATTTCTCCCGCGGCATGACACCGGCGGCCGCGGAGCGTCAGCTGGCCGCCCTCGGTTACGAGAGCCCGCAGGCCGCACTTACCCACCTGGCCGCACTGACCAACGACAGCGGCCGTCGCGGACGCGTGCAGTCGGTGCTGCTGCCCAAGCTGCTGTACTGGCTGTCGAACACTCCTGACCCCGACGGCGGGCTGCTGGCCTACCGCAAGCTGAGCGAGGCACTGGCCGGCCAGCGCTGGTATCTGTCGACGCTGCGCGACGAGAACGCGGTGGCCAAGCGGCTGATGCACATCCTCGGCACTTCGGCTTTCGTGCCCGACCTGCTGATGCGGGCGCCTCAAGTCATCAAGCTGTACGGCGATGGCCCGTCCGGGCCGAAGTTGCTCGACGTCGAGCCGGGCAAGTTCGGTCCGGCGTTGATCGCCTGCGTGGGCCGGCACGCCGATCCGGTACGGGCCGTCGCGGCCGCGCGTGCGCTGCGCCGGCGCGAGCTGGCCCGCATCGCTTCGGCGGATCTGCTGGGCATGCTTGACGTTCGGCAAGTCGGTAAAGCGCTCACCTCGGTGCGCGTGGCGGTGCTGCAAGCCGCGCTGAACGCGGTGATTCGCGCCAATTGCGACGGCGACCCGCCGGCCAGCGTAGCCATCATCGGGATGGGCCGACTGGGTGGCGGCGAGCTGGGTTACGGCTCCGACACCGACGTCATCTTCGTCTGTGAAGCCGCCAATGGAGCCGACGACGCCGCCGCGGTGCGGTGGTCGACGTCGGTCACCGACCAGATGCGGGCTTTGTTGGGAACGGTCAGCGCTGACCCGCCGCTGCACATCGATGCCAACCTGCGGCCCGAAGGCCGCAACGGTCCGCTGGTCCGCACGCTGGCCTCCTACGAGGCGTATTACGCGCAGTGGGCGCAGCCCTGGGAGATCCAGGCCCTGCTGCGGGCCCATCCGGTCGCCGGTGACGAAGACTTGGGTCAGCGGTTCGTGCTGATGGTTGACAGCACGCGTTACCCCGCCGACGGGGTGTCGCCGGAAACCGTCCAGGAGATCCGCCGGATCAAGGCCCGCGTCGACGCCGAGCGGTTGCCGCACGGCGCAGATCCCAACACGCACACCAAGCTCGGGCGTGGGGGCCTGACCGACATCGAGTGGACGGTGCAGTTGCTGCAGTTGCAGCATGCGCACCACATCCCCGCGCTGCACAACACCTCGACGCTGCAGACCTTGGACGCGATCGCCGAGGCCGAGCTGATCGCCGGGGACGACGTGGACCAGCTCCGGGAAGCGTGGCTGACGGCGACGAGGGCCCGCAACGCGCTGACTCTGGTGCGCGGCAAGCCCACCGACCAACTGCCCGGCCCGGGCCGGCTGCTCAGCGCGGTGGCCGTCGCGGCCGGCTGGTCCAACGGGGATGGCAGCGAATTCCTGGACAACTATCTACGGGTGACCCGCCGGGCAAAGGCCGTGGTGCGCAGAGTGTTCGGCAGCTGAGGAGGGGCGCTGGTCGGTGGACGCCAACTATGAGGTCATCACCGCCGATGAGCACCATCAGCTGAACGAGTTGTACGGCCCGCTGACCGACGCTGTGCGGCAACTCATCAACGCCACCATCGTCACCGATGCCGACGCCGGAACACTGGACGAGGCCCGTCGCGCGGTCGAAGCGGTGACGAAGACGTTGCGGTGTGACGGAGCTGCGGAGTCGGCGGGCGTGCGCTACGCCGTCGACGGCCGGCCGCTCGCGTGGGGTAACGCCGTCATCGGTATGCGCAACGCGATCGCGCCGCCGCTGGTGATTCATCACGGCGAGGATGGGCGGTGCTGGAGCGACTTCACCCTGGGCGCGGCCTATGAGGGGCCGCCGGGTCTGGTGCACGGCGGCGTCTGCGCGCTGGTGCTCGACCATGTGCTGGGTGAGGCGGCCAGCGAGGGCCTGACCAAGCCGCTGTTCACCGGCACGATCTCGGTGCGCTACCTGCGGGGCACGCCGTTGGGCCGGCTGCGCGCCGAAGCCGTCGTCGAGCGCAGTGAAGACATCAAAACATTTGTGCGCGGGTCGATCTCGGATGCTGACGGACACACCGCGGAAGCCGATGGCGTCTTCATTCGACCGGCGTGGGCCCGGTGAAGTACTACATCAGCAGCGCCTTCCTCGACGTCGGTGAAATCATCGAAATAGCGCGTGTCGCTGACGATCTCGGGTATGACGGCATCGGTATTCCCGATCACGTGGTGAACCTGGAAACCCTGCAGACTCCCTACCCCTACACCAGAGACGGGCAGCGGCGCTGGCAGCCCTTCACTGAGTGGCCCGACCCGTGGGTGCTGGTCGGTGCGCTCGCGCAGGTCACCACGCGGCTGCGGTTCGTCACCACGGTGTACATCCCGGCGATGCGCAACCCGTACGCGGCTGCCAAAGCCATTGGCACAGCGGCGGTGCTGGCGGCGGGGCGGGTGGAGCTGGGTGTCGGCGTCGGCTGGTGCCGTGAGGAATTTGAACTGATGGGTGAGCAGTTCGAGGCACGCGGCAGACGCACCGACGAGATGCTGAAGCTGATGCGGGCGCTGTGGCAACCGGGGTGGACCGAATTCGACGGCCACTTCTACCAGACGTCCCGACTGGAGATGCAGCCGTCGCCGCCGCGGATTCCGATCTACGTCGGTGGTCTCAGTGACATTGCGTTGCGCCGCGCCGCCCGCAACGACGGTTGGATCGGCGACTTGATCACCACCGATAGAGCCATCGCGGCGGCTGACCGACTGCGCGCGTTGCGGGCTGAAAACGGGTTGTCTTGGGACGGTTTCACCATCCTGACGCCCTTGACCGATGCTGTCACGATCGCTGATCACCAGCGAGCCGAGGCCGCCGGAATCACCGGCATCCTGACCATGCCCTGGATGTTCTACGCGGGGCCGGACGCGTCGCTGACCGAGAAGATCGACGGCATGCAGCGATTCCGGAAGGACTTGGCGCTCGATCGGTGACGCCTTTCGCGTGAAACCACTTGTGTCACTGTGGTTTCAAGAATTTCTTGTCGGTGGTCGCCGGTAGCATTCGGGTATGGCAGTCAGCAGTCGTGAGGAGGTCGTCGCGGCGTTCGATGCGTTGGGTGATGCGGTCTCGGGTTTGGCTGAGGTGTCGTTGGAGGTGTTGACCACTCCGGAGCGGTTGGCGTTGCTGGAACGCCTGGAACGTGAGGTGCGTCGGCTGCCGGTGGTGCGGCATGGGTTGATCAACGGGGTGCGCCAGGGCGCGACGGCCGCGGAGATCGGCGGCAAGCTCTCCCAGGTGTTGGCTGACCGGTTGGGCATCGCCCGCGCCGAAGCGCACCGGCGCATCGAGGACGCCGCCGATCTGGGTGAGCGGCGCGCGTTGACTGGTGAGCCGTTGGCGCCGCGGTTGGCCGCGACTGCGGCCGGGCAACGCCGTGGCGCGCTGGGTGAGGGTCATGTGCGGGTGATCCGCGGTTTCCTGCAGCAGCTGCCGTGCTGGATTGATGCGCCCACCCGCGAGCACGCCGAAGCCCAGTTGGCGCACTTTGCCACCCGGTACCGGCCCGAACTGTTGGCCAAGCTGGCCGGCAAACTCGCCGAAGTGCTCAACCCTGATGGCGACTTCAGCGACGCAGACCGGGCGCGGCGGCGCGGGCTGAGCCTCGGCGCCCAAGATCGTGACGGCATGACAGCGCTGCGGGGCTGGCTGACCCCGGCCGCGCGCGCCGCGCTGGAAGCGGTGCTGGCCAAGCTGGCCGCCCCGGGCATGGCCAACCCCGATGACGTCCAACCGGTGCTCGACGGCGCACCTAGCCAGGAGGCCATCGACCGCGACACCCGCAGCGCGGCCCAACGCAACCACGACGGGCTGCACACCGCGGCACGCGCGCTGCTGGCCTCCGGGCAGCTGGGCCAACACAACGGGCTGCCGGCGAGCATCATCGTCGCCACCACCCTGCACGAATTGGAAAACGGCACCGGTAGCGCGGTCACCGGCGGCGGAACCTTGCTGCCGATGAGTGACGTGATCGCGATGGCCCGCCACGCTCATCACTACCTGGCGGTCTTCGACAACGGCAAAGCTGTCGGGCTCTACCACACCAAACGCCTCGCCACACCCGGGCAGCGCATCGTGCTCTACGCCAAAGACCGCGGCTGCAGCCACCCCGGCTGCGACATACCCGGCTACCTGTGCGAGGTGCACCACGTCACCGACTACGCCACCTGCCGCCGAACCGACATCGACAACCTGACCTTCGCCTGCGGCACCCATCACCGCCTCATCAAACCCGGCGGCTACCGCACCCGAAAAACCAGCGACAACCACACCCAATGGATCCCCCCACCCCACCACGACCGCGGCCAACCCCGCACCAACACCAACCACCACCCCGAGAAACTGCTCGACGGAAAAGACGCGCCGCCGTAGCGAAAGAGCCCCGGCCTGGGGTGGGGGCGGAATACCGTTACGGCGTGCAGTCGCAGGCGAATTCAGAGGCATGCCGTCGAAGCAGTGCGCTCAGGCGGCCTGGTCACTGATGGCTGAAATCAGGCCGTTCCGCATCGACGTCCCTGACGCGGTTCTTGAGGACTTACGTGACCGCCTGACCCGCACCCGGTGGCCGGAAGCCGAATGCGTCGACGACTGGAGTCAGGGCATGCCCCTGGCTTACACCCGCGAACTGGCCGGGTACTGGGCCGAGGACTACGACTGGCGATCGAGGGAAGCTGCGCTGAACCGGTTCGACCAGTTCGTCACGGAAATCGACGGCCTGGATATTCACTTCATTCATCAACGCTCGCCGCACGTCGACGCGCTGCCGCTGCTGATCACGCACGGTTGGCCCGGATCCATTGTCGAATTCCACAAAGTAATACAGCCGCTGGTCGATCCGCCGACCGGAATTTCGCAGGATGCATTTCACGTGGTGTGCCCCACTCTGCCCGGATACGGGTTTTCCGGTAAGCCCGCTACCACCGGTTGGGGCGTCGAAAGGATTGCGCGCGCCTGGGAGACGCTGATGAGTCGTCTGGGCTACGACCGCTACGGCGCGCAAGGCGGCGACTGGGGTGCCGCGGTGACCACTCAGATCGGCCGAAACGGTGGTCAGTGCCTCGCGATCCACCTGAACATGCCGTTGGCCGCGCCTCCGAAGGACCTCGGAACCAACATGTCCGCCGGCGAGCAACGAGCGTTGGCAGCACTGGCCGAGCACCGCCGCTGGGGAACTGGATATTCCAAACAGCAATCCACCCGGCCGCAGACGGTTGGGTACGGACTGGTGGATTCACCGGTCGCGCAGATGGCTTGGATCATCGAAAAATTTTGGGCGTGGACGGACTGCGACGGACATCCGGAAAATGTGCTCAGCCGCGGCGAATTGCTCGACAACGTGATGATGTACTGGGTCACCGGCTCAGGTGCGTCGTCGGCTCGGCTTTACTGGGAGTCCTTGAGTGCGTTTGCGAAGGCGGCGCGGGTGGAGCTGCCGACCGGTGTCGCCGCCTTCCCGAAAGAAGTCCTGCCCGCACCTAGAAGCTGGTGCGAGCCCGTCTACAACATCACGCACTGGTCAGAGATGCCGCGCGGCGGACACTTCGCGGCGTTCGAGCAGCCGGAGCTGTTCGTCGATGACCTGCGCAAATTCTTCGCAACAGTGCGGTAGAACGAACGTCCGAATTCATCGTTTCGGGTACCCGATAACTAGTTGTGGCGCACCGCTGGTAAGGATATTCACCATCGCGAAATGCCTTGTTGACTGCCAATTCAGCCGAATAGCTGGCAGGATGGTCAGCGGTCGATTCGGGTGGCTCTGACACCCAATATGCAGGCGGGCGCGAGAGGCGAACCATCGTGGTGCATGTTGCGCTGTTGATCGGGTGCGCGGGGGCCATCTACCTGTCCTGCGAATGGTTCGTCAACGCCGTGGAATGGCTTGGTCAACGCCTGAACGTCGGAGCGATGGCCGTCGGCACCATCCTGGCGGCGTTCGGTACTGCATTGCCGGAGTCCGTCGTGACCCTCGTCGCAGTCACCACCGGTCCCACCGCCGCAGATCCGCAACATCGGTGTGGGCGCTGCAATGGGCGGTCCGCTGGTGCTGGCAACCATCGCCTACGGAATCACCGGCGCAATGCTGTTCATTCGCCGTCGTGGCCGTTGCAAGGAACTCGTTACAGCCGGCGGTGACTCGGCGAGCCGCGACCGGCGATGGGACAACCGCTCCCAGCGCGGCGACGTCTTCGCCGACACCGTCGAGGCGAAGCGCTTGGCGAAAGATCAGCGCTGGTTTCTCGCGGTGTTCGTACTCAAGGTTGCTCTCGGCTTGGTGGCGTTCACCATCAAGCCTTGGCTGGGTTTCTTGTTCTTCGCTGCCTATGCCGTCTACTTCTGGCGCGAAATCAGCAGCGGCCACTTGCTCGATCACGACACGGAACTGGCGCCGCTGAAGCTGCAACCGAAAGCGGCGCAGCCGGCGACGGCGGCGGTGATCTTGCAGACGACGGGCGCTCTGGCGGTCATCTTCGCCGCGTCGCAGGTCTTCGTGCACCAACTCGACGCCATCGGGCCGGTGCTCGGACTGTCCGGGGCGGTCACCGCACTGCTGTTGTCGCCGATCGCGACCGAGCTGCCCGAGATCATGAACGCGATCATCTGGGTGCGTCAGGGCAAGACGCAGCTGGCGCTGGCCAACATCTCCGGCGCGATGATGATTCAGGCGACAGTGCCCAGCGGGCTCGGTCTGCTGTTCACTGACTGGCGGTTCGACGATGCTCTGCTGTGGTCAGGTGTCGTGACGATGGCCGCAATCCTCTACCTGATGGTCGCGTTACGCACAGCGAAGCTGACCGCGATGCGGCTCGGGCTGGTAGCGGTGCTGTATCTGGTGTTCGCTGTCGGTCTGATCCCGATCCTGCGCTGAACGTCGAGGGTCAGCGAATACGCGCCCGACGGCTGCGCCACCAACTCGACCACGGGGCGCCGGCGCGCGACACGCTCCCGGCGCGTCGATCACGCCAACGGGGTCCTGCGGCCAAGCGATGGTTGTCCAGGGCGTACGCGCCCGGGCCGACGAAGAGGAGCAGCAAAAAGGCGAAGCAGAACATCACTGCTTCCTCACCGTGGTTGACCAGCGGCAGAAAACCATGCGGAAAGTGCACAGTGAAGTAAGCAACCGCCATCTCCCCGGAGGCCAAGAACGCGGCGATCCGAGTGAAGAGCCCGATGGTGATGAGCACGCCGGTGATCAGCTCGATCCAGCCGGCGTAGTAATCGGGATAGGCACCGGCCGCAGCGGCGGGTCCGACCGGCCAGCCGGTCACCTTCGACAGGCCGTGGCACAACCACAGCAGTCCGAAGACCACTCGGAATACGGCCAGGGCGGTCATCGAATACGCAGTCAGCCGGGCTTCCAGATTGCGGGTCGTCATGCGCTGACGATACGGGTTCGGGGTTTTCTGGCGCTGGAGCAGCGTTAGAGAGTCGCCGGGCCCGGGCTAGCACTGAGTTCGGCGGGCGAGGCGTCGCCGACTGATAGAAGTTTAGGTCGCTGTTCGCAAATCTTAAGTTTTCTCACCCGTTCTCACACTTCAACCTTAGGTGTTGCTAAGCTTCGGCTCGGTCCAGCCAAGGCCGAAGTCCGCGAACTCTCGCCGCACAGGCGGTCGATGAAAGGAAAAATTATGGTCAACGCTCGTCGTGTCGGTCGACTGGGCATGCTCGCAGTTGGTTTGGGTGTCGGGGCCGCGGTGGCGTCCACTCCGGGAATCGCCTCTGCCGACACTGTCGACCCGTTTGGGTTCGATTTCAGTAACATCGCCATCTCGTACAACGGCATGTCGCTGATCCACGATGGCTCCGCAATCGCCACTACCACCAAAGGGGACTTTGGCTTTGCGTTCGCTGACGGCGCCAACGCCCACGCCAGCACCGTCAACGGCTTCGGGGATTCGGCGTTCGCCGAAGGCACCAACGCGTTCGCCACTTCCGGCGGGTCGCTGACTGGGCTGGGCAACTTCGACAACGCCGTCGACATCGGTAACAACACCTTCGCTCTTCCGGGTGACCCTGCCGGCGCATTTGCCGGCGCCGCCAACCTGATTGGCAACGACAGTGCCACCGGCGGGACTGGCAGCTTTGATGACGCTATCGACATCGGCAACAACACAGACACCACCGGCATCTATGCGAACGACGGCGCCTTCGCGGGCGCCGGCGGCCTGATCGGCCTCAGCGGGGACGGCAACAACGAGACCGCCATCGACTTCGGCAACAACAACGGCTTCGGACTCGGCCCCGCCTCTGTCGGCGGCACCTTCGACACCGCTATCCAAAACGGAAACAGCGTCGGCGACAACGGTGGTGCTTTCGCGGGCTTCGGCAACTTCGATACCGCCACTGACACCGCCGGCGTCGGCGGCACCATCGAGGGAGGGGGTGCCAGCGCCGACTTCGGCAACAGCAACTTCGCCAGCGCCCTAGGCGATCTGGCTCACGCGCACGCCGGCGGCGTCGCCAACTTTGGCGACCTCGGAGCTAGCGTCCTTGGCAACAACGACACCGCTAACGTGTTCGACCCATTCGACACGCTCGGCAGCTCTGCCACCGCCGGCGCCGGACTCAGCGGTGACGCTATCGTCCCCGGTGATTTCGACCTAGCCAGCGTCTTCGGCGACGGACTCGGCGCTGTCGCCACTGGCGGCAGCTTCCTGACCGACATCCTGCCGTCGTTGTTCTGAGGATTCTCGCGCTGTAGGACACGTCTAACAATTCCGCGGCGGCGGCACCCAAGGGCTCACAACGCCCGACCGGTGCCCCGCCGCGGTTTGTTCACCGGTGCTGCCACGTACCGTTCATCTGTGTACCGCTTTCGCCCCAACGGCCGTCGGCAAGGTTACGGACTGCTGCACATCACGGAGACGGCCATCGCTGCGGCAGCAATACTTGCGATGAGCGGTTGTAGGTCAGTTCCGGAGCCACCTCAAGACCTGAAACTGACACCATCGGCGAATTCAGCTGCAGCACAACAAATTGCGAAGCCCTGAACGAGATCGCACTCGCGCCTGACGTCAAGCTGCAAGACCAGCACATCCGTTGCTCGCTGAACCTCAACGCTGACCTGACGATCGACGCGTCGAGCGATCCGGCGTGGTCGTTCACCGTAGGTGAAGCGTGGCGCGAAGGGTCAGAAGTTCCGCGAGCCCACCGACGCGACCGGCGAAACCGGGGGCGGCGCCCGTCCTGGAGGACGCGGGACGGACCGCCATCCCAGATAACTGAAAGAATCTTGAGTTGAGTCTAACAAACATTGAGAGCTTCGCCCTGGACTCACATTTGGGACTTACATATCGTTAAGCTTCTCGCCGCACAGGCGGTCGATGAAAGGAAAACTTATGGTCAACGCTCGTCGTGTCGGTCGACTGGGCATGCTCGCAGTTGGTTTGGGTGTCGGGGCCGCGGTGGCGTCCACTCCGGGAATCGCCTCTGCCGACACTGTCGACCCGTTTGGGTTCGATTTCAGTAACATCGCCATCTCGTACAACGGCATGTCGCTGATCCACGAAGGCTCCGCCGTCGCCACCACCACCGCCGGCACCGGCGACCTTGCGATCGCCGACGGCGCCGGCGCGCAAGCCATTACCGTCGACGGCATCGGCAACTTCTCTTTGGCCGACGGCACTAACGCGTTGGCTGCTGCCGGCGGGTCACCCACTGCAGAGGGTGACTTGAACACTGCCGTCGATATCGGCAACAACACCGTGCTTGGGCCGGGGGCGCCGGACGGCGCATACGCGGGCGCCGCCAGCTTGATCGGAGATGACAGTGCCACCGGCGGGACCGGCAGCTTCGACAACGCCTTCGACTTCGGCAACAACACTGCTGATGGCGCTTTGTCCGGCAATGAGGGCGCTTTTGCCGGGGCCGGCGGCCTGATCGGAGCCGGCGGAAACGGCAACTTCGACACTGCCATCCAATTCGGCACTGAAAGCGGTGAGAACAACGGCCCTGCGGCTGTCGCCGGTAACTTCAACACCGCCAGCGAATCCGGCACTTTCACCGGCAACGGTGATTCAGGAGCACTCGCAGGCTTCGGCAACTTCGACACCGCCGAATTCGGCGGCAATAACGTAGCCCCCGGTGACTTCGCAAGCGCAGGCGGCGACTATGTCCACGGCAACATCTCCACCATCCTCGGCAACAACGACACCGCAATAGTCACCGACTTGTTCGGCACTGCGGGCAGCTCAGCTGTGGCTGGCGCCAGTACAACGACTCCCGGTGATTTCGACCTCGCCAATGTTTTCGGTGACGGTCTCAACGCCGCCGCGACCGGCGGTAGTTTCATGAGCGACATCCTGCCGTCGCTGTTCGGAGGAGGGATCTCGCTGTAGAACACACTTGACAATCCCGCGGCGGCGGCACCCAAGGGCTCACAACGCCCGACCGGTGCCCCGCCGCGGTTCTGTTTTGGCCGCTGTTTCTCGGTCAGCAACCCTCGACTACTTGGTCCAGATCCGGCGCCCGTTTCGGCTGGGGGTGGAAGATGAGCATTATCAATGCTGTTCGATGCGTCCTGATGCGACTCGAAAGTGAAATTCATGATCGACACGCCCGAAGATCTGCCGTCGCCCGCCGAGTTCTGGGAGAAGTCGGCCCGCGTCGACCGAGAATTCGCCGATGCTCGCCGGTACCTGTCGGCGCTGTGCGCCGAAGACCACGAGGCGCTGGGAGCGCTGATGGTGGAGATTCACCAGAGCGGACGGGCCATGAAGGTGTTGGCAGCAGTGGCGGTATTGGCCCTTGACTTCGCCCAGCTATCAGCGGACCGCCTCGGCGGCAACGTCCAGAAGTGGTTGGACGAGTCGGCGATGGCCCGGGACACCGCCGAGAACGAGCGAGATCAGGCCGAGCTCGGCGGCGAGGGATAACTTCTGACAATTCCGCGGCGGCGGGCACCCACGGGCTCACAACGCCCGACCGGTGCCCCGCCGCGGTTTGTTCACCGGTGCTGCCACGTACCGTTCATCTGTGTACCGCTTTCGCCCCAACGGCCGTCGGCAAGATCGCGAACTGCTGCACGTCACGGTGACGGTGACTGCTGTGGCAGCAATGCTAGCGATGAGCGGCTGTAGGTCCGTTCCCGGGCCGCACCGAGATGTGAAACTGACAACGTCAACGAATAGAGCTGCGCCACAACAAATCGCGAAGCCCTGCGACGAGATCGCACTCGCGCCTGACGTCAAGCTGCAGGACCAGCACATCCGTTGCTCGCTGAACCTCAACGCTGACCTGACAATCGACACGTCGAGCGATCCGGCCTGGTCGTTCACCGTACAAAAGCACGGTGTAAAAGGTCAGGAGTTCCGCGAGCCCACCGACGTGATCGGCGAAACCGGGGCGGCGCCCCTGCTGGAGGACATCGATAACAGCGGTCAGCCGGTGCTGTTAGTCGTCAACGGTGAGGGCGGGACAGGTGGTGAACCGATGGCAGTGTGGCGGCCGACGGGTTCGTCGCCGGTATTCGTGCGCGCGGGCCAGATCTTCGGGCAGCGGAGGTTCTACCGGACACCGGAAGGCTTCTTCGGCAACTACGCACACGCGAGCGCAGCCTCGGGCGACGTCACGCTGTATCGCTGGGTCGACGACAAGCTCGTCGACGTGGCCGTCCTCGACATGCAAGCTGCCGCAGCGCCGGAGTCGCGGCGCAACTGGGTGCGTAACGGAAACGTCTTGTGCGCGCTCGCCGTTGACGGTCTGTCCGACACCCAAACGGCCGCGCTGCGGGCGGCCGGAATAGATCCGGCCACCGCGCAACAGCGGTTCTGCAGTCAGGCCTGGGTAGCGACTGTCTACCGGTGAGCCGCCGCCCAACGACTTACACGTCGTAGTACAGCGCGAACTCGTACGGGTGCGGCCGCACCTGCACCGGCAAGATCTCGACCTCACGCTTGTAGCTGATCCACGTGTCGATCAGGTCCGGCGTGAAAACGCCGCCCTCGGTGAGGTATTCGTGATCGGCTTCAAGCCGGTCGATGACAGCCGACAGCTGCACGGGCGCCTGCGGAATGTTGGCCGCCTCGTCCGGCGGCAACTCGTAGAGGTCCTTGTCCACCGGCGACTGCGGCTCGATCTTGTTCTTGATGCCGTCCAGCCCGGCCATCAACATCGCCGAGAACGCGAAGTACGGATTGCCCGACGAGTCCGGACAACGGAACTCCAGTCGCTTAGCCTTCGGGTTGTTGCCGGTGATCGGGATACGCACACAAGCCGACCGGTTGCGCTGGCTGTAGACCAGATTGATCGGCGCCTCGAAGCCGGGCACCAACCGCTTGTAGGAGTTGACCGTCGGATTGGTGAACGCCAGCAGCGACGGCGCGTGGTGCAGGATGCCACCGATGTAGTGCCGGGCGACGTCGGCCAGACCCGCATAGCCGACCTCGTCGTAGAACAGTGGACCGCCTTCCTTCCACAACGACTGGTGCACATGCATACCCGAGCCGTTGTCGCCGAACAGCGGCTTGGGCATGAACGTCACGGTCTTGCCGGCCTGCCAGGCGGTGTTCTTGACGATGTATTTGAACAGCTGCAAATCGTCGGCGGCGTGCAGCAAGGTGTTGAACTTGTAGTTGATCTCGGCCTGGCCGCCGCTGCCGACCTCGTGGTGGCCCTTTTCCAGCACGAAACCGGCATTGATCAAGTGGGTCTGCATCTGGTCGCGCAGGTCGACGTACTGGTCGGCCGGGGCCACCGGGAAGTAACCACCTTTCGGGCGCACCTTGTATCCACGGTTCGGGCTGCCGTCGGCTTCTGTCGCGTTGCCGGTGTTCCACCAACCGGAGATGGCGTCGACTTCGTAGAACGACCCGTTGGTGCGCGAGTCGAACGCCACCGAGTCGAAGATGTAGAACTCGGCTTCCGGGCCGAAGAACGCGGTGTCGGCGATGCCGGTGCTGATCAGATAGTTTTCCGCCTTGCGCGCCACGTTGCGGGGGTCGCGGGAGTAGGCCTCACGGGTGAAGGGATCGTGAACGAAGAAGTTCAAGTTCAGGGTGCGGGCCGCGCGGAACGGGTCGATGATCGCCGTGTCGAGGTCGGGCAGCAGCATCATGTCCGACTCGTGGATCGACTGGAAGCCGCGGATCGACGACCCGTCGAAGGCCAGCCCGTCCTCGAGAACGCTTTGGTCGAAACCGGAGGCAGGGATCGTGAAGTGCTGCATGACTCCGGGAAGGTCGCAGAACCGGACGTCGACGAACTCGATGTTTTCGTCTCGGATCAACTTGAAGATGTCGTCCGCGGTTTTCTCGGACACCGAAGCGCTCTCGCCGGTTGAGGGCTTCGAGTCTGTTGCGGTCATGTGCGGCGCTCTCCTTTACTGGCCGTGCGTCGGTGCCGGCTCGACGGTGACGCTATGAAGATCATGTTGCCCGGCAATCACACCTGCGTTGCGCTGACGTTACGCGACGGTGGCGGTATTCATCGGACGGATGAGCGGGCGACTTATTGTGGAGCCATGGCCCGCAGCATCGGTTCCTGGATGTCCGGATCGCTCGATTCCGGTGGGCAAGCGAATTACCCCGGTGAGGCACTCGGCTTGCCGGAGCACGGCCCGGGTTCGCTGGCGCGGATGGGACGCCGCCTCGCCGCGCTGATGCTGGACTGGCTGATCGGCTACGGTCTGGCCGCGCTGGCGATGGCATTCGGGCTGTTCAAGGCTTCAATGCTGTCGACGGCGGTGCTGGTCATCTGGTTCGTGCTGGGCGTCGCCGCGGTCCGGCTGTTCAGCTTCACGCCCGGCCAGTACGCCTGCCGGTTGCTGGTGAAGTCGGTGGACCAACGCATCCACGTCGGGACCGGCCGCGCCGCCGTGCGTGGCCTGCTGATCGCCTTCGTGGTGCCCGCACTGTTCGTCGATTTGGACGGCCGCGGCATTCAGGACCGGGTGACCGCTACTGCCGTCGTCCGACGCTGACCGCGAGGATTGTTACCGACGGCGCACAGTGCGCTGGACGCCGCGCATCTTGGCGGCCGTCGGCATCGGCCCCTTCGGCATTGCGGCGGCGCCGGCTCGTGAACCCAACGCGGCCAGTCGCGACTCGAGCGCGTCCATCTGCTTGACAGTGATGTTGGCCGGCAGCTTGGTGAGATGCCGCTCCAGCTTGCTGAGCGGTACCTCGCCCTCGCCGTTGCCGACGACGATGTCGTAGATGGGCACCTCGCCGATCAGTCGCGCGGTCCGCTTCTTCTCCTGCGCGAGCAGCGGCTTGAGCCGGGTGGCCGATCCCTCGGCGACCAGGATGACGCCGGGCCGGCCGATCACCCGGTGCACCGCGTCGAAGTGGCCGGTGGCCGAGACACCCGGTGTCACCCGCCACTTGCCGCGCAAGTTGTCCAGCGCCCAAGCCGTGGCACCGGTCTGGCCTTCGGCTTTGCGGTAGACCGATCGCTGCGCGCGGCGGCCGAAGATGACGAACGCCACCAGCGCGCCCAGCAGCACACCGAGCGGAATCATCAGGAGCATGGTCAACCCGCCGGCGGCCAACCCGGTGGCCACCGATGCGGCGACGATCACCACGAACGCGGTGATCATGTAGGGCAGCAGCCGCTTGTCTTCTTTTCGCTGAATGGTGAACGCCTGCCACAGCTGGGTGCGACGCTCCTTGGCAGCGGCCTTCCGGGCGGCCTTCGCCTCGGCTTTGGCGGCCTTGCTTACCTCGGCATTTCGGGATTTCGCCATGTGTTCAGAGTACGGCCGGGTCGCCGGACGGGTCGATTGTCCGGCTCGGGCGCGCCTGCATGGCCTGCCGGTACAGCCGGCCGGCCCGGTAGGACGACCGCACCAACGGCCCGGCCAGCACACCGGCGAATCCCAGCTGCTCGGCGTACCCCGAGAATTCGACGAACTCCTCCGGTTTGACCCAGCGCTGCACCGGGTGGTGTCGCGCCGACGGGCGCAGGTACTGGGTGATGGTGATGATCTCGCAGCCCGCGCCGTACAGATCGCTCAGGGCGACGCGCACCTCGTCGGGCGTCTCACCCAGGCCCAAGATGAGGTTGCTCTTGGTCACCAAGCCGAACTCGCGTGCCGCGGACAGCACGTCGAGGCTGCGCTGATAGGAGAACGCGGGCCGGACCCGCCTGAAAATCCGCGGCACGGTTTCGACGTTGTGCGCCAGCACTTCTGGGCGGGAACCGAACACCTCCCGCAACCGGGCGGCGTCGCCGTTGAAGTCGGGGATCAACAACTCGACGCCGGTGTGCGGGTTGAGTCCTTTGATCGCCCGCACGGTTTCGGCGTACAACCACGACCCGCCGTCGGGCAGGTCGTCGCGGGCGACACCGGTCACGGTCGAGTAGCGCAACCCCATCGCCTGCACGCTTTCGGCGACCCGGCGCGGCTCGTCACGGTCCAGCGCGGCCGGTTTGCCGGTGTCGATCTGGCAGAAGTCGCAGCGGCGGGTGCACTGCTCTCCGCCGATCAGGAACGTCGCTTCGCGATCTTCCCAGCATTCGTAGATGTTGGGGCAGCCGGCTTCCTCGCACACGGTGTGCAGACCTTCGCGCCGCACAAGGCTTTTGAGCTCGGTGTACTCCGGTCCCAGCTTCATGCGGGTCTTGATCCACGGCGGCTTGCGCTCGATGGGCGTCTGCGCGTTGCGCGCCTCCAGCCGCAGCAATTTGCGGCCCTCCGGAGCAACGGTCATGGTGCCGATGTTACGCGGACAGCGGGTTGCCAACTCAGCGCAAGGCGGCCGTCCAAAGCGTCAGACACGGCGTCGGCGACCGCGGGGCGCACGTCGTCGACAGTCACCCGGCGGCCCAGTTCAGCCGAGAGCGACGTCACACCCGCGTCGGTGATGCCGCACGGGACAATCGGCGCGAACGCGGTCAGGTCGCAGTCGCAGTTGAGCGCAAAGCCGTGCAACGTCGTCGCCCGTGACACCCGCACCCCGATCGCGGCAACCTTGCGGGCGGGCCGTTCGCCGGTGGCCGGCAGCCACACCCCGGACCTGCCGTCGACGCGGCTGACGTCCAGGCCGACGTCGACGCATACCGTGATGAGCGCTTCTTCAAGGCGACGAACGTAATTGACGACGTCGAGTGGTGCGGCGAGTCCGATGATGGGGTAGCCGACCAGCTGCCCGGGGCCGTGCCAGGTGATCTTGCCGCCACGGTCGACGTCGACGACGGGTGTGCCGTCAGCCGGCCGCTCGTGCGGCTGCGTGCGTTTCCCGGCGGTGTAGACCGCCGGGTGTTCGAGCAGGAGCAACGTGTCCGGACCACCGGCCACTCGAGCGTCGGCCAGCTCACGCTGCAACTGCCAGGTCGCGCGATAGTCGACCCTGCCCAGCTCGCGAACGTCGATTGCGGCGCTGCTCGACCGGATGGAGACCACATCGCGAGGTTACTCGGGCGGGGTCCGCCACTGGCGCGCCGTTGAAGCGCCGAGCCAGAAGCCGCGGCTGCCGTCGCGCCGAAACCACAGCCAGGCTTCTGTCTGGCGAGTAGTGGTGTCGGTCAGGCGGCGCCGCGGTGGGCGGTGGCATAGCTCAGCGCCTCGCCGATCGTCTGGTGGAAGAACTCGAAACCGGCGTGTTCCAGCGCCGCGGGGATAGCCCGCTGGCCGTCGAGCAGCCCTTCGTCGGCGAACTCCCCGAGCACGGCGCGGATTGCGAACCCGGGCAGCATCAACGGAGCCCGACGGCGCAACGCATGGCCCAGCGCCTTGGTGAACTCCGCGTTGGTGACCGGCGCCGGGCCGGTGAAGTTCACCGGTCCGGACAGCTCATCGTGGAAGATGGCGAACTGTAATGCGCGCACCGCGTCCTCGAGACTGATCCAGGACATGTATTGACGGCCGTTACCCAACCGCGCGCCCAGTCCCAGAGAGAACAGTGGCCGTAGCCGGCCGAGTGCCCCGCCCGATAGCGACAGCACCACGCCGGTGCGGGCGAGCACCACCCGGGCGCCGGCCTCCTCGGCCGGGGCGGTGGCATCTTCCCAGTCCTGGCACAGCTGGGCCAGGAAACCCTCGCCCACCGCGGCGGTTTCATCGACCGTCCGGTCCTTGGTGTTGCCGTAGTAGCCGACGGCGCTGGAGTTGACCAGCACACCGACCCCGGCGTCGGCGACCGCGACGGACAGCACCTCGGTCGGCGTGATGCGGCTGTCCCGCAGGTTCTGTTTGAATGCGCCCGACCAGCGACGTTCGCCGACGTTGATGCCGCACAGATTGACCACCGCGTCCACGCCGCTCAGCGCGCTGGCGTCGAACTCACCGCTCTCGGGATTCCAGTGCAGTTCGCCGGCGTTCGCCGGGGTGCGCCGTACGATGCGCAGCACCCGGTGGTCGTCGGCGCGCAACGCCGCCACGAGGGCCGAGCCGATCAGTCCCGACGAGCCCGCTATTGCGACAACGCTCCTGGCTCCAGTCCCCACGATCCGAGAGCCCCCTTTTCATCGCGCTGAGTAGTGACCCCGGGTGAGTACCCCCATATCGTCGGCCTAAGTCGTCAGTCCTAAGTCGGCTTCGAACGAAGCCTCTTCGAGCCGATGCCTTGACGGTCGTCAGGAACCGTCCGGCGTCGGCGCCGTCGATCAACCGGTGGTCATAGGTCAGCGGCAGGTAGCAGATCGAGCGGACCCCGATCGACTCGTTGCCGCTGTCGTCGTGCACCACCCGCGGCCGCTTGACGATGGCCCCGGTGCCCAGCATCGCCGCCTGCGGCGGCACCAGGATCGGCGTGTCCAGCAGTGCGCCCTGGCTGCCGATGTTGGTGATGGTGAAGGTTCCGCCGGACAGTTCGTCGGGCGTGAGGTCACCTGATCGCGCCCGCGCCGCGATGTCGGCGACCGCGCGGGCCAGCCCGGCCAGCGACAGGTCGCCGGCATTGTGGATCACCGGAGACAGCAGCCCCTGCTCGGTGTCGACGGCGAACCCGAGGTGTTCGGCGTCGTAGTAGGTGATCTCCTTGCTGTCCTCGTCGTAGCTGGCATTGACATTCGGGTGCACCTTGAGCGCGTCGATCACCGCACGGGCGATGAAGGGCAGATAAGTGAGGTTCACGCCTTCGCGTTCGGCGAAGCCGGCCTTGGCCCTGGCCCGCAGCGCCACGATCCTGGTCATGTCGACCTCGTGCACCTGCGTGAGTTGCGCAGTGGCGTGCAAGGATTCGCGGGTCTTGCGGGCGGTGATCTGACGGATCCGGCTGGCCTTCTGCGTGGTGCCCCGCAGATGCGCCAGTGCGGCCGCCGGTGCAGCGGGTGCCGGTGCGGGCGCGGCCGAAGCGGCCGCAGGAGACGCGGCCGCGGGTTCCGGTGCGGGCACCGCCTGGGCTGCTTTCCGCTGCTCCGCGGCGGCCAGCACGTCTTGTTTGCGGATGCGCCCGCCCACGCCGGTGCCCTTGACCTCGGCGAGGTCGATGTCGTTGTCGGCGGCCAACTTCCGTACCAGCGGCGTGACGTACGGGGAGCCGCCCGCAGCCGCGGCCGCTGGCTCAGCCTGGGGCGGTCCCGGCTGCTCGGGTTGCGGTGCGGGGGTGGGTGTCGGTGCCGGCGCCGGTTGCGCGATCGGCTGGCGCTCCGGCGCGGGCTGTGACGTCGGGGCGGGTTCGGGTTCCGGCTCGGGTGCGGGCGGCGTCCGCTTGGGAGGTGCTGCCGAGGGCGCCGGGGGAGCAGGTGCCGCCGAAGGCGCCGGGGAAGGAGGTGCCGGGGAAGCCGCTGCACTACCGATGCGGGCCAGCTCCCCGCCGACCGCGACGGTGGTGTCCTCGTCGGCGGTGATGCTGAGCAACGTGCCGGCCAGCGGCGACGGGATCTCGGTGTCCACCTTGTCGGTGGACACCTCGACCAGCGGCTCGTCAGCCTCGACGGAGTCGCCGACCTTCTTCAGCCAGCGGGTCACGGTGCCCTCGGTCACCGACTCACCCAGCTCCGGCATCAGCACCGGATGCGACGAACTCGACTCGCCACCGTCACCACCGGAAGCCGCCGGCGCCGGCTCGCGCTGCGGCTCCGGTTGAGCATCAGGCTCGGGCTGAGGCTCAGGCTCAGGCTCGGGCTGAGGCTGCGACGGGGCGGCCGGCTCCGGCTCAGCGGTCGCCGGCCCGCTTTGGTCACCGCTGCCGGCCGCACTGTCACCGATCACGGCCAGCTCGCCGCCGATCTCGACGGTGTCGTCCTCCTGGGCGATGATCTTGGTCAGCACACCGGACGCCGGCGACGGAATCTCGGTGTCAACTTTGTCGGTGGAAACTTCCAGCAGTGGCTCGTCGGCCTCGACCGTGTCGCCTTCCTGCTTGAGCCAGCGGGTGACCGTCCCCTCGGTGACACTCTCACCGAGTGCCGGCATCTGGACAGAGAAGGCCATCTTCGTTGACTCCTCGACTGATCGGCGTTCCCGCGACTGGATTCTGGCTTACCACAGCCCGGTGTACCTGTCGGGAACGGCGCGGCAAACCGAAACCATCCTGTCACGCTTGACACTCCGCAGGGACGCGGGCAAGGTCTAACGGGCTTCTACCAGGTCGGTTCTAAGAGGTTGCAGGGCGCGGAGGTCGAATGACAGCACTATCACCGGTGGCCACGCGCTTCGTCGACAGCAACGACGGCGTTCGCATCGCGGTCTATGAAGAAGGCAACCTTGACGGGCCCCCTGTCGTGCTGGTGCACGGCTGGCCCGATTCCCATGTGCTGTGGGACGGCGTCGTCCCGCTGCTGGCTGACCGGTTCCGGGTGATCCGCTACGACAACCGCGGCGTCGGCGGTTCGGGGGCGCCCAAGGCGGTGTCGGATTACACCATGGCGCACTTCGCCGACGACTTCGCCGCCGTGGCCGGCGCGCTCAGCCCCGGGCAGCCGGTGCACGTGCTGGCCCACGACTGGGGCTCGGTCGGCGTCTGGGAGTACTTGACCCGGCCCGGTGCCCACGACCAGGTCGCCTCGTTCACATCAGTGTCCGGCCCCAGCCATGTCCACCTGATCGACTACGTCTTCAATGGGCTGCGCCGCCCCTACCGCCCGAGGATCTTCCTGCGGGCGCTCAGCCAGGCGTTGCGGCTCAGCTACATGGTGGCGTTCTCGACGCCCGTGCTGGCACCGCTGCTGATCCGGGCGGCCTTCTCCAGCGCGCCGATCCGGCGCCTGCTCGTCGGCAACATTCCCGACAGCCATATCCACCACTCGGCCACAATGGCCCGGGACGCCGCACAGTCGGTGAAAACGTACCCGGCCAACTACTTCCGCTCGTTCGCCCGCAACCGCGGACAGCAGTACGTCGACGTGCCGGTGCAGCTGGTCGTCAACACCGCCGACCCGTACGTGCGACCCTCCGGCTATGACGCCACCGCGCAGTGGGTGCCGCGGCTGTGGCGTCGCGACCTGAAAGCCGGTCACTGGTCGCCGATGTCGCATCCGCAGGTGCTGGCAGCCGCGGTACGCGAACTGGCCGATTTCATCGACGGCAAGCCGCCCAGTCGCGCGCTGCTGCGCGCGCAGGTCGGCCGCTCGGGTGACGGGTTCTCCGACACCCTGGTGTCGGTGACCGGAGCCGGCAGCGGGATCGGCCGCGCGACAGCACTGGCCTTCGCCGCCGGCGGCGCCGAGGTCGTCGTCAGCGACGTCGACGAGGCCGCCGCGAAGGAGACCGCCGCGCAGATCACTGCCCGCGGCGGGACCGCCCACCCCTACCTGCTGGACGTCACCGACGCCGACGCCGTCGAGGCGTTCGCCGAACAGGTGAGTGCCGACCACGGTGTGCCCGACATCGTCATCAACAACGCCGGCATCGGGCAGGCCGGCCAGTTCCTGGACACCCCGCCGGAGCGGTTCGACCGGGTGCTCGACGTCAACCTGGGCGGGGTGGTCAACGGCTGCCGCAGCTTCGGGCGCCGCCTGGTCGAGCGCGGCACCGGCGGGCACATCGTCAACGTCGCCTCGATGGCGGCGTACTCGCCGTCGCGGGGCCTCACCGCCTACTGCACGTCCAAGGCGGCGGTGTACATGTTCTCCGACTGTCTGCGCGCCGAACTCGCCGCGGCCGGCGTCGGGCTGACGACGATCTGTCCCGGCATCATCGACACGAACATCATTCACACCACGACTTTCGACGGCCCGCCCGGCGCCGATGCGCACGCCGAACAGCGACGGGCGCAGTTGACGAAGATGTACGCGCTGCGCCGCTACGGCCCGGACAAGGTCGCCAAGGCCATCGTGTCCGCGGTGGCAAAAGACAAGCCGATAAGGCCGGTCACCCCGGAGGCCTACCTGCTCTACGGTCTGTCGCGGGCGCTGCCGCCCGCGATGCGCAGCATCGCACGGGTGATGTGACGCCTCTGATCAGAAGCCGGTGGCCGACGCTCCGCGCGGCCGCTGCAGGAACACCGCACCCGCGATGGCGGCAATGCCGATGAGCGTCAGCGGGATGGTCCACAGTCGCCGGTTGCCCAGCGCCGAGTTGCAGTCGGCCACGTAATGGCTCTGCGGAGCCACCTGGTTGACAACCGGGATCGATTGCACGACAGGCGAATTACCGATGTTCTGATTGTCCTGGCTACGGGCGGCTGACACGTCTGAGTGCGCTGCGCTGCCGCAGCTGACAGAGCCGCCACCAGAATTGCCGCTACCTGAGACCGACACCGGCACGAACAGTCCGATGACGCCGGCCACCAGCAGGACCAAGCCCCCGAGCAGGATCAATCGCTGCCTAGTCAACATGCGTGCCTCCTTGAGGTAACGGTTCGGACGGAGAAGTTAACCGATGCCGGTGTCGTTTAAACGTTGCTGAACGGAGTCGATGCGGGTACCCCGGCATTGATTTCAGACTGGAAGGTCACCGCCGATGAGAGCCAAACAGGACATGGCCACCACCCGCGAGGTCAGGGCGTCGCGCGAGCAGGTCTGGGCGGTGGTCGCCGACGGATGGACGTACACCCAATGGGTGGTGGGCAACAGCCGGACCCGCGCTGTCGACTCGAACTGGCCCCGGCCGGGCGCGGCTATTCGGCACTCGGTCGGGCTCTGGCCGATCGTGATCAACGATCAAACGGTCGTCGAAAGCTGCACCCCGTTCCGAGAACTGGTGCTGCACGCCGGGCTCGGACCGCTGGGCGCCATGCGCATCACGCTGCGAATCGAAGACCTCGATGACGCGGCCGACGGCTGCCGGATAGCGATGATCGAGGTGGGGGCCAGCGGACTGCTCAGACTCGTGCCCGATCGGTTGGTGCTCATCAGTGTGGTCCCCCGTAACCGGGAATGCCTGTGGCGGCTCGCCGCCATGGCCGAACGGCTCGAGCCGCACGAGGTTTCCAGAAGGGGGAAGGAATGACTCGCAACGCAGCAGAGTCAGTTGACGCGGTGGTCATCGGCGCCGGGCACAACGGGTTGGTGGCCGCAGCGATGCTGGCCGATGCCGGCTGGGACGTGCTGGTGCTCGAAGCTCAACCCGAACCCGGCGGTGCGGTGCGCAGCACCGAATTGACGCCGGGCTACGTCACCGATTTGTACAGCTCTTTCTATCCGATGTCGGCGGCTTCACCGGCGATGGCTGCGCTGCACTTGGAAGACCACGGCCTGCGCTGGTCGCATGCCCCGGCAGTGGTCGCCCACCCGCGTAACGGCACCGACGACGACATCGCGGTGGTGCACCACGATCCCGCCCGCACGGCCGCCGAGCTCGAGCGGCTGAATCCACACGACGGGGAAAGCTGGATGCGGTTGGTGCGGCTGTGGGACACCGTCAAGAAGCCCTTCATGGATGCCATCCTGGCGCCCTTCCCGCCGGTGCGGCCAGCGCTACAACTGCTGAAAGCGCTGGGCACATCGGAGGCCATGCGGCTGGCGAATCTCATGGTGCAACCGGCCGCCACGATGGCGTCTCGGTTGTTCGAAGGAGAGTCGGCGCGACTGCTGCTGCTGGGCAACGCCATGCACGCCGACGCCCCGCCCGATGCGCCGGGCAGCGGCGCGTTCGGGTTTTTGCTGATGATGCTGGCTCAGGACGTCGGCTGGCCGGTGCCGGTCGGCGGCTCCGGGCAGCTGACCGCGGCTTTGGTCGACCGGGCCCGCTCGGCGGGCGCGCACATCGAGTGCGGACAGACCGTCTCGCGAATCCAGGTGCAGGGTGGTCGGGCGGTCGCGGTCAGCACAGCGCAGGGCCGAACAGTGCGGGCGCGGCGGGCGATTGTGGCCGATGTGACCGCACCAAGTTTGTTCTGCGACATGCTGCCGCGTGATGCGGTTCCAGCCGGCCTGCGCTACGAGCTCGACCATTACACCTGGGACCCACCGGTCGTGAAGGTCAATTACACGCTGAGCGAACCGATCCCGTGGCGGTCGCGAAAGCTGGCGGACGTGGGCACCGTACATCTGGGCGCCGACGCCGACGGTCTGATCCGGTGGATGGCGGACCTGAACACCCGGACGGTGCCGGAGAGTCCGTTCCTTCTGTTGGGCCAGACCACCACCGCCGACGCGACCAGGTCACCTGCCGGCACCGAAAGTGTGTGGGCCTACACCCATCTGCCCCGCGAGATCGCCGACGACGAGTCGGCGGAGAAACTGGCCGCGAGGATGGACCAGGTGATCGAAGACCACGCACCCGGCTTCGGCGACCGAACCATCGGCCGGTTCCTGCAACGCCCGTCGGACCTGGAAGCCAGCAACGCCAACCTGTTTCGAGGCGCGGTCAACGGCGGAACCTCACAACTGCAGCAGATGCTGATATTCCGCCCCGCACCAGGGATGGGGCGCGCCGAAACACCGGTTGAGCGGCTTTATTTAGGTAGCGCTTCGGCGACGCCCGGCGGATCGGTGCACGGCGCGTGCGGACGCAACGCGGCCAACGCTGCGCTGCGCGCCGACGGGGCGCTGAGCTGGCCGCGGCGCAAGGTGACGCAGCGGATCGTTTCGCTGTTGACGAAGTAATCGAACCGGCCCGTCGGGTCGTCCTCAGTTCACCTGATTTTCAGTTCCGACAGGGTCGGAAGTGTTGACTTTTCACCAGGTGAAGCCTTCAATGCTTAACGAAATCTCAGGTGCGTCTAACGGGGGGCTTAGAGTGTCGAACGCGCAGAGGATCGTCCGAGCGGGCATCTTGGCGGCTGGACTGGGCATTGGAGCAGCGGTGGCGTCGGCGGGGACCGCCTCGGCTGATCCGTTCGCTTTCGACCCGACCAACATCGCGTTGTCCATCGACGGGCTGAACCTCATCGAGAACGGCACTGCTCACGCCATGTCAGCCTTCGGTGACATCGCATTCGCCGACGGTGCCTACAGCGTTGCTAACGCAACCGGTTTCGTCGACAGTGCCAGCGCGGAGGGCGTTCACAGCACCGCTGAAACATTCGGCACGGTTGACCTGGGCGGTGCTACCGGTACCAACAGCTTCGTCTACGACGGTCCAGGTTTTCTGGGTGCGGCATTTGCCAACGGCGACTGGCTCCCTTGCCGACGCCGGCGGCCTCAACGGGGTGGTCGGGAACATTGACGCCGCCTTGGCTAACGGGAACGGCGCTGAGTCCTTCGCCGGTTTCTTCCAGCCAGGTGCCACCGCCGACGGCGCGAGCGTCGACCTGGCCTCGGCGTTCGGGACTGACATCGGTGCCCTCGCCAACCAGGGTCCGTTCGACGTGGTCTTCGAACCGAGCACAACGCTCGACACCGTGGGAGGACTCGATCCCGACGCTTTCAGCGGCCTGGTCAATGACGTGTCGCCCATCTTCGACTTCTTCTTGAACGCCATCACGGCGTTCTGACGGGGGCTACGTCCGCCGGTGGCGGTCGACCATCGAAAGCGGTCGGCTCGTCGGCAACCGGGGCATCTCCGATCATCCGGCCAGCACCCTTGAAAACAGGCTAGCCGTTTTCGGCGATGTCCTGCAGCACGGCGACGATGGTGCGGGTGGGTACGCCGGTGCCGCCCTTGGGGGTGTAACCCCACGGGCTGCCGGTGTTGTAGGCGGGTCCGGCGACGTCGATGTGCGCCCACTGCACCTCGTCGGCGACGAACTCGCGCAGGAACACCCCCGCCACCAGCATTCCGGCGAAGCGCTGGCCACTGACGTTGGCCAGGTCCGCCACCGTCGACTTCAGGTCCTCCTTGAGGTCGTCGGGCAGCGGCATCGGCCAGCCGTTCTCGCCTACCTGCTGCGAGATCGCCGCCACCCGATCGCGGAAGTCGTCGCTGCCCATCACACCCGGGGTCCGGGCGCCCAAGGCCACCGTCTGGGCACCGGTCAGCGTCGAGGTCTCGATGAGATAATCCGGGTTGTCCTCGCACGCCCGCACGATCGCGTCGGCCAGAATCAGCCGGCCTTCGGCGTCGGTGTTGAGCACCTCGACGGTGGTGCCGCCGTACTGCGTCAGCACGTCGCCGGGGCGCTGCGCGGTGGCCGACGGCATGTTCTCGGCGATCGGCACCGTGGCGGTCACGTCGATCGGCAGCTTCAGTTGCGCGGCCACCGCCACCGCGGCGATGACCGCCGCGGCGCCGCCCATGTCGGAGGTCATGTAGTGCATCGACGCCGCCGGCTTGATCGAGATGCCGCCGGTGTCGAAGGTGACGCCCTTACCCACCAGCGCCACGTTCTTAACCTGCCCACTCCGCTTGGCCAGCTTCGATCCGCGATGGGTCAGCCGCACCAGCCGCGGCGGCCGCGACGAGCCCTTGCCCACCCCGATCACGCCGCCGTAGCCGGCCTTTTGCAACGCCTTCTCGTCGAGCACCTCGACGTCGAGGCCGGCCGCTTCACCCAGAGCCCTGGCCCGGGCGGCCAACTCCGCCGGATACAGGTGACTCGGCGGAGTGTTGACCAAGTCGCGGGCGGTGGCCACCGCGGCCGCCACCATCGCGGCGTCCGCGGTCTCGGCTTTTGCGTTCTTCGCGGTGGACAGCGCGGTGATCCTGCGCAGCCCGGGGTCCTTGGGCGCGGTTTTGGCGGTGCGGAAGGCGGTGAATCGGTAGCCGCCCAGAATCAGGCCCTCGACCACGGCGCCGAGCACGCCGGTACCGGGCAGCTCGCTGAGCGTGGTGATCACGGCGTCGGCGCTGCCCAGCGACCGCGCCGCGGTGCCGGCGGCACGACGGATCACGTCCTGCGGCCAGTCGTCGCGCCGTTTACCCAGGCCCACGGTCAGCACGCTGGCCACCGGCAGCGCCGACACCACCAATCGGTGCACCTGATCGGCACCGCCGGTGGCGGCCAGCGCCTGCAGCCCGGCCTCGATCTCCGCGACGGCGTCGGCCGGCAGGAACGGCTCGGCCGCGACGACGACGGCGCCGTGCTGATCGTCAGAACCAGTCGAGACGACCGGGACGATCAGCACCGCCGATCCTGCGCCGCGACGCGGCAGCGACGAGGCGGATGTGACGGCGGGGACGGCGTAACCGGGTTGTGTGCTCACCGGCATTACCCTAATGACCGCCGATTAGGCTCAGTCGGCGTAAGCAAGGGGAGCAAGGTGAGCAACGGGTGAGCAGCGTGAGCAGTTACGTGCAGCACGGACCGCTGGAAGACCGCCACCGCGAGCTGGGCGCGACTTTCGCCGAGTTCGGCGGCTGGCTGATGCCGGTGTCCTACGCCGGCACCGTCAGCGAGCACAACGCCACCCGCACCGCCGTCGGCCTGTTCGACGTCAGCCATCTGGGTAAGGCGTCGATCCGGGGCCCGGGTGCAGCGCAATTCGTCAACACCGCCTTCACCAACGACCTCAGCCGAATCGGCCCCGGTAGAGCGCAATACACGTTGTGCTGCACCGAGTCCGGCGGCGTCGTCGACGACCTGATCGCCTACTACATCGCCGACGACGACATTTTCCTGGTGCCCAACGCCGCCAACACCGCCGCGGTGGTCGCGGCGTTGCAGGCGGTCGCACCGCCCGGGCTGACCATCACCGACGAGCACCGCTCCTACGCGGTGCTGGCGGTGCAGGGCCCGCGTTCCGCCGAGGTGCTCGACGAGCTCGGACTGCCGGCCGAGATGGGCTACATGGCCTACACGGACGCGTCGTTGCAGGGCGTGCCGGTGCGGGTGTGCCGCAGCGGATACACCGGCGAACACGGCTACGAGCTGCTGCCGCCGTGGGAGTCGGCGGCACCGGTGTTCGACGCGTTGCTGGCCGCGGTGCAGCGCGCCGGCGGGCAGCCAGCCGGCCTGGGTGCTCGCGACACGCTGCGCACCGAGATGGGTTACCCGCTGCACGGGCACGAGCTGTCGGCCGACATCACGCCGTTGCAGGCCCGCTGCGGCTGGGCGATCGGCTGGAAGAAGGACGCGTTCTTCGGTCGCGACGCGCTGCTCACCGAGAAGGCCGACGGGCCGCGGCGGCTGCTGCGCGGGCTGCGCGCCGTCGGCCGCGGCGTGCTGCGGCCCGGCCTGCCGGTGCGCAGCGACGGCACCGAAGTCGGGGTCACCACGTCCGGAACCTACTCTCCGACACTGAAAGTCGGCATCGCGTTGGCGTTGATCGACACCGGCGCGGGGGTGGAGGACGGCCAGCGCGTCGAGGTCGACGTACGGGGACGTCCGCTGGAGTGTGAGGTGGTGCGGCCACCGTTCGTCGCCGCCAACACCAGGTAACGCGCGGATACAATCGCAGGATGACCAGCGGCCGCCTCGAATTCACGGTCTCGCGCAACGCAAACCCGGCCAGCGACGAGGTTCGCGCCGAGATCCTGCGCGACCCCGGCTTCGGCGGCTACCACACCGACCACATGGTGTCGGTCGACTACACCGACGGCCGCGGTTGGCACGACGCCCGCGTCAGCGCGTACGGCCCGCTGCAACTCGATCCCTCCGCGATCGTGCTGCACTACGCCCAGGGCGTCTTCGAAGGACTCAAGGCGTACCGCTGGCCGGACGGATCGGTCGTGTCTTTTCGCGCCCAGGCGAATGCCGCCCGGATGCGGTCGTCTGCTCGGCGGCTGGCTATTCCGCAATTGCCCGAAGAACTCTTCATCGAGTCGCTCCGCCAGTTGATCGCCGTCGACGAGGCGTGGGTGCCGCCGGCCGGTGGTGAGGAGTCGTTGTATCTACGGCCCTTCATCATCGCCACCGAGCCGGGCCTGGGGGTGCGGCCGGCCAAGCAGTACCGCTACCTGGTGTTGGCGTCGCCTGCCGGGGCTTACTTCAAGGGCGGCATCAAGCCGGTCAGCGTCTGGGTGTCGACGGAGTACGTGCGCGCCAGCCCGGGCGGCACCGGTGCGGCCAAGTTCGGCGGGAACTACGCCGGGTCGCTGGTGGCTCAGGCGCAGGCCGCCGAACAGGGCTGCGACCAGGTGGTGTGGCTGGACGCCGTCGAACGACGCTACGTCGAAGAGATGGGCGGGATGAACATCTTCTTCGTGTTCGGCAACGGCGCCTCGGCCCGGCTCGTCACTCCTGAGCTGTCCGGGTCGCTGCTGCCCGGCATCACCCGGGATTCGTTGCTTCAGTTGGCGCATGACGCCGGCATCGGGGTTGAGGAACGCAAAATCGACGTCGAGGAGCTGCAGAAGAAGACCGTTGCCGGCGAGATCACCGAGGTGTTCGCCTGCGGGACTGCGGCGGTGATCACCCCGATCGCACACGTCAAGTACGGCGACGGCGAATTCACCGTCGCCGACGGCCAGCCCGGCGAAGTGACGATGGCGCTGCGCGACACGCTCACCGGAATTCAGCGCGGCACCTTCGCCGATACCCACGACTGGATGGCACGGCTGAACTGAGCGGCCTTCAGAGTCTGGTCAGCGCTACCAGCAGCACCGCAGCCGTCGTCGTGGTGACTTCGATCGCGGCACCCAGGACGTCGCCGGTGATGCCGCCGAAGCGGCGCACACAGTGCCGCACCAGCAGGGCGCCGCACCCGACGGCGGCCAGCACCGCCACCGGCCCCTGCCACAGCCGCGGGCCCGCCCACACCGACGCCGCGGTGAGCACCACCAGCCACGCGATCACTGCCGCTGCCGGTTGGCTGCCCGCGACTCGAGCGCCCAGGCTGCTGCCTTCGGCCGCCGGCAGCGACCGGCGGCAGGCCAGCACTGCGGCTACCCGGCCGGCGCACAACGCGGTGACGATCGCTACGACGCTCAACGCCGGAAAAGCCAGCCCCTGTGCGACGATCGCCAACACGACGGCCACCACCCCGAACGGTCCGGTCGAACCGTCGCGCATCACCGCCAGCGCTCGGGCCGCGGGCCCGTAGCAGCCCAGCCCGTCCGCGGTGTCGGCCAGCCCGTCGATATGCAGACCCCGCGTCGCGGCCAACAGTGCCGTCACCGCCAGCAGTCCCGCCAGCGGCTCAGCCGAGCCGAACGCGACCGCACCGCCGCGGGTAACCGCGGCGGCCAGCGCGCCCAGCGCAATCCCGACCACGGGCAGCGCGGTCACCGTGCCCCGGCTCAGCGGCCGAGTCGTATCGACACCGGGCAGTACGGTACCGAAGGCGAATGCCGATGCGAGCGACCGGAACACGCGGACCCGTCAGTCATCCGACCGGGTGGCGACCCCGGCTGAACAGAAGGTGGACATCTCCGACAGTGCGGCGACGGCCGCGCGCAACACCGGCAGCGCCACCGCGGCGCCGGTGCCCTCACCCAACCGCATGCGCAGATCGAGGATGGGCTCCAACTGCAGTGCCGCCAGCGCCAGCCCGTGCGCCGGCTCGGGGGAGCGGTGACCGGCCTGCCACCACTGCCGTGCGCCGGGCGCCAACTGCTCGGCGACCAGCGCAGCCGCCGTCACCGCCAGGCCGTCGAGCAGCAGCGGTGTGCGGCGCGTGGCGGCCTGCGCGCAGAAACCAGCCATCGCCGCCAGATCCGCTCCGCCGCAGCCGCGCAGCAACGCCACCGGATCTGATCGCCGGTCGCTGACCCGGTAGAGCGCGTCGCGCACGGCAGCCGTCTTGCGCGCCCAGCCGGCGTCGTCGACACCGGTGCCGTAGCCGACCGCCGCCACCGGCTCGGTGTCAGTCAGCGCGGCGACCAACACCGTTGCGGCCGTGGTATTTCCGATGCCCAGGTCACCGGCGATGAGGATGTCGGCACCGGCGTCGACCTCCTCGTCGGCGATCCGCCGACCGGCATCGATGGCGGCTTGGACCTCCGCTTCGGAAAGCGCGTCCTCGACTGTGATGTCACCGCTGCCCCGCCGCACCTTGTGCGCACCGATCCGCTCGGACACCACCTCGACGTCGACGGCCAGGTCCGCTACCCGCACCGTCGCGCCGGCGACACCGGCGAGGGCGTTGATCGCAGCGCCGCCGGCGTCGATGTTGGCCACCATCTGCGCGGTGACCGCCGCCGGGTAGGCCGACACCCCGCGCTCGGTGACACCGTGGTCACCCGCGAACACCACCACCCGGGCTCGCTTGAAAGGTGTTGCCGGACAACGTCCTTGGCATGCGGCAATCCAGACCGACAACTCCTCGAGCCGGCCCAGCGCACCCGCGGGCTTGGTGAGCGTGTCTTGTCGGGCACGCGCCGCCGCGGCGGCGTCGGCGTCGGGTGGTGGCACCGGGGCATGAACCATCAGCGACTGCCCGGCTTGATCGACAACGGCTGTCCGGCTACCACCAGCACCACCTGCTCGGACAGCCCGGCCAACCGCTGATTCAGCATGCCCAGCTCGTCGGCGAATCGGCGGCCCGCCGCCGTCGCCGGCACCACCGTCAGCCCCACTTCCGGGCTGACCAGCACCAGCGGCCCCCGGAATGCGGCAACCGCGTCCATCAGCTCGTCGACGTCGCCGGTCACCGATCCGCCTTGCCAGCCGTCGCGGCGGTCCAGGATCGCGGTCAACCAGCCGCCGATGTCGTCGACCAGCGTCGGGGTGTCGGCTTGCTGCCGCAGCTGCGGGGCCAGCTCCACGGTCTCCACCGTCGACCAGTGTGCGGGCCGGCGCCGGCGATGCTCGGCCACCCGCTGCGACCAGGTCCCGTCGTCACCCGGTGCGGCGCCGGTGGCGACGTAGCACACCGGCTGCTCCGGAGCCAGCGCCCCGGCGATCGCCGCCTCCGCCCACTGCGACTTGCCCGACCTGATGCCGCCGAGGGCCAAGGTCCGCATGGCCGCTCAGCTGACCGTCTGACGGCTGCTAGGTGACACGGCTGCCACGGCTGACCTGTGGCTTCGGGGCGCGCATGCGGCGTAGCTGGGAGGCTCGGCCGACAGCGTAACGGCCCAGCTTCCAGCGGGTTTCGGTGTTGCCGGGAAACTTCTCGTCGACCAGGTTACCGACTTTACGGCCCAACAGGACGGCGTCGACCGCCATGACGCCCATCAGGACCAGCATGGCCGGGGACATGTAGAGCTGCAGCTGCGGCACGGCGAACATGCTGAACAGCAGCGCCATGGTGGACGGCAGGAACAGGCCGAGCACGTTGCGGCGCGAGTCGACCACATCGCGCACGAATCGGCGGACCGGACCCTTGTCGCGCGGCAGCACGTAATCTTCGTCACCGGCCATCATCCGCTCGCGTCGTTGGTCCGACTGCGCCCGTCTGACCGCACTTTCGGCTCGACGCTCTTCCCGGCTGAGCTTGGGCCGGGCCAGCGACTTGCGCCGGGCGCGCGCTTCGGCGGCGGTCATCGGGGCGGGTGCGACGGGGCCGCGGCGCACCGACTTACCCGCCCGATTGCGCTTGGGAGTCGGCCGCCCTTTCGGTGCGGTGGTCCGGGGGCCGCCGGCGAGGCCTGCGGAGGCATCGCGGTCAACGTCGTCGGGCAGGTCGCCCTCAGCGCCGGCCAGGACGTCGTCGGACAGCTCGATGTTGCCCTTCTTGCGGCCCAGCAGTTTCACACGCGCCAGGTTACTGCGCGGCTGACCCTACCCTTGAGCGGGTGGGCGGCTCAGATAGCGGCCGGAAAGCTGAGCTGGCCGGCGTGCAGTGGCCGGCGCTGCGGGTGCTGATCGCCCCGGACAGCTTCGGTATCAGCCTGACAGCGCCGCAGGCTGCAGCGGCGATTGCCGCCGGCTGGCGGCGCGCCCGGCCGCGCGACCACTGCATAGTCGCGCCGCAGTCCGACGGCGGGCCCGGCTTCGTCGCGGTGCTGCCCGGCCGGCGGCACCGGCTGGCGGTCTACGGACCGCTCGATGGTGACGTGCCGAACAGCCAAGCCGACTGGGTTTTCGACTCCGCCACGGACACCGCTTACCTGGAGTGCGCGCAAGTCTGCGGCCTGCACCTGCTCGGCGGTCCACCGACACCGCAGACCGCCCTGGCGGCGCACAGCAGGGGAGTGGGTCAGCTGATCTCGGCGGCGCTGCAAGCAGGTGCCCGCCGGATCGTGGTCGGGCTGGGCGGCTCGGCGAGCACCGACGGCGGGCGCGGGCTGGTCGAGGAGCTCGGCGGCCTGAACGTCGCCCGCCGCCGGCTGGCCGGCGTCGAGCTGATCGCCGCCACCGACGTCGATCACCCGCTGCTGGGCCCATGCGGTGCCGCCCGGGTGTTCGGGCCGCAAAAGGGTGCCGACCCCGCGACGGTGGCGGCGCTGGAACACCGCCTCGTCGAGTGGGCCGAACACCTCGACGCGGCCGCAGGACGACAGGTCAGCACCGAGCCCGGCGCGGGGGCCGCCGGCGGAATCGGGGCAGCGCTGCTCGCACTCGGCGGTCGGCGGGAATCCGGTGCCACGATCGTCGCCGAACACACCGGCCTGGCCGACGACGTCGCCGCCGCAGACCTGGTCGTCAGCGGCGAAGGCAGGCTCGACGACCAGTCGCTGCACGGCAAAGTGATCGGCGCGCTGGCCGCCGCGGCGGGCGCGGCACAGGTTCCGCTGCTGGTGCTGGCCGGTCAGGTGTGCCTGGACCAGCAGGTGCTGCGGGCCGCCGGCATCGTCGCCGCCTACGCCGTCGCCGACTACGCCGGTTCGGTGCAATGGGCCTTGTCCGATGCCACCAACCAGCTCACCGGCCTGGCCACTCAGGTGGCCGCGCAGGTCGGGAATAGCGGCGCAACAAGGTACCGTTGAGTCAGTGGGCTCAGACCCGGTCCGGCCGGCCCGGCATCGGGGGAGAGCCCGTAGGGCGATCAAAGACTTGTAGGGAGAAGCAATGACCGTTCAAGGCGAGACGAGCACCGCGACCCACGGTGTGATCCTGACGGAGGCCGCCGCTACGAAGGCGAAGTCGCTGCTGGACCAGGAGGGACGCGACGACCTGTCGCTGCGCATCGCGGTGCAGCCGGGCGGGTGCGCGGGATTGCGGTACAACTTGTTCTTCGACGACCGCGCCCTGGACGGCGACCTCACCGCCGAGTTCGGTGGCGTGACGCTGACCGTGGACCGGATGAGCGCGCCCTATGTTCAGGGCGCCTCCATCGACTTCGTCGACACCATCGAGAAGCAGGGCTTCACGATCGACAACCCGAACGCCACCGGTTCGTGCGCGTGCGGGGACTCCTTCAACTGACGGCGGCCAATGGGCGGCTAATAGGCGCCCGCGGTACGCAACACATACGAGCACACCAGGGTCTGGCCCGGCTGCACCAGCAGTTGAGCCAGGCCCTGCACCGGTTGGCGGGCTGACCCGCCGTTCGCCAGGTGCACCTGCATGGTGAACAGCACCTGCGTCTGGTAGCGCGACAGGTACACGACCTTGTCGATCGAGGTCACTTCGGCTTGGCCGAACTGCTTGCGAAACGCGTCGCTGCTCAGTTTGGCCAACGCCTGATCGGGCCGGCGGTCGCGCACCGCGTCGTACATGCCGCACAGCATGTTTCGTGCGATCGTGTCGATGTCGCGGTCTTGGAGGGCGGCCAGATAATGCTGAATCGCCGCTTTGGCCGTGGCGTCCGACATGTTCGCCTCCGCGGTGGGCCGGTGCTGAGGTGATCCCAGCAAGATGGCGGCAACCATCGCGGCCGCCAGGACGAGGGCGATGACGGCACCGATGATCAGCGGCCGCCGCTTGCTGTGCGGGTACTGCACCGGCGGCGGCAACTGACCCGGGTAGGCGGCCGAGAACGCCGCCGCATCGGCTTTGAGCTGGCTGGCGAAAATCGGCTGAGTAGGCGGCGGCGCAGATGGGTGCGGGTCGGTGTGGGGCGGTCCGTCGGCGGCCAGACCGTGGTTCCTCGAATGCGGACCGGCCATCTGGTGTTCTCCTGCCGTGGGTTTCAGACGATGCATGCTGATCGGTCGCAGCACTTGGGTTCGCCTGTGACAGGCGAAAGGCTAGCGCACCTGCGAGCGCCTGCTCTCGTGGCGACGGGTCACCTGTGGCCGCGTAGGCTAGCCAGCTGAACTTAGGAAACGAAGGGTGGATTTTCGTGACGATCGCGGTGACCGGCTCTATTGCAACTGACAATCTGATGCGGTTTCCCGGCCGATTCTCCGAACAACTGCTCGCCGACCACCTGCAGAAAGTTTCGCTCAGCTTCCTGGTCGACGACCTGGTGATCCACCGCGGCGGTGTCGCGGGGAACATCGCTTATGCCATCGGTGTGCTCGGCGGGGACGCCGTGCTGGTCGGCGCCGTCGGCGACGACTTCGGCGAGTACCGCGAATGGCTGCAGTCGCACGGCGTCAACACCGACAACGTGCTGGTGTCCAGCACCGCCCACACCGCCCGCTTCGTCTGCACCACCGATCAGGACATGGCGCAGATCGCGTCGTTCTACCCCGGCGCGATGTCAGAGGCCCGCAACATCAAGCTCGCCGACGTCGTCTCAGCCGTCGGCACGCCGGATTTGGTGATCGTCGGTGCCAACGATCCCGAAGCGATGCTGTTGCACACCGAGGAGTGCCGCAAGCTCGGGTTGGCGTTCGCCGCCGACCCGTCTCAGCAGCTGGCCCGGCTCTCCGGCGACGAGATCCGCAAGCTGATCGACGGCGCCACCTACCTGTTCACCAACGACTACGAGTGGGACCTGCTGCTGTCGAAGACCGGCTGGACCGAAGCGGACGTGTTGGCGCAGGTCGACCTGCGGGTGACGACATTGGGCGCCAAGGGCGTCGACATCGCCGACCGCGACGGCAACACCATGCACGTCGACGTCGTGCCGGAGACCAGCCAGACCGACCCGACCGGCGTCGGTGACGCCTTCCGTGCCGGTTTCCTGACCGGCCGCAGCGCCGGGTTGAGCCTGGAACGTTCGGCGCAGCTGGGTTCGCTGGTCGCGGTGCTGGTGTTGGAATCCACCGGCACCCAGGAATGGGATTGGGACCGCGACGCCGCGGTGAGCCGGCTGGCCGGTGCGTACGGCGACGACGCCGCGCAGGAGATCGCCACCGCGCTGACCTGAATTCGGTCACCAGACGCAAAAGTGTCGCGACACGCCGGGCGGACGGAGCTTTTGCGTCTGCTCGCGCCGGGGCCGGGGCGCGCCGGGGGGCGTGCGCCGGGGGCAGGGCGCGCTAGAGCTGCACCGGGTAGTGCGGCTCGCTGATCTGCGGCACCACGCTGTGCTCGACGAAGATCGCGTGCCACAGCATGAAGATCAGCACCGTCCAAAGCCGGCGGCTGTGATCGGCTACGCCGCTGCGGTGCTCGTCGAGCATCCGGCGCACGGCGCCCACGTCGACGAACTGATCCGCCGCTGACGAGCCGACCATGGCGTATGCCCACTCGAGCAGCTCGCCGGCCCGCAGCCAGTGCCGGATCGGCACGGGGAAGCCCAACTTCGGCCGGTTGAGCACATGAGCCGGCACGATCGGCTCCAGGGCCCGCCGCAGCGCGTACTTGGTGGTGGTGCGGGTGATCTTCGCGTCCTGCGGCAGGCGCGCGGCGACGGCGAACACCTCCGGATCCAGGAACGGCACCCGCAGCTCCAGCGAGTTGGCCATCGTCATCTTGTCCGCCTTGACCAGGATGTCGCCGCGCAACCAGGTGAACAAGTCGAGGTGCTGCATGCGGGCCACCGGGTCCCAGCCCAGTGATTCGGCGTACACCGGCGCCGTCACGTCGGTGTGGGTCCACTCCGGGCGGAAGCCGGGCAGCACCGCCCGCAACTGCTCGTCGGAGAAGCTGCGGGCGTTGCCGTAGTAGCGCTGCTCCAGCGTCAGCGAACCCCGGTGCAGCAGGCTCTTGCCGCGCAATCCTTCCGGCAGCGGTTTGGACATCTTGCCCACCGAACGGCGCAGCGGCGCAGGGAGGTAGTTGAACGGCCTGAGCGACAACGGTTCCCGGTAGATCGTGTAACCGCCGAACAGCTCGTCGGCGCCCTCGCCGGAAAGCACCACTTTGACGTGTTTGCGGGCCTCGCGGGCCACGAAGAACAGCGGCACCAGCGCCGGGTCGGCCACCGGCTCGTCGAGGTACCAGACGATCTCGGGCAGCGCGGCGACGAACTCCGACGGGCTGACCACTTTTGCGACATGTCGGGCCCCGATCGCCTCAGCGGAGGCGACGGCGACGTCGATCTCGGAGAATCCCTCCCGTTCGAAGCCGGTGGTGAACGTGATCAGCCGCTGGTTGTGGCGGATGGCCAGCGCCGCGATCGCGGTGGAGTCGATGCCACCGGACAGGAACGCACCGACCGTCACGTCGGCGCGCATGTGCTTGGCGACCGAATCCTCCAGGACGGCGGTGATCTCGTCGTAGCGTGCCTGCTCACCGCCGCGGCTGAACGGCACCGCGGCGAATCGCGGCACGAAATAGCGGGTGACCAGTGGTTCGAGCCGGTCGGGGCGGATCCGGGCATAGCAGCCCGATTCCAGCCGGCGGATACCGCGGTGCAGCGTCTCGGGTTCGGGGACGTACTGCAGCACGGTGTAGTGCTGCACCGCGCGCTCGTCGATGTCGGGGTCGAACTGCACCACGTCGGCCAGCTGCAGCAGGCATTTCTTCTCGCTGGCCACCGCGGTGCCTCCGGGCCCGGTCGCCAGGAACAGCGGTTTGATGCCGAACGGGTCGCGGGCGCACAGCAGCTCACCGTCGACGGTGTCCCACAGCGCGAACGCGAACATGCCGCGCAGCCGGCTCAGCGCCTCGGTGCCCCAGTGGTGGTAGGCGGCGATGATCGGTTCACCGTCCCCATCGGTGGTGAACACGGCGCCGTGCGCCGCGGCCAGCTCGTCGCGTAACTCCATGTAGTTGTAGATCTCGCCGTTGAACACCAACACGTAGCGGTCCGGGGTTTCCGGCGGTCCCCACCGCAACGGCTGATGCGAATGCGCGATGTCGATGATGGACAACCGGTTGAATCCGAACACCACCGGCCCGTCGGCCCAGGTGCCCGGTTCGTCGGGGCCGCGGTGGCGCATCAAATGCGAAGCGTCGGCCACAGCGTCGGCGACATCAGGCTGGGTCTGGAGGCCGACTGGGCCCGCCGCTTCCACCAAGGCCAGCAGTCCACACATCGGCGCCCAGTATGCCCTAGCGGCGCCCAACAAGCGGGCCGGTCGCGGCGCCGCCACCAGCGCGCTCGCCACCAGGACGCACCGATCAGCCCGTGGTGGTCTACGCTGCGTAGTATTCGATTGCTGCAGCGAACCGGCCGATCTGGTTCCGCTTGCGGGACGTCCGTAGCCCAGCCCGTGACACAGGAGGCGCCACCGTGACACCGTGCGGTCCGAGCCGTTCGCAGTGCTCACCGCGGCGCTTGCGCCAGGTGCTGTTGGCCGCCGTCCTGGGCGTCGCGGCGGTCACCTTGAGCGGGTGCGGCTGGCAGGACGCGGTGGCCCTGGGCTGGCCCAAAGGCATCACCGGCAACGGGCAGGCCAACCGGGAATTGTGGATCGGATCGGTGCTCGCCGCTTTGGTGGTCGGCGTGATCGTCTTCGCGCTGATCTTCTGGTCTTCGGCGCTTCACCGCAGGCGGGCCAGCGACACCGATCTGCCCCGTCAGTTCGGCTACAACATGCCGCTGGAGCTGGTGCTGACGGTCACACCGTTTCTGATCATCTCAGTGCTGTTCTACTTCACCGTCGTCGTGCAGGAAAAGCTGCTGGAGCTCAGATCCGACCGTGAGGTCGTCGTCGACGTCACCGCGTTTCAGTGGGGCTGGAAGTTCGGATACCAGCAAGTCAATTTCAAAGACGGCACTCTGCGGTTCGACGGTGCCGACGCGGCACGCAAACAGGCGATGGTGTCCAAACCGGAAGGCGTCGACGAGCACGGCGAGAAACTGCCCGGTCCGGACCGCGGCATCAACATCGAGGACCGCTCTTACCTGAACTTCGACACCGTCGAGACGGTGGGCACCAGCAACGAAATCCCGATTCTGGTGCTGCCGACCGGTAAACGTATCGAGTTTCAGCTGGCGTCGGCCGACGTCATCCATGACTTCTGGGTGCCGGAGTTTCTGTTCAAGCGCGACGTGCTGCCCCACCCACAGGCCAATCATTCGGTGAACGTCTTCCAGGTCTCCGACATCAACCAGACCGGCGCGTTCGTCGGCCGGTGCGCCGAACTGTGCGGACTTACCACTCCATGATGAACTTCGAGGTGCGGGTGGTTTCGCCCAACGACTTCAAGGCGTACCTGCAGCAACGGATAGGTGGCAAGACCAACGCCGAGGCGCTGCAGGCGATCAACCAACCGCCGACCGCGGTCAAGACGCACCCGTTCGACACCCGCCGCGGCGAACTGTCCCGGGTCGCGAGCAAGTAGGGGACTCCGATGCACATCGAAGCCAGGCTGTTCGAGTTCGTGGCGTCGTTCTTCGTTCTGGTGGCAGTGCTGTACGGCGCGCTGACCGCGGTGTTCGCCAACGGCGGGGTGGAGTGGGCAGGAACCACGGCGCTGGTGCTCACCGGTGGCATGGCGTTGATCGTGGCCACCTTCTTCCGGTTCGTGGCGCGTCGACTCGACACCCGGCCCGAGGACTACGAAGGCGCTGAAATCAGCGATGGCGCAGGGGAATTGGGATTCTTCAGCCCGCACAGCTGGTGGCCGCTGTTGGTCGCGCTGTCGGGCGCGGTGGCCGCGGTGGGCGTCGCCCTGTGGTTGCCGTGGCTGCTCGGCGTGGGCGTGGTGTTCATCCTCACCTCGTCGGCCGGCCTGGTTTTCGAGTACTACGTCGGACCCGAAAAACACTGAGCGGTCGGGGCAGTCGGTAGCAAGGTCACAATCAAGGCATCAGTTGATCCGTGGGGATATCGCCTGAGCCTTCTGCGAACGCCGGGTTGGGTAGGGTTGCCGAAGCACAATGGCGAACGTCTCGGCGCACAGATGACGGACAGCTGCGGCGCAGCGCGCTGATGATGGAATTGAGCAGGTAGGCAGACATGAGCGGGCCGAATCCACCCGGAGCGGACTCGGAAGACCACGGCGACGGCAGGGAACCCGGGTTTCCGGCCGGCCAGCCCGACCATCCGGCGGCGGGCCACGGCGACCGCACCGGCGAAACCGACTTCTTCTCCCAGGCCTACTCGGCCCCGGAGTCCGAGCAGTTCAGCAGCGGCCCGTACCTGCCGGTCGATCTGGACCTCTACGACTACGACAGCTACGACACGGCTGACGACGACGCAGCCGACGGCGGGGCTCCGCGTTGGCCGTGGGTGGTCGGCGTCGCCGCGATCCTCGCGGCGATCGCCCTGGTCGTTTCGGTCTCGCTGCTGTTCGCGCGCACCGACACCAACAAGCTGGCCACTCCGCAGACCGCCGCGCCGTCGTCGCCGCCTTTTCAGGACGAGATCATCGTCACTACCCCGCCGCCGCCCACCACCGCCGAGCAGCGAACCTCCGCCACCTCCGCCACCTCCGCCACCGACCAGCGAAGCCCCGCCGCCCGCGCCGGAGCCGCCTGCGACCACCGAGGCACCCCCGCCGCCGCCGCTGCCGGCCAGCAGCTCGGCTGCGCCGCCACCGCCCACCTCGACCACACCGGCCGGACCCCGTCAGGTCACCTACTCGGTGACCGGCACCAAGGCGCCCGGTGACATCATCACGGTGACCTACGTGGACGCCAGCGGACGCCGACGCACTCAGCACAACGTCTACATCCCGTGGTCGATCACGGTCACGCCGATTTCCCAGTCTGAGGTCGGGTCGGTCGAGGCGTCCAGTCTTTTCCGGCTCAGCCGGCTGAACTGCTCCATCACCACCAGCGACGGGACTGTGCTCAGTTCGAACGCCGCCAACACACCGCAGACGAGCTGCTGATGTCCGACAGGTTCTCTACCGACCGGCACGGCTGGCCGATCGTGTCGCCGCTGGCCACCGACCGGATCCTGATCGGCACGTGCGCTGCGATCTGGCTGGTCCTGGTCGGCGTGAGCGTGGCAGCCGTGGTGGCCTTGACGGACCTGGGCCGAGGCTTCAACAAGTCGGCCGGCAGCCAGCACACACCTGCATCGCTGTACGCCGTCATCATCGTCTCTGCGCTGGTCATCGCCGGCGCCATCCCGGTGCTGCTGCGTGCCCGGCACATCAGTCAGGCCAGGTCCGCTATCCGGCCGGCCGGCACGCCGGTACGCCGCACGGACTAGGCCGGTGAGCGAACTCGGTGTATCCGGGGCGACGGCTGCCTCGGGCCTCGAGCAGGCGCCCACGACAGAATCGGCCGCGCTGTCGCACGAGGAGCTCGACCGCATCTGGCTGCGGGGCGCCGTGACGTTGCTTGCCGTGATGGGCGGCGCGCTGATCTTCGTCGCGGTGGCCACCTACCTGATGGCGATCGGCCACAACGGCTGGGCGTGGACGGGCTACGGCTTGGCCGGCGCGGTCACTGTGGCCATGCCGGTACTCGTGTGGTGGCACGACCGGCAGATGCGCCGCATGCTCGGCGCCGGCACGTCGTTCGAGTGAACCTCGGCGCCGAACCAGTGCGGGCTAGTGGCCGTTACTTCGAGCCGTTGCTCGACCCGTTAGCCGAACCGTTGTGGTGGCCGTTACCCGAGCCATTGCCAGAGCCATTGCCCGAGCCGTTGCGCCGGCCCTGCTGTTCTTTCAGCGCGGTCATCGCACGCTGTTCACCGCTGTGGGCGGCCTGACGCAGTGCGGCGTCCTCGCTCATCGGGTCGGCGCGCAACAGGCTGCCCGAGCCGGGGGAGCCGGCCGAGCCGAGCCGGTTCATCTTGCTGGGCACCGGTGCACCTTGGTACTCCAGCGGCAGCGGGTGACCATGCTCGTCGACCGGGCCGAGCGGCTGATGCAACTCGATGTAGGCGCCGTGCGGTAGGCGTTTGATGATGCCGGTCTCGATGCCGTGTTCGAGCACCGAGCGGTCGCTGCGCTGCAAACCGACACACCACCGATAGGCCACGAAGTACACCAGCGGCGGCAGCACCACCATGCCGATCCGCCCGATCCACGTGGTGGCGTTCAGCGAGATGTGGAACTTGTACGCGAGGATGTCGTTGCACGCGCTCAGGGTCAGCACCATGTAGAAGGCGATCGCCATCGACCCGACCGCGGTGCGCACCGGGGCGTCGCGCGGCCGTTGCAGCAAGTTGTGGTGAGCGTTGTCGCCGGTGAACCTCTTTTCGAGGAACGGATAGACCGTCAGCAGTCCGAGGATCACGCCCATGAGGAGGGCGACCCACACCGCTGCGGGGACGGTGTGGTGAAAGAAGTAGAGCTCCCACGGCGGGAACAGCCGGATCAGGCCGTCGGTCCACATCATGTAGAAGTCCGGCTGTGAGCCGGCCGAAATCTGGGACGGCTTGTAGGGCCCCAGGCTCCAAATCGGGTTGATCTGCAACAACCCGCCCATCAGCCCGCAGACCGCAAGCGTCACCGCGAAGAACGCGCCGGATTTCACGGCGAACACCGGCATCACCCGCACTCCGACGACGTTGGTCTCGGTGCGCCCGGGCCCGGGGAACTGGGTGTGCTTCTGGAACCACACCAGCGCCAGATGGGCCCCGATCAGCGCCAGCATGATTCCCGGGAACAGCAGGATGTGAATGCCGTACAGCCGCGGAATGAGAAAGCCGCCCTCAGCACAGTTGTATCCGACACCACCGCACGGGAAGTCGCCGCCGAAGAGCGCCCAGTGCAACCAGGTGCCGATCACGGGCATGCCCAACGTGATCGACGACAACGCGGCCCGAATACCGGTCCCGGACAGCAAGTCGTCGGGCAGGGAGTAGCCGAAATAGCCCTCGAACATCGCCAAGATCAACAGCAGCGCCCCGATCAACCAGTTGGCCTCGCGGGGACGGCGGAACGCTCCGGTGAAAAAGATTCGGGCCAGATGCACCATGATCGCTGCGGCGAACAGCAGTGCCGCCCAGTGATGCATTTGACGCACGAACAAGCCGCCGCGCACCTCGAAGGAGATGTTCAACGCCGATTCGTAGGCCTTGGACATCTCCACGCCGCGCAGCGGTTGGATAGACGCCGTTGTAGGTCACCTCGGCCATCGACGGGTCGAAGAACAGGGTCAAGTAGACCCCGGAGAGCAGCAACACGATGAAGCTGTACAACGCGATTTCGCCGAGCAGGAACGACCAGTGCGTCGGGAACACCTTGTTCAGTTGCCGGCGCACTGCGGCCGACGGGTGATAACGCGAATCGATGTCGTCACCCTGTTGGGTCAGTACCGCGCCGACGTCGAGCTTCGGCGGACTCAGATTCGGACTCATGTCGTACGCTCCCAAAACGCCGGCCCAACAGGTTCGATGAAGTCGCCATTGGCGACCAGGTATCCGTCATTGTCGATGGTCAGCGGCAGTTGCGCCAGCGCTCGGGCGGCCGGACCGAAAATCGGTTTGGCGTACTCGAGCGCGTCGAACTGCGACTGGTGGCAAGGGCAGAGGATCCGATAAGACTGCTGCTCGTAAAGCGATGCGGGACAACCTAAGTGAGAGCACACCTTGGTGTAGGCGAAGAACTCGCCGAAGTTGAAGCTCTCCTGGCCCTTACGCTTGACGACCTTGGAGACGTCGTTCGGGCGCACGCGGATGAGCATCACCGGATTGCGGACGCCCATCATGGTGGCCGACAACCGTTCCCTCGACTCCGCGGTGGTGCCGTCGCCATCGGACTCCCGCCAGGGAAAGACTGTCATCATGCCGCCGGAGTCCATGTCTTCCGGGCGGATTTTGACGAACGGCGAGCCGCCGCTTTGGCCGGTGGCATTGCCCAGGTAAATCGTCTCGCCGGGATACTGCGGGGTCCAGCCCGACGTCCACAGCACCGCCTTGTTGCCGGTGGCTGTCCGGACGACCGGTTTCCACGGGTTCTTGACGAGGCCGCCGACGAACGCGACCAGCGAGCTCAGGCCGAACGCACCCAAGCCGATGCCCAGCGACAATCCGATCAGTTTGCGCCGGCGGACCGTCGAGCCCTCCAGGGCGTCGGTCAGGTTGGCGACCACGGTTTTGCGGTGGATCGCCGGCGACCGGCCGTCGTGCCGCTCCTGAATCGAGATCTCCTCGGGAATGAACTTCTTTTGATACAGCACCGCCCCGATGGCCACCGAGAGGATGGACAGCCCGAAGGTGAGCCCGTAGAGCGGTGTCGTCATCGCATAAAGGAAGCTGCCGTCGGCTTCCGTCGGCGTGTACTCCCACGGCCAGAACGCGAACACCAGCAGCAACGCCACCCCGAAGAAACCACCGAGCAGCAGCCACAGCGCCACCTGCCGCTCGGCGCGTTTCTCGGCGCGGGTGCCTTCGACGGGCCACCGGGACTCTTTGTAGACGATCTCCACACCGTCCAGGCGGCCGCCCAGCTCGACGAGCTCTTCGCGCGACATGGCGTTGAGCTCCGCCTCGCTGGGCTGGGTGGAACCCGAGGCGGCGTCGGTGTCGGCGCCGACCGGGTCGCTGACGTCACTCATTTGCGCCACTCCTCAATCCCGGCTCCGCCGGGATCTTGTCGCCGGCGGGCCTCATTTGCGCCACTCCTCATCGCTTCGCTCGATCCCGGCTGGGCTTCCGCGCAGCTCACGTGCGAGCCCCGATCCACACCGCGGCGCCGATGATGGCGACCATGCCGATGATCCAGGCCGCCATGCCCTCCGGGGCCGGGCCGAATCCGCCCAGGCCGTAGCCACCGGGCTGGTGCTCCTCGGTGACGGTCTTGACGTAGGCGATGATGTCCTTCTTCTCCTCCAGCGAGAGCTGACGGTCGGAGAACTTCGGCATACTCTGCGGCCCCGTCAGCATCGCGGCCAGGATCTGCGCCTCGGTCGGGGGGTCCAGAGCGGGTGCGTACTTGCCCGACGACAGCGCTCCTCCGCGCCCGGTGAAGTTGTGGCAGGACGAGCAGTTGAGCCGGAACAAATCGCCGCCGCGGCCGACGTCGTTGCCGCGCAGTGAGCGCTGGGCGATGCTGCCGTCGGAATCGCGGACCACCGTCGGGCCGCCACCGTTGGCCTGCACGTACGCGGCCAGCGCTTCGACCTGATCCGGGTCGAAAACCGGCGGCTTGCGAGGCGCTTGAGCTTCGCCGCGGACGGCGGGCATACGTCCGGTGGACACCTGGAAGTAGACGGCCGCCTCACCAACGCCAACGAGGCCGGGGCCGCGGTCCTCAACGCCCTGCAGGTTCGCCCCATGGCAAGTGATGCAGCCGCTCTCAAAGAGCTGCCTGCCGGTCCGCAGCAACGCCGACTGCGATTCATCGGCCACCGCCACCTGCGGCTTCGGGGTCAGCACGGCAGCCAGCCCACCCGCAACCGTCAGCCCCACCACCAGCAGCAGTCCACCGGACAACCGGCGCCGCAGACGCCGGCGGGAGCGCTCGCTCAAGCGGCGCCTCGGCGGACGCGCATCCTCCGGTGAGGAACCGTCCGAATCGGCCCGGCGGTTCGACCTCAGCTTCAACTGAGTTCTCCTGTTCGTTGCGCTGCTATCGAATGAAGTAGATCGTGGCGAACAGCGCGATCCACACGATGTCGACGAAATGCCAGTAGTAGGACACGACGATGCTGGCGGTGGCCTGAGCAGGTGTGAACTTGCTCATCGTGGTGCGCGCCAGCAGGAAGATGAAGGCGATCAGCCCGCCGGTGACGTGCAGCCCGTGGAAGCCGGTGGCCAGGTAGAACACCGTGCCGTACGAGCTGCCCGGGATCGTGGTGCCGTGGCTGACGAGGTGGTAGTACTCATAGCCCTGGCCGAGCACGAAGAACAGCCCCATCAAGAAGGTCACCACGTACCAGCGGCGCAGCCCGAACACGTCGCCGCGTTCGGCGGCGAACACGCCCATCTGGCAGGTGAACGACGAGGCGATCAGCACCAGCGTCACCGGAACGGCTTGGTAGAGGTTCAATTCGGTCGGCGGCGGCGGCCAGACACCGGCCGCCTGGGCGCGCGCGGTGAAGTAGAAGGCGAACAGGCCGGCGAAGAACATCAGTTCGCTGGACAGCCAGACGATGGTGCCGACACTGACCATGTTGGGCCGGTTCAGCGAATGCACCCGCGAGGTGATCGCAGTACCCGAGGTCCCCACAGCGCTGGTCACCCCGCAAGTATGACGCTTTGTAGTTGATGATCTCCACCCGGGGCGCCAAATTGTTTCACCCGAAAGTGCCGCGGCTGCCGGCGGCGGCGGCAGCCGCTTCGCACCGGCGGTGCCGGGGGCGTGGGACCATCGGCGGGTGGGCCTTGCATCTGCGTCGTGGCCGCTGATCCTGGGCCGGTTGACGGCCGGGCTCGACCTGGAGCAGGGCCAGGCGGGTTGGGCCATGGAGCAGGTCATGAACGGCGCGGCGACGCCGGCGCAGATCGCGGCGTTCGGAGTCGCCATGCGGATGAAGGTCCCGACCGCAGCCGAGGTCGGCGAGCTGGCCGACGTCATGCTGCGCCGCGGGCACCGACTGTCCACCGAACACCTGGCCGCACGGGGCGCTGAAGCCGTCGACATCGTCGGCACCGGCGGGGACGGCGCCAACACCGTCAACCTGTCCACGATGGCGGCGATCGTCGTGGCGGCCGCGGGCATCCCGGTGGTCAAACACGGCAACCGGGCGGCGTCGTCGCTCTCCGGTGGCGCCGACACCCTCGAGGCGCTCGGAGTGCGCATCGACCTCGACCCCGACCAGGTGGCGCGCAGCGTCGCCGAAATCGGTATCGGGTTCTGCTTCGCACCGCGGTTCCACCCCTCTTACCGGCATGCGTCGGCGCCGCGACGCGAGATCGGAGTCGCGACGGTGTTCAACCTGCTGGGACCGCTGACCAATCCGGGCCGGCCGCGTGCCGGGCTGATCGGCTGCGCATTCGCTGACCTTGCCGAGGTGATGGCCGCGGTGTTCGCCGGGCGCCGGTCCAGCGTGCTGGTGGTGCACGGCGACGACGGGCTGGACGAGCTGACCACCACGACGACGAGCACAATCTGGCGGGTGCAGGCCGGCACGGTCGACAAGCTGACCTTCGATCCGGCCGGCTTCGGTTTTGCGCGGGCCAAGCTGTCTGAACTGCAGGGCGGGGATGCCGAAGCCAACGCGGCCGAGGCTCGCTCAGTGTTCGCCGGTACCGAAGGCGCGGTTCGCGACGCGGTGGTGCTCAACGCCGCCGGCGCCTTGGTGGCGCACGCCGGGCTATCCAGCAGCGCCGAGTGGCTGCCCGCTTGGGAGGACGGACTGCGGCGGGCCGCCGAGGCGATCGACAACGGAGCGGCCGAACAGCTGCTCGCGCGATGGGTGCGGTTCACCCAACAGCTCTGAATCCCATTCCCGCACTGCCTGTTCGGCGGCCAGCCGCGCCGAGCGCGCCGACGTAGCCCATTCGGACCATGGTCCGGCCGACCGCAGCGGTGACGCCCAGCCCACCGTGGGTTGGCGGCGCTCCTCCTCATCGCTTCGCTCTGCATCGCCGCCGCCGCGGGCGCGCACGACGCGAACACCGGGGGCGGCCAGCCATCGGGCGATCAGCGCGGTCTCCTCGACCAGTGCGCCGCCGAGCGGCGCCGGCGCCGCCATGACGACCTGCGCACCGGCGCACAGCATGTCGACGACCGGCATCGGCGGCACGCCGCGTCGCGCAATGCCGGCGGCGGCAAGTTGGCCGTGGCGGACGACGGCCAGCTGCCAGCCGCCGGCGCCGTCCGGCGCGGCGGCCACCAACTCGGGCAGCGCGGCCAGCGCCCGCAGGCGCTGGCCGCGCCACAGCACGTCAACGGCCGTTGCGGTGTGGTCGCGCAGCCGGGCCGCACTTTCGTAGCGGGCCCGTTCAGACAATGCGCTGACCTGCTGCACCGCCGCCGCCAGCGGGCTGTTGTCGACGCCGTCGATCAGCTCTGCGGCGCGCTGCGCCGCCGGTGCGTACAGCGCGGCGGGGATTCCGCGGCCGGCAGGACAGGGCGCCACTTCGCGTTGCGGGCAGGTTGGACCATGTAGCGCGGATCGCGCGAGCCGGGCCGTGCAGGTTCGCACACCGGTGAACCGGGCCAGCAGGTCAGCGGTATCAGCGGCGTCGGCGCGGGAGCGGAACGGGCCGACGGCCCGCTCGTGGCGCGGGGCGCGCACCACCGAGAAGCGCGGAAACGCTTCGTCGGTGAGCACCACCCACCACCACCGGTGCGGGAACCGCGACCGGCGATTGTAGGGCGGAGCGTGGGCGGCCAACATTCGCAGCTCGCGGACACCGGCTTCCAAAGCATGGGCGCATTCCACATGGTCGACGGCTTCGGCCAGTCCGACCATCTCTTTCATGCGGGTGCGCTGGTCGCTGCCGTTGAAGTATTGAGCGACCCGACGACGCAGGTCGACCGCCGTGCCGACGTAGAGCACCTCACCGCCCGGGCCGCGGAACAGGTAGACCCCCGGCCGGCGCGGCAGGTGCTCGGCCAGTCCCCGTTTGCTCCGTTGAGCTGCCGTCACGCCCGGCAGGTAGGCGCGCAGGTCGGTGTAGGTGTGCACGCCCTGGTTGCCCACCCGCTCGATGAGCGCGTGCAGCACGTCGACGGTCGCACGGGCGTCGTCGAGGGCGCGGTGGGTGGGCTGGGTGGTCACCGCGAACAGCCGGGCGAGCTCAGCCAGGCGCACGCTGGGAGCTTCTTCCCGGCTGAGCACCCGGCGAGCCAGCGCGACGGTGCACAGGACCTGCGGACGCGGCCAGGGGAGCTGGCAGCGCTGCGCCGCCGCGCGCAAAAACCCGGTGTCGAAACGGGCGTTGTGGGCCACCCACACGCAGTCGTGGGCGAAATCGAGGAACATCGGCAGCACCGCGTCGATGGTCGGCGCGTCGCACACCATCGCGGTGGTGATCCCGGTGAGCCGCACGATCTGCGGTGGGATGCTGCGCTGCGGATCGACCAGAGTGGCGAACTCGCCGAGCACTGCGCCGCCGCGCACCTTGACCGCGCCGATTTCGGTGATCGCGTCGGGGGTTGAGCCGGGCGCAGCCGTCATCCGTCCACCGGTGGTCTCCAAGTCGACCACCATGAACGTGGTGTCCCGCAACGACACCTCGAACGTCGGTTCCGTCCCGTCGAAGCTGAGCTGCGTCGCACCGGTCACGCCCACGGTCGGCACGTTAAGCACTCGTACCGACAGGCGCCGGTTCCCACGCCGCGTCCGGCGTCGCGTCCGGCGTCGCGCCGCAGGCGCCGAAGACTTGTCGGTCGGGTGGGTTAGCGTGCGGGTAGACGGTTCGACAGCACTGAAAGGGCCCGCAGATGACCCAAAACAACACGTCAGACAGCGGCGATGAAGCCTGCTCGCGCCGGGACCCGACCGGACCGGTGGTGATCGACTGCGACGACTGCGCGGTACGCGGGCCCGCGTGCAGCGACTGCGTTGTCAGCGTATTGCTGGGTGTGCCAACGACTTTGTTCGACGACGAGCGTGCGGCGCTGGAGACTCTGGCCGACGCCGGCATGGCCCCGCGGCTGCGTCTGGTGCCGATCCACCGGCAGACACCCGGGGTGGCTTGACGTTCGACAGCCGTCAAATCTTCGGGATTTCTTAATGTTTCGCAGTTGGACATTGCCGATGCCGTTTCGTAACCTGTCTGAGACCTAGAGCAATTGCGACAAATTCGTCTACGGGTTCAGAGGACACGAGATCTTGGGGTCAAGGTTTGACGGCAGACTGCGCACGAGACGTACGTTGAAGACTTATCGTCGTTTCCAGGTTTTCGCCGTCGGGGTGATGGCAGGTTGCCTTGCCCTCGCCGGCGCATTGGGCTCACCGGTCTCCGCCGATCCGTCGGGTGACGCGCTGGCGAAGCTCAACGAACTCTCCCGGCAAGCCGAGCAGACCACTGAGGCGATGCACAGCGCTCAGCTGGACCTTGGCCACAAGCTGACATCGATGCATGCGGCGGAGAAGAAGCACGCCGATGACCAAGCCGCGCTGGACGCGGCCAGGACACGGTTGGCCACCTTCCAGGCCGCTGTCAACCGATTCGCCGCGGCGATGTACATGGGCGGCCGCACTGACGGCATGAATGCGATCCTTTCCGCCGAATCACCGCAACAGCTCATCGGCAAGCTGGCCGTGCAGCGCGTCATCGCCAGTGACATCAAGACGCAGATGGCCGACTTCCGCGTCGCTCAGGATCAGACGACGAAATCTGAGCAGGCGTCGGCCAAGTCTGCCGCGGACGCCCGGACCGCCGCCGAGCAGGCGGCCGCGCTGCGGGCCAGTCTGCAGGCCAAGCAGAGCCAACTGCAGTTGCAGATCGCCGTGGTGAAGTCGCAGTACACGGCGCTGACACCGACCCAGCGCACCGCGCTGGCCGATCCGGGTCCGCCGCCCCCCGCGGAGGCCGTTGCCGCTCTGGGGCCCGCACCGGCGGCTCTGGTGCCCGGGCCGGGAGGTTTGGGCGGCTCGCCGGTGCCGCCGGAGGCCATTGCGCCTGATTTCCCGGGGGCAGCACCCGGTGGTGGTGGTGACGGCAGCGGCCAGGGCGTCACCGCCGTGCAAGCCGCACTGACCCAAGTCGGTTCGCCCTACGTGTGGGGCGGCGCCGCCCCCGGCGGATTTGACTGCTCGGGACTGGTGATGTGGGCGTTTCAGCAAGCCGGCGTCGCGCTGCCGCACTCCAGCCAGGCGCTGGCCCACGGCGGGCAGCCGGTGGCGTTGTCCGACCTGCAGCCCGGCGACGTGCTGACCTTCTACTCAGACGCATCGCACGCCGGCATCTACGTCGGCGACGGGCTGATGATCCATTCCTCCACCTTCGGTCAGCCAGTGCGAGTAGTGCCGATGGGTTCCTCGGGCCCGATCTACAACGCCCGCCGGTACTGATCTCCGCTTCGCTCGGCGCCGGTGGGTGCCGGTACTGCTGGCGGTGGTGTTCGCAGGCGAACTGATCGCCGCTGCGACGGTCGCAACCCGCGCGTCAGCTCCCCCCGGGCACTCGGCCGACGATGTTGCGCCGGTCGTCGTCGCCGGTCGCACCGTCAGGATGGTCGACTTGGGCGGTCCCGGCGGCCGGCGACTGCTGGCTCGGGTGGCAACCGACATCGGCCCGGCGGTCGACGCGGTGAACAGTTTCTGGGGCACCGACTGGCCGCGCACCGTCTCGGTGGTGGCCACCGGCTCGGACAGCCAGTTCCGCGCCGAGGCGGGCGGCGGGACGCCCGCGCAGTGGGCCGACATCGCCGCGGTGGCGGTCGCCGACCGGGTAGATCCCGCCCGCCGCATCGCGGTCAACCAGCGCATCGTGTTCGCCCCGGCAGCGGTCAAGATGAGCGAGCGGTCGTTTCAGATCGTCTTGACACACGAGCTGTTTCACTATGCAGCGCGCTCCGGCACCGCCCTGGACGCGCCCCGCTGGCTGACCGAAGGAGTGGCCGACTTCGTCGCTCGCCCGCGGACCGCGCTGCCCTACATCACCCAACTGCCCACGGCGCTGCCCGCCGACGCCGACTTGGACACACCTGGTGCGCAGCGCGCACTGGCCTACGACCGGGCGTGGTGGTTCGCCCGCTTCGTCGCCGACACCGACGGCGCCGCAACGTTGCGCCGGCTGTACCAGGTGGCCTGCGGGGAGGGGCACACCGACATGTCAGTCGCCGTCCAAGAGGTCCTGGGCGCTGACACACGCGACGTCGTCGCACGCTGGCGGCAGTGGCTGACACGGTAGGTTACCCGGGTGTCCCGGGTCCTCCTCGTCACGAACGACTTCCCGCCACGGCCCGGCGGCATCCAGTCCTACCTGGGCGAATTCGTCGCCCGGCTCGCGGCCAGCGGGTCACATCCGGTGACCGTGTACGCGCCGCAGTGGAAGGGTGCTGAGATCTTCGACGCACAGGCCACCGGCTATCACGTGGTGCGCCACCCCGGCACCCTGATGCTGCCAGAGCCGGGTGTCGATGCCAGGATGCGCCGGCTGATCGGTGAACACGGCATCGACACCGTGTGGTTCGGGGCGGCTGCGCCGCTGGCGTTGCTGGCGCCGCGCGCCCGGCGGGCCGGGGCAGCGCGGGTGCTGGCCAGCACGCACGGCCACGAAGTGGGCTGGTCGATGCTGCCGGTGGCGCGGTCGGTGCTGCGTCGTATCGGCGACAGCACGGACGTGGTCACCTTCGTCAGCCGCTACACCCGGGGCCGCTTCGCGTCGGCTTTCGGGCCGGCGGCGGCACTGGAGCACCTGCCGCCCGGAGTGGACACCGATCGGTTCCGTCCCGACCCGGCCGCCCGAGCCGAGCTGCGGGCCCGCTACCGCATGGGCCAGCGGCCGGTCGTGCTGTGCGTGTCGCGGCTGGTACCGCGCAAGGGTCAGGACATGCTGATCCGGGCCATGCCGTCGATACGGCGCCGGGTAGCCGGCGCCACGCTGGTCATCGTCGGCGGCGGCCCCCACCTGACGGCGCTGCGCCGACTGGCCCAGCGCTGCGGTGTCGTCGACCACGTCACGTTCCTGGGCGGTGTACCGGCCGCCGAGCTGCCGGCGTACTACACGCTCGCCGATGTGTTCGCGATGCCGTGTCGCACCCGCGGCGCCGGGCTCGACGTGGAAGGTCTGGGCATCGTGTTCCTGGAGGCCTCCGCCACCGGGGTTCCGGTGGTGGCCGGCCGCTCCGGCGGTGCGCCGGAAACCGTGCGGCACAACCACACCGGCGTTGTGGTCGACGGCCGCTCGGTGGATTCGGTCACCGACGCGGTCGTCGACCTGCTTGCCCACCCGGACCGCGCCGCGTCGATGGGCGCGGCCGGGCGGGACTGGGTGAGCACACAGTGGCGTTGGGACACCCTGGCGACCCGGTTGGCAAGCCTGCTCGGCCGGTAGTTCAGCGGTCAGGAACGTCGCACCAGCAGGGCCAGCACCGCCCCGGCGCGCGGCGGCGCCTGCGGCGACGACCATCGACGTGTGCAGCCCGGCCATGAAGGCGTCGTGGCTGCCCTGCGTCACCGCCCGCGCCAGCGCAGCCGGCATGCCCGGTGCCGTCGGGATGTGGGCGCCAGGCCCTGGGCCACCAGTTCCTTGGCGGCGGCCAGCTTGCCGGCCAGCGGGGCAGGGGTGCCGGCGGAAGTCAGCCGGTCGACGAGCACCGAGCCGACCCGGCTGGACACCACCGAACCCAGGATCGTGGTGCCGAGCACCCCGCCGAGTTGCAGCGCGGTGGACTGCAGACCGCCGGCCACCCCGGCGTCGTCGACCTCGGCATTGCCGACGATCGCGTCGAGGCTTGCGGTGATCACCAGCCCGATGCCGGCGCCGAGCAGCACGAACGGCGGCCACAGGGCCTCGTAGCCGGAGTCGGCGTGCAGGAAGGCCAACACGGTCAGCCCGGCGGCGACGGCCGCCAACCCGATCACCATGGCCGGGCGCGGCCCGAATTGTTGGTCAACACTGCGCTGAGCGGTGCTGTCACCATCAACGCCACGCTCAGCGGCAGCGTCCGGACGCCGGTGGTGACCGGGCTGAAGCCGTGCACGTTCTGCAGATACAGCGACATGAAGAACACCGCGCCGAACAACGCGAAGAAGTTGACGACGACCACTGCGGTGCCCACCGACAGCGACCGGTTCGCGAACAGCCGCATCGGCAGCAGCGGCGCGGCGGAGCGCAACTCGATCAGGACGAAAACCGCGAGCACGGCAAGGCCGAGCAGCAGGAACGTCAGCGTGCGACCGGCCAGCCAGCCCCAGTTCTGCGCTTTGATCAGGCCGAACACGATCAGGAACAGCCCGCCGGACAGCGTGGCGATGCCGGGAATGTCGAGGGGTCGCTCGCCGGCGCTGCGGGTCTCGACGACGGCCAGCGCGCCGAGCAGCAGCGCGGCAACCCCGATGGGCGCGTTGATGTAGAACACCGACTGCCAGTTGACGTGCTCGACCAGCAGTCCGCCGACGATCGGGCCGGCGGCGATGGAGACACCCGATGCGCCGGCCCAGATGCCCGACTGCGGTGTTCAGCTTGTCGCGCGGGAACGCGGCGCGCACGATCGCCAGCGTGCTCGGCATCAGCAGCGCGCCGAACACACCTTGCAGGGCCCGCAAGGTGATGACCCCGCCGACCGTGCCGACCAGCCCGATGCCCACCGACGTCGCGGCGAATCCGGCGACGCCGATGAAGAACAGCAACCGGCGGCCGTACCGGTCGCCGAGGTTGCCGCCGAAGATCAGCAGCGACGCCAGCGCGAGCATGTAGGCATCGGTGATCCACTGCAGGTCGGGCAGCGACGCGTGCAGGTCGGCGGCGATGCGCGGGTTGGCGATGGCCACGACGGAGGCGTCGAGGCCCACCATGATGACCCCGACGCAGGCGGCGGCCAGCGTCCACCACGGGTGTCCTTGGCGTCGGGCCGCGGCGCCGCGGCGGCGGTCGTCGACCTCGCGCCGGTTCAGCTGCGGGGAGGGTGACAGCCATGAGTTTGCTCCGATTCATTATGTGGAGGGCATCTACCACTTACTGCCACCACGATAGGCATAAGTGGATGCCTTCCTCCACTTCAGCGGGTAGGCTGGGCCTGTGATTTCCAGGCGCAGCGCAGCGCGCGAAGCGAGCCAGGCCACTTCGCGCCGACGCGCAGGTGAACCGCGACCGGATCCTCGCGGCGGCCGCCGAGTTGTTCGCCGAGCGCGGTCTGTCGGTACCGCTGGAGGAGATCGCCGGCCGAGCCGGCGTCGGGGTGGCGACGCTGTACCGGCGCTTTCCCACCCGCGCCGACCTGGCGACCGCGGCGTTCGAGCGCAACATCTCCCGTTACACCTCTGCGGTCGACCGGGCGCTCGCCGAGCCGCGAGCCTGGGACGGGTTTGCGGCGCTGATCTTCGAGCTGTGCGAGCTGCAAGCCGGTGACGCGGGCATGCGCGACCTGCTGACGACGGCGTTCCCGGCCAGCAGCGTCGTCGAGCAGCGGACCAACGAGGCTGTCGACAAGCTCAAAACGCTCATCGAAGCGAGCTCAGCGGGAGGGCAGCCTGCGACCCGACGTGGTGGTGGCCGACATCGTCGTCATGCTGCTGGCCAACGCGGGCGTGCTCCGCGCCACCGGTCAAACCGCTCCGGACGCCTGGCGCCGATTCGCCGCGCTGATGATCGACGGGTTCGCCGCCGCCCCGAGGTGCGTTTCCCGTTTCTCCGTTGCCGCCGGCACCGCCCGAACAGCAGCTGCGCCAATCGATCGCGATGCTGACCGGGGCGCGCTGAGCTCAGTTCTTCGTGTAGATGGCCTCGATGTCCGGGGCGAACTTCTCGGCGACCACCTTGCGCTTCAGCTTCATGGTGGGAGTCAGTTCGCCGGTGTCCTCGGTGAAGTCGACCGGCAGGATGCGGAATTTACGAATCGATTCGGCATGCGACACCGACTGGTTGGCCTGTTTGACCGCGGCGTCCACTTCGGCGACCAGGTCGGGATCGGTGACCAGGTCACCCACCGACGCGCCGGTGGCCTTGCTGTTGCGCTGCTTCCAGCCCTCGAACGAGTCCGGGTCGATGGTGATCAGCGCCCCGACGAACGGTTTGGCGTCACCGACCACCATCGCCTGGCTGATCAGCGAGTGCGCCCGCAGCTGGTCTTCGAGCACGGCGGGCGCGACGTTCTTGCCGCCGGCGGTGACGATGATCTCCTTCTTGCGTCCGGTGATGGTCAAGAAGCCGTCGTCGTCGACCGCGCCCTGGTCGCCGGTCTTGAACCACCCGTCGTCGAACGCTTCTTCGGTGGCTTGCTCATTGCGCCAGTAGCCGCCGAACACCACCCCACCGCGAACCTGCAGCTCGCCGTCGTCGGCAATGCGCAGGCTGTTGCCGGGGACCAGCTTGCCGACCGTGCCGACCTTGAGGCCGTCGATCTGGTTGACGGTGATCGCCGCGCTGGTCTCGGTCAGCCCGTAGCCCTCGTAGATGGTCAAGCCGACCCCGCGATAGAAGTGGCCGAGCCGGGCGCCCAGCGGCGCGCCGCCGGAAATGGCCGCGTGGCAGTCACCACCGAGCGCTGCCCGCAGCTTGCCGTACACCAGCCGGTCGAACACCGCATGCCTGGCCCGCAATCCCAGCCCGGGCCGCGACCGCGGTCCTGGGCTTCGCTGTAACTGACGGCGGTTGACACGGCGATCTTGAAGATGCGGCCTTTGCCGTCGTTCGCGGCGTTCTGCGACGCGGTGTTGTACACCTTCTCGAAAACCCGTGGCACCGACACCACGACGGTGGGCTTGAACACCGACAGCATCGGCACCAGGTTCTTGATGTCGCTGGTGAAGCCGACGGTGAGTTTGCTGCTGAACGCCGCCATGGTGAGCGCGCGGGACAGCACATGCGCCAGCGGCAGGAAGACCAGCAGCCGTTCGCCCTTGACCAGCAACGTGGGCAGCGCCGCTTTGGTGCCCCGGGTCTCGTACACGAGGTTGGCATGGGTCAGCTGGCAACCTTTCGGCCGCCCGGTGGTGCCCGATGTGTAGATCAGCGTCGCCGGGTCTGCTGCGCGCAGGCCGTCCAGTCGGGCGCTCAGCTGGCTCGCCTCGACCGGCGCGCCCTCCTGCGCGAGTACGTCCAGCGCGTTGGGGCCCGAGCCGTCGATGTGCAGCACCCGGCGCAGCGCGGGCAACTGGCCGGCGAGCTCGGCCACCATGGTGGCGTGGGTGTCGGTCTCAGCGAACAGCAGCACCGCCCCGGAGTCTTCCAGCACCCAGCGGACCTGCTCGGCCGACGACGTCTCGTAGATCGGGACGGTCACCGCGCCCACTGACAAAATTGCGAAGTCGAGAATCGCCCACTCGTAGCGGGTCGCCGAAAAAATCGCGACCCGGTCACCGGCCTCGACGCCCAAGGCGATCAAACCCAATGCAGTGGCCCGGATCTCGGCCGCGGCGGCGGCGCAGGTGACGTCGATCCACTTGCCCTCGACAAGGCGCTGAAAGATCACGAAGTCGGGATCGTCGCGCTCGTGCTCGAAGACAGCGGCGACGACGCTGTCGTGCTCGCCGACGGTGAATGGGGCAGCAACACTGAGCTCACGCACTTCGACCTCGCTTGATGTGTCCGAAACAGCCGGCTGACTGCGTCTTACCCTAATGTGGATCGCCAGCGCGGCGGGGCCGCGGTCTGCGGCTGCGCGGTGGTATGTGAAGCTGTGCCGGTGCACAGCATTCAGGTCGCCGACGATACGTTCGTCGCCGCCGACCCGGCATGCGTCGGAAAAGCGGTCGCCGACCGGGCGAGTTGGCTGAGGTGGTGGCCTGACCTGCGGCTGCAGCTGGTCGAGGACCGCGGCGCCGCGGGCATCCGGTGGGCGGTGACGGGCGCGCTGACCGGCACCATGGAGATCTGGCTGGAACCGATGCTGGACGGGGTGCTGCTGCACTATTTTCTGCACGCTGAGCCGTCCGGGGTGTCGGCATGGCAGCTGGCCCGGATGAACCTGGCAAAGATGACGCACCGCCGCCGCGTCGCCGGCAAGCACATGGCCTTCGAAGTCAAGACGGCGCTCGAGCGTTCACGCCCGGTCGGGGTTTCTCCGACGGTTTAGCCGGTCGGGTTGAGCGCGCGGGGTACCGTTTCTGCGGAAGGGCTAGGGGGCACTCCCTACCCGACCCGCTCGCGGGGGAGTTGCGGGGGGAGAGGGAAGCAAACCAGGTGGCGGAGAAGACGGCGCAGACCATCTACATAGACGCGGACCCGGGCACGGTGATGGACGTGATCGCCGACATCGGCTCCTACCCGGACTGGGTTTCGGAGTACAAGGAGGCCGAGGTACTCGAGGCGGACGCCGACGGGTACCCGAAGGTGGCCCGCCTGGTGCTCGACACCAGCGTCCTCAAAGACACTCTGGTGCTGTCCTACGACTGGCCGAAGGACCACGAGTCGGTGCGGTGGAAGCTGGTGTCCAGCTCGCTGCTGAAATCGCTCGACGGGGTGTATCGGTTGACAGCCAAAGGATCTGGCACCAATGTCACCTACGAGCTCACGGTAGACCTGGCCATTCCGATGATCGGGTTGTTGAAGCGCAAAGCGGAACGCCGGCTGACCGACACCGCGTTGAAAGACCTGAAGAAACGAGTCGAGGCTGAGTGAGTTCGCCACGCCCGCTCTTGCCCGAATCAGTCTTTTCGTCGGCAAAGGCGGGGTAGGAAAGTCCACCCTTGCGGCCGCCAGCGCCGTTGGTGACGCGCGGGCCGGTCAGCGGGTACTGCTGATCTCCACCGATCAGGCACACTCGCTCGGCGACGTGCTCGGCATACCGGTGCCGCCCAGTGGCCGGCGCGACCCGGTCCGGGTGCTGGCCGACTTGGAAACCGGGGAAGCGGAGCTCGGTGGCGGCTCGCTGGACGCCCTGGCGCTGGACACGCTGGCACTGCTCGAGGCCCGCTGGCGTGAGGTCGTTGACGCCTTGGATCAGCGGTTCCCGCAATCGGAGCTGGCATCCATTGCGCCTGAGGAGCTTTCGGCACTACCGGGTGTTCAGGAGGTACTCGGTTTGCACGAGGTCGGTGCGTTGGCCGCCGCGGGGCGGTGGGATCGCGTCGTCGTCGACTGCGCTTCGACCGCCGATGCGTTGCGGATGCTGACCTTGCCCGCCACCTTCGCGCTCTACGTGGAGCGGGCCTGGCCGCGGCACCGCCGGCTCGGCGCGGCCGGCGATGACAGCCGGTCGGCCGCCATGGTGCAACTGCTGGAGCGCACCGCCGCCGGTGTTGAGCAGCTCAACGCGCTGCTGACCGACGACGCAGCGGTCAGGGCGCATTTGGTGCTGACTCCCGAGCGGGTGGTGGCGGCCGAAGCGGTGCGCACGCTGGGTTCGTTGGCGCTGATGGGCGTGCGCGTCGAGGAGCTGATCGTCAATCAGGTTCTCATGCAAGATGATTGCTACGAATACCGGAACCTGCCGGCGCACCCGGCGTTCGACTGGTATGCCGAGCGCATCTGCGAACAGCAGACTGTGCTCAACCAGCTCGACGCCACCATCGGTGACGTCGGGCTGGTGCTGACCCCGCACCTGGCGGGCGAGCCGATCGGCCCGAAGGCGCTGAGCGAGCTGTTGCACAATGCACGTCGCCGCGACGGATCTGCGCTGCCGGGTCCGCTGCGCCCGGTGGTGGATCTGGAATCCGGTTCGGGTTTGGGGTCGGTGTACCGGATGCGGCTAGAGTTGCCACAAGTCGATTCAGCTGGGCTCGCCCTCGGACGAGTCGACGACGACTTGATCATCGGTGCTGGCGGGATGCGCCGCAGGGTTCGGTTGGCGTCCGTGCTTCGGCGCTGCACGGTTTCAGATGCGAGCCTGCGCGGTAGTGAACTGACAGTACTTTTCCGACCGGATCCGGAGGTGTGGCCGAAGTGACCACTCACCGCGACGTCGTTCCGGAACTGCGCAAGCTGGCCCAGGCCGTCCTGGACGGAGTGGACCCGGCGGTGCGCGCGGCGGCGGCGCGGGCGTTTGCCGGCGGGCCGGCGCGGTGCCAGCAGGTGTGGTGCCCGGTCTGTGCGCTGGCCGCGCTGATGGCCGGAGAGCAGCACCCGTTGTTGGCTGTCGTCGCCGACCACAGTGTTTCGCTGCTCTCGACGATCCGTACGTTGCTCGACGACATGGCCGGTGCCGCGACGGCTCCGAACCGTCGCCACCGGGCGGCGGTGGCGATGCTGCCGAGCCGGCTGGTAACGGCGCCGCAAAGAGCCGATACCAGCCGATAACGATCAGCGTGGAGGACTGACCGGTCGCGCGACCATATGGTTGCATTCACAGCTGGTCGGTACAGTTATCCAGAACACGATTCGCATTTCGCGCGAGCCAGGAGGGTCCATGTGGTACTGGCTGATGAAGTACGTGTTCATGGGCTGGCTGTTCACCCTGCTCGGTCGGCCGAAAGTCGAAGGCCTGGAAAATCTGCCGCGCTCCGGCCCGGCGATCCTTGCCAGTAACCACTTGGCCATGGCGGACAGCCTCTACCTGCCGCTGGTTTGCCCGCGCCGGATCACCTTTCTGGCAAAGCAGGAGTACTTCACCGGAACCGGCCTCAAAGGTGCGATCCTGCGGTGGTTCTACATCAACACCGGGCAGATTCCGATCGACCGCAGCAGCGGCGACAACGCGAAGGCGGCGCTGAAGACCGCCACCCGGGTGCTGGGCCAAGGAAAGTTGTTGGGCATGTACCCCGAAGGCACCCGTTCCCCCGACGGGCGGCTCTACAAAGGCAAGACCGGGCTGGCGCGGCTGGTGCTGCACACCGGTGTTCCGGTGATACCAGTGGCGATGATCGGCACCAACGTCGTCAACCCGCCCGGTAAGAAGATGTTGCATTTCGGCCGGGTTGTCGTCCGGTTCGGTAAGCCGATGGACTTCTCCCGGTTCGAGGGCTTGGCCGGCAACCATTTCATCGAGCGGGCCGTCACCGACGAGGTGATCTACGAGTTGATGGGACTCTCCGGTCAGGAGTACGTCGACATCTATGCGGCCAGCGTCAAGCAGCAGGGCGACAGCGTCCAGTCAAAAGCCGAGCTCGACCGCATTCCGGAGACCGCAGCCGGCTGAGGCGTTGGCCGGCACCGCACCGCGATCACCGGGTATCGGCGCAGTCGATCAGTCCGGCCCACGATCGGGACACTGGGCCGACTTCGGGCACCGTGCGGCGCTATCAGCGCGACCTACGACGGCCGCCCCGGCGGTGAGGATGGCGGCCAGCGCCCACCACAGGTAGGACGCTCCGATGAGCTGGCGCCACAGCGTCGCGGCCGTCTCATGGTGCTTGACCATGAGGTCGATCGGCGGCCACACCATCAGCGCCACACCGGCGGCGCTGACCAACCCGAGGGCGGCGCAGCGGCGCCGCCGGGCCAGCACAGCGAGCACCAGCACCGCCGGCAGCATCCACACCCAGTGGTGTGACCATGAGACCGGCGACACCACCAGACCGAACAGGGCCACGCAGATCACCGCTAACGCGGGTTCACCGGCCAGTAGCACCCGCCGCGTCGCCCAAACCGTTGCTGCCAGCGCCACAACGCAGCCCACCAGCCACAGCAGGAAGCGGTCATGCTCGCCGAGCCCGAGGCGGGCCAGCACGCCCGCGATGTTCTGGTTGGTGTTCCACGTCGGCGACCCGATCCGGTCGGTCTTGCTCACCGTATGCGTCCAGTAATCCCAGGAATCGCCCCAGGCCAGCAGAAAACCGGCAGCCGTGGCCGCGGCGAACGACGCCAGCGCGATCAGCGCCGCCCGGCGGTCGCGGCGCAGCAGGTAATACAGCAGGAAGACCGCGGGAGTGAGCTTCAAGGCGATTCCCACGCCCAGCAGCAGGCCGCGCGGCCAGGGGTGCGGCGCGGCAGGCAGTCGGCGACGACCAGCGTCATCAGCACCACGTTGATCTGGCCGAACGCGAAGTTGGTCTTGATGGGCTCCAGCCAGATCGTCGCGGCGGCCACCACCACGAGGGTCAGCCAGAACCGGCGCAACCACACCGGACCGGACAGCCGGCTGCTCGAGGACCAGACATCCAGACTGGTCAAGACGATGAACACCGAAATGATCAGCAGCACCAGATTCACCAAGGTGATCACGATGCTGGCGGTCGGCATCCCCAGCCAGGCGAACGGGCAGAAGACGATCGCCGCCAACGGCGGGTAGGTGAACGGCAGGTTCAGCCCGGCCGGCGTGAGGAACTGCGCACCGTTCGCGTACAGCGGCTGGTGGTGCAGCCAGGCCTGTGCGCCCATCTGGTAGACGTCGATGTCGACGCGGTAGGGGAGATGCCGAACAGCTGCCAGGCGGTGCGGCACATACCCACGACGGCCAGCAGCCACAGATAACCCAGGTGACCGCGGGCCGCGCTGCCCGCCCGGGCTTGGAGGCCAAGTCGGGTGGCTGGCAGCTATTCATATCGGGAAACAGACTATCGGTGCCTGGGCGCGCCCCCCGGGCCGGCGGACGCGATGGGCGTAGTTTTTGGTGGTGCTGCATTGGTTGCAGGCAGACATCATCGGCGGGGTCGACTGCCGCTGCTGTTGGCCTCATCGCTTTCATCGTGACGTTCGCCATCACCCGCAGCTGCGTGCGTTACATCCGCTATTGCTCCGCCACCGGCCGGCCGCCGCGATGGTGGCACCGCGCAACATCCACCTCGGATCGAAGCACATCCACCATGTCGTCGTGGGAGTCGTCATGGTGATGGCGTCCGGGATAACACTGGTGGCGTCGTCCGTCGACGGCAACAAGCTGGAAGTCACCGGTGCCGCGATCTTCTTCGGCATCGGCGCGGCGCTGGTCCTCGACGAGTACGCGCTGATCCTGAATCTGTCCGACGTGTACTGGGAAGAAGATGGCCGCAGCTCGGTAGATGCGGTGTTCACCGCGGCGGCGGTCGGTGGGCTGCTGGTGCTGGGGCTGCATCCGCTGATGTTTTTCATCGCGGTCTGGCGGGACACCACCCACTCGCCGGTGTTGCGGGCCGCCGTCATCGCCGGAATGGTGCTGACCCCACCGCTGGCGATCGTCGTCCTGCTCAAAGGAAAGGTGTGGACGGGCCTGATCGGGATGTTCTTCGTCGTGCTGCTGGTCTTCGGAGCCGTCCGATTGTCCCGTCCGCACGCGCCGTGGGCACGCTGGCGGTACAACTCGGCGCTGGACAAGATGGAGCGCGCCCTCGAGCGCGAACGCAGGCTGCGCCGCCCCATGGTGCGGGCCAAGCTGTGGTTGCAGAACATGGTCGCGGGTATGCCACGGCTTCCCGACGAGCGGTCGATCGAGGAACTGGACCGGGAAGTGCATGCCGCGCCGCCGCCGGAAGCTGCGCTACAGCCGGTGACCGTCGGCGGTGACTAGGAAGATCCAATGCGGTATTTCTACGACACCGAATTCATCGAAGACGGCCGAACCATCAACCTGATCTCGATCGGGGTGGCCGCCGAGGACGGCCGAGAGTATTTACGCAGCGGTTGCTCTCGATCAAGCTGACTCTCATGTGCTGCACGGGGAGAATGGAGGAAAGCACTTAAACCATGTAGCCGTGCTGGCAACTTAAAAGAGTCGGAGAAATGGAGAAGAGAAAACAATTCAAGCAGTCGATCGAACTGAAATTGAGTGCTGATACGGGATCCGAAAAATGCGCGGTTGATCATTTTTGTTCAGGAGGCAGGCCCCGGCCGGGTGCTGGGAGCGGCGTTGCAGGATCCCATAGAGTGAACTGTTTCGAACATCGCGATTTCAATGCGGCCAAGATCAAGCTGGGCATCCGGTCTGTCTTAGCTTAGAAGACTTCGAAGTTGCCGGATTCTACTGGGCATTGCGTCGGCTGAGATGCTGCCAAAACCCAAGATAAACCCTTGACGCGCCGCCTTACCGGCGTATGCCGGTGAAAGTGGCCACAGCCAAAGCTTCTGGCGTGCGGCCTCGAGCGCCACGTCAACATCGCTTTTCAATTCTGGAAAGATCACCGTGAGATGGAGACCCGCATCCGACCCGAGCATTTCAGCTGAGTTGCCGAATGCTCGGCGGATAGTTTCCACCAGAACTATTCGCCGTTCGCGATACAGGGTTCGCATCCTTCGTATGTGGCGGGCGAAGTGGCCGTCGTGCATGAAGTCGGTGAGGGCTTCCTGGAAGAGGTAGGAGGGAAAGATGTCCATGGAGAAGCGGACGGCGGCGAAGCGGTCGACGAGGTCGGCAGGGATGACGATGTAGCCGAGGCGGAGCGAGGGGCGGAGAACTTTGCTGAAGGTTCCGATGTAAATGACGCGGTCGCAGGGATCGAGGCCCTGGAGGAAGGGATGGGCATGGAGTCGAAGCGGTACTCGCTGTCGTAGTCGTCTTCGACGATCCAAGATCCCGCACTCTGAGCCCATGCCAGTAATTGCAGCCTCCGAGATGCGCTCCATGGTCACTCCGAGCGGGTTTTGGTGGGAGGGCGTCACGATCCGAACTATCACGCTGAGGGAAGACCGCTCCAGCCAGCGGTCGACCCATCGCCATCCACCGGAACTGGCACAATGCGGCAGCCAGCCAGAGTAAGAACCTCGCGCATGAAGCTGTAGCCGGGTTCTTCCACCCAAACGGCACTACCCGGATTTAGCAAAACTTGAGCCGTAATTTCCAACGCCTGTTGTGACCCGCTGACGACCATAATCTGCTCGGCCTCGCAGGACACCCCGCGCGCGGCTCTAAGATAGTCGGCGATTGTCTCGCGGAAAAAGCTCGAACCCATAGGATCGCCGTAATGCGCCGACTCTGCACTCATACTTCGGCAATGACGCATCACCAGGCTCGACCAGATTTGCATAGGGAAATGATCGAATGCCACCTGGCCCACCCCGAATGCGCCAAAACCCTGCCATGGCGCTCGGTGCGGGGGGTGGAGGCGCATTGAGCGGATTGAAATCGGCCGTGTCCCGCTCAAAGGCAGGGACGATGACGCGCCTTTCGTCCTGCGGTCCGTAATTTGATCTGGTAGTGAACCGCAGACCAGTGTCCCCGAACCGATCCGGGCTCTCGAAGTAGCCCTCGGCGAGAAGCTGTGCATAAGCATTGAGCACCGGCATACGGGAAATGCTTAGTTCGCTTGCCAGCATGCGGGTGGAGGGGACTCGCGCCTTGGGACGAAGTTTCCGCTGAACAATGGCAGAGCGAAAGGCTTCGTATATCTGTCGGTGAAGAGGCTCCGCAGACTGGCGGTCAATGGTTATCAGAGGCAAAAGCGCGGAGGCTACCCTCTTCATGGACGACGATGGTAGTGGTCATGTCATGAGCGAGTCAAGTGGGTATTGTTGTCAACCGCTTTTTCTGTAATCTTTAAATCGCAAACTTGCATCCATTTACACAATGAATATCCACACCGCTGTTCCCAACCCCGAAACGCTTGAAGCGCCTCCCGAGCGCGAACCGCTTCGCTTCGCTAGTTTGCTCGCCAGTCTTCCCCCTGCTGCAAGAGTTCGCCGCGCGCCGACCCTACCGGATCGCACTCAAGACGAAGGGCAAGATTGTCTTCATCGACGCCACCAGGGTGATCTCCATCGAGGCCAAGGGAAACCGAATCTGGCTGCATGAGACATCCGGAACATACGCGCTGCGCGAATCTCTCTCCAATGTCGCCGAGAAATTGGCGGCCCACGGCTTCGTGCGCATTCATCGGTCCGTGCTTGTTAATACCCTGTTTGTTCGGGAAATTCAGCCCTGGCCGACGGGAGAATATGTTCTACGCATGGAGGGTGGGAAAGAATATACCGTCACTCGCACCTACAAAACTAATCTCATGCTACTGGCGGAATCCTGGATTGGGACCGCAGGCTTTTCCGCAGAATGAGTCGGAAGCCCCCGACACTTAGCTTGGTGCTCCTCCTTCGCAATCTTCCGCCCTCGACCCCATCTCCGGCCTATGCTGCGAAGAAATAGTCTTTCCCTGCGCCCGAGGGGAAAGCACCGGCTCCCTGAAGTAGTTTCCCCTTCAACATGACGTGCCGCCCGGGCGCATCTGGGCAAGCTTCGATCTGACCGGTTCACTTGCTGCTGCAACCGAAACTTTGTCTTTAATCGCGGAGTAGTCGGCTTGAGAAAGCACCATCCGTGAGACCAGTTCTAGTTTGTTGCGGTAAGGACGATTTTCGAGCAGACGATCCAGCGATTCGCCCGTGATTCCTAGCTCGCCTAATTGCTCGACAGTAGCACCGTTTAAGTCAATCAGGTGCTGAGAAACGAGTTCCTTAGCGGATCGATCGGAATAGTGGAGATCTTCGTTGGTAAGGTGAAAATTGCGTATTCTTTGACGCCCTCGATACCAGCGCCAGCTATACAAAAGGATCATTCCCAGGCCGATTCCGCCAAGGACCGCTCTAGTTGATCTCGTCACCTTTGTCGCCCCCACTGCAATATCACTGCTCCGTGGCGTTTGATGATTTATCCCGCAGCTGGGTTGCGGTGAAAGGCGGATTGTCCGCGATTCCAGCATTGTTTGGACTCTCGTCGATGCCGTTCCCACGGTGGGCAGCGGCAGTTTGTCACAGTCATGGAAGAGTAATTCGGTGATTTCAACAATAACTACCCGTTCAAAGATTTGGTAGCCGCCCGCATCTTTACGAACTTTTTATCAACCTTTTAGGCAAATTTTATGTTCATTGTTCTTAAATGAACTCTACTCATCGAAGGATGGGGTAGATACCCGAAAGGTATGGGGCGTTTGAAAACTGAATTAGCAACATGGCCTAATCTCGTCTTTATTCGACAGTTTGGATTCATGATGGCAGTCGTTACACTCTGCCTCCCCGCATCGCAAGCCCTGGCACAGGGCGTTCCGGAACAAGAGACCAACCCCGTTACAGAGAAAGCAAAACAATCGGCTTCGAACGCCGGTACCGCGACTGACTCGAACCAAGCTGAGATTCTTCGAGAGCTCGAAAAAATGCGTGCGCGGATTCAAGAACTTGAATCCCGATTGAAACAGCGCTCCGGAGAGGAGATGGCAGAGGATTCCGTGCAGCCGTCGTCAACGGCGAACATCGCAGTCCCGAGTAGTTCCATTTCTGCTTCGCCTGGAGTGGTTGAACAAAAAGGCGCAGACAGCAAAACGGTTGCAGTGAAGGCTCCAAAGTCGGAGCCCTTCGCATTTGCTGACTGGACTTGGTTGAATGGCAACCCCCGCACCAAGGACGCAGCCTTCGATTCTAAATTCTTCACGCCGGAAGTCCGTGCGGACATTGCCTACCATTACGACTTCAACCATCCTCAAGATGACACCATCAGCGGATCCAGCGAAGTATTTCGCTTCGAACGAAGTGAGCCTTGCTCATCTCGGGTATCGGAGGGGACTTTCACTACGATCATGTCCGTGCGCGCCTGCTGAGCCAGATAGGTTTGTACGCAACAGCCACGCCGCGCAACGACGCCAGCTATTCGCGAGGGCAATGGGATCTGGCCGATGCGTACCGGTATGTCAATGAGGCCTATGGCGGCTATCACCTGGATGCTCTGCATGGGATTAACGTGGATGCCGGGATATTCCTGTCTTACGTGGGTCTCTTCAGTTTTTATAACTTCGACAACTGGGCCTACCAGCCGTCATATGTTTCGTCCAACACTCCGTGGTTTTTTACCGGCTTGCGGATCCGGTTTTTCCCACTGCAAAGTTGAAAATCGAACCTTCGATAATCAATGGCTGGCAGTCCTATGGGCGGTATAACGGATCGGCTGGGGTTTGGCGGGCAGGTGCTTGTATCGCCCCAGCGGCTGGTTTTCCATTATTTCAAATAACTATGGGAGCGGGCTGCCGATGCGCCGGGTCTTCCCAACCGCACGCGCTACCACACTGACAACAGCGTCGAAGTGAAGTACTACGACCATCCCGAGCGCTTCCTGGACAAGATGGCCTTCTCTCTCACTGGCGATGCGGGGTGCGAAAGCGGCTGCAGGGGTGAGTTGCACAACCGCCAGAAAAATGCCGCGCGGCAGGTTGTGGCTTACAAGCAGAGCTTTCTCGGCTTACATGCTGTACAACCGCTGGTGGTTTCACCAAGATCGCTACGGCTTTACGCTCGGCGGAGGGACAGATTAATAATCCGGGCCGCTATCTGGTGCTACTGCCGCCAATCGACGGCGCGACTGCAACTACGGGGACGCCGTACTTCACGGAGAATCCCGGAAACCCTTTCAAGGCCTGGGACATGTCTGCAGACGTTTGACTATCATGCCCAGCCAATACATCACCTTTCGGTGGGAGTTCAATCACCGGCATGCGAATGTGCCGTACTGGAACGGGCCGGGCGGTATGACACCGCCGGGTGGAAACAACGGAAATCCAGGATCGTATGTGGTGGCTTCGAACGGTTCGATTTGGTATCCGGATTTGCGCAAAACAGAAGATCGCGCCACCATGGCAATTCTCGTGAAATTCTAATTGACCGAGTGCCAAGTCTGGACCGACACCTGGTTGAAGCGCTGCCGCAAATTCTTTGACTTTGACTAAGGATATAGCAGAAATCCGTGTGCTGCGGTAAAGACGCTGGCTTGATAGTAGCCCGTGACCTCGCCAGCGGAGTTGATGCTGAGCGGGAGCATGAAAGTGACGCCAGGAAGATTGAAGGTCGCAAAGCTGCCGTTGGTCCGCCGCACAAAACCGGGGCCGTTGGCATTGGTGAACTCGTAGAAACCAGTGATCTTTCCAGCGTTGTTGATGCCGGTGGGAACGACAGAGTATGCGTTCTTTGGAGCGAAGGTGGAGATCGTGCCGTCGGCGGCGCGCGAGAACGCCAGCGAGGTGCTGTAATTCCCATAGGTGCCGGTGACCGCGCCCGAATCGTTGATGCTCGCGGGTTGAGTGTTCTGCCCCGGCCGGACGAGGAAAGTGGTAATGGTGCCGTCCGCTGCCCGCACAAAGCCGTGGTATAGCTGCGCCGAGTCAACCAGATCCCCGTTATCTCTCCAGCAGCGTTGATAGCGATCGGACGGGTGGATATTGAACCAGCGGGATCGAAGCTGGTGAATGTGCCCGTCCGCGGAACGCAGAAATCCGTGGAATGTGCCGCTCGTGTCTGCGTAATAGCCTGTGATGATGCCGGCAGAGTTTATGCTTTGGGGCACGGTGTCGGTCGAACCCGGCGGGTCAAAGGTGATCAGTTCTCCGTTAGGGGTGCGCAGGAGTCCGTGCTGAACGAAGTTCGAAGAGAAATATCCAGCAATGGATCCGCTGTCGTTGATGCTCCGGGATCGGCGGCCGCTGCGCCGGGCGCGTCGATTACGGTAAAGCTGCCATCCCGGTCCCGCAGAAAGCCGTGGACGGAGGTTCCATCGTTGTAGTAACCCGTAATCGACCCGGCGGAGTTGATGTTAATAGGAACGGTCTGGACGGAGCCGGGAGGGTCGAATGTGACGATGGTGCGCTGCTGGGAGAACGCGCCCAGGCTCAGAAGCAGGAACAAGGCCGAGCCGAAGCTGACTGTCTTCTTCCCTGAAATTAGTCACCTGACGCAGAGTGGCAGGAATCAATCGGCTAGCGCTCATTAGTGACCTCCTCGCGCGGAACCTGATTTTAGGCGTATTCGATGCACCCATTACGCAAAAGGTAGAGGTTGAGGCCAATCAATTTTTGTCGAACTTTTGCGGAACAGGTGGAAGTCAGAGTCCCCGCCCTGTCAATGCAAGGGGCGCAGAGACAAGGTTGTGGCATCCGATCTTTTTTCAATAGCAAGTGGACGTTTCCGGTGCGAACGGGGTTATACTTCCTTCGCAAGTCCGGGCTTGTCGCTATGAGAAAGCTACTCCGCCGACCATAAGTTTCCGCTCGGAACGCGTTCTCACTATGATTTTCACATTCCTCCATAGTCGCGGAGGACTTAGCAACTCCACCTAGTCGAGCCTCAATCACGAGGGTATTCACAAAGGAGAACCAGATGAAGCTACTTCAGAGTTTGGGTTTGGCGATGATCGTTGCTTTATTAGCGTCGGCGGCTTCGGCGCAGACCTACGAGCGTGGTGACGGATTTCTCGCTGGCGTCCAATCCCAACGGAGCTTGGACGTACGGCTTTTTGTTCAAGCCGGGAACACCGTTTGTTCCGTATACCTCTTCCAGCACTACGTGCACGCCAGGACTCTGACATATGGGACTGGTATTAGTTCCCTGTTACTTTATTCCATCGGTTCTCCAGAACACGACAGGGGCGATATTTTGTTTTGCGACGGATTGCCTCCCTCCTGACTACCTAGGCACCTCGCCGGGATACAACGATCAGTTGAATGTGGTGCGCTGGACTGCGCCAACTGCGGGGGTTTATGGAGTCTCCGGCGCGGTAATGGGCACGGACTGCGTTTACCCGACCGTCGACCGACTTCCACGTTTCGCAGAACAACCACCAGTTGGTGACGGTTGTGGTGGATAACTGCGACGTACCGACGTCGTTTAATCTGCGGCGAACGTTTGCCGCAGGGGATACGCTCGACTTCACGACAGATTGGGGATCGAACCATAACACCTATGGGGACGGTACCGGATTTAAAGCCACCATCACTCTGGTTCCGTGAGAATGTTTTTGGCTTTGCTGGTGCGGAAAAAATCAAAATCCCCGCCCTGTCTCTGCACAACCCGCAGAGACGAGAGGACGGGGCATCCGGCAAAAATTTTTTGAACAGAGCCGGACGAGAGTGTCCGACCCACCTAGCGCTTCTGACATGCATCAATGCGGGGCGGGTTGAGTTGCGTCTGGAGCCTTCGGTGGAGGGGTTTGCGTCTTGTCGTCTTTGAAGATGCCCGCGATCTTTCCGAAGAGGCCTTTTTTCTTTTGCGGATTTTGCGGGTCGCCGGACTCGGAAGATTGCGCAGTCTGGCCGGCTGGGTTCTCTTGCGCGGTGCCGTTGGTGGTTGGCGGTGGTAGAGCTTTTGGTCCTCCATTAAAGATGCGGGAAAAGAGGCCGCCAACCCCGGAATGCTGGTCGCAGGTCTCGCGGGGTTCGGTTCCCGCGACGAAGGCGGCGGTGTAATCGTCGGGACAGGTGGGAGTTGCGAGGCGGTTGGTTGCTTTGTCGAGTTGCACATCGACGACGCCCGAGGGCTGGGAGAACGGCTTCATGTCGGAATATTGCGGGAGTAGGGAGGCCTTCTTCATGAACTCCGTCCAGATGGGCGCGGCGGTTTGCGCGCCGCTCAAGCGAAGGTCGCTGTAATCGTCATATCCGACCCAGACGATGCAGAGAAGATTGGAGGTGTATCCGGCGAACCAGCCGTCGTGGGAGCTGCCGGTTTTTCCGGCGGCGGGCAGCGTAAAGCCGCGCAGGCGAACGGCTGTATAGCCGAGGCCGTAGTTGATCACGCCTTCCATCATGTTGGTCATGACGTAGGCGACCCGCGGGTCGAGGACCTGGCGCTCATCAGTTTTGAAGTTCGAGATCACGTCGCCTTTAGCATTGCGAACCGAGTTAACCAGAATGGGCGAGAGGCGATCGCCGTTGTTGGCAAACGAAGTGTAAGCTCCGGCCATATCCAGCGGCGTGGCGTCATAGGATCCAAGAGCCATGGCGGGCGTGGGCTTGACCGAGGTGATGCCGGCGGACTTCGCGAGGTCGGCGACTTTGTCGTATCCAACTTCTTCCGCGACTTTACCGTAGCATTGTTCAGCGACATGGCGAGCGCGTAACGCAGCGTGACATCGCCGTGGTACTCCTCTTTGTAATTGCGCGGCTCGTAGATTTGATCGCCGTAAGCAAAGCTGGAAGGCGCGTCGGTAACGGTCGATGCCGGGGTGATGACGGTTTGTGAGCCGTCGAGCGCGGTATTCATCGCCGCGGCATACACAAACGGCTTGAAGATCGACCCGGTGGGACGCTTGGACAGCGCATGATTCAATTGGCTGAAGCCGTAGTCCCGACCCCCGACGAGCGCGAGAACTGCTCCGGTATGCGGGTCGAGCGACTACCATCGCGACCTGCGCCTGCGGGCCCGGCAGCACATGGGTTTCAACTTTCTTGCCCACTTTTACTCTTCTTCGTGCGCAGCTTCTTGACTTGTTCGTCCACCAGCTTGATTCCGGTTTCGACCGCTTGCGCGGCGGCTTTCTGCAGGTCTGGATCGAGCGTGGTGTAGATGCGATAGGACTCGTCATTCAAATCGTGCTCGCTGAATTTGTTGATGAGCGTGTCGCGAACCATGTCGACGAAATAGGGCGCGTCGCTGGCTTCGACATTGGGCGGCGCCAGCTTCAGAGGCGAAGCTTTCGCCTTCTCCGCTTGTTCGCGGGTGATGGCGTGGGTATCGACCATGGAGTCGAGCACAAGATTGCGTCGTTCGAGGGCGCGTTCGGGATGCCGGTAGGGCGAAAGCCGGCTCGGCCCCTGAATGATTCCCGCGAGCAGCGCGGCCTCCGGCAGGGTGATGTCTTTCAGATCTTTATTGAAGTAAGTCGCGCGACGCCTCGGCAAACCCGCTGATGGCAAACGATCCGCGCTGGCCGAGATTGACCCAGTTGCCGTAGAACTCGAAGATTTGCTGCTTGCTGAATTTCTGTTCCAGCTCTTCGGCAATCAGCATCTCGGTCAGTTTGCGCCGCACGGTTTTTTCCGGGGTCAGAAAAAATCCGCGCGAAAGCTGCATGGTGATCGTCGATCCACCCTGCTCGTGGCGCTGGCGCGTCATGTCGATCCAGACCGCTTCGACCATGCGGATGAAGTTGACGCCGCTGTGCTCGAAGAAGCGGCGGTCTTCGATGGCCATCACGGCATCGACCATCACTTTGGGAATATCGTTGTACTTGACGACCTCGACGTTTGGAGCGCTGGCCGGCATCGAAGAGAGCGGTAACCAGCTGGGGCTCGAGTTCGTAGGCGGAGAGGTCGTTGCCTTTGCTGGTGATGTGCTCGACCTGGCCTTCGTGAATGGTGATGCGCGCTTCTTCCGGACTGTGGTAGGACTCCGGGCCGGGAGTGATTTCGATCCCGCCGCTGATCAGGCGGAAAGCTGCCGAGTTGCGAATCGCCCTCTTTGTCGGAGTAGCCGGCGCGTCGCAGATGCCGCCGCGATCTCTTTGGCGTCGGCCTTATCGCCATCATGAACGGTGCGCGGCAGGGCGTAAATTTTCGCCGAATTGGTGAAAACCGAAGTCTTGAAGCGCTGCGCGATGATCCGGTCGTACTTGATGTAGAAGTAGCAGAAGAACGCACCCAAAGCCACGGCGGCTACAAGGAAGACAATCAGCGCGGCGCGGAGCAAGGGATCGCGCGGCAAGCCGCGCCATCCCTTGTTAACTTTGCCGGTTTTCGGGATTTTTATTTTAATGGCCACTTTAAACTCAACAGGGGTGGGAAAAAACTCCCTGCTGATCAGACGAGAAGGGCATGAAAAGGTTTTCAAAGGACCCTAGCTCCAAAAAATCCGGCCTGCGAAATGGCCGTACCAAGCTCTCGATGCTGTTTCTGTATTGTACCGCTGCCCATCGCAAAGAAAAGGGGATCACAGTGCATGTGGCCTCCGAGATGTCAACAATCGCATGAGAAAATCGGGCTTGCTTAACCTGCGAACGAGCGACGACAAAGGCTAAAACCTAAGTTTAGTTTGATCGTTCTTACGAGCCATGAAGCGCCGCTCTTCCACGTCGGCCAGAATGTTCGTCTTTAGTAGAACCTGGACCGTAACCCTTCAAAACAATGCAGGCCGTGAGTTTTTGGAAGCCTGTCTGCGCTTATGGTACGTCGGTAAAGGCCCAAAAACCTACGGTCGGGAAGGTCGCGGGGGAGATGGGCTGGGTAGAGAGCGCCGCCGGAAGCGACATTCAAAACTCCGAGAGTAGTGACCGTCCCGTTTTGCCCCACAACGTCGCTGAAAGGAAAGAGGAATTGGCCCGACTGATCGAACTGAGCCCAGTCGCCGTTCGAGACATTGCTGAAGGGCGAACTGGAAAGCTGGGTGAGTGTGCCGTTCGATATTTGGTAGCCTTCGAATTGGGTTGAAGCCCGGTGTCGAGGAATTGATACTGAAGGAGTAAACGAGATTACCGCTGCTGTTGGGCTGAACCGCGATGCTGTAGGGAACATACGCGGTAGGAACCGCTTCCAACTGAGTGATGGCTCCCGCGTTGCTCGCACCTGATGGCGTGATGCCGAAGAGGTACAAGTGCTGATCGGCGGAAGCGCCGCCGGCGGTCCCAATCAGATAAGCGCCAGTGGCATCGCCTTGCACTTGCACCATGGGATACGAAAACGGACTGCCTGTGATTGCGGTGAGCGCACCGGCGCTGCCGATGGAAAACGCCGCGATCTCCGAACCCGTTGCGGCCGTTGCCACATACAAATATCTGCCCAGGCCATCCGTCGTAAGGTTCCCGGGCGCGAAACCAACCGGGAAGGGAGAGCCGCTGATGACGCTCAATGCGCCGCCGCTCCCAATGGAATAGACGTAGACGCCTTGGGCGCTGGGATCGTCCACGAACAGCAGGGTGCCCGATGGATTCACGATCATGTCCTGCACCCTCGGACTGCTGGTGACGTCGACTAGATAAGGAGCGCTGAAGGGGATTGAATCAATTTCCGTCAAACTTCCGTCAGCACCGATGGTGTAGCGAAAATCTGACCGGTCCCAATAAATCCAGCATAAAGATATTTAGTCTGAGCTACAACCATGCCATAGCCCGGATCGTTCGTGGGGACAACCGGCGCGGTATAAGACGAGGTTGAGGCAAAGGTTCCGGCGCCGGAGGTCAAAGTATAGCCATCAATCTTTCCCGCCTGATCCACGGCGAAGGCAAAAGCAGTGGCCGTGTTGGTTCCGCCGCCTCCGCTGCCGGAGCCGGTGGTCTCGGAGGTACAAGTGGAACCTTTGGCACAGGAAGAACTGCAACCTACGGTTGTCATCGCCACGAGCGCCATTGCGAGAATGAATAAAATTCGGGTCTTCATAAAGTAATTGCCCTCCACAGGGGTGAGACAGGTGAAGCGCTCGATTTCGGACAACCGCCATAGGGATCGGATAAGCTTCGATCGAGCATTGAAAAATCAGGGCGCGGAAGACTAAGAACGCTCTCATTTCAAGTCGATCTTAGGAGGGAGGGTAACCAGTCGGCAAGTTACGAATGTCACAGGTTGGGCTGCGGCGACACCGGGGATGAAGCGCGATTTCTCAGCACCGAACGCGGAGCTGCAACGCAGCTCTTCCATACAAGAAATAGCGCTCGTTCACGCACACTGAGAATAGCGCTCACGTTGACATGGCGCTCGCACGCGGCTGTCTGGGAAATGTCGGGGGTCTGAGTATTGAGCGGTCTGTTGAAACTAAAAGCCTTTATTCCCGCTGGTCGGATTAAAGTGCATATCGAAGGCGTAGCCCGGCAGATTAATGGTGACGGAATAGTCGGCAGCCACGTAGACCGCGGAGATACCGGGGGTAGTTGATGCGCTGCACCGTAATTTGTTTGGCATCGATCGGCAGATCGTGTTCTTTGGCTTTACGCATGCACGTCGTTGCGGACGTCGTCATCGGTATTTCGCCAGGTTGGCGCTATCCATCATCGCACGGTCTTGAGATCGTCTGAAAGCTGTAATTCGCCAGCATCGGAGGAGCGACCTGAAAAAGGCCGACTGACGACCGCCGCGATCGCGAGAAATCCGACAGCAATGCCTTAATGATGCCCATAAGTCTGAAATTGCGCGCCGAGACCTCGGCGCAAAATTTCAGGCCTTGGCTCGCAACATCCCTTGAAAGTGTTCTACTAATGCCGAGATCGTAACATCGCGAACTTCGCGGGTCGAGCGTAGAACCACTTCCACAGTACCTTCGGTAACCTTCTTCCCGACGGTGATTCTAAAGGGGATGCCGACCAGATCCGCATCTTTGAACTTCACGCCCGGACGTTCGTCGCGATCATCGAGAAGTACGTCGAAACCGGCAGCCTCCAGCCGACTGGCGATGTCGATGCGCCGCCGTGATAGATCCTCGTCTTTCACATTGACCGGAGAAACCACAATCTCAAATGGCGCGATCGACGGCGGCAGCCAGAATCCATTCTCATCGTTGCTTTGCTCGACCGCGGCGGTAAGAATCCGCTCGATTCCAATACCGTAGCGCCCATGATCGGCGTAACTTCCTTACCATTCTTGTCGAGCACGCGCGCGCCCATGGCTTCTGAATAGCGATAGCCGAGCTTGAAGATGTGTCCGATCTCCACCGCGGTATCGATCCGCAGCGGGTTGCCGCAATTCGGACAAGGTTCTCCCGCCGAGACCCGCGCAGATCGACGTACGCCGTGGGATGAAATTCTCTTCCCGGGCGTCAAATTCTTCACGTGATAATCTTCCCTGTTGGCTCCGGCGATCAGATTCGCCCGGCCTTCGAGAGCCTTATCAACAAGTAGAAGTGGAAGCGCGTCGTCTTTTTTCCAGTCCTTCGCCCATTCAATTCCAAGCGGTCCGAGATATCCAGCCGGAGACTTGAACAGCGCCTTGATTTCGGCCTCGTCCATGGGCCGGGTTGCGTTGCCGCCCACCGTTGGCATTGAGCTTGGCTTCGTTCAGTTGATGATCGCCGCGCATCAGGACAACAATCGCACGCAGACTTTATCTTGCCGCTCTTTTCGTCTTTTTCTTCCGCCATCAATGCGAGAGTTTTGATTTTGTTTTTCGGCGACACTCCCAGAAAGCGGGCGACATCTTCAATCGTCTTCTGGCCGGGAGTGTGTACTTCGAGCGGATTGCCGTCGCCTTCGGCAGCAAGATCGTCGACACCTTCCAGCTTGGAGGTCGCTTTTTCCATGTTCGCTGCGTAGTTGCAACCGTCGCAGCTCACAATCTGATCTTCCCCCGCCGGCGTGCGCACCATGAACTCGTGCGATTCCTTTCCGCCCATCGCGCCGGAGTCGGCCTCGACCACCATGTACTTCAGCCCGCAGCGGTCGAAGATGCGGCAATAGGTTTCATAATGTTTCTTGTAGGAAACATCCAGCCCGGCAGCGTCGATGTCGAAGGAGTAGGCATCTTTCATCATGAACTGCCGCACGCGCAGCAGGCCGGATTTGGGCCGAGGCTCGTCGCGAAACTTGGCGCGAATCTGGTACCAGATCTGCGGCAGTTGCTTGTAGCTGCGCAGTTCTTTGCGCGCGATGTCGGTCATGACTTCTTCTTCCGTCATGCCCAGGCACAGGTCGGCGCCTTTGCGGTCTTTCAGGCGGAACAGATTGTCGCCCATCAGATCCCAGCGGCCGCTGGCCTCCCAAATTTCGCGGGGATGCAGGACGGGCAGGTAAAATTCCTGCCCGATCTTGTCCATTTCCTCGCCGCACGATGCGCCATGATCTTGTTGAAAGAGCGGTTGCCGAGGAAGAGATAGGAATAAATTCCCGCCGCAAGCTGGCGAATGTAGCCAGCGCGGACCAGAAATTTGTGGCTGGCGACTTCGGCGTCCGCCGGAGCTTCGCGCAGAGTAGGAATAAAGAGTTCTGACCAGCGATGCATAAAGCAGTTAGCAGACCTTTCAAGGTTGAAGTTGTGATTGTAGCAGCCTAGGTCCCGGGATCTGAGCCCCCAATCTAATGCTCTGGGGGCCCATAACTTGACGCCCCTTTATGTTTAAACTAAAATACATTGTAGAGATGTATAGACATCATCATGGCGACTCTTACAAAAGTCTCAATCAAAGTAGCCGACGAAGTGTGGCTGGCCGTCGCAATGCTGCACCAGCGTTCGCCGGAGAATGCCGACTTCACCATTGACGAAATCATGGAGTTCGCGAAGGCGGCGCAGGATTTTGCGATTCTTGGGTCCAATTCGCCCCGGATTTTATGTTCATGTGATTCAACACTGCGTAGCGAACCGGCCTCCAAGTCCTGCGCGTTACAAGATGCTTTTCGAAACCGCTCCGGGACGGCGCCGGCTTTTTCGTCCGGTGATCTCTGCCATCCGGAGAGGCAAGACGGAAAGTCGGTACCAGCGGTCGAAGGAACTGCCGGAGAACTGGTTGAGAGGACTGCTCGACTGGTACCGCACCTGGAACCGGGACTATGCGAAGGATCGAATCAAGAACGATCCCCTGCTGGGTTTGCGCGGTTCGGGCGAGCATATCTGGGCGGACGAACATGCCGACGATTACATTCGCCGCTTGCGCGAAGGCTGGGAATGAGCCGCATCTTCTGGGACAGCAACCTCTTCATCTATCTTTTCGAGAATCACCCGGATTTTGGCCAAATGGTGGAAGACCTGCGACAGAACATGCTGGATCGCGGAGATCAGCTATATACTTCGACGCTCACTCTAGGGGAGATTTTAGTGAAGCCCATGGCTTTGGGGGACGAGGTGCTCTGCAAACAATACGAGCGCATTGTAAGCAGTAGCGCAGTGATTATTCCTTTCGATCTGAAAGCGTCACGGCGTTACGCGGCGATTCGAAGCAGCACCCATTCGAAGGGACCAGATGCGATACAACTGGCTTGTGCCAGCGCAGTCGGCGTCGATTTGTTCATCACCAATGACGGGCATCTGCAGGGTCAGCGAGTGGAAGGCATTCAGTTCATTGTGCCCCTAAGCCGCGTGCCCTTCTGAGACTGGGCAAGCCCGCCAAGTCTCTTTACATCGCCAAGTGCCTCAGTATCTCTTTTCCCAGCTTTTGCGCCTCGCCGAAAAATTTCTGGTACTCAAGAAACAATCGGTTCAGCTCCAGCGATTGATCGACCGAAAGATGCCTGCGCAACATCATGTCGCGGACGTGAACCGGGTTGGGGAGCGTAGCGTTTTCGGTTAATTCTTCCAGCGCGGTTTTGGGATCGTAGTGATACATGGGACACCTGGAATTCGTAATTTGGTAATTGAGAAATTTAGTAATTTGAACATCAACATCGATCTTGCGCCGATGGTTCTTCAATTACTAAATACTTCAATTGCCCAATTACTAAATTTTCATACCATCTCGGTTCCCCACAAGTCGTGAAGATGAACGATTCCTTCCAGCTTGCCTGTGTTGTCGACGACCATGAGGGAAGTGATTTTCTTTCTCCATCAGGGCGAGGGCAACGACGGCGAGTTCGGTAGCGGAAATGGTTCGTGGATTTTTTGTCATCGCATCAGCCGCAGTGAGATCGAGAACATCTTTACCGCGTTTTTCAAGCAGGCGGCGGAGGTCTCCATCGCTAACGATGCCGACCAGCTTTTCGTTTTCCACCACTGCGGTCACCCCGAGTTTCTTGCGCGACATTTCATAGATTACGTCCGGCATCGTAGTGAGTGGGCCGACGCGGGGCAATGCGTCTCCGGTATGCATCAGTGATTCGACGCGAGCCAGGCGCTTGCCGAGTTTTCCGCCGGGATGCAGATTGGCGAAGTCTTCTTCCTTGAATCCGCGCTTTTCACTGAGCGCCACGGCCAGCGCGTCGCCAAGCGCAAGCATCGTGGTCGTGGACGCAGTAGGCGCCAGTCCCAGCGAACACGCTTCCTCGGTGATGGAACAATCGAGAGCGACCTCAGCCGTCGAAGCGAGCGTCGATTTTTTAAATTTTCCATTCGCTCCTGTCGCCAGAGGCAGGCAAGGGTCGCCGGTCATGGCGATGAGTGGGACGCGTAGCCGTTTGACCGTCGGTAACAGCGCGAGGATTTCTTCGGTCTCGCCACTCGCAGACAAGGCCAACACCACATCTCCGCGGACGACCATACCCAGATCCCCATGCAACGCATCCACGGGGTGCAGATACAAGGCGGGAGCTCCGGTGGAACTAAGCGTGGCCGCGATTTTGCGGGCAATGAGGCCGCTCTTGCCCATGCCGGTCACGACGACGCGGCCCGCGCAGCGCAATAGCACCTCGAGCGCGCATCGAAAACTCTCAGCCATTGGGCCGGCGATGCGGTCGGCCAAAGCCAGTAGCGCTTCGGCTTCGATGCGAACGACTTTTTCGCCAATACTTTTCATGATCCAGCACGAGATGCAAATCGCGACGATGTTAGCACGCTGCGCCATTCAACGACGCTGGCTAGAAATGGTTGTCTTCGCCCGCCGCCTGTGGGCGCTGTTTTTGGCCTAGCCCCATGAGTCCTTTAGCCTGAATGGCACGGTCC
>CAVZPS010000003.1:0-791147 GCA_963777275.1 uncultured Actinomycetota bacterium
CGTGGTTCAGATCAGGGTAACACTCCAGACGCGGAATCCGTTTGCCAGCGCGGCTTCAGCGCCTTTCAGTGTAACCCGGAGCCAGCACTTTTTGAACCACGCCCTCTCGAGCTGCTTTCGCCGGCTCGCCCAGCAGCCGGTAGACGCTGTTGCGCGCGATCCCGAGCCGCTCGGCGATCTCGGTCGGACCCAGCCCCTTCTCGCCGCAAGCGCCGCACCTCGTGCCGCGCGATGCTGGGCTTGCGGCCCTTGTAGACGCCTCTCTCCTTCGCGGCCTTGATGCCTTCGAGCTGGCGCTCGCGGCGCAGGTTGGTCTCGAACTCGGCGAACACGCCCAGCATGTCGAGGAACGCCTTGCCGGCGGCCGTGCCGGTGTCCACGGGCTGCTCGGTCGCGCGCAAGCTACGCCCTTGGCCTTCAACTCGTGGACGATGTCCTGCAGATCCTTCAGCGACCGGGCGAGCCGGTCGATGCGGTCACCACCAACGTGTCGCCCGGCTGGAGGAAGTCGAGCAGCACTTGCAGCTCGGTCCTGCGGTCGCGGCGGGTGCCGGACGCCTTCTCGGCGCGGATCACGCCGCAGCCGGCCGCCTTGAGCGCGGCGCGCTGGACGGAGAGGTCCTGGTCGAGGGTGCTGACGCGGGCGTAGCCGTAGGTCGCCACGGGAAGGGCCTTGTCCCATCAGGGTCTAGACTTCCCCTGCTAGCGTCCGATAATCTCGAAAACAACCCAAATCGGACGCGGGTTCCGGCGTCCCGCGCCGATGTGTGCTAGGGTATACTCCAATGAGGCTATGACCGCTTAGGTGGTTATGCGACGGTCCGCTCTGAATATCGAAAAGGCTCAAGCGGACACGTTGCGCTGCGGGGGGCGAACTGGACGGTAACGCACAGCTTGCAGCTTTTGAGGCGGACCGTGCCGCGACTGCCAAGCAGAACGTGCCAAAGCCGACTGATGGTCGCGAGCGCGAGGCAAGGCTCATTATCGGAGACCAACGTCTGTTTTGTTGGTAATTCAAGCTCAAACCCAAACATGCCCGGCAGGCCGGTCTACCCGAACACCAGCTTCTCAATCGCCCAGAACGCCTTTGTCGCAAGATCTCCGAGTGGGCCAGCAGCGCAGCAAGCGCGATCCACTTGAGGGCGGGATGATCGAATTCGCGAGTGCTGCTAATGCGAACCGTCGGTTGCTCCAACAGGGTTTTGCCGACTTGCACTTCTACCAGAAGCCGTTTGCGTATGTCGGCTGTTAATTCGACCGAGTTCGAGTGGCAAGCCGATCGATTACTTCATCAATAGCTTCAACAGCGTCAAAATATTGTGCGCTGTTATGGCCGATCTTCGCGACTGCACCGGGATATTCGTCAGGATAATCGTCAAACCCGCTCCGGTGCTCAAGCTCTTCTAATGTTTAACTTCGATGACTTGCCCGGAACATTGTCCCTCAATCTCCGCACGAGGCGCGATTTTTCTGGAACGGTATCGGTTGTAACAACCAACAGCCCGTCGAACTCACCATCGCCATAAGTTCGTGCCACATCACCTAGTCGGGCGACTGCCGCCGAGCCGCGTAAGGCTTTAGCGGATTTGCACTCGACTATCCAGCGTCCGGCCTGCCCTCGAAATGATCCGGTAAAGCGGGCATCGAATTCGTAAAGTCCCTGCAGATGAGTTGTATAGTCCGGGTAGCGGGCTTCCATTATGGAAGCAACGTGGGGTCGAGACTCGGAAACATTCTGGCGGGGCTGGCGAAGCATAGCCTGCCCCTTACCGACCAACCGGCCAGCGATCAAGCGACGCAGGGTCCGCTCCCGAGAGGGCAGACGCGGTCGCGGATGACCTAAGGGAGCATGCAACATCCTGGCAGGCTGACGCTCTCGGGTTAGGCTCGGGCTCACGGAACGAGGGCGAGCCAGTGACGAAGCTGAGGTGGGGGGTGAAGTGTAGCCGAGCGCGAGACCGGCGTAGTCATCAACGAGACCGAGCTCGCCTGCATCGAGCGTGAGGAGCAGGTCAGCCCGGCCTGAGCTCGGGCTGCGGCTGGACGAGGCCAAGCAAGTCACAAAGGCGTTGCAGGCCGAGATGGTGCCGGCGCAGATGGCGGCCCAGGCGCCTACCCGCAAGCTTGCGAAGCGTGCGGGCGCCGGCTCGCCGCCAAGGGCCACTACGGGGCGACGTTCCGCTCCTTGTTCGGCGACGTGCCGGTCGAGGTCCGGCGCTGGTTGGTCTGCCCGTGCCAGGGCGAAGGCGAGGCGAAGAGCGTTGCCGTACTCGACTTCGGTGGCGATGGCGTCGCCCCCGAGCGGCCGATGTCACGGCCCGGTATGCGGCCATAGCGCCGTTCGGCAAGGTTGCGGACCTCTTGTCCGAGCTGCTGCCGATCAGCGGGGCGCAGCATGCCAGCACGGTGCGCAACCGCACATTGCGGGTCGGCAAGGAGGTCGCGCCCGCGCACGCCGCCGTGCGTGCGAGTGAGCCTGCAGGGACCATGCAAGATCGTGGAAAGCGATCAGGCCGCCACTGCGGTGAGCCTGTGGTCGTCATTGGCGGGCCGGAAGCCATGGTGGCGTCGGCGGAAGGCGTCCTCGAGCGCGTCGTTCAGCACGGCGGTGCGCACATCCAGGAAGGGCTGCACCGTCGCCCGGCTCCAGCGCATCGCTGTGCCTCGACCATGCGCCATGAGATGATCTCGTCGACCGCGCTCTCCACGAACGAGGTCGCGATCGGCTCGCCGCGCTGCCTCCCGGGCGGCGTAGTGCACCAGCGCCGCCTCGTTGCGTTCGAGGTAGCCGAGCAGGTCAGCCGCGTGCTGGCGCAGCTTGTCGATGCCGGCGACGTCGCGCATGCAGCGGCGCTCCGCCCAGCGGCACAGGGCGGCGAGCCGGCGCCGGCAGCCGGGCCAGCGCCACGTCGGGGTGGACGGCACCCACGGCATCATGTGCCAAGATCGGAGCTGTCGAAGCGTCCAACAGAGGAGCCGTCCGTCATGGAGTTTAGGCGCATTGCCGTTGACACGTCCAAAGCCGTTTTCACCGTCTACGGAGTGGACGAGCGGGGGCGCCGATCCTGCGCGAGAACCTGACCCGCGCTCGCTTCGAGCGGTTCCTCGGCAAGGCATCGCCGACCGAAGTGGTGCTGGAAGCGTGCGGCAGCTCGCACCACTGGGGCCGGTTCGCGCAGGAACTGGGCCACACGGTGCGGCTGATCCCGCCGCAGTATGTCAAGCCGTTCGTCAAGCGCGGCAAGAACGACCGCAACGACGCCGAGGCGATCTCGGAGGCGGCGTCTCGCCCAGCATGCGCTTCGTGCCGGTGAAGTCTGCTCGAGGGCAGGCGGAAGCGATGGACCTGGGCGCGCGCGACCTGCTGGTCCGACAGCGGACCAGCTGGTGAACGCCGTGCGTGGGCATGCGCGGAGTTCGGCGTGGTCGCAGCCAAGGGCATGGCGCAAGTCGAGCCGCTGCTGACCAAGGTCGCGGAAACAGACATGCCGCAGGCCGCCAAGGAGACGCTGGCCCACTTGGGCCGGGTCGTGACGCAGCTGGATGCGCAACTGGCCGAGTTCGATCAGCGCCTGGCCAAGCAGCAAAGGCCAACCCGGTCAGCCAACGCTTGGCCGCGGTCCCCGGCGTCGGACCGATCACGGCGTTGACGATTGCGACGACGGTCGACCCTGGCCAGTTCGAGTCCGCTCGCCACTTCGCGGCCTGGCTCGGTTTGACGCCGCAAGAACATTCGACCGGCGGCCGCCAGCGCCTGGGCGGCATCAGCCGAGCCGGTAACGAACGGCTCCGCCAGCTGCTGGTGGTAGGAGCGATGGCGGTGATCAGCCTGCCAGGCCGGGAGCAAGACAGCCAGTCCCTGGCTGCTCGCCTTGCTGGAGCGCCGGCCGCGCAAACTCGCGGCAGTGGCCTGGCCAACAAGATGGCCCGCATTCTGTGGGCCATGATGGCGAACGGCACGGCTTACCGGCGCTCGCCGCAAGCCGCCTAGCCGTTCGTCACCGCCGAGGAGCAAAGGGCAGAAGCAGGAGATGGCAGCCGGTCGAACCGACGAACAGGAAACCCCGTTTGTGGCATCGGCCCTTCAAGGCCGCGTCCGTGTTTGGGGCTTGTTCGGCGAAACCCATCTGGGCCAGCGGTCATCGGCCGCGATCAAGGCCGGACACATGACCGCACTCGTTCCGGAAGCCAGATCACGCCCAAACCCCTTGCGCTCCGGGTGCCGTCCACACATGCCACAAGCGCCATTTCGCCCGCTCCAGGCCGCGGGCTGCCGTAGCGGCAAGGGACGTCCCGGCCGTGCCAGCGCCGAGGCTGCGGGCCGCCTGCAGCGCGTGCTCGAAGCGCACCGCGGCGTGCCACCAGTCCAATACCACCGTGGCATTTGGCAGCACCTTGCGCTGCAGCTGCCACAGACCCGCGTCGCCGTCGCACAGCACCGTCGCAGGCGTGTTCGCATCCACATCCACGGCGGCGAGCGCCGCCCGGAACGCCTCGGCCGTGGCGCGGGCCCGTGCGGGTGAAGGCGAAGCGGTGCTGGCAACCATCGGCTTGGATCACCTTGCCCGCGATCACCTCGAAGCGGCGGCCCTCGGCCCGGTGCCGGTTGCGCACGTAGCCGCCGTCCATCCCGACCACAACGGCCAGATCGCCGGCGCCGCGGGCTCACTCACACGTCGCGGCGGCGTCCGCCTGCACGACCTCCGCGCCGACCCGTAATGTGCGGTTGCGCACCGTGCTGGCGTGCTGTGGCCCGCTGATCGGCAGCAGCTCGGACAAGAAGGGCCGCAACCTTGCCGAACGGCGCTAGGGCCGCATACCGGGCCGTGACATAGGCCAGCTCGGGGGCGACGCCATCGCCACCGAAGTCGAGACGCACGCTCTTCGCCTCGCCTTTTCGCCCTGCACGGACACGCCAACCAGCGCCGGACCTGGACCGGCACGTCGCCGAACAAGGAGCGGAACGTCGCCCCGTAGTGGCCCTTGGCGGCGAGCCGGCGCCCGCACGCTTCGCGAGCTTGCGGGGGTAGGCACTCAGGGCCGCCATCTGCGCCGGCACCATCTCGGCCTGCAACGCCTTTGTGACTTGCTTGGCCTCGTCCAGCCGCAGCCCGAGCTCAGCCAGGCTGACCTGCTCCTCACGCTCGATGCAGGCGAGCTCGGTCTCGTTGATGACTACGCCGGTCTCGCGCTCGGCTACCAGCTTCACCCGCCACCTCAGCTTCGTCACTGGCCGACCCTCGTTCCGTGAGCCCAGAGCCTAACCCGAGAGCGTCAGCCTGCCAGGATGTTGCATGCTCCCCCGTCGTCGGGTCCATCTCGACCGCGGTGACAGTCGTGCGCCCTGCCAACCGCTCCGGCATCATGGCCAGGAACAGGCCGGTGCCGCAGCCCGGCTCCAGCACCGTGCCGCCCTGGAAGCCCAGGCGCTCCACCGCGCGCCAGATGGCGCGGACCATGAACTCGGGCGTGTAGTGGGCATACTGCGTCGAGCGCGCCAGCGTCCGCATCTCCTCCGGCGAGACCAGCTGCTCCAGCTCGTTGCCCAAGTCCTCCCAGCCCGGCCGGAACGCCTCTCCCGCGCGGCGGAAGAGGGCGTTGGCGAGGTCGCTGGCGCCGAAGCCGGTGAACAGCGCGAGGCGCGCCTGCTCCTCCGGCGTGGCGTTCCGTCCCTCCGCCTCGATCCGCTGCACGAGGCGGATCGCGGCCAGGTTGTCCGCGGCGCGGGCCTTCCAGCCCTGGGCGAGTGCCCGGTCGCCGGCAAGGCAAAGGTATGCGCCGGCACGCGCGGCGCGGCCGGAACAGGGTCAGCGCATCTCGCGGCCTGGCCGTCCGGACCCTCGCCGGTCTCGGACGACTCACGGATTGAGGATCTGGCCCGCGGCGCTGCCACGGCGGGGTGCATCGAGTGTGAGGTCCCAGCCCAGGCTGGTGCTGTCGAAGAGCGACAAGGTGAGCTGCGAGGCGGGACTGGTGGCCTTGGCCATGGTGCGTCTTCCCGTTCTGGAAGCACGAGGGCCCGGCTGCCAGGACGGCAGACGGGTGACCGGGTGCGGATGGGTGCGTTGGATCGTCAGCGCGTCGGCGCGCACGCGCCCCGAGCGGGGCGCGGTGGGGTCAGGTCAGCCGGGGTCGGGCAGGCTGCCTTCTCCGGCGCTCGCCGCCTCGACTGCCCCGAGGCGGCGAAGGCGGGATCACTCCTCGTCGTGCGCCTCCCAGGACCAAGCGTGCTGGTCGAGGTTGACGCGCACGAACAGGCGCTCGTCGGTCCCGGTGGACGAACCACCAGTCGAGGCCCACGCCGCTGTCGGGGCCGTCGGTGACCTGTCCAGCGGCCGCGCGCGGCGCCCGCAGCGTCGGCCGCGGCGTCGAGGCAGCCACCCATCTCGCCTCCGGTCACGACGGTGGTCGCGGGTGCCGCAGGGCGGGCATGCGGGCCTGCCGCGGCCTTGCTTGCCTTGTCTTCGCGTGTGTTCATCGGGGGTCCTCCTGTTCTGGTCCTCGTGTCCGAAGACCTCCCCTCCGCCGCCGTCCGGCGCCGCGCCGGGCAAGGGCGCGCAGCGCCCGGCCTGACCCTTGCGCGGGGCGGTGCCGGCGGCAGCTCCCGCCCTCGTCTCGCCTCATCTCATTCTTGTGTTTTGCCCCGTTCCCCTGCGCATCGGTCATCTTGTGCAGCGCAGCATGGGACTTCGGTCCCGTGCCGCATCTTGGACGTTTCCTCCCTAAAGTTGGCGGCGCTTCGGCGCCGCCTTCTTTTTGTCCGGGATCTCCGCCCGGCGCTGGCGCCTCGGCGACGGGCGGGTGCCGTCGCGGTGACGTCCAGTCAGCACCCACCGGTCTCGGCCCGAAGACGGCGACGCTTGGCCGGTCAGGCTTCGAGCACGTCCTTGATGGCGCGGGCTGCGTCGGCGACCACGGCCTCGGCGTCGGCCGAGTGCTGCACGATGCCGTCCCAAATCGGGGCGTTCGCATCGCTCAGCGCCCGGAGGCGTCCGCCTTGCCCTTGGCCGCGGCCGTGGCCGCCCTGTCCCGCCACCATGTCAGCCACGCCGGCCCGTCCGGTGCCGTGATAGCGCCCTTGCCGGGGGTGTACGATGGCCCAGATGGACGCAGGCCGAGCCTCGTCCTTGCGCGCCGACCGCGGCGTGACTTGCCTCGACGTCCCCGCCCTGCCGTGATTGCGCCCGCGCGGACGGCCCTGCCGGAGTGCGAGCCTGGCCCGGTCGGTGGCCGTCCACCCGGCCTTCCCGCGGCGAGGCGCCGGCGGTCGCATCTGCCTCGTCGCTGTTGGGGAGGGCGTTAAGCACCTCGCGCGCTATCGCGTCCTGCACGACCTGGCCCAGCGCCTTGGCGTTGTGCCGGGCGAGTGCTGGGCGGGCGTCCGCGTCGGTCGCGTGCCAGAGGTTCGCGTAGGATGGGCGAAGGCGAGCGGCGTCGTGATCGGGTCGGAGGCGACCTCTCCGGTTTCGTCGCGCAGGTGCGCTTCGAAGGCTGGGTACGGCGGCCGGCCCATCGCCTCGGTGCGAGCTTCGCTCGTCATCCCGGCGCAAGCCTTTGCTCGTCGCCCGAAGGGGCGCGGACGCGCGCGATCTGGGCCGGCCACATGGCGGCGCAGCAGGGCGTAGGTCGCGGGCGCCTCCTGCTGCATGGCCGCGAGCGTGTCGGCCCACTTGCCTTCCCAATGCTGCTGCAGGACCGTGACCTGCTGCGGGTCGGAGGCGCGCAGGGCTGCGACGAAGGCGGCGGCCGGGTCCACGCCCAGGCTGCGCCTCAGCCCGGCCCCCAGCTCACGCTCCAGCGCCTCCCAGGGCTTCGTCCCGCGCAAGGTCTCGATCAGCGCCATGTCGCGCTGCCAGGCGTCGAGCAGGGCGTGGCCGTCGTCCACGCTCTCGGCGACACGGGCGCGGTTGACCAGCGCGCGCGCGGCGTCTTCAGGCGTAGTTTTCGTTACGCCGACAGGACTGCTCGGGGCGGTGGCAGGAACTGCCTCCCCGCGCAGCTGTGCGGCCCCGGCACGGCTCCGTTCCTTGCGCGGCGCAGCGCCCGCGGCCGGCGCCACGTCGGCGTAGTGGTTGCCGGCGGCGCGGTTGGCGTCGTCGTCCTCGTCCGCCGAGATGTTCAGCAAGGGCGCAGACGGAGTAGCGGCGCATGTAGGTCACGGCCGAGCCGAACGCCTGGGGGATTGTTGCCCAGCGCCGGCAGCAGCACCTCGCACCAGCGTGGTACTCGGTGTTCGGATCACCGCCGGAGATCGTGCCGAATGCGTAGACACCGGTCAGCACGGTCAGACCGAAGGCGGTGGCCACCCCGAGAAAACCGATTCCTACCGAGAACCCGCCAGAGAGGAATTTTGCCGTGAACACCGCGCTGCCACAGCCGCCGAGGACCAACCAGAATGTGCCGATCAGCTCCGCCGCCAGTCGATGGAACATGCTTGGAGCTTCCATGGGACCTGCCTTCGCCGTCGAACGATTCTGCCCAGCTTTGATCGTTGCACGAGGCACCAGGGCCGACGGTCGTTTCAACCGGACGTCAGCAGACGCAAAAGCCTCCGACACGCCGAGCGTGCGGAGGCTTTTGCGTCTGGTCGCGCTGTCAGGCGGTGCGACGGATGCCGCGGGTGCGGCCGATGTCGCGCTTGAGCAGCAGGTCGCGTTCGGTCTCCGACAAGCCACCCCAGATGCCGTACGGTTCGCCGACCTCCAGTGCGTGCGAGCGGCACTGCTCGATCACCGGGCAGCGACGGCACATTTCCTTCGCGCGCCGCTCGCGCTGCATCCGGGCCCGGCCCCGCTCACCGTCGGGATGAAAGAACACCGACGAATCGACGCCTCGGCAAAGGCCTTGCAATTGCCATTCCCAGATATCGGCGTTGGGTCCCGGTAGTTGCTCCGGCTGTGGCATCAGGAATCCCTCTCTACACACCCATTTCTGGGCCAGGTTGCGAACGCATGAGTCGTGCAACTGTTTCGAGCGATCACCGGTGACTACTCGTCAGCAATCAACGTAGACACGCTTCGGAAATGCAGTCAACTCCCCGGTTCACACCGCACCGGCCGACCACAGCCACCGAATTAACGGCCCGTTCACGAGCGCGCGGCAACTCTTGGCCGCAGAGGTAGCTCGCGACGTGCACCGACCACAGATATCCGCAGTTCAGCGTCGCACCGTCGGCAGCGCGCGATTCCGGACGCGCCAGCCGGAGTTTAATGTCGTCGTAACGTAGAGACCACGAGATTTTAACTGCCCCGCAGCAGTGATACTCGTCCCATGGTCGAGGCGACTTTCGCCGCTGCCGCTTTCGGCGGCGAGCCGGGCCGCTGGCCGCTGCCCACCGCCAGCACACCTCAGCAATGGTGGCTGCGGGCGGTGGCTGCCGGTGGCCAGGGCCGCTACGCGAGCGCCCGCGGCGACCTCGAGACACTGCTGCGCTGCGCACCGGCCGGCCCGCTGGCCTCGCTGGCATACAGCACCCAAGGTTCCTTTCTGCGCCAACTCGGCTGGCACCTACTGGCGCGGCGCTGGGACGGCCGGGCGCTGACGCTGGCCGGTGATGACCGGGAGGCCCGCACCGACGCGCTGATCGGGCTGGCGGCCGACGCGCTGGGCGTCGGCCGCTTCGCCGCTGCCGCGACGCTGCTGAGCCGCGTCAGGCCGAACCACGCGGGGCACCGGCTGGCGGTGCGCCGGAGTTGGGTCGCAGCCGAGCTGGCGATGGCCACCGGAGCAGGCGCCACGGCCGTGCAGCACGCCGAGGGGGCCGTCGAGCTGGCCGCTGAGCCGCTTGTCGGCACGGTCACCGGCGCGGTGTCCGAACGCCACCGCGTCAAAAGCCAGCTGGTGTTGTCGGCCGCGCTGTGCAGCGACGGCCAGCTCGACCGTGCCCGCGCCGTCGCGGATGCCGCGCTGGAAGCCGCCGGCCGGCACGGGCTGGTTCCGCTGCGCTGGGCCCTGGCCTGTCTGTTGGTCGACATCGGCAGCACTGGCCACACCGACGAAGACCTCCGGGTGCTGCGCGACAGCTGCGCGGATCGGGTGCGGCACGCCGGCGGCGTCTGGGCGCGCGCTACGGGCTGAACGCGGCACCGGCCGTTATCGTCGTCGTGTGTCACTGCGCCGGGATATGCCGACCTGGTAACGCCGTAGATACCGCGGCCGATGACACTCCCAGAAGAACGTCTCGACGCTGTCGTCGCAGCGGCGGCGGCAGGTGATCAAGGCGCTCTTCGGCAAGTGCTGGGAACTGTCCGCCCGATCGTCGTTCGATATTGCCGGGCCCGGCTGGGCGCGGGGGAGCGGAACGCGGTTTCGGCGGACGACGTTGCGCAGGAGGTGTGCTTGGCTGTCTTGACGGCGCTGCCGCGCTACCGTGACCAGGGCCGCCCGTTTCTTGCTTTCGTGTACGGCATCGCCGCGCACAAGGTCGCCGACGCCCACCGTGCCGCCGCGCGTGACCGATCCCATCCGGTCGAGTCGATGCCCGAAAGCCGATCTGCTGAACTGAGTCCCGAGCAGTCGGCCGTTGCAGCCGAATCGGTGGCCCGGATGAGCCAGCTGCTCGAGGTGCTGCCCGCCAAGCAGCGTGAGATTCTGGTTTTGCGCGTCGTCGTCGGCTTGAGCGCCGAAGAGACTGCCGACGCGTTGGGCACCACGTCAGGAGCCGTCCGGGTGGCTCAACACCGGGCGCTGACGCGGTTGAAGTCGGCACTCATTGCGACGGGACCAGACCGTGTCTGAGCATGAATTCGATCCGGTGGACGTCGATGTGCTGACCCGCACCGACCGGTTCATCGATGTACTCGCCGCCGGCCACCCGGTCGATGCCGCCGACGCCGACCGGGAGGACGACGTGTTGGCCGCCCTGCTCGGGGAATGGCGCGACGAGCTCAGGTGGTCGCCCGCGCCGGCGTCAGTAGCCGTGGACGAAGCTGTGCTTGCCGCCTTGAGTAGCGCACCGGCGGCGAGGCCCGGCTGGCGTCGTGGCCTCACCCTGGCGGTGTCGGCGGCGGCGGCCGTGCTGGCTTTCGGCGGCGTCGGTGTCATGGTGGGCGACGCGCAACCCGGCGGCCCGCTGTACAGCGTGCACACGGTGCTGTTCGGCCAAGCGCCGGTCGACGACGACCAGATCGAGTTGACCGCGAAGAACGAGCTGGCCGAGGTGCAGCAGATGATCGCCCAAGGCCGATGGGATCAGGCGCAGGGCAAACTTGCCGCGGTCAACGACAGCGTGCAGAACGTCAACGACACCAACCGCAAACACCACCTGATCGACCAGGTCAACCGGTTGAACGCAAAAGTTGCCACCCGCAACCCGGACGCCACCGTCCCGCCCGGCGGCTAGCCCAAGTCAGCGACGCCCGTGGTATCCCTCGGCGTCCGACCCCGCCTCATGGCCAGCCTCGTTCAGCGATGCGTCGGCGTAGCCGCGGCAGTAGTCCCACGTCACGTAGGCGTCCGGCTCTGGATCGTAGGCCGGCTCGTGCGGCCGTACAGTGCCATCGATCAGCAGCTGTAAAAGGTTGGCGCGCAGCATGTCCCAGTCGTGATAGTGGTCCTGCTGGCATTCGTCGCAGCAGACCACCAGGCCGCGGATGCCCCGGTGCGCCAGAAGAGCTTCGTAAACGGCGAGGTCGGCCAGATCGGCTTCGACCGCGGTTCGCTCCTGCGGGTCCAGCGGTTGACCCGGTTCGACGGCGTCGAGCGCAGCCGAGGGATCGCACGGGTCATCGGCGAACGGGTCGGGCGGCAAACCCGGGGGGAGGTGGTCGCGCACCCGTTCAGATTACGCAGGCGGGCAGCCGTTTCGCCAGCGGCCGGCCGGGCGAGCCGTCCGGTCGGCCGCGCCGGTGAACTTGCCTCAGGAATTCACGGGTGAGCCGATAGGATGGGTTTCACTCGCTCACTCCAATCGTGCTCGTTTGTGCAGCTCGTTTGGAACCTGCTTTGGAGGCCGCACGCATGTCTACTCTCGCCGGCGGCTCCGACCGGGTCGCCAGTCCGTTCCTCCGCGTGAGCGGGCCGGTCGACGAGGCCATGCCCATCGGCGGTGATGATCCGAACAAGGTGGCGATGCTGGGACTGACCTTCGACGACGTGTTGCTGCTGCCAGCGGCCTCTGATGTGGTGCCCGCCACCGCCGACACCTCCAGTCAGCTCACCCGCAAGATCCGGCTGAAGGTGCCGCTGGTCAGCTCCGCGATGGACACCGTCACCGAATCCCGAATGGCGATCGCGATGGCCAGGGCCGGCGGTATGGGCGTGCTGCATCGCAATCTGCCGGTCGCCGAGCAGGCCGCCCAGGTGGAAACGGTCAAGCGCTCCGAAGCCGGGATGGTGACCGACCCGGTTACCTGCCGGCCGACCAACACGCTGGCCGAGGTCGACGCGATGTGCGCGCGGTTCCGGATCTCCGGGCTACCGGTCGTCGACGTGGCGGGTGCACTCGTCGGGATCATCACCAACCGGGACATGCGTTTCGAGGTCGACCAGTCCAAGCGGGTCGCCGAGGTGATGACCAAAGCCCCGCTCATCACCGCCCGGGAGGGCGTCACCGCCGATGCCGCGCTGGGCCTGCTGCGGCGCAACAAGATCGAGAAGTTGCCCATCGTGGACGGCCGGGGCCGGCTGACCGGGCTGATCACCGTCAAAGATTTCGTGAAGACCGAACAGCACCCACTGGCCACCAAGGACAGCGACGGACGGCTGCTGGTCGGCGCGGCCGTCGGTGTCGGTGAAGACGCCTGGGCGCGGGCAATGACTTTGGTCGACGCCGGAGCCGACGTGGTGGTCGTCGACACCGCGCACGCCCACAATCGGCTGGTGCTCGACATGGTCGGCAAGCTCAAAGTCGAGGTCGGCGACCGGGCCGAGGTGGTCGGCGGCAACGTCGCCACCAGGTCGGCGGCCGCCGCGCTGGTCGAGGCCGGCGCTGACGCGGTGAAAGTCGGGGTGGGGCCGGGGTCGATCTGCACCACGCGGGTGGTGGCCGGGGTGGGTGCCCCGCAGATCACCGCAATCCTGGAGGCCGTCGCGGCCTGCGCGCCGGCGGGAGTGCCGGTGATCGCCGACGGCGGCCTGCAGTACTCCGGTGACATCGCCAAGGCGCTGGCCGCGGGCGCGTCGACCGCGATGTTGGGGTCGCTGCTGGCCGGCACCGCCGAAGCGCCCGGAGAGCTGATTTTCGTCAACGGCAAGCAGTACAAGAGCTATCGCGGCATGGGTTCGCTGGGCGCCATGCAGGGCCGGAGCTCATCGGGAGGCCAGGGCAAGTCATATTCGAAGGACCGCTACTTCGCCGACGATGTGCTCTCCGAGGACAAGCTGGTGCCTGAGGGCATCGAGGGCAGGGTGCCGTTCCGGGGCCCGCTGGCAACAGTGATTCACCAGCTCACCGGTGGTCTGCGCGCCGCCATGGGCTACACCGGCTCCACCACCATCGAGGTGTTGCAGCAGGCGCAGTTCGTCCGGATCACTGCCGCCGGACTCAAGGAAAGCCACCCGCACGACATCACGATGACCGTCGAAGCACCTAACTACTCGGCCCGGTGAGCAGGTTGGCGCATGCGTGACATGGTCGAGATCGGGTTGGGCCGCACCGCGCGGCGCACCTACGAGCTTGCCGATGTCAACATCGTCCCGTCGCGGCGCACCCGCTCGTCGCAGGACGTGTCGACGGCCTGGCAACTGGATGCCTACCGCTTCGACATTCCCGTCATCGCCCACCCCACCGACGCCTTGGTGTCCACGGAGTTCGCCATCGAATTGGGCCGCCTCGGCGGCCTGGGTGTCCTCAACGGTGAAGGGCTGATCGGCCGGCACCCCGACGTCCACGCCAAGATCGCGCAAGTCTTGGAAGCCGCCGCCAAAGAACCCGAACCGGGCGCGGCGATCCGGCTGCTGCAGCAGTTGCACGCCGCGCCGCTGGACCCCGAGTTGCTGGGCGCCGCGGTGACCCGCATCAGAGAGGCGGGGGTGATCACCGCGGTGCGGGTGAGCCCGCAGAACGCCCGGACGCTGACACCGGCGCTGCTGGCCGCGGGTATCGACCTGCTCGTCATCCAGGGCACCATCGTGTCCGCCGAACGGGTGGCTCAGGATCGAGATGGGGCCGGCGAGCCGCTCAACCTCAAGACGTTCATCTCCGAATTGGACGTGCCGGTGGTGGCCGGCGGTGTGCTCGACCACCGCACCGCCCTGCACCTGATGCGCACCGGCGCCGCCGGCGTCATCGTCGGCTACGGCTCCACCCGCGGCGTGACCACCAGCGACGAAGTGCTGGGCATCAGCGTGCCGATGGCAACCGCGATCGCCGATGCCGCCGCCGCCCGGCGCGAATACCTCGACGAGACCGGCGGGCGCTACGTGCACGTGCTGGCCGACGGTGACATCCACACCTCGGGCGAGCTGGCCAAGGCGATCGCCTGCGGTGCCGACGCGGTGGTGCTGGGCACCCCGCTTGCCGAGGCGGCCGAGGCGCTCGGCGACGGCTGGTTCTGGCCGACGGCCGCAGCGCATCCGTCGCTGCCCCGCGGGGCGCTGCTCCAGGTCGCTGTCGGTGAGCGCCCGCCGCTGCGCCAAGTGCTGAGCGGCCCGTCCGACGATCCGTTCGGTTCACTGAACCTGGTCGGTGGCCTGCGCCGCTCGATGGCCAAAGCGGGCTACTGCGACCTCAAAGAGTTCCAGAAAGTCGGGCTGACCGTCGGCAGCTGACCGCGCCGCGCGCAGGCTTGCCCCTGCGTCACGCTCGACACAAGCAAACACCCCAGGCCGCTTGGCGACCTGGGGTGTTTGCTTCAGTTCACGGGCTTGCTCACAAGATGCTCGACAATACATCAAGGAGCGGGGTGAATAAGGAGTCGACACCAGTGCTGCCGAGAGAGTCGGCCGTCGAGCCGCCGAGTAGGTCGCCAAAGCTGCCGAGCAGCGAGTCGAGCCCGCCACCGAGCCCACCGCTGAGCGGGACTTCACCGAACGGGGTGATGAGGTCAGTGGTCACGGTGGGAGCGGCGGTCGCGGTCGCTCCCGGGATGCTCTCGTAGAAAACCCCGAAATTGTTCCCCAGCAGTGAGGGGTCCAGCAGGATGGTGTCCGTCGTGGCGCCGTCGACGGGCGCGTCGGCGGGCGCGTCAGGTGAGACGCCGAGTACTTGTGTCGAGGTGTCGGTGAAGAGTGGGTTGTTGTAGGTATTGACGAGTTCAGTCGCCTCCCCAAATTCGGGGTTCGGGGTGGTAGTGCCCGTCAAGTCGGGCGTTTCGAAGGTGCTGGTGGTGGTGTCTTCGTTCGCCAGGAACTCGTAACTGATCGTGTCCGTCCCGTGACCGCCGAAGGCCGGCAACGTCGCGATAATGGCTGGGTTCGTTGTGGAAACGTTCACGCCGAGTTCCGTGAAGTCGGCGGCTGGGATCGGCTCGAAGCCGAAGGCATCGGCGGAGGCCAGCGGGCTGGTGAGGCCGCTGAGCAGCGCGGCGCCCAACAGGGCACCCGCTCCGGTTCCGAGGCTGAGTGTGATACGACGAGTGTTCATTGGGTGGTCCCCCTCTTCGATGGGTTGGATAGTTGATAGCCGTCTGAGAACGAAGTTTAAAACTCCGCCGAAAACTCTGAGTTGAAACTGGCAAATTGGACTCGATCCAGTCAAGCGCGGCGCTCCTGAGAGTGCACCGGCAGGGCACAGCCGGCCGCCGGTGCGCTGGCGCGGCCCGGTGTGGCGACCGCGCTGGTTTATTGCCGGGCAGTCCGTTCATACTGGTGCGATGAAGCCGGATTATGACGTTCTGATCATCGGTTCGGGGTTTGGCGGCAGCACGACAGCGCTGCGATTGACCGAAAAGGGCTATCGCGTCGGTGTGCTCGAAGCCGGCCAACGGTTCGCCGACAAGGACTTCGCCAAGACGTCCTGGAATCTGCGCCGTTTTCTGTGGGCGCCCAAGCTGGGCTGTTACGGCATCCAGCGCATCCACCTGCTGCGCGATGTGATGGTGCTGGCCGGCGCCGGCGTGGGCGGTGGGTCGCTGAACTACGCCAACACCTTGTACGTGCCGAACGAGCCGTTCTTCGCCGACGGGCAGTGGGCGCACATCACCGACTGGCGCGCCGAACTGATGCCGCACTATCAACAGGCGCAACGGATGCTGGGTGTGGTCCGCAACCCGACCCTGACCGACGCGGACCGGGTCCTCAAAGAGGTTGCCGAAGACATGGGCGTCGGAGACACCTTCGTGCAGACGCCGGTCGGGGTGTTCTTCGGCCCCGACGGACGAAAGACCCCGGCAAGACGGTGCCCGATCCGTACTTCGGCGGAGCCGGACCTGCGCGTACCGGGTGCCGCGAGGTCGGGGAGTGCATGACCGGCTGCCGGCACAACGGCAAGAACACGCTGGTCAAGAATTATTTTTATCTGGCCGAGTCGGCCGGCGCCGAAGTGCATCCGATGACCACCGTGACCGGCTTCGAGCAGCGGCCCGACGGTGTGTGGGAGGTGCACACCGTGCGCACCGGACGGTGGATCCGCAGACAGAAGCGCACCTTCACCGCCACCCACTTGGCGCTGGCCGCCGGCACCTACGGCACTCAGCGCCTGCTGTTCAAGATGCGCGACAAGGGCAAGCTGCCTGAGTTGTCCGAACGGTTGGGCGTGCTGACCCGCACCAACTCCGAAGCGATCGTCGGCGCCGGCAAGTTCAAGGTAGATCCGAATCTGGACCTGACGCACGGGGTGGCGATCACATCGTCGATTCACCCGACCTCCGACACCCACGTCGAGCCCTGCCGCTATGGCAAGGGCTCCAACGCGATGGCGCTGTTGCAGACCCTGATGACCGACGGTCCCGGCGAGGGCGGCTCCGACGTGCCGCGCTGGAAACAGCTGATCGCGACGATCCGCGAGAATCCGCGCGGCACCCTGCGGTTGCTCAATCCCAGGCAGTGGAGCGAGCGCACCATGATCGCGCTGGTCATGCAGAACCTCGACAACTCGATCACCACCTTCACCAAGCGGGGGAAGCTGGGCATCCGCTGGTTCACCAGCAAGCAGGGCCATGGTGAACCGAACCCCACCTGGATCGCGGTCGGCAACGAAGTCACCCGCCGGATCGCCGAGAAGATCGACGGTGTTGCCGGCGGCACCTGGGGTGAGCTGTTCAATATCCCGCTGACCGCGCACTTCCTCGGCGGTGCGGCGATCAGCGACACCCCCGAAAAGGGCGTCATCGACCCCTATCACCGGGTGTTCGGTTACCCGACGCTGTCGGTGGTCGACGGCGCCGCCATCTCGGCCAATCTCGGCGTCAACCCGTCGCTTTCGATCACCGCGCAAGCCGAGCGGGCTGCGGCGCTGTGGCCGAACAAGGGGGAGCAGGACGTGCGGCCCCGGCAGGGCGAGCCGTATCAGCAGCTGGAGCCGATCCCGCCGGACCACCCGGTGGTGCCGGCCGACGCACCGGCCGCGTTGCGCTGGCTGCCGATCCAGCCGATCAGCTCGGCGGGCTGACGGCGCACAGAAGCCTCAGCTCGCGACCGCCTCGAGCGGTGCACCGTTGATGACCCGGCTGCGTTCGCCGTGCACGCTGACCGGTGCATCGCCCATCAGCGTGACGCGGTGCATCAGCCGGTATTGATCGTCGTAGTCGTCGACGGCGCGGTGTTGCGTTGCCCGGTTGTCCCAGATCGCCACGTCACCCGGCTCCCAATTCCACCGAATGGTGTTCTCGGGCGCAGTGATCCGCCGTTGCAGCAGTTCCCACAGCACATGTGACTCGTGGCTGTCCAAACCGACGAAGCTGCGCACGAAGTCGCCTGCGACCAGGGTGCGTTCCCCGGTCTCCGGGTGCACCCGCACCACCGGGTGCTCGGTGCGGAAATCCGGCTTCTCGAACGCCTGCCGCAAGGCCCGCTGTGCTTCGGTCAACGCAGATCCCTGGCCGGCGGTCACATAGTCGAAGCGGTTGGTGTGCAACGCCCACAGGTCGTCGGCCAGGCACTTCAGCGGTTCAGGCAGCTCGGCGTAGGCCGCCGCGGTCGAGGCCCACAATGTCGAGCCACCGTAGCTGGGCAGGGTGACCGCACGCAGCACCGAGGCCGACGGATAGTTCGCGACGAACGTGACGTCGGTGTGCCAGCGTGTCGCCTTGCCGTATTCGGAGTTGATCGGGGTGATGACCGGCGTCTTGTCGGCGGCGAGCATCGCCGCCGCGGGATGGCCGATCGGCGTGCCCAGCAGACCGGCGAATGCGAGTTGCTGCTGGTCGTCGAGGTGGTGTTGGCTGCGGAAGAAGATCACTTTGTGGGACAGCAGCGCTTGCCGGATGTCGTCGACGGTGGCGGAGTCCAGGTCACCGCTCAACCGGACACCGTCGATGCGGGCGCCGATCCGGCTGCCCAATTTCGCCACCGTCAGCAAAGTAGGTGCGGGGTCGGTCATCGCTCACCTCGAGGTTCAGGTCTCTATCGGGCCGAGCAGATGTAGTCGATTGACTACATCTGCGTATCGGTTACTGTAGTCAAATGACTACACGGGTGTCAACGCCCAGGCGGTCCGACGCACCGGTCGGGCGCGCAGAGGTGGCAGCGGCGATCCTGACCGCCGCTGCCGAGCTGTTCGCCGAACACGGTCCAGCCGCCACATCGATCCGCGATATCGCCGCGCGTTCAAAGGTCAATCACGGGCTGGTTTTCCGGCACTTCGGGACCAAAGAGCAACTCGTCGGCGCGGTGCTCGACCATCTGGGCGCGACGTTGACCGAACAGTTGGCCGGCGACGTGGCGCCTGAGCAGATCGAAGCGGCCGCCGATCAGCAGATGCGGGTGATGGCCCGCGCACTGCTCGACGGCTATCCGGCCGGGCAGCTGCAGAAGCGCTTCCCCAACGTCGACGCACTGCTCGAGCGAGTACGTCCGCGTCACGACAGCGACGCCGGCGCGCGCCTAGCCGTCGCCAATGCCCTTGCGCTGCAAGCCGGTTGGCGACTGTTCGAGCCGATTCTGCGCTCGGCGGCCGGTATCGAGGAGGTATCGGACGCGGCCCTGCGTCGTGCTGTCGACGAGGAGATGGCACGAATCCTGGGGCCGCGTTGACCCGCTGCGGGGACCTACTGTGCTTGGGGGGTGGCCAGGGCGCGACGGTGCATCGGCTCCCGGCCCGGCGGCTGCGTCGGCGTCGGCAGCAGCGGCTTTCGCGGCCGCACCGGTACCGTCGTCGGCTCCTGGGTGGTCAGCGTGAGTTCCTCACCGGCGTGCCGGATCTTCAGCTCCTCGCCGTCGGGTCCGTCCCGCAACGTGTAAGTCACCTCGTCGTGGCTGGCGCACACCGTCAACCGGAATTCCCGCCAGCGCAACCGGAATCGCAGGCAGGCGAAACCGTCGGGCAGCTGGGGATCCAGGGTCAGCACCCCCTCGTCGTCGCGCAGGCCACCGAATCCGCCGACCATCGCGGTCCAGGCACCGGCCAGTGACGCCATGTGCAGGCCGTCGGCGCTGTTGTTGTGCAGGTCGCGCAGGTCGATCAGCGCTGCCTCGTAGGCGTAGTCGTGGGCGAGCTCGAGATGACCGACCTCGGCACACATCACCGCCTGGGTGCAGGCCGACAGCGACGAGTCGCGCACGGTGCGGCGCTCGTAGTAGTCGACGTTGCAGGCCTTCTCCTCGGAGGTGAACGCATGACTCTGCCATTGCATCGCCAACACCAAGTCGGCCTGCTTGATGACCTGCGCGGGGTAGAGCCGCACGTACGGCTCGTTGAGCAGCAGCGGGTATTTCTGGTGGTGCTCGAAGTCCCACTCGGCGAACGTGGTGAAGCCCTCGCACTGCTGGTGCACGCCCAATTCCTCGTCGAACGGGATGGCGGCAGCGCCGGCCGCGTCCCGCCACGCAGCGGTCTCTTCGGTGTCGACGCCCAATGCGCGGGCTTTCTCCGGATGCCGGGTGCACGCGTCCGCGGCGACCCGCAGGTTGTGGGCGGCCATCAGGTTGGTGAACGTGTTGTCCCGCACGATCGCGGTGTACTCGTCCGGTCCGGTGACGCCGTCGATGTGCCAGACACCGTGCCTGTCATGGTGGCCGAGCGAACGCCAGAGCCGGGCGGTCTCGATCAGCACCTCCAGGCCGTATTGCTCTTCCAGCGACTGGTCGCCGGTGACGATGCGGTACCGCTCGAATGCCATCGCGATGTCGGCATTGACATGGAACGCCGCGGTGCCGGCCGGCCAGTAGCCCGAGCACTCCTGGCCGCGGATCGTCCGCCACGGGAAAGCCGCGCCCTCCAAATCGAGTTCGGCAGCGCGTTCCCGGGCCAGGTCGAGGGTCGAGGCCCGCCACCGCAACGCGTCGGCCGCCGCGTGCGGCGCGGTGTAGGTCAGCACCGGCAGCACAAATCCCTCGGTGTCCCAGAACGCGTGGCCGTCATAGCCGCTGCCGGTCAGCCCCTTGCCCGCGATCGCGCGCATCTCGGCGCGCGCACTGGCCTGCAGCAGATGGAACAGCCCGAACCGCACTGCCTGCTGAATGACCGGATCACCTTCGATCTCCACGTCTGCGCTGTCCCAGAAGTCGTCGAGGTATTCCCGTTGATTGTCGACCAAGCCGTGCCAGCCGCAGTACCGCGCACCGGTGATCGCCGCCGCGGCCTGATCGCGCAGCGCGGGGCGCGAGCGCAGACTCGACCAGCCGTAGGCCAGGTACTTGACCATGCGCAGCTTCTGGCCGGGGCGCAATCCGCAGATCACGGTGGTGCGGGCCAGGTCGGGGCGCACTTCGGTGCTGACCTCGACGCGTCCCGGCACATCGATCTCGTGGTCCATCACCGCGGCCATCATCAATCCGCTGGTCCTGGTCCGATGCATCAGCAGTGCCCGGTATTCGTTGGAGGTCTCTTGGTCGACGGCCTCGAGCGGGTTGTCCAACACCGCCGCCACCCGCGGGTCATCGGAGGTCCGCGGCTGGTCCTCGTTGCTGACCAGTTCGGACTGCAAGGTCACGCGGCAGAAATCGTCGATCGCTTCCACCACGTACTCGATGGCCGCGACGCCGCGCTGGGACAGCGACACCAGCCGGGTCGACACGATCTTCACTTGCTTGTCCGCCGGTGAGCGCCAGTGTGCCCGGCGGGTCAGCGTCCCGGCGCGCAAATCCAGTGTCCGCTCATGCTCGATCAACTCGCCGTAGCGGACGTCGAACGGCTCGTCGTCGACCAACAGCCGGATGATCTTGCCGTTGGTGACGTCGACGACGGTCTGACCGGCCTCGGGAAACCCGAATCCGGCCTCCGCGTAAGGCAGCGGCCGCACTTCGTAGAACGAGTTCAGATAGGTGCCCGGCAGACCGTGCGGCTCGCCCTCGTCGAGGTTGCCGCGCAACCCGATGTGCCCGTTGGACAGCGAGAACAGCGACTCGGACTGCGCCAGGGTGTTGAGCTCGAGTTTGGTTTCCCGGACCTGCCACGGTTCGATCGGAAACGCGTCTTCGGTGATCATGAATCGTCGCCCAGCAAGTCTGCGAGGTCTTTCACGACGACGTCCGCGCCGCTTTCCCGCAGCTCGTCAGCGTGGTCGATGCGGTCGACGCCCACCACGCAGCCGAAGTTGCCGGCGCGGCCGGCCTCCACCCCGGACAGGGCGTCCTCGAACACGGCCGCCGCGCCCGGTTCGACATCCAGCAGTTCTGCTGCCCGCAGATAAGAGTCGGGAGCCGGTTTGCCTTCGATGTGTTCTTCGCGCAGCGTGACGCCGTCCACCCGCTGCTGCACGAACTGGTCGAGGCCGGTGACTTCGAGCACGTCGCGGGTGTTGGCACTGGAGGAGACGACAGCGATCTTCAGCCCGGCCTCCTTGACCGCCTCCAGGTAGCGGCGTGACCCGTCGAACACCTTGACACCGTCTTCGTGCAGCGTCTTCTGAAACGCGTCGTTTTTCCGGGTGCCCAGGCCGTGCACGGTGTCAGCGTCGGGAGGATCGTCGTCGCCGCCTTCGGGCAGTTCGATGTCCCGACTTTCCAGGAACGAGCGGACACCGTCCTCGCGGGGTTTGCCGTCGACGTATTGGCGATAGTCCTTGTCCGGGTCGAAGGGCACGAATTCCTCGCCTTCGCTCTCGGCGCGTTTCCGCAGGAAGTCGTCGAACATGGCTTTCCACGCTTTGGTGTGCACGCCGGCGGTGTCGGTGAGCACACCGTCGAGATCGAACAGGCAGGCGTGCACGGCATCCGGTAGACCCAGCACAGGCAATCTCGCTTTCTCGGACGGCGGTTCTTCCTCGTCTACTTCACCATGCCAGCCTGCCGTGTACGGCGAGTTCGCGCTTACTGAGCGGACCCGAACTCACAGCGGCGACGCGCCTCACCCGGCTTTCAGCCGCGCTCGTGATGGCCTTCAGGCTGACGGCGGCGATTCACCTCGCCCGGCTCTCAGCCGCGTTCGCGATCGCCTTTAGACTGATCCCAATGCAATCTTCGTCGCCCAGGCCGGTGCTGGTGGTCGATTTCGGCGCGCAGTACGCCCAATTGATCGCGCGACGGGTGCGGGAGGCGCGGGTCTACTCCGAGGTCATCCCCCACACCGCCAGCGTCGACGAAATCAAATCTCGCGACCCGCAAGCTGTCGTGCTGTCCGGGGGGCCGGCCAGCGTGTACGCCGAGGGTGCGCCCCAACTCGACCCGGCGTTGTTCGACCTGAACGTGCCGGTGTTCGGCATCTGCTACGGCTTTCAGGCCATGGCGCAAGCGCTGGGTGGCACCGTCGCGCGTACCGGCACCAGTGAGTTCGGCCGCACCGAGCTGAAAGTGACTGGCGGCGAACTGCATTCGGGCCTGTCGGAATCTCAGCCGGTGTGGATGAGCCACCGTGACGCGGTGACGGCCGCGCCGGCGGGTTTCGACGTGGTGGCCGGCAGCCCGGGGTCCCCGGTGGCGGCATTCGAGGACCGGGCCCGGCGACTGGCCGGTGTGCAATACCACCCGGAGGTGATGCACACCCCGCACGGCCAACAGGTGCTCAGCCGGTTCCTGCACGACTTCGCCGGGATCGGCGCCGAATGGACGGCCGCCAACATCGCCACCGCCCTGGTCGAACAGGTGCGGGCGCAGATCGGTGACGGCCACGCGATCTGCGGGCTGTCCGGTGGCGTGGACTCGGCGGTGGCCGCCGCGCTGGTGCAGCGCGCCGTCGGGGACCGGTTGACCTGTGTGTTCGTCGACCACGGCCTACTGCGGGCCGGTGAACGTGTCCAGGTGCAGCGCGATTTCGTCGCGGCCACCGGCGCCAACCTGGTGACCGTCGATGTGGCGGATACTTTCCTCGAGGCGCTCTCCGGGGTGACCAATCCAGAGGGTAAGCGCAAGATCATCGGTCGGCAGTTCATCCGGGCTTTCGAAGGTGCGGTGCGAGATCTGCTGGACGACGCCGAGACCGGTGCCGCGGACGGCAGCATCGACTTCCTGGTGCAGGGCACGCTGTACCCCGACGTGGTGGAGTCCGGCGGCGGCAGCGGCACCGCGAACATCAAGAGCCACCACAATGTCGGTGGCCTGCCCAAGGACCTGAAGTTCAAACTCGTCGAACCATTGCGGTTGCTGTTCAAAGACGAGGTGCGCGCGGTGGGACGAGAATTGGGCCTGCCGGAGGAAATCGTTGCGCGCCAGCCATTTCCAGGTCCTGGCCTGGGAATCCGGATTGTCGGTGAGGTCACCGCGCAGCGATTGGACACGTTGCGGCGCGCCGATGCGATCACCCGCGAGGAGCTGACCGCTGCCGGTTTGGACAACCTGATCTGGCAATGCCCGGTGGTGCTGCTGGCCGATGTGCGCTCGGTCGGCGTTCAGGGCGATGAACGCACCTACGGACACCCGATCGTGCTGCGGCCGGTGTCCAGCGAGGATGCCATGACCGCCGACTGGACCCGGGTCCCGTATGAGGTGCTGGAACGCATCTCCACCCGCATCACCAACGAGGTAGCCGAGGTCAACCGGGTGGTGCTCGACATCACCAGCAAGCCGCCCGGCACCATCGAGTGGGAATGACGGCTGAGCCGGTCAGTACATTGCGAACAGGTTCGGCACGATGTCGACGAGGTAGTTTGCACCGGTAGCGCCCACCGAGTTCAGGCTGTCACCGAAGACCGCGGCGAGGTCGAAGCTGCCGGTTCCATCGAGGGGACCGGCGCCGGCGAAGGCATTGCTGAGGTCACCGAAGATGGTGGCGATGTCGTTGTTGCCGAGCAGGTCGTACGTGCCGCCGGCTTGTGCCGCACTGTCGCCGAACACCAGGGCGTCGTTGCCGTCGCCGAAACCGGCCATGGCGTTGCCGCCGGGGGGGTCGCCGAGATTGAAAACGTTGGCCAGATCGAAGTTGCCGTGCTCAGCGGTCGCATCGGCGCCGGCGCCGGTGGCGAGAGCGTTGTCGAAATTGCCGTTGAGGGCGTCGGCGTCGTTGCCGGTGCCATTGGCGACGGCGTTGTCGAGGTAGCCGTTGTAGACGTCGAGGGCGTTGTGGGAGCCGGTGGCAACGTCGGAGTCCAGGCTTCCGTTGGTGACTGATTCAACGTTGCCGGTGCCGTTGGCGACGGCGTTGTCGAGGTAGCCGTTGTAGACGTCGAGGTTGTTGTTGTTGCCGACGGCGAAAGAATTTTCCAGCCCGCCGGTGGAAGCAATCAGCGAGTTGCCATTGCCGATGGCGCTGGCGTTGTCAAAAAATCCCTGGTAGACGTCGAGGCCATTGCCGGTGCCGTTGGCGAAGGCGGAGTCGAAGTAGCCGTCGGTGGTAGTGGCCGAATTGTTGTCCCCGAAGACGTTGGCCAGATTGGTGAAGCCGCCGTAGGCGTCGGCGGAGTCGTTGTCGCCGAAGGCGCCGGCGAAGTTGAACAAGCCGCCGGATGCATCGGCGTAGCTGCCGTCACCGATGGCGATGGCGATGTCGCCGTTACCCGAGGTGGCGGTCGCGGTGCCCTCTTGAAGGAGGTTGATCCCGTCGATGTTGATGGCGATGTCGGCTTCGTTCGCGATGAGCGACACCGGAAGCGTTCTGCCCGGCGTCGCGTCAAGGGGGGTGGCGACGAGTCCGAGTGCGAACGGGGCAGCGAGGGCGACGAAACCGGCGCTCAGTGCGGCGGCACCGGTTCTGGCGTGGGGACGAAGTGGATGCATGACTGGTTCTCCTTGCGACGGGCACCGCCTGAACACCGGGTAAGTAGATGCTTAGGAGAGCCTGTGGCCGAGGGCTCCGCCGGTCAATAAGGGATTTCCCTATTCTTTCGGGTGCCTGGGTGGTCTTTCGGGGTGCCGCCGGCCGCGTGCGGGCCACTTGACGTTGTCGGTGGGCAGGTGTTGACTCGATTCAATCGAACATACATTCGACAAGTGCGGACACGGACGCGCCAGGAAGTGGCAATGACACAGGCTGCAGGTGAGCAGCTCAGCGCTCGTGCTGAGCAGCTCAAACAGCTCCGCCGGCAGATGGCGGCGGTATCCGGGACAGCGCCCGGACAGCACAGTCATACCCGCTTGGATGATCTGTTGCCGGATTCGGTGGCCAAGCTGCCCGTCCCGCCGTCACTGGCCGACGTGCTACCTAGCGCGTTACCCCGGGGGACGGTGGCAGTGCTTACCGGAGCCCGGTCGTTGCCGTTGAGCATGGTGGCCACGGTGACGGCCGCCGGTCAGAACGCGGCCATCATCGGCCAGCCGGACATCGGATTGCTCGCCGCGGTGGAGATGGGCGCGGATCTGGGCCGGCTTGCGCTGATCCCAGATCCGGGAACCGATCCGGTCGAGGTGGCCGCGGTGCTCATGGACGGTTTGGACCTTGTGGTGCTGGGCCTTGGTCGGCGTTCAGTGCCACCAAGCCGAGCGCGGGCGGTGTCGGCCCGCGCTCACCAAAAAGGCTGCGCCCTGCTGGTTGTCGACGGCGACTGGCCTGGAGCTCAGCTGCGGCTGGAGGCCCGGGTGGATGGTTACGAGACCACGATGGGCGACGTCGCCCCGGGGTTCGGGCGGATCAGCAGGGTGCGGATCGACGTGTGTGCGCGCGGACGGGCGGTCCGCCACATGCGGACCGGGTAGTCGGGGGCAGTTCGATGGCTTCTCGGGTGCTGGCAATCTGGTGCATGGACTGGCCTGCGGTGGCCGCGGCGGCTGCTGCGGACCTGCCCGCGACGGCTCCGGTCGCAGTCACCCTGGCCAACCGGGTGATCGCCTGCTCGTCAGCTGCCCGTGCGGCTGGAGTGCGGCGAGGCCTGCGACGACGGGAGGCGGCGGCCAACTGCCCGCAACTGCACGTCGTCGCGGCGGATCCTGACCGCGATGCCCGTTTTTTCGAAAAAGTGATCGCAGCAGTGGACGATCTGGTGCCCCGTGCCGAGGTGTTGCGGCCGGGGCTGGTGGTCTTACCGGTGCGCGGGGCTGCTCGGTTCTTCGGATCCGAGCAGCAGGCGGCTGAGCGGCTCATCGACGCGGTGGCCGCCGCCGGCGCCGAATGTCAAGTGGGGGTGGCTGATCAGTTGTCCACCGCGGTGTTCGCTGCCCGAGCCGGTCGTGTCGTAGCGCCCGGGCAGGATGCCCAGTTTTTATCGGCGCTGTCTATCCGGCAACTGGCCACCGAGCCCAGCTTGTCCGGACCGGGGCGCGAAGATCTCGCAGATTTGTTGTGGCGGATGGGTATTCGCAATATCGGGCAGTTCGCCGCCCTGCCGCGTACCGATGTGGCATCCCGGTTCGGCGCCGACGCGGTGGTCGCGCACCGGTTCGCCCGCGGTGAGCCGGAGCGCGGGCCGTCCGGGCGCGAGCCGCCGGCAGAACTCGATGCCGAGCTGCACTGTGATCCGCCGATCGACCGGGTCGACGCCGCGGCGTTCGCCGGCCGTACGTTGGCCGGCGCCTTGCATCAAACGTTGATGGCCGCTGGGGTGGGATGCACCCGCTTGGCCATTCACGCCGTCACCGCCAACTCTGAAGAGCTGCACCGGGTGTGGCGGTGCGCTGAGCCGCTGACCGAGGACGCCACCGCCGACCGGGTGCGCTGGCAACTGGACGGATGGCTGAACAACCGCACCGCCGACAATCGGCCCACCGCGCCGGTGACGCTGCTGCGGCTGCACGCGGTGGAGGTGGTGTCGGCCGGGGCGCTGCAGTTGCCATTGTGGGGCGGCCTGGGTGAGGAGGACCGGCTACGCGCCCGTCGGGCCCTGGTGCGGGTGCAGGGTCTGCTGGGTCCGGAGGCGGTACAGGTACCGGTGCTCAGTGGCGGACGAGGGCCGGCTGAGCGCATCGCCTTTACGCCGTTGGGTGACGAGCCGGTGCCGCGGGCCGATCCACGTCTGCCATGGCCCGGTCAGTTGCCTGGGCCGTCGCCGACGGTGCTACTTGATGATCCGGTGGAATTGCTTGACGAGCGGGGCAATCCGATACGGGTGACCGGCCGGGGGTTGTTCACCGCGGACCCGGCGCGACTGACCGCTCCAGACCGGGACGGCCGGTTGCACTGGTGGGCCGGGCCGTGGCCGGTCGACGAACGGTGGTGGGACGACGGGCCGGTGGCCGGCCATGGAGGTGGTCGCACTGCCCGCGCCCAGGTGTTGCTGGCAGGTGAGCCGGGGTCTGATCCGGGTAGGGCGCTGCTGCTGTGCTACCGCCAACGACGCTGGTACTTGGAGGGAATTTACGAGTGACCCGCCGCGACCGGGCATATTTTTGTAAGATTCGAACAACGTGAACTCCAAGTCGCTGAACATTGCTGCCCTGCTGGGCGACCTCGCCCTGCAGATGCAGGCGGAATCAAGCTCAGAGGCCACTTTGCACACCATTGTCCGGGCGGCGGTAGATCTGCTTCCCGGTATCAGCTGGTCGGGTATCTCGTTGGTTCACGGCAAGACGGTGACTTCCGAGGCGCCGTCAGATGAAGTGGCCCGACGACTCGACCGGTTGCAAAGCCAGCTGGGCGAGGGACCCGCGCTGAGCGCCCTGGCTGACGAACGCACGGTCATCATTCCCGATCTGCAGGCTGAACAGCGCTGGCCGAAATTCGTGGCCGCCTCGACCGGCATGGGTGTGCACTGCCTACTGTCGTTTCGGTTGTTCATCAAGCAAGGAGCTCTGGGCGCCCTGAATCTTTACGGCCCCCGGCCGAACACTTTCGACGACGAGTCCGTGGCTGTCGGTGAAATTTTGTCGCAGCACGCGGCGGTCGCCATGGCCGGTGCCGCCACCGAAGAACAGCTGCGGGCCGCTATCGACACCCGCGATGTCATCGGACAAGCCAAAGGCATTCTGATGCACCGTGACCACCTGACCGGACTGCAGGCCTTCGCCATCCTCACCCGCGCATCGCAGGAAACCAACATCAAGCTGGTCGACGTCGCCCGCTTCCTGGTCGCCGAGTTCGAAAAACGCGTGGCCGACAACACGTAGTCGGACAAGGGCTGATCAGTCACACCTGTCTCACGTCGTTAAGAAAGCGTCAACGATCAGCCGTCGCGTCGTCGTCGCGCTTAGTTTGAAGCTGATCTCAGCGTGGGGTCGAAGTGCGCAGCGGGCAGCTGATCGCATGGTGTCCGCGGGCCGATAGTCGACCGCACACCGAAGACGCAGCAAGGAATCTGCCAGATGATCAATCGTTTTTCGCTGATGCGCGGCCACCGCTATTTTGAAGCCGATTGGCGCCGAGAAGCGTTGCGGACAAATCTCTGGTTCGTTCCTGTCCTCGAAACGTTGGCAGTAGGACTGCTTTTCGTAGTCACACACACGATCGATCGGCTGGCTTACCACGGACTGCTTCAGCTGCCTTCGTGGGTGCTCAGCGGAACAGCCGATTCAGCGCGAGTGATACTGGCTACGGTCGCCGCTGCGATCATCACGGTGGTCGGGATCGTCTTCTCGATCACCATCGTGGTGCTGACTCTGGCGTCCACCCAGTTCGGGCCGAGGATGCTGCGCAACTTCGTGCGCGACCGCGGAACTCAGGTGGCGTTGGGTGCATTCGTCGCAAGCTTCTGCTACACGACGATCACTCTGGTGTCAGTGGGTGGCGGCTCGCACGGCGATTTCGTTCCGCATCTGTCGATCACCGTGACCTTGGTGCTGACGCTGGCCAACGTGGCGGTGTTGATCTATTTCCTCAACCACGTTGCCTCAATGATCCAGCTTCCGGTCGTCATTGCCGGCATCGCCGCGACATTGAACGCCGAGATTGCGGCACAGAACCGCGGCGCTATGCTCGTCGGGGCCGAGCGTGGCCCGTCATCTGGTGATCTGCTGAGGCGCTTGGCGGAATCTGGTGCCCCGATCCGCACACCTCGCAGCGGCTATCTGCAGGTCATTCGCGTTGAGACACTGGTGAAAGTCGCGTCGAAGGCCGGTGCTGTCGTCGAATTACCGTATCGGCCCGGACACTTCCTTGTCGCCGGCCAGGTGATGGCCTGGGTGTGGCCGCCCAGCGCGGCCGGAGTTGTCGGCGCAAGCCTCGAGCTCGGCCATATCGCGGGCGCGTATCGCACTCTTCCCCAGGACATTTCCTTTGGCGTCGATCAACTCGTTGAAATTGGGTTGCGTGCCCTGTCACCGGCGGTCAACGACACGTTCACCGGAATGACCTGCGTTGACTGGATTGCCGACGGGCTCTGCCGGATCTCGACATCCTGGCAGCCACAACGGATTCGGCGGGACGCACACGGCGAGATACGGGTCATCGCCTACCAGCCGGATTGGGATCGGCTCGTACACCGTGCATTCGCAACCATTCGGCAGGCGGCAGCTGGAATGCCCGCCATCATGATCAGGCAACTCGACGCGCTGGCGAAGATCATCGAACAGACGCCCGACCGCACACGACGCACGGTGCTCATCCGCCAGGCCGAGGCAATCCAACGAACTAACTTGGCCACCGTGGCTGACACCTCAGACCGCGATGACGTCACCCGCCGCTATGAGACCGTGACGGCACTGCTGGGCCCGCAACCGAGCCGAGCAGGCTTGGCGGCCGCTGACCGACCCCGCATCGCGTAGCGAACCGGCCCCGAGGTGGGGAGACGGTTCAGATGCTGTTCATGCTTCGGTCGCTTTCGCCAACCGCTCAGCCCTGGCGTTCCGGCTAACGTTGATGCGGCGGCCGGAAGCGTCGACGGTCAAAGGTGCTGCGGGCGGTGGTCATCGCAGAAACGCAAGAGGAGAAAGCGTGACAGCAACCGAGTCGGTCATCTTGTCGGAACACACCGACAGGTCGCTGTGTCTGATCATCGACGCTGTCGAGTCGACCCCGCCGCGACCGGGCGGCGGCGTCGAGGTGACGCTGTATCTGCCCTGGGCATCGGTGATAGGCAGCATCGAGCCCTGCTGGTATTTCGATCAGCAAGTCCTGCTGTACCTGCAGTCGATCGGGTTCGATCACCGCAACGGTCCTGCCAGCCGCAACGCTCCGGAGAAGGCCGCCCCCGGCGCCCACTCGCACGAGTACGTGCATTTGTCCCGTGCCATCTACCGCCTCAACGGCGGCGACGAAGACCACCACGAACAAATCCGGGTGCGACTGGGCGACGTCATCGCGTGGACGTTCGGCCGCGGCGCGCACAACCTGCGCGAACACTTCGCCTAGAGCTCGACAGGTTCAGCTCAACCGTCGGGCGAACGGCCCCACCCGCTCGACGTACCGATCGAAGAACACCGTCGGATCGACGCGTAAACCGATGCGCGCATTGGGTTTTCGGCCCCACCGTCCCGACCAGTCGGTGACTGTCATGCCACGCGTCAACGTCCCGGTCAGCTCGATGTCCACGGTGGTCTGCTGGGTGGACACCAGCGCCGGATCCAGCGCCACCGCGGCGGCCAACGGATCATGCAGATGGGCCAGATACCCGTGGCCGAGGTTGTGGTGCGACTCGAAGTAGAAGCGCATCGCGTCCTCGATGACCCGGACCACGACGTTGGAGGCCGCCGACCGGGTACCGGGTTCGTCGTCTGCGCTCATGGCGGTGGTCGTCGATGCAGCGGTGTCGGCCAGCGTCGCCAGCACGTCAGGCGTCATCGCGATCTGCCGGGTCAGGTCCAGGCCGCACAGGATCGGCAGCTCCGGCGATGGCCCGTCTTGCGGCGCAGGCCAGGCGGCAAACACTTCGGCCGCGGCTTCGGGGTCCACCATGATGTTCCATTCGGCGACCGGGTTGGTGTTGCCGCGGTAGTCATATGCCCCGCCCATGATGACCAGGCGGCGCAGCAGCGAGGGCAGCGCCGGTTCGGCGCGCAAGGCCAACGCGAGGTTGGTCAACGGGCCGGTGGCCACCCCGATCAGCTGCCCGGGATGAGCGTGGGCGGCCCGGACCCAGGCCGTCGCGGCGTCATAGTCGACCAGCCTGCGGTCGGTGCGCGGCAACTGGGCGTAACCCAAGCCGTTGGGTCCGTGCACTTTCCCGGGCAGGCACATCGGTCCCTTCAGTGGCTGGTCGGCTCCTTTGGCCACTGGCACGTCACCGGCCCGGCACAGCTCGAGTAAATCCAAGTTGTTGACGCAGACCTGTTGCACTGCAACGTTTCCACCGGTGGAGGCCACGCCGACGATTTCAGCGTCGGGACTGGCGAGCAGGTAGATCAACGCCATCGCGTCGTCGACGCCGGTGTCGACGTCGACGAACACCGGTGCTGCGTTCACCTGCGCAACGTTACCGACGGGCAGTGCACCGCTCAGAGCGGCGCGAAGGTGATCACCAGCACGTCACGCAGCGCCGGCTCGGCGGGGTCGGCCGGCTGGATCGGCGTGACGCCGTGTACCGCGCGGCGGTCGTCACCCAGCAGCAGGGTGCCGGATTCGGCGAGGGTGGTCGTCAGCAGGTGGCGCCCGCTCAGGTCGAACACCGAGCTTTCCCCGCCGAGCGCGTTGCTTCGCCGGATCAGCAGCGAAGTGACCAGCGTGACGCCGTCGCGGTGCAGACCTTCAGGAGTCGGCCGCCCCTGGCTTCCGGCGAAGGCGACGACCCGGAACGGGTGCACCTTGACGACCCACGCCGGCACGTCGTCCAGAGCATCGGCGAAGCGTCCCAGCAACCTCAGCAACCCGGTCAGCAGCGGATCTTCGGCGAACCGGTCGGTCAGCGGTTCGAAGTGCCGGTCGCGGTCGATGTAAAGCGGGTTGGAGTTCTGCGGCTGAATGAACACGTCGTTGGGCATCGGGTTCGCGACGCCGCCGACGAACGAGTACAGGCCGTAGCGGCGCAGCCGCCGCAGCCCTAATTCGGCCGCGTAGCTGTCCGGCGCCAGATCGTCCCAGTGCGACGAGAACTGCGCCCACACGTCGGCGGCCACGCCCAGGCTCGTGCTCAGGTCCTCAGGCGGCATGACCAGCACTCCGGCCGAGGTGAGCGCTTCGATGCCGGCCGCTACCGGGTCGGCGTCCGTCTCGGGTCCGCGAAGGACCCGACTGTCGCGTGCCACGGCGGCGGTGTACCTGCAAGCCAAAATGGCTAAACGTCAGGCGGCTGATCACCAATGCACGCCGGGCACCATCCGGACAGCCCGTCGAAGTGGTCGGGGTGTGCGGATCCGCGCGACGGCACGGGAGCGACGTGCTGGATTTCTTGGCGGTGTGGCCGGTGCTGCATTCGGTACCCCGCGGGCTGCCGCGGAGTCCGGGTAGCCGAGATAGAGCTGGTGCAGGATGCGCCGCGAAAGCTTCGGAGTGAAGTAGTGGCCGGCTTCGGCGAGCGTGCCCAGCGGGGTGTCAATGCGCGCGGGCTTGTCGATCAAAGCGCGAACCACCATGGCTGCCGCGTGTTCAGCGCTGATTGCGCGGACCGGGTTCAGGCGGCGAGACGGCGCGATCATCGGCGTGCGGACCAGCGGCATGTGAATGTTGGTGAACGTGATGTGGTCGGACAATGTCTCCGAAGACACCACGTCGGCGAATGCATCCAGCGCGGCTTTCGACGGCAGATAAGAGCTGTACTTCGGGTTTCGGGCCTGCACGCCGGCACTCGACACGTTGACGACGTGACCGAATCTGCGCTCCCGCCAGTGCGGCAGCAGCGCCAACACCATTCGCACGGCACCGAAGTAGTTGACGGCCATCACCCGCTCGTAGTCGTGCAGACGGTCGGTGGAGTTGACCACCGACCGGCGAATCGACCGGCCGGCATTGTTCACCAGGTAATCGACGTAATCGAATCGGCCGAGAATGTCTTTGACGGTGTGCTCCACCGACGCCGAATCGGTGACGTCGCAGGTGAAGGCATACGCTTGGCCGCCTTCGACGCGGATCTCAGCGACCAGCTCGTCAAGCGCGGCGGCGTTGCGGGCCAGCGCGAACACCGTCGCGCCACGCCGGGCTACCGCGATCGCCGAGGCGCGGCCGATGCCGCTGGAAGCGCCGGTGACAATGATGTGGCGTCCGACCAGCGGCCCTCGTGGGTCGTCGCGACGTGCCCGGTCGGGATCCAGGTGTTCAGCCCAGTAGTGCCACAACGTCGGAGCGTAATCAGCGAAGCGGGGAATATTGATTCCAGTGTCGCGCAGCGCTTTTCGCGTTTCCTCGGCGGTGAAGGTCGGTGTGAGGTCGACGACGTCGAGGACTTGCGGCGGAATGCCGAGCTGGGTGGCGGCGAGGTTGCGGATCACTTTGGCGCGGCCGTGGGTGTTGAGCAGCACCGCGGCCATCTTGCGGGGCAGTGGCCCGCGCGGCGGCGGGAGCTCAGCGGCTGTTGCGATCCCTCGGTAGACGTCGCGCAAACCGATGGTCTCGGGCGAGGTGAGATGAAAAGTCCGCCCGTCGCGGTCCTCGACGTGCATCAAGGCGACCAGCGCCTCGACGACGTAGTTGACCGGCACGAGGTTTATGCGCCCGGAGTCGGGCAGCAGGATCGGGGTGAATCGGGGCAGTCGGGCCAGCTTGGCCAGCACGCCGAAGAAGTAATAGGGGCCGTCGACTTTGTCCATTTCCCCGGTGCGTGAATCACCCACGACGATCGCGGGCCGGTAGATCCGGTACCGCAGTCCCGCCGCGCAGCGGACCAGCGACTCGCCTTCGAACTTCGTCCGGTGATATGGAGTCGGCAGCTGCTGGCCGACGTCGAAGTCGGCTTCCGTGTACTCGCCGGGAAATGTTCCGGCGACCGCGATCGAGGACACGTGGTGCAGCGTCGCGTCAAGCCGGCGGGCGAGGCCGACGACCGCGCGCGTGCCTTCCACATTGGCGGCCCGTTGCTGCGATTCGTCGGCAGTCAGGTCATAGACAGCGGCGCAGTGCACGATGTGGTCGACGTTCCCGAGCTCAGCGAGCGCGTCGTCGGTCAACTCGAGGGCGGTGATGTCGCCGACCAGCGGTTTGACGCGCGGCCCCCAGTCGGCCGCCAAGCGTTCGAACCGGCCAAGCGACTGGCGGCGAACCAGCACCCACACTTCGCAGTCGGGTTCGGTGTCCAAGAGTCGCGACACCACTCGCCGTCCGATGAACCCGGTACCGCCGGTAACGAGATACCGCATGCAGTCATGGTGGTCGCATCGTAGGACGCCGTCAATGCGCTGTGACATGGTCGCACCCGGCTCGGCGCGGGCGTCGGTTCAGGCGTCAGTACTTGAAGTCGCGGATGCCGTCCCAGTCGACCAGTGTCCAGCCGCTCGTCGGGTTGCCTTTGACGACGATCCGGCCGATGTTGGGCAGCGGGTGCTCAGTGACCAGGTTGTCGTTGGGGTTGTTCACGTTCAGCAGCGTCCAGTACATGATCGACTCGGCGTGCGAGAAGGCGACGGGATTCTTCAGACCGCTGTCGTAGATCTTCTGCACCGCCGCGGTGAACTGGTCGTTGAACTGCTTGCCGGTGACTGAGCCGGGGATGGCGTTGCCGAGGTCGCCCTTGAGCCAGTCGGCCGGCGCCACCAGGTAGGTCGACTTGGCCATCGAGTTCGGCTTGTCCTGGTACCAGCCGGCGTTGATCTCCCGGAGACCGGGCAAAACCTGCACCTGCTTGCCGAGTCTTTCGGCCAGCGGCGCGGCGGTCTGCTGTGTTCTGACCATCGTCGAGGCGAAGATGCCGTCGTACTTGTTGCGACCGAGTTGGTGGGCGATTTGTTGGGCTTGGCCCTCGCCGAGCTCGGTGAGACCCGGGCCGGGAATGTCGGTGTCGATGACGCCGTCCGCATTGGCCTGCGATTCGGCGTGTCGCAGGAAGGTCAGCGTGATGGTGCGCGCGTGCGGAGTGTCCGAGCAGGCGCCGATGAACAGGGTCGCGACGATTGCCGCTGCTGCCTTCCAGACGACGCTGCGAGTGCGGTTGCCCATGGGGATAGCCTGCCCTGCCGAAGGCCGCTGTGTGGTGGGTTTGCCATGGTTGGGTGAAGAAACGGTGCGAGATCGACTGAGAGGAGATCGCAATGGCGATCGATCCGAATGCCATTGGCGTAGTGACTGAGCCGACGCTCTTCGAGTGGACCGACCGCGACACCATGCTGTACGCGCTCGGCGTCGGGGCAGGCGTCGCCGACCTGTCTTTCACCACCGACAACAGTCACGGCATCACGCTGCAGACGCTGCCGACCTACGCGGTGATCTGTTGTCCCGCCTTCGCGGCGGCGGGCCGGATCGGTGACTTCAACTGGGGCATGCTGTTGCACGGTTCTCAGTCGATCCGGCTGCATGCGCCGCTGCCGCCCGCCGGGAAGCTCTCCGTGGTATCCGAAGTGGCGGACATCCAGGACAAGGGTGAGGGCAAGAACGCGATCGTCGTCTTGCGGGGCAGCGGTACGAACCCCGACACATCTGCGCTGGTGGCAGAAACGCTAACGACGCTTGTCATCCGCGGCGCGGGTGGCTTCGGCGGCCAGCCCGGTCAGCGTCCGGTCGCCCCGGCGGTGCCCGATCGCGAGCCAGACGCCCGCATCGCGTTGCCCACGCGCGAAGACCAGGCGCTGATCTACCGGCTCTCCGGCGACCGCAACCCGTTGCACAGCGATCCGTGGTTCGCCCGCGAGCTGGCCGGTTTCCCCAAGCCGATCCTGCACGGCCTATGCACCTATGGCGTCTCCGGTCGTGCGCTGGTCGCCGAACTCGGCGACGGCGACGCGGCCAGGATCACTGCGATCGCCGCACGGTTCACCGCGCCGGTGTTCCCCGGCGAGACGCTGACCACGTTGATCTGGCGCACCGATCCGGGCCGGGCGGTGTTCCGCACCGAGGCCGCCCCGGCTGACGCCGGTGACGCACGAGTCGTCCTTGAGGACGGCGCGGTCGAATTCACTCCCGGGTGAGTCGCCTTCGTGGCAGGCTCTGCAGACCATGGCGTTCAAACTCACATACAGCGACGGACATGAGACCGACTACGACGACGGCACCAAATGGGTGGTCGAGGACGGCGTGCTCAAGTTGGGACGCGAGGAGGGGAAATGGAGTGTCCTGCTCTCGCCTAGCCACTGGGCCACGGTGGAGCTGGTGTCGGACAAAGAAGGCGACGGCGACGGCGACGGCGATGACGACGGCGACGGCAAGGACGACGGTGACGACAAGGACGACGGCGACAAGGACAGCTGACGTCAGCTGAGGCGGTCGGGGGCCGGAAGCTGCAAGGTGTGGGGCGGTTGCTGACCCCGCTTCAACCAGTGCTACTCGGCGTTCACTGCTAGCTGTTGCGCCAGGCGTCCGGTGAATTCGCTCACCCTCGCCGGACTGTCCAGTGCGTAACGCGCGGCGGTGGCCCGGTCGCCGTCGTCGTTGTGCCGCACCACAATCCCAACGCCGTCGTCTTGAATCGCATCGAAGGCATCTTCGTCGGTGATGTCGTCGCCGAGGTACATCGGTAGCAGCGCGGCCGATTCGTCGTCGCTGATCTCCTCGAGCACCCAGCGCAACGTCTTGCCCTTGTCCCAGTCGACGTCGGGCCGCAGCTCGATGACCTCCCGTCCGGTCGTGACCCGCAGTCCGCTGCGCTGCCCGGCTTCGCGCACCGCCGACAGCACCTCGCCGACCTTGTCGCGTTCGGCATTGCGGTAGTGCACCGCAACCCCGAAACGCTTGTGCTCCACAGCTACCCCGCAAAGGTCGCCGAGCCGGCCGCGTAAGTCGGCTGCCGCGTCGTCGAGGACCGGGATGGCCGGCGCCGCAGCGTCATTCTGGTGGTGTTCGCCATCTGGTCCGACGGACTCGAAGCCGTGGCTGCCGGCGTACCAGATGCCGGGCAGGCCGATTCGCTGTCGGACATCGGCGAGGTCGCGACCGCTGAGCACGGCGACAGGGCACTGTGCGGTCAACGACCGCAGCGCGTCGGCGGCACCGGCAGTCAAGGCGGCCGTGTCGGGATCGTCGACGATGTCGGACAATGTTCCGTCGAAGTCGAAGAAAACCGCGGGCAGCCGGCCGCCCAGCACGCTGTCGGCTTGGCCCAACAACGCATCGGTGGCGTCCGGCAGTTGCGACATCCGCTGGTCCCGGGCGCGGACGACGACCTCACCGAGCCCGCGGACGATGTCGTCGGCGCCGCGCCAACGCAGGTCCTCGCCGCCTTGGTGCGGGCTGAGCCCGACCACCAGGGCGAACCCGCCGGCGCGGGCGAACTTGACGGCGGCTGCCGAGTCGGTGATCAGCACGCACCGGCCCGGTTGGCAGTGCAGCCGACTGACAGCCTCGGCAAGCGCGGCAGAGTCGGGATTCTCAGTGCTGGACAGCTGGGCGCCGCGCACGCCGATGCAAGCCAATTGTGCGATGAGGGTGGTTGCGTCGGCATCGATGTGGAACAGCACGGCGTCGTGGCGGCGTGGATCGACGGTGACAGACACCTCTCACATACCGGCGTCGTTGATGAGGCGACGCGCTATGTCGCGAACTGGGGTGTTCGTGCTTTGGGACAGCTTCACCAGCATGTTGAAAGCCGCCTGGTCATCGAGCCCGTACCGCTCCATCAGGATGCCCTTGGCCTGTCCGATGGTGTCGCGACTACCGAGGGCCGCTGCGAACTGCTGTCCGCGCACTGCGTTACTCCATGCCAGGGCGCCGATGGTGGCCAGCGTGGCGGCGACACGACGCGAGGACTCGGAGAAGGCGCAGGTGCGTTCGGAGTAAAAGTTCAGCGCTCCCATGCTTAGTTGGTCGGCGAACAGCGGCAGCGACAGCACACTGCGGATCGGGGTTTCCGCGAGCGCGTCCGCTCGGTACTTCGGCCAGCGTGCATCCTTCTCCAGGTCCTCGACTTCGACCGCCTTGCGGGTCCAGGCCGCTTCCAAGCAGGGCCCCTGCAGGTGGCGTTGCTGGATTTCGTCGAGCACTCTGGCGCAGTCACCGGTGACCGATGGGGTGCTGACCTCATTCTCCCGGCTGCTGGTGGTGATCCCGGCGTGGTCTGCACCGGCCACCCAGCGCGCCGCTGCCCGAGTGAGCGCGTCAAGCACCTTTGGGAAATCTTTCGCCTCCGCTGAGTAAACGGTGCGGAGCACATCGTTCAGCTCATTGACTTCGTCGTAGTCCAACGGATCATCGCCTTACCATCAGATATTCACTGGTTCACCCGAGGCTGCGGTACAGCGTCTAAAAGCGCGTAAGACGGCAGCCCTCGTACCGGGCGCGACTCGTGTCAATGCTGGTCGCTCAACACTGCGGTGGCGTCCACTCTTTCATCTTGGATTAGGTCACCTTGCATTGGAGCAGAAGCAACCGTTCTCAATCCGCCGCCCCTGAGATGCTACGACTACTTGACTGTTGGTCCAACTGCAGTCAGCCGCGGTTCACCGAGACCTTGGCCGTGCTGACGAACTGAAACAGGCAGACCGCCATGCGTGCGTCATCTGGCGAACAGCAGAACCGAATCCTGGCTGAGCGCTTTCAGATGCGCCACAGCCTGTTCGATCCCGATGGTCAACTGCTCGACGTCGGGTGCCGCGTCGTAGTCAGCGGTGATACCGAACATCAGGTCGTCGGCGTAGCTCAACACCGCGATCCCGGTACGCAGGCGCAGCGCGATCGGCGGGATCGGCAGGATGCACTGCACGTTGTGGCCCAGCAGCTGCAGCCGAGAGCGCGGTCCCGCCACATTAGTCGCCAGTGTCACGACGCCGCGCTGCGGCAACCGCGTGAGCAGCCGAATCAGCCAGGAGGACAGCAGGTACGGCACGTAATTGCCCGCTGACATCAACGTGCTGCCGGCTTGCCGCTGCCCCCCTCCTTTGGCGCGGTTCAACCGGCTGTGCACGGTTCGCAACTGCTGAACCGGGTCGTGCTCTTCGACCGGCAGATGAGGCAACAGCACCGAGATGCGGTTGCCCGGCGCGTCCGGGGTGCTGGTTGTGCGGAGCGAGACCGGCACCAGAGTGCGCAGCGAATCCGCACGCGGTTGCTCGCCGCGCTGCAGCAACACCGAGCGGAAAGCCTGGGTGATCGCCGTCAGCGCAACGTCGTTGACCGTCACGTCGAACTTGCGGCAGATCTGCTCGATGTCGGCCAGCGGAACCCGGGCCGCGTGGTAACGGCGCATCGCGGTGACGGGGCCGACGAGCGACGTGCCGGCGGCCGGCCGGATCAAGCCGGCGACCAGTTCGGCGGCGCCACCCAACGTCCGGGTCGCGGCAGTGGTGAGGGCGGTGGCGGCCCGCCAGAGGTCGTCAGCAGCGTTGCGCGAGGGCGGATCCGGCACCGGCCGCAGATGCGCTGAGCCGGCCCGACGCACCGGGACTGCCGGCGTGAACGCGTCACCGTCGATGCGATCACATAACCGCGTCAAGATCCGGAGCGCCGCCATGCCGTCGGCCACGCAGTGGTGAATCTTCAACAAGATGGCCCAGCGGTTGTCTTTCAGGCCTTCGACGACCCAGCACTCCCACAGCGGACGATCCCGGTCGAGGCGGCGTTCCAGCACGCGTGCGACGACCCGAAACAGTTCAGCGTCGTCACCGGGCCGCGGGACGGCGATCCGCCGCACGTGGCGGGCCGGGTCGAAGTTCGGGTCGTCGAGCCACTTCGGCGGGCTGACGTCGAAGGGCTGGCTGCGCAACACCTGGGTGCATCGCGGAACGGTTCGGATGCGTTCGGCCAGAATTGTTTTGAGCTGCCCGTAGTCGGGCGCCGCGCCCTCCATGATGGCGATGCCGCCGATCGCCAGGCTGACGTGCCGATCCGAATCCTCGGCCATGAGGAAGCTTGCATCGAGCGTGTTGAGTTGGTCCATGACAGTACCCGCCGTCCGCTTCTTGAACTGAATCTGAGTATTCCGTCGCCGCGGGACCCGCAGGTGGCGGCGAGATTAATTTCTGTAAACACTCCGGTCGGCCGGTTGCCGTCAGCTGAGTAGCCGTTCGAATGCATCGAACGTTTGTTCGATATACTGTGGACATGAGCTGGAGTAATCCGCCGTCGAAATGGTCGGAGATGGAGCGGGTGCTCGACGGTAAACCGCGCCGCTCCGGCATGCCCTTGGTGCTGGGGCCGGCGGATGACGGCCCGTGGTCCCCGAAGCGTGGAAAATATGAGCCGCCGATTCACGACCGGGCGATCCGTTCGTCGGTGGCGTATGCCGAGTTGCACGCGCATTCGGCGTTCAGTTTTCTCGACGGCGCCAGCACCCCGGAGGAGTTGGTCGAAGAGGCGGCGCGGCTGGATCTGCGCGCCATTGCGCTGACCGACCACAACGGCCTCTACGGAGCGGTGCGGTTCGCAGAGGCCGCCGCAGAGCTGGACATGCGTACCGTATTCGGCGCCGAATTGTCACTGGGTGCCGGCGCGCGCACCGACCAGCCCGATCCGCCCGGACCGCACCTGCTGGTGCTGGCCCGCGGACCCGAAGGCTATCGACGGTTGTCGAGGCAGCTGGCCGCGGCGCATCTGGCCGGCGGCGAGAAAGGCAAACCGCGCTTCGACTTCGACACCCTGACCGAATCGGCGGGTGGGCACTGGCAAATCCTGACCGGCTGCCGCAAAGGTCACGTGCGTCACGCATTGTGCGAAGGTGGGCCGGATGCGGCCGCAGCCGCGCTGGCCGACCTGGTGGACCGGTTCGGCAGTGAGCGCGTCAGCATCGAACTGACCGGGCACGGCCACCCGCTCGACGACGAGCGCAATGCCGCACTGGCTGGCCTGGCGGCGCGATTCGGGCTGGGCACTGTGGCCAGCACCGGTGCACACTTCGCCGCGCCGTCTCGCGGCCGGCTGGCAATGGCCATGGGGGCCGTCCGGGCCCGGCAGTCCTTGGACACCGCCGACGGCTGGCTGGCCCCGCTGGGAGGCTCACATCTGCGCAGCGGTGCGGAAATGGCGCGGCTGTTCGCATGGTGTCCTCAAGCCGTCACCGCGGCCGCCGAACTCGGTGAGCAGTGTGCTTTCGCGCTGACGCTGATCGCCCCGCAGCTGCCGCCGTTCGACGTGCCGCCCGGGCACACCGAAGACAGCTGGCTGCGCGAGCTGGTCATCACCGGTGCCCGCGACCGCTACGGACCTCGCACGCGGGCGCGACAGGCCTACGCGCAGATCGAGCACGAACTCAAGGTGATTGCCGACCTGAAGTTCCCCGGTTATTTTCTGGTGGTCCACGACATCACCCGGTTCTGCCGGGACAACAACATCTTGTGTCAGGGCAGAGGATCGGCGGCCAATTCCGCGGTCTGCTATGCCATGGGCGTCACCGCGGTGGACCCGGTGGCCAACGACCTGTTGTTCGAACGCTTTTTGTCGCCGGCTCGTGACGGTCCGCCGGACATCGACATCGACATCGAATCGGACCAGCGTGAGAAAGTCATCCAGTACATCTACGACAAACACGGCCGTGACTACGCCGCGCAGGTCGCCAACGTCATCACCTACCGGGGGCGGATCGCTGTGCGCGACATGGCTCGCGCGCTGGGCTTTTCGCAAGGCCAGCAGGACGCCTGGAGCAAGCAGCTGCACAGCTGGGCGGGGCTCGCCCGCGAATCCGACGGTACTGAGCCCGATATCGAAGGCATCCCCGAGCAGGTGATCGACCTGGCGACCCAGATTCAGAACCTGCCCCGGCACATGGGCATTCACTCCGGCGGCATGGTGATCTGTGACCGCCCGATCGCCGATGTGTGCCCGGTGGAGTGGGCTCGCATGGACAACCGCAGTGTCTTGCAGTGGGACAAAGACGACTGCGCGGCAATAGGTTTGGTGAAATTCGATCTACTCGGCCTGGGTATGCTCTCGGCGCTGCACTATGCCATTGACCTGGTGGCCGAACACAAAGGCATCGAGGTGGACCTGGCCAAGTTGGATCTGTCCGAGCCGGCGGTCTACGAGATGCTTTCCCGGGCGGATTCGGTCGGGGTGTTCCAGGTGGAGTCACGGGCGCAGATGGCCACCTTGCCGCGACTGCGGCCACGGGTGTTCTACGACCTGGTGGTGGAGGTTGCGCTCATCCGGCCCGGGCCCATCCAGGGCGGCTCGGTGCATCCCTACATCCGGCGGCGAAACGGTCTCGACCCGGTCGTCTACGACCATCCCTCGATGGAGCCGACGCTGCGGAAAACATTGGGAGTGCCGCTGTTTCAGGAACAGCTGATGCAGCTGGCGGTCGACTGCGCCGGCTTTTCACCGGCCGAGGCCGATCAGTTGCGGCGTGCCATGGGGTCGAAGCGCTCGGTCGAACGGATGGGACTGCTGCGCGATCGGTTCTACGACGGCATGCGGCAAATGCACGGCGCCCCCGACGAGGTGATCGACCGGGTATACGAGAAACTGTTCGCGTTCGCGAACTTCGGTTTTCCGGAGAGCCATTCGCTGAGCTTCGCCTCGCTGGTGTTCTACTCGTCGTGGTTCAAGCTGCACCACCCGGCGGCGTTCTGCGCCGCGCTGCTGCGCGCCCAGCCGATGGGCTTCTATTCGCCGCAGTCGTTGGTAGCCGATGCCCGCAGACACGGCGTGGTGGTGCACGGACCGGACGTCAATGCCAGCCTGTCGCACGCCACCTTAGAAGAGGCGGGAAACGTCGTCCGGCTCGGTTTGGGCAATGTCCGTCATATCGGCGAAGACTTGGCCGAAACTCTGGTCGAAGAACGGAAAGCCAACGGTGCGTTCGGTTCTCTGCTGGATCTGACGTCCCGGGTGCAGTTGAGCGTGCCGCAGACCGAAGCGCTGGCCACCGCGGGAGCGTTGCGGTGTTTCGGGCTCGCCCGGCGCGAGGCCCTGTGGGCGGCGGGGGCTGCGGCCACTCAACGACCGGGGCGGCTACCCGGCGTCGGCTCGTCATCGCATATCCCGGCGTTGCCCGGGATGAGCGATCTTGAGCTGGCCGCCGCCGATGTGTGGGCCACCGGTGTTTCTCCGGACAGTTACCCGACGCAGTTTCTGCGGGCGGACTTAGACGCAATAGGTGTGCTGCCTGCCGATGCGTTGCAGTCGGTCCCCGACGGTGATCGGGTGTTGATCGCCGGGGCGGTGACCCATCGGCAACGGCCGGGCACGGCGCAGGGCGTGACGTTTCTCAACCTCGAAGACGAGACCGGAATGGTCAACGTACTGTGCATGCCGTCGGTGTGGGCCCGGCACCGCAAGCTGGCGCAGACGGCCCGGGCGCTGCTGATCCGGGGTCAGCTCCAAAACGCCAGCGGCGCAATCACCGTCGTCGCCGAACGCATCGGCGGCATCAAGCTGGCGGTGGGATCGAAGTCCCGCGACTTCCGCTGATGTCACCGAGCGTGAAACTGGACGAACGCTCGGCGCCCAGCGTGACGCTGGAGGAACGCTCGGCGGGCTGGGTCCGCACCGCCGGCGCCGCGCCACCCGGGCGATAGTCTTTCGCAGATGACCCTCAACCTGTCCGTCGACGAACTCCTGACCACCACCCGCTCGGTGCGCAAACGCCTCGATTTCGACAAGCCGGTGCCGCGCGAGGTGCTGATGGAATGCCTCGAGCTGGCGTTGCAGGCGCCCACCGGATCCAATTCGCAGGGCTGGCAGTGGATTTTCGTCGAGGACACGGACAAGAAGAAAGCGATCGGCGACATCTACCTCGAGCACGCCAGACGTTATCTCGGCCGGGCGAACTGGGAGTACCCGGAAGGTGACACCCGCGGTGAGCGGATGGGCGCGGTGCGTGATTCGGCGACGTATCTTGCCGAGCACATGCATGAGGCGCCGGTTCTGCTGATCCCCTGCCTGGAAGGCCGGCCGGAGGACTCACCGCTGGGCGGCGTGTCGTTTTGGGCGTCGCTGTTTCCCGCGACGTGGAGCTTCTGCCTGGCGCTGCGCTCCCGCGGGTTGGGCTCCTGTTGGACGACGCTGCACCTGCTGCGCGACGGTGAACAGAAGGTGGCCGACCTGCTCGGCATTCCTTACGACAAGTACAGCCAGGCGGGACTGTTCCCGATCGCCTACACCAAGGGCACCGACTTCCGGCCGGCCAAGCGGTTACCGGCCGAGAGCTTGACGCACTGGAACAGCTGGTAACCGTCAGACCCGGTCAGCGGCTGATGCCGGCGAAGCCGTGCTGACGCCACGCCTCGAAGACAGCCACCGCCGCGGCATTCGACAGGTTCAACGAGCGTCGGCCGGCCAGCATCGGGATGCGGAGCCGCTCGGTGATGTGAGCATCAGCCAGCGTCTCGGCGTCCAGCCCGGTCGGTTCGGGCCCGAACATCAGCACATCGCCGGCCTGGTACTCGACGTCGGTGAACAACGTGGTGGCGTGCGCGGTGAACGCGAACACCCGCGTCGGTGTCAGCGCGGCCCACGCGTCGGCCAGTGACGGATGCACCGTGACCGACGCCAGGTCGTGGTAGTCCAGCCCGGCGCGCCGCAGCTTGGGCTCGGACAGGTCGAAGCCCAACGGTTCGATCAGATGCAAGCTCGCAGCCGGTGGCCGCCGCCGTCCGGATGGCGTTGCCGGTGTTGGGCGCAATGCGCGGCGAATAGAACATCAATCTGAACACTGCGAGTTGTCCTCCCAACAGTGGCCGGTGTGCCGGCCCGACATGGTTGCGGCGAGCACGACGCTGAGCGTCTCCTGTGACAGAGGTTCGTCCTGGACTCGCGTCGTCGGCGGCAGCGGCGTCCCGTAGTTTGCTCGGCGGCGCCAAGCGGGTCGACGGCAACCCGGCCGAAGTCTGTCTGTTCAGTAATAATTGTGGTCAGTGAAGCCCAGGACTGGCATACTCGTCGAATTGCCATGCGGTGCCGTGACCGTTCGGCGCGGGCGGAAATACCAGGAAGTCTTATGAGCGACGCGCTGACAGTGCGTTACAGAAAAGCGGTCGGTAGCACGGCCGCGGCACAGTGACGATGTTTGCCCGCCCGACCAGGGTGGGCTCGCCCGCCGACGACGTCTCCGCCGACACCGCCGGAGCCGACGCGACCCCCGCCGCAATCGCCAGACGCCCGCCCAAATGGTCGATGCGGCATTGGCCGGTCCGGTGGAAGGTAGTCGCGATCGCGTTGTTCCCGCTGCTGCTCGCCACCGGCTTCGGCGCGCTGCGCATCCACAGCGCGCTGACCGACGCGGGAAATCTGCGGCTGGCCGCTGACCGCGCCGAGATGGTTCCGGTCATCACGAAATACATGTCGGCGCTCGACGTGGCACTGGTCGCCAATTCCACCGGAGCCGACGTCGAGGGCGCGCGGAAGAACTACGAAGCACGCAGATACGAGCTGCAGTCGCGGCTGGCCGGCACCGAGGTGGCCGCCGACGTACGAACCGGCGTCGGCAACTTGTTGAACGGCGGCCAGGCGTTGCTGAACAGCGTTGCCGCCAACAGCATCGGCCTGCGGGAGCGGGTGACCGGGTACGCGCCGATCCTGCTGACCGCGGAGAACGCCGTCAACGGTTCGGTACGCGTCGACAGTGAGAAGATCCGCGCCGAAGCCGAAGGGCTCAGCCGCGCCCTCGGGGCCCGCGGACAGATGCTGATGCAGCAACTGTTGATCACCCGCGGCGGTGACCTGCCCGAACCGGAGTTGCGGAACTCCATGATCACGCTGGCAGGCACCGAGCCGTCGACTCTGTTCGGAATGAGCGAGGTGCTCGGCGTCGGGTCACCGGATGCCAAGACGCTGCAGCAGCAGTTGGTGACCCGGATGGCGATCATCTCCGACCCGACTGCGTCGCTGGTCAACAATCCGGCGCTGCTGCGCTCGATCCAGACCACCGATCAGATCGCCGGGCAGGTCATCAACCACACCGCCGCGTCGGTGACCAAGCTGGTGGAAGACCAGGCCGCCAGCCGGCGCGACGCCGCCATCCGCGACACCGTCTTGATCTTCGCCGCTATCGCAGCTGCGCTCGTCGTCGTGTTGCTGGTCGCGCGCTCGCTGGTGCAACCGCTGCGTGTGCTGCGCGACGGCGCCCTGAAAGTGGCTCACGAAGATTTGGAGCAGGAGATCGCCCGGGTGCGCGCCGGCGACGAACGGCCGCCCGATCCGCTGCCGGTGTACACCACCGAGGAGATCGGCCAGGTCGCCCACGCGGTCGACGAACTGCACACCCAGGCGCTGCTGCTGGCCGGTGACGAGGCACGGCTGCGCATTCTGGTCAACGACATGTTCGAGACGATGTCGCGGCGCAACCGTTCGCTGGTCGACCAGCAGCTCTCACTCATCGACCGGCTGGAACGCAACGAACAGGACCCCGACCGGTTGGACAGCCTGTTCCGGCTCGATCACCTCGCCGCCCGGATGCGGCGCAACGGCGCCAACTTGCTGGTGCTCTCCGGCGCGCAGCTCGCCGGCGGGCAGCGTGGGCCGGTGCCGCTGTCGACGGCGATCGACGCAGCCACCTCGGAAGTCGAGGACTACCGGCGCGTGCAGACCGTCAAGATGCTCGACGCCGCCGTCAACGGTGCCACCGCAGGTGATGTCATCCACCTGCTCGCCGAACTCATCGACAACGCGTTGCGCTACTCACCACCGACGGCACCGGTGGAAGTCGCCGCGGTGCGGCCGTCGGCTGCCGGGGTGCTGATCCAGATCACCGACTCGGGCCTGGGCATGACTGACGGCGACCGGCGCATCGCGAACATGCGGTTGCGCGCCGGCGGCGAAGTGACCCCGGAGAATGCCCGCCACATGGGTCTATTCGTGGCGGGCCGCCTGGCGGATCGTCACGGTCTGCGGGTGCGCCTGCGCGGCTCGGTGACAGGTGATGTCCACGCCGGAACGACGGCCGAGGTCTACCTGCCGCCCAGCGTGCTCGCCGGCGCCGGCGAGGACGACGCCGTGCCGCAGCCCACAACCAGCCTTGCGGCCCGGTCCGCGGCCGCCGAAGCGGATACCGGGTCGTTCGACGGTTCGGGAACAGCCGAGGCTGACGCCGCCATGGCCGGAACCGCGGCCGGCGGCACCGAACGCAACGGGACGCACCCGTCGCCGCTGTCGCTGTTGCCCCGCCGCAACCCCGGATCCAGCGGCATCACCAGTGCGGCGGCCCCAAGTCCGGCTCCAGAACAGCCTGCCGCTGCCAGTCTGTCCAATACCGCTGCATATTTCTCGTCGCGGACGCGCGCGGCCGGCAGAGAACCCGAACCCATCGAGTCCCGGGCCGTGGCCGCGTTTCCGCACGCAGCCGCTGAGCCGACCGACGAAGACGACCTGATCTATCAGCGGATGCTCTCGGAGTGGCTGGTGGACCCGCGCGAGCTGGCGCACAGCGCCGACTTGGACTGGAAATCAGTCTGGGACCATGGCTGGTCGGCGGCAGCCGAAGTCGAGAACGTGCCCGTCTCGGCGCACACCGACCACGGTCTGCCGGTGCGTGAGCCCGGCGCCCGGCTGGTGCCGGGCGGAACGGTCGGCCCCGAGGCGCGCGAAGCACCGTCGCCGCTCAACGGCGCCCCGGCGGCCAAGCACCGCGGGACGGACGACCGCGACGGGTTCGCAGCCAACGGCGGAACTCCTGGACGGCATCAAGCCCCGGCGCGCGACCCCGATGCGGTCCGCGCCTCGATCAGCAGCCACTTCGGTGGCGTCCGCGCCGCGCGATCGCAAGCTCGCGACTCACTTCAAGGACCGGAACAGCAGTGACGAACTCAGCGACCAACCCAGCGCCCGACCCGCCCCAAACCAACTCCCTGGATTGGCTCGTGTCGAATTTCGCGCGGGAAGTTCCCGGCGTGGCGCACGCGGTGCTGGTCTCCGTCGACGGGCTGCTGATCGCGGCGAGCGAACACCTGCCGACCGAACGTGCCGATCAGTTGGCTGCGGTCGCATCCGGCCTCGCCAGCCTGGCTTCGGGTGCCTCGCAGCTGTTCGAAGGTGGTCAGGTGCTGCAGTCGGTGGTCGAGATGGAGAACGGCTACCTGCTGCTGATGCGGGTGGGCGACGGTTCGCATTTGGCGACGCTGGCCTCGACCTCGTGCGACATCGGCCAGATCGGCTACGAGATGGCCATTCTCGTGGAACGGGTGGGCAGCGTGGTGCAGTCGTCTCGACGCGCACCTCTGCATTCGTGAGTTGGGATGGACGCCTCCGAGCCGCCGCCACCGCAGCATGAGGCGGGCCTGGTCCGCCCCTACACGCTGACCGCCGGGCGAACCGACACCACCGTCGACCTCCCGCTGGAAGCCCCGCTGCAGACGTTGCAGGCCGCGCTGTTCCATCAGTGGCCGCCCAATGACATGCGGGGCAAGATCGTGCAGCTGTGCGTCAAACGGTCGTCGGTCGCCGAAGTTTCGTCGCGGCTGGATCTGCCGCTGGGTGTCGCGCGTGTGCTGGTCGGTGATCTGGTCACCTCCGGCTATCTTCGGGTGCAGGCGACGCTGACTGAGCGCTCGACCCGAGACGAACGCCATGAATTGATAGGAAGGACGCTGCGTGGCTTACGAGCACTCTGAGAGGCGAGATGCCGCCTCGACGAAGATCGTCATCGCGGGCGGGTTCGGCGCCGGGAAAACCACCTTCGTCGGGGCGGTCTCGGAGATCATGCCGTTGCGCACCGAGGCGATGGTCACCGACGCCTCCGCCGGCGTCGACATGCTTGAGGCCACTCCACTGAAGCGGACCACCACCGTCGCAATGGACTTCGGCCGGATCACGCTGGACGAGGATCTGGTGCTCTACCTTTTCGGCACGCCGGGGCAGCGCCGGTTCTGGTTCATGTGGGACGACCTGGTGCGCGGGGCGATCGGCGCGGTCATCCTGGTGGATTGCCGGCGGCTGCAGGACAGTTTCGCCGCCGTCGACTTCTTCGAGCACCGCAACCTGCCGTTTTTGATCGCCGTCAACGAGTTCGACGGCGCACCGACTTATCCCGTCGCCGAAGTGCGCAAGGCGCTGACCCTGTCAGAACACATCCCGGTGATCAACGTCGACGCGCGGGACCGCAAGTCGGCGACGGACGCGTTGATCACGGTCAGCGAGTACGCCTTGCAGAGCCTGACGGCCACCGGCTGAATCAGTGGCGCAGCCGGATGTGCCAGCGCACAAAGCCGGCGTAGAACAGCGACAGCAGTGCGAGCATCGCCATGTCGAGCAGGAAGATGTGCTTCGAGTGCTGCCAAATCGGGTCGTTCGTGGGTATCTGCTTGACCTTCACCAGGTCCGGGAAGTCGATCGACGACGCCCCCGCCGCGTAACCCCACCGGGCCGGCGTCGCCCAGGACAGCTGGTTCAGGCCGGCACGGCCGGTAACCGGAATCATTCCGCCGGCAAGCACCAGCTGCGAGATTATCGAAACTGCCAGCAACTGCATGATCTGCTCGTTGGAGGTCGCAACCGCTGAGAGCAGCAGCCCGAGAGTGGCCGAGGCGACGCAGGTGCCCGCCACGGTGACGAACAGCGCGAAGGTGGAGTTGTCGAAGAACGGGGGATGCGCGGTGGGCGCACCCTTGCCGAGCCGGACGATGAAGGTCGCGAATCGCCGCCTGGATGGTGGCGAACACGAAGAACACCGCAACCTTGGCGAGCAGGTAGGCGGTGGTGGACAAGCCGACCGCCTGTTCCCGGCGGAAGATGGGGCGCTCGCCGATCAGGTCGCGGATCGTCAACGCGGTGCCCATGAACACCGCGCCGAAATTCAGCAGCACCATGATGTACTGCGGTTGAGTCGGCGCGAGGCCAAGTGGGTCGGCCGGCCCGAGTCCCGGATGCGGGCCTTTGACCGTCAGCGCGATCGCACCGGTAAGGAACGGCAGCAACGCCAGGAACACCGTGTAGAGACGGTCGGAGATCACCAGTCGGACCTGACGGCGCGCGATCGTGGACAGCTGGCGCAGCAGGTGGGTGTGCACCGGCTCGCCGAGATCCGTGGGTGTCGCCGGCGCCGGCGCCTTCGCGGACTGATGTTCGCGCTGGCCCCGCTCCATGAAGCGGCGGTTGGCCTCGTCGGGGTCGGCGCCGACTTTGGCGAAGATGTCGGCCCAGTTGCGGGTGCCCATGGCCGCTTCGATCTGGCTGGGCGGTCCGTTGAAAGCCGTCTTGCCGCCCGGCGCCACCAGCAGGATCTGGTCGCAGACGTCGAGGTAGGACACCGAGTGCGTGACGACCAGCACCACGCGGCCGGCGTCGGCGAGCTGGCGCAGCATCAGCATCACCTGGCGGTCCAGTGCCGGGTCCAGACCCGATGTCGGCTCGTCGAGCAGCAGCAGCGACGGCTGGGTCAGCAGCTCCAACGCCACTGAGGCGCGTTTGCGCTGGCCACCGGACAGCTTGTCCACCCGGGTGTCGGCGTGTTTGGTCAGGTCCAGTTCCTCGAGCACCTGCGCGACGACCTGGGCGCGTTCCTCTTTGCTGGTGTCCGGCGGCAGCCGCAGTTCGGCGGCGTAGCCCAGCGCCTGGTTGACGGTGAGCTGGCGGTGCACGACGTCGTCCTGCGGCACCATGCCGATCCTGCTGCGCATGGTGGCGTACTCGGCGTGGATGTCGTGGCCCTCGAAGGTGACGTTGCCCGTGCTGGGCCGGGTGTATCCGGCGATCAGCCGTGACAACGTCGTCTTACCCGCACCGGACCCGCCGATGATCGCGGTCAGCGTGCCGGGCCGGCAGGTCAGCGAGATGTTGTTGAGCAGCTCTTTGCCGTCGATCTTGAAGTGAACTTGGTTCACCTCCAGACCGCCGGTGCGGGTCGCGGCTTCGGTGCGCCGGATCAGCGTGCCGTCGGTGTAGACCAGGTCGACGTTGCCGATGGTGACTACGTCACCGTCGTTGAGCACCGCCGACCCCACCCGGACACCGTTGACGAACGTTCCGTTGATGCTCTGCGAGTCGCGGATCTCGGTGCCGATCGGCGTGTCGATGAGGAATGCGTGGTGTCGCGACGCCAGGACGTCCTGGATGACGATTTCGTTGTCGTTGGCGCGCCCGATCGTCAACGACCCGGCCGGCTTGTGGGGTGACGACCCGACCCGCAACGCCTGCATCATCTTGGTGGCCAGGTTGGATTCGCCGGAATGCTTGACCGCGGCCGGAGCCATCTGCGTGGCCGGCGCGCTGGCCACCGCCGGCCGTGCCGGCGGGTGTGGCGGTCCGGCGGGTGAGTACACCGGTGGGCGCTGACCGCCGGCGGGCGGTCGCATGGGCGGGGCCGACGCCGCGTGCGGCGGGGCGCCGGGATGCGGACGCGGCGGGGGGCCCTGCGGGAGTCGGTGTCCGGCCGGTTGATGAACGGCCGGGTGTGCCGGCGCGCCAGCGGGCCGGGCCGCTGCCGCCGGTTGGGCCACCCGCATCGACGCGGTCATCGGCGGGCGGCCGGCCGCCCCGGAGTGCCGGGCGAATTCAAAGGTCAGCCGAGGTCCGTCGGGGTTGCCGATGTTGACCGACTGCCCGTCGTAGATGTCGATCACCGGCACCCGGCGACCGTTGACGAACGTCCCGTTCAGCGAGCCGTTGTCGATGGCCAGCCAGCGGCCCTGCTCGAAACGCAAGAGCAGGTGTGCCCGGGAGATCAGCGGGTGGGTGATGCGCATGTCCGCCCGCAGGTCGCGCCCGATCACCACGTCGTGCCCGGCGGCGAAGGTGCGCTGCGACCCGTCGTAACACACGGTCAGGTCGGGCGGCGCTGCTTGACTCATCGGTCCAACTTTAGCCGGTTGACTCATCGCTCCTACGGTAACTGCGGCGGCGTGTGCCGCTTCGCAGCTGGCTCACCAGCCTCCGGCGCCGACTGTCGGCAAAGCGATACCAAGCGCTATCGCTGTTCGTGACGGCGTCAGCGGGCGTCGGGTGCGCCGGTGACCACGCAGCGGGTCCGGCTGTAGATGGTCGGCATGCACCGATTGCAGTGCGTGCACATCGAGTGCACGGCGTGTCCGTCGGTATCGGCGGCGATGCGGTTGATCAAGTCGGGCTCAGCGAGCAGCGCACGCGCCATCGCCACGAACTCGAAGCCCTCGGCCATCGCCAACTCCATTGAGGCCCGATCGGTGATGCCGCCGAGCAAGATCAGCGGCATCGTCAGCTCCGCCCGGAACCGCCGGGCGTCGCGCAACAGGTAGGCGTCCCGGTAGGGATACTCGCGCAGGAACTTGTGACCGGTCATCCGGATGCCCCAACGCAGCGGCGGTTTGAACGCGGCGGCGAACTCTTTGACCGGCGCGTCGCCGCGAAACAGATACATCGGGTTGACCAGCGAACTGCCGGCGGTCAATTCGATGGCGTCCAGTGCGCCGTCGTCCTGCAGCCATTTCGCGGTCTGCAGCGCTTCGTCCACGGTGATGCCGCCGCGCACCCCGTCCGCCATGTTCAGCTTGGCGGTCACCGCGACGTGGTTGGCCCCGGCCTTGTCCAAGGCGCGGCGAACAGCCAGCACCAAGCCACGGGCGACCTTGGCCCGGTTTTCCAGCGAGCCACCGAATTCGTCGTCGCGGCGGTTGATCAGCGGGCTGAGAAACGCGCTGGCCAGGTAGTTGTGGCCCAGGTGCACTTCGACGGCGTCGAACCCGGAGTCGACGGCCAGCCGGGCGGCATTGGCGTGCGCCGCGAGCACGTCGGCGATGTCGTCGCGGGTGGCCCGCTTGGCGAATCGCATGCTGAGCGGGTTGAAGAATCGCACCGGGGCCAGCGCGGTGGCCTTGTTGGAGCGGGCGTCAGCCACCGGGCCGGCATGACCGATCTGTGCACTCACCGCCGCGCCTTCGGCGTGGACGGCTGCGGTGAGCCGGCACAACCCCGCGACCGCCTCCGGGCGCATCCAGATCTGGTCACCGGACGTACGACCGCCGGGGGAAACCGCGCAGTAGGCCACCGTCGTCATCGCGACGCCGCCCGCGGCGGGTAACCGGTGATACTCGATGAGGTCGTCGGTGACCAGGGCGTTCGGTGTGCGTGCCTCGAACGTCGCTGCTTTGATGATGCGATTACGCAGCGTCAGCGGTCCCAGTTTGGCCGGTGCGAACACATCGGGGGCGGCCGACATATCGGCAGCTTAATGCCGATCGCAAGCGCGGTGAAGCCGGGCGCAGCGGGTCGGCATGATCGAAGTGTGCCGATCGCAAGCGCGGTGAAGCCGGGCGCAGCGGGTCGGCATGATCGAAGTGTGCCGATCGCAAGCGCGGTGAAGCCGGGCGCAGCGGGTCGGCATGATCGAAGTGCGGCGGCGATCAGGGTGATGCCAGAATGGCGGGCGTGGCTGCTATCACGCTGGACGGCAAAGCCACCCGCGACGAGATCTTCGTCGACCTGAAGAAGCGGGTGGCCGCTTTGGCCGCATCGGGCCGCAAGCCCGGGCTGGGCACCATTCTGGTCGGCGATGATCCCGGCTCCCAGGCCTATGTTCGCGGCAAGCACGCCGACTGCGCGAAGGTCGGCATCACCTCCATTCGCCGGGACCTGCCCGCCGACATCAGCGCAGCGAAGCTGAACGAAACCATCGACGAGCTGAACGCCAATCCCGACTGCACCGGTTACATCGTGCAATTGCCGCTGCCCAGGCACCTCGACGAAAACGCCGCGCTGGAGCGCGTCGACCCGGCCAAAGACGCCGACGGTTTGCACCCGACCAATCTGGGCCGGCTGGTGCTGAGCAATCCGGCCCCGCTGCCGTGCACGCCGCGCGGCATCGTGCATCTGCTGCGGCGTTACGACGTCGAGATCGCCGGAGCGCATGTGGTGGTCATCGGCCGTGGTGTGACGGTAGGCCGCCCGCTGGGGCTGCTGCTGACCCGCCGCTCGGAGAACGCCACTGTCACGTTGTGCCACACCGCAACCCGAGACCTGCCGGCGCTGACCCGGCAGGCCGACATCATCGTGGCCGGCGTGGGTGTGCCGCACCTGGTGACCGCCGACATGGTGCGGCCCGGTGCCGCGGTGGTCGACGTCGGCGTCAGCCGCACCGAGGCCGGCCTGGTCGGCGATGTGCATCCCGACGTGTGGGAGGTGGCCGGCCACGTTTCGCCGAACCCGGGCGGTGTCGGCCCGCTGACCCGGGCCTTTCTGCTGACGAACGTCGTCGAACTAGCCGAGGCACGGTAGTGACTGTGCGTGCGGGCACTCGCAGGCTGTTTGCTGCGCAGTGGCCGATCGTGCTCGTCGTGGCGGTCTTCGTCATCGCGTTCGCGTTGGCGGCGGCGAACTTCTGGCGTCGCGGCGCACTGATGATCGGCATCGGCGTCTCGGTGGCCGCGGTGCTGCGGTTGGTGTTGTCCGACGAACGCTCCGGCCTTCTGGTGGTGCGCAGCAAGGGCGGCGACTTCATCGCGACGGCCGCTGTCGCGGCCGCGGTTTTCTACATCGCGTGGACGATCGACCCGCTGGGCACGAAGTAGCGGCGCACCAGCGCTCAGCTGAAGGCGTAGTCGCTCAACGGGAAGTCGAGCTGCTCTCGCACCGCGTTGCGCGTCGAGGTGGGCCGCAGCAGTGTCGCTTCGCCGTTCGGGTTGAAGTAGTAAGACCGCGACGTGGCGCAGTCACCGGCATGGAAGACCGTCTTGTCCAGCAGCTCGGTCATCCGGTCCAGGAAGCGGGTGTTGGCGTCTTCGGTGACTTCGAATGTCGTTGCCCCGCGGCGAATTAATTCGCCGAACAGCCGGTCCATGTGCCGCATCTGGTATTCCATAGTGTTGAAGAACGACAGCCCGGAGAAGGCGAACGGGCTGGCCAAACCCAGGTAGTTGGGGAAGTACGGAATCGACACTCCCTGATAAGCCTGAAAGCTGTTGTTGCGCCACCACTTCCCGAGGTTGCGTCCTTCCCGCCCGATCACCTCGAAAGCGGGGAAGTTTGCTTCCCACAGGTCATAACCGGTGGCCAGCACCAAGGTGTCGAGGGCGGTCTTGCGTCCGTCGGCGGTGATAATGCCGTCCGGCTCGATGCGCTCGATGCCGTTGATCTCCAGGTGGACGTGCGGCTTGGCGAGGGCACGGTAGTACGAGTTGGACCAGGTGGGCCGCTTGCAGCCGAAGTCGTAACGCGGAGTCAGCTTTTCGCGTAGCTCCTTGTCGCGGAGCCAGACGAAGCGGTTGATCTTGGCCAGGTCGGATCCAGCGATGTTGAGCCGCCGGAAGCCCCGGTAGTGCAGCACAACGGTTACCGTCGCCAGCTCGAAGAGGGCGTCGGTCACCAGCCGGAACGTCCGCTGCAGCAGCGGCACCCGAGCGAACAGTTGACGCATCCATACCGGAATGGTGAAGTCGACCTTGGGCGCCACGTAGATCGGCGTGCGCTGGTACACGGTCAGTTCGGCGGCCTGTTTGGTGAGCTCAGGGACCAACTGCACCGCTGTCGCGCCGGTTCCGATGATTCCGACGCGACGGCCCTCGAGGCGGTAATCGTGATCCCAGGCCGCGGAGTGGATGACTTTGCCGTCGAAGCTGGTGATACCGGGGATATCCGGGGTGCGCGGCTGTGACAGGAAGCCGGTCGCGGTGATCAGGAAGCGTGTGCTCAGCGTCTCGCCGCCGGCCAGCGCCACCCGCCACACCCGCTCGTCCTCGTCCCAGCGCGCGCCTTCAACCGCCGTATTGAACCGCATGTGGCTACGCACGTCGTATTTGTCGGCGATACGTTCGGCGTACTGCTTGAGCTCACAACCCGGCGCGAACAGTCGGGACCAGTGCGGGTTGGGCTCGAACCAGTAGGAGTAGGTGGTCGAGGGGATGTCGACGGCCAGGCCGGGGTAGTGGTTGACGTGCCACGTGCCGCCCAGGTCGGCCTCGCGCTCCAGGATGACGAAATTGTCAATTCCGAGCCGTTTGAGCTGGATTGCCGCACCGATGCCGCCGAAGCCCGCTCCTACGATGACGACGTCGAAGTGCTCCGCAGTCATGGGCTTAAGGTTACCTCAGGTCGGCAAGGTCGCCCGCACACACACCGTGATGTAGGGCAGGGCAAGGCCTCCGGAGTTGGCGAGCACTGGGTGGGTGGCCAGCAGCTGGCGCACCTGGTCCAGGGTCTTGGTGCGCACCTCGGCCGGGGACGTGATGCAGTAGCTGCGCGAGGCCACCAGGTCGATGAGCGCCTGCGGCGTCAGGTAACTCGTCCACTCGACCTGGTGACGCTCCGGTCCGGTGAACGGCTCCGGCAGCGTCACCTTGTCCCGGACGGGGTCGTCGTCGCGACCGATGATGCGACCCAGTTCGCGTACCCAGCCGAGCCGCTCGTCACGGGTGTTCCACACCAGGCCCAGCAGTCCGCCCGGCCGCAGCACCCGAGCCACCTCCGGAATCGCCCGCTGCGGATTGAACCAATGCCAGGCCTGCGCAACCAGCACCGCGTCGACGCTGTTGTCGGCCAGCGGGATTTCCTCGGCGCTGCCCAGCAACGCCGTCGTGTCCGGCAGTGACTGGCACAGCACTTCCAGCATCTCGGCGAGCGGGTCCACGGCGACCACGTTCAGTCCGCGCTCTACCAGCCGGGTGGTCAGCTTGCCGGTTCCGGCGCCGAGGTCGAGCACGTCGCGAGCACCGGTCGGCAACAACCAGTCGATGGCCTCCGGGGGGTAGGACGGCCGGCCACGCTCGTAGGCAGCTGCTTGAGGGCCGAAGGACAGCGAACGGGCGTGCCGGGAGCCAGTCACCGGGGATTCTCACCTCCGGCCACGTCGAGGGCCTGTCGCACCAGCTCGCCCACGGCTTCGGTTTCCAGCAGGAACCCGTCGTGGCCGTAGACCGAGTCGAGCACCCGCAGTCCGCTGCAGCCGGGCAGCAGGTCGGCCAATTCCTGCTGCAGACGCAGCGGGTAGAGCCGGTCAGAGGTGATGCCGGCGACCACCACCGGCACCGGACACCGGCGCAGCGCAGCGGCTACGCCGCCGCGGCCCCGTCCGACATCGTGCCGGGACAGCGCCTCGGTCAGCGCCACGTAGCTTCCGGCGTCGAACCGGGACACCAGCTTGGCGCCCTGGTATTCGAGGTAGCTCTGCACCGCGTAGCGGCCGCCGGCTGTCGGGTCCTCGGGGTCTTCTTCGCCCTGCGGTTTATTGCCGAACCGGGTGTCCAACTCGACCTCGCCGCGGTAGGTCAGGTGCGCGAACCGGCGGGCGATGTCCAGACCGGCATCCGGTGCGCGCCCGCTGCGGTGGTAGTCGCCGCCCTGCCAGTTCGGGTCGGCCTTGATCGCCGCGATCTGGCTGGACTGGGTGCCGATCTGGTCGGCGGTGGCTCGCGCGCCCACCGCCAGCAGCAGGGCCGCGCGCACCCGGTCGGGATGGCTGACCATCCATTCCAGCGCGCGGGCACCGCCCATCGACCCGCCCACGACGGCGGCGATGTCGGTGATGCCGAGCCCGGCCAGGGCGGCGACATCGGCCTGCACCTGGTCCCGCACCGATATCGCCGGGAAGCGGGCGCCCCACGGGGCTTTGTCGCTGGCCGGCGAGCTTGGCCCGGTCGAACCGCGGCAGCCGCCGAGCACATTGGTGGCCACCGCGCACCAGCGGTTGGTGTCGATCGGTGCGCCCGGTCCGGCCACGCCGTCCCACCAGCCCGGCGTCGGGTGCGCCGGACCGGCCGGTCCGGTGATGTGCGAATCGCCGGTCAGCGCATGCAGGACCACCACGACGTTGTCGCGCGCCGGCGACAACTCGCCCCAGCGCTGCACCGCGATGACGACGTCGTCGATCACCGCGCCGCTTTCCAGCCTCAGCGAGCCGATCTCGACGACGCCGACTTCACCTTCAGCCGGCAGCGTCTGAGTGGGCACGTCGGAGATCGTCACGTCGCATCCCCTCAGAACGCTGCCACGGCCTGCGGATCACTGTGCGGATCGGCACCCTCGGCGCGCGGCGCAGGAGTGCCGCCGGACTCAGCGGCCGCGGCGAAGCCCAACTCCAGGTCGGCGAGGATGTCGTCGATGCCTTCCAGGCCGACCGCCAGCCGCACCAGCCCGGGGCTGACACCGGTGGTCAGCTGCTCGGCCGGCGTGAGCTGGGCGTGCGTGGTCGACGCCGGGTGGATGACCAGCGAGCGCACGTCGCCGATGTTGGCGACATGGCTGTGCAGCTTCAGTGCGTTGACGAACGCCTTGCCGGCCGTGACGCCGCCGGCGAGTTCGAAAGCCAGCACAGCGCCGGTTCCCTTCGGTGCCAACAGCTTTGCCCGCTGGTGCCACGGCGAGCCGGGCAGCCCCGCGTAGTTGACCGAGAGCACATCGTCACGCCCGGCGAGGAACTCGGCCACCCGTTGGGCGTTGGCGACGTGGCGCTCGACGCGCAGACTCAACGTCTCCAGGCCCTGCGCCACCAGGAAAGCGTTGAACGGCGCGGCCGCTGACCCGTAGTCGCGAAGCAGCTGCACCCGCGCTTTGGTGATGTAGGCGGGCGGCCCCAGATCGGCGTACACCACGCCGTGGTAACTGGGGTCGGGGGTGGTGAACCCGGGGAACCGGCCCTGCGTCCAGTCGAAGGCACCGCCGTCGACGATGACACCGGCGATCGCCGAGCCGTGGCCGCCGAGGTACTTGGTGGCCGAGTGGACGACGACGTCAGCACCTTGTGCCAACGGCTGGATCAGATACGGCGTTGCGATGGTGTTGTCGACGATCAGCGGAACCCCGCTGTCGTGCGCGACGCCGGCGACACCGGGAGTGTCCAGCACGTCGATCTGCGGGTTGGAGATGGTTTCGGCGAAGAACGCCTTGGTGTTCGGCCGCACCGCGGCCCGCCACGAGTCCAGGTCGTCGGGATCTTCGACGAAGCTGACCTCGATGCCCAGCTTGGGTAACGAGTAATGAAACAGGTTGTAGGTGCCGCCGTACAGCCGCGGGCTGGCCACGATGTGGTCACCGGTGGCGGCCAGGTTGAGGATCGCGAACGTCTCCGCTGCCTGGCCGGACGACAGGAACAGCGCGCCCACCCCGCCTTCCAGGGCGGCGATGCGCTGCTCGACGACGTCGGTTGTCGGGTTGCCGATGCGGGTGTAGATGTTGCCTGGGATTTCCAGCCCGAACAGCGCGGCGGCATGGGTGGTGTCGTCGAAGGTGTAAGACGTGGTCTGGTAGATCGGCAACGCCCGCGCCCTGGTGACCGGGTCCGGGTGCTGACCGGCGTGGATCTGCTTGGTCTCGAACGACCAATGCGCCGTCGGATCGTCAGCGGAATCGTCGGTGATCTCGGCGCTTCGTTCAGCGCTCATGAGGCCACCAGAGAAGTGTGCGCATCAGGTTTCCCTGTCTACTCGGGGGGCCCGACACGGCGGACCCGCGCTTGCCGCGTAGCCGTGACGGCTACTCAACCTGGTCATCACCCGGGGCACCCCACCGCGGTTGGAGGGTTGCCGACCAGCAAGCCGGGGCTTAACGCTGGCACTCATGACCGGAATGCAGCCTATCGCACGGCGCCGAAGCGCGGCCACCTCACATTCGCGGCGACTTCGACGCCGAGCCCAGCCCCTCAGCCCTTGCTAACGTGGCAACGACGGATACAAACGAGGAGCCCCTCAACTGACCGATAGTGACGCCGGGAGATAGACCGTGTGCGCCGAACAGCCGACCATCATCTACACGCTGACCGACGAGGCGCCACTGCTGGCGACCTACGCCTTCCTTCCGGTCGTGCGTGCCTTCGCCGAGCCGGCGGGGATATCGATAAAGACCAGCGACATCTCGGTGGCCTCCCGGATCCTGGCCGAATTTCCCGAACACCTGACCGACGAGCAGCGGGTGCCGGACAACCTGGCAGAACTGGGCCGGTTGACGCAACTGCCGGACACCAACATCGTCAAGCTGCCCAACATCAGCGCCTCGGTGCCGCAGTTGGTGGCCGCGGTCAAGGAACTGCAGGGCAAAGGTTTCAAGGTTCCGGACTTCCCGCAGAGTCCGAAGACCGAAGAGGAGAAGCAGATTCGCGACCGCTATGCCAAGTGTCTCGGTAGCGCGGTCAATCCTGTTTTGCGGCAGGGCAATTCGGACCGGCGTGCGCCGAAGGCGGTCAAGGAGTATGCACGCAAGCACCCGCACAGCATGGGTGAGTGGTCCATGGCGTCGCGCACTCACGTGGCGACCATGCGGCGCGGCGACTTCTACCACGGCGAGAAGTCGATGACCTTGGACCGTGCCCGAGACGTGCAGATGGTGCTCGAGACCCGAAGCGGCGAGACGCTCGTGCTCAAGCCGGAGGTGTCGTTGCTCGAAGGCGACATCATCGACAGCATGTTCATGAGCAAAAAAGCGCTGTGCGAGTTCTACGAGGCGCAGATGGAAGACGCCTACGAGACCGGCGTGATGTTTTCGCTGCACGTCAAGGCGACGATGATGAAAGTCTCTCATCCCATCGTCTTCGGCCACGCCGTCAAGGTGTTCTACAAAGACGCCTTCGCCAAGCACCGGGAACTGTTCGACGAACTCGGCGTCAACGTCAACAACGGGCTGGTCGACCTGTACAACAAGATCGACGTGTTGCCGGCATCGCAGCACGACGAGATCATCCGGGACCTGCACGCCTGCCATGAGCACCGCCCGGAGCTGGCGATGGTGGATTCTGCGAAGGGCATCAGCAACTTTCACTCGCCCAGCGACGTGATCGTGGACGCGTCGATGCCGGCGATGATCCGGGCGGGCGGCAAGATGTACGGCGCCGACGGCCGGCAGAAGGACACCAAGGCCGTCAACCCCGAGTCCACGTTCTCCCGCATCTACCAGGAAGTCATCAACTTCTGTAAGACCAATGGCCAGTTCGACCCGGCGACGATGGGCACCGTGCCCAACGTCGGGCTGATGGCCCAGCAGGCCGAAGAGTACGGCTCGCACGACAAGACCTTCGAAATCCCCGAGGACGGCGTCGCCGACATCGTCGACCGGAACACCGGCGAGGTGCTGTTGACCCAGAACGTCGAAGCCGGCGACATCTGGCGCATGCCGATCGTCCGGGACGCCCCGATTCGCGACTGGGTGAAGCTGGCCGTCAACCGTGCGCGCCACTCCGGCATGCCGGTGCTGTTCTGGCTGGACCCGTACCGGCCGCACGAGAACGAGTTGATCAAGAAGGTTAAAACCTATCTGGCCGATCACGACACCGACGGTCTCGACATCCAGATCATGTCGCAGGTGCGTTCCATGCGCTACACCCTGGAGCGCCTGATCCGCGGGCTGGACACCATCGCCGCGACCGGCAACATCCTGCGGGACTACCTCACCGACCTGTTCCCGATCTTGGAGTTGGGCACCAGCGCCAAGATGCTGTCCATCGTGCCACTGATGGCCGGCGGTGGCATGTACGAAACCGGGGCGGGCGGTTCGGCGCCCAAGCACGTACACCAACTGGTCGAGGAGAATCATCTGCGCTGGGACTCGCTGGGCGAATACCTCGCGCTGGGAGCCTGTTTCGAGGACATCGGAATCAAAACCGGCAACGAGCGGGCCGAGATCCTCGGCAAGACGCTGGACGCCGCGATCGGCAAGCTGCTCGACAACGACAAGAGTCCGTCACGCAGGACCGGCGAGCTGGACAACCGGGGCAGCCAGTTCTATCTCGCCCTGTACTGGGCTCAGAAGCTGGCCGCACAAACCGCCGACGAGGAGTTGCGCGAGCATTTCGCAGCCCTGGCCGACGAGTTGGGCAAAGACGAAGACGTCATCGTTGCCGAACTCAGTGAAGCGCAAGGCGAACCGGTCGACATCGGCGGCTACTACGCGCCGGATGCGGAGTTGACGACAGCGGTGATGCGGCCGAGCAAGACGTTCAACGCTGCTCTGCAGGCCGCTCAAGGCTGAAGCCGCTGAAGCCGCTGAAGCCGCTGAAGCCGTCGACACCGCTGCGGTTGCAGCGGTGTCGAGCGCACCGGTCAGTGAGCGAAGTCAGCCGGCCGGAACTTTCCGTCCGCAAGCTTGGCCTCGATCTCTTCCAGGCTCCTGCCGGTCAAGTCGGGCATCCGGAAGAACACGAAGAGCCAGGCGCCGACATTGAACGATGCGTAAAGCCACATCGCCGGGCCGATGCCGATGGCGCTGACGGTGGTGAGCAGGGTCAGCGTGATCGTCAGATTGGTCCCCCACAGCGCCGCAGATTGTGCGGCGGTGCCGGCGGGCCGCACAGCCAGCGGGTATATCTCGGAGCCGGTAAGCCAGCCCAACAGCTGTAGGCCGCCCGCGTTGAAAAGCATGAAGATCATGAGGCAAGCGATGATCAGCGGCACGGAGTCGCGGTCGCTGTTGCCGGTGAGGAACAGCAGTCCCAGCACTAACAGGCTTAGCGCGGCACCCGGAATCATGATCAGGGCGAGCCGGCGTCGTCCGACCTTGTCGATCACGGCGAGCCCGATGAGCTGGGCAAGGAGGTAGCTGAATCCGAGCCCGACCGAGACGTACAGCGCGACCGAGGTGACAAATCCGTTGTAAACCAGGATGGTCGGCGAGTAATAAATGATCATTTCGATGCCGCTGAGTTGGGTGAAGACAGAGATACCGCAACCGAGTATCAGTGCGGGACGCACCCACTGCTTCGCGAGGCCGGCCCAGCCCCTGCTGGTCGCCGTGCGTTCCGCTTGGGCTAGGCGCGCCATCTCGTCCAATTCGTCCTCGACGTCATACCCGGGCGGCCGGGTCCGCTCGAGCGCGTGGTGAGCCTCGTCGCGGCGACCCTGCTTGACCAGCCACCTCGGACTCTCCGGCAGCCGCAGCAGTAAGCCCAGCATGAGCGCGGCGGGCAGGACGGCGATGCCGGTGGACCACCGCCAGGAGACGGCCTCAGAAGCTTCGACAATGGTCGCGATCAGAATGCCGGCGCCGATGGCGATCTGGAAAAACAGCACCAGGCGACCCCGATATTGTTTAGGCGCGACTTCGGCGACGTACATGGGCGCGGTTTGCGTCGCCCCGCCGACTGCGACACCCAGGACCAGGCGTCCCAGCGACAGCAGGACCGGGTTCGGTGACAGCGAGCACCAGAGCGCGCCGACGACGAAGACAGCGGCCAGCACTACCAGGGTTATCTTGCGACCCCACAGTTGCGAAAGGTAGCTGCACACCAGCGCTCCGAGCACGGCACCCAGCAGGATGCTGGCTGCGATCACCTGTTTCCAGTCTTGGGCGATACCGAAATCTTTGGTGATCTGCAACAGGGCGCCGGAAATGATTCCGGTGTTGTAGCCGTAGAGCAAGCCCGAGATCGCCGGCACCAGCGCGACCAGGAGTACGGTCCTGGTCAGCCGATTGGGCGTGCGGTCGCGGTCGCTGACGTGTTCGGCCCCAACCTCTTCCGATGAGACCATTCCGCGCCCTTCATCCGTCCGCCCGGGGCCTATACCCGCGCTACCCTCAGCGCAACCGGCGGACGGTCAGGGGGTCCGAATTCGGGCCGTACTCAGCAAAAGGCCTAGCTGGCCGGCGCGTCCAGCACCCGCAACGGCGATTCGTACTCGTCGATGAAATCGGTGATGACCTCGGTGATGCGTCCCGGGGCCTCGAACATCGGGATGTGCCCGACGCCGTCGAGTGTGATCACCCTGCTGTCTTCGGGCAGGTGGTCTTTGAAGTACTTGCTGTACCGCGGCGGGGGGAAGATGCGGTCTTTCTCGCACAGCACCAGCTGAGTCGGGACCGCGGTCTGGGTGAGTTCCAGCAGGCCGGGCTGCAGCAGCGATTTGACCAGCAACTGGAAGTAGGCGGGGCAGTGCGCCACGTCGTCGACGACAGCGATCAATTCCTTTTCGCCGACACCGTCCGGTGATCCGCTGATCGGCAAGGTGGCCAGACGACGGCCGAACGGCAACCGCAGGACACGCGGTCCGAACAGCCGGGCCAACACCCACAGCGGCATGCCCCCGACGAACTTGGCAATGACCTGGTACTTGCCCGGGCTCCACCGCGTCCACCCGCCTGCCGGCGCGATTCCGGTGACCGTCCGGGCCCGGCCGCGGGTCTCCAGCTCGAAGGCCACCCAGCCACCCAGCGAGTTGCCGACGATGTGGGCGGTGTTCCAGCCCATCTGATCCATCTGCCGCTCGATGTTGTCGGCCAGCACCTTGGAGCTCAGGAACCAGGTGCCCGAGTAGGGGCCGCCGTTGTGGCCGGCCATCGTCGGCGCGAACACTTCGTAGCGCCCGGTGTCGGCCAGCTGCTCGGCGACGGTCTGCCACACCACCTGCGAGATCAGGAACGGGTGCAGCAGCACGATCGGTTCTCCGGAGCCCAGACGAATCGGCTCGCGACGTGTCATTGTGCCGACGATAGGGGTGTTACCGCGGGGATCGCAAGCGTGACGGGGAGCACTGCTGCCAGCGTGAAAAGATCGGAGCACCATGACCAGCCCAACCGGAAGCCGCCGGGTCTTCTCCGGTGTGCAACCCACCTCCGACTCGCTGCACCTGGGCAACGCGCTGGGCGCGGTGATGCGCTGGGTCGAGTTGCAAGACGACCACGACGCCTTCTTCTGCGTTGTCGATCTGCACGCCATCACCGTCCCGCAGGACCCCGACGTCCTGCGCCGGCGCACGTGGATCACGGCGGCTCAATATCTGGCGCTGGGAATCGACCCGGCGCGCAGCACCGTCTTCGTGCAGAGCCACGTTCCCGCACACACGCAATTGGCCTGGGTGCTGGGTTGTTTCACCGGATTCGGGCAGGCGTCGCGGATGACGCAGTTCAAAGACAAGTCGACCCGGCAGGGCGGCGAGTCGACGACGGTCGGGCTGTTCACCTACCCGGTGCTGCAGGCCGCGGACGTGCTGCTCTACGACACCGAGCTGGTTCCGGTCGGCGAGGATCAGCGTCAGCATCTGGAGCTGGCGCGCGACGTCGCACAACGGTTCAACAGCCGGTTCACCGACACCTTCGTCGTGCCCGACGTGCTCATTCCGAAGGTGACGGCCAAGATCTACGACCTGCAGGACCCGTCGTCGAAGATGAGCAAGTCGGCGGCCACCGACGCCGGGCTGATCAACTTGCTGGACGATCCGTCGTTGTCGGCGAAGAAGATCCGCTCGGCGGTGACCGACAGTGAACGCGAGATCCGCTACGACCCGGCGGCCAAACCGGGAGTGTCGAATCTGCTCGGCATTCAGTCCGCGGTGTCCGGTGTCGAGGTGAAGGTCTTGGTCGACGGTTACGCCGGCCGCGGATACGGCGACTTGAAGAAGGACACCGCGGAGGCCGTCGTGGAGTTCGTCGCACCGATCAAACGACGCGTCGACGAGTACCTTGCCGACCCCGCGCAGTTGGAGGCGGTGCTGGCCGGTGGGGCGGCGCGGGCGCAGGAGGTGGCCGCCAAGACCATCGACCGGGTCTATCACCGGTTAGGGTTCCTTCCGCATCCCCACTAGATCGAGGCTGGTATGACGGATCCGGCCAAACCGGGCATTTTGGACCGGCTGCGGGCGCGCTACGGGTGGTTCGACCACCTCATGCGCGCCAACGAGCGGTTCACCGAACGCAAAGGCAGTTTCTATGCCGCCGGGCTCTCCTACTACACGATCTTCGCGTTGTTTCCGTTGCTGATGGTTCTTTTCGCGACGGCCGGTATCGCGCTGTCTCGGCAGCCCGCCCTGCTGGCCCAGCTCGAGCTGCGGATCAAGGCGTCGGTGTCGGGTCACCTCGGACAGCAGTTGCTGGATCTGATGGACTCGGCCATCAAGTCGCGCACATCGGTGGGCATCGTCGGTCTGGGGTTGGCGATGTGGATCGGGTTGGGCTGGATGGCCAATCTTCGTGAGGCGCTCAGCCAGATGTGGCAGCAGCGTCATCAGCCGGCCGGGTTCGTGCGCACCAAGTTGTCGGACCTGATCGCGATGGCCTCGGCGTTCGGCGCTATCGCCGCCACCGTTGCGCTGACGGCCGTCGGGGACGCCGCCGTGATGGCGAAAGTCCTGCATCTGCTCGGCATTCACTATCTGCCGCTGCTGGACGCGCTGCTGCGCTGCGCGTCGATACTGGTGTCGTTGCTGGTGTCCTGGCTGCTGTTCGCCTGGATGATCGCCCGGTTGCCGCGCGAGTCGATCAGCTTCGACAGCGCGGTGCGGGCCGCTTTCTTTACAGCCATTGCCTTCGAGGTGTTCAAGCAGATCGCGTCGATCTATCTGCGGTTCGTGCTGAAGAGCCCCGCGGCCGCGACTTTCGGACCGGTGCTGGGGCTGATGGTGTTCGCCTACACCACCGCCCGGCTGGTGCTGTTCGCGACGGCGTGGGCTGCGACGTCGCCGGACAATCTCCGGGCGGCACCCGCCGAGCCGCCGGACCCGGCGATCATCAGCCCGCTGGTCCAGGTCAACGACGATTTGCGGCCGGGCCGGGCGGTGGCCGCTGTCGCGGTCGGAGCCGCTGGCGCGCTAGGCCTTTCGCGCCTGCTGCAGCGGCGTGGGTCGGCTAATCCAGCTGGCGGCGACCCGCTTCGCCCGGCTTTGGGCCGCGCTCGCGATCGCCGCTAGGCCAGCTGGCGGCGACCCGCTTCGCCCGGCTTTGCGCCGCGCTCGCGATCGCCGCTAGCCGCCGGTGACCCACTCACCGTCGGCCAGCACCGCACGTACCTGCAGAACGTGGTCGAGCACCACCAGGTCGGCGGCCGAACCCGCCCGCAGCGTGCCCGCGTCTGCCAGGCCGAGCACACGGGCCGGCGTCGTCGACGTCACGTGCACCGCGGCGCTCAACGCCGCATCTGGATCGGGTCCGGCGGCGACCGCGGCGCGGAAGAGCTGATCCATCGTGGCGGTGCTGCCGGCGATGGTCGACGTGCCGTGCACGCGTGCCACCCCGCCGGCGACGTCGATGCGCACCTGTCCGAGCCGAAACGCGCCGTCGCCGAGCCCGGCTGCCGTCGTGGCGTCGGTGACCAACGCGACGCGCCGGGGCCCGGCGGCGCCGATCACCGCGCGGGTGACGGCGGGGTGCACGTGCACGCCGTCGGCGACGAGTTCCACGGTCACCCGCGGATCTTGCAGCAGCGCCAGCGCCGGCCCCGGTTCGCGGTGGTGCAATGGACGCATCGCGTTGAACAGATGCGTGCCCACCGACGCGCCGGCGTCGATCGCCTCCCGCGTCTGCTCGTAGGTGGCGTCGGTATGACCAATTGCGACAATCACGTCGGCATCGACCAGGCGTGCGATGGCGGCGGTGCCGCGGGGGCGTTCCGGCGCCAGCGTCACCATCCGGATCGCGCCGTCACCGGCGTTGAGCACCGCGTCGATCTCGGCGGGATCCGGATCGCGCAATTGCCCGATGTCGTGGGCGCCGCCCCGGGCGGCGCTCAGCCACGGGCCCTCCACGTGAACGCCGTCGATCACCCCGCACCGGGTCGACTCGGCCAGCGCGCGCAGTCCGGCGAGCAGGTCGGCGGGCGACGCGGTGACCAGGCTGGCCAGCGTGCTGGTGGTGCCGTGCCGGCGGTGAAAAGCCGCGGCGCGCTCGATGTCGGCGAGGTCGCCGTCGGTGTAGGACGCTCCACCGCCGCCGTGCACGTGCAGGTCGACGAAACCGGGCACCACCACCGCGTCGGGCAGTTCGACGTCGGGCCGTTGCGGCGGGGCGCCGGCACCGCAGTCGCGGATCCACCGGCCGGAGGTCTGCACCCAGCCGGGCCGGCAGATCACGCCGTCCAATACGGCGGTGCCCGCGCTGATCAACGTCATGCCCAGCGGCCGCCGTTCTCCCAGAAATGCCGGATCTCCTCGAGTTGGCGGCCTTTGGTTTCCGGGGCCAAGCGGTAGACAAAGGCGAAGGCGACCACGGCGAACACACCCAGCACGGCGAAAGTTGCGCTGCTGCCGACCTTTTGCAGCATCGTCAGGAAAAGCGCCGCCACAATTGCATTTCCGAGCAGGTTAGCCGTCAGCATCGCCGAGGCGCCCATCGAGCGCAGCCGCGACGGCAGGGTTTCGCCGGCGTACACCCACACCAGTGCGCCGAACCCGAACGTGAACCCGACGGTGAACAGCAGCACACCGGCGACGCCGATCATCGGCGCGGCGCCGGCACCGCCCGCGCCGACCAGCACCGCGTCCGCGGCGATCATTACGCCGATCCCGGTCAACAGAATCGGCCGCCGGCCCACCCGGTCCACCAGAAGCAGCGACACCACCACCGCGACCAACGCGGCGACCTGGATCAGCGCCGGCACCACCAGCAACGCGAAGTTGCCGGTGAAGCGCATGGCCTGCAGCAGCCGTGGGCTGTAGTAGACGACCGCGTTGATGCCGGTGATCTGAATCAAAAAGCCCAGGCCGACCAGGAAGACGGTGGCCCGCAGGTAGGGCCGGCGCAGCATCTCGGTCAGCACCGCGCCGCGTTCTTCGGCAAGGGCACCGGTCATTTCGGTGATCTCCCGCTCGACGTCCGCCGCCGGCTCGACTCGTCGCAGCGCGTCGCGGGCCTCGGCCTCGCGGCCTTGGCGCAGATACCATCGCGCCGTGTCTGGCATCCGCAGCATCAACAACGTCACCGCTGCGGCCGGCGCCGCGGCCAATCCGAGCAGTAGGCGCCAGTTCTGTGAACCGGCCAAAGCGTAAGCGGCCAGGTAGCCGGCGATGATTCCGATGACGGTGGCCACCTGGTAGGCCACCAGCAGCGCGCCGCGCCACGCCGTGGGCGCCGATTCTGCGACGAAAACCGGCACCACCACCACGGAGACACCGATCGTCACGCCCAGCAGGAAGCGAGCGGTCAGCAGCATCGGCAGCGACACCGACAACGCCGACACCGCCGCGAACACCGTGTAACCCGCCGTCACCAACACCATCGACCATTTCCGGCCGAACGCGTTGGCCAGCACACCGCCGACCAGCGCGCCGACGATCTCACCGACCGCCACCGCGGTCATCACCGATTCCTGCTGCCCGATGCTCAAGTGGAACCGGTCGGTGATGAACAGCAGCGCGCCGGCGACGTCGGACAGGTCGTAACCGTAGATGACGCCGACGCTGGCGGCGGTGAGGCCGACGCCCAACGCCTTGCGGTTGCGGCTCATATGGCGTTCACAGTGGCCGCCGCGGACGGCTCAGTTTTGCGGCCGGCGGTTCATCGACCGAGCGACCAGAATCAAGCCGAGGACGACGACGGTGCCGATCACCGCGACACCGACGCGCACCGGCAGCGCATCGGCGGCCGGCACCAAGGCGGCGGCATTGGCGGTGGCGTCCGGGGTGCCGGCTTCCGCGGCGAGTTTGGGAAGCAGCGCCGGATCGGGTTCGATCAGCGTCCCCACCCGGGTGCCCGGGGTGGTGGCGAATCCGTAGTCCAGCAGGTGCGCGGCCTGCTGCCATGGCGGTATCGGCTGACGGGTGCCGTGCATCAACACCGCCACCAGCCGGCGGCCGTCCCGGTCGGCCGCACCGACGAAAGTCTGGCCCGCGTCGTCGGTGTAGCCGGTCTTGCCGCCCAGCGCCCCGGTGTAGTGGTAGAGCAGTTGGTTGTCGTTCTCCAGTTGGTAGCCGGGGTGATCGCCGTGACCCGGGAAGTCGAAGGAACGGGTCGCCACGATGCTGCTGAAAGTTGGGTTCTGCCAGGCGTAGCGGTAGAACAGGCCGATGTCGTAGGCGGAGGTGCTCATGCCCGGCCCGTCCAGCCCGGACGGCGTGGCGACACGGGTGTCGCGGCCGCCCAGTTTGCCGGCCAGCACGTTGATCTTCTCCAGCGCGGTCTGCATGCCGCCGAGCTGCCCGGCCAGCGCGTGGGCGGCGTCGTTGCCGGAGTGCATCAGCAGCCCGTGCAGCAACTGGTTGACGGTGTAGGTGCCTTCGGGCGCGACGCCGACTTTGGTGCCTTCGGCGGCGGCATCCTCGGCGGTGCCGGGCACCGTCTTGTTCAAGCTGAGCTCGTTGATCGAGGCCATCGCCACCAGCACCTTGATGATGCTGGCCGGGCGGTGCCGGCCGTGCGGGTCGCGGGCGGCGACGACGGCACCGCTGTCCAAGTCGGCGACCACCCAGGCTTCGGCGGAAATGTCGCCCGGTACCGGCGGTGTGCCCGGCGCGACGACGACGCCGCAGTCGCCCAGCGCGTTGCCGCCGACGGGGCTGGCGGGCACCGGCAAAGGCAGCGGCGGGTCACCGGCGGTGGGGACTTCCGACGAGTCGATGGCAGCCGGCGTCGACACTTTGTACGGGCAGGCCGGGGGTGCGGCAATCGGTTCGGCCCGCGCAGTGGGCAACGCCGCCGGCAGAACCGGCGCCGCAACCAAAAACCCGGCTGCTGCCAGGCAGAGTGCACGGTGTCGGAGAGCCATAGTGTGTGCAGATTAGGCGACGAGCCAGCCGATCGCCAGACGCCGCGCTGTGATGGATGAGACCGACGTTACGCAGTGGCGCAAGGCTATCCGGCTGAGGAAAGAAAAAGGTTTACATTCCATGGAATCATTGAGGTCATGGCCTGGAAAACGAGTGCGGTTGAGGTGCACGGAGCGCGATGACCGTCGAACTGGCGCGGCTCTTCAGCGACCTGATTCGCTTTGAGACCGAGCTGTGGAACGCCGTGGACAGCAGACTGCGCGCGGACTTCGATCTGCCGTTGGCCCGCTTTGAACCCATGCAGGTCATCGAGCGTATGCCCGCGTGCCGGGTCTACGACATCGCCGCAGAGTTGTCGATCACGGTCGGAGGTACGAGCAAGCTCGTTGACCGGATCGAGGCGGCGGGACACTGCCGGCGCGTCGCGAACCCCAAGGATCGCCGGTCATCGTTGATCAAGTTGACAGCAGCGGGCCGGCGACTGCTGGTGGGAGCATCCGAAGTCTTCGAAGCGGAGTTGCAGGCCCGAATCGGATCAGTCGTCTCGCCCCGACAACTTGGGCAGTTCCACACCACACTGAACAAGCTGCGCGATCACAGCGCTGACCACGTCGGCGGCACCGACGGTCAGCGCGTCGCGTCGGTGCTGCCGGATCGTGGTCAGGACGGGATGTTTGGGTCGAAAGTCAGCAGCACATAGGTTCCCAACGCGAGGATGAACGTCATAGACACCGCCAGCAAGGTGTTGAGTACCAGCCGGGTGACGCGCTTGCGGCTGTAGTCGTCGACGATCGTGCGCAAACCGATGCCGCCGTGCAGTTGCGCCAGCCACAACAGGAGCAGGTCCCACACCCGCCAGACCGGCGAGTGCCAGCGCTGCGCCACGTAGTTGAAGTCGATCCGGTACACCCCACCGTCCCAGATCAGCGTGACGAACACGTTCGTGAGCACAAGAACCGCCAGGGCGATGCCGGAGAACCGGGTGAACAGCCAGGCGTATCTGTCCAATCGCGCGACGCCGCTTCGTCGGCGCGGCGCCCGCGGATCGTCCACGTCGATCGGAGCGCTCATCGCGATCCTCGGAACATGTTCAGCGCCATCACTACTGCCGCGGGAACCATCAACAGCAGCCATGCGATACCGACCGTCCAAAGCATCAGGCGCTGATAGCGGGCGCCCTTCTCCCAGAAGTCGACCAGGACGACCCGGACACCGTTCAACGCGTGATACAGAACAGCGGCCACCAGCACCAGTTCCAGGATCCCGACAATCGGCGTCTTGTAGATGCCGACGACCTCGTCATAGGCCTGCGGGCTGATCCGGACCACCGCGGTGTCCAGCACGTGGACGAACAGAAAGAAGAAGACCGCCGCACCGGTGATGCGATGCAGCACCCATGACCACACGCCGGGATCACCGCGGTGCAGGCTCCGGCGCGACGGTCGGGCGCGCTCCGTTTCGTCCCGCGCGGCGGGCATGGGTGGAGTCGCAGATGGCCCCGTCGTCATCGGCGGCCTCCAGGTTCGCTTCAGCCGGGCAGTTCAAGATACCGTCGCCGGTCGTCACGGTGGCTGCCGAACTAAGGTGACGTTGGCAGTTGACCGAATCGAACAGAAGCTACCTCATGTAATGCACACCCACCTGGCATCGCCGTGGTGACCGGCGAGATTGATTGGAAATCGTTGCGCGACACGGCGATTCAAGCGGCGCAACGGGCGTACGCGCCGTATTCGCAGCTGCGCGTCGGAGCAGCGGCGCTGGTCGACGGTTCCCGCGTAGTCACCGGCTGCAATGTGGAGAACGTCTCATATGGCCTGGGTCTTTGCGCCGAGTGCGCCGTGGTGTGCGCGCTGCACTCGACCGGTGGCGGCAGGCTGGTCGCACTGGTGTGCACCGACAGCGCGGGCTCGCTGCTGATGCCATGCGGGCGGTGCCGCCAGGTGTTGCTGGAACACGGCGGGCCTGACCTGCTGATCGACCATCCAGCCGGACCCCGGCGGCTGGGTGATTTGCTGCCCGATGCTTTCGGCCCCGACGACCTACCTCGGCAATCTCAGTGAACAATCCCGCCTTCGACGCGCCGAACGTGATCAGGACCAAGCGCGACGGCGGCCGGCTGTCCGATGCGGCGATCGACTGGGTGATCGACGCCTACACCGCTGGCCGGGTGGCCGAGGAACAGATGTCGGCGCTGCTGATGGCGATCTTTCTGCGCGGGATGGATGAGCAGGAGACCGCGCGATGGACGTCGGCGATGGTGGCCTCCGGTGAGCGGATGGACTTCAGCGACCTGCGGCGCGGTGACAAGGCGTTACCGACGGTCGACAAGCACTCCACCGGCGGGGTCGGCGACAAGGTCACGCTGCCGCTGGTCGCCGTCGTCGCCGCGTGCGGCGCCGGGGTCCCGCAGGCTTCCGGCCGCGGGCTCGGACACACCGGCGGCACACTGGACAAACTCGAATCGATCGCCGGTTTCACCGCCGACCTCACCGGCGAGCGGGTGCGCGAGCAGATTCTTGACGTCGGCGCGGCGATCTTCGCCGCCGGTCGGTTGGCGCCCGCCGACGCCAAGCTTTACGCGCTGCGTGACGTCACGGCAACCGTGGAGTCGTTGCCGCTGATAGCCAGCTCGGTGATGAGCAAGAAGGTCGCCGAAGGTGCGGGCGCCCTGGTGCTCGACGTGAAGACGGGTTCCGGCGCGCTGGTGAAGTCGGAGGCGCGCAGCTACGAGCTGGCCGAGACCATGGTGGCGCTCGGCGCGGCACACGGATTGCCCACCCGGGCGCTGATCACCGACATGACCGCACCGCTGGGCGCGACGGTCGGCAACGCGGTGGAGGTCACCGAAGCGCTGGACGTGCTGGCCGGCGGCGGGCCGCCCGACGTGGTGCATCTGACGTTGACACTGGCCGCCGAGATGCTGGCGCTCGCCGGGCTGGACGGATGTGATCCTGCGGCCACACTGCGCGACGGCAGCGCGATGGACCGGTTTCGAGCGCTGGTGGCCGCGCAGGGCGGTGACTTGTCCGTTCCGCTTCCGGTCGCCAGGTGCGCCGAAAACGTCACCGCGGATCGGAGCGGCACAATGGGTGACATCGACGCGATGGCAGTGGGGCTGACGGCATGGCGGCTCGGTGCGGGCAGATCCCGTCCGGGCGAACAGGTGCAAGCCGGTGCCGGCGTCCGGATTCACCGCCGGCCCGGAGAGCTGGTGACCGCCGGTGAGACGCTCTTCACGCTGTACACCGACACCCCGGAGCGCTTCGGCGCCGCCGCCACCGCACTGGTCGGCGGCTGGGTGGTCGCCGACTCTGCGCCACCGCGGCGGCCACTGATCATCGATCGGATCACCTGATGACGACACCGCTGACTTTGGAGATGATCGGGCGGGCACCCAAGGCGTTGCTGCATGATCACCTCGACGGTGGGCTGCGGCCAGCGACCGTGGTCGAGATCGCGGATCAGATCGGATACGACGGGTTGCCCTGCACCGACGTCGACGAGTTGACGCGGTGGTTCCATACCGCCTCGACCAGTGGCTCACTCGAGCGATACCTGGAGCCGTTCTCGCACACCGTGGCGGTGATGCAGACTCCTGAGGCGCTGCACCGAGTCGCTTATGAATGTGTGGAGGACTTGGCCGCCGACTCGGTGGTTTACGCCGAGGTGCGGTTCGCGCCGGAGTTGCACATCAACCGCGGGTTGTCGTTCGACGAGGTGACCGATGCCGTGCTCGCCGGATTCGCCGAGGGCGAGAAGTCTGCCGCTGCCCAGGGCCGCCCGATCACGGTGCGGTGTCTGGTGACGGCGATGCGGCACGCGGCGCTGTCCCGCGAGATCGCGGCGCTGGCGATCCGGTTCCGCAACAAGGGTGTCGTCGGATTCGACATCGCCGGCGCCGAAGCCGGATACCCGCCGACCCGTCACCTGGACGCCTTCGAATTCATGCGAAACAACAACGCGCGCTTCACCATTCATGCCGGCGAAGCTTTCGGCCTGCCGTCGATTCACGAAGCGATTGCGTTCTGCGGAGCCGACCGGCTCGGGCACGGCGTTCGGATCGTCGACGACATCGAGATCGCCGACGACGGTGAGGTGCGGCTGGGCCGGCTGGCAGCAATACTGCGGGACAAGCGAATTCCGTTGGAGATGTGTCCGACTTCCAATGTTCAGACCGGTGCTGTCGAGAGCATCGCCGAACACCCCTTCGACCTGCTGGCACGCGCGCGGTTTCGCGTGACGGTCAACACCGACAACCGGCTGATGAGCAATACCTCGATGAGCCGGGAGATGCTGCGGCTGGTCGAGGCCTTCGGATACGGCTGGACAGACTTGGCCCGGTTCACCATCAACGCGATGAAATCGGCGTTCATCCCCTTCGACGAGCGGCTGGCGATCATCGACGAGGTGATCAAGCCGCGGTTTGCGGTGCTGATCGGCTGACGCGTTTACTGCGGCACAGTCACTCTGGCAACACAACATCATCGCCGGAGAACTGATGAGCTCTTTCGAAGAGTGATATCGCCCGCGAAAGCACTTCCCGGCAGCGTGTATTGGTCTGCATTCGGTGCGCCGGTCTTCGGCGCTATTCGCGCCTCAGCCGCGACGCTCCGGCCCAATGTCGTCGCCGGTCTTCGGCGCTATTCGCGCCTCAGCCGCGACGCTCCGGCCCAATGTCGTCGCCGGTCTTCGGCGCTACTCGCGCCTCAGCCGCGACTCCACGAACCGCTCCAATTCTTCCCACTTGCGCACCGCGTCGGCATAGGGCGCCTCGGGCTTGTCGACCGAATCCGGCTCCAGCACAGCCGCCACCAGCTGGCCCAGCGGACGATCAGGTTCCAGCTCTTTTTCCACGGTGCTGTCCTCGGCGTACTCGCCCACGTCGCGAAGCAACTCGACAGCCAGGTCAAGCTGCTCCCGGTCCACCGAGCCGGGCCCGTCGGCGAAGTCGTCGGCCAGCCCGCTCAGCACATAGACATTCTCGTCGGTGATGTCGATGGCCAATGAGCCGTCGGTGGCGGCGGTACGGATGTCGTCGTAGGTACTCAGATCGGACAGGTCGTGGTCGTGCTCGTCGGCAAGATAGCGCGCCAGCGCCCGCTCTGAGCTGAACACACTGATGCGCCCGTTGCGGCCCAGGAAAATCGCCTGATCGTCGAAGTAGCACCGCAGCGTGTAGAACGTGCCGGCGCCGGTCATGATCTGGATCGGGTCGATGCCAACCTTTTCCCAGAAGTCCTCGTCGCCACCCAGCACCACCTCATCAGCGGCGGTGCCTGCCACGACCGCATCGTCGGCGGCTTCGGTCCCGCCGGCGTCGACAGTCTCGACAACCTCGTCCTCATCGGAAGCGGCGGCCGTTTCGTCGTCGCCTGCCACCGTTTCCGGCTCTTCAGGCGCCGGCTCAGCCAATTCACCGGCGGCCTGAGCCGACGCCTGCTCGTCGACCTCCGGCGTGCTGACAACACCGTCGACCGCGCTGAGCACGTCGTCCCAGCTGCGGGCGACGATCTCAGCGATCGCATGCCACCGTTTCTGACCGGCCTTGCCGGCGAAGGACTCGACCCCACCGGCGAGCGTGCCCAGGCTCGGATTGCCGTTGAAGAACCGGGTGACCGCAGGCAGCTCGCACACCGACCCGATCGACGACACGATGGCCAGCGTGTCAGCCAACGCGGTCACCGACTTGGCGGACGGTTTACCCGCCACCAGTTCCTCCACCGCGACCAGGTCGAACTGGTTGTCCTCGGCCGGATCGAGCTGGTGGGCGTTGGCGGCGGTCACATCTTTCCAGCCGGGATGATCGACCAAATCGTTCTCGGCGTCCGAACGCACGAACGCCACCAGGTCGGCAACCGATTCAAAGCCGTACAGGTCTTCGTCCTTGCCCAGAAATGCCTCCCACTCGTCGCCGGCATCCCGCCAGCGCGGCGCCCACAGCGTGTAGCGGTCACCATCGGTCAGGCTCAGGCGGATGGGCACGAGGTCAGCCATGCGGCACAGAATAACGACGCCCGGCCAGACCGGCCGCCTGAGGGATGGCCGGAACCGGTCAATGAAACGCCTGAACGGATTCTGTGAAGTCGGCCACAGTACGCGTCTCACGGGCGCATCATCGCTCTGACAGGTGGTCGGCGAAGGGAGTCGTCGTGTCAGTTGCGAAGGTGCGTTCGCCGCGGACGGTGCCGGCAGCGGTCCTCTGCGCCGCCGCGTTGGCAGCGACGTCCATGATGGCGGCAGCTTCCGGGGTCGGGGTGAGAACGCTGATCGCAGAAGCGGTGTTGCTCGCCAACGATGGCTTGATCAATGGCTTCATCATGGGTGGCACCGGAAACCCACTTCCCGACCCCGTATACATCGGCCAGGTGGAAGGGCTATATCTGCAACCCTCGCCGCCGTTGTTTCTCGGGCAGCCGACGTTCCCGTCCCCCGAGTACACCTTCGAGGGGCTGTCCACTCCCGAACAGTTCTGCCCGGTCGTCTGCCTGCCGGCGCCCAACCCGGATCTGACGTTCGGCGACTCGCTGAACCAGGGCGTCACCGCCCTGAACAACGCGATCCTGCCGCCACTCGAGAACGGCGAGAACGTCGCCGTGCTCGGTTACTCGCAGAGCGCCACCGTCGCCAGCGTGGAGATGAACAATCTGTTGAGCAATCCGCCGGCCAGTGAACTCTACGATCCAAGCAAACTGCACGTCGTGCTGCTCGGCGACCCCAACAGCCCGATCGGCGGCATCCTGGACCGGTTCCAATTCCCCGCTGGCGTGGGAACTGACAGCCTGGACAGCGCACCCCAACACCTGCCGTTCCTCAACGTGCCGCTCGGCCTCGACCCGACACCCACCGGCCCGTTCCCGACCGATATCTACACCGGCGAATACGACGGCTACGGAGACTTCCCCGAGGATCCCAGCAACATCCTGGCCGACATCAACGCCCTGGTCGGCATCGAAACGGTGCACCCCTACTATCCCGACCCGGATCCGACAGTCAACCTGGACACCGGCGACATCATCGACCTGGGCAAAATCGGCGACACGACGTTCTACGAGATACCGGCGCCGCTGCCCATCCTGGCGTTCATGTACGACGGCGGGCCGGCCGGACAATTCTTCTATGACGCCTTCAACCCGTCGCTGAGCCTGAACATCGACTGGTCCTACGGCAACCCGGGCGATCCGGGCGTGGGCGTCAACGGCACGGACGCGATCGGCCCTTGGCAAGTCGACGCCACGGGCCAGCTCATGGCCTCCGGTGTCGCCGGATTCCTGCCGAAGATGGACCCGCTGCAGATGCTGGCCGGCGCGGAATACGCGAACGTGCAGAGCCTCGTCAACCCGATCGACGACCTGCTGCGCGACGCCGGGCAGGCGACGTTACCTAACTCGTTCGTCAATTCGCTGCTCTCGGGCTACGACTTCACCAATCAACTCGACACGTCGCTGCTCACCGAGTGGACCAACTTGACGGCAAGCATGCCGACCCTCGCCCCGGACGCCATCCTCGACGGCAGCCCGCTCATCTCCGGACAGCCGCTGATCGACCTCGTCGGCCTGGGCTTCGACGCCTTCAACTTCTTCGGAGCCTGAACCTCGGTCGTCGGCGAGCTGAGTAGGGTCGACTGCCGTGGACGTGCGTGTCGTTGACCATCCGCTGGCCGCCGCCCGGCTGACGACGCTGCGTGACGAACGCACCGACAACGCCGCTTTCCGTGCCGCGCTGCGCGACTTGACGCTGCTGCTCGTCTACGAGGCCACCCGGGATGCGACGACGGCCTCCGTCGACATCCGCACTCCGCTGGCCGCAACGGTCGGCACGCGGCTGGCCCGGCCACCGCTGCTGGTGCCCGTGCTGCGTGCCGGGCTGGGCATGGTCGACCAGGCGCATGCCTTGATCCCGGAAGCGCGCGTGGGTTTCGTCGGCGTCGCCCGCGACGAGCTGACCCACCAGCCGGTGCCGTACCTGCAGTCGCTGCCCGACGACCTTTCCGGGCAGCCGGTGTTGGTGCTCGACCCGATGCTGGCCACCGGCGGGTCGATGCGGCACACGGTCGAAGTGCTGCAGGGCCGCGGCGCCTCAGACATCACCGTGTTGTGCGTGGTGGCGGCACCGGAAGGCATCGCGGTGCTGAGCCGAGTCGCTCCGGCGGCGCGATTGTTCACCGCGGCCGTCGACGACGGGCTCGACGACAACGCGTACATCGTCCCCGGCCTCGGGGACGCCGGAGACCGGCAGTTCGGACCCCGCTGACCTACCAGCTCTGCACTGACGCCACCACCTGGTCGCGCAGCATCGCCGCCCGCTGCCGGGCGTCAGCCAACTCACCAGACGCCGGGCAGCCGACCTCGATGTAGTACTTCACCTTCGGTTCGGTGCCCGACGGGCGGACCACGACCCGCGCCCAGCTGTCGGCGTCGCCGGCGGTGAAGACCAGCGCGTCGGTGCGCTGCGCGCCGCGCCGTTCCAGCAGATCAGTGGGGTGCGCCGGCATCGCGCCCAGCCGGTCAGGCGGCTCGGCGCGCAGCTGCTGTAGCACCGTCGCGGCCGCGCCGGCGTCGGTCAGGCGGCGGGACACCGCGGCCCCCACATGCACCCCGTGCCGGCGGGCGAGGTCGTCGAGCGCGTCCAGCGGTGAGCGGCCATGCGCCGTCAAGTTCGCCACCAGGTCGCACACCCGAACCGCGGCGCTGATGCCGTCCTTGTCGCGCACCGCGACCGGGTCGACGCAGTGCCCGATCGCCTCCTCGTAGCCGTACACCAGCGACTGGCCGGGCAGGTTCGCGTCGGCCCGCGCCAGCCATTTGAAGCCGGTCAGCGTTTCGACGTGGCGTGCGCCGTAGTGATCGGCGATCTTGGCCAGCATCCGCGACGACACCACGGTGCTGGCCACCACGACCCGGCCCGCTGACCCGACACCCGACAGGATGTAGTCGCCGAGCAGCCAGCCGGTTTCGTCACCGGACAACATCCGCCACCCCGTCGGTGTCGGCACCCCGACCGCGCAGCGATCGGCGTCGGGATCCAACGCGACCGCGACATCGGCGCCGACGTCGGCGGCCAGGGTGAGCAGCGCGTCGGTCGCGCCGGGTTCCTCGGGGTTGGGGAAGGGGACCGTCGGAAAGTCGGGGTCCGGTTCGAACTGGGCAGCCACCGTGTGCACGTCGGCCAGGCCGGCCCGCCGCAGCGTCTGCACCGCCACCGCACCGCCCACGCCGTGCAACGCGGTCAGCGCCACCCGCACCGAACCGCGCGAACGCCGCAGCGAGGCGGCGCGCTCGATGTACCGCTCAACCAGCGACGCGTCCGCGGCCGCGACGGGCCGCCGCGCGACCTGGTCAGCGAACGGGGCCAGGACGATGGCGTCTTCGATGGCGCTGTCAGTGGGCGCGACGATCTGCACACCGCCCTCGAGGTAGACCTTGTAGCCGTTGTCGGTCGGTGGGTTGTGCGACGCGGTGATCTGCACCCCCGCCGCGGCGCCGACGTGTCGCACCGCGAAAGCCAGCACCGGCGTCGGCAACGCCTCAGGTAGTCGGAGCACCCGAAAGCCTTGTGCGGCCAGTGCTTCGGCGGTCGCCAATGCGAACGCCTGCGATCCGTGCCGGGCGTCGCGCCCGACGACCACGGTGGAGCCGCTCAGACCGCGGTCTTTGAGCACCTGCGCCAGCGCCCAGCTGACGCGCAACACCACCGCCAGGTTCATGGCGTCCGGTCCTGCGCGCACCGGACCGCGAAGGCCCGCGGTGCCGAACGCCAATGGCCGGTGGAACCGCGCGGACAAATCAGCCGGATCGCAACCAGCGAGTTCCGCGGCCGTCCTCGGGTCCGGGTCGTGGGCGATCCACTCCTCAGGAGTCAATGCCGGCTCATCCGGGGAGCCGGGCCACCAGATCGGCCAGCAAGGCGCCCAGCCGGGGCGCCGACGCCGCACCTGCACCGAGTACCTCGATGTGGCTGAGCGGTTCACCGGTGATCCCGGCCGCGTAGTTCGTCACCAGCGACACGCCCAGCACCTCGGCCCCGGCGGCGCGGGCCGCGATGGTCTCGTGCACGGTCGACATCCCCACCAGGTCGGCGCCCAGCACCCGCAGCATCCGGATCTCGGCCGGTGTCTCGAAATGCGGGCCCGGCAGACCGGCGTACACGCCTTCGGTCAGCTCCGGGTCGACTTGGCGGGCCAGTGCCCGCAGCCGCGGCGAGTAGGCGTCGACAAGGTCGACGAACTGCGCTCCGACCAGCGGGGAACGCGCCGTCAAATTCAGGTGGTCGCTGATCAGTACCGGCTGGCCCACCGCGAAGTCGCTTCGCAGCCCGCCCGCGGCGTTGGTCAGCACGACGACTCGCGCACCCGCAGCGCATGCCGTGCGGACCGGGTGCACGACGTGGCGCAAGTCGTGCCCTTCATAGGCATGCACCCGGCCGGCCAGCACCAGCACCCGGTGTGCGCCGATGCGCACCGACAAGAGTTGACCGGTGTGCCCGACCGCGGTCGGCGGTGTGAAGCCGGGCAGGTCGGCCATCGGCAGGGTGGTCGTCGGAGGACCCAGCACCGCAACAGCCGGCGCCCACCCGGAGCCCAAGACGATAGCCACGTCGTGCTCGGGGACACCGGTGCGCTCGGCGATCGCTGCGGCCGCGGTCCGTGCGAGTGGATCCGCCTCGGGTGGACCGTCGGTCACACTGGGGCAGCTTAGACTGCAGGGATGCCTGTAGCCACCGCTTCAGACGCCGTCGAGGACGTGGTGCGGCGCCGCGGCGCCGATCTCGTCGAGCTCTCCCATGCGATCCACGCCGAGCCGGAGCTCGCATTCCAGGAATACCGCAGCTGCGCCAAGGCGCAGGAGTTGGTGTGCCAGCGGGGCTTTGAGATCACCCCCGCCGCGGGCGGGTTGGACACCGCGTTTCGCGCCGACTTCGGCAGCGGCCCGTTGGTGGTGGGCATCTGCGCGGAATACGACGCGTTGCCCGGCATCGGACACGCCTGCGGCCACAACATCATCGCCGCTTCGGCGATCGGGACCGCGCTGGCGCTGGCCGAGGTTGCTGATGAGCTGCAATTGACGGTGGCGCTGGTGGGCACCCCTGCCGAGGAATCCGGCGGGGGAAAGGCGCTGCTGCTGCAGGCCGGGGTGTTCGACGACATCACCGCGGCGGTGATGCTGCATCCCGGGCCGGCGGACATGCCCGCCGCGCGGTCGCTGGCGTCGTCGGGCATGCGCATTACCTTCTCCGGCCGGGAGGCGCACGCGTCGGCGACGCCGTTTCTGGGACTCAACGCCGCAGACGCGGCCACCATCGCTCAGGTAGCCATCGGGCTGCTGCGCCAGCAGTTGGCGCCCGGTCAACAGGTGCACGGCTTCATCGCCGAGGGCGGCCGCGCGGCCAACGTCATCCCGGCGCATACGGAGTTGCAGTACATGACGCGGGCGCCCGAGGCGGCGCTGCTCCATGACCTGGAAGCCCGCGTCAAGAACTGTTTTGTGGCCGGCGCGGTGGCCACCGGTTGTGACTACAGCATCGAGCAGTTCGAACCCGCGTACGAGGCGCTGAAGCCCGACCAGTGGCTGGCCGCGGCGGTGCGCAGCGAAATGGAGCGACTGGGGCGCAAACCTGTCGGCGCAGAGGTCGAGCTGGCCCTTCCCCTCGGCAGCACCGACATGGGCAACGTCACTCAGGTGCTGCCGGGCATTCACCCGCTGGTGGCCGTCGACGCCGGCGGCGCGTCGCTGCACCAGCCGGCATTCGCCGCGGCCGCCGCCGGACCCAGCGCGGACCGCGCCGTGCTTGAGGGCTCGATTATGTTGGCACGCAGCGTCGTTCGTCTCGCCGAGTCGGCCGAGCAGCGGGACCGGGTGCTGGCGGCTCGAGATCAGCGGGTGCCGTCGTGAGCCTGCCGGAAACCGCCGAGGCCTGGCTGGCCGCCCATCACGACGACCTCGTCGAGTGGCGCCGGCACCTGCACTGCTATCCCGAGCTGGGTCGCCAGGAATACGCCACCACGCAGTTCGTCGCCGACCGGTTGGCGAGCGCCGGCCTCAACCCCAAGGTGTTGCCCCTCGGGACCGGCCTGACATGTGACATCGGGCCCGAAGATCAACCGCGGATCGCGCTGCGCGCCGACATCGACGGGCTGCCGATGGCCGAGCGCACCGGCGCGCCGTACTCCTCGACGGTGCCCAACGTCGCCCACGCCTGCGGGCACGACGCGCACACCGCGATCCTGCTGGGCACCGCCCTGGCGCTGGCGTCGGCGCCGCAGCTGCCGGTCGGCGTGCGGCTGATCTTCCAGGCGGCCGAAGAGCTGATGCCCGGCGGGGCGATCGACGCGGTCGCCGCCGGTGCGCTGAACGGGGTCAGCCGCATTTTCGCGCTGCACTGCGACCCCCGGCTCGCCGTCGGCCGGGTCGCGGTGAAAGCCGGGCCGATCACCTCGGCTGCCGACCGGATGGAAATCGTCCTGCATTCGCCGGGCGGGCACACCTCCCGACCGCATCTGACCGCTGACCTGGTCTACGGGCTGGGCGCGTTGATCGTCGGGGTGCCCGGCGTGCTGTCGCGGCGCATCGACCCCCGCAAGGCCACGGTGCTGGTGTGGGGTGCCGTCAACGCCGGCGTGGCCGCCAACGCGATACCGCAGCTGGGGGTGCTGGCCGGCACCGTGCGCACCGCCAGCCGGGAAACCTGGCAGGCCCTCGAGGGCGTCATCGACGAGACGGTGACGGCGCTGCTGGCGCCGCTGGGCATCGAGCACACGCTGGAATATCACCGCGGGGTGCCGCCGGTGGTGAACGAAGAGATCTCCACCCGCATCCTCACCCACGCCATCGAGGCCGCCGGGCCCGAGGCACTGGCCGATACCCGCCAGTCCGGCGGCGGTGAGGATTTCTCCTGGTACCTCGAGGAGATCCCCGGGGCGATGGCCAGGCTCGGCGTGTGGCCGGGCTACGGGCCCCAGCTGGACCTGCACCAGCCGACGTTCGACATCGACGAGCGTGCGCTCGCGATCGGGGTGCGGGTGATGGTCAACATCGTCGAACAGGCAGCGCTGGCAACTTAATCTCTTCGGGCTTAATCCCCTTCCGCCGAGCGTGCGTGTTTGCAGGCCGACACGTCGTGGGTGCGGTGCGGCGCGTGCACAGCCCGCGGCGGCGCGACAGCGCACAGCACGCTCGCGGCCAGGCGCTAGGTGCCCGGGCCGATGTTGCGCGCCGGGCGGGTGCGCAGATCGTAGACGTAATCACCCGGCGCGCCCGCTACTTCGGCGGCATCGGCCATCACGCCCAGATACCGGGCCGACGGCAAACCGCCCTCCCACGCGTCGACGACGTACAGCCAGGCCAATGCGGGATCGGTGGTGGTGTCGGAGGATATTCGGTGCACCCGGCACCGGATCTTCTTGTGGATGCCCAGCTCCGAACCCTCCCAGCGGTCAAGGGTCTCCTCGTCGGCCGGTGTGACGTCGTACAGCACCACGAAGACCTTGGAATCCGGTTCCTCGACGACCGTGGCCAGCGCGCCTTCCCAGCCGATGTCCTCGCCGCCGAAGGTCAGCCGCCAGCCGTGCAGCCAGCCGGTTCCGGCCATCGGAGAGTGCGGTGCCCGCTGCATCATCTGCTCGGGATCCATGTTCGACCCGTAAGCGGCGTAGATCGGCACGGGAAGAGCTTAAACGGCGAGCAACGTCCGCCTTGACTAGTTTGGGGCTGTGCCGACCCGCATAGTGATCATCGGCGGCGGTCCCGCCGGCTACGAAGCGGCGTTGGTCGCCGCAGCCCGCGGTCCCGAGGTGGCCCATGTCACCGTCGTCGACTCCGACGGGATCGGCGGCGCGGCCGTGCTGGTGGACTGCGTGCCGTCGAAAACCTTCATCGCCTCGACCGGGCTGCGAACCGAACTGCGTCGCGCGCCGCAACTGGGCTTCGACATCGAAATCGACGACGCGAAGATCTCACTGCTGGAGATCCACGAGCGGGTCAAGACGCTGGCCGCGGCGCAATCCGCCGACATCACCGCCGAGCTGGTGGACATGGGGGTGGAGGTGATCGCCGGTCGCGGCGAGCTGGGCGACGCGTCCCGGGACCTGGCGCGGCACTGCGTCAACATCACCGCCGCTGACGGCAGCACCATGATGCGCGAAGCCGACGTGGTGCTGATTGCGACCGGTGCCAGTCCACGGGAGTTGCCGACGGCGCGGCCGGACGGCGAGCGCATCCTCACCTGGCGTCAGCTGTATGACCTCGAAAGACTGCCGAGTTGTCTGGTGGTGGTCGGCTCGGGGGTGACCGGTGCCGAATTCGTGCACGCCTACACCGAACTTGGGGTCGACGTGACGGTGGTGGCCAGCCGCGACCGCGTGCTGCCCTACGAGGACGCCGACGCGGCGCTGGTACTCGAGCGGATCTTCGCCGAACGCGGCGTCAAGCTGGTCAAGAACGCGCGTGCGGAGTCGGTCACCCGCAGCGGCGAGGGAGTGCTGGTGAAACTGACCGACGGCCGCGAGGTCTCCGGCAGCCACGCGCTGATGACCATCGGGTCGGTGCCGAACACCGACGGTCTGGGCCTGGAGAAAGTCGGCATCGAGCTGCGGCGCGGCGGCTTCCTGACCGTCGACCGGGTGTCGCGGACGTCGGTGCCCAACATCTATGCCGCGGGTGACTGCACCGGGCTGCTGCCGCTGGCGTCGGTAGCGGCGATGCAGGGCCGGATCGCGATGTGGCATGCGCTGGGCGAGGCGGTCAGCCCGATCCGGCTGCGCACGGTCGCCGCCGCAGTGTTCACCCGGCCGGAGATCGCCGCTGTCGGGGTGCCGCAGTCCGCAATCGACGACGGCTCGGTGCTGGCCCGCACCATCACGCTGCCGCTGCGCACCAACGCACGGGCCAAGATGTCAGAGCTGCGGTACGGCTTCGTCAAGATTTTCTGCCGGCGCGCCACCGGCGTGGTGATCGGCGGTGTGGTGGTCGCGCCCATCGCCTCGGAGCTGATCCTGCCGATCGCGATCGCCGTACAGAACCGCCTCACCGTCAACCAGTTGGCGCAGACGCTGGCCGTCTACCCGTCGCTGTCCGGCTCGATCACCGAAGCCGCGCGCCGGCTGATGGCAGACGACGACCTGGACTGACCCGGTAGCCTCTAGGCAAGGCCTACTGATGAGTAACAAATAGGAGTTTCTCCGGATGAGACCGGACTGGTCGGCTTCCCGGCTGGGGCCGCAGAAGCGGAAATCGGCGTGGCAGCGTCTGGCCACCGAACAGTTCGACGTGGTCGTTGTCGGCGGCGGTGTGGTCGGCGCCGGCTGCGCGCTGGACGCGGCCACCCGAGGGCTGAAGGTGGCGCTGGTGGAGGCGCGTGACTATGCGTCGGGCACGTCAAGTCGCTCGTCGAAGATGTTCCACGGCGGCCTGCGTTACCTCGAGCAGTTGGAGTTCGGGCTGGTCCGCGAGGCGTTGCACGAGCGTGAGCTGTCGCTGACCACGCTGGCTCCGCACCTGGTCAAGCCGATGCCGTTCCTCTATCCGTTGACCAAGCGCTGGTGGGAACGCCCGTACGTGGCCGCTGGCATCTTCCTCTACGACCAGCTCGGCGGCGCCAAGTCGGTGCCCGCGCAGAAGCACTTGACACGGGCGGGCGCGCTGCGGCTGTGTCCGGGTCTCAAGCGCAATTCGCTGATCGGCGGCATCCGCTACTACGACACCGTCGTCGACGACGCCCGGCACACCATGACCGTGGCGCGCACCGCCGCGCACTACGGCGCGGTGGTGCGGTCGTCAACGCAAGTGGTGTCGATGCTGCGCGACGGCGATCGGGTGATCGGCGTGCGGGTGCGTGACTCCGAGGACGGCGCCGTCAGCGACGTCCGCGGTCACGTCGTGGTCAACGCCACCGGAGTCTGGACCGACGAGATTCAGGCGCTCTCCAAGCAGCGGGGGCGGTTCAAGGTCCGCGCCTCCAAGGGGGTGCACGTGGTGGTGCCACGCGACCGGATCGTCAGCGACGTCGCGATGATCCTGCGGACCGAGAAGTCGGTGATGTTCGTCATCCCGTGGGGCAGCCACTGGATCATCGGCACCACCGACACCGACTGGGCGCTCGACCTGGCGCACCCGGCGGCCACCAAAGCCGACATCGACTACATCCTGGGCACCGTCAACACGGTGCTGGCCAACCCGCTGACCCACGCCGACATCGACGGCGTCTACGCGGGCCTGCGGCCGCTGCTGGCGGGGGAGAGCGAGGAGACCTCCAAGCTGTCCAGGGAACACGCCGTCGCGGTGCCCGCACCCGGACTGGTGGCCATCGCCGGCGGCAAGTACACGACGTACCGGGTGATGGCCGCTGATGCGATCGACGCCGCGGCGCAGTACGTGCCGGCGCGGGTGGCGCCCTCGATCACCGAGAAGGTGCAGCTGCTGGGCGCCGACGGCTATTTCGCGCTGATCAACCAGTCCGAGCACGTCGGCGAGCTGCAGGGGCTGCATCCCTATCGGGTGCGCCACCTGCTGGACCGGTACGGGTCGTTGATCAGCGAAGTTCTGGCGATGGCCGCCGACCACCGCGGCCTGCTCGAGCCGATCACCGCGGCACCGGTGTACCTGAAAGTGGAGGCGGCCTACGCCGCCGCGGCCGAGGGTGCGCTGCACCTGGAGGACATTCTGGCGCGCCGGATGCGGATCTCGATCGAATACCCGCACCGCGGCGTGGCCTGCGCCCGTGAGGTGGCCGGGGTGGTCGCGCCCATCTTGGGCTGGTCCGAAGCCGACATCGACCGCGAGGTGCAGATCTACACCGCGCGGGTCGAGGCTGAAGTGTCGTCGCAGACCCGGCCCGACGACGCGTCGGCCGATGCGTTGCGGGCCAGCGCCCCGGAGGCGCGGGTGGAGATCCTCGAACCGGTGCCGCTTTCTTGAGGCCGGCGCCGCTCCCGGTGCGGGACGGGCTGGGGCCGGCGCGGGTGCGGTTACTCGGCGGGCCGGTGCTGGCCGAGTTGAGCGCCCGGTTCGGACCGCGCGCCGCGGCCAAGGTGCTGGCCGGGGAAGTCGTCGACGCGGACGGCACCGTGGTCGACCGGCTGACGGTGCGGCCGGCCGGGTCGGTGGTCTACCTCTACCGCGACCTGCCCGACGAGGTGCCGGTGCCGTTCGAGATCCCGGTGCTCCATCACGACGCTCGGCTGGTCGTCGTCGACAAACCGCATTTCCTGGCGACCATGCCGCGCGGCCGGCACGTCGCGCAGACCGCGCTGGTGCGGCTGCGCCGGGAGCTGGACTTGCCCGAGCTGAGTCCGGCGCACCGGCTGGACCGGCTGACCGCCGGGGTGCTGATGTTCACCGTCCGCCGCGAGCTGCGCGGGGCCTACCAGACGCTGTTCGCCCGCGCCGCGGTACGCAAGACGTATCTGGCGCGCGCGGCTGCTGCTCCGGACGGGGCGTTCCCGCGGCTCGTGCGCAACCGCATCGTCAAGCGTCGCGGCGCCCTGCAGGCGGTTTGCGAGCCCGGCGAGCCGAACGCCGAAACGCTGATCGAAGCCTTGAGGGACCCGCGGGACGGGCTCTACCGGTTGACCCCGCGCACCGGACGCACCCACCAGTTGCGGCTGCACATGGCATCGCTGGGTCTGCCGATCGAGGGTGACCCGCTGTATCCCCGAATCCTGGCCGTGGCCGACGACGACTTCAGCGCACCGTTGCGGCTGCTGGCGCACACCCTGGAATTCGTCGATCCGATCGACGGCCGGCAGCGCCGGTTCGTCAGCCGGCGAGCGGGGTAAAGATATTCATGGCCACCAGCGCTGCGCCGACCCTGCAACGGCTGCCGATCGGTGGTCACGGCCCGGAAGACGTCGCGGCGTTCGGTGACCGTCTGGTCACCGGTGTCGCCGACGGTCGGGTGTTGAGCTTCAACCCGGACGGCTCTGACGTGAAAGTGGTAGCTGACACCGGCGGTCGCCCGCTCGGCATCGAGGTGTTGCCCGATGGCCGGCTGCTGGTCTGCGATGCGCAGCGGGGTCTGCTGCGGGTGGACGCCCACGGTGGAGCGGTTCAACCGTTGAACGCCGCCATCCACGGCGAGCCGATAAACCTGTGCAACAACGCCGCTGTTACCGCCGGCGGCACCATCTACTTCACCGACTCGTCGCGCTGCTACGGCCTGGATGCTTATCAGAGCGACGTCATCGAACGCACCGCCTCGGGTCGCTTGCTGCGCCGCGACCCCGCCGGCGAGGTGCAGGTATTGCTCGACGGGTTGCAGTTCGCCAACGGGGTGGCTCTGGCCCACGACGAGTCGTTCGTCGCGGTCGCCGAGACCGGCGCGGCGCGGGTGCTGCGGGTGTGGCTGATCGGGCCCAACGCCGGACAATCCGAGGTTCTCATCGGAAGTCTGCCCGGCATGCCGGACAACCTGTCGACGGGCTCCGAAGGCCGAATCTGGGTGGCTATGCCCTCGCCCATGCTCGGGTTGATACACCTGCTGCACCGCGCGCCGCGGCGTTTGCGCCGGCTGATCGGGCGGGCCGCCACCCGGCTCGATCACCCGCCCACCCTGCCCGCACGAGTCTTGGCGGTGGACCGGGACGGTGACGTCGTCGCGCGGATCGAAGGCACCCGACGGTGTGGTTACCGCATGGTGACCGGGGTGCGCGAAGTCGACGGCAATCTGTATCTGGGCAGCATCGTCGAGGATGCCGTTGGTGTGCTTTCCCCGGTGCCCCCGATCAACACCGACGAAGTTGTCACCATCGGGCGTCACCGTTGAATGCCGCGTGGTCATTCACCGCTGGCAGGACGCGCACCAGTAGGTGATCCGGTCACCACTGTCGTCCTGCCTGATCGGTGTGCCGCAGCGGCGACATGGCCGGCCGGCCCGGCCGTACACCCACATCTGACGGCCCCCGCGGCTGTCGCCGGTGGTGATGCGGTTCCAGCGGAACCGGTTAACCCACAGCATCTCCCGTGCCCGGGTGACCAGTCGCAGTGGATCGCTGACCGCGCTGACCGGCGACGTCGGCAGTCGTCCGACGATGAAGCAGATCTCGTTGCAGTAGACGTTGCCGATGCCGGCCAGCACCCGCTGATCGAGCAGCGTCTGGGCGAGCGGCCGATCCGGTACGGCCGTCAGGTTCGCTGCGGCAACCGTCGGGTCCCAGTCCGGACCGAGCAGGTCGGGGCCCAAGTGCGCGACGGCTTCGTCGTCGTGGTCGCGGTCGAGGACCTCCAGCACACCGAGGTCGATGCCAAGGGCGCGGACGTCACCGGCTTCCAGCACGATGCGCACCCGGTGATTCGTCCGGCCCGGCCCGGTGCTCACCCGCCAGCTGCCGTCCATCTTCATGTGCGAGTGGATGCTGGCCTGACCTATCCGGATGAACAGGTGCTTACCGCGGCTCACCACGTCGTCGACGGCGTGGCCGGCGAGGTCGACGGTGGCATATCGCGGCACCCGGATGTCGCTGCGTGTCACGGTGCGGCCGAGCAACGCTTTACGCAGCGTGTCGGCGGTGTGGAAGACGGTGTCGCCCTCGGGCATCAGCGCAACCGCAAACCGCGCGGTGTGCGCGCGAAGCCGGCGTCCACCAACGCGGCGACCACCAGGGTGGGGCCGCTGGCGTGCGGATCGAGCACCGCCGCGCCGTTGACCCGCTCCACCAGAATCGAGCTGACCCGTCCGGCGCTGACCAGCTCGGCCAGCGCCGCGCCCGCCGCGTGGTGCGCGTCCGGGTCGTCGGTGAAACTCAGCAGGGAGCGCCCGCCGCGTTCGAGGAACCACGCCAGCTCGCCGTCGACGAGGACGACCAGCGCTCCGGCTTTGCGGCCGGGCCGGGCGGCGGCGTCGTCATCTGAGGTCCGCGACGGCCAGGGCAGCGCCGCGCCGTACGGGTTGGCCGGGTCTGCGGCGGCCAGCACCACCGCCCGGTACTCGGGGCGCTCCGGGTCGACTCCGTCGAGGTAGCTGCGCAGCCGGTCCACCGTCGAGGCGACCGCGAACTGCGCACCGCCCAGCGATTCGACGAAATACCCGCGTTGACAGCGCCCGGCGTCTTCCAGCGCCGTGAGGACTTTGTACAGGGTGGCGAACCCGCCGGGAACCTCTTCAGCAGACACCGCGCCCCGGGTCAGTACCCCGTGCCGGCTCAGCAGCAGTTCGGCTTGGTGATGGGCCCGCACGGTGGAATCCGGTTCGGCTCCCGGCAGCGCTGACCACCGACCGGCTACCGTCGGGTCGCTGGCACGGGTTTGTGCGAGCGCCACGCTGTAGCGGCTCAGCCGTGGTGCGCGGCGGCCCGCGCTGCCCACCCGGTGCGCCGGCGCGGCGCGTTTGCGTGCGCCGCGCGCGCCCCCGAGTAGTGCCCGCACCGGCGCGAACGTGTCGCCGGTGACCCAGCCGGCCCAGATCAACTCCCACAAGGCTGTTTTGAGCTCGCCTTCCGCGATGCCACCGCCGGGCACGAGCTGACGGAAGAAGAACGCTCCGCCGCCGGCAAGGGTGTCCAGGATGTGGCGGTGTGCGTCGGTGAATTCGATCTCGGCACCGGCGGTCAGTGTCAGCGGCGCGGATTCGGCGGAATGAAAGGCGATCCACCCGTCGCTGCCCGAGATCGACCCGGCGCCCGACCAGGTCACCTCCCCGGAGGCCAGCAGTTCGTCGAGCATGGCGGGCGAGTAGTCACGCACCCGCGGCGCCAGCACCAACGGTTCGACCGCGGAGGCGGGCAACCGAACTCCGGAGAGCTGGTCGATCACTGCGAGCAACCCGTCCAGGCCGGCGTTGCTGGGGCTTTTCGTCGCAGCGCCGACCTGTTGCCAGGACGGCAGGAAACGGGCGTAGGCGGCCGTGCTGACCGGCTCAACTTGGGCCCGCAGCGCCGCCAGCGACCGTCGGCGCAGGATCCGCAGCACCTCGGCGTCACACCACTGGTCACCGCCGCCGGAGGTTTCGGTGTACTCGCCGCGGACCACATGACCGTCGGCCGCCAGCCGGCCCAGCACGTCGGCGGCCACCCGCGGCCCCAGCCCGAACCGGGTGGCCGCGTCGGCGGTGGTGAACGGCGCGTGCGTGCGGGCGTAACGGCTGAGCAACTCTCCCAGCGGGTCGGCGACTGCCTCGGTGAAGCTGTCGGGTACCCCGACCGGCACGGCGATACCGACCCCGTCGCGCAGCCGGCCGACATCCTCGACAGCCACCCACCAACTGTGTCCGGCGTAGGTCACGGTCAGCGCGCGTTTGGCCGCACGTAAGCCTTCCAGCCAGCCGCCGACGTCGGCGCCGCCCGCGCGGGCGGCCACTTCCTCGGCGGTCAGCGGACCCAGCAGGCGCAGCAGGTCGGCGACGCCCTCGGCGTCACGGGCGGCCCGGTCGTCGGACAGGTGCTGCAATTGTCGACCGGTGGCCACGATGACGGCCGGATCGAGCAGTTCGCGCAGCTCCACCCGCCCGAGCAGCTCCGCCAGCAGCGAGGTGTCCAGCGACAGCGCGGCAGCGCGGCGCTCGGCCAGTGGGCTGTCGCCTTCGTACATGAACGCCCCGACGTAGCCGAACATCAGCGAAGCCGCGAACGGCGACGGCGTCGTGGTCTCGACTTCCAGTACCCGCACCCGGCGTCGGGCGATGTCGGCCATCAGCTCGGTCAGGGTGGGCACGTCGTAGACGTCTTGCAGGCATTCCCGCACGGTCTCCAGCACGACCGGGAAGTCAGGATATTTGCGCGCCACGTCCAACAGCTGTGCTGCGCGTTGGCGTTGATGCCACAGTGGCGAGCGGCGACCCGGGTGCCGTCGGGGCAGCAGCAGCGCGCGCGCCGCGCATTCCCGGAACCGTGACGCGAACAAGGCCGAACCGCCCACCTCGGCGGTGACGATCGGATCGATTTCGTCGGCGTCGAACACGAACAACTCGGCACCCGGCGGGCTTTCGCCGGAGTCCGGCACGGTGTCGGGCAACCGCACCACCACGCCGTCGTCGGAGGCGGTGGGTTTCTCGTCGATGCCGTAGCGTTCGCGCAGCCGCCGGCCGACCGCCAACGCCAGCGGGCCGTGCACCCGCAGGCCGTACGGCGAGTGCAACACCACCCGCCAGTCGCCCAACTCGTCGCGGAACCGCTCGACCAGCAGCGTGGTGTCGGTTGGCACGACCGTGGTGGCGGAGCGCTGATCGTCTAGCAGCCGCCACAGATTGTCGGCGGCGTACTCGTCGAAACCCAGTGCGGCGCAACGCTTGTTGAATCCACCTCGCCGTAGCGCGGCCAGTTCACCAGTGAATTCGCCGAGCGCGCGGCCCAGCTCGGCGGGGCGGCCCACGTCGTCTCCGCGCCAGAATGGCAACCGGGCCGGCTGTCCCGGCGCCGGGACCACCAGGACCCGGTCGTGGGTGATTTCGGTGATCCGCCAGCTCGTCGCACCGAGCGAGATGACGTCACCGGGCCGCGACTCGTAGACCATCTCCTCATCGAGCTCACCGACGCGTGACGGCTTCTCCGCCTCGGTGGCCAGATAGACCGTGAACAGTCCGCGGTCGGGAATGGCGCCGCCGGAGGTGACGGCCAACCGCTGCGCTCCTGGCCGGGCCGTCAGCGTGCCCCGGTCCCGGTCGTAAACCAGCCGTGGCCGCAGCTCGGCGAACTCCGTCGACGGATACTTGCCGGACAGCAGGTCGAGGGTCGCCTCGAAGGCGCTGCGCGGCAGCGTCGCGAACGGGGCGCTGCGCCGCACAGTGTCGAACCAGCGGTCGGCATCCAGCGGCTCTAACGCGGCGGCCGCCACGGTGTGCTGGGCCAGGATGTCGAGCGGGTTGGCGGGCACTCGAGTCGTCTCGATCTGGCCGGTCAGCATCCGCTCGACGGTGACCGCGCAGCCGAGCAACTCGGTGCGGTGTTTGGGGAACAGCACCCCGCTGGACACTTCACCGACCTGGTGGCCGGCCCGCCCGATCCGCTGCAGACCGCTGGCCACCGACGGCGGCGCGGCCACCTGGATCACCAGGTCGACTGCGCCCATGTCGATGCCCAGCTCGAGGCTCGACGTGGCGACGACAGCCTTGAGCCGGCCGCTTTTCAGCTCTTCTTCGACGATGGCGCGTTGTTCTTTGCTGACCGAGCCGTGGTGGGCCCGGGCGAGCAGCGGCTCGGCACCGGAGGTCTGGCCGCTGCCCAGCAGGTGCGCGGGAGCGCCGCCGGCCACCTGATGGTTGGGCCCCGCTTCCAGCCCCACACCGGATCGCTCGGCGTGGATCTCGTTGAGCCGCGACGTCAGTCGCTCAGCCAGCCGCCGCGAGTTCGCGAAAACGATCGACGAGGTGTGCGATTCGATCAGGTCGGCGATGCGGGCCTCGACCTGCGGCCAGATGGTGTTGTCCTCGGGGTTGACCATGTCGGGCACCGGGACCTGCACCGTGATTGCGAACGTCTTTTCTGACCGCGGCGCGACGATCGTCGTTGCCGATTGACCGGACAAGAACCGGGCAACCTCCTCGGGCGGACGAACGGTCGCCGACAGCCCGATGCGCTGCGCCGGCCGCTCTAACAACTCGTCGAGCCGGGCCAGCGACAATGCCAGGTGCGCCCCGCGTTTGGTGCCGGCCACCGCATGCACCTCATCGACGATGACGGTCTGCACGCCGGTCAACGATTCCCGCGCCGCCGAAGTCAACATCAAAAACAACGACTCAGGAGTGGTGATCAACACGTCGGGCGGCTTGGCGATCAGCTCCCGACGGCGGCCCGCCGTCGTGTCACCCGAGCGGACGCCGACGCTGATCTTCGGGGCGACCCGGCCGTGGCGCTCGGCGAGCCGCGCGATGCCGGCGAGCGGGGCGCGCAGGTTGCGTTCGACGTCGACAGCCAGCGCTTTGAGCGGCGAGATGTAGAGCACCTTGGTGCCCGCTCCGTGGGTGCCGACCAGGCTGTCGATCGCCCACAGGAAAGCCGCCAACGTCTTACCTGAGCCGGTCGGCGCGACGACCAGCGTGTTGTGCCCGTCGGCGATAGCGTCCCAGGCGCCGGCCTGGGCCGCAGTGGGCGCAGAGAAGGTGCCGGTGAACCAGTCGCGGGTGATAGCCCCGAACCGCTCCAACGGGTCAGCGCGTTGCGTGCTCACCTAACCATCGTGCCAACCCGTACCGACAGAACGCCCAGCCTGGATCGAAGAGGGCGTTACGGCCGCTCCACCGCGATCGCCTCGGCCAGTTCCGGCGGGATGCCGGGCAGTCGCGACACCGTGTCCAGCAGGGCATTCGCGCACGCGTCGGCGAGCAGTTCGGCATCAGCCGATGGATCCATGATCCGCTGCCGGCACAATTCGAAGGTGAACGCCAGCCAGCCGTTGACGATTACGCGCAGATTGTGCTCGACGTCATAATCCAGCTTGGTGCTGGGCCCTTCCACGTCGACGATGCGGCTCATGATGTGCTCGAGCTGTCGATTCTTGGCCTCGTCGTCGATGCCCAGCAGCACGGGGTCGGATCGACCGATGCCGACGTAGGCCGCCCACGCCGAGTGCGGATACTGCTGCTGGTAGGCCATGTAGGCCAGCACCCCACAACGCACCTCGTCGAACAGGCTCTGGCCGGGCAGCGGCAGGTGCTCGGTCGCCTCGATCAGGCGGTCCGCCTGTTCTTTGACCACGGCGGCGAAAAACGCCCGCTTGTCCGGAAAATAGTGATACATCAACGCCCGGGACACACCGGCCCGCTCGGCGATCTCGTCGATACGCACGTCGTCGTAAGGGCGCTTGCCGAAGACGTCCGCGCCAAGTGCAAGCAACTCAGCGCGTCGATCCTCAGGGGAGAGCCGCCGCCTCGTCGCTGGCATGCCCCGAATGCTACGTGTTCATGCAGTTGACAGTCGCTCAAAGCTCGGCGCAGTCGCCGTTTCACGCCCTCGACCAGCGGGTATGCGCTTCGCACGGCCAAGCGGGAGCCGAATGCAGGATAGAGGTTCAAAGATGCAGACACATCAGAGTGCGCACGACGACCGGTTGGGTCAAGAGGACAACGAGGTGCGGGAAGCCGTCCGGTTCGCCATCACGGCCGGGGCCGTCGGCGTCGGCTTCGTGATCCTCGCAGCGGTGTGGGTCAGCACCTGCCACGGGACGATGGCCGTCGACACCGCGGCCTGCGGCATACCGCAACGGACCCTGCTGGCTTTCGGGGCGCCGGTACTGTTGCTGGCCGCGGGATTATGGGCGTTTCTGCGCACCTACCGCGTCTGGCGCGACGGCGGCACCTGGTGGGGTTGGCAGGGCGCCGGATGGTTCCTGATGATGCTCATGATGGTCACCCTCAGCGTCGGCGCGCCCGGGATCGCCGGCCCAGCACTCGCACTGTAGAAAAAAGCCCAGCCGGCGAACCGGCTGGGCTTTTTGTTTGCAATCGTCAGTCGTGATCGTGATTCTGACTGGTCTTCTGCCGCTGCTCCTGCGCCTTGGCCTTCGCGCGAGCCTGCTCGGCCTGCACTTCCTTCTTGGCGGCGTCGCGCTGGGCGCGGCCTTTGTCCTGCTGGGCCTGGCCCTCCTCGGCCACGTGGTCCTTGCCGGTCACAGTACCGATCACTTCCTTGACCAAGCCTTTGGCACCTTCGACGATGCCCCTGACGGCCTCACCAGGAATGGTCTTGAAATTGGTCATGGTTACCTCTCTTCTCGGGTATCTCGACCGTCCTCGACGGAAACGTCTCGGACACAACGCGGATGCGTTCCACGCAAGCCTTCGTCGCAAACGAAATTGTGACCGAACCAACAGCTACCGGTACTCGTCGCGCTCGTCGTCGGCGCCGACCTCCTGGAGTTGCTCCTGCCAGTCCGAAGGGTCGGCTTCTATCGGCGCATCCGTCTGTTCAGGTGCCGCTGGCTCGGGCGCGATCGGTTGCTCCTGCTCGACAGCGTCGGCGACGGGAATGTCATCAGGAAGGTCGTCGCGGTCCTGCATTTGGCCTCCATGCCACGTTCGATGTTCACCGCCGGGTTACCGTCGCTGACAAGCGGGTACTGAACCTTGACCATGATCAGTCCGATGGATTTCCAGTTAAAGCGCTGCTCACCCCATCATCGGGGCCAGGATGACGAACGCGATGACGTATATCGCTACCGCGACCAACACCAGGATGGTCAGCGTTATCCCGGTGACGATCACCACCCGCCGCAGCCGGCGCTCGGGGATGTCGGTGGCTTCGGGTTCGTCCACGGCGGTGCGCATACCCGGCGGTGGCAGTGACTAACCGGCCCGGACGCCCGGGTAGTGTCAGGCAGATCTTGCCGGTAGACCAGAAGATCGATAGCCATCCCCGCGGCGAAGAGCACCAACGAGGCGACCGCGCGGTGGAGTTTCACATCGCTGCGCGCCTGGAGAACCTGGCCATGCTGCGCACGCTGGTCGGTGCGGTGGGCACCTTCGAGGATCTGGACTTCGACGCGGTGGCGGACTTGCGGCTGGCCGTCGACGAGGTATGTACGCGGCTCATCCGGTCAGCCACTGCGGGTGCCACTCTGGTGATGGTGGTCGACCCGCACGACGACAAGTTGGTGATCAACGCCTCAGCGACCTGCCGCAACTACGATGTGGTGACGCCCGGGAGCTTCAGCTGGCATGTTCTCACCTCGTTGGCCGACGACGTCCACACCTACCACGACGGTGTCGGAGCCGACGAGGGCGGCGGCTTGTTCGGAATCACGTTGACGACGCGGCGGGCGGGCTCCACCAGGTGACAGCGCGAGCCGCCGGCGGTTCAAGCTCGCGCCCGAACGAATACGCCGACGTTCCGGACATGTTCCGTGAGCTGGCTACGGTCAACACCGACTCACCGGAGTTCCAGCGCCAGCGCGACAAGATCGTGGAGCGGTGCCTGCCGCTTGCCGATCACATCGCCCGTCGCTTCGAGGGCCGCGGTGAACCACGAGACGACCTCGTTCAGGTCGCACGGGTGGGACTGGTCAACGCCGTCGTGCGCTTCGACGTCGAAACCGGATCTGACTTCGTGTCGTTCGCCGTACCCACCATCATGGGCGAAGTACGGCGGCACTTCCGCGACAACAGCTGGTCGGTCAAGGTGCCTCGGCGCCTCAAGGAACTGCACCTGCGTCTGGGAACCGCCACCGCCGATCTGTCTCAACGACTGGGCCGGGCGCCCACCGCGTCAGAACTGGCCGGCGAACTGGACATGGACCGCACCGAGATCGTCGAAGGTCTGGTCGCCGGTAGTTCCTACAACACGTTGTCCATCGACAGCGGCGGCGGAAGCGCCGATGACGACGCGCGCGCCATCGCTGACACCCTCGGTGATGTGGACTCCAGCCTGGAGCGCATCGAGAACCGGGAAGCGTTGCGTCCGTTGCTGGATGCGCTACCCGAGCGGGAACGAACCGTGCTGGTGCTCAGATTCTTCGAGTCGATGACGCAGACGCAGATCGCTGAGCGGGTGGGCATTTCGCAGATGCATGTGTCCCGGTTGCTGGCGAAGTCGCTAACGCGGTTGCGGGACCAGCTGGAGTAGTCGGCGCGGCTCGTCTCGGACCGCCGAATAGCCGAACGAGTCGCCGGTCGGCGAGCCGTAGATCGGCAGCGCCTGGTCCGGATCGCAGATCCGCAACAGCCGAGAAACCGTGCGATTGGGCACCACCGTCCACTGCACCCCGGCCCCTGCACAGCGCACGTTGATGGTGTGCAGCGCCGAAAACCCGGCCGTACCGAAGAATTTGAGTCCAGTGAGGTCGAGGATCACCCACTGGGAGAAGGCGGCACAGCGCTGAACGTAATCGGCGAGTTGCACGGCGTTGGCGGCGTCGAGCTCGCCTTGTGCGGCGACCACGACGGCGGCCGGTCCCCGGTGAGCGGCGAACCGGGCAGTGCGACTTTCCCAGGGCTGAGAAGGGAATTCGTCATCCGACCCGGCGTGCACCCACCCAGAGCCTGTAGTTCCGGCAGTAGACATGGTGGCTCCAGCAGTCGAGGAGGACGGACTGAGGGTTCGCGTCAGAACGACGGCTAGGAAGCAGCCTCCGAGCACGTCATTGCTGACCTTGCGGGCGGCTGTGAACTCAACCTGACCCGAACATACTCGCGCCCGTCGGGGCCGACAACGATGTTTGCCGAATGGTTATGTTTTCCACTCAGCCAGCTACTTGATCTCGGCGAGAACTGTGCCCTGGGTGATGGCGGCCCCAGGCTCCACAGCCAAGCCGGTGATGACACCGTCCTTATGGGCGGTCACCGGGTTCTCCATCTTCATCGCCTCGAGCACCACCACCAGATCACCGGCGGCAACCTGCTGACCCTCCTCGACGGCGACCTTGACCACCGTGCCCTGCATGGGCGCGGTCACCGCGTCACCCGAGGCCGCCGCACCGGCCAGCGCGCCCCGTTTGCGCGGCTTGGGCTTTTTGCGGATCACTCCGGCCGGGTCGGCGCCGCCGTTGGACAGCGCGAGGTCACCGGGCAGTGACACTTCGAGTCGGCGGCCACCGACCTCGACGACCACTTTGTGCCGGGGGCGGGCCTCCTCGTCGAGGGGTTCACCGCCGGTGAACGGCTCGACGGTGTTGTTCCATTCGGTTTCGATCCAGCGGGTGTGCACCGAGAAGCCGTTGTCGTCGCCGATGAACGCCGGGTCGGAAACCACTGCGCGGTGGAACGGGATGACGGTCGCCAGCCCCTCGACGTGGAATTCAGCAAGGGCACGGCGCGCGCGCCGTAAGGCCTCTTCTCGGCTGGCGCCGTACACGATCAGCTTGGCCAGCATCGAGTCGAACTGACCACCGATCACCGAACCGGCCTCTACGCCGGAATCCAGTCGCACACCCGGTCCGCTGGGGGTTTCGTACTTGGTGACCGGCCCGGGTGCCGGCAGAAAACCGCGCCCGGCGTCCTCGCCGTTGATCCGGAATTCGATGGCGTGCCCGCGCGGCGTCGGGTCCTCGGCGAGGTCGAGCTTTTCGCCGTTTGCGATCTTGAACTGCTGCAGTACCAGGTCGATGCCGGCCGTCTCCTCGGTCACCGGGTGCTCAACCTGCAGCCTGGTGTTGACCTCCAAGAAGGAGATCAAGCCGTCCTGGCCGACCAGGTATTCCACCGTACCGGCGCCGTAGTAATGCGCCTCTTTGCAGATCCGCTTGGCGGATTCGTGTATTTCTTTGCGCTGGGCGTCGGTCAGAAACGGCGCCGGCGCCTCCTCGACCAACTTCTGGAAGCGGCGCTGCAGCGAACAGTCGCGGGTGCCGGCCACGATGACGTTGCCGTGCTGGTCGGCGATCACCTGCGCCTCGACGTGGCGCGGCTTGTCCAGGTAGCGCTCGACGAAGCATTCACCGCGGCCGAACGCCGCAACGGCCTCACGGACGGCCGACTCGTACAGCTCGGGGATCTCTTCGAGGGTGCGCGCCACTTTCATGCCGCGCCCGCCGCCGCCGAACGCGGCTTTGATCGCGATCGGCACGCCGTACTCCTGGGCGAAGGCCACCACCTCGTCGGCGTTTTGGACCGGGTCGGGTGTGCCGGGCACCAAGGGGGCCTGCGCGCGGGCGGCGATGTGCCGGGCGGTGACTTTGTCGCCGAGGTCGCGAATCGACTGCGGGCTCGGGCCGATCCAGATCAGGCCGGCATCGAGCACCGCTTGCGCGAAGTCGGCGTTCTCCGAGAGGAAGCCGTAGCCGGGGTGGATCGCGTTGGCGCCGGACTTCTGCGCGGCGTCGAGGACTTTGCCGAAGTCCAGGTAGGACTCCGCTGAGGTTTGACCACCCAGCGCGAACGCCTCATCGGCCAGTCGGACGTGCGGCGCGTCAGCGTCGGGTTCGGCGTACACCGCCACGCTGGGCAGGCCGGCGTCCTTGGCCGCCCGGATCACTCGGACCGCGATCTCACCGCGGTTGGCGACGAGAACCTTGGTGATCTTCGAGCTGGCGTGGCTGGGCACTGCGCCTCCTGGGTGGCTGGACACTTCGGCAGTCTCTAAGAGGATTTCTTACAACTATGTCGCAGGAAGTTTAGGCGGCGCGCCGCACACGCGTTGAAGCGGTGTCGATTTGGACGGCAGGTCAGGTGGACTCGCGCAGCCGTCGCTTGATCCTGGCCAGCATCGCCGACATCCCGCGCAGCCGAAGCGGGCTGATCAACGCCGCCAACCCGAGGTCGGTGTAGAAGTCTTCGGGTACGGCCAAGATGTCCTCGGCGGGCTGTTCGTCGAGGCCGGTGGCCAGGATGCTGGCGAATCCGCGGGTGGTGGGTGCTTCGGCCGGTGCGCTGAAATGCAGCCGCACCCGTCTCCGGTTGCTGGCGTCGACGTGCAGAAACAGCGGCGACTGGCATTCGGGCACCGGCTCCATCGCCGCCTCTTGCAGGTCGCCGGGCAGCGGGGGCAGCTCGTCGGCGAATTCCAGCAGCAGCTTCAGCTTGTCCTGGCCTTGCACTTCGGCGAAGTCGGACACCACCTCGGCCAGCGGCGCGGGCAGACTCATCAGGCCGGCGAGGCCCCCTGCGCTGCGCCACCCGGTTCTGCGCCGGTGACGATCGGGACGCGGACGGTGTTGCCCCACTCGGTCCACGAGCCGTCGTAGTTGCGCACGCCGGGGATGCCGAGCAGGTGGGTCAGGACGAACCAGGTGTGGCTGGACCGCTCGCCGATGCGGCAGTAAACGATGGTCTTGTCGTCGGGCTGCACGAATCCGTAGAGCTGTTCGAGCTCGTCGCGGCGGCGGAAGCGCCCGTTCTCATCGGCGGCTTTGCCCCACGGGATGGACCGCGCGGTAGGGATGTGGCCGCCGCGCAGCGCGCCTTCTTCGGGGTAGTCCGGCATGTGGGTGCGCTCACCGGTGTATTCCTGTGGCGAGCGGACGTCGATCAGCGGCCGCGAGCCCAGTGTCGCCAGCACATCTTCCTTGAACGCGCGGATCGGCTCGTCGTCGCGCTGCACGACGGGGTAGCCGGTCGACGTCTGGGCCGGCACGTCCAGCGTGGTTTCCCGGCCCTCGGCGAGCCACAGGTCACGGCCGCCGTTGAGCAGCCGCACGTCGGGGTGGCCGAACAGGGTGAACACCCACAGCGCGTAGGCCGCCCACCAGTTGCTCTTGTCGCCGTAGATCACCACGGTGTCGTCGCGCGAAATCCCCTTGCGGTCCATCAGCGCAGCGAACTGCTCGCCGTTGATGTAGTCACGCACCCGCGGGTCGTTGAGGTCGGTGTGCCAGTCGATCTTGACCGCGCCGGGGATGTGGCCGACGTCGTAGAGCAGCACGTCCTCGTCGGACTCGACGATGGCCAGGCCGGGCCGCCCCATGTTGCCGGCCAGCCAGTCGGCGGTGACCAGCCGTTCCGGATGCGCGTAGCCCGCTAAGACGGGGCTGGAGTCTGCTGGTAGCGGCACACCGCGAGCCTACCGTCAGGCTGTCGCTCCTGAGTCACGCCATAACCCGGTGACCGACAGCCCGACCCGCTCGAGCAGCCGCCCGGTCAACGGCAGGCTCAGTCCGATGACGTTGGACGGGTCGCCGTCGATCCGGTCGACGAACCAGCCGCCCAGCCCGTCCAGCGTGAACCCGCCTGCGACCTGCAGCGGTTCACCCGCGGCGAGGTAAGCGTCCAAGTCGTCGGCGGCGGGAATGCCGAAATGCACCGTGGTGCTTGCAGCTTCGACTGCATCATGGGTGACGGCGCCGCCGCTCAGCCGCAGCAGGCAGTGCCCGGTGAACAGCTCGCCGCTGCGGCCGCCCATCGACTCCCACTGCTGGCGCGCGGCATCGGCCGAACCGGGTTTGCCGACCAGCTTGCCGGCGAAGTGCAGCATCGAATCACAGCCGATCACAACGCAATCGGCCGCCACAGCATCCTTCAAGGGCTCCAAGTCAGCGGCCACCCGCTCGGCTTTCGCGCGGGCCAGCGCGCACACCACATCCCGGGGCCCAGCGGCGTGACCCAGGCCGGCGATCACCGCGTCTTCATCTACACCGGACACCCGGACCAGCGGATCGATGCCCGCCTGGCGCAGCACCCGCAGCCGGCCCGACGAGGCGGATCCGAGCACGACGTGCGTCAAAAGCGCGTCACCGGCGCATGTGCACCTTTTGCACCAGCGTGATGAGCTGCCAACTGAACGGCGGGTACCGGAGTTTGTCGACCGGCAGCCCCCAGTTGGTGCGCTCGGGTTGCTGCACCGGCCCGCCGGCGGCTGCGCTGAGACCGCTGAGCACCGCGACCAGCGCGGCCACCTCGTCCTCGCTCGGATTGCCCTTGAGCACCTGGATCAAGCTCTCACTCACAGCAGCTGGATTGTTCGTCTCGCTCCCGTCACTCACCGAAGCCGGAGCGTTCGATTTCGTTCCGTCACTCGCTTCCCGCTCACTCACTTCGCGGGTTCGTTCCGCTCGCTCGACTCACAGCAGCTGGATTGTTCGTCTCGCTCCCGTCACTCACTGCGTTCGTTCCGCTCGCTCGACTCACAGCGGAATGTTCCCGTGCTTCTTGGGCGGTGTCGGCGCGATCTTGCGTTCCAGCAGCCGCAGCGCCGTCGCAATGTAGCCGCGCGTGTGCGACGGCGGGATTACGGCGTCGACGTAGCCGCGCTCGGCCGCAACGTAGGGGTTGACCAGGGTGTCCTCGTAACTCTGCTGCAGCTGCAGGCGCAGTGCGTCGACGTCTTCACCGTTGCGGGCGGCTTCGCCGAGCTGCTGGCGGTAGACGAACCCGACGGCGCCGGAAGCGCCCATCACCGCGATCTGCGCCGTCGGCCAGGCGACGTTGACGTCGCAGCCCATGTCCTTGGAGCCCATGACGCAATAGGCGCCGCCGTAGGCCTTGCGGGTGATCACGGTGATCTTCGGAACAGTGGCCTCGCCGTAGGCGTACAGCAACTTGGCGCCGCGCCGGATGATGCCGTTGTACTCCTGGCCGGTGCCGGGCAGAAAGCCCGGCACGTCGACCAGCATGACGATCGGAATGTTGAAGCAGTCACAGGTGCGGACGAACCGGGCCGCCTTCTCCGAGGCGTTGATGTCCAGGCAGCCGGCGAACTGGGTGGGCTGGTTGGCGACGATGCCGACAGGCCGCCCCTCGATGCGGCCGAAGCCGACGACGATGTTGTTGGCGTAACCGTTCTGGATCTCCAGGAATTCGTCGTCGTCGAGGATGCGGGTGATCACTTCGTGCATGTCGTAGGGCTGGTTCGGCGAATCCGGGATCAGCGTGTCCAGCTCGAGGTCCTCACCGGTCAGGTTGTCCTCAATGGCGCCTTCAGGAATCGGTGCCGGGTAGCGCGGCGGGTCGGTGAAGTTGTTCGGCGGCAGGTAGCCGAGCAGCTCGCGCACCCAGTCGAACGCGTCCTGCTCACCGGACGCGACGTAGTGCGCGGTGCCCGATTTCGCCATGTGGGTGTGCGCGCCACCGAGCTCTTCCATCGTGACGTCTTCACCGGTGACCGTCTTGATCACGTCCGGTCCGGTGATGAACATCTGGCTGGTCTGGTCGACCATCACTACGAAGTCGGTCAGAGCCGGGGAGTAGACATGCCCGCCGGCGGCGGCGCCCATGATCAGCGAGATCTGCGGGACGACACCCGAAGCCAGAATGTTGTTACGGAAGATCTTGCTGTACAGGCCCAGCGAGACTACGCCCTCCTGAATCCGGGCCCCGGCGCCGTCGTTGATGCCGATGAGCGGACGGCCGGTTTTGATGGCCAGCTCCTGCACCTTGACGATCTTCTCGCCGTAGACCTCACCGAGGCTGCCGCCGAACACCGTGGCGTCCTGGCTGAAGATGCAGACGTCGCGGCCCTCGATGGTGCCGTAGCCGGTCACCACACCGTCACCGAGCGGGCGCTTCTCGGCCAGCCCGAAATTGGTGCTGCGATGCCGGGCCAGCGCGTCGAGCTCGACGAACGATCCTTCGTCCAGCAGCGCGTAGATGCGTTCCCGCGCGGTCAGCTTGCCTTTGGCGTGCACCTTCTCGACCGCGGTCTCACCGACGGGATGCAGCGCCTCTTCGGCTCGTTTCCGCAGTTCGGCAAGCTTGCCGGCGGTGGTGTGAATGTCGACCGTGTGCTCGGCGGCCGGTTCCGCGTGGTGATCGGTAACGCTCGTCATGGCTGTCGAGCTTAGCGGCCGCCGGGCCGCCAGCTGTTTAGGCTATGCAGCGATGAACGCAGATCCGCAGCCCGCGCCGCTGGACCCGGCGGCGCTGCGCGACGGCCTGGTCGGACCGGGTCTGCCATGGCGCCGGCTCGACGTCGTCGAAGAAACCGGGTCCACGAACGCCGATCTGCTGGACCGTTCGGCGTCCGGGGAGGACATCGACGGATGGGTCCTGCTGGCCGAGTACCAAAGCGCCGGCCGTGGCCGGCATGGCCGGCACTGGTCGACGCCGCCACGCACGCAGATCGCCCTGTCCGCCGGAATCGACGGGTCGTCGGTGCCGCGCACCGGCTGGGGCTGGCTGCCGCTGGCGACCGGTGTCGCGGTCGTGGACGCGCTGGCCGCTGTTGTCGGGGTGTCCGCCGGACTCAAATGGCCCAACGACGTACTGGTTGACGGCGGCAAGCTGGCCGGAATCCTCGCCGAAGTCGCCGCCCCCGCCTCGACGATCGTGGTCGGGCTGGGCCTGAACGTGACGTTGAGCGCCCCGGAGGCGCCCGATCCGGCGGCCACGTCGCTGCTGTTGCTCGGCGCTGCGCCGCAGGACCGAGTCGCGTTGACCCGTCGCATTCTTCGCGAGCTGGCCGACCGGATCGACGCGTGGCGTACCGCCGGCGGCGCCGACGCAGCGCTGATCGCCGACTACCAGCGGTACAGCCGCACGCTGGGCACCCGGGTGCGGGCCACCTTGCCCGGTGACCGGGAGGTCGTCGGCCTCGCCCGCGGCGTCGACGAGCTGGGCCGGTTGCAGGTCGACACCGGTGGGGAGGTGGTGACGGTGTCAGCCGGCGACATCACCCACCTGCGGCCAAGCGGGTGAGGCGCTACCCCGACAACACCCTGGCCGATGACGAACAGGTGATTCTGCATCGGCACCCGCACTGGAAGCGCCTGGTACCGGCCGCTTCGGTGCTGGTCGCCGCCAGCGCACTCGGTGCGTTCGTCGCCGCCGTCGTCAACGCCACGGACTGGCACGCCGACGCCAAATTCGTGATCTCCGCGGTCATTGCGGCGGTCTGGGCGATCGTCGTGGGCTGGCTGGCGTTGTGGCCGTTCGCCAAGTGGCTGACCACACATTTCGTCGTCACCGACCGCCGGCTGATGTTTCGGCGGGGAGTGCTGAACCGCAGCGGCATCGACGTTCCGCTGGCCCGCATTGCCAGCGTGCAGTTCCGGCATCGTTTCCTCGACCGGCTGTTGCGCACCGGCACCCTGATCGTCGAGTCGGCGTCACAGGAACCGCTGTGGTTCGACGCCATTCCCCGCGTGCGACAGGTGCACGCGCTGCTCTGTTATGAGCTTTTCGAGACCTCAGGTTCGGGTGAGTCGCCGCGCTGACCGGGCCGGTCGGCACGCCCACGCCAACCGCGCAGCAAAGTGACGTTGCTGGCCTCGAGGGTGTCTTCGAAGACCTCCGCGATACCACCGGCGGTGAAGGTCGACTCCAGCGCCTTGTCGGGGCTGCGACCGAACTCGTCGGGGAAGACCCAGCGCCGGAACACCCAGAACCGGAACCCCATCTGCAGCAAGTTGCCCACTATGTAGGCCGAGATGAAGTCGGCGATGTTCTCCATGGTCAGCGAGACCGCCGGCGTCCGCAGCTGCAGGACGTAGCTGGAGAACCACAGCGGCGCCATCGAGAGCAGCACACCCACGCCGCTGAACGCGAAGAACAGCAGCGCCTCGTGATGGCGTTCGCGGCCGCCGCGGTCACGGAAACTCCACTCCCTGTTCAAGATGTAGGAGGCGATGACCGCGACGATGCCGGCGATGACCTTCGCGGTCACCGGCTTGGGCTCCAGGACAGTCAGCTTGAGGGCGTAGAAGATCGACGAGTCGATGACGAACGTCGTCGCGCCGACGATGGCGAACTTGATCAGCTCGTGATGGCGCTCGGCATAAGGCCGGATCGGCCGGGGCAGCAGCGCGATCGTGGCATCGGCGAAGGACACAACTCCGGAGTGTACGGTTCGCCGCTGAGCTGTGCGCAGCAGAACAGTGGGCAGCGCCGTGACACGATGATTGCCGTGCGCAGTCGCTCCACCGCTTTGCCACTGGTCGCCATGGTCGGTGGCGGCCAGCTTGCCCGGATGACCCACCAGGCGGCGATCGCTCTTGGTCAGACTCTGCGGGTGTTGGCCGCCGCCGACGACGACCCTGCCGCCCAGGTCACTCCCGACGTGGTGATCGGCTCGCACACCGACCTCGAGGACCTGCGCCGGGTGGCGGCCGGCGCGACCGCGCTGACCTTCGACCACGAGCACGTGCCCGCTGAGCTGCTCGACAAGCTGGTCGCCGAAGGCGTCAATATGGCGCCGTCGCCGCAGGCGCTGCTGCATGCCCAGGACAAGCTGGTCATGCGCCGCCGGCTCGAGGCGCTGGGCGCCCCGGTGCCGCGCTACGCCGAGGTGAGGGTGCCACAGGACATCGACGAGTTCGTCGGCCGTGTCGGCGGCCCTGTTGTGGTGAAGGCGGTGCGGGGCGGCTACGACGGACGCGGCGTGCGGATGGCCGACAGCGTGCGGGAGGCCCGCGACATCGCGAGCGGCTTCTTGAGCGCCGGGGTTCCAGTGTTGGTCGAGGAGCGGGTGGTGATGCGCCGGGAGCTTTCCGCACTGGTGGCGCGATCGCCGTTCGGGCAGGGCGCGGCGTGGCCGGTGGTCGAGACCGTTCAGCGCGACGGCATCTGCGTGCTGGTAGTGGCCCCGGCCCCGGAGCTACCGGAGGCTTCGGGCGCCGAAGCGCAGCACTTGGCGTTGCGGTTGGCGGCGGAGCTGGACGTGGTGGGTGTGTTGGCTGTCGAGCTGTTCGAGACCGCCGACGGCGGGTTGCTGGTCAACGAGCTGGCCATGCGTCCGCACAACTCCGGGCACTGGACCATGGACGGGGCCCGCACCAGTCAGTTCGAGCAGCATCTGCGCGCGGTGCTCGACTATCCGCTTGGCGACACCGACGCCGTCGTCCCGGTCACGGTGATGGCCAATGTGCTGGGTGCCGCGAAGCCGCCTGCGATGCGGCTGGACGAGCGGCTGCACCACCTGTTCGCCCGGATGCCGGAGACACGTGTGCACCTGTACGGCAAAGCGGAGCGGCCGGGCCGGAAGATCGGGCACGTCAATCTGCTGGGTGATGACCTTGGCCGGGTCGCCGAGCTGCGTGAACGGGCCACCCGGGCGGCACACTGGTTGTCAGAGGGGCAGTGGACGGACGGATGGGACCCACATGACCGCCGGTGACGATGCAGAGCGCAGCGATGAGGAGGAGCGGCGCATATGACCGCCGGTGACGATGCAGAGCGCAGCGATGAGGAGGAGCGGCGCATATGACCGCCGGTGACGATGCAGAGCGCAGCGATGAGGGGGAGCGGCGCATATGACCGATAGGCCGCGCGTCGGCGTGATCATGGGCAGCGACAGCGACTGGTCGGTGATGGAAGACGCGGCCGAGGCGCTGGCCGAGTTCGACGTTGCCTACGAAGTAGGAGTTGTCTCGGCGCACCGCACTCCGGAGCTGATGTTCGACTACGCGCGGCAGGCCGCCGGCCGTGGTCTTGAGGTCGTCATCGCCGGCGCCGGAGGTGCGGCCCACCTGCCGGGAATGGTTGCGGCCGCGACGCCGCTGCCGGTGATCGGCGTTCCGGTGCCGCTGGCGCGCCTGGACGGCCTGGATTCTCTGCTGTCGATCGTGCAGATGCCCGCCGGTGTACCGGTGGCCACCGTGTCGATCGGCGGGGGGCGAAACGCCGGTCTGCTGGCGGTGCGCATTCTGGGCGCCGGGGATCCGGCGCTGCAAGGCCGGATCGTGGCTTATCAGCAGCAGCTTGCCGAATCGGTGCGGGCCAAGGATGCGGCGCTCAAAAGCCGACAAGGTAAAGTTACTGGCTAGTAACCCGGTGACGATGTAGGGAGGCGTCATGGCTGGTTGGGCCGGCAATCCGTCGTTCGATGTATTCCAGTTGCCCGAGGAGCACGATGAGCTTCGGGCGGCGATTCGCGCGCTGGCGGAAAAGGAGATTGCTCCCTACGCCGCCGATGTCGACGAGGAGTCGCGGTTTCCCGAGGAGGCGCTGTCGGCGCTGAACGCGTCGGGTTTCAACGCGGTGCACATCCCCGAGGAGTACGGCGGTCAGGGTGCGGACTCGGTGGCGGCCTGCATCGTGATCGAGGAGGTGGCGCGCGTCGACGCGTCTGCTTCGCTGATCCCGGCCGTCAACAAGCTGGGCACCATGGGACTGATTCTGCGCGGATCGGACGAGCTGAAAAAGCAGGTGCTGCCCTCGCTGGCCGACGACGGGCTGATGGCGTCCTATGCGCTCTCGGAGCGGGGCGCGGGCAGCGACGCCGCGGCGATGCGCACCCGCGCCAAGGCCGACGGCGACTCCTGGATTCTCAACGGCTCCAAGTGCTGGATCACCAACGGCGGCAAGTCGGCCTGGTACACCGTGATGGCGGTGACCGACCCGGACAACGGCTCCAACGGTATCTCGGCGTTCATGGTGCACGCCGACGACGAGGGCTTCTCGGTGGGACCGAAGGAACGCAAACTCGGCATTAAAGGCTCGCCGACCACGGAGCTGTACTTCGAGGATTGCCGCATCCCGGGTGACCGGATCATCGGTGAACCGGGCACCGGTTTCAAGACCGCGCTGGCGACGCTGGACCACACCCGTCCGACGATCGGCGCGCAGGCCGTCGGTATCGCCCAGGGCGCGGTGGATGCGGCGATCGCCTACACCAAGGAGCGTCAGCAGTTCGGCAACCCGATCAGCGACTTCCAGGGTGTGCAGTTCATGCTCGCCGACATGGCGATGAAGGTCGAGGCCGCCCGCCTCATGGTGTACTCCGCCGCCGCGCGCGCCGAGCGGGGAGAGACTGGACTGGGCTTCATCTCGGCGGCCTCGAAGTGCTTCGCCTCGGACGTCGCGATGGAAGTCACCACCGACGCTGTGCAGCTGTTCGGCGGCTACGGCTACACCCGCGACTTCCCGGTCGAGCGGTTCATGCGCGACGCCAAGATCACCCAGATTTACGAAGGCACCAATCAAATTCAGCGCGTGGTGATGTCGCGCGCGCTGCTGCGCTGAGTTTTCCGCATGCGGTGTCGCCGAACTGATGGTCTATCGATCGGCTTGCCGCGGCCACCAACTTCACGACCACCTGAGCAACGTTGCACCGGTCAGTTTCTTCGCGTCGGACTCGGACAAATTCACCAAGGTCGGTTGGCTATTGCCCTCTGTCGCGACGGTATACACAGTTGGGAAGTTGTGATTGACCCGATCGGGGTCATCGTAGAAGAACGCCACCTTCGTTCCACCCGAATTGGCCACCGGATCGTGCACCATCGCGGAATTCGTTGCGGGCAGTAACGTCACCTCGTTGCTCGCAGAGGTGATGGGGCACCCACCATTCTCACGGCCGGCGAGCGCGACTTTGGCGATCTGGGTGCCCGGGGCGATGGCCATCACCAGGGTGTTGGCATCCAACCAATTTCCCGTCATGTTCTCGCAACCGAACAGCAAGCTCCCGTCCGAATTGAGCTCGGCACCGCGATCGGCGGCGCCGAGCGGGGTCACCGTCAGCTTCTGCGCATTGCTCGTCGACCCCGCCTGCACCTCGTATACGTCGGTATACATGGCACCTTGTGAGTTCTGTTTGTAGTAATAATTTCCGGCTCCGTCGAACCCAATCGCCGAGTACGACGGCGAAATCCCCCCGAATGCGCCCCCAGTCGCCGAGGTGGTAACCGCGGTGAACTGGCCGCTGGAATCTATCCACCCCGCCGCTGATTGCCCATTGGCCATCGAGCTGACTGCAAGCTTGCTGAGGTCAGGCGAAGCAGCCAACCTCGGGAACGTCGAGCCTTGCACTGTTCCAGTAGTCGGGATGGTGAACGTGACGGCCTCGGAGTACTGCCCTGAGTTTGGATCGATGAAACCGTAGATTCGCCTGTTACCAACCGAACTCAACGCCAAGACGCCCGACGTCAACTTGACCGGCGACGGTGTGACACTTGCCGATGCGTTGGGCGTCGACGTCTGATCTGCCCCAGCGCTGCCCGGCGCGGCCGGATGTGATGTCGGCTCCTGCTTCGACGGGCTGCTCGACGGCGCCGACGATGAGCAGCCGCCCGCCAATACAGTCAGCGGCATTAAAACAACGCAGACCGCGAAGCGCCAAGATACCGTCGAACCCAACATTGCGCACTCCCGTCGAACAGCCAGGCGGACGGCACAGCAAACCTCGACGATGAGCCTCGTGACTTTCTCGTCAGCCACGACCCGTGCCGATCCGAGCAAATGTTAACTCGCAACATGCGTAGCGCGACAGAGCACAATTCAGAGAAATGGATCCGCCTGGTCGCAACAAAGCCATGGCAATACTCTCTGCACTCTGTCAAAAATCACAGTGGTGAGTCACCGTTACTGGGTCCACCGGGTTTGGTGTCGGCTCTCACGGCGACCAGCCCACCTTGACGTCGCGGTGCGCCCTACCGCGCCTCCGACGTGTTGCTGGGTCACTGCTGCAGGATATCGCTCGATCACACGTAAAGCGCGGGGAACGGTCCAAATCCTAAGTTGCGCACCACAAACCACACCAAGACCACAACCAGTGCGACCGGCGCAGACCATCGGCTATGTTCCCAACTCCAGATCCGTCGACCGGCAAGCCGCCCGTAGGTCCACGCCAGGTAGGCCCACACCAACAGGACCACCGCGACCAGACCAAAAGCGTTGAACCTCAGCGCCGCCCACAGATCGCCGTGCAGAAGCCAGTACAGCATCCGCAAGCTGCCGCAACCGGGGCAATCGATGCCCAACAGTGCTTTGATGGGGCATACCGGAAGCGGCCCCCCAGGAGTGGTCGGATTGCCCAGCCAGACCGCCGCGCAGCCGCACGCCGCTAGCGCGGCGACACCCGCTGGTTCTAAAAGCCCGCGCGTCAACACGTTTCGACTCTCGCCGTCACGGCGTGGATGTCGTAGATGCTCCAAACAGCGATAATCCGAACAGAACCGGTAGGACGACGCCGAATAGAAAAAGGCCACCGGCCCAGACGGCCCACGCGATGGTGGCCCAGACGGCGAACTTTTTTGCAGTGTTCGCGGCAGCGTAAGCCTCGGGGTACTGGCCCAGAGCCCACAGATTGGAAACCTTAGTCGCGTTGATGATGGCGAGGATGCCGAAGGGTAGGCAGAAAAAGATCGAAAAGACGGCCCAGACGAGATGGCTGTTGGGCAGGGTCTGTTGCTGCGCGCCCAGTGCGACGGCGGCCGGCTGTGCGGGGGCCACGTGGGGCGGGGGCGGCTGGGCGGGCGTTCCGGGCCAAGGCGGGGGCGGTTGTGCGGGCGTGCCGAGCGAAGGCGGGGGCGGTTGGGCGGGCCTGCCGAACGGAGGCGGAGGTGGCTGCGTGGGTACTGAAATCGGCTTGCGCTGCCGGTGTGGCGTCCAATCTCGGCCGTCCCAGTAACGCTGTGCATTCGGGTCATGCGGGTCGTCGTACCAGCCCGGCTGCTGAGGTGTGGTCATTGGCAGATCCTCGCCGTTGGCTGAACTGCACCCGTCAAAGGCAGCATAGCTTGGGCGTTTCACATTAAGTGCCGTTTTGCCGATTGTTGCCGTCTGTACCGCACCGGTCGGCGCAGGTCGCTGCAAAGGCGGAATTACTTTGAGCACCACCACGCCCAGCGGCAACGGGCAGTCTCCGGGCCTGAATCGGTGAAAACGACGCTCCGGGCAGCCGACCCGCATCGGTCGTCGTCGGGCCGTCACCAATGGTGAGCACGTCGGGATCGGCATCATGACCACTGCTGGCCAGAAGTCCGTAGGATTTCGCAATTCGATCGTTCGCGACAAATGGGGCCGCGCTCGGACAAGCGACCGCATAATGATTTCGACCCGGTGTTTTCGTCAGGTCAGCAGCTGGGCAGCCCGCGGATGATTCTGTCAAGATTGGGGGTAGGGCAGTTTGATTGGTGCCTTGGTGTTGCTGCTAGTCACCTTCGCCATCATCGTTGCCGTTATCGTCGGCTTCGTCGTATTGATTGTGCGATTGGTGAAGCCGAAATCGGTGCATTCTCAGGGCGTTCCTGGCACGCCGACCACCCCCGCGCCGGGTTGGTACCCCGATCCGAATGATTCGAGTCTTATGCGCTACTTCGATGGTCGGGTATGGACTTCATCGACTCAGCCCTGGGGTTGAATATTCTCCGTTGCGGCTGGGATGCCTGCGGCGCGAACAGAAGTCTTGAGCAAGTGCTGGTTGCCCGACAACCACTTCGGCCCGGTTAACGCGGCGCCCGCGGCGGCCGCGGGGTGCTCTGCTGTGACGGCGTCGGCTTCGTGATGCCGTAAGCGGTCTACGGATCTGTCAGCTCGGCAACCCACGCACGGCCCTACCTGTACTAGCTGCACTTCCCGGCTGGAAGTGCAGCTAGATGGGTTTGGAGCCAATCGGCGGTTTCGGTGAGATCCTGGGTGCCGTCGGCGAAGGATCCCGACTCGGGTTCGGCGGCCATCGCGACGACTGTCAGGCCGTTCGGTGTGGGCAGGATGGCGATCTGGCGCACCAGGTAGTTGTTTGACCGTGACGGTCCCCAGCCGCCCTTGATCTTAGTGTCGGGAAGGACTCCCAGGCCCCACTTCTGGTCGTTCTCGACCTGGCCCATCAACCCCAGAACAGGTTCATTCCTCGGATCGCACGCGGCGGCAGCCAAGAACTGGGCCTGGTTGGTCAGCGGCCACTCGGTCTGGCCGAACGCGGTGTATTCGGGGCGAACCTTCTGAGATTGGACGGTTGTTGGGTCTCCGGTGGCACCCAGCACCGACTCGACCTTGCCGGCAGCGGTGACTGGGTCGCCCAGGCCTGCCCAGATCTGTTCAGCGGCCGCGTTGTCGGATTCGGTGATCACAGCGGTCATCTCCTGGGTTACCTGATCTGAGCCCGGTTCGCGCATCGCCGCGATCACCAGCGGCACCTTGATCGTCGACCACGCCGGCCCCGACGTCCAATCCCCAAAGCTGAGCGGCTCGTTCTGGCCCGCCCCGACAGGACGCAGGACAATGCCCAGCTTGGTGTGCAGCCGGGTTTGCAACTGGGCGAACTCTGCCGACAACCCCACCGGATACGGTGACCCGCCCGGGCCCGTCGTTGACCGGGGTGCCGGCGAGGCGGGCCTGGCCTGCACTGTCGGTGCGGGCTCTGAGGTATGCGTCGGCCGACGTTGTCCCAGCAGGAACCCGCCGGTGACGATGAGACCGGCCACCAGCGCCAGCGTCCCGACCACGATCACCACCCACCTGGTGCGTCGTGAGCCGCGCCAGGGCGAGACTGCTGTGCGCTCAGAGTGCCGAGACACTCCAAATCGGGCAAGCCGTCCCTTAACCATCGAGCCGCGATCGCCGTACGTCCGGCGCAGACGGCCGGCATCCGAATCGCAGCGGCCCGCTGGTGGTGGAGCCACCGACGACGCCGCCAGGAGCGGAGTTCCTGGTGTCGGCAAACGTCTCGACAGGCCTAAGCGACATCATCGGTGCGCTCACCCTCGCAGATAACAACTGCCAGAGCAACGCTGCCCACCGCCAGATGCCTCACCCGATTGAGCCCAGCACCGGGTTCTAATGGCCCCCCACCGCAGATCCCGACGGTCAGAGAAGCACCGCACCGCGCCGATCGGCTCGGTTTTCGCGATCGGGCACGATGAACCCCATGGCGACAAAATTACAGCGCTGGGCGGCGCTAACAGCACGGCGAGCCACCGCGGCAGCGGCGATCACGACGCTGTCGGCAGTGACTGCGCTCGCCGCACCTTCCGGAGCCGCGCCGACGGGCGTTGCCGGGCGGCTCGTCTTTCTCGACCCCGGCCACAACGGGGCCAATGAGTCGTTGATCAACCGGCAGGTACCGACGGGCCGCGGCGGGACGAAAGCCTGCCAAACCACCGGCACTGCCACAGCCGACGGCTACACCGAACACGCCTTCACCTGGGACACCAGCTTGCGGATCCGCGACGCACTGACCGCCCAAGGGGTCCACAGCGCCGTGTCTCGCGACAACGACATGAGCGCGGGCCCCTGCGTCGATGAACGCGCAGCGAGGGCCAATGCACTTCACCCGGACGCGATCATCAGCATTCACGCCGACGGAGGACCACCCAACGGGCAAGGTTTCCACGTCAACTACTCGGCTCCACCTCTGAACGGCGCTCAGGCCGGAGCGGCGATGACCCTTGCCGCCACGATGCGGGACCGGTTGGAAGCCGCGGGCATACAACCGGCCAGCTACATCGGCGCCCAAGGACTTTACGGACGGGCCGATCTGGCCGGACTCAATCTCGCTCAATACCCGGCAGTCCTCATCGAACTCGGCAACATGAAGAACCCCGCCGAAGCCGCTGCGATGCAAACCCCGCAAGGACGGCAACGCTACGCTGACGCGGTCGCCGACGGAATCGTCAGCTACCTTTCAGTAGAACCGGCCCAAGGTAGCTGAGCGTGGGTTTGCGGTCACTCACAACCGGTCCAGCCTTTCGTTCGCGGCTACGGCAGGTGGTCGGCGTCTGCCCCGCCCAAGTGCTTGTGATGGTAGAAACCGGCCTGCAGCCCGGACGCAAGCCTCCTGGCGCTGTTCACAGGGCTGTCGGCTTGCCGGGCTGGCCGCCCACCTGGTTGCCGAATCGACGGTGGGGAGCGGAGTGGATCGGTAGCATCTAACACCGGGGTGGTGACGGAGGCCGGCCGGTGGATGAGGTGGCGTTGGGCCGCTACCGGCTGCTGTCAGTGATCGGCGCGGGCGCCATGGGCAAGTGTGCAAAGCTCACGACGTCGTGATCGGCCGCGACGTCGCCCTCGAGGTGTTGCCCTCCGAGCTGAGCGCCGGGCCGGGTTATCAGGAGCGGTTTCGACGCGAGGCCCACATCGCGGCCCGGTTGACCGAACCGCACATCATCAGGTGCCGCCCGCGCCCGCACCGGCAGCGGGGTCGGTGCCTTGACAGCCCGGCGATTTCAACCGCGTCGCGGCCCGGCTCTTCTGTGGGTGTGGGGGGTGGGTGATGACTCGGCAGGTGATTGAGCGGGGCCGGTTGGGGGTGTTGAGCAAGATCGGTCAGGGTGGTCAGGGGGTGGTGTATCGGGCGCCGAACGCGAAGACGACGTTTGCGTCGTCGATGGTGTTTAAGGAGTACAAGGCGCAGGCGTTGGTGGGGATTGATTTCACCGCGTTGGCCGCGATGCCGGCTTTGGTGGAGGAGTCGCTGTCGTATGCCGAGGCGGAGCGGTTGGTGTCGATGGCGGCGTGGCCGTGCGCCATCGTCGAAGACGCGGGCACCCCGGTGGGGTTTGTGATGCCGGCGATTCCGCAGGAGTTTTTCATCTCGCTGACCACGGTCAAGGGTGTGTCGTCGAGTACTGCGGAGTTTCAGCATTTGTTGAATGATCCGACGGTGCTGGCCGCGCGTGGCATCACCGTTGATGATGTGCAGCGTTGCACGTTGCTGCGTGAGGTCGCGTCGGGGTTGGCGTTTTTGCACAAGCATGGTGTGTGCGTGGGTGATATCTCGCCGAAGAACGTGTTGTTTTCGCTGACCCCGCCCGAGGCGATGTATTTCATTGACTGCGACGCTGTGCGGATCAACGGCGTCTCGGCGCTTGAGCAGGTGGAGACACCGGGATGGGAGGCGCCCGCCGGTGAGGACCTGGCGACGGTCTACTCCGATGCCTACAAGCTGGGCCTGCTCGCTTTGCGGCTGATCAGCGGTGATCAAGACACCACCAACCCCGCACATTTGCCTTCGACCACCCCTGGGCTGCTGCGCCAGATCATCACCGACACGCTCAGCAATGCGCCTCACCAACGCCCGCTGCCCGAGGCCTGGACCTACGTGCTGGGTAACGCCATCGAAGAGGCCCAACACCAACAGCTCACCTCGCCGGCCCCGGCCCAGGCGGCACCCGCGCCACCGCCGCGACCGGTCGTGCACTCCCGACCACCGGTGGGCCACTCGGGGCCACCGGTGAGCGCACCGGCCAGCGCACCGGCCAGCGCGCCGGTCGGCCCGCCGGGGCCGCCGATGAGCGCACCGAGTTCCTCAACATCCAAAATCTGGGCCGGCGTCACCCTGGCCAGCGTGGTCATCGCCGCGCTGGTAGCCATCATCGTGACCTTGGCCAACCACACCAACAGGCCATCGTCCAGCGCACCACAAACCCCAGACACCCAACCCACCACCAACCCCGCCAACACCGCGACAGCGACCCCTACCTACACGACATCCGAGACTTACTCAGCGACCGTTCCACCCTCACCAGCGGCGAGCGCCGGCGTACCGGGGCTGGCCCCGTTTGCCCGGGAGTGGAAGGGGATGCGGGAGAGTATCTCCATCGACCTCACCGGCCAAGGTCAATTCCACTACATGATGATCTGTACGAGCTGTTCGATGGCTGACACCCCTTACGGCACAATGGACTTCACGCTGACCTCGGTCTCTGGCGACACAGCGAGCGGCAGTGTCACCACCACCTCCGATGCACAGTTTTCCGTAGGCGACCCGGTGACAGTCACGTTAGCCCAGCAGGACACCATTCGGTGGGCCGTGGGCGGCCAGAACATAGGGCTCTTCTGCGGCTCCGATCCGGCGTTTTGCGGCGGCTGAAAGCTTTCCCGTGATGACGAACCCGTTTAGACCAGCCTCTGCTACTCCGCGATGAATCTTGGCATAGCGCTGGTGGCCGGCTGGCGCTGCCGGTCTGCGGGTGCCCGACCGGACGCGGGTCATCGTGCGCCGGGACGACCAAGATGGACACCTGCGCCCCGGCAATGTAACGGATACCGGCCTGCTGGACCTCTGATGGTCGCCTGGCGCAAGGCGTGCTCTTAGTTCCGGTTCTCCGCCTGATAAGGAGCAATCCGGTCTGCGATTTTGGATTTATCGCAGCTTTTGGTGATTTTCTTTTTGTTAGGACAATTTGGTCCGTAGCCATTGCCGGTCGGTTAGCGTTTGGTGATGATGAGGTGCCGCACGCAGTGGGGCGCTATTTTTTGAGTTTTAGATCGGGAGCTGTTGGTGACACCGCTGGCTGGCCATTGGTACACGACGGTGCGCTGGCGTGCTGCTGTGTCCGCCGGCCCGATCGCTTGGCGAAGGTGGCGGTTCTGTCGTGGAACCTAGGGGATCGATTCTTCTTGTTTATTTCGTTGCCGATGAGTCCGGTTCAATGGGGCCAAATGTCGACGAGCTGAATGCGGGCTTGGCGTCCCTGCAAGACGCGCTGCAGCGGGAGTCGTTTGCCGCGGCGAAGGTGCGGTTGTCGGTGATCGGGTTTTCAGAGACTGCGTTCACCTACCTTGAGCCCGCCGACTTGCGGTTACTCGACATGATGCCGCAGCTGACAGCGCAGGGATTGACGTCGTATGCCTCGGCGTTCGCTCAGCTCGCTTACCGCATCAGCGTAGACATTCCCAGCTTGAAGGCTCAGGGATATATCGTGCATCGGCCGGCGGTGTTCTTCCTGACGGACGGTCTGCCGAACCGAAACGAGGATTGGCGCTCGGCTCGTTCGAAGCTGCTGGCCCAGCCCGCGGCACCGAATATCCTTGCCTTCGGTATCGGTGACGCCGACGCGGGGACCGTGTGCGAGGTGGCGACCAAGCCCAACTTCGCGTTTGTAGCCGCCCGTGGGGTGGACACAGGGGCGGCGATATCAGAGTTCATCACGTCGTTGACCCAGTCGGTGATCAGTTCTGGGCATGCGTTGGCGGGGGGCTCAGCCGAGCTGCAATTCGAGAAACCGGAAGGGTTCACGCTGGCCGTGGACGTGGTCTAGGCCGGCGTCCATGGTTCCCCGACGATGGCGAAGACACGCGGGCAGCCACACCGAGGACCCGGCCGCGCTGCCCGGCCACGCGGCGGTCCTGCCACCGGCGCCGCCTGAGGGGCTGATCGCGGTGAACACGCGCAGTTCCGGTGCCGCCCAGTCGGCAGTTGCCGAAGTCATCGGCCACACCGTTGTCCCGCAGATCGTGGTGGGATCACCCTCCCCGTCGATCGAAGCATCGGCGATCGGCACTGTTTATCGCTCGTTCCCGTTTCGTCCCGATGTGGTGATCGATGGCTGGTCCACCGAGGCCATGACGCTGCGCGGGGTGTCGCAGCGCGGCCACCTGCACCGCTACAACGGCGCGCCGCGTCAGGATGATTTCGCGTTGCATCACCTGCCGGACGGGCGGGTCATTGTGTTGGTGGCCGACGGTGTTTCGCAGGCGCCGCAATCACATATCGGTGCGAGCACTGCGATCAGGGCCGCAGCCGAGTGGCTGCGGTCCAACCTTGGCGATGACGTCGCGAACACTGACTGGTTGTCGCTGTTGAAGAACGCGGCGTGGGCGTTAAATGAGCAGGCCCTTAGTCTTTTGGGACTGGCCGCGCCGGATCCCGTGCGCGCCGAGGAGCAACTGGCGACCACTTTGGTGTGCGCGGTTGTCGAACCGGCCGGTCCAAACGCGTTGCGGGCGTTTGTGATTGGTGTGGGAGATTCAAGTGCATGGCTGCTGTCCTCGGGACAGTTCATGGAGATCCTCGGGGGCAAGCCGGTGGCGGCCTCCGGGCTGGTGTCATCGGCGGTGGTGGGGTTACCCCGAGTACCAGTCGAGGCGGTGCCCGTGGTGGTCGAGATCGCCGACGGCGATGTGTTGTTGATCGGCACCGACGGAATCGGTGATCCGCTGGGAAGTGGACAGGGCGGGGTGGGCGACTTGTTGCGTGAGGTGTTGACCGGCTCTTGGCTGCCGTCGCTTATCGAGTTCGCTCATGTTGTGGATTTCAGTCGTGAAACCTTCGACGATGACCGGACTTTGGTGGCGGTGTGGCCCAGGAAGCGGGTATCGGCGGCCAGCGCGCCGGATAGGGGAGGGCCCGGCTCTTCTGTGGGTGTGGGGGGTGGGTGATGACTCGGCAGGTGATTGAGCGGGGCCGGTTGGGGGTGTTGAGCAAGATCGGTCAGGGTGGTCAGGGGGTGGTGTATCGGGCGCCGAACGCGAAGACGACGTTTGCGTCGTCGATGGTGTTTAAGGAGTACAAGGCGCAGGCGTTGGTGGGGATTGATTTCACCGCGTTGGCCGCGATGCCGGCTTTGGTGGAGGAGTCGCTGTCGTATGCCGAGGCGGAGCGGTTGGTGTCGATGGCGGCGTGGCCGTGCGCCATCGTCGAAGACGCGGGCACCCCGGTGGGGTTTGTGATGCCGGCGATTCCGCAGGAGTTTTTCATCTCGCTGACCACGGTCAAGGGTGTGTCGTCGAGTACTGCGGAGTTTCAGCATTTGTTGAATGATCCGACGGTGCTGGCCGCGCGTGGCATCACCGTTGATGACGTGCAGCGTTGCACGTTGCTGCGTGAGGTCGCGTCGGGGTTGGCGTTTTTGCACAAGCATGGTGTGTGCGTGGGTGATATCTCGCCGAAGAACGTGTTGTTTTCGCTGACCCCGCCCGAGGCGATGTATTTCATTGACTGCGACGCTGTGCGGATCAACGGCGTCTCGGCGCTTGAGCAGGTGGAGACACCGGGATGGGAGGCGCCCGCCGGTGAGGACCTGGCGACGGTCTACTCCGATGCCTACAAGCTGGGCCTGCTCGCTTTGCGGCTGATCAGCGGTGATCAAGACACCACCAACCCCGCACATTTGCCTTCGACCACCCCTGGGCTGCTGCGCCAGATCATCACCGACACGCTCAGCAATGCGCCTCACCAACGCCCGCTGCCTGAGGCCTGGACCTACGTGCTGGGTAACGCCATCGAAGAGGCCCAACACCAACAGCTCACCTCGCCGGCCCCGGCCCAGGCGGCACCCGCGCCACCGCCGCGACCGGTCGTGCACTCCCGACCACCGGTGGGCCACTCGGGGCCACCGGTGAGCGCACCGGCCAGCGCACCGGCCAGCGCGCCGGTCGGCCCGCCGGGGCCGCCGATGAGCGCACCGAGTTCCTCAACATCCAAAATCTGGGCCGGCGTCACCCTGGCCAGCGTGGTCATCGCCGCGCTGGTAGCCATCATCGTGACCTTGGCCAACCACACCAACAGGCCATCGTCCAGCGCACCACAAACCCCAGACACCCAACCCACCACCAACCCCGCCAACACCGCGACACAAACACAAACACCGACGCCGACGTTTGTCGTGCCGCCGAACCTGCTCCAAGGGGCAGACCAGGGCGACGATAGCCGGTGCGTCAACGGTTACCCGCTGGCCAATGGCAATCGGGTCGGCCCCGCTCCGCCCACATCCGACGGCACCTTCACGTCCTGCGGGTTCGCGATAGAAGTGGGTACGGCTTACTGGGTCGGCAGTCCCGACCCCACAGTGCCAAAGACCGTTTATTCCCCCAGCCCGTACGGATCCTGCTTGTCGGTCAAAGCGAACAACCCAAGCGTGGAGTGCTCCGGTGCCGACTTCGTCATGCACTGCGCGATGGAGGGTGCCGACCAATGGATCACCTGCAGGGGCGGCAACGACGCGATCATCTACATCTTCTAGACCTCCTCGTAGACGGTAAGCCTTCCTGGCGCGGTCGGATCGAAAACGATCGATCGTCAAGGGTGGGCCGCGACGCGCGGTTTCCGTGGCGAAACGCCCACTCATCCGTGCCGATCGAGCCGACAATCGATACGTGCTCCCACTGCAGCCGAGCAAAGCGCACAACCCAGCCAGGTTCCTGCCATGAATCCCGATCCCGAAACCACGTCCGAACCCACAACCAGCGCCAAGGCAAAGCCCACAACAACCGACGGCAAGGATCCGCCCCGAAGCAAAGATGCCGACCTGGTGCTCTCGGGCGGCGGTGTCAAAGGCATCGGCCTGATCGGGGCCGTCGTCGCGCTGATGGACGCCGGCTACCGCATCCACCGCGTTTCGGGCACCTCGGCCGGTTCTATCGTCGGTGCGATCGTCGCCGCGGCATCCGGCCACGAAACCATGACCGGCACCGAGGTCAAAGAACTCGCGCTGGGACTGGACTACGGCAAGTTCCTCGACCCCGGCCGCTTGGAACGCCTGCCCCTGATCGGGCCGGCCACGGCCATGCTGCGCGGGACCGGCATCTACCGCGGTGACTACATCCACGGCTGGATGCGCAGCGAGCTGAAAAATCTCGGCGTAACCACGTTCGGGGACCTGGCCGTCGACGACCACAACCTGCCGCAGGAGCGCCGGTACAGCCTTGTAGTCACAGTCGCCGATCTGACAACAGGACAGATGGTGCGGCTGCCCTGGGACTATCAGCGGGTCTACGGGCTAGACCCCGACTCGCAGCCCGTCGCCGATGCAGTACGCGCCTCGATGGCGGTACCGTTTCTTTTTCGACCGGTCACCCTCACCAGCAGCACCGGGCTAACGTCCACGCTCGTCGACGGCGGTCTGCTGTCGAATTTCCCAATCGAGTCGCTGGATCGCAGCGACCTCAAAAGACCCCGCTGGCCCACCTTCGGCGTCACCGTGCTGCCCAACATTCCACGCCTCAACGACAAGGTCGTCACCGCCCTGAAACTGATGCGACTGGGCGCACCGCCGCTGATGGTCAGCATTATGACGATCGCGCTGTTCGGCCACGATCAGACTTACCTCAACCAGCCATCGGTCAGCAGCCGCGCCATCCGTGTCGACTCGTCTGAGGTCAGCATGGTTGATTTCGACATCTCAAAACAAGAGACCGAGGCGTTCTTCGCCAAAGGGTATGCGGCCGCGGAGGATTTCCTGTCGACCTGGGACTGGCATGCCTACCTCAGCCAGCTGCGGTGAGGGTGGTGAGGAGACGAGCTGATCCGGCGGTGAAACCGTGGCAGCGAGCTACGGGCAGGTGGCGGCCGCCGTCGTCGAGGCGGGACGTCAGTCGCGAGCACGATCGGTGAACCTACTGATCGCGGCCACCGCACCCGCGCATTCGGCCCGGCTCTACACGCGCAACGCCGGCGCTTCGTCGGGCTAGACGACTTGGTCGACGCCGTCACAATCTGACCCGGGCAAGCGACCGAGCGACAGATGTCCTTCAGGGGAGCATCATTCCCGGAATCCTGATTCCGGACAAGTAACCCGGCAAATACTATCCGGTTGTGCTGCAACAAAATTGGGTGCCGCATTCGGTTCCAGGGGTGACCGAGTTCATGGCGGCTGTGGCATGTCCGAGGCCAATCCCGACCGCAGCCGCAAACGCGACACCGGGGCCGGCAGACCCACGTTGGTCTTCACCAGAACCGGCCCGAAGAATAAGGGTGACCGCGCTGCGGGCGCTAAGGTCCGCACGTGATCCGTAATCGGTTCTGGTTATTGCCGCTCTGGGTGCAGGGCCTAGTGCGCGGCGCAATATTCGCGGTCGTCATCGGCACCGTGATTCGGGTGCTCTACCCGATGTTCGTCTACCGGATGGGCTGGCCGCTGACCGCGTTGTCCGTGGTTACGTTGTGCGCGGCCGCAACCGGGGCGACGCTCTACATACAACGCCCGGTCCGCCAACGCTCGGTGGAGGCGCTCGGAGGACTCGATCGCTCGCAAAGCCTGGCCGCGCTGGAGGCGTTACGCACCGGCGAGGTGCCCGCCGATCCAGGCGTGCTGGCGGCCGCGATCCGCGCCGGCACCCTGGCGCAGGCCTACCGCCGTGCAACGACCCGCGCTCGGCGCGCGCAATGGCTGGTGCCCGTGGCAGCGGTCACCTGGGGAGTGGTGGAGCTCTTCCAGCTACCCGTCGCATTCGGTGGTCTGCTGATCGGTGTCGGACTTTGGTGGGTCTACTTGCTGCTCGCCACCGGGCGCCGCCGGCGACGGACTGACGAGAACCTGCGCGCGCTGCGCTCCGCCGCAGATCCAGTCGTGGCAGAGGCCGAGGACATCGACGTTGCGGCGTTGCCGCCGATTCGCAATGGGCGAATCTCGGCGGTCGTCGCGGTCTGCGTGACCGCATTCATGACGCTGGTCTGGTTCGTGGCTTACTCGGAGCCGCAGTGCAATACCGTGCATGCCGTCATGCAGCTGGTGTACGAAAAGCGGCAGCTGGGGGACGCGCAGAACATGACCCGGGGCCAGCCGGATCTCGCCACCTACCGGGATTGGTCTGACCAGCTGCATCGCTACGCCGACCGGGTCTCGGATCCGCGGATCGCACCGCGACTACGCCGCATCGCTAATCTGTCTGACCAAGCGGTCAAGCAGTTCGCGCAGTCCCGCGACGCACTGGTCATGCCGCCGCCTGGTTACAGTCTCGCCGATCAGGAGAAGACGTTCAGCACGACGATGCAGGCTCTGTTCGACGAAGAGACCGCGGTAGGGGAGGTTTGCTTTCCCCACCACTGACTGGGCAGCAAAGGGTTATCCAGTGCGGGCATCCGGAGCGACGGGTGGTGCACTCCAGCAGCACACCGCACTCCCCGTAGTAGCTGACGTGGTGAACCGTCGTGCGCAACCTCGAAGCGATCTACGCGTCGGCGCTCACGCACAACCGCGTCATACTTCACCGCAGACGAAGAGCGTGACATGCGGGACACGATCGGCACGCTCCTCACCGAATTGCGCCGCTACGAGATCTCGTTGACGCCGAACGACAAACCCAGAGATTACCTGAATCGCCCGCTGTCGCAAGGCTTCCTACGTCAACGCCAAAGCCCCGATTGCGCCGTGGGGTTCGGCCACAACCGATCCACATGGCTGCGGTGTAGTGCACGTCATGGCCGCATTGGCCCCTCCAAGGCGTGCGGCCCAACCGTGCCCTGCCGGACAAATAAGTCAGCGATCAACGCTCGCCGTCACGTGCCGAAGGGCGTCGATCGGATTTCACGAAGAAGTAACTGCCACCAGGCCCACGCCTTAACCTTAACGATGAAAGCGGGGGCACCGAGAGGAAGCACCGTCATGAAGCTGGCAGTTGGACTCGTATCCCTTGCCCTCGCCGCCTCACCCATCGCAGTTGCTCCGACTGCTGGTGCCGGCTGCGACCCCCAGATGGCTCCGATCGCGGGCAACATATCGACGATCACAGGCGCAACTAATCCCTGCGTCGGCGGGGCAACTCCGGCCGGATCACCGCCGGCTGCGCCACCGGCCGACCCGCCAGCTCCGGCTCCGCTCCCGTAAGTACCCGCTGCGCCGCCGGCGGCACCGGCTCCACCGGCGCCCGCTGTCGCGCCTCCTGCCCCAGCTGCCCCAGCAGACGGTGACATATATGCTTCTTGCGTTCGTTGAACCGGCACCACTGCTCGTGCAGTCGCCGGTTGCCGGCGTTACCGCGCGCCTGAAGGGCCGGAGCCACCTTGGCTCAGCGGGCCCGCATCGTCGGCCCGGGATTGCGGTAGGCCGCCCGATGAAGCCGGGCCGCCTCGATCAACAGCCGCCGCACGTGAGCGTATCCGGCCTTGGTGATCGAACCCTGCACCCGTGAGGCACCCGAGCAGTATTCGCACGGCACCAACCCGATGTAGGCGCCGACCGAGGAACCGGTGAACCGGATCCCGATCACCGATCTCGACGGTCAACGTCAAACCGGTCAGAGCCCCCACATGTCCCGCCTGTCCCGCGCGCGAGACCGCCAGCCCGCCCCAGAAATTTATCGCCGCTGTATAGGAAATGAAGAAGGTGACAGTGCTGGGCGGGCTGCGGCAGCCTAGGTCGGAGCCATAGGGTTTTCGCCCCTGCTAGCCGTCCGGCATGTCGTCGGGAATGGTACCGTAAGACTGTTGATGGTACCATCCAACTGTGGCGCTGAACATCAAAGATGGCGAGGTTGACGACCTCGCTGAGGAGCTCGCCCGTCGCATGGGCCACGGCAATAAGACGCGAGCAGTTCGAGACGCGCTTCGCGCTCAGCTCGCGTTGTTGGAGTCCCGCGCCGGAGACCGGGCCGCGCAGCTCCTCGCGACTATGCGCACTGAGATCTGGCCGATGTTGGACCCTCGCGCGCCGATCAGTAAGGAGGACCGCGAGGTGATTTTGGGTTACGACCCGAAAACCGGGTTCTGACTCGTGATCGTCGACAGCTCTGCCCTTGTCGCGCTCATCGAAGGTGAGCAGACCGCCGAACAGATCGCCGCTGTGTTGGCGGGCACGCGCAATCCCGTCGTCGCCGCACCGACACTGGCCGAAACACTGATTGTTCTCACCTTCAGACACGGGCCCGTCGCGCGCACGGTGTTCGACCGACTCCGTAGCGAAATTAACCTGGGGGTCGCAGAATTCACCGATGCGCACGCCTTCGCGACCCAGCGCGCCTACCTGCGTTACGGCAAGGGACGCCACCCTGCCGGTCTGAACTTCGGCGACTGCACGACGTATGCGGCCGCCGAGCTCGCCGGCGACCCGTTACTGGCCATCGGGGACGACTTCCCCAAGACCGACCTCGAGTTCGGCGACGGAATCGTCGGATACTGGCCGACACCGTCGACCGCCTGAGTAAGCCCGTGCGGAGCGCGTCGCGCAGAACGCATACTTCGCATACTGGTGGACTCTGGCGTCCAGCAGGCCGCACGCGGCCGCGTGAGGCGCGACCGTCACCGCCGCAATCGTAAATCCCGCCAACGCAATTGCTTTCATTCCGGCTTCTTGGCTCAGAACGGGTTGACGGTGGTGTCGCCGCCGATAAACATGCCGTGGCCGGTGGTGTCGTGGGTGAAGCGGATGCCGTCACCGCCGGCATCGATGGTCCAGCCCTGGATGTGATAGGTCTGTCCCGCGACGAGGGTGTCGAACGTGGGGTGGTTGTAGCCGACGCCGATGTTGGCGGTTCGGTACCTGAATTGGCCGGATGCGGTGACGTAAGCCTGATCATTGTCTGGCGGTGCCTGCGCGAAACTTCCCTGACAGACGACATTGGGACCTACCCCGGGTGTGGCGTCGTCGGAGCCGATCTCGCAAAGCATCGGAGGCGTCACGGTAGTCACTTTCGCGTCGTGTTCGGTAGTGGGATCGGCGCGTGCCAGAGTCGCGCAAATCAGCGCGACGATGCCGAGACCAGCCACAGCGATCTTGCACGCGCCGGTTTTCCTCGGGCCCGGCGAACGCCTCGCGGGTGCCGGCGCCGAACTTGCAAGTACTGACGCTGAGCGAGAACCGTTGCCGCTGTGCATCATTGCGCACCGCCTCGGTAAGCGTCGCAACAATTGCATCGGTGTCCGCCTAGATTTGACGTACCTGACCACTTCAGGGCAGCATAACCCGGCGGACGGCGCTCGCAATGAATATGGGGCAAAAAGGAGCGGAGCTCCTGGTCCACGCGCACGCTGATCGGCCGGTCCATCGGTGGTGCCGATTGGTGATATCGAATTCCTCTGTTGCTCAGCGCTATTTGGTGAACGAATGCGAACTCTGCTGCGCTGACTGGTGATTGGAGGTTAAGGCACGAAGCCCCCCGGAGCCGCGAGGGCTCCGGGGGGTTTGCGATGTGACTACTTGACGGTGACGGTGACGGTGACGGTGGCGCCGGCGGCCTCGAGGACTGTCAGTGACCGTTCCGGATTCCGTTGACCGGTAAGCACGTCGGCTCGGTGTCCAGGTCAGCGAGGTGACCGAGTTGCCGGCCGCATGGAGGAACTCGGGTTGCGCCCGCCCCACCCACCCGTGGTAGTCGTCGGTGGGCGGCACGCTTGCAGGAGGCCTGGCTGGTCCCGATCGGTTGATCCGCGGCGTATGAGAGCCTTGCCGCTCATGTTGTGGGCATGAAGGCTCGGCAATCATGGCGACGAGGAAGCCAAACGGCTCAAGGACCGTGAACGTGAGTCGCAGCAATGGTGGTCATCTTCATCCGGCCAAACCCCTTTGTTTGAGGTTGCCGGGCAGATGGCAGCGTATGCCTGTTGATCATGATCACCCTAGGTTCGACGAAGGAACTTAGCTTGACCCTCGCTGAGCAATTCATCCTTCGCGGTATGGCTAACCCTGTTAGCTATCGACGCCATTGCCCGTGCTCTTTTTACCCCGACGGTGAAAACCAAATCGGATAGCACTATTGCCGGAATTGGGCTCGGTGGTTACGGTGGCAAGAGCGCTGCACTTAAGGCGAGGAAAAATGTTCGGACGCAGATCAAAGCCCATCGAGAAAACTTGTGGCGTCAAGATGGCCGACGGTGAACCTTGTGCGCTAGCTGCCGGGCATGATTCGACCACGGGGTGGGAGACCCGCATCCATCAAACCGTCGAGGGTACTAAGTTCACCTGGAAGCAGGGGCAGAAGGGGTTGCCCATATTGCCCACCGTAATGGGGCCTGATCTGGGGCTATAGAAAGCCCCCTTGGCCAGCGGACAGCTTGGGCGGCACTTCATTCCGCCCGGAGCCATGGCGCAACGGCTGCTTCGAATCGTTCAACTCCTACATCCGCGACGAATGCCTGAACATCAACAGCTTCTGGTGGATGGCCCAGGCCCGCGTGATCATCAGCGGCTGGAAACACCACTACAAGCACCACCGCCGACACTCAATCGCCGGGCTACAACCACCGGCCCGCTACGTTGCACCTGTACCCACCAATGAGCGACTCTCGTTCGCTGTTGACCAGTTCACGGGGTCCGGTCATTCGACCTTGGGGCCGCCGCTTTGAGTTTGTTGCCTATCGCCGGCGCCGCCCGTTGCCGTCGGCGCAGGGCTCACATCGGTTGCCGGCCTTGAGGTGATCCGTCCGGAGCGGCTGAGGACTATCGCCACGACCACGCCGAAGATGAAACCACCGACATGAGCGAAGAACGCGACACCACTGCCACCGGTCGTGTCTGGGTGGACCAGCGCGAAGTTGCCTGCGAACAACTGCATCACAAACCAGAAGCCGAGGAACACCCACGCCGGAGCTCTGAACGGGATCACGCCTACAAGCCCGAAGATCCGCGCCTTGGGATAGAGCACGATGTAGGCACCCAGCACCGCTGCGATGGCGCCGCTGGCGCCCAAATTCGCTGCCCGCGCATCGTCGGCCGTGCCGAAGAGCAGGGTCACCGAAGTCTGCAACATGGTGGCGGCTATTCCGCCGCCGAGGTAAAAAGCCAGATAGCCGAGTCGCCCGAACGCATCTTCGACGTTGTTGCCGAAGATCAGCAGAAACAGCATGTTGCCCACGATGTGAAACCAGCCGGCATGCATAAACATCGCGGTGATCCAGCTGACGGCCCAGGGTAGTCCCAGGTGGCACGCGTGAGTGACATCGCATGGATAAAACGAAGCCTGATGAATTGCCGCGTCTTGGTTCGGTATCTCATAGAGCAGAAACACCGCGGCGTTCGCGACGATCAACGCGACGTTGACGACCGGAAACCGTCGTTCCGGATTGCTGTCGTATAGCGGAATCATATGAACTCCTTACGCCAGCGGCGGCCCCGTCGCAGCGGTTTGCTCGAAGAGTGGTGACGCAAAGCCGGCTTGCTTCAGCCACCGGGGGCCATTGAAAGCCATCCTTTTTCCGCCATAGCTAACGGCTGGCACTTTTATGCGCCGCCAGCAAATGCGAATCCGCCGTAAAAAATGCTGGCCGGGACGCACGACGAGGTCACCGCCGGCCTCCACAACTGGGTGGATGACGCCGTAGTCAAGCCCGAAGGCGCCGATGACCGGAAATTGATCGATATCAAGACCATTGCTATTGCTGCCTGCTGACCGCGAACATAGGGTTCGTCGCTCCTGCGCAAGCGGTCCTGGTGTGGTGCGCCTAAAAGTAGTCGGGCGGTGTTGTTTGGTTGAATTGTCCACGCGAGCAGCACGCGCCGACAGCCGTGCATCCACACCTTCGCCACGACCAGCGACCGGTCGGCATACGGGTTCGTGTCACCGCGCCGCGGCCTCCGCAACCGACTTCGGCGCAGCCTTCGAAGAACGCGCGCCTCGCGGGCTCCCTTCTTCGCCGTCTCGCCTGTCGTGCGTCGGCGCGATCTTGGTCAGCAGAGATCTGGTGGCGCCACCGGCCCGAAGTGGATCCGTCGTAATCATTTCGTGATATTTTTCACCGAACGTTTAGCCCTCGGGGTGCAACGGGCACGCATCGAGATGCGCAACGTGATTCCTCTAGGTCCGGCCGGCGGCGTTCCGCTGAGCGACGCGACACTGCGTCTGCACTCGCAACGAATCGATGTGCCAACCTATGACCGGTCAAGCCTGCAACGCGGTGTAGTTCACATCGGCGCAGGCAACTTCCACCGGGCGCACCAAGCCGTCTACTTCGACGACCTGGCCCGTTCGGGCATTTCGACACAGTGGGGAATCACCGGCGTCAGCCTGCACTCCTCGGACGTAAAAGACCTGCTGTCCGGTCAGGATGGCCTGTACACGGTGGTGCAACGCGGTCACGACCGTCAGTCGGCGCGCGTGGTCGGCTCGATCGGCTCCTACCACTTCGCGCCCAGAGACGGCGCCGCGGTGCGCGCCGCTCTGGCCGATCCGGCGACCCACATCGTCAGCTTGACGATCACCGCCGACGGCTACTTCCTGGATCCGGTCACCCGCGAGTTCAACGCTGACAAGCCCGAGGTACGGGCCGATCTGGTCGCGTCCGGGTCGTTTACCACCGCATGGGCGTATTTGGCTGAGGCGCTGGATCGGCGTCGCCGCGCCGGCACCGCGCCGTTCACCGTGCTGTGCTGCGACAACCTGCCCGACAACACCCAGGCCGCTCGGACCGCTCTGGTGTCGTTCGCCGCGTTGAAGAATCCTGGGCTTGCCAGCTGGATCGACACCCATGTCGCATTCCCGTCCACCATGGTCGACCGCATCACCCCGCAGACGTCGAACTCGGAGCGCCGATTCGTCGAACGGACCTTCGGCGTCGCCGACAAGTGGCCGGTGCTGACCGAGCCGTACTGCCAATGGATCATCGAGGACTGCTTCAGCGACGGCCGTCCGCCGCTCGATGAGGTCGGCGCGCAGTTCGTCACCGACGTCAGCGACCACAAGACAGTCAAGACGCGCCTGCTCAACGGAACGCACATCGCGCTTGCGTGTTTGGCTACCTTGGCCGGCTACCAGCGCACCGACGAAGCGATGAAAGACCACGTGATCTTCGACTATGTCGAGCAGCTGATGCGCGACGAGATCCAGCCACTGCTGCCGGCGGTACCCGGGATGAACACCGCCGGTTACCGCAACTCGCTGCTCACCCGGCTCAGCAATCCGCGGATGAGCGACCAGTTGTCCCGCCTGGCTCGTCGGGGTTCGACGAAGATATCCTCCTTCCTGCTGCCGTCGCTGCACGAGGCGATCGAGCAGGACAGACCGCACACTTTGCTGATGTTGGCCCTCGCCGGCTGGGCCCGGTATCTGCGCGGCTACGACCTCAAGGGGACAGAGATCCGCATCGACGATCCGCAGTCCGATTTGCTGACCAAGCTGGCGACCGCCGAAGGCAACAGCCCGGATTCGTTGTTGCGGCATCAGATCTTCGCCGAACTACGTCTGCTGCCCACCTTCGCGGATCGGTTCGGCGGCATGATCGCCGACATCGACGAGCGCGGCGTCATCCCGACCTTGGGGCGAGTGTTGCGCGACGATACGCGCCAGCAGGTGTCGTGATGATTCAGCAGGCATTACGAGTCGTGCGTCAGTTCGATGCTCGGCCGATCACCACTGTGCTCTGCGACGCTGATGACAACCTCTTCCCCTCGGAGGCGCCCGCGTTCGCCGCCTCGACCGAGGTGACCAACCGCTTCCTGGCCAGGTTCGGCGTGACGGCCCCGGTCACCGCCGAAGAGCTGCGCAAGCGGGCGACCGGAAAGAACTTCCGCAGCACCGCCCTGGACTTGGCTGTGCTGTGTGAGGTGCCCATCGAACAGAGACTGGCGCAGGGTCGACCCGCGGCTGTTGTGGCTTCGGACAGCGATGTGGCTAGTGGTAACGCAGTGTGCACCGACGAACTCGAGCAGTGGGTGCGCCAGGAGCGCGAACAGGTCACCGCCCACTTGGCCGCAACTTTGAAGCCAGATTCACAGGTGCTTGACCCGCTGCAAGCCCTGGCAGCCCGATTTGCGTTGGCAGCGGTCAGTTCCAGCGCGAGCACGCGGCTGGACGCTTGCTTCACCGCTACCGGCCTTGATCCGCTCATTCCGCCGGCTCTGCGCTTCAGCGCCGAAGATTCCCTTCCGGTGCCGACAAGCAAGCCCGATCCCGCGGTGTACCTGCATTCCGGCCGGGTGATGAACATCGAGGCACACCAAGGCTTGGCCGTCGAAGACTCCGTGCCGGGCGTCACCTCTGCCGTCGCGGCCGGCTACCTTACCGTCGGCAACCTGATGTTCGTGGCGGCCGACGAACGGCCTTCGCGCAGCGCCGAATTGCTGGATGCCGGTGCAGTCGCGTTGACCGACTCGTGGCAGGCTCTCGCTGACTTCCTCATGTTGTCGACCGTGACAGGTGGAGGTTCCTCGCTCAGGTAGGCACGGGCTCTGGCCCGGGGAGGAGTTGCACAATCTCGCACGACGCGATCGATCTGAACAACGCGACGCTGGCACGGTTGCCGATTCCGGCGCCGACATACGACCGCGCAAGCATCAGCGTCGGTATCGCCCACATCGGCGCCGGCCACTTCCACCGCACGCATCAGGCCATGTACATCGACAGGTTGCTCCAGCAAGGCTTGGCGCGCGAGTGGGGCATCTGCGGTATCGGGGTGATGCCCGCCGACTGGACGTTGCGCGACGTGCTGCGTGATCAGGACGGGCTCTACACGCTGATTCTGGAGAACCCGGACGGCAGCCGGGATGCGCAGGTGATCGGCTCGATCATCGACTACCGCTACGCCCCCGACGATCCGGAGGCAGCGTTAGAGGTGTTGACCGCGGCAACGACCCGGATCATCTCGCTGACCATCACCGAAGGCGGGTACCGCGACCCCGACGGGCCTGCGTTCGCGTTGATCACCGAGGCGCTGGCCCGGCGCCGCCGCCGCGGGGTCGCCGCACCGACGATCGTTTCGTGCGACAACGTGGAGAACAACGGTGAGGTCGCGCGCCGGGCCGTGCTCGCCCATGCTGAAAGCCAGGATCGGGGACTTGCCGATTGGATAGCCGAGAACACCCGGTTCCCGAGTTCGATGGTCGACCGGATCACCCCGGCCACGACGTTGGAGATGGCCACTGAGGTGCGCCGGCAATTCGGTGTCGCCGACCGGTGGCCGGTGGTTGCCGAGCCGTTCACCGCCTGGGTCCTCGAAGACGACTTCGCGGACGGCAGGCCGCCACTCGAGCAGGCGGGCGTGCTGCTCGTCGACGATGTGGCTCCCTACGAAATGATGAAGCTGCGGCTGCTCAACGCGGGGCACGAGTGCCTGGCTTACTTTGCTTATCTGTGCGGCTTCGAGTTCGTCCACGACGCGGCGCATGATCCGTTGTTCGCCGATTACCTGCTCGCCTACTTCGATTCCGAAGCGATTCCGACGCTGCCCCCGGTGCCCAGGATCGACCTGCATGAATTCAGTCGCACACTGATCGAGCGGTTCGCCAACCCAGGGGTGCGCGACACCGTTGCGCGGCTGTGCGCCTACTCATCCGACCGGATCCCGAAATGGCTGCTCCCAGTGGTTTTCGACAACCTGGCCACTGGCGGGTCGGTTCGGCTGGCCGCGGCGGCGGTGGCGAGCTGGGCCCGCTATGCCGAGGGCACCGACGAGTGGGGTCAGCCGTACGAGGTGGTAGACCAGCTGGCCGACTCGCTGGTGCCGATCGCCCGGTCGCAGTATGAGAAGCCCACCGCATTCATCGAGCTGACCGCTGTGTTCGGGGACCTCGCTCAGCAGCCGCAATTCGTTCAAGCGTACTGCTGGGCGCTGGAGTCGTTGCACCGCAAGGGAGCTCGGGCGACGCTCGCAGCTTTGGTGCGATGACCGCCGGGCTGGTCATCGGCGAATCGCTCATCGACATCGTCGAGCAGAGCCGACACGGTGCCAGTGAGCATGTCGGCGGAAGTCCACTCAACGTCGCGGTCGGGCTGGCCCGACTCGGCCGCGACATCGATTTCCTGACGCGGATCGGCGATGACGGCTACGGCCGGCAAATCTCGGAATACCTCGACCGTGCCGGTGTGCGACTCGTCGAAGGAAGCCAGGTCTCCGGCCGGACGGCGACGGCCCGGCTGGCTGTGCAGCCCGATGGGTCAGCCGAGTATGAGTTCGATCTGGACTGGCGGCTTTCCGAAACTTCTCCGGCCGCACCGCCGGTTGTCGTCCATACCGGGTCAATCGCGGCAGTGCAGGAGCCCGGTTGCCTGGCGGTCGCGGCGGCGATCGAGAGCTGTCGTGTCTCAGCCACGGTGTCATTCGACCCTAACGTGCGGCCGACGCTGATCGCCGACCGGGATTCCGCGCGTGCCCGCATCGAGCACCTCGTCGAGCGCAGCGACGTCGTCAAGGTCAGCGAAGAGGACTTGCGCTGGATCGACCCTGATCGTGCGCCCGAGCGGGTCGCGCAGGCCTGGCTGGCATCCGGCCCCGCGATCGTGGCGGTGACGATGGCAGAGCGTGGTGCGGCGGCGTTCTGTGCGGCCGGCTCAGCGCGGGTGGGCGCCCGGCCGGTGCAGGTGGTCGACACCGTCGGCGCCGGGGATGCGTTCGCGGTCGGCCTGATCGATGCGCTGTGGAGCGCCGGCTTGTTGGGCGCCGACCGACGCGCCCAGCTTGCCCGTCTGGACCTGGCGGCGCTCACGGCCGCACTCGAGGCGGGCAGCGCCGCGGCTGCCCTCACCGTCGGACGAGCGGGTGCAGACCTGCCGAACCGGGCCGCGCTGGCCGCGGCCCGGTTTGGCACGCGGTAGCCGTAGAACTCGTGATCCGTTTTGCACCGAATCATCGACGCCGCCGGGCGTACCCGGTGCGTGTCGTCGTGGGTGATCGAATGGTGGACGACACCGGCGCGGTCAATAACGTCACCCGGCGCTGGCGCTCAATGCGTCCAGCGCAGCCTCGACATTCGGCGTGATCGCCGCACCGTAGCGCGCGACAACCTGCCCGAGTGACCGGGCGAGGTGCGGGCCGACCGCGTCGGCCAGCAGGATCTCCTCGGCGATGACGATGCCGTTGACCACGTGCGCTGCACTCAGCCGGCCGTCGGCGGTGACCTGGTAGTGCCAGTCGCCGATTTGGATGCACGCGGGCCGCGACCGGAACACCCCTCGCCGCGCCGGAGTGTGGGTGACTCCCGGCAAGCCGGCGAACACGTTGACCACCAGCCCGATTCCGCCGGGACCGGCCAGTGCGTCACTGATTGTCCGGCTTGCGCGATTGGCGTCGAACGCCGCCATCAGTCACTCATGGGAAGGATGAATGACGGCACGATGGTCTCCGCCGTGCCGCTGTGACGCACAGCCGTACCGGCAGCGTAGAACTCGACCGTCTGAATGCCCCAGGCGTAGTTGTGGATAGAGAAGTGCACGCCGACGATTCCGCTCGCGCCGTCGCGTTCGGCTTCGCTCTGCATCCGCGACATGGCGAGCTCGCGTGCTTCGTAGTTGCCCTTCGTCCACTGTGGCATCTCGACGTTGCGTCCGGCCTGCCGCAGGGTCTGCATGAACCCTTGGGCGGCGATGTGGAATACGCAGTTGCCCATCACGAATGCCACCGGTGCATAACCTGACCGCAGCAGCGTGGCCATGTCTTGGCCGGACAGGTGGCTGGAGAACGCTTGACCGTTGCGGCGCCGGAAGGCCCCGGGTTTGGCGGTGAACTTCACCGCGGTGCCGACCGCGATGAACTCGAGGTGCTCGGACTCGGTGCCCTGCTGGCGCCACTCGAGCCGCACACCGACAACCCCGTCGGCTCCCAGCGCGTCGGCTTCGGCTTGCATGCGGCTCATGGCATTCCAGCGCGCCCGGTAGGTCGCCTCGGTGAGGACCGGGAGCTCCGATTGCTGGCGGATGCCGGCGAATTGGTAGCCGACGTGATACACCGAGACGCCCATGACGAGCTCCATCGGTTCGAAACCGGCGCCGTGCAGAACGGCGAACTCGTTGATCGACAAGTCGGAGGTGAAGACCTTGTCGGCGTGCGACAGCCGTTCACTGGCGACGGGGTCAAGCGGAGTCGAAGGCATCGGCGCAGGTCCTTTCGTGGTCTCGCACATCGTACGAGGCACACGTCGGGTTGCCGGACGGTTCTTTCGAACCGCTCCAACCGCGTCAGGCGGCGCCGAGCAGCGCCGTGCAGTAGTAGTTGTTCGTCAAGTCGACATGGCCCTCGATCGGCGGTAAACCGTTGTCGGCCAGAAGCTGACGGGCCAGGGTGCGGGTGGTGCGCCAGCCCTGACCTTCGAGGTAGGCGGCGACCTCGCTGCGGTCACCGGGATAGCCCAGATCATCGAGGGCGACGTCGAGGCCGTGCTCGCGCCACTTGTCGGTGGCCGCCTTCATGACCTCGATGGATTCCGGTGAGTTCCAGAAGACCTCGGCGATCAGCCGACTGCCCGGGGCGCTCAGCGCCGTCACGTTGTCCAGCAGTCGATCCTGAGCTTCCGGCGGCAAGAAAGCGAGCAGGCCCTCGGCGACCCACGACGTCGGGCGGGTGGCGTCGAAGCCGGCCGCACGCAGCGCTGCCGGCCAGTCGTCCCGCAGATCGACCGGTACCGCCCGCACGTCGGCGGTCGGCTCGGCACCGAGCTGCGCCACGGTGGCGGCTTTGAATTCGAGCACCTGAGGTTGGTCGATCTCGAACACCGTCGTTGCGGCCAGCGACGGCAACCGGTAGGCGCGGGCATCGAGGCCGGACGCCAGAATCACCGCCTGGCGAATACCCGCCGCGGTAGCAGCGGCCAGGAAGTCGTCGATATGCGCGGTGCGCACCGTCAGTAGATTCGTCATCTGCTGCATGCCCCAGGCATGCCCGGGAATGTCCACTTCGGCCGAGTCGAGCTCGCCGGTGGCCCACCGGGTGAAGAAGTCGATGCCGACCGCCCGCACCAACGGCTCGGCGAACCGGTCCTCGATCAGTGGTTGCTTCGCCGCGGTGGCGCGGGCCCGGCCCGCGGCCACCATGGTGGCGGTAGCTCCCACACCGGTTGCCAGATCCCAGGTGTCGTTGTCAGTGCGCGCCATGCCAGCCAGCGTACGGATCGGTCACGTCCCGCTGAGCTGCGCCGCGGCGACCTGCGATTACCATCGCCCGGTGACCTCTTCGCGGCCCGCCGGCTCCGCCGAGCTCGGTTCTGACTGCGGTCATACCCGTGACGGCAGTGCGGTCAGCCACGACGCGGCATGGCACCGACGGGCCCGGTGGGCACACCGGCTGGCCTGGGTCAGCCTGACAGCGATGCTCACCGAAGGCGTCATCGGGCTGTGGCAAGGCTTGGCCGTCGGGTCCATCGCGTTGACGGGGTGGGCCTTGGGCAGCGCGCCGGAAGGCTTGGCCAGTGCGATGGTGATTTGGCGTTTCACCGGCTCGCGAACGCTGTCCGAGGTCGCCGAGCGCCGCGCGCAGCGCGGCGTGGCGCTGTCGTTCTGGTTGACCGCCCCCTACATCGGCGCCGAATCGGTCCGCGACCTGCTCGACCAGCATCACGCGGAGACGTCGGTGACCGGCATCGTGCTGACCGCGGCAGCCCTGGTGTTGATGCCGCTGCTGGGCCGGACCAAGCACAGGCTGGCCGAGCGGTTGAGTTCGGCGGCCACCGCGGGCGAAGGCACGCAGAATTACCTGTGCGGCGCGCAGGCCGCGGCGGTGCTGGTCGGCTTGGCCGTCACCGCCGCCCGGCCTGGTTGCTGGTGGTTCGACCCGCTGATCGGTATGGGCATCGCAGGCGCAGCGGTCTGGCAAGGTGTGCGCTCCTGGCGAGGCAAAGACTGCGGCTGCTGACCGACGACGTTGGGGCAAACGTGGTGGGGCAGCTCGGCCGAAGCGGCCGAGGACGCCGGATTCGCCGGCTCAATCCAACCGGTAACGGATCAGCCGAGAGCTGTTCGCGACGACGGCAACCGACGAAGCGTTGTGCAGGATCGCCGCAAGCACCGGTGACAACGCACCGCCCGCACCGATCAGCAAGCCCGCCGCGTTGACCGCGATCGACATGCCGTAGTTCTCCCGGATCACCTCGACCGCCCGCGCACCCAGATCGCCCACATCCAACAGGCGGTTCAGGTCGTCGTTGGCCAGCGCGACGTCGGCGGTCTCGACGGCAACGTCGGTTCCGGCGAGTCCCATCGCGATCCCGATGTCCGCGGCGGCCAGCGCGGGAGCGTCGTTGATGCCGTCGCCGACCATCCCGACGACGTGTCCCTGGCTCTGCAGCTCGCGGACCACCTGCAGTTTGTCTTCGGGAAGCACCTCAGCGCGCCACTCGTCGATGCCGAGTTCGCCGGCAACCACCTCGGCGATCTCGGGATGGTCACCGGTCAGCATGACGATGCGACGAACGCCGTTGGCGCGCAGCTTCTTCACAACTTCGGGTGCTTCGGGTCGTACCTCGTCGCGCAGGCTGATCAGTCCGACCAGCGTGCCGTCGACGGCCAGCAGCAACGGCGTCTCGGCCTGCCGTCGCAGCTTGTCGACCCACTTCGCCGCTTCCGGGGACACCGTGACGTTCTCGCCGTTCAGCAGCGAGGGGCTGCCCAGCAGCAGGGTCCGACCGTCGGCCCAGGTCCGCATGCCGAGGCCGACCAGCACTTCGCACTCCTCGTGCGGCGGGATGGTGATGCGGCGTTCTTCGGTCGAGCGGATGACGGCTTCGGCCAGCGGATGTCGGGAGTGGATCTCCGAGCTCGCCGCATAGGCGAGAATCTGCTCGGGCTGCCAATCAGGGTGCATCGCAACGATATTGGTTACCACCGGGCGCCCGGCAGTCAGGGTGCCGGTCTTGTCGAAGACGATGGCGTCGACCCGGCCCGCCTGTTCCAGGTGCGAGCCGCCCTTGATGAGGATGCCCCGGCGGGCGCCGTTGCCGATCGCTGCGCTGATCGCGGTCGGCGTCGCCAGTCCGACCGCGCACGGGCAGGCGACCAGCAGCATGGTCATGGCGCGCCGCACGTCTCGGGTCAACAGCAAAGTGATCGCGGAGACGATGAACGATGTCGGAACGAAGCGACGGGAGAAGTTCTCGCCGACGGTCTGTATCGGTGCCCGGTCGTGCTGGGCCTCTTCGACGCGGGAGATGATGCGGCCGATGGTGGTCTGGTTTCCGACCGCGCTGGCCTGCACCACCAGGCGTCCGCGCACCACCACCGAACCGGCGTGCACCCGCGCCCCGACGACGATGCTGACCGGCAGCGTTTCTCCGGTGATCGCGGACTGGTCGACCACCGCATCGCCGTCGACCACCTCGCCGTCGACGGGGAGGGCGACGTGATCGTGGACCACGACCTTGTCCCCGATCTGCAAGGTGTCGATCGGCACCTGAATCTCGGTGCCCGCTTCGGGCCCTTCGGTGAGGCGGATCCAGGCGCTGTCCTGGGTTCCGCGCAGCAGGTCGGAGATGGCCCGCCGGGTTCGCCGCAGGGTCAGGTCTTGCAGATACTCGCCGATGTTGAGCAGCCACAGCACCGTCAGCGCCACCACGTTCTCGCGAAGCACCAAGCTGGCCACGGTCGCGGCCGAGACCAGAGCGTCGGTGCCGGCGCGGCCGGAGCGCAGCGATCGTCAGCGCGCCGCGCAGGAATGGATATCCGGTGAACACGGTGACCCCGGTCGCCGCGAGCCGGCCGGTCGGACCCAGCAGCGGCGGACGCGCGAACACATAACGGCGCACACCCAGCAGTGCCAGCGCCGCACCGCCGATGACCATGCGCAGCACGTCGGTGTTGCGGATCTCCGTGGAGTGCGGCGCGCGTGCGGGAATCAGATCAGCGGCGACATGGGCCGCTTCGTCGATGGCCGCCAGCACCGCGGCGCGGTCACAACGCTTCGGCGAATACCACACCACGACCGATCCGGTCAGCGGATAGGCGTGCACCACCCGCACGCCGAGCTGGCGGTCGACCGCCTCTTCGACCGCGACCGCGCGGCGGGAATCGGCGCGCATCCAGGGAACCCGGACGCGCATCCGGCCGGCGGCGTCGGAAACGACGAGCAGATCAGTGTTCGTGCAGGTCGACATCGGCGATCGCGGGAGTGGGCGCCTCTTCGCCGACACGTTCACGGGCCTCGGACATCACGTCGGCCAGCTTCAGCCGGGCCGACTCGGCGGCCTCCTCGGCCCGGCGGGTGCCGCGCAGACCCCACTCCGCGGCGGTCACCGCGGTCTCGTGCACCGGCGCTTTCACCCACGCTTTCCGTACCGCCTCATAGGCGGTCACCCCGACCAACCCGGTCACCACCGTGCCGGCCGCCTTCACGAATAGCCCTTGGACTGCCATCGGCCAAGCCTTCCTTCCGGGGGGATGCAAGATGCCGACGTTAACATAGATGTATTGCCATACCAACATGTATTTGTGGCGATTTAAAGCACCCGGGTGACCTTCTCGGTCTCGATGCGCCGCGACAGCAGCTTGGGGTCGGCATTGGCCACCTGCACCAGCGACGCGCCCGCCGCCAGAATCGACAGCAGGCCGTCGACCAGTTCGTCGGGTCCGGGCCAGGCCGTGGTGGACAGCACGCGGTCGCTCGCCGTCAAACCCCTGGCCTGAGCCGACTGCGCGCACGCGGCCAGCACATCGTCGACGGATCGCCCGGTCAGCGCCGGCCCGGGTAGGCGCTCGGGGACGATCTGGTCGCCGTGCACCCGCACCGCGGTCGCATAGTCGGTGACGCCGATCGGCAGGTCAGCGACGGGCCGGCCGAACGGGTCCAGCGACAGCACCGCCACCTCGCCTGTGCCGACGGCATCGTCTGCCTCGGCCAGCCGGGCAGCGGTGCACAAGGCGACGTCGGCCGTGCCCTCGAGCACGACCTCGGCACCGATCCACCAGACTCCGAGCAGCACCGCCGCGGTCTGCCAGTGCGCAGGCAGCAGCACCGCGACGCGGCTGGATGCCCCGGCGCCCAACTCGTCACGCAACAGGTTGCCGGTCTTGGCGGCCCAATTGGCCAACGTCACCGCGGACAACTCGATGCGCTCGCCGGAGGCGTCGTCGTAGTAGGTGATGCGCGGACCTACCGGATCGGCGCGCAGCATCGGGTCCAGGACCGCTGCGCTCAGGGTTTGTATGTGCCGCTCCTCCTCATCGCTTCGCTCTGCATCGTCGCCGGCACGGTTTGTATGTGCCGCTCCTCCTCATCGCTTCGCTCTGCATCGTCGCCGGCACGGTCGTCACGTCAGACTCAGTTGACGCACTCGGGCTTGTCGGAGCCTGCGGTGAGGATCGGCGACGGCGGGGGAGCGTCCCCCGGGGCAGTTGCTGAGTCGGAGGTGCCGGAGCCCAGCGAGCTGGCCGGCATTGTCGAGCCGCCGCCCCCCAGGCCCGAGCCGGGGCCACTGTAGTCACCGGCCAGCACCACCCGCACCGATGCCGGAGGTAGCGCTGCGTTGGCGATCACGGGCAGGCCGCCGAGATCTTTGGCAACCGCTTGCGCACCCATGTCGTCGGCCCTCGCCGCTTGCACCTGGCTGCCCTTGACGTGGCCGGTGTCGTTGTTGCCGACGGCGCCGACGTGAAACCCTTTGCCTGTCAGCACTTCTGAGACCGCGGTCGCCAGACCGTTGATGTCGGTGTCGTTGACCACGTCGGCGGTGGTTTTCTCCGGCGTGTACGCGAGTTGCTCGATCTTGCCCTCGTCCTGGTTGTGCAGCAGGCCGGCGACCCACTGCTGAACCTGCCCAGGATCGATCCGCACGACGCTTTGCATGCCGTCGTCGCTCCAGCCGGCCTCGTCGAGCACCGGGATGGTGGCAAAGGCGATCTTTCCGCCGGCCAGGTTCTCCAGCTGCTTCATGAAATCGACGATGTCCCAGCCCGACGACAGCACGACCGAGCGTTGAATCGCCTGCTGCAGCCGGTCCAGCCGGGTCGGACTGGACAGTGTCTTGGCCGAGATGACCTGGTGCGCCAGCGCTGCCATCACCGCCTGCTGCCGCACCACCCGGTCGAGGTCGCCGCGCGGCAGGTCATGGCGTTGCCGCACGAAACTGAGCGCCTGCGGACCGTTGAGCCGTTGCCAGCCCGCCGGGAAGTCGGCACCCGACATCGGTTCGAAGACCGGCTCTTTGAGGCACACATTGACGCCGCCGAGCGCGTCGGTGATGAGCGCGAAGCCCAGAAGCCCTACCTCGGCGTAGTGGTCCACGGTCACCCCGGTCAGCTCGGCGACCGTCTTGATCAGCGCCTCGCGGCCGGCTTCGGTGCCGCGGGCCTCTGCCTCATCGAGCGACACGCCGGACTCCACCAGGCTGACCCGTTTGGTTTCCTTGACCTGGCCGTAGACGCCGTTGATCTTGGTCTTGCCCAGTCCCGGCGCCTGGACGTAGGAGTCGCGGGGAACGGAGATGGCGGTGGCCGACCGGCCGTTGTTGGGGATGCGGACCAGGATGATGGTGTCGGTGTTGGTCGACACGTCGTCGCCGGCCCGCAACGTCGCCAGCTCTTCGGAGCTCAACGGGTTGCCGTGGGCGTCGGCGCGGCTGTCCATACCGACCAGCAGGATGTCGATCGCGCCGTCGTCGCCGCCCTGCCCGAGCGAAGGGGCGAACATGTGGTAGATCCCGTCCTCGAAGGACCGGACTTTGCTCCACGCCACCCCGGTGCCGAGGACGACCACGACGGCCGCGACAGTCGCAATCACACGAGTCACACGTTGCGCAGGCATCACTTGAGACTACTTCTGACCCGCCGATTTGCCGGGTAGCTTATGTCCGTGTCCGTCACCGCCGGCAGGATTGTGATCACCGGCGCCGGTGGGCAGGTCGGCGCTGCTCTGAGCGCAGCGAGCGCCCGGCAGGGCCGCGACGTGCTGGCGCTGACGTCGGCGCAGTGGGATATCACCGACGCGGACACCGCCAAAAGCACCATCGACCGCGACGACGTGGTGATCAACTGCGCGGCCTACACCGATGTGGACGGGGCCGAAAGTGACGAGCAAGCCGCCTACGCGGTCAACGCCGCCGGTCCTGAACTGCTGGCCCGAACCTGTGCGCAGGCCGGCGCCCGGTTTGTGCACATCTCCACCGACTACGTCTTCAGCGGCAACTTCGACAGGTCGTCACCGCGTCCCTACGAACCTGACGACCCCGCCGAGCCGCTGAGCGTCTACGGCCGCAGCAAGCGTGCAGGTGAGCTGGCCGTGCTGGCCGCGTCGCCGGAGGCGACCGTGGTGCGGACGGCCTGGGTGTACACCGGATTCGGCGGCACGGACTTCGTCGCGGTCATGCGCCGGCTGGCGGCCGGCTCCGGCGCCGTCGAGGTGGTCGACGATCAGACCGGGTCGCCGACCTACGCCATGGATCTGGCCGAGGCGCTGCTGCAGGTGGCCGACCGGCGGGTGCGCAGCCGCCTGATGCACGCCGCGAACTCCGGTGCCGTCACCCGGTTCGAGCTGGCCCGTGCGGTGTTCGAAGGCACCGGTGCCGACCCGCAGCGGGTCCGGCCGGTGGACAGCGCCCGTCATCGCCGCCCCGCGCGCCGGCCCGCCTATTCCGCGCTGTCCTCTCGGCAGTCCGTCGAGGCCGGTCTGTCGCCGATGCGCCCGTGGCGGGACGCGCTTGCGGAGGCTTTGCGCGCCGGGCCGTTACCCTCAACGCGTGAGTGACGTCCTGCCGGTGGTGACGGTGACCTATTCGCCGGGCCCGCACCTCGACCGCTTTCTGGCTTCCCTGCCGATGGCCACCGAGCGCCCGGTGCAGGTGCTGATGGCCGACAACGGTTCCACCGACGGCACACCACAGGCCGCCGTCGAGCGCTATCCCAACGTGCGGCTGTTCGCCACCGGTGCCAACCTCGGCTATGGCACCGCGATCAACCGGGCGGTCGCCGAGCTCACCCGGGACGGCGGGTCCGCCGACGAGTGGGTCGTGGTGGCCAATCCGGACGTGCAGTGGGGACCCGGCAGCATCGACGCCCTGCTCGAGGCTGCCGACCGGTGGCCGCGGGCGGCGGCGCTGGGTCCGCTGATCCGGGAGCCGGACGGCGCGGTGTACCCCTCGGCGCGGCATCTGCCGAGCCTCGTTCGCGGCGGCATGCACGCGGTGCTGGGTCCGACGTGGCGGAACAACCCGTGGTCGCTGGCTTACCGGCAGGAACGGCTGGAGCTCAGCGAGCGGCCGGTCGGCTGGCTGTCCGGGTCCTGCCTGCTGATCCGCCGGGCGGCGTTCGATCAGGTCGGCGGCTTCGACGAGCGCTACTTCATGTACTTCGAGGATGTCGACCTAGGCGACCGGTTGCAGAGAGCCGGCTGGCTCAACGTCTACGTCCCGTCCGCTGAAGTGCTGCACCACAAGGGCCACGCCACCAGGCGCGAACCCGGGCACAACCTGACCGCCCACCACCGGAGCACCTATATATTCCTCGCCGACCGGCACTCCGGCTGGCGGCGCGCGCCGCTGCGGTGGGCGATGCGAGCCGGCTTGGCTGTACGCGCTCGTTTGATGGTGCGCGGTGAGCGACGGCGATCGGCAGGAAGGCGGCGGGCCCGGTGACGCGACCCGACGTCGACGCGGTGGTGCTGGTCGGCGGTGCGGGCACCCGACTTCGGCCACTGACGTTGTCGGCGCCCAAGCCGATGTTGCCGACCGCCGGGCTGCCGTTCCTCACCCACCTGCTGTCACGGATCGCCGCGGCCGGCATCCACCACGTCATCCTGGGCACCTCCTACCAGCCGGCGGTGTTCGAGGCCGAGTTCGGTGACGGCTCCAAGCTCGGCCTGCAGATCGACTACGTCACCGAGGAACGGCCGCTGGGCACCGGTGGCGGCATCGCCAACGTCGCGTCGCACCTGCGGCACGACACCGTGATGGTGTTCAACGGCGACGTGCTGTCCGGCGCCGATCTGCTTTCGTTGCTCGAGCACCACCGCAGCCATCAGGCCGATCTCACGCTGCACCTGACCCGGGTGTCCGACCCGCGAGCGTTCGGCTGCGTGCCCACCGACGAAGGGGTGGTCACGGCTTTCCTGGAGAAGACGCAGGACCCGCCGACCGATCAGATCAACGCCGGCTGCTATGTCTTCGCGCGGGAGATCATCGACCGCATACCGAGCGGCCGCGAGGTTTCCGTCGAGCGGGAGATTTTCCCGGCGTTGCTGTCTGAGGGTGTCAAGGTCTGCGGCTATGTGGACGCAACCTACTGGCGGGACATGGGCACCCCGGAGGATTTCGTTCGCGGCTCAGCTGATCTGGTGCGCGGCATCGCGCCGTCGCCGGCGCTGCGAGGTCACCGTGGCGAGCACTTGGTGCACGACGGTGCTGCCGTCTCGCCGGGAGCTCTGTTGATCGGCGGCACCGTCGTCGGGCGCGGCGCCGAGATCGGGCCGGGTACCCGATTGGACGGCGCGGTGATCTTCGACGGCGTCCGCGTCGAGGCCGGCTGCGTCATCGAACGGTCGATCATCGGCTTCGGTGCCCGGATCGGCCCGCGGGCACTGATCCGCGACGGGGTCATCGGTGACGGTGCCGACATCGGCGCTCGTTGCGAACTGCTGCGTGGTGCGCGGGTGTGGCCGGGGGTGACTCTGCCCGACGGCGGGATCCGCTACAGCTCCGACGTCTGAATCGCCTGCGCCACAAGATAAGCCAGCGCATCGTCGGCGCCGTCGGGCAGCGCGTCGGGCGGCCACCAGCGCAAGTCCACCGATTCGCGGCTGACGGTGAACGCGGCGTCGGCGGGGGCGTGCGCGACGAACTGCAAGTCGAGGTGACGGGTCGGCACACCCAACGAGCAGGTGACCGGATGGACGTGCACCGCGACCAGGTGGGGATCCATGCGCAGCCCGTCAACTCCGGACTCCTCAGTCGCTTCCCGCAGCGCCGCCGCGAGGATGTCATCGTCGGTGTCTTCGCAGTGCCCACCCAGTTGCACCCAGCGGCCCAGCCGGGGATGCAATGTCAACAGGACCTGCCCGGCCGGATTGACCACCAACGTGGAAGCGGTGACATGACCGGGCGCGCAATCCCGTCGGCACGCGTCGCTGCGAGCCTGCACGAACGCCAGGACCGCATGCCGAAGCGAATCCTGCGCCGGAGTGGGTGCCTGCCAGTCGGTCAGGACGGCGATCGCCGACTCCCGCACGCTCACTTGACGACCAGCAGGCCGTCCAACGGCGCCGGTGGACGCGGTTCCTGCGCAGACTCGCGCGGGTAACCGATTGCGATGGAGCCCAACGGCTCCCATTCTGCTGGCAGCTCCAGCTCCGCGTTGACCAGGTCCGCGGCGAAGATGGTCGAGCCGATCCAGCAGCTGCCCACCCCGCGCACCGCCAGCGCCACCAGCAGGGCCTGGACGGCTGCGCCGACCGCGACGGTGAACATGGTGTGCTCGGCCTGCGTTCGTGCCGCGTCGGGATAGGTGTGTGCTCCGTCGGGCACCAGGAACGGGATGACAACTTCAGGTGCTTCGTAAAGGATTTGGCCGCGGGCCACCCGCCGCTCGACCGCGTCGGCGGGTTTACCGTCACCGGTCAGGTCGGCTCGCCACTTGTCGCGCATACGGTCGAGCAGCCGGCCACGGGTCTCGGCGGTCCGCAGCCACACGAAGCGGACCGGCCGGGTGTGGTGTGGGGCCGGTGCCGTCAACGCTTCGGCGACGGCGGCCTCGACGAGGTCGGCGGGCACCGGTTGGTCGCTGAACTGGCGGATGGACCGGCGCAGGAGTTGCGCTTGCCTGCGGCCCATGTCGAGCGCTTCGGCGGTGCCCAGCCAGAACAGGTCGTCGGTGCCGCCGCGCACCAACTGACGCGCCGTCGATCCGTCGTCGTGGTGGCGCAGTCCGCGTAGCACTGCGACCGGCACGGCGGTCAGCTTGCCTTTGACCAGGTCGGCCGCCGCCGCCACCTCGTCGGCGACGGCAATCTCCGTGACCAGCAATTCGTTGCCGTGCTGATCGAGGGCACCGGCGTATCCGTGCAGCACCGCAAGGCCGGCAGAGCCGACCGCCGCGTCGGTCTGGCCGTTGCGCCAGGCGCGGCCCATCGTGTCGGTGATGACCACGGCCACCGTGACACCCAGGCGGTCACGCAGACTCGCGCGCAGGATGGCGGCGCTGGCGTCTGGATCCTCCGGCAGGAGAGCCAATTCGGCGATATCGACGTTGGAGCCGTCCACTCCGGCGGCGGCCTGCACGAGTCCGATCCGGTTCTCAGTGATCAGCGTCCGGCCTTTGCGGGCCAGCACCCGGACAGCCTCGGCGTCGATAAGGCTGCGCCGCAACTCGTCTCGGGCCTCGGCTTCCTGCGGCGCGGACACCAGGCGGCCCTCGCACTTGGAGACCACCTTGCTGGTGACTACCACCACGTCACCGTCGAGCAGCCACGGCGCGCATGCAGCGATAGCCGCGGCCAAGTCGTCACCGGGCCGAAACTCCGGAAGCCCTTGCACCGGATGAATTTCGACCGCCGAGGCGGTCCCGTGGTCGTTGACGGCAATCATGCCGCGATCCCGGCCAGCTTCAAGCCCGCGCTGACCATCGCTGCGGTGGCATCCGGGTCGGTCATCAGCAGCGGTATCGAGTGCACCGCAACTCCGTCGATGTCCGCGCGGTCACCGTCGCTGATCAACCAGCAGTCCAGCAGTCCGGTGTCGCAGCGGGCTCCGTGATATCGGCCCACCGCTTCGGAAGTCGACTCGACACCGATCACCGACAAGCACTCGTCGGCCATACCGCGCAACGGTTTTCCGGCGATGATCGGAGAGTAGCCCACAATCGGGGCGGTCGCCGACCGAAGCGCGGATCGAATGCCGGGGATTGCCAGTATTGCGCCGATGCTCACGACCGGGTTCGAGGGCGCGAAGAAGATGACGTCCGCCTCGTCGATCGCCTGCAGCACTTCGCCTGTGGCGACGGACGTTTCGGCGCCGATGAATGCGAAGCTGTGGGTGGGGACTTGAGCCCGGTAGCGCACCCACCACTCCTGGAAGTGGATCGCCCGCCGAGTGCCGTCGGCGGGATCGGTGATAACGACGTGGGTTTCACAGCGGTCGTCGCTGGCGGGCAGCAGTGCGGCACCCGGCTGCCAGCGATCACAGAGCGCGGCGGTGATCTGGGTGAGCGGGTAACCGGCGCGCAGCATCTGGGTTCGCACCAGATGGGTGGCCAGGTCGCGGTCGCCCAGCTGGAACCAGTCGGGCTGGACGCCGTAGCGCGCCAATTCTTCTTTGGCATGCCACGTTTCGTCGCGGTGTCCCCAGCCGCGCTGCAGGTCGACACCGCCGCCGAGGGTGTACATGCAGGTGTCAAGATCGGGACAGATGCGAACGCCGTGCATCCAGGCGTCGTCGCCGATGTTGACGATTGCGGTCAGTTGGTGTTCGTCGGCGGCGGTCTCGGGTGTGGGCGAGAACTGCCCGAGGCCCAGAAGCCGCTGCACTCCCAGCAGGAACCGGGCGCCGCCGACGCCGCCGACCAGAACGGTGACCTTCACATCGCACGACCCTACGCGCGGCCGAGGCGGATGCGGCCGGTCAACGGTCAAGTTGCAGAAGAGACTGCTGTGACCGACACGCCGGAACCGCAACTGCTGCAGTGACGTAAAAATCCGGTCACGACATGATATTCAATTTCGTTCCAACGCTTGACCAGGGATGCTCACGCGTGTGTAATCACAGCAGTGTCATTTCTAGGTTAGCCGGCCGGATTCGGTGTCGCAGACCGAGATTCGATCATATGTTCGAATCGAGAATGACCGCACGGCACACATTAAAACAGCGGGCGACATTCACAATCATCGATCCAGGTCAGGAAGGCAGGCCGATGTCTTTTGAACACTTGCGGGGCGTAGTGGGGGGCATAGCACACACCGCCGCCATTGCGGCGGCTCCGTTGCCCGGGACGGTCACCCGTCCCCACTTGAGCTTGGTTCTCACTCCCACTGTCACACCGGAATTCGAGCCGGAGCCGGTCCCTAGTGACCAGTGGCAGGACCGCGCACTGTGCGCGCAAACCGACCCCGAAGCGTTCTTCCCCGAAAAGGGCGGCTCGACCCGCGAGGCCAAGAAGATCTGCCTCGGTTGCGAGGTCCGCTCGGAGTGCCTTGAGTACGCCCTGGCGCACGACGAGCGCTTCGGCATCTGGGGCGGCCTCTCAGAGCGCGAGCGCCGCCGCCTCAAGCGCGGCATCATCTAGGGATTTCCAGCAAGCCGGCCGCGACCTATTCGTCGTCGAGCGTCGGGTCGATCACCGAAGGCTCCACGTCCAGGTATGTCGCGACCTGAGCCACCAGCACCTCGTGCAGCAGCTCGGCGAGTTCGACGGTGTCCTTCGCCCGCCGCTCGATGGGCTTGCGGAACAGCACAATCCGGGCCCGGGTAGCGTTGCCGCGGACATCGACGCCAGCAGGTATCAGCCGGGCCAACGCGATCGGGCCGTCGGCGACCACTTCGGGCGGCCACTGCACACTGTCAGGATCTTTGGCCGCAATGCGCGGGATCTCGTCGACCGCCACATCCAGCCCCGACACCCGCTCCTGCCAGCGCCGTTCGATCGGCTCGTAGGCCTCCAGCACCGCCATGTCGAATCTTTCGGCGCGGCTGCGCCAACCCGGCACCGTCGGCGGGAGCAGCGGGCCGCGCATGTCACGACCGCGCCGCGAAGCCGACCTGCGGACCGACTGGCCACCTCGGTAGCTGCGCGAACCGCCCACTCGGCGATGGTAACGGTTGGACATCGCGGGCCACCGCAATGCGCGTGTCCGCCGCTGCGGCGACGTTTCCCCGCGATAGCCTCGCGAACGTGAATGTTCCCCGTCGCTGCTGCCGGCCCGGGTGTCCGCACTACGCGGTGGCGACGTTGACGTTCGTCTACTCCGACTCGACCGCGGTGGTGGGGCCGCTGGCCACCGCGAGCGAGCCGCATTCCTGGGACCTGTGCGTCAGTCACGCCAGCCGGATCACCGCGCCCCGCAACTGGCAGCTGGTGCGTCACGCGGGTGAATTCGTCTTACCGCCAGAGGACGACGACCTGATCGCACTGGCCGACGCGGTGCGTGAGGGCCGCGAGCGAGTCGCCGTCCGTGCGCCGGTCAACAGCTTCTCCGATCCGGGCTGTGCAACCGACCTCGCAACCGACCTCGCACCCGCCACGGTCTCCAGCAACGGCGCCTTCGCGCCGAGTCCGCACCGCCCCACCGGTAACGGGCGTCGGCGCGGTCATCTGAGGGTGTTACCGGATCTCCCGACCTAAATATCCGGCGCCGACAGCTAGGCTGACGACCAAGAGAACCTCTGCGTCAGGAGCCCTGTGATGTCTCGGCCGGCAGCGGCTGTCCACCAGGTCGTCAAGGCCTATGACGTGCGTGGCGTGGTGGGCGCCGAGATCGACGAGTCGCTGGCCGCGGACTGCGGCGCAGCATTTGCCCGGCTGATGCGCGACGAGGGCGCGCGCCGGGTCGCCATCGGCTACGACATGCGGGACAGCTCCCCGGCGCTGGCGGCCGCCTTCGCGACCGGGGTGACCGCTCAGGGGCTTGATGTGGTGCGGATCGGTCTGTCCTCGACCGACCAGTTGTATTTCGCCTCCGGATCGTTGCAAAGCCCGGGCGCGATGTTCACCGCCAGCCACAACCCGGCCGCCTACAACGGGATCAAGTTGTGCCGCGCGGGCGCCAAACCGGTGGGTCAGGACACCGGCCTGGGCGCTATCCGCGACGACCTGATCGCCGGCGTCCCCGGTTACGACGGGCCACCGGGAACGGTGTCAGACCAGGATGTGCTGGTCGACTACGGAACGTATCTGCAATCGCTGGTCGACCTGTCCGGATCGCGTCCGCTGCGGGTGGCCGTCGACGCCGGTAATGGGATGGCCGGCCACACGGCTCCAGCCGTGCTCGGCGTGATCGACTCGATCACCTTGCTGCCGTTGTATTTCGAGCTTGACGGCTCGTTTCCCCACCACGAGGCCAACCCCCTCGACCCGGCGAACCTGGTCGACTTGCAGGAGCACGTTTGCGCCGTCGGTGCTGACATCGGGCTGGCGTTCGACGGCGACGCTGATCGCTGCTTCGTGGTCGATGAGCGCGGCCGGCCGGTGTCGCCGTCCGCGGTGACTGGGCTGGTCGCGGCGCGGGAACTGAACCGGGAGATCGGCGCGACGGTGATTCACAACCTGATCACCTCGCGGGCCGTGCCCGAACTGGTCGCCGAGCGCGGCGGCACACCGGTGCGCTCCCGCGTCGGGCACTCCTACATCAAGGCGCTGATGGCCGAAACCGGCGCGATCTTCGGTGGGGAACACTCGGCGCACTACTACTTCCGCGACTTCTGGGGCGCCGACTCCGGGATGCTGGCCGCGCTCTACGTGCTGGCCGCACTCGGCGAGCAGCAGCGACCGCTGTCTGAACTCACCGCCGACTACCAGCGCTACGAGTCATCCGGAGAAATCAACTTCACCGTGCACGACGCGGCGTCGTGCGTGGACGCGGTGCTGAAGTCTTTCGGCAACCGCATCCACTCCATCGACCACCTCGACGGCGTGACAGTGGATCTCGGTGAGGGCAGCTGGTTCAATCTGCGCAGCTCCAACACCGAACCGTTGCTGCGGCTCAATGTGGAGGGCCGCAGCACAGCAGACGTCGACGCGATGGTGCAGCAGGTCAGCGCCGAGATCGCTGCGGTCGGAATGCAGCCGTCTGGCGCACTCGCATGAGTGCGCTTGGCGCCACCATCGACATCGACGACACCGACGGTCTGATCGCCGCGGATCGCGAAGCCCTGCTGCGCTCGGCGTCGACGGCCGGTGCCCAGGTGCGGTCCACGGCGGCCGCGCTGGATGAAGGTGCGTTGGACCCGGTGCTCGGCCAGGACCGGCCGCGCACGGTGGTGTGGGTGGCCGGCCGTGGTACCGCCGGGACGGCCGGTGCGATGCTCGCCGCTGCGTTGGGCGGGCTGGCGGCCGAACCGATAGTGGTCGCCGCCGAGGCGCCGCCGTGGATCGGGGCGCTCGACGTCCTTGTCGTCGCCGGTGCTGACGCCGGTGACCCTGCGCTGGTGGACGCCGCCGCGACCGGGGTTCGCCGCGGCGCGCGCGTCGTCGTCGCGGCGCCTTTCGAGGGCCCGCTGCGGGACGCGACGGCCGGTCGGGTGGCGGTGCTCGAACCGCGGGTCCGCGTGCCCGATGAATTCCAGCTGTCCCGCTACCTTGCTGCCGGGCTGGCGGTCCTGCACAGCGTCGATGCCGGGCTGCAGACCGACCTGGCGGTACTCGCCGACGACCTGGACGACGAGGCGCTGCGCAACAGTGCGGGCCGTGAAGTGTTCACCAATCCGGCCAAGGCCCTCGCCCAGCGGATGTCCGGGCGTCGAGTCGTGCTGGCCGGTGACTGTGCGGCCACCTTGACGCTGGCCAGGCATGGTTCGTCGGTCCTGTTGCGGGTCAGCCATCAGGTCGCCGCGGCCAGCGGGCTTTCGGACGCCTTGCTGGCATTGCGGGGATCCGCCGCGCTCGGCGACCCGGCCGACACACTGTTTCACGACGAGGAGATCGACGGCCCGCTGCCCGAGCGGCTGCGGGTGTTCGCGCTGGCATTGGCCGCCGAACGGCCCGCGTTGGGCGCCCGGATCGCCGGGCTGTCCGACGTTGAGCTGATCGGCGCCGCGGACGTGCCGGAACTGACCGAGGCCCCGCCTTCGGAGTCGAACCCGGCCAGCGCGCGGCGGGCCGACCACCAACTGGCAATATTGGCCGTTCGGCTGGAGATGGCCGCCGTTTACGTGCGACTGGTACGGGGATAACTACGACCGTGGAACTGCTACGGGGAGCGATACGGACATACGCCTGGGGATCGCGCACCGCCATCGCTGAGTTCACCGGCCGGCCGGTGCCGGCAGCTCACCCCGAAGCCGAGCTATGGCTGGGCGCGCATCCGCAGGATCCGGCCCGCCTCGAAACCGACGACGGTGAAGTCTCGCTACTGCAGACTCTGATCGCCGACCCGGACGGGCAGCTTGGCTCGGCGGCGCGCTCGCGGTTCGGTGATTCGCTGCCGTTCCTGGTCAAGGTGCTGGCGGCCGACGAGCCGTTGTCGCTGCAGGCCCATCCGAGCAGGAAGCAGGCGGCCGAGGGGTATCTGCGGGAGGAGAAACTCTGCATCCCGGTCACCTCACCGGTGCGCAACTACCGCGACGCCAGCCACAAGCCCGAGTTGCTGGTCGCCTTGCAGCCGTTCGAGGCGCTGACCGGCTTCCGGCCGGCGGCGCGGACGATCGAGCTGCTGCGGGCGCTGGGCGTCGCCGAACTCGACTCCTACATCGGCTTGCTGAACGACCAGACCGACGCCGACGGTCTGCGTGCGCTGTTCACCACATGGATCACCGCGCCCCAGCCGCATATCGACGTGCTGGTGCCCGCGGTGCTCGACGGCGCCATCGACTACATGACCAGTGGTGCAACCGAATTCGCCGCGGAAGCCCGAACGGTGCTGGAACTGGGTGAAAGATATCCGGGTGACGCAGGTGTGCTGGCGTCGCTGCTGCTGAACCGGATCACCCTGGCGCCAGGGGAGGCGATCTTCCTGCCGGCAGGCAACCTGCACACCTATCTGCGCGGCGTCGCTGTCGAAGTGATGGCCAACTCCGACAACGTCTTACGCGGGGGGCTGACACCCAAACACGTCGACGTACCAGAGCTGCTGCGGGTGCTCGACTTCACGCCGACCACCGAGGCGCAGCTTCGGCCGCCCACTCACCGCGACGGCATTAACCTCGTATTCGATACGCCGGCAGAAGAATTCGCCGGATCGATACTGACACTCGACGGTGAAAACCTGGGCCATGAGGTCGACGCCCCCTCGCGGCACGACGGTCCGCAGATTTTGCTGTGTATCGAGGGTGCGTCGAGCGTGCACGGAAAGGCCAAGACGCTTCAGCTGAACTGCGGAACGGCCGCCTGGGTGGGCGCAGACGACGGCCCGATCCGGCTGCTTGCGCGGGAGCCGGCGCGGCTGTTCCGCGCCACTGTGGGTTTGTGAACTACCTCGCTGCTGAGGAAGCTTGCAGCTTTCGTCGTGACTGCCGGCGCTCCCGCCGCAGCTCCCGGCGTTCGCCGAGCCACAGCCGCATGTTGTGCTTGATCGTGCGGCCGACCAGAGCCGGCGACGGCGTCATATAGAGGCTGTCGAGCAGGCTGAACCGGCGCAAGAACCATTCGGCGAGAACGGGATCGCGTCTCGGCTGCGCCGAGGAACTGGTCGAACAGGCTTCCGACCGGCCGGTACCACCACGGCTGCGTCCCCGGCGGCGTGATGGAAGGTGAAGTCGCCGATCGTGTTCATCACCCATACCGGATAAGTGGTTTTTGCGGTGGCCCGGTTGAGTACGCGCGGCCGGATCGTCCGGGGCCGACTGCAGCGCCCGGCGCAGATGCCCGGCCTGCAGCGACGTCATCGTCATACCCTGCCCGTAGGTCGGGTCGAAGCTGGCCACCGCGTCGCCCAACGGCACGATCCCGGCGGGGAAGCGGTCCAATTTGTCGTAACGGCGCCACCGAGTCATCGGATATTTGTGGAATGCGACATCGCCGAACGGCTCGGCCTGCGCGATGGCGGCGGCCAGATCTTCCGGCAACAGCTTCTCGGCCAGCACCCGCATCTCGGCGAAGGTTTGTGGCGGCTCGACTTTGCCCACCCCGTACGTCGTCAGCACCCAGATGCCGTCCTCGTAGCAGAGCATGCCGAGTCCCATGCGGCTGCTCGCGGGAGGCTCCGGCGACGACGACCTTCTGTTTGATGAGACCGTCGGGGATGCGCAGTCTGCTGTGACGCGTAGCCGATCCCGACGTCGACGGTGTCCTCGCGTGGCCGCTCGAAACCCCACTTCTCCAGCCAGACCGGCAGTCTGGTGCCGCGGCCTGCTGCGTCGACGACCAGGTCGGCGTCGACCTGCTGGGGTTCGGCGGCGTCGGGTGAGTCGAGCAGCACCCCGGTGACCCGCTGAGCGCGGGCGTCGAAAAGCGGTTCGCGCACGGAGCCAGGGCGGATCTCGACGTTCGTCGATGGCCGCAACCCGGCGCCGGATCTGCCATTCCAGATGCGGGCGGCTCGGAACGTAGGCGGTGAACTCGTCCTGCAGCCGGTGGGTGGTACCGAGCACATGACCGGCGGCGCCGAAGTAGATGCAGTCCGGTCGGTTCTCCAGGATCGGAACTCCGGCGGCCACCATCTCGTCGAGAATTCCCGGAAACAGCCCATCGAACTCTTCTGCGCCGCGTGCCATCAGCAGGTGCAGGTGCCGGCCCTGCGGCACGGCCGTGCGGTTGTCCGGCGTACTCGGCAGCTCGTCACGCTCGAAGATGGTGACCCGCTCGTAGAAGTCGGAAAGCACGCGCGCGGCGCACAGCCCGCCGATACTGGCTCCGATGACTACCGCGTGTTGACGGGAGTTCCCCACCGCTTCTTCCCCGCGCTCATGCATTTCCGGCAGAGTACCCGCTACATTGCCGTCAAACGAGGAGGGAACGGTCGCATGGCCGGTAGGCGGCGCGTCAAGACGGTTGAGCAGTCGATCGCCGACACCGACGAGCCGGCCACCCGGTTGCGCAAGGAGCTGCACTGGTGGGATCTGGCCATCTTCGGGGTGTCGGTGGTGATCGGGGCCGGCATCTTCACCGTCACCGCATCGACCGCGGGCGACGTCACCGGCCCGGCGATCTGGGTTTCTTTCTTGATCGCCGCCGCCACCTGCGGTTTGGCGGCGCTGTGCTACGCCGAGTTTTCCTCGACGGTTCCGGTGGCCGGCAGCGCCTACACCTTCTCCTACGCGACGTTCGGTGAATTCTGGGCTTGGACCATCGGCTGGAACCTCGTCCTGGAGTTGGCGATCGGTGCCGCAGTAGTCGCCAAAAGCTGGTCGACGTATCTGGGCACGGTGTTCCCGTTCGCCCGTGGCACGCTGGCTGTCGGCTCGTTCAGATTGGACTGGGGTGCGCTGCTGATCGTCGCGGTGGTGGCAACCCTGCTGGCGCTGGGCACCAAGCTGTCGTCCCGATTCTCCGCGGTCGTGACCGCGATCAAGGTCTCGGTGGTGCTGCTGGTGGTGATCGTCGGCGCCTTCTACGTCAAGACGGCAAACTATTCACCGTTCATTCCGCCGCCGGAAGCCGACCGTGCCGGCTCACGGCGTCGACCAGTCGGTGCTCTCGCTGCTGACCGGCGCGCACAGCAGCCATTACGGCTGGTACGGCGTGCTGGCCGGGGCGTCGATCGTATTCTTCGCGTTCATCGGGTTCGACATCGTCGCGACCATGGCCGAGGAGACCAGGCATCCGCAACGCGATTTGCCGCGCGGCATCTTCGCGACGCTGGGAATCGTCACGTTCCTCTATGTCGCGGTCTCGATCGTGCTCTCGGGGATGGTGCCTTACACCAAGCTGCGGGACACTCCTGACGGCGTTCAAGCGAACTTGGCTACCGCATTCACCGCCAACGGCGTGCATTGGGCCAGCGGCATCATCTCCGTCGGCGCGCTCGCCGGCCTGACGACGGTGGTGATGGTGCTGATGCTCGGCCAGTGCCGGGTCTTGTTCGCGATGTCGCGCGACGGGTTGCTGCCGAGGCAGTTGGCCAAGACCGGCGCGCGAGGCACGCCGGTGCGCCTCACAGTGCTGGTCGCCGTGGCGGTCGCGGTGACTGCGTCGCTGTTTCCGATGGACAAGCTCGAAGAGATGGTGAACGTCGGGACATTGTTCGCGTTCGTCCTGGTGTCGGCGGGAGTGATTGTGCTGCGCCGGACCCGTCCGGACCTGCCGCGTGGTTTCCAGGCGCCGTGGGTGCCGGCGCTTCCGGTCGCGTCGGTGCGGGGCCTGCCTGTGGCTGATGCTCAATCTCACCGGGGTGACCTGGATTCGGTTCGTCGTGTGGATGGCACTGGGAACGGCCATCTACCTCGGCTACGGACGGCGCCATTCGCTGGTGGCCAGCCGTGCAGCCGCAAGTGAAGCCGAGAGTCTGGCCAGCCCGGACCTGAGCCGGTCGTAGTCAGCTTTACAAATCAGCCTTCGTGTCTAGACAGCGGACGTGGCAAACGGTATTGTCCAGTGGAACGAGTCGATCACGGAAGAGTTGGGCAGGATGAGCACAGACACGACTTGCCGCCGAAACCTGGCGGGACAGGAAGCGTCACCTCTGGCTGATGGGGCTCATCGCGCCCGGCGCGTTGCTGGTGATCGTGCCGATCGTGTGGGGTCTGAACCGCGCAGGCTGGCAGACCGCCTCTCAAGTGCTGTTCTGGATCGGGCCGATCACTGACTTATCTGGTGCTGCCTTTGCTCGATCTGCGATACGGACCGGACGGACAGAATCCGCCCGACGAGGTGATGGAGCGTCTGGAAAACGACAAGTACTACCGTTACTGCACCTACATCTACATTCCGTGCCAATACCTCAGCGTCATCCTCGGGGCTTACCTGTTCACCGCGGCCGACCTCGGTTGGCTCGGCTACCCCGGGGCGCTCGAGCTGGCCGGCGAAGATCGGTCTGGCGCTGTCGGTCGGCACGCTGGGCGGAGTCGGCATCAACACCGCGCACGAGATGGGTCACAAGAAGGCCTCCTTGGAGCGGTGGCTGTCCAAGATCACCCTGGCGCAAAGCTGCTACGGCCATTTCTACGTCGAGCACAACCGCGGGCATCACGTGCGGGTGGCGACGCCGGAAGATCCGGCGTCGGCGCGCTTCGGTGAATCTTTCTGGGAGTTCCTGCCGCGCAGCGTATTCGGCAGCCTGCGTTCCGCCTGGCGGCTGGAAACGCAGCGTCAGCGCCGACTGAACAAGAATCCCTGGCACCCGAAGAACTACTGGGATAACGACGTGCTCAACGCCTGGTTGTTGTCCGTGGTGCTGTGGGGCGTGCTGGTCGCGGTGTTCGGCCCGGCGCTGATCCCCTTCGTGATCATCCAAGCGGTGTACGGCTTTTCGCTGTTGGAGACGGTCAATTACCTCGAGCACTACGGACTGCTGCGGCAGAAGACGGCCAGCGGGCGGTACGAGCGTTGCACGCACGAGCACAGCTGGAACTCCGACCACATCGTGACCAACCTCTTCCTGTATCACCTGCAGCGGCACAGCGATCATCACGCCAATCCGACTCGGCGTTACCAGACGCTGCGCAGCATCGACGGCTCGCCCAACCTGCCCAGCGGTTACGCGTCCATGATCACGCTGGCCTACGTCCCACCGCTGTGGCGCAGGGTCATGGACCGTCGGGTGCTCGCGCACTACGGCGGTGACATCACCCGAGTCAACGTGCATCCGCGCCGCCGGCAGGCACGTGCTGGCCCGCTACGCGGCGGCGTGAGCAAATCCGCAGATCAGGAGTGAAGATGGACTACAAGCTGTTCCGTTGCATCCAGTGTGGCTTTGAGTACGACGAGGCCGTCGGCTGGCCGGAAGACGGCATCGCTGCCGGCACCCGCTGGGATGACATTCCGGATGACTGGAGCTGCCCCGACTGCGGCGCGGCGAAGTCAGACTTCGAGATGGCGGAAGTCGCGCGTCCGTGAGCCGCCGGCGACGATGCAGAGCGTAGCGATGAGGAGGAGCGGCGCAATGAACCGCGCCGTCGACGATGCGAGCAGCGATGAGGAGGAGCAGGCGAATGAGCTTTAGTGTCGCGCCGGTCAAGCGGGTTCCCTACGCCGAGGCGTCCCGGGCCCTGCTGCGCGATTCGATTCTCGACGCCATGCGCGAGCTGTTGCGCAGTCGCGACTGGTCGGCCGTCACACTCGCTGACGTCGCCCGTGCCGCCGGCGTCAGCAGGCAGACCATCTACAACGAATTCGGATCCCGGCAGGGGCTGGCTCAGGGCTACGCGCTGCGGCTGGCCGACCGGCTGGCCAGCCTGGTCGACGGCGCCGATCTACTCCAACGTCGGCGACATCTATGCCGCCTTCCTCGCAGGGCTTCCGGGCCTTCTTCGCCGAGTCGGCCGCCGACCCGTTGGTGATCTCGCTGCTGACCGGGTCGGCGAAACCCGACCTGCTGCAGCTGATCACCACCGACAGCGGCCCTATCATCACCCGTTGTTCGCAGCGGTTGACCAATTCGTTCATGGACAGCTGGGTCAAAGCCAGCGAGGCGGACGCGGGCATACTGGCCAGGGCGATCGTGCGCCTGGCCATGAGCTACGTGTCGATGCCGCCCGAGGCTGATCACGACGTCGCCGCCGATCTGGCGCGGCTGATGACGCCGGCAGCGGAACGCTACGGTGTCTGGGAAGAGTCCGATTGACCCGGGCGTCGGGGCACCGCTGCGCCAGGACTAATGTATAAGCAAGCTAACTAGTTGAACTGACGAAGGATTGAGCCTGCACATGACGACGACCGAAGAATAGTTGACCGCCGACGTCCGTAACGGCATCGAATTCAAGGTGGCCGACCTGTCGCTGGCCGACTACGGTCGCCGGGACATCGAGCTCTCCGAACACGAAATGCCCGGCCTGATGTCGCTGCGCCGCGAGTATCACGACGTGCAGCCGCTCAAAGGCGCGCGCATCTCCGGTTCGCTGCACATGACGGTGCAGACTGCGGTGCTCATCGAAACCCTGGTCGCGCTGGGCGCGCAGGTCCGGTGGGCTTCGTGCAACATCTTCTCCACCCAGGACCACGCCGCCGCGGCCGTCGTCGTCGGCCCGAACGGCACCGCCGAGGAACCCAAGGGCGTGCCGGTCTTCGCCTGGAAAGGCGAAACGCTCGAGGAGTACTGGTGGGCCGCCGAGCAGACGCTGACCTGGCCCGACGAGCCGGCCAACATGATTCTCGACGACGGCGGTGACGCCACCATGCTGGTGCTGCGCGGCGCGCAATACGAGAAGGCGGGTGTGGTGCCCACCAGCCGAGGAGGACGACTCGACGGAGCACAGGGTCTTCCTCGAATTGCTGCGCAGGCGCTTCGAGACCGACAAGGACAAGTGGACGAAATCGCCGAGTCGATCAAGGGCGTCAGCCGAGGAGACCACCACCGGCGTGCTGCGGCTCTACCAGTTCGCCGCGGCAGGCGACCTGGCCTTCCCGGCGATCAACGTCAACGACTCGGTGACCAAGTCGAAGTTCGACAACAAGTACGGCTGCCGGCACTCCCTGATCGACGGGATCAACCGCGGCACCGACGTGCTGATCGGCGGAAAGAAAGCGCTGGTGTGCGGCTACGGTGACGTCGGGAAGGGCTCCGTGGAGTCGCTGGCCGGCCAGGGCGCACGGGTCACCGTCACCGAAATCGACCCGATCAATGCGTTGCAGGCGCTGATGGAAGGCCACGACGTCAAGCGGGTCGAAGACGTCATCGGCGAGGCCGACATCATCATCACCACCACCGGCAACAAGGACATCATCACCCTCGAGCACATGCGGGCGATGAAGGATAAGGCGATCCTGGGCAACATCGGCCACTTCGACAACGAGATCCAGGTCGCCAGGCTGGAGAAGTCCGGCGCCACCAAGACCAACATCCGCCCGCAGGTCGACGTGTGGACCTTCCCGGACACCGGGAAGTCGATCATCCTGCTCTCCGAGGGCCGGCTGCTGAACCTGGGCAACGCCACCGGGCACCCGTCGTTCGTGATGAGCAACAGCTTCTCCAACCAGGTCATCGCCCAGATCGAGCTGTGGACCAAGAACGACGAGTACGACAACGAGGTGTACCGGCTGCCCAAACACCTCGACGAGAAGGTGGCCCGGGTACACGTCGCGGCACTCGGCGGCGAGTTGACGAAGCTGAGCAAAGAGCAGGCCGAGTACATCGGCGTCGACGTCGACGGTCCGTACAAGCCGGATCACTACCGCTACTGAGCGACGCTGCTTGCGGCGTGCTGATCGCGATCGAAGGTGTCGACGGCGCGGGCAAGCGCACCTTGTCCAGCGGCTTGACCGCCGCGCTCATGGCAGCCGGGAAGTCCGTCGTCACCCTGGCGTTTCCGCGCTACGGGCAGTCGATCGCCGCTGACGTGGCGAGCGAAGCGCTGCACGGCCGACACGGCGACCTCGCGTCGTCGGTGTATGCGATGGCGATGCTGTTCGCCTTGGACCGCGCGGGCGCCCGGGCCGAGATCGAAGCACTCAGCGGCCAGTACGACGTGGTCATCCTGGACCGCTACGTGGCCTCCAACGCCGCATATAGTGCAGCCCGCCTGGGCCAGGACGCGACCGGCGAGGTGGTGTCCTGGGTGTATGAGATGGAGTATCGAGCGCATGGGCCTCGCCTTACCGGATTGTCAAGTGCTGCTGAGTATTTCAGCCGAGCTGGCCGGGCAGCGCGCACGTCATCGGGCAAGTGTGGAGGCGGGCCGGGCGCGCGACGCCTACGAGCGCGACGACGGGCTGCAGCAGCGCACCGGCGCGGTGTACGCCGGGCTGGCGGCCGCGGCCTGGGGCGGGCGCTGGGAGGTGGTCGGCGCCGACGTCGAAGCCGGTGACCTGGCCGCGACGCTGACCTCTGACTGGTGACCAGTCGGCTTTACCACAAGAAACACCGTGTGGTAACCGGGTTTTGTCCCGGTGTGGTGACACCATGGACACCATGAGGCAAAGGATTCTCGTCGTCGATGACGACGCTTCGCTGGCCGAGATGCTCACCATCGTGCTGCGCGGTGAGGGTTTCGACACGGCAGTCATCGGCGACGGCAGCCAGGCGCTGACCGCCGTGCGCGAGCTGCGTCCCGATCTGGTGTTGCTCGACCTGATGTTGCCGGGCATGAACGGCATCGATGTGTGCCGGGTGCTGCGGGCGGATTCCGGTGTGCCGATTGTGATGCTGACCGCCAAAACCGACACCGTCGACGTGGTGCTGGGCTTGGAGTCGGGCGCCGACGACTACGTGATGAAGCCGTTCAAGCCGAAGGAGTTGGTCGCCCGGGTGCGTGCGCGGCTGCGGCGCAACGACGACGAGCCCGCCGAGATGCTGTCGATCGCCGATGTCGAGATTGACGTGCCCGCCCATAAGGTAACCCGCAACGGGGAGCAGATTTCGCTGACGCCGCTGGAGTTCGACTTGCTGGTGGCGTTGGCGCGCAAACCGCGGCAGGTGTTTACTCGTGATGTGCTGCTTGAACAGGTGTGGGGATACCGCCACCCGGCAGACACCCGCTTGGTGAATGTGCATGTCCAGCGTCTGCGGGCCAAAGTCGAGAAGGACCCGGAGAACCCGACCGTTGTGCTGACCGTTCGAGGAGTGGGTTACAAAGCCGGACCTCCGTAGCCTCGGGCGACAATGCGGAACGAAGCGATGGGAAGAACCCGCGCAGCCGGCGCCTATTGCGCGCGTCGCGGTGAGGAGAAGCGGCGCTGGTGATGTGGGGCTCGAGGCGGCGCATGCGGGGTCGCTGGGGGCGCTCCGGCCCGATGGCCAGCGGTATGAGCGCGTTGAGCCGGGTAGTGGGCACTGCTTGGCGCCGCTCGTTGCAGCTGCGGGTGGTCGTACTTACGATCGGCCTTTCCTTTGCGGTGATCGTGGTGCTGGGCTTTGTGCTGACCAGCCAGGTCACCAACCGGGTCCTCGACATCAAGGTTCACGCCGCCACGGAGCAGATCGAACGGGCGCGCACCACCGTGAGCGGGATCGTCAGCGGTGAGGAGGCTCGTTCGCTCGACAGCAGCCTGCAATTGGCCCGCAACACGTTGACGTCCAAGACCGAGGCGTCCTCGGGAGCGGGTCTGGCCGGCACGTTCGACGCGGTGCTGGTTGTGCCCGGTGACGGCCCGCGGGCTGCGACGGCGGTCGGTCCGGTCAACCAGATCCCCTCGACGCTGCGGGACTTCGTGAAAGCCGGTCAGGTGAGTTACCAGTACGCCACCGTCCGAACCGACAGCTTTTCCGGCTCGGCGCTGATCATCGGCACTCCAACGTCGTCGCGGGTGACGAACCTGGAGCTCTACCTTGTCTTTCCGCTGGCCAGCGAGGCCAGCACCATCGCGTTGGTCCGCGGCACCATGGCCACCGGTGGGGTTGTTCTGCTGGTGCTGTTGGCCGGAATCGCGCTGCTGGTTTCACGTCAGGTGGTGGTGCCGGTGCGCTCAGCCTCGCGGATCGCCGAACGGTTCGCCGAAGGTCACCTGTCCGAGCGGATGCCGGTTCGCGGTGAAGACGACATGGCACGGCTGGCGGTGTCGTTCAACGACATGGCGGAAAGCCTGTCGCGGCAGATCACCCAGCTTGAGGAGTTCGGTAATCTGCAGCGCCGCTTCACTTCTGACGTGAGCCACGAACTGCGCACACCATTGACGACGGTGCGCATGGCCGCCGACCTGATCTACGACCACAGCGAGGACCTTGACCCGACGTTGCGGCGGTCCACCGAGTTGATGGTCAACGAGCTGGACCGGTTCGAGTCCTTGCTCAACGATCTGCTGGAGATCTCGCGGCACGACGCCGGTGTCGCCGAGTTGTCCGTAGAGGCGGTCGACTTGCGGTCGACGGTCAACAGCGCGCTGGGCAACGTCGGCCATCTCGCCGAGGAAGCCGGCATCGAGCTGCTGGTCGACATGCCGCCCGAGGAGCTGATCGCCGAAGTGGATGCCCGCCGGGTGGAGCGGATACTGCGCAATCTGATCGCCAACGCCATCGACCACGCCGAGCGCAAACCGGTTCGGATCCGGATGGCCGCGGACGAGGACACCGTCGCGGTAACGGTGCGCGACTACGGGGTGGGTCTGCGGCCCGGCGAAGAGAAGCTGGTGTTCAGCCGGTTCTGGCGTTCCGACCCGTCGCGGGTGCGCCGTTCAGGGGGCACCGGTCTGGGCCTGGCGATCAGTGTCGAGGATGCACGTCTACACCAGGGTCGCCTCGAGGCGTGGGGTGAACCGGGCAGCGGTGCGTGCTTCCGGCTGACTCTTCCCATGGTGCGCGGTCACAAGGTGACGACCAGCCCGCTGCCGATGAAACCCTTCACCGCCGAACGCAAAGAACGCCTGTCACGCCAACGCGAGCCCGCCGAGCGGGGTGCCTGATGCGCCGGCTGGCGGTGCTGTTGTTCGGTGTGGTGACGCTGCTCTCCGGCTGTGCAGGCGTGCCGAGTTCGTCGGCGCCGCAGGCCGTCGGCACCATCGCGCGGGCGGCGCCGTCGAACCTGCCAGAACCGACACCGGGTATGGATCCCGACGTGGTACTGCGGGAGTTCCTCAAAGCCACCGCCGATCCGGCAAACCGGCATCTGGCGGCGCGACAGTTCCTCACCCAGTCGGGGTCCGATGCGTGGGACGACGCTGGTAGCGCGCTGCTGATCGACCACGTGGTATTCGTCGAAACCCGGAGTGCCGAGAGGGTTTCGGTCACGATGCGCGCCGACATCCTGGGTTCGCTGTCGGATATGGGCGTCTTCGAGACCGCCGATGGGATGCTTCCAGACCCAGGTTCAATCGAGTTGGTCGACACACCGGGCGGGTGGCGCATCGATCACCTGCCCAACGGGGTTTTCCTGGACTGGCAGCAGTTTCAGGCAACGTATAAACGCAACACGCTGTATTTCGCCGACCCGACCGGAAAGACCGTCGTTCCTGATCCGCGGTACGTCGCGGTGTCCGATCCCGACCACCTTGCCACCGAGTTGGTGTCGAAGTTGATCGCCGGGCCGCGCCCGGAGATAGCGAAAGCTGTTCGCAATCTCCTGACTTCGCCGTTGCGGCTGCGTGGCCCGGTTACCCGCGCCGACGGCGGCAAGAGCGGTGTCGGGCGCGGATACGGCGGAGCGCGAATAGATCTGGAGGACCTCGCGACCACCGATCCGCACAGCAGGCAACTCGCTGCGGCGCAGATCATTTGGACGTTGGCCCGGGCTGACATCAAGGGGCCGTACGTGATCAACGCGGACGGCGTCGCGCTCGACGACAGATTCAGCGACGGGTGGACCACTTCCGATGTAGCCGCCACCGATCCCGGGGTGGCCGACGGCGCCGGCGCCGGTGTGCATGCACTGATCGGCGGGTCGTTGATGGCGCTGGATGGCCAGCATGCGACAGCGGTAGCAGGCCAGTTCGGTGCCATGCGCGATCAGACGTCGGCGGCGCTGTCGCGCAGTGGGCAGCGGGTGGCGTCGGTGGTGACGTTGCAGCCGGGTGGCCCGGACATGGCGGCGTCACTGTGGATCGGTGATGTCGGCGGTGCGGCGGTGCAGTCGGCCGACGGGCACTGGATTTCGCGGCCGAGCTGGTCGCTTGACGACACGGTGTGGGTGGTGGTCGACGGAGCCAATGTGCTTCGCGCCATCGAGGAGCCCGCATCCGGGCAGCCCACCCGGATTCCGGTCGATTCGAGCGCGGTGTCCACCCGGTTTCCCGGGGTGATCAACGACCTGCAGCTCTCCCGTGACGGGACGCGTGCGGCGATGGTGATCGAGGGACGCGTCATCCTCGCCAGCGTCGAACAGACACAGGCGGGGCAGTTTGCGCTGACCTTTCCGCGCCGGCTGGGGTTCGGGCTGGGCTCCTCGGTGGTGTCGCTGGCGTGGCGAACCGACGACGACGTCGCGGTGACCCGCACCGATCCGCAGCATCCGGTGTCCTATGTGAACCTCGACGGCGTCAACTCCGATGCGCCAAGCCGGGGTTTGTTGATCCCGCTGTCGGCGATCGCTGCCAATTCGTCGACGGTGTATGTGTCCGATCCGCGCGGTGTGCTGCAGCTCTCGGGCTCGGCGGCTGAGAACGAGCAGGGTTGGGCGCCAGTAGAAGCTTTCGCAGCGGCCGGCGCGGTACCGGTGCTGCCCGGGTGAATTGTGGTGAGCAGCGCTGGTCGTTAGGTTGCTGACGTGGCGGCGAAGGACAATTCGAGGTTGCAGGTCGATCCGGCCGTGATGGCCGGGTTCGACCAATCTCTTTCCAGTGCTGCCGAATTCCTGCAGCAACGACTCGACGAACTCAACGGTCAAGTCGGTGAGATGTTAGGTGGCTGGCAGGGCCGCGCCGGGGGAGCTTATTCGGCGATCTGGCAGCACTGGCAACAGGGCGCGACTGAGGTGGAATCGGCGCTGTCGATTCTGGCCAAGCTCGTCGGTCAGGCCGGTAGGGAATTCGAGCGCAACGAAACTGCTGCTGCTGCGGTGCTGCGGGCGGTGGACGATGGCTGACGCATTCCGAGTCGATCCCGAGCACCTGGCTGAGGCCGTACAACAGATGGGCGAGTTTCAGCGGTATTCGGAGGCGCTACTCGAGGAGATCGAGTCGCTGGTCAAGAATCTGCACTTGACGTGGACGGGGGAGGCCGCGACGGCACACGCCGAGGCCCACCGGCGCTGGACTCAAGGCGAGGCGATGATGCGTGAGGCCCTGACCCAGCTGCAGTCCGCGGGCAGGACAGCGCATGCCAACTACACCGGTGCGATGGCGAAGAACCTCGACATGTGGTCGTGAGCTGATGGCGCCGCTGACGGTCGACCCTGCGGCCCTCGACGGTGCGGGCTCAACGGTGATCTCCGTCGGCGACGGGTTGGCTGCCGCGATCGGCTCGTTGACGTTCAGCTTCGGAGTCAACACGGGTCAGGACCTGGCCGGTGAGATGTTCGGTCTGGCCTACCAGGACGCGGCAAAGAACCTGCAGAAAGCCGCAGCTGCTGCAGTCAACGCGTGCCGCAAGCTCGGATTCATGATCGAGGCCTCGGCCGTCAACTACTCCAAAGCCGAAGCGGCCTCGACGCTGGGCGGCGGCGCAGCGGTCCTTCCGACGCCGGCACAGCCTGCGGTCTTCAACGCGCCCGGGGCCCCTTGGACGCTGGGACCTGGGGTGCCCGCCCCGGCGTTATGGGCGCTGGTCGAAATGTTTGTGGGCAGCCTCTGGCCCAACGGTGATCCGGCGGGACTGCGCACGGCCGCGGCGTCGTGGCGCACACTCGGCGCTGCGTTCAACGCCGTCAACGACGCTTTGGGTGGCCCGACCTCGGTGGTCGGGGCGCAAGTGATGCCGGAAAACGGGTTGATCCGCAGCGCTTTGTCGAAGCTGGGAAGCAGTTCGTCCACGATCGGCGCTGAATGCGGCAAACTTGCCGGCGAGTTGGACGGTTTCGCCGGCGAGGTGCAGCACGCGCAGGACGGCATTCGCGATCTTCTGCACCGGCTGGGCTCGGTGTCAGGCGTGTGGCACGAGGTGGTCGCGGTCTTCGAAGGCGACGGCCTCGAGGAACTGAAGACGATCGCCAACGACATCAAAGCCGTGCTGCACAACATGAAACGGGAGGCCGACGCGCGCACGCAAGCGATCAAGCAGGGGATGGGGATCCTGGACGGCGCGATCGTGAGCCTGGAGAAATGGGCGCGAAAGGAGCTGACCCATTTCCTGGGCGACGAAGTCGGCAATGCCGTGGCAACCGCGTTCGACACAGTCACCAACATGCAAGAGGGCATCATCAAAGGTGCCGTAGGTATGGAACAGGGCCTCGAACAACTCAATCCGTTGCGGGCGATCTACGATCCGCAAGGCTCGGCAGACGCCTGGAAGGGTCTGGGCAAGACGCTGTTCTATGCCGATCCTGAACTGGCGCCACTGCATCCGCAGAAGTTCTTGGACACAATCAAAGAGCTCGTGCACGCCGATGATTGGCGCACCGACAGGCCGGGATTGGGACTCGGCGAAAACATCTTCGACGTCGGATCGCTGTTTGTTCCCGGGGTAGGAGAGGCTGGTGCCGGCGCCAAGACCGCGGCCGCCGGTGCGCGGGCTGCCGAAGAAGGCGCCGACGCGGCGGCTCTCGGGGGACGCGCGGCTGGTGCGGTCGGTGATCTCGGTCGGGCCACCGAGTCGATGAGCGGGATCGGCAAGGTGGCCGGTGACCTCACCAAGAACCTCGACGAAGTTGGCCGCGACCTGCCGAAGGGTGATCTCACCACGCCTGGCGGCAAGCCAATACCGTTGCCACCGGCCAAGCCGGGCGAACCGCCGGTCGGAGTGCCGCACAGTCCGGTCGAGCCGAAGCCTCCGACGCTTCCAGCGGCGGGTAAGCCCGAGGCCGGGGAGCCGGCAGCCGCGCCATCTGTCTCTGAGGCATCGCCGGGCTCCGGGAAGCCCAGCGGCGTCGCGCCGCACGGACCGAAAGACGCCGAGGATCCGCCCGGACCGGGTGCGGGCGGCGGGCCGCATGAACCGGACGATGGTGGCCCGAGCGGTGAGCAGCCGCACGGCGGCGAGCATTTCTCACCTGCGCCTGAGCCGAAGATGCCTGGGCTCGACTATCCGCTGCCCGCAGGTGATGCGTTAGAAATTGCCGCACAGCCTGGATCTGAGATCGCGAGGCTTGCAGAAGGCGGCGTCCCGTCCGGGCTACTTGACCGCTACGACCCGCTAGCCGGCCGTAATGCTGAGCAATTCACGCGGGAGTTCACCGTTCCCGGCCGCAACGGTGAACCGCGTTGGGATTGGGACACCCAAGCGCCGAACAACGGTTTCGCAGGCATACCGGCAGAATCAGACCACCTGCCAGTCGGTATGCGCCTTGACCGCGTCGGACCTAACGGCGGCGCGTATATGTCGCCGGAAGGCGCTCCACTTCGGGAACGGGCAACTCCTCCTGGTCTGGCTTCTCAATACCACCGTTTCGAGAGCACCGGTGAACCAGTCCCACCTGATGAGGATTGGGTTGTGCAGCACGGCCCCGCCAAGGCCGCATTCGGCCAGCCGGGAGGAGGGGAGCAGTGGGTTGTCATCGATCGAACGACGGGGCTGGAGGTACCGGTCGAGAGCCTTCTGGATGAAGGCATGATCATTGAATTAGATCTGCCGGGCGATGAACGGCCTGGCCTGGTGCCGTCGAGGTGAGCTCGAAAAGAAGGGAGGCGAATGAGCACAAGCCTTAATCCGACTGACCAGTCAGTGCTGGAATTAATCGGCCGGTACCGACGGTGGCGGCGTATATACCACCTAACCGGGAATTCGGGTTCTTCGCCAGATGAACCGGACTGGGAAAATGGTAAGCTGTACTTTCGCAGAGGCTACCCATACCCGGAGTGGAGCGCATATGTCATCGAAGCTTCCGATGTAGGCGCCTTTTACGTGTTGCGTGCGTCCAGTGAACACCGTAACGCCGCGGTCGAAATGCCTGAGGTGGAATTTTCGCGGTTTGAGGACGCTGGTAAATACATAATCTACAAGACAGTCTCGAATCTACGGGTGGAGTGCCACATGGAGTCGATCGCGAGGTCGTGGCGGGCGGACGGTCTCGATGAGCAAGTCGTAAAGATTCCGATTGCAAGCGATCGGGCGAAGTACATGTTGCAATCCGATCCGGCGGTGTATTTTATCGCCTTCGCCGGCGGAATCCAACCTTATAACAGAATCCTCACACTTTCATACGACGAACTGGAAATTCAACTGCAGCGAGGCTTTCCTGCAAGTATTTTGTCACAATCTACCTCGCCAGAATCATAAGCGCTCCTTGTAACGGCTCGGGCGATAATGCTTTCGCCTGACCATTGTTCACCGCGTGAGTGTTTGACTACCGAGCCACGGAAGAACCAGGCATCGGCGATAGAGTGCAACTTCGTAACTGCAACCAATGACAGCTATGGGCGATAGTTCATTGAAGTGCATCGGCGCCGCCCAGGCCTGCGAGGCGAATCACTGCGCACTGGGTTGTCACCCCCCGACGCCAAACTGCACCCGTGCTTGACCTGATCCTGCCGCTGGAATGCGGCGGCTGCGGCGCGCCGTCCACCCGTTGGTGTGAGGTCTGCGCCAAGGAACTGGCCGTGGCCGCCGACGAGCCGCACGTCGTCAACCCGCGCGTCGATCCGGGCGTGCCGGTGTTCGCCCTCGGCCGCTACGCCGGCGCCCGTCGCGAAGCCGTTATCGCTGTGAAAGAACACGGGCGCACCGACCTCGTCGCGCCACTGTCGCTGGCATTGGCGGTGGGCATCCACCGCATGCTCGCCTGGGGCATGGTCGACGTCCCGCTGACCATCGTCCCGGCCCCGACGCGTCGGTCGGCGGCGCGGCGCCGCGGCGGTGATCCCGTCAGCCGAATGGTCCGAGCGGCGGTGGCCAAGCATCCCGATATCGACGTCGTCGACGCCCTCAAGCTCAAGGCCTTCGCGCGTGACTCGGCACGACTGGGCAGCGCCGCCCGCGAGCGCAACCTCGCGGGCGCAGTACTGCTGCGACGCCGCCGAAGGCCGATTAGTCACGAGGTGCTTCTCGTCGACGACATCGTCACCACCGGCGCGACGGCGCACGAGTCGGTTCGGACGTTGGAATCGGCCGGCGTCCGAGTGGCCGCCGTGCTCAGTCTTGCCCACGCCTGAACCGGCGAGAAGCCGTCGCCGGTACGTGAAGAACTCGCAACGGGTACACGAAAGTACTGGCACATACAGGTGAACACGGGTTACCTTCGGGGACAAGCAACCGTGAGCACCCACGGCGGTCGCCCCTCATCGAGGCACCGAGTCACCGATAGCGGTAGGGGGTGAGTTCTCGACACCTTGCACCGGCGGGCGGACTGCGCCAAATTCCTGTGAACCCGTCGGCGCGTGCAATCAACAGCCGGGCACGCCGAACGCGTGCGATGCGACAGAAACGAGTTGCCAAGTATGTCGACCGAAACCGTGGATTCAGGCCAGCTGCTGGCCGACACCGACGAGCAGGCCGAACCGACACTGAAAGCCGAAGTCGTCGTCAAGGGCCGCAACGTCGAAATTCCCGATCACTACCGCATCTACGTCTCGCAGAAACTCGCCCGCTTAGAGCGGCTCGACCGCTCCATTCATCTTTTCGACGTCGAACTCAAACACGCCCCCAACCGTCGCCAGCGCAAATCCTGCCAACGCGTGGAAATCACCGTGCGCGGCCGCGGACCGGTGATTCGCGGAGAAGCCTGCGCCGACAGCTTCTACGCCGCGTTCGAAGCGGCGGTGGCCAAACTGGAGAACCGGCTGCGCCGGGTCAAGGACCGTCGCAAAGTCCACTACGGCGATAAGACTCCGACGTCGCTTTGCGAGGCAACCGCCGCACCGCCGCCACAGCAGAACGGAGCTCCGGAACCAGCCGCCCCGCCTGAGCGCGACGCCGTCGATCACCAGCCCGGGCGCATCGTGCGCACAAAGGAACACCCGACCAAGCCGATGTCAGTCGACGACGCGCTCTACGAGATGGAGCTGGTCGGTCACGACTTCTTCCTGTTCTTCGACAAGGACACCGATCGACCATCGGTCGTCTACCGCCGGCACGCCTACGACTACGGCCTGATCCGGCTGGCCTGATCCGGCTGGCCTGACCCGGCGCACCCGCCGAACGTCGACTCTTCGGGGCGATTGTGGGCGAAACGGCACAGCCCGTCGACTTTCGGCGGTCAAAGAGGCTCGTCACCTAGGATAGGAAAGCTGACGATCCGTCTAACCCACAGGGGATATAGCTGTGCTGTCGAAGTTGCTGCGCCTTGGTGAAGGTCGCATGGTCAAGCGTCTCGCGCGCGTCGCTGACTACGTCAATTCCTTGGCCGATGACATCGAGAAGCTCACCGACGAGGAATTGCGCGCCAAGACCGGGGAGTTCCAGAAGCGGCACGCCAGCGGTGAAAGCCTCGACGACCTGCTGCCCGAAGCCTTCGCGGTAGCCCGGGAAGCGGCCTGGCGCGTGCTGGACCAGCGGCCATTCGACGTGCAGGTGATGGGCGCCGCGGCGCTGCACTTCGGAAACGTCGCCGAGATGAAGACCGGTGAGGGCAAAACTCTGACTTCGGTGCTGCCGGCCTACCTCAACGGCATCGGCGGCAAAGGCGTGCACATCGTCACCGTCAACGACTACCTCGCCAAACGCGACAGCGAGTGGATGGGCCGGGTGCACCGATTCCTCGGTCTCGATGTCGGCGTCATCCTGGCGCAGATGGCACCCGACGAGCGGCGCGTCGCCTACGCCGCCGACATCACCTACGGCACCAACAACGAGTTCGGCTTCGACTATCTGCGCGACAACATGGCGCACACGCTCGAAGACCTGGTGCAGCGTGGGCACAACTTCGCGCATCGTCGACGAAGTCGACTCGATTCTGATCGACGAGGCCCGCACTCCGCTGATCATCTCCGGGCCCGCCGACGGCGCCTCGAACTGGTACAGCGAATTCTCCCGGCTGGCCCCGCTGATGGAAAAGGACGTGCACTACGAGGTCGACCTGCGCAAGCGCACGGTCGGGGTGCACGAGCTCGGCGTCGAATTCGTCGAAGACCAGCTCGGGATCGACAACCTCTATGAGGCCGCCAACTCGCCGCTGGTCAGCTACCTCAACAATGCGCTCAAAGCCAAGGAGCTGTTCCAGCGGGACAAGGACTACATCGTCCGCGACGGCGACGTGCTCATCGTCGACGAGTTCACCGGCCGCGTGCTCGTCGGCCGCCGCTACAACGAGGGCATGCACCAGGCCATCGAGGCCAAAGAGCACGTCGAGATCAAGGCAGAGAACCAGACGCTGGCCACCATCACGCTGCAGAACTACTTCCGGCTCTACGACAAATTGGCCGGCATGACCGGTACCGCTCAGACCGAGGCGGCGGAACTGCACGAGATCTACAAGCTCGGCGTGGTCCCCATCCCCACCAACAAGCCGATGGTCCGCACCGACCAGTCCGACCTCATCTACAAGACCGAGGAAGCCAAGTACATCGCCGTCGTCGACGACGTCTCCGAGCGCTACGAGAAGGGCCAGCCGGTGCTGATCGGCACCACCAGCGTCGAACGCTCGGAATACCTGTCCCGGCAGTTCACCAAACGACGCATCCCGCACAATGTGCTCAACGCCAAGTACCACGAGCAGGAGGCCGGCATCATCGCCGAGGCGGGGCGCCGCGGCGCGATCACCGTCGCCACCAACATGGCCGGCCGCGGTACCGACATCGTGCTCGGCGGCAACGTCGACTTCCTGACCGACCTGCGGCTGCGCTCACAGGGTCTGGACCCGGTGGAAACCGCCGAGGACTACGAGCAGGCCTGGCACGAGGAACTGCCCAAGGTGAAGGAAGAGGCCGCCGCCGAGGCCAAGGAAGTGATCGACGCCGGCGGGCTCTACGTGCTGGGCACCGAGCGGCACGAGTCGCGACGTATCGACAATCAGCTGCGCGGCCGCTCCGGGCGGCAGGGCGACCCTGGTGAATCGCGCTTCTACCTCTCGCTGGGTGACGAGTTGATGCGCCGGTTCAACGGTGCCGTGCTGGAGTCGCTGCTGACCCGGCTGAACCTGCCTGACGACGTGCCGATCGAAGCCAAGATGGTGACCCGCGCGATCAAGAGCGCCCAGACTCAGGTCGAGCAGCAGAACTTCGAGGTCCGCAAGAACGTCCTCAAATACGACGAGGTGATGAACCAGCAGCGCAAGGTCATCTACGAGGAGCGCCGGCGCATCCTGGAGGGCGAGAACCTCAAGCAGCAGGCGTTGGACATGGTCCGCGATGTCATCATCGCCTACGTCAACGGTGCGACGGCCGAGGGGTACGCCGAGGACTGGGACCTGCCGAAATTGTGGGACGCGCTGAAGACGCTGTACCCGGTCGGCATCGACCACAGGGACCTGCATCGACTCCGATGCAATCGGCGAGCCGGGCGAGCTGACCCGCGAGGAACTGCTCGACGCGTTGATCGAAGACGCCGAACGCGCTTACACCGCTCGCGAAGAGGAGCTCGAGCAGCTGGCCGGTGACGGGGCGATGCGTCAGCTGGAACGCAACGTCCTGCTCAACGTCATCGACCGCAAGTGGCGCGAGCACCTCTACGAGATGGACTACCTCAAGGAGGGTATCGGCCTGCGCGCGATGGCCCAGCGTGATCCGTTGGTGGAGTACCAACGAGAAGGCTTCGACATGTTCGTCGGCATGCTCGAGGGTCTGAAGGAGGAGTCGGTCGGCTTCCTGTTCAACGTGACGGTCGAAGCGGTGCCCACACCGCAGGTGGCCCCGGTAGCCGAGCCGGACGGGCTCGCGGAATTCGCGACCGCTGCGGCGGCCGGCGCCGGACAGCACGGTTCGGCCGGTTCAGGTGGGCGTCATGCGGCGTCGAACACATTGCGCGCCAAAGGTATCGACGATGATTCGCCGGCCCTCACCTACTCCGGTCCTGCCGAAGACGGTTCAGCGCAGGTGCAACGCAATGGCGGCGATGGGCACAAGGCGGCAGCCGGCCTGCAGGCCGGGACCACCCGGCGGGAACGGCGGGAAGCCGCCCGGCGGCAGGGTCGCGGAGCGAAAGCTCCCAAATCGGCGAAACGACGCTGAAGCACGACAAGTATCAGGGGCATGGACGTCAACGAAACGCTGCTGCCCGGCATCGGCGTGCGCTATGAGTTCAAAAGCCAGGACGGCGACTTGGTCGGCGTGATCAGGCGGCGCGACGGCGACTTCGAGATCGTCCAGTATTCCCCCGACGACCCGGACCAGGCCTTGCTGCTGCTGCACCTGACCGACGACGAGGCCGACGCCTTCGCTCAGATACTGGGCGCACCTCGCATCGCTGAGAAGTTCACCGAATTGACCAAGAAACTGCCCGGCATCGAATCCCGTCAGATCCGCCTGCCGGCCGGCAGCCCGTTCGTCGACCGCTCGCTCGGTGAGACGCAGGCCCGCACCCGCACCGGCGCGTCGATCGTGGCAATTGTGCGGGGCGACAATCTCATTCCGTCACCCACGCCCGCTGAGGGACTGCACGCCGACGACGTGCTGATCGTGATCGGCACCCATGACGGTATCGTCGAAGCCGAACGCCTTATCGAAAAAGGCTGAATTTGTGGAATTCACGGTGCCGTTGCTCTTGCAATTGGGCGCCGTTCTCACCGCACTCGCTCTGCTAGCCGCGCTGGCACGCCGCTTCGCGCTGTCGCCGATACCGGTATACCTGCTGGCGGGACTTGCGCTCGGTGACGGCGGTATCGACCCCGTAACTGCGGCAAATGAATTCATCTCCACCGGCGCACCCATCGGCGTGGTTCTGCTGTTGCTGGTGCTGGGTCTGGAATTCTCCGCCCCGGAATTCGCCAGCAGCCTCCGCCACCACTTGCCCTCTGCAGCAGTCGATATCGCGCTCAACGCGACGCCGGGTGCGATCGCCGGCTGGCTGATGGGTCTCAACGCCATCGGCATCCTGGCGATGGCCGGAGTCACCTACGTGTCGTCGTCGGGCCTGATCGCGCGGCTGTTGGAGAACCTGCACCGGCTGGGCAACCGGGAGACGCCGTCCGTGCTGGCAGTTCTGGTGCTGGAGGACTTCGCGATGGCTGCGTATCTCCCAGTGTTCGCCGTGCTGGCGTCCGGCGGCACCTGGTTGCTGGCGCTGGGCGGCATGGTCGTCGCGGTCTCCGCGTTCTTTCTGGCGTTCGCCGCGTCGTTGCGCTGGGGCCACCACGTCGGACGGCTGGTCGGGCACCCGGACTCCGAGCAGCTGCTGCTGCGGGTATTGGGCCTGACCTTGATCGTGGCGGCGCTGGCCGAGTACGTGCACGCCTCGGCTGCGGTGGGCGCTTTTCTGGTCGGCCTGACGTTGACTGGTGAAACCGCGGACCGCGCCCGGCGGGTGCTGACTCCGCTGCGGGATCTGTTCGCGGCGATATTCTTCGTCGGTGTCGGGGTGGCGGTCGACCCGCAGAGTCTGGTTCCGGTGCTGCCGGCCGGCATTGCGCTGGCTGTCGTTACCAGCATCACGAAAATCGCCACCGGCGTGTTCGCCGCGCGCCGCGACGGGGTGGCGCGCCGCGGCCAGTGGCGGGCCGGCACCACGCTCATAGCCCGGGCCGAGTTCTCGCTGATCATCATCGGGCTGATCGGCGACACCATGCCGGGTCTGGCGCCGCTGGCGATGTCTTATGTGTTCATCGTCGCGACGGTCGGCCCGGTGCTGGCCCGCTTCACCGGTGGTCCGCCACCGCGCGGCGCGCACCCGACCTAGCCGCGCCGCTTCGGGCGAAGGATGGTCAACCGATGTGCAGGGCGATCACCTGCCACCGCGGTCCGTCGGTCGCGGGTCGCTGCTCGACCCGGCAGGCGATGGCGTGCACCCGGTGCCCGCGGCTGTAGGTACCGAACACCTCGGCGGAAAGAACGGCCCCCGAGGCACCGCCACCGCCGACAGCCTGCAGCCGCACTCGCCGCAGCACCGCCGCGGCGCGGCTGGGTGCCGCCATCTGGTTCGCCGCCAGCACAGAGTCGACCAGAGTGGCCGCCAACAGCGGGCGGAGCTGGGCAGGCGATCGGCGGCGGTCGATGACTTCCAGCACCCGGCGCAGCGTTGCCTCGGCGAAAACCGCCGCCGGGCGCAGCGCCGCCGCCGTGCCGTCGGCCGTTTTTCCGCCGTCGTTGCCAGCGGTACGGCGCGGGTTGCGGCGCCGTGAAACCACCGGAAGCTGCGTGCACTGCCGGACGTCTCGGGCCGGCGGCTCGTAGTCGACGACGCGCCGGACGGCGGGTATCTCTTGTTCGGAAGAGCCAACAATCAGCACGGCAGTCTCCAGCGGTCGGGCGAACGGGCGCAAGCCTGCTGGAGAGTGGCAGACGGCTGCGAGAATCATTGCATAACCGGTGAAACGGCGTACTCAGGCGGTACAGACCTGCTTGGGCGGTTACCGTGAGCGGGTTGTCGGGCGGCTGGCCGAGCGGAGGAGATGAGAGTGGCGCGGTTATCCACTGCGGACGCGTCCTTCTATCAGCTGGAGAGCACCAACAGACCGATGTATGTCGGGACGTTGCTCATCGTGCGCAAGCCGCGCGCAGGTATGAGCTACGAGACCTTGCTGTCCACCGTCGAACGCCGGCTACCCCAGATACCGCGCTACCGGCAGAAGGTCCGGGAAGTGACGATGGCCTTGGCCCGCCCGGTATGGATCGACGATCGCGACTTCGACATCACCTACCACATCCGGCGCTCGGCGTTGCCGTCGCCGGGCAGCGACGAGCAGTTGCACGAGCTGATCGCCCGGCTGGCTGAGCGGCCGCTGGACCGGGCGCGGCCGCTGTGGGAGATGTACCTGGTCGAGGGTCTGGCAAAAAACCGTCTCGCCATCTACACGAAGTCGCATCAAGCGCTGGTCAACGGCGTGACGGCGCTCGCGCTCGGGCATGTGATCGCCGACCGCACCCGACGCCCGCCGTCGTTCGCCGAAGACATCTGGGTGCCGGGCCGCGAACCTTCGATGCCGCAGCTGCTGCTTGGCGCCGCGGGCGACTGGGTCTCAGCGCCCAGGACTCAACTACAGGCGGTGACCTCGACGGTCACCGGGCTGACGACATCAGGGTCGCTGGCCGAGACGGGCCGCAGGTTCGTTGACCGGGCCCGGGCGTTGACGCGGGGCACCGCGCCGAGCAGCCCGCTGAACGCCAAGGCGTCCCGCAACCGGTTGTTCACGGTGGCCCGCGGCCGCCTCGAGGATTACCGGGTGGTGCGCGCCCGCTACGACTGCGACGTCAACGACGTGGTGCTCGCGGTGGTCACCGGTGCACTGCGCAACTGGCTGCTGTCACGCGGCGAGGCGGTGCCGGCGACGGCGACGGTCCGGGCGATGGCCCCGCTGTCGGTCTATCCCGAAGAACGCACAGAATCGGTCAGTCCGGGTCAGGCGATCGGGCAGGTGACGCCGTTTCTGGTCGACCTGCCGGTTGGGGAAGCGAACCCGGTGGTGCGGCTGTCTCACATCGCGCATGCCACCGAGTCGCACCCGACGGCCGCCAGCCGGGTCGACGCCCACACCATCGTGACGCTGTCAGGTTTCGCGCCGCCAACGCTGAACGCAATGGCGGTGCGGGTCGCCACTCAAGTTTTCGGCGCGGCTGTTCAATCTGTTGATCACCAACGCTCCGGGTGCCCAGTCGCAGATGTACATCGCCGGCGCCAAGCTGCTGGAGGCTTACACAGTGCCGCCGCTTCTGCACAATCAGGCGCTCGCTATCGGCGTGACCTCCTATAACGGCATGCTTTACTTCGCTATCAACGCCGACCGCAAGGCAATGAGCGACGTTCCCGTGATGCCGGCGTTGCTGCAGGAATCGCTCGACGAGCTCCTCGAGGCCGCGCAGTAGCCCGCTACAGTCGCCTGATGCGGGTCTACATTCCGGCGACCCTGACCATGCTGCAGCAACTGGTCGCCGAGGGTTCGCTGCGGCCCGTCAACGGCACCGCGTTCGCGGTGACACCGAGGTTGCGGGAGGCCTACGCCGAAGGCGACGACGAAGAATTGGGCGAGGTGGCGCTGCGCGATGCCGCGCTGGCGTCGTTGCGGCTGCTGGCCGCTGCCGGCGACGAGGCCGCCGGAGACTTGCTGCCGCGGCGCGCGGTGCTCGTCGTCGACGCCGAGGAGGTGACCCTGCGTCCCGACCTCGACGACGCGGTGGTTCGGCTCGGCGGGGCGGTAGCCGCCGACCAGGTCGTCGCCGCATTCGTGGACAACGCCGCAGCCGAACCGGCGGTGACGGCGGCCATCGAGGTGGTGGATGCCGCTGATCTGGGAGACGAGGACGCCGAACTGCTCGTCGGCGACGCCCAGGACCACGACCTGGCCTGGTATGCGACCCAGGAGCTACCCTTCCTGCTCGAGTTGCTCTAAACAGCGGGTAGCTACGCGGCAGTAACCTACGATACCGTAGGTTGACGGCGATTCGTGGCTTCACCGTCACCGCAAATCTGCCCAGGAGCTTCCCTTGAGCAAGAAAATCGCGAAGATCACCGCCGACGTCGTCGACACTCGACGGCCGACGGTCGCCGGCGCGGACAAGCACCCCGGCTGGCACCTGCTGCGCAGGGCCGCCGCGCGGATCACCACTCCGCTGCTGCCGGACGACTACTTACATCTGGCCAATCCGTTGTGGACCGCGCGTGAGCTGCGGGGCCGGGTGCTCGACGTCCGCCGGGAAACCGAAGACTCGGCCACGTTGGTCATCAAACCGGGCTGGGGCTTCACCTTCGACTACCAGCCCGGTCAGTACATCAGCATCGGCGTGCTGATGGACGGTCGCTGGCGGTGGCGGTCGTACTCGCTGACGTCCAGCCCGGTCAAGGGGGCCCGCACCGTCACCATCACGGTCAAGGCGATGCCCGAGGGCTTCCTGTCCAGCCACTTGGTGGCCGGCGTGGCGCCGGGAACGATCGTGCGGCTGGCAGCGCCGCAGGGCAACTTCGTGTTACCAGACCCGGCGCCGCCATTGGTTCTGTTCGTCACGGCCGGTTCCGGAATCACGCCGGTGATGTCGATGCTGCGCACGCTGGTTCGCCGTGACCAGATCACCGACGTCGTTCACCTGCACTCCGCGCCTACCGAGGCCGATGTGATGTTCAGCGCGGAGCTGGCTGAGCTGGCGCGCCAACAGCCCGGGTACCAGCTTCGGTTGCGCGCCACCCGCAGCCAGGGCCGACTCGACGTGCAGCGGCTCGACGAGGAAGTGCCCGATTGGCGGCAGCGCCAGACCTGGGCGTGCGGTCCCGAGCCTTTGCTCATCGAAGCAGAACGGGTGTGGTCGGCGGCCGGGCTGGCGGGACGGTTGCATTTGGAGCGGTTCGCGGTGTCGCGCGCGGCTCCGGCCGGCGCCGGCGGGAACGTGACATTCGCCAGGAGCGGAAAGAGCGCGGCCACCGACGCCGCAACCTCGTTGATGGATGCCGGCGAACAGGCGGGCGTGCAGATGCCGTTCGGCTGCCGGATGGGTATCTGCCAGTCCTGTGTGGTCGAGCTGCTGGACGGCCACGTCCGCGACCTACGCTCCGGCGTCGAACACGAGCCGGGAACTCGCATCCAGACCTGCGTGTCGTCGGCATCGGGCGATTGCACAGTGGACGTCTGAAAACTACTTACTAGTAACCTACGGATTCGTAGGTTACGATAGCGTAGGTCAGAGACTCCAAAAGGACTGCGGGAAGGCAAGACAATGGCGATCACTGACGTCGACGTATTCGCACACCTGACGGAAACCGACATCGACAGTCTGGCGGCCGAACTGGACGCCGTCCGCCGTGACATCGAAGAATCCCGCGGCGAGCGGGACTCCCGCTACATCCGCCGCACCATCGCCGCTCAACGCGCGCTGGAAGTCGCCGGGCGGGCGCTGTTGGCGGCAAGCTCGCGCAGATCAGCGTGGTGGGCCGGAACTGTGACGCTGGGCGTGGCCAAGATCGTCGAGAACATGGAGATCGGTCACAACGTCATGCACGGCCAGTGGGACTGGATGAACGACCCGGAGATCCACTCCTCGAGCTGGGAGTGGGACATGAGCGGGTCGTCCAAACACTGGCGCTACACACACAACTTCCTGCACCACAAGTACGCCAACATTCTCGGAATGGACGACGACGTCGGCTACGGCATGCTGCGCGTCACCCGCGATCAGCGCTGGAAGCGCTTCAACCTGCTCAACCTGCTGTGGAATTCCATCCTGGCGCTCGCGTTCGAGTGGGGAGTCGGGTTGCAGCACGTGGAGCTGGGCAAGATCCTCAGGGGCCGCGCGGACCAGGAAGATGCTCGCCAACGAGTCGAAGAATTCCTGGCGAAAGCCGGCCGACAGGTGTTCAAGGATTATGTGGCGTTTCCGGCGCTGACATCGCTGTCACCCGGCGCGACGTACAGGTCTACGTGCAAGGCCAACGCGGTGGCCAACGTGATCCGCAACCTGTGGTCCAACGCAGTCATCTTCTGCGGCCACTTCCCCGACGGCGCTGAGAAATTCACCAAAACCGACATGATCGGTGAGTCCAAAGGTCAGTGGTATCTGCGGCAGATGTTCGGCAGCGCCAACTTCAACGCTGGTCCGGTGCTGCGCTTCATGAGTGGAAATCTCTGCCTTCAGATCGAACATCACCTGTACCCCGATCTGCCGAGTAACCGGCTCGCCGAGATCTCGGTGCGGGTGCGCGAAATCTGCGACAAGTACGACCTGCCCTACACCACCGGCCCGTTCCTGGTGCAGTACGCCAAGACGTGGCGGACGCTCGCCAAGCTGTCGTTGCCGGACAAGTATCTGCGCGCCACCGCCGACAACGCCCCGGAGACCCGCAGCGAGCGGATGTTCGCCAGCCTGGACCCGGCTGCGCTGGGCATCGACCCGGAGACTGGCCGTCGGCGGGGGCTCAAAAGCGCGATGGCCGCGGTGCGTTCCCGGCGACAGGACAAGAAGCGGATCAAAACCCAAGCGACGCCCAGTCGCGAGGACCTGGCCGCCTAACTCGCTTCGACCACACCGACCAGCTGTTCCAGCGTGGCCAACTGGTCGGTGTGATCGCCGTCCAGCTTGGCCAGCAGCGTCGTGATGCCGGCCGCGCGGTAGCGGCGCACCCGATCAGCAATCGCCTCAGCTGTGCCGAGCAGATTTGTCAGACGCCCCAGATCGAGCGGCACCGCGGCGCGCGCGTCATCGTGTCGCCCGGCTTGCCACAACCGGCGAACTTCTTCGACTTCGGCCCCGTAACCCAGCCGGGTGAAGGCTTCGTTGTAGAAGTTGCGGCCACCGGTGCCACCGGCTCCCATGGCGCCGATGGTGAAGGCGTACCCGTCGGCGTGGCGGCGCGCGGCGGCATCCGCGGCACCCGGATCGGCGTGGAACTCGACGGCGACGGGTGCGACAAGGTCGAGGTCATCGAGGGCTCGGCCGGCGCGTTCGGCACCTTCCCGCAGCGGGCCCAAGAACACGTCGGCGGCTTCGGGGATGAACGAGTTGGCTAGCCAGCCGTCGGCCAGTTCTCCGGTGAGCCGCAGATTCTGCGGGCCCAGGGCCGCGACGTAAACCGGCACGTGGGCGGGCCGCACCAGCGGCCGCAGCGCAGCCCCGCGACTGTCGGGCAGCGGCAGCGGGTAGATCTCGCCGGGGTGCTCGAGTCGTTCGGCGCGGCTGACGATCCGGATGATCTCGATGGTTTCTCTGGTCGTTTGCACCGGCTTGCGGAACCGCACACCGTGCCAGCCCTCCATGACCCGCGGACCGGATGTGCCGACGCCGAGCACGAACCGGCCACCGGACAGCTCCTGCAGGCTCAGCGCCGAGGTGGCCAGCAGAGCCGGACTGCGCGAACCCAGTTGCACCACGAATGTGCCCAATCCGATCGAGGTGGTTTTGGCCGCCAGATACGCCAACCCGGTGAGCGCGTCGTAGCCCCACACCTCCGGAATCCACAACGACGCCACACCGATGCGCTCCGCGGCCGCCGCGAAGTCCGCCGCGCCCGGCAGGCGGGGTTCGACAATGGCGGCGACCTTCATCGCCGTTGATTCTGGCATGCTACGAAGGTCTATCAGAGAAGGGTGCCGGCGGATGCGCTACCGCGACCTACCCACAGTCGAAGTGACACAACGGGTCCCGTGTGATGTGCGTACCGCTTGGGGATTCGTGACGGACATCGGCTTACCGGCACGCTGCTCCGCGGAGCTGGCGGCGGTGGAATGGCTCGGCAACGCCGATCGCGTCACGGTCGGCGCCCGGTTCCGGGGCCGCAACACGCACGAGGCGTTCGGTGACTGGTCGACGGTGTGCGAAGTCGTCGAGGTCGAAGAAGAGCGCCGCTGGGTCTACGACGTCACCGGGCCCGACGGCGTCAGTGCGACTTGGGCGTTCGAAGTCGAACCGGCCAGCGACGGTGTGCTGATCCGGCAGTGGGCGAGGATGGGTCCCGGCCCGTCCGGACTGACCCCGGCGATCACCGCCCAACCGGCCAAAGAAGCGCGGATCGTCGCCCGCCGACTGGCCGAATGGCAGCAGAACATGCAGGCCAATCTGGACTGGATCAGCGCGCAGGTCGGCGGCGGCTGACTCTCAAAGCTCCTGCCGTACCCGCTCCGTGCGACCGCTGTCCAGTGCGGCCAGGGCGGCATCGATGACAGCGTTGGTGGCGTACCCGTCATAGGCCGACGCTCCGACGTTCGAGGCGCCGGCCACGGTGGCCAGCCATGCGGCGTCCTGGGATCGGTACGCCTGATGAAAGCGCTGCATCCAGTCGTCGGTCGGCGGCGGCGAGGCAAGAGCCAGAGCACCGCGACTGCCGACGACGTCACAGCCGATGTCGTAGTGCAGGCCGGGCCCGCGGACGAGCTCCATGACGCCCAAGACCCCGGATTGCGATGTCAGTGTGAGGACGACGGTGACTGTCGATCCGTCCTTGCTGGTCGTTGTCGTCGGCGACACCTCGGCGATGTCCTCGCCGCACAGCCAGCGGAACACGTCGATGTCGTGCGACGCAGAGCTCGCAATGAGCTCTCGTTCGTCGAATTTAATGACTGTCAGCGGATTTCGATGCCGTTGACTGATCAGCACGGCAGGCCCGACGCGGCCGGAAAACAGGCTGCGGTGCAGGTTCTGGTAGTCGGCGTCGAAGCGGCGCATGTAGCCGACCTGCACCAGTCGGCGACCGCTGGCCTGTTCGGCGCGAACCAGTTGCAAGGATTCGTCAGCTGAAGTGGTGAGCGGTTTTTCGCAGAGCACGGGCAACCCACGCGAGATGCACGCCGCCACGATCCCGTAGTGGGTGGCGTCGGCGCTTGCCACCACGACCGCGTCGATATCGGCGTTGTGCACGCAGTCCAGCGGGTCGTGGAAAACGGCGGCGGTCGGCACTGCTGACGCGGCACGTTCGACGAACGGCACGTGAGTGTCGGCCACCGCGCAGATCCGCGCTCGCGAAGGCAGGCCCGTGAAAATCGCCAAGTGCTCAGAGCCCATGTTGCCCAGCCCGATCAGGGCCAGCCGAACGGGTGAGGAGCTCACACTGGTGTCCAGGCGCCGTCGGCAACCGAGGCGGCCACGGCGGCGTGAATCGTTGCCGCTCGCAGGCCGTCCGCGAACACCGGCAGCCCGTCGGGCGCAGTGCCGGTACGGATCGCCTCGTACACGTCGGCGACGAACAGGTTGAAGCAGTCCTGGTAGCCCTGCGGGTGACCGGCGGGCAGCACCGAATACCGCGCGCTACGGGGGTCGAGCACCGCCCCGTCGCGCAGCAGCAGTGTGCTGGCATGCAGCCCGCCGATGATCAGCTCATCGGGGCGTTCCTGGTTGAACTGCACCGCCGTCTCGCCGCCGTCGAACGAGAACGCCAACTGGTTCTTCCGGCCCGGTGAGGCCTGGCTGACCACGACGCTGCCCAACGCGCCACGGTCGGTGCGGAACGCGACGACAGCTCCGTCGTCCTGGCGGACACCGCGCCGCGGCGCGGCGGCCTCCATCGCGAAGACGGCGCTGATGCGCTGACCGGTGACGAATTCCATCAGGTCACACCAATGCGAACCGATGTCGGCGAAGGTCATCGAGATACCACTTTGCGACGGGTCGGACCGCCAGCCGCCCGGGTCGGCTTTCGCCATGTGGTCTTGCAGGTAACCTCCGTGCACCAGCCACACTGCCGCGTCGGCAATCCGGCAACGGGCTTCGCGCACCATCGGGTAGAACCGGTAGATGAACGACACGGCCGCCACCGTGCCGGCTCTCGCGGCGGCGTCGACGAGCGACGCAGCGTCGGAAACGCTTGTCGCCAATGGTTTTTCGCAGATCACATGTTTTCCTGCCGCCAGGGCGGCGGCGGTCTGCTCGAGGTGCAGGTTGTTGGGTGTGCAGATGTGCACGACGTCGACGTCCTCGGCGGTGAAGATCTCTTCAGCAGTGGCCGCGCGCTCGGCGCCAAGCCGCTGCGCGGAGCGCTGACTGCTCTGCGGTGTGCTGCCGCTGACCGCGGCGAGTTGGCCGCCGGCTCGGTGGACGGCATGGGCATGCACCGAGCCGACCATGCCGGCGCCGATGATCGCGCTGCGTGGCGGGCGTGGCTGGTTCACCGCTGGTCTCCGTCTCGGGGAAAAGGCTCTAGCCCGGCTTGCGAGCCTCGATCAGCACCCGTGAGCTGTGCGTGATGAGGCTTCCATCGGCTTCGATCTGGCGGTGGATTTGCAGCAGCTTGTCGCGGTACTTCGCGGCGGTGAAGCCCGGGACGATCCAAATCACTTTGCGCAGCAGGTAAATCAGCGCGCCGACGTCGAAGAATTCCAGCGCGATCTGCTCCTGTCGCAGGTCGATAACTTCGAGTCCGGCCGCAGTGACTTCGGTGGTGACGGTGTCCGGGTTCATTTGCGCGGGTAGCAATTTTCGTACCATCGGCCCCAAAAAGTGCTCGATCAAATTCCGGAAGAAGATGACACCGATGTGCTGGGCGAAATAGGTTCCACCGGGCTTGAGCACCCGGGCGATGTCGTCCCACCACACGGCCGACGGATGGCGGGCGCTGATCAGCTCGAATGCCGCACCGCCGAACGGCAACGGCGGCTCCTTGCCGGCGGCGACCACCACCACACCCAGCGGATGGAGCAGCCTGGTGGCCAGTGCGAGGTTGGGCGGCCACGGCTCGGTGGCCGCCATCGTCGGCGGGAAAGGACCGGCCCCCGCCAGCACCTCACCGCCACCGGTGTAGATGTCCAGCGCAGACGTCACTTGGACCAGCCGGGCACGCAGCAGTCGTTGGTATCCCCAGGACGGGCGTTGTTCGGTGGCTCTGCCGTCGAGCCAGGAGAAATCCCACCCGTCGACGCACACCGACTCGGCTTCGGCGACCAACTCGTCGAACGTGCGGTGCATGGTGCAGATCGTCGCATGGGCAGGGGGGAGCCGGTTGCACAGCAGCCACATCCGTTTCTTCCGAAGGAGAGTGTCGTTGTGCCCGCCTCCGAGCGACTTTTCCGTCAGCCGGGCGTTTGTCGCTGGAAGGCGGGCAACGAGGGCATCCCTCTCGGTCCGAGAAGGAAGTGACGGATGTGACGGTCCCGGTGCTACCCCAGCCGCTCGATGATGGTTGCGTTGGCCATCCCGCCGCCCTCGCACATCGTCTGCAGCCCGTACCTTCCACCGCGCTGTTCGAGTGCGTTGACCAGCGTGGTCAGGATGCGTGCACCGCTGGCGCCCAACGGGTGACCGATCGCGATGGCTCCGCCGTTGACGTTGGTCTTCGTCAGATCCGCACCGGTGTCCTCCGCCCAGGCCAGCACAACAGGCGCGAACGCCTCGTTGACCTCGAAGAGATCGATGTCGGCCAGCATCAGGCCCGCGCGGGCCAGCACCTTCTCGGTGGCCGCAATGACGCCGGTGAGCATGTAGAGCGGATCGGAACCGACCACAGTCGCGGTGTGAATACGGGCCAGCGGGCGCAGTCCCAGCTTCTTGGCGACTTCGCCGGTAGTGATCAGTACTGCAGCGCTGCCGTCGGAGAGTGGCGAAGAGTTGCCCGGGGTGATCGACCACTTGATCTGCGGAAAGCGTTGTTCGACCGCCTGGCTGTAGAACGCCGGCCGCAACGCAGCAAGGGTCTGCACCGTGGTGCCCGGCCGGATGATCTCGTCGGTGGACAGCCCGGCGACCGGCGCGAGCTCGTTGTCGAACAGGCCGTCCTTGGTGGCGCGAGCGGCCTTGTCGTGACTGCCGGCCGAGAAGTCGTCGAGCTGCGCGCGGGAAAAGCCCCATTTGGCGGCGATCAGTTCGGCGCTGATGCCCTGCGGAACCAGGCCGTCGGGGTAACGGTGCGTCATGTCGTGGCCCATCGGGTTGCTGCCGGGCAATATCTGTGTGCCCATCGGGACGCGGCTCATCGACTCCACGCCGCCGGCGATCACCAGGTCGTAGGCGCCGGCAACGACACCCTGGGCGGCAAAGCTGACGGCCTGCTGACTGCTCCCGCACTGGCGGTCGATGGTCACGCCGGGCACCGACTCGGGGAAGCCGGCACCGAGCAGCGCATTGCGGGCGATGTTGGCGGCCTGGTCGCCGGCTTGCGTGACGGCGCCGGCGATCACGTCGTCGATCTGCACCGGGTCCACACCGGTCCGCTTCACCAACTCTCGCAGACTGTGCGCCAGCAGGTCGGCGGGCAGCATATCGTGCAGCGCACCGGTTGCCTTGCCCTTGCCGATGGGGGTGCGAACGGCTCCGACGATGACAGCATCGCGGCCCTGAGTCATGGCTCCTCCTTGAGTCCGATCAGCCTGAGTTCATCTGGCTATACCTAGCAGAACGCCTGGGTACACTCGAAACAACCCAGACTCGAGGTGATTCAGGTGACATTTCTGCAGGGGGTGCTCGCCGACCGCGACGAATGGTCGGCGGTCGGCGAGTGCTCGATAGAGCAGACGATGGCGGTGCTCGGCACCAAGTCCGCGATGCTGATCATGCGGGAGGCCTATTACGGCACCACGCGGTTCGACGACATCGCCCGCCGGGTCGGCATCACCAAAGCCGCTACCTCCGCCCGGTTGGCGGAATTGGTCGACCTCGGCCTGCTGCGGCGGCGCCCCTACCAGGAACCCGGGCAACGCGGCCGCGAGGAGTACGTCCTCACCGAAGCCGGCGTGGATTTCATGCCGGTGGTGTGGGCGATGTTCCAGTGGGGCCGGCGCCATCTACCCGGTCCCGACCGGCTGAGGCTGACCCACCTGGGCTGCGGCGCGGACGCCGACGTCGAAATCCGTTGTGCACACGGACATTGCGTGCCGCCCGACGAGCTGGGTATGCGGCTGGTCAGCTCTGGTTGAGCACCGCCAGCAGCCGCCGTGCCGCATCGACGCGGCGGGCCGCCGGGCCACTCAGCTTGTCCAGCGCACACTCCGGATCGGCGGGTGGGCCCAGGTGCCCGCAGCCGCGTGGGCAGTCTTCGATCGCCTGCGCCAGGTCGGAGAACGCCATCAACACATCCTCGGGCGCAATGAGGCCCAATCCGAACGATCGCACTCCGGGTGTGTCGATCACCCATCCCGGCCGGTTCAGCGGCAGTGCCACCGACTGCGCTGAGGTGTGGCGACCCTTCCCGACGCCCGAAACGTCTCCTGTCGCCCGATCCGCCGCCGGCACCAGGCGATTCACCAGAGTCGACTTGCCCACCCCGGAGTGCCCGAGCAGCACGGTCATCTGATCGGTCAGTAGCGGAGCCACGACGTCGAGCGGGTCGTCGCGGCCCGCGATCGCGATGGTCAAGCCGAAACCGCCGAACTGTTCGGCGAACGGCCCCGGCGGGGCCAAGTCGGTCTTGGTCAGGCACAAGATCGGTGTCAGGCCACCGGCGTACGCGGCGATCAACGCACGATCGACGAAGCCGGTCCGCGGCGGCGGATCGGCCAGTGCCACCACGATCAGCAGTTGATCGGCATTGGCGACCAGCACCCGCTCGGTGGGATCGGTGTCATCGGCGCTGCGCCGCAACACCGTTCGTCGTGGCCCGCGCCGCACGATGCGAGCCAGGGTGTCGGTGCGGCCGGACAGGTCACCGACGATGTCGACGTCGTCACCGACGACGATCGGTGTGCGGCCCAGTTCTCGGGCCCGCATTGCGGTGATGTGGTGTTCCGGGTCGCCATCTAGAACACATCCCCAGCGGCCGCGGTCGACGCTGGTGACCATGGCGGGCCTGGCATCAGCGTGCTCGGGTCGGTGCTTGGTGCGCGGCCGCGAGCCGCGCCCGGAGCGGATTTTGACGTCGGATTCGTCGAAGTCGCCGGTCCTCACCCGACCGGCCCCCGGTGGGCCAGCATGGCGGTCCACAGTCTCGGGAAGTCGGGCAGCGTCTTGGCGGTGGTGGCCACGTCGTCCACCTGGACGCCCTCGACCCGCAGACCGACTATCGCGCCGGCCATCGCCATCCGGTGGTCAGCGTAGGAGTGCCAGGTTCCCGACCGCAGCGGCGTCGCGGTGATCAGCAGACCGTCGGACGTCTCCTCACACTTCCCGCCCAATCCGTTGATTTCGTTGCTCAACGCGGCCAGTCGGTCGGTTTCATGGCCGCGCAGATGAGCGATGCCGGTCAGGCGGGAGACCGACCCGGAAGCGGCCAGCGCGGCCAGCGCCGCTACCGAGGGCGTCAGCTCACCGACATCGCGCAGGTCCACGTCGAAGCCGCCGTAGCTTTCCGGTCCACGCACTTCCAGGCCTGAATCAACTTGTTGCACAACGGCATTCAACTTGCCGAGGATTGTCAGGATGATCTGGGCGGGCTGGATGCTGACCGGCGGCCAGCCGGTGATGTGTACGGTGCCGCCGCTGACCACCGCCGCCGCCAGAAAGGGAACAGCGTTGGACAGGTCGGGTTCGATCTCCCAGCGCCGCGCGGCCACGACGCCGGGGCCGACCTGCCAACGCGCCGAGGTCGAGTCGTCGACGTCGACGCCGGCTTGGCGCAGCATGGTCACCGTCATCGCGATATGTGGCGCCGAGGGCAGCGTCGGACCGCTGTGCAGCACGGTCAACCCGCTGTCGAACGCCGCCGCGCACAGCAGCAGCCCGGACACGAACTGCGAGGACGCCGACGCGTCGATGCTCACCGAGCCGCCGGCCACCGACCCGGCGCCGTGCACCTCGAACGGCAAGCCGTCGCCGTCGACGTCCACACCGAGGCTGCGCAACGCGGTCAACAGCGGGGTGATCGGCCGCAGCCGGGCCTGCTCGTCGCCGTCGAAGGCGACCGTCGCCGTGCTCAACGCCGCGACCGGCGGGACGAACCGCAGCACCGTGCCAGCGAGGCCGCAGTCGACTCGGGCGTCCGGAGCAGGGGAGAGGTGACCACTCACGGTCAGCTCCGAGGCGGTGCCGCTGACCTGGAAACCCAAACTGGTCAGCGCGTCGATCATCAGATCGGTGTCGCGGCTACGCAGCGCTCCACTGATGGTGGAGGTGCCGTCGCCGGCCGCGGCGGCCAGCGCCGACAGCACCAAAGCGCGGTTGGTCTGCGATTTCGAGCCGGGCAGCGTCACCACCGCCGACACCGGTGCCGGTGCGTACGGGGCGGTCCACCACGGGCTCGTCACGGCTTTCATCCTGCCTGCCCGCGACGACGGCGCCCAACTGCGAGGCACCATGGATGTATGTGCGGACGATTCGCGGTGACGACCGATCCGGCGCTACTCGCCGAAAAGATCAAGGCGATCGACGAGGCCACCTCGGGCCAAACCGCCCCGGCTCCCAATTACAACGTGGCGCCCACGACGACGATCGCAACTGTGGTGAGCCGGCACAGCGAACCCGGCGACAACCCGACCCGCCGGGTGCGGCTGATGCGGTGGGGGTTGGTTCCACCCTGGGTCAAGCCCGGCGCCGGCGGCGCACCCGAGACCAAGGGGCCGCAGTTGATCAATGCCCGCGCCGAGAAAGTCACCACCTCGCCGGCGTTCCGTACCAGCGCGAAGGCGAGGCGCTGCCTGGTGCCGATGGACGGCTACTACGAGTGGCGGGCCACCCCGGGCAAGAAGCCTCCCAAGACGCCTTTTTTCATTCACCGCGCCGACGGCCAGCCGATGTTGATGGCTGGTCTCTGGTCGGTGTGGCGAGACCCCAAGGACGAAAAAGGCTCCGCACCGCTGTTGAGCGCCACGATCGTCACCACCGACGCGGTAGGCGAGCTCGCCGAAATCCACGATCGGATGCCGTTGGTGGTGCCCGAACATCACTGGGACCGGTGGCTGAATCCTGATCTTCCGGCCGACCTCGAGCTGCTGGCCAATCCGCCCGACGTGCGGGATATCGAACTGCGGGAAATCTCCACTCTGGTCAACAACGTGCGCAACAACGGCCCGCAGTTGATCGAACCGGCCGAACCGCACCCCGAGCAGCCGACCCTGCTCTAGTCTCGGGCGCCCTAGGAAGCTTGATATCCCGGCGGGTTCACGTCGTCCACCCAGAAGTCAACGCCGAGCTCGCCGTCCGGCATGCAGTCGTAGACGGACAGGTCTGTAACACCGGACTCGAGCAGCACGTCCTCGCACAGCAGCGTTTTGCCGGTGTACTCCTTGGCGGGCTTGTTGAGGACGACGTAGGCCGCGTCGGAGTAGACCTCCGGTTTGCGGGCCCGCGCCATCGCCGCTTCGCCGCCCAGCAGATTCTGCACCGCGGCGGTGGCCACCAGCGTGCGGGGCCACAGCGTGTTCGACGCGATGCCCTCTTCCCGCAACTCCTCGGCTATGCCCAGCGCGCACAGCGTCATCCCGAACTTGGCCATCATGTAGGCAGTCGGCTTGAGCCACTTGCTTTCCAGCAGCACCGGCGGCGACAACGTCAGGATGTGCGGGTTCTCGCGTCCCTTCAAGTGCGGGATGCATGCTCGGGACACTGCGTAGGTTCCGCGGACCTGGATGCCGTTCATCAGGTCGAACCGCTTCATCGGCACCTCGGTGATCGAGCCGAGGTTGATCGCTGAGGCGTTGTTCACGACTATGTCGATACCGCCGAACCGTTCGACGGCCTTGGCCACCGCGGACTCCACCGATTCCGGGTCGCGGACGTCCCCGACGATGGGCAGCGCTTGGCCGCCGGCCTCCTCGAGTTCCTGGGCCGCGGTGTACACCGTTCCCGGCAACTTCGGGTGCGGCTCAGCGGTCTTGGCGATCAGCGCGATATTTGCACCGTCCTGTGCGGCCCGCTTGGCGATGGCCAGGCCGATGCCGCGGCTGGCGCCGGAGATGAACATGGTTTTGCCCTGCAGGAGCCTCGGGGTCATGGCGTCACACTAACCCCGCGTTGACCGCGTCCTGCATCGGCCCGAAATGCGGCACCGCGCCCTTTGCGGCGTCATGGAAATAGCGGGCTCTGCGCAGCTGTTGACAGAGCGGAAGAAGACAGTGTCGGTTGCAGCCCCTAGATTGGAGAGAGAGTCAGGTGTCAACGGCGGTGAAGCTCGTCGACGAAGAGCGGTTGACGGGGTACCTCGAGCGTCAGGTGTCAGCACTGGGCGCTTTCGGTGACATCGCGACAGAAGGGACTGTGTTAAACGCAATGGTCGACACCGATGGCGCGAGCGGATTCGAGGCGAGGGACGGCGACAGATCCGCGACGCCGGTGCGCTCGCAAGAAACCGATGCGCAGCTGACGGCCCGATTCGAGCGCGACGCGATCCCACTGCTCGATCAGCTCTACGGCGGCGCATTGCGCATGACACGGAACCCTGCCGACGCAGAAGACCTGCTGCAAGAGACGATGGTGAAGGCTTACGCGGGCTTTCGATCGTTCCGCGCGGGCACCAACCTCAAGGCGTGGCTGTATCGAATCCTGACGAACACCTACATCAACAGCTACCGCAAGAAGCAACGGCAGCCGGCGCAGTATCCGACCGATGAGATCACCGACTGGCAGCTGGCGGCGTCGGCCGAACACACCTCCACCGGCTTGCGCTCAGCTGAGGTCGAAGCGCTCGAGGCGCTGCCCGACACCGAGATCAAGGAAGCGCTGCAGGCGCTGCCGGAGGACTTCCGGATGGCCGTCTACTACGCCGACGTCGAAGGCTTTCCCTACAAAGAGATCGCCGAGATCATGGACACCCCGATCGGAACGGTGATGTCGAGGCTGCACCGCGGCAGGCGTCAACTGCGCGGACTGCTGGCCGGTGTCGCCGAAGAACGGGGCTTCACCCGCGGCGAGCAGGCGCCCGAGGAGGTGTCGTCGTGACCGAGTTCTCTCCGTCGCCCAAACCAGCCGACGCTGCTGACTCGCAATTGAAGGCCGACTGCGCCGACGTGATCGCCGAGGTCTGGACTCTGCTCGACGGTGAATGCACCGCTGAGACTCGGGAGAAACTTCGCAACCATCTCCAGACGTGCCCGCCGTGTCTGCGGATGTACGGACTCGAGGAGCGCATCAAATCGTTGATCGCGATGAAGTGCCGGGGCGAACGAGCCCCCGAAGGCCTGCGCGAGCGGTTGCAGCTGGAGATCAGGCGCACCACGATCGTCCGCAGTCAGGCCTCCTGGCCGTCCTGAGCGTTAGGCGTTGGGTCGCTTGCCGTGGTTGGCCTTGCTGTGCTTGCGATCGCGCTTCTTACGGCCCCGCTTGGCCATGACTGTCCTCCCTCGCGTTTGCGCACGCCAGTCTCTCACGAGGCCAAGATCAGCGGCCGGTCGGGCTAAACGACAGGAGGGCGCTGGCCCGGTGAGCGCGGCTGTGAGTGTGCCGGCGTAACGCCGCCCGGGGTAGCCGCCGAACCGGGCGCGACGCCGTTGGCGTAGCCCGACTGCGCGGGATACTGCCCGGGCACCTGACCTGGTGCCGCGCCGTTGGGGTAGCCGGGTTGTCCGGGATACTGCCCGGGCACTTGACCTGGTGCCGCGCCGTTGGGGTAGCCGGGTTGACCGGGGAACTGCCCGGGCACTTGACCTGGTGCCGCGCCGTTGGGGTAGCCGGGTTGACCGGGGAACTGCCCGGGCACCGCACCGCCGGGGTAGCCCGGTAACCCGGGCGCTTGGCCTGGTGGCGCCGGCGAAAGGGCCCCGCCGGCACCGGAAAGGCCCGGAATCAGCGAGCTGCCGCCGGGCATGAACGAGCCCAACAACGAATTCAGCGGCGCCAACAGCGCGTTGGCGACGTCGACCGCCGCTGCGGGGTTCGGCACGCCGGGAGCAGGGACAGGGTCATCCATCGGGACAGGTGACGATGGCTCGGCCGCGGCGGCCCCAGCCGTTAAACCGAATACGCCGACGGCGGCCACGGCGAACCCGAGTCCCGCGGTGGCGCGCGCCAGCGTTCGGCGGAACTCGGAAATCGTCGTTACATTGGTGTTCAAGGGAACTCCTATCTCGCCGGGCATCTCTATTGAGTCACAAACTTCACTCAATTCACCTCTGCAACACTGGTCCTTCAGAGTCACAGCGGCAACACAGCGGGATAACGGAACGAATTCTCTAGGCGCCCTTAGTAATCTTGCAGTTCGCTTACTTTTGCCACCCGTGCCGTCGGCCAAGTGGCCTACTCACCGAAGCAGACCGGTTGTGGTTCGATGAAGTGACTGGAATGCGCGACACCGCTTGGTGTGATGAACGGGGTGATGATGGCCGAGGATGTGCGGGCCGAGATCGTAGCCAGCGTGCTCGAAGTCGTCGTCAACGAAGGCGATCAGATCGACGCCGGTGACACCGTTGTGCTCCTCGAGTCGATGAAAATGGAGATCCCGGTGCTGGCCGAGTTCCCCGGCACGGTGAGCAAAGTCAGCGTATCGGTGGGAGACGTCATCCAGGCCGGCGATCTCATCGCCGTGATCAGTTGACAGCCGCAGGTCGGTCCGTTGTCCACCCTCGGTGATTTGCTGGCCGAACACACGGTGTTGCCCGGCCACGCCGTCGAGCACCTGCATGCAGTGGTCGGCGAGTGGCAATTGCTGGCCGACCTCGCTTTTGCCGACTACCTGATGTGGGTTCGCCGTGACGACGGCGCGTTGGTGTGTGTGGCGCAATGCCGCCCCAACACCGCGCCCACGGTCATCCTGCGCGACGCGGTAGGAAGCGTCTACGCCGCCAGCCAGATGCCGCTGGTGGCGGCGGCCTTCGACTCAGGTGCTATCGGGCGCGCAAGCTCACCGGGACAACAAGATTCGGGCGAGCGGCCAGCTCCGTCCGTGGAAGCTGTACCGGTCCGTTACGGCGAGCACGTGGTGGCCGTGCTGACGCATCAGACCGCCCTGGAAGCCAACCGCAAGTCCAGTCCGCTGGAGACGGCCTACATCGACTGTGCCGCAGACCTCATGCACATGCTCTCGGAAGGCACCTTCCCCAATGTCGGCGATGTGGCGATGTCGCGGTCCAGCCCCCGCGCCGGGGACGGCTTCATCCGCCTCGACGGCAACGGTGTCGTCGTCTACGCGAGCCCCAACGCGCTGTCGGCCTATCACCGGATGGGCTTGAGCTCTGAACTGGCCGGCCACAACCTCATCCGGATCACCCGCCCACTGATCGAAGACCCGTTCGAGGCCCAGGAACTGGCGGAGCATGTCAGCGACTCGCTGGCCGGCGGCTCCAGCATGCGGATGGAGGTAGATGCCGGCGGTGCGACCGTGCTGCTGCGGACGTTGCCGTTGGTGGTCCGCGGGCGCGCCGCCGGCGCCGCGGTGCTGATCCGCGATGTCACCGAGGTGAAGCGGCGGGATCGCGCGCTGATGTCCAAAGACGCGACGATCCGAGAGATCCACCATCGCGTCAAGAACAACCTGCAGACGGTGGCTGCGCTGCTGCGGCTGCAGGCCCGTCGGACGGCCAATGTCGAAGGTCGCGAGGCGCTCATCGAATCGGTGCGACGGGTGTCGTCCATCGCGCTGGTTCACGACGCGCTGTCGATGTCGGTGAACGAGGAAGTCAACCTCGACGAGGTGATCGACCGCATCCTGCCGATCATGAACGACGTGGCGACGGTCGACACACCCATCCGGATCAACCGGGTCGGCGCTCTCGGCGTACTGGACTCCGACCGTGCGACAGCACTGATCATGGTCATCACCGAGCTTGTCCAGAACGCGATCGAGCACGCTTTCGAGCCGGCCGTGACCGGCGGGGCCGCGGGATGCGGGGCAGGTTGCGTGACGATTCACGCCGAACGGTCGGCGCGCTGGCTGGACGTGGTGGTGCACGACGATGGCCGCGGCCTACCCGAAGGGTTCAGCCTCGACGCCTCCGACCGCCTCGGCCTGCAGATCGTCCGGACGCTGGTCTCCGCCGAATTGGACGGGTCGCTGCACATGAACGATGTCGCCGAGGGCGGCACTGACGTGGTGCTGCGCGTCCCGATCGGCCGGCGCGCCCGACTGGCGAATTGACCACAGGCGTAGAACAGGCCGACACAGTATTGCGGCCCCGACGACTCGTCGGGGCCGCAATACGCTGGAAGCTGGGATCAGACTCCGGTGCGTGCCTTCGTCCGGGCGTTGCGGCGCTTGAGCGCGCGCCGCTCGTCTTCGCTCATTCCGCCCCATACGCCGGAGTCCTGTCCGGTGTTGAGCGCCCAGGACAGGCACTCGGTGGTCACCGAACAGCGATTACAGACCAGTTTCGCGTCAGCGATCTGGGCGAGTGCGGGTCCGCTGTTTCCCACCGGGAAGAACAGCTCGGGGTCCGCGTCGCGACAGACTGCTTTGTGGCGCCAATCCATATGTCGTTACTCCTTACTGTGTGCGCAGCAAATGCGCACGAGCTGTTTTTTCGGCTGTTACGCATGCACAACAAATGTTTCCGAACTGTTGCATGCGATCTTTCGATCGTTTCACAGGCTCGACGGATGTCAATAGCGTGCGTTCCCGCGTGGGCAATCTCACTGTTGCAATCCGTTACCTGAAGCCTTATTCCTTTGTACTACACTCGCTGGCCGCCTGCGCCGGAAATCCGTTCCTCAGCGGCGGTCAGTGCAGTTCAAATGCCCTTTTTGCCGGGGGAGCGACCACCGGCAGCGCGTCCGGCACGGATCGGAAGGTCATTTTCTGGCGCAGGCCGAGGTAGTCGCCGTCGAACTGGCTGGCGATCGGCTTGCCCTCTGAGGTGACCTCCAGGCAGGGCGCGTCGTCGTCGCGGATGAGCTGCTTGGCCTCCAGCTTCGGCCGTTTGGACACCAACTGGCTGACCAGTCGCAGTGTCGGGATCACCTTCATCTCGGTCAGCGCGAATACGCCCAGGCCGGTCTCGAAGCTGCAGCCGGGGTTGGTCCACATCGGCCGGTCGTTGCTGTAGGTCCACGGGCTGGTGTTGGAAACCCACACGAAATACACCCCGGAGATCGGTTCGCGACCGGGCAGTCGCAGCGTCAGGACCGGGTCGCGGCGGGCGTAGCGGATGGTGATCGGGATCGCGGTGCGCCAGTAACGCATCGCCGTGACGGATACGCCTTTGTCCCGCTGCTTCTCCACCGCCGCCACCACCTCAGCGTCGACGCCCATCCCGGTGTTGAGCACCGACCACCGCTCGCCGCAGTCGATCACCCCGATCCGGCGCCAGGTCTGGCGGCGCCGGTAGTCGTCGAGCCAGGCGATCAGCTGGTTGGTGGCCTTGGTGGGATCCGGTGAGATCCCCAGCGACCGTGCCACCACATTGGCCGAACCACCTGGCACGATCGCCACCGCCGGGATGTGGCCGGTCGGCAGTTGCCCCGGAGGGCCGAGCAACCCGTTGACGACGTTGCTGACGGTGCCGTCACCGCCGTGCACGACGATCACATCGACGCCGTCACACGCGGCGGCATGGGCAATCTCACCGCCGTGCCCGCGGTGCGTGGTGTGCACGACCGTCAGCTGCAGCCGGCTTTTGAGCGCGTTGGCCAGCAAGTCACGTCCCGCCGGCGTGGTGGACGTGGCTGTGGGATTGACGATCAGCACTGCGCGCATGAGGCACGAGCCTACTGATCAGACTGGCTACGCTGGCGTTGTGATTGCTCCGCCCCCGGCCAGTCTGCGTGTCGCCGGACTGGTCGCGGCGGTCGAGGGTGCGGCGGGCCTGGTGGCGGCCGCCGTGTTGGTGGCGCGTGGTCTGGGCGGCGCCGACCAGCGGGTGGTGAACGGCTTCGGGACGGCGATCTTCTTCGCGGTCGCCGGCTGCGGCGTGCTGGCGGCCGGCGTTGCGCTGGCCGCCGGTAAGCGGTGGGGCCGCGGCCTGGTGGTGTTCACCCAGCTGCTGTTGTTGCCGGTTTCCTGGTATCTCACGGCGGGATCGCACCGGCTGGTGTTCGGGGCGCCGGTGGCTGTCGTAGCGCTGAGTGCGCTGGGGTTGTTGTTGAGTCCGGGTTCGGTGCGGTGGGCCGCAAGCGGTCACCGCGACTCGGCCAGCCCGGCCAGTTCAGGGCCGGACACCCGATAGGTGATCCACTCGCGCTGCGGCCGGCCTCCGACCGCGTCGTACAGCGCGATCGCGTCGACGTTCCAGTCCAGTACCGCCCACGACAGCCTGGTGTAGCCGTTGTCGACGCACTCGCGCGCAAGCGTCGTCAGCAGTAGGCGGGCCAGCCCGCGCCGGCGAAACGGCGAACGCACGTACAGATCTTCCAGATGGATTCCCGCGACGCCGTCCCATGTCGAGAAGGTCGGAAACCACAACGCCACCGCGGCGACCCGGTTCTCGACGTCGACGACGTGGCCGCGCAGCGCGACTGGATCACCGAACAACGCCGTGCGGATCTGCGCCTCGGTGACCGTGCACAGCTGCGCCGCGCCCTCGAAGTCGGCCAGTTCATGAACCATCGCCGTGACGTCGGCGACGTCGGTGGCCTGCACCCGGCGGATCACTGCTCGACGCCCAGCGCGGTCAGGATAGTGGCGAACTTGATGGTGGTTTCGTCGAGTTCGTCATCCGGGTCGGATTCGGCGACGATACCGCCGCCGGCGTGGGCTACCGCGGACCGGCGGTCGGCGGCCAGCTGGGCTCCGCGAATGGACACCGCCCAGCGGCCGTCGCCCGAGGCGTCGCACCAGCCGACCGCTCCGGCGTAGAACCCGCGGTCGCCCTCTAGCTCGGCGATCAGCTCGCACGCTTGTGCGGTGGGCGCACCGCCCACCGCCGGAGTCGGGTGTAACGCCAGCATCAAATCCATCGCGTTGGTCGATGGGTCCTTCAGGCGTCCGCTGATGGGTGTGCTCAGATGCCAGAGCTTCGCGGTGCGGCTCAACGCAGGGCTGGCCGGGATCAACAGGTCGTCACAGAACGGACGCAGGGCCATCCGCATCGCGTCGATCACCAGTTGATGCTCGTGACGGTCTTTGGCCGAACGGGCAAGTGCGGCCCCGGTCGCCTGGTCGAGGCCGGGGTCGATGCTACGTGGCGCAGAGCCGGCGAACGGCTGGCAAAAGACCCGATGGCCGGCGCGGGCAACAAGTAATTCCGGGCTGGCGCCGACCAGCGCCGCGCCGCGATGCCGGCCACCGGCCGGTGTGAGGTCGACGAGGTAGCCGTAGGCGTTCGGGTCGGCGGCCATCAGCCGGCGCAGTACGGCTGTGGCGTCGATCGGTGCGTCGGCGGCCAGCCGGAGCGCTCGGGCCAGCACCACCTTGTGCAGTGGACTGCCGGCCTCGGTCAGCTGATCGCGGGCACGCCGGACGCGGGCCCGGTGTTCCTCGCGGCTCGGCAGCTGGGCTGCGATGTGCACACCCGGCAGCGCCGCGGTCGGCCGATCGGGCAGGCAAGCACCGCGCCACACGTGTCGCGGCGCCAACAGCGCGGCGGGCGAGTCAACGTCGAACGGCAACGCGCCCAACACGATCGGCACTGCACCTGACCGGAGGTCGGTCAAGGCCGCGGTCACGTCCGAATAGGGCCGGTCGATCCCGTCGGCGACGACGACCTCATCGGGTGCGCACAGTACAAACGGCGGCTCGTCAGCCATGCCGGAAGCTACTCAAATCAAACGCGCCAGTTGGCGCAGCCCGTGTTCGAATCCGCAGACCGCGATTCCGCCGGCGGGCATCGCGACGCGGACGCCCTCGGCGACGGGCAACTCCATCCACCGAATGATCACCGCCCGGGAGAAGTGGCCGTGGCCGACGAACACCACGTCGCGAGAGTCCAAGTTCTGCAACGCCAAAGCCACAGAAGCGTCGGCGCGACCCTCGACCTCGGCGACGCTTTCGCCACCGGCGGCGCCGTGCGTCCAGATCAGCCAGTCCGGCGTCGACTCGCGGATCTGCGCGGTGGTCAGGCCCTCATAGGAGCCGTAGTCCCATTCGGCGAGTTCTTCGGTGACTTCATCGACGTGCAGGCCCGCCAGTTCCGCCGTGTCGACGGCGCGGCGGCGCGGACTGCTGATCACCAGCGGGTGGTCCAGGCCGAGCTTTCTGATCGTTTCCGCGCTGGCTCGGGCCCGCTCGCGGCCCGCCTCGGTCAGGTCGATCTCGGTGCGACCGGTGTGCTGACCGGATTTCGACCAGTCCGTCTCGCCGTGACGCAGCAACAGCAGTCGGTGATCCTCGACGCCCATGTACGCCGATTCTGCCGGACACTCACACCGATCGTCCTACGGGCATGGGCACCGAGATGCCAGGATGGCGCTCATGAGCGCCGTCCGGCGACGATGCAGAGCGAAGCGATGAGGAGGAGCGGCGCATGAACCGCAGTCCGGCGACGATGCAGAGCGAAGCGATGAGGAGGAGCGGCGCATGACCGCAGTCCGGGTTTTAGCAGTGGCCAACCAGAAAGGCGGGGTGGCGAAGACCACCACCGTCGCCTCGCTGGGGGCAGCGATGGCCGACGAGGGACGCCGCGTCCTGCTGGTCGACCTCGACGCGCAGGGCTGCTTGACGTTTTCGCTCGGCCAGGATCCGGACAAGCTGCCGGTGTCGGTGCATGAGGTGCTGCTGGGCGAAGTCGAACCCAGCGCGGCACTGGTCGAGACGGCGGAGGGAATGACGCTGCTGCCCGCCAACATCGACTTGGCCGGCGCTGAGGCGATGCTGCTGATGCGGGCCGGCCGCGAGTACGCGCTCAAGCGCGCGCTGGCCAAACTCAATGATCAGTTCGACGTGATCATCGTCGACTGCCCGCCGTCACTGGGCGTGCTGACGCTGAACGGATTGACGGCCGCTGACGAAGTCGTCGTGCCGCTGCAGTGTGAAACGCTGGCCCATCGCGGCGTCGGGCAGTTTCTGCGCACAGTGACCGACGTCCAGCAGATCACCAACCCGAATCTGCGCCTGCTCGGTGCCCTGCCGACACTGTACGACTCGCGGACCACCCATTCGCGCGACGTGCTGCTCGACGTCGCTGACCGCTACGGCCTGCCGGTGCTGGCACCGCCGATACCGCGTACGGTGCGGTTCGCCGAGGCCAGCGCGTCGGGCTCATCGGTGCTGGCCGGCCGGAAGAACAAGGGCGCGCTGGCCTACCGGGAGTTGGCACACGCATTGCTCAGGCACTGGAATACCGGCAAGTCGCTGCCGACGTTCGCGCCGGAGGTTTGACGGGCCGAGTCCGGGTCGAGTTATCCCAGGGCGACCAGTGTGTTGCCGCGTTGCTCGAACACCTGCGATCCGGACACCACGGGAATGACCTTCGACGTGCCGGGCGGGCGGCTCACCGGGATGACGCGTTCGTTGACGCCGGTGAAAGCGTCGTAGACACCGATGCCGTCGGTCACGGGCACCAGCAGATGCCCGGCCATCAGGGCGGCGGGGCCCAGCAGAACTGCCGGTCCCGTCGCGGCGATGGTGTAGCGGTAGCTGAAGTTCGCCGCGTCGAACACCAGCACGCTGTCGCCGGTCCACCAGGTCAGCACGCTTCCGAGCCGGGTGACCGCGCCGGGCCGGCTCGGTGGCTTCGGGCAGCGGCGTGGAGGCCACCGTGGCGCCGTTGTCGTCGACGATGTCGACGTGGGGCTGCGGTGTCGGGCAGGTAAAGCGCCGTGCTGGTTTCCGAGACCGCGAGCACCTGTGCCCCTGACTTGGCGTCGATGCCGGGCTCCTGATAGTCGTGCTGCTCGGGCTCGTCGTCCTCCTTGCTGGGCCGCAATAGCGCCAGCCGCAGGTCGTGTTGGCGGGGACACTGCTCGAGCACCGAAACCGCCGACGAACTCGCCGAAGTGGATAACAGGGTGCATCCGGTGTGCAGGCCCTGCGAGGACGGTTTCACCCGGGCGTCGGTTTCGCCGTAGGCAAGCATCCGGACCATGTCGGATCGCCACATCTCCAGTCGGGTGTTGCCCGCAGACAGGACCGTCGTCCCATCGGAGGTGACGTCGACGTGGCTGTCGGCGTAACTGCTTCGCGCGGGTCCGCGCCGTCCGGTGGACCCGTCGATGGTGCTGACCTGCCCGCAGCCGCGGTCATCGCGGTACACGGCAACGGCATAGCGGTACACCCAGGACACCGCGCACAGGTCGGTGTCGCGCGCATAGCTCCAGCGAACGGCGCCGGTAGTCGGGTCTCGGCCGTCGATTTGGCGGGCATCGCCGGTGACGATCACGCCGCCGACCAGGACCGGTCTGCTCGTGTCGCTGCACTGGCGGCGGTCCACAGCTGACGAAGGCCGGCCGGTGCCTGGCGGGCCGGTACCGGGTTCGGCGCCGGCGTCGGGGCGGGCCGGCTGACGGTGGCCCGGGCGTCGCTGGTGTACCAGATCAGCGCGGCCGGCCGCTGCTACCACCAGCGCAATCGCGGCGGCGGCCACCAGATCCGCCTTCGTGCGGCGTTCAGGCTGGACCATCAGGCCGCGGCGCCGAGATCAGTTGGCGTTGACGGCGACGTCAGCTGCGGGCCGGGAACGACGCCGGCGGCGTCGCCGCCCGTTGTGCGCGGCATCGCCGGAGGGTGCGCCGGCATCTGGCTCTGCGGCTGCGTCACCGTTGGCTGGGGTCATGCCGAGGGGTGTCCGCCCGCTGACTTGCCGCCGCGGGTGCGGCGGCGAGACCGGTTGCTCTTGGGCGCCGAGCCGGAGTTCTGCGGCTCACCGGCCGTCCGCTTGGCCCTTCGGCGGACGCGGGATCGCCGACCTTGCCGCGGGACTTCGGTGGGAATGCCCAGCTCGGAGTACAGGTGCGGCGAACTGGAATATGTCTCGGCGGGATCGGGGCAGCCCAGGTCCAGCGCTTTGTCGATCATCGACCAGCGCGCCAGCTCGTCCCAGTCGACCAAGGTGACGGCGACGCCGGTGCGTCCGGCGCGCCCGGTACGGCCGATGCGGTGCACGTAGGTCTTCTCGTCGTCGGGGCACTGGTAGTTGACGACGTGGGTGACATCCCTCGACGTCGATGCCGCGGGCGGCGACGTCGGTGGCCACCAGCACGTCGATACCGCCGTAGCGGAACGCCTTGAGGGCCTTCTCCCGAGCGATCTGGCCCAAGTCGCCGTGCACGGCACCGACAGCGAAGCCGCGCTCAGCCAGTTCGTCGGCAACCTTCTGGGCGGTGCGCTTGGTGCGGGTGAAGACGATGGTGGCGCCGCGTTCGCGCGCCTGCAGGATTCGGGTGACCAGTTCCACCTTGTCCATCGCGTGAGCGCGGTAGACGAACTGTTCGGTGGCGTCGTGAACCGCCGAAGCTTGCGGCGCCTCGGCCCGGATATGGGTGGGCTGGTTCATGAAGGTACGGGCCAAGGTGATGATCGGACCGGGCATCGTCGCCGAGAACAGCATCGACTGCCGCTGGTCGGGGATCTGACGCAGGATCCGCTCGATGTCGGGCAGGAAGCCGAGGTCGAGCATCTCGTCGGCCTCGTCGAGGACCAGCACCGAGAGCCCGCCCAGCCGCAGATGACCCTGTTGCGACAGGTCGAGTAGCCGGCCGGGTGTTCCCACCACAACGTCGGCGCCGGCGCGCAACGCCTCGATCTGGGGTTCGTAAGGGCGTCCTCCGTAGATGGACACCACCGACAGTCGCCGCTCGTTGTCGGTTCCGGCGGTCAGGTATTTGGCTGCGCCGGCCAGGTCGTCGAAGACCTGCAGGCACAGTTCGCGGGTGGGCACCACCACCAGCGCGCGGGGGGTGCCGTCGAGCGGCTGCCCGCCGTTGCTGATGCGTTCGAGCAGCGGCACGCCGAAGGCGAGGGTCTTGCCCATTCCGGTGCGGGCCTGCCCGATCAGGTCGTCGCCGTCCAGCGCCAGCGGCAGGGTGAGTTCCTGGATGGCGAAGGGATGTTCGATGCCGCGTTCGGCAAGCGAGCGAACTATCTCGTCGCGGACTCCGAGCTGGGTGAAGCTGAGTGGATGCGGGTGAAGGATGGGGGACATGCTTGGGCGGTGAGCCTTTCGGTGTCAGGTTCTGCTAAATCTCGTCGCGGTTTCGAGTTCCTGCGCGCACGAGACCTGACTCCGGATACGTCGCCAATTCGCGGGCCCCGCTCAGCCTGAGGCGGCGGGCCAACTGCGTGCACGCACACATTCAGGTAGCCAACGAGCCGCTACCTCTCTCCAGCATAGCGGGTCGCCCCTAACGGGCGCTGGTTGCGCCACGCTCAGCGAGTCACCAGCGTTGCCGCTTAGAGTGAGTTCATGATTTCGCGTCCTGCCTACCAGCTGGCCGATGCGTCGGCGCCCGCGCTGGCCGCAGACCATCCCGGCGTCACCAAACTCCTCACGCTGCTGGCCTACGGTGAGATCGCCGCGTTTTACCGACTGACCGATGAAGCGCGCATGGCGCCCAACCTGCGCGGCCGGATCTCGATGGCCAGCATGGCGGCCGCCGAGATGGGTCACTACCACGTACTGCGCGACGCGCTGGAACGGCGCGGTGTCGACCCGGTGGCGTCCATGGCGAAGTTCGCGCCGGTGATCGACAACTATCACCGCCTGACCACACCCAGCACGTGGCTGGAGGCGCTGGTCAAGACCTATGTCGGTGACGCCCTGGCCGCTGACTTCTATCTGGAGGTCGCCGACGGACTGCCCGACGAGGTGGCCGACGTGGTGCGCGACACGCTGTCGCAGACCGGACACTCCCAGTTCGTCGTTGCTGAAGTGCGCACCGCGGTGACCAGCAGCGCCCGGCAACGCAGCCGGCTCGCGTTGTGGTCGCGCCGCCTGCTCGGCGAAGCGATCACCCAGGCCCAGTACGTGCTGGCCGACCACGACGACCTGGTCGGGCTGGTGATATCGGGAACGGCGGGCTTGTCGCAGCTCGCCGATTTCTTCGAACGCCTGCAGCGCACCCACGGCGAACGCATGCGCGAGCTCGGGCTGGCCTGAGGTGCTTGACCTCAGGTGTTTGACCTGAGGTGTCAGCTTCGACTACCGGGTGCAGGTCGCGATCATCGCGTTGTTGGTCGACGCGACGATCAATTGACCTGAGGCGTTGGTGATCGCGCAGTTGAGGTGGCCCGTCAGGCTGGTCGCGGTCACGGATCTGAGCTCAACGTCGGGCCGCAGGACGATCACTTTCGACCAGGGCAGCGCCACGTTGAAGTCGGTGTGCGGTAGGCCTCGCGCATCGGTGTAGACGATGCTGACGAAGTCGAGCAGCTGCTTGGTTCCGGTCACTCGATACACCACTGTGCGCGGATTGAGCGCCGGCAGCGACGACGGGGGATTGGGCGGCACGGTTGGCGCAAGGGCCGTGGTCGGCAGCGCGCTGGGCGGTGGTGTCACCGTCGTCACCGTTTCACGCGGAATGGTGCTCGGAGGCAGCGCCCGAGGCGGCGGCGGCCGCGTGGACAGCACACCCCTGCTCGGTGCCGGCCCCACGGTGGCAGATGTGGATGTGCTGTCGCCGCCCTTGACGATCAAAGCGGTTGCGATCATCGCGAGGACCAGAACACCGGCGGACACCAGCGCCACCGGACGCCAGCGCCTGTCGGGCGCTGCGGCGTGGTCGCCGGCGTCGGCATACACGTCGTCGTCGGGATAGTCCTCGACGTCGGATCCAAGGTGGTTGGTGGTACTGATGTGTCTGATGTTATCCCTGTGACTGCAGGGACGCAGCCCCGATCGAGCGTGTCGGCGCATGACCGCGCTGTTGGGTTGTCGTCTTCACTGCCCGGTGACCGGCTGGTGCATGCGCCATCACCTCGTCCACTAGCCTGCATGTCGAGACGCTTGCGAGTGAAGTCGAACGGAGGGACCCGGCGTGGAGGTCAAGATCGGTATCACGGACAGCCCGCGTGAGCTGGTGTTCAGCAGCACGCAGACGCCTGCCGAGGTCGAGGAGCAGGTCACCGCAGCGTTCGCCGATGACACGAAACTACTGAGCCTCAGCGACGAGCGAGGTCGTCGCTTCCTGGTTCACAGCGCGAAGATCGCGTATGTGGAGATCGGTCAGGCTGACGCGCGACGCGTTGGTTTCGGCATCACCGCGCAATCGGCTACGACCGGGTGAGCGGCACATGTGACAGACCGCCCCAGGCGAAGTAGACGGTGCCTTCCACGGCGTCTTCCTTCGAGATCGGGCGGTCGTTGTCCAGCCAGTACCGGGCGCAGTCGACGCTGATACCGACCAAGCCCACCGCCACCATCCTGGCGCGGTGCGGGTCGAGGCCGGAATCGGCGCTGATCAGGTCGAACACCGCGTCGATGCAGGCCTCGGTAGCCACCCGCACCGCCGCGGCCACCTGGGCCTCCGTGGGGTTGTCGTTCTCGAATATCAGCCGGTAGCCCTGACCGTCGTGCTCGATGAAGTCGAAGAACGCCTGCACCGCCGCGCGCAACCGCTGCCGGTTGTCGGTAGTGGTGCGCAACGCCTGCCGTACGCCCGACACCAGATTGTCGACGTGGCGCGCCAGCACCGCGAGGTACAGCTCCAGCTTGCTGGTGAAGTGTTGGTAGAGAACGGGTTTGCTCACGCCTGCGCGCTCGGCGATTTCATCCATGCCGGCCGCGTGGTAACCGCGATCGACGAAGATCTCGCTGGCGGCGAAGAGCAACTGTCCGCGACGTTCGTTCCGCGGCATCCGATTACCGCGTCGGTTTGGTGTTCCGGCGCGGTCCACCGCTCGATCACTGCGCGGTTTGCCGCCGGCCCTCGCGGACGTCCTCGCCAGGTCGCTGCTCATTAGGTCCCCATTCCGCTACGTAGCTGCACATCGGGCCCGGCCGCGCGCAGCTCGTCGGTTCGACACTACTATCCCGGTCCCTGCGCTCACCCCTCACCGGGAGTCGCTGCGGGTACGGCCCGTGTCGGCTTGAGACGCTTGTGCGACCCCTCGGGCGCGTTGAGAGTCGCAGTCAGGGCCGCTGTGCCATCCTGGAAGCCGTGACGTCCCCGCCGCGGCGTGTGCGCAACACCGGACAGGTGCCGGTGTTGCGCGATGACTGGCGGGAGCCGTTGCGCGCCCAGCGCGATCCCCTCGCGTGGGGAGCCGACGGCCGCCCACGCACCAACCGGGATGGCCGCCGCCGCTGGCGTAAACAATCCTGGCTGGGCCGGTTCGTGTCGACTTACGGCTGGCGGGCCTACGCCCTGCCCGTGCTGGCGGTGCTCACCGTCGTGGTGATCTACCAGACCGCAACCGGCACCAGCGCGCCGGCGTCGGGGCCGAAGGCCGCAGTGGCCGAGCCGCCGACCATCGGTGTGCGGGGCACTTCCATCGTCGATGCGCCGCCGCGCGGGTTGACCGCATTCGACGCCAATCTTCCCACCGGCCTGCTGCCGGATGGCGGTCCGATCACTCCGGCCGGCAACAAGACCTGGCATGTCGTTCCGGGCGGCACCGCCCAGATCGGTCAAGGCACGGCCAAGATTTTCAAGTACTCCGTCGAGGTCGAAGACGGGGTGGACACCTCGGGCTTCGGCGGCGACGACGCTTTTGTCCGAATGGTCGATCAAACACTGGCCAATCCGAAGAGCTGGACGCACGACCCGCAGTTCGCCTTCGTCCGCATCGACAGCGGCGTCCCGGACTTCCGGGTCTCGCTGAGCTCACCGATGACGGTGCGGGAGGGCTGCGGCTACGAGATCCCGCTCGAGACGTCTTGTTACAACCCGGTATTCGGGACGAGCGCGCAGCCGCGGGTGTTCATCAACGAAGCCCGCTGGGTGCGCGGAGCGGTTCCGTTCGAAGGCGACCTCGGTTCTTACCGCCAATACCTGGTCAACCACGAGGTCGGCCACGCCATCGGCTACCAGCGCCACGCGCCGTGCGACCAACAGGGCGCCCTGGCCCCGATCATGATGCAGCAGACCTTCTCCACGGCCAACAACGACGAGGCCAAGTTCGACCCGGAGTGGGTCAAACCCGACGGCAAGACCTGCCGGTTCAACCCGTGGCCTAATCCGATCGCTTGACACCGCCGACCCGAAGGGCGCGGCGGGGAAGCAAAGACGACCGCTTGCCGTTGATGCATTTAATTGCCGTCGCCGCCGACTGCTGATGTGATGGGTGCTAGCCGACCCAGGTGAAACTTCGGATCGAGGAGATTTCGGGTGTCGACATCGTTGCCGCCGCTGGTGGAGCCCGCAACTGAGCTCACCCGCGACGAGGTCGCGCGTTACAGCCGTCACCTGATCATCCCCGACATCGGCGTCGACGGACAGAAGCGGCTGAAGAACGCGCGGGTCCTGGTCATCGGCGCCGGCGGGTTGGGCTCGCCGGCACTGCTGTACCTGGCAGCCGCCGGTGTCGGCACCATCGGCGTGGTCGACTTCGATGTCGTCGACGAGTCGAACCTGCAGCGTCAGATCATTCACGGCGTCGCCGACATCGGCCGGTCCAAGGCGGAATCTGCCCGCGACTCGATCACCGCGATCAACCCGCTGGTGCGGGTCCGGCTGCATGAGCTGCGGCTGGAACCCGACAACGCGGTAGACCTGTTCAAGCAGTACGACCTGATCTTGGACGGCACCGACAACTTCGCGACGCGCTACCTGGTCAACGATGCTGCGGTGCTGGCCGGCAAGCCCTACGTGTGGGGATCCATCTACCGCTTCGAAGGCCAGGTCTCGGTGTTCTGGGAGGACGCTCCGGACGGCCGGGGCCTCAACTACCGCGACCTCTACCCCGAACCACCGCCACCCGGCATGGTGCCCTCCTGCGCCGAGGGCGGTGTGCTGGGGATCTTGTGCGCGTCCATCGCGTCGGTAATGGGCACCGAGGCCGTGAAGCTGATCACCGGTATCGGCGAAACGCTGCTGGGCCGCCTGCTGATCTACGACGCGCTGGAGATGAGCTACCGCAGCGTGGTGATCCGGAAGGACCCGTCGACGCCCGAGATCACCGAACTCATCGACTACGACCACTTCTGTGGACGGGTCTCCGACGAGGCTGCCGAAGCGTCGGCTGACTCGTCGATCACGCCGCGCGAGCTACGCGATTTGCTCGACTCCGGCAAGCAAGTCGCCTTGATCGACGTCCGCGAGCCGGTGGAATGGGACATCAACCACATCGACGGCGCGCGGCTGATCCCCAAAGCACTGATCAGCTCGGGTGAGGCGCTCGCCGACGTGCCGCAGGACCGCACCCCGGTGTTGTACTGCAAAACCGGCGTCCGGTCCGCCGAAGCGCTGGCCGATTTGAAGAAGGCCGGCTTCTCCGATGCCGTGCACCTGCAGGGCGGGATCGTCGCTTGGGCCAAGCAGGTGCAGCCCGACATGGTGATGTACTGACCCGGCATTGCGGCCGGCCTGGATAATCGCTTCGGCGGGCGATCGTGTCCAGCCCGGCGGCCAGGTGGGGCACCGTTACGCTGACCGTGTGACTCTGGAGCCGCCGCCTGAACACGTGCTGGCGGCATTCGGAGTCAGCGACATGCGGCCGGTCCCGCTGGGCGCCGGTTGGGAAGGCGGCTGGCGGTGCGGCGAAGTGGTGCTGTCGCTGGTTGCTGATCACGCTCGCGCCTCCTGGTCGGCGCGGGTTCGTGAAACCCTTTTCGTCGACGGCGTCCGGCTGGCCAGGCCCGTGCGCTCGACTGATGGCCGATATGTCGTCTCTGGCTGGCGAGCAGACACTTTCGTAGCTGGTGCACCCGAGCCGCGACACGACGAGGTGGTGTCGGCGGCGGTCAGGCTGCACGAGGCCACCGGTAAACTCGAGCGTCCCCGCTTCCTCACCCAGGGCCCGACGGCGCCATGGGCTGACGTCGACGTTTTCATCGCCGCGGACCGAGCCGCTTGGGAAGAGCGTCCGCTGCACTCGGTGGCGCCGGGCACGCCGGGGGCGCCCGAGACGGCCGATGCTCAGCGCTCGGTCGATCTGATCAACCAACTGGCTGTGCTGCGCAAGCCCACTAAGAGCCCCAATCAGCTGGTGCACGGCGATCTGTACGGAACTGTGTTGTTCGCCGGCACCGCCGCACCGGGGATCACCGACGTCACGCCTTACTGGCGGCCCGCGTCGTGGGCCGCGGGCGTGGTGGTCGTCGACGCGCTGTCTTGGGGTGAGGCCGACGACGGACTCATCGAGCGCTGGGACGCCCTTCCGGAGTGGCCGCAGATGTTGTTGCGAGCGTTGATGTTTCGACTGGCCGTGCACGCACTACATCCGCGTTCGACCGCAGCGGCCTTTCCCGGACTCGCCCGGACGGCAGCCCTGGTGAGGCTTGTTCTCTAGCGCGCCCGGGTGCAGAACCGGTGGCGGACCTCATTCAGCGCGATTCTGCCGTCGACGGCCAATATCCCTTCGGCGCGCAACAGTTCGAGCTGGCGACTGGTCAGGTGTGTGGCGGGCCGACCGGATGCGCTGATCACCCGGTGCCACGGCAGATCGGCTGAGTCGGTGCGCATGATCCAGCCGACGATGCGGGGGCTGGGAAGGCTTGCGGCGATGGCGATGTCACCGTAGGTGGCGACCCGGCCGGCAGGAATACCGGCGACCAGTGCGCGTACTTTCTCGACCTGCTCGTCGGTGATCGGCGCCACCTTCAGCCCAGTCTCTCGCGGATGGCCGCCGCCACGTCCGCCGAGCGGGCCTGCGCCACCATGTGGTCGCATTCGAGGTCCAACAGACGGAAGTCGGCGCCCAGCCGCTGGCGCAGGCCGGTGATCAGAGCGTCGTTGACGTAGGGCGGCGTCGTCCACTTCGCGCGCAGCAGCGTGGTCGGCGTGCCTGGTCTGGGCAGTACCACCTCGCGGGCCAGCTCGCTCCAATACGACACCATCGCCGGCAAGCTGATCCGCCAGCGGTACCGGCCGTCGGGCATCGCGACAAGGTGTTCTTCGAGTTCTTCGTCGAGGACGGCAGGATCGACGTCAGCCCATGCGCCACCGGCTTTTTCGGCTCGGGCTTCGGCCGCATCCGGATAGTCCGGCGCGGCCAGCATCGCGTCGGCGATCTCAGCCATCCACGCACCGTCCAATCCGACCGCTGGGTCCAGCAGCACCAGCGCACTCACCAGGTCTGGACGCGCCGCCGCCAGATGCAGGGCAACCGCACCACCAAAGGAATGTCCAACCACCAATGCTGCTGCGTCGGCCTGCTCTTCGAGCAATGCCGCCAACGCACCGACGTTGGCGTCGATGGTCCATGGTGCTGCCCACGAGGATCTGCCGTGACCCAGCAAATCCGGTGCGGCGAGCGAGATATCGGCCAGTTGTCCGGTGGCGAAGTGTTGCCAGCGCTGGCCGTGCCCGGTCAAGCCGTGAATCGCCAGCACCTGCAACGGACCCGGTGGACCGTAGCGGTGCACGTGGAGGCCACCGCTCACGCGACTGTCATCTTCGGGGACTCTGCTTTCCTGCTCTCGATCGGGCACCGCTGGACGTCGAGCGTCGGTCGGATTTGAGTTTCGCATTGTCGAGCTGTAGCGCGGTGTTGTCGGACTCGAGTCTGCTGTTGCGGGTCTGCAGGTCGAGGATGCGGGCAATGCCGGCAAGATTGACGCCTTGGCCGACGAGATCGGTGATCTGCTTGAGGCGGTCGAGGTCGTCGTCACTATAACGGCGGGTGCCCCCAGCGGTTCTGATGGGATTCAGCAGACCCCAACGTTCGTAGAGCCGCAGTGTCTGTGGCCCGATGCCGGACAGCTCGGAAGCCACCGAAATGCCGTACACGCCGCGGGCGGATCGCGAGCTGGAGTGGGTGGCCACGTGCTTCTCCATCCGACGGGACGACGAATTCCCGCCAACATACCACGGGTGCAATCGTTTATCTGGCGTTGCAGGCGCAGAAACCTGCGTCTGTGCGGACAAGAAAATCGAAACCTAACCTTGCGCTCTGGCGCGCGCGGTGCTATCAATTAACTCTGTCGGCAGACACAAGTTAACGGCCTTCTGTGGAGGTGAAACAATGGTGCTGATGCGCACAGATCCGTTCCGCGACCTCGACCGTTTGACACAGCAGGTGTTCGGTACGGCAGCCCGGCCGGCGGTCATGCCGCTGGATGCGTGGCGGGACGGCGAAAAGTTCATCGTCGAGTTCGATCTGCCGGGCGTGCAGGCGGATTCGCTTGACCTCGACGTCGAGCGCAACGTGCTGACGGTGCGGGCCGTGCGTCCCGCTTTGGATCAGAGCCGGGAAATGGTCTCCTCCGAGCGGCCGCGCGGCGTCTTCAGCCGGCAGCTGTTCCTCGGCGACAATCTCGACACCGACAAGATCGAGGCCGACTACCACGATGGTGTCCTGCGGCTCACCATTCCGGTGGCCGAGCGGGCCAAGCCCCGGCGAATCGAGATCAGCCACAACGGTGACCGCACCCCGATCAACGCCTGACGACTGAACCGGGTCATACCGGCGGCGGCCCGGCAACGGCCGCCGCCGGTATGCGTCGTGCGCACGGCTGATCAGGGCGTCCGGACTTGTCGGACCCTCATGTTCTCATGCCGTCATGGCTTTCCGCTGGGGCACCGAGGCCGGTGCCGCGCTCGACCCGACCGCGCGTGGTCTGCTGCGCATCGTCGGCGGGCCGGGTACCGGTAAGAGCAGCCTGCTGATCGACGCCGCCGCGGCCCAGATCGCTGCCGGGATGAGTCCGTCATCAGTCGTGCTGTTCACCGGGGCCGGCAAGATCCGGATGCAGGCGCGCAGCGCCCTGACAACACGACTGCTGCAGGCGGGCGCCGACGCACCGTGCCGCGCCGTTCTCCGCGAGCCGTTGGTGCGCACTGTGCACAGCTACGCCTTCGCGGTGCTGCGGATGGCGGCGCAGCGCGCAGGCGATCCACCGCCCAGGCTGGTCACCAGCGCCGAGCAGGATGCTGTGATCCGGGAGTTACTGGCCGGCGATCTGAACGACGCGCCGCTGCGCAGGTGGCCTGAGCAGCTGCGCCCGGCGGTGGGCACGGCGGGCTTCGCCGCCGAGCTGCGCGACCTGCTCACCCTGTGCGCCGAGCGCGGTGTCGACCCGGTGCGGTTGCAGCGGCTGGGCCGGCTGCACAGGCGTCCGGAATGGACCGCCGCCGGCGCATTCGCCGAGCAGTACGAGCAGGTGATGCTGCTGAGATCGGCTGTGGGTCGGGCAGCGCCGCAGGCGACGGTGCCGGCACTGGGGGCGGCCGAACTTGTCGGGGCTGCGCTCGAAGCATTGGCCGCGGACCCGGCTCTGTTGGCGGCTGAACGCGACCGCGTCCGGCTCCTTCTCGTCGACGACGCCCAACAGCTCGACCCACTGGCCGCGCGCCTGGTCCGGGTGCTGGCGGGCAGCGCGGACCGGACGCTGATCGCCGGTGACCGCAATCAGGCGGTGTTCGGTTTCCGCGGCGGCGCATCCGCCGCGTTGCTCGACGACGAATCGCCGGTGATCGCCTTGACGCAATCGCACCGCTGCTCTGCTGCCGTCGCGCGCGCCGTCAACGCCGTGGCACAGCGTCTTCCGGGCGCACCGGGTGCCGACATCACCGGCGCGAAAGGTGAACGGGGCTCGGTGACGACGCGGCTGGCGGCGTCGGCGCACGCCGAGGCGACGGTGATCGCCGACGAACTGCGTCGCGCGCACCTGATCGACGGGGTGCCGTGGTCTGAGATGGCGGTCATCGTGCGGTCGATGCCGCGCCTCGGCGTCACGTTGGCGCAGGCGCTGATCAGGTCCGGCGTGCCCGTTGTCGTTCCGGCTGTCGACGGGGGGCTTTGCGACCACCCCGCTGTGCACGCGCTGCTGACGGTGCTGGCCGCGACCGCCGACGGGCTCGACGGCGGGCAAGCGCTTGACCTGCTGACCGGGCCGATCGGTCGGGTCGATCCGATAACGCTGCGCCAGCTGCGCCGCACGTTGCGCCGCGGACCTGCTGCGGCGGCGACAGACCCGGAGGACTTTCTGGTCGCGGCGTTGACCGCGGACACGCCGGTCCGGTTACCTGCCGCCCATGCCCGACCCGTACGCCGGGTGCGGGCGGTCCTGGGTGCGGCCGCCCGCAGCCACCGCCACGGCCAGGACCCGCGGTACATCCTGTGGCAGGCGTGGCAACGCTCGGGGCTGCAACGCCGTTGGCTGATAGCCAGCGCCCAGGGCGGGCCGGCAGGCGCCCGCGCCGACCGCGACCTCGACGCCGTCACGGCGTTGTTCGATATCGCCGACCAGTTCGTGGCACAAACCGCAGGTGCGTCGGTGCGGGCCCTTATCGACTACGTCGCCACGCTCAAGTTGCCGACCGCCGGCGCTGAATCGCCCGCGGCCGGCCGCGTCGAGGTGCTCACCCCGCACGCCGCGCTCGGGCGCCAATGGGACCGGGTGGTCATCGCCGGTCTGCAAGAAGGGCTGTGGCCCAACACTGTTCCGCGCGGAGGCGTGCTGGGGACCCAGCGGCTGCTCGACGCCATCGACGAGGTTGGCGACGACGCCTCGATGCGCGCGCCGCTACTGGCCGAGGAGCGGCGGCTGCTGGTCACAGCGATGGGCCGCGCCCGCAGCAGGCTGGTGATCACGGCGGTCGACGGGCAGACCGCGGCATCGGGGAGCGCGGCGGAGGTACCGTCAGGATTCTTCTTCGACATCGCACCGGGTGACGCCAGCGCCGCCGCCGCGCCTGCACCAGAACCCGTGTCAGCGCCGCGGCTGTTGTCAGCGCCGGCAGTGGTGGGCCGGCTCCGAAGTGTGGTGTGTGCACCCGAGAGCACCGTCGATGACGATGTACGTCGCAATGCCGCAATCCAGTTGGCGCGACTGGCCAAGGCCGGTGTACGGGGCGCCGACCCCGCCGAGTGGTACGGCATGACGCCGGTCAGCACCGCGGAGCCGTTGTGGAACGACGACGACCACGTGGTCACCCTGACACCGTCGAGTCTGCAGACTCTCACCGACTGTCCGCTGCGGTGGCTGGCCGAACGTCACGGCGGTGCCGGGCCGCCCGACTTGCGTTCGGCGACTGGTTCGATGCTGCACGCGTTGATCGCCGACCCCGGCACAACTGAGTCCGAGCTGCTTGCCCGGCTCGACCGGGCGTGGCGACAGCTGCCGTTCGATGCGCAGTGGTTTTCCGCCAATGAGCTCGCGCGGTATCGGGCGATGATTCAGACCTTCGTCGCCTGGCGGGCTCACACCCGACGCGAGCTGACCGAGGTGGGTGTCGAGGTCGACGCCGAAGGCGTCGTTCAGCTTCCGTCCGCCGACGGCCCGAAGGTTCGCTTGCGCGGTCGGGCTGACCGCGTCGAGCGGGACGCCGCCGGCCGGCTCGTGGTCGTGGACGTCAAGACCGGCAAAACGCCGGTCAGTAAAGACGACGCGCAGCGGCACGCCCAGTTGGCGATGTATCAGCTTGCGATTGCCGAGGGCTTGTTGCCGCACGGTGACGAGCCGGGCGGCGCCCGCTTGGTGTATCTGGGCAAAACGGGCAGCGGTGCTGCCACGGAACGCGAACAGGACCCGTTGACACCCGCGGCGCGCAACGAATGGCGTGCTGCTTTGCAGCGCGCTGCGGCCGCCACCGCCGGGCCTGTCTTCGCCGCCCGGATCAACGACGGCTGCGCGCACTGCCCGATGCGCCCCAGCTGTCCGGCGCACGACGGCGGGGGAGCGCAGCCGGCATGAGCGCCTTCGTTGCGCGTTTCAGCCCGGCCGAACTAGCCGATGCGCTCGGCCTGTTCCAGCCGACGGCAGAGCAAGCCGCCGTCATCGCCGCGCCGCCCGGGCCGTTGGTCGTGATCGCGGGGGCCGGCGCGGGCAAGACCGAGACGATGGCTGCTCGGGTGGTGTGGTTGGTTGCCAACGGCTACGCGCACCCCGGCGAGGTGCTGGGCCTGACGTTCACCCGCAAAGCCGCCGGCCAGTTACTGCGCCGCGTGCGGTCCCGGCTGAGCCGGTTGTCCGGTGCCCGCCTCGGCCTCGACTCGCCGGGCGAGCCTGCGCAGACGCCGACGGTGAGCACTTACCACGCCTTTGCCGGGCAGCTGCTGCGCGAGCATGGAGTGCTGCTCGGTGTTGAGCCGCAGACCCGGTTGCTCACCGAGACCGAGCTCTGGCAGCTGTGTTTCGACGTCGTCAACGGCTACCGGGGTGAATTGCACACCGACAAGAACCCGGCCGCGGTGACGTCGACGGTGCTGCGGCTGTCTGGTCAGCTCGCCGAACACCTCGTCGACACCGGCCAGCTCCGCGACACCCACGTGGAGCTGGAACGACTCGTTCGTACGCTGCCGCCGGGGCCCTACCAGCGTGAGCGCGGGCCCAGCCAATGGCTGCTGCGGTTGCTGGCCGCCCAGAGCGAACGCGCCGAGCTGGTGTCGCTGATCGACGCGTTGCATCAGCGGATGCGGGCCGAGAAAGTCGTGGACTTCGGCCTGCAGATGGCATCAGCGGCGCAGCTGGCGTCAAGGTTCCCGCAAGTCGGTGCGCAGCTGCGCGACCGCTACCGGGTGGTGCTGCTCGACGAATACCAAGACACCGGCCATGCCCAACGCGTCGCGCTGTCGGCGCTGTTCGGCGGCGGCGTCGACGACGGGTTGGCGCTGACAGCCGTCGGTGACCCGATCCAATCGATCTACGGCTGGCGCGGCGCCGCGGCCACCAATCTGCCGCGGTTCGCCACCGACTTCCCGCGCTCCGACGGCACCCCGGCGGCCGTGCTGGAGCTGCCGACCAGCTGGCGCAATCCGCCACGGGTCCTGCAGCTGGCCAACGCCGTGTCCGCGGAAGCGCGGCGTCGTTCGGTGGCAGTGCAGGCCTTGCGTTCTCGCCCGTACTCCCCGCCGGGCACTGTTCGCTGCGCCCTGCTGGCCGACGTGCAGGCCGAGCGGGAGTGGGTCGCCGACCAGGTTGCCGCCCACTATCAGCGGGCCCGTGCGAACGACGCCGCCCCGCCCACCGCCGCAGTGCTGGTCCGCCGCAACGCCGATGCCGCGCCGATGGCTGAACTGCTGCGCGCCCGGGGCATCCCGGTCGAGGTGGTCGGCCTGGCCGGTTTGTTGTCCGTCCCGGAAGTCGCCGACGTTGTCGCCATGCTGCGGTTGGTCGCCGACCCGACGGCGGGGGCTGCGGCACTGCGGGTGCTCACCGGTCCGCGGTGGCGGCTCGGCGGCCGGGACGTCGCAGCACTGTGGCGGCGCGCCGTCGCCTTGCACGGCGACGGCGACGGCGATGGTGACGGTGAGCCCCCCGACACCGCGTGCCTCGCCGATGCCCTCGCAGACCCGGGACCTGCGGGCGCATTTTCGGTCGAGGGATATCGGCGCATCACCGCGCTGGCCGAGGAACTGACCACGCTGCGCGGGCATCTCGGTCACTCGCTGCCCGACCTCGTCGCCGAGATTCGCCGGGTGATGCGGGTGGACTGCGAAGTCCGGGCGGCCCGCGGCGGGCAATCCTGCGGCGCCGGAGCGGCGGGTGCCGGTTGGACGGGCGCCGAGCATCTCGATGCCTTCGCCGACGTGGTCGGGTCCTACTCGCAGCGGGCCGCTGCGCCGGCCGGGCTGTCCCCGGCCTCGGTAGCGGGTCTGCTGTCTTATCTCGACACCGCCGCCGTGGTGGAAAATGGTTTGCCGCCCGCCCAGTTCACCGTCGCCCAAGACAGTGTTCAGGTGTTGACCGTGCACGCCGCGAAAGGGTTGGAGTGGCAGGTGGTGGCGGTGCCGCATTTGTCGACGGGCGTGTTCCCGTCGACCGCGTCCGCCCGCACGTGGCTCACCGATCCGGCCGACCTGCCGCCGCTGCTGCGCGGCGACCGCGCGTCGACCGGTGCACCCGGCGTGCCGGTGCTGGACACCTCCGACGTCACCAACCGAAAACAGCTGTCGGACGCTATACAGGCCCACCGGCGCCAGCTCGATGAGCGACGTCTCGACGAGGAGCGTCGTCTGCTCTACGTCGCGATCACCCGCGCCGAGGACACCCTGCTGCTGTCCGGCTATCACTGGGGCGTCAGCGGAGTCAAAGCGCGCGGCCCGTCACCTTTCCTCCTGGAGCTCAAAGACGCGATCGACGCCGCCGCGGCTGCCGGTCAGCCCTGCGGAGTGGTGGAGCACTGGGCGCCGGCACCTGCCGACGGCGAACCGAATCCCTTGCGCGACACGACCGGCGAAGCGGTGTGGCCGGTCGATCCGCTGGGTTTCCGTCGCGATGACGTCGAGCGGGGAGCCGCACTCGTGGCCGCGGCGATGTCGATGCACCCCTCGACCGCTCCCGCAGCTGCCGACCCGGAGGACTGGGTGACCGACGTCGATGCGCTGCTGGCCGAACACGAACGCAACACCCATCAGACGCCGGCCTGCCCGCCGCAGTTGCCCAGCCAGCTGTCGGTCAGCGGACTGGTCGAATTGGCTCGCGAACCCGACGGCGCCGTGCAACGGCTGGCTCGCCGGCTGCCGGCCCGGCCAGACCCGCACACGCTGCTGGGCAACGCTTTCCACGACTGGGTGCAGCGGTTCTACGGCGCAGGGCGGCTGATCGACCTGGCTGACCTGCCCGGCGCAGCAGACACCGCCGGCACCCAGGTCTACAGCGAACAACTGGCGGCACTGCAGACGGCGTTCGGCAGGTCGCCGTGGGCAGCCCGCACACCGGTCGCGACCGAAGTACCTTTCGAGATGGCCATCGGCGACACCGTGGTGCGGGGCCGTATCGACGCCGTCTTCGCCGACGCGGACGGCGGTGCCACCGTGGTGGACTGGAAGACCGGTGAACAACCGCAAGGCCGGGAAGCCGCACGCCAAGCCGCCATCCAGCTCGGGGTGTACCGGCTGGCCTGGGCCGCGCTGCAGGGCTGCCCGGAATCCACGGTTTGCACGGCTTTTCACTACGTACGCAGCGGCGTCACCGTCGTCCCCGACACGCTGCCCGAGCCCGCCGAACTGCTGGAGCTGATCGACCAGGCGAAGCTGCCGGCTGCGCCGCTAGGCGGTGCGCCGGACCTTGAGCGCCGCGGTGATCATCGGTACCTGAAGCGGCAGCCGGGCCAAGGCGGCGATCCGCCACGGCCACGACCGGGGCCACCACAGCCGCACCATGTTGCAGTTGCCCGGGAAGACGCCGATGAACAGGGTGGCCGCGGCAAGCGCCGCGGATCGGCGAGTGCGCGGAAACAGCAGCAGCGAGCCGATGCCGATCTCGGCGACGCCTGACACGTAGGTATAGGCCCGCGGGCTTCCCGGAAGTTCGGCGGGAATGATCGTGTCGAAGGGTTTCGGTGCCAGGAAATGCACCGAACCCACCCCGATCAGCATCGTTGCCAGACCATAGGCGGTTCTCCGACTGTCGCGGCGTGCGTCAACTGCTGTGATGGCGGTCATGGTTACATTGTGTCGTGCGCCTGGTCGAGCCGACGGATAGTGGGCGGATTTAGCTGGCGGCGGCGCCGTGGTCTCGACGAGAGGCTGACCGCACTGCCCGACTACGAACTGGTCGGCGTGCTGCGGATACCGGAGAGCCGCATCAGCCCGGCGCGAGCCATTTCCCGGCGCGTGGCCTTGGCGCTGACGGCGTTACTGATCGCAGTCATCACCGTCTACCTCGACCGGGACGGCTATACCGATGTCCGCCATCAGCCACTTTCTTTTCTGGACTGCCTGTACTTCGCGACGGTCTCGCTGACGACCACCGGCTACGGCGACGTCACCCCGCTCACCGAATCTGCGCGCCTGATCAACATTGTGATCATCACACCGTTGCGGATCCTGTTCCTGGTGGTGTTGGTCGGGACGACGCTGCAGGTGCTCACAGAGCGTTCCCGGCAGGCGTGGAAAATTCAGCGTTGGAGGACCAAAGTGCGCAACCACACCGTCGTGGTCGGCTACGGCACCAAAGGCAAGACGGCCGTGCTCGCCGTGCTCAGCGACACCGCCGGCTCGATGGACATCGTCGTCGTCGACACCGACCAGGCGGCGCTCGACCACGCGTCGTCGGGTGGACTGGTCACCGTGCGCGGCGATGCGACCAGATCTGATGTGCTTCGGTTGGCCGGCGCGCAGCATGCCGCGGCGATCATCGTGGCCACCGGCCGCGACGACACCGCTGCCTTGGTCACGTTGACCGCCCGGGAAGTCGCGCCGGCCGCCAAAATCGTGGCAGCCATCCGGGAGGCGGAGAATCGGCATCTCCTGGCGCAATCCGGAGCCGATTCCGTGGTCGTCTCCTCCGAGACCGCCGGCCGGTTGCTGGGTATCGCGACGACGACACCCACTGTCGTGCAGATGATCGGGGACCTCCTGACGCCCGAAGCCGGCTTCGCGATCGCCGAACGGGAAGTTGAACCGACCGAAGTCGGCGGCTCACCGCGCCATCTGGGTGACATCGTGCTCGGCGTGGTTCGCGACGGTGAACTGCTGCGCGTCGACGCACCCGAAGCCGACGCGATCGAGGTCAACGACCGGCTGCTCTACATCCGCAACGTGAGCGCTTAGCGTGGCGATCGCAAGCGCGGCGTAGCCGGGCGCAGCGGGTCGCCACGATCAGGGCTGGCGATCGCAAGCGCGGCGTAGCCGGGCGCAGCGGGTCGCCACGATCAGGGCTGGCGATCGCAAGCGCGGCGGAGCCGCGTGCAGCGGTTCGCCATTAGAGAGGGCAAGCACGTGGACTTTCAACTGCAGAACATCCCACTGCTCTCGCGGGTGGGCGCCGATCGGGCTGACCAATTGCGCACGGATGTCGAGGCCGCCGCCGCGGGTTGGGCCGAAGCGGCGCTGCTGCGGGTGGATGCGCGCAATCAGGTACTCGTCGCCCAGGGCCGGGTGGTGCTCGGCGCGGCGAACGAACTGGCCGATCAGCCGCCGCCGGACGCGGTGTTCCTGGGACGTCTCGAGGACGGCCGGCATGTCTGGGCGATCCGGGGGCCGCTGCAGGCGCCGGAGAACCCGGAACTCGTCACCGAGGTCGCTGATCTGCGTCGCGGCGGCCAGCAGTTGGACGACGTCAGCGCCCAGCTGGTGTCGTCGGCGACCGCACTGCTCAATTGGCACGACAACGCCCGGTTCAGCGCCGTCGACGGGTCGCCGACCCGACCGGTCCGGCACGGTTGGGCGCGCCTCAACCCGCTGACCGGTCAGGAGGAGTTTCCGCGGATCGACCCGGCGGTGATCTGCCTGGTACACGACGGCGGTGACCGGGCGGTGCTGGCCCGGCAGACGGTCTGGCCGCCGCGGCTGTTCTCGCTGCTGGCTGGGTTCGTCGAGGCGGGCGAGTCCTTCGAGCTGTGTGTTGTGCGGGAAATCCGCGAAGAGATCGGTCTGACCGTGCGCGACGTGCGCTACCTGGGCAGCCAGCCCTGGCCGTTTCCGCGTTCACTGATGGTCGGTTTCCACGCGATCGCCGACCCGGCAGAGCCGTTCGTTTTCCACGACGGAGAGATCGCCGAGGCGGCGTGGTTCACCCGCAGCGAGGTACGGGCCGCCTTGACCGCCGGTGATTGGACCAGCGGCTCGAACTCTGCGCTGCTGCTTCCGGGTTCCATCTCGATTGCCCGGCAGATCATCGAGTCGTGGGTGGCGGCGGGCTGACGACCGGGTCGGGGTCAGCCGCCCAATTCGGCCAGCTTGGCTTTGATCTGCGCCGCGCTCGGATTGGTCTGCGTCGAGCCGTCGGAGAACTTGACGGTCGGCACCGTGTGATTGCCGCCGTTCACCGCACCCACGAACTCCGCGGCAGCGGCGTCGTGTTCGATGTCCACCTCGTCATAGCCGATGCCGGCAGCCTTCAGAACCGTCTTGAGCCGATGGCAGTACCCGCACCAAGTCGTGGTGTACAGCGTGATTCCAGCAGTAGTCATGGTTTCGTCAACGTATCCGGTCAACTCAGTATTGCCGTCAGAGGGCCCAGGGTGTGGCGCTGCGCCGACTTGACCATTGCAAGAAGTTGTCGGGCACCGCTGCCAAGATGGACGCCATGCCGGTGACCGTTGACCCTTTGATCGCCGGCCTGGACGACGAGCAGCGCGAGGCGGTGCTGGCGCCCCGCGGACCCGTCTGCGTGCTGGCCGGCGCGGGAACCGGCAAAACCAGGACCATCACCCACCGCATCGCTCAGCTGGTGGCCACCGGCCACGTCGCCGCCGGGCAGGTGCTGGCCGTGACATTTACTCAGCGGGCCGCCGGGGAGATGCGCGCGCGGTTGCGGGTCCTCGGCGCCGGCGTGCAGGGCGGGGTCGGCACGGTGCAGGCGGTGACGTTTCATGCCGCGGCACACCGGCAGCTGCGGTACTTCTGGCCGCGGCTCGTCGGTGACGGCGGCTGGCAGCTGCTGGACAGCAAATTTCCGGTGGTCGCGCGCGCGGCGACCCGTGCCGGCCTACAGCTGGGCACCGACGACGTACGCGATCTGGCCGGTGAAATCGAATGGGCCAAGGCGTCGCTGATCACCCCCGAGCAGTACCCGACCGCGGTGGCCGAGGCCGGCCGCGACATCCCGTTGGACGCCGCCAAGGTCGCCGCCGTCTATTCGACCTACGAAACGCTCAAGTCGCGCGCCGGCGACGACGGGGGGCTCACCCTGCTCGACTTCGACGACCTGCTGCTGCACACGGCGGCGGCGATCGAGAACGACGCCTCGGTGGCCGACGAATTTCGCGACCGTTATCGCTGCTTCGTCGTCGACGAATACCAGGACGTCACCCCGCTGCAGCAGCGGGTGCTGTCGGCTTGGCTGGGCGGCCGCGACGACCTGACTGTCGTGGGAGACGCCAACCAGACCATCTACTCGTTCACCGGCGCCTCGCCGCGCTACCTGCTGGATTTCTCGCGGCGCTTCCCGGACGCCACGCTCGTGCGGTTGGAACGTGACTACCGGTCTACGCCCGAGGTGGTGTCGCTGGCCAACCGGGTGATCGCCGCTGCCCGCGGCCGGGTGGCGGGCAGCAAGCTGCACCTGGTTGGTCAGCGCGACCCGGGGCCGGCCCCCACGTTTCACGAATATCCCGACGAAGTCGCCGAGGCCGCCGGGGCAGCCGCGTCGATCGCCGAGCTGATCGGGTCCGGCACGAGGCCTGCCGAAATAGCGATTCTCTACCGGATCAACGCGCAGTCGGAGAAGTACGAGGAGGCGCTGACCGAGGCCGGTATTCCCTTCCAGGTCCGCGGCGGCGAAGGGTTCTTCAGCCGCCAGGAGATCCGGCAGGCGTTGCTTGCCCTGCGACGGGCGGCTGACCGCGGTGTGTCCGGTGATTTGCCAGTCGTGGTACGCGCCGTCCTCGAACCGCTGGGTTTGACGGCGCAGCCGCCCGCCGGTGTGCGGGCGCGCGAACGTTGGGAGGCGCTTGCTTCGCTGGCTGAGCTGGTCGACGACGAGGTGGCGCAGCGCCCCGGATTGGATCTGCCCGCTCTGCTCGCCGAACTTCGGCTGCGCGCTGACTCCCGCCACCCGCCGGTGGTGCAGGGCGTCACGCTGGCATCACTGCACGCCGCGAAGGGGCTGGAATGGGATGTGGTGTTCCTGGTCGGCGTCGCGGACGGAACACTGCCGATCACGCACGCACTGGCTCACGGCGCCGACAGCGAAGCGGTCGAAGAGGAGCGCAGACTGCTTTACGTCGGCGTCACCAGAGCGCGAGTGAAGTTGGCGCTCAGTTGGGCGCTGGCCCGAAATCCCGGCGGCCGGCAGAGCCGTAAGCCGTCGCGGTTCCTCAACGGGATCGCTCCGCAGACACAAGCGGATCCGACGCCGGACCGGCTGCGGCGTAAGCGGGGAACCGCGTCGCGGTGCCGGGTGTGCAATAACCCGCTGACCACGCCGGCCGCGGTCATGTTGCGCCGCTGCGAGAGCTGTGCCGCCGAAGTCGACGAAGAGTTGTTGCTGCAGCTCAAAGAATGGCGGCTGTCCACCGCCAAGGAGCTGAACGTGCCGGCCTTCGTTGTCTTCACCGACAACACGCTGATCGCAATAGCCGAGCTGCTGCCCACCGACGACGCGCAACTGGTCGCCATCCCTGGCATCGGTGCACGCAAACTCGAGCAGTACGGGCCCGACATCCTGCGACTGGTCCGCGACCGCAGCGCCGGCTCGTAACGGTTGCCGTTGGCACGGTGGGAAAAATGAGTTGTCCCGTCGCGTCGCCGCCGTCTACGCTCAGTTCCGCTACTTTGGCGTCGTTTTGAGCAATCACCCACGAGAGGAGGCGGCGACGATGTTCGGCCACTTTCCCGGTGGGTGCGCGGCCGACGCCCGCCACGCCGCTGCCTTTGCCGCGTTGACGGCAGCCCATCGCTGCCGCGTCGCCGCCGCGACCGGCGCGTTCGTGAATCTGGGGATCGGCTAAACCGACTCGACAACCCCGGCCACGGACCGTAAGTCAGCAGAATCCGTGGCCAAACCTCCAGCTGTCACTCCTGGTCCGGGTTCTTTTCCCGAATAGTTGATCGACCAGGAAGTAGGTGCCAGGGACATGTCGAGCTGGACAGCCCGAGACGATGCGCGGCCGGTGCTGCCATGTCACGTCGGTGATCCCGACCTGTGGTTCTCCGAGAGTCCGGGCGAACTGCAGTACGCGAAGGCGTTGTGCGGGCGGTGCCCGATCCGGTCGCAGTGCCTGACCGCCGCGCTCGAACGCGCCGAGCCGTGGGGGGTGTGGGGCGGTGAAATCTTCGACCGGGGCTCAGTGGTAGGGACCAAGCGGGCCCGCGGACGTCCTCGCAAAGACACCCAGGCCGCCTGACGGGGGTGACCGGGCTCAGACCACCGCGGCGTCCGGTTCGACGAAGCCGGGAATCAGTCTTTCCGATATGGCCCGGATGGGCACGTGGGCATCGAGTTGACACAGAATCGCGCCGACCGAGGCGATGACCCGCATCGGTATGGCCAGTTTGACCGGGAGATCGAGCTGGCGGGCCGTCTTGATCTGCGCCACCGACCGGTCGATCTGACCCACCGTCATCTTCTGCAGCCACTTGCGGGTGTAGTGGAAGACCTCAACCTCGACCGGCTCCACGTATTGGCGCAGCATGTCTTCGATGTCTTGTACCGGCACCTGCTGACCCTTTTGGATGAAACCGGCCTTCTCCATCGTCGGCAGCAGCATCTCGTAGTTCTTTTCCCGCGCATACCGCATCGTGGTGCCCAGCTCGACCGGGAATCCGCCCGGCAGCGGCGCCACCGCACCGAAGTCGATGACGCCCAGCCGACCGTCGGGTAGCAGCATGAAGTTGCCGGGGTGAGCGTCGCCGTGCATCATCTCCAGCCGGCGTGGTGCGTCGAAGGTGAGCTCGACGAGCCGCGTGCCGATCAGGTCGCGTTGTTCGGTGGTGCCCGCGCGGATGATCTGCGCCATCGGCAAGCCTTCGATCCACTCCTGGATCACCACCTTCGGCGCGCTGGCGACGATGTGGGGCACCGCGAAGTGCGGGTCGTCCTGGTACGCCTTGGCGAAAGCCCGTTGGTTGTCGGCCTCCAGCCGGTAGTCGAGTTCCATCTCCGTGCGTTGCACCAGCTCGTCGACGACGCCCTGCACGTCGGCGCCCGGTGAGAGCTGTTTGAGCACACTGACCATGCGCTGCATGGTCTTCAGGTCCGCGCGCAGCGCCTCGTCGGCGCCGGGGTACTGGATCTTCACCGCGACTTCGCGGCCGTCCGACCACATCGCTTTGTGCACCTGGCCGATGCTGGCCGAGGCCACCGGGGTGTCGTCGAAAGAGCTGAACCGGCTGCGCCACTTGGTGCCCAGCTGGGCGTCGAGCACCCGGTGCACCTTGTGGGCCGGCAGCGGAGGCGCGTCTTTCTGCAGTTTGGTGAGCGCTTCGCGGTAGGGCTCGCCGTACTCGTCGGGTATGGCGGCTTCCATCACCGACAGGGCCTGGCCCACCTTCATCGCGCCGCCCTTGAGCTCACCGAGCACGGTGAACATGTGGTTGGCCGCCTTCTCCATCATTTCGGCGTTGACTTCGTCCCGGGACTTGCCGGTCAGGCGTTTACCGAAGCCGAGCGCTGCGCGCCCGGCGATGCCCACAGGCAGGCTGGCCAACTTCGCATTGCGAGCGGCTCGTCCCCGCTTGATGTCTGCCACGCCACCATCATCCATCACGGTTCGGCGGGTAAAGCCCTCAATGCTCTCAACAGGGCTTTCAGCAGCTGCACAGCGGATGTTTGCTCCACTGACGTGCAACGATCGAGCCGGCGTGCAGGTCGAATTCCAGCGTGGCGTTCAGCGCGGTCGGCGCGTTGGGCTCGCCGGCGTCCGCACCCCGCACCGCCCCGATCACCCGGTGAACCTGGCTGAGCGCCAAGGCGGTGGTAGCCAGCAGAGTGGCCCGGTCGGCGGTGCCGACGGTGTCGCGCAGCTGAGCGGCCAGCGCCGGCCACGCCGGGTCGCGGTCCTTGCGGTGTAGATCGGCACACTCCAGGCAGCTGGTCACACCGGGGATGACCAGCGGCCCCACCAGTCCGGTGCCGTCGCGCACGCGGACCTGCAGGTGGGCAACACCCTCGGCGCGCAGATCCCGCAACATCCGGGGGTCGACGACCAAGTAGTCCGACAGCACCACCAGATCGGTTTCCGCGCCGGACGCCGCGGCGTGCGGCTGACTGCTGTGCTTGACCAGGGCGCCTGAGCAGCGCAATGCGTCGACGAGCAGGTCGGTCAACGGGCCGCGACCGTGCACCCGGATCGACGCCGACCGGCCCGCCCGGTGCTGCGTGGGCCGGCTGGCGACACCGGCGTCCACCAACGCTGTGAGCAGCTCGGTCAGCTCATCGGCGTCGGCCAATCCTTGGTCGGCGGCCGCGCGCTGCAGTTCGCCCAGCGCGGCCCAGGACCGCATCGACCGCAGCAGTCCGGCGAAAGCAGCAGCGGTCAGGCCGCGGGGCGGACGCACCACCACCGCGCGCCGCGGATCCCAGCCGACCTGGACAGCGCCGTCAGGCCGCAGCAGCACCGGCATCGCGGGATTGAGCGCGAAACGCGGAGCCGGCTCGGAAAGGGCGTCAGTTACCGGCGACATCTGGGCACTGTGCCACCGCCGGGCACGCCGGGTTGCTCAGTTATCCACAGCTCCACCGGGGCCGTCTTGGCCGTTGCCGGGGTCGAGGTCTCGCTCGAACTCGGCGATCACCTCGTCCATCTCGCTGCTGTGGCCGCTGATGACCCGGTCGATGAAAGCGGCGGGCTCGTCGAGGTCTCGGGACGCGGGCAACAGGTCGGGGTGCTGCCAGACGGCGTCGCGCGCGTCCACGCCGACCGCCTGCGTCAGCCTTTCCCACAGTGCGGCGGCCTCGCGGAGTTTGCGCGGCCGCAGCTCCAAGCCGACCAGCGTCGCGAACGTCTGCTCGGCGGGACCGCCGGTGGCCCGGCGCCGGCGCAGCATCTCGGCGAGTGCGGCCGCGCCCGGAATCCGGTCGCCCAGCGCGGCGGTGACGACAGTCTGCACCCAACCCTCGATCAGCGCGAGCAGAGTTCCCAGCCGCTCGAGTGCCTGGGTCTGCTCCGGCGTGGCCTTCGGCTCGAAAACGCCTTCGTTGAACAGCTGTTCGATGGCGGCCGGATCGTTCAGGGATGCGGGATTGAAGTCGCGGGCCAGCTCCTCGATGCCGGTCATGTCGATTTTCATGCCGCGGGCATAGGCCTCCACGGCGCCCAGCAGCTGGCTGGGCAGCCAAGGCACATGGCTGAACAGCCGGTGATGGGCGGCTTCCCGGGCGGCGAGGAAAGTGAGGATCTCGCTCCGGGGCTGCTCGAGGCCGGCGCCGAGCGCCTCGATCGCGTTGGGCAGCAGCGCCGCCACGCCCTTGGGCCCCAGCGGCAGGCCGATGTCGGTAGAGGTGAGCACTTCCCGCGACAACCGCCCCAGCGCCTGGCCCAGTTGAGAGCCGAAAGCCATGCCGCCCATCTGCGACATCATCGCCATCAGCGGCCCGGCCATGCCTCTGGCTTCCTCAGGCAGCGCCGAAGCCCACACCGTCGAAATCTGGTAGGCCATCGGGTCGCAGAGTCGCTTCCAGGTGTCCAGGGTGTTGTCGACCCAGTCGGTGGGACTCCACGCGACCGCGCGGGTGGTGCCCGCCGGCAGCGAGGTGACGCCGTCCAGCCAGGTTTCGGCCAAGCGCACCGCGTCGGTGACCGCCGAACTGGTCGCAGGCGGAATCGGCGCAACGAACCCGATCGACGTCGAGGCCAACTGCCGGGCCAATTCGTAGTTGACCGGGCCGGAATTGCCGCCGCCGGTGGCCGTCACGGTGCCGGCGCCGCTGAACATCTGTCCGAGCCGGGTGAAGATCTGGCCGAGGTCGGCCATGTCGAAGTCACCACCGAAACCAAACGGATCAGCTGAACCATTGCCCGATTCAGGGTCGTTGTTCTTCCGCTTGTCGCGGTCGGGGTCATCTCCGGCGGAGAAGCCGAAAGGCGGGTCGGCCATGAGGTCAACGGTACTCATCGGCAACGCCGGGTGCGCGCCGCGTGATCACGCTGTGAGTGAACCGGCCGTGCTGATGAGCCCAGTTAATGTAGGCGGCGTGAACAGGCGGATTCTGACGCTGGTCGTGGCGCTGGTGCCGATCGTGGTGTTCGGTGTGCTGCTGGCGGTGGTGACCGTTCCGTTCGTCTCGCTGGGTCCGGGCCCGACGTTCGACACGCTCGGCCAGCTCGACGGCAAGCAGGTGGTCGACATCGAGGGCACCCACACCCACTCGACGTCCGGTCACCTCAACATGACGACGGTGTCCCAGCGTGACGACCTGACCCTTGCGGAGGCGTTGACCCTGTGGTTGTCGGGCCGCGAGCAGTTGGTGCCCCGCGACCTGGTTTATCCGCCCGGTAAGTCGCGCGACGAGGTCGACCAGTCCAACAACGCCGACTTCAAGGACTCCGAAGACAGCGCGGAGTACGCCGCGCTGGGTTATCTGAAGTACCCCAGGGCGGTGACCGTTGCCAGTGTCAACGACCCGGGACCCTCGGCCGGCAAGCTGCAGGTCGGTGACGCTGTGGCGGCGGTCAACGGCACCCCGGTAGCCACCGTCGACCAGTTCACCTCGCTGCTGAAGAACACCAGAGCGGGCCAGACCGCGGTCATCGATTACCGGCGCAAGAACGCACCGGCCGGCAACGCGCGGGTCACGCTGGGCGCCCACCCAGATCGTGACTACGGGTTTTTGGGCGTCGCGGTGATGGACGCGCCGTGGGCGCCGTTCGCCGTCGCGTTCAACCTCGCCAACGTGGGCGGGCCGTCGGCGGGCCTGATGTTCAGCCTGGCCGTGATCGACAAGCTCACTACCGGTGACCTCGCCGGATCGAAATTCATCGCGGGAACCGGCACCATCAAAGTCGACGGCACAGTGGGGGCCATCGGCGGCATCACGCACAAGATGGTCGCCGCCCGGGAGGCCGGCGCGACGGTGTTCCTGGTGCCCGCCAAGAACTGCCAGGAAGCCAGCTCCGATGTTCCCGGCGGCTTGCAGCTGGTGAAGGTCGGCACTTTGGGCCAGGCGGTCGACGCGCTGCACACCGTCACCGCCGGCGGCCGCCCGCCGAGTTGCTAGCCCGGCGACGATGCAGAGCGCGTAGCGCGATGAGGAGGAGTCGGGCCATCAGGTCTAGCCCGGCGACGGACCCGGCAAACCGGCGTTGCCGGTGCGTACAGTTGGGTCCGTCGAATAAACCCGACGGACGCTGGCTTCCAGCGGTGCCGCGGGACCGAATTGCAAAGGGAGCGTAGCCAGTGGGGATGCGACCCGCAGCGAGGATGCCGAAGCTGACTCGTCGCAGCCGGATTCTGATCGCGATCGCCCTCGCGGTGATCGGGCTGCTGCTGGTCGGCCCCCGTCTGATCGACGGCTACGTCGACTGGCTGTGGTTCGGCGAGCTCGGCTACCGCTCGGTGTTCACCACCGTCGTGCTGACCCGCATCGTGGTGTTCCTGGTGGTCGGATCGGTAGTCGCCGGCATCGTGTTCGCCGGGCTGGCGCTGGCCTACCGCACCCGGCCGGTGTTCGTGCCCAGCAACGGCAACGACTCAATCGCGCGCTACCGCAGCGTGGTGCTGGCTCGGCTACGGGTCTTCGGCATCGGTATACCGGCGATGATCGGCTTGTTGGCCGGGATGATCGCCCAGACCTACTGGGTGCGCATCCAGTTGTTCCTGCACGGCGGCCATTTCGGGATCAACGATCCGCAGTTCGGCAAAGACCTCGGGTTCTACGCCTTCGAGTTGCCGTTCTATCGGCTGGTAATCGGGTATCTGTTCGTCGCGCTGTTTCTGGCTTTCATCGCGAACGTGTTGGCGCATTACATCTTCGGCGGCATCCGGCTGTCCGGACGGACCGGTGCGCTGAGCCGTTCTGCCCGCGTGCAATTGACCAGCCTGGTCGGTTCGCTGGTGCTGCTCAAGGCGTTCGCCTACTGGCTGGACCGCTACGAGCTGCTGTCGCACACGCGGGTCGGAAAGCCGTTCACCGGTGCCGGATACACCGACATCAACGCGGTACTGCCGGCCAAACTGATTTTGCTGGCTATCGCAGTGATCTGCGCGGCCGCGGTGTTCTCGGCAGTCGTGCTCCGCGATCTACGGATTCCGGCCATTGGATTGGTATTGCTGCTGTTGTCGTCGCTGATCGTCGGCGCCGGCTGGCCGCTGATCGTCGAGCAGATCAGCGTGAAACCGAACGCCGCGCAGAAGGAAAGCGAATACATCGGCCGCAGCATCACCGCCACCCGGCAGGCCTACGGGCTCACCGATGACGTTGTGAGCTACCGCAATTACAGCAGCGACAATCAGACCACCGCCGAGCAGGTGGCTTCCGACCGCGCCACCACGTCGAACATCCGGCTGCTCGACCCAACGATCATCAGCCCGGCGTTCACCCAGTTCGAGCAGAACAAGAACTTCTTCTACTTTCCCGATCAACTTTCGATCGACCGCTACCTGGACCGGGACGGCAATCTTCGCGACTACGTCGTCGCCGCCCGCGAACTCAACCCCGACCGGCTCATCGACAACCAGCGCGACTGGATCAACCGGCACACCGTCTACACCCACGGCAACGGGTTCATCGCTTCGCCGGCCAACACGGTGCGCGGAATCGCCAACGACCCCAACCAGAGCGGTGGTTACCCGGAGTTCCTGGTCAACGTCGTCGGCGCGAACGGCGGCGTGGTCACTGACGGACCGGCCCGGCTCGATCAGCCCCGCGTGTACTTCGGCCCGGTCATCGCCAACACGCCCGCTGACTATGCGATCGTCGGGAAGACCGGCGTCGACCGGGAATACGACTACGAGACCAGCACCGAAACCAAGAACTACACCTACACCGGTACCGGCGGAGTGCCGATCGGCAGCGGTCTGTCCCGCGCGGTATTCGCAGCGAAGTTCGCCGAGCGGAACTTCTTGTTCTCCAACGTCATCGGAAACAACAGCCGCATCCTGTTCAACCGGGATCCGGCGCAGCGGGTGGAGGCGGTGGCACCGTGGCTGACCACCGACAGCAATGTGTATCCGGCGATCGTCAACAAGCGACTGGTGTGGATCATCGATGGCTACACCACGCTGGACAACTACCCGTATTCCGAACTCACCTCACTGTCGTCGGCAACCGCGGACTCCAACGAGGTCGCCTTCAACCGGCTGGGCCCCGACAAGCAGGTGTCCTACATCCGGAACTCGGTGAAGGCCACCGTCGACGCATACGACGGGACCGTGACCCTCTATCAGCAAGATGACCGCGACCCGGTGCTGAAGGCGTGGATGAGTGTCTTTCCCGGCACCGTCAGGCCCAAGAGCGAGATCACGCCGGAGTTGGCCGCGCACCTGCGCTACCCGGAGGACCTGTTCAAAGTGCAGCGGATGCTGCTGGCCAAGTACCACGTCAACGACCCGGTGACGTTTTTCTCCACCTCGGATTTCTGGGACGTGCCGTTGGATCCCAACCCGACGGCCAGCAGCTACCAGCCGCCGTACTACATCGTCGCCAAGAATCTGGCCCGTAGCGGGGGTTCGTCGTCGTTCCAGCTGACCACCGCGATGAACAGGTTCAAGCGCGATTATCTGGCCGCCTACATCAGCGCCAGCTCTGATCCCGCGACGTACGGCAAGATCACCGTGCTCACCATTCCGACGCAGGTCAACGGGCCGAAGCTGGCCAACAACGCGATCACCACCGACACCGACGTCTCGCAGGACCTCGGTGTGATCGGGCGGGACAACCAGAACCGGATCCGGTGGGGCAATCTGCTGACTTTGCCGGTGGCCCAGGGAGGGCTGCTGTACGTCGAACCCGTCTACGCCTCCCCGGGAGCCAGCGATGCCGCATCGTCGTACCCGCGGCTGATCCGGGTGGCGATGATGTACAACGACAAGATCGGTTATGCCCCGACGGTCGGTGAAGCGCTGAACCGCCTGTTCGGCGCGGGCGCCGGCGCGACGGCGACGGGGATCGCACCCACCGACTCCGGCTCGCCGCAGAGTCAGCCACGCGAGGCTGCGCCACCGGGTGATGCCGCGCCGCCGGGCGCGCCGGCACCGGCCGCGGCGCTTCCCCCCGCGCCCAACGGGACGGTTCAGCTGTCAGCCGGCGAGAGCCGCGGCGCTGCGCGACGTTCAGTCGGCGCTGGCTGCCGCGCGCGACGCGCAGAAGAACGGCGATTTCGCCGGTTACGGGGCTGCCCTGCAGCGGCTCGACGACGCGATGACGAAGTTCGACAACACCAAGTAGGCAGTTCAGGCGGCGATTTGGTGAGCGTCGGACCAGTTCGGTAACGTTGCATTCACCGACGCGGGGTGGAGCAGCTCGGTAGCTCGCTGGGCTCATAACCCAGAGGTCGCAGGTTCGAATCCTGTCCCCGCTACCAGGTAAAACGGCCCCCGGAGACTCCTCCGGGGGCCGTTTTCATGCCGTTTGGGAACACTGGGACTGGACGCCGCTGCGTGGGGGCGATTCACCCCCTCGTTGATGGCAAGGTCTCGGATCGTCCTTCCCACCAACTAGTTAAGGTCCGGATCTGCCTTCCCGTTCGTATCGCTGCGTCCCAAATCTTTACTTTTGAGACGACTTCCACACTCGATCTCTGCCTCTGCCTCTGCCATGCGACCAACCCGCCGTCGAGTTCGGCCACCGACCCAGGGGCGGGATCCCTCCCCCGTCGGCGCCCGGCCACCGGGACGCACTGATGCTCGGGCCCTGGACTATCCTTCACCCGCCGATCGCAGAAAGGGACGCCATGACCAACCACACCTATCGGGTGATCGAAATAGTCGGTACATCACCGGACAGCGTCGACACGGCTATCCGCAACGGGCTGGCCCGAGCGGCAGAGACGACTCGCGGACTCGACTGGTTCGAGGTGCAGTCCGTCCGCGGCCACCTGAAGGACGGGGCCGTCGCCCACTTCCAGGTGACGCTAAAGGTCGGCCTCCGGCTCGAGGACGCTTAGTATCGGTTAGCCGATAACGGCTCCCGGCTCGGCGAAGGGCGAACCGAAGTCGCCACCCTCTCGAACCCGTTTTTCCGGGCCGGCGAATACGGGTCCGCGCGGCTGAACTCTTCGGCGCGAGGACGACCCGTTTCCGCGAGGCGGAATCCAGGACCGGCCGCGGGTCCGGTGCACGAAAGTCACTCAAATGTCCGTGGACCGGTCGCGGGCGACCCGGTCGTCGAGGTCTGGGCCGATGGCTAAGGCACTGGAACCGATTGTTGGCCGAGGCAGAGCTAGGGAGAGACGCGTCGCTGCAGTGCTTTTCCGGCGGGCAGCCTGTCGATGAGGTCCCCCAGGACGGCTCGGCAGGCCTCGAGGGTGGTCGAGTTGACCGTCTGCTCGATTGCGGCGTGCAGCTGGTCTTCGATCTCCCGGAGCCTGGGAAGCAGGACTCGAGCGGCGGGGGTGAGTCTGATCCAGCGGGCGCGATCATCATCGGGTGATGGCTCGGTGGTGAGCAGACCGGCCGAAACCATCCGGTTGACCAGACGGCTGGGATGCTCGCCCTCGCACACCAACAGCAGTCCCAGCTCCCGGATGATGCCCGAAATCGGTGCGATTAGGCGTAACCGGTGAGACCGGAAAACGCATTGACCTGCGCTTTTGAGACCGGGCGAACAGACGAAAACGCTTGAGGCTCAGCTCATAACCAAGAGGTCGCAGGTTCGAATCCTGTCCCCGCTACCAGGTAAAACGGCCCCCGGAGATGCCTCCGGGGGCCGTTTTCATGCCCTTTTCGGGAACGTTAGCGTCGGCAGGCGGCCTAACGACGCTCCGGGCGGTTTACCGCGGAGGGTCGGCGCCCAATCGGGACTTCGTCGGTGCATGCAAAAGCAGGCGCAGCATGGGTTCAAGGCGGGCGGAGTCCGGATCTTCACCGATGAGCAGGTCGAGGTAGGTGTAGGACTCGATCAGCCGCACCAAGACATACGCGAGGTCGTGAAGATCAACGGGTAGGCACAGCGATCCGCTGTCTTGTTCCTGCTGCAAGATGCCTTCGAGGTGGTCGATGAGGCGCGGCTGAAACGGCATGTCGTGGCGGGTCAACAGCCGCATGGCGTGTTCACCGTCCTCGGCGAGCCAGTGCTGCATGCCTGGGTTACGCAGAACGACGTCGACGAACCCGGTGACCAGATCGATGACACGTTCAGCGCCAGCGGATTTCAGATTCGAGTCGACGGTGTCGAGACTATGCCGGGCAAGCGACCAGATCGCCTCAGTCTGGTACTTGTCGCGTGAGGAGAACCAGCGGTACAGCGTTACGCGGTTGACGCCGATGTCGTCGGCCAGCGCGCTGACGTCGAAGCGCTGGCACCGCAGGAAGCGGCGACGGGCCGCGCGCAACGCGAGCTCGCGATCCGGGCGCGCAGCCACGGCGTCGGGCGGCGCCTCCAGGGGGCGGTGGTTGACGTGCACCACTTCAGTCTCGCAGCAGCTGATCGACATGGCACGTGACAAATGGGCACGGCGCTCCTAGTATGCAACACAAGTCGCTACGTGTTGCATCGGAAGGGACATGCGCGGCTCAACGTCACCGGTGGGCAGCACCGCGATCACGTGGACGTCGGTTACGTCGCCGACCCGGCGCAAGCCAGCGACGTGTGGCCGTTGCTGCAGCACTGCAAAGACAACTCGACATTCTCGAATCGGCGGTGCAGCCACCGTCGGGAAAGCGGTGACCAACGACATGACCGACAACGGGCTAGGTGCCGCGCTGGGCACCGACTATCTGCACCTGCGCGACGACTTCGGTGAACACGAAGCCGAATATCTGCAGCGCACACGCCGCTTCGTGCAGGAGGAAGTGCAGCCGGTGATCGCCGGCTACTGGGAGCGCGCCGAATTTCCCTGGGAATTGGCCCGGCGCATGGGCGAACTGGGTCTGATCGGTGACGGCATCACCGGGTACGGATGCCCGGACATGAGCCCGGCCGCCGCCGGCATCATCGCAATGGAACTCAGCCGTGTCGACGGCAGCCTGGCCACCTTCGCCGGGGTGCAAGCCGGTTTGGCGATGCGCTCGATCGCCGAGCATGGCACCGAGGAACAGAAACAGACCTGGCTCGGCCCACTTGCGCGGGTCGAGAAGTTCGGTGCGTTCGCATTGACCGAGCCCGAACACGGCAGCGACTCCATCCTGCTCGAGACGTCCGCGCGCGCAGACGGCGACGACATCGTGCTCAACGGCCGTAAGCGCTGGATCGGCAACGGCACGATCGCCGACGTCATCGTCGTCTGGGCACGCGGTGAGGACGGCGCGGTCGGCGGCTACCTCGTCGAGAAGGGAACCGCCGGACTCGAGGCCCGCAGAATCGACGGCAAAGGCGCCCTGCGCGCGGTGTGGCAGGCCGACCTCGAGCTGACCGAGGTCCGGGTGCCCGCCCACAACAGGCTGCCCGGCGCCACCCGGTTCAAAGACGTGGGGCGGGTGCTGGCCGGTACGCGCAATCACTGCTCATTCAGCGCCCTCGGCCACGCGGTCGCCGCCTACGACGCGGCGCTGACCTACACCGGGCAGCGCCACCAATTCGGAAAACCTTTGGCGTCGTTCCAAATCGTGCAGGACCGGCTGGTCAAGATGCTGGCCGAGATCGTCGCGATGCAGCTGTACTGTTTCCGCAGCACCCAGCTCGGGGAACGCGGCGAACTGAGCGACACCATTGCGTCATTGGCAAAGATGAATAACACCCGCAAGGCACGCCAGGTCATCGCGGAGGCACGTGACCTATTGGGCGGCAACGGTATTCTGCTGGAGAACCACGTGATGCGCCACCTTGCCGACATCGAAGCCATACACACCTACGAAGGCACGGAGACCATCCAAACGCTTCTCGTTGGGCGTGCCATTACCGGTCACGCCGCCTTCGTCTAAGGATGGTTCATCCGTGAACGAGCTCTGAAAAGCAGGGCCGCCACAGCGAGGCGCCCATGTGTCGGGGTCAGGAAATAGAACGAGTCGATCAGATCTTTTTGCTGCTGCTGCAGGTGACGGGTGCCCAATGCCTCGACGTCGCCGAGCGACAAGACCCAGTTGCAGTCACCCGCACCGTCGAACAGCACCACCTTCTCGAGGTCGGGCAAATCGTCGCGACGCTCGCGCAGCTTCTGCAGCTGTGCCACGTTGAGATTTCCGCACCGGAGGTTGTGGTGAACCGGGAGCGGCTGTCGATGGACATGAGCATCTTTCCTGATCGGGAAGAAAAGTGTGTTCCCGGCCACAGATCTTTCTACACTTTCCCGAAAGCCTTCGGAGGCCGAGCGACGGTCAGTGCAGGCGGCCTTCGACGAAGACGCTCTCCGGGACGGCCGCGTCAAGGCCGGCCGGGACGGCCCGGTTGCTGGCGGCCATCAGATCCTCTGCGCTTGTCGCGTTGGTGACAGTCCAGCCATGGTCTTGGAGCCAGTCGACGACCTCGGTGCGTTCCTCCTCATACAGCAGGTTGCCGGACTCGGTGATGTCCTTGCCGCCCAACTTGATCGCGGCGGCGCGATACAGTTGGGTTTGCTCTTCGCGGCGCGCGGAGCTGTCGGGGCTGAAGAATTCGTTGGTGAATGCTTCCACCGCGACACGGCTACCGGGCGCGCTGAGCGACTGAATGCGGTCGAACAACAGGTCCTGGGCGTCGGCCGTCAAATACGGCAGCAGCCCCTCCGCGCACCACGCCGTGGGAGCAGCGGCGTCAAAGCCGGCCTGCGCCAGCGCTGACGGCCAGTCCAGACGCAGATCGATGCCAACGCTGATGTGCGAAGCGATCGGACTGACGCCATGAGACTCCAGCGTGCCGGTCTTGAATGCCAGCACCTTGGGCTGGTCGATCTCGTAGACCACACACCCTTCGGGCCAGGCGAGCCGCCAGGCACGCGAGTCCAGACCGGCCGCGAGGATGACGGCCTGCCGGATGCCGTCACTGGCTGCGGCGAGAAAGTACTCGTCGAAAAACTTCGTCCGGCACGCGGTATAACCCAGCATCGCCTGCATCCGGTCCTCGAATTGTGGATCGAGCTCGACTAGTTCGGCCGGCAATTCGTCGTCCAGGTAGATCCGCCAGATTCCGTCACCGGCCGCTTCGAGGAATAGTTCTGCGTACGGGTCGCTGATCAGTGGATCGGCGCTCTTTGTCTCTGCAGCGCGGCCGCCGGCCACCCCTAACGCGGTCGCGCCGACGCTCTCGTTGATGTCCCACGTGTCGTCGTCAGTTCTGGCCATCGGAGTCCCCTCGATTCCTTGGTAGGACAAGCTTCTGACCAGCCTATCGGAGAACTTAGTTGGGCTTACAAGTTGGCAGGATGAGCGGCCGTGGCGCCGAGTTCCGGCAACGAGATGCAAGCACCCTGCTTCCACCCATTACTCGAAGGCGAGTTGCAGGCGTTCGAGGCGTCGCACCAGCAAGCTTGGCAGCCAGCGTCCCGTGTCAGCGGCTCGGATCTTGGCTGTGCGTTCGAGTAGTTCGCCTAGCACGATTCTCGCCTCTAATCGGGCGAGTGCGGCTCCAACGCAGAAGTGCGTTCCCTTGCCGAACGCGACGTGACTCTTGCCCGCTGGCCGGTCAAGTCGGAACCGACCGGCGTCGTCAAAGTGCGACGGGTCGCGATTGGCTGCACCCCAGAGGAGGAGCAGCCGCGAACCCGCCGGCAGTTCCACGCCGGACAGTTCGGTGTCTTCGACGACATGCCGGTAGTGGCCTCGAAAGGGTGGCTCGTAGCGCAGCACCTCTTCGATAAACGCGCCGAGTAAATGCGGATGGTCGCGAACCTGCTGCTGGATGTTGGGATGTGTCGTGAAAATCCAAGCAGCGGAACCGATCAGGGAGGCGGTGGATTCACCACCTGCACTGAACAAGGTGATCATCATGGTCAGCGCCGCCATGTCGGCTAGTTCGCCGGTGGCACACGCCGTGGCCAGGTCGCCCAGCAGATTGTCCTGCGGGTTGCCTGCCGCACGCTGGAACTGTTCGGTGATGTAGCCGCTGAGTTCCATCACCGCGACGCCGGCTGCTTCCAGTTGTTTCTCGGTTACCAATCCTTCGACCACTTGGGTTGCGGCGTAACCCCATCGGGTGAGTTTGTCGATGTCGGCGTCGGGGACACCGATGATCCGCCCTACGATCATCATCGGCAGCCGGTTAGCCATCGCGGCCATCCATTCGATGCGCCCGCCTTGGGCGTTGACGTTCCAGATGTGAGCGGCGGTGTCTGCGATGAATGGCTCAAAGGCGCCGATGCGCTTGGCGGCCAGTTGCGGCAGCAGCGCCTTTCTGTGGACGAAATGTGCCGGCTCGTCAGCGGTCGCAAGCGCCTGGGTAGCTCCTCCGACTTGCCCGACTTCAAATGCGGCCACGGTGCCTCCGGACTGGTACATCATCGTCGCGGTCAGGTTCGACGAGAAATCGCCACATCGTGCGACCGCCTCGTTGACGGCGTCCCAGCTGCTCACGGCGTAGAAGCCGGATTCCCCGATGCGATGGACGTGCCCGACCCTGTGCATCTCCTCGTAAAGGCGATGCGGGTTCTGTACGTACTGGTCGTCGAAAAGCGCGAGGCCGAGGCGACCATCCACCGATGTCATCTCTTTACGCTGGGCGGCGAAGACGTGCTCCGTCAACGTAAGCCCGCAAAGTTGCAATCTGGGGTCCATGCCGGACGACGATGGTGTCTCAACACTGCGCGCCCACCTGGTCCGACGGTGAAACGTCTAGCCAATGACGTCTCAAGGTTGAGAAGATGTTCACACGCAGTTGCAAGGAGACGGATGCCCGTGGTTCGCGACGACTGGGTCGTGGGTGGCGACCGCCGCGCAGCGGCGGCTGAGCGCATCTACGCTGCTGCGACCGACCTGGTGGTCCGCGACGGATTGGACGCATTCGACATCGACACCCTGGCGGCACAAGTCCACTGCTCACGAGCCACCGTCTATCGGTACGCCGGCGGGAAGGCTCAGATACGGGACGCGGTGCTGATGCGCCTGTCGGCGAGCATCATCGACACTGTTCGGCGTGCCGTCGATGGACTGAGTGGCCCAGAGCGGGTCGTCACCGCCATCACCGTGGCACTGGAACAAATCAGATCGGATCCCCTGCGGCGGCTGATGCTCAGTTCGGGCAATGCACCCGAACTGGGCGATTTGCATTCATCGCCAGTGCTGGGTCATCTTGCAGCCGACCTCACCGGCATCGCCGACGATGATCCGCAAGCGGCTCAGTGGATTGTGCGCGTGGTGGTGTCGCTGGCCTACTGGCCACTGGGGAACGGTCGCGTCGAACAGCAGGTGTTGCGGCGCTTCGTAGCTCCCGCATTCACCTCGTGAAACGAGTTGCCCATCGGTCTTATGCAGGCGACGCAGCAGAACGAGGTAGCGATTCTCTCCGGGCCGTTTTCATGCGTCGGTTGGGGACGGGACGGTCCTTGATCAAAGCCAACCGGTGCGGGCGGCAGCGACCGGCTCGGCAGGCGCCGGCGCCAACTCGCCGTTCCACACGCCCTCAAGCATCCTTCGCACTGCAGCAACGATCTCTGGGGCTGCCGCGGCGATTCCGCTGCGGTCAGCTTCGGTGACCTCATCGGCCTCGACTCCGGCCCGCGTGAGCACGCCGGCCGGGTCAGCGAGCTGATCGGCCAGCCATGCCAGCGGGTCCGCTGACAGTTCAGGCACGAAGTGCCGAGGTCCGGGTTCCCAACCGTTGAAGCGGGGGTGGTGGTGGGCGCGGTCCAGCGTGCCGGGCGGACTCTCGGTGGATCCGAAGATGTCCACCCGCCACACTGGGCGAGTGAAGGAGATCGGGACGCCGGCGTAAATCGACCCCTTCGGGTCGGCCCGGTCAACGAGGCGGAGCTCCAGTCGGACGCCCCGTTCCGGGGTTTCCTGCCCGGCAAGAGGAACCGGGTCGATGAAGTACATGTCTCCGACGACTACACCCAGGGAATCGAACCCGAACGCTGCAAGCATCGCCTACCTTTCCTCGCGCCTACTCGAGGGTAGACCGAGCCGGTAGATGCTGTTTTTGGATCCGGAATCCGGCGCGGCCAGATGTGTGGCGTGCCGTCCGACGTCGGCGGCGGGGTTGACTTCCGGAACGAGTGGCAGAAAGCCGTCAAGCAATCACGGCCACTGTGCCCGGGCGCCGCGGCTGTTGTACCGGCAAAGCAAACGGCCCCCGGAGATCCTCCGGGGGCCGTTTGCACGCGGCTTCTAGCGGCGGGGCTCGTTACTGCCCGCCGGACGTCAACTCCGGGGCGCCGGGCGGTGGAGCGTCAGGAGCCGGTTCGCCGGGAGGTGGCGGCGGTGGCGCCAGCGCGGGAGGGCCGGGAGCCGGCGGCGGCGGTGCAGCCGGAGATGGTCCCACCCGACTGGCGGCGAAGTCCGCGCCGGTGTCGACGAAGTTGGCGTCTGTCGCGTAGGTGTCGTGTGCGGCGAAATTCAGCCCGTCAGAGCACACCGGGTCTTCGGGGACGCACACTTTGATGGTCTTGGCTTGGTAGACCGGGCCGATGACGACCGGCGGCTGGCCCAGGAAGTTCATCGCCCGAACGTTCGGCGTACCGAACAGTACGACGGCGGCGACGTGCTTGGCCACGTCGGGCGACAGCGGTTTCGGCACGGTCGCCGGGTCGATGCCGTCCGGTACCGCAGCCGAGGTGACGAATCCCATCACCGCAGCGCCTTGGGAGTAACCACCGAGAACCATCTTGGTGTTCGGGCAGTTGTTCGCCGTGTCGACGATATGTGCTGCGGCGTCCCTGATGCCTTCGACTCCGGTAGACCACTCGTCACTGGCGGGGTAGTTCACCGAATACACCGAGACGGGTCCGACGCGCGAACGCAGGGCGTCGATGAATGCGTCTCCGGTCGGGCCGGGCCCGGGTGCCTCGCCGGTGCCGCGGGCGAACACCACCTGCGTGTCCGGGCAGGGCGCCGCCGATGCGGAAGCGGTGAGGGCGCCCGCTCCCAAACCTGGAAGCAAAACGTTCAGCGCTGGCATCACAGCAGCGGCGAGTCCCCCCAACACCAGTCGGTTCATGCAGCGTCGTGTGTTCAAGTCCACCCCTGCCCCCTTTCGTTCTCAATACACGTTACGGTCTCAACCGGTTTCGTGTCGGGATGTCCGAGTTTTGCTCGTTTGCAGCCACAGTGTTGACAAAAGTTGTCCGGTCAACACCTGTTGGCCGGATTTTGTGTCATCGGGAACGGCAGCGGCGACTGAGCCGGGCGCCAGTGCGACACCTTGGCGACGTCGCCGGTCCGTTGCCGTCATTGCGAGCGGGCGCGAACTGTCGCGCCGCCGATGACAAACCCGCCCTGCCTGCTGAAGGCAACCCGATGTGCACTTATTTACAGTATGACAACGGGCCTGTCTAGGCCTTTTTGAATGCGGGCCGGTGAACCCATCCGCTCGAGAAGTCAGCCGCGGAAGACTCGGCGCGACCACCAGGCGCTGAGCCTGGGGTACGAGCGCGGCAGGACGCGCACCATGACGCCGGCGAGTCGTGCGTCGTTGCCGACGATGATGCGCGGTTTGTGGGCGGCGATCCCGGCGACGATGATCTCCGCTGCCTTCGGCGCGGGAAGTCGCAGGAGCTTGTCGTTGTAGACGCGGGCTCGCTCGGTGTGTTTCGGTCGCCGCCTCGTCGAGAGCAGCTGTGGCGATATTGGTTTTGACGCCTCCGGGCTGAACGACAGTGTCGTGCACCGGATGTCGGTGGTCGACCATTTCGGCTCGCAAGGCCTCGCTGAACCCGCGAACCGCGAACTTCGTCGAGCAATACCCCGTCATTGACGCTTGACCCATGAGTACGTTGAGGCTGGAGACGTTGATGATGTGTCCGTCGCCGGACGCGATGACATGGGGGAGAAACTCTTTGCACCGGCGATCCCGGCGTTGTTGTACAACTGGTGCACGATCCCGTAGTGCTCGACCACGGCGGCGGCGTAGTCCGCCGTGTCGGCCAGACCGTCATTGTTGACGTCCGAGATCGCCAGACGCGCACCGCGGCGGCCCAACGCAAGGGACAGCGCCTGCCCGATTCCAGAGCCGGCGCCGGTGACCACTGCCACTTTGCCGGTGAAGCTGCTCATGACGGATCACCGTAGGCGGTTCGGCCTGCCGGCAGCAGTGATCGGTCGGTCGGGTCGTGCCGTCGACGGCAACAGTGGGCACTGCGCTGAGATAAAGAGTTCAATGTGCTCGCCTCGCCGGCTGTTTCGGCCGCGCCAGTTGCGTCGGCTCTTTCCGGCCACGCAACACCGCTTCGTCGCCGAGCTCCCAGCACGGCTGCTCGTCGGAGGAACTGGCTCGCACGGCAGATGCGGACGCCAGCACGCGCGGAGTTCTCGACTTGGCCAACTCGCACAGCCGCGCGGCTTGGTTGACCGGATCGCCGATCACGGTGTATTCGAATCGTTCATAGGCGCCGACATTGCCGGCGACCACAGTGCCCGCCGCGACGCCGACGCCGGCGGAGCATTCGGGCACCTCGTCGGCGAGCCGCCGGGCGATCTCGCGGGCAGCTGCCAGCGCATCGGTTTCCGGCGACTCAGCCTGCACGGGTGCGCCGAAGATCGCCAACGTTGCGTCGCCCTCGAATTTGTTGACCAGCCCTCTGCGCGCGTTCACCTCGTCGATGACCACCGCGAAGAACCGATTGAGCAGCTCCACCACCTCCGACGGCGACCGGCCCGACACCAGTTCGGTGGAGCCGATGATGTCGACGAAAAGCACTGCGACGTGCCGCTCCTCGCCGCCGAGTTCGACCTTCTGGTTTTCCGCCGCGGCGGCGACTTCCCGGCCGACGTGCCGGCCGAAAAGGTCGCGGACACGTTCCCGTTGCCGCAATCCCTCGACCATGGCGTTGAAACCGCGTTGCAGCTCGCCGAGTTCGGTGCCGTCGAACACTTGCAACTGGCAGCTCAAATCACCGTCCTCGACGTGCCGCAACGCCGCCCGCACCGTACGAACCGGCGTTGCGGTGAGCCACGCGGCCACCAAGCTGAGGAAGAAGCCGAACACGAACGCCGCGATGGCCAAGACCAGCACCGCAAAGCCGAACTGCGCGAGGGTCATGTTGCGCAACGTCAGTGTGAACGCTGCGACCAGCGCGATGCCCACGACCGGGACGCCGGATCCCAGCAGCCACGATGCGACTGCGCGGCCCATCACCCCGGGCGCCAGCCGGCGTGGTGGCCGGCCGGCTTCCAACGCTTGAGCAGCGACCGGACGCAAGGCGAATTCGGCGACGAAATAACAGCTTGCCGACACGACGATGCCGCTGAAACTGATGCCGAAGACGAACTTCGGGATGTAATCGATGCTGATACGGCCGTAGAGGGCGGTGAAAAGGGCGGTGCCGGTCGCCCAGAGCACGACCGGAATGAGGGTCAGCCGCCACGGCGCCAGGAAGGTGTTGCGCTGGTCGTCGGGCGTCGGAGGTTGTTCCTCGATGGCCCAGCGTAGGTCGTGGATGATCCGCCTGGTCGCCCAGACCCACCCGATCACCAGAGCTGCGCCGGTGTACAGCGGTGCGACCACCTCTGAGATGAAACGCGCACGCGGAGCGTAGATGCTGGGTTCGGGGATGGCAACCGAGACCAGGAGCAGCGACACCCCGATGCCGATCATGTTGGCGCACAGGACAAAGACTGTCAATATCACTTGCAGGCGCACCCGCCGGCGCAGCCGGCTCTCCGACGGGCTGCCCAGAATCCAGGAGCCGTAGGAAGTCTCGGGCAACAGATGACCGCTTTGCCGGGTGATCTTCTCCAGCAGCCGGCCCAGGCGCTGCGCCAGCGTCTCACCGGGCATCAGTTCACGGCTTCGGCTCGATTGCACGGAAACATCTGCGCGGCAGTCGACAAGCCGATGACTGTGCGCAACCGGCGCCGCACGCGGGCGCCTTGGCGACGGTCGAACTCGTCATGGAGAACCTTCCTGCCTCGGGTAAGTCCGATCTAAGGTCTAGCACCTTTTGATACATATTTCGTGCGGGCCGTCGCGGTTTGGGCGAGTTCCGCTCCTCCTGTCACGGGAACGCAGGAACGCGCCGTCAGTTCAGCTTGAAACGCCCGGCGAATCCCCGTAGCGGCAAGTCCGCACTTGTCAGCAGCCCAGGCGGGGCGGCGACAACCGAAGCGATTGCGTTGAGCGCAGGCATGCCGGTCACCGTCATACCGATCGAGGCGAAGTTCTCCGGGTTGGACAAGTCGGCGCCGGGCTTGGGAAAGATCATGTGTTTGTTGTAAATGTTCGGGTCACCTTTGATCTGAGTGATGTAGCAGCCTTTGATTTTCCAGCTCGGATCCGTGTGAGGAGTCATCTGCCACTCGAGGTGCGTTTCGACTCTCGGCACGCCGTCGACGATGCCCTGGTACTTGATGTAGTTGCCGCCCAGTGAGCCTTCGGGCAAGGTGTACCAGCCCAAGTCGACATCTCTGGTACATGCGCCTAATTCGCAGCTGAAAGTCACTTCGTCGAGTTCGAGGCCAAAGCAGTCGGCCATCATCAGCACACTGTCGGCGAACACGCGGGTGTATTTCTCGAGCTTGGCCGGAACGTCGGGGTCGTCGACCGGTGACCCGTAGCCGACCTCGATCCAGGTGTCCTTCGAGTGATGACACGACACGTCGACGGATTCGATGGTGGTGATGTTCTCGATCTCGGCGACGTCAGCTGAGCACACCACACCCAGGATCTGGTTCACTCCCGGGTTCATGCCGGTGCCGTAAAACGTCGAACCACCTTGTTCGCACGCCTCTTGCAGTAGTTGGGTGACCGGCTTTCCGGAGGGATGAGGATGGTTGCGGTCGCGGTGCCAGCCGGTGATCCAGTCGGCGGTGGTGACAATGTCGATGCCGGCTTCGAGCACCTTGACGTAGAGGTCTTCGTCGGGGAACACGCCGTGAAATGTCAGGACATCGGGCTTCGCCGCGATGATCTCGTCAACCGAGCCGGTGGCTTTGACGCCGACAGGCGCCACCCCGGCCAGCTCACCGACGTCCTTGCCGATCTTTCCCGGTGAGTAACAGTGCACACCAACCAATTCCAAATCGGGCTGGGTGGCGATCCGCTTGATCATCTCGGTGCCGACGTTGCCGGTGGCCACCTGGAACACCCTGATCCGCTGGGTCATGCGGCGTCACCTTCCTCGGACGGTACAAACGGCTTCAATTGGCAGCGGCTAAATCGGCGGCACGGCCGACGTCGCCGTCGGGATAGAACTGCTGCGCCCACCGGCGAATAGCGCTGAAGCCGTCCGACTCTGACCCGGTCAGCGCCGGAGGGTCGGAGTAACGCTGGTGTGACCAGATGTGAATGTCCTGACCGAACTGCGCGATGACCTCGTCGCCGAACAGCCGGGCTTTGGCCGCGGCCCGCTCGGTGTCCTTGCCCGGAGTTCGGCCGATATAGACGGTGAACCGTACGTCGGAAGTGGAGTCGTCGACCGGCGTGACACACGAGATGGTGCGGTTGTCGATCATTCCCCAGCTTCTAGTCACGGCGATACCGAGTCCGCCGTTGATGGCTTCGACGCCGCTGTTGACGTCTTCGATCTTCTGGTCGCCAGCACCTTCGAAGGTGATGGTGAAGTCGACGTAGGACACCGGGTCATCGAAATCGTGGCGGGTGAACACCGGCACGATCGGGGTGTTGTGAACGTATTTGAAATGCGCGAAGTCGACGCCGTTTTCCAGCACGTACTGCGGGTGCATCTCCAGGGCCGTTCGGACCAGTCGCTGTTGCGGATAGTAGTCGGCGGCGTTGCGGCCATCGGAGAACGAGGCGAAGATATCCGGTGCATCGAAGAACGGTTCGCGGCCCGCGGTGTCGTGCCAGATGTACACCGATTCGTTGCGTTCAACCGCCGGGTAGGTGCGAATTCGCCGGCCCCGGTTTGGTCGGTCCTCGTAGGGGATGCAGACGTTGCGGCCCTGCCGGCTCCACTGCCACCCGTGAAACGGGCACTGCAGCACTTCGCCTTTCACCGTTCCGCCGTAGCCGAGGTGTGCGCCCAGGTGCTCGCAGTAAGCGTTCATCACGCTCAGTTGGCCAGATTCGGCCCGCCAAGCGACCAACTCTTGACCGAAGTACTTCATCGTGTGGACGCTGCCGACGGCGATCTCGTCGGACCAGGCCACCTGAAACCAACCGGTCGGTTCCATCGACAGCGGCGGTTTGGCCATGACCGGTGATCCTTTCGGTCAGCAGCACTGGTTCACCCGGGACTCTATGAAGCTTTCGTAGAGGTGTCAATGAAAGTAGCTCTGCGGCGTTATCATCGGGTGGTGCCGGCACCGGACAGCGCGACCCGACGGTCCAACCGGCGCGGATCGGCCACCCGGGAAGCGTTCTTGGCGGCGGCGATCGACGCGCTCGCGACCGGTGACCGGGCAGCAGTCTCGGCCAACCGCATCGCAAAGCAGATCGGCCTGACGTGGGGCGCAATCCAGTACCAGTTCGGCGACGTCGACGGACTCTGGTCGGCCGTCTTGCATTTCACCGCCACGCGCCGGGCCAAGCTGTTCACCGATACCGACACCACGCTTTCACTGCAGGCGCGCGTCGCCGACATCATCGACACCCTCTACGACGGACTGGACGCTCCCGATTCGCGGGCAATAGAAAACCTGCGGGCTGCGCTGCCGCGCGAGCCCGCCGAGCTGGAACGTCTCTACCCGCAGACAGCAGCAGAGCTTCGCTCCTGGGGACAAAGCTGGCACCAGACTTGCCAGAAGGCGTTCGCTGACCTCAACGTCGACCCGCAACGGGTGCGCGAAGTTGCCACGCTCATTCCCGGTGCCATGCGCGGGTTGGTGTCGGAACGCCAACTGGGCACCTATGCCGACCTCGACGAGGCCCGCCGCGGACTCACCAATTCGATCGTCGCCTACCTGCACCCTGCCGAACCAGCCTGAATCCGGCAGCGAAACCGCCCCGCCACATCAGACGCAGCAGTAACGTGCTGCTGGTGAGCAGCGTGGTGTCAGCCAACGGTCGCGGACGCTGGCTGGCATTGGCGGCGTCGATCGCCGCCTGCGTTGCGATCTTTCACGCCCACAGCACAGCACCGCGCTGCTGCGTGGAAATCCCCAAAGCGATCCCGACGAGCCAGGCAGCTGCGCCGGTCGGCGCGCCGCCCGTCGTCGCACCGGCACTCGCGCCCGCCGAACTACTGGCGGCCAGCGCACCGGTCAGCAGCCGGGAAGTACCGTTCGCGTTACCGCCGGGCGTCGCTCCGGAGACAGGGCTGCAGGTTCACACCATTCGGGCGGCCCGCGCCATCAGCGTGCTGTTTCCGGAGATCAGCACGATCGGCGGATTCCGCCAGGACGCGTTGAAGTGGCACCCCAGCGGGTTGGCCATCGACGTGATGATCCCGAACTACCACAGCCCGCAAGGGATCCAGCTCGGAAACCAGATCGCCGGCTTCGCTTTGGCGAACGCGAAACGCTGGGGGGTGCTGCACGTCATCTGGCGGCAGGCCTACTACCCGGGGATCGGCTCGCCGAGTTGGACCGCGGACCTGGGAAATGAGACGGCCAATCATTACGACCATGTCCACATCGCCACCGACGGCGGCGGGTATCCGACGGGCCAGGAAAGCTACTACATCTGAGGGGCAGGCCGGGCCGCCTCAGTTGTAGAACACCGGAGAGTACGTCGCGGCATTTCCGGTGCCGTTGCAGGTCACGGCGACGCTGTACTGAGCTCCCAGCAACGGGACCACGACAGGCAGCGGCGTCGACGGGTTCGGCCCGGTCACCAGCTTGTCGGCGTCATAGGGAAACGTCGGCGGGTCCACGCCGACGGAGCGGTAGTGGCAGATCTCCGTCACACCCGGCGGATTCGTGGTGTCGACGATGGTGGCGAACACGCCTAACCCGCCGCCGCCGTAGATGACCTCGAGGGTGCCGTTGTCATTGGTGAATTGCACCGGATTCGCCGCGTGCGCGGCTCCTGCGCCTGAGAAAAGCACTGCCGCCGACGCTGTTGCGGCAGCCGCGCCGATGGCCAAGGCGCGCTTCGCCGTCTTGTTGAGCATGTCGTTCATCACTCGCTCCTGTCTCCGTCGAACTGCATGTACCCATTCAGCTGGCGGTAATGTCTGACAACCAGGATAAGCGCGAACCACAACGGTCACCGGTAAGCCTGGGCAGGAACTCGCCGGGCTACCGTCCGCGATGTTTACATCCCGGCCAGCAGCATGGCCTGCGCAACCCCTCCTCCAACTCCTCCTGGGTTCGCCTGATGCGGCGCTCTCGAGTGGCTGCCTTCTTGGCGTCCTCGACCCAGCAGATGAACTCGTTGCGGGCCAGCGGCGTGATGTCGTTCCAGGCGGCGAGCGCCGAGACGTTGGCGATCAGTGCCGTGCGCAGGTCCGCCGGCATTGGGTGCACCACGCCACCGGGCACCTGCTGTTTGGTCACCAGGGAAGGATAAGCAAGATCTGGTTGACCGGTGTCACTCCGAGGATAGATTGAGGGATGCAAACGACCGGCTGCTCGTGCTGTGCTTACCAGCAGCCGATATCTGCCAAGCCGGTGAGACTGGCGGCGGCCTTCAAGAACCGGAGTGGACCCGCGCGTTCGCCGCTATCGGCCTCTGCAACTGCCGCTACCGCATCTTCTCGGGCTCTGCTTCTCCACGGCGGAACTGTGGTTGATCCCCGCGACGGCAGCGCCGCCACCAACGTGGACGTCCTGATTCGTGCCGGTCGCATCGTCGAGTTGTCGCCGAGCGGGACGGCCGGAAAAGACCCGCTCGCAGATCGCGTCGATGCGACGGGCAGATTCATCGTCCCGGGTTACAACGACATGCATTCGCACGCGTTGAATCTCGGCGATCCGTCGGGCAGCCTGGCTCTGATGCTCGCCGAAGGCGTCACAGGGTTTCGGCAGATGTCCGGTTCGCCGATGTTGCTGCAGCAAAAGCGCGCCAACGCATTGCCGATTGGGCCCGCGGCGCCAGCGCTGCTGGAAACGCCCGGGTCAATCCTCACCCCACTCAACGCCGGGTCAAAAAAAGCAGCAGCCGAAGAGATTCGGCGCCAGCATGCTCAAGGCGCCGACTTCGTGAAAATAGTGCTCGTCAACCCTGAGGTCTTCCTGGCGGCAGTGAATGAAGCTGCGGGCCTCGGTATTTCAGTCTTGGGTCATCTACCAGAAGGCGTCGACGTGGTGGCCGCCTGCCGGGCCGGATTCCGGTCGGTCGAGCATCTCGGGCCGGGCTCGCCGGTGTGGGCGTCGTGTTCCGCCCTCGGTGACGAGCTGCACCAACAGGCCGCTCAGCGCCAGACGGCCAAAGCGCCGCCTTTCAAGATTCCGTTCCTCGAGCGCATCGTCGCGTGGCGAATGCAAAAGTTGTTGGTCAATCCGGCCGCCTTCTCTGACCCTGCCGACGTTGCCCGTATTCAGCGTGCGCTGGACACATACAGCGACGACCGGGCCGTCGCGGTGGCAGAACAACTCGCCGATCTCGACACCTGGCAGGTGCCGACGTTGGTCCGGCTGCGCAGCATGCAGTACGCGGGTGCGCCGGAATACGAACGCGACGAGATGCTGGCCTACTTGCCGGAGAAGAACGTCAAGAGATGGCGCAAAGTGACGAAGAAGTTTCTCGGCTTGCCCGTCGAGGCTCGGGACACCTACCGGGCGCTGTATCCGCGTCAACTCGGTCTGACCAAATTGTTCGCCGACCATGGTGTCTCGATGATGACCGGGACAGATGGCGGGTCGATGATGGCGCCCGGGTTGACCCTCCGTCAGGAGTTCGCCGAACTGGCCGAGGCGGGTCTGGCGCCGCTGAAAGTTCTGCAGATGACCACCATCAATGCTGCCGAGTATCTCGGACAGCGGGAAACCATGGGCACTGTCGAGCCTGGTCGCAACGCGGACTTGGTTGTGCTCGATGCCGACCCGCTCGAGGATGTCGGAAATCTGCATCGGATCAGCGCCGTCATCCGAGCGGGACGGCATTATTCGGCAACCGAATTGGCCGCGCTGAAGGCGCAGGTGGCATCGGCACGCTGATGCCGACTCGCCGTCTATCGCAGCCGGTGCGCGGCCGTGTCAATGGGGCCGTTGATTGCCTCGCCGAGTTCCCGGGCCGCTATGGCCTGCCGGACGCCAGCTGCGGCAGAACCTCGCTTGCGAAAAGCTCGAAGTTGTCGGCGAGTGCCGCCAATCGAGCCGGCGCGCGCAGGTACACGCGGCTGATGCCCAGCTCTTCGTAGGGACCCAACTGGTCGACGAGCTGCGCCGGTGAGCCGCACAACACCGTCCCGTCGAAGGTCTGCGAGCCGAAGTTCGCCGGGTCGAGCGGGAGCGCTGCCTGCTCGCTGGTGCGTCCGGCGCCCATCGCGGCGCTCATGGAGAAGACGATGTCAGCCGGGTCCCGGCCGGTCGCCGCGGCGGCGCTTCGAACGAGCTCGATCTGATCTGCGATATCACGGCTTTGCGGGCTGCCGTCCAGCCACTTCTGGGCTTCCGGGGCGCGGCGGCGGCTGGTCTGCAGGTTGAACTCGTCGGCGTACCGGCCCGCCAGTGCGGGCGTGCGCTTCTTACCCGTCCCGCCCAGGATGATCGGCGGGCCCGGTCGTTGCGAGGGTTTTGGCAGGGCAGGGGAGTCGTGCAAGCGATAGTGCTTGCCGTCGAATGAATACCGTTGGCCCACCGGTGTTTTCCATAGCCCAGTGATCAGCTCCAACGCCTCGGCCAGCCGGTCGAAGCGCTCCTGCGTGGCCGGGAACGGGATACCGAAAGCGTGGTGCTCTGCTTCCAAGTAGCCTGCGCCAAGCCCTAAGTCGATGCGACCCGAGCTCATGACGTCCACCTGTGCGACCACGATCGCCAGCGGCCCGGGATGCCGAAACGTCACCGGCGTCACCAGCGAACCGAGTCGGATGCGCGATGTCTCGCGGGCCAGGCCGGCCAACGTCGTCCACACGTCGGTCGGGCCGGGCAGGCCGTCGCCGGTGAAGGCGACGTAGTGGTCGGAGAGGAAGAACCCGGCGTAGCCGTACTGCTCGACCAGTTGCGCGGATTCAAGTAGCTCGGTGTAGGTCGCTCCGTTGCTGGGATCGGTGAAGATCCGACAGTCCATGGTCTGCCCTTTCACGGCGGTCGCTTGGTCAGCCGTCTCACTGTGACCGAGTGGCGGTGTGGCCGGCTAACGGCGTGGCGCGTACATGATGACCGCCACCCCGCTCAGGCAAACCAGCGCTCCGATGACATCCCAGCGGTCGGGACGGAATCCGTCGAACGCCATTCCCCAAGCAAGCGAACCGAGTACGAACACTCCGCCGTAGGCGGCGAGAACCCGGCCGAAATGCGCGTCGGGCTGCAACGTGGCGACGAAGCCGTATAAAACCAGAACGACCGCCCCGGCGCCGATCCACAGCCACCCCCGGTGCTCGCGGACACCGCGCCACACCAGCCACGCGCCGCCGATCTCTGCGATCGCGGCGATGACGAAGAGCAGTGTTGAACGCAGCACCATATCTGGCGACCCTACAAAGCGACCGTGCCGACCGCGCTTATTGGTGGCTTGGCGGGATCAGACGCCGGGCGGGGTGAGGCGACGCTGACCGCTGCCTGATCCGCCGCAGCGTGGCCGTACGATGACTTCGATCGAAGCGAAGGCAGGTGGAGGATGACCCGGCTTGACCACGTCGTGCTGTGGACCGCCGATACTCGCGCAGCCGTCGACTTCTACACCCGGGTGGTGGGGCTGACTCCGTTGCGGCTCGAGGAATTCGAGGCCGGGCGAGGCGCCGTTTCCCAGTGTCCGGGTGTCCGAGGACTCGATCATCGACCTGATGCCGGTGGACAACGCCGAGGGAACCGAGTCGATGACCAAAGTTGTTGGCAGCGCCGGGCATCCGGTCAACCATGTGTGCATCGCAATGTCGAAGGCGGAGTACGACGAGCTGGACCGACGGTTGCAGGCAGAAGGGGTCGACACCGGCGCGCGGCTCAACCACTCCTACGGCGCTCGAGGCTGGGCGCCGCAGGGTTACTACTTTCCAGACCCCGACGGTAACGTCATCGAGGCGCGCTACTACGAATAGCCGACCGCCGGCAGTGGAGTTTCCGCCGGACGTCGAGTGGGTAACGCCGAAGCCGTGTCGGCGCCCAACTCGTCCGTAGGACTCGTCGAACCGCGATGGTCCGGTGTGCAGCGGATTGCCGTGCTGCGCGGCGGCGGTCTGGGTGACCTGCTGATGGCCTTGCCCGCGATGGAAGCACTCAAAGCCGCCTACCCCGACGCAGAACTGGTACTCCTGTGCGCGCCGTCGCTTGTCGGGCTGTTGACCGGCCGCCAGTCGCCAGTGGGCCGGGCAATGCCGCTGCCGCCCACCCCGGGTGTCTACGACCCGGCTTCCGATGGCGCTGATCCGCACCAGCACAACGATTTACATGAATGGGTGCAGGACCATCCGATCGATCTGGGTGTCCAGCTGCACGGCGGCGGTGCGTCGTCGAACCCGTTCATCAAGAGTCTCAACCCGACCTGGACGGTGGGAACGCGCGCGCAGGACGCTGAACAACTGACCCGATACATTCCGTATCGGCTTTATCAGCACGAGGTGCTGCGCTGGCTGGAAGTCGTCGGGCTGGCGGGGGCACCTCCGGTGACCTTGGAACCGGTTGTCGTGGTCACCGATGCCGACCGCCGGTGCGCGCAACAGGTGTTGCCGTGGCCTTCCGGGCCGGTGGTCGGCGTTCACCCGGGTGCTCGGGACGCCCGCCGGCGTTGGCCGGCAACGCATTTCGCCACGGTGGTGGTCGACTGCGTGAAAGGCGGTGCGCGTGCGGTCATCGTCGGAACGCCCAGCGAGGAAGCGCTGATGCGGGACATCGCCGAGCGGGCGCGCGCGGAGCTGTCCGCGCCGGAAGCCGACGCCTTGGCCGTGCTGTGCGGGTTGAACTATTCGGAGCTTTGCGGAGTGCTGGCCCGTTGCGACGTGCTGGTCGGAAACGACAGCGGTGTGCGACACCTCGCCCAGGCCGTCGGCACACCGACCGTCGGAATCTTTCTGCCCAGCAATCTCATTCACTACGGCCCGTTCGGCCGCCGCAAAGACCGCGCGTTGCTGGCCTGGACCACCCGGTGCCCGGTGTGCGACCGCGACTGCGTGTCGGCCGGCGCTGCCGGTTGCGGTCACGACGTGTCGTTCGTCGCCGACATCTCACCGGATGCGGTCCTCAGTGAGGTGCGCGACCTGCTGGGCTGACCGTTTCCGACGGAATCCACCGATGCACGGATGCGTGCGATGGTGTCGGTCGTCGAATGCTCGGCGACATAGCCCAGAGTGCGAACTTCACCGCCGTAGCTTCGTACCACCGGCGTTTCGGGCAGCATGTCGGCGGTGTAGTCGCCGCCCTTGACGTAGATGTCGGGCTGCAACTGTCGGATCAACGGCGCCGGAGTATCACCGTCGAAGACGGTCACATAATCGACGCACGACAGCTCACCGAGCACCGCTGCCCGGTCCGCGGCGCTGTTGATCGGCCGGTCACCACCTTTGAGGCGGCGGACACTGCGGTCGCTGTTGATCGCGACGACGAGCACATCACCGGCCAGCCTGGCCTCTTTCAAATACGCGATGTGGCCGCGGTGCAGGACGTCGAAGCAGCCGTTGGTGAACACGATCCGCCGGCCCCCCCTGCGGTGGCTGACGACGAGGCGGATCAGCTCTTCCTGCACCACCGGCACACTGGCCGCCGCGGCGACCCGGTCTTCCAGGTCGGACCTACTGCACACCGATGTGCCGGATTGTGCGGTGACGACGTCGGCGGCCAACTGGGCGTATTGAACGGCTTGTTGAGCCGGCATGCCTTCGAGCAGGCCGACCGTGGCAGCGGCAGTGAAGGTGTCACCCGCGCCGGCGCAGTGCTCTTCTGGCGCCGGCCGGGTGGCGGTGCGGTAGCCGGTGTGCTCACCGCCGAGCAGCAGCACGCCGTCGCTGTCGAGCGTGACGGCGACGACAGCGGCGCCCGTCGCCGCGGCCAGGTCCTGCCGGTGTTCGACGAAGAAGTCGGCCCGCGTGTCACCGTGGCACTGCACATCTCGCTCCCGCGCCGACAGCAGGCCCAGCGCTTCAGCCGCGCTGGGCGTCACCAGATCCGGTCGCACCGAACGCCACGCAGTCAGGTCGTGGCTGTCGACGACGACGAGCCCTATCGCAGCCCTGGCCTGGGCAACAGCGGCCACCACCGTCGGGTGCGCAACGCCGGCACCGTAGTCGCAGATGACCAGCGCGTCCGCCGTGCGCAGCGCATCGCTGAGGCGCTCGGCCAGCCGCTGGTAGACCTCGGGGCTCTGCGGGTGGTCTGCCTTCTCGTCGAAGCGCACCAAGACCCGGTCGCCGGCGACGACGCGGTTCTTGCTCGCGGTGCGGCCGGCGACGGTCAACACCTGGTCGGTGCTGACGCCGTGGCGTTGCAGTGCGTGCAGCAGCGCGGCGGCCACCTCGTCGTCGCCGATCACGGTGACAAGCTGGGTGTGCGCACCGAGAGCCGCGAGGTTCGCCGCTGTGTTGGCCGCAGCGCCCGGATGCGCGGTGGACCGTTCGACGTCCACGACTGCTGCCGGACCTTCCCGGGACACGCGCTGACACGCTCCGGAGAGCCAGACGTCCAGCACGCAATCTCCGAGCACCACGACGCGGGGCGGCCAGTGAGACGAGCAATGCGGCTGTTGCACCCGAAGTGGTTTCCCATGCAGCGGCTCGGAAAACCCACGACGGCACAACTGCGGTGTCTCGACCGCACCGCCGGCGCCGGCAGTCCCTCGCCGTCGCGGCAGGCCGAGGAAGCGGATTTGCGCTCGGGACGGTGTGGCGACTCGTATGCTCAGGCCACGGCAATGATGCCGGAGCTGAGGGGGAGCGGCGATGATGTCCCGGCGACCTGGATTCCGCAGCCGAGCGAGCTCGGCACCCGACGAGATAGCACCTGAGCGCACGCTCGCCGTCCGCGCCGCGGACGGCACCCGGCTCCACACCGAGATCTTCGGCCCACCCGACGGCTATCCGATCGTGCTGGCGCACGGAATCACCTGCACAACCGGGGCGTGGCGCCACCAGATCGCCGATTTGGCCGTCAGTCACCGGGTGATCGCCTACGACCAACGCGGCCACGGACGCAGTGGCATTCCGCGCCGCCACGGCTACAGCCTCAGCCATTTGGCCGCTGACCTGGACGCGGTGCTCGAGGCCACCCTCGCGCCGCGCGAAGCCGCGCTTCTGGTCGGGCATTCGATGGGCGGCATGGCCATCATGGCGTGGTCGGACCGGTATCGCCACAAAGTCGACCAGCGCGCCGACGCGGTGGCGTTGCTCAATACGACCAACGGGGACCTGCTGCGTGGGGTGGACCTGCTGCCGGTGCCACGACAATTCTCGGCGGCTCGCGTGCTGGCGGCCCGCCAGCTGGTCAGCACGTTCGGTTCCTTCGGCACGCCGGCTGGCTTCGGGCGCCCGACGCGCACCCTGGTCAAGATGCTGGCCGTGGGAGCGCAGGCCGACCCGGCCGTCGCGGCGCTGGTCTACGAGCTGTTCACCGCCACCTCGCCGGCAGGCCGTGGGGGTTGCGCGAAGATGCTGGTCACCGCGGTCGGTCATCGTCACATCAGCCTGACCGGCCTGACGGTGCCGACACTGGTCATCGGCAGCGAGCACGACCGGCTGACGCCGCTCAGCCAGTCCCGCAGGATCGCGCGCACTCTTCCCTATTGCGTCGGGCTCGTCGAACTGCCCGGCGGCCACTGCGCCATGCTCGAGCAGCCGCAGCGCGTCAACTCCGAGCTGCGCTCACTCGCGGAGTCGGTCACCGGCGCGCGGCGCATCAGCTCCTAGCCGGGCGGCGACCTCGCCCGCCGCGCGTTGTCCCGACCGGACGGCGCCGTCAAGAAAACCGGTCCACTCGTCGGCGGTCTCGGTGCCGGCCCAGTGAATCGCGCCGACCGGGCGACGCAAGCACCGGCCGTATCGCGTCCAAGAGCCGGGCGGCACGGCAGCGGTCGGACCGCCTGCGGCGAACTCCTCTGCGCCCCAGCGGTGATCGACATAGTCGAGCGGTTTGAGCGCCTCGTCGCCGAACAGCGACGCGAAACACCTCAGCGCCTGCTGCCTGCGCTGATCAGCCGGGAGATGGTCGAAACGGCGGGCGTCGACGAAACCCAGCAGGATGCCCGGCCCGCCCTCGTCTGGGCTGACGTCGAAAGTGATGAACACCGGACCCTCATCGGACAGCGCTTCCCCCGAGTACCCGTCGGACCGCCAGAACGGCGTGGTGTAAGCGGCGTAGGCCTTGCTGAGCCGGCCCTGCGGCCAACTGGTGGCGAGCTGCTGGTAATCGGCGGGCAGCGCGGGCGAGAACTCGATACCGGCGCGGTGCGCCGGAGCGACGGCGACCACGACGAATCTCGCGTCTGCACGGCCTTTCTCGCAGCTGACGGTCACGCCGCCGGCGTGCTGATCGATGCGACTGACAGCCGCGCTCAACACGACCCGGTCGCCGAGTTCGGCCGCTGACTCCTCGGCGATCTGCTGGGTGCCCGCGGCGAACCGGTCCTGCTGTGCGCCGCCCGCGACGTCGAGCAGCCGATCCAGCCCGCCGGCCGCCCGCACGTAGCGTGCGGCGTGCAGCATCGACACTTCGTCAGGCTCGCAACCCCAGGTGACGCGGGCCATGATGGCCAGCAGGTCGCGCGCGGTGGCGCCGGCGCGCACCGACCGCAACCAGTGGGCCAGCGACTGGCTGTCGAGCTGCGCCGCGCGCCGGGCGGCCCACGGTTCGGCCAACGGCACCGTGCGCGCGATGCGTTCGAACCGCCAGCGCACCAGACCGATGTCGAGCAATCCGCCCAGCGAAAGCCTGGGAACGGTGCCGCGATACGCGCGGACCGCGCCGCGCCACCGGATCAGGTTGGCGCCGTCGTCGTAGGTCGGCACGGTCGCGATGCGCAGTTCGGCGGCCAGCGCCAGCACCGCGTCCTGGGTCGGGCCGACGAAGGTGGCGCCGAAGTCGACGGGGATTCCCGCCACATGCCCGGTGTGCGACCGTCCGCCGACCCGGTCGCGGCCCTCCAGGACCAGCACGTCGTGACCCAGCTGCGTCAACCGGCGGGCAGCGGCCAGTCCCGCGAAGCCGGCGCCGACCACCACGACGTCGGTGGTCCAGTCCGCCGCAGCATCCGCGTGCTCTGACGACACGGGCACCAGTCAACCTCATCGCGGTGCCCGTCGACAGTACGCTGCGCCGGTGAAGGTCTTTGCCGCCTTGTTCCCGCGAAAGCTGGCGTGCGGCCATGAGTAGACGGATCTATCTCAACGCCTTCGACATGGCCTGCGTCGGGCACCAGTCGGCGGGGCTGTGGCGTCATCCAGACGACCAGGGTTACCGCTACCGCGAACTCGGCTACTGGACCGACTTGGCGCGCATGTTGGAAGCCGGCGGCTTCGACGCGCTGTTTCTCGCCGACGTGCTCGGCGTCTACGACGTCTACGGCAAGTCGCGGGACGCCGCAGTTTCCGACGCCGCACAGATCCCGGTCAACGACCCGACGGCCGCGGTGTCGGCGATGGCGGCGGTGACCCAGACGCTGGGTTTCGGGATCACGCTGTCGCTTACCTACGAACAGCCGTACTCGCTGGCCCGCCGGCTGTCCACGCTGGATCACCTCACCGGCGGTCGGGTGGCGTGGAACATCGTCACCTCATATCTGGAAAGCGCTGCCCGCAATCTCGGCCTGACCGCCCAGATCCCGCACGATGAGCGCTACCAGATCGCCGACGAGTATCTGGAGGTCTGCTACAAGCTCTGGGAAGCGTCCTGGGAATCCGATGCCGTCGTGCGGGACCGCCAGCGTGGGATTTTCATCGACCCGGCCAAGGTGCACGACATCGGCCACGAGGGCCGCTATTTCTCGGTGCCCGGCCCGTTCTTGTGCGAGCCGTCACCGCAACGCACCCCGGTGCTGTTCCAGGCCGGCGCCTCACCGCGCGGCGTGCAGTTCGCGGCGGCTCACGCCGAAGCGGTGTTCGTCTCCGGTCCGACACCGCAGGTGGTTCGCGGTCCGGTGCAGGCGCTGCGGCAAGCGGCCGCCGACCAGGGCCGCGATCCCCGCGGGATCAAGGTCTTCTCGATGGTCACCCCGGTGGTGGCCGAAACCCATGAACTGGCCGTGGCCAAGCTCGCCGACTACCGGCAGTACGTCAGCACACCGGGCGCGCTGGCGCTGTTCGGCGGCTGGACCGGCGTGGACCTGGCCGAGCTCGATCCCGACGAGCCGTTGAAGTACGTCGAGACGAATGCGAACCGCTCGGCGTTGGCGTCGTTCACCACCGCCGCACCGGACCGGTCCTGGACCGTTCGGGAGGTCGCGGCGGAGATCGGCATCGGCGGCCGTGGCCCGGTGCTGACCGGCTCAGCCGGTGAAGTGGCCGACGAACTCGAGCGCTGGGTCGACGAGGCCGACATCGACGGATTCAATCTGGCCTATGTGACGACACCGGGCACCTTCGCGGACTTCGCGACGTTCGTGGTGCCCGAACTGCGGCGCCGCGGGCGCGTCCCGCCTCAATCACAGCTCGGGACACTGCGTGAACGGCTCGGCGGGGCGGGACCGCTGCTGGCGGCTGACCACCCCGGCGCCCGGTACCGGCGCCGCTAGGCCGATGGCGGCTGACCGGCTGGGCCGATGGCGGCGACCCGCTTCGCCCGGCTTCCAGCCGCCCTCGCGATCGCCGCTGGGCCGATGGCGGCGACCCGCTTCGCCCGGCTTCCAGCCGCCCTCGCGATCGCCGCTGGGCCGATGGCGGCGACCCGCTTCGCCCGGCTTCCAGCCGCCCTCGCGATCGCCGCTGGGCCGATGGCGGCGACCCGCTTCGCCCGGCTTCCAGCCGCCCTCGCGATCGCCGCTGTTACGGCGCGACGGACAGCCAGTCAGCGAAGCCCGACGGGTCATGCCGGCCCAGCGCCCCGTGCTCGTAGAGACCCCAACCTTCGACCGCGGGGCCGTCACCGTCGCGGCACAGCGCCCGGCCGACATGATCGATCACCCCGAACCCCGATCGAGCGACGATCGCCGGGTCGGTCATGTCGTAGGTCAGCCGCTCGGTGAACTTTTCGCCCCGCCACATTCCGTGCTGCCAGTCGGGGTCGCCGCCGTAACCGCCGCCGACATGAATCGGCACCGCCAATTTTGACTCCACGTCGATGCGCACGGATGTCCCGTCGGCGGTATTGGCCTCGATCACCGCACCGGTCGGTATGCGGGTGCCCGACCGGTAGCTCGTGCGCACCCGCGGCCAGCCCAGTTGCTCGACCCGCCCGTCGCGCCAGATACGGGTGCAGTCGTTGAGTGAGCGGAACCCGTCGGGCGCCTCCTGAATGATCAGCACGACAGCGAAGTCGTCGAACGCCATCGGCACGTACAGCCACCACATGCCCTCGAACGGGGGATCGGCCGGTCGGCCCGCCGGCTCGGGTTCGCCGACGGGGCGGATGCCCCAGGACCGGTCTCGGGTGCCGAGCCACGTGGCGGGGTCGACGACGATCTCTTCACCGTCGACGGCGACGCGTCCCCTCCAGGTGCCCAGTTGCGCGAACCGCTGCGCGTCCAGCGTCACTCGGGTGCCCGAGCGCATGACGTGCGGCTGCTCCTGCACGACGTCGAACAAGCCCTCCCACGTCAAGTCAGCTGCGATGCCTTCGGTGTCCTCGAGGATGACGCGAAGTCTGCGCAGCGGCTCGATGACTTCGATGCGGTAACCGCCGACCTGCTGATTGAGCCGGTTCGCGTCGATGGCGTCGGAGAGGTGCACCGCGGTCTGGGTTTCACCGCGGCGGATCAAGACGAACGCATCCTTGACCCCGAGGTTGGGGTAGTAGCCGATGCCGGTTATCAGGAAGATGTTTCCGGTGCGGTCGTGGGCGTTGAGGTAGGAGCGGTCGTAGAAGTTGCGGTCCGAGGGGCCCGGCCAGGCAATGGGCTGCGGCAGCTGGTGGACCGGGAACTCGTCGAGCGGGCCCAGCATTAGTGATCCTCCCCGATCAGGCGCTTGAGCAATGCGCCGTGGTAGAACAGCGACTCGACGTTGTCGGGTTTCTCCATCTCCCCGAAGCGCAGCCGGCGGGCGCCGGTGCGCATGAACACGCACGCCCACATCAACGCCGAGTAGGCGTAGAACCAGTCAAGGTCCGCCAAGTCGACTCCGGCGAGCCGCCGATAGGTCGCGCGGACGTCTTCCTCGCGCAACATGTCGGGCAGGCCGGGCAACGTTGCCAGGCCGGCGAGTTCCTGAAACACCATGTGCGCGAATATCAGCCAGGCCACGTCGAGTTCCCGCGGGCCGAGCGTCACCATCTCCCAATCCAGCACCGCCGCCGGCCGGAAATTGCGGTACAGCACATTGCCGACCCGGGCGTCACCCCACAGCAACACCGGATCACCGGCCGCCGCCTCGTCCGGCCAATGCCGGCGCAGCCAGTCGAAAGTCCGTTCCAGCAGCGGTGAGCGGCCGATGTCGGGCACCGCGAAGTCGTACCAGTGCTGCACCCACGCGAAGTGCCGGCGCAGCGCCGTGTCACCGGGCAGATCCTCGTTCAGAAATCCGAAGCTGCTGTGCGCGTCCGGAATTGCATGCAGCTTGGCCAACACTTCGACGGTGGAGTCCTGCAGTTCGCGGCGGCGCTCGGCCGGCGCGTCGGCGAACCAGTTGTTGCCGAACGTGTAAGGCATGACGTCGGGGGGAACGACGCCCTCGACGTAATCCATGAGGAAGAACGGCTTGCCAAGCACTTCGCCGGTCGGCTCGATCCAACGCATCTGCGGCACCGGCACGTCGGTCAGCTCACCCACCCGGCGCATCACCTCGAATTGGTGATCAAGGCGATACGTCGGGAATACCGGGACGTCTTCGGTGCTCGGCGCGACGCGAGCGACCCAGCGCTGTTCGACCGGCGCCCCGTTCTGGTCCCATCGGCCGTTCAGAATGATCGTCTCCGACGACATGCCGGTGGTGTCGATGCCGCTTTGCACCGTCACCTGCGGCGCCGCCCCGCCCGGCAGAACCGTTGACAGCCATCGCGATATCGCCGCCGGCACGGTGGCGACGTCGCGGCTCGACCGCTGCAGGCGGCCGACATCTTGGACTGATGGTCGGCTGGCCACGAGCGCCTCCTTCGTTGAGGCAATTACGATACGGTGGGTAGCGTTATGAAAGCAGAGCCGTCTTCTCTTGACAAGGCCCCGGGCGCCGGACGGCCCCGGGATCGGCGTATCGACGCTGCCATCTTGTCGGCGACCGCGGAACTGCTTGTGCAAATCGGCTATTCGAATCTCACGCTGGCCGCTGTCGCTGAGCGGGCCGGCACGACGAAGACCGCGCTGTACCGTCGATGGTCGAGCAAGGCCGAGCTGGTGCACGAGACAGCGTTCCCGGTGGCGGCGACAGCGCTGGTGGCTCCGGCCGGTGACATGGCAGCCGATATCCGGGCAATGGTCGCAGCCACCCGCGATGTGTTCACCAGTCCGGTCGTCCGCGCCGCGTTGCCCGGTCTGGTCGCCGACATGACGGCCGACCCCGCCCTCAACGCCCGTGTGCTGTCCCGCTTCTCGGGCTTGTTCGGCACCGTGCGGGAGCGGCTGACCGACGCCGTCGCGCGCGGCGAGGTACATCGGGACGTCGACCCGGACCGGTTGATCGAGCTGATCGGGGGAGCGACGTTGTTACGGCTGTTGCTGCGTCCAGACGAGCGACTCGACGAAGCCTGGGTGGAGCAGACGACCGCGATCATGGTGCACGGCGTGACCCGCGATGGCGAAGCTACCGGTCGTGGTCGTTCGGCGGGTCGGGGTCATTCGCGAGTAACTCGTCGGGATGGTGAGCGCGGTTGACCGTGGGTTGGCCGGTGCCGTCGGTCCAGCCGAGCCGCCCATTGGTCGTGACTTCCGTGCGAACCTCACCGCGACTTGCCCTGGCGTGGTGTGAGCCGCAGGCGAAAAACAGCTTGTCCGAATCGCTTTGGCCGCCTTTGGCCCAGTCCGGGCAATGGTGAACCTCGCAGCGATAGCCCGGTTCCAAGCAGTTCGGATGGGTGCAGCCGCCGTCGCGAGCGTGGCAAATGAGCCGCTGGTCGGGGGTGGCGATTCGGCTTTGCCGGCCCAGGTAGAGCGGTCGCGACGTGTGATCATCGAACACCGCCAGGTAGTGAATCGCTCTACTGGCCATCCGGATCAAGTCCTGCATTGGTAGACGGGAGCCGCCGCCGGTGCGTGCCGGAGCAGGCGTGGGCACCGATTCGTCGACCACGGCGTGGGCGGCTTGATCGAGTTCGGCGAGCGTGGTCGTGGCGATGACGGTGACGGGATGCCCGCGATGCACACCGAGCTTGCCAGAGGTGATGGCCGTTTCCAGACCGAGTTTCAGCGCGTCATGGCAGCGTTGGGCGGGCGTGCGGTCATCAGGAAGGTCCGCATCCTGCTCCTTGATTTCGGGCCGGTGACGGCCGGGGCGCACCGCCGCTTCGATGGCCTCGAAGTAGGCGCGAGCCTCAGGGTCGAGCAATCCCTTCAATTGCGACATGCCGTCCGGTCCTTGCGGGCTGAGGCGCAGCCCGCGGCGGCGGGCACGGTCGTCGTCGGTGAAGTTGCCGTCGGGGTTGAGGTAGTCGGCGATGCGCTGACCCAGCTTGATGACGATTCCCGCGTCGGCTTCGGCGGCATGCTCGACCAGTGTGCGCTCGGCGTTGGTCGCATCGGTGTGCGAGATGCAGGCGGGCAGCACGTCAACCGATCGGCATATCGCACGGATGTGGTCCTCGCCGACGACGCCGCATTCCACCGCAGCCGCGAGCGCCTCGAGCTCCGGTGGCACCGTAGCGCCGGTCAGCGAATGCCGCGGGCGGATTCGGGCGGCAAGCCGAAAGCGTCGCAGAACTTCGCCGGGGCAAAGACGCAGCCGTTGTGCCAGCCTGTCGCGGACCGACGCTGTGCCTCCCGCGCCGTCGGGTGGCTCAGCGATCTCGGCGAAGAACCGGTACATCAATCCGCGGTTCGTCCGTTCCTGGGTTTCCAACCGCTCTGCCACCTCGACCCGAACTGCATTGCCGACGACATCCGACGAGGTGCTGCGCAAAACGTTTTGGGCAGCATCGATGGCGTCGAGAGCAGCACAGATCTGCTCCTTCGCCTGCTCGGCGCCCAATGACGAACCCATACCGCCAAGCTAGGAAGCGCCACTGACGAAATCTCGAGCCGGGACTGCCGCAAAATGATGGCTGTGGATGAAGTCGCAACTGTGGATGAACCGGGCGGAGAGCGGCCCCGTGTGGTGAGCGCGAGCCGTGAGATCAACGCCCCAGCGGAGCGGATCTTCGAGCTGATCGCCGACCCAACGCAACAGCCTCGATGGGACGGCAACGACAATCTTGCCGAAGCTCCGCCGGGACAGCGTGTCCGAAAGGTCGGAGATGTCTTCACCATGAAACTCAGGATGGGCGGCGTCCGACAGAACCACGTCAAGGAGTTCGAGGAGGGGCGGCGCATAGCCTGGTGGCCGGCGGAAGAGAACCGCCGACCGCCCGGTCATGTCTGGCGCTGGGAGCTGGAACCACTGGACGAAAATCGGACCCGGGTGACTCACACATACGACTGGACTCGGCTGACGGACGAGAAACGCCTTGCGCGCGCCCGCCGCACGACGGCAGACACGCTGCGGGCGTCTTTGAATCGGCTTGCCCGAATCGCCGACCGCAACCCGTGATCGGGTCGCCGCCAACGCCGACTACACCGCCAACGCCGCCAACGCCGCCAACGCCGACTACGCCGCCAACGCCGACTACGGCTGTCCGAAGACGGCTGGGTCGCGACCTCGTTCGGCGCGACGCACGCCGGCATACCGGACGGTGCCGGTGCCGCCCGGTGCAGGTGCCGCCCGGTGCCGTGGGGGCAGGCGACGTGGCAGGCGACCTCATTTGTGGCGGCGCTCGCTTCTGACGGGCACTATGGCGCAAGGCGGTGCCGCAGTGACGGCAGCAACCGGTTGAGTGGTGTGTGAATGCCGGACAGAGCAACAAGTCGCGTGATCGCGCTGATCGTGCTGTTGATCGTGGCTGCAGCTGCGCTGCGCGGATACTTGCCCGGTATCCAGCGGACAGCACCACACGAGTCCCCTCATAACAGTGCGGTGAGCCTCGCGTTCGTCGCTGCGCTGCTCGCGGTTTCTCTCGTCGTCATCGTCGTCGCAGTGATCGCCCGGCTACGGGAGCCGCCCACCGCCGCGCCCGCCGCCGGCACCCTGCCGGCCAGCTTTGGCGGCAATACCGGTCGCCCCAGCTGGCGGGTGTTGCTGATCGCGCTGACGCTGCTCACCGCATGGCTGCTGATAGTGGTGCTGTCGATGAACCTGATGCAGCGCGAGACCGGCGAGCGCATGCCGCGGACCGGCTCGAGTGCTTCGACACGGGCAGCCCACGACACCGCCGCACCGCCGACGGCACTGCCGAAAGCACAGCCGGGCCACAGCGGCGAGCACGTCCTGGCTTACCTGGGCGCGAGCACGGCGCTGCTGCTGGTGGTTCTCATCGGGGCGACCCTCGCCGCGTCCCGCAAACGGCCTGGAGCGGCCGTGGTCGCCGACGGCGACCCCGCTTTCGCCGCACCGCCGGAACCGACAGTCCTGGTGCGGGCCGCCGAACGCGGACTTGCCGCAATCGGCGACCTCAGCCGAGAACCGCGGCAGGCGATCATCGCCTGCTATGCGGCCATGGAACGCGAGCTGGCGCAGACGCCGCAATCAGCTCCGCGGGTTTTCGACACCGCGACAGAGGTGCTGGCCCGTGCGGTCGCGCACCATTCGCTGAGCCCGCAGAACGCTACGCAGCTGGTCAACCTGTTCGCCGAAGCCCGGTTCAGCTCGCACGTGATGACGGAGCAGCATCGCGAAGACGCCGACACGGCCTTGCACTTGGTGCTGACCGAGCTGTCTGTGCAAATGGGCACCTCGACATGAAACGGCGGGTGACGCTGAGTGTTTGCGCTGTGGTGGCCGTCGAATTGCTTGCCCTGCTGGTTCACGACCGCCGCTTGGTGTTGTGGCTGTCAGGGCTGACCGTCGCTGTGGTCCTGACCGAAGTGCGTCAATACCTGGGCAGCGATCGCGGCCAGTCGTCCGCGCTGCCGGCCAGAGACGTTCGCGGTGAGTCGCTGCGCAGTTGGCTGTCGCGCACCGAGAAGCAGATCCGCTGGTCGGAATCAACCCGAGCGGACTGGGATCGCCGGTTGCGCCCGATACTGGCCGGGCGTTTCGAAACGGCGACCCGGGCGCGCAAACTCAAAGACCCGGCTGCCTACTACGACACCGGCCTCATGCTGTTCGGCCCTGCACTGTGGGAGTGGGTAAACCCCGACAATGTGTCGAGTACCGGCGGCGACGAGCCGGGCCCGGGGCGGGTGGTACTCGAGGAAATACTGCAACGCTTGGAGCAAGTATGACAGCGGGGATGAGCATGCCGGCAGCGACGACGACCGCACACTGCGAGGCGGTGCTCGACGAGATCGCCCGTGTGGTGGTGGGGAAGCGCTCGGCGCTCAGGCTGATACTCACCACGGTGCTCGCTCGCGGCCACGTGCTCATCGAGGATCTTCCCGGCTTGGGCAAGACGCTGATCGCGCGCTCGTTCGCTGCCGCACTGGGCCTCGATTTCACTCGGGTGCAATTCACCCCGGACCTGCTGCCGGCTGACCTGCTGGGTTCGACGATCTATGACATGCAGTCGGGGCGTTTTGAGTTTCGCCGCGGGCCGATCTTCACCAATTTGCTGCTCGCTGACGAGATCAACCGCACACCACCCAAGACTCAGGCGGCGCTGCTGGAGGCGATGGCCGAAGGGCAGGTGAGCATCGACGGTCAGACGTACCGGCTGCCGAACCCGTTCTTCGTCTTGGCCACCGACAACCCGATCGAATACGAAGGCACCTACCCGTTGCCCGAAGCGCAGTTGGACCGTTTCGCCATCCGCCTCGAACTGCGCTACCTGTCCGAATCGGACGAGGTGTCGATGCTGCGCCGGCGGCTGGATCGCGGTTCGGCCGAGCCGACGGTGAATCAGGTGGTGGACGCCCACGACCTGGTGGCGATGCGCGAGTCAGTCGAGCAGGTGACGGTGCACGACGACATCTTGAACTATGTGGTGGCGCTGGCGGCGGCGACGCGCCATCACCCACAGGTCGCGGTCGGTGCCAGCCCACGGGCGGAACTCGATTTGGTGCAACTCGCCCGTGCCCGGGCTCTGCTGCTCGGCCGGGACTACGTGATACCCGAAGACGTCAAGGCGCTTGCCACGGCGGCCATGGCGCACCGCGTCACGCTGCGGCCCGAGATGTGGGTGCGAAAGATTCAGGGCTCCGACGTCATCGACGAATTGTTGCGCCGGGTGCCGGTGCCGCGGGCGCACGGAAAGACGTGATCGCGGTGCGGTGTGACTGAGACCCGCAGCATCGAAGTCGAATTGCGTTGGCGGGCATCGCCGTTGGCGCGTTCCATTGCCACCTGCGCCGCATTGGCCCTGGCCGTGGCGGTGATCGCGTCACGCTGGCAGTTCGTCGCGTTCGCCGCGCCGCTGCTCGGTGTGTTGTGTTCGGTGACCTGGCAGCGACCGGCACCCAAGGTGCAGGTGCGGGCTGAGCCGGCATCGCGACGCTGCTTCGAGATGGAGCAAAGTCGAGTGCACGTGTGCGCGACGACGGCGTCCGACGGCGTTGCGGTCGAACTCACGGTCACGGTGATCGCCGGGATGACGCTCGACGCGATCGAACGAACCTCTCAGGCCGAACAATCGGTTCTCGTCTCCGCCGGACGCTGGGGCCGTTATCCCATCAAGGCCAAGGTCGATGTCGTCGCTCGCGGTGGCCTGCTGCTGGGGACTGCGACCGTGGACGCCGCGGACATATTCGTCTTTCCCGAAGCGCCGCCACAATCGACGCCGATTCCGCGAACCGAGCTGCTCGATCGGTTGGGCACCCACCTGACCCGGCGCACCGGCCCGGGAGTGGAGTACGCCGACATCCGGGCGTATGTGCCCGGCGACCAGCTGCGCACAGTGAACTGGCCGGTGAGCGCACGGCGCGGCCGGCTGCATGTGACGCAACGATTCACTGACCGCGCCGCCGATGTGGTGGCGCTGATCGACACCTACGCGCAAGCCGCCGGTCCGGCGACCGAAGCCACCGAGCGGACGGTGCGGGGCGCCGCCCAAGTGGTGCAGACAGCGCTGCGAAACGGCGACCGTGCCGGTGTAGTGGCACTCGGCGGTCACCGCCCTCGCTGGCTCGGGGCGGACATCGGGCAGCGCCAGTTCTATCGGATACTCGACACTGTGCTCGCGGCCGGCGAGGGGTTCGAGACCACGACGGGAACTCTGGCGCCGCGGGCGGCCGTCCCGCCGGGCGCGATCGTCATCGCGTTCTCCACCATGCTCGACACTGAATTCGCCTTGGCACTGATCGACTTGAGAAAGCGCGGCCACGTCGTGATCGCCGTCGACGTACTGCAAGGTTCTCCGTTCGCAGATGAACACGACCCGATGATCGGGCGGATGTGGGCGCTGCAGCGATCGGCCATGTACCGCGACATGGCGACCACCGGCGTCGACGTGGTGGCCTGGCGGCCGGATCTGACGCTCGACCAATCGATGCGCGCCGTTCCCGATCGACGGCGCCGGCATGCGGGTCAGGCCAGGACGTGATGTCGCTGGTTGTCACCGGCTTTCGGGTTGCTGATGGTCGCGTCCACCGGTATCGGGTCGCACGACGGGCCGGCACTGGTTGCCGCGCTGGTTGCGCTGGTCATGGTGGCGGTTGGCATGGTGTTCAGCCCGGCGGCGACGCTGGCGGTAGTGCTCGTGATTGCAGCGGTTGCTTTGACTGAGCCCACGCCGTTGCTTGCCGCGATGTCCGGACTTGCCGCAACCCTGTACTTGGTTCTGCGGCACGCGACTGGCCCGCTGGTGACCACCACCGTTCCGACATTGGCTGCAGCGCTCGGCTTTACGATCGTCGGGTTGGCCGCGACGTCGATCCCGCTGCGGCTGCCGTGGCTGCCACTGGCGGCGCCGCCGGCAGTGCTTGCGATATACCTGCTGGCTACTCGGCCGTTCCTGGATGATCGTTAGGGATCACGGATTACTTGCGAGGAAAGCGAATCAGCGAACGGTCCGCCAGCCAGTTACACGCGGCTATGCCGAAGTTCCCGTCGCATCAGGTCCGCGTTAACCGCAAAGTTGCTGGAGCACGAAGCTATTCGTCCCAATTGGGCTTACAGTTCGGCGGGGTGCAGCGGGCCGCGGAGGCTTTGAGCGACTGGGCGGCCGCAAGGCCGTGCGCGCCCGCGGAGGATCGGCGGGCGAGGTGCTGGTTGCGACCGCGAAACAGCGCTGGCCAGTTGGAGCCGCCTTCGAGTAGCGGGGTCTCGATCGCCGGGGCCCCGGCCGCGACATCGACTAGCCTCAGTCATATCAACACCGAGAGGAACGTCGATGCCATTCATCCGGGTGAATTGCCCCAAGGGGGCTTTGACCGCCGAGCAGAAAGCAAAGCTTGCGCCTCAGCTGGTAAAGGCACTTATTCGCCAGGAAATAGATCCGGTCACCGAAATCGGAACCGCGGCAACGGGTTTCTTCTTCAACGAGCTTGACATCGAAAACTGTTTTCCCGGCGGTGTTCCGCTGTCCGACCATCCCGACAAAATGTTCTGGACCGTTGAAGCCTTTGTAGCTGCGTCCTACTTCAGTCAGCCGCGCCGCGATGAAATGCAGCGCGATGTCGCGGCGGCATTCGTCGACGTGCTCGGTGATGACGGCTCAGTGCTGCAACGAGAAGACGTCCGGATATCGCCCGCTTATCTTATGCGGCTGCATGTCGTTGTCATCGAAATTCCCGAAGGCAGCTGGGGAGCCGGCGGTCAAACAATCGATACCGAGAAGATCAGCAAACTCATCGGAGCGACGGAAGGTCCGGCCCGCCTGGCCGAGGCGCTCGAACTGGGCGCAAAGATGAGAAGCGCGCGCCTGTCTTGACATGGGCTGCCCTGCAGCTGCTATCGAAGGAGGGCGTTGCCGTGTCGCATCATTTCGACACTCCAACCGGCCGCGAAGATCCCCGGCTGAATTTGTGTGACTTCTACCTCTTCGCCGGTGCGGGCGCCGAGACAACAGTGATGGTGATGACAGTCAACCCTGCAGCGAACGCCGGTACCGCGGCGCCATTTCGGGACGAGGCTGTCTACGCGTTCCGTTTTGACACCGACGACGACCGGCGCGAGGACGTGTCGTTCAAGGTGCGGTTCGGCGACGTGGTTCGTAATCCCGCAGGCGATGCAGAACTTGGACACGCTCAGGAATTCGAGATCCTTCGGGCCGATCATGCTCCCGATGGCCTCGACGGAGAGCTGGTCGCTTCCGGTCGCACGAACGAGATCGTCGACGAGCAAGATGGCGCACAGATATTCGCTGGCGTCGTGAATGATCCTTTCGCAGGTGATGCGCAGGCCCTGGAATCGTTCAAGGCTGCATTCGCTCGCGGTGACTACATTCCCGAGGCGTTTCGCAACCGGGTCAACTTCTTCCGAGACCGCACCGTCGCGGCGATTGTGCTCGAAGTGCCAAACCGGTTGATTGCTCACACAGCCCGCGTGAACGCATGGACGACGGTGTCGTTGTACGGCCACGCGCCCGAGCGGCAGGTCGCCCGCTGGGGATTGCCATTGCTCACTCACATCTATCTTGGCGGCGCTGACTTACGCGAGCAGTTCAACCGAACCCTCCCGTGTGAAGACAACTCCCGATTCACATCGAGCATCGTCTCGACCGTCGCCGAATACACCACAAAAGCGGGTTCCACCGCCGATCCCGATGCTTACGCCCATCGCGTCGCCGCGTTGTTCGGATCGCTTACTCTGCCATATGAACTCGGCACCGTCGCATCGTTCGACTACACCGGCTTCAACGGCCGCTCGCTCCGCGACAATGTAATGGACAACATGCTTTCGCTGCTGACGAATTCAGCGCTGGGCACCGGTATCGGGCCCGATCCGTCGCGAACCACCCGGACGTTTCCTTATCTGCAGCCGGTGGCGACGGCAAAGTAGTCGGACCGAGCTACCTCAGCTGCCGCCGATGGCGTTCGCTCACTTCGGCGTTACGGGGCAGATGCCTGCTGGGTCAGCTCGCGAAATGCGCTGCGTGATCGACCAAGTCGAGTAGCGGCTGCGGGAACACGCCCAACCCGACGGTGACCGCCGCGCACACCGCGATCGCCGCTTTGCTCCACAAGCTGGGTATCACCACGTGGGGCGCATCGGCGGGCGCCTCGGTGAAGAACATCAACACGATGACCCGCACGTAGAAGTAGGCGGCCACCCCGCTGGCAACCACACCGATGATCACCAGCGGCACCGCCCCACCGCGGGCCGCGGCGTTGAAGACTGCCAACTTGCTGACGAACCCGCTGGTCAGCGGGATGCCGGCGAAGGCCAGGAGGAACATCGAAAACAGCGCTCCGACAACGGGATAGCGGCGTCCCAGCCCGGCCCAGCGCACCATTTCGGCGTCTTCATCGCCGTCGCTGTTGCGGACCAGGCCCACCACCGCGAACGCCCCGACCGTGCTGAAGCTGTAAGCCACCAGGTAGAAGAGTGTCGAGGAGACACCTGCCGGGATGTCGGCGATCACACCGGTCAGGATGAAACCGACATGCGCCACCGACGAATACGCCAACAGTCGTTTGACGTCGTTCTGGTTGATCGCGGTGACGGTGCCCACCGCCATCGTCAGGATTGCGATGGCCCACAGCACCGGTCGCCACTGGTCATGCAGCGGGCTCAGTGCGACGTAGACGACGCGGATCAGCGCGCCGAACGCCGCGACTTTCGTTGCGGCGGCCATGAACCCGGTGATCGGGGTGGGTGCGCCTTGGTAGACGTCGGGAATCCACGAGTGAAACGGCACCGCGCCCACTTTGAACAACAGGCCGACCGCGAGCAGGGCGACCCCGATCAGACCCATCGAGGTGTCGGGACGCGCAGCCAGCGCAGCGCCGATGTCGCGCAGCGTGAGCGTGCCGGTCGCGCCGTACAGCAGGGCCACACCATAAAGGAAGAAGGCCGATGAAAATGCACCCAGCAGGAAATACTTCAGCGACGCTTCCTGGGACAGCAGCCGGCGGTGCCGGGCCAACCCGCACAGCAGGTACAGCGGCAGCGACAGCACTTCCAGCGATACGAACATGGTCAGCAGATCGTTGGCGGCGGGAAAGACCAGCATTCCGCCGACCGCGAGCAGCGTCAGCGGGAAGATCTCGGTCTGGTAGGCACCGGCACCGGCCGCCTGTCGTTCGGCGACGCTGCCCGGCACCGCTGAGGCCTGCGGCGTGAAGGAGTCCAAACCGCCGGCGACAGTGGCGGTAGCGGCGCCGGGACCGACCGCGGCGGTCGCATTGCGACTGCGTTCTGCGAAGAGGATCACGGCCAGGATCGCCACCAGCAGCACGGTGCCCTGCAGCACCAGCGTCGGCCCGTCGACCGCCACCGCCCGCAGCACCGCGATCTGACCGGATGACGGCACCCGGCGATACACGTCGATCACCGCGACGAAAGCCGCTATCAAGCCGCCAAGGGTCAACAGCACCTGGACGCCGTAGCGTAACTTACGCGACACGAAGGCTTCGACCAGGACTGCGATCACCGCAACGCCGAAGACGATGAGTTCCGGGGAGATCAGCGAGTACTCGACGCTGGGGGTAGGCATACTCATCGACGAGATCCTTCGGCTCGCGGCGCCGTCCCGGCCGGCACGCTCGGCGCGGGGTCGTGCTGGTTGATGGTGGTCATCGTGCGGCCGACCGCGGGATTGATGATGTCCAGCAGCGGCTTCGGATAGACGCCGAACACCAGCAACAGCACGAACAGCGGCGCAACGACGGCGACCTCCCTGGGCACCAGGTCACGGATGCGGTCTTCCTTACCCCAGCTTTCGGGCACCGGCCCGGTCATCAGCCGCTGATAAAGCCACAGCATGTAGATCGACGACAGGATCAGCGCGGTCGAACCGATCGCCGCGGCCAGCCAATACCGGTTGAAAGTACCGAGCAGCACCAGGAATTCGCTGATGAATGGCGCCAGCCCCGGCAGCGACAGCGTCGCCAGGGCTGCCACCAGGAACGTCCCGGCCAGCACCGGTGCGACCTTCTGCACGCCACCGTAGGCGCTGATCGCCCGGTTGCCGTCGCGGCGGGCGATCAGGAAACCCGCGATGAGGAACACCGCGGCGGTGGACAGGCCGTGGTTGAGCATGTACAGCGTCGACCCGCTCTGGCCCTGGGTGGTCATGACGAAGATTCCGGCGATGATGAACCCGAAGTGCGAGATCGAGGTGTAGGCGATCAGGCGCATGATGTCGGATTGGCCGATGGCCACGATCGCACCGTAGATCACCCCGACGATTGCCAGCGCCACGATCAGCGGACGGAAATACGTCGAGGCGTCCGGGAACAACTGCAGGCAGTAGCGCAACATCCCGAAGGTACCGACCTTGTCCATCACCGCGGTGATCAGCACCGCGGTGGCGGGGGTGGATTCGACTGCGGCGTCGGGCAGCCAGCGGTGGAACGGCCACAGCGGGGCCTTGATGGCGAAGGCGAACATGAAGCCCAGGAACAGCGCCTTGAGCACCGCCGACGAAGCACCTAACTGCCCCGACGACACCGCTGCCACGATCTGGCGGAAATCGAACGTGCCTGGACCACGCTGCTCGGTGACCACGTAAAGTCCGATCACCGCGGCCAGCATGATCAGACCGCCGAACAGGTTGTACAGCAGGAACTTCACCGCGGCCTTGGACCGCTGCGAACCGTTGCCGAAACCGCCGATGAGGAAGTACATCGGGATGAGCATGGCTTCGAAGAAGACGTAGAACAGCAGGATGTCCAGCGAGACCAGCGAGATCAGCACCATCGACTCGACCGTCAGCGTCAGCGCGATGTAGGCGTGCGGGCCGCGGCTGCGTTCCCCGCCGTCGTTCCAGCCGGCCAGCAGCAGCACCGGCACGACGATGGTGGTGAGCAGCACCAGCACGACGGCAATACCGTCGACCCCGAGGGTGTATGCCGCGCCGAAAGCCGGTATCCAGCGGTGCGATTCGACGAACTGATAGGGCGCGCCACCGGAATCGAACTGGGCCGTCATGACGATCGACACCGCCAGCACCACCAGCGCGACCGTCAGGCCGACCCACTTCGCCAATCGTCGCTGCTGGCCGGGCAGCGCGATGGTCACCACCGCGCCGGCCAGCGGGATCAGCCACAGCGCGCTCAGCCAAGGGACGCTAGTCATCGGCGCCGCTCCTCCTCATCGCTGCGCTCTGCATCGTCGCCGGCGGGAATGTGGCGCCGCTCCTCCTCATCGCTGCGCTCTGCATCGTCGCCGGCGCGATCACCGCCACAGTTGCACCACCAGGATCGCCGCGGCCACCAATGCCGCGCCGCCGAACATCGACACCGCGTAGGAGCGGGCGAACCCGGTCTGCAGTCGGCGCAGACGATCCGAGGTCCGGCTGACCAGATCCGCCAGCCCGTTGACCGAGCCGTCGACACCCTTGTCGTCGAACCGGACCAGCGCCGTGGTCAAGATAGCGCCCGGCAGCATGAAACCCCTCTCGTTGAACGCATCTCCGTACAGGTCGCGGCGCCCGGCGACCGTCCACGCCGAAACTTCGTCGGGAGCCGTGCCCGGGACCGGGCGACGGCCGTAGAACAGGTAGGCCACCACAATCCCGGCCGCCACGACACTCAGGGTGATCGGCGTCAACACCCAGGCGGACAGCGCATGGGCGCTTTCCTGGCTGCGGACCACCGGTTCCAGCCAGCGCTTCAAGGTGCCACCAACGGCTAACAGTCCACCGGAGAACACCGAGCCGACGGCGAGCACGATCATCGGCCAGGTCATCGTCGCCGGCGCTTCATGCGGGTGTGCGTCGTCGGCCCAACGTTTTTCGCCGAAGAACGTCATCAGCATCACCCGGGTCATGTAGAACGCGGTGATCCCTGCGCCGAGCAGGGCAGCACCGCCCAGCAGGTAGCCGCGGATCCCGCCGACACCGAGCGCGGCTTCGATGATCGCGTCTTTGGAGAAGAACCCGGCGAACGGAAACATCCCGATGATCGCCAGATAACCCAGCCCGAAGGTGGCGAAGGTGATCGGCAACGCCTTGCGCAACCCGCCGTAGCGGCGCATGTCCTGCTCTTCGTCCATGGCTTCGATGACCGCGCCGGAGCCCAGAAACAGGCCGGCTTTGAAGAAGCCGTGGGTGAGCAGGTGCATGATCGCGAACGCGTAGCCGGCCGGTCCCAGCCCGGCTGCCAGCACCATGTATCCGATCTGGCTCATCGTCGACGCGGCAAGAGCGCGTTTGATGTCGTCTTTGGCGCAACCGATGTAGGCCCCGAACAGCAGTGTCACCGCGCCCACGATGACGACGGCGAGTTGGGCGCCCGGCGACAGGTTGTACAGCGGGTTGCTCCGCACGATCAGATACACCCCGGCGGTCACCATGGTCGCGGCGTGGATCAGCGCGGACACCGGAGTGGGGCCCTCCATGGCGTCACCCAACCAGGCCTGCAGGGGGACCTGAGCGGACTTCGCCGACGCCCCCAGCAGCAGCAACAACCCGATTGCCAGCAGCGCACCCGAGTGACCGGGGCTCGCTGCCCTCGCGCCGGCGAACACCCCGGCGTAGGACAGCGTCCCAAAGGTGGCGAACATGACGAACATGGCCACCGCGAGGCCGGCGTCGCCGACCCGGTTCATCACGAACGCTTTCTTGGCCGCGGTCGCCGCCGTCGGCTTGTGGTACCAGAAGCCGATCAGCAGGTAGGACGCCAGGCCGACGCCTTCCCAGCCGACGTAGAGGCCGAGGTAGTTGTCGGCGACCACCAGCAGCAGCATCGCCGCCAGGAACAAGTTGAGATAGGCGAAGAACCTGCGGCGCTCGGCGTCGTCGGCCATGTAGCCGATCGAGTAGATGTGGATCAGCGAGCCGACGCCGGTGATCAGCAGGACGAAACAGATGGACAGCTGGTCGATCTGCAGCCCGAAGTCGACCTGGAAACCGCCGACGGGCACCCACCGGAACAGGTTCTGGCCGATCGCGCGGTCGTCGCCGGACCGGCCGAGCATGTCGAGCAGCAGCGCCACGCCCACCCCGAACGACGCCAGCGCCGCGGCGGTGCCCAGCAGGTGCCCCCACCGGTCGGTTCGTCTGCCGGCCAGCAGCAGGATGCCGGCACCGGCCAGCGGCAACGCCACCAGCAGCCAGGTCAGATGTGTCATCGAGTGGCCCTAACCCTTGAGCAGATTCGCATCGTCTACCGAGGCCGATTTGCGGGCGCGGAAAATCGTCATGATGATCGCCAGGCCGACGACGACTTCGCAGGCGGCGACGACCATGGTGAAGAACGCGACCATCTGCCCGTCGAGCTGGCCGTGCATGCGGGCGAAGGTGACGAATGCGAGGTTGACGGCGTTGAGCATCAGCTCCACGCACATGAACATCACTATTGCGTTGCGCCGCAGCAGCACTCCGCTGGCGCCGACGGTGAACAGCAGCGCCGACAGGTACAGGTAGTTCTCCGGGTTCATGACGGTTTGTCCGCCGAGCCGTTGGAGCCGTTGGAGCCGCCGGCGCCGTTGGATCCGGTGTCCGGGTGCGAGCCGGTGTTGCGGTCGCCGACTCCGCGGCTCTCCAGTACCCGTGACACCGACAACTTCGAGTAGGACCCGTCGGGCAGCAGGGCGGCGACGTCGACGGCGTTGTGCCGGGCGAAGACACCGGGCGCGGGCAGGGTGGTGGGGTAACCGCCGGGCTGGAAGCGTTCCTGCGACAGCTCACGCTGGGTTTTGCGCCGCTCGAACCGTTCCCGGTGTGCCAGCACCATCGCGCCGATCGCCGCGGTGATCAGCAGCGCGCTGGTCAACTCGAAGGCCCACAGGTAACGGGAGAAGATCAGCGTGGCCAGGCCGTTGACGTTGCCGTGGGCGTTGGCCGCTGTCAGCCCGCTGAACGGGGGAGTGGTTGCGTTGGCAATGCCGGCGATCAGCAGGATGCCGAACCCGGCGCCGGCCACCAATGCGGCGACGCGCTGACCGCGCAGTGTCTCGACCAGCGATTCCGCGGAGTCCACGCCGATCAGCATCAGCACGAACAGGAACAGCATCATCACCGCGCCGGTGTAGACGACCACCTGCACCACGCCGAGGAACAGCGCGTCCTGGGCCATGTAGAAAACGGCCAGGCTGATCATCGTCATCGCCAGAAACAGCGCTGAGTACACCGCGTTGGCGGCCATCACCACACCGATCGCGCCGATCAACGCCACCGTGCCCAGCACCCAGAACAGCACCGCCTCGCCGGTCGATGTCCGGGTGATCACCTCAGCACCCCCCGCGGCCAGCACCGCCGTCACTGCTGCGCGCCTGTCGGCTCCGCGTCGTGGGAGACACTTTGCGCGGTGACATTGCCGCGGTAGTAATCGGCATCGGTGGCGCCGGGAGCTCTCGGATGCGGCGGTTGCTGCATACCGGGCTCCATCGGGGCCAGCAGCCGGCTCTTCTCATAGATCAGGTCGGCGCGGTTGTCGTCGGCCATCTCGTAGTCGTTGGTCATCGTCAACGCCCGCGTCGGGCACGCCTCGACGCATAAACCGCAGCCGATGCAGCGCAGGTAATTGATCTGATAGACGCGCCCGTAGCGCTCGCCGGGGGAGAACCGCTCTTCCTCGGTGTTGTCGGCGCCCTCGACGTAGATCGAGTCGGCCGGGCACGCCCAGGCGCACAACTCGCACCCGATGCATTTCTCCAGGCCGTCCGCGTACCGGTTGAGCTGGTGGCGGCCGTGATAACGCGGCGCGGTGGGCAGCTTCTGTTCCGGATACTCCTCGGTGACCGGCCGCCTGAACATCGATGCGAACGTGACACCGAATCCGGCGAGGGCCTCCAACGATTTCGGCAACTTAGCCATGTACGCCCTCCTTGGTCGCCGGCGCCGCAGCCTCACCTGGCAGCGGCGGTGTCGGGAATGCTGATTGCGCGGCCGGGCCCCGGCCGCGCAACGAGTCGGGGGTCCGCCCGAGTACCCGGGTGCCGATGCCGCTGAACGGTCTGCGCAGGTAGATCAGGAGCACCGCAGCGAAGACCGCGCTGCTGACCGCCAGCACGGCGGTCCAGTGCGGATAGCCCTGGTCGCGCAGGGTCCGGATGGTGGCGGCGACCATCACCCACACCAGTGACACCGGAATGAGAATCTTCCAGCCCAACGTCATGAACTGGTCGTAGCGCAGCCGGGGCAGCGTGGCCCGCAACCAGAAGTAGATGAACAGGAACGTCCACACCTTGGCGGTGAACCACAGCACCGGCCACCAGCCGCTGTTGGCGCCGTCCCACATGTTCAGCGGCCACGGCGCGTGCCAGCCGCCGAAGAACAGCGTGGCGGCCAGCGCCGAGACCGTGGTCATGTTGATGTACTCGGCCAGGTAGAACATGGCGAACGCCAGCGACGAGTACTCGGTGTGGAAGCCGGCAACAAGTTCGCCCTCGGCTTCCGGAAGATCGAAGGGCGCGCGGTTGGTTTCGCCGACCATCGACACGAGATAGACCAAGAACGACGGCAGCAGCAGGAACGCGTACCAGATCCGGTCCTGAGCGGCCACGATCTGCGAGGTCGACATGGTTCCCGCGTAGAGGAACACCGACGCGAACGCCAAACCCATGGCGACCTCGTAGGAGATCACCTGTGCGGTGGAGCGCACCCCGCCCAGCAACGGGTAGGTCGACCCGGACGACCAGCCGGCCAGCACGATGCCGTAGACGCCGACCGCCGACAGCCCCAGGATGAACAGCACCGCGACCGGCAGATCGGTCACCTGCAACGGAGTGCGGTGCCCGAACACCGACACCTCGGGCCCGAACGGAATGAAGGCGAACGCGGTGATCGCCGGGACGGTCGAGATGATCGGCGCCATCAGGAACACCGGACGGTCCACGCCGAACGGGATGATCGCTTCCTTCAGGCCCAGCTTGATGCCGTCGGCCAGGCTCTGCAGATACCCGCGCGGGCCCACCCGATTGGGTCCCCAACGCATTTGCATGCGGCCGAGCAGTTTTCGTTCCGCCAGGATCGCCACCAGGACGGTGAGCACGAGAAACACGAAGACGGCGACCGCCTTGCCCAGCAGCAGCCACCAGACGTCGTGTCCGAAGGTGTTCAGTGCGGTCACTTGCCCACCTTCATCATGTGCGCCGCTCCTTCTCATCGCTGCGCTCTGCATCGTCGCCGGCGCGGATACTCACCACAGCGCCGGCGGTCACCCCGAGCTCTCGGTGCACCGCCGAGCCCGGCGAGTTCAGCGGCAACCAGACCACCTGATCGGGCATGTCGGTGACCAGCAGCGGCAGGGTGATCGAACCGCGCGACGTGCTGACCGTGACTTTGTCACCGTCGGCGGCGCCGATCTCGGCCGCCGTGTCCGCGGACAGCCGGGCGACCGGGGTGCGCGCGGTGCCGGCCAGATGGTTCGCACCGTCCTGCAGTTGACCGCAGTCCAGCAGCAGCCGCCACCCGCTCAGCACGGCCTCACCCTGGCCGGGCTGCGGCGCTTCTGCAGCTGCGACGTCGGGACCGGCGGCGCGTTCACCGCTCCAGGAACCCAACTCGAGCAGTTCGGCGCGCGCGACCTCGGCAGTGGGCAGCGCCAGGTCGACGCCCAGTTCATCGGCCAGCGTGCCAAGCACCCGCAGGTCCGGCATAGCGCCGTCCGGCAGCGTCGCTGGGAAGGGGCGGTGCCGGCCCTCCCAGTTGACGAAGGTCCCTGCCTTCTCCGGCGGCGGCGCGATCGGGAACACGACGTCGGCCCGCTCGGTGACGGCGCTGGGGCGCAGTTCCAGGCTCACGATGAACTCAGCGGCGTCAAGCGCCGCCAGTGCGCCGTCCGGGTCGGCCAGGTCGGCCGGATCGAGAGCGCCGACCAGCAGCGCGCCGAGCGTCCCGTCGGCGGCAGCCGACAGGATCCCGGCGGTGTCGCGTCCCGGCGACGAGGGCAGGTGGTCGACACCCCACACCGCGCTGACCTCGCTCCGCGCCGCCTCGTCGTCGACCGGACGGCCGCCCGGCAACAGACCGCCCAGCGCACCGGCGTCCAACGCTCCACGTTCGCCTGCACGGCGCGGCACCCAGGCCAGCTTGGCGCCGGTGGCATCGGCCAACCGCGCGGCGGCCGACAGCGCACCGGGTGCGGTGGCCAGCCGTTCACCGGCGAGGACCACCGCGCCGGGTTCGCGCAACAACTCGGCCAGCTCGTCTTGACCGGCCGCCTCCAGGTCCGCCAGGGCGGACGCCTCAGCGCCGGGAGCCGTCGCGATCAACCGGCCGTTCATCTTCTGCAGCCCGCGGCTGGCGAACGGCGCGATGGCGTAGACGCGCACGCGGTGCTTGTGGGCGGCTTTGCGCAACCGCAGAAACACGATCGGTGACTCGTCTTCCGGCTCGAACCCGACAAGCAGCACCACCGGCGCCGACTCCAGGTCCGAGTAGCTGACGGTGACCGGCCGCCCGGCGACCCGGGCGGCCAGGAAGTCAGCCTCTTCAGGCGAATGCGGCCTGGCCCGAAAGTCGATGTCGTTGCTGTTCATGGCGATCCGGGTGAACTTGGCGTAGGCATACGCCTCTTCGAGCGTCAACCGCCCGCCGACCAGTACCCCTGCGCGGCCGCGCGCCGCTGCGAGCCCGTCGGCCGCAATCTTCAGTGCGAGCGACCATGACGCCGGAACCAGCGAACCGTCACTGTCCCGAATCAGCGGAGTGGTGAACCTGTCCGGCTGGCTGGCGTAGCTGAACGCCCACCGGCCCTTATCGCAGTTCCACTCCTCGTTGACCTCGGGGTCGTCACCGGCCAGCCGCCGCATCACCTTGCCGCGGCGGTGGTCGCTGCGCTGCGCGCAGCCCGATGCGCAGTGCTCACACACGCTGGGGCTGGAAACCAGGTCGAACGGCCGAGCCCGGAACCGGTAGGCAGTGCCGGTCAGCGCGCCGACCGGGCAGACCTGCACCGTATTACCGGAGAAGTAGGAATCGAAGGGTTCATTGGCATAGATGCCGACCTGCTGCAGCGCCCCGCGCTCCAGCATCTCGATGAACGGGTCACCGGCAATTTGTGCGGAGAACCGGGTGCAGCGGGCACACAACACGCATCGCTCCCGGTCGAGCAGCACCTGCGACGAGATGTTGATCGGCTTGGTGAAGGTGCGCTTCTCCTCGGTGAACCGGGATTCGGCGCGGCCGTTGGACATCGCCTGGTTCTGCAGCGGACACTCGCCGCCCTTGTCGCACATCGGGCAGTCCAGCGGATGGTTGATCAGCAGCATCTCCATCACGCCCTGCTGCGCCTTGTCCGCGACCCCGGAGGTGAGCTGGGTCTTCACCACCATGTCGTCGGCGACCGGTGTCGTGCACGACGCCATCGGCTTGCGCTGGCCCTCGATCTCCACTATGCACTGCCGGCAGGCGCCGACCGGGTCGAGCAGCGGGTGGTCGCAGAACCGGGGGATCTGCACGCCGATCAGCTCCGCCGCGCGGATCACCAGCGTCCCCTTCGGCACGCTGACCTCGACACCGTCAATTGTCAGCGTCACCAGTTCGGGGGGCGGCGGGTCGCCGTACTCCTCGGACCGGGGCAGATCAGAAATGCTTGTCATCTGAAGCTGTCACGCCTTTCCGTTTGCCGTGAGCATGGACTCCCGGGGGTCGAACGGGCAGCCGCCCTGTTCGACGTGGGCGACGTACTCATCGCGGAAGTGCTTGAGCGACGAGATCACCGGCATCGCCGCGCCGTCACCCAAGGCGCAGAACGACTTGCCTTGGATGTTGTCGGCGATGTCGGCCAGCTTCTCGAGGTCTTCAATGGTGCCCTTGCCGGTCTCCAGCCGCTCGTAGATCAGCTCCAGCCAATAGGTGCCTTCCCGGCAGGGAGTGCACTTGCCGCAGGATTCGTGCTGGTAGAACTCGGTCCAGCGGCGCACCGCGCGCACCACGCAGGTGGTTTCGTCGAAGATCTCCAGGGCCTTGGTGCCGAGCATCGAGCCGGCCTCGCCGACACCTTCGTAGTCCAGCGGGACGTCGAGGTGCTCCTCGGTGAGCAGCGGAGTGGACGACCCGCCCGGCGTCCAGAATTTCAGCCGATGTCCGGCCCGGACGCCGCCGGCGTACTCCAGCAACTCGCGCAGCGTGATGCCCAGCGGGGCCTCGTACTGGCCGGGCTTGGTGACGTGGCCGGAGAGCGAGTAGAGGTTGAAGCCGGGTGATTTCTCGGTGCCCATCGAGCGAAACCAGTCCACCCCGTTGAGCAGGATCGGTGGCACGCTGGCAATGGTTTCGACGTTGTTGATCACCGTCGGGCACGCATAGAGTCCCGACACCGCCGGGAACGGCGGGCGAAGGCGGGGTTGGCCGCGCCGGCCCTCCAGCGAGTCAAGCATCGCGGTCTCCTCGCCGCAGATGTAGGCGCCCGCCCCGGCATGCACGATGAGTTCCAGGTCGTAGCCGGAACCGGCGATGTCGCGACCCAGGTAGCCGGCTTCGTACGCTTCGGCCACCGCGTGCCGCAGCCGCCGCAGCACCGGCACCACCTCGCCGCGGATGTAGATGAACGCGTGGTTGGCGCGGATCGCATAGGCGGCGATGATGCTGCCTTCGACCAGAAAGTGCGGTGTGACGAACATCAGCGGGACGTCTTTGCAGGTTCCGGGTTCAGATTCGTCGGCGTTGACGACGAGGTAGTGCGGCTTGGCGGCCGGCCCTTCGTCACCCTGCGGGATGAAACTCCACTTGGTGCCGGTGGAGAAGCCGGCGCCGCCGCGGCCGCGCAGCCCGGAGTCCTTCACGGTCTGCAGCACCGCGTCCGGACTCATCTTCAGGGCTTTCTCCAGCCCCTGGTAGCCGTCGTTGCGGCGATAGGTCTCCAGACTCCAGGATTCCGGGTCGTCCCAGTAGCGGCTGAACACCGGAGTCAACGGTGTCCTCTGCAAGGTCGAAGTCATCAGTCGCCTTTCCCAGCCGGCGTCGCATCGGGGGGCGGCGCCGTCATCTCGTGTTCTTGCGCGACGCGCAGACCGGCCAAGGTGGCTTCGCCGGCACCGCCCTGGCCGCCGTCGGGACGGTCGTCCAGAAATCCGGCGAGCAGTCGCTCACAGTCCCGGAAGCTGCGCAGCGGTGCGCCGCGCGTCGGCTTCGGCGGATCACCGGAGCGCAAGCCGTCGACGAGCTTTCGCGCGGACTCGGGGGTCTGGTTGTCGAAGAACTCCCAGTTGACCATCATCACCGGCGCGTAGTCGCAGGCGGCGTTGCACTCGACGTGCTGCAGTGTCACCTTGCCGTCGTCAGTGGTCTCGTCGTTGCCGATACCGAGGTGCTCCTTGAGCGACTCGAAGATCGCGTCGCCGCCCATGATCGCGCACAAGGTGTTGGTGCAGACGCCGACCAGGTAATCACCGGTGGGACCGCGACGGTACATCGAGTAGAAGCTGGCGACTGCGGCCACCTCGGCTCCGGTCAGCCTGAGCTGCCGGCCGCAGAACTCCAATCCTGCCGGCGTGAGGTAGCCGTCTTCGGCCTGCACCAGGTGCAACAGCGGCAGCAGCGCCGAACGCTGATTGGGGTAGCGGTCGATGATCTCCTTGGCGTCCACCTCCAGGCGTGCCTGCACGTCGTCGGAGTAGAACCGCGGTGCGCCGTCGACGACGAACTGGCCGGGTTCTTCGGCCGGCGGGCCGAGTTGGATGAAGACCCGCTCGCCTGAGGAGCCGACGGCGGGGGCCTGCGCCTCGGTCATCGGTCGACCCCGCCCATCACCGGGTCGATGCTGGCGACCGCGGCGATCACATCGGCGATCAATCCGCCTTCACACATCGCGGCGACCGCCTGCAGGTTGGTGAACGACGGATCCCGGTAATGCACCCGGTAGGGGCGGGTACCGCCATCGCTGACCATGTGCACGCCGAGCTCGCCGCGCGGTGACTCCACCGCGGTGTACACCTGGCCCGCCGGAACCCGTATTCCTTCGGTGACCAACTTGAAGTGGTGAATCAGCGCTTCCATCGAGGTGCCCATGATCTTGGCGATGTGCTCCGGTGAGTTGCCCAGGCCGTCCGGACCGACTTTCAGGTCGGCGGGCCAGGCGATCTTGCGGTCTTCGACCATGATCGGCCCGGGCTTCAACTTGTCTAGGCACTGTTCGACGATCTTCAGCGACTCTCTCATCTCTTTGACGCGAATGATGTAGCGCCCGTACGCATCACAGCCGTCGTCGGTGATCACGTCGAACTCGTAGTTCTCGTATCCGCAGTACGGTTCACTACGCCGCAGGTCGTAGGGCAAGCCGGTGGAGCGCAGGCAGGGGCCGGTGATGCCCAGCGCCATGCAACCGGTCAGGTCAAGGTATCCGACGCCCTGAGTGCGCGCCTTCCAGATGTAGTTCTCGTTGAGCAGGTTCTCCAGGTCGCGCAGCCGGTGCCTCATCAGGTCCAGGAACTCGCGGATCTCGGCGACCGCGTTGGGCGGAAGGTCCTGAGCCAACCCGCCGGGCCGGATGTAGGCGTGGTTCATCCGCAGCCCCGTGATCAACTCGAAAATGTTGAGGACCAGCTCGCGTTCCCGGAAGCCGAGGAACATCGCGGTCATCGCGCCGAGCTCCATGCCGCCGGTGGCCAGCGCGACCAGGTGCGAGGAAACCCGGTTGAGTTCCATCAACATCACGCGGATCACGTTGACCCGCTCAGGAATCTGGTCGGTGATGTCGAGCAGCTTCTCCACGCCAAGGCAGTACGCCGCCTCGTTGAAGAACGGCGAGAGGTAGTCCATGCGGGTGACGAAGGTGACGCCCTGCGTCCAGTAGCGGTATTCGAGGTTCTTCTCGATCCCGGTGTGCAGGTAGCCGATTCCGCAGCGCGCCTCGGTGACGGTTTCGCCCTCGATTTCCAGGATCAGCCGCAGCACACCGTGGGTGGACGGGTGCTGTGGACCCATGTTGACGACGATTCGCTCGCCCGGATCCCCGCTGCGGGCGGCCTCGACGATCTGCTCCCAGTCCTGACCCACGACGGCGAAGACCGTTTCACCGTCGCCGTTCTGATCGGCTGTGGTTTCAGTGGTTTCAGTGGTTTCACTCATCAGTTGTAAGCTCTCCGCTTGTCCGGCGGGGGAATCTGGGCGCCCTTGTACTCGACGGGGATGCCGCCGAGCGGATAGTCCTTGCGCTGCGGATGTCCCTGCCAGTCGTCGGGCATTTGAATGCGGCTCAACGAGGGGTGGCCGTCGAAGATGATCCCGAAGAAGTCGTAGGTCTCGCGTTCGTGCCAGTCGTTGGTCGGGTAGAGCGTGAACAGCGACGGAATGTGCGGATCATCATCGGGCGCAGACACTTCCAGCCGGATGCTGCGGCCGTGCGTGATCGACCGGAACTGGTACACCGCATGCAGTTCCCGCCCCGAGTCGTGCGGATAGTGCACTCCGCTGACGCCAAGGCAGAGTTCGAAGCACAGCTTCGGGTCGTCCCGCAGCCGGCCGGCAACCTGCGGCAACATCTTCCGGTGCACATGCAGGGTCAGTTCGTCACGGTGCACCACAACTTTTTCGATCGCATTCGAGTACAGCACGTCCACGCGCCCCAGCGCTGCCCCGATCTCGTCGACGAGTTCGTCGAAGTAGCGCCCGTAGGGCCGCGGACTGCCGCCCGGGAGGGTGACTTCGCGGACCAGCCGGCCATATCCGGAGGTGTCGCCGGTCCCCTCGGCGCCGAACATCCCGTGCCGCACGTCGATCACTTCGTCGGTCGAAACGCCGACCGCTTCGTGGGGTTCCTGATCGGGCGAGCTCATCGCAGCAGGCCGCGCATCTCAATCGTCGGCCGGACCGCCAGGGCCGCCTTTTCGGCTTCGGCGACGGCACGTTCCCGGTTGACGCCGAGCGGCATCTCCTGAATCTTCTCGTGCAGCTTGAGAATCGAATACAGCAGCATCTCAGGTCGCGGCGGGCAGCCGGGAAGGTAGATGTCGACCGGAACGATGTGGTCGACGCCTTGAACGACCGCGTAGTTGTTGAACATCCCGCCCGACGAGGCGCATACGCCCATCGCCAGCACCCATTTCGGTTCGGCCATCTGGTCGTAGATCTGCCGCAGCACCGGACCCATCTTCTGGCTGACCCGGCCGGCCACGATCATCAGGTCAGCCTGCCGTGGTGTCGCCGAGAATCGCTCCATGCCGAACCGTGCGATATCGAACCGCGGACCGGCTGTCGACATCATCTCAATTGCGCAGCAAGCCAATCCGAAGGTGGCCGGCCACAGCGAGTTCTTGCGAAAATATCCCGCCAGTGTTTCGACGGTAGTCAGCAGGAAACCGCTGGGCAGTTTCTCTTCAATGCCCACGTCTACCTCAATCCCAAGTCAAGCCGCCGCGGCGCCACACGTACGCGTAGGCCACGAACACCGTGAGCATGAACACCATCATCTCGCCGAGCGCGAACACCCCCAGCGCGTCGTAGCTCACCGCCCATGGATACAGAAAAACGATTTCGATGTCGAAGACGATAAACAGCATTGCCGTCAGGTAGTACTTCACCGGAAAACGCTGTCCGCTGCCCGCGCTGGGGGCGTTGGCCGACTGGTTGCTCGGTTCGATCCCGCATTCGTAGGCCTCGAGCTTCGCCCGGTTGAACCGGGTGGGACCTGCGATGAGGGCCACGATCACGGAGAACACCGCGAATCCGGCGGCGATCCCCCCGAGGACCAGGATGGGTGTGTACAAATTCATCCGGCAGCGACGCTCCTGATGTGGCTTAAGAGAAGTTGTGAGGTCAAACACAGCCTAACGATCGCGTTACCTGCTGCGCTCTCGACCCCACGTGTGAGTTCAGCCACAGCCCTTCTGAAGTGGCGCACCGGTCGGACCGCTGCCCAGTGAGGGCGGTACCCGCCGCAGCGCTGTGACGAGAAGCCAAGCGTCACGGACGCTTTAGCGATCGACTACTGCACCGGCGCGCGAAGCAGCTCGGCCACCGTCCGGCCGAGCACGATGGGGTCGATCGGATGGGAGACGGCGGCCTCGGCACGCGACCAGTTGGCCAGCCACGCGTCGTCGGCGCGACCGGTCAACACCAGGATCGGCGGGCATTTCGCCACCTCGTCCTTCAACTGCTTGGCTACGCCGAGTCCGCCGGCCGGGGACGCCTCCCCGTCGAGTATCGCGAGGTCGATACCGCCGGCGTCGATCTGCTGGATCACTACCGGCTCGGTCGCGACCTCGACGTAGCTGACCGCGGGCAGATCTGGATGCGGTCGTTTGCCCAACGCCAGCATGACCTGATCGCGCGTCTTGGCGTTGTTGCTGTAGACGAGTATCCGCAGGGTGTCATCGGCAGGCACGGTGCTAGATGCTACCCACCGGGATGGCGGATGGCGGGTCGGTCACTGCGCTCGGACGAAGTAGGCCTCCACCGCGGCTGTCACGGCACGACCGACCATTCCCGCCCGATTCCAGTCCAGGCCGAAGTCGGCGCGGACGATCTCGGGGTCGGCGGACACCCGAACCGTGCCGTCGTCGAGCACCGTGATCTGCACGGGCAGAGGTATTGGAGCGGTGACGCCCTTGATGGTGAACGCCGCCTGCAGTTCGGCGCGATTGCCGCTACCGGGCGTTACGGCGGTGACCACGACGCTGATCTGTGGGTAGCGCTCGGCGTCGAAGAAGTCCGCCGACAGCAGGTGCCCGTCGCGGCGGCGGATACCGGTGTCCAGGGATGCCACGTCGAGGTCGATGCGGCCGGAAACCGCCCCCGTGCCGGTGACCTGTCCGTCGCCGCGCGCATCAGAGAACTTGCCGTTGACGTTGAGCAGGCCCCACATGTTCTTGATCTTGAAAGCGAAGGTGGAGCGGTCCGGCACGAGAGTCCAGGTACCGACGGTGTCGGGATCGTTCAGCAATGTCTCCACGGTCGTCACCGCGCACCTCCTTTATGCCGCCCCGACCGATCGCCGCGCGCAAGTGCGAGCTGAGCGTAGCTCGTCGTTTGCTTGGTCATCGGCGGTTCGACGGTGCCCGCGGCCGGCTCAGGCGTCGCCACTTCGCCGACTTCCAGCACCTCGCTCATATCACCGGTACGGCCGCGGGCCGGAGCGCTCGCCGTTGGCTGTCTTCAGAAGGTGAAGAACTGCATCGGGTCGCTGAACGCCGCGCTGAGGTTGGTTGCCAATTCAGGGCCGAGCAGCGAGCCCAGTTCGGCCGTCGTGTTCGACAGCAATCCGCCAAGGCCTTCGGCGATGGTCGAGCCCGCCGAACCGCTCAAATCGGCCAGCGGTGCGTCCGCGCTCAGCAGGCCGCTTGCGTCCCCGGTGCTCCCTGGGCCGATCACCACTGGCGGAATGGTGAAGCCCGGACTCCCCAGTCCGGGGGTCGGAGCGAAGACAAGCTGCGGGAAGAATTCGGTGTTGAAAACTGTCGGGTTGACGAACGGCCCGAAAATCTCGTTTCGAACATCGAGAAGTTCGTTGGTTATTGTCACGAGACCATTCGCCAACGAGGTTTGCGGCCCGACGACGTCGTTGAGGATGGGCCCCAAAGTTTCGGTGAAAGAATCCGGAACAGGGGGCGCGCAAGTCGGGCACAGACCGGTGACGAGGCCGTTGACGAAACCTTCGAATCCGTAGACTTGGCCGGCGCCGGTGAAGGTGTAACTGTTGGTGCTCAGAGTCTGTGCGAAGGCAATGGCGGTTGCGTTGTTGATATTGTTGACCGTTGTCAAAATGTCTTGCAGCGTCGGTATTTCGACCGGATTCTGCGAGGGTGACGCCAATAGACTGTCGAAGAAGTTTTCGAAGGGCGTCAGCGGATTCAGGGGTGCCGCCAGCTGGTCGGACCACGGTATCGGGTAGCCCGGATCGTTGATGTTGACGACATCACCGAACTGGTAGCCCTTCTCGAGTTCGGAGAAAGGTACCTGCAAGCTGTCCTGCAGCGTGCCCACCACGTCATTGCAGGTGAACCCGCAATTGAGGTGCTCCGGTAGTTCGGCCGCCGCAAGCAAGTTCAGGTCGTAGTCGAGCGTTCCCGGTGGCGCTGAGCCACCCAGGTAAGAATCTGCGGCGGTGATGGGCAGCAATCCTTCCGGTCCGCTGGTCTCACCGCCAGGGGGAATCACCAGCGTCGGGAAGGTGCCGGAGCCCACCGTCTCAATGCTGCCGTCCGGGCCGAGCGCCGGTACTCCGCCGTCTCCTGTCAGCGCCGGAAACGGCAGGAAGATATTGACGAAGGACTCAGCCTCCGGCGGATTGCCGGGGTCCCATCCGAACACATTAGTAGGGGTGTCGAGGTAATAACTTCCAGCCGAGCCCTCGCCGAGGGCGAATTCGTCTACCGCGTTCAATTCGTTGTAGGGAATGTTGATGAGATCGATGAGCAGGTTTTCCGGCACATTCAATAGCGGGTCTTCGGCGGAAACCAGTTTGACCAAGGCCCCGTCGAAGTTCGATGGCCGTAGCTGAGGGGCGTCGATTGCATTTCCGAGAAGGACGCACGCCGCCAGCACCATACCGGCTGCCGGGTAAGTACAACGCGCTGCTGATCTCATGCGAGCCTCCTGGAGTGCCTCGACTGATGGCGGTTCCTTGTTCGGCTTCGTGCAACGTAACCCCGCAGCCATGAGGTGTCTACAAGTTTTGCGAACTGTCGGTTCGGACCGCTCGAGCCGCTACTCCCGCTGGTATCCCGGGTGCGTCGCGTCAAGACGGTGACTGACCAACGCCCGCAGGCAGCGGGTGACGTCCTGGCCGTATTCGTCGAGCGCGCCGCGACGGATGGCCGCGGCCAGCTGCGCTTCGTCAGCGAAGCCCAATCCGGCCAGCGCTTCGGCGACCTCGTCGGCAGCACCGGCCGCCAGCTCGCGTTCGACGATGCGCAGCGCATTGGCGGCTACCCGGGCATGGAAATTGACCTGGCCCGCAGTGGATCCCCGGACGTCTGACTCGAGGAAGTCGGCGACGGCGGCGACAAGCTCGGCTGCGGTCGGGCGGCCGTACGGCGCGATCGGGTTGAGTTGCCCGGCTCCTTCTCGGGTCGCTACCCGGCCCGCACCGTCACCGGGCGGGGCTCCCGCTATCAGGTTGAGCACGTCCCATTCGGTCTCGCATACCCGCCGGCCGATCGCCGCCAGTTCCACTGACCGGGTCTGGCCGCTCAGATGCCGCTCGGCCTGGTAGCGGCAGATCACTCCCCAGCGCAGGGTTGCCAGCACCAGCCACCAGTGCAATGCCGCCCGGTCGACACGCACACCGGCGGCGTGCTGATATGCCGCACAGAAGTCTTCGACGCTGCCCAGGCCGCCGGCGCCACGGTCGGCCGGGGCGCCGAAACGCCAAGCCCGGATGCAGAACCACGCCAGGTCCTCGTGGGCCTCGCCCACATGGACCAGTTCCCAGTCCAGGACCGCGGCCAACTGTGCACCGTCGACAATGAGGTTGCCCATCCGGAAGTCACCGTGCACCAGTACCGGTGGTGACGTCGCGGGCCGGTGGGCGGCCAACCAGTGAAAAGCCCACTCGAACGTCGCGGTGGTATCAGCCATGCCGTCCAGCCGGTCGCGCCACTGCCCGAGTTGGTCCTGGGCCTGCAGCTCGACGTCCTGCGCATCGGCTCGGTGGATCGCGGCCAGCGCATTCGCGCACTGACGCAGCAACCGCGCGCGGCCTTCGTCGTCGAGCCGGCGTTCGATGCGCCGCACGATCGTCTCGCCCTTGATCTCCGCACAAATCAGGTACGGATGGCCCAGCGCCAATGCCGAATCGTCGGCGACGAGGATCCGCGGAACCGGCGCACCGGCGGCTGCGGCGGCGGCCTGCACCCGAGCTTCCAAACCCATGCCGGCGTGCAGGTTGTCGGGCGGCCCGGTCCGCAGGATCAGCGGGTGCCGCCCGTCGGCGGTCACCGCGTCGAACGCCCAGGTGCTGCGGCTGGCTCCACCGGTGAGCGCGCGCAGGTTCTCGATCACGGCGTCGGCGCCCAGCGCGCGGGTCACCACGGGCGCCAGCGCACCGGACAACACTTGGGTATCGGTCACTTCGAGCCGAACTTGAACAGTCGCTGGGCCACCCGGCGGATCTGGATCTCCTCGGCGCCCTCGGTAATCCGGTAGCGGCGGTGATGACGATAGATGTGCTCGAACGGTTCGTGCCGGCTGTAACCGAGGCCGCCGAAGATCTGCATCGCCCGGTCGGCGGCGTCGCAGACCAACCGGTTGGCCCGGTAGTTGGCCATCGACACCTTGTCAGAAACCTCGAGGTGATGATTGCGGTCCAGATGCCACGCCGCGTAATAAACCAGGAGCCGCACCATCTGGGCTTCAGTCTGCAGCTCGGCCAGCGGCCACTGCACCGCCTGGTTGAGGGACAACGGCTTGCCGAACACTATTCGTCCGGTCGCGTAGTCCGCGGCGCGGTCGATGCAGTACTGCGCAGCACCGAGGCTGCCCGCCGCCTGCCGAATCCGGTTCTCGTGCAGGAACGTCTGCGCCACGTCCAAGCCGCGGTCCACCTCACCGAGCACCGCGTCGGCGGGCACCCGCACGTCGGTCAACTCCACCTCAGCGTGGTCGGTCGGCATGTTGAACGTCCACCAGTAAAACGGCACGCAGAACCCCGGCGCGTCGGTCGGAACCAGGAACGCGGTGATGCCGCGAGCTTGCCCCGGCTCGCCGGAGGTGCGCGCGAAGATCAGATCGTGGGTGGCGCGGTGCACCCCGGTGTTCCAGCGTTTCGTGCCGTTGATCACCCAGCCGTCAGCGTCGGCCACCGCCCGCGTCTCCAGCCAGGTCGCGTCAGACCCGTGGGCGGGTTCGCTGAGCCCGAACGCCATCGAGCGCTCCCCGGTGATCAGCGCTTCAGACCAGACCCGACGCTGCGACACGGTGCCGAAGCGCTCCATCATGATGACCGAGGGGAAGTTCCCGACAATCGACGATTCGTTCTGCAGATCGTTGTGCAGTCCCAGTCCCCGGTGCGACAGGTGCTCACGGATGACGGCCATGTCCAGGTTGGTGCCGTCGCGGCCGCCCAGCGATGCGGGCAGCCCGTAGCGCAGCCAGCCGGCCGCATCGGCCCGCCGTCTCATCTCGTCGAGCAGGTCCTCCCAGTCGCGCGACGGGATGCCGCCCTGTTCGAAGTCGGTGCGGGCGAACTCGCGGCGACGGTCGAAGTATTGTTCGTTGTCGGCCTGCAGCGGAGCGATGTCTCGCTCGATGAAGATGTCTATCTCAGCGAGCACGCTCGGAAGATGTTCGGGCAGAGTGAAATCCACGATGATTCCCTTCAGCGGCCATTGCGTTTGCGGTCCCCGGCGCGCAGCAGCGCGCCCGGAAGCCCGTGGCCGACAAGCGATCTCGCGACACCGGCGGCATCGATGGCGGCCTGCAGATCGATGTCGACGCCGATGCCGCTGTCGCCCAGCAGATACACCAGGTCCTCGGTGGCGATGTTGCCCGTGGCACCGGGCGCGAAGGGGCATCCGCCGAGCCCGCCGACCGACGCGTCCAGCCGGGTGACTCCGGCGCTGACGGCGGCGTAAGCGCTGGCCAGGCCACTGCCGCGGGTGTTGTGGAAATGCCCGCCGAGGGGCAGATCGCCGATCACCGGGCGCAGTTGCGCGATCAAGGTGGTCACCCGGCCAGGAACCGTCGTCCCGATGGTGTCGGCGATCGAGATCCGGTCGGTGCCGTGGTCGCGGGCCGCTGCGACGATGTCGACGACGCGCTGCGGCGCGGTGGGCCCCTCGTAGGGGCAGTCCCAAGCGGTGGCGACGATGACCTCGACTTCTGCGCCGCTGTCGTGCCCGATAGCGACGATCTCGCCGATCTGGGCGGTAGCTTCCGCGCTGGTGCGCCCGACGTTGGCCCGGCTGAAGGTGTCCGACGGCGACACCACGTATTCGATCGCTCGTAGTCCGGCGGCCACCGCTCTGCGAGCACCGTTCGGGCTGGCCACCAGCGCCGAGAAGTCGATGCCTGGGAAGCGGTGCAACTCGGCGGCTACTTCGGCGGCGTCCGCCATCGCCGGCACCTTCGATGGCGACACGAATGCGGTGGCTTCGACTTCACGTACTCCGGTGGCGGCGACAGCCTCCAGCAGTTTCAGTTTGGCGGACAACGGGATCGGCGTTTCGATCTGCAGTCCGTCCCGCAACGAGACTTCGCGAATGTCCACATGTGACGGCAGTTCGCTCACAGCACTCCCTCAGCACGCAGGGCTTCCATTTCCGCCGCGGACTTGCCGAGCAGCCCGAGGTACACCTCGTCGTTGTGTTGACCCGGGCGAGCGGGGCCCGCGTTGCGAATGCTGCCCGGAGTCCCGGAGAACACCGGCGTGATGCCCGGGCCCAGGACGGATCGCTGAATTCGTTCGTCGTAGTGCGACGCGATCATGCCGCGGGCCCGCAACTGCGGGTCCTCGACGACCTCGGCGACGGTGTTGATCATTCCGGCGATGACGCCGCCGGCGGACAGAATGTCGATGATCTGGCCGGGTTGTCGCTGCGCGGCCCAGGCACCGATGATCGCGTCGAGTTCGTCCTGATTGCGGCCGCGCGCGCCGTGGGTGGTGAACCGGTCGTCGTCGACCAGTTCCGGCCGCCCGATCAGCCCGCACAGTCGGGCGAACACACTGTCCTGATTGGCCGCGATCACCACCCAGGTGCCGTCCGCGCTGCGGTAGATGTTCGACGGGGCGATGCCTTCCAGCCGGGTGCCCGACGGCCCGCGCACCACGCCGCCGACGTCGTAGTCGGGAATGGTCGATTCCTGGATGGCCAAGCAGGATTCGGTGAGCGCGACGTCGACGACCTGACCTTCACCGGTGCCGGCGCGCCGGTACAGCGCCGCCAAAGCCCCTTGCGCGGCGAACATTCCGGCCAGGCTGTCACCGAGGGAAAGCGCCAGTCGGGGTGGTGGCTGGCCGGGGAAGCCGTTGAGGTGACGCAGCCCGCTGGCCGCTTCGGCGACCGATGCGTAGCCGGCCTTCTGCGCGTCCGGGCCGGTCTGTCCGTAACCCGACACCCGGACCAGGATGATGCCGCGGTTGCGTTCGGACAGCACGTCGTAGCCGAGGTTCCACTTCTCCAACGTCCCGGGCCGAAAATTTTCCACCACAACGTCGGACTTTTCGACCAGCTCGAGGAAAAGCTCTCTGCCCCGGGGCAGGCGCAGATCGAGGGTGACGGCTTTCTTGTTGCGGGCGTGCACCGTCCAGAAGAAGCGGTGGCCGTCGAGTTCGGCTTGGCCCCAGGTGCGCAGCGGGTCGGGTGCGCCAGGTGCTTCGATCTTGATGACGTCGGCGCCCATGTCGCCGAGCAGCCGGCCGGCGAACGGCCCGGCGATCAAGGTGCCCAGCTCGAGCACCCGCACGCCCTGTAACGGCCCGGTGGCGCTCATCCGCCTACCCTACGGCGACCGTCAGTCCCGGATTCTCACCACGACCTTGCCTTTGGCGGTGCGGTTCTCCAGCGACGCGATCGCCGCGGCGGCTTCCTCCAGCGGATAGACCACCGGTTCCGGGGGAGCCAGCCGGCCGGAGCTGAGCAGCTGCTCGAGGCCCGCCCACTGTTCGGCCAGCGCGCCCGGATGCTTCCCGGTCCAGGCGCCCCAGCCGACACCGACCACGTCGATGTTGTTCAGCAACAACCGATTGACCTTGACGGTCGGGATCTCACCGCCGGTGAAGCCGACGACCAGCAGCCTTCCCGCCGGAGCAAGCGAGCGCAGCGAGTCGGTGAACCGGTCACCGCCGACCGGGTCGACCACGACGTCAACGCCACGCCCGTCGGTCAACTCCTTGACCGCGTCCTTGAACCCGTCGGCGAGCACCACATCGGTTGCGCCGGCGGCCCGGGCGATCTCGACTTTCTCCGCTGTGCTGACCACCGCGATGGTGCGCGACGCGCCCAGCACCGGTGCCAGTCGCAGCGTCGACGTGCCGATTCCGCCGGCCGCCCCGTGCACCAGCACCGTCTCACCGGGTTGCAGTCGAGCGCGGGTGGTCAACGCGAAATACACCGTCAGATCGTTGAACAGCAGGCCGGCGCCGGCTTCGAAGCTGACGTTGTCGGGAAGCTTGAAGGTCCGCTCCGGCGCAAGCACCGCGACCTCGGCCATGCCGCCGATCATCATCGTCAAACCGACCACTCGGTCACCGGGACGCACACCGGCGTCCTCGGGAGCTGAGCGCACCACCCCGGCGATCTCGGCGCCCAGCACGAACGGGGGATCCGGCCGGTACTGATAGAGCCCCCGGCTGAGCAGCGCGTCGGGAAACGCCGCTCCGGCGGCATGGACGTCGACAATGACGCCCTCAGAAGTGGGTTCGTCGACCTCGGTCACCTCGACCGCGTCCGGACCATCCAACCGAGTCACCCGTGCCGCGCGCATGTCGCCTCCGCCGTCCGCGGCCGGAGAGCTTCCGGCCGGAGGGTCAACAGCCTATCGGTAGCCTTTTTGAATGGATTCCTTTCCGATCGGTCAGTTCTCCGTCGCCCGTGTCGGCTTCGGCGCGATGCAGCTGCCCGGTCCCGGCGTGTTCGGTCCGCCCCGCGACCGTGAGCAGGCACTGGCGGTACTTCGGCGGTCCGTCGAACTCGGCGTCGACCACATCGACACCGCGCAGTTCTACGGCCCGGATGTCGCCAACGAATTGATCCGGGAGGCCCTGCACCCGTATCCGCAGAAGCTGGCCTTGGTCAGCAAGGTCGGTGCCCGCCGTGACGACAACGGCGGCTGGCTACCGCTCGACTCCCCGGCCGATCTGCGCAGCGACATCGAGGCCAACCTGCACACTCTCGGCGTCGACCAGCTGGCCGCCGTCAACTTGCGGCTGATGGAAGGTTCCGCGCCGGACCAGTACTTCGACGAGCAGCTCTCGGTGATGATGGCCGCGCGCGACGAGGGCCTGATCGGCGGCATCGGACTCAGCGAAATCACCCTCGAGCATCTGCTGCACGCGCTGAAGCGCACCGAGATCGTCTGTGTGCAGAACTCTTTCAATCTGGTGCAGAGATCGTCGGGTCCGCTGCTGGCCGAGTGCGCCGCCCGGGGTATCGCCTTCGTGCCGTTCTTTCCGCTCGGATCAGCCTTCGCGCAACCGAATCCGGTGTTGGGCAACGACGTGGTGCAGCAGACCGCCGAGCGGCTCGGTTACACGCCGGCGCAGATCGCGCTGGCGTGGACACTGCATCAGGCGCCGAACGTCCTGTTGATTCCGGGTACTTCGTCGCTGCAGCATCTCGAGGAGAATCTTGCCGTCGCCGACATCGATCTGGACGAGGACACTCTTGCCGGTTTGACCGCGATCGCCAGTTGAGATGGCCGCTTCGAAGCCGCGCCACACCGGTGTCGGTGCAGTGCGCCGGTGGGCGCACGCGGCTGTCGGCCATCGCCATGGCAGCGAGATCTTTCAGACGTCCACGATGGGCGCGCTGCTCGGCGGTGTGTACGAGGGCAACGTCACCGTCCGGGAGTTGTTGCGGCACGGCGATTTCGGTCTCGGGACGTTCAACCGTCTGGACGGCGAGATGCTGGTGCTCGACGGAGCGTGTTATCAGCTGCGCAGCGACGGCAGCGCAACGCTCGCCGATCCCGACGAGCTCACCCCGTTCGCCGCGGTCACCTGGTTTCGCCCGGACCGGACCATCGAGGTGTCAGTTCCGCAGGAGCGCACAGCGCTCAGAGCGTTGATCGACGACGCCCTGGGCAGCGCAAACCTGATGATCGCCGTGCGGGTCAGCGGCCGGTTCGAGATGATCCGCACCCGTACCGTCACTGAGCAGCATCGGCCCTACCGGCCGTTCACCGAGGCCACCAAGGATCAGCAGGAGGTTACATTCGTCGACGTCGAGGGCACCTTGGCCGGATTCCGGATGCCCGACTACGAGCAGGGCATCTCGGTGGCCGGCTATCACTCGCACTTCATCGACGACGACCGCCGACACGGCGGGCATACCCTCGATTACCGATTGGTGCACGGAGTGGTCGAGATCGGTGTGCGCTCGGAACTGCATCTGAGTCTGCAGCGCACACCGGAGTTTCTTGGTGCCGATCTCAATCCTGCGGACCTGGAGAGCCAGGTCCGTCAGACCGAGGGCGGTTGATGAGCGAGCCTGCGGTCCGCTCGGCTCAGCGGGTGGTCGAGACGCTGCACGCCTACGGCATTCGGCACGTCTTCGGTGTGCCCGGAGCAAAGATCGACGCGGTGTTCGACGCGCTGCTCGACAGCGGTCTGGAGCTGGTGGTCTGCCGGCACGAGCAGAACGCGGCGTTCATGGCTGCCGCTGTCGGCCGGCTCACCGGCACGCCGGGCGCCGTTGTGGTGACCTCCGGTCCGGGCACCACTAATTTGGCCACCGGATTGATCACCGCCACCACCGAGCAGGATCCGATGATCGCAATCTGCGGCGCCGTCGCGCGGGTCGACCGGCTCAAACGCACTCACCAGTCGATGGATGCTGTCGCGGCGTTGAGGCCGTTCACCAAGTACACCGGCGAGGTCGACGATCCCGAGAATGTCCCCGAGGCAGTCGCCAACGCGATCCGGATCGCCACCACGGTTCCGCGGGGGGCCACCGCGGTGGTGCTGCCGGCCGATGTTTCCGCGGCACCGACCAGCAACGCGATCGTGCGTCCGGCACCGGTGCCGCCGCTGGGCTCGGCGCCCGCTAGCGCTATCGCGCAGGCCGCGGAATTGATCCGGGCGGCGCAGTGTCCGGTGTTGTTCGTCGGGATCCGCGCGGGTGACCCGGCGCCGTGTGCGGCGCTGCGGCAGCTGCTGGCGGTCACGGATCTGCCTGTCGTACAGACCTTTCAGGCCGCAGGTGTGGTGTCACGGCAATTGGAGGACCACTTCGTCGGCCGTGTCGGGCTTTTCCGCAACCAGCCTGGTGACATCCTGATCGGTGACGCCGACGTGCTGGTGACGGTGGGCTTCGACCCGGTGGAATATGATCCGGCGCTGTGGAATACCGACCCGGCGCGCACGGTGATCCACATCGACGAAGTGCCCGCAGACATCGACGAGCACTACCAGCCGAGCCTCGAACTGCGCGGCGACATCGCCGCGACCGTGGCCGAGCTGACGCAGCTACTCTCGGGCCTGCGATTGGCCCCGACGGCCAGCGCCGCCGTCGCCGACCAGCGCGCCGCACTGACGCAGATCGACGATGACGCGCGGGCGCACCCGCAACCGGGGCCCGCCGTGAACCCGGTCGCCATCGTGCTGACGATCCGCGACCTGCTCCCCGACGACGCAACCGTTGCCTGCGATGTGGGATCGCACTACATCTACATGGCCCGGCACTTTCGGGTTTACCAGCCCCGGCGGTTGCTGTTCTCCGATGGGCAGCAGACGCTCGGTGTGGCGCTGCCGTGGGCCATGGCCGCTGCGATGGTGCGTCCCGGCACCCAGGTGGTGTCGGTGTCCGGTGACGGCGGGTTCCTGTTCAGCGCACAGGAACTGGAGACCGCTACGCGGCTGGGGCTGACGTTCACCCATGTCATCATGCGCGACAACGCTTACGACATGGTCGCCTTCCAGGAGGTGCTGAAGTACGGACGTAAATCCGGCGTGCAATTAGGCGACTACGACATCGTCAAGTTCGCCGGGGCGTTCGGCGCCACCGGCATTCGCGTCGACAGCCTCGCGAGCTTCACCGCCGCGCTGCAGGATTCACTGACCGCGCCCGGCGTCACCATCATCGACGTGCCGGTCGACTACAGCCGCAACACCGAGTTGTTCGCCGAACTGCACCACGGGGTCGTCGAATGACAGCTACTTCAGCTCGGACGACGACAAGCCCAACAGCCGGCGAGCGACGACCAACTGCTGAATCTGCTGGGTGCCTTCGAAGATGTCCATGATCTTGGAGTCCCGCGCCCACTTCTCGAACAGCGTCTGCTCGGAATAACCTGTGGTGCCGGTCAATTCGACGGCCTTGAGGGTGATGTCACTGCCCACCCGGCCGGCCTTGGCTTTGCCCATCGACGCTTCTTTGGAGTTGGGAATCCGGTTGTCTGCCTGCCAGGCGGAGCGCAACGTCAACAGATAGCTGGCTTCCCAGTCGGCTTCGAGTCGCAGGAACTCGGCGGCGGGGGCGCTCTGGGCGTGCGACGGCTTGTCGTAGGAGATTTCGACACCGGCGCCGGTGAGCACCTTGCGGAGTTCTTCCAGCGCGGCACGGCCGATCCCGATCGCCATGGCAGCGATCACCGGGCGGGTGTTGTCGAACGTTTCCATGACGCCGGAAAACCCTTTGCCCGGCTCGATTTCCGGGTTGCCGAGCAGATTGCCTTTCGGTATGCGCACGTTGTCGAACCGGATTGCGGCAGTGTCGGAGCCTCTGATGCCCAGCTTGTCCTCCAGGCGCTCGACGATGACGCCCGGATGCTCGCGCGGGACGATGAAAGATTTGATCGCCGCACGGCCCTTGGACTTGTCCAGCGTCGCCCACACCACGATGTGGGTGGCGCGCGATCCGGCCGTCACGTAGATCTTTTCGCCGTTGATCACGTACTCGTCGCCGTCGAGTTTCGCGGTGGTCGACACTGCTGCGGAGTCGGAGCCGAAGTCCGGCTCGGTGATGGCCATCGCGGCCCACACCCGACCCAGCCGCTGCAGCTGCTCGTCGGTTGCGACCCCGGAGACCGCCGCATTGCCCAGACCCTGGTAGGGCATGGACAACAGCATGGCGGCGTCACCCCACGCGGCTTCCAGCGCTGACAAGACCGCCGCCATGTTGGCGCCGTTGCGGTTCTCTTTCGTGTCCTCACCGGCGCGGAACGCTTCAGCGCCGGCCATGCCGGTGCTGCCCGACTCGGTGACTCCGGCGAATATTTCGGAAAGCGAGTCCAGTTCGACCGGGTAGGCGTGTTCTTGCAAGTCGTATTTGCGGCCGATAGGTCGCATCATCTCCGCAGCGCCTTGATGCGCCTTGTCGACGACGGCCAGCATCTTCTTGGGAAGTTCCAGATTGATTGCCATGACTGATCTTTCGGCTAGTTGAGGGCCTAGATGACGACGACACCTTCGGCGACGCCGATGGCCCGCAGGTCGCGGTACCAGCGCTCGACCGGGTGTTCCTTGGTGAAGCCGTGGCCGCCGAGCAGTTGCACGCCGTCCAGGCCGATCTGCATGCCCTTGTCGGCGCCCAGACGCTTTGCCAGTGCGGCTTCTCGCACGAACGGCAGGCCTTGTTCGGCCCGCGCGGCGCCCCGCCAGGTGATCAGTCGCAGGCCGTCGAGTTCAATCGCGATGTTCGCGCACATGAAGGCGACGGACTGCCGGTGAGCGATGGGCTCTCCGAACGCATGACGCTCTTTGACGTAGGGCACGACGTAGTCGAGTACCGCGTGACCGGTGCCGACCGCCAGCGCCGCCCAGCCGAGACGGGACAGCGCGATTGCCTCCGAGTAGTCGGTGTCACTGGCGTCGTCTTGGCCCAGGCGGGCCGTCAACGGCACCGATACCTGATTCAATTCGACCCGGCCCAGCGCGGCGGCGCGTATGCCCATGCTGGGGTCAGCCTTGACGGTGAGGCCCGAGCTGGACGACTCGACGATGAACATTGCCGGCTTGCCGTTGAGTTGGGCGGCCACGATGAACAGCTCGGCCTCAGCGGCCGCGGGGACCAACGACTTGACTCCGTCAAGCCGGTAACCGCTGGGCGTGCGGGTGGCCGTGGTCTTGAGATGCGTGGGGTCGAACAACGGCTGCGGCTCGGCGATCGCCAGGCAGGCTTGCGGCACATTGTCACCGGCGAACTCGGGCAGGTAGGTGGCTTGCTGTTCGGCGCTGCCCCAGTGCGTTAAAGCCGATGCCACGCCGCCGGGCGCCAGGATCGGCAGTGCCAGACCCATGTCGCCGTAGGCCAGCGCCTCGGCGACCAGCGCGTTGGTCACGCTGGAACGTTGCGCGGCGATGCCGTCGAAGTCCTCGGGGATGTTGACCGCCGTGATGCCCAGTTCGGCGGCCTTCGCGATCAGGTCGCGAGGGTAGGTTGCGGCGGCGTCGGCGTCACGCGCGGCGGGCCGCAGGATTTCTTCGGCGAATTCGCTGACGGTTTCGACGATCAGCTTCTGATCGTCATCCGGAGTCAGGTCGAAGTAGTCCTGGCCGCTGGCCTTGAGCCTGGTAGGCCCGCTGCGGCGGCCCGGCACGCGCTTGAACTGGCGGCTGGCGGCGGCTCCGGCGGAGAAACCCGGTCTTGACCCCGTAGCGCAGTGTCCGGTTCAGCGGGTCGCGCAGACGATATTTGTCCAGGAAGTCCTGCCCGACGAGCGGAGTGAGCAGTCCGAGCGCAATGTCGATGCCGGTGCGCTTGTGCTTGTGCTCGCCGATTGCAGATCCGCGGCCGGTGCGCTTGGCACTTCCGTTGGTGGTGGAGAGGGTGTTTGTCATATCAGCAGCCTCAGTCGGTGGCTTGGAGCGCGATACGGCTACCTTACTCCGGAGTAAGATCGGCAGGCTTGTTAGATAGTTCACACCCCAGCGCACGCGAGCACTTGATCGTGCAGCACACGGTTGGTTGCCACCGCACTCCCGGCATGCGGGCCGGGTTTGCCGTCCAGGCTGGTGAACGCGCCGCCGGCCTCACGAATCAGGATGTCCAGCGGCGCCAGATCCCAGACCGACACCTCTGGCTCGGCGGCGATGTCGACGGCGCCCTCGGCCACCAGGCAATACGACAAAAAGTCGCCGAAGGCGCGAACCCGCCACACCGCATCGGTCAGTCCGATGAACCGGTCGCGCATACCCCGCTCGGCCCAGCCCGACAGGCTGGAGAACGACAGACTCGCCGCGGACAAATCGGCCACCGCCGATACCGAGATACGACGCGGCGCCTGGCCGTCGACTGCCGCGAACGCGCCTTCACCAGCGACGGCCCACCACCGGCGATGCAGTGCGGGTGCGCTGATCACCCCGACGACGGGGATGCCGTCGTTAAGCAACGCGATCAAGCTGGCCCACACCGGGACGCCGCGGACGAAGTTCTTCGTGCCGTCGATCGGATCGATGATCCACTGCCGGCCACTGAACGTCGGTTGTCCGCCGAACTCCTCCCCGAGGATGCTGTCACCGGGGCGTTCGCGGGCCAGTTCGGCACGCAGCGCAGATTCGACTGCCTCGTCGGCATCGGTTACCGGGGTCAAGTCCGGCTTACTGTCGACGCGCAGGTCCAGCGCGCCGAATCGGGCGAGCGTCACTGCGTCGGCTTGATCGGCCAGGCCCAGCGCAAGAGCGAGGTCGTGTCGGCTCACGGCAGCAGTCCTACCATGGCGTAAGTGTGGAGTACCGGTGTGCTGGTCGTGCTGGTGATGGCGCTCGCAGTGTTTCTGGCACCACGGCTGTTCCGCCGCAAGCCGCTGGACACCTTGAACGGCACCCTGCTGCTCACCGGCGTCAGTCCGCGACCCGATGCCACCGGTGAGCAATACGTGACAATCTCCGGCGTGATCAAGGGTCCGACGGTCGACGAGTACACCGTCTATCAGCGCATGGCCGTCGACGTCGAACACTGGCCGGCAGTGGGGCAGCTCATTCCGGTGATGTATTCGCCGAAGAACCCGGACTACTGGGTCATCGCGCCGACCGAGCCGCCCGAGCCGACCGTCGACTAGCGGCGTCAGGCGGCGTGCCGGGCCAGCGCCACACCGATACGGACCTCGACCTCGCTGACAGTCACGGTGGGGCCGCGCGGCGGAGCGCTGGAGCGGTGGCGTTCGCCCGTCGGTGAGGTGAAATGTGCGGTGTGCGTGCCTGATTCGTCGACAGACGCGGTGACCTGCCAGCCGGCGCCTTCTTTGACGTAATTGCAGCGCTCGCACAAGCCGATCCCGTTGACCGCGCTGGTCGGTCCGGCTTTCGCGAACGGTTGGGCGTGGTCGCTGTGCCGAATGGGCGCATCGCAGTATGGCGTGCGACACCGTTGATCGCGTAGCCAGATGAACTTGGCCAACCCACGAGGAAAAAGCCGCGCCCGCGATTCGAGCGCGACCAGCGCCCCGGACCGGGGATGGGCGTAGAGCCGGCGCAGCGTGGCCCGTGACCGGTGGTCCTCGACCGCGGCCGTAACCAGGCCGCGCGCCACCGCAGCGGGAATCGGGCCGTAACCGCAGAGGTCGGCGGGCGTGTCATCGCCGCCGAGCAGCGTCGCGTCCGACAACACCAGATTGACCGCAATCGGGGGTGCCGACGCCGCACTTCGTCCGGTGACGCGTTCGACCAACGTGTCCGCCATCACCTGTCCGCGCGACCGCCCGTCAAAAGTGGTGTCAGCCTGGCGACGCAACGCCGCATAGACGGACACGCCCGTCGCGACCGGGAGAAGCGCGGTCAGATACGTCATGGTGTCCGGAGCCGGCCGGATGGTCACGCAGCGCTCGTTCTCCGCCTTCGCAGCGCGCTCCACGACAGCGTGTGGATCGAGCCGGTAGGCGATGGCTTTGGCCGCCGCTGCCACCCGCGCATCGCCCATCCCGTGCAGGGCCGCCGGTTCGCCACACAGCTCGGCATCCAGCGCGCGTCGATCCTCGACGTCCAAGCATGCACTTTCACGGACAATCAGGGTCGCCCGCCACTCAGAAAGCTCCCCGCGCTCCAGCGCGGCGAGGGTATGTGGCATCTCGTGAACCAGCGCCTTTGCGAAGCCGAGGTGGCGGCTGCCACGGGCCGGCGAGTCGCGCCGCGCGAGGGCAACTTCGCTGGCCACGCCGCGACCGCGGCGCGCTGCCGCCACTCCCGCCGCAGCCTCCGACGATCGCCGGGCGGCGTCCAGCGCCGCGGCTGCCCGGGCCTGCCCGGCCGCCGCGGCGGACTTGAGCCGCTCCAGCTCAGCGATGCGCCGAATCAGCTCTTGCTCGTCGGCGCGAGCGTCGACAGCCACGGATTCATCGAACATACGTTCGAGTCTATCAGGCTCTTGCGACAACCGTCAGCCGTGGCTGATATGCAGTAGCTTCGCCAGGTTGGCCAATTTCACGCGAGGACGGCCGTGCGGCTCGCCGGCGTCTCGTTCGAAGCGATCGATGAGCTCCCAGTGGGCGTCGGTCACCAGCTTCGGCTGCCGGGCAAGCAGCCATTCGGCCAGCTCGTCGGCATGGTCGTCACCGAAATCCGCCAACCCGGAATCCCGGGCGGCGGCCAGGTCGGCCAGCAGCGTGTCAACGGTGTCCTGCGAGTCCTTCTTATTAGTGCCGATGACTCCGGTCGGCCCCCGCTTGATCCACCCGACGACGTACTCGTTGCGGCTGCCCTGCACCCGCCCGTCGGTATGGGGGATGGTTCCATTCCTGTCGTCGAACGGCAGGCCGGCGGTCGGGACGCCGCGATACCCGACCGCACGCACCACCAGCTGCACCGGAAGCTCCTCGCGAGCGCCGGTGTCTTTGGCGACGACTCTGCCGTTACCGTCGGTGACCAGCTCGTTGCGGCCCAGGACAATGCTTTCCACTCTGCTCTCGCCCCGGATTTCGATCGGGGAAGTGAAGAATCGCAACACGATTCGCCGGTGCCCGTCTCGCAACGGCCGGCTCGCATAGTCGCGCAGCACCTTGATGTTCTGCTTGGTGGTTTTGCCCGCTGCTGCCGCGTCGTCGTCGCTGATGTCCTCGATGTCCACCGGGTCGACCACCACGTCGGCGCCCTCGAGCTCGCCCAGCTCGCGCAACTCCAGCGTGGTGAACGCCGTCTGCAGGGGACCTCGCCGCCCGATGATCACCACTTCTTTCATCCCACAGGGCCGCAGCGACTCCAGTGCGTGATCGGCGATGTCCGTGGCCGCCAACACCTCGGGGTCGGTCACCAGGATCCGGGCCACGTCGATGGCGACGTTGCCGTTACCGATGACGACAGCCCGGCCGTTGGACAGGTCAGGCGTCTTGTCCTCGAAATGCGGATGCGCGTTGTACCAGCCCACGAAGTCGACGGCGGCGATGCTGCCCGGCAGGTGTTCGCCGGGAATGTTCAACGGTCTGTCCGCCTGCGCTCCGATTGCGTAGATCACCGCGTCGTAGTGCTCGGCGAGTTCGCCGGCCTCGACGTGTTCACCGATCACGACGTTGCCGAAGAAACGAAACCGCGGGTCCTGGGCAATTTTCTCGAACTGCTTGCTGATCGACTTGATCTTGGGATGATCCGGTGCGACTCCCGACCGCACCAGGCCCCACGGCGTGGGAAGCATCTCGATCATGTCGACGGCGACGTCGAGGTCGTCGGATGATTCGGCGGCCTTCAACAGCGATGCTGCGGCGAAGAAACCCGACGGACCGGAGCCCACGATCGCGACATGGTATGGACGCATGTTCATTGATGCTAAACACTTACTGATTGGTAGCACCGCCGCATTCCAGATCGCCCTGCGCACGATCGCCGCAGCCCGCGTCGCCACGGCGTGCGTGATCGCCGGTAGCCTGAGCAGCTGTGGAACCCGACCGTCAGGCTGACCTTGCCGCGCTCGACTCCACCCTGACCACGGTTGAGCGGGTGCTCGGCGTGGACGGTCTGCGCAGCCGCATCGAAAAGCTCGAGCATGAGGCGTCGGACCCGAATCTGTGGAACGACCAGGCGCACGCGCAGCGGGTGACCAGCGAGTTGTCCCACGCTCAGGGTGAGTTGCGCCGGGTCGAGGGGCTGCGCCGCAGACTCGACGACCTGCCGGTGCTCTATGAGCTTGCGGACGAGGAAGACGGCGCGACAGCTACCGATACCCGGGCCGAGGCCGACGCGGAATTGACCGCGCTGCGCGCCGACCTCGAGGCCATGGAAGTGCAGACACTGCTCTCCGGGGAATACGACCAACGCGAGGCGCTGGTCACCATCCGATCCGGTGCGGGTGGCGTCGACGCCGCCGACTGGGCCGAGATGCTGATGCGCATGTACATCCGATGGGCCGAGCAGCACAAGTACCCCGTCGAAGTGTTCGACACGTCCTACGCCGAAGAAGCCGGCATCAAGAGCGCGACGTTCGCGGTGCACGCCCCGTTCGCCTACGGCACGTTGTCGGTAGAGCAGGGCACCCACCGGCTGGTGCGGATCAGCCCGTTCGACAATCAGAGCCGACGTCAGACGTCGTTCGCCGAAGTCGAGGTACTCCCGGTGGTCGCAACCACTGACCACATCGATGTTCCCGAAGGCGACGTACGCGTCGACGTGTACCGCTCCAGCGGGCCGGGTGGTCAGTCGGTGAATACCACTGACTCGGCGGTTCGACTCACCCACATCCCGACCGGTATCGTCGTCACCTGTCAGAACGAGAAGTCGCAATTGCAGAACAAGGTTTCGGCGATGCGGGTTCTTCAAGCAAAGTTATTGGAGCGCAAGCGCCTAGAAGAACGCGCTGAATTGGACGCGTTGAAAGGTGACGGCGGCAGCTCCTGGGGCAATCAGATGCGCTCGTACGTCCTGCACCCGTATCAGATGGTGAAGGATCTGCGCACTGACCATGAGGTCGGCAATCCGGCCGGAGTTTTGGACGGAGACATCGACGGATTCCTGGAGGCAGGTATTCGTTGGCGCAATCGAAAAGATGACGAACACTAACGAAACGTTTCTCGCTGTAGGCATGACACATCGCTGGCACGACTTCTGGCGCGGTGAATTCGGCGAATGGATCATCACCCGCGGCATGAGACTGGTGATGTTGACGATTGCCGCCATACTGGCGGTCCGGTTCGTCACGTGGGTGGCCGATCAGGTGACCCGGCAGCTCGACGAACGTTTTGTCGAGAGCGACGCACTGGTGCGCTCGGAGGCAACCAAGCACCGGCAGGCCGTGGCCTCGGTGATCCAGTGGGTGTCGATCGTCATGATCGCCATCTGGGCCATCGTGCAGATTGCCGACGTCCTGAATTTTTCCATCAAGGGTCTCGTCGCGCCGGCGACCGTGCTCGGCGCGGCGCTGGGTTTCGGTGCCCAGCAACTGGTCAAGGATCTGCTGTCCGGGTTTTTCATCATCGTCGAAAAGCAGTACGGCTTCGGTGACCTGGTGTCACTCACGGTGTCCGGTATCGCCGCCGAAGCGCGCGGCACCGTCGAGAATGTGACACTGCGGGTGACCAGGTTGCGTTCGCCAGACGGGGAGCTGTTCACGATTCCCAACGGCCAGATCGTCAAAGCGGTCAACCTGTCCAAGGACTGGGCTCGCGCGGTGGTGGACGTTCCCGTTTCGACCCACGCCGACCTCGGCCGGGTCAACGAGGTGCTCCGCGAGGAGTGCGAGCGGGCATTGGACAACCCGCTACTGGGTGAGCTACTGCTTGACGCGCCGACAGTGATGGGCGTGGAGAGTATCGCGGTGGACACCGTGACCCTGCGGATGGTGGCCCGCACGCTGCCCGGTAAGCAGTTCGAGGCCGGCCGGCAACTGCGCGTGCTAGTCGTCCGGGCGCTGGCCCACGCCGGCATCGGCACCACGTCCGACGCGAAAGTTGGAGTCGTCGACGATCCGGCCGTGCCGGCAGCCCAGGCCGAAGAGGAGGCCTATGAGCAGGCTCGCCAGACGGCTCACGAGGTGCGTCGCGGGTGAAGCTCACGTTCAGTGTCCTGGAGGACCACAGCCAAGACAAGAACCGGCACTGGCCTGGTTATCTCCTCGGCGGCCGCATCCGCACGTCGACGCTGGTTTTGGTCGTCGCGTTCATGGCGTTGTGGTGGACCTACGACACCTACCGCCCGCCACCGCAGCCGAATGAGCCACCCGCTCCGCAGGTGGTGCCGCCGGGCTTCCTGCCCGACCCCAACTACACCTGGGTGCCGCGCACCAGGGTGCAGCAACCACCGCCCACCTACTACACGCCGACACCGACTCCGACCACCACCGAGCCGACGACCACTGCGCCGACCACCACGACCACGACGACCACCACGACTCCGCCGCCGTTGTTTCAGCTTCCGCTGCTGCCGCCGCCGTTCGGCCCCGGCACCACAACACCGACGACGGCACCGCCGGGCTCGAGTCCGGCGCCCGCCCCGATACCCGGCCTCCCGCCGCTGGGGGGATAGCGTGCCAGGTCGCACCACCGCCCACAGCTACACTGGCGTGCCGTGATGATCACCCTCGACGGAGTCAGCAAGCAGTACAAATCGTCGGCGCGCCCGGCGCTGCACGATGTCAACGTCAAAATCGACAAGGGTGAATTCGTCTTCCTGATCGGTCCGTCCGGCTCGGGCAAGTCGACGTTCATGCAGTTGCTGCTCGGCGCGGAGAAGCCGACGGCCGGCGACGTGCGGGTGTCGAAGTTTCACGTCAACAAGCTGCCCGGCCGGCACATCCCCAGCCTGCGGCAGGTGATCGGCTGCGTCTTCCAGGACTTCCGGTTACTCGAACAGAAGACGGTGTTCGAGAACGTGGCGTTCGCGCTGGAGGTGATCGGCAAGCGCCGCGAGACGATCAACCGGGTGGTGCCCGATGTGCTGGAGATGGTCGGCCTGTCCGGGAAAGCGGTGCGGTTGCCCAGCGAGCTGTCCGGCGGCGAGCAGCAACGCGTGGCGATCGCCCGCGCGTTCGTCAACCGGCCGCTGGTGCTGCTGGCCGACGAGCCGACCGGCAACCTCGACCCTGACACCAGCAGCGACATCATGGACCTGCTGGAGCGGATCAACCGCACCGGCACCACCGTGCTGATGGCCACCCACGACTACCACATCGTGGACTCGATGCGGCAGCGCGTCGTCGAACTGTCGCTGGGCCGTCTGGTGCGCGACGAACAGCGCGGCGTGTACGGGATGGACCGCTAGTGCGTTTCGGCTTCTTGTTCAACGAGGTCCTGACGGGTCTTCGTCGCAACGTCACCATGACCGTGGCGATGATCCTCACGACCGCGATCTCGATCGCTCTGTTCGGCGGCGGGCTGCTGGTGATCCGGTTGGCCGACAACTCCCGCGCCATCTATCTGGACCGGGTGGAGTCCCAGGTATTTCTGACCAACGACGTCTCGGCCAACGATCCCACCTGCGCAGCCGAGCCCTGTAAAACCTTGAAAGACAGGATCGATCACCGCAGCGATGTCAAATCGTGGCGGTTCCTCAACCGCGACGCGGCCTACGCCGACGCCATCCGCAAGTTCCCGCAATACAAAGACGTCGCCAGCAAAGATTCTTTCCCGGCATCGTTCGTCGTCAAGCTGGAAAACCCGGCAGAGCACAAGGATTTCGACACCGCCATGCAGGGCCAGCCGGGTGTCTTCCAGGTGCTCAACCAAAAGGAGCTGATCGACCGACTGTTCGCGGTGCTCGACGGATTGAGTAGCGCCGCCTTCGCGGTTGCGCTGGTGCAGGCTGTCGGCGCAATCCTGCTGATAGCCAACATGGTCCAGGTTGCGGCCTACACCCGGCGCACCGAGGTCGGCATCATGCGGCTCGTCGGCGCCAGCCGCTGGTATACCCAGCTGCCCTTCCTGCTCGAGGCGATGCTGGCCGCCACCGCCGGTGTGCTCATCGCCGTCATCGGCCTCCTGCTGGTACGGGCGTTGTTCCTGGACAATGCGCTCAGCCAGTTCTATCAAGCCAATTTGATCGCCCGAGTCGACTACGCCGACATCCTCTACATTTCGCCGTGGCTGTTCCTGGTGGGCGTGGTGATGTCCGGTTTGACGGCTTACGCCACCCTGCGTGTGTATGTGCGGCGATAGCAGTGGCCAGGAAAGCGGCGGCGAAGCCGCGCGGCGACGGCAAACAGATTGTCGCGTCCAACCGCAAAGCGCGACATAACTTCTCGATCATCGAGGTGTACGAGGCCGGGGTTGCGCTGCTCGGCACCGAAGTGAAAAGCCTGCGCGAAGGGCATGCTTCGCTGGCCGATGCGTTCGCCACCGTCGACGACGGCGAAGTGTGGCTGCGCAACCTGCACATCCCGGAGTATCACCACGGCAGCTGGACGAACCACACTCCCCGGCGAAACCGCAAACTACTGTTGCACCGGCGCCAGATCGACACGCTGGTCGGTAAGCTGCGCGACGGCAACTACACGCTGGTCCCGCTGTCGCTGTACTTCACCGGGGGCAAAGTCAAAGTTGAAGTGGCGCTGGCACGAGGCAAACAGGCGCACGACAAACGCCACGACCTGGCTCGCCGAGATGCTCAACGCGAAGTGGTTCGTGAACTGGGCCGGCGCGTCAAGGGCATGACCTGATCGGGGTCTTGGTCGCCCGATTCGGCTTACTATCCGTCCATGACCGCCACTCAGGTCACTGAACTCGACAAGTCCGACGTGTTGTCCGGCCTCTTTGAGACGTGGGATGCCATCGACGGGTTACTGACCGAGTTGCCCGACGAGCAACTCGAGTCCGCCACGCCGCTGCCCGGCTGGAATGTACGAGCGGTGGTCTCGCACATCATCGGCACCGAGAGCACGCTGCTCGGGTTTGCGCCGCCCGAAAGTGGCGTCGACGTGCGCACGTTCGGCCACGTGCGCAACGACGTCGCTGCAATGAATGAGTGCTGGGTGCAGCACTTCAGCAGGGAGCCGGGCGCCGAACTGAACCAGCGGTTTGTAGCGGTGACCGACGACCGGCGCAAGTTCCTGACGGAGATGCCCGACGCCGACTGGAATGCGGTGACACCAACGCCCGCAGGGGCGGACAGCTACGGCCGGTTCATGCGGATACGGACCTTCGACTGCTGGGTGCACGAGCACGACATCCGGGACGCCATCGGTCGCGCGGCCGGCGACGCCGACCTGCGGGGAGCGGCTGCACGGCTGTCGCTCGACGAAATGACGGCCAGCATGGGCTACGTGGTCACCAAGCTGGGCAAGGCACCCGACGGATCGCGCATTCTTATCGAGCTGACCGGTGCGCTGGCAAGGAAAATCTGCGTCGACATCCAGGGCCGTGGCCGGGTCGTCGAGGACTTCGGCGGCGAGCAGCCGACGTCGACGATCCGGTGCGACGGGCTGCTGTTCACCCGGCTGGCCACCGGCCGAGTACGAACCGCCCCGGTCGGCTCGGTCGAATTGGCCGGAGACCGCGAGGTCGCCGCTCGCATCGTCGAGCACCTCAACTACACGATTTGAACGACGCGGATGAAAGCGCGCCGATCTGTTGTTGCATCCCGACGTACTATTAGTTGTCCTGCCGGAAACCGGCGGGGATGCGAGGGGCTGAACGGTTTCGACTTCGCGCATCGAATCAAGGGAAGCGTGCCGGTGCAGGCAAGAGACCACCGTAAGCGTCGTTGCAACCAATTAAGCGCCGATTCACATCAGCGCGACTACGCTCTCGCTGCCTAAGCGACAGCTAGTCTGTCAGACCGGGAACGCCCTCGGCCCGGACCCTGGCATCGTCTAGAGGGATCCACCGATGTGTTCGGTCGCGGGACACATCGGGACAATCACAGCGACTGGGATCGTCATCTCGGCTTGTTCGTGTGACCGGGAGATCCGAGTAGAGACATAGCGAACTGCGCACGGAGAAGCCTTGAGGGAATGCCGTAGGACCCGGGTTCGATTCCCGGCAGCTCCACCAAGAAAGACCAGGTCAGCGGCCTACCAGACAAACCGGAAGCTGCGATCTGGAATCGCCCGGCTACACCGGTCAAGATTTCTTGGCCTCCACGGTCGCGGTGGAAGCGTGGTTTCAGCTGAGCGCCCCGGTGACCAAGCCGAAAAGGATGATGATGATCACCAGCCAGTTGGAGACCGCGTGGGCGGCGGCAGCCTTGGTGGCGGCATGCCGCCTGACCTGATTAACTCGCTCAACACTCGCCCCTGCCTGAGCGGGCCGATCCTCTAGCCACTGATTAAGTCGGCGTTCGTTCTCGATGCGCACACCCTCCCGTTCCCGATCGTGAGCCCTCCACGCCTCTGGGTCATAGGCGGTTGTGGCGGGCACCCTGGGGTAGGGCAGCCGTTCGTACCGAGGCACTTCGCTGGCCGCAGCCATCTCTGGGCCGAGCTGACGTATGGCGTGCAGGTACACCGCCAGGTAGTACAGACCGCTCAGTGTGAGCGCCAAGCCAGCGGCGATGGGAATGCCAACCAAGCAGTGCACGATGCCGAACCGAAACTGATTGCGCAGCCTCTGGATGACGCTGTATTTCTCGGCTCGGAATCGAAAAGCCATCTCTTCGCTGTGAGCTTCCAGCGGAACGATGACGAAGACGGCGATCGGTACGGCGAAGGCCAGCACCCTCCAGATCAGCCCCGGCTGATGGGTCTGACCCAGGGCGATGTTGCCGGTTCCACCCAGCAGGCGCCACCACCCGAATGACAGAAACGGTAGCTTCACAAGTGCCAGCATGGTGGCCACCACAACGAGGAGTTGAGCCAGAGCCGCCGGAATCATCCACCATCGAATCGCCCGAACCGTCTCGCGGTAGTCATCACGCAGATGCTTGGTGCGGGCAAGCGCCCGACACCTGAAGCCCACCATGATCACCACCGCCGCGAGCGTGGCTCCCGCCAAGATTGTGAGCATTCAACCTCCGAGCCCATCATCCCACCGGTCACCGACGATCCGGCGCAGGAAGATTCGGGCTAACTCACCACGTAATGCCTGCCGGTTCTAGTCGTCCACCACGATCGCACCGAGATCGCGGTTAATCTCCCCTCATGACATCGCTTCGTCGGCACCAACTGAGCCGGTGGAGCTCGGAGGGCACCCATGCTGCTCGCTGGCTCACTCTGGCGACGCTAGCGGCGACGACCTTAGTGCTTGCGTCGTTTTTCCTCGTCCAACTGCTTGGCATCCACGGCGACGATCTGGGCTCCGAGGATTTGCTGGTGTACCGCGCGGCCGGCCGTGCGATGCTCGCGGGCCATTCGCTCTACGCTCACGACTTCGGCACGGTCAACCACTCGCCGTTCGGCTTGGCATTCATCTACCCGCCGTTCTCCGCCCTGCTCTTCATTCCGCTGGCCATCGTTCCAGCAGGCCTGGCGAAAGTGTTGATGGTGCTTCTCAACGCCGCAGCCTGCACTATCTTCTTTGGCGTCATCGTTTTAGCGGCGACGGAGGATTGGGGTCGGCTTCGAAGTTGGCGTTCGCTGAGCGCGCCCATACCGGTCAAAACCGCGATTGCCGTGGTCACCGCGGCTGTCGTCTTCGTGCTCAGCACGCCGGTTGCAGCCACCTTTCAGTTTGGCCAGGTGAACTTGATATTGGCCGCCGCGGTGGCGCTCGACACACTGCTGCCACGCGTGCCCTGGCCACGTGGTCTGCTTGTCGGCCTGGCAATAGCGATCAAGCTGACGCCCGCCGTCTTCGTCGGGTACTTCCTGGTGACCCGGCAGTGGCGAGCGCTCGCTGTGTCCCTGGGAACGGCCACGTCGGCAATAATCCTCAGCTGGCTCGTTTGTCCGTCAGATACCACCCGGTTTCTGACTTCGATGGTGATAGACCCCCGGAAATTCGGCAGGCTGACCTTTGCGTCCAACCAGTCGGTACGAGGCGTGATAGCGCGCATGCCTGTCCTGGACTCCGTGAATGGCGTGATCTGGGGGGCGGTGACGGTGCTGGTCGTAGTGTTGGCGGTCGTCGCTATTCGGGTCAGTTGGCGTTCCGGTGACGCGGTCGCGGCCGTGTTGTCTGCCGCGTTCACCGGTCTTTTGTGCGCGCCGGTGTCATGGGGTCATCACTGGGTGTGGCTGTCGGCAACGGCGGTGTACTTCCTGATGCGCTGGACAGTGGTCCGCGGTGTCCGCAACCTTGTTGCCGGGTTCGCCGTTGCCCTTGTGGCGCTGGCGGCACCCTGGCACTCCTTGCCTAATGACAACGACCAGGAGCGGCTGTGGAACCCGTTCGAGCATCTGCTCGGCGCCAGCTGGACGCTCACTGCAGTCTTGTTGCTGGCCTGGTTCGCGGCGGCGCTCGTGGGTTCCCGTGACGTCGCTGAAGTGGGTGGGCGCCAACCTAGTGCCGACCCGGGACCGCTGGCGGCCAGCCTGGGCGCGCGGGGAGAGTCGGAAAGTAGGAACGCGGGTATTCGCCGCCAGGGATGAGGTCGTCGGGATGCGGAAGAGATGGTCGCCGCCGTCCGCTGCCTCACTGGCTCAGTTCGCTTGCCACCGCGTCGAATGCGCGCAAAGTGTTCAACTGCACCTCCGGGCCTTGAGACGTTGGCTGGGTGGACAATTTAGCGGCGACCACCTCGGCCGCACGGTTGACATAAACCATCTGGCCGCACATGCCCAGGCAGAGCAGAACGTTGTTTCCTGGATAGGGCAGCCAGACTTGGTTGCGGTACATCCCGCCGGGCATTCGGTTGTCGTCGGGGCTGGCGGCGAACGCCTGACGCGAGTCGGGCCCGCCATCGAGAGTGTCGGCCACCCACGCCGCCGGCATCACTTGCTTGCCGGTCAACGAGACACCGTCGTGCAAGAACAGCGACCCGAATCGGATCATGTCGGTAAGAGAGGCGTTGACGCCGCCGTCGAAAATTCCGGTGCCGACCGAGTCCACGCAGATCGTGGCGTCGCATCGGGCGCCGATGCGGCTCCACAGCAGTTCCGACATCAACCCGGGCATCCGCTGGCCGCTGGCCACCTCGCAGATCCAACCGAGCACATTCGTTTCACACGAGCGATATTCGAACGGGCCGCCGTGAGCCGACTTCTTCTGCAACGTCAGCAGGAAGTCATACAGCGTGGAGGGGCCGTCTGGACTGCTCTTCGGCTGCCACCCGATCGCCTGCTCGAGGAGGTGTATCTCCGCGGCCGGATCGAGGTAGTTCTCGGAGAAGGCGATGCCGGACCGCATGTCCAACAGGTGCCGCACCGTCGCACCGGCGTAGCCACAGTTCTGCAGCGCGGCAATGTACTTCGTGACCGGCGCGTCAAGCTCGATCGCCCCAGCCCCGTGCAGTGCGCCGACCACGGCCGCTACCAGCGACTTACTCACCGAAAACACCAGGTGGCGGTTTTCCGACCCGAAACCGTCAAGGTACTCCTCGGCCACTACTGAACCGCGGCAGGCGACGGCCCACCCGTCGGTAGCGGTGCTGGTCATCACTGCGCCAACGGTCGTGGCTGACCCGTCAGCGCTGGTGACCCGGATCTGTGCCACCGGAACACTGGCGGCGGGCAACGTCGCGGCCGGCCCGGTACCGCGCGAGATCACCGCGGTCGGCACCACGCCTTCGACGTGCTGAAATGACCAGTGCGAGTACGGCGGCGACAGCCAATTTTCCAGCGAGATACCGGCCGGGACGCGACCCGATGGGATCGGGCGCCCGCTGCTCACGCTCTGGCGACGAGCCGCGAGACGATCGGGGTGTCCGACACCAGGGGTGTTGAGACGAACTTCGCCTTGATGCCCTTGACCCAGCGCCGGCAGCGCTCGGTGAGCTGGTAGTCGTCGGTCTGCAGGTGGCCGCGGGTGACCAACAGGCCGAGTTGGGCGCCCTCGGCGCGTATTTCGCCAGGCGCCGCGATGCGCATATAAAAGGCCTCGGACTCGTCAATGACCGAGGCCCAGTCGTTGGCGGGGCGCGCAAAGGAAACGCGCCCGTCATCGTTGAGGCGCCACACACCGGTCCGCGGCGTCGAGGTGAAGAGCTCGACATCCGGCGAGGTCTCGCTGATTATCACCTGACCCCAGACCTCCTCCTCGCCATAGCCCCGCTCCCAGCGCGAGTTGATCTCGTCGACGTCGAGCTCGTAGTCCACGTCCATGTACTCGAGCAGGTGGAACAGGAACAACGGAATGTCGGCGTACGCCTCGGTGGTCAGGTTCGTCATCGGGCTTGCACCGCTCAGGCGCGGGTTCACCTCGCCGAGGTAGAGCTCGTCGGAGTCCAAATCGTGCAGAATGTCCACCTCGAAGTAGCCGCGATACCCTTCGCGGTTCAGCACGTCGCCGAGCTTCCGCACCATCTCTCGCGCGGCGTGCGTCTGTGCGGGCGGCAGCACCTCGCGCCAGATGTCGTTGCCGCACCAGCTGCCCTTGCCCGGAGTCAGCTCCGGGTACCCGACAAGACTGGTCATCGCCGGGCCGATCACGGTGCCGTGACGGGTCACGGTGCCCTCGATGCACACCTCGACGTTGCGGATGCGCTTCATCACTTTGAGTTCCTCTTGTCCGGTCAGGCCATCGGCATGCTGGTCCCAGTCGCCCTGACCGCGGACAAAGAATGTCGCGCTGCCGGCGTCGCCATAAGCGGCCTCGACGACCAGGTCATCTCCCAGATCGGCGCTTTGCGCGAGCGCCACCAGCTCGTCGTAGGAGCCGGCCCGCCCGATCACGTGCGGCACGCTGGACACGCCCGCCTCGTCGGCCAGGCGGGTCATGACGATCTTGGAGCCCAGGCGACGGCGCAGCTCCGCCGGGGGGTGCATGACCTCGAGCCCCGCTTGGTGTGCCAGGGCCTGGGTCTCCTCGTCAAGCATCACAAAGCAGACCTTCCCGCCGGGCCCCTGGTTCGCGATGAACTCGAGTGTCTCGGGATCACGCAGCAGGTGGTTGCACACATCGCCCATGGACCCGAAATCGATGCGGTCGCGCCGCCGGGGCACGAACACTCGCGGATGTAGGCCCTCGAAAGAGTCAAAGTACGTGAGGTACTGGAAGTTCCGTACCCAGCCGTCGATGCCCAGCAGATTGAACGGAGTCGGCGAGATGAAGTACAGCGGCGTCGCGTTGGTGTGGAAGAACGCCCGTACGTCCGAGAGCCCGTTCAGCTGGCGGCGCGGCTGGCGCTCCGGCCCGGTCATGCCGGCCGACCTGAGATCGACGCCCGAGCCCGGCGCAGGGATGGCGGCGGCAGGGGCGCCGCGGTTGACGCGACGGCGATGAGTTCACATTCCTTCATGCCACTAGTGTGCCCGGCCGCGGGCATGCGGAAGTCGGCAGTGGCCGAAGGTTTGCGAAGCCGTAGCACCGAATTGCCCTTGGGCTACCAACGAAACTGATCCGCAGCTCGCCCAGGTGGGCGTAGAATCCGGCGGTAGACGGTACTTCGCACACGTGTCATCCGAACCGTGTCATCGCCGTCATGAAAGATCTGGCCTGATTCGGCCGAGACGGGAACGTCGTCATGACGCCACTACAAACGCGCAAGAACGTGCAGAACAGCAGCGGTCCTGACCAGACTCCGCGGTTGCGGTTGAAGCCGAAGGCTCGGCAGAGTGGGTACGTCGACGGAGCATGGTGGCCGCACACCGACGACCTCGCCGTCGAACTGCCAGATCTGTTGGCAGTGCTGTCAGTTCGGTTGGGGCGACTGGAAAGAGTGCTGTACAACTCGAAGAGCTGGGTGAACGTACCGCGGAGAGTGAGCGCCGGCGGGCACGTCCTGCGTCTCGACGGATATGAACATCAGCCGGTGAACACCATCGAAGTTCTCGGTCTCCACGGCGGCCGCCTCACCCTGTTGGTGGTGCCACCCCACACCGATCCAGCCGACGCGCACACCGCCATGATGGCCGCGGCGCAACCCGGAAATGCCGCTCCAATCGACGGACTGCTCAGCGTCAGCCTCGTGCCGGCGGGCGACCGTTGACGCCATCGCTCGGACAATCACCGCTTCTGGCGGTGTAGGGCAGGATTGTTGATTCGCTCGGCGTAGTGGTGCTAGGTCGCCGAGCGGGTGCGGTACTCGGCGAGCAGCCGCGCAGGATCATCGAGGACGACAGCTGTGGATACTCGGCGCGCACAAGTGCAGCCACGCCAGGCTGGTAGGCATCGGTGCGTCACCGGTGCTGTCGACACCGCCGACTGCGAGTACATACTCGCTGTACCAAGCCGGAATGGCTAGGGTGGCAACTCCGTTCGGTTGCCGGCTTTCCGGGTTCGCGTCTGCGCTGGGATGCGTTCACAATCCACTTTGCTGGTGTCACCGGCCCCCGCTACGACGACTGCGTTCTTGTCAACGGCGGCATAACGCAGCGCGGCCCCCAGTTCTGCAACGTCGATGATGTCATTCGTGCTCATGCAGATCGCGTGCCCGCCAACCATGTTGCCGGTATTCGCTTTTCGTGGTGAAACCTGCGCTCCACTGGCGGATGGAAATCAACTCGGCATCCGGCGCGATACCGCTGAATGCGTCAGTCGGCAAATCTGCCGGGGTGGCCGTGATCATCGAGGCCACGATGGTGCCGTGCGCGTCGCAGTCCGCCAGTCCGTCCCAACCACTCGACGTCGGCTGAGGCGCTTTGCTTTCGGCACCGCGTCGTCGTTTTGGGTCATGCATGTGCCGAGAAGTGACTGTTCGACCTGATGTCGAGCAACGTGGCGTGCTGTTGGCCTCCTGGCGCAGCGCTTGACGTAGCTGAGACTGCGGCCTTGTCCGCGTAGTGGCCTGCTATCAAGAAAGCGAGAGCAAGTGCAGCCAGGCCGACGCTGGGCACGATCAGCGTCCATGCCGGGTGAAGGTGGCGGGCGTACACCACCGCCACCACGGCGAACACCGCAACGGTGATTATCGTCGCGGCAACAGCACCGATATGAAACCCGACCCGCTGTGCGGCATACCATCCGGGCTCCGAGGCCAGGGTCTGGCGGTCCCGGAATCCCAAGGTTGTATTCGGTGGCACGCCGTTGCCGTTCGCTCGCGCTGCCAGGAACCAGAGGCTGACGCACGTGCCGGCGAGCACCAGGCCGTTGATGGCTGCGTAAATGTGAATTGCCCTGCTTTGACGAATCGGCGAGGGGCTTTGCTCGTCGTCGGCGCGATCGTTCACCGCCTTCGCGGCTCTGCCGGCGATGAATGCGGCGATAATCACCGTGATTAGGTAGAGCAGCGTGCCGCCGATCCCGACGGCCATCACCGCGCCGCGCGGCCGCCCCTGCAGGACGGTAACCGTCAGCAGCGTCAGCGTGAATGTCAGCTGCAGCAGATACAGCGGTGTCAAACGCAGCGCGGCGCGGTGGCCTGCCACCCAAGCCTGATCGCTGCGCATTGTGGACGGGATCCTGATTCCGGTCGTTTGGTTGCGTGCCAGTCGACCGGTGGCGGCACGCCAACTGACGATGATGATCGTTGCGGTCAGCCCGATCTGAGCAATTGCCAGAAAGCCCGCGAGGAAAAGACGATATAACTGCACCTGTCCTCCCGTAATGAGCTCGTAGTGGGCCGATGTGTTGGAATGACCTTACGGCCAATAGTGGTGCGCGAATGTCGGGAATTCGGACACGGGCCGGCCGCTGGTGACCGGAATGCCAACGCTGAACGGCCTTGGCGCGTCGGACAGATTATCGATCAGGTGGGCGACGAACCGAACGTTTTTCGGGCTTCATCACTCGGGTATGGGCATGCGATGATCGGACTGCCGACAGAAAGGACGACCAGCCAAGTGCGTTCGCCCAGCCGTGTGCAGTCGTTGGCCGGCTCAATGTTGTTCGTCGCACTGCTCGGCTGGACCGCGGCGCGGGCTCCGGCCGCCGTTGCCGACGCGATCGACACGAATTTCATCTCGGCGCTGCACGCCAAGGGCATCAACTTCGCGTCACCGCAAGCCGCGATCATCGCCGGACACCAGGTCTGCGATGAGCTCGACTCGGGCAGGGCGACAGGCGATGTCGCGAACGACGTGATGGGCGGCAGCAACCTCGACGGTTACCACGCCGGATTCTTCGTCGGCGTCAGCGTTGCGGCATTCTGCCCGAGGCACACCGGACAAAGCTGACGGCAGTTGTGTTGTGCTGGGTCCGCTCATCCCGCCGAGGGCGGTCGAGGCATCACCTTCCCTTTGATATCCAAGCCGAACTCGATGTCGTCGTACTTCTGTTGCTTCCGCTTGCGCCAGCCACTGCCCGGTGAGATGGGCGGCGGCATCAGCGGCGGCAGCATCGGCGTCCCCGGATGAGCCGCAGGCAGCGGCGATGCCAGCGAAGCGAGCCGCACGTCTGCTTGCGAGGTGGGCAGCAGCGTCCCGACGGCGGGTGGGGCGGTCAGCCTTCCTACCGACCAACCTGCACCCATCGCCGCGGTGGGTTCTTCGGACAATCCACCGAACGCGCCGATCCCGGGTGAACCCAAACCGGCACCCGGCGTGCCCAATCCGGCGCCCGGTGCACCCAGTCCGGCACCCAACGGTCCCAGAGCGGACTCGCCTTCCGCCAAGCCTTGGCCGATCTGGCCTTGCACGCTCTGCAGTGCCTGGGCCGAGGTGTTCTGCGCCAGGTAGCTGAGCAGGTTGATCGGAAAACCAGACGAGATGAACTGGTTGGCGTAGGTGTTGGCCAGCCCGAAGTAACCGCTGTTGGGATCGGGGAGAAGGCCTGACAGCAGCGAGTCGATCGGATCGGTCGCGGCGGGCGCGGCAGTGGCCGCTGCGGCGTTCGCGACGGCGGATTGAGCTTGCGCGGCCGTGCCCGCCGGAATGGTGACCGACGGCGGAGCAGCGAATTGAGGCAGCGTGGTGGCTTGCGCCGAGGCCGTCTGGTAGCGGGTCATCGCCGCCGAGTTGTCGGCCCACATCTCTTGGTATTCCTGTTCAGTCTCGGCTATTGCGGGAAGCTTGCTACCGAACTCGTTGGTGGCCAACAGTTGTAGTAAACGCGTCCTGTTGGCGATCACGTCTGCGAGCGGAACCACTGCCGCACGGACGGAAGTGAATGCCGTCGCGGCGGCCTGCGCCGAAGAACTGAGCTGACGAATCTGTTGTGCCGTGCTGCGCAGCCAGGTGATGTACGGCTCGACGGCCTGCGTCATGGCCGACGAGGACGGGCCGCGCCAAGTACCCGCCAGCGAGGACACCGCGCTCGCGTAATTCTGCGCCGACTCTTCCAGACCGGCACCAAGTTCTTGCCATGCGCCGGAAGCCTCGGTCAGTGAACCCGCGCCGGGCCCGGAGTGAATCAGCGCAGACGTGACCTCAGGGGGCAGACTTGTGACCTCCACAGCGCTATACGTTGACGAACGTTGGAAAACTCTCGGAACGTTGCGTTGACGGCAGTGAAAAAATCTCTGAAATAGTTAGGGTCGCCACTTCAGCAGCACGCGCAGCCGGGTCAGGAGATCGCATCGACCGCCGCCGACAGCCGGGGCTTGAACTCGTCGGGGATGGGGATATATCCGTTGTCCACCAGGTCAGTTTGGCCAGCGCCGAGCGTGCTCTGCAGGAACGCCTTGACTGCTGTACCGACCTGCGGATCAGGGTATTTCGAACACACCAGCTCGTAGGTCGCCAGCACGATCGGATAGGAGCCGGGGTTGTTCGGTCGGTAAAACGAAATGGTGTCCAGCGCAAGGTCGTTGCCCTTGCCGAGGAACCAGGCGCCTGAGATTGTCTTTCCGACCGAGCCCGGGCTGATGGCCACTGGATCCGGTCCGGCCGATGTGACGATGTCGGCGACGTTCAAGTGCTGCGACTGCGCGAACGACCATTCGATGTAGGTGATCGAGCCTTCGGCGCCTTTGACGGCCGCGGCGGCGCCTTCGTTGCCGACAGCGCCCTGGCCGACACCGCCGTTGAATTTTTTGCCGGCGGGCTGACCCCACGTGCCGTTGGAAGCGGTGTCGAGATATCGCTGGAAGTTGTCGGTGGTCCCAGACTCGTCGCTGCGGAAAACCACACGTATTGGCTCAGCGGGCAGCGGGACGCCGAGGTTCAGCACCTGGATCGCCGCGTCGTTCCAGGAGGTGATCTGGCCGTTGAAGATCTGCGCGGTGGTGTTGCCATCCAGGTTCAACGAGTTCAGACCGTTGATGTTGAAGGCGACGGCGATAGGGCCGAATATCATCGGCAGGTTCCACGCCGGCGATCCGCAGCGCTGCTGCCCCTTGCTCAACTCGTCCCGGCTCAGCGACGAGTCCGAGCCACCGAGGTCGGTTCGGTCACCTAGAAAGTCCTTGATCCCGGCGCCCGAATCGGTAGCGGCATACGTCAACGATTGCCCGGGGCAGGCTTGCCGGAAAGCGGCGATGAACCGAGACATCGCGTTCTTCTGGGCTGTCGAACCACTGGCCGTCAAAACCGGGTTGCCGCCGCAGCTGACCTTCGTCGCCGACCTACCCGGGGTGGGGCTTGCGCGCACAGTGTTGTTGTGCCCGCCGCATCCGGACAGGAACACTGTCGTGACCACCGCCAGTACCACCCCAATTCGCCTGAGCGCCCGAAACATTGGCCCGGGAAATGCACGCCGAGCTGCTGTGCTTCGCGCGGGCATGAGGCATGCTAACAAGCTCGCTACCGGTCCAGCGATCGTCAGCCGTCGCCGAAATCACGCGTTCAGCCATCGTTCGCCCAGCCGTCGATCGGCTGGTCATAGGTTCAGCATCAATGTGACCCAGGTCACACGTGTGACACACGCCGATTGCGTCGCTTAAGATTCACTGAGAACATCGGCCTTCGTCGATGCTTGGGGTCTTTCAGGAGGTAATTGCGATGCCACGCCGGTCAGGTGATGTGGGGGAGGGCCGTCGTTCGCGCAGGGATCGCGCTCGGCGTCACGGCGGCGGCCTGGTCATCGCCGGCTCGGCTGCCGGGGCGTTGTGGGCGCTGGGAATGGGTTCGGCCACTGCGCCTCAGGCGCACGCCGACCTCGAGGATTTGATCATCCAGCCCGTGATCGACGCGGTCAGCCAGGCCTTCACCGCGGTGGACCCCGGCCTGCTGAGTGCGTTGGACTCGACGTTCGATCTCGGGAGTGTCTCGAGTGCGTTGGACCTGAACAGCCTCGCGCTGCCTGACCTGTCGACTGAGGCCGGCGCAGCAGCGGCTACGGGCTCGCTGCCCCTGGTTGCCACCACTGAACCGGTCATCAATGTCGTCGGTCAATGGCGGCGCGGCAACGCCCGTGCTGGTCGACACCGGTTCTGACGGTCTGGTCGTACCCATTCAAGACATCGGACTTGACAACCTGACCTTTCCCGTCAGCCTGGGCCTCGGTTCTTACAGCGGCGGGCTGGACTACTTCTATCTGACGTTCGACATGCCGGTGACCATTGACGGAGCTACGGCTGACGGCCCGGTCGACGTCGCGCTTTTCGAATTCCCGACGACCTTCGGCGGCCCGTTCGATTTCAACCAGTTCCTGGGTGGCTCCGCCCAGGGCATCCTGGGCATAGGGCCCAACTCGGTCGGGCCTGGACCCGATATCGTCACCAACTACTTCCCGGTCGCTTCTGGTGACAGCGGGGGAGTGCTGATCAACGAACCTGGCCAGTCGATCACCTTCGACAGTGTCAACCCCGATACGGCCTACGCCACGCTCGAGGGCGCGCCGATCTCGGACGCCTACGTATCGATCAACGGCGGACCAGCAGTGGAGGTCGCGACAGACTTCGATTCAGGTGGCGTATACGGGGCCATCCCGGAGTCCGTCCTGCCTACGAACCTCGACTCAGCTACCACGCTGCCGGTGGGAACCGAGATCTCGGTCTACGACGCTCCCGGTAATGAACCAGCGGACCTGCTCTATCAGTACAGCATTACCAACGCATCGGAATCGCCAACGGTGGTTTCCAGCGGCGACTTCGACACCGGTTACGAGCCCTTCCTGCTGCATCCCGATCTACATCGACACCACCGGTAACGGCGCGACGGTCTTCGACTACTCCGCGACATGACGCGACAGGGCTACTCTGACCGCTGATCGCGAGTCAGGTTCGCCAGCCTCTGCAGCATCGTCTCTGGCCGGACGGGCGGATCGACGCTGAACTCGAACTGCTGCAACAGCATTCCGGTCAGGCCGATGAAGCCTTGCAGCAATCGGAAAGTGCCGTGTTCCTCGCTCATGGCGTCCTCGACCTTGGCCCAGGACAGGTTGGCGTCGTCGCCGACCACATATGCCGCCATCACGTTGATCGCCAACTGAATGCTGGCGGCAGCGTCGTTCGGGTAGGTCACAGCCACCAGCGTGCCAGTCGGCCGGCGCTACTGACGGAACTGCGGCAGCACCTCGCGCTCGTAGGTCGAGAAGAATCCTTCGGCGTCAGGGGCGACCTGCTGGACGTATACCTCGTCAATACCCGCGTCAATGTATTTGCGGATGTTGGCGACATGGGTGTCCACGTCCGGTCCGGAGGCAACGGCCTCGCCGACCTGCTCCGGCGTGACCAGTGAACCCACCGCCTCGAAATCTTTGGGCCGCGGGAGGATCTGAGCTGACTGCCCCGGCAGCGCATCGTTCGGCCAAAGCCGGTGCGCAATCTTGAGCGCGTTGTCCGCATCGCGGTCCCAGCTGACTTTGGTGCCGGCCTGGACCGGCTTGTCGCCACCGCCGGCTTCGCGGAAAGCCTTGACGGTGTCTTCATCCGGCGACACCAAGCAGAATCCGTCGCCGATCCGGCCGGCTAGTTCCGCGCCCTGCGGACCGAATCCGGACACATAGATGGGAACCGGATTGTCCGGCAGGGTGTAGATCCGGGCTTCCTGAACCTCGTAGTACTTGCCGTGATGGCTGATTTCGTTGCCCTTGTGCAGCAGGCGAATCACGTCGATCGCCTCCTCCAGCATCTGTTGCCGTACCCCGACCGAAGGCCACGGGTCACCGAGGATGTGTTCGTTGAGCGCCTCACCACTGCCGACACCCAGCACGAAGCGCCCGCCCAGCTGTACCGCCGCCGTCGCGGCGGCCTGGGCAATGATCGCCGGATGAATACGAATCGTCGGGCACGTCACCGCAGTGGTGACCGGCAGCGACGTCACCTGAGACAGTGCGCCGATGACGCCCCAGACGAATGGGCTCTGCCCCTGCTCGTCGTTCCAGGGATGGAAGTGATCCGAGATCCACAGCGCCTCGAAGCCGGCGGCCTCCGCGCGCTTTGCTTGGTCGACCAGCTCCGCGGGGGAGTATTGCTCGCAGGACAGGAAGTAACCGATTTTCGCCATGCTCCCGACTACCCGTTGACGGATGAGTCATGCAGGTTGTGCGTGGTTTATTGGATGTGAAACGCGGGAACGCGGTGGCGTGCCGGCACCGGAGCTCGACCCGACGACCTCGGCGCCGAGCGAATCGGCTTGGCGTGAGGACGGTTTCGCGGCACTGCGCAGTTACGCACCGATTGGGGACGGACGCACGATTGCGCTGGTCGGTCAAGACGGCGCCATCGACTGGTTTCCGATACCGTACCTGGATTCCGTGCCGGTGTTTGCTGCCGTGCTGGACTCGTCGAACGGCGGCAGGCTCGACCTGGCGCCCTCTATCGCGTTCTCGTCGGAACGACGCTATCTGCCGAATACGAATGTTCTGGAAACGACTTTTCACACCGAGTCCGGGTGCGTGCGGGTCACCGACGCGCTCAATCTCGGGCACGGCGGACGGCTGCCCTGGACGGAGTTGGTGCGCCGGGTCGAGGGTGTGGACGGCGAGGTGCCGATGCGGTGGCGGGTGGCACCGGGAACGTGCTTCAACAGCGCGTCGCCGTGGGCGCGGCGCACCCCGCACGGCGTCGTGCTGCGCATCAAGAACCTGAACATCGGCGTGTGCACTTCTGACGGCATGGAGCCGGAGATTTCCGACCAAGCACTGTTCGGCTCGTTCACGGTCAGTGCGGCATCACGACGGGTGATCGGCTTGGTGGCCACCGAAGCTGAGCCGCTGATGCTGTCACCGGCAGATGACATCGACCACGGTCTGGACCGCACCATCGGCATTTGGACGGACTGGTCCGCTCAATTCGAACGCTTCGATCTTGCGGACTCCTGGAGCGACGCGGTGCGCCGCAGCGTGCTGATCCTCAAGCAGCTCATCTACAGCCCGACCGGAGCGGTGGCCGCGGCAGCCACCACGTCGCTTCCCGAACGCCTTGCTGGCGAGAAGAATTGGGACTACCGGTATGCGTGGGTTCGGGACACCGCCTACACCCTCGACGTACTGAGGCGGCTCGGGCTACGAGAAGAAACCCACGCCGCCATCAGTTGGCTGCTGCGCACCGTTCGCCGGCACAGGTCAGGCACCGGGGTCTTCTATCGGCTCGATGGCTCGCCGATCGACCCGGTCGTCGAACACGAGGCGTCGGGCTGGCGGGGAATTGGGCCGGTGGTGACCGGCAACCGCGCGCAAAGCCAGTTGCAGTTGAGCATTTACGCCGACCTGTTCAGCACCGTGCGGTTGTACGTGGAAGCCGGCCACGCGTTGGACACCGACACCGGCCACATGCTGACCGACTTCGCCGATCAGGCGTGCGACGCCTGGCGCCGCCGCGACGCCGGCATGTGGGAGCTGGAGCAACTCGAGCACTACACCACTTCCAAGCTCGGCTGCTGGCACGCCCTGCGGTGCGCGGTGAAACTGGCAGAGCTCGGCCAGATTCCCGGCGACCCGGACCGCTGGGCCGGTGAAGCTGACCGCATCCGGGAATGGGTGGAACGGGAATGCTGGTCGGAGGAGTTGGGGAGCTACGAATGGTATCCGGGCAGCGGCAAGCTGGACGCCTCGATCCTGCTGCATGCCGGCAGCGGTTACGGCCGAGGGTCGCGAATGTCGTCGACCATCGACGCATTACAGCGTGAGCTTTCCGTCGGTCCGCTGTTGTATCGCTTCAGCGGCGCGCGGGAAGAACAGGAAGGCGCATTCGTCGCCTGCTCGTTCTGGGCGGTGTCGGCGCTGCACCACGTGGGCCGTGACGCCGAAGCACGAAAGCTGATGGCCGAACTGGTCGAACTGACCAACGACGTTGGTGTGCTGGCTGAGATGATCGACCCCGACGACAATTCGTTTTTGGGCAATCTGCCCCAAGGACTCAGCCATCTGGCGTTGGTCGGCGCGGCGCTCGATCTGCAATCCTGACGGCCGACACCGGTCGAGCCCGAATGCCGCGCTACGCCAACACCGTTCAGGTGCCACAGAAGGTGCGGTAAGACCCGAAGTCCTCCGGCGCGGGGCCGGCGTAGCGCTCCAGACCAGGGCGCTCGTCGTACGGGGCGGCCAGCACGCGCAGCAGCTGTTCGAGCGGAGCGACGTCGCCCGCCGTCGCCGCGGTCAGCGCCTCCTCGACCAGATGATTGCGCGGAATGTAGATCGGGTTGACCCGGTCCATCCCGTCGGCGTCCGGGCTCAAGGCCTGCCATCGAGACAACCAGCCGTCGAAGCCCGCGAGGTCGACGAACAGGCCACGCGCAGGCTCGGTTTCGCCGCGCGCCGCCTGGCCGAGGTAGCGGAAGAACGACGTGTAGTCAATGTGGTTGTGCTGCAACAGCGTCAGCAGCTCGTCGGTCAACGCCGCAACGCTTTCGGCGTCAGCGCCGGGCGACAACCCCAGTTTGGTGCGCATCCCTGACGACCAGGCCGACTGGTATCGGGGACGGAATTCTTCGAAAGTCGCCTGTGCCAAGGCGACCGCTTCTTCGGTGTCGTCGGAAAACAGCGGCAGCAGCGCCTCGGCGAACCGGATCAGGTTCCACGCGGCCATCGCCGGCTGGTTGCCGTAGGCGTAGCGTCCCCAGAAGTCGATCGAGCTGAAAACCGTTTCGGGGCTGTAGGCCTCCATGAAGGCGCACGGCCCGTAGTCGATGGTCTCGCCGGAGATCGTCATGTTGTCGGTGTTCATCACCCCGTGCACAAACCCGACCAGCATCCACTGAGCGACCAGCGACGCCTGCGCATCGAGCACTGCTTCGAACAGCGCCAGATACGGACGCTCGGCCTCTGCGGCGTGCGGATGGTGGCGGGCGATCGCAAAATCGGCCAGGCGGCGCAACAGGTCGACGTTCTGCGCGGCGAACTGGAAGCTGCCGACCCGCAGGTGGCTGCTGGCCACCCGGGTGAGCACGGCGCCGGGCAGCGGTGTCTCGCGCTGAACCAGGCGTCCGGTGCTGATGACGGCCAACGACCGAGTCGTCGGAATGCCGAGCGCGTGCATCGCCTCGCTGACGATGTACTCGCGCAGCATCGGGCCGACCGCCGCCAGGCCGTCACCGCCGCGAGCGAACGGTGTGGCACCCGAACCCTTGAGGTGGATGTCGCGTAGTTGGCCGTCAGCGTCGACGATCTCGCCCAACAGCAGTGCGCGGCCGTCACCTAGCCGCGGGACGTAACCGCCGAACTGGTGTCCGGCGTAGGCCTGGGCGACCGGGGCGGCGTCCGGCGGAATCGCGTTGCCCGCCAGGAACCGCAAGCCGTCACCACTGCGCAGCCACGTCGCGTCGAGGTTGAGGTGATTGGCCAGCGCCTCGTTGAGCACGAGCAATTTCGCCTCGACAAGCGGCTCGGCCTGCCAGCGGGCGGCAAGCTCGGGCAACTCGCTCGCAAATCGATCCTGCAGCGCTGGCAAGGTTTTCGAGACGGTCTCCGGTGCGACACTCACCCCGTCCACAGTACGGAGGTTGCTCAACCGTCCTCAGCTGTGTGCAAGCCCTCCGGCGGAGGAGTGGAGTAGGCGGGATAGGCCGGCGGCGACACCACGCTGTGATCGTCGCTTTGCTCGGCAGCGGTCTTAGTGGCCTCGTCGTCTGCCGCGTCGTCTTCCGCGGGGGCCGGTTCGGTGCTGCTCATCTGTCTCCTTCTGCGCCCGTGCTCAGCTGAGGGCGTGCTTGATGGCGTCGCGGGCGCGGTCGAGCATCGACGCGAACGGTCCGATGGCGAAATTGAGCTTCGCTGACTCCACGCCTGGGTGGGGACGAGTCGGCGCAATTGCCTCAGCCGCCCGCACCGCGACCGCCAGCCGCTTGAGGTCGTCTTCGTCGAGTTGCTGCTGCAGCTTCGGAAACTCCTCGGTTTCCTCCTGCTCGGCGTGGTTGAGCACCGCGTCACGCAGCTTGGTGAACTCGTCGATGAATTCGTCTGTGGTGACGTCGAGTCCCTCGAGCTTCGACAACTGTTCTTTAGACGCGTGTTCTTCCGCCAGGCGGGCGTCGACGATGGCGTCGCCACCTTCCACTTCGCGCCGCACCCGTGGGTGCACGATCATTTCCTCCGCCGTCTCGTGCACGGCGAGAAGTTGGCGCAGTTCCAGGAACGGCTTCTCGCGCGCCCGCGGGTCCGACGCCAACAGCACCTCGTCGAACATCTCCTCGATGAGGTCGTGCTGAGCCTTGAGAAAAGCGACGACTTCATCCGGCGTTTGGACAAGCATTTCCACCACGGAAAACCTCCGGCTGTTAGGGCTGGTGCAAGGGGCGTGGGCTGTGCCCGAACCGTCTAGGTACCCGGCGCGGCGGCGGGGCTAAACGCCTTCGGTGAGCAGCGGCGCGCGGCGACCGTCGGATACATTCACGGGAAGCCCTTATGACGATTCGTGTTTAACACTTGTGCAATTGGGTAGCCCCTTGTCCGATGTCAGAATCAGTCATTTTCAAGGAGAGTGTCATGCGAAAAACTATTGCCGTCGTTTCAATGAGTGGTGCACTGCTTTTTGGTGGCGCCGGGGTCGCCGGTGCAGCAGTCGGAAGTTCGACCGTTCCTTCGTCCACGACGACGACGGTGGTAGCGGCGCCGGATAACGACCAGAACCAGAAGAGCGACAAAACTGGCTTGTGGGGCCTGCTCGGCCTGCTCGGCTTGGGCGGGCTCGCCGGCCTGCGAGGACGCCGGGACACCACCGGTCTCGGCACTGCCACCCGCGGTCAAACTCCGCGCGTCTAGCGGACCCTGGGGACGGCCCCGCCAGCGCTTGATTGTGCTGGCGGGGCTTTCTCTTGCCTGCACTTGCGGTCAGCGACGCTTCGCGCTTCCGGTCAGCGACGCTTCGCGGTAGTGCAGCTTTAAACCTGGCGTGGTGCGTTCGTTGCCTGCGTCGGCGCGCAGCGGCCCCCGCCCGGGCAGAATTGGCCGCATGGTGGCCAACCCGCGTGCCGGTCAGCCGGCACAGCCTGAGGACCTCGTCGACCTGCCGCACCTGCTGACCGCCTACTACACGGTTGAACCCGATCCCGACGACGTCGGTCAGCAGGTGGTGTTCGGCACGTCGGGGCATCGCGGTTCATCGCTCGACGGGGCGTTCAACGAGGCGCACATCCTGGCGATCACTCAAGCCATCGTGGAATACCGCGCCCGCCAGGGCACCACCGGCCCGCTGTTCATCGGGCGAGACACCCACGGGCTTTCCGAGCCGGCCTGGGCGTCCGCGCTCGAGGTGCTCGCCGCCAACGGCGTGGTGGCGGTCATCGACTCCGCCGACCGCTACACGCCCACCCCTGCGATCAGCCACGCCATCCTGGCCCACAACCGTGGCCGCGGCAACGGCGTTGCCGACGGAATCGTCGTCACCCCATCGCACAACCCCCCATCCGACGGCGGTATCAAGTACAACCCGCCGCACGGCGGACCGGCCGACAGCGACGCCACCACAGCTATTGCCAACCGCGCCAACAAAATCCTGCAGGACGGCCTGTCCGCGGTGAAGCGGGTCCCGATGGCCTACGCGTTGAGCTCCGCGCAGCGCCACGACTACCTGCACACCTATGTCGACGACCTGCCGAACGTCGTGGATATCAATGCGATTCGCGACGCCGGGCTGCAGATCGGCGCCGACCCGCTCGGCGGTGCCAGCGTCGACTACTGGGCGGTGATTGCCGAACGGCACGACCTCGACTTGACCGTGGTCAACCCGCTGGTCGACGCGACGTGGCGCTTCATGACGCTGGACACCGACGGCAAGATCCGGATGGACTGCAGCTCGCCGAACGCGATGGCAGGGCTGATCGCCAACCGTGAGCGTTATCAGATCGCCACGGGCAACGACGCGGATTCCGACCGGCACGGCATCGTCACCCCCGACGCCGGGCTGCTCAACCCCAACCACTACCTGGCGGCGGCCATCGACTATCTCTACACCCACCGGCCGTCGTGGCCTGCCAGTGTCGCAGTCGGTAAGACCGCGGTCAGCTCCTCGATCATCGACCGGGTGGTCGCCGGCATCGATCGCAAGCTCCTCGAGGTGCCGGTCGGGTTCAAGTGGTTCGTCGACCCGCTGATCGGCGGCACCATCGGTTTCGGCGGGGAGGAGTCGGCGGGCGCGTCGTTCCTGCGTCACGACGGCTCGGTGTGGACCACCGACAAGGACGGCATCATCCTGGCGTTATTGGCCTCGGAAATGCTGGCCACCACCGGCCTGACCCCGTCGCAGCGCTACGCGGAGCTGGCTGACAAATACGGTGCCCCGGTTTACGCGCGCATCGACGCACCCGCGGATCGCGAGCAAAAAGCCAGGCTGGCCAAACTATCCGCCGATCAAGTGACCGCCACCGAACTGGCGGGCGACCCGATCACCGCCAAGCTGACCGAGGCCCCTGGCAACGGCGCGCCGCTCGGGGGACTGAAAGTGACCTCAGCAAATGCCTGGTTCGCGGCCCGTCCGTCGGGCACCGAGGACGTCTACAAGATTTACGCCGAGTCATTCCACGGACCCGAACACTTGGCCGAAGTGCAGCGTGCGGCGCAGGAAATTGTCGACAAAGTCGTCGGATGAGCAGCTGGTCAGCGACTTTGAACGCCGATTGCCGGTGGTGTAGCTTCGATGGGCACACCTCAACGGGGCTATGGCGCAGCTGGTAGCGCACCACACTGGCAGTGTGGGGGTCAGGGGTTCGAGTCCCCTTAGCTCCACCGAAACCGCAGGTCAGAGCGTTTGAGCGGTTTTCTGGTCAACACCATTTCCCTTACGCTGCGGAGAGTCATGGTGACCGAACCGCTGACGTAGACCTTGCTCGAAGCCGCCGAGCGAATCGGCGGAGTGTCAGAGAAGTGGTTAGCCGCTCAACTACGCGGAGCGGTCGCCGGGGAAAGTGGGCGTTTCTTGCCGGCCCAACCGATGGGGACCTCTACATGGCCGCGGTAGTCAGTGATCTCGCGGACCAAGCCGAGTTTCGTGCCCATCGCGACACCCGCTTCGCGCCGGCATCCGGCCTGGCCCGAACTAGCGAATGTCATCGCAGACGGCCGTCGCATAGGCCCAGTTAGGGTGCTGACGAACTGGCACGGATACTTCTGCCAGTCCGCAGGTCCCGGATGGACGTTGGATGGCGGCGTAGGGAAAAACCGGTACCCCGTGCGCTGCCAATAGGGTTGCGCGCCGCAACCAAGTCTCATTTGTAGAGAATCGAGAGCGATCAGATCCAACTCAGCGGTAACCGAACAAGTTCTATTTGCCGGCCAGTATCCGCCATTGCGCGGCAGCCTGTTGCATTGCGTCTTTCAAGTCCTGGGAGAACGTTTGGTAGGCGAAGCGGTCCGCTCGGGCGATACAGGTGAAATGCCAGTCGTGTTGTTGAAGGGTGTCTGGGTCGGTTGGCGGGGCGAAGTCGCGTGATCGCACGAAGCACTTGCCAGCGGGCAGGCCGCTTATCGGGGTGCTGAGGGCGTTCACGTTGGGTTGAATGCGAGCTTGTTCGGCAAGTTTCGCGGCGACACGCTGGGCTCCGGCAGCGCTTTTGGTCTGGTAGACCCGGGCTAGTCGTTGTCCTACCCATTCGACATCCGCGGCGGTGAATAAGGCCTCGGAATCGACGGGATCTTGCTCGAAGTGCAGTACCGCGGTTGGCGGGTAAACACCAACGCTGTAGGGCGCCTTTTTGTCGGCTGCCCACAGAACATGTGCCAGCAGCCAGCCGGAGGGATCCATCGCCAGGTTTACCAGTTTCGCCGGATCCGTCGGTACGAACCGATCGATCATTTGTTCCTGTTGATCAAGAGCCCTGGCGATCAACAGTTCCGCCTGAAATGCGTTGTCGAATTCGTGGTTGACTCCGGCGCCTTGGGACAGCACGAACGGTCCGCGCGCGGCGAAACTGTACACTTCCACATCGCCTCGGGCGCGCTGATAGGCCCATGCGATCGCCGCGGGGTGGTCTTGGATTACCGCCGGCTGTCGTGGAACGGAGTCTTCGATGTTGACAGCGGCCATCTCTTCGGCAGCCACCGCGGCGGCCTGCGGATCAGGAAACCGCAGCACCACGTTCTGCAATCCCCGTTGGAGCGCTGAGTTCGTTGATGCGCGCGTCGTGGTGAAACCGGCGAGGAATCCGTGGGCTAGCGCGACTTTCCCCAGGACGTCGGGAAACATTTCGTCTGTAGTGGCCACCGTCGCAGGGAGCATCACCGCGGTTGAAAACACATTCAGCAGACGCAACGACGAATCCACTTGCCAGGGACCGATGACGTATTCGGCCATGCGCTGGCTTTCGATCACGTTGCCGGAACGGTCGCCCGCGGAACCGTAGGGATGGCCACCCGCCACGGGGTAGGCACCGGTGTCGAGCAGGGAGACGATCACTCCATCGGAGTCGGCGGACTCGACCGCCTTGCGGGCCACGCCGGCCGTGGTCGCCGTGCAGCCAGCCAACACCGCCGCCAGCAGACCCGCAACCACTTTCATCCTCACGGTCAATCCCCCGTCGCGGCCAAGCCGATCACAGTTCTGCGCCGCCACGCTCCGCGCGTCGCCGACGAGCTCCAACGTCTGCACCGACCGGCCGTTTTGCGCTACACGGTCGTAATGGCTTCACGATGCTCTCAAGTCGATGATTCCGCCCGAAATAGCATCCCGCTCAAACATTAGTGCCGCGTCAGTAAACCTTGGTCCGCCGCTTTCGAAAGATCAGCATGTCTCACTATTAGAGAACCGAGATGCCTCAGTTTTTGTCTCAGCTTGGACGAGCTGTCAGCGGGCCGTTCAGCTTGTCACCACTGTGTTGGGTTGTTCTTTCAGCAAACCCGGATGCAGCCAAGAGCACGTTCACAGCCCGGGACAACTCGGCCGGTCCAGCGTCGTAGCTACATTGACAACATCACGCCCGCTAATTGTGAAGGTAGACGTGCTGATGCAGCCCACGGTTGTCAATGTGGTGAGGGCGACGGTGGCAACGACACTTGTCATGGCACCCGCAGCGCTGTTGACCGCCGCTACGGCCTATGCGGACTGCGGGGACCCCGACCAGCCTGCCTGCACCGGCCCTGTCCCCACCGCCGATCAGGTGGTCGCCATCATGGCCGAGCTAACAGACCCGAATAAGCCCGCAGCGGACAAGACCGACATCGTCGCCCCAGGATTTAGCCCCGAGGAAGCCGGAACTATCGATGATCATTTGCACCGAATGGACGGACGCGAGCTGCCTCTTAACTTCACCGTGACCGACATTCGGCCTGCACCCGCCAACCTGGCCGGGGCCACCGTGCAATCCTCGGGAGCATGGCTTCGCCAGTGGAGCCAACCTGGACCGATTGTGCTGGCCAACCAGGGCGGGCACTGGCTGATCACCCACGACACCGCGATGAACGCCCTGCATGCGTACTGGGTCAACGCCACCCGCTACATCAAATAGCTGATTGGGGCTTTCGTAATTAAGCTCGCCGTTCTCAGGACGCCGCGCTGGTCGCTAGAAGTTGGAGACCGCGGATGGACCGGATCAAGGTTGCCGGTCTCAGGGCCCACCGGACGGCGGCGACGGCCGTCGAACGCAGTTGGTCGGTGGGCAGTGCATACACCGGTACGATCTCTGGGTTTGGGTTGAGCGCTGGCGAAGACCGGCTCGGTCCGCTGTACACGCGCGACAGGAGAGTTGATATGCCAGTGCCCACTCCGTTCATTGACCGGAAAACAGGGCGGATTAAGTTGCCCGATCACGGCAGCCTCGTCCGTCATGTGGAGCGGTGGGTCCAGATGCGTGGAGATTGCCTGGCCTACCGCTTCCTCGATTTCTCTACCGAACGCGATGGTGTCTACAAAGACCTGACCTGGGCGCGGTTCGGTGCCCGCAACCGGGCAGTCGGGGCCCGCCTGCAGCAAGTCACCCAGCCCGGTGACCGCGTCGCCGTCCTGGCTCCGCAGGGCCTGGACTACATGGTGGCGTTCTACGCCGCGCTGTACGCCGGCGTCATCGCGGTGCCGCTGTTCGACCCCGCGGAACCAGGACACGTGGGCCGGCTGCATTCGGTTCTCGACGACTGCACCCCTTCGGTGATCCTGACCACCACCGATTCCGCGGAAGGAGTTCGCAACTTCTTCCGCCAACACCGTCCGGGCAAGGAACGACCTCGCGTCATCGCCGTGGACGCCGTCCCCGACGAGGTCGCCGAAACGTGGAAGCCGCCGCCGGCGGACCCGAACGCGATCGCCTATCTGCAGTACACCTCCGGGTCGACCCGCACCCCGGCCGGTGTGCAAATCACCCACCGGGCGGTGGCCACCAACCTGGCGCAGCTCATCACCGCCCTGCAGGTCGAAGAGGGTCAGCGGGGCGTGATGTGGCTGCCGCTGTTCCACGACATGGGCCTGGTCACGGCCATGGTTCCGTCGGTGATCGGGCACTGCATCACGATCATGAGCCCGACCGCCTTCGTGCGCCGCCCCATCCGGTGGATGCGGGAGCTCGCGGTCCTGGGCGACGACGACGGCCCGACCTTCTCAGCGGCGCCGAACTTCGCCTTCGAGCACGCTGCGCTGCGGGGCCTGCCCAAAGATGGTGAGCCCGAACTGGACCTGAGCAACGTGTTCGCTTTGCTCAACGGCAGCGAGCCGGTCTCCACGTCGTCGATGCGCAAGTTCAACGAGGCGTTCGCTCCCTATGGGCTTCCAGCCACCGCCATCAAGCCGTCCTACGGCATGGCGGAGGCGACGCTGTTCGTCTCCACCACCGACATGAAGCAGAAGGCCACCACCATTCACGTCGACCGCGACGAACTGACTCGCGGTCGCTTCCGCACGGTTGCCGACGACGCACCCACGGCCGTCCCGCAGGTGGCGTGTGGCATGGTCTCGATCGACCAGTGGGCTGCCATCGTGGATGCCGACACGGCCACCGAGCAACCGGACGGCCACATTGGCGAGATCTGGCTGCACGGCGCCAACGTCGGTTCGGGCTATTGGGGCCGCGAGCAGGAGACCAAGGAGACCTTCGGCAACATGCTCCGAAATCGGGCTAGCCCCTCGCACACCGAGGGTGTCCCCGCCGACGGGCAGTGGATGCGCACCGGCGACTACGGCACCTACTTCGGCGGTGAGCTGTATGTCACCGGCCGGGTCAAGGATCTGGTGATCATCGACGGCCGCAATCACTATCCGCAAGACGTGGAGTACACCGCGCAGGAGGCCAGCAATGCGCTGCGTGCCGGGTACGTGGCCGCCTTCTCAGTGCCGGCCAACCAGCTTCCGTCCCAGGTGTTCGACAATGCCCACTCGGGACTCAACCGTGACCCGCAGGACTTTTCCGAGCAGCTCGTCGTCGTCGGCGAACGCGCCCCCGGCGCGCACAAATCGAACATCCAATCGATCGCCGACGATATCCGCGCCGCGGTTGCGGCGCGCCACGGCATCACCGCGCGCGACGTGCTGCTAGTGCCGGCCGGTTCGATTCCACGCACCTCCAGCGGCAAGGTCGGCCACTCCGCCTGCCGGGCCGCCTACATCGACGGCAGCTTACGCGGCGGCCATATCCAGGACGCCTTCCCCGATCAAGTCGACGACTCGGGATGACCGACATCAAACTCAACCAGTCTCGCGTTAGCGTCGGCCCCATTCGGTGCCCATGTTGTCATCGGTGATCGTAGGCACACCTTCGGTGCGAGCGAGGATGCCCTCGCGCGTTTCCAGGTTCATGCCGGTTGGCTTGGCCGGGCCGTAGCCGGCCGAGAGCGAGTCGGCCAGGGCCAGAACTTCCTCAAGGCGCGTTCGCTGCTTCGAGTCGGCAAGCTCGAAGACGGGCCTGCCTTCGATGCGATACTCCCGCAATACGCGCTCCCAGCGGCGGCGGTCGAGCGCCAACGGAGAATCGCTGACGGCCATGAAATTGAAGAAGCGCAGTGCGTACGGAAATTGGAGCGCGCCCGTGCGCTGCGCTTCGTCCGACCCAGTCGTGTTATAGAAGGACACCCCGCCCGGCTTGAGGTGGCCGCGGATGAGCTCGAGGTACTCCTTCGAAAGCAGGTTGGTGGCGTTTGCGCGCCAATTGAAGGTGGTGTTCTGCACGATGAAGTCGAACTTGCGCTCAGGGTTGCGGGCAAGCCAGCGCCGGCCGTCGTCAATGACAGTCGTGACTTTGGGGTTTTTCAGCACGCCGGCCTCGCCGGGGTAATGCGGAATGACCCTCAGATAGGCCGGATTGATTTCGACCACAGTCAATTTTTCGAGCTGCGGATGGTTGGCAATCACCTGCGCCCAGGAACCGGACGAAAGCCCGACCATCAGCACTTCGCGGGGCGACTCGTGCAGCAGGCTGAGGGCGTAGGCACGGACAACCATGTTGCGGTCATTCACGAGGTCGGTGGAGAAAACGCCGTCGTAGACGCCGCCGCCCTGAATCTCCCCGTCCTGGGTGACGCTGACTACGCCGCTCTTGCTTTCCCTTAGCTGCGCAAAGCGCTGCCCCGCATAATGCTCCTTGAAGTAGAGCCGCTCATAGACACCTTCGAAAAGCCAAGGCTGCAGGATGATTATTGCCACGCCGGTCAGGGCGATGGCCGCGGCGCGCGAAGTCAACAGGTTCTTCGCGCGCGTCCGATGATTGGCGGCTAGCAGCAGCACGAGCGAAAGCGCAATGCCGAGCAGCGCGAGAAACAACGAAATGCCGCCCAGGCTCCAATGGTCCATCAGCACAAAGCCGGTAATCAAGCTGCCCAGCGCCGAGCCCACGATGTTGGCGAGGTACAGGTAGCTCAATCCCTCGCCCGCGCGGGCGTCCGGCGCGATGGCGATATGGCAGATCAGCGGGAACGTTGCGCCCAGCAAGCCCGCGGCGACCGCCACCAGCGGAAATGAAAATCCCCAGTGCACCGCGCAGCCAATCAGCCCCGCTGCGGGCACCAGCAGGTAGCTTGCGAGGTTGGCGAACAAAACGAAGCCTGAGAGCGAAGCCACCTGCCTCGCCGCCGCCGATTCATGGCAGAAGCGCCGGCTGCCGAGCGAGCCAAGCGCAATGCCCAGCAGGTAGCAGCCCAGCAATAGCGCAAAAGCCCGCGCAATGCCTCCCGATGAAAACGAGTAAACGCGATACCACAGGATTTCGTAGCTCAGCGCAATGTAGCCGCAGAGCGCCGAAAGAAGCAGCGCAAAACCGAAACCGCGGGTATTGAACTGCGCCAGCGCCGCGTCACGCGGAATGGCAGTCCTGGGCGAATTCACCTGCGCGAGCAAGGCCCCGCCACCAACGAACAGATTGATGCCGCAGGCAAACGTGATAGCGCCCTGCTGGCCCAAGAGGCGCATCAGAAAGGACGCAACGATGAAACAGGCGAAGGCGCTGCCAAGGGTGTTGACGAAGTACAGCAGTCCAACGCTGCGCCCTACATTTCCCGAGTGCTTCACCAGATGCGCCGTCAGAAGGGGCATCGTGGCACCCATCAACAGCGTGGGAACAAGCACGAGCAGGAAGGTGAACAGCGCCGTCAGTGGCGCGCTCAATCGGAGGGTCAATTCACCCACGGCGTGAAACAAACCCAGCGAGAAGTAGCCAAATACGCCGATACCAAGTTCGACGGCGGCGAACACGCCCAGCAGCGGTAGTTGCAGCCGCGACAGCCGCCCGCCGGCGAAGCTCCCGATGCCCAGCCCGAGCATGAAAGCCGTGACCACCACCGTGACGCTTTCGACGTTGATGCCGTAAATCGTGAACAGCGAGCGCTGCCAGACAAGCTGGTAAATGAGCGCGGGGATACCCGAACAGAAGAAGATGGCGCAGATCGGCGCCAGGTTCGTCCGCGGAGTTTTTGCCGACGGTTCAGCCATGTGAGGCGCGGCGTCCTGTCAGCGCTGCGCAGCTCGCACGCGCCCCCGGTGTGGCGGTCCCGCCGGAATCGAACAGCTCACGCCAATGGGATAGCAAGATGCGCATCATCCCGGAGTATTGGATACCAGCGCTCCGCGCGCAAGAAGTACGCCCACGGCGAGCCGTGCCGATAGCCATCACTTCGCGGCCCCCGGCAGGTCCGGCGGTCCGAACTTCGAAAGCGCCGTTTCGCCCCGATCTGGCTTGTCAATCGTCTGCGATGATCACTTCGACACTGCACTGGGCCGCCGACTCGTATGCCCAAGGGGGACGAATGGACGATGTCGACACGAATCGGGCTGAAGAAACTGCGATAACGGGAAAGTCTGCACTGGTCACCGGAGCCAACCGTGGCCTGGGAAAAGCGTTTGTGCAGGAGCTGATCGACTGCGGTGCGGCTCGCGTGTACGCGGCCGCACGAAATCCCGACACGGTCGACATCGACGACGCGCGGGTCGTCCCCATCCGACTGGACATCACTGAATCAGCCGACATCGATGCCGCGGTATCTGAATGCGGTGATGTCGCAGTGCTGATCAACAACGCCGGGGCGATGCTGCGGAGTCCGCTGCTGGGATCGCCCGATATGAGCGCGGCGCGCACTGAGATGGAAATCAATTACTTCGGGACGCTGGCGATGTGTCGCGCGTTCGCACCTGTGCTTGCCCGCCAAGGCGGTGGCGCGCTGGTCAATGTGCTGTCGGTGGCCAGCTGGCTGGCGTCTCCGTTCAACGGTTCTTACGGTGCTTCGAAAGCTGCCGAGTGGGCGCTGACCAACGCGATTCGGGTGGAGCTGCGCTCCCAAGGAACTCTCGTCGTCGGCGTCCACGCAGGTTGGATCGACACTGATATGGCGGAAAGTGTCTCAGATGCGAAGATCTCGGCCGCCGGCGTGGCTTCTCAGACACTGACTGCCGTCCAGCACGGTGATGAAGAGGTGCTGACTGACGACAGGACCCGCCATGTCAAGGCGTCTCTTCCGCACGACTTGGCGTCGCTGTATTCAGGCCTCCAAGTGAGTTGGGACGCCGGCCACCTGCCGTGGCAGAAATGACGGTATTGCACTGATGTCGCCCCACCCGATGGCCGGCCTTGTGATCAACCACGTCGGGGTGACCGTGCCCGACATCCACGCTGCGATCGCCTGGTACGGCGAAGTCTTCGGCTTCCGGTGCATCATGGGTCCGCGGGAGCTCGACGCCACCGGACAGACTGAAACCGCCGGCGTTTTCGGCAGCGGGTTCCGCAGAGCCTGGCAGGCGCACCTGCTGTGCGGCAACTCGGTCGGGATTGAACTTTTCCAGTTCATCGACCCGCCCACTCGGGGGCCACGAACGCCCGAGGAGCCGGTGCCGTGGCTCGACCGTGGCCCGTGGCACCTGTGCGTCACTCACCCAGACGTGTCCGCCATGGTCGACCACATCACCGAGCAGGGCGGAACGCTGTTGACCGCACCCCATGAATTCGTGCCCGGCCGACCCTGGACACTCGCCTACACCACCGATCCGTGGGGCACGGTGCTGGAGGTGATGAGCCACAGCTACGCCGAGGTGTTCAGCAACTGGCCCCAGCCCGGGCAGTTGACGCCGCCCACCCTTATCCCGCGCCCGACCTACCCTGGCGACGGGGCCTCGTAGCCTTCTCGACGCATCCGTCGGATGGCGATTCGCATCACGATCGAGCAACTCGGCGTTTATCCGTAGTGGCCGGGGTCAACCCGCGTCTGTGGCCTCAAGCGGCGCGGAACAGGTGACCTCGGATGCTGAGCAGCTCGACGAGCTGCGGGCCGCTCGTGACCAGATGGAAGAACTGGTGCAGGTCATCGTCGAGATCGGCTCCAACCTGGACCTTGATGTCACGTTGCATCGAATCGTCAAAGCGGCGATCGACCTGACCGGTGCCCGCTACGGAGCGCTGGGTATTCGCGGGCCCGACGGCAACTTGGCTTCCTTCATCCATGCCGGCATCGACGACGACACAGCCCGGCAACTCGGTGACCTGCCGGTTGGCGACGGTCTGCGGATCGAGGATCTGAGTGCTGATCCGCAGTCCAGCGGGCTGCACAAACACCACCCGCAGCTGCGTGCCCTGCTCGGCATACCGATAGCCGTCCGGGCGGCCGACTTCGGCAACCTCTACCTTGCCGACGACCGCCCCGGCCTGGTGTTCACCAACTCGCAGGAGGGCGCCGTTCGGGCACTGGCCTCGGCAGCAGCGGTCGCAATCGACAACGCTCGGATGTTCGAGCGCGAACGTGAATCGGCAAAGTGGACGAAGGCCAGCCGGGAGATCACGACCGCCCTGCTGTCCGGTGATCCGCAGACCGGGCCGTTGCAGCTCATCGTCAACCGGGCGCTGGATCTGGCCGGAGCCGAACAGGCCATTCTGTTGATTCCCAGCGAGCCCAACCTGCCCGCCGCCGAAGTCGACACCCTCGTCGTGGCCGCTACCGCCGGCCGTTACGCCTCGGAGGTGATCGGTCGGCAGGTTCCGATGGACGGTTCGACCACCGGAGGTGTCGCGCGTCGCGGCATACCCCTGATCACCGACTCCTTCCAATATCCGATCGAGGGATTCACCGACGTCGGTGAGCGCTCAGCGATCGTCATGCCGCTGATCGCCGACGACGCGGTGCTCGGCGTGATCGCTGTGGCACGCAACTCGCAGCAGCGGGCATTCGGTGACGACTACCTGCAGCTCGTCAGTGACTTCGCCCGGCACGCTGCCATCGCCCTGACGCTGACGGCCGGGCGCGAACACGCGCTCAACCAGCATCTCGCCCGCGCCGACACCGTCGACGACGCAGTGCAGGCAGCAGCGGAGGAACTGCGTCGGCTCTGGCGTGCCCGCCGGGTGCTGGCCGTCACCTTCCCGTCGCACGGCTCATCAATCGGCTTCACCCCAGGCACCCCGGACCTGGTATCCGTCGGCGAATCGACACGCTGGGACGACCTGCCGTCGTCCACTAAAGATCTGCTCAGCTCGCTGCGCAACAGCGGCCTGCTTATTCCGCACATCACCACGCCCGGGTCGGCGGGTATCGCGCTGCAGCATCCCGATGGCGTGCTCGTCGTGTGGATCGACCTGGCCGAACAACGGCCCTTCACTCTCGAGGACCAGACTTTGCTGACGGTGCTGGCCGGCCGCCTCGGCCAGGGTCTGCAGCGGGTGCACCAAGTCGACCAGCAGCGCGAAACCGCACTGGCGCTGCAGCACGCGATCCTGGGCCCCGCTCAGCTGCCGCACGGGTTCGCGGTGCGCTACCAGGCGGCCAGCCGACCCTTGCAGGTGGGCGGCGACTGGTACGACATCGTCGACCTGGAAGACGGGCGCATCGCGCTGATCGTCGGCGACTGTGTCGGCCACGGGCTTGCGGCGGCCACCGTGATGGGACAAGTGCGCAGCGCGTGCCGCGCACTGCTGCTCGACCACCCCAGCCCCCGCGCCGCTCTCGCAGGGCTGGACCGCTTCGCCGCGCGGCTCCCCGGCGCTGAATGCACCACCGCCGTGTGCGCGGTGCTGAACTCTGCCACCGGCGAGCTGGTCTACTCCAGCGCCGGGCACTTGCCGCCCATCCTGGTCCACCCGGACGGCACGGCCCGTTACCTCGAAGACGGTCACACCATTCCGTTGGGTCTGCGGCCCAACCGGGCTCGCCCTGAAGCGCAGGTGTTCCTGCCCGCGCGAGCGACCTTGGTGCTCTACACCGACGGTCTGGTCGAGCGCCGGCGCAGTTCACTGGACGACGGCATTGCCCGCGTGTCCGCTCTCGTCCAAGAAGGCCGCGCCTTCATCCTCGAGGAACTGGCCAACCAGGTCATGTCCAAGCTGGCACCCCGCGGCGGCTATCAGGACGACGTCGTGTTGCTGCTGTACCGGCATCCCGCCCCGCTGGAAATGAACTTCCCGGCCGACGTCAGCCAAATCGACCGCGTCCGCACTGACCTGCGCAACTGGCTGACCCGATGCCGAATCGACCCGGATCAGGCCTACGACGTGCTCATCGCCGCCGGAGAAGCTGTCGCCAACGCGATCGAACACGGGCACCGCCACAGTCCGCAAGGCGAGGTCAGCCTGTCCGCGGTAGCGCTGGTCGACCAGCTGCAGTTGACCATCACCGACACTGGCTCGTGGAAACCCCCGCATCGGTCTCCTGACTCCCACCGCGGCCGAGGGATCACTCTCATGAAAGCTCTCATGCAGAAAGTGGCCATCCGATCCGACACGGACGGAACGACAGTTAACTTGACCGTAGGGATTACCTGATGCCGGCATCGCTGACCGTCGACACATCGCGCGGCAACGACGGCAGACTGGTGTTGACCGCGGCGGGGGAAATCGATTTGAGTAACATCGACACCTTCACAGAAGCCCTCAGCAGGGCGGTCACCGAGACTTCCGCCGGGCCCGTCGCCGAGGCCAGCACCCAAACCGCCGATCGCGACCGGACGCTCACCGTCGACCTCAGTGCGGTGGACTACCTGGACAGCGCCGCCATCAATGCCCTGTTCACCCATGCGGAGCGCATCCACGTCATCGCTGATCCCCGCCTCATCCGGGTGTTCACGATTAGTGGCTTGACCGAACTCACCACCATGGAATCGGCGCCGCCCAAAGCAGAGCGCTGAATTGCGACCCGACTAGACGGAAATTCGCCGCTGCGTGCAGTTCAGAATCGCCAGGCACCGTGCGTCCGGCACGTGAACGCCGTCCCACGGGCTCGCATCGAGTTGTCGTCGCGCAAGGCGGGGTGCCGTCAGGAGTCGATCGTGCTAGGGCAATATCGGGCCGGTGTCTCAAGGCAAGGCAGTGAAAGTCGCGATACTCGACGACTACCAGGACGTCGCGCTGCGCACGGCCGACTGGTCGGAGGTCGCCGCGCGGGCCGACATCACGGTGTTCAACGACCACCTCGCTGATCCGGACGCCGTCGTCCGCAGGCTGCTGCCGTTCGACGTGGTGTGCGTCATGCGTGAGCGAACGCCGTTGCCGCGCAACGTCATCGAGCGACTACGAAACCTGCGCATGATCGCGTCGACCGGCCCGTTCAACGCGTCGATCGACACCGCGGCCGCCGAGGAGCGCGGCATCCACGTCAGCACCACCGGCGGCTCGGTGGACTCGACCGTCGAACTGACCTGGGCGCTGATCCTGGCCGCGGCCCGGCGGATTCGTCGACGAGACCTCGTCGGTGCGGGCCGGCGGCTGGCAGACGTCGGTCGGTCGCCAGCTCGGCGGCGCGGTGTTGGGCGTGCTGGGCCTGGGCCGGATCGGCAGCCGGGTGGCCCGGGTCGGCGCGGCGTTCGGCATGGACGTCATCTCGTGGAGCCCGAACCTGACCCGCGACGGCGCGCGAGCAAGCCGGTGCGACGTATGTGACCAAGGACGAGCTGTTCAGTCGCGCCGACGTGCTGACCATCCACGTGGTCCTCAGCGAACGCAGCCGCGGACTGGTCGGCGCTCAACAGCTGCAGCTGATGAAACCGACGGCGTTGCTAGTCAACACCTCTCGCGGACCGGTCGTCGACGAGCAGGCTCTGATCGAGGCGCTGCGGTCGCACCGGATCGCCGGCGGCGGGACTCGACGTGTTCGACGTCGAGCCGTTGCCCGACGGCCACCGGCTCCGCTCGATGGACAACGTCGTCGCTACGCCGCACATCGGCTACGTCGCCGACGTGGTGTACCGGACCTTCTACGGCGAGGCTGCCGCTGCCATCGCCACGGTTGCTGAGTCCTGGCGCGGAACGGCTGACTGTCTGCGCCGGTGCGCCGCTACTCCAGGCGGCCGATGACGAAGAGGACGACCGCGGCATGGACCCAGCCCAGCAGGATGTCGACGACGTAGTGCTCCGCGGAGTACACCAGCGCGAACGCCATGGTCAGCACATATGCCGCCAGCAGTGGACGCCAGCGCCAGTGCAGGCGGCGCCAGAGAAACGCGGCGACCATCACCGAGAAGGCGGCGTGCAGGGACGGAATGGCGGCGACCAGATTGACGCTGGCCTGCCCGGAGTCGATCAGGACGCCGGCGGACTGCAGATGCAAGGTGCCCCAGCCGCGCGTCGAGATGCGCTCGATGAATCGGTTGGCGCCGGGCTGACTCGGTGTGCATCGCGCCGAGCAGGCCACCGCCGGGAGCGCCCGCGAAGTTGCGGAACATGCACGGCCGGACCCGACGGGCCGGCAGCGACGTCGGTGGCGTTGCAGCGGGCCGCCGCCCAGGGCGGCGCGGCCGGCAGCAGGACATAGACGATCAGTGCCGCGAACGACAACGAGATGAACCGCCGCACGAACGCGTTCCAGTCGTCGCGGTTGCGCAGCCACAGCAAGCCGGCGACCACGTAGGGCACGATGAAAAACGACATGTAGACGGTGCTGATGATCACCTCCCACCACGGCGGCTGCGGCATCTCATGCGCTCCTGCAGCCAGACGGTGGGAATCGTCCCGAAGAACATCCAGCGCTCCAGCTGCAGTTGCGGCCTGCCACAGGGTCGGTGTCTGCCGACCAAGGTGGCCGCATGGCGGCTCACGTCGTACAGCAGCAGCACCAACGCGAAGGGCAGCCAGTCGCGCACCACCATCACCGTCTTGCGGCCGCGGCCGATACTGGCGGCGATCAGACCGGTGGCGATGTAGACGAGCACCAGTTCCCGGTTGAACGCCAGCCCGCCGGTGCAGGTCCGGTATCCCACCACAAGCGCCCACACCAGGACCGCGACGCGGCGGGCCAGCGTGAGTCGGCGCTCTCGCCGGGCCCGAACTTTGCGTCATCGCAATCAGCGTCGACATCGACGCTTCGATCTGTCGTCAGTGACACCAGAGCAGACTCCTGATCCGGGAAATGCTGCTTATACCTTCAGGGCTGGGTACCGCGAGTCGACGCTGAACATGCCAGAACAACCTGTGAATCGAGATCGCAGAATCGGTGGTCGGGCGACCGCTGGAAGTGGTCAGGTCAAGATAACCATAGGCAACACCGAATTGAACGCCGGGTAGCGGCGGTTCGAAGGGCAACCAGATTCACAGGCGCGCTCGCTGTCACGGCGAGTAGAACGCCCGCACCGTGTCGATGGTGTCTGCTTGCGCGGGCGGCTTGTCGTCGCGGTAGCGCAGCACCCGCGCGAACCGCAGGGCCAGACCGCCGGGGTAACGCGACGAGCGTTGCACGCCGTCGAAAGCGATCTCGACGACCTGCTCGGGGCGCAGCGCGACAACCGGGCCGTCGGTCGGGCCGACGGCGAGATCGCCGAACCGCTTGGTCTGCCAGTCCAGCATCGCGTCGGTCATGCCTTTGAAGGTCTTACCCAACATCACATAGCCACCGCCCGCCGGGTCACGCGCGCCGAGGTGGATGTTGGACAGCTTGCCGTGCCGCCGCCCCGAGCCCCACTCGACGGCCAGCACCACCAGGTCGAGGGTGTGCACCGGTTTGATCTTCAGCCAGCCGGCGCCGCGACGACCGGCCTCGTAGGGCGCGGTCGGTGACTTGGCCATCACCCCCTCGTGGCCGGCGGCCAGGGTCGCCTCGAGGAATTCGGCCGCGGCAGCCGGATCGTCCGTCATCAGGCGGTCGACCCGGTGCCGGGCGGGCACCCGCCGATCGAGTGTGGCGAGCCGTTCGCTGGTCGGCGCGTCGAGCAGGTCGGTGCCGTCGCAGCGCAGAATGTCGAAGAAGAACACCGACAACGGCTGCGCCGCGCGGGCGGCCGAGATGTCGACCGACCGCCCGAACCGCGAGGCGGTGACTTGGAAGGGTCGCGGGCGGCCGTCCGGTGTCAGCGCGATCACCTCACCGTCAACGATCAACTCGTCGACCGGCAGCGCCAGCGTCGCATCGACCACTTCAGGCAACCGGGCGGTGACGTCGTCGAGGCTTCGGGTGTACACGGCCACGTCGTCACCGGCCCGGTGGATCTGCACCCGCGCGCCGTCCAGCTTCGCTTCGAAGATGGCGGTGCCGCCGAGTTTGTGCAGGGCATCGGTCACGCTGCTCGCAGTCTGCGCGAGCATCGGCCCCACCGGCCGGCCGACTTGCAGAGTGAACGCGTCCAACGCCACCGGACCACCGGTCAGACCGGCTGCCGCCACCGCCGCGAGATCACCGCCGAGCATCGCCGCACGCCGCACCGCGGCCGGCTCGATCCCGGTGGCCGCGGCGACCGCGTCGGTCATGACTCCTGCCAGCGCGCCCTGGCGCAATTCACCGCTGAGCAGGCGCCGCAAGAACGTCTGTTCGGTTTCGGTCGCGGCGCCGAACAGCGCGGCGATGCGTTCGGTTCGGCGCGCCTGAGACCCCTTGCCGACAATCGCGCCGATCTCGGAAAACCTGGCGTCGACATCGGCAACCGTCAATGACGGCTGCGCAGCGGCCGGCGGCAACGACCGCAACGCGGCCCAGCCCACGCCGATCTGACGTTGCGGCAGCTCACCGGAGAGCCACGAGACGACGATCCCGACCAGCCGCGAATCGGTGCCGGCGCGGGTCAGCAGCTTGGCCAGGCTCACAACCTTGGCGCGCCGCGCCGAGGTTTCACCGACTTCGCGGGAGGTGGCGACGACGTCGGCGAGCAGCACAGTTCAGCTTGGCACGCCTGGCTGACCAGGCAGCGAGCAGCCAGGATAGCGTGCAGGACGAACGCGCTGCCACGATGCGCATCGGCCGGCGGCCTGGTGAAACAAGGAGGTTCGCGTGGAGATCAACGGCAAGAAAGTGGTCGTGATCGGCGGTGCCTCCGGTATGGGCCGCGCCACTGCCGAGCTGCTCGCCGAGCGCGGCGCCAGCGTTGCGGTGCTCGATCGCGAGAATTCCGACGGCAAGGAGGTTGCCTCGGGCTTGCCAGGTGGAGACGGCGAGTTCTATCCGGTCGACGTCACCGACTTCGCCGGCACCGAAGAGACGCTGCGGACCGCGGTCGACGGCCTCGGCGGTCTGCACGTGATCGTCACGACGGCGGGCGGGGGTATCGCCAAGCGGACTCTGTCGAAGTCCGGGCCGCACGATCTGGAGTCTTTCCGCTCGGTGGTGGATCTCAACCTGGTCGCCACCTTCAACATCAGCCGCTTGGCGGCGAGTCACATGAGCCGCAACGAGCCCGAGGACGACGAGCGCGGCGTCATCATCAACACCGCGTCGATCGCGGCGTTCGAAGGTCAGATCGGCCAGGTCGCCTACACCGCCGCGAAGGCCGGTATCGCCGGGATGTCGCTGACGATGGCGCGCGACCTGGGGTCGCTCGGCATCCGGGTGCTGGCGATCGCGCCGAGCCTGTTCGCGACCGGGCTCACCAAAGGCATCCCCGACGCATTCGCCACCGCTCTGACCAAAGACGCGGCCTTTCCGCGGCGGCTGGGCCGGCCCGAGGAGTACGCCAAACTGGTGGCGGCCGTCGTCGACAACCCGATGCTCAACGGCCAGTGTCTGCGGCTGGACGCGGGACAACGGTTCGCACCCAAGTAGAGCTTCACCGGCTGCGAGACAGCAGCCACGGTCGTGCATTCGGCCTACCGGCAGCCGTCACTGCTGTCTGGTGGTGGAACGGAGTGAGTACGCTCCTTTAATCGCCGCCCGCTGCGGCCGTCCAGGAGGAGGGCCCCTCGATGGGTATCGCACTGACCGACGATCACCGAGAACTCGCTGAGGTGGCGCGCGGATTCCTCACCTCGCACAAGGCACGCTGGGCGGCGCGGTCGTCGTTGGATGCCGCCGAAGAGTCGCGCCCTCCGTTCTGGCACGACCTCGTCGAACTCGGCTGGCTCGGTCTGCACGTCGACGAAGAATACGGCGGTTCAGGTTTCGGGCTGCCCGAGCTGGTGGTGGTGATCGAGGAACTCGGCCGCGCGGTGGCGCCGGGGCCGTTCGTACCGACGGTGATCGCGTCGGCGGTGATCTCGGCGGCGGGCACGGCCGAGCAGAAGAAGCGGCTGCTGCCGGGGCTGATCGACGGCACGACGACCGCCGGTGTCGGGCTGGACAGCGGGGTGACGGTGTCCGGCGACTTGGAGAAGTTTGCCGACGGCGCAGCGGGAATCATCCTGGGCGCAGGGCTCGCCGAGGTGTTCCTGATCGCCGCGGGTGACGACCTGCTGGTGCTGGAACGCGGCCGCCCCGGCATATCGGTGGAGGTACCCGAAAATCTCGACCCGACTCGGCGTTCGGGTCGCGTCCGCCTGGACGAGGTCGGCGTCGGCACCGACGACGTCATCCCCGGCGGCCGCGAGTTCGCCTTGGCACGGGCCAGGACCCTGTTGGGCGCCGAAGCCGTAGGGGGAGCGGCGGATTGCGTTGAATCGGCCGTCGGGTACGCCAAGGTGCGTCAGCAGTTCGGCCGGACCATCGCCACCTTCCAGGCGGTCAAGCATCACTGCGCGAACATGTTGGTCAGCGCGGAGTCGGCGATCGCCGCGGTGTGGGACGCCGCCCGCGCAGCCGCCGAGGACGAGCAGCAGTTCCGCCTCATCGCTGCCGCCGCTGCGGCGCTGGCCCTGCCCGCCTACGCGCGCAACGCCGAACTGAACATCCAGGTGCACGGTGGCATCGCATTCACCTGGGAACACGATGCGCATCTGCATCTGCGGCGTGCGCTTACCGTACGCGCGCTGTTGGGGGGTGACGGCCCGGCCAAAGACGTGTACGCCTTGACTGCCGCCGGGACGATGCGTGCCAGCAGTCTGGACCTGCCCGCGGAGGCTGAAGCGCTGCGCACCCGAATCCGGGCGCACGGCAACGAGATTGCTGCGCTGGACAGCGCCGACCAGCTGGACAGGCTGATCGAGACCGGTTACGTCATGCCACATTGGCCTAAGCCCTGGGGGCTTGCGGCCGGCGCGGTCGAGCAGTTGGTGATCGACGAAGAGTTCCGGGCGGCAGGAATCAAACGGCCCGACTATTCGATCACCGGGTGGGTGATCCTGACTCTGATTCAGCATGGAACCGACTGGCAGATCGAGCGATTCGTCGAGGCGGCGCTGCGCCGTGACGAAGTCTGGTGTCAGCTGTTCTCCGAGCCCGACGCCGGGTCGGACGCGGCCGCGGTCAAGACGCGGGCCACCCGGGTCGACGGCGGCTGGAAGATCAACGGGCAGAAGGTGTGGACCAGCGGCGCGCACTACTGCCGGCGTGGCTTGGCGACCGTTCGCACCGATCCTGACGCTGCCAAGCACGCCGGCATCACCGCGGTGATCATCGACATGAAAGCGCCCGGAGTCGAGGTGCGGCCACTACGGCAGATCACCGGCGGCTCGGACTTCAACGAGGTGTTCTTCAACGACGTTTTCATCCCCGACGAAGACGTGGTCGGCGAGCCCAACGCCGGATGGACCGTTGCGCGTGCGACTTTGGGCAACGAGCGGGTCAGCATCGGCGGTGGTGGCTCGTACTACAAGGGCGTCGCCGATCATCTCGTGCGGCTGGTCGAGCAACACCCACAGCGGCTGACCGGTGCGGAGGTTCGCGTCGGCAACTTCTTGGCCGAGGAGCAGGCGCTGCGCCTGCTCAACCTGCGTCGCGCGGCCCGCAGCGTCGAAGGAGCCGGGCCCGGCCCGGAGGGCAACATCACCAAACTCAAACTCGCCGAACACATGGGCGAGGGCGCCGCGATCTGGGCGGCGCTGCTGGGGCCGGACGTCGCGCTGGCCGAGGGACCGGGTGCGCTGGCCGGCCGGATGGTGATGGGTGCCCGTGGCATGGCGATCGCCGGCGGCACCTCGGAGGTGACGCGCAATCAGATCGCCGAGCGGATCCTGGGTATGCCGCGCGACCCGCTGATCAGATAACACGCAACAGATCCGCTTGCACCACTGCCCGACCAGCGGCTAGGGTCGAGCAATCATGCGTCATCTTGCAGTAGTAGCCAGCACCCGCAGCGGGGTCTGATCCAAGACCGACCCCCCGCTGTGGGTCGGAAGCTATTACCCGTCGGTCGCTCCCTTCAGACCAGAGATGACGACCTGCATGACAATCCAATCAGGCGCGAGAATTGCGCCCGCTGCACCCGAACCGCTACCGGCACGCTTCGGTGGCGTCCGGATGCCGAGCGGGCTCCGGGAGGACGCCGAAACCATGTCGTGGGGCACGTTCGTCAACACCTATGCGCCGAGCGCCGGGCCGCTGCGTCTCGGCCACTGGGAATGCGTCGACCCGGAACGCCCGGCCACTCGGTTGGGGCCGCAGGCGCGCAATTTCCGGGCCACCCTGGGCTTCGGTGACCGCATCGAAACCGCGTCTGCCAGTGCCACCGGCCCGGTCGCCGCGCTGACCGCGATGCTGCACGAGTTAGGTGTGCCGGTCGAGACGTTGCGGTTTCACCAGCTGCAAACCGGCCCGAACGGTGAAGACACCGCAACCTTCATTCGGGGCAGCGACGGCCGGCGCAAGGCGTGGGGGATGGGTTGGTCGGCGGACCCGCGGAGTCGGCGCTGCGGGCAGTCATCGCCTGCGCGAATCTGCTGCTGTCGGCGGCCTGAACACTCCCGCGAGCATCGCGAATGCGCAGACGCAATACGGAGCGGGGCGCTGATCGCGCCGCAGGTGAGCCGCCTACAGCGGCTTCAGCACGATCGGCATGCCGTCCACCGGGATCGGCATCCCGCCGTAATCCCAGCGAGCCTGATAGCCCGGCCGCGGTAATTCCAGCCGATAGCGGCGCAGCAGGCGGTGCAAGATCGTCTTGATCTCCAACTGCCCGAACATCATGCCGATGCACTTGTGCGCCCCGCCGCCGAACGGGCTGAACGCATACCGGTGCCGCTTGTGCTCGTTGCGCGGCTCGGTGAACCGGTCCGGGTCGAACTTCAGCGGATCGGTCCAGACCTCCGGCAGCCGGTGGTTCGAGTCCGGGGTAGGCGACGACGTTGGTGCCCTTGGGGATGTAATAGCCCAGCAGTTCGGTGTCCCGCACCGTCTGGCGCATCGCCCACTGCACCGGGGTGACCAGCCGGATCGACTCGTTCATCACCAGGTCGAGCGACTCCAGCTTCTCCAGCGATTCGATGTCGAGCGGGCCGTCGCCGAGCCGGTCGGACTCGTCGCGGCAACGCTCCTGCCATTCGGGGTGGCGGGCCAGGTTGTACACCATCGTCGTGCTGGTCGACGTGGACGTGTCGTGCGCCGCCATCATCAGGAAGATCATGTGGTTCACGATGTCCTCGTCGGAAAACCGGTTGCCGTCGTCGTCCTCGGTCTGGCACAACACCGTCAGCAAGTCGTTGCCGTCCTTGCCGCGCCGCTCCTTGACCCGGGCTTCGAAGTAGTTCTCCAGCAGCTGACGCGCCTTGAGGCCCCGCCACCAGGTCAACGGCGGCACGCTGGTCCGGATGATCGCGTTGCCGGCGCGCGTGGTGGTGGTGAACGCCTTGTTCACCTTGGTCACCAGTTCGCGGTCGGTGCCCGGCTGGTGGCCCATGAACACCATCGACGCGATGTCCAGCGTCAGTTCCTTCATCGCCGGATAAAGCAGGAAACGCGGGTCGTTGGCCACCCAGTCGTTGGCGATCACCTGCGAAACGACGTGGTCCATTTGCTCGACGTAACCGACCAGGCGGGAGCGAACGAAAGCCTCCTGCATGATCCGCCGGTGATACATGTGCTCGTCGAAGTCCAGCAGCATCAGGCCGCGGCGAAAGAACGGTCCGATCACCGGCACCCAGCCCTGCTGGGAATAGTCCTTGTTGCGGTTGGAGTAGACGACCTGCGCGGCGTCCGGGCCCAGAGCCGCGACACCGGGCAGCACCGGCGAATCCCCGAACACCACCGGGCCTTTGGTGTTGTACAGGAACATCAGGTAGTCCGGTCCGCCCCGCAGCATTTCGATGAGATGGCCGAGGACCGGCAGCCCCCGGTCGCCGACGACCGGCTTGAGATCACTGTCGGGCGGTGGCTCGGCCAGCGTGCGCTGGGAAAAATTGGTGCGCAACAGCCTGCGCTCGACGGCGCCCATGCCCGGGAAGTTGTTGAACGACGGGGTGAACCGACGGCGCGCTTGATCGAGCAGATAATCCGGAGTGCTGATCGTGGCCATAACCCTCACGCTCCCTCGCCCGTTGTGGCGGCCGTCACTGTCCAACATCTTTCGATCCCACTTGACGGCTGTCAAGTTTGAAGTTTCGCCGCAGCGTGGGGCAAGGTCGGACCGTGAGCACCCAGCCCGAGCCGCCGGCCAGCGCCGGTCACGGTGGGCCTGCGGCACTGCCCAAGCGACGAGGAGACCGACAGCGGCAAGCGATCTTGCAGGCGGTGCATGAGCTGCTGGAGGAGAAGCCGTTCGCAGAGCTGTCGGTCAGCACGATCAGCGATCGGGCCGGGGTGGCCAGGTCCGGTTTCTACTTCTATTTCGACTCCAAGTACTCGGTGCTCGCCCAGATACTGGCCGAAGCCACGCACGAGCTGGAGGAACTGACCCAGTACTTCGCCCCGCGCGGGCCTGACGAGTCGCCGGCAGCATTCGCCAAGCGGATGGTGGGCAGCGCCGCGGCGGTGTACGCGCACAACGACCCGGTGATGTCGGCGTGCAATGTCGCCCGCAACACCGACGCGGAGATCCGCAAAATCCTCGACCAGCAGGTCGACACAGTGATCGACCAGAGTGATCGGTGTGGTCGAGGCCGAGGTCAGAGCCGGCACCGCCCACCCGATCAGCGACGACATCCCCGCTTTGGTTCGCACCCTGGCGGCGACCACCGCGCTGACACTTTCCGGCGACGTCACGTTCCTCGGTGCCGAGGCCGACGTGCAGCGCGGGGTGCGGGTGCTGGAGCAGTTGTGGCTGCATGCATTGTGGGGCGGCTCCGCCAGCCGATCCAGCCGGCGAGCCGCGAGCGCGGCTGACGCCGGGTGAGGCGGGTCGCCGCCATCCATCCAGCCGGACGATAACGGCACGCCGGTATGGTCACCGCCATGCCGAAGACGACGTTCGCGGGTAAGAGGGTGTTTCTCACCGGCGCAGCCAGCGGAATCGGCCGCGCCACCGCTCTGCGACTCGCCACCCACGGCGCCGAGCTGTACCTGACCGACCGCAACGCCGACGCCCTGGCAGTCACCGTGGCCGACGCGCGGGCGCTGGGCGCGACGGTCGCCGAGCACCGGGTTCTCGACGTCGCCAACTACGACGACGTCGCTTCCTTCGCCGACGACATCCACGCCCGGCACCCGAGCATGGACGTCGTGATGAACATCGCCGGAGTGTCGGCGTGGGGCACCGTCGACCGGCTCTCGCACGAGCAGTGGGACAAGATGGTGGCGATCAACCTGATGGGGCCGATTCACGTGATCGAATCGTTCCTGCCGGCGATGGTGGCGGCTCGCCGGGGCGGGCATCTGGTCAACGTGTCGTCGGCGGCCGGCCTGGTCGCATTCCCCTGGCACGCCGCCTACAGCGCCAGTAAATTCGGCTTGCGCGGCCTGTCAGAAGTGCTGCGCTTCGACCTGGCGCGGCATCGCATCGGCGTGTCGGTGGTGGTGCCCGGGGCGGTGAACACCCCGCTGGTGAGCACCGTGGAGATCGCCGGCGTCGATCGTGAAGACCCCCGGGTGCGCCGTTGGGTGGAGCGCTTCAGCGGGCACGCCGTGACACCGGAGCGGGCGGCGGAGAAAATCCTGACCGGCGTCGCCAAGAACCGGTTCCTGATCTACACCTCGGCCGACATCCGGGCGTTGTACGCGTTCAAGCGGCTGGCGTGGTGGCCTTACAGCGTCGCGATGCGCCAGACCAACCGGGTCTTCTACCGGACGCTGCGGCCCGCGGCGCCGTCACGCTGAGCCGCGACCACCGGCGCGAGTTCCAGCCGCACCCCCAGCAGCCGAATCGGCCGGTCGAGGTCGAACAGGCTCAGAATGTGCAAAGCGGCCGCCACGATCAGGTCCGGATCGGTGGTGGGTTCAGGCAGCTTCCGGATCTTGGTACGGGTGTAGAAGGTGGCGGTACGCGCGGTGACGGCCACCCGGGTGACGATTCGCCCCTGGGCCACGACGTCGTCGAGTGTCCGCTGAGCCAGGGCCGCGACGGCCGTCGCCATCTCGTCCTGATCGGTGAGGTCTTGAGGGAAGGTGATGACGTGGCTTCGCGACCGTGCCACCCACGGCTCGGCGCTGACCGTTGTGTCGCCGCCACCCTTGGCCAGCAGCAACAGCCACAGCCCGGTCCGCGGCCCGAACGTCGAGGTGAGTAGCTCTGCATCGCTGTGCGCCAGCTGCCGCACCGTCGTGACGTCCAGTCCGGCGAGCTTCTTCGCAGTCTGGGGACCGACTCCCCACAACTCGTCGACGCGGCGGTCGCCCATCACGGTCATCCAGTTGTCGTCGGTGAGGGTGAAGACACCGGCCGGCTTGGCGAACCCGGTGGCTACCTTGGCGCGCTGCTTGTTGTCACTGATCCCGACCGAGCACGACAGCCCGGTTTCCGACGCGACGACCGCGCGGATCTGCTCGGCGACTGCTACGGGCTCGTAGCCGTCGGCCACTCCGACGTAGGCCTCGTCCCAGCCCCACACCTCCACCGGGTGTCCCATGTCACGCAACAGAGCCATCACCTGCTCGGAGGCCGCGTCGTAGGCCGCAGGGTCAGACGCCAAAAACGTCGCATCGGGGCAGCGGCGATACGCCGCGCGCAGCGGCATGCCCGCCCGCACGCCGAACTCGCGGGCTTGATACGAAGCGCAGGTGACCACCTTGCGGGGTTCGGCCGGATCGCCGTTGCCGCCGACGATCACCGGCAGCCCGGCCAATTCGGGGCGGCGGCGCAATTCGACCGAAGCCAGGAACTGGTCGAGGTCGACATGCAGAATCCAGCGGGTCACTGCTGTGGTTACCGCCCGCACAGTTTGCGTGCCAGGCTCTCCCACGCATCGCCCAACGTCTGCAGCGTTTGACCGCGGTCGCGTGACTGGTGATCGACGTAGTCGGCATCGAGCAGCGCAAGCAGCGCGTCGGTCTGGGCGTCCAAGTCTCCGGTGGTCCCGGCCGTAGCCAGCAGCATCCGGACGTGCGTGCGGATCGTCATCGCCGGTGCGTTGTAGCGGGTGTGCGGGTCGCGGTTGGCTTCGGAGAGCAAGGCGTGGTGGGTCTGCACGAAGCGCAGCCGTTCGCGGCCGAAGGCGAGCAGACGGTCCAGCGGCGGCGCATCGGGGCCTAGCGGCGGCGGTCCGAACAAGAACGCCTCCTGATTGGCGCGTTCGTCCTCGTCGAGCAGCACCATCATCAGGCCGGCCCGGTTGCCGAACCGGCGGAACACCGTTCCTTTGCCGACGCCGGCGGCGGCGGCGATGTCGTCCATCGTGACGGCATCGGCACCCCGCTCGGCGATGAGCCGGCGCGCAGCATCGAGGAGCAGAATGCGATTGCGGGCCGCGTCATTGCGCTCGGGGGAAGCGGCAAGGGGCAGCTCACCGAGGCGGCTGGTAATGCTCATCACTGCACTCTAGCGGGATGCGGAACAATCCGGACCAAGGTCCGGTTGCACGCTGCGAGGCATCGACCAGAAGCTAAGGGGAACCAGGAGATGGCACAGATCAAGGTGTTGGCGTTGGTGGGCAGCCTGCGTGCGGCATCGGTCAACCGGCAGTTGGCCGAGCTGGCGGTTTCCGCCGCCCCGGACGACGTGGTCGTCACGATCTTCGACGGCCTGGGGGAGCTGCCGTTCTACAACGAAGACATCGATCCTGCGGTCGGCGCCGACACCGAGCCTCCGGCGGCGGTAGTTGCGTTGCGCGCCGCGGCCGCCGACGCCGATGCCGCGTTGATCGTCACCCCGGAGTACAACGGCAGCATTCCCGCTGTGGTGAAGAACGCGATCGACTGGCTTTCCCGGCCGTTCGGCGACGGCGCACTCAAGGGCAAGCCGCTCGCGGTGATCGGCGGATCACTGGGTCAGTACGGCGGCGTGTGGGCGCACGACGAAACCCGCAAGTCGTTCGGCATCGCCGGCGCCCGGGTCATCGAGGCGATCAAATTGTCGGTGCCGTTCAAGTCGCTCAATGGCCAGCATCCACGAGACCACGCCGATCTGGTGGCCAACGTTCGCGACGTTGTGGGCAAGCTCGCCGCCGAGGTCGACTGAGAGCGCAGCACGACCGCTGCGAAGTGGTGACTCTGCGGATAACTGCACCGCAGCGTCCGTGTCACGGAAGTGCTGCAGCATCGCCGGTACTTTGCTGGACGGACTCCGGCGGCCGGTTTGTCGGTGCCGCCTGCTAGAACCGATGGTATGACGCCGCGACAGCCGGATGTGAGCTGCGACACGCCGGGCGACATCCTCCGAAGAGGCTATCGACCAGCGAATTTCACGAATGTCGTTCCGAACATCTGGTATCCCGTCGCAATGTCACCCACTAGGTGTAGTGTTTCGAACACCGACAGACCCAGGTTCGCCTGGTCGGCCGGGCCGCATCACCCGGCACCACGGTGTCGGGTGATGCGACTCCAACGACAGGAATTCCGGGGCTCGACGGTCTGCTGAACAGCAGTGCAGCCGTATACCTCAGTAGTTGCCAGCCCCCGATCTCCGAGCGCAGAGGAGTCTCACCGCCGATGACCATCACCGTCTACACCAAGCCCGCGTGTGTGCAGTGCAACGCCACTTACAAGGCGCTGGACAAGCAGGGCATCACTTATGACAAGGTCGACATCTCTCTCGACTCGGAGGCGCGCGACTACGTCATGGCGTTGGGCTACCTGCAGGCCCCGGTTGTCATCGCCGGAAACGAGCACTGGTCGGGTTTTCGGCCGGACCGCATCAAGGCGCTCGCCGGGACTGCGCTCACCGCTTAGCAGTAAGGACAACGGATGGCCTCGGAGGGCCAAGTCGGCCACTTGGTGTATTTCTCCAGCGTTTCGGAAAACACCCACCGCTTCGTGCAGAAACTGGGTGTGCCCACCACGCGGATACCGCTGCACGGCCGCATCGAAGTCGACGAGCGTTATGTGCTGGTGCTGCCGACCTACGGCGGTGGCCGGGTGACACCTGACGTCAACGCTGGAGGCTATGTCCCCAAACAGGTCATCGCTTTCCTGAACAACGAAAACAATCGCGCGCTGCTGCGCGGAGTGATCGCTGCCGGCAACAACAACTTCGGGGCCGAGTTCGCCTACGCGGGCAACGTGGTCTCGCGCAAGTGCGGCGTTCCATACCTCTACCGCTTCGAACTGATGGGAACCCCGGACGACGTAGAAGCCGTCCGGCTGGGTTTGGCTGATTTCTGGAAGGACGAGACGTGCCACCAAGCGTCACAACTGCAGAGCCGGTAACGGTCGCCGGGCACGGCGCCCTACCGGGTGAGACGGATTACCACGCGCTCAACGCGATGCTGAATCTGTACGACGCCGACGGCAGGATCCAATTCGAGAAGGACCGGCAAGCGGCCCATCAGTACTTCCTGCAGCACGTCAACCAGAACACCGTCTTCTTCCACAATCAGGACGAGAAGCTCGACTACCTGATCCGCGAGGACTATTACGAGCGCGAGGTGCTCGACCAGTACTCACGCAACTTCGTCAAGACCCTGCTCGATCGGGCGTATGCGAAGAAGTTCCGTTTCCCGACCTTCCTCGGCGCGTTCAAGTACTACACCTCCTACACACTGAAGACGTTCGACGGCAAGCGTTATCTGGAGCGCTTCGAGGACCGGGTGTGCATGGTGGCGCTCACCCTGGCGGCCGGTGACACAGCGCTGGCCGAGAAACTCGTCGACGAGATCATCGAAGGCCGGTTTCAGCCGGCCACCCCGACCTTCCTCAACTCGGGCAAAAAGCAGCGCGGCGAGCCGGTCAGCTGCTTTCTGCTGCGCATCGAAGACAACATGGAGTCGATCGGCCGATCGATCAACTCGGCGTTGCAGCTGTCCAAGCGCGGCGGCGGAGTCGCGTTGCTGCTCAGCAACATTCGCGAGCACGGCGCGCCGATCAAAAACATCGAGAACCAGTCGTCCGGCGTCATCCCGATCATGAAGCTGCTCGAGGATTCGTTCTCCTATGCCAATCAGCTCGGCGCACGTCAAGGCGCCGGAGCGGTGTACTTACACGCCCATCACCCCGACATCTACCGCTTCCTGGACACCAAGCGGGAAAACGCCGACGAGAAGATCCGGATCAAGACGTTGTCGCTGGGCGTGGTGATTCCCGACATCACGTTCGAGCTGGCCAAGCGTAATGACGACATGTACTTGTTCTCGCCCTACGACGTCGAACGGGTCTACGGCCTGCCGTTCGCCGACATCTCAGTGACCGAGAAGTACTACGAGATGGTCGACGACGCCCGCATCCGCAAGACCAAAATCAAGGCCCGCGAGTTCTTTCAGACGCTGGCTGAGCTGCAGTTCGAGTCGGGCTACCCGTACATCATGTTCGAGGACACGGTGAACCGCGCCAACCCGGTCGAGGGCAAGATCACACACTCCAACTTGTGTTCAGAGATTTTGCAGGTCTCCACGCCGTCGCTGTTCAACGAGGACCTGAGCTATGCGAGGGTGGGCAAGGACATCTCGTGCAATCTCGGTTCGCTGAACATCGCCAAAACCATGGACTCCCCGGACTTTGCGCAGAGCATCGAAGTGGCGATCCGGGCGCTGACCGCGGTGTCGGATCAGACGCACATCTGGTCGGTGCCCTCGATCGAGCAGGGCAACAACGATTCTCACGCCATCGGTCTCGGGCAGATGAACCTGCACGGATACTTGGCCCGCGAGAGCATCCTGTACGGCTCCGACGAGGGCGTCGACTTCACCAACATCTACTTCTATACGGTGCTCTACCACGCGCTGCGGGCGTCGAACCGTATTGCGATCGAACGGGGTACGCACTTCAAGGGTTTCGAGCGGTCCAGGTACGCGTCGGGGGAGTTCTTCGACAAGTACATCGACGAGGTTTGGCAGCCCAAGACTCCTAGGGTGCGCGAGCTCTTCGCCGATGCCGGCATTCGTATCCCCGGACAGGACGACTGGCGGCGATTGAAAGAGTCGGTGGCCGCGCACGGCATCTATAACCAGAACTTGCAGGCGGTGCCGCCGACCGGGTCGATCTCCTACATCAATCACTCGACGTCGTCGATTCACCCGATCGTGTCGAAAGTCGAGATCCGCAAGGAAGGCAAGATCGGGCGGGTCTACTACCCGGCGCCTTACATGACCAATGACAACCTGGCCTACTACCAGGACGCCTACGAGATCGGCTACGAGAAGATCATCGACACCTACGCGGCGGCGACTCAGCATGTGGATCAGGGACTTTCGTTGACCCTGTTCTTCAAGGACACCGCGACCACCCGCGAGGTGAACAAGGCGCAGATCTACGCGTGGCGCAAGGGCATCAAGACGCTGTATTACATCAGGCTGCGGCAGATGGCTCTGGAAGGGACTGAGGTCGAGGGCTGCGTGTCCTGCATGCTGTAGTACTCGAGTTGCTCGCCAGCTGCGTGACCCAGCTTGGCTCGCGCGTCTTTACCTGCGGAAAACCGGTACAACAAAGTGGAACAGCCGCCTTGTCGTTGTTAACTGACGGCTGACGCGAGCGTATCTTAATCCAAGATCGCGACTTTTGCCTGTCGAACGGTCGCGCCGAATGTGCGCGCAACCAGCGCACATGCGGATGGCGTAAAAGGCTGAGGCGAATCTGGCAAATCTGAGACGAATATTAGGGATTTGCTCGCCGAAACGGCTCGGGGGTGCTACCTTCTTGATCGGCGGGGGGGATTCCACCGCGATACGCACGCTGAGCAACTGTCGTCGTTGTCGTCGGAGGGGGCACGTAATGACACACAACAAGTACCGCTGGGTGGGTATGGCACTGCTGGCGTCCGGAGGCGCCGGCGTCATGGGACTGACGTCGATGATGAACTCGGCGTTCGCGTTCGCCGACACCGACACGGCGATCATCCTCGGTCCCGGCGGCTTCGAAGACCCGCCACCGCTGTACGTCGACGCCGTACAGAACCTGTACCTGGACAATCCGTTGGCCCAGGACGACCCTCCCCTACGCGGGTTACACCCTCGATCCGGTCTCCACCCCGGAGGGCATCTTTCCCACTGACCTGCAGGACATCGGTCCTAATGTGACTCAGGCCATCAGCGACCTCAACAGTGCAATTCTGGCGAAGACCGCTAACGGCGGTGACGCCGTCGTCTTCGGTGACTCGGAAAGCGCCACGTTCTCCTACCTGGAGCAGATAGCGCTGTCACTGCAGGGCGATGCGCCTAAGGCAAGTCAGCTGTCTTTTATTTCTGTCGCTGATCCCAGCAACCCTGACGGCGGACTCTTCGAACGGATCCTGCCGACGCCGATCGAAGCGTTCCCGTACCACACCGACGTCTACACCCAGGAGTACGACGGCTTCGCGGATTTCCCGAAGTATCCCGCCGATTCGCTGGCCGACCTCAACGCGCTGGCCGGCATCGTCTATGAACACCTGACCTACGCCGACCTCACCCAGCAGCAGATCGCTGACGCAATCCCGCTGGACTCCACTGACCCCAACGCCGATTACTTCGTCATTCCGACCGACTACCTGCCGCTGCTCGAGCCGCTGCGCTTGCTGGGGGAGCCGGGCAACCAACTCGCCGACCTGCTGCAGCCGGACCTGTCGATCCTGGTGAACCTGGGCTACGGCAACCTCAGCGAAACCGAGGGCTATGACCTGGGGCCGGCGAACGTTGCCACCGGTTTCGAGGCCGGCATGCCGAACGTCGACCCGCAGACGCTGGAGTCCGCTCTGGAGACCGGGTGGCAACAGGGTATGACCAACGCGATGAACGATGTCCCGGCCTCTCAGCTCGACTCTTCGTCGCTGGCAACGCTCGAGGACACGGCGTACACCTTCGGCATCACCGACACGCCGACGCCGACGCTGTGAGCTTTCCTGGACGCGGTGGGGGCCTGGGGCGCCAACGAACTGGGCTTCGGCACCACCTTTGCCGGCGAAGAGCAGTTCTTCACCAACATCCAGGACGCCTTCGCCAACCTGCAGAACGGGTACACCAACATTCAGGATCTGTACCAGGCGTTGCAGGCCGATTTCGTGAATGTGGAGAACCTGTTCGCCTCGCTGGGAGACTCGACGGGAACCGGCACCGCTTCGGCCGTCGACGCGCTGACCAGCGGAGCGCTGGACGCCACCCCGGTGGCAACCAGCATGTCCGATTTCGCCACGGACTTCCTGAGCCAACTGCCCGGGTTGTTCTGACGCATTAGCTCTAGGAGATCCCGGGACCGCCTCGGCGGTCCCGGGATCACTTCTGGGCTGCAGTGAGTCGGTCTGCGCAGGTCAGTGGCCGCAAAGCGGTAAAGTGCTTGGCGTGCGAAGAATTGCCCTGCCTCGTGCCGTCACCGACGCCGGGGTGAAGGTGGACTTACGCAGCGAACGCTGGCGCGAGCACCGCAAGAAGGTGCGCGGCGAGATCGTCGAGGCGGCCTTCCGCGCGATCGACCGGCAGGGCCCCGATGTCAGCGTCCGCGAGATCGCCGAAGAGGCCGGCACGGCCAAGCCGAAGATCTACCGCCACTTCACCGACAAATCTGATCTGTTCCAGGCGATCGGGGAACGCCTGCGTGACATGTTGTGGGCGGCGATATTTCCGTCCATCGACCTCGAAACCGAACTCGGCCCGCGAGGTGATCGGCCGCAGCGTCGAGGAGTACGTGAAGCTGGTCGATCTGCATCCCAACGTGGTGCGGTTCTTCATTCAGGGCCGCTTTCCCGAGCAGTCGGAGGCCACCATCCGCACCCTCAACGAGGGTCGCGAGATCACCTTGACGATGGCCGAGATGTTCGACAACGAACTGCGGGAGGCTCATTTAGACCGCGGCGCAATCGAATTGGCCGCCTTCGCCGCGTTCGGCTCGGCCCAGTCAACCACCGACTGGTGGCTGGGTCCCGGACCCGACAGCCCCCGCCGCATGCCGCGGGACGAATTCGTCGCGCATCTGACGACCATCATGATGGGCGTCGTCAACGGCACTGCCGAGGTGCTCGGTATCGACTTGGACCCGGACCTACCGATCCACGCCGCGGCGCCGCGCAAGCCAGCCGTCAGCTGACCAGGGCACGTTGTCATCACCAACACCCGAACAGGAAAGCGATCCGCAATGACTATTGCTGAACCCGCGCACCATCCCGCGTCGCAGTCGCCGCCGGTCCAAACCCGCGCCCTCATCATCGGCACCGGTTTCTCCGGACTGGGAATGGCGATCGCTTTGCAGAAGCAAGGTGTCGACTTCGTCATTCTGGAGAAAGCCGACGACATCGGCGGTACGTGGCGCGACAACAGCTATCCCGGGTGCGCCTGCGACATACCGTCGCACCTCTACTCGTTCTCCTTCGAGCCCAAACCGGACTGGAAGCATCTGTTCTCCTATCAAGACGAGATCTGGGACTACCTCAAAGGTGTCACCGATAAATACGGGTTGCGCCGACATGTCGTATTCGGCTCCCTGGTCGACCGCGCGCATTGGGACGACGACGAACATCGCTGGCACGTGTTCACCGCCGACGGTCGCGAATACGTCGCTCAATTCCTGGTTTCCGGGGCCGGGGCGTTGCACATCCCGTCCACGCCCGACATCGCAGGTCGCCACGAGTTCCTCGGCGCCGCTTTCCATTCCGCCGAATGGGACCATACCGTCGACCTGACCGGCAAGCGCGTAGCGGTGATCGGCACCGGCGCCAGCGCCATCCAGATAGTGCCGGAGATCATCGGCAAGGTCGCCGGATTGCAGCTCTACCAACGCACACCGGCGTGGGTGGTGCCCCGAACCAACGAAGAAGTACCCGACACTGGTGCGAAGCGCGCTGACCAATGTGCCCGGGCTGCGGGCGGCACTGCGGCTCGCGATCTACTGGGCTCAAGAAGCATTGGCCTACGGCATGACCAAGCGCCCGAATATCCTCAAAGTTGCTGAGGCGCTTGTCAAATGGAACATCCGCCGCTCGGTGAAAGACCGCGATCTGCGTCGCAAGCTGGTGCCGCACTACCGCATCGGCTGTAAACGGATTCTGAACTCGTCGACGTACTACCGGGCTATCGCCGATCCGAAGACCGAGCTGGTCACCGACAGCATCGACCGGATCACCGCCGACGGAGTTGTCACCGTCGACGGGACACATCGGGCAGCCGACGTCATCGTCTTCGCCACCGGCTTCCACGTCACCGATTCCTACACCTACGTGCAGATCAAAGGGCTGCGGGGCGAAGACCTCGTCGACCGCTGGAACCGTGAGGGCCTCGGCGCTCACCGGGGGATCACCTTCGCCGACGTGCCCAACCTGTTCTTCTTGCTGGGGCCCAACACCGGGCTGGGCCACAACTCGGTGGTGTTCATGATCGAGTCGCAGATCCGCTACGTCGCAGAGGCGATCGCCGCGTGCGACCGGCGCGGCGCGCAGGCGCTTGCGCCCACCCGCGACGCCCAGGATCGGTTCAACGACCAGCTGCAGCAACGGCTGGCCGGTTCAGTGTGGAACACCGGCGGCTGCAGCAGCTGGTATCTCGACGCGCACGGCAACAACCGGGTGCTGTGGGGCGGCTACACCTGGCAGTACTGGCTTGGTACCCGCTCGCTGAAACCAGCCGAGTACCGATTCTTCGGCGTGGGCACTGGTTCGCCGAGTGCGGTCACTTCCCGCACCGGGGCCGACCGCGCGACGCGGCCCAGCTGATCCTCCGAAGCCACCGAACCGACGGCCGACCAGCTAGGCCCGTGACAAGCTTCGACCTTATTCTGGGCGACACGAAACACAACACCTTGTGCTGCACCCGGTTGTCGGACCCTAGGGGTAGCGTTTAAGGCGCGCTGCAGAGGCTACTGCGAGGCTACGGCGAGGCTTTGCATACATGGCTTTTCACGGCTTTTCACACGGCGAAGTGGGGTTCTGGTGACCGAAGGAATGAAGCTGATCGACCGAACCTCGGCGATCAACTGGAACCGGTTGCAAGACGACAAGGATGCCGAGGTCTGGGAGCGGCTCACCGGCAACTTCTGGCTACCCGAGAAGGTGCCGGTGTCCAATGACATCCCGTCGTGGGGAACGTTGACCCCGCATGAAAAGCAGTTGACCATGCGGGTGTTCACCGGGCTGACGCTGCTGGACACCATCCAGGGCACCGTCGGTGCGGTCAGCCTGATTCCGGACGCGCTCACGCCGCACGAACAGGCCGTCTACACCAACATCGCGTTCATGGAATCGGTGCACGCGAAGAGCTACAGCTCGATCTTCTCGACACTGTGCTCCACCGCGGAGATCGACGATGCGTTCCGGTGGTCCGAGGAGAATGTCAATCTGCAGCGCAAAGCCGAGATCGTGATGGAGTACTACCGCGGCGACGAGCCGCTCAAGCGCAAAGTGGCCTCGACGCTGCTGGAAAGCTTCCTGTTCTACTCCGGGTTCTACCTGCCGATGTACTGGTCGAGCCGGGCCAAGCTGACCAACACCGCCGACATGATCAGGCTGATCATCCGCGACGAGGCGGTGCACGGCTACTACATCGGTTACAAGTTTCAGCGCAGCCTGGCGCTGGAGGACGAGTCCAAACGTGCCGAACTCAAGGACTACACCTACGAACTGCTCTTCGAGCTCTATGACAACGAGGTGGAGTACACCCAGGATCTCTATGACGAGGTCGGGCTGACCGAGGACGTCAAGAAGTTTCTGCGCTACAACGCCAACAAAGCGCTGATGAACCTCGGCTACGAGGCGCTGTTCCCGCGCGACGAGACCGACGTGAACCCGGCGATTCTGTCAGCGCTCTCGCCGAACGCCGACGAGAATCACGACTTCTTCTCCGGGTCGGGATCGTCGTATGTGATCGGCAAAGCCGTCAACACCGAAGACGAGGACTGGAACTTTTAGGGCGGTTGGGTGCCGCTCGCAGTGTTTTACTCGGGCGCGCTGGCTCTGGCATCGCGCACGACGCGAAGAGCTTCACCTTCTGTGCACTCAAGGCCGGCATCGTTGATCTGGCGCTGAACCGCCTGCACCGCCGCGTCCTCGTTGACGTCGTCGAGAACTTCGATTCGCCGCTGCTCCAACTTTTCTCGTTGATTCAGTTGCTCGCGTTGAACTTCGGCCTGCTCGAGTACCGCTGTGACCACGCCGCCCGGTCTCACATCGTCCGAGACGTTCAGCTCCGCACCGACATCGTCTGCCGCCGCGACGATCCGCTCCCGCCAAGTGGCATCGAGGTCCAGGCGTACCGAGCCAGCGCATCCTGGACACTCGAGGTCGTAGCCGAATACTTCGCCACCGCGCCCGACGAACTCTGTCGGTGCGCCTCCGGTGGCGGTGCGGATGGTGATCCGATCCGAAGAGCCGCCTTGCCAGGCTGCCACTCCGATCGTCCTGGCATCGTGCACACCGAGCTCATCGCTACCGGTGCAGACGATGCGGACACGGGAGTCCGGTTCGACGTTCATTCGCGTCCCCAATCGACCTCTTGACCGTAGCAGGACACCGCCGTGCCGGCTCTGTGTCACGACCTGCCAGGCAACGGCTTGTCATACCTGGTCGGCCGGCCCCCATTGACGTGAACGGCGCGTGAATAGTGCGATTACAGCACTGTCCCGCTGGCGCCGCCGGCCCCTGAGCCACAACACTGTTGCCGTGGCGATAACCCCGATTTCTCCAGTCGCGTTCTTCAAATCAGTGGTGCGGTGGCTACAGGTCGGATACCCCGAGGGCGTGCCCGGACCGGATCGGCTCGCGCTGCTGGCGCTGCTGCGCAGCACTCCGCTGACCGAAGAGCAGATCACTCAGGTCGTCGACGCCATCGACGAAGAAGACCTGTCGAACGGCAAAGTCGACCGCGACGTGATCGCCGACTTCATCTCCGATATGACGCACTACGACGCCGGTCCAGAGAACATCGCCCGGGTGGCGGCGCGGTTGGCAGCTGCCGGGTGGCCGCTCGCGGGCATCCAACGGGCTTCCGACGACAGCGCCGAAGCCAGCGTCGCTAACGGCGAGGCTGCTGCCTCACAAAGTTGAGGTGTCGATGACGAACCGGTACCGCACGTCGCTGGCCAGCACCCGCTCGTAAGCCTCATTGACGTAATCCGGCTCGATCAGCTCGATCTCGGGGGTCACGTCGTGCTCGGCGCAGAAGTCCAGCATTTCCTGGGTTTCGGCGATGCCCCCGATGTTCGATCCTGACAGGCTGCGCCGTGCCAGCGCCAGCGGGAACGCCGGCACCTCCATGGGGTGCTCGGGGATACCCAACTCGACGAGCGTGCCGTCGACGTCAAGCAGGGTTAAGTAGTCGCCGAGATTCAAGTTCGCCGACACGGTGTTCAGGATGAGGTCGAAGCTGCCGCGTAAGTTTCGGAAGGTGTCCGGATCCGACGTCGCGTGATAGTGGTTGGCGCCCAAACGCAGGCCGTCCTCCATCTTCTTCAGCGACTGCGACAGCACCGTCACGTCGGCGCCCATTGCCGCGCCGAGCTTGACGCCCATGTGGCCCAGTCCGCCCAAGCCGATGATCGCCAGCCGGGTGTTCTGGCCGGCCTTCCAGTGCCGCAGGGGAGAGAAAAGCGTGATACCCGCGCACAGCAGCGGCGCGGCTTTGTCCAGCGGAAGCGAGTCAGGAATGCGCACGACGTAGTTCTCGTCCACCACGATGGCCTGGCTGTAGCCGCCCTGAGTGGGTTCGCCGTCTCGGCCGATCCCGTTGTAGGTGAAGGTCGCGCCCCGCTTGCAGTACTGCTCCAATCCTGCTCGACAACTACTGCATTCGCGGCAGGAGTCAACCATGCAGCCGACTCCGACGTGGTCGCCTACGTTGAACTTGGTCACTTCGGATCCGACTTCGGTTACCACGCCGGCGATCTCGTGGCCGGGGACAACCGGGTAGTTCGGCTGGCCCCACTCGGCCTTGACGGTGTGGATGTCGGAGTGGCAGATACCGGCGAACTTGACCGCGATCGCCACGTCGTGCGAGCCGGGTGTGCGGCGCTCGATCGTGGTCTTGGTCAAGGGTTCGGTCGGTGAGATAGCGGCGTAAGCGGAAACAGTCGTCATCAAAACCCTTTGTCGAATCAATCGGATACATAGAAAAGCTTAGTTAAGGTAAAGGGTACTGGCACCATGATCTCGGCTACACCGAGCAGGGCGCGCGCGTGTACCTAGTTGATCGGGGCGTTGACCAGGTGCAGGTCGTCGAGCATGCCGCGGGCGGCGATCACGCCCTGCCCGGTCTGCCACACCTCGTTGTTGACGATGAAAACGCGGTTGTCGCGGGTGGCGGAGAGCCGCCGCCAGGCGTTGCTGTCCAGTACCGTCGGTGCGCGGTTCTTGGCGGCCGGCGACGCGAAGGACACGTAGACGACGTCGCCGTCGGCTGCTGAGAAGTCTGCTGCCGCAGCGAGGTCGGTGTCGCTGGCGGCGAACTCGACGAACGGTTTGTCGGTGAACCGCTGGGCGGCAGGCCGGTCCACGCCCACCGCCCGAAGAACGCTGGCCGGGAAATTGGCGGCGCCGTAGACCCGCACCGTCTTGTCGGTCAACTGGACGACCGAGACTTGATAGTGGGCGGCGTCGTGCGCCGCACCGGTCTGATCGGCCTTGGCCGTGAAGTCGTTGACCACGTCGTCAGCGGCGGCGCCGCGCCCGGTAGCGGCGCCCACACCGCGCAGGATGTCCTCCCAGGCTGCACCGGGCGCTGCGGTGAACACCGTCGGGGCAATCGCGGCCAACGCGCCATACAGCTGCGGCGTCAGGGCTACCGAGCCGAGGATCAGGTCCGGTTTGGCGGCCGCGATCGCCGGCAGGTTCGGGGCGTTGCGGCTGCCGGCACCGGAGAGCTGATGAATGACGGTGCCCAGGTATGACGGCTGGGTTTGGGAACCATCGGGCAATGCGGCGCCGACGATGCGCGACTGCAGGCCCAGCGCGCACAAGGCGTCGAGCTGGTCACCGGAAAGCACCACGATGCGCTCAGGGTCGGCGTGAACCTGCTCGGCCGGCGGGTCGACTCCTGCAGCGTTGGGCGCCGAGCGCATCGGCGGACCGGGATCCACCGCGGCCGGCTGCGGCGCACAGGACTCGTCGGGCCGCCGGGCGTTGCCCAGCACACCCGCCCCGGCGATCGTCGTGGTGCTGGTGATCACCGACGCACCCGCCGAGGGCTGGCTGCCCGGCGGGGCCGGCCGGCAGCTGGTGCATACCGCGACGAAAACCGCTGTCAGCACCGCTGCTGCCGCAAGCGCGATGGGGCGCAGACCGCTGAGCAGCCGCGGCGGAGCCGGGCGCGGCGGGTCGCCACCGATCGAGCCGTGGCGATCGCGAGCGCGGCGGAGCCGGGCGCGGCGGGTCGCCACCGATCAGCCGTGGCGATCGCGAGCGCGGCGGAGCCGGGCGCGGCGGGTCGCCACCGATCAGCACGGGTCCGACGGTAACACCGCCAGGCGCACGTATCCGGTCGCCACCGACGAAATACGACAGTTTGTAGGACCAGGGCCGACAGGACGGCGATCGACGGCTAGGATTTGTCTGAAGAACTCTGGGAATGCCCTGCCCACGGTGGATGTTTGGAGGACCCCTTGACAGCCGAAGCGCCCCCGCTACGAGAGCTCGAGGCCAGTCGTCCGTTCCCGGCGCGGCTGGGCCCGAAGGGCAACCTGATATACCGGCTGGTGACGACGACCGATCACAAGCTGATCGGCATCATGTACGTCGTCACCTGTTTCGCCTTCTTCTTCATCGGCGGGTTGATGGCCCTGTTCATGCGAGCCGAACTGGCCGCGCCGGGGCTGCAGTTCCTGTCCAACGAGCAGTACAACCAGCTGTTCACCATGCACGGCACGATCATGCTGCTGTTCTACGCCACTCCGATCGTGTTCGGGTTCGCCAACCTGGTGATGCCGCTGCAAATCGGCGCACCCGATGTGGCGTTCCCGCGGCTGAACGCCTTCTCGTTCTGGCTGTTCCTGTTCGGCGGGCTGATCGCGACAGCCGGCTTCATCACCCCGGGCGGGGCGGCGGACTTCGGCTGGACCGCTTACACGCCGCTCACCGACGCCATCCACTCGCCGGGGCCAGGCGGCGACTTGTGGATCATGGGCCTCGCGGTCGCCGGTTTGGGCACCATTCTCGGTGCGGTCAACATGATCACCACGGTGGTGTGCATGCGGGCACCGGGCATGACGATGTTCCGCATGCCGATCTTCACCTGGAACATCCTGGTGACGTCCATCCTGGTGCTGCTGGCCTTCCCGCTGCTGACCGCCGCGCTGTTCGGGCTGGCCGCCGACCGCCACCTGGGCGCGCACGTCTACGACCCCGCCAACGGCGGAGCGCTGCTCTGGCAGCACCTGTTCTGGTTCTTCGGCCACCCCGAGGTGTATATCGTCGCGCTGCCGTTCTTCGGCATCGTCACCGAGATCTTCCCGGTATTCGCCCGTAAGCCGATCTTCGGCTACACCACGCTGGTCTACGCCACTCTGTCGATCGCGGCGCTGTCGGTGGCGGTGTGGGCACACCACATGTTCGCCACCGGTGCGGTGCTGCTTCCGTTCTTCTCGTTCATGACCTACCTGATCGCGGTGCCGACCGGCATCAAGTTCTTCAACTGGATCGGCACCATGTGGAAGGGGCAGTTGACGTTCGAGACGCCGATGCTGTTTTCCATCGGCTTCCTGCTGACGTTCCTGCTGGGCGGACTGACCGGTGTGCTGCTGGCCAGCCCCCCGCTGGACTTCGAGGTCACCGACAGCTACTTCGTCGTCGCCCACTTCCACTACGTGCTGTTCGGCACCATCGTCTTCGCCACCTACGCCGGGGTGTATTTCTGGTTCCCCAAGATGACTGGCCGGCTGCTCGACGAGCGGCTCGGCAAGCTGCACTTCTGGCTGACTTTCATCGGTTTCCACGTGACGTTCCTCATTCAGCACTGGCTGGGTGATGCCGGCATGCCGCGCCGCTACGCGGACTACCTGCCCAGCGACAATTTCACCTGGATGCACGTAGTCTCCACGGTCGGGGCTTTCATCCTCGGCGCGTCGATGCTGCCGTTCGTCTGGAACGTGTTCAAGAGCTGGCGCTACGGCGAGGTGGTCACCGTCGACGACCCGTGGGGTTACGGCAACTCGCTGGAATGGGCCACCAGCTGCCCGCCGCCGCGGCACAACTTCACCGAGCTGCCGCGGATCCGCTCAGAGCGTCCGGCGTTCGAGCTGCACTACCCGCACATGGTGGAACGGCTGCGCTCAGAGGCGCACATCGGCCGGCACGCCACCGCGGGTGAGTCCGGGGAGGGCTTCGGCCCGCGGACGGAGCCGGATCGCGACGCAGGCTGATGCGCGCGCCCGCGGCGGTCATGGGTGAATAAATCGCCCAAGATGTCGGTGCTGATCACCGTCACCGGTGTTGACCAGCCCGGAGTGACCTCCGCTTTGTTCGAGGTGCTGTCCGGTCACAAGGTCGAGTTGCTCAACGTCGAGCAGGTGGTGATCCGCAACCGGCTCACGCTGGGAGTGCTGGTCACGACCGCGCTGGAATTCGGCGAGGGCAAAGCGCTGCGCGACGAGGTCGAGACGGCGATCGATGCGATGGGTCTGGACGTGACGATCGAGCGCAGCGACGACGTGCCGATCATCCGGCAGCCGTCGACGCACACCATCGTGGTGCTGGGGCGGCCGATCACCGCCGAGGCGTTCGGTGCGATGGCGCGCGAAGTGGCGGCGCTGGGCGTCAACATCGACGTGATCCGCGGTGTCTCGGACTATCCGGTGACCGGCTTGGAGCTGCGGGTCTCGGTGCCGCGGGGGGTAGAAAGCCAGCTGCAAGCCGCGCTGACACGAGTGGCCGCCGATCAACTCGTCGACGTGGCGGTGGAGGATTACAACCTGTCGCGGCGGGCCAAACGGCTGATCGTTTTCGACGTCGACTCCACGCTGATCCAGGGTGAAGTCATCGAAATGCTGGCCGCACGCGCCGGAGCCCAGGAGGAGGTCGCCGCGATCACCGAAGCGGCGATGCGCGGCGAGCTGGATTTCGCCGCCTCGTTGCGGCAACGCGTCGAGACCCTGGCCGGGCTTCCTGCCGAGGTGCTCGACGAGGTCGCCGACGAACTGCAGCTCACCCCAGGTGCGCGGACCACACTGCGCACCTTGCGCCGGCTGGGATATCACTGTGGAGTGGTGTCCGGCGGCTTCCGTCAGGTCGTGCAACCGCTCGCGGACGAACTGATGCTGGACTTCGTCGCGGCCAACGAGCTGGAGATCGTCGACGGGAAACTCACCGGCCGGCTGGTCGGCACCATCATCGACCGCCCCGGCAAAGCCCAGGCGTTGCGTGACTTCGCCGACAAGGCGGGAGTACCGCTGGAGCAGACTGTTGCGGTGGGCGACGGTGCCAACGACATCGACATGCTGACCGCGGCGGGTCTGGGAGTGGCGTTCAACGCGAAGCCGGCGCTGCGCGAGGTGGCCGACACGTCATTGAGCCAGCCGTATCTGGATACCGTGCTGTTCGTGCTCGGCATCACCCGCGGCGAGATCGAGGCCGCCGACGCCGTCGACGGTACGTGGCGCCGAGTGGAGATTCCGCCCGACTGACCTGCGTGAGCAGACGCAAAAGTTCCTTCTGGCAGGGCGTGTCGGGTGCTTTTGCGTCTGGTGGCCGAACGGGGCTGGGCGACACGCTGTCGGAAGACCCCACGGTCATAACGACCTCGAGGTACGGCACGATGGTCAAGTGCCCGAAGCCGGAAGCGAGGCAGTCGACCCCGACCTGCTCATCGACTTTCACAACGTTTCGCTGCGCCGCGGGGGCCGCGTGCTGGTCGGCCCGTTGACCTGGGCGGTTGAACTCGACGAACGCTGGGTGGTGCTCGGGCCCAACGGGGCGGGCAAAACGTCGCTGCTGCGGATGGCAGCGGCGACCGAGCATCCGTCGTCGGGCGTCGCCTATGTGCTCGGTGAGCGGCTGGGCCGGGTCGACATGAACGAGCTGCGCGCACGGGTAGGGCTGAGTTCGTCGTCGCTGGCGCAGCGGATACCGGACAACGAAGTGGTACGCGACCTCGTCGTGTCAGCCGGGTATGCGGTGCTGGGCCGGTGGCGGGAGAGCTACCAGGACGTCGACTACCGCCAGGCCATCGACATGCTGGAGAGTCTGGGCGCTGAGCACCTGGCCCACCGCACCTACGACACGCTGTCAGAAGGTGAGCGCAAGCGGGTGCTGATAGCGCGCGCGCTGATGACCGATCCTGAACTACTGCTGCTCGACGAGCCCGCCGCCGGTCTGGACCTCGGTGGCCGCGAGGAATTAGTGGCCCGGCTCACTGATCTGGCCGCCGACCCCGACGCGCCCGCCATTGTGCTGGTCACCCACCACGTCGAGGAGATCCCGATCGGTTTCAGCCACTGCCTGCTGCTATCCGAGGGCCAAATCGTGGCCGCGGGCCTGCTGCCCGACGTGCTCACCGCCGACAACCTGTCCGCGGCGTTCGGGCAGTCGATGGCGCTCGACGTGCTCGACGGGCGCTACTTCGCGCGGCGGGTGCGTTCCCGGGCCGCGCACCGGAGGCGTGGGTGACCCCGCCCGACGAGGAGCCGCTCGTTCCGCTGCCGGTCCGGCCGGCGGCCACGGTGATGCTGGTCCGCGACACCGCCGACGGCATCTCGGTCTTCCTGATGCGGCGGCACTCCGGAATGCAGTTCGCTGCCGGGGTGATGGTGTTTCCCGGCGGCGGCGTCGACGACCGCGACCGCAACACCGACATCGCGTGGACGGGTCCCGAGCCCGCGTGGTGGGCCCGGCGGTTCGGTGTCCAACCCGACTTGGCGGGGGCGTTGGTCTGCGCCGCCGCGCGGGAGACCTTCGAGGAGACCGGGGTGCTGTTCGCCGGTCCCGCCGACGATTCGCAGGGACTCGTCGCCGACGCGTCCGTGTACCGGGAGTCTCGCGCCGCGCTGGCCGAGCGGACGCTGTCGTTCGCCGACTTCCTGCGCCGCGAGCACCTCACGCTGCGCGCCGATCTGCTTCGGCCGTGGGCGAACTGGGTGACACCGGAAGCCGAACGCACCCGCCGCTATGACACCTACTTCTTCGTCGGCGCCTTACCGCAGGGCCAGCGCGCCGACGGGGAGAACACCGAAGCCGACCGCTCCGGCTGGGCCACGCCGCAGGCCGCGATCGACGACTTCACGGCCGGCCGGACATTTCTGCTTCCGCCGACCTGGACTCAACTGGATTCACTGGTCGGCCAAACGGTGCGCGAGGTGCTGGCAGCCGAGCGCGAGATCGTGCCGGTTCAGCCGGATCTGGCGGTCAAGGGCGACACCTACGCGCTGGAGTTCTTCGACTCCGATCGCTACAACCAGGCGCGCGGCCGGCGATGGATGTGAGCGAGTTCGTCAGCATCCACACCGACGCCGGGCGGCCCGGCGTGGCCACCGTGGTGCTGTCCCGGCCGCCCACCAACGCCCTGACCCGTCAGGTGTACCGGGAACTCTCGGCGGCGGCGGCCGCGCTGGGGGAGCGCAGCGACGTCGCCGCGGTGGTGCTCTTCGGCGGACACGAGATCTTCTGCGCCGGCGACGACATGCCCGCGCTGCGCAGCCTTTCCGCTGACGAAGTCCACAGCTGGGTAGACGTGCGCCGGGCCGCCGTCGAAGCCGTCGCAGCGCTGCCCAAGCCGACCGTCGCCGCGGTGACCGGGTACGCGCTGGGCACCGGGCTGACGCTGGCGTTATCGGCCGACTGGCGGATCAGCGGCGACAACGCCAAGTTCGGCGCGACGGAGATCCTCGCCGGGTTGATTCCCGACGGTGCCGGGCTCACGTGGTTGACGCGGGCGGTAGGCGCCGGACGCGCCAAGGAACTGGTGTACAGCGGGCGGTTCTTCGACGCCGGGGAGGCACGGTCGTTGGGTGTGGTCGACGACATGGTGGCACCGGACCACGTGTACGAGGCCGCCGTGGCGTGGGCGGGTCGGTTCGTCGACGGGCCCGGGCACGCGCTGGCCGCCGCGAAGGCGTGCGTCGACGACGTCTTCGCAAAGCCACCGGAGCAGCGGATTGCCGCCGAACGTCGCCGTTACATCGAGGTGTTCGCCGCCAGTGCTGAACACCCCGCCGGCGGGGTCGGCCAATAAGCCACGACGCGTGTCGGTCTGTTCTAAGCTGACGCACGCGATTTCACAGTAAGCATCAACGCAGGGGGTGTAGTGATGCACGGTTTCCCGTTCTCTTCGTTACGCTCGCGTCGGCCTGCTGTCGGTAGCTGCCGCTGGCGTTCGCGTCGGCAACCGCCTGGGCCGACGAGTCGATCATCATCGATTTCGTTCGCCACGGCCAGTCCATCGACAACGCCAACGGCACGATTGACACCGTGCCGCCCGGTACCGAACTCACCGAAACTCGGGTATCAGCAAGCCGGGACGGTCGCCGGACTTCTGCAGCAAGAGGCGCCGTTCGCCGGTGTCTACGCATCGGATGAAGTTAGGACGGTGGAGACCGCTGACGCGCTGACCGACGCGGTGCAGACCTTGTCCGGGCTCAACGAAATCGACGCCGGCATCTACGAAGGCCAGCCGGTGGACAGCCTGGAGGGCATCTTGTACCTGCTGGCCCCGATCGCCTGGACGCTCGGCGCGGAATTCGTGCCGATCCCCGGCTCCCCAGACGCCAATGGATTCGTGTTCGACGAGCGGTTCAGCGATGCTGTCGACAAGATTTACGGCGAGACCGCCGGGACCGGTAGCAGCAGCACCCCGACCGACGTGGCGTTCTCCAGCGAGGGCTCGATCGCCACCTGGACGATGATGAACGTCAACAATCCCGACTTCAACATCCTGTTCACCGAGCTGCTCAAGACGGGCCAGTTCATCCCCAACACCGACCAGGTCGTGGTGCAGGGCGATCCGCAGGATGGCTGGACGCTGGTCAGCTTCGACGGCCAGCCCGTTCCGCCGGCGTCGTTGCCGACGGAGTTGTTCGTCGACGCACGCAACTTGGCCGAAGCGCCGCAGTTGGCGGCCTACAACATTTACGAGGCGCTGCCCAGCGGTGACGCGACCACGATCACCAGCGCCATCGACGGCGGATTGAGCCAGGTCCTCAGCGCAACCGAGCAGTTTCCCGTCGCCGTCCTCGGCGACATCGCCAACGCGTTGGCCGGTGATCTTCCCGGCGCAGCGGCCAACTCGGTCCTCGCCGCGTTCTGAACCGGCCAGCCGGTGGCCTGCCGCGCAGCCGATAGGCTGATCGACCATGACGAGTACCAATCCGGCACCGCAGCCGCATGCCACCGCGGAGCAGGTGGAAGCCGCCAGGCACGACAGCAAGCTCGCCCAAGTGCTTTACCACGACTGGGAGGCCGAAAGCTACGACGACAAGTGGTCGATCTCCTATGACCAGCGCTGCATCGATTATGCGCGGAGCTGCTTCGACGCCATAGTCCCCGAGGACGAGATCTACCGCCTGCCCTACGACCGCGCGCTCGAGTTGGGTTGCGGGACAGGATTTTTCCTGCTGAATCTGATTCAGTCCGGAGTGGCGCGGCGCGGTTCGGTCACCGACCTGTCGCCGGGCATGGTCAAAGTGGCGACCCGCAACGGACAGTCGCTGGGCCTGGACATCGACGGCCGGGTCGCCGACGCCGAAGGCATCCCCTACGACGACGACACCTTCGATCTGGTGGTCGGGCACGCGGTGCTGCATCACATTCCCGACGTCGAACTGTCGCTGCGGGAGGTGATTCGGGTGCTGCGGCCCGGCGGCCGGTTCGTATTCGCCGGCGAACCGACCACTGTGGGCAACCGGTACGCCCGCGCGCTGGCAGACCTGACCTGGAACGCCACCATCCGGGCCGTGAAGCTGCCCGGACTCGGCAGCTGGCGCCGCCCACAGGCCGAACTCGACGAGAACTCGCGGGCGGCCGCCCTGGAGTGGGTGGTCGATCTGCATACCTTCGACCCGAACGACCTCGAACAGATGGCCACCCGCGCCGGTGCCGTACAGGTTCGCACCGCCAGCGAGGAGTTCACCGCTGCCATGCTGGGCTGGCCGGTCCGCACTTTCGAGTCGACGGTGCCGCCGGGCAAACTCGGCTGGGGCTGGGCGCGGTTCGCGTTCGGCGGCTGGAAGACGCTGAGCTGGGTGGACGCCAACGTGTGGCGTCACGTGGTGCCGAAGGGCTGGTTCTACAACGTCATGGTCACCGGGGTGAAGCCGACCTGAATTTCCCGGCACGACGGGTGCACTCCGACGCCAAAGTGTAGGGAAACCCCTTATTGACGAGGCGCGGCGTGAGCACAAATACTGGCGATGAGGGTCCGCTAAGGACTTTCCTACATTTCTAACAGCTCTTACATAAGACATCTCAGCCTCAGGGGCTTGGACGGGAGCGAACATCATGGTGAACACGCGTGCGATCGGGCGGATCGGCATGTTGGTGGTGGGGTTGGGCTTTGGTGCGGCGATGGCTTCCACGGGGGTCGCCTCGGCCGACCCGTTCACTTGGCTCGATCCGCTGTCAGCCGCCACGTCACCGTCACCTTTCGATCTGGACATCTCGATCGACGGGTTTCAGGTGCTCGACCTCGGCGATGGCACCGCCGTCGCCGCTTCGGGCATCGGGGACACCGCGATCGCCTTCGGCGCAAACAGCCACGCGACCGCCGAGGGCGGCTTTGGTGACTTCGCCACCGCCGCTACCGGCGCCACCGCCTTCGCAGGCGACCCTTTTGCCGGCGCTACCGGCAATAATTTTGACTTTGCCAGCGCCGGCGGCATCGGCAGCGATGCCATCGCCGGCAATACCAACTTTCCAGATACCATCGGCAGCAGCTTCGACTATGCCAGCGCCAGCAGCGGCAACAACACCTCCGCCGTCGACGGCGCTGACGCCGAGGCTGGTTTCAACGGCAGCGATGACTCGGCCAGCGCCATAGGCCAGCAAGTAGGGGTCATTGCTGGCGATGGCAGTAATGCTGGTACTCCCGCCAACTTCGACACCGTCTTCGCCTTCGGCAACTTAAGCGCCCCCACCGCCGCGACCACTGAGGCCTTCGCCAGACTGGGCAGCGGTGACAACGCCTTCGTCATCGACCCGTTGGGCACCGCAGGAAGCAGCGCTGAAGCCGGCGGCGTGCTTGGCGGAGCGCCCGGCAACTTCGACCTCGCCGGCGCCTTGGGCGACATGCTGCATGCCACCGCTATCGGCAGCAACATGTTCGAGATCCTGCCGTCGTTGTTCTAGGGTTCACTGCCTTCTTACCGGGTCGGCGGTCATCGTCTGCAGCGCGACGGTGACGGTGGCCCGTTGGGGGCCGTGCCCGGCGGTTCCGCCGTCGCGTTTTCGTTTTCCGGGCGAAGCGGTTCTACGCGTGACGGTTCTCAGGCGGTCGGAGCTTAGGAAGGAGCGAACATCATTCCCCAAGCGCCCGAGACGTGCTCGCCCTGCCGGATGCCGACCTCGCTTTCGCTTTGAAGCGCGGCCGGCTTTCAGCACGGCCGCGCTGTTCTCGCCAACCTGAGGGAATCACGGATTTTTCACATCTAATCTTAGTCTCTGCTAAGGTTCGAAGCGGCTGCGGTGTGAATTCACTGCGCAAGCGATTGGGCGGTCGGCGAAAGGAAGTCTCATGGTGATCGCTCGTTTTGGTCGGATGGGCATGCTGGCCGTGGGGTGGGGGATTGGCGCGGCGATGGCTGCCACGGGGACCGCCTCGGCCGAAACAGTTGTCGATCCGTTTACGTTCGACCTAAACGACATAGCGGTCTCGTTCAACGGCACGACGCTGTTTCAGGACGGCACCGCAAGCGCCAACTCGGGTCTGGGCGATCTGGCGATCGCCACGGGCGCAGGCAGTGAAGCCAACGCCGGTGCCGGCGAGGCCTACGGCCAGACGTTGACGCCCGGCCACTTCGACATTGCCGTGGCCAATGGAACTGAGAGCTTCGCCTCCGCCGGGCAAGGCAACTTCGACAGCGCCTTCGCCGACGGCACCAGCAGCGTGGCTGCCGTCGGCGGCTACGACGGCGTTTTGAGCAACGGCGACTGGGCTTCGGCTATCGGCCCGCTCACGGACGCCGAAGCAGGTGTCTTCTATGACCCTGCCAGCGAAAGCTACCTTCCAAGTCAAAGCGACGGCGCCGTGGTGTTCGACCCGTTCGGCACGTCGGGCAGCATTGCCGAAAGCGGAAGCGGCAACTTCGACTTCGCCTCGGTCCTGGGTGACCACAGCTCCGCCTTCGCCGGGTTCCCCGGGAGTTTCGACCTGGGCGCCGTCTTCGGCGACGGCCTTAATTCCAGTGCCGCTACGGAGGGCAACTTCCTGGTCGACATCCTGCCGTCGCTATCCGGTGAGAGTGCGGCCGCGACAGATTTCAGCAGCTTCGCCACAGATGTCGGCAACTTCCTGACCGACTGGACGTCCGGTCTCGCCTTCTGAAGATCTTCTTCTTCCCGGGGACGTGTCATTGACCCAGGGACCGCTGGCTTGCCTCGGCGCCGTACAAACTCCGCTTTACTGTGAATTTCACACATTTCGCTCAGTAGTTGTTAAGGTGTCGTGTCGGACCGCACTTTCCGCCAGTCAGTCGTGGTTGCCGCGGCGAGAGGGGAGACCAATGAAGAATGCTCGTCGTCTTGGGCGGCTGGGAATGCTGGCGGTGGGGTTGGGTATCGGCGCGGCGATGGCCGCGGCGCCGGGGATCGCCTCGGCCGACTCGGCTGCCGACCCGTTCAACTTCTTCGCTGGGCTTGACCCGCTGTCCGCCGCGACAACGGCACCTACTGCGGCACCGTTCGATCTGGAGATTTCGGCGAACGGGATGACACTGCTCGATCTGGGCGACGGCACCGCGCACGCCACCTCGGCGCTGGGGGACCTCGCGATCGCTTTCGGTGCCAACTCCACCGCCCACGCAGTGGGCGGCTTCGGTGACTCCGCCATCGCCGGCACTGGTGCCACGGCCGTCGCCGGTGACACTGCCACCGGCGCCACCGGCAACAACTTCGACTTCGCCAGCGCCGGTGGCATCGGCAGCCTGGCCACCGCCGGCAATACGGTTGCGACCACAAGCACCACCGGCAGCAGCTTCGACTATGCCAGCTCCAGCAGCGGCAACAACACCATCGCACTCGACGGCGCGCACTCCTTCTCTGGTTTCAACGGTGACTTCGACTCCGCCAGCGCTGTCGGCCAAGAAATCACAGCCAGCGCCGGTGAGGGCACGTTGACCAACTTTGCCAACTTCGACGGCGCCACCTTGCTGAGCAATCTGAGCGCGCCCACCACCGGGGTGTTTTTGCCCTTTGTTTCGGCCACCGGCGGCAGCAGCGACAACTCCTTCGTGATCGACCCGTTCGGCACCGCGGGCAGCTCCGCCATCTCGGGCGGCATCAGTGACAGCTTGCCGCACAACTTCGACCTGGCCGGCGTCTTCGGCGACCATCTGCACGCGATGGCTAACACGGGCAGCTACATCGTCGAGATCCTGCCGTCGTTGTTCGGTGAGAGCGCAGCCGCTACCGATGTCGGCAGCTTCCTGACCGACATCGGTTCGGGTTTGTTCTCGTTCTGACAGCTGCGGAAGCCGCGACGACTGGCGCCGGGCCGAGCGCACAGCGGCGGGTGAACCAACGCTGCGAGACCCGACGCCGGCTTTCTTTCCGGCTGGATCAGATTGATTGCTGTGAATCCGGCACATCTCGCTCAGTGTTTGTTAAGGTTCGGTCGGCAGCACAAACCGTAATCAGTCTCGATCGTCGTGGCGAAAGGGAGACCAATGAGGAACGCTCGTCGTGTTGGACGGCTGGGAATGCTGGCGGTGGGGTTGGGCATCGGCGCGGCGGTGGCTTCGTCGCCGGGTATCGCCTCGGCCGACTCGGCTACGGACCCGTTCAACTTCTTGGCTGGACTTGACCCGCTGTCAGGTGCGGACAGTGCAGCCGCAGCAGATCCGTTTGGTATTTACATCTCGGCGGACGGGATGACGCTGCTCGATCTGGGCGAGGGCGCCTTCGCGCATTCCGGGGCGGGAGACCTCGCGATCGCCATCGGTTACGGCTCCTTTGCCAACGCCACTGGCGGCTTCGGCGACTCCGCCATTGCCACCGACGGAGCTAGTGCGTATGCCGGGGCCACCCTCCCGATTGGCGCCACCGGCAGCAATTTCAACTTCGCCGACGCCGAAGGCGAAGGCACCAGGGCGTTCGCCGGCGGGGGCAGCTTCGACTCCGCCAGCGCCGCCAGCGGCACCAACACCGACCCGGATGACGGCGCCTTCGCCGACGCTGGTGCCGGCAGCAACGACTCGGCAAGCGCTGTCGGTCAGGGAGTCGCCGCGTTAGCGGGCCAGGGCGATGCCGCCAGCGGCAACTTCGCCAACTTCGACAGCGCCAACGTCTTTGGCAACCTCAGCCACACCGCTGACATCACTGCCCAGGCCTCTCAGGGCAATTTCGACAACGCCTTCATCGTCGACCCGTTCGGCACCGTGGGCAGCAGCGCCATGTCGGGCGGCACCTTCTTCCACAATTTCGACTTGGCCGGCGTCTTCGGTGACGATCTGCACGCAATGGCCAACACTGGCAGCAACTTGGTCGAGATCCTGCCGTCGTTGTTCGGTGAAAGCGCAGCCGCTACAGATGTCGGCAGCTTCCTGACTGACATCGGTTCGGGGTTGTTCTCGTTCTGACGGATCAGACGCAGGCTATCTCTCACGTTCGCTGATAAAAACGTGCGCGGCATTCAGTGTTTCTTAAGGTTCGGGTCGGCCGGCGCACGGTCCAACGAGTCGAGATGCGGTGGCGGAAGGGGACACCAATGAAGAATGCTCGTCGTCTCGGTCGGGTTGGGATGCTGACGGTAGGGCTGGGCATCGGCGCGGCGATGGCCAGCACGGGGACGGCATCGGCCGACAGCGGTGTCGATCCGTTTGCGTTCGATCTCAACGACATAGCGATCTCGTTCAACGGGACGACGCTGTTCCAGGACGGCACCGCAAGCGCCAACTCGGGGCTGGGCGATCTGGCGATCGCCACGGGCGCAGGCAGCCAAGCCAACTCCGGCGCCGGCGAGGGCTTCGGCGAGCCGTTGGTGCCCGGCCATTTCGACGTTGCTGTGGCCAACGGAACCGACAGCTTCGCCTCGGCCGGTCAAGGCAACTTCGACAGCGCCTTTGCCGACGGCACCAGCAGCATGGCCGGCGTCGGCGGCGACAACGGTGTGTTGAGCAACGGCGACTGGGCGTCCGCGGTCGGCACGCACGCGCACGCCGAGGCCGGTGTCTTCTACGACGTGCCCGGCCAAGGCGGTGTCGCCAGCCACAACGATGGCGCCCTGGTTTTCGACCCGTTCGGCACGTCGGGGAGCACCGCCGAAACTGGAAACGGCAACTTCGATTTCGGCTCGGTCTTGGGTGACCACAGCTCCGCCTTCGCCGGTTTCATCGGAAGTTTCGACCTAGGCGCCGTCTTCGGCAACAACCTCAGCTCCACGGCCGCTACCGAAGGCAACTTTCTGGTCGACATCCTGCCGTCGCTGTCGAGTGAGAGCGCGGCCGCGACAGATTTCAGCAGCTTCGCCACAGACGTCAGTAACTTCCTGACCGACTGGATGTCCGGGCTCGCCTTCTAATCACCGGCTGCCCCGGCCCGTTGTTAGGGTGGCGAAGACGGCGGTGGTGCCGTCTCTTTCATTTCTGAGGGCAAAGCTGTTCACATCGTCATGCGTACCGGGGTTGTGCCGACCTGAACGCCGGATTCGGTTTCAGCCGTAGCGACGTCAGCTTCTTGCGGTCCGAGTCAGGGTGCGGCGGCCCTGGAGGCCGTCGCCGGATTCGCATGGACGGATACCACCCGGGTCGCCGACACCGCGGCGGTGCGAGCCCGATTCGCAGACCGGGCGCCGGCGCTGGTGGAGACCACGCTGTTGCGGCGGCGGGCAGCGGTCAAACTGCCGGGCACCGGCGACTGGTTGTTCACCGACGAAGCCTTGCAGCAAGCCAGCGCTGCGCCGGTCGCCCGGCACCGGGCGAGACGGCTGGCCGATGCCTTACCTGGTCACGTCGTGCACGACGTGACCTGTTCCATCGGCACCGAATTGGCTGCGCTGCACGCCTCGGCGGTGTCGGCGATGGGCAGTGATGTCGATCCGCTGCGGCTGGCAATGGCGCAGCACAACCTGGGCCCCGGCGTTACTCTGTGCCGCGCCGACGCGCTGCGCCCGGTGACCCGCGATACGGTCGTGCTGGCCGACCCCGCGCGGCGCGCGGGTGGGCGGCGTCGCTTCAACCCGCGCGACTACCGACCTGCGCTGGACCAGTTGCTGCACACGTACAGAGATCGCCACCTGGTCGTCAAATGTGCTCCCGGCATCGACTTCGAGCAGCTGAGCCGGCTCGGTTTTCACGGTGAGATAGAGCTGACGTCCTACGGCGGCACGGTGCGTGAAGCGTGTCTATGGTCGACGGGGCTCGTCCCGCCGGGGGTGCGCCGCCGGGCCACTGTGCTGGACCGCGGCGAACAGATCACCGACGCCGATCCGGATGACTGCCCGGTTGCCCCCGCGGGACGTTGGATCGTCGACCCTGACGGCGCGGTGGTGCGAGCCGGCCTGGTTCGCCACTACGCCGCCAGGCACGAACTGTGGCAGCTCGACCCGCACATCGCCTACCTGTCCGGTGACCGGCTGCCGCCGGGTGTGCGCGGCTTCGAAGTCCTCGACCAACTGCCCTTCGACGAAAAGCGGCTGCGTCAGGCACTGGCAGCGCTGAACTGCGGCGCGGTAGAGATTCTGGTGCGCGGTGTCCGTGGCGAGCAGGCCGACCCGGAAGTCATTCGGCCACGGCTACGGCTGCGGGGCAGTCAGTCGCTGGCCGTCGTCATCACCCGGATCGGCTCCGGGCGCGGCGGTGCTGTGCGCGCGTTCGTCTGCAAAGCCTCTGGGTAGGCCCAAGGTAGGCTGGCAGCAGTCGTTCCGGGTGCCTTCCCGCTTCTTGAGTCTGCAAGGACAAAATCCGATGCGAAACATGGTGGCTGCCGCAATGCTGGCGGTCGCGTCCACCGTGCCCGGCTTGACCTGCCCGACTGCCGCGGCGCAACCGTCTTGCGCCGCCCTGGGCGGAACCATCGAGTCCGGTCAGCTGTGCCTGGTGTCCATGACGAACTCCGGCTACCTGCTCAACATGACCTATCCGACCGACTACCCCGACGAGCAGTCCCTCACCGATTTCCTGTCGCAGAACCGAGACGGGTTCGTGAACGTGGCGCAGTCGTCCGGCGCCCGCGATGTGCCCTATCAGATGGAGGTCACCGCCGAGCAGTTCCACTCCGGCCAGCCGCCGCGCGGCACGCAAAGCGTGATGCTCAAGGTGTTCGAGGACCTCGGTGGCCCCCGGCCGTCCACGTCGTACAAGGGCTTCAATTACGACATCGCTAAGCGTCAGCCCGTCACCTTCGACAATTTGTTCGCACCCGGCAGCAAACCACTGGACGCGATCTACCCGATCGTGCAGCGCGAGGTCGGCCAGAACGGTCCCGGGGCAGCAATTTCGCCCGGCACCGGCCTTGACCCCGCGCACTACCAGAACTTCGCGATCACCGACGACGACGTCATCTTCTACTTCGCACCGGGCGAGCTGTTGCCGTCCGTCGCCGGCACCAGCCAGGCGCGGGTGCCACGCAACGCCCTGCCGCCACTGACGGTGTAGAACCTCACCAACCCAGCCCCGCTTCGCTGATCGTCGTGTAGGTCACCAAAGCCAGGGCGATCTGCACAGCGCACCCGATCAGCGGCACGACGAACGCGAGTTTTCCGCCGCGTGATCCGCCGGACGGCCACCGCCAGGTCCGCGGCGAAGACCAGGCCGGCCGCCGGCACCGCGGCACCGAACGCCGCACTGAAGAAAGGTTGGTCTGCGCAGTGGAAAAGGGCACAGGCGTCAGTGTCGACCGAAACGAACAGCGCCAACGCCGTTCCGCAGGCCAGCATGCCGTGGACGACGAGTAGCACGATGGTCGCGGTGAGATCGGCTCGGCGGCGGGTCGCACGGCCCTGGTTGTTGTATCTGGCCAGCGCTTCCCGCATCGCGTCATCATCGATCGGCACGGACTCAGTATCGCGCCACGGCTGGACTCACGAGGGCGCGAAGCTGTACACCTGCCCGACGCTGGTGGCGACCACCACCCGGCGGTCGGCTCCTATCGACACCCCGACCGGGTAGCCGGACGCCGCCGGCAGCGGGTAGCCGTTGATCGTGTGACCATCGGCCGGATCGAAGACGAGCAGCGACAGGCCCGACGACCCGGGTCCAGGTCCACCGGCGACGACGGCGTAGCCGGCGTGGCTTCCGGCCAGGCTCGAGGACGACAGCGGGCTGACGTCATCGCGGCGCCACAATTGCTGGCCGTGATCGCCGGCGTCCTTGACCGCAACCAGCCTGGTGTCGGGGCCGCCGCCGGACACCACCACCCCGGACGGCAGCACCGCCGGCGGCGTCTGCGCCAGGAACTTCAACTCGATCGACCATTTCGGTTTGCCGTCCGCGGCGTGCAGCGCCCACAGCCGGTTGTCTCGGCCGTTGATGTAGACCGTCGCGCCGTCGTGGGACAGTGCCGGACTGGCGAGCACGCCGGCGCCGACTGCCTCGCTTGTCCATTCGCGGGTGAGCAACGGGTGTTGACCAGGGTGGTACTTCAATGCCACCAATATCGCGGCCTTCGCTTCGGGCGCCCAGAGACTGGTGACCACCAGGTTGCCCGCCGCAGAGAAGGCGGGAGCGGCCGCGATCGGGCAAGCCGGGTGCGCCGGTGCACAATCGGACAGCCCACGCGTCGAATCGGTGGGGTTCACGCCGTCGACGAGGTCCACCGGACTGCCGACGAGGGTGCCGCGGTGGGCGTCGAAGACCAGTACCTGTCCGAGATGGGTGACCACGAGCAGTTGTCCGTTGCTCAGGAAGCGCGGTGTCAGCGGCATGCCGATCACCGGCCGGCGCCACTTGATCCACTGAGTGGGCGGGAAGGCCAGCATCGCTCCAGGCTGACCGGCATAGACGTTGTCGAAGCCGTCGAACAGCGGGCTGGCGAAACCACCGCCCTGGAACAGCCGGGTGCACCACCGCTGCCGGCCGTTCTCGTCGTTCTCCCACTCCATCAGCGAACACCCGGCAGGCGTCTGCGAGTTGAGCCCAACCCAGTTGCGGGCATTGAGTGCCGCGCCGGCGGCCAGCTCACCTTTCACCGAGCGCGTCCACCGCAAAGTCAGCGAAGTCGCGCCGGCGGTCGCGGTGTAGCTGCTGTTGGACGCGTCGCCGTATTGAGCGGGCCAGCCGGGCGCGGCGGCGGTGTTGACCCAGTAGTCGGTGTTGCCGCAGCCGCCGAGCGCGGCGGCGAGAGCAGCCGCCGACAGCACCGAAAGCCCTCGCCGCAGCGCCGAACGCCCTCGCGGCAGCACCCCAGTCCCCGCCATGCGACCAGTGTGAGACTTCCTGCGATCGATCCCGCTTTTCTCGCGCGTAACCCGCACATTCGGCGGACGACAGCGGGGGAGTCGCCAGAACACAGTGGTGGTCCCAGTTCCTTTCCAAGCGTGGCGGCAAGGCCGGCGAGTACTGGTGGAGGGTAGCTCGTGGCTGTCTGGTCAAGAGGTTAGGCTTCCCGCCATGACGAGCATGTGGGGCGCGCCGCTGCATCGCCGCTGGCGCGGATCACTACTGCGCGACCCCCGTCAGGCCCGCTTCCTCACCGTGGCGTCGTTGAAGTGGGTGCTGGCAAATCGGGCCTACACGCCGTGGTATCTCGTCCGCTACTGGCGACTGCTGAAGTTCAAGCTGGCCAACCCGCACATCATCACCCGGGGCATGGTGTTCCTCGGCAAGGGCGTCGAGATTCACGCGACACCTGAGCTCGCTCAGCTGGAAATCGGCCGCTGGGTGCACATCGGCGACAAGAACACCATCCGCGCCCACGAGGGCTCGCTGCGGTTCGGCGACAAGGTGGTACTCGGCCGCGACAACGTGGTGAACGCCTACCTCGACGTCGAGTTCGGTGATTCCGTGCTGATGGCGGACTGGTGTTACATCTGCGATTTCGACCATCGGATGGATGACATCACCCTGCCCATCAAGGACCAGGGCATCATCAAGAGCCCGGTGCGGATCGGGCCGGACACCTGGATCGCCACCAAGGTGACGGTGCTGCGCGGCACCACGGTCGGGCGGGGCTGCGTGCTGGGATCACACGCCGTGGTCAAAGGCGACATACCGGACTACTCGATCGCGGTGGGCGCACCGGCCAAGGTGGTCAAGAACCGCCAACTGGCCTGGGAGACCTCGGCGGCTCAGCGCGCCGAGCTGGCCGCAGCGCTCGCCGACATCGAACGGAAAAAGGCCGCGCACTGATCGGCCCGCGGCCATCAGATGTTCTGGTATCGGCGTAGCGCTTCTGCCCGCTCGGCGCGGTGATCGACGATCGGCGCCGGATATGTTGCCGGCCGCTCGCCATTGAGGGAGTGGACGTCTGCGACCTCGGCGAGCTCAGGCACCCAGCGGCGAATGTAGTCGCCGGACGGATCGAATTTCTCGCCTTGCGTCGTGGGATTGAACACCCGGAAATACGGCGCGGCGTCGGTGCCTGAACCCGCGCTCCACTGCCAGCCGTGCTGATTGTTGGCCATGTCGCCGTCGACCAATTGCTTCAAGAACCAGCCGGCGCCCCATTGCCACGGCAGGTGGAGATCTTTGACCAGGAACGACGCGACGATCATCCGCACCCTGTTGTGCATGTATCCGATGCCGGACAGTTGCCGCATGCCGGCGTCGACGATCGGATATCCGGTTTGGCCGGCTTTCCAGGCCTCGAAGCGGCGCTCGGCGTCGGCGCTGGTGTCGACTTCGATCGCGTTGAACTCCTCGTTCCAGTTCCACCACACGCTGTGGGGCCAGTGATGCAGCACCGCGGCGTAGAAGTCGCGAAAAGCCAGTTCCCGCAGATAAGCCTGTGGCCCGTGACGGCGCAGGTTCAGGTCGGCAACCATCGTTCGCGGGTGGATGGTGCCGAACTTCAGATGCGCAGACATCCGGCTGGTGCCGTGCAGGTCCGGCCGGTTGCGGTCCTTGGCGTAGCGGTCGACTCCTTGCTCGAGGAATTCGGCCCACAGCTGCAATGCGGCCGCTTCACCGGCGGCCAGGTCGAGGTTCACACCCGGATCAGGGATCTCGGTGGGTTTGACGCCGTTGGCCGTCAGCTTCGCCGGGTCCACCCAGCGCGCCGACTCCGGACCCGTCTTCGCCGGCGCCCGCCAGTCGGTGTTCCGCCACCGCTGCAGAAACGGCGTGAACACTTTGTAAGGGGTGCCGTCGTCTTTGGTCACCCGGCCGGGCGACACCAGGTAGGGCGAGCCCGTCGCGACCAGCGGCACGTGACCCAACGCCTCGCGCACCCGCTCGTCGCGGCGCCGTCCGAACGGCGTGAAATCGTCAGAGACGTGCACCGCGGACGCGTCGACGTGCTCGGCGATCGACGGGATCAACTGCTCCGGTCGCCCACGTGCCACCAGCAGCCGGCCGTCCAAGTCGTCGGCCAGTCGCCGCAGCGAATCACACAAGAACTGCATCCGGCGCGGGCCCGTCGCTTCCAGTCGCGGATCAAGTACGAAGCACGCCAGCACGTCCTGGCCTTCGGCGGCGGCCGACTGCAGCGCCGGCAGATCGCGCAGCCGGAGGTCACGCCGAAACCACAGAACAGCGGTCATCGATTGAGCTGCCAGATGCGCAAGGACATCAGGGCGGCGAAAGCACACCACAGCGGGTAGGGCAGCAACGCCAAGCCGGCCCGCGGGGTGGCTTCGGCGGTCCGGCGGGTGAGGTCTGCCGTACTGACCGTCAGGACCCCGGCGCCCACAGCCGACAATCCGAGTTTGCGATACCTGAAGAAAAGCCAGCTCCAGCCAGCGTTGAGCAACAGGTTGATGCTCAGGGCACCGATGTACTGCCGCAACGCCTTCCGTTGGCCGGTAGCACGCAACCGGTCGATGGCGACTGCGGAGGTGGCTGCGATGTCGGTATATAAGGAGGTCCACGCCAGCGGGAACACCCAGTTGGGCGGCACGTAGGGCGGCTTTCGCAATCGGGCGTACCAGACGGGTTGCTGTTTAACGTTGGCAATGGTGCCCGCACCCGCGGCAGCGGCGACCGCGACCGTCGTCGCGGAAAGCGTTCTTCTGTTGATGGATTCTCCGCAACTAACCACCCGACCATCATTTCAGTAATTTAAGTGTTAATCAACTGAATGAACCAGGATTTTGCGGATATGCTGATACCGCCATGGCCACTGACGAGCAAGTAACCGATCGTGGAGCACTCGAGTCGATGATTTCGGCTGACCTACGCGTGCTGTCCGCGGAATCCGACCAAATCGGTCGGCTGTTCGCTGCGTCGCACGATGTGCGCTCCACCGACTTCCGGGCGCTGCTGCACGTCATGGTGGGCGAAACCGCCGGAGAGCCCATCACTTCAGGCGACCTTCGGCAACTCATGGGACTCTCCGGGGCGGCAATCACCTACCTGGTGGACCGGATGATCGACTCCGGTCACCTGCGCCGGGAAACGCATCCAGCCGACCGCCGCAAAGTGGTGCTGCGCTACGCCGAACCCGGGTTCGACACGGCGCGCGCGTTCTTCGTCCCGCTCGGCATGCACTCCAGAGCTGCGATGGCCGAACTCAGTGACGACGATTTAGCCGCCGGCCATCGGGTATTCACCGCGTTGATCACTGCCATGCGGCGCTACCAGGATGAGCTCAAAGGCGCGGAAAGCTAGCGGCCGCAGTGGTTGCTTGTGGCTGTCGCGACACCAGTGGTCTGCACATGGAGAACAGAAACGAACCGGCATGACGCCTGACCAACCGGAGATCGCTACGCGCAAGCGCCGTCACATCGACGTTTGCCTCGAAGAAGCCGTCTCCTACTGCGGCGTGACGACGGGCCTGGAGCGCTACCGGCTGCCCTACAACGCGTTGACGCAGACCAATCTGGCGCACATCGACCTGTCGACGACCTTCCTCGGCGTGCACTTGGAGGCTCCGGTACTGATCGGCGCGATGACAGGCGGCGCAGATATGTCGGGCACCATCAATCGCAACCTCGCCGCGGCCGCGCAGCGGCTGGGCATCGGGATGATGCTCGGATCGCAGCGGATCATGCTGGACAGCGTCCTCGGTGAGCGGGCGGCTGACAGCTTCAGCGTGCGGGACGTGGCTCCAGATGTGTTGCTGTTCGGCAACATTGGTTTGGCCCAACTGACCAAGTCGGCCATTCCTGACGTCGCCAAGGCGCTCGGCCGGGTGGGGGCTGACGCATTGGCAGTGCACACCAATCCATTGCAGGAGGCCGTTCAGCACAACGGTGACACCGATTTCTCCGGATCTCTCGACCGGCTACGCGACGTCGCCGCGGCACTGCCGTACCCCGTGATGCTGAAGGAGGTAGGCCACGGCATCGGTGGCGCGGCCGTTGCGCATTTGGTGCAGTCAGCGGGCGATCTGCCTGTTGCTGCCATCGATGTTGCCGGGGCGGGTGGCACATCGTGGTCGCGCGTCGAGCAATTCGTTCGTTACGGCCGGTTGCGTCACCCAGACCTGGCGGACTGGGGTGTGCCCACCGCACGTGCGATCGTCGAGGTCCGCTCCGCGTTGCCGACGATTCCGCTGGTGGCGTCCGGGGGAATCCGCTCAGGTATGGACGCCGCGAAGGCGCTCGCGTTGGGCGCCGACGTAGTCGCAGTGGCACGGCCGTTGCTGGCTTTAGCCATCGAATCCGCCGATGCCGCCGCGGAATGGCTCCAGCGCTTCGTCGATGAACTGAAAATCTGCTTACATGGCTGCGGCGCAACAGATTTGACCGCCCTGCGCACCGCGGGCGTCGAGCCGTCTCCTTAACTGCGGTTGTGAGAACATGGCGGTGATTCTGGCGTACGGCTCGCCCGCACTCGGGCATCTCCTGCCCCTTGGTGCGCTGTTGCGGGAGCTGGCGGACCGAGGTCACGACGTACACCTGCGCACGATGGCCGCCGAGGTCGCCCGGATGAGGGGGGTCGGGCTGCACACCGAGCCGGTCGACCCCCGCATCGAGGCCATCGTCGGGCAGGACTGGACGGCGAACAGTGCGCTGGGAGTGCTCAAGATGTCCATCGATGTGCTGTGCCGCCGGGCGGTGCTGGAGGTCGACGACCTCGCCGCCGCGGTCGGAAATGTGCGACCGGATGCTCTCATCATCGATGCGAACTGCTGGGGCGCAATATCATTCGCCGAAGCGGCAGGCATTCCCTGGGTGGTGTTCTCGCCCTTCAGCCCGTACTTGCGGGCACGCGGGGTGCCGCCTTTCGGCCCCGGTCTTCGGCCTCTACGGGGCATCGTCGGTGAGGTCCGCGACGCGTCGGTGCGTCCGTTCGTGCGCTATCTGTTCGATCGACCGATTCTGCCGCGGGTCAACGCCGTTCGCGCCGCACTGGGCGTGCCCGCCGTAAGCAGCGTCGACGATCTGATGCGGCGCCCGCCGCTGCTGTTGGCGGTCGGTGGTGAGCCGTTCGAGTACCCGCACGTCGGGTGGGGTGACAGCGTGCACCTCATCGGTGCCTGCACCTTTCAGCCTGACCCGACGCCCACGCCGGCGTGGGTGCGCGCCATCGAACGGCCCATCGTGCTGGTGAACACCTCGTCCATCAGGCAGGCGGATACGGTGCTGGGGTCGACGGCCTTACAGGCGCTGGCCGGTGAACCGGTTCACGTGATTGCCACCTTTCCCGCCGGAATCCCACCGGACCTGCCCCGAGCGCCCAACGCCACGGTGTGCCGGTTCATCCCGCATGACATGCTCCTCGGACGCGCCAGCTGCGCCGTCACGCACGGCGGGATGGGCACCACCGTCAAAGCACTCGACCGCGGAGTGCCGGTCTGCGCGGTGCCTTTCGCCCGTGATCAAGCCGAAGTCGCACGGCGCGTCGAAGTAGCGCGCTGTGGCACCCGGTTGCCGGCCAAAAAGCTCACCGCAGCGCGACTGCGCGAGTCGGTCCGTAAAGCGATGACGATGGTCGAGGGCGCCCGCCGGGTAGCCGCCGGGTTCAGCGCGACCGGAGGTGTAGCCCGCGGGGCGGACTTGATCGAACAACGCATTCTCGCGCGGGCGCCAAGGTGAACTGGCCGCCGAATGAGCAGCGTCGGCACTGGCGACTACCGGGCGACCCGGCCGCGTCGATCGGTGGGTGCAGAAGCATCCACGGCCGGAACCGGCCGGCCGTCCAGCAATTCGGTTTCGAAATTCGACATCGCGTTGACCATCGCCATGAGCACGCGGTGCGCGGCCACCAGGTCCCGGTCATCGAGCCCCGCCAAGTTACGGCGCAGATGGACGCCCAGCGGGCCGAAAAAGTCTTGGGCCAAAGCCATCGCGCTGGGCTGGTAGCGCAGCAGCGACTTTCGCCGGTCATCCGGATCGGCGTCACGCCGGATATGCCCCGCCTCGATCATTCGGTCGACGAGGTAGGTGATGGCCGCCGGCGACAGATCCATCCGTTCGCGCAACTGAGCCAGTGTCAGCGGTTTGCCCGCCGTTTCGGCCACCATGATGTGCAGCAGCGCGTGAAAGTCGCCGCCGCTCACGTCGTTTCCACGGGCGAAGTAACGGCCAATCCGGTCGGACTGCGCTGTTACTGCCCTCATGTCGGCCGACATCAGCTTCTCCAGCTCAGCTCGGCTGAGCGGTGCCTGCCTGCCGCGTCCGGCCACCTAACCGCATCCTTCTCGGCGACACACCGATCATGTGAGACCGGGGCGAACCCCACCGGTCGATCGATGATTGTATGCAACGCGGCGCGTCACGCGGAGTCTTTGATCGCGGCGACCAGCGCGTCGGGATCGGCGACGGTGACGGTCAGCGCCGAATGATCGCGAAAGCCGATGACGCGGCGGATGCGTGGCTCGAATTGGATGCAGGCACCGGCGTGGGCGTTGGTCCCGAACGTGAGACCGTCATCGACGAAGGACAATCGGGGGCCGACGGCCGTCCACCACCGATACGGCCCGCTGACCTTCGCGCCGTTGATCTGCGACAGCGGAACCTCGACCCGGAAGGGTCCGTAAACGGCCACCAGACGACGGTCGTCGGTCAGGGTCACACCCTGCCGGCCCGGCCACAAGCGAAACGCCCCCCACAGCGGCGCCGTACGGGCGTCGTAGCGGTAGGGGAAGTGGCGGACCTGATCATCATGTTCCGGCATGCTCACTCCCATGGTGGTTGGCCCGTGGCGCGTCGATGCTGGCGGCGCCCGGCGGATCGCTATCCGCCTAACCTTTCACTATGCCAACTGGATCTACCCGGCTGCACGCAGAATTGTCTCGGCTCGCCGATGCGACGGGGCCGGCGGCGGCAGCGGCGCAGGCCGCGCTGGGCGACGGGCCGGTGGCCTCGCGGTTGCGAGCGGCGATTCTGGCGCTGACCCAGCACCGCGCGCCGGCGGCGAGCATCTGTCCCTCCGATGCCGCCCGCGCGGTGGGCGGCGACAACTGGCGTGACCTGATGACGCAGAGCCGGGAAATCGCAGTCGTGCTGGCTCGAGCCGGAGAAGTGCAGATTCTGCAAGGCGGCGTGGTGCGCGATCCGGACCGACAGTTACGCGGGCCGATCCGTATCCGCCGTGCCCGGGACGAGTCATGAACGCGTGGCCTGAGCCAGATGTGCCCGGCCCGGGGCAGGAGTCGGTGTGGCAATATCCTCGCCCGCCACGGCTGGAGCGATTCGCCGGCTCGATCACCGTCGAATTGGGCGGCGAGGTCGTCGCGTCGACGACGCGGGCCTGGCGGGTGCTGGAAACCAGTCACCCACCCAGCTACTACCTGCCTCGCGACGCTTTCGCCGAAGGTGTCCTACGGCCCGCCGGTGGGTCGTCGTGGTGTGAATGGAAGGGCCGGGCCGCTTACTACGACTTGGTGACGGCGGCCCGACAGGCGGCCGGCGCCGCATGGACTTATGAGCAGCCCGACCCGCGATACGCCGACATCGCCGGCGCAATCGCGGTGATGGCAGCGAAGGTCGACCGCTGCACGGTGAACGGTGAACGGGTCACACCACAACCGGGTGGCTTCTACGGCGGCTGGGTCAACAGCTGGATCACCGGACCGTTCAAAGGCGGGCCCGGCTCGTTCGGCTGGTAGCCGGTAGTGCAGCGGCACCATCCACCAGCAAGGGACGCTGACGTTCTCAAGGTGACTGAAGTCACCGCGATGCTGTCGTTGCCAATCCAGGGCTTGCTCTATATTCTTAATTATTAAGTTCGTGAAATTGTTCGCTGCTGCGGACAGGTTCACGATGGAATACAGGACCTTGGCTCTGGGGCGGAGTTGAAGCGTCCGCGACCGTCGGTGTGGCGGTCGCGACCGCTTTTCTAGGCGCGAAGGGGACTCCATGATGCAGCACAGCTGTTCGGCGCCGCCGGACCTAGCCAGCTCGATCCTACTTCGCATGAGCGATCTGGTTCGCGATCTGCAAACTCAGGTCGGCAGCGATTCTGACCTGGAGGCGACGCTTGACGAGTTGACCGCCAGTGCGACTCAACTTGTTCCCGGCGCTGCGCACGCGGGCATCACGGTCAGTAAGCGGGTCGGTGACATCGAGACCGTCGCAGCTACCGATCGTTACCCGGCAGTTCTCGACGACATCCAACGCAATTACAACGAAGGGCCGTGTCTGTCGGCGGCGCGGGGCGATCGCCTGGTTCAAGTGGACGATCTCAATACCGATGGCCGCTGGCCGCGGTACTGCCGCGAAGCGGTGGCAGTCACTCCGATTCGCTCGATGTTGTCATTGCAGTTGTTTGCTCACCGACGCAGTTCGGCCGCTTTGAACCTGTACTCCGAAGACGTCCGGGCGTTCAGTGCGGAGTCGGCGAGACTGGGGCTGGTGTTCGCCGCGTACACGACGCTGACCTGGACCATGTTGAGCCGTGAACAGCAGTTCAAACAAGGGCTCAGCTCACGCGACACGATCGGCCAGGCCAAAGGCATGTTGATGGAGCGCTTCGATATCGATGCCGAGGCGGCATTCGAGTTACTCAAGCGGCGCTCGCAAGCGTCCAACACGCCCGTCATCACGGTGGCCCGTCGCCTCACCGACCAAGACGAGCCCAACTTTTGGGAACGCACGACTTGAGCTTGAAATTGAGTCCGCCGAGTGTGGACGTCGGTCGGGTGCTGGCGCGCCAGGGCGACGACATCGACTCGCGCTATCACCCGTCGGCGGCGGTGCGGCGGCAGCTGAACAAGGTGTTCCCGACGCACTGGTCTTTCCTGTTGGGCGAGATCGCGCTTTACAGCTTCATCGTGTTGCTGCTGACCGGCGTCTACCTCACGTTGTTCTTCGACCCGTCGATGACCGAGGTCACTTACAACGGTGTGTATCAGCCGCTGCGCGGCGTGGAGATGTCGAAGGCCTACGAATCAGCGTTGAACATCTCGTTCGAGGTGCGGGGCGGGCTGTTTGTTCGTCAAGTGCATCACTGGGCGGCGTTGCTGTTCGCCGCGTCGATCATGGTGCACCTGGCGCGGGTTTTCTTCACCGGGGCGTTCCGCCGGCCGCGGGAAGCTAACTGGGTGATCGGGTCGCTGCTGTTGATTCTGGCGATGTTCGAGGGCTTCTTCGGCTACTCGCTGCCCGACGATTTGCTGTCCGGCACCGGTATCCGGGCCGCTCTGTCCGGTATCACCATGAGCATTCCGGTGGTCGGCACCTGGTTGCACTGGGCGTTGTTCGGCGGTGACTTCCCGGGCACGGTGCTGATGCCACGGTTGTACGCCATTCACATCCTGCTTTTTCCCGGGATCATGCTGGCCTTGATCGGAGTGCACCTGGCCATGGTGTGGTTCCAGAAGCACACCCAGTTCCCCGGACCCGGGCGTACCGAGACCAACGTGGTCGGGGTGCGGGTGATGCCGGTGTTCGCGGTCAAGTCCGGAGCATTCTTCGCACTGACTGTGGGCGTGCTCGGCCTGATGGGCGGTTTGTTGCAGATCAACCCGATCTGGAGCCTCGGTCCTTACAAGCCTTCTCAGGTGTCGGCGGGTTCGCAGCCGGACTTTTACATGATGTGGACCGATGGCTTGATCCGCATCTTCCCGCCCTGGGAGATCTATTTCGGTCATCACACCGTTCCGCAGCCGGTCTGGGTGGCGCTGCTGATGGGTGTGATCCTCGGCTTGTTGACGGTGTATCCGTTCCTGGAGCGGCGGTTCGCCAAAGACGATGCGCACCACAATCTGCTGCAACGACCGCGTGACGTGCCGGTGCGCACCGCGGTGGGAGCAATGGCGATCGCGCTGTACATCGTGCTGACCTACAGCGCGATGAACGACATCATCGCCTACAAGTTCCACATCTCGCTCAACGCCACAACGTGGGCCGGGCGCATCGGCATGCTGGTCGTGCCGCCACTGGTCTACTTCGCGACCTACCGCTGGTGTGTTGCTCTGCAACGCAGTGACCGTGCGGTGCTCGAGCACGGAATCGAGACCGGCATCATCAAGCGCCTGCCGCACGGCGCCTACATAGAGCTGCATCAGCCGCTGGGTCCCGTCGACGACCGCGGACACCCGCTGCCGCTGGCTTACCAAGGCGCCGCGCTGCCCAAAAAGATGAACAGATTAGGTTCGGCCGGTGCCCCCGGGCATGGCAGCCTACTGCGTGCCGACCCCGCCGGCGAGGACGCCGCATTGCGTCGCGCCGCCCATACCGGCGAACAGCGGGTCCTCACCGCGCTGCGTGAACGCCAGCACACCAACGGATCCGGCAACGGATCCACCAACGGCTCGGGCAATCACAAGAGCACCGGACACCGCAACGGATCCAGCAACGGACACCGCAACGGGAATGGCAGTTCCGACGGTTAAGACGCTGTAACAACTCGCCGCGAGAGACGACGCGGTGTCGCGCGCTGACCCAGACGTCGCGCCGACGTGGTGGCGAGTTGGGGAGCACTGCTGCCTTCCCGGCTGCAGTCGAAACCTATTGCGAAAACCGGGGTTTGACCACGGGCCGGTCCCGCAGCTGGCCGGCGGCCGAAAGGCCGCACGATCGATGCGCAACGAGGTGTCGGCTCACCAGCCGCGCCGCCATTGTGATCCTTTCAAGCTACGCAGGGGCCTTCGGCCCCTAAACATCCCATCGGTGTGACAAGATGGGAAATCGCGTCGAAATGGGGAATGTGAATCCACCAGGGTTGAGATCATGACGGTCAAGCAACGCGCAATGGCGATCGTGCTGGGGGGTGGCGCGGCCCTGATCTTCGGCGCCGCCTACGTCGGTGGCGGCGCGGAGCCGCCCGCCGGCTCGACACCGTTCTTCGCGGCAAACGCTTCCACCAGTGTGTCCGGGGCGACGTCTGCTCCAGCGCCACAACCGGTTCCCGGTGCTGCCGAGCCCGGAAGGGCCGGCGGTGTGATTCAGGTGCAGCCGGCCGGCGGGGGCGGATGCATCATCGGCCTCAACTGCGGTTGCACGCAACGTTCGCTTTCCTGCAGTCGGCACGCCAGGCCGCACGCCGGCGTGAACCGGAACGTGCCGCCGCCTGCTCCGCCGCCGGATGGCGGTCCCGACGGCGCGCCGCCGCCCTGACTTGTAGCAGTCGTGATGAAGGCGGGCACAGGCTCGCACTGAGGCCAAGATCACGCTGAAATTGGTGCGGCCAACGACTGCGGGAGCGGTTGGTGCGATCGTGGTTTAGGGTAACCGCCTCGTCATGAAGCGGTGTCCGCAGATCGCCTGCACCGACCGTGTTCGCGGCGGTAGCGCCGAAGCAGAAATCGGTGACGCCGGGACCCTAAGCAACTTCCAGGCGGACTGGCGAGCACTGACAGCCGTCTCCGGGCATTGGTCCGATTCCTATTGGGCAGGAGAACTCAGTCATGGGTGACAACGCAGCAGACCCTATCGACCATCATCGCACAACGCGTGCGCATGCGGGTCAGAACATGAAGAACACTGCGGCGATGCCGGGCTTGGTGTTCGTTGTATTCGCCGTCATCGCATTCGTTCTCGGCCTGGCAACTTCAGCAAGCCAGCATTACCACGCGGCTGAGATCTGCATCGGCGTCGCGGTGTTGGCGGCGGTGATCGCCTCGAGTTGGCTCTATGCCCAACGCCGACGGGTGCGCAACCTCAAAGCCGAGTGGCTCAACGAACACCCCGAGGCGCACCCAGCTCCGCCGGACGCCTGACTTGCGGTCGGCTCTTGGGGTCGGGGTCAGAGCGAACGGTCACCTTACTTCTTCTCCGGGTCATGACCCCAGTTCATCAGTGAGTACCGCCATCTGCTGTCTCGGACGTCGCCGGAGGGTCGCTGTTTGAGGTGCCGCTTGGCGTAACCGACGACCTTGCGCATATGGGCGTAATCGTCTTCTGTCAGTTCGCTTTTCTTCGACTTCAGATATCGCGACGATGCGTCGTCCACTGGCATGTCCGGTGGATTCGTGGTCGCCCGGATTTCTGGCCGACTTCTTTGGATTTGTCCGTCTTCAGCCATTTTTCGAGCTCGGAGGCCGTCATGTTGACGGCGTTGCGGAACGCTTTCCAGGTGTCTTGGTCGTCGTCAGAAGGCATCGATGCTCTCCCAGATTCAGCTGTGTCACTGTTTTTTGTCAGGCTTCAGCGACATTCGGCTTGTGCACCGCGTCGGCACCGCTTTTGTCGCTTTTCACCCGGTACTGCGGTTCCTCCTTGGAGGCGCGGACTTTTCGTCCGCCCGCTTCTTGTCGCCGGTGATTTTCTCTTCGACAGTGCCTTTCACGTTCTGACCGTGACTTTTCCACTGCACCTTGTCGCCCTTTTTGAAGTCTTTGTCAGCCCATCGTCATCCTTTCTGCTGCCGGCAAGTGATCTGTCGCGGATCGGACATGGTTTACCCGCTGTGCGGGTAAGCAATCGCTTGGCGAGAGTGTGGCTGCCGAAGCAGCGGCAGCGACGCCATACCGTCACCAGTTGACACAATAAACTTAATTATTAAGCTGATGAAATAGCTCAGCTGTAGCGGAGGGGGCAGCGATGCGTTGCATCGTTTTGGGCGCTACCGGGTACCTCGGTACCCGGCTGGTTCCGGCACTGATTTCAGGCGGTCATGAGGTGCGGGTGATGGCCCGCACTCCGGCCAAGCTCGACGACGTGCCGTGGCGTGAGCAGGTCGACGTGGTGCAGGGCGACGTCACCGACGCGACCAGGTGCGGCAGGCACTGGACGGACAAGAAGTTCTGTACTACCTGGTGCACTCGATGCTTGAAGTCCGACTTCGTCGACACCGACGCCCGGGCCGCTTCGACCGTCGCCCAAGCCGCGGCTGACGCCCAGTTGTCCCGGATCGTGTACATGGGCGGAATCATCGCCAAGCGACCAGCATCTGTCCAAACACCTCGCGTCGCGTGCCGAGGTGGGGCGGTTGCTGCTGGAATCCGGCGTTCCCACCGCCGAATTGCGCGCGGCCGTCATCATCGGTGCGGGGTCGGCAAGTTTCGAGATGTTGCGCTACCTGACCGAACGGCTGCCGGTGATGATCACGCCGCGCTGGCTGCGCACCACGGTGCAGCCGATCGCGGTGCGCGACGTGCTGTACTACCTGGTCAACGCCGCCTCTCTGCCGCCTGAGGTGAACCGGACCTTTCGATATCGGCGGGCCCGACAAATTCACCTACACCGAGATGAGCCGGCGATACGCTGCGGTGGCGGCCTTGCCGCGCCGGTTCGCGATCCCGGTACCGGTGCTCACACCGCGGCTGTCGTCGCACTGGGTCAAATTCGTCACGCCGATTCCGCGCGCACTGGCGGCGTCGCTGATGGACTCGCTGGAGAACGACGTCGTCTGCGCCGAACACGACATCGCCGACTACATCCCCGATCCGGAGGGCGGGCTCACTCCCTACGAGGAGTCCGTCGAGCTCGCTTGGCCGGCGTGCGCGAGAGGACGAGCTGCGCACCCGGTGGTCGCGACCCGACGCCGAGGCGGCGCCGTCGCGCCCGCTGCCCACCGATCCGGAGTGGTCGGGCGGCTCGTTGTATCAGGACCTGCGTGAGCTCGAAGTCCGCACTGATCCTGAAACCCTATGGCGCGCAGTTGAAGCGACCATCGTCGAGATCGGTCGGCGCAGGAAGCGGCGGGCGGCGCCATCGTTGGCGTGGGCGGTGCGCGGATGGACCGGCAAAGTGCGCGGCCACGCCCGTCGCAGTGGTCGGCAATCTCACCGGCTGCAACCCGATGCGGCGCTGAACGGATGGAGTGTCGAGCAGATCGAACCGCCGCATCTGCTACGGCTGCTGGCGGCGGCCCGGCTGCCCGGCCGGCTGTGGCTGGAGTTGTCGGTGCGCGCGCACGGTGATCACGGCGCTGTTCTTCGGCAACGGGTGCTGTTCCAGCCGCACGGCCTCAGCGGTGAGTTGTTCTGGCGAGCTTGCCTGCCGCTTCGGTACGCCGTGTTCTCCGGCATTGCCCGCAGCATCGGCGTGGCTGCCGCACAGCTTGGCAAACCTGCACCCGGCAACCTGTCGGCGGTGCGCGGAACCGGCCAGACGGTGCACTCCGACGTCTGACGAGCGGATGAGGGCCATGACTTCTGTTGACCGGCGTTGGTGTTTCGCCGACCAACTGGGCCCACACTTTCCTCGACGATCCCGGTCAGCCCGTGCTGCTGATCGAATCGCGGGCCGTTTTCGGGCGCCGGCGCTTTCACCGCCGTAAAGCGCATCTGGTCCTTTCGGCGCTGCGCCACCGCGCTGCCGAACTCGGTGAACAAGCGCAGTTCTTTCAGACCGGCACCTATCGCGAGGCCCTCGAGCAAGTGCGCGACCCGATCAGTGTCTGCGGACCCACCTCCTGGGCGGCCCAACGCTTCGTACACGCGTTGCCGACGGTCGAGGTGCTGCCGGAGCGCGGATTCTGCACTGATCGTGCAACATTCGAGCACTGGGCGGGCAACCAACGCAGCCTGCTGCTGGAGAACTTCTACCGTGATTCGCGCCGCCGCTTCGATTTGCTCATGGACGGCAGCCAACCCGTCGCCAACCGGTGGAACTTCGACGCCGAGAATCGGGAACCTCCACCGAAAAACGTTGCGCAGATGGATGTCCCGCGACCGTGGTGGCCGGAAGAAGACGAAATCGACGAGTCGGTCCGCGCTGATCTGGATCGCTGGGAACGCGACGGGCAGGCGTCATTCGTCGGTTATGACGGCCCGCGCGAATTCGCCGTCACCACCGCTGAAGCCCAGCAGGCGTTTCAGGTGTTTCTCCGGGATCGGCTGCCCCAGTTCGGGCCGAAGCAGGACGCCATGCTCTCGGCCGACCCGTGGATGGCCCACAGCGCGTTGTCGGCGTCGATGAACCTGGGCCTGCTCGACCCGTTGGACTGTGCGTACGCAGCTCAGGACGCGTACTGCCGCGGGCAGGCTTCGCTGGCCAGCGTCGAGGGTTACATTCGGCAAATCGTCGGCTGGCGCGACTACATCTGGCACAGCTACTGGCACTTCGGTGAGGCCTACCGCCACCGCAACGCGCTTGGCGGCCCGCACGCAGCTCCCGCAGTGGTTCGACGATCTCGACGCCGACGCCGTAGCGGCGCGTTGCCTCAGTGACGTCCTGGCCGACGTGCGAGAGCACGGATGGGTGCATCACATACCGCGGCTGATGGTGCTGTCGAACTACGCACTGCAGCGTGGCTGGCACCCCGGCGCGGTCGCCGACTGGTTTCACCGCAGCTTCGTCGACGGCTATGACTGGGTGATGATCGGCAACGTCATCGGTATGTCTCAGCATGCTGACGGCGGGCTGCTGGCCACGAAGCCCTACGCCGCCGGTGGCGCCTACATCGACCGCATGAGTGATTACTGCGGGCGGTGCCGGTACCGCCCGAATCACCGTGTCGGCGAGGACGGTTGCCCGTTCACCGGCGGCTACTGGTCTTTTCTCGCCCGCAACGCCGAACGGCTCGCCGGCAATCGCCGGATGTCTCGGGCGTTGTCCGGCATGCAGCGGCTCAAAGACCTCGACGAGGTGGTGGCTCAACAACAGCGGTTGGGGAACCGTCCGCCGTGACGCACTGCAGGTGGCTGACGTGGACGACAACGAAGTTCTGATCATCGGCGCTGGGCTGGCCGGCTTGCGCTGCGCTGCTGTGCTGGCATCAGCCGGCCGTGACGTGGCGGTGTGGGAAGCCGGCGAATCGGTCGGCGGCCGGGTGCGCACCGACGTCATCGACGGCTTCCGGTGTGACCGCGGCTTTCAAGTGCTGAACCCGGCCTATTCCGAATTGCGGCGGGCAGTGGATGTTTCGGCTCTGCGCCTGCAGGACTTCGGGGCCGGAGTCATCGTCCGCCGCGACGAGGGCACTGCCCAGTATGTTCATCCACTTCGCCACCCCGGCCGGCTGATTCCGATGCTGAGGAAGGCAGCCGTCGGACCGCGTGAGTTGCTGGCCGTGACGCGCTGGGCCGCGCCGGCGCTGCGGCCCAGATCCCTCAAATCGCCGCGCCACCCCGATGTCAGCCTCGCGGAGGCGCTGCACCGGGCCGGCGTTCGCGGCGAGGTGCGCAGGGTGATCGATCGCTTCCTGGCCGGAGTGCTGCTCGAGGACACCGGATCGAGCTCCAACGCGTTCGCGTTGTTGCTCGCGCGCACCTTCGCTCTCGGTGTGCCCGCGCTGCCGGCCGAGGGCATGCAGGCCCTGCCGCTACTGCTCGCTGCTGAGCTGGGCGGCCGAATAGCTCTTCAGCGCAGGGCTATTCGTATCGACCGCGACGCGGCGGGCTGGCGGGTGACCGACGGTGATCACCAGGTGCGGGCACGGCACGTGGTGGTCGCCGCCGACCCGACGACAGCGGCGGAATTGACCGGCGAAGCGGCACCGCAGATGCACAGCGTCGTCACCGACTGGTGGGCCAGCGACGAAACGCCGCCCCACGAGACGCTGCTGTGGGTCGACGGACGAGCACCCGCGCAGGGACCGGTGCTCAACGCGGCGGTGATCAGTGCGGTCGCACCGACATATGCGCCGCCGGGCCGGCACCTGATCGCGGCGTCGGCGTTACCCGGTCCTGACGGCACGGCACCGCCGGAGACCGTGACGCGCCGGCACGCCGCCGACATCCTCGGTGCGGACGGCGGGGGCTGGGAACTGGTGACGCGCCACGTGATCGGCGAAGCTCTGCCGGCGCAGTTGCCGCCGCTGAGTGTGCGCCGGCCGGTGCGCACGCCTACCGGGATCTGGTTGTGCGGTGATCACCGTGACACCGCATCCATCCAGGGGGCGTTGGTCAGTGGCCGCCGGACCGCTGCAGAGCTACTGCGGGCTGGTTAGCATTTTCTCCATGCGCCGCAACGCAATCGAGCACACCGTGAGGTAAGGCGCTGACCACCACGGCACGGCCATGGTGACGCGCGTACCGCCGTCGACCGGATCCACCCGGTGGCTGGTGGCCGGAACGCCGGCCACCGTCCACGACCAGAACCGGCCCGGGTCGAACTCGGTGACGACGAACGGCACGCCGGTGGGCAGCACTGTGTACACAGTGCCGGTCGCATGCAGGCCGAGTTCCGGATAGGCCGGATCAAGTTCGGCGTGCCGGATCGGCGGACCCCACCGCGGCCAGGCGTCCAGATCGACCAGCAGCCGCCACGCCGCTTGCGGTGGTGCCGCGATCAACCGGTCGACAGTGAGCATGATGCCGTTGATGCCGTCACCCATAGCGGCCAGAGTTCCCCACCGGACAACGGCTAAGCGGCTTCGACCGGATCAATTCGGTGGGCACATCACGAGCTGGCGGGTCACCGGCCGCAGTTTGCCTGATTCGGTGAAGGGGAACCCGCCGTCGATGAGCGTTACCGATCTTGCCGCCACGCCGTTTCGTTGGGGTTCTGCTCTTCGGCATGCCCGGGTGTTCCATCCGGACGGCCTGCTGGTCGAGGGTTCGATCGAGCGGACCGCGCCGCCGGATTTCGGCCTGCCGATACCGTCGTGTGACGTTGTGGGCCGGGTATCCAAGGCACTCGGGACGCCGGGCTTGGTGCCCGACATCATCGGGCTGGCTGTGCGCATTCCGCCGCATACCGACGACGGTGCGGCGTGGGACATCCTGCTGGCCTCCGCCGGCTCCGGTGTGCTGAGCCGGGCCGTCGGACTGCGCCCGGTCACCTCGTGGACGGGGCACAGCCTGACCAGTCTGATGCCGCTGCGCTACCAGCGGCGGCAACTGGTGGCTGCGCGCACGGGTGACCACCGACATCGACGGCCCGGGGGTGTCGTTGAACAGTGTTCGCAACCAGTTGCAGCACGGCACGATCGAGGTCGCCCTCGATCAGGCCCGCGGCGCAGCGCGATTCGAAGAGCTGGCGCGGCTGACCTTGCACGGATTGCTCGTCGCCCCGCACGGTTCGGATGTGGCGTTCGACCCGGTCCTGCACACCGCACCGGGGGTGCAGCTGTACCCGGGCTGGCTCGTCGAGTCTGCGGGCGCGCGCCTACGACCGCAGCCGCGACGGCCGCGACGCCGATTGACGGTGTCTGAACGCCAGCAGCACCCAGGAAAAGGCCGCCGCGGCGAAAGCCAGCGCCTGCGCGGTGCGGGTGGCATGCGACGGGTAGAAGACACCCGCGACGTAACGCTCGGTGAACCCGGCACTGGGCAGCGGGTTCATGCCCGCCCGGACCCGGGCCCACTGTTCGAGGCTGGTCAGCGGGCACGGCAACCCGAGAGTTGTCACGCACACCCCCCATCCGACGGTGGGCAGGTGCAGCAGGATGCTGCGCGGCCAGCGCAGCGCGAGGAACCCGCCGCTGGGCAGGTACAGCAGGTAGCCGAAGTGTGCGCCGACGATCAGGGCGACGGCCAGCGCGTATCTTCTCTTCATGCCGGCGCGGCTAGGGCGTGCCGGCGCGCAGCTGGTAGCGCCGCTCGGCGTAGGCCAAGTCGTCGCGCCACAGCTTGCCGGCCGCATACCGCATCAGGGGGTTGATCAGGGGAGCCGCGGTCAGCGCCCGCTTGAAGCCCGCGCGGTCGGACTGGGCGATGACTGCTTCGGTCACCGCGGTGCGCGGTCGGCCGTCGGAACCGGAGATACAGTGGCGTCGCGTGGGTTTCGACGACGGAGCCGGTGCCTTCCCCGTCGACGATGCGCATGACGATGCAGCGGGCCTGCGGACTGGTGAATTCTGCCACGACGGGCACCCCCAGCCGGCCGATGCGAAAGGTCACCGCGACCAGGAAGCGGTCGCTTTCCTCGGTCGGGGTGGTCAGCACCTCCAGCCGGGTGAACGAGTAGGGGTGAAACCACGCGCCGTGCCATGGATCCAGCCGGTTGGCGATGATGTCCAACGGCTCGCAGGTACCGACCAGTTGCGTTGCCGCAGCGAAGGTCTCGCCGATCGGCCGGGCGGACATCACCGGCCGATCCAGCGGCGCCTCACCGCCCGCGGCGTCCAGGCGGACCCAGCTCAGCACACCGTCGTCGTAGCTGGGGTACGCCGACCAGCCGAACTCGTCGAAGTCACCGTCGATGGCCAGCCCGTGCCAGCGGCAGATCAGGGCACCGCAGTGCACGGTCGCGGTGGCGAGGTCCGCCCCGAGGTGCGGGCAACTGCGCGGACCGACACGACAGTTCGCCGTTCTGGCCGCGCCAAGCGACGATCTCGACGCCGGCCACCCGGGTGCCGAGTGCGCGACCGGCGCGCAGCGACCGGCTTTCGGCGAACACGTACCAGTTGCCGTTGGGTCGATGTTGGGAGCGGCGCAACGCCGCCTCGATGATCGCCGGTTTCGCTTCGCGGTACGTCGGGCGTTGACCGGCCCAGCTTGTCGGCGCCATCAGTTGCAACGGCCAGTCTTTGGGCCAGTGTCGCCGCATACGATCCCCAATGTTCATCGCCGGCGCTGCCTTTCTCGATTGGCGAGCCATCGCAGCAGCGGAGATCGGCCCTCGTTGGCGACGGTGTGCAGCGGATGACCCGCAAGCCCCCATTGTGCCAACAGGTGGTTGGCGGCCGACCAGCCGCTGGTCGCCGCACGCTCCATGAGCGCAACCGGTAAGTCGACCCGGACGCCGTCACCGGCAAGGACCAGCCCCGGCTGCGGTGAGGCGATGTGCGGCCGGTCCGCGAAGGTGCCCGGGGCGAACAACGGGCAGTCGTTGCGGTAGATCAGGCGTTCGCGGACCACCTTCGCGTCGGCCGTCTCCGGATAGATCTCATGCAGCCGGCTGAGCATGGCGTTGGCCGGTACGGCGTCATGCAGTGCGTAGGAGTGCAATTCGACCACCGAGCCGCCTTGCTGCTGCGCCCACTGCGCGGCTTCGCGCTCGTAGCGCTCCAACACGCTGATGTTGTCGATCGGCTCGTGGCCGGCGGTGCCCAGAAATGCGGGCCGGTGCGGCGCGACGGGTCGGTCCAGCCACAGCCGGTGCACGGCGAATGCCGGCGCGGTGCGCAACCGCTGGATGCCGGCCCGCCACGACGGGTCGCCGAGATCACCCGACGCTTTCACCACATGCTGCAAACCGGTGACGTCGGTGGCCAGCACCACGGCGTCGGCGTCGAGGTGTTCGCCCGAACCGATCCGCACCCGCAAAGGCGTTCTCCGATCCGCTTTCATCACGCGTTGCGATGCCCGTCACTTCGGCGCCCAGCCGGAACCGCACCCCCCGCCCGGCTAAGTAGTGCCTTGAGCGGGTTCCACAGCGCGACATCGTAGTTCGCGTTCGGGACGTCGAAGATCAAGCCCTCGCTGGAGCCGAGGAAGTAGATGTGGAACATTGTCGCCAGCTCGGCGGCCGACAGCTGGGTGGGGTCGGCGAAGAAGCTGCGGGAGAACACCTCGAAGGCCAGATGCCGCGCGGGTGTCGGGAAATTGATCGCTTTCAGGAAGGTCTCGGCGTCGGTGTGGTCGAGGTCGTCGTAGATCTGCGGCACTGACACCGCTGCCAGCGGCGCGGCGGCGCGGGCGTTGATTCGCGCCAGGTCGCTGAAGCGGAACGTGGGGCTGCGCAATGCGAAGAGCAGCGCGTTCCACGGCGGTGTCCGGGGCAGGCCGCGGAAGGTGTCACGCCGGCCGGCGCCGTCGATGAGCGGGTAATCGTCGACCGGTGTGAGCATGGACAGCTGCGGGTCGACGCGGCGCAGCAATGCCCGCAGGTTGTAGTACTGGCGAAAGAAAGCGTGAAATCCGCGGTTCATCGCCAGATCGGTGCCTTCTGGGCCGTCGCGCTGCTCGGTCCAGCCGCCTACCCGGCCGCCGAGATAGTGCTCGCGTTCCACGACCTCGACGCCGACGCCGCGTTCAGCCAATCCGGTCGCGGCGGTCAGGCCCGCGATGCCGGCGCCGACGACGACTGCCCGCGGCCGCGGTGACAAGGTGTCCGCGGTCGCGAGCCCACCGGGCGCGGGGATCGTGTGTTGGCGCCGGTCGGTCATCCCGGTGCGATCCCGACGAAGGTGTGCACGATGTTGCTTTCCCAACCGGGCATGGTTTCGCTGCGGACCGCGGTGAACCCGGCGTCGCTCAGCCGTCGGCGGAGCCGGTCGGCGCCGTCGAAAGACAGCACGCTGCGCCACAGATGCCGGTACAGCGTGGTGTCACGGGTGTGCCGCCAGCCGGAGGGAATGATGATGCCCCAGCACACCGCGTGCCACACCGCAGTGGCCGCGCGCGAATCCCGCACGGAATAGTCGTGCACCGCCAGGGTGCCGCCCGGCCGCAGCAGCGTCCGGAACGCCCGCAACTGGCTGTCCGGGTCGGCCAGGTTACGCACCAGGTAGGCGGCCAGAATGGCGTCGAACGGGCCGCTGACGCCGTGCTCGGCGAGCTTTTCGATGGGTGAGTGCACGAACTGCACCGACGGCGGCCACGATTTGGCCCGGGCGGTGTCGAGCATTCCCTGCGATGCGTCGACGGCCACGATCTGAGCTTCCGGCGCGACCGTGAGCAGCGCTGCCGTCGACGCGCCGGTTCCGCAGCCGGCGTCCAACAGCCGTAATCCCTTTCCACGGTCCGGGATCTGCATGCGGCGCGCCGAGCGGCGCAGATGGGTGTGGTAGCCGGGGTTCGCGCCGACCAGCCGGTCATACGCGGCGGCTCCGACGTCGAAGGCGGCCGGCACCTCGCCGCGCGGCAGGCCGGTGTTACCCACGCTCACGTTGGCGCTCCCAGAGCAGCAGTACGGCGGTGACCAGGGCGAACCCGAAAATGAAGTCTTCGACCGGAATGTCGAAGGGAAACCGCAGGCCGGTGATGTGCGCGCTGTTGTAGATCACTACGGGCGCGCTCAGCTTCGTCAGCCAGCCGTCGACGAGGCTTTGGAACCCGAACACGATCAGCATCGACAGCCAGTAGGCGCGGCGCCGGAACAGGCCGGTGCGCAACACCGCAACCTCGACAGCGCAGACCACCACTGCGGCCAGTACGGCCGGCACGGTGTAGCCCAAGCCGGTCACCGGTCCTCGACCCGCTCGATGATGGCGTTCACCGCGTTGTACGTCAGCAGACCGCATACCGGGATGACCAGGAAGAACAGCACTTCTTCGATCGGCACCCGGATCGGAAGGTACCGGCCGATGATGTAGGCAGGGTTGTACGTCCACACGTGAGCGGCGATCGCCAATTCATCCCACACCAGGAATATCGCCGCGACCGGTAGCACCGCACGGGCCAGCTGACGTGGCCGGCGGTACACGCCGGGTCTGAACACCTCCAGCGGCACGGTGATCGCCAGGCAGGCGGCGAGCACGACCAGGTACTGCCAGCGGCCCGTCATCTGGCACCGGTTCCGCGGTCACCGGACGCGCCAGCGCGCGCCCGCCAGGAGTGGAGCAGACCGGCACCGGCAACTTTCAGGCGTCGCGCGATGCCGACGCTGGCCCGGTGATTGAAGACCGCGAAGTCGCTGGCTTCGATCCGGTCCAGGATCTCTGAGTACAGCGTCAAAGCCGCTGTCACACAGGGGCGGGAGCGCGCCGCGAGCAGCGGTACCCCGCCAGCGGCGAAACGGTAGACACCCCGGGTGACGTCATGCTGCTCAGCGAGTGCGCGGCGAACCCGCTCGTCGGTGCGCCGGTGGGTGTGACACCACATCAACAGCTCCCGGTCGACGCCGTGGCCGGCCAGTTCGTCGGCGGGCAGGTACACGCGCCCGCGCACCAGGTCTTCGTCGACGTCGCGCAGGAAGTTGGTGAGCTGAAAGGCAGTGCCCAGCGCGGCTGCGTAGGGGGCGGCTTCGTCGGCGGGACCGACCGTGCCGAGAATCGGAAGCAGCTGCAGGCCGATGGCTTCGGCGGATCCTTTGATGTACCGGTCGAGCGAGCTGCGGTCCGGATAGTCGGTGACGGTCAAGTCCATCCGCATCGAGGCCAGGAAGTCGTCGAACAGTTCCGGGGCGATTCCGTAGCGACGTGCGGTATGGGTGACAGCCGCGAGCACCGGGTCCTCGCGATTGTCGCCACCGGTGAAGAAACGCTCGGAGAGCTGCTGGAGCCGCTCGGCCCGCACATCGGTGGGCAGACCGGAGGTCATGTCGTCGAGGATGTCGTCGGCGTGCCGCGCGAAACCGTACAGCGCGTGCACCGGTGGACGTTGATCCGGTGCCAGTAGCCGGGTGGCCAGGAAGAACGTCCGCCCGTGCCGGGCGTTGATCTCGCGGCAGCGCCGGTACGCCTCGCGCAACTGCGGGTCGTCGATGCCGGCGGCGTGCAACTCTGTGCGGATCACGGCAGCTGCACTCCAGTGGCGGCGGTGGTCGCGGCGGTACCCGGAGCTGAGCGGGGCCGAGTGACCGTACCGGTGATGCGGTCGGCGGCCAGCCGCCCGGAGATCAGCGCGGTGGGCACCCCGACGCCCGGTACCGTCGACGACCCGGCCAGCACCGCGTTGGACACGCCGCGCACGGTGTTGGCCGGCCGGAACGGTCCGGTCTGGGCGAAGGTGTGGGCGAGCGCGAACGGGGTGCCGAACGCCATGTCCTGGCGCGCCCAGTCGACGGGGTTGGTGACCTGCAGTATCCGGGCGTCGCCGCGCAGTCCGGGCAGCAGGCGGTCGGCGACCGTGTCGACGATCTGCTCTGCGTAGGCGTCACCGGTAGTCGACCAGTCGATCGTTGCATGCTGCAGATTCGGCGCCGGCGCGAGCACGTAGAGCAGGTCACGCCCGGCCGGAGCGAGAGCCGGGTCGCCGGCTGTGGGCCGAGTCACCAGCAGCGAGGGATCACGCATCAGTTGGCCGTCGCCGATGATGTCGGTGAACGTCTGGTCCCACGAGGCACCGAAGGAAATGGTGTGGTGCGCAATGCCGGCGGGAACGCTGCGACAACCTACGTGCACGACGACCGCTGACGGCGACGGCCGCAGCGCCATCAGGCGACGAGGCTGATGTCCAAGCAGTGAATACGTCCGCGGCAGCTCGGTGGTCAGCACCACCGCGTCAGCGGCGATGCGCCGGCCCCCGTCGGTGCGCACCGCGACGACACGGTCGCCGGTGCGCTCGAGTTCGGTGACCTTCTCGCCGTAGTGGAACAGCACGCCGGCGTCGGTGGCTGCCGCGGCCAGGCTGTCCGGTAGCGCCCGCATTCCTCCGGCGGGGAAGTACACGCCGGAGATGGTGTCCATGTAGGCGATCACCGCGTAGGCCGCCAGCGCATCCTTCGGTGCGACACCGGCATAAAGCGACTGGAAGGTGAACACCCGCCGCAGCCGCTCGTCGCCGATGTAGCGCCGCACCATGGTGTCCCACTTGCGGAACCCGCCGATCATCAACAGCCGCGCCAGATTCGGCGTCAGCAGCGACAGCGGTGAATCGAAGTTCTGTGCGATGAAACCGTCGAACTCGGCGCGGTACAGCCGGGTCAGCCACGTGCGAAGCCGCCGGTATCCCGCGGCTTCGCGCGCGCCGGCGAACTGCTCGATGGAAGCGGCCATCCGGTCGGCGTCGGCGCAGACGTCAAGGGCGCTGCCGTCGGAGAACGTGGCGCGGTAGGCCGGGTCCACCGGCAGCAGCGTGAGCCGGCTCGCCCGCGTCTCACCCACGGCGGCGAAGACGTCATCGATGATGTCGGGCATGGTCAGGACCGTGGGGCCGGTGTCCAACCGGTAGCCGTCGATGTCGGCCCGCCCGGCGCGCCCGCCCGGCCACGGTTCGCGTTCCACGACGGTGACCTGCCTGCCGCGCCCGGCCAGATGCAGCGCGGCGGCCAGGCCGGCCAGGCCCGCGCCCACGACGACCACGTGATCAGTGTGTCCCGGTACGGTGCGCATCACGCGCACGCTACCGGGCCTGGCCGCGTCATTGCGCGCGCTCCGTGCAGACGCCGGCCATGTTCGCCAGCGCGCATCGCACAGATTCGTCGATTCGCGTGTCGCTCAACTCTTTTCGGGCCGACGCCACACGATCGGTGATCATTTCCTCGATCCACTCCACGGCGCCGGTCTCGACGATGAGTGCCCGCCAGCGCTGCACCGCGTCGTCGTCGAGCTCGTCGCCGTGCATCAGCTCCCCGAGTTGACGGCGGGTCGGGCCATCGGCCAGCTGGTGTGCGGCCACCACGAGGCTGGTGGGCTTGCGTTCGATCAAGTCGCCACCGGTGGGCTTGCCGGTGGCCGACGTGGAGCCGAAAACGCCGAGCACGTCGTCGCGCAGCTGGAAAGCCTCTCCGACCGCGGTGCCGTAACGGCCCAGCTTTGTCAGCGTCTGCTCGTCGCAGCCGGCCATCGCCGCGCCGATCTCCAGCGGCCGGCGCACCGTGTAGTTGCCGGATTTGCGGCGAGCCACGTCCAGCACCGCCTCCAACGGAGGAAGGTCGCGAACGTCGCCGGCCAGATCGGCGAACTGCCCTACCGCCAGCTCGGTGCGCATGACGTCGTACCGCGGCCAGGCCTCGCGGAGCGCCCGGCGATCGACGCCGCTCTCGCGCAGCATCTGCTCAGCCCAGATCAGACACAGGTCACCGAGCAAGATGGCCGCCGACTCGCCGAATCTGCCCGCCGGCCCGGACAGGCCCCGGTCGCGGTGCCAGTGCGCGAATTGGACGTGCGCAGCGGGACGCCCGCGCCGGGAAGCCGAGCCGTCCATGACATCGTCTTGGAGCAGGGCGAAAGCGTGCAGCAACTCCAGGCTGGCGGCCGCGGTCAGAGCCGCATCGCCGGGCACCGCGCCGCCCAGCCAGCCCAGATACATGAAGGTCGAACGCAGGCACTTGCCGCCGGACACAAAGTTCATCAAGACGTCGCCGGCGACCGCGACGCCGGCTCCGCGCAAATCCTGCGCGCACCGCTGGGAGACGAATTCCGCAACCCGCCGCAGCACCGCGCGGCGTACATCGAAGCGCCAAGCGTCGAAGTTGCCAGGATCAGCCCACGACGCGCTGGTCAGGGATTCGCGCTCGGCGACCGGCACCAACGACAGACCCCGCGTCAAGGCCCGCGACTCGCTCACCGACGCCCCTCTCACAAGCTCTGGTGCCCGCCGGCTAGCGGCTCAACGTCTGCCGTCATACCCGTTGACACTTGCGGCAAACGCCCGGCCGAAGCACCCAACTCCGTTCAATACTTTAAAGGTTAACTTTCTTAAACTCTAGCCGCAGGGGCAGTGGTGCCCGTCACGCGCTCGACCGAGCGTGGGTAACTACAACGCTGCGCTCAGCGGTCCGACGTCAGGAGTGCGGAGGCGGGGGCGTCGTCGCGGTGGCCGACAGCCCTTCCAGCCATCGCTGGTGCTGGCGGTGCATCCGGTGCGGCATCAGCACTTTGCCCAAGCGGGCCAGCCAGCCGTACTGCGTCTCCTCGGTGAGGATGTGGCAACCCCCGTCCGGGGTCGGGGTGAGCAGCCAGGCGTGGTATGCCTCGATGCCTCGTCCCTCGGCCAACCAGGCGATCCGCCGCACCGGCTCGAATTCCGTCACCCGGGTGCGCAGCTTCACCCCGAATGTCTTCCATCGGAACGTGGTGCCCTCGCCCAGCGCATCGGCTCCTCCGTCGAGGACGACGTCGCTGGAGTTCGAGTAGTAGCTCGGCCAGAGCGGTGCCCTGATCAGCCATCCCCAAACGGCTTCCACTGGGGCGGCCACCGAGAGCTCGTTGCTGACGAAAACCGGTGCTCGCCGCGGATCGAACCGTTCAGGCCAGCGAATCTGTGAACTGTCCACGTTGCTTTGTATAACTTTTTTCCGGCAGCCGGCTGGGATATCCGGCATATCGTGAGCCGATGACCGCTGCTCAGCTGGAGCGCCTGGCGCTCGTCGAAACGTTGCGCGCCGTGGGGCCGGACGCACCCACGCTGTGCGGCGCGTGGACCACCCGCGATCTCGCGGCTCACCTGGTGCTGCGGGAACGACGTCTCGATGCGACTCCCGGAATCCTCGTCCCGGCGCTGGCTGGATACACCGCAAAGGTTCAGGATCGCCTTGCGCGGTCGAAAAGCTGGGACGAGTTGGTCAGGCTCGTGGCCGACGGGCCGCCGCTGTATTCGCCGTTCAAGGCGCTCGACGCGGTGGCCAACGTCGGCGAGATGTTCATCCATCACGAAGACGTGCGTCGCGCGGCCGTGGGCTGGCGGCCGCGGGCTCTCGACGACTCGATCGCCACGGCGCTTCGCCGGCCGCTCGCCTTGATGAGCCGGCTGACCTTGGCGAAGGCGCCGGCCAACGTCGTGCTGCGCACACCGCGCGGTGAAAAGCTGGCGGCGGTGGGTCGTGGTCCGGCGGTCACCGTGACCGGCGAGCCGCAGGAGCTGTTGTTGTTCGTCGCGGGCCGTGACGCCGCACAGGTCGACTTCGACGCCGACCCCGAGACCGTCGCCGCGGTGCGGAAAGCGCGGCGGAGTCTGTAGCGTCGGTCGACCCAGTCAGACCGGCGTGCGCCCGAGGACGTGGCGCAGCGCCTGCTCCAAGTCCGGGTGGCGGAACCGGTGACCGGCCTGCTGCAGGCGGGCGGCGACGACGTTCTGGTTCGCCAACGCCAGCTCGCGGGCGCCCTGCTTTCCGAGCAGCAGCCGCGGCCCCAACGGCGGCACCGGCAGCACCGCGGGCCGGCGCAGGACGCGCGCGAGGGTGTGGGTGTAGTCGATGTTGCGGGCCGGCTGCGGCGCGACGGCGTTGACCGGTCCGGACAGTGCGGTGTCCCACAGTGCGCGGTGGTAGACGTCGACGAGGTCGTCGATGCCGATCCACGACAGCCACTGCTGCCCGTCTGAGATCGGGCCGCCGAGTCCGGCGCTGAACAGTGGGCGCAGCAGCCGCAGAGTGCCGCCGCGGGGGGATTGCACGATGCCGGTGCGCACCTGCACCACCCGGACGCCGGCCTGCTCGGCAGCTCGGGTGGCGTCCTCCCATTCGGCGACCACGTCGGCGAGGAAGCCGTCGCCGCGGCCGCTGCCTTCGGTCAACGGCTCGTCGCCGCGGTCATAGCCGTAGAACCCGATCGCTGACGCGGACACCAGAACAGCCGGCCGGTCGTCGCTGCGCGCGACCAGCTCGGCCAGGCGCAGGGTCGGCGCAATCCGGCTGTCGCGGATCGCGCGGCGGTGCGCGCCGCTGAACCGGCCGGCTATCGAGGCGCCGGCCAGGTGAACTACCGCGTCGACACCGGCGAGCAGCTGCGGGTCGGGATCATCCGGATTCCACTGCCGCTCATCGGGTTTCGCGGCCGGCTGACGTACCAGCCGGATGACCCGGTGGCCGCCGGTGGTCAGCAAAGCGGTGAGCGCCGAACCGACCAGGCCCGACGATCCGGTGACGGCGACGGTCTGCGCCGAAAGGCCGTTCTCGGCGGCCCGGCGATGCGCGGCCAGATCGTCGGCCAGCTGCCGGTGCCGGTAGGTGAACATCGGGCGCAGCGCGAACGCCGGGACCGGGGTGTCGACGCGATCGATGACTCGGGTGCGCATGCCGTCGACCTCGTCGAAGTCGTGGGTGTGCCGCCACCGGACGGCCAGCCGGACCGGCAGCGACGCCGGACCGTCGGAGCCGACCTGGTCGACGAAACGTCGCGGCGGGTCATAGGCGTCGGGCTGATGTTCGGCGACCCAGCGCAGTCCGCCGGGCAACGCCAGCCGGGCGTGGCCGTCGGCCAGTGAGTCGGCTTCGCTGAGCAGCCGCATCGGCGACCAGGGCGGCGACAGTCGGGTGAAGGCCCCTGGCCGGCCGTGCCAGGCGAACACCTCATCGCGCGGTGCGCCGACAACGCTGGCGTACTGCAGACTCATCGACTCGACCGTACAGGCGGCGGGTGGCGCCTTGGGCAGCTGTCAGCGGTCCGGCAACGCGTGTTCCACGATGGGCAGCCGGGGTTGCGGCTGGCGTTCGGAGCGCTTGGCCGACAGGTACACCTGGGTGGTCTGCTCGGCCACGGTGCGCCAATCGAAGTCGCAGGTCAGTCGCTGCCGGGCGGCCCGAGCACGCCGCTGCGCGCCGGCTGGGTCGTCGAGCACCGCGCGTACCGCCGTCGCCAGGCCGTCGATGTCGCGGGGGCAGAAGGACGTTCCGGTCTGGCCGTCGATCACCGCCTCGCCCAGCCCACCGGTGTTCGAGGTCACCAGTGGGGCGCCGGCCGCGGCGGCTTCCAGGGCGACGAGGCCGAACGGTTCGTAGTGGCTGGGGAACACGGCGGCGTCGGCGCGGTGCAGCAGGGTCAGCAACTGCTGGTGGTCGACGCGCCCGATGAACCTCGTCGCCTTGCGTACCCGGTGCCTGCGGGCCTGTTCGACGAGCCAGTCGTGCTGTGTCCCGTCCCCGGCGATGGTCAGTGTGGTCCCCGGGTGCGTGCGCCTGATCCGCGGCAGGGCGGCGATGAGGTCGTGGACGCCTTTTTCGTATTCCAGCCGGCCGACGAACAGCAGTTCGGCCGGCCCGCTGCGGCGCCGGCGCGGTGCGAACGGCCACCGGGCCGCGTCGATCCCGTTGCGGATCACGGTGATTTCGGCCAGACCCGGCCCGAACAGTTCGGAGATCTCGTCGCGCATCGACGCCGAACAGGTGATCAGCGAATCGGATTCGCGCGCCAACCACGATTCGACGGCGTGCACTTGACGGCTGATCGGTCCGGCGACCCAGCCGGAATGCCTACCTGCTTCGGTGGCGTGCATCGTGGAAACCATTGGCACGTCGAAGTATTCGGACAAAGTGATAGCCGGATGAGCCACCAGCCAGTCGTGGGCGTGCACCACGTCGGGACGCCAGGCGCGCCCGCCGGTCTGCTTCACCGCGAGCCCGGCGCGGGTCATGGCGTGACCCATGGCCAGCGTCCAGGCCATCATGTCGCCGCTGAAGGTGAACTCGTGCGGATCGTGCGCCGCGGCGATTACCCGCACACCGTCGCTGACGTGGTCGGAGGTCGGGTGGGTGCTCGGGTCGGTAGCGGTCGGGCGGCGAGACAGCACGACCACTTCGTGTCCAGCCTGCGCCAGTGCAGTCGACAAGTGGTGCACGTGTAGGCCCAGCCCGCCGATCACCACCGGCGGGTACTCCCACGACACCATCAGGACCTTCACGAGCGCGCCCCTCCCGAGCGCGAGCGTGCCCCTTCCGGATGCGAGCGTGCATAGAATGCCAGGCGCGGGGGCGGGTCGGCGTACAGACACGCACGCTCGCGGTGGTGGGGTGGGCGGGTCGTCATCGGGGCAGTCTTCGCGCGTCCAACGCCCCGAAGAGCCCGTCGGCCCGGTTCCAGCCGTCGGCGAGGCGTAGTGCGGCCTCGCGGCGGCCCGACGCCAGTGTCCCGGCGATCTCCCGGGTGGCGTGCGCATGCAGGTGTGCACGGTAGCGGGCGTAGTCGGCCGCGGAATCTTTGCTCACCATGAACGGCCAGTCGCTGGACACCGTCAGCAGCGTCTCGCGCAGGATCTGGTCGGCGACCCGGTCGCGGGGAAGCGGCCCGTCCAGTGACGCTGGCTGTGCCAGCGCCTTGTCGACCGTGCTCAGGGCCGTGTCGACCACCTCCAGGTTGAGCTGCACCAGGTCGGCTACCTGCTCGCCGGCCCATACCTGCCAGTCCTTGCCCGAACCCCAGGAGCTGGGCGGTATGTCCACCGGGGAGCCGACGAATCCCCCCGCGACCGCGTCGCGCAGCGTGCCGACCTGCACTCCGGCCGCGGGCAGTGCCCGCAGCACCCGCGCCAGCCACGCCGGCCCCTCATACCACCAGTGCCCGAACAGTTCGGTGTCGAACGCCGCCACCACATGCGCCGGGCGGCCGATCCGCTCGGATTCGCTGAACAACCGGCGGCGCACCACGTCGACGAAGTCGGCCACGTGCGCGTCCACTGCCCGGTCGGCGCGTTCCGGGTCGTAGGGCGCCTTGGCGTCGGAGGGCACCTGGCGGCCGGTGACCCGCGCGGGCTTCAGGCCGGTGTGGTGGTCGTAGGTGTGGAAGTCGCGGTAGGCGGCGTGACCGGGGTAGCCGGATTTCGGCGACCACACCCGGTAGCTGACCTGAAGGTCACGCCCGAACGCCACCACCCCGGTGTCGCCGACGGGGCGGCCCAGCGCGGTATCGCCGTGCAACGACGGTCCGTCGACCATGAAGTGACCGACGCCGGCGGCGGCGTAGTCGTATTCCATGCCCGGCGCGTAGGCGCATTCCGGCGCCCAGATTCCGGTCGGTGTGTGAGCCAACCGCTGGTGCGCGTCGGCCAGGCCCTCCCGCAGCGCGAACTCGCGCAGCCGCGGAGCCAGCAGCGGCTGGAACGGGTGCGCGAGCGGACCGCCGAGCAGTTCCACCGTGCCGGCGTCGATCAGGCTGCGCAGCAGTGGGCTGGCACCGTGTCGCCACAGGGTGGCGAAGTCGTCGAGCGCTGCACTGGCTTCGGCGTACTCCCGCAGGCCGAACGCGAGCAGCGTTTCCGGCGGACGCGCGGCGGATGAACCGGTGGTGGCGGCGGGCCGGGCGCCGGCGGCCTCGGCGGCGCGCAGCTGCCAGTTGGCCAGCCAGTGGTACATGCCGTCCAGGCAGTACGGGTCGTCGAGTTGCGCTGCCACCACCGGCGTCATGCCCAGCGTGACCAGGCCTCGCCGATCTTCACCGGCCAGCGTGTTCAGGACCCGCAGCAACGGCAGATACGCAGCTGACCAGGACTGGTAGAGCCACTCCTCGCCGACCGGCCAGCGGCCGTGGTGCGCCAGCCACGGCAGGTGGGTGTGCAGGACCAGGGTGAAAAGGCCGGGCACCCGGTCACCGGTCGCGATACTCATCTGCGCCACTGCCCGATCCCGGCTGCGCCGGCATCGTCGTCGTCGGCGCGAGTCACGGCCGCACCGCAATCGCCACCAGGTCGAGGCTGTCGTCGATGCGGCGGCTGTCGTGGGGATCTTCAGATGCCACCAGGTCGAAGTCGGCCGCGGTCACCGAGGCGACGTCGGTCAACAGCTCCGCGGGCCACGACGCGTCGGCGATCGCCCGGGCGATCTGGGCGTCGATGATCGAGCCGCCGTGCCGAGCGTCCATCTCCATAAGCCGCGCTCCATGGAAAACTCCGCTCATCGACACCTGTGTCAATCCGCCGTCGACCAGTAGCTCGATCAGCTCGTCGGCGTTCAGCTCGCGGGTGTGAAAGGGGTTGATCGGAGTGTCGCGACCTGGGGAGAAGGTGATCCGGTTGGGTGTCGACAGCATCAGCAGGCCCGACGGCCGCAGCACCCGGACGCACTCCCGGATGAATCCGGGTTGGTCCCACAGGTGCTCGATGACCTGGAAGTTGACCACCGCGTCGACCGTGCCGTCGGCCAACGGCAGCTCGATCAGGTTGGCGTGCATCACCTCGACCGCGGGATAGCGGGCCCGCACGTGGGCCACTGTGGCGGTGTCATAGTCCACCGCGATCACCCGACGGGCGACCCGGGCGATCACGTCGGCGCCGTAGCCTTCGCCGCAACCGGCCTCGAGCACGTCGCGGCCCGCGCACTGCCCGGCCAGCAGCCGGTAGACCACCTCGTGGCGGCGAAACCAGTAGTTCTCCACCTCCAGGCCGGGAACGGTGCGCTCGCCGGTCAGCGTCAGGACGGCATCAGCGCCTGGCGGGTCGTCGACGGGACGGTGATCGGGGACGAATGCGGTCATTGGACAGCAGGTTATCGGTGAAGCGCCGCGCCCACGAACGGGCCGCCACGGACCCGCGCGAGAGGTGGCGCTCCGCGGCGATGTGGGCCAGGCAACAACCGCAGTCACGAAGCGGCGAACAGCTGATCCGACCAGCTATGGTGAAGGAGCGAACCGAATTAAGTTACCGACGAGTAACATGCGAATACGGGCGCAGAGTCGCTACCAAAAGTTCTGGCGCGCAGCGCGGCAGAATCCTTCGAGGAGGATAAAGCACACCCATGACGAACATCGTGGTTCTGATCAAGCAGGTTCCCGACACCTGGTCGGAGCGCAAACTCTCCGACGGTGACTACACCTTGGATCGTGAGGCAGCAGACGCGGTACTCGACGAGATCAACGAGCGCGCCGTCGAAGAAGCGCTGTTGATCCGGGAGAAGGAAGCCACCGACGGCACCGAAGGATCGGTGACGGTGCTGACCGCGGGCCCCCAGCGCGCTACCGAGGCGATCCGCAAGGCACTGTCGATGGGTGCCGACAAGGCCGTTCACCTGCTCGACGACGGCATGCACGGCTCCTGCGTCGTCCAAACCGGCTGGGCGCTGGCCCGCGCGCTGGGCACCATCGAAGGCACCGAGCTGGTCATCGCCGGTAACGAGGCCACCGACGGCGCCGGCGGCGCAGTGCCCGCGGTCATCGCGGAGTACCTCGGCCTGCCGCAACTCACCCACATGCGGAACCTGACCGTCGCGGGGGGCAAGATCACCGGCGAGCGCGAGACGGATGACGGGGTGTACAGCCTCGAGGCGTCGCTGCCGGCTGTGGTGAGCGTCAACGAGAAGATCAACGAGCCCCGCTTCCCGTCCTTCAAAGGCATCATGGCCGCCAAGAAGAAGGAAGTGACCACTCTCAGCCTCGCCGAGATCGGTGTGGAGGCCGACGAGGTGGGATTGGCCAACGCCGGTTCAAAGGTGCTGACGGCTAGCCCGAAACCGCCGAAAACCGCCGGCGAGAAAGTCGCCGACGAGGGCGACGGTGGCAGCAAGATCGCCGAGTACCTGGTCGGGCAGAAGCTCATCTGACGCATCCACGTCACCGCTCACACACTCACTTTCACACGGGAAAGACGCGAATCAACTCATGGCTGAAGTACTGGTACTGGTCGAGCACGCCGACGGCGCGCTGAAGAAGGTCACCACCGAGCTGCTCACCGCCGCCCGCAAGCTGGGCGAGCCCGCCGCCGTTGTGGTGGGGGTGCCCGGCACCGCGGAGCCGCTGGTCGACGGGCTGAAGGCGGCCGGCGCGGAAAAGATCTACGTCGCCGAGTCCGACATCGTCGACAACTACCTCGTCACGCCGTTCGTCGACGTGCTGTCCGCGCTGACGGAATCGGCCAGCCCGGCTGCGGTGCTGCTGTCCTCCAACGCGACCGGCAAGGAGGTGTCCGGCCGGCTGGCCGCCCGGATCGGCGCGGGGCTGCTGGTCGACGTCGTCGACGTGCAGGAAGGCGGCAAAGGCGTGCACTCCGTCTTCGGAGGCGCCTTCACCGTGGAGGCCCAGGCGAATGGCGACACCCCGGTGATCACCGTTCGGGCCGGGGCGATCGACGCCGAACCCGCAGACGGTGCCGGCGAGCAGGTCACCGTCGAGGTGCCCGAACCCGCCGAGAACGCCACCAAGATCACCGACCGCCAGCCCGCCGTCGCCGGTGACCGCCCAGAGCTCACCGAGGCCTCGATCGTGGTGTCCGGCGGCCGCGGTGTGGGCAGCGCCGAGAAATTCAGCGTGGTCGAAGAGCTGGCCGACTCGCTCGGCGCGGCCGTCGGCGCGTCGCGCGCAGCGGTCGACTCCGGGTACTACCCGGGCCAGTTCCAGGTGGGCCAGACCGGCAAAACGGTGTCGCCGCAGCTCTACATCGCGCTGGGCATCTCCGGGGCCATCCAGCACCGCGCCGGCATGCAGACGTCGAAGACGATCATTGCGGTGAACAAGGACGAAGAGGCGCCGATTTTCGAGATCGCCGACTACGGCGTGGTCGGTGACCTGTTCAAGGTGGCTCCGCAACTCACCGAGGCGGTCAAGACCCGCAAGGGCTGACCGCGCGGGCGCTGCGCACTACGGCGGCGGCGCCGCAGCCGTGCGCCCGTCCGGCGCTGTCAGCCGCAGCGGCCGGATCGTCGCCGCAGGCCACCGGTATTCTGGGCGAGTCATGGTGTACCTCGATCACGCCGCCACCACCCCGATGCATCCCGCCGCCATCGAAGCGACGACGGCCGCGCTGGCAACCGTCGGCAACGCCTCGTCGCTGCACACCACCGGCCGGGCGGCCCGACGGCGGATGGAGGAATCCCGCGAGCTCATCGCCGCCAAGCTGGGTGCGCGGCCCTCGGAGGTGATTTTCACCGCGGGCGGCACTGAAAGCGACAACCTCGCCGTCAAAGGCATGTTCTGGGCCCGCCGCGACGCCCAGCCCCGGCATCGGCGCATCATCGTGACCGCGGTCGAACATCATGCGGTGCTCGACTCAGTGCTGTGGCTCGCCGAGCACGAAGGTGCCGAGATCACCTGGCTGCCTACCGAGCGCGATGCGTCGGTATCACCCTCGGCGTTGCGGGAAGCGCTGAACGGTGCCGACGACGTCGCGCTGGTCTCGGTGATGTGGGCCAACAACGAGGTCGGCACGATCATGCCGATTGTCGAATTGGCCGCCGTGGCAGCAGAGTTCGGTGTGCCGATGCACAGCGACGCCGTTCAGGCGGTGGGGCAGTTGCCGGTCGACTTCGCCGGCAGCGGACTGTCGGCGATCAGTGTGGCCGCGCACAAGTTCGGCGGTCCGCCCGGCGTCGGTGCGTTGCTGCTGCGCCGCGACGCCGGTTGTGTGCCGCTGTCGCACGGCGGCGGGCAGGAACGCGACATCCGCTCGGGCACTCCCGACGTCGCCGGCGCGGTGGGCATGGCCGCCGCGGTGCAGATCGCCGTCGACGGGCTCGACGTGAACAGCGCGCGGCTGCGGTTGCTGCGGGACCGCCTGATCGACGGTGTGCTGAGCGACGTTCCCGACTCGTACCTCAACGGTGCCCGCGACGCGCTGCGGCTGCCCGGTAACGCGCACTTCTCTTTCGCCGGGTGCGAAGGTGATGCGTTGTTGATGTTGCTGGACGCCAACGGCATCGAGTGCTCCACCGGATCGGCCTGCACCGCCGGTGTGGCACAGCCGTCGCACGTGCTGATCGCGATGGGCCGTGATGCGGCCAGCGCGCGCGGTTCGCTGCGACTGTCATTAGGGCACACCAGTATCGACGCCGACGTCGACGCGGCGTTACGGGTGCTGCCCGCGGCGGTGGCCCGCTCGCGGCAAGCCAGCCTGGCCGCGGCAGGAATTTCGTCGTGAGAGTACTGGCCGCGATGAGCGGTGGGGTGGACTCGTCGGTTGCCGCGGCGCGGATGGTCGACGCCGGACACGACGTAGTCGGCGTGCACCTGGCGCTGTCCTCGGCACCGGGCACGTTGCGCACCGGGTCGCGCGGCTGCTGTTCGAAGGAAGACGCCGGTGATGCGCGCCGGGTCGCCGACGTGCTGGGTATCCCGTTCTACGTGTGGGACTTCGCCGAGCGTTTCAGTGCGGACGTGATCGACGATTTCGTGTCGTCCTACGCCCGCGGCGAGACGCCCAACCCGTGCGTGCGATGCAATCAGCGGATCAAGTTCTCGTCGTTGTCGGCCAAGGCGCTGGCGCTGGGCTTCGACGCGGTGGTCACCGGTCACTACGCCCGACTGTCCGGCGGGCGGCTGCGCCGCGCCGTCGATCGCGACAAGGACCAGTCCTACGTGCTGGCCGTACTCACCGCCGACCAGTTGCGCCACGCGTCGTTTCCGATCGGTGACACGCCGAAGCCGCAGGTGAGGGCCGAAGCCACCAGTCGCGGCCTGGCGGTCGCCGACAAGCCGGACAGCCACGACATCTGCTTCATCCCATCTGGTGACACCCAAGCGTTCCTGGGCGCACGGATCGGGGTCCGCCGCGGTGCGGTCGTCGACGCCCAGGGCACCGTGCTGGCCGAGCATGACGGCGTGCACGGTTTCACCATCGGTCAGCGCAAGGGGCTGGGGATCGCCGGTCCGGGACCCGACGGTCGTCCGCGCTACGTGACCGCCATCGACGCCGACACCGCAACCGTGCACGTCGGGGACGCGGCGGCGCTGGACGTGCGGACGCTGACCGGGCGCGCACCGGTATTCACCTCCGGGAAGGTGCCGACGAGTCCGGTCGAATGCTTGGTTCAGGTACGGGCGCACGGCGAAACGGTCAGCGCAGTGGCGGAATTCAGCGGTGACGAGCTCGCGGTTCAGTTGCGTACCCCGCTGCGCGGGGTGGCGCGTGGCCAGACCCTGGTCTTGTACCGACCTGATCCGGACGGTGATGAGGTGATCGGCAGCGCGACGATCGCGGCCGCGGCGGCTTGACCGCCGGCGGTGCAACCGCTCAGCCGGGCACTTTCGCGGCGATGTTCGTCATCACGATGTCGGACACCGACTCCGGAAAACCGCAGAACGTGACTTCCAGCAGCACAGTGGACTTGACCCGGTAGTCGCGCCCGCAGCCGCCCGGGCGGGTGTGCAGGGACTGTTCGTCGGCGCTCCACTCGCCGATCAGAAGTGAGCCCTTCGAGCTGGCCGCGCAGCCGTCAACATCGGCGACAAGCGCGTCGAAGGTGTGCCGAGCGGTGCCGGCATCGCGGTAGCCGCCGGCACCCTCGGAGATCAGCGCGCTGCGCGGCGGGTCCTGGAACGTCGTCTTGTGGAACTGCTCGATCTCGGACCCGAACGTTGCGGTTTCGGCGAAGACGAAGCGGCACTGCGCCGGTACCTCGTCGGCCAGGCCGTCGACGTCGACCGGGCTGGCGCCGTCCATCGAAGGAATGATGGTCAAATCTTCGCCGGCCCCGGTGACCGCACGCATGCCCGGCTGATCGAGCAACACCGCATCGACATCGACACCGGAACGAGACGGTTCGCCGGAACCTTGCACCGCCGCGCCGTCGACGACTCGCGTGCAAGCCGCGGTGAGCAACGCGGCACAACACAACACCAGCCGTCGAGTACTTCGCGCGCGGTGGGTCATGCCAGTTCCCGCCCTGCTGATGGTTATTCGGCTCGAGTCTAGCCGGGCCGTCTGCTCAGCGCGCGCCGTGAAGACCCTGGTGGTGGCAGCGGCCGCCAACTCGAATACTGTTGATCGGTGAGCGTTTTCGCGACGGGCAGCGGCATCGGATCGTGGCCGGGCACCCAGCCGGGGCCAGCCGCGGAAGTGGTCGTCGGCGAATTGGCCGACGGGCTGGCCCACCTCGTGGAATTGCCGGCCAGGGGAGTAGGCGCCGACCTCATCGGGCGGGCCGGCGCGCTGCTGCTGGACATGGCCGTCGACACGGTGCCGCGGGGCTATCGCCTCGTGGGCCGCCCCGGAGCGGTGACACGCAGAGCGGTCAGCCTGCTCGACGAGGACATCGATGCCCTGGAAGAGGCTTGGGAGCAGGCCGGCTTACGTGGCAAACAACATCCGGTGAAGGTCCAGGCACCCGGCCCGATCACGCTGACCGCCGAACTGGAGCTGAGCAACGGACACCGGGCCATCACCGACCCGGGAGCCGTCCGCGATATCGGCGCGTCGCTGGCCGAGGGGGTGGCTGCGCACCGCGCGATGGTGGCGCGACGGCTCGACACACCGGTCGTGGTGCAGTTCGACGAGCCGCTGTTGCCGACCGCACTGGCCGGGCGCCTCACCGGGGTGACCGCACTGAGCCCCGTCGAAGCGATTGACGAGACGCTGGCCACCGCACTGCTGGACACCTGTGTCACGGCCGCGGGCGCCGACGTGCTGGTGCACAGCTGCGCTGCGGAATTGCCTTGGAAAGTGCTGCAGCACAGCGCCATCGGTGCGGTGTCGGTGGACGTCAACGCGCTGCAGGCGGTAGATCTGGACGGTATCGCCGAATTCGTCGAGTCCGGTCGCACGGTCATGCTGGGCGTCGTTGCGGCCACCGACCCACGGCGGCAACTTTCCGCGGAGGAAACTGCCGCGGTTGCCGTCGCGGTAACCGACCGGATCGGCTTTGCCCGTGCCGCGCTGCGCGACCGCATCGGTATCACGCCGGCCTGCGGGCTGGCGGGTGCGACACCGCAGTGGGCGCGCACGGCGGTCGGACTCGCACGCCGGGCCGCCGAGATCTTGACCGAGGATCCCGACGCCATCTGAGCCTGCCGGGCTTGTCTGGGACCTCCGATAGCCTGCGAAGGTGAGCTCACCCGAAGCTGATCCCGTCGCGCCCGAGGTGCGGCGGCACTGGCGCGAGCTGGCCGACGAGGTGCGCGAACACCAGTTCCGCTACTACGTGCGCGACGCACCGATCGTCTCCGACGCGGACTTCGACCGGCTGCTGCGGCGGCTCGGCGAGCTCGAAGAGCAGCACCCCGAGTTGCGCACGCCCGATTCGCCGACCCAGCTGGTCGGCGGTGCCGGTTTCGCCACCGACTTCAGCTCCGCCGACCATCTCGAGCGGATGCTCTCGCTGGACAACGTGTTCAGCACCGAAGAGTTCGACGCGTGGGCCGCCCGCGTCCGCGCCGAGGTGGGCCTGCCGGATTCGCAAGACGTGCCGTACCTGTGTGAGCTCAAAATCGACGGCGTCGCACTGGCTTTGGTCTACCGCGACGGCCGGCTGCTGCGCGCGGCCACCCGTGGTGACGGCCGCACCGGCGAGGACGTCACGTTGAACGCACGCACCATCGACGACGTACCGGAGCGGCTGACACCCGCCGACGGCTACCCGTTGCCCGATGTGCTGGAAGTACGCGGCGAGGTGTTCTTCCGGCTGGCTGATTTCGAGGCACTCAACGCCTCGCTGGTGGAGGACGGCAAGACGCCGTTCGCCAACCCGCGCAACAGCGCCGCCGGGTCGCTGCGCCAGAAGGATCCGGCGGTCACCGCCCGCCGCAAGCTGCGGATGATCTGTCACGGATTGGGCCACATCGAAGGGTTCCGGCCGCCGACCCTGCACGACGCCTACCTGGCGCTGGCCGCTTGGGGGCTCCCGGTCTCCGACCACACCACCCGGGTGACCGACGCGGCGGCGGCGTTGCAGCGCATCCACTACTGGGGTGAGCACCGCCATGACGTGGCCCACGAAATCGACGGCGTGGTCGTCAAAGTCGACGACGTGGCGCTGCAACGACGGCTGGGCTCCACCTCGCGCGCGCCCCGGTGGGCGATCGCCTACAAGTACCCGCCGCAGGAAGTGCAGACCAAGCTGCTCGACATCCGGGTCAACGTCGGGCGCACCGGGCGGGTGACCCCGTTCGCGTTCATGACGCCGGTCAAAGTGGCCGGGTCCACGGTAGGGCTGGCCACCTTGCACAACGCCTCAGAGGTCAGGCGCAAGGGCGTGCTGATCGGCGACACCGTGGTGGTCCGCAAGGCGGGCGACGTGATTCCCGAGGTGCTCGGGCCGGTCGTCGACCTGCGCGACGGATCCGAGCGCGAGTTCGTGATGCCCACCGAGTGCCCGGAGTGCGGCACCACGTTGGCGCCGGCCCGCGAAGGTGACGCTGACATCCGCTGTCCCAACGCCCGGTCATGTCCGGCGCAACTGCGTGAGCGGGTGTTTCACGTCGCCGGCCGGGGCGCCTTCGACATCGAAGGATTGGGATACGAAGCGGGCATTGCGCTGTTGAAGGCGGACGTCATCAGCGACGAGGGCGACCTGTTCAGCCTCACCGAAGACGACCTGCTGCGCACCGAACTGTTCCGGACCAAGGCCGGCGAACTGTCCGCCACCGGCAGGCGCCTGCTGGACAACCTCGACAAGGCGAAGGCGGCACCGCTGTGGCGGGTGCTGGTGGCGTTGTCGATCCGCCACGTCGGGCCCACCGCCGCTCGGGCGCTGGCCACCGAGTTCGGCAGCTTGGCGGCGATCACTTCGGCATCGACCGAGGAGCTGGCCGCGGTCGAAGGGGTCGGACCGACGATCGCCGCCGCGGTCACCGAGTGGTTTTCCGTCGACTGGCATCGCGCGATAGTCGACAAGTGGCGCGCCGCGGGCCTGCAGCTGGCCGACGAACGGGACGCAAGCGTCCCGCGCACCCTGGCCGGGTTGACCATCGTCGTCACCGGTTCACTCAACGGGTATTCCCGCGACGACGCGAAGGAGGCCATTGTGGCCCGCGGCGGCAAAGCCGCCGGATCGGTGTCGAAGAAAACCTCATATCTGGTCGCCGGCGATTCACCAGGGTCCAAATACGACAAGGCCGTCGAACTGGGAGTGCCGATCCTCGACGAAGACGGCTTTCGGGACCTGTTGTCAAAAGGGCCGACCAACAGCGCTGACTGATGGCCAATCGGCGTCGCGGGAAATGGAATTTGGTGCCTCAGTAGGATCGCTATAGCGACTGTTCGACCGCTGGAAGCGTAAAGGCAAGCGGGGTGGGTCGAATGTCGTGAAACGAATGGCCGACGCCAATTCCACACGACAGCACGCTTGGGGAGATTTCGATGCATGTCGCACTCTTCACCGACCTCCACCCCGACAGTCTCGGGGGCACGCAGGTATCGGTGGCCACTCAGCGTCGCGCCCTCGAGCAGTGCGGACACCGGGTCACGATCTTCACCGCCCCGCTGGCCCACAAGACCGATCCCGACCCGGGCATTGTCGAGTTGGCGCCGGTCCCGGTGATCGCCCCACTCATGCGCAGACTGGGCAGGCATGACGACTTCATGTTCACCTGGCCGTCCAAGACGAACCGCGCGATCGTCGACAAAGCGTTTCTCGGCGGCCAACCCGTCGACATCGTGCATACCCACGGAGACCTGGGCGTAGCGATCGCAGGCGTCGCAGCCGCGCGCCGGCACGGTATCCCGGTGGTTCAGACCAAGCACACCCGCTTCGACGTGTATTTCGAGCAGGCCACCGCCACTCCTCTGCTGTTGGCGGTGCTGTTCGCCCAGATGCAGAAGCGCCACCTGTCCAAAGATTTCGCGTTGCTTCCGGAGAAAGAAGGGGCCGCATCTCGGCTGGCGTGGCGCCTCATGGTGGCCCACGCGCAGGCAGTGGACTACGAGATCACACCGACACGACATTTCGCACAGTCGCTGGCGCGACGGGGGGTGAGCCGGCCGATATCGGCCATCTCCAACGGTGTCGACGACGCTGTCATCGATCGGGCCCGAGCAGTCCCTGTCGGCCGGCCGCCCGACAGCGAGCCGCTCCGACTGATCTGGTGTGGGCGTCTGTCGTCGGAGAAGCGGATCCTCGCTGCTATCGAGGCCGTCGCGCGGGTGCAGAACTGCACTCTGGACATCTACGGCGACGGGCATCTGGAGGCCTCGGTCCGCAAGAAGGTGGACAGCGGCGGGCTCTCCCGCCGAGTTCGGCTGCACGGCCGAGTGGATCGCGAGCGATGTCTGAGCGCGATGCAGTCCAGCAGCGCCCTGCTGTTCACGTCCTACGGCTTCGACACCGAAGGGCTGGTGCTGCTGGAAGCGGTCGCCATGTCACTGCCCACGATCTACTGCGACCCCGCGCTCAGCGAGACCGTCCCGGAGGGCGGCGGCCTGCTCGCCACCGACCCGTCGCCCGCCGCTTTGGCCGCCGCTATCAGCACCCTGGCCGAGAACCGCGCCAAGTTGCGGGAGATGACCGAAGTGGTCTCCGCGGTGTCTGATCATGCCCGGCAATCCCGTCAAACCGAAAAACTCATCGCCATCTACAACAGCCTGGTGCACCGCGTGCCCGCCTGAGACGCAGCGGTCAGCGCAGCATCGTCGCCACGATCCCGGCCAGGTAGCCCAGCCGTGCCACCTCGGACGGGCGGAATTCCGGGCCGCCGGGCCGGCCCAGCAGCACAGCGGTATGCGGATCACCCAGCGGCGCGGCCACCAAAGTGGTGTCCATATCGCGCCACACCGGCGGCACCCACTCGGCGGTAGCGTCCAGTGCGGTGACGTGCTCGATGGGCATCCACGGCGCGTCACCCAGTACCGTCTCGGGTGCACCCGGGCTTCCCACCACGCGGCGAAGTCCTCCCGCGGAACAGCGCACCACTGTGCACCAGCCCACCCGCAGCACCCGCGGCGCCTCGTCGGCCAGCACCTGCAACTTCGCGGTCCTGCCCGCGACGGCAACGTGATCCAGCAGCTCCAACTCGCGGTGGGCTTCCAGCAGACCGGTGTGCGGCCGCACACTGTCCACCCGCACGCCGTAAAGCGCCTCTGCCGCGGTGATCAGACTGTCGGGCATCGATCCCGCGGGGATGTCCACCACCAGGTCGTCGATGGCGTAGCCGGACGCGCGTTCCACCACGTCCAGCGACAAGATGTCCGCGCCGACCGAACCCAGCGCCACCGCCAGCGAGCCCAAGCTGCCCGGGCGGTCAGCCAGCTGAACGCGCAGCAGATAAGACGACACGGGCACACTTTCGCACAGCGGCGTCCGCCCGGCATGTCGGCACGGGCGCCGACTGTGACGCCAGCGTCACGGTCGGGCGATCGAGGTGACGCCAGCTTCACGTTCGCCCGCGTTCGTCGGACCGAGATAGGCTTTGGCCTCGTGTCTCAGATCTCCCGCGACGAGGTGGCCCACCTGGCGCGGCTGGCCCGCCTGGCGTTGCCCGACACCGAACTGGACAGCTACGCCAGACAGCTGGACGCCATCCTGACGCACGTCAGTGCCATTCAGGCCGTCGACGTCACCGGCGTGGCGGCGACCGACAACCCGCTCAAGGACGTCAACGTCACCCGCCCGGACGAAGCCGCCCCCTGCCTGTCCCAGCGTGAGGCGCTGGCAGAGGCGCCGGCAGCCGTCGACGGGCGCTTCGCCGTCCCGCAGATCCTCGGGGAAAGCCAGTGAGCGACATCGTCCGGCTGGACGCGGCGACGCTGGCAGCCAAGATCGCCGCCAAGGAGCTGTCCTCCACCGAGGTCACGCAGGCCTGCCTGGACCAGATCGCCGCGACCGATGACCGCTACCACGCGTTCCTGCACGTCGCCGCCGAGGAAGCGCTGACCGCCGCCGCCGCCGTCGACGACACGCTGGCCGCCGGGGCGCCGCTGCCGTCGCCGCTGGCCGGGGTACCGGTGGCGCTCAAAGACGTGTTCACCACCGTGGACATGCCGACGACCTGCGGATCGAAGATCCTCGACGGCTGGCGTTCCCCCTACGACGCCACGCTGACTGTGCGGCTGCGCGCGGCGGGCATTCCGATCCTGGGCAAGACCAACATGGACGAGTTCGCGATGGGCTCCTCGACGGAGAACTCCGCTTACGGCCCCACCCGCAACCCGTGGGACGTCGAACGTGTGCCCGGCGGCTCCGGTGGCGGCAGCGCCGCGGCGCTGGCCGCATTCCAGGCTCCGCTGGGCATCGGCACCGACACCGGCGGTTCGATCCGCCAGCCCGCCGCACTGACCGCCACAGTGGGAGTCAAGCCCACCTACGGGACGGTGTCGCGCTACGGACTGGTGGCCTGCGCATCGTCGCTGGACCAGGGCGGTCCGTGCGCCCGAACGGTTTTGGACACTGCGTTGCTGCACCAGGTGATCGCCGGACATGACGCCCGCGACTCCACCTCGGTCGACGCTGCGGTGCCCGACGTGGTCGGCGCTGCACAGGCAGGCGCGCAGGGTGATCTGCGCGGCGTGCGAATCGGGGTGGTGCGACAACTGCGGGGCGAGGGCTATCAGCCCGGGGTGCTGGCGTCGTTCACCACCGCCGTCGAGCAGCTCACCGCGCTGGGCGCCGAAGTGTCCGAAGTCGATTGCCCGCACTTCGATTACGCGCTGGCCGCGTATTACCTCATCCTGCCGTCGGAGGTGTCGAGCAACCTGGCCCGCTTCGACGCTATGCGCTACGGGCTGCGAGTGGGTGACGACGGCACCCACAGCGCCGAAGAGGTGATGGCGCTGACCCGAGCCGCGGGATTCGGCGCAGAAGTCAAGCGGCGCATCATGATCGGGACTTACGCATTGTCGGCGGGCTATTACGACGCCTACTACAACCAGGCGCAGAAAGTGCGGACGCTGATCGCCCGCGACCTCGATCAGGCCTACCAGTCCGTCGATGTGCTGGTGTCGCCGGCGACACCGACCACCGCTTTCCGGTTGGGCGAGAAGGTCGACGACCCGTTGGCGATGTATCTGTTCGACCTGTGCACGCTGCCGCTGAACCTCGCCGGGCATTGCGGCATGTCGGTGCCGTCGGGGTTGTCGCCGGACGACAATCTGCCGGTCGGTCTGCAGATCATGGCGCCTGCCCTCGCCGACGACCGCATCTACCGGGTGGGCGCCGCCTACGAGGCCGCCCGCGGGCCGTTGCCGTCGGCCATTTAACCGCTTTCCAGGGCGTCCTCCAGCGGTGTTCGCCGGGCCCTGCCCGGCCACCAGACGCAAAAGTCCGCTGAATTTGCGCTGTGAAGGTGACTTTGCGTCTGCTCGTGCCACCTGAACGGTCATGTCGGGGCAAGATGAAGGCATGCGCATTGGAGTTCTCACCGGCGGCGGTGACTGTCCGGGGCTCAATGCGGTCATCCGCGCGGTGGTGCGCACCTGCGACTCGCGATACGGCTCATCGGTCGTCGGCTTCCAGGACGGGTGGCGGGGGCTGCTGGAGAATCGTCGCATTCAGCTGCGTAACGACGAGCGCAATGACCGGCTGCTCGTCAAGGGCGGCACGGTGCTTGGCACCGCCCGGGTCCATCCGGACAAGCTTCGGGCCGGCCTGGACCAGATCATGGAGACTCTCGACGACAACGGCATCGATGTGCTGATTCCGATCGGTGGTGAGGGAACGCTGACCGCCGCGCACTGGCTTTCCGAAGAGAATGTTCCGGTGGTCGGCGTGCCCAAGACGATCGACAACGACATCGATTGCACCGACGTGACTTTCGGACACGACACCGCGTTGATGGTCGCCACCGATGCCATCGACCGGTTGCACAGCACCGCCGAATCGCACCAACGGGTGATGCTCGTCGAGGTGATGGGCCGCCATGCCGGCTGGATCGCCGTGAACGCCGGACTGGCCTCCGGGGCGCATATGACGCTGATTCCCGAGCAGCCCTTCGACATCGAAGAGGTGTGCCGGTCGGTCAAGCGGCGTTTCCAGCGCGGTGACTCACACTTCATCTGCGTCGTTGCCGAAGGCGCCAAACCGGCAGAGGGCTCGATGAGGCTCGCCGAGGGCGGACTCGACGAGTTCGGCCATGAGCGGTTCACCGGGGTGGCCGCGCAGCTCGGGGCCGAGGTGGAGAAACGCATCAAAAAGGACGTCCGCGTAACCGTGCTGGGCCACGTGCAACGCGGCGGTACGCCGACGGCGTATGACCGCGTGTTGGCCACCCGGTTCGGCGTCAACGCCGCCGATGCCGCTCACACCGGCGAGTACGGCGTGATGGTGTCGCTGCGCGGCCAGGACATTGGCCGGGTCCCGCTCGCCGACGCGGTGCGCCAGCTCAAGTTGGTGCCGCAGAGCCGGTATGACGACGCGGCGGCTTTCTTCGGTTAATCCCCGCTGCGCTGCCCGCTGCCCGCTGCGGCGCGGTGCGTCACCTCTTGAGCCGGCCGCTGACCCGGCGCCAGGAAACCGACCGCCGGTTCGGCAATTAGAATCGGCGCCATGACAGTTGCTGCCCGGGCACCGGAGGTCCAGCTGCTCGACTATGACGAGGTCGTCGCCCGCTACGACCCGGTGCTGGGTCTCGAGGTGCACGTGGAGCTCTCGACGGTCACCAAGATGTTCTGCGGCTGCCCGACCGAATTCGGGGCTGAACCCAACTCTCAGGTCTGCCCGGTGTGCCTGGGTCTGCCTGGTTCGCTGCCGGTGCTCAACGAGGCCGCCGTGGAGTCCGCGATCCGGATCGGTTTGGCGCTGAACTGTCACATCGTGCCGTGGTGCCGGTTCGCCCGGAAGAATTACTTCTACCCGGACATGCCGAAGAACTACCAGATCTCGCAATACGACGAGCCGATCGCCGTCAACGGCTACCTGGACGTGCCGCTGGAGGACGGCGGGACGTGGCGGGTCGACATCGAGCGCGCGCACATGGAGGAAGACACCGGCAAGCTCACCCACGTGGGCAGCGAAACCGGCCGCATCCACGGCGCGACGACATCCCTGATCGACTACAACAGATCCGGCGTGCCGCTGATCGAGATCGTCACCAAGCCGATCGTCGGGACCGGTGCGCGCGCGCCGCAGATCGCGCGGGCGTATGTGACGGCTCTGCGCGAGTTGTTGCGTGAGTTAGGTGTCTCCGATGTGCGGATGGATCAGGGCTCGATGCGTTGCGACGCCAACGTGTCGCTGAAGCCCACCGGTGCAACTCTTTTCGGCACCCGCACCGAAACCAAGAACGTCAACTCGCTGAAAAGTGTGGAGGTGGCGGTGCAGTACGAGATGCAACGCCAGGGTGCTGTGCTGTCCTCCGGAGGCCGAATCACCCAGGAAACCCGCCACTTTCACGAGGCCGGATACACCAGTCCGGGCCGCACCAAGGAGACGGCCGAGGATTACCGGTACTTTCCCGAGCCTGACCTGGAACCCGTCGCGCCCAGTGCTGAACTCGTCGAGCGGCTACGCAAAACCATTCCCGACCTGCCGTGGTTGCGGCGTAAGCGCATCCAGCAGGAGTGGGGGGTGTCTGACGAGGTGATGCGCGATCTGGTCAACGCCGGTGCCATCGAGTTGGTAACGGCCACCATAGCGCAGGGCGCGTCCAGCGAGGCGGCCCGCGCCTGGTGGGGCAACTTCTTGACGGAGAAGGCCAAGGAGGCCGGCGTGGGTCTTGATCAGCTGGCCATCACTCCCGGACAGGTCGCCGCTGTGGTGGCGCTGGTCGACGAGGGCAAGCTGTCGAACAAGCTTGCACGCCAAGTGTTCCAGGGAGTGCTGGCCGGTGAAGGCGAGCCCGAGCAGGTGATGACCGCACGAGGCCTGGCCATGGTCCGCGACGACTCGCTGATCCAGGCCGCAGTCGACGACGCGCTGGCAGCCAACCCCGCTGTGGCGGAGAAGATTCGGGGCGGCAAGGTGCAGGCGGCGGGCGCCATTGTGGGCGCGGTGATGAAGGCCACCAGGGGTCAGGCCGACGCCGCGCGGGTGCGCGAGCTGGTGCTCGCGGCCTGCAGCTGATCGGTTCAGCACAAGCTGCAGGTCGAAGTCGCGGACCCGCGTCAGGTCTTGTCGTCGTTGTTGCGGGGGAAACCGCCGCCCTGCGGGAAGAGCGGGAACACGACGTCGTCGAGCTTCTCGGCGTCGCCGGCGGTCTTGTTGACCGTCGCACCCCAGACGTTGCCGTCCAACGACATTCGCAAGGCCCAGGCGTGGGCGTGGGTGTCTTGACGTACCACGTCGGGATCACCGGTCACGGCCCCAGTCGCCGGCGCCAGGCGCACAGCCACCGTCTGCTTGGTGTTGATCAGGTTCACCAGCACGGTGCCGTCCAGTGCCGCGCAACCGGCGACGGCTGGCCGGTTCGGCCAGGTCCACACGGTGGAAACCTTCGAGTCTTTGGTAATGCGCTGCAACCGGTCCGCGTCCGGCGCGCGGTCGGTGATGTACAGCGAACCGTCGACGGGATCGATACACATTCCGCCGCCGCCGCCGATGCCGGACAGCGCGGTCGTCTGCCGTGCCTGATTGACCGTGGTCGGCTGTTCGATCCGCAGCACTTTCCCGGCCAACGACGCAGGATCGGCGGCCAGTGCGGGACTGCCCGCGTCGCCGGTGAGCACCACCAGCGTGGTCGGGCTGGTGAAGATCAAGGCGCCCGTGTTGCCGGTAACGCCCTTGGGAATGCCGGTCAGGATGTCTTTGGGGATGTCGCCGTCGGCGACGCGGATGACCCGGTTGTCGGTGGGCGTGCTGATGTAGGCGTACATCAGCCGATCCTGCGAGTACGTCGGCGACATCACGATGTCCATCAGCCCGCCGTCGCCGGACGCATCAACCGGGATAACCGTTTTGACCTTCGGCTCAGCGTTGACCGACACCTCTTTGACAGCGCCGGTGACACGTTCAGCCACCAGCGCCGACTTGCTGTCCGGACCCATGATCAGCCCGCTGGTGCTTTCCAGGCAGCCCTGCATCACGCCGGGTGCGGGGCACTGCTTGGGAAACGGGTTGGACGGCAGCGGCGGCGGTGGCGGCGGTTTGGACGTCTGTGCCGGCTGTCGCTCCGGCTGGGTGGTGAACGGCTGCGACTGGTTGTTGTCGAAACGCGCGCAGCCGGTGCCGACCAGCACGAGCGCACACAGGGCAGCCAGCCCGGGCCGGCCCAGCCACCGCAACAGCATGACCGCAAGATTACGGATATTCCGACCCGGTTGCCGACGACGGGTGGGCCAGGTCTGCGGCCGCCGGGGCCGGTGCAGGTCACAGCTGTGGCGCGACTGGCGGAATAATCGGCAAAAGCGCCGCTCAAATCCCCGATTCCGTCGCAAATGCCCTTACCCTGACACGCGTGACGAGTCATTCTCATGACACTGGGTGGCGGCGGCCCGACCAGTCCTCGGCGCCAACCGCGATACGCCCGGCCGGGGCAAGCCTGGTCGACCCCGAAGACGACCTGCCGTCAGCCAACTATGCAGGCGACTACGAGACCACCACTATTCCGTATTACAGCGCCCGGGCCGACAACGCGCCGCTGGCCGGCTCTGGTTATGGCCTGGCAACCACTCACGAACCGCTGTCCTATGCCCAGCCGGCCGCCGATCACCGGGACGCGGCCTTCGGGCAGACCGAAATCGACGGAGACCTCGAGCACGACCGCACGCGGGTCGACGGTCGACGGGGCACCCAGGATCTCGGCCTGCTGGTCTTGCGGGCGGGTCTGGGTGTGGTGCTGGTCGCGCACGGCCTGCAGAAACTGTTCGGCTGGTGGGGTGGCGAAGGTCTGACCGGGTTTCGCGACGCGCTGTCAGACGTCGGCTACCAGCACGCCGGCATCCTCACGTACTGCGCGGCCGGCGGTGAGATAGCGGCCGGTGTGCTGTTGGTGCTCGGACTGTTCACTCCGCTGGCCGCCGCCGGTGCGCTGGCCTACATGGTCAACGGGTTGATCGCCGGTATGGCCGGTCAGAACTCGCGGTCGTTCCCGTTCTTCCTGCCCGGCGGCCACGAGTACGAAATCACCCTGATCGTCGCGGCCGTCACGGTCATCCTGGTCGGTCCCGGCCGCTACGGCTTCGACGCCGGCCGCGGCTGGGCGCGCCGGCCGTTCATCGGCTCCTTCGCCGCACTTGTCCTCGGAATTGCCGGCGGCATCGCGGTTTGGGTGTTGCTCAACGGCGCCAACCCGGTGGCCTGGGACGCCGGTCAGCGGTAGGGGTTGGGTACCCGGCCCGCGCTGACCTCAGTCAACAGCGGCAGCGTCGCGAACGTCACCGCCGGCAACCGCAGTTGCGCGCCGTCGCGAAGCTGTGCGCGCGCCCACGAACCTCTGCTGAACCGCAGCCCGTCGATGTCTTCCCAGCGCAATGTCCGGCTGCTCACCAGCGTGCGCACCGTCACACCCTGGTCGTCAGCGACCGTGCGCAATCGGAAGATCAACGCCGACAGCAGGATCGGCACTGCAAGCAGCGGAGCGCTCAGCGGCCAGGTGAACACCGGGATCAACAGTCCGAGGGTGAAGAAGCCGACCGCCAAGTGCGCCATCGGTGAGATTTTCAACACCACCGGCGCCGGCGGGGAATTTCGTTCCGGGGAGCCGGTTGTCACCGGCATATCATTTCACCCGCCGGACGACGGCTTCGTCCACGCAATCCGATCGGCAAGGATTTGACTGCTGAGCTGTGCGGAGGCTACCGTCGAACGCTGTGGAGAACCGTAAAATGCTTGTAGTACTTGGTCGGCGCGTTGGAGTCTGACCAGCCGAAGCAAGCCCTCAGCATTTGAGGCGGTCGTTTCACCAACGCGCAACCCTCGTGCAGCAGCAGAGCTGACGGGGGTTTTTTGTTGCCCACCTTCTCCCACATTCGACACAGCACACCACTAGCGGACCCCGAAAAACTTAAGAGGACACAGTGAGCGCACCCACTACTCGGCACCCGTCGACTTGACCGGAGGACCCGCGGCAGGACATCGACGCGCCGGCCTCGGTGAAAGCCGCTAACGCGGTGGCGGCAGAGTCGCAGCGATCGATTCTGACCGAGCAACCCAATAAGCCGTTGCGCCGCAGCAAACTTACCGGTGCGCAGTCGGTGATCCGGTCGCTGGAGGAGCTGGACGTCGAGGTGATCTTCGGCATCCCCGGCGGCGCCGTGTTGCCGGTCTATGACCCGCTCTTCGACTCGCAGAAGCTGCGCCACGTACTCGTCCGCCACGAACAGGGGGCCGGTCACGCCGCCAGCGGCTACGCCCACGCCACCGGCAAGGTCGGGGTGTGCATGGCCACCTCCGGACCCGGGGCCACCAACCTGGTCACGCCGCTGGCCGACGCGCAGATGGACTCGATTCCCGTCGTCGCCATCACCGGCCAGGTCGGGCGTTCGCTGATCGGAACGGACGCCTTTCAGGAGGCCGACATCTCGGGCATCACCATGCCGATCACCAAACACAACTTTCTGGTCCGCAGCGGCGACGAGATTCCTCAGGTGCTGGCCGAGGCGTTCCACATCGCGGCCAGCGGTCGGCCCGGCGCCGTGCTCGTCGACATCCCCAAAGACGTTCTGCAAGGCCAGTGCACCTTCAGTTGGCCGCCGCGGATGGAGCTACCCGGCTACAAGCCGAACACCAAGCCGCACAACCGCCAGGTCCGCGAAGCGGCGAAGCTGATCGTCGGTGCGCACAAGCCGGTGCTCTACGTCGGGGGAGGGGTGATCCGCGGCGACGCGTCCACGCAGCTCTTGGAGCTGGCGGAGCTGACCGGCATCCCGGTGGTCACCACTTTGATGGCCCGCGGCGCCTTCCCGGACAGCCATCCGCAGAACTTGGGCATGCCCGGCATGCACGGCACCGTCGCGGCGGTAGCGGCGCTGCAGCGCAGCGATCTGTTGATCGCGCTGGGCACCCGATTCGACGACCGGGTGACCGGAAAGCTGGAGTCGTTCGCACCCGACGCCAAAGTCATCCACGCCGACATCGACCCTGCCGAGATCGGCAAAAACCGCAACGCCGACGTGCCGATCGTCGGCGACGTCAAAGCGGTGATCACCGACCTGATCGCCGCGTTGCACCATGACGCGGCCCCCGGCAGCGTTGGCACCGACAAGATCACCGAATGGTGGGACTACCTCAACGGTGTGCGGTCCACCTACCCGCTGAGTTACGGCCCGCAAAGCGACGGCAGCCTCAGCCCGGAGTACGTCATCTCCACGCTGGGCGCCATCGCCGGGCCCGACGCGGTGTACGTCGCCGGCGTCGGTCAGCACCAGATGTGGGCGGCGCAGTTCATCCGCTATGAGAAACCGCGGACCTGGCTCAACTCCGGTGGTCTGGGCACCATGGGATACGCCGTCCCGGCGGCCATGGGCGCCAAACTGGCTCGCCCGGAGGCTGAGGTGTGGGCCATCGACGGCGACGGCTGCTTCCAGATGACCAACCAGGAGCTGGCCACCTGTGCCATCGAGGGCGCGCCGATCAAGGTCGCGCTGATCAACAACGGCAACCTGGGCATGGTGCGCCAATGGCAGACGCTCTTCTACGAGGAGCGTTACTCGCAGACCGATCTGGCGACCCACTCTCACCGCATCCCCGACTTCGTCAAGTTGGCCGAGGCGCTCGGCTGCGTTGGATTGCGCTGCGAGCGTGCCGAAGACGTTGCCGATGTGATCAAGGCGGCCCGGGCGATCAACGACCGCCCGGTGGTCATCGACTTCATCGTCGGCGCCGACGCCCAGGTGTGGCCGATGGTCGCCGCCGGAACCAGCAACGACGAAATCCAGGCCGCACGCGGCATCCGTCCGCTCTTCGACGACGAGAGCGAAGGCCACGCCTGATGAGCACCACCGCATCGCCGACGCACACGCTCTCGGTTCTCGTCGAAGACAAACCCGGTGTGCTGGCCCGGATCGCGGCGCTGTTCTCCCGGCGCGGCTTCAACATCGAATCGCTGGCGGTCGGAGCCACTGAGCAAAAAGACATGTCGCGCATGACGATCGTGGTGACAGCCGAGGAAACACCACTCGAGCAGATCACCAAACAGCTCAACAAATTGATCAACGTCATCAAGATCGTCGAGCAGGACGAGGACAACTCGGTTTCCCGCGAGCTGGCGCTGATCAAGATACGCGCCGATGCCGCCACCCGCAGTCAAGTCATTGAAGCGGTGAACCTGTTCCGCGCCAACGTCATCGACGTATCGACCGAGTCGTTGACCGTCGAGGCGACCGGCACCCCGGCAAAGATCGAGGCGCTGCTGCGAGTGCTGGAGCCTTTCGGTGTCCGCGAAATTGTGCAATCCGGCCTGGTGTCGCTGTCGCGCGGTCCGCGCGGCATGGGCAACACCAGGTAGCTCTCGAAGCCAGCCGAACATTGATGTTGAAAAGGAGATAACTGACGTGGCAGCAGAAGCAGTCGAGATGTTCTACGACGACGACGCCGACCTCTCGATCATCCAGGGCCGCAGGGTCGGTGTCATCGGATACGGCAGCCAGGGGCACGCGCACTCGCTGAGCCTGCGGGACTCCGGTGTGCAGGTGCGGGTGGGCTTGAAAGACGGCTCCAAATCTCGGGACAAGGTCACCGAGCAAGGTCTGGAAGTGGGGACGCCCGCGGAGGTGGCCGAGTGGGCGGACGTTGTCATGCTCTTGGCTCCCGACACCGCGCAGGCCGACATCTTCAAGAACGAGATCGAGCCGCACCTGGATGCGGGTGACGCGCTGTTCTTCGGCCACGGGCTCAACATCCATTTCGACCTGATCAAGCCCGCCGACGAGGTCACGGTGGCGATGGTGGCGCCCAAGGGGCCCGGTCACCTGGTGCGCCGCCAATTCGTCGACGGCAAAGGCGTTCCGGCTCTGGTCGCGGTCGATCAGGACCCGACCGGCGAGGGCCTGGCGCTGGCGTTGTCTTACGCGAAGGCCATCGGCGGCACTCGCGCCGGCGTCATCAAAACCACCTTCAAAGACGAAACCGAAACCGACCTGTTCGGTGAGCAGAGCGTGTTGTGCGGCGGGGCTGAGGAATTGGTGAAAGCTGGTTTCGAGGTGATGGTCGAAGCCGGCTATCCCGCCGAACTAGCCTACTTCGAGGTGCTGCACGAGCTGAAGCTGATCGTCGACTTGATGTACGAGGGCGGTATCGGCCGGATGTATTACTCGGTGTCCGACACCGCCGAATTCGGCGGCTATCTGTCCGGCCCACGGGTGATCGACGCGGGCACCAAAGAGCGGATGCGCGACATCCTGCGCGACATCCAGGACGGCACCTTCGTCAAGAAGCTGGTCGCCGACGTCGAAAACGGCAACAAGCAGTTGCACGATCTGCGCCAGCGCAGTGCCGAGCACCCCATCGAGGTGACCGGTAAAAAGCTGCGGGATCTGATGAGCTGGGTCGACCGTCCGATCACTGAAACGGCCTGACCGCGGCGGCGACCCGCTGCGCCCGGCTGCGCCGCGCTGCGATCGCCGCTGGGCTGACGGCGGCGACCCGCTGCGCCCGGCTGCGCCGCGCTTGCGATCGCCGCTGGGCTGACGGCGGCGACCCGCTGCGCCCGGCTGCGCCGCGCTTGCGATCGCCGCTTAGGCTGGCCGGGTGAGCCTGCCAGTTGTTCTCATCGCCGACAAACTCGCCGAATCAACCGTTGACGCCCTGGGCGACCAGGTCGAAGTGCGCTGGGTCGACGGCCCCGACCGGGAGAAGCTGCTTGCGGCGGTGCCGGACGCCGACGCGCTGCTGGTCCGGTCGGCCACCACCGTGGACGCCGACGTGCTGGCCGCGGCGCCCAAGCTCAAGATCGTCGCCCGCGCCGGAGTGGGGTTGGACAACGTCGACGTCGACGCCGCCACCGAACGCGGCGTGCTGGTGGTCAACGCGCCGACGTCGAACATCCACAGCGCCGCCGAGCACGCGGTGGCGCTGCTGCTGGCCGCGGCCCGCCAGATCACCGAGGCGGACGCCTCGCTGCGCGCCCACACCTGGAAGCGGTCGAAATTCTCGGGCACCGAAATCTTCGGCAAAACCGTCGGCATCGTCGGGCTGGGCCGCATCGGACAACTGGTGGCTCAACGCCTCGCCGCGTTCAGCGCACACATCGTGGCTTACGACCCCTATGTGTCGCACGCCCGTGCCGCGCAGCTCGGCATCGAGTTGCTGTCACTGGACGAGTTGCTCGGCCGCGCCGACTTCATCTCGGTGCACCTGCCCAAGACGCCGGAGACGGCCGGTCTGATCGACAAAGAGGCGCTGGCCAAGACCAGGCCCGGGGTGATCATCGTCAACGCCGCCCGCGGCGGCCTGGTGGACGAGGCGGCGCTCGCCGAAGCCGTGGGCAGCGGCCATGTGCGCGCCGCCGGCATCGACGTCTTCGCCAGCGAACCCTGCACTGACAGCCCGCTGTTCGAACTGCCCCAGGTGGTGGTGACGCCGCACCTGGGTGCTTCGACAGCCGAGGCGCAAGACCGCGCGGGCACCGACGTCGCCGAGAGCGTCAAACTTGCGTTGGCCGGCGAGTTCGTTCCTGACGCAGTCAACGTCCGCGGTGGAACGGTCAGCGAAGAGGTGGCGCCGTGGCTGAACCTGGTGCGCAAACTGGGTCTGCTGGCCGGCGCCTTGTCCGACCGGCTGCCGGTGTCGTTGTCGGTGCAGGTGCGCGGCGAGCTGGCCTCCGAAGATGTTGAGGTGTTGCGGCTTTCAGCGCTGCGCGGATTGTTCTCAGCGGTGATCGAGGACCAGGTGACGTTCGTCAACGCTGCGGCCATCGCCGAGGAACGCGGCGTCGCCGCCGAGATCAGCACAGCGTCGGAAAGCCCGAATCACCGCAGCGTCGTCGACCTGCGGGCGGTGGCCGCCGACGGCTCCTCGGTCAACGTCGCGGGTGCGCTGTCCGGACCACAGCAGGTGGAGAAAATCGTGCAGATCAACGGCCGCAACTTCGATCTGCGCGCGGAGGGCACGAACCTCGTCATCAACTACACCGACCAGCCCGGTGCGCTCGGCCGGATCGGCACGTTGCTGGGAACGGCCGGTGTCAACATTCACGCCGCGCAGCTGTCTCAGGACGCCGAAGGACCGGGCGCGACAATCCTGCTGCGTCTGGACCGCGACGTGCCCGCCGAAGTGCGATCGGAGATCAGCGCGGCCGTGAACGCCAACAAACTCGAAGTGGTCGACCTGTCGTGACCGCGGAGCGGCGCCAATGAGACTGGCGGTGATCGCCGGTGACGGCATAGGCCCCGAGGTCGTCACCGAAGCCGTGCGGATACTCGACACGGTGCTGCCGGGCGTGGAGAAGACCGAGTACGACCTGGGCGCCCGGCGCTATCACGCGACCGGCGAGACGCTGCCGGACACAGTGATCGACGAGCTGCGCGTCCACGACGCGATCCTGCTCGGCGCAATCGGCGATCCGTCGGTGCCCAGCGGGGTGCTGGAGCGCGGACTGCTGCTGCGGCTGCGCTTCGAACTCGACCATCACGTCAACCTGCGACCGGCGCGGCTTTTCCCGGGCGTGACCAGTCCGCTGTCCGGTGATCGTGACATCGACTTCGTCGTGGTGCGCGAGGGGACCGAAGGTCCCTACACCGGCAACGGCGGAGCGATTCGCGTCGGGACCGCCCAGGAAGTGGCCACCGAAGTCAGCGTGAACACCGCTTTCGGCGTGCGACGAGTGGTACGCGACGCGTTCGGACGGGCCCGGCAGCGCCGCAACCATCTGACCCTGGTGCACAAGACCAACGTGCTCACCTTCGCCGGGGCGCTCTGGTGGCGAACCGTGCAGGAGATCGCAGCGCAATACCCGGAGGTGGAGGTCGCCTACCAGCACGTCGACGCTGCGACCATCCATCTGGTCACCGATCCCGGGCGCTTCGACGTCATCGTGACCGACAACTTGTTCGGCGACATCATCACCGACCTGGCCGCCGCGGTGTGCGGTGGTATCGGTCTGGCGGCCAGCGGCAATATCGATGCCACCCGGACGAACCCCTCGATGTTCGAGCCGGTGCACGGCAGCGCGCCGGACATCGCCGGGCAGGGTATCGCCGATCCGACGGCGGCGATCATGTCCGTGGCGCTGCTTCTTTCCCACGTCGGCGAAGACGCCGCCGCCGGGCGCGTTGATCGGGCTGTAGCGGATTTTCTGGCCAATCGAGGGAACGAACGGCTCTCCACCGCCGAAGTCGGCGAACGGATTGCCAGCGGGCTCTGATCTCCAGTCCGGGTGGCACCACCTCAGCGGGCACCAGTGGTGCCGCCGCCAGCGGGAAGAGCCCGCACAATGCGAACGCCGCCGGGTAGCCGGCGGCGGTGATCACGGCGCCGAAGACAGGCGGCCCGGCGGCCGCGGCGAGTCGCTGAAAGGTGTTCTGGGCGCCCAGCGCACGTCCGCTCCAGAACGGTCCGGCGTATTCGGTGATCGCCGTTGACTCCAGCCCGTTGTCGAGCGCGGCGATCACCGAGGCGACGATCATCAGCTCGACGGCGACCGCCCAGCCCAGGTGATCGGTGAAAGCCAACGCCATTAGGGCCAGCCCGCCGGTGACGGCAACGATGCGCACCGGGCGCAACCGGGAACCGACGCGGTCCGACCAGCGGCCGGCGATGACGCGGCCCAGCGCTCCAAGCAACTGCGACACCGTGACCAGCACACCGGCCGACTCGATCTCCCAGCCGTGGTTGCTGATCAGCCAGACCAGCATGAAGGTCACCGTCACGGTCTGCGGCATCATCAGCAGCGCCGAGGCTGCATGTATCCGGCGTAACACACTGGTGCGGCGGTAGGGGTTGCTCAATTCCTCGTCGGTGGCCGTTTCCAGTGATTTGCGCGGCGGGTCGATGACGCCGATCGCGGCGGCTAGCGCCGATACCGTGCACGCCAGCGCCGGGAACATCAGTCCCGCCGCGGCGCTGTGCTCGCCCAGCTCGGGAATGATCACGGCGCCCAGCGCGATGCCCACGGGCTGCGCGGTCTGCCGGACGCCCATCGCCAGCCCGCGCTGATGCGGCGGAAACCAGCCGGCCACCAGCCGGCCACCGGCGGAGTTGCAGCTGGCCGCGGCCATGCCGCCGAGGAACAGAAACACGGAGATGGCGAGCAGCGAATGCATGGATGCTGCGGCGTAGGCGGCGGCCGCCGTCAACGCCGAGCCCGCGGTGAGCACGATCCGCTCACCGAACCGGTCCAGCAGGTAGCCCCAGACGAACAGGGTGGCGACCATGCCCCAACTGGGCATCGACGACAACAGTCCGGCTTCGGCCAGCGGGGTTCCCCGCTCAGCCTCCAGCGCAGGGATCAAGAAGGCAACACCGTTGATGAAGATGAAGGCACTTGCCGTCACGCCCAGCGAGAGCACGACCATCAACCAGCGCGCGGGCGCGCTCAGCGACTCTCGGGACACAAATCCATGCTGTCATATGCACTTCTCGTGTCCGGGTCGGAAAACTCGCGGGCGCAGGACAACCAGTGCAACGTGAATTATCTGGCTCAGCATCACCTGTGCGGAGGGAGTGCCTTTGCGGCGGACGCACCGACCTGTCGCGGCCGGCTGGGGCCGGTGTGACGGCCGTCCCGTCGGGACTGCCCGGCTAGGCTGTCACGAATGCGCCTTGGTCGAATCGCCAGTCCAGACGGAGTCGCCTTCGTCAGCATCGAAGGGACAGTTGAGGACGCCGACGGCCTGACGGCGCGCGAGATAGCCGAACACCCATTCGGGACCCCGACCTTCACCGGCCGATCCTGGCCGCTGGCAGACGTGCGACTGCTGTCTCCCATGCTGCCCAGCAAAGTGATCTGCGTCGGAAAGAACTACGCGGCCCACGTCGCCGAGATGGGCGGTAGTGCAGCCCCGGTCGACCCGGTGATCTTCATCAAGCCCAACACCGCGATCATCGGGCCCAACGCGCCGATCAAGTTGCCGGCCAACGCCTCGCCTGTGCACTTCGAAGGCGAGTTGGCCGTGGTCATCAGCCGTCCCTGCAAAGACGTGCCGGCCGCCCGGGCCGCCGACAGCATCTTGGGTTACACCATCGGCAACGACGTGTCGGCCCGCGATCAGCAGCAGGCCGACGGGCAATGGACCCGCGCGAAAGGCCATGACACCTTCTGCCCGGTCGGACCCTGGATCACCACCGACGTCGATCCGGCCGACCTGGAACTGCGCACCGAGGTCAACGGCGTTGTCCAGCAACACAGTCGCACGTCGCTGATGATCCACGACGTCGCAGCCGTCGTCGAATGGATCTCGGCGGTGATGACGTTGTTGCCCGGCGATCTCATCTTGACCGGGACTCCGGAGGGCGTCGGTCCGATCGAAGACGGCGACACCGTCAGCGTCACGATCGAGAACCTCGGCACCTTGACCAATCCTGTTGCCCGGAAGAAGAATTCGTGACAGAACCGGCCGGCGTGCGGGTGCGGTTCTGCCCGTCGCCCACCGGAGTGCCGCATGTCGGACTCATCCGCACGGCACTCTTCAACTGGGCTTACGCCCGGCACACCGGTGGCGCCTTCGTGTTCCGGTTAGAGGACACCGACCCGCAGCGCGACAGCGAGGAGAGCTATCGGGCGTTGCTCGACGCGCTGCGATGGCTCGGACTGTCCTGGGATGAGGGGCCCGAAGTCGGCGGGCCCTACGAGCCGTACCGGCAGTCCCAACGCCGGCACATTCATCGGGACGTGGTGGGCGCACTGCTGACCGCCGGCGAGGCCTACGAGGCGTTCTCGACGCCGGAGGAGGTCGAGGCGCGCCACCTCGCCGCAGGTCGCAATCCAAAACTCGGTTACGACAACTTCGATCGCGACCTGACCGACCAGCAGCGCTCGGCATTTCTTGCTGACGGGCGTAAGCCGGTGATCCGGTTGCGGATGCCCGACGAAGACTTGCGTTGGCATGATCTGGTTCGCGGGTCGACCACCTTTGCGGCCGGGACGGTTCCCGACTTCGCGCTGACTCGTGCCAGCGGAGACCCGCTGTACACCCTGGTCAATCCCGTGGACGACGCGTTGATGCGCATCACCCATGTGCTGCGCGGCGAAGATCTCCTGCCCTCAACTCCTCGCCAGATCGCACTGTACCGGGCACTGATCCGCATCGGGGTGGCCGAGCGTGTTCCGGAATTTGCCCATCTGCCAACGGTATTGGGTGAAGGTACGAAGAAGTTGTCCAAACGCGATCCGCAATCCAACTTGTTCGCTCACCGTGACCGCGGCTTCATCCCCGAAGGCCTGCTCAATTACCTTGCCCTGCTGGGCTGGTCGATCGCCGAGGACCGGGATCTGTTCAGCCTCGATGAAATGGTGGCCGCCTTCGACGTGGCTGACGTGAACTCCAACCCGGCCCGCTTCGACCAGAAAAAGGCCGATGCGATCAATGCCGAACACATCCGCTTACTCGCCGCAGACGACTTCGCCCGTCGGCTCGCCGAGTATTTCCGGGTACACGGCCACGACACCGGGTTGGACGCTTCGGGTTTCGCGGTGGCAGCGCAGCTGGTGCAGACGCGCATCGTTGTGCTGGCCGACGCATGGCATCTGCTGCAATTTCTAGACGACCGGGAATACACGATCGACCCCAAAGCTGCCGCCAAGGAGCTGGGCTCGGCTGCCGCGCCCGTGCTCAGCGCCGCCGTGTCAGCGCTGGACGGCCTCAGGAACTGGAGTACCGCCAGTATCGAAGCCGCTCTCAAAAGCGCCCTGCTGGACGATCTCGCGCTCAAACCGCGCAAGGCGTTCGGCCCGGTCCGGGTCGCCGCCACCGGCACACTGGTCAGCCCGCCACTGTTCGAGTCGCTGGAACTGCTCGGCCGGGACCGCACCCTGCACCGCCTGCGCGCGGCGCGCGACCAGCTCGCGCCGCGGTAACCGCGCGGGAGCGCGGACGAGATCTTTGGTAGTCTGCTCGTCGACCCTCGGGCGGCCGGCAGCTGCGGCGGCACGACCTGGAGATGGTCGGCGCAAGCCCGCTACCAGCCGTTTCAGCGGGTCAGTGGGGTATGGTGTAATTGGCAACACAGCTGATTCTGGTTCAGCCATTCTAGGTTCGAGTCCTGGTACCCCAGCAAACGTCGTTCTCTGACAAGCAATTAGGCGGGCTTGTCGCCGTCGGCTATGCTGACAGCTCGGATCGGTTCTGGCCCCGTCGTCTAGCGGCCTAGGACGCCGCCCTCTCACGGCGGTAGCGTGGGTTCGAATCCCATCGGGGCTACTTTCCGCCGATCGCCGCTACTGTTGGCCGTCCGGTGCGGTTGAACCGCCGACCGGCATGTGCGGCAATCCCGAGCTTGCTGTGGTCCCAGGACCGGGTCCGTCGGCTGACGATGCGCACCGCGATCCGCTTGTTCATCATCTGGTCGACGAAGGGCTTGACGTCGTCGCTGTAGGGGCCGGTGTAGCGCTCCCACACGCTGACCCCCACTCGGAAGACGGCGTCGGGATCGTCGACGATCTCGGCCAGGCCCTCGAAAGACACCCCGCGCAGCGTGTCGTAGGTCTGACCGTCCTCGAGCAGGAAGCTCACCCGCGGGTCCCGTTGCAGATTGACGGCTTTCTGCGACTTGGCTTTGGTCTCCAACCAGATCTCGCCGTCCACCACGCCGTACCACATCGCCGTCAGGTGCGGCTGTCCGTCGGGTCCCACCGTGGCCAATGTGCCGGTCCGGTTCGTGGCGACGAATTCAGCGATCTCTGCGTCAGACATGACGATCTGTGCGCGCTGGTTAGTCTCCCATCGCGTCAGTCTGTCAGGTCGCCGGTGTAAGGCCTGCTGCTTGTCAGGAGCCTTCCGCCGCCGCGAGGCAATGGGTCTGACTGCCGATCAGATGCGGCGAGTGAGCTCGTCAGCAGCGGCCAGCAGATCGGCGGCCCAACGAACGCCGGGCCGGCGGCCGATCCGGTCGACCGGGCCGGACACCGATACGGCGGCGATCACTTGGCCGCGGCCGTCGCGCACCGGCGCAGAGACGCTGGCGACACCGGGCTCGCGCTCGGCCACACTTTGCGCCCAACCACGCCGACGCACTTCGGCCAGCGTGCGGTCGGTGAATCTCGCGTTCGGCAGCACCGTCTGCTGGACCGCGGAGTCGCTGTACGCCAGCAGCACCTTGGCACCCGACCCCGCTGTCAGCGGCAGCCGTGCCCCGACCGGAACGGTATCGCGAAGGCCCGCAGTCGGTTCCAATGCCGCAATGCACACCCGGGAGGTGCCGTCGGCGCGGTAGAGCTGCACACTCTCACCGGTTTCCTCGCGCAGCCGCGGCAGCACCACCGCACTGGCCGCCAGCAGCGGATCGTCGACGTGGGCGGCCAGTTCAGTGACCGCTGGGCCGAGTCGCCAGCGGCCCTCGCCGTCCCGGGTCAACAGCTGATGTGACTCCAGCCCGACGGCCAAACGATGTGCCGTCGCCCTGGGCACGCCGGTGCGGTCGCTCAGTTCGGCCAGAGCGCACGGCGATTCCGCGATCGCGTGCAGCATCGCCACGGCTTTGTCCAGCACACCGATACCGCTATCCTGTCTCATAGAGAGATATTAGCGTCTCGCACAGTGAGATGAAGAGCGAGCGCCGACGACCGAATCGAGAGGGCTTATGTCACCCGGCATCGACGAAGTGAACAGACCGCGGACTCTGGCGCAGAAGGTTTGGGACGACCACGTCGTGTCCTCCGGCGGCGGTACTGATCCCGACCTGATCTACATCGACCTCCATTTGGTGCACGAGGTGACCAGTCCGCAAGCGTTCGACGGCCTGCGACTGGCCGGCCGGCCGGTGCGACGGCCGGATCTCACCCTGGCTACCGAGGATCACAACGTGCCGACGACAGACATCGACAAGCCGATCGCCGACCCGACGTCGCGCACCCAGGTCGAGACGTTGCGGCGCAACTGCGCCGAATTCGGCATCCGGCTCTACCCGATGGGAGACATCGACCAGGGCATCGTGCACGTCGTCGGGCCGCAGCTGGGCCTCACCCAGCCGGGGATGACGGTGGTCTGCGGCGACAGCCACACCTCCACCCACGGTGCGTTCGGCGCCTTGGCGATGGGCATCGGAACTTCTGAAGTTGAACATGTGCTGGCCACCCAGACCTTGTCGCTGCGGCCGTTCAAGACGATGGCGGTCAACGTCGACGGAAAACTGCCGCCCGGCGTGACGGCCAAGGACATCATCCTGGCGTTGATCGCGAAGATCGGCACCGGCGGCGGCCAGGGTTACGTCATCGAATACCGCGGCAGCGCCATCGAATCGCTGTCGATGGAAGGCCGGATGACGGTCTGCAACATGAGCATCGAAGCCGGCGCACGCGCCGGGATGGTCGCCCCGGACCGAACGACGTACGAGTATCTGGCCGGCCGGCCGCACGCGCCCACCGGCGCGTCCTGGGATGCCGCCGTCCGCTACTGGGAGCAGCTGCGTACCGATTCGGGTGCGGAATTCGACACCGAGGTGTACCTCGACGCGGCGACGCTGACTCCATTCGTCACCTGGGGAACCAACCCGGGGCAGGGGGTGGCGTTGGCCGCCGCGGTGCCGGACCCCGAACTGATGACTGACGACGCCGATCGCCTTGCCGCCGAGAAGGCGTTGGCTTACATGGATCTTCGACCCGGAACGCCGATGCGCGACATCGCGGTGCAGGCCGTGTTCGTCGGGTCGTGCACCAACGGCCGCATCGAGGATCTGCGTGCAGTGGCCGGCATCCTGCAGGGTCACCAGGTGGCCGAAGGCGTTCGGATGCTGGTGGTTCCCGGCTCGATGCGGGTGCGCGCGCAAGCCGAAGCCGAAGGTCTCGGTGAGATCTTCACGGCCGCAGGCGCCGAGTGGCGTCAGGCCGGCTGCTCGATGTGCCTGGGAATGAATCCCGATCAGCTTGCGCCGGGGGAGCGGTGCGCGGCGACGTCCAACCGCAACTTCGAGGGCCGGCAGGGCAAGGGCGGTCGCACACATCTGGTTTCGCCGGCGGTCGCTGCCGCTACCGCCGTGCGCGGCAAGCTGTCGGCTCCGGCCGACTTGAATTGACGATCGAGGAGAATCACGGTGGAAGCTTTTCGGACCCACACCGGAATCGGCGTGCCGCTGCGGCGGTCCAATGTCGACACCGACCAGATCATTCCCGCGGTGTACCTGAAGCGGGTCACCCGAACGGGATTCGAAGACGGGTTGTTCGCGGCCTGGCGCACCGACCCGTCTTTCGTGCTCAATCTGAGCCCTTTCGACAAAGGTTCGGTACTGGTGGCCGGACCCGATTTCGGCACCGGATCCTCCCGGGAGCATGCGGTGTGGGCACTGATGGACTACGGATTCCGGGTGGTGATCTCGTCCCGGTTCGGTGACATTTTCCGCGGCAACGCCGGCAAGGCGGGGCTGTTGGCGGCTGAGATCGCCCAAGATGATGTCGAACTGCTCTGGAAGCTGATCGAGCAGAACCCCGGGCTGGAAATCAGTGCCAATCTTCAAGATCGGAATATCACTGCGGGAACGGTGGTGGTGCCGTTCACGATTGACGATTACACCGCCTGGCGACTGCTCGAAGGCCTTGACGATATAGCCCTTACGCTGCGGAAACTCGACGACATCAACTCGTTCGAGAACGCTCGCCCGAGCTGGAAACCGCGAACTTCGCCCACTGACGCAGCGCCTGAATTCTTCGCCATTCGCCGGTTGATCCTGAGCCGATTCCAAGGCTTAGCCACCGCCCTAGGGCGGCAACCGGATTCCTAAAAAGTTAGCTAGATGCGCTTGAAATTGCGCGTGGCTCTTGGAAATCAGGCAGGTGAGGGTTTACCGTGTCCACTAGTCGGTCCAAAGCGGGCCATTGGTTTCGGAGGGTTTGGATGAACAAAGCAGAGCTCATCGACGCACTCACAGCGAAATTGGGCACGGACCGTCGGCACGCTACGGACGCTGTCGAGCACGTTGTCGACACCATTGTGCGCGCGGTGCACAAAGGTGACAGCGTCACCATCACCGGATTCGGTGTGTTCGAGCAGCGGCGTCGCGCGGCCCGCGTGGCGCGCAATCCTCGCACGGGCGAGACGGTGAAGGTAAAGCCGACATCCGTCCCGGCGTTCCGTCCGGGTGCGCAATTCAAGGCGGTTGTCTCTGGGGCGCAGCGTCTCCCGTCGGACGGACCCGCCGTCAAGCGCGGTGCGGTGGCCAGCGGTGCGAAGAAGACTGCGGGTAAGAAGGCGCCGGCCAAGGCGACCAAGTCGACGGCGAAGAAGACCGCGACCAAGGCGCCGGCCAAGAAGTCGACCGCCAAGAAGGCGCCCGCCACCAAGGCCACCAAGGCCACGAAGGCCACCAAGGCCACGAAGTCGACGGCGACCAAGCGGGCACCGGCGTCGAAGACGACTGCGACCAAGTCGCCGGCGAAGTCGACGACCGCAGCCAAGAAGACCGCGTCAAAGGCACCGGCGCGCAAGGCGGCAACGAAGGCTCCGGCCAAGAAGACCACCGCCACCGCCAAGAAGACGGCCAGCAAGGCTCCGGCCAAGAAGGCCACCGCACGGCGCGGGCGCAAGTAGTAGTCAGACCGTCCGATAACCCTTCGGCGGCCCGGCCGCCGAAGGGTTATCGGCTGTCAGCGCAACGCGTTGACGGCCAGTGCGCTGCCGATGTGGTCGGCTGCCACCAACTTTCCGGCGGAAAGCGACAGCACCCAGGTGCTGCCTTTGCGATTGCGTGACTTGTCCGGGCGTACTCCGTCGCGGTCACACCACCAGCCGATCAAGTCTGGGATCACCTTGCCCTGCGTGCAGATCGCCGGTGTGCCGTCCTGCGCGGCGATCTCCAGAACGCGATGCCGCGCCCGCTTGGGGTTGTCGGCGTACGCCTCTTCACTCAGCGAGGGCTCGTCGCAGATGTCTGCGCCGAGCTCCTCGGCCAGCGGCTGCACCGTCTGGTGGCAGCGCAGCCGGTCGGCGGCGTAGACGTCGGTAGCCCCGAAGGCCAGCAGCTGTCCGACCAATGCCTCGGCCTGCGCACGGCCCTTCTTGTCCAGCGGCCGCTGGGTGTCATCACCGGAGAAGCGCGACTTGCTGCCCGCGGTCGGCGTGCCGGACCACCAGCACCGTCTGAGTGTCCGTCGGGCGTTTGGCGAACCGACGCAGAATCTTTCGATCGTGCGAATACTTCACCTTTTTCACTGCCTGAGAGACCGGCAGCCACAACAGCTCGTCGACTTCGTTGTTCGGCGCGAATTCACCGCCGGTGCTGCGCGCGGCCCAGTACCGGACTTTCTTGGTGCCCTGGTCGAGCGGGTAGCTCACCGCGCCGATTCGACAGCCGAGGTGCACCCGGTGGCCCGTCTCTTCGAAGATCTCCCGCACCGCGGTCACCGGCTCGGTCTCTCCCGGATCGACTTTGCCCTTGGGTAGCGACCAGTCGTCGTAGCGTGGGCGGTGAATCAGCGCTACCTCGACTGTGTCACCCGGGCCGCGCTGCCAGACCACTGCACCGGCGGCATGCACCGTCCGGCCCGTCGAGCCGCGGCCAGACGACGAGGATTTCGTCGGCACCTTATCTCCTGCAGGTCAATTCGGGCCCCTTGCGCCACACAGGGACAGGCGGTTGCCACGATGCGCGCCGCGCCGCGGCCGGTTAAAGGCTACGGTGTCGCTCCATCAGCGACACCTGGTGGTCGCGTACCGTCTCGCCGTCTCGGGGGAAGGCAGTCCACTGCCCGTCCGGCCGAAGTTCCCAGCAACGGGTGGCCGGGTCCAGCGCGGAATCGAACACATCGTTGAGTTGCGCTGTGAGCCTGGGGTCTTTGACCTGAGCCAGCACCTCCACGCGCCGGTCGAGGTTTCGGTGCATCATGTCGGCGCTGCCGATCCAGATTTCGTCGATGGCGCTGAAGTGGATGATCCGGGAGTGCTCCAGGAAGCGGCCGAGAATCGAGCGCACGAGGATGTTCTCGGAAAACCCTTCGGTGCCCGGGCGCAACGCGCAGATACCGCGCACCACGACTTCGATCCGGACTCCAGCGCGCGAGGCGTGATAGAGGGCATCGATGACCTGCTCGTCGACCAGAGCGTTCATCTTCATCCGGATGTGCCCGTTGCCGGTGTCCCGGTGTGCCGCAACCTCGCGCTCGACCCGCTCGATGATGCCGGCGCGAATGCCGTGCGGGGCCACCAACAAGTTGCGGTAGGACAATTTGCGTGAATATCCGGTGAGCGAATTGAACAGGTCGGTGAGGTCTGCACCGATATCAGGGTCCGCTGTCAGCAGCCCGATGTCTTCGTAGAGCCGCGCCGTCTTGCTGTTGTAGTTGCCGGTGCCCACATGGCAGTAGCGTCGAATCGCCGAACCTTCCCGGCGCACCACCAGACACGTTTTGCAGTGCGTCTTCAGACCGACCAGGCCGTACGCCACATGCACACCCGCCTGCTCCAGTGCTCGCGCCCAGCGGATGTTGGCCTGCTCGTCGAAGCGGGCCTTGATCTCGACCAGCGCCACCACCTGTTTCCCCGCCTCCGCAGCACCGATCAACGCCCGCACGATCGGTGAATCACCGGAGGTGCGGTAAAGCGTTTGCTTGATCGCCAGCACATTGGGGTCGGCGGCCGCCTGCTCGATGAACCGCTGCACACTCGTCGAGAAGGAGTCGTACGGATGATGGACCAGCACGTCACCTTCGCGCAGTGTCGCGAAAATACTTTTCGGCGTTTCGCGTTCGGCGAAGGCGGGCGGGGTTGCCGGCACGAAGGGCGGGTCCTTGAGATCCGGCCGGTCCAAGTCGTAGATCTGCCACAGCGACGACAGGTCCAGCAACCCGGGCACCTCGATGACGTCGCCGGGGTGCACGTCGAGTTCACGCAGCAGTAGTTGCAGCATGTTCTCTGTCATGTCGTCGGCGACCTCGAGCCGGACCGGCGAGCCGAACCGGCGCCGCGCCAATTCCCTTTCCAGCGCCTGCAGAAGGTCTTCGTCGCGGTCCTCTTCGACTTCGAAGTCGGCGTTGCGGGTGATGCGGAAGGCGTGATGCTCCACAACTTCCAGGCCCGGAAACAGCACCGGCAAGAAGGCGGCGATCAACTCCTCCATCGGTAGGAACCGCACATCAGGCCGGCCGTCTTGACCGTCGCCGTCCTCTCGGGCATCGAGCTCGACGAAGCGATCGACGTTGTTGGGCACCTTGACCCGTGCGAAGTGCTGGCCGCCGTCTTCGGGCCGCTTCACCGTGACCGCAAGGTTCAGGCTCAGACCGCTGACGAACGGGAATGGGTGGGCGGGATCCACCGCCAGTGGCGTCAGAACCGGGAAGACCTGCTCGTGAAAGTAGGCCGACAGATGCTCACGTTCCGCCTCGTCCAAATCGGCCCACGTGACGACGAAGATGCCCTCTTCGGCGAGCGCCGGGCGCACCAGCTCGAGGAAAACGTGGGCATGCCGGCTTGCTATCTGCTGCGTCTCTTCGCCGATGTGACGCAGCTGTTCACGCGGAGTCAGGCCGTCGGCGGAGCGCACCGAAAGGCCCATCTCGTCGCGACGTTTCAAGCCCGCGACCCGAACCATGTAGAACTCGTCGAGGTTGGAGGCGAAGATGGCCAGGAACTTCGCCCGCTCCAGTAGCGGCAGCGACGGGTCGGCAGCCAGTGCGAGCACTCGGGCGTTGAAGTCAAGCCAACTCAACTCCCGGTTCAGATACCGGTGCTCGGGCAGGTTGTCCGCGATCACCGCCGCGTTCGCCCCAGTAGCAGCAGGTGGTGCTGCCGGGGCGGCGTCACCCGATCGCCACGCACTCTCGTCAGTGAGGACATCTGCGCTCTCGCTGGCTTCGGTTTCGGTCATAGGGCGATCATTGCCTATCACCGGCCGGTGCGGCTAGCGCCCGTCACCGGGGCGTCGGTCAAGCACCCGACGGGTCGCCGCACCGACGCCCAGGCGGCGAGCCACCGCGAGATCGGCAGGAGTGTCGACATCGCATCGCAGGCCGGACCACGCGCCCGTCAATTCGACACAGCCGGAATTGCGGTGGCGCGCGGCCGAATCGGGGCCCAAGCGCGGATCGAGTGGCACCCCGAAAGCGCACAGCGCGGCAGTGCCGGTGCCGGGCCGGTCGGCCACGAAGCTTCGCTGATGACTGCGCGCAGCCGAGATGGCACCCCCTAACTCCTGCGGCCGCAGAGCCGGCAGATCGCCCTGCAGCACAACGAGATTGCCCACATTCTCGGCAACGACCCGCTCGGCAGCCACAATTGCGTTGTTCAACGGGTCAGGGTGGCTTTGCGGTGTCGGGTCAGCCAGCACGTCAGCTCCCGCCTGCGCCGCCGCTGCGGCCGCGACGTCGTCCGGCGTGATGACCGTGACCGAATGCACTGCCTCGACCCGCGCCGCCGCGGTCAGTGTGTCGACCAGCATGGCGAGCACCACTTGTTCGCGGGCGGACGGCGAAAGGACCGGCGCCAGCCGGGTCTTGGCGGCGGCCAGCCGCTTGACCGCGACGATCACCCCGACATCACCGCGACCACCGGCCCGCCCGCCGCTCATGCGGGACATCCTGCCAGCGCCCGCGGCTCGGCGGTGTCGGCCCGTGTCAGGACTAAGGTGTAGCCCGCAGTTGCCGTCGACGACAACGTGGTTGAGGTGGTTGAGGAGGTGGGACAGATGGCGGGTCGAGCAGCGGTGATGGGCGCCGGTGCCTGGGGCACTGCGCTGTCCAAGGTGCTGGCCGACGCCGGCGGAGACGTCGTGCTGTGGTCACGACGGCCTGAGCTTGCCGCCGAAATCAACGCCAAGCGAACGAATGCCGACTATCTGCCGAATGTGCGCTTACCGGCAGGCGTGCACGCCACCGCCGATGCGGCCGAAGCACTGAGCGGGGTGACGACGGTGCTGCTGGGTGTGCCGGCGCAAACCATGCGCAGCAGTCTCGAACAGTGGGCCGGATTGTTGTCCGAAGACGCGACCCTGGTGAGCCTGGCCAAAGGCATCGAGCTGCACACCTTGATGCGGATGAGCCAAGTCATCATCTCGGTCACCGGCGTCGACCCCGCGCAGGTCGCGGTGGTGTCCGGACCGAACCTCGCCCACGAGATCGCCCAGGGGCAGCCCGCCGCCACCGTCGTCGCGTGCAGCGATTCCGGCCGGGCCGTCGCGTTGCAGCGTGCGTTGAACAGCGGGTATTTCCGGCCGTACACCAACGCCGACGTGATCGGCACCGAAATCGGCGGCGCGTGCAAGAACGTCATCGCGCTGGCTTCGGGAATGGCCGCCGGCATGGGTCTCGGCGAGAACACTGCGGCGGCCATCATCACCCGCGGCCTCGCCGAGATCATGCGGCTGGGAATAGCGCTGGGCGGCAAGGGTGCGACGTTGGCGGGCTTGGCGGGGGTGGGGGATCTGGTGGCCACCTGCAACTCGCAGCGCTCGCGCAACCGGTCGTTCGGTGAAGCGCTGGGCCGGGGTCAGACGCTGGATATGGCGCTGGGGGCCCGGCACGGCCATGTCGTGGAAGGCGTGACGTCGTGCGAGTCGGTGCTAGCACTGGCGTCCAGCTACGACGTGGAGATGCCGCTCACCGACGCGGTGCACCGGGTCTGCCACAAGGGGCTTTCGGTCGATCAAGCGGTGGCTTTGCTGCTGGGGCGCAGCACCAAGCCGGAATACGGCTGAGCCGCTCAGCCGGGACTGCGAGCTGGTACCCGGTAGCCTCTTGAGATTGTGAACGCCCGTCGGACGCCCGGTTCCGGTGACCGCATCCGGGTCGCCGTGGTGTACGGCGGTCGCAGCAACGAGCACGCCATCTCCTGCGTGTCGGCGTCCAGCATCCTGCGCAACCTCGACCCGCAACGCTTCGAAGTCGTGCCTGTCGGCATCACCACCGAAGGGTCGTGGGTGCTCACTGACGGTCGCCCGGAAACTCTGGCGATCGACGGCGGGCAGCTGCCCGCCGTCCGTGACACGTCGGGGACGGCGCTGGCGCTGGCACAGCACCCGCGGCAGCGCGGTCAGCTGCTGTCGCAGCACGGCAGCAGTGAGCACCCCAGCGGGTCGGTGCTGGCCTGCGTCGATGTGGTTTTTCCGGTGCTGCACGGCCCGTACGGCGAAGACGGCACAATCCAGGGTTTGCTCGAACTCGCCGGTGTGCCCTATGTCGGTGCCGGGGTGCTGGCCAGCGCTGCAGGCATGGACAAAGAATTCACCAAGAAGCTGCTGGCCGCCGAAGGACTGCCGGTCGGCGCGCATGCGGTGCTGCGGCCGAACCAGCAAACGCTGAGCCAAGAACAACGCGAACGACTCGGGCTGCCGGTATTCGTCAAACCCGCCCGCGGCGGCTCCTCGATCGGTGTCAGTCGGGTGACCGCCTGGGACCAGCTGCCCGCCGCCCTGGCCGAAGCCCGGCGTCACGACCCCAAGGTGATCGTCGAGGCGGCGATCGCGGGCCGGGAACTGGAGTGCGGTGTGCTCGAATACGCCGACGGCGCGGTGCGGGCCAGCACGCTCGGGGAGATCAGGGTGGTCGGGGTGCGTGGTCGCGAGGACCCGTTTTACGACTTCTCGGCGAAGTACCTCGAGGACACCGCTGAACTCGACGTGCCCGCCAAAGTCGACGACGAGGTCAGCGACGCGGTGCGCGGGCTGGCGATCGCGGCGTTCCGGGCGATCGACGGTCAGGGTCTGGCCCGGGTGGATTTCTTCCTCACCGAGGAGGGGCCGCTGATCAACGAGATCAACACGATGCCGGGTTTCACGACGATTTCGATGTTTCCCCGGATGTGGGCGGCCAGCGGTGTCGACTATCCCACCTTGCTGGCGACGATGGTCGAGACGGCGCTGGCGCGGGGCGTCGGCCTGCGTTGATGCTGCTCGTCAGCCGACCGGCGCCGGGCTGATCGGCACCACGGGCATGGTGCGGTCGATCAGGCCGGATAGTTGCTGGATCGGTGTCGGCCCTGATCCGGCCGGCAAGGTCAGCGCCACATACACCGGCCGGTCGACGGTGTACCAGGTGCTGCGGCCGGCTTCACCGCCCGACCCCGGGCCGGACTCTTCGAACCACTGCACCCGATCGACGACCTGGATGGGGGCACCCACCATGAAGCCGGGCGGTCGGTCGAGTCCGCACCGCAGCAACACCGGCTCCTCGTCAGCTGCGGCCCGCCAAGCCGCGGCCCCCGCCGGGGCGGGTTGCGCGGCCGGCGCCCGCCCATAGTCGCCGAGCTGCTGGGGCAGTGTCTGCAGCAGCGCCCGACACGGTGGGCTTTGTGCCTGCGGCGCCGGCAGAGCCGGAATGGCAACCGGTTGCGGCGGAGCTTGGCGTGTCGCGGCGATCGCCAAGACGGCACCGACCGCACCGACCGCGACCATCAGTGCGATGACGATCAGCGCACGCGGTGGTCCGTCGACGTCGGCCACCGGGTCGTTTCCGGTCTGCTTGTCCGTGGCGTGCCGCTTGATTGCCCGGCTCCTCCTCTGGCCGCCGCACGGCCCGCATCGTCGCCGGGCGGCGCCTACACTTCCACGTGTTCGCTGCCGGAGTCGGCGGATCAAATTTACTCCCGGGCCGCGCCGGTGATTGCCGGCCTCACATCTGGGAAGGTGGCGGTGTGAGCAGCGGCGAGCCCACGCTCGGGCGGTTAGGCGAGTTCGCCCTGATCGACCGGCTGGTGGCGGGCCGCCGGCAGCCTGCCACGACGGTGCTCGGACCTGGCGACGACGCTGCCGTCGTGGCCGCCGGTGACGGACGCGTCCTCGTCTCCACCGACATGCTGGTGCAGGACCGGCACTTCCGGTTGGACTGGTCGACACCTCGGCAGGTCGGCCGCAAGGCAGTCGCCCAGAACGCCGCCGATATCGAGGCGATGGGCGGACGCGCCACGGCGTTCGTGGTGGCCTTCGGGGCGCCCACCGACACCCCCGCCGAGCAGGTGCGCGCGCTGGCCGACGGCATGTGGGAAGAAGCCGCGCTGGTCGGGGCCGGGATCGTCGGCGGCGATCTGGTCAGCTGTCCGCAATGGGTGGTGTCGGTGAGCGTGCTCGGTGACCTGGCCGGCCGCGCGGCGGTCCTGCGGGCGGGCGCACGGCCCGGTGCGGTGATTGCCGTCGCTGGTGAACTGGGACCCTCGGCAGCCGGATATGCCGTCTGCAGCGGTGGGTTGCGCGGCTTCGAAGACCTGCGGATGCGCCATCTGGTGCCGCAGCCGCCCTACGGGCAGGGCCGGGCAGCCGCCGACGCCGGGGCGGCGGCGATGATCGATGTGTCCGACGGCCTCGTCGCTGATTTGCAGCACGTCGCCGAGGCGTCCGCGGTGACCCTCGACGTGTCCAAGGACGCGCTGGCCGCCGATCTTCCGCCGCTGGCTGCGGCCGCCGAAGCGCTGGGCGTCGACCCCTGGTCGTGGGTGCTGGGCGGGGGAGAGGATCACGCGCTGGTCGGGGTGTTCCCCGGTTCGTTGCCGCGCGGGTGGCGGACCATCGGCCGGGTGCTCGACGGGCCGCCGCGGGTCCTGGTCGACGGCGCCGAGTGGCGCGGCTATGCCGGCTGGCAGTCGTTCGATCGGTGCTGACTGGCGACCCGCTTCGCCCGGCTTTCAGCCGCGCTCGCGATCGCCGCTGGTGCTGACTGGCGGCGACCCGCTTCGCCCGGCTTTCAGCCGCGCTCGCGATCGCCGCTGGTGTTGACTGGCGGCGACCCGCTTCGCCCGGCTTTCAGCCGCGCTCGCGATCGCCGCTGGTGTTGACTGGCGGCGACCCGCTTCGCCCGGCTTTCAGCCGCGCTCGCGATCGCCGCTATGTTGATTCGCTATGACCGCGCGCCCGCTGCACGAACTGGTGGACGACGGCTGGGCGCAGGCGCTGCAGCCGGTGGAACCGCAGGTCGGCAAACTCGGCCAGTTCCTGCGCGACGAGATCGCCGCCGGCCGCCAATATCTGCCGGCAGGGTCGAACGTTCTGCGCGCCTTCACTTTCCCGTTCGACCTGGTGCGGGTGCTGATCGTCGGTCAGGACCCGTATCCCACCCCCGGACACGCTGTGGGACTCAGCTTTTCGGTGGCGCCCGACGTGCGACCGCTGCCGCGCAGCTTGGAGAATATCTTCGCGGAATACGCTCGCGACCTCGATTATCCGGCGCCGTCCAGCGGCGACCTGACGCCGTGGGCGCAGCGCGGGGTGCTGTTGCTCAACAGGGTCTTGACCGTGCAACCCGGAACACCGGCGTCTCATCGGGGCAAGGGGTGGGAAGCCGTCACCGAATGCGCAATCCGCGCGCTGGTGGACCGCAAGCAACCGCTCGTCGCGATTCTGTGGGGCAGGGATGCCGCTACGCTGAAACCGCTGCTCGCCGGCGGTGATTGCGTGGCGATCGAATCACCGCACCCCTCACCGTTGTCGGCGTCGCGGGGATTCTTCGGCTCGCGGCCCTTCAGTCGCGCCAACGAACTGCTGGCGCAGCTGGGCGCCGACCCGATCGACTGGCGGCTGCCCTGAGGCGAGCGCTAGCTAGCCGCGGGTGACCCGGCCGGCTTTGATGCAGGACGTGCACACATTCAGGCGTTGCTTGTTGCCGCCGGGTCGCGTCACAGCATGCACCGTCTGAATGTTCGGGTCCCAGCGACGGCTGGTCCGGCGGTGCGAATGCGAAACCGACTTGCCGAAGCCGGGGCTCTTCCCGCAGATGTCGCACACGGCAGCCATAGCTTGCTCCTCAAATCTCATACTGGGCCACCCAGGGCCGTTCGGGCCGGACGTCAACCGCGTCACGGGTGACCAGACAACCTGGTCAGAATAGCCGTCGTCAGCGCCGACCGCCAAAAAGGTGCTGGAGAGAAACCAGCGCAACGGCTGACTCAGCTGTTACGGCCGGCACGGCGGAGACGAGCGGCACCGGTTGTCCTCGCGCTCGCCCCGGATCGTGCACAGCCGTCCCGGCCACGTCAGCAGCGTTGTCGCCGGTACTGGATAGGCTGGCGCCTACCAACAGGCGGTGCAGGAGGTGATCGCACTTGGGCTCGACATCGGAAGGCCCTGGCCGCCTGTTGGACGCGTCCGCGCTGCGCGACTGGGCGCACACCGCCGTCAGTGACCTGATCGCTCACATCGACGAGATCAACCGCCTGAACGTTTTCCCGGTCGCCGACTCCGACACCGGCACCAACATGCTGTTCACCATGCGCTCCGCGCTGGCAGAAGCAGGCTCGGAAGCCGGCGAAGGTGACGTCGCCCGGGTCGCCGAAGCGCTGTCGGCGGGTGCCCTCAACGGTGCCCGGGGCAACTCCGGGGTGATCCTGTCGCAAATTCTGCGCGGCATCGCCGATGTCACCGCCGAAGCCGCGACCGCCGGCCGGGACGACCTGCGCGACGTCGACGCCGCCCTGCTGGGCGCCGCAATGCGGCGCGGCGCCGACCTGGTCGTGTCGTCGATGGGAGGACGGGAGGTCGAAGGCACCATCGTCTCGGTGCTGCAGGCCGCTGCCGGCGCCGTCGAGCGGTGTGCCGCCGACGGCGAGGGACTGGTCGCAGCGGTCACTGCCGGCGCCGACGCCGCGGTCATCGCCCTGGAGAAGACGCCTGAGCAGCTCGACATCCTGGCCGACGCCGGTGTGGTGGACGCCGGAGGCCGCGGCCTGCTGGTTCTGCTCGACTCGCTGCGCGCCACGCTCACCGGGCAGGTGACGGCACGCACGGTTTACGAGCCCGCACCGCGCCAGCAGCCGGGAAACACCGCGCTACGCCGCCCGGGCCCGCAGTTCGAAGTGATGTACCTGCTCGACGGTTGCGACGCCGAGTGCGCCGGCGCGCTGCGCGACCGGCTGGGGCAGCTGGGCGAGTCCGTGGCGATCGCCGCTCGCTCATCCCAAGCCGCCGACGCGGTCGGCGGGTTCTCGGTGCACGTCCATACCGACGACGCCGGCGCCGCGGTGGAGGCGGGTCTGCGATACGGCAACCCGCGGCGGATTCAGATCTCCGCGCTCACCGCCGGCACCACCGGACTGCCGGCGGGCAGCTGGACCAGAGCGCGCGCCGTGTTGGCCGTCGTCGACGGCGACGGCGCCGCAATGCTTTTCACCAGTGAAGGCGCTTCGGTGTTGCGCCCGGACCCCGACACCGACAACCCGACAACGGCCGTCACCGCGCAACACCTGCTGCGGGCAGTGGTGGACACCGGTGCCGCACAGGTGATGGTGTTGCCCAACGGTTACGTCGCCGGCGAAGAACTGGTGGCGGGCTGCACCGCCGCCATCGGGTGGGGCATCGACGTGGTACCGCTGCCGACCGGGTCGATGGTGCAGGGGCTGGCCGCGCTGGCAGTACACGACCCGGATCGCCAAGCCGTCGACGACGGCTACACGATGGCCCGCGCCGCCGGCGCCGCCCGGCACGGTTCGGTGCGGGTGGCGAGCGAGCACGCGCTGACTTTCGCCGGGCCGTGTCAGCCGGGTGACGGCCTGGGCATCGCGGGTGACGAGGTCGTGATCGTCGCACCCGACGTGGCCTCCGCGGCGATCGGGCTGGTCGGCTTGTTGCTGGCCGCCGGCGGGGAACTGGTGACGGTCCTGGTCGGCTCGGCAGCCGGAACCGATGCATCCGTCGAGAACGTCTTGAAAAAGCTTGTGCACGATCAGCATCCGGGCACCGAATTGGTCGTCTACCACACCGCGCACCGCGGTGACGCACTGCTGATCGGAGTTGAGTAGCCGTGGCGGCGCTCGGCGACCGGCTCGACTACATCGTCGGCGCGAAAGCCGCCGAGTCCCTCGACGAGGTGTTCGGCATCCGGACCGTCGACGACCTGCTGCGGCATTATCCCCGCAGCTACACCGAGGGCGCGGCGGTGCGCGGCGCCGGCGACGAGCGGCCCGAACAAGGCGAGCACATCACCGTCATCGACACCATCACCCATGTGGTGGAACGACCGATGAAGAAGCGGCCGAAGGACAAACTGTTGATCGTGACCGTGGGCTCGGGCCGCGGCAAGGTCACCGCCACATTCTTCAACCCGCGCGTCATCAGAAAAGGGATGACCGAAGGCACCCGGGTGATGCTGTCCGGGGAGGTCGGCTTCTTCCGCGGCGACATGCAACTGACCCATCCGGCGTTTCTCATCCTCGACTCGCCGGACGGCAAGAACCGCGGCAGCAACTCGCTGCGCAACATCGCCGATGCGTCCCAAGCCGTGAGCGGGGAGGTGGCGTTCGACGCCTTCGAACGTCGCTTCTACCCGATCTATCCGGCCAGTACCAAGCTGCAGAGCTGGGACATCTTCGCCTGCGTGCGCCAGGTGCTCGAGGTGCTGGACCCGGTATCAGATCCGTTGCCTCCCAGCGTGATCGAGCAGCACGACCTGATGTCTGAGGATCAGGCGCTGCGCGCCGTTCATCTCGCCGAGAGTCAGACCGAACGCCGTCGCGCCCGGGAACGGCTCACCTTCGACGAAGCCGTCGGTCTGCAGTGGGCGCTGGTCCGTCGCCGGCATGGCGAGCTGTCGCAGTCCGGACCGGCAGCGCCGCCGCGCTCTGACGGGCTGGCGCGACAACTGTTGGCGCAGTTGCCGTTCGAGCTGACCGCCGGTCAGCGCGACGTGCTCGAGGTGTTCTCTGCCGAGCTGGCTGCGACACGGCCGATGAACCGGTTGTTGCAAGGCGAGGTCGGCTCGGGCAAAACCATCGTCGCTGTGTTGGCGATGCTGCAGATGGTGGACGCCGGGTATCAGTGTGCGTTGTTGGCGCCGACCGAAGTGCTGGCCGGACAACACCTCCGGTCGATCAGCTCGGTGCTGGGCCCGTTGGCGCTCGGCGGGCAGTTCGGCGGCTTGGACGATTCCACCCGGGTCGCGCGCTCACCGGGTCGATGTCTGCGGCGCAGAAGAAGCAGGTCCGCGCCGAGATCGCCGGCGGCCAGATCGGCATCGTCGTGGGCACCCACGCGCTGCTGCACGACGCAGTGCAATTCCACAAGCTGGGCATGGTGGTGGTCGACGAACAACACCGCTTCGGCGTCGAGCAACGTGATCAGCTGCGCGCCAAGGCGCCTGCCGGCATCACCCCGCACCTGCTGGTCATGACCGCGACGCCGATTCCGCGCACCGTGGCGCTCACCGTGTACGGCGACCTGGAAACCTCGACGCTGCGCGAACTTCCGCGTGGTCGGCAGCCGATCAGCACCATCGCCATCTTCGTCAAGGACAAGCCGGCCTGGCTGGGCCGTGCCTGGCAGCGCATCGTCGAGGAGGTGGCCGAAGGACGCCAGGCCTACGTGGTGGCGCCGCGGATCGACGACAGCGACGGCGAGGAGAAGAAGAGTGACCGAGCCGAAGAAGCCCGACGGCCGTCGGCCACAGCCGAAGAGCTCTACGCCCGGCTGAGCCGCCAGGAGCTTGCCGGTTTGCGGCTGGGTCTGATGCACGGCCGGCTGGCCGCAGAGCAGAAAGACGCGGTGATGGCGGCGTTTCGAGACGGCGAGATCCACGTTCTGGTGTGCACCACCGTCATCGAGGTGGGTGTCGACGTCCCGAACGCGACAGTGATGCTGGTGATGGACGCCGACCGGTTCGGCATCAGCCAGTTACACCAGCTGCGGGGCCGCATCGGTCGCGGCGTGCACGCGAGCATATGCCTGCTGGCAAGTTGGGTGTCAGCCGGACTCCGGGGCGGGTCGCCGATGCAAGGCTGTCGCGAACACACTGGACGGCTTCGAACTCGCCGACCTGGATCTGAAGGAGCGCCGGGAAGGAGATGTACTGGGCCGCAACCAATCCGGCCGGGCTATCACGTTGCGGCTGTTGTCGCTGGCCGACCATCGCCACGTCATCGAGACGGCACGGCAATTCTGCGAACAGGCCTACGACGACGATCCCGAGGACCGCGGGTTGGCGTTGCTGGCGGCGCCGTTCACCGGCGGTGACCGTGTCGAGTATCTGGACAAATCATGAACTCGGCCAACCACAAAATGCTGCTGTGGCTGTCGGTGGCCGCCGCGCTCGCCTTGCTCGTCGCCTACCAGGTGGTGGCTTCGACGGCGGACGAGCGGACCCGGGAGTTCGTTGCGCGCGGTGACGTCCCGACCGTTGCGCCGGGCACCGACGTGCTCGCCGGAATCGCGGTGTTGCCCACCAGGGCTCGCCGGTACGACTACCGGCGCGCGGCGTTCGGCGACGCGTGGACCGACGACAACGACGCACCCGGCGGACACAACGGCTGCGACACCCGGGACGACATCCTCAACCGCGACCTGGTCGACAAAACCTATGTCGCAGTGAAGCGCTGCCCGGATGCGGTTGCCACCGGCACCCTGCACGACCCGTACACCAGCAGCACGGTCGCCTTCCAGCGGGGCGCGAAGGTCGGCGAGTCGGTGCAGATCGATCACATCGTGCCGCTGGCGTTGGCGTGGGACATGGGGGCCCACGACTGGCCGTTTCCGCAGCGGCTGCGCTTCGCCAACGATCCGGCCAACCTCCTGGCGGTGCAGGGCCAGGCCAACCAGGACAAGGGTGATTCCGAGCCCGCCCGCTGGATGCCGCCCAACAGCGCGTTCCACTGCCAGTACGCAATGCAGTTCATTGCGGTCGTACGCGGCTACCAACTGCCCGTGGATGCTTCGTCGGAGCCGGTGTTGCGGCGCGCGGCGGCGAGTTGCCCGGCAAGCTGAGCCGCCGCGGCGTCGACAAGCATGGCTCGCCGAATCTGTCGGTGCCGCGTGTTAGACACTTCGGTGTGAGCGGCTTGCTGATTCTTCTTCTGGTCGTCGCTGTCATCGGTTTGACAGCGCTGACCGTGCACCATCGAACTGAGTCACGGATGGTCCGCGCCCAGCTGCTGTCCCGGGAGAACGACGTTCGCGACTTGCGCCGCTACCGCGAGACATTCGCCTCCATCCAGCACCGCGGCGAGCTGGGCCAGGAGGTGCTGTATGAGGCGGCTCGTGGCTGTGGGCTCAGGGACGGCGTGCACTTCCAGATCCAACCGACGCTGGCGTCGGGCAGGCGACCCGATCTCGTGCTTTTCCTGGACAGCGGACCGATTCCCGTCGACGCGAAGTGCGCGGTCGACACTTACTGGAAAGCGGCCGAGACGCCGGATCGGCAGGAACGTCAGCGCCAATTGACTGCGCTGGCCCGGCAGATCAGAGAACACGCGCTGGACGTCAACGCGCGGGATTACCCGTCGGGCGCCGACGGTGTCGGCGGCGCTGTTCTCTTCGTCCCGTTGGACGCGATAGCCGTCGCCGCCCTGGACGCCGATAGCCGACTCTTCGGTGAATTACGCCGGTTGAACGTCTACCTTGTCGGGCCGACCGGCTTCCTGATCCTGGCGAGATCGGCCCGCTTGGCGTCGCTGTCCGGCGAGTTGATGGAAAGCATCGAGCAGTCCAAGGGCAGCGCGAGACTGGTGTATCAGAACACCCGGCAACTCATCGAGCGGCTGCGGGTGGCCAACACCCATTTGGTGAATCTGTCCAAGGCGCTGGGCCACGTGTCACGGCATGCCGACAGCGTTCGCGGGTCGGCGGCGTCGCTGGGCATCGTCGCCGGGCTGACCGGCGAACTACCGGCAGCGCCGCCGGTTGACGTACTGACCGAGATGGCGTTCGCCGGCGACGAGCACAACCCCTGCCTCGACGGCGCCGCGGTGAACCCGCGCGCAGGCCCGATCGGGGCCGGAAGCTAGGCGCCGGAGTAGGTCAGCGGATCTTCCCGCACCCTGGTGCCGTCGTTCAAGCCGTTGAGCGCATCGACATGCTCGGCGGCCAGTTCGAAGTCGAAGACGTCGAAGTTGTTTGCGATGCGCTCAGCCTTGCCGGAACGGAAGAGCACCGAATTGCCCAGCTGAATGTTCCAGCGGATCAGCACCTGTGCGGGCGTCTTGCCGTATTCGCCGGCGATCGATGTCACCGTCTGGTGGTCCAGCAGTCGGCCGAGCGCGAGCGGACTGTAGGCCTGGGTGGCGACGTTGTGCCCGGCGTTGGCTTGGCGGAGCTCGGCCTGGTTGAGCAGCGGATGCAGCTCCACCTGGTTGACCGCGGGCGTGACGTAGGTCAGATCGATGACGGTCGCCAGATGGTCTTCGGTGAAGTTCGACACTCCGATGGAGCGGGCCTCACCGTTGCCCTTCGCCTGGATCAGGCCGCCGAAGGCGTCGACGTATTTGCCCCGCTGCGGAGCCGGCCAGTGGATCAGGTAGAGGTCCACATAATCCATCCCGAGCCGCTCCAAGCTGGCCTTGCACGCGTCGTGAGCGATGTTGAAACCCTGGTCGGCGGTGGCCAGCTTGGTGGTGACGAACAGCTCGGCGCGAGGTATCCCGGAAGCCGCGATCGCCCGCCCGACAGCGGCCTCGTTGCCGTACGCCGTCGCGGTGTCGATGAGCCGGACGCCTATCTCCAGCGCAGCGGACACTGCGCGTTCGGTCTCGTCGTCGTTGAGTTCCGCGACCCCGAGGCCGAGGACCGGCAACGTGTTCCCGTCATTGAGAGCCAGAGATGGTATGGCGCCCGACTCGCCAGTCAACGTCATTTACCCGCCTGTGAAATCGAAGGTTCGTGGATCAGGACCAAGGCGGGTTCCGTCGTCGAGCGAAGAAATCGACGCCATGTCGTCCGGGCTGAGCTCGAAGTCGAACACGTCGAAGTTGCTCGCAATCCGTTCGGGGTTGACCGACTTGGGGATAACGATGTTACCGAGTTGCAGGTGCCATTTGATCAATACCTGCGCAGGTGTCCGGTCATTATTTTCGGCGACCGCGGTAACGGTGGGGTTGTCGAGCAAAGAGCCCTGCCCCAGCGGGCCCCACGCCTCGGTGGCGACACCGAGCTCTGCATGGACCTTTCGCAGCTCGGTCTGCGGAAACTGCGGATGCAGCTCGATCTGGTTGACCGCGGGCACGATGCCGGTGCCGTCGATGACCGCTTTGAGGTGCTCGGGCTCGAAATTGCTCACCCCGATCGACCGGATGCGGCCCTGCTCGCGCAGCTGCGCGAACGCCTTGAAAGTGTCGACGAACAGGTTGCGGCCCGGCAGCGGCCAGTGAACGAGATACAGGTCGAGATAGTCCAGACCCAGCCGGTCCAGGCTGGCGTCGAACGCTTTGAGCGTGCTGTCGTAACCCTGGTCGGCGTTCCATAATTTGGTGACCACGTAGAGTTGGTCGCGCGGTATGCCGGAGTCGGCCACTGCTCGCCCAGCCTCGCGTTCGTTCTGGTAGGCCGCCGCGGTGTCGATGTGCCGGTAACCGGCCTGCAGCGCGACACCCACTGCGCGCTCGGCGTCCTCAGGTTGAATCTGGAAGACGCCGAACCCCACCGCAGGGATGGAATTACCGTCGTTCAGCGTGATCAAGGGAGCAGCCATGACGGGGAGTCTGCCAGGCGCGCCTGACCGCAACCTTAGAGCGATGCGGGGTTCGGTACGACTGTCTCCGCGGCTGCAGAGCACCGCCGCTTCGGTCGGTGTCAAAGTCATTCCGCGCCTGCCGAGCGGCGCCAAGCGCCTGCTTACCGGCGGACGGTCGGTCACTATCGACGGGAACACGCTGGATCCCACCCTGCGACTGATGCTGGCTGGGCAGCGCGCTCTCGGAGTCAACGGCCTGGCCGTCGGCGACGACGTCGCCACGTCGCGCACGCAGATGCGCGAGATGTGCCGGGCCTTCGGCGGCGCGTTGATCCACGTCGAGGTCAGACGACATCTCGATACCCGGACCGGCGGGCGACATCCCGGCCCGGCACTACCGGCCGGCCGACCCGAGACCAGCGCCGCTGCTGGTGTTCTTCCACGGCGGAGGCTGGGTGCTCGGCGACCTGGACACCCATGACGCGCTTTGCCGGCTGACAAGCCGCGACGCCGGCATCCACGTCCTGGCCGTCGATTACCGATTAGCGCCGGAGCACCCGGCGCCGGCCGGGCTCGACGACGCCTACGCGGCGTATCGGTGGGCCCGACGAGCACGCCGAGAAGCTGGGCGCTGCCGCGGGCAAGGTGGCGGTCGGCGGTGACAGCGCGGGTGGCAACCTGGCGGCGGTCGTGTCGCAGTGGGTCCGCGCCGAGGGCGGTCCGCCGCCGGTACTGCAGTGGCTCATCTACCCGCGCACCGACTTCACCGCACGAACCAGGTCCCTCAGCCTCTTCGCCGACGGGTTCTTGTTGACCAGATGCGACATCGACTGGTTCGAAGCGAAGTACCTCGGCGGATCTGGGATCGAGCCGACCGATCCGCGGGTGTCGCCGCTGCTGGCCGACGACCTCGCCGGACTTCCGCCGGCGCTGATCACCGTGGCAGGCTTCGACCCGTTACGCGACGAGGGGGAGCGCTACGCCGAGAAGCTGCGCGCTGCCGGCAACGACGTCGATCTCCGCTCGATGGGATCGCTGACCCACGGCTTCGCGAACCTGTTCCCGCTCGGCGGTGGCAGCGCTGCCGCGACCGCGGAACTCGTCTCGGCGCTTCGCGCTCACCTCAGCCGGGTGTGACTCCGGCTGGAACGCTTCGCCGGTAATCTGAGAGGCGCCGCAACAGCGAGTTGAAGCCGATCGACGGAAGAGGACAGCCGAGCCGTGGCCAACAAACCAGAAACGCCCCGCGCGCTACGACTTGAAGGCTGCCGACCGCAGGCGCAACCTGCTGGTCCAGGTCGGGCTCACCGCAATCGTCGTGCTCTTCGCGGTCGGCTTGGTGCTCTACATCGTGACGACGCACGGCGGTAAAACCGCGACGGGGCCTCGAGCGGTGCGCGTCACCTCGAGCAAACTTGTCACCAAGGAGGGCAGTAAAGATCCCAAGGCCGTGGTGACGTTCTACGAGGACTTCCTGTGCCCGGCCTGCGGGAACTTCGAGCGGACTTTCGGTGCGACAGTGTCCAATCTGATCAACAGCGGGGCCATCGGCGCGGACTACTACATGCTCGGGTTCTTGAGCAACGCGCAGAACGACGACTATTCGTCGCGCGCCGCAGGAGCGGCCTACTGCGTCGCCGACGAGTCGATGGACGCGTTCCGCCGTTTCCACAGCGCGTTGTACAGCAAAGACATTCAGCCCGACGAGCAGGGCCCGAAGTTCCCCGACAACGCGCGGTTGATCGAGTTGGCCCGCGAGGCCGGCGCAGCCGGCAAGGTGCCCGACTGCGTGAACAGCGGCAAGTATCTGCCGCTGGTCGACGGCTTGGCGTCGTCGCAGAAGATCCGCGGAACTCCGACGATCCGGATCAACGGCAAGGACTGGCGCCCGACGACTCCGCAGGGGCTGGTCGCGGCGATCAAGCAGATCGTCGGCGACGTTCCGGGACTCGACACCGCCGCCGCGTCACCCGCGCCATGACGCTCGACCTCGGGCGTTGCCACCCTGCCCAACGAGCCGACCGCCGATGTGACAGCGCTCCGCGCCGGTGTGGTGGTTCCGGCACCCAGCGCGTGGTGGGTGCTGATTGCCGGGTTAATCGGGTTCGTCGCGTCGGTGACGTTGACGGTGGAGAAGATCAAGCTGCTCACCGACTCGTCGTACGCGCCGTCCTGCAACATCAACCCGGTGCTGTCGTGCGGATCGGTGATGGCCACGCCGCAGGCATCGCTGCTGGGTTTCCCGAACTCGCTGATCGGCATCGCGGCGTTCACTGCTGTCACCGTCAGCGGTGTACTGGCCGTCTCGAAAGTCGCGTTGCCGCGGTGGTTTTGGCTGGGTTTGGCCGCCGGCACGCTATTCGGCGCGGCCTTCGTGCATTGGCTGATCTACCAGAGTCTGTACCGGATCGGGGCGCTGTGCCCCTACTGCATGGTGGTCTGGGTGCTGACCATCTCGCTGCTGGTCGTCCTCGCGTCGATCGCGCTGCGACCCGCACCGGACAACCCCGGGCATGCGGTCGCGAGCGTGTTCTACCAGTGGCGGTGGTCGCTGGCGGCGTTGTGGTTCACAGCGGTGTTTCTGCTGATCGTGGCAAGGTTTTGGAATTACTGGTCGACGCTGGTGTAGCGGCGTTGGCAGTCGATGCGGTCAGCCGTTGATATTGCTGAGGTCGCCGATCAAGCCGACGGTGATCGCCAAGATCACCGCTCCCAGCAGATAGGACAGTAGAGCCTGGCGCAACGCGGTGATCCGGATCGCCCGGCTCTGCAACCGGGTGTCCGAAACGGCGTACGCCATGCCGATGGTGAAGGCCACGTAGGCGAAGTCGGCGAAGCTGGGTGAATCGTCCTGGTTGAAGTCGACGCCGCCGACCGGCTCGGTGTAGTAGTGCGCGGCGTAGCGCAGCGTGAAGACGGTGTGCACCACCAGCCAGGAGGCGGCCACGCTCAGGATCCCGACGACGCCGGCCATGGCGTCGTGGACCTTCGTGGCGATCAGCAGGTAGCCGACCCCTGCCAGGCTGCCGAAACTGGCCAGCATGACGACCGAATCGGCCAGCGGACGCGTCGGATCCACGTGCAGAGCCAGCGACGCCGTCGCGTCGGAATCCATCGGTCCGATCAGCGCCCACGTCCACCACAGGTAGCCGGTCGCGGCGGCGATCCATCCCGCCGGCGGGGCGTACTGCCATCCCGCGGTGAGGCCGACGGCCGCCGCGGCGCTGAGTCCCAACATTGCGACGGTGCCGATACGCAGGGCAGCCGGACTACGCCCATGCAAGATTGCCGGAGCCCTCATGGAGCAAAGTCAAGCATGTCGGCGCGGGCATTGCGACGTGCTGCGGCTGCGTTGCTACCGTCGTGCCGGTGGAGGTCGGTTGACGCGCATCATCGCCGGGGCCGTCGGCGGCCGGAGGCTGGCTGTGCCGCCGCGAGGCACCCGCCCCACCACCGACCGGGTCCGCGAATCGTTGTTCAACATCTTGACCGTGCGGGTCGAGTTGCGCGGTATGTCGGTGCTCGACCTGTACGCCGGCTCGGGTGCCTTAGGGCTCGAGGCGCTGTCGCGGGGGGCTGCATCGGTGTTGTTCGTCGAGTCCGATCAGCGGGCGGCGGCCGTGTTGACGCGCAACATCGCGACCGTAGGCCTGCCGGGTGCGACCTTGCGGCGCGCCGCCGTGGCGGCCGTGCTGTCGGCCGACGCGAAGTCGCCGGCCGACCTGGTGCTTGCCGACCCGCCCTATGACCTTCCCGCGGCCGAGGTCGAGGCGGTGCTGGCGGCGTTGGCTGCGCACGGGTGGGCCGGTGCGGGGACGGTCGTCGCGGTCGAGCGGGCGCGCGCGGGCGCACCGCTGAAATGGCCGGCCGGCTGGTTGGCGTGGCAGCCGCGAGTCTATGGCGACACCCGCCTTGAACTCGCCGAATTAGAGCGTGGTCCGGCCTGAGGGTTGCGCTACCGTCATCAGGATGACCACCGCCGGCGACGATGCAGAGCGCAGCGATGGGGAGGAGCGGCGGATCGGCGCCGCCGGCGACGATGCAGAGCGCAGCGATGAGGAGGAGCGGCCTAAGTGACCAGCGGAGCGGTTTGCCCAGGATCGTTTGATCCGGTGACGCTGGGTCATGTCGACATCTTCGAACGTGCCGCCGCGCAGTTCGATCAGCTGATCGTCGCGATCCTGGTCAATCCGAAGAAACAGGGCATGTTCGACATCAAGGAGCGGATAGCGATGATCCACGAGTCGACGACGCACCTGCCCAATCTGCAGGTCGATTCGGGCTCGGGTCTGGTAGTTGACTTCGTGCGGGCGCGTGGCTTGTCCGCCATCGTCAAAGGCCTGCGCACCGGCACCGACTTCGAATACGAACTGCAGATGGCCCAAATGAACAAGCACATCGCCGGTGTCGACACGTTCTTCGTTGCCACCACTCCGCGCTACTCCTTTGTCTCGTCGTCACTGGCCAAAGAAGTCGCGCTGCTCGGCGGTGACGTGACCGGCCTGCTGCCGGAGCCGGTGAATCGCCGGTTGGCCGAAAAGCTGCGTTAGCGCGAGCAATTCGGGTCGTGAGCGCAGCGCCTGAGCGCCCGCGCCTACGGTTCCCCGTCGTCCCCGCCGTCCTCGTCGTCACGCAGCAAGTTTTCGGGATGATGGAAACGGTTGATGCGGGTTCGGCCATAGTCGAGATGCGGTGGGGGCAGCCATTCGGTGGTGCCGTCCTTGCGTTTGCGGGTGGTCCAGCCGCCGGATGTGACCAGTTTGTGGTGCGGCCCGCAGCCCTGGGTGAGGTTGTTGATGTCGGTCTCGCGGCACTCCGCGAAGTCGGTGACGTGGTGTACCTCGGTGAGGTAACCGGGCACGTCGCAGTTCGGGAATGAGCACCCGCGATCCTTGGCGTACAACACTATTCGCTGCCCGGGTGAGGCCAGGCGTTTCGTGTGATAGAGGCCGATCGCCCTGCCTTTTTCGAAAACGCACAAGTAGTTGTGTGCATGGGAGGCCAGCCGGATTACGTCACTCATCGGTAGCGAGGTGCCACCGCCGGTAATCGCGTTTGCGTAACCGGATTCCAGCTCGGCCAGTGTGGTGGACACGATGATGGTGACGGGCAGCCCGTTGTGCTGACCCAACTTGCCGGAGGCCAAGGCGTCGCGCAACAGCGCGCCCAGCGCATCGTGGTAGCGCTGACCGGCACTGCGGGTGTCGTTGTCGATGGCCTGCTGTGACGGATTGCCGCTGATACACGGGCTCAGATCGGCGGGGTTGCACATGCCGGGGCCGGCCAGTTTCGCCAGCACTGCGTCCCACCCGGCGCGGACCTCCGGGGTCAGGTATCCGGTGATCTGGCTCATTCCGTCAGCGCCCTGGTTACCGATGCTGATACCGCGCCGGCGGACCCGATCATCGTCGGTGAAATTCCCGTCGGGGTTGATGCAGTCGGCCAACTTGTCGGCCAGCTTGCCCAGCTGGTCGGGCCGAAACTCGGTACCCCGCTTCGCCAGCCGCTCTTCGGCGTGCTGGCGGGTCTCGAGGTCGACGTCACTGGGGAGTTGATGCAGGAACTCCCTGATCACCCGTACATGGCCCGTTCCGATGCGCCCGGCCCGCTGGGCCTCGGCAGTGGCGGTGAGTACAGGTTCCAAAGCTTCGCCGGTTATCGCCCGGCGCGGCCCTAAGTCGGCGGCCTCATGGATGCGCCGCGACGCGTCGGCACGGGTGATGAGTAACCGCTCGGCGAGCGCAAACGGCAGTTTGCCGCCGAGTTCGCTCTGGTCGGCCTGTTCAGCAACCTTGTTGATGAACTGGTGCTCGACGGCCGGCAACCGGCGACGTACGGTTTCGCAGCGCTCCAGCAGCGCCAGGCATTCGCGGGTGGTCAATGCGTGGATCGACAGTTCGAGCGCTTGGGAGACGGCAGCGTCGAGGGCGTCGAAGACTCCGACTATCTCATCTCGGCTACTCGAACGCATGTTCTAATGCTATCGGAAACGGCCGACAGGAGCCTTCTTTATCCACAGGCTAAAGCGCAGTGGCGGAAGGGTTTACATTGACTCGCTAGTGGCAGTGATGCCCGTGCGCGTGGTCGTCTGCCGCCTCGGGAGAACCGCCCATCATGCGCAGCATCGGCATTCCGCCGGTGGTGACGAAACGGATGATCAACGCCGCTGCCACGGCGAGGAAGATGATGTTGAGCCAAGTGGTGTAGTTCCACGAGATGCCGGCGTGCATCACCGTTGCGTTGCGGGTTGTCGGTACCAAACCGACAGCGCCGAAGATCAGTTCGACGAGATACCCGGCCACCACCATCGCGGCGTAGAACGTGCCCAGCAAGGTCAGCGTCATCGCCGTGCCGTAGTACTTGCGGTAGATATTCAGGATGGGAAAGATCAACAGGTCGGCGAATATGAACGCGATCACGCCGCCAAAACTGATGCCGCCGTTCCATAACACCGCGGCCAGCGGCACATTGCCGATCGAGCAGACGAACGACGCGATGGCCACCAGCGGACCAACGATCGGGCCCCACACCGCCGAGAGCTGCGGATGTCCGGTGAAAAACACGTGCTGCCACAATGATTGGGGCACCCAGGCCGCGATTGCGCCGGCGATCAACAGGCCGATCACGAGGTCGCGGAGGATAGCGGTCCACTCCATGATGAACACATGCGACACAGAGGTGAAGCCTGGACCGGAAAACAGCCGGCGCGCAAAGGGCTGTTCGCCCTGCACGGACATATCCATTGCCGCGTGACCTTCCATCGAGCCGGCCACGCCGCGTTCGGCTTGTTGACGAGCTTCGTCGATCAGCCGGGTACGCACGAAGATCCGAAACAACACCGCCAGTACCACGATCATCAGCGGGCCGCCCACGAACTCGGCGGCGGTGAACTGCCAGCCCAGCAGCAAAGCCAGAATGATTCCCAGCTCGACCACCAGGTTGGTCGAGCCGATCTCAAAGGCCATCGCCGCGGTGAAGTTTGCGCCCTTGCGGAACAGTGAACGCGCCAACGCCACTGCGGCATACGAGCATGACGACGATGCGGCGCCGAGCCCCGCGGCGACGGCCAATGTGCGGGGCCGGTCATCGCCCAGCAGGCTGACAATCGTGGAGCGACGGACCACTGCCTGAATCATGGCCGACAGCGCGAAGCCCAAGATCAGCGCCCACAAGATTTCCCACGTCATCGAACCCGCCAGGGCCAGCGCCCGCCCGATCAAACCCAGCACGGTGCTCACCACAAAAGTCTCCACTCAGTTGCTCGTCCGGCCCCGCATCAGCCTGCCATGGTGTCGCCGACACCGCCCCGCGGAGTACCGGGCGGGGGTATCAACCAGACTAGTCAGTCGGTGACGGCAGCTCGGATTGCTGCGGATCTGCGGCGGCCGACATACTGTCGGCGGTGTTGCAGGCGCATGGCGCTGCGATTTGGGCAACTGAACCCCGACACACCGGGGTAAGCAGCGCAGGCACAAAGGCAACACCAGGCACACTGGTAACAACAACTGCCGGAAGGGTGCTGCCGTGTACCGAGTGTTTGAAGCGCTGGACGAACTGGGTGCCATAGTCGAAGAAGCCCGTGGCGTGCCGATGACGGCAGGCTGCGTAGTGCCCCGCGGCGATGTTCTGGAACTGATCGACGACATCAAAGACGCTATTCCCGGCGAACTGGACGACGCCCAGGATGTCCTCGACGCCCGCGACTCGATGCTGCACGACGCGAAGGCGCACGCCGATTCGATGGTGTCCTCGGCGACCACGGAGTCCGAATCGATGCTCAACCACGCTCGCGCCGAGGCGGACCGGCTGCTGTCGGACGCCAAGGCGCAGGCCGACCGGATGGTCGGCGAGGCACGTCAACACAGCGAACGGATGGTCGGCGAAGCTCGTGACGAGGCGGTGCGTATCGCGGCCGCAGCCAAGCGCGAATACGAGGCCAGCACCAGCCGCGCCAAAGCGGAATGCGACCGGATGGTCGAAAGCGGCAACATCTCTTACGAGAAAGCGGTTCAAGAGGGCATCAAGGAGCAGCAGCGTCTGGTGTCGCAGACCGAAGTGGTGCAGGCGGCCACCGGCGAGGCGACTCGGCTGATCGACTCCGCGCACGCCGAAGCCGACCGGTTGCGCGGCGAATGTGACATCTACGTCGACGGCAAGCTCGCCGAATTCGAGGACTACCTGAACGGCACGCTGCGTTCGGTGAGCCGCGGCCGGCACCAGCTGCGGACGGCGGCCGGCACCCACGACTACGCGACCCGGTGACGTCGGCAGCGTTAGCTGCAGCCGTCCCGCGCCGTAGGATCGCCCTATGGGCAGGCGCAACAGCTCGACGGCACAGCAGGCTGCGACCTCGCCGCTGACGCTCAGTGTCGCCCGATTGGGACGGCGCCCCGGGTCCATGTTGGAAGTGCGCCGCACGGTGTCCAGCCCGGTCCGGATCGGCGTGGAGCTGATCGCGATTCTCCCCGGCGCACCGTTGGATTTGGAGCTGCGGGTCGAGTCGGTCTCCGAGGGCGTCCTGGTGAGCGGAACGGTGCGCGCGCCGACCACCGGTGAATGCGCCCGGTGCCTATCGCCGGTCAGCGGAGATGTCGAGGTGCAGCTGACTGAGCTGTTCGCCTACCCCGACAGCATCACTGAAGCGACCACCGAAGACGACGAAGTCGGGCGGGTGGTCGACGACACCGTCAACCTCGAGCAGCCCATCATCGACGCTGTCGGACTGGAATTGCCGTTTGCGCCGCTGTGCGCACCCGGCTGCCCAGGACTTTGCCCGGACTGCGGTGTGCAGCTGGCGACCGCAGAGCCCGGACATCAGCACGAACAAATCGACCCCCGGTGGGCCAAACTGGCCGGCATGTTGGCGTCGGACCCCGGGCCCGAGGAAGCTGCCGGCCCGGGAGGGGATCGGTGACCCTCCCGCGCCAAGCCCTGCTCGACGCGCTCGGTGTCGACCTGCCCGACGACCTGCTCTTCCTGGCATTGACCCACCGCAGCTACGCCTACGAGAACGGCGGGCTGCCCACCAACGAGCGGCTGGAGTTCCTCGGCGACGCCGTATTGGGCTTGACGGTCACCGACGAGCTGTTTCACCGGCACCCCGATCGGTCGGAGGGGGACCTGGCCAAGCTGCGGTCCAGCGTCGTCAACACCCAGGCGCTGGCCGATGTTGCCCGACAGCTGACCGACGACGGCCTGGGCGCCCACCTGCTGCTGGGGCGCGGTGAGACCAACACAGGTGGCGCCGACAAGTCCAGCCTGCTGGCCGACGGCATGGAATCGCTGCTGGGTGCGGTGTACCTGCACCACGGGATCGAAAAAGCCCGGCAGGTCATTCTCCGGCTGTTCGGTCCGCTGCTCGACACCGCGCCGACCCTGGGTGCCGGGCTCGACTGGAAGACCAGCCTGCAGGAATTGACCGCGGCCCGCGGCCTGGGCGCACCGTCTTACATCGTCACCTCGACCGGACCGGACCACGACAAAGTGTTCAGCGCGGTGGCCATCGTGGTGGACAACGAGTACGGCTGCGGTATCGGGCGATCGAAGAAGGAAGCCGAGCAGCAGGCGGCGGCCGCTGCCTGGACAGCACTGGACGCGCTCGACAGCCCCTGAACATGCCCGAACTACCCGAGGTTGAGGTGGTGCGGCGCGGTCTGCAGGCGCAGGTGGCCGGCAAGACCATTACCGCAGTCCGGGTGCACCATCCCCGTGCGGTGCGCCGCCACGAAGCCGGCCCCGCGGATCTGACGGCGCGGCTGCTGGGCGCCCGGATCACCGGCACCGACCGGCGCGGTAAGTATCTGTGGCTGACGCTCGACGGGCCGTCGGATGAAAGTGGGCCGGCTACCGCGCTCGTCGTGCACCTCGGTATGAGCGGGCAGATGCTGCTGGGCCAGGTGCCGCGTACTGACCACGTGCGGATTGCGACGCTGCTCGACGACGGGACCACGCTCAGTTTCGTCGACCAGCGGACGTTCGGCGGTTGGCTGCTCGCCGACCTGGTGACCGTGGACGGCAGCGTAGTCCCGACGCCCGTCGCGCATCTGGCGCGCGACCCCCTCGACGCCCGCTACGACGCCGCGGCGGTCTTGAAGGTGTTGCGCGGCAAGCACTCTGAGATCAAGCGTCAGCTGCTCGACCAGACCGTGGTGTCCGGTATCGGCAACATCTACGCTGACGAGGCACTGTGGCGGGCCAAGGTGCACGGGGCCCGGCTGGCCGACGCCCTGACGCGCCGCCAGCTGACGGCGGTGCTGGAAGCGGCCGCCGATGTGATGCGCGACGCGCTGCTGCAGGGCGGCACGTCGTTCGACTCGCTGTACGTCAACGTCAACGGCCAGTCCGGTTACTTCGACCGGTCGCTGGACGCCTATGGCCGCGAGGGAAAACCCTGCCGGCGTTGTGGCGCGGTGATTCACCGGGAGAAGTTCATGAACCGCTCGTCGTTCTACTGCCCGAGATGTCAACCGCGGCCACGTGGCTGACTCCTCTCGCCGAGTGTGTGGGTTGTGGCGTCGAAACCCGAGTGCGGGCGTGCATAACCCACACAGCCGGCGGGCGGGCCGCTGAGCGCAATCTCGGCGCGGGCCAGCCGGCAGGCACACGGTAGAAAGAAGCCATGACGCAACTGTGGGTGCAGCGCACCGGCACGCGCCGCTACACCGGGCACAGCTCGCGGGGCGCGCAGGTGCTGATCGGCTCAGAAGACGTCGACGGCGTTTTCACTCCCGGCGAGTTGCTCAAGATTGCGCTGGCCGCGTGCAGCGGCATGTCCAGCGACCAGCCGTTGGCCCGGCGGCTCGGTGACGACTACCACGCGACGGTAAAGGTGTCCGGGCCCGCCGATCGCGAGCAGGAACGCTATCCGCTGCTTCAGGAGACCCTCGAGCTGGACCTGTCCGGGTTGACCGAAGAAGAGGCCGAGCGGCTGCGGGTCGTGGTCAACCGGGCCGTCGATCAGGTCTGCACGGTCGGGCGCACGCTAAAGTCCGGCACTGAAGTCAGCTTCGGCATCGTCGGCCGTGGCTGACGTCCGACTGACTGCCTGGGTGCACGGGCGGGTGCAGGGTGTCGGGTTCCGGTGGTGGACCCGCTCGCGGGCGCTGGAACTGCAGCTGACCGGCTATGCCGCCAACCAGCGCGACGGCCGGGTGCTCGTGGTCGCGCAGGGTCGGCGGGACAGCTGCGAGAAACTGCTGGACTTGCTGCAAGGCGACGCCACGCCGGGCCGGGTGGACAATGTGATTGCGGACTGGTCGTCGGCCGGGGAACCGATCAGCGGCTTCACGGAGCGGTAGCTCGACGACGATGGGCGCCGGAGCGGCGCGAGGAGGAGCCGGGCAGTACAGGGCTAGCTCGACGACGATGCGCGCCGGAGCGGCGCGAGGAGGAGCCGGGCACTACAGCGGTAGTCTGGCAGGCCGTGTACCTCAAGAGTCTGACGCTCAAAGGCTTCAAGTCCTTTGCATCGCCGACGACTCTGCGCTTCGAGCCGGGCATCACCGCGGTGGTCGGGCCCAATGGTTCGGGCAAGTCGAATGTGGTCGACGCGCTGGCCTGGGTGATGGGGGAGCAGGGCGCCAAAACGTTGCGCGGCGGCAAAATGGAAGACGTCATCTTCGCCGGCACGTCCTCGCGGGCGCCGCTGGGCCGCGCTGAGGTCACCGTCACCATCGACAACTCCGACAGCGCACTGCCGATCGAGTACTCCGAAGTGTCGATCACCCGCCGGATGTTTCGCGACGGTGCCAGCGAGTACGAAATCAACGGCAGTGCCTGCCGATTGATGGACGTCCAGGAGCTGCTGAGCGACTCGGGCATCGGACGCGAGATGCACGTCATCGTCGGGCAGGGCAAGCTCTCGGAGATCCTGGAGTCGCGGCCCGAGGACCGTCGGGCGTTCATCGAGGAAGCCGCCGGAGTGCTCAAGCACCGCAAGCGCAAAGAGAAAGCCGTCCGCAAGCTCGACGCGATGTCGGTGAACCTGGCCCGGCTCACCGACCTCACCACCGAACTGCGCCGTCAGCTCAAACCGCTGGGACGTCAGGCTGAGGTTGCCCGACGAGCTCAGACCATCCAGGCCGACCTGCGCGACGCCCGACTGCGGTTGGCGGCCGACGACGTGGTCAACCGGCAGTCTGAGCTGGCCGACACCTCGTCGGCGGAGGCGCAGCTGCGCCGCGAACATGACCAGCTTCATGCCCGCAAGATGGTGGCGGCTGAGGAGCTGGCTGCCCATGAAACCGCCCTGGGTGAGCTGTCCGAGCGCGCCGAGTCAGCGCAGCAGGGCTGGTTCCGGTTGTCAGCACTGGCTGAACGGGTGAGCGCAACGGTGCGCATCGCCAGCGAGCGCGCCCAGCATCTCGACGTGGAGCCGGCCGTGACGAGCGGTCCGGATCCCGAGGCGCTGGAGGCCGAAGCCGCGCAGATGGCGGCCACCGAGCAGAAGCTGCTCAGTGAACTGGCCGCCTGCCGCAGTCGTCTGGAAGCAGCCCGGGCCGAGCTGGCCGACCGCGAACGCAACGTGGTGGCGGCGGAGAAAGCGCACATGGCGGCGGTTCGCGCGGAGGCCGATCGACGAGAAGGGCTGGCCCGGCTGGCCGGCCAGGTCGAGACGATGCGTGCGCGGGTGGAGTCGACCGACTCTCACGTCAGTAAGTTGTCGGAGCGCATCGAAGAAGCCGCGACCCGCGCACAGCAGGCGCAGGCGGAGTTCGAGACCGTGCAGGGCCGGGTCGGCGAACTCGACCAAGGTGAGCTTGGTCTCGACGAACACCACGACCGCAGTGTGGCCGCTTTGCGGTTGGTGCAGGAACGAGTCGCGGAATTGCAATCCGCCGAACGCGCCGCCGAGCGCGAAGTGGCGTCGCTGCAGGCCCGCATCGAGGCGCTGTCGGTCAGCCTGGAGCGTAAGGACGGGGCTGCCTGGCTCAGCGAAAATTTGCGCGGCACTGGGCTTTTGGGATCCATCGCCGACCTGGTGAAGGTCCGCTCGGGGTATGAGGCGGCATTGGCGGCGGTGCTGGGAGCGGTCGCCGACGCGCTGGCCGCGGAAAGCTTCGGAGCGGCGCACTCCGCGGTGGCTGCCCTCAAACACGCCGACGGCGGGCGTGCGGCGATTGTGTTGAGTGACTGGCCGGCCGAGGACAGTCCGCGCGCCGAGGTGTTGCCTGCGGACGCCCGGTGGGCGATCGAGCTCGTCGAGGCGCCGGCGAAGCTGCAGGGGGCGATGGCGGCCCTGCTCTCAGGTGTCGCGGTTGTCGGTGACCTGGCCGCTGCGCTGGACCTGGTCGCCGCTCGTCCGCGGCTACGTGCCGTTACCTCCGACGGCGATCTGGTCGGCGCGGGCTGGCTCATCGGCGGCTCGGACCGCAAGCCCAGCACTCTGGAGATCGCCTCGGAGATCGAGAAAGCCCGTGTCGAATTGGCCGCGGCCGAGTCGCAGGTCGAGCAGTTGAGCGCCGCGCTCTCCGGTGCGCTCGGCGAGCAAGCCGCCCGCCAGGACGCCGCAGAGCAGGCGCTGGCCGCGCTCAACGAGTCCGATGCCGCCATTGCCGCGGTCCACGAGCAGCTCGGCCGGCTCGGCCAGGACGCCCGCAGCAGCGACGAGGAGTTCCGCAGGCTGGTGCGGCAGCGCGACGAACTCGAGACCGGGCGCGCTCACACCGTCGAAAAACTCGGCGAGCTGGAAACCCGGCTGCACAACGCCGAACAGGATCAGCCGACTTCGGCCGTCGAGCCCGCGCATCGCGAACGAATTGTGATCGCCGCCGATACCGCCCGGGCCGCCGAAGTGGAGGCGCGGCTCGCGGTGCGGACCGCCGAGGAACGCGCCAATGCCGTTCGCGGGCGGGCGGATTCAATGCGCCGGGCGGCCGTCGCCGAGCGCGAGGCGCGGCTGCGCGCTAAGCAGGCACGGACCGCACGCGAGCACGCCGCGGCGGTAGCCGCAGCGGTCGCCGACGCCGGACGGCTGCTGGCAGGGCGGCTGAGCCGGGTGCTCGACGCCGCGGCGGGTAAGCGCGACGCCCTGGTGCTGGAACGCCGGCAACGGTCCGCGGCAATGGTCGCCGTGCGCGACGAGGTCACCGCGCTGGAAGCCCGCATCGGAGCCCTCACCGCTTCGCTGCACCGCGACGAACTGGCCAAAGCGCAAGCGGCGCTGCGCATCGAACAGCTCGAACAGATGGTGCTCGAGCAGTTCGGCATGGCACCCGACGACCTGGTCGCCGAGTACGGCCCGCAGAATCCGCTGCCGCCCAGCGAACTCGAGGTCGGCGAGTACCAGCAGGCGCGCGAACGGGGAGAGCAGGTGAGCGCACCGGCGCCGATGCCGTTCGACCGGCCCACTCAGTTGCGCCGCGCCAAGCGCGCCGAACGGGAACTGGCCGAGCTGGGCCGGGTCAACCCGCTGGCGCTGGAGGAGTTCGCCGCCTTGGAGGAACGCTACAACTTCCTGGCCACCCAACTCGAAGACGTCAAGGCCGCCCGCAAAGACCTGCTCAACGTCGTCGCCGACGTCGACGCCCGCATCCTGCAGGTGTTCAGCGACGCCTTCGTCGACGTCGAGCGCGAGTTCCGCGGAGTGTTCGAAGCGCTCTTCCCCGGTGGGGAAGGCCGGCTGAAGCTGACCGATCCCGACGACATGCTCACCACCGGTATCGAGGTGGAAGCCCGTCCGCCCGGCAAAAAGGTCAAGCGGTTGTCGCTGCTGTCCGGCGGTGAGAAGTCGCTGACCGCCGTCGCGATGCTGGTGGCGATCTTCCGGGCCCGGCCCTCGCCGTTCTACATCCTCGACGAGGTGGAGGCGGCGCTGGACGACGTGAATCTGCGGCGCCTGCTGAGGTTGTTCGAACTTCTGCGGGCCCAGTCGCAGCTCATCGTCATCACCCATCAAAAACCCACCATGGAAGTGGCCGACGCCCTCTACGGCGTGACCATGCAGGACGACGGCATCACCGCGGTGATCTCCCAGCGGATGCGCGGACAGCCGGTGGGACAGCTGGTCAGCAGTTCCCGATAGCGGAGGAGTAATTCGTGCCCGACGCAGTGTGGATCGGCCTGGCGGTCGCCGCGGTCCTGATCGTCATCGTGGCGTTGGTGCTCGGTTTGACCCGGTACCGTCGCCGGCGCATCACGTTGAGCACCCGCTCGCAAACCGGCACACTGGACCGCTCCGGCGGCTACACCGCCTCGTCGGGTATCTCGTTCAGCCAGACCCCCGGCCAGACCGTCCCTGTCGCCGAACCGGTCAGCGAACCGGTCAGCGAACCGGTCAGCGAGCCGGTCAGCGAGCCGGCACGCGGCATCGTTACCGAGGTGCCGGGCGTCGACGACGGCGCCCCGCTGCTGCTCGATACCGTCACGCCTCCACTTCCCGACGTCGCACCGGCCGAGGAGGCGCCCACGGCGCCGCCCGCACCGCCTCAGCCGGTAGCACCGCAACTCGACGAGATCGCGCCTGCGGAGGGCCGACTGGAACGACTGCGCGGCCGGCTGGCCCGTTCGCAGAACACCCTGGGCCGCAGCATGCTCGGCCTGCTCGGCGGCGGCGACCTGGACGAGGACTCCTGGCAGGACGTGGAAGACACGTTGCTCATCGCCGATCTCGGCCCGACGGCCACCACCTCGGTGGTGACGCAACTGCGCAGTCGACTGGCCAGCGGCACGGTCCGCACCGAAGACGACGCCCGCGCCGTGCTGCGCGACGTGCTGATGAATGAGTTGCAGCCGGATCTGGACCGCTCGATCCGCGCGCTGCCGCACGCCGATCATCCCTCGGTGTTGCTGATCGTCGGCGTCAACGGCACCGGGAAAACCACCACCGTAGGCAAGCTGGCGAGGGTGCTCGTCGCTGACGGCCGCCGCGTGGTGCTGGGCGCGGCCGACACCTTCCGGGCCGCTGCCGCCGATCAGCTGCAGGCCTGGGCGTCGCGGGTGGGCGCGGAGGTGGTGCGTGGCGCCGAAGGCGCCGACCCGGCGTCAGTGGCGTTCGACGCTGTCGACAAGGGCATCGCCACGGGCGCCGACGTCGTCGTCATCGACACCGCCGGACGGCTGCACACCAAAACCGGACTGATGGACGAACTGGGCAAAGTCAAGCGGGTGGTGAACCGCCGCGCCGCGGTCGACGAGGTGCTGCTGGTGCTGGACGCGACGATCGGGCAGAACGGGTTGGCGCAGGCGCGGGTGTTCGCCGACGTTGTCGACATCACCGGCGCGGTGTTGACCAAACTTGACGGCACCGCCAAGGGCGGCATCGTGTTCCGCGTCCAGCAGGAACTCGGTGTGCCGGTGAAGTTGGTGGGGCTGGGCGAAGGCCCCGACGACCTGGCGCCGTTCGAACCGGGCGCGTTCGTCGACGCATTGCTCGGCTGATCAACTGGGGGGCTTCAGAGAGACGTTACTTCACCGAAACACGCCGGCACTGATGCTGAAACAACGACTTTGCATGGTCATCGAAGTCAATCGGTCACGCCCATGGGCTGCCGTGGCGGCGCCAACCGGAGGTGAAGAGCAGTGGATCAATTCCCGACCATGGGTGTTCCCGACACCGGTGATACCGCCTGGATGCTGGCCAGCTCAGCGCTCGTGCTGTTGATGACACCAGGTCTGGCGTTTTTCTACGGCGGGATGGTGCGCGCCAGGAGCGTGCTCAACATGATCATGATGAGCATCATCGCCATGGGTGTGGTGACGGTGCTGTGGGTGCTCTACGGCTACTCCCTGGCCTTCGGTGACGACGTCGGGAACATCGCCGGCAACCCGACCCAGTACCTGGGGCTCAAAGGTCTCATCGGGATGAACGGTGCTGCGGCCAGCGGAAGCACCCCGAAGACGGAGATCGCCCTCGCGGGCACCTTGCCGCAGACGGTGTTCGTCGCGTTCCAGCTGATGTTCGCCATCATCACGGTCGCCCTGATCTCCGGAGCGGTCTCCGACCGGTTGAAGTTCGGCAGCTGGACGGTGTTCGCCGGCCTGTGGGCGACGGTCGTCTACTTCCCGGTCGCGCACTGGGTGTTCTGCGCCGACGGCTACACCGGCGCCCACGGTGGCTGGATCGCGAACAAGTTGCACGCAATCGACTTCGCCGGCGGCACCGCGGTGCACATCAACGCCGGTGTCGCGGGTCTTGTGCTCTGTATCGTCCTGGGCAAGCGCAGAGGCTGGCCGACCACCCCGACGCGGCCACACAACTTGCCGTTCGTCATGCTCGGTGCCGGACTGCTGTGGTTCGGCTGGTACGGATTCAACGCCGGTTCGGCGCTCACCTCCAACGGCGTCGCCGGCTCGACGTTCATCACCACTACGGTGGCGACCGCCGCGGCGATGCTGTCCTGGCTGCTCACTGAGCGGTTCCGCGACGGGCATGCGACGACGCTCGGCGCGGCTTCTGGAGTCGTGGCCGGATTGGTCGCCATCACCCCGTCCTGTTCCTCGGTCAACGTGATCGGCGCGCTGGTGATCGGCTTCGTGGCGGGCGCTCTTTGCGCGCTGGCGGTCGGCCTGAAATTCAAACTCGGGTTCGACGACTCGTTGGATGTGGTCGGTGTGCACCTGGTCGGCGGGCTGGCCGGCACGCTGATGGTGGGGCTGGTCGCGGCGCCGGAATCCGTCGCCATCGCGGGAGGCGGTGGTCACACGTCGGCCGGTTTGTTCTACGGTGGCGGTTTTGATCAGCTGATCCGGCAGACTATCGGCGCGTCGAGTGTTTTGGCCTACTCCGCCGTCGGCACACTTATCTTGGCTCTAGCCCTGAAGTACACCATCGGGCTGCGCGTGAACAGCGAGGAGGAAGTATCGGGCATCGACGAAGGTCAACACGCGGAAAGCGGCTACGACTTCGCGAATGTCGGAGTTTCGGTTCCTGTTGCACACCCGGCGGAGGGAAGAAGGTATGAAGCTGATAACCGCGATCGTGAAGCCGTTCACGCTCGAGGACATCAAGACGAGCCTGGAACAGGCGGGCCTGTTGGGGATGACGGTGAGCGAAGTGCAGGGCTACGGTCGACAGAAGGGGCACACTGAGGTCTACCGGGGCGCTGAGTACTCGGTCGACTTCGTGCCCAAGGTGCGGGTCGAGGTGCTGGTCGACGATTTCGCGGTCGACAAAGTCGTCGACAGCATCGTCCGAGCGGCCCGCACCGGCAAGATCGGTGACGGCAAAGTATGGGTTACTCCTGTCGAATCCGTGGTGCGGGTCCGTACCGGCGAACGTGGCGCCGACGCGGTATGAAGTACAGCTCGCAGCGGTAGTCGAACCGGTCTGAACGGCCATGGGACAACGACGACCCGACTCATCAGGGCCCCCACAGCAGGACTCTGCCGGCACGCAGTCGGTAAGCAAGGCTCCTTGTCCGGCAACGGATTTGGCAGCTGCCCGAGAGGAGCTGTTGCACAGCGGCCAGCATCCGCTGGAAGCCGGTGCGCTGCGGGAGGCGTGGCAGGAACTGCACGAATTCTGGTTGAGCGCGAAGGCAGCGCAGATCGGCGTCGGTGGCGACAGTGGCTTCGCGATCATTGCGACCGGATCGCTGGGGCGCCGCGAACTGCTGCCCTACTCGGACTTGGACCTGCTGCTGTTGCACGACGAGCTGCCCGCCGACAGGGTCGGCGAGGTGGCCGATCAGCTGTGGTATCCGTTGTGGGACGCCAACATTCGGCTCGACCACAGTGTGCGCACCGTCAACGAGACACTGCAGGTCGCCGACACTGAAGTGACCGCGGCGCTGGCCATGCTGGAGGCCCGGCACATCGCCGGCAATGCACGGCTTTCGGCGTCGCTCATCGACGGGGTGCGCCGACAGTGGCGCAGCACGATTCCGGCGCGCTTCACCAGACTGGTCGAAGAGACCGAAGCCCGTTGGCGTCGTACCGGTGAAATCGCCCACCGTGCTGAGCCAGACCTCAAACTCGGTCGCGGCGGTATGCGCGATGTTCAATTGCTCGACGCGCTGGCCATCGCTCAGCTCACAGACCGCGTGACCGTCGGGGACTCCGACAATCTGGTCGGATCGCTGACCCGGGCCTACCGCATCCTGCTCAACGTGCGTACCGAACTTCACCGTGTCTCCGGTCGCGGCCACGATCAGCTGCTGGCTCAGTACGCCGACGAGATCAGCGCCGCGCTGGACATGGGTGATCGGTACGACCTTTCCCGCACACTGTCCGACGTGGCGCGCACCGTCAGCTACCGCGTCGACGCTGGGTTGCGTACCGCCGCGAACGCACTGCCTCGGCGGGGGATGGCGGTGATACGGCGGCGGCCCCGCCGACCACTGGACGAGGGCGTCGTCGAATCGGGCGGAGAGATCATGCTTGCCCGAGATGCCCGGCCGGCGAGCGATCCCGGCTTGGTGCTGCGGGTGGCTGCCGCGTCCGCGGTGAGCGGGCTGCCGATTGCGGCCCCGGCGCTGAGCCGGTTGGCCGACACCGCACCGGAGTTGCGGACCCCGTGGCCGCGCGAGGCGCTGGAGAACCTGCTGGTGTTGCTCGCCGCCGGACCGTCCACGGTGGCCACCATCGAAGCGCTCGACCGCACCGGTCTGTGGGGCCGGCTGTTCCCGGAGTGGAGCGCCATCCGTGACCTGCCGCCCCACGACGTCATCCACATCTGGACAGTGGACCGTCATCTGGTCGAAGCGGTCGCGCGGGCACGGGTTTTCACCACCCGGGTGGCAAGACCGGACTTGCTGGTGCTCGCGGCACTGCTGCACGACATCGGTAAGGGCCGCGGCACCGACCACAGCATGATCGGGGCTCAGCTGGCCAAGCAGATCGGCATCCGGCTGGGTATGTGGCCTTCCGACATCGAAATGCTGTCGACGCTGGTCAGCCAGCACCTGCTGTTGTCGAAGATCGCGACCCGTCATGACCTCAACGACCCGAAAACCATCAGTTCCGTCTGTGCCGCGCTGGGCGGTAATCCGGTCGTCTTGGATGTGCTGCATGCGCTGACAGAAGCCGATTCATTGGCGACCGGACCCGGGGTGTGGAGTGATTGGAAGGCGTCGCTGGTCGGCGACCTGGTGCGGCGGTGCCGGCTGGCGATGGCCGGTGAGCCGTTGCCGCAGGCAGATCCGATCGACCCCGAATACGTTGCGTTGGCAGCAGACCATGGCGTGCATGTGCAACTGCGGCGGGCCAACGGCCGGCGCCTTTACCAAGCGGTGATGATCGCCCCGGACCAGCGAGGGCTGCTGTCCAAGGCTGCCGGGGTGTTGGCGCTCAATTCGCTTCGGGTGCACTCGGCGTCGGTGAACGTCCACGACGGCGCTGTGATCAACGATTTCATGGTGTCGCCGCAGTTCGGGCCGCCTGCTGCGGAGAAATTGCTGCGCCAGCAGCTTGTCACCGCGCTGAACGGCGACGTCGACGTCCTGGGCGTGCTCGAGCAGCGCGGCCGAGAGGCCGCACGGGCCGGAGCTCCCCTCGGGTCGACGATGCAGGAAGGCGTGCCAGTCAATCCCTCGACCGCCCCGCCGCGTATCCGATGGTTCGAGGGCAGCAGCCCCGGGCGCATGATCGTGGAACTCCGCGCGCCCGACCGCCCCGGCCTGCTCGCGTTGCTCACCGGCGCGTTGGAGCGCGCCGGGGTCGACATCGAGTGGGCGAAGGTGGCAACGCTGGGGTCGACGGTCGATGACGTGTTCTGCGTCGTGCTGCCCGCCGAGGCCGGCCCGGACGTCCGGGCGGCAGTCGAGCGCGATCTGTACGTCGTGCTCGAATCGGCTACAGCCGACGAACGCGCCGACCGGGTCAGCTGATAGGTAGAGGCGACGCCGGCATCGCCCACCAGCGAACAGACCGATCGTCCAGGCGACTGAAAGTCGAAAATCGAGTCGGCGCGGCGGCGTTGAAGTTAAGGCACTGAGAGCCGCGATTCGACCGGTTGACAATTGGAGAGGCCGGTGGACGCGGATCGCTCCACGCCACCGGCCTCGCCGGGTGTCCGTGCGCCGGCTATCCGACGCCGACCGGCTTGGGCATGACGATCGGCTTGTTGCCGTAGCGCGGGCCGCCGAAGCCGAACCCGCCGCGCCCGGCGTTGGCCATCGCCGGCATTCCGGCCGGCACCGCGTTCGTCGGAGCCGGGCCTTCTGCACCGGCAGACCAGCCGGTGCCGGCGAGGGTGACCGGCTCGGGGGTGGCGCCCGACCAGCCGCCCGGCACAGACAAGCCGCCGACGCTGCCCGCGGATCCGGCGCTTGCCAGCACCGCCGGGGCTTCGGCGGCCATGCCCACACCGCCCAAGCCTCCCAGGCCCGCAGCGCCGCCCGAGCCAACCGCTCCGGCGAGAGTCATGCCGGTGCCCAGTCCCGCGCCCAAGGGGGTGATATCGGAAGCGACCGCAATGCTTCCCACACCGCCGAGGGTGTGTCCCAGCGATATGGCGGTGGGGATGGCGTTCATGACGAACCAGGCCGAAGTGTTCACCGCACCGTTGAAGGCGTTTTCAATCGACGGGATACCCGTGATTTCACCGAGGGCGTCGAGAGGACTGGTGCCCCCAGCCCCGCCGGCGAGGCTTCCCAGCGCGGTCTGCAGCTGCCCGAGCAAGGTCGTCAATGGATCGGTAGTGGAAGCGGCCGGCGCCGCGGCAGCGCTGGCCAGGGCCGTCGGATTGGTGACCGTCGTCGGCGTCGTGACGGGGATCAGGTTCGAAGCTGCTGCCGACGAAGCCGAGTAGCCATACATGGCCCCGGCGTCCTGCGCCCACATCTCCGCGTAGTGCGCTTCCGTCGCAGCGATCGCCGGGGTGTTGATGCCGAGGAAGTTGGTGGCGACCAGTGCTGCCAGCAGAGCCCGGTTGGCGGCTACGACTGGCGGGGGAACCGTCGCCGCGAAAGCCGCCTCGTACGCGGCCGCCGAGGCGGTGGCCTGGGTCGCCGCGTGCTCCGCAGCAGCGCCGGTTTGTTGTAGCCAGTTAATGAGGGGCGTGACCGAGGTGACCATCGATTGCGACGACGGACCCGTCCACTCGTCGCTGGTCAGGTTGGAGATCACGGACTCATAGGAGGCGGCCGTCTGCTGCAACTCGGTGCCGAGGCTGCCCCATGCCGAAGCGGCGGCCATCAGCGGCCCGGCGCCCGCACCGGCGTACATCCGCGTGGAGTTCACTTCCGGCGGCAACGCTGCATAGTCCAAAACCATGTTTCTTCGCTTTCTTATCGAATGAGTGGAACAAGCTGATTTTTGTCCGGCGGAGGTGGCCGGTCGGCTACTAGACGGTCATCGGCTTGGGCATGACCTTCGGCTTGACGCCGTAGCGCGGGGCGCCGAGACCGCCGGACTTGCCGGCGGTGGCCATCGCCGGCATTCCGGCCGGCACCGTGGTGCCTGCCGGTGCGGCACCCGACGGGGTCGGGGTGGTCCAGCCCGCCAACTGCACAGGGCCGGTGCCCGCCACTGCCGCGCCTTCGCCGGCAGCCCACGAGGGCGGCGCCGACAATTGACCAATGGGCTGCGCCGCACCCATGCCTGCCAGCACCGGCGCTCCGCCGAATCCGCCGGCTCCTGCCAGACCGCCTGCCGCACCACCGTCCAGGGCGGCGCCGTTGAAGCCGGCCAAGCCAGCGCCCAATCCGGCGATATCCGGCGCGATCCCCGAGCTCGAGGTGTCCAGGAGGCCACCACCGGCCAATCCGAGCAGGTCCGATGCGGCGGACGCATAGTTACCGCCACCGATGTTGGTGACGTTGGATAGGTTGCCGGAGAGGCCCAACGTGCCCGTGTTGCCGAAGACGTTTTGGAAGCCCGCCACAACCTGGTCCCAGAAATTGCCACTGGCAGCCGAACTTGCGTTGGTTGCCTCAGCCGCTGAGTAGGCGCCGCCGCTGCCGTTCAACGTCGCGGCGATCTGCTGTTGAATCGCCGTGGCCTGGGCGCTGATCTGCTGATACAGGGTGCCGTAGGTCGAGAAGATTCCCGACTGCAACGCAGACACCTCGTCCGCTGCAGCGGGAGCGATACTGGTGGTCGGGGCCGCTGCCGCGGAGCTTTCGGCTTCAAACGATGAGCCGAGGCCTTGCAGCTGGGCAGCGGCCGCCTGCAAAGCTTCAGGCAGTGCGGTCATGAACGACATGCAGTTCTCCTCACGGGGATGCGCTGGACCGAAAAGTTGGGCCGCCCCTACCAATCAGGGGCGCCCCGTTGCACGGTCTTAAGGTTCCCTGAGGTTTGCGCACAAGTACGGGGCGGTAACTGTCTTTTAACGGTCGTGTGCGGACCGTAACAATGCGGCATCGGCGAGCCTGAACGGCGTAATCCGCCGCTAACAAACCCGTAGCGCCGTTTTAACAGTGAGGTGTCGTTAACCTTGCGTTTACAACCCTGCTGACGCGCCTCAGGCCGGATGCTCGGAGTGGGACTCGTCACACTTCGGGTTCAGTTGTCGCCGAAGGGTTCTGGAGCCTCCGGTGTCGCGGGATACGTCCGATTACTGGTGCCCGGCGCCGGTCGTTGCGCCGCCGTGAACCGGCAGAGCATTAGGCGCTACTCAGCCCCTCTTAAGCGTTATCTTAAACGTTTGGCGGTAGGCGGCGTTCGCTGTTCGTCTTTCATCGAGCAATTCGCGTCGGCCAAAATGGCGTGTTTTTGAATCGCTGTACGACTATGTCATCTATTGTCATCCCGCGACTTCGCTTAAGCTTCCGTCCGCCACTACGGCCATAAGCCGGGCTGCGCCGCGCTTGCGATCGCCTGAGGTGGCCACGGCGACCCGCTGCGCCCGGCAGCGCCGCGCTTGCGATCGCCTGAGGTGCCCACGGCGACCCGCTGCGCCCGGCAGCGCCGCGCTTGCGATCGCCTGAGGTGCCCACGGCGACCCGCTGCGCCCGGCTGCGCCGCGCTTGCGATCGCCTGAGGTGCCCACGGCGACCCGCTGCGCCCGGCAGCGCCGCGCTTGCGATCGCCTAGGCTGACTGTCGTGTTTGAATCGCTGTCCGACCGGTTGACCGGTGCGCTGCAGAACCTGCGCGGCAAGGGCCGGCTGACCGATGCCGACATTGACGCCACCACTCGGGAAATCCGGCTTGCCCTGCTCGAAGCCGACGTCTCGCTGCCGGTGGTGCGGGCCTTCGTCAGCCGAATCAAGGAGCGCGCTAAGGGCGCCGAAGTGTCCGGCGCACTCAACCCGGCCCAACAGGTCGTCAAAATCGTCAACGAGGAACTCGTCGGGATCCTCGGCGGTCAGACCCGCCGGCTGGCATTCGCGAAGACACCCCCGACGGTGATCATGCTTGCCGGTCTGCAAGGTTCCGGTAAGACGACGCTGGCCGGAAAATTGGCCGCTCTGGCTGCGCGGTCAAGGACACACACCGCTGCTGGTGGCCTGCGACCTGCAGCGCCCGGGGGCCGTCAGCCAGCTGCGCATCGTGGGGGAGCGGGCCGGTGTGGCGGTGTTCGCTCCGCACCCAGGAGCCTCGGCCGACGTGGAAGCGACGCTGCACGCCGGCCCGGGTGACCCTGTCGCCGTCGCGTCAGCAGGGCTTGAGGAAGCCGGTGCCAAACACTTCGACGTCGTCATCGTCGACACCGCGGGCCGCCTGGGCATCGACGAGGAGCTGATGGCGCAAGCCGCCGCCATCCGGTCCGCCGTCAACCCCGACGAAGTGTTGTTCGTCCTCGACGCGATGATCGGACAGGACGCCGTCAATACTGCCGAGGCGTTCGGCGCCGGCGTCGGCTTCACCGGCGTCGTGTTGACCAAGCTCGACGGCGACGCCCGCGGCGGTGCCGCGCTTTCGGTCCGCGAAGTCACCGGTGTGCCGATTCTTTTCGCCTCCAGCGGCGAAAAACTGGAAGATTTCGACGTCTTCCACCCCGACCGGATGGCCAGCCGCATCCTCGGCATGGGCGACGTGCTGAGCCTGATCGAGCAGGCCGAGCAGGTTTTCGATGCCGAGCAGGCCGAAGCCGCCGCCGCCAAGATCGGGTCGGGCGAGCTGACATTGGAGGACTTCCTCGAGCAGATGCTGGCCATCCGCAAGATGGGGCCGATCGGCAATCTGCTCGGCATGCTGCCCGGCGCCGGCCAGATGAAAGACGCCCTGGCCGCTGTCGACGACAAGCAACTCGACCGGCTGCAGGCCATCATCCGCGGCATGACGCCGGCTGAGCGGGCTGATCCGAAGATCATCAACGCGTCGCGAAGACTGCGCATCGCCAACGGGTCGGGTGTGGCGGTGTCCGAAGTCAACCAACTCGTCGACCGGTTCTTCGAAGCCCGCAAGATGATGTCGTCGATGCTCGGCGGTATGCCCGGGCTGGGCCGCAGGTCTGCGACCCGCAAGACCGCCAAGGCGAGAGCGAGCAAAGGAAAAAAGGGCAAGAAGGGAGCCCGCGGGCCGACACCGCCGAAGGTGCGCAGTCCGCTCGGCGCAGGGCTGCCAGGAGGCTTCCCCGACCTTTCGCATCTGCCGGAGGGCTTGAACGAGCTGCCACCCGGACTGGCCGACTTCGACCTCTCCAAACTGAACTTCCCCGGCAAGAAGTAGCCGACCGTGCCGTTGCACGTGCGCGGTGTCAGCCTGCCCGACGAAGCGGAACTCGAACTGTGGATCGTCGACGGGCACATCAGCGTCGAGCCGGTCGCCGGAGCGGACACCGTCTTCGATGGCGGGTGGATCATCCCAGGCCTGGTCGATGCGCATTGTCATGTCGGACTCGGCCCCGACTGGCCCGGTCGACCTCGACGAAGCGGCCCGGCAGGCCGAGACCGAACGAGACGCCGGTGCCCTGCTGCTCCGCGACTGCGGCGCACCGATCGACACCCGCAGCCTCGACGACCGTGACGACCTGCCGCGCATCATCCGCGCCGGCCGGCATCTGGCCCGGCCCAAGCGGTACATACCCGGCCTGCCGATCGACGTCGAGGACGAGTCGCAGCTGCCGGCGGCGGTGGCCGAACAGGCGCGGCGCGGCGACGGCTGGGTCAAGCTGGTCGGCGACTGGATCGACCGGGCGGTGGGCGATCTGGCCCCGTTGTGGTCCGACGATGTGCTCAAGGCCGCGATCGACGCCGCCCATGCCCAAGGCGCCCGGGTCACCGCACATGTCTTCGGCGAGGACGCCCTGCCCGGGCTGATCGACGCCGGTATCGACTGCATCGAGCACGGCTCAGGGCTCACTGACGACACCATCGCGTCGATGCTCGAACACGGCACCGCGCTGGTGCCCACCCTGATCAATCTCGAGAACTTCCCCGGTATCGCCGACGCGGCCGGGAAGTACCCCGCCTACGCCGCCCACATGCGCGACCTGTACGCGCAGAGTTCGCGACGGCTGGCTGCGGCTCGCGAGGCCGGTGTGCCGATCTACGCCGGCACCGATGCGGGCGGCATGATCGCCCACGGCCGCGTCGCTGACGAGGTGGACGCGCTGAAAAGCATCGGGATGAGCGACACCGACGCGCTCGGGGCGGCGTGCTGGGATGCTCGCCGCTGGCTGGGCCGTCCCGGCCTGGAGCACGGAGCGCCGGCCGACTTGGTGTGCTACGCCGCCGATCCGCGCCGAGGTGCGGCCGTGCTCAACAATCCGGATCGGGTGCTCCTGCGCGGACAGCTGTTCTGACCCGAGCGGCCGACACGCGCTTGGCGAGAAGCCCCGTTAGACTTCGGGAATGGCCTTGGCCAGCGGCACGACATTTGCCGGGTACACCATCTTGCGAATGCTCGATTTCGGGGCGACCGGCGAACTGTACCTGGCGCAGCATCCCCGGCTGGCCCGTCAGGAAGCGTTACGGGTCCTACCCGCCAGCTTTCACCGCTGACAGCGAGTTCGGACGGCGTTTCCTGCGCGAAGCCGACATGGTCGCAAGGTTGTTCCACACCAACATCGTCGAGATGTACGACCGCGGCGAATGCGACGGCCGCCTCTGGGTGGCAACGGAATACGTTGCGGGCACCAGCTTGGCCCGAGTCGTCGCCGAGCGGTATCCGACCGGGATGCCGGCCGGTGAAGCACTGGCTGTCGTGGCCGCGATCGCCGAGGCGCTCGATCACGCCCACCAGCGGGGGCTTTTGCACCGCGACGTCAAGCCGGACAACATCCTGCTGACCGATCCGGTGCAGGGTGAACAACGAATTCTGTTGACGGACTTCGGCTTGAGACACCCCGCAGAACGCAGTGGCCACACCGGTGCCGGTCCGGCGGGAGACTCGGCCGGTTATGCCGCCCCCGAACAGCTGGTGATGGGTACCGACCTCGACGGGCGGGCCGACCAGTACGGGCTGGCCGCCACCGCTGTCTACCTGTTCACCGGCGCGCCGCCCCAGCCGCCGCAGCAGCTCAGCAGTAGGCGCCCGGAGTTGGCGCCGCTGGACGGCGTGCTCGCCACCGCGCTGGCGAGACGGCCCGCCGACCGGTTCGGTTCGTGCCGCGAGTTGGCCAACGCGCTCATCTCGCACACCGGCGGCTGGATCGGTGAATACCGCCCAGCGGCCGCGCTGGCCGTCTCGAACGTGTGGGATTATCCCGACGACGACACCGATGCTGCGCCGCAAGCTGGTGTCGTGACCGGGCGATCCAAGGGCAACCTGCTGGCAGCGCTCGGTCGTCGACGCCCTGACGCCGACACGCGGGCACGGCGACGATGGCCGTGGCTGCTGGCCGGTGGGCTCGGCGGCGCGGCGGCGGTGCTGCTCGGTGCCGTGCTCGTCGTCACCTTCGCCGCCGAACGCAACGACGGGCGCCGGGCTGCGCAAGCCGCCGTCGCACCGCCGGCCCGCCCGCCGGCCGCCGCGCCCGGCCATGCTGCACCCATGCCTGCGCCAGGTCAGGAACTCAACGGTTCTTATCAGGTCGATGTCAATCGTGAGCAGCAGACCTACAACGACAATCCGGACCCGCAGCCGCCCAACGTGAGCACCTGGTGGGCTTTTCACTCGCGATGCACGCCGACCGGCTGCGTCGCCGCCGGAATCATGCTGGACAACAACAACCACCTCGCGGCGAGTGCTCAGGGCGGTGACCGGCCGCTGGTGCTCGACTTCCGCGACGGCGGGTGGCAGTCGCGGCCTGAGACGGTGCTGTTCCCGTGTCTCGGGCCGACCGGCGCACCCGCGAAACAGACCACCACGCAGGTGTTGTCGCTGCAGCCGACGGGGAACGGGCCGCTGCACGGCGTCATGACCGTCAGCGTCGAAAGCGACGAGTGCGGTCAAAAAGGAGCACAGATCGTCATTCCGGCGACGGCTGGCCGCATCGGCGCGGTACCGCCGGACGTCATCCTGCCCGAACCGCCGATGCGGTGAGCTGCCCCAACAAAAAGATTGTAAGTACTCGCTATCTGAGTTAGGCTGACCGGACCCCGACCAGAGGAGCCGCACCGTGGCCTACGACGTGATCATCCGCGACGGATTGTTGTTCGACGGCACCGGCAGCGTTCCGCAGGTCCGCACGGTCGGAATCCGGGACGGCCGGGTCGCTGAGGTGTCGGTTCGTCCGCTGGATCAGACAGGCTGTCCCGAAGTGATCGACGCGGCGGGCAAGTGGATTGTGCCGGGGTTCATCGACGTGCACACCCACTACGACGCCGAAGTGTTGCTCGACCCAGGACTGCGGGAATCGGTACGACACGGCATCACCACGGTGCTGCTCGGAAACTGTTCGCTGTCAACCATTTACGCTGAAGCCTCCGATGCTGCCGACCTGTTCAGCAGGGTCGAGGCGGTGCCGCGGCAGTTCGTGCTGGACGCGTTGCAGGCCAACAAGACCTGGTCGTGCGCATCGCAGTACGTGCGCGCGCTCGACGAGCTGCCGCTCGGGCCCAATGTGAGCTCGCTGATCGGTCATTCCGATCTGCGGTCCGCGGTGCTGGGTCTGGGTCGCGCCACCGACGACAAGGTGTCGCCCACCGACACTGAGCTGGACCGGATGGCGGCTCTGCTGGAGGAGAGCTTGGACGCCGGCCTGCTCGGGCTGTCGGGCATGGACGCGGCCATCGACAAACTCGACGGCGACCGTTACCGATCCCGCGCGCTGCCCTCGACCTTCGCGACATGGCGCGAGCGCCGCAAATTGATTGCTGTACTGCGCAAGCGGGGCCGCATTTTGCAGAGCGCCCCCGACGTCGCCAAGCCGTGGACAGGTTTGCTGTTTTTCTTGTCCAGCAGCCGGTTCTTCGGCCGCCGCAACGGTGTTCGAATGAGTCTGTTGGTGTCGGCGGACGCCAAGTCGGCTCCCGGTGCGGCGCGCGTATTCGGCCCGCTCACCCGTCTGCTCAACGCCGCCCTGGGCGCACAGGTGCGCTTCCAGCATCTGCCCGTGCCCTTCGAACTGTATTCGGACGGAATCGATCTGCCGGTTTTCGAAGAATTCGGCGCCGGCACGGCGGCGCTACATCTGCGGGATCAGTTGCAACGCAACGAATTGCTGGCCGACACCGGGTACCGGCGCAGATTCCGTCGGGAGTTCGACCGCCTCAAGCTCGGACCGACATTGTGGCACCGCGACTTTCACGACGCAACGATCGTCGAATGTCCGGACGCGTCGTTGATCGGCAAGTCTTTCGGGGCTATTGCCGACGAACGGCGGCTGCATCCCTTGGACGCGTTCCTCGACGTCCTGGTCGAAAACGGTGAGCGCAACGTCCGGTGGACCACCGTCGTGGCCAATCACCGCCCCGAGCAGCTCGACAAGCTGGCGGCCGAGCCGAGCATCCACATGGGTTTCTCCGATGCCGGTGCGCATCTTCGCAACATGGCCTTCTACAACTACCCGCTGCGGCTGCTCAAAAGGGTGCTGGACGCCAACCGGGCCGGCCGGCCGTTCCTGAGCGTCGAGCGTGCGGTTCACCGGTTGACCGCCGAGGTGGCCGACTGGTTCGGCCTGGACGCAGGCACCCTGCGGCCAGGGGACCGCGCCGATTTCGCGGTGATCGACCCGGCTGGTCTCGACGACGCGGTGGACGGCTATCACGAAGAAGAGGTGCCCTTCTACGGCGGCCTGCGGCGCATGGTCAACCGCAACGACGGCGCCATCGTCGCCACCGGTGTGGGCGGCCAAATCGTCTATCGCAGCGGCAATTTCCGCGACGGATACGGCAAGACGGTCAAGTCGGGCCGGTTCCTGCCGGCAGCCGGGCACCCCAGGGCGTCTCGCGCTGCAGCGCGGCTCTGACATGGCCAGGACCCAACAGCAGCGTCGGGACGAGACGGTGGCGCGATTGCTCGACGCCAGCATTGCCACCATCGCGGAGATGGGTTACCGCCGGGCTTCGGCGGGCGTGATCACCAGGCGTGCCCGGGTGTCGGAAGGAGCGTTGTTCCGTCACTTTCCCACCATGGGTGACTTCATGGCAGCGACCGCCTACGAGGTGCTGCGCCGTCAATTGGACGTGTTCGCCAAGCGGGTTGCCGAAATACCTCCCGACCGTCCGGCGTTGGCGGCGGTGCTGACTATTCTGCGAGACGTCACCGCCACCTCGACCAATGCCGTGCTCTACGAATTGATGGTCGCGGCGCGCACAGACGAAAATCTCAGGGCCACCTTGAAGCGGGTGCTCGAAGCGTACCGGGCCAAGATCCTCGACGCGGCGCACGCGCTGCCGGGAGCCGAGGAGTTGCCGCAGGAGATGTTCCCGGTCATGGTGACCGTGCTGACCAACACCTTCGACGGCGCGGCGCTGGTGCGAGCGGTGTTACCGCACGCCGACATCGAAGAGCAGCGCATCCCGCTGCTGATGACGCTGCTGAGCGCGCTTCCCGCCGAAGCGGTACAGCCAGACCCGGCCCGCGGACTGCCGGGGCCTCAGCCCTCCTGAAGCCTGCTCAGCGCGTCGTTCAGCGAACGGTACAGCGGAAGGACTTCGTCGAGACCCATCAGCGTCAGCGGCCGGTAGGTGGCCGGACCGTTGGCGACCACGGCAAAGCTCCGCGAGTGGTCGGCACTGCCGTTCGAGGCCATCAGAACGCTCATCCCCGCCGACGCCAGAAAGTCCACCTTGGACAAGTCGATGATCAGGCCGGCCGGGTCTTTGGCCAGCGCGCCCTCGATGGCTTCGCTGAACCAAGGAGCGCTCAGCATGTCCACGCTTCCGCCGACCGACACCACCACCACACGATCCACCCACGACTCCTCGACTGTGAAGTCGCCGTCGCGCGGTTGGGTATTCGAACGCATCAAGGCTTCGTCGTGTTCGGCCATCGTTGACCCTCTGTTCCTGCTTTCGCACACAGTTCGCGGTCTCGCGAGAGACCGGCCTGTTCGGTGAGGGCTGGAGTCTCAACCCGGGTGGGCGACGCCGACGGGCGTAAGCACGAACGTGTGCACGTCATAATCGGCCATTTGGAGAACAGGATGCCACGGCACCAGCAGCCTATCCCAGCGGGTAGCGGCCACGGCTCGCAGATCCTCTGCACCGGATGTTACAGGGTGCCGACAGCGGATTGCGGGCCGAGCGCGAACCCCCAGTCGAGCAGGCTCGCCGCCTGGTCCCAGTAGGTCGGTCCACCCTCGCGCACCAGCCCGTACATCATGGCGATCACCAGGCGTCGACCGTCCCGCGCGGCGGCCCCGACGAAGGTCTTGCGGGCGGCGTCGGTGTAACCGGTCTTGCCCCCGATGGCGCCGGGGTAGCGCTGCAGCAGCTCGTCCTGATTGAAGATCTGATGCTCACCATTGTCGCCGGGGAACATCGCCGACGGTTCCGCGGTGATCTGCGCGAACACCGGATCCGCCATCGCTGCGCGGAAGATGACGGCCAAGTCGTGGGCGGTGGAGGCGCCCGAGCCGCCCGGCCCGTCCAACCCCGACGGTGTCACCGCACGGGTGCTCATCGCGCCCAGCGCCGCCGCCTTCTCGTTCATGGCGGCCACCGCCGCCGCTTGGCCGCCGAGCATGTGCGCCAGCGTGTTGGCGGCGTCGTTGCCCGACACCAGCAACAGTCCCTCGAGCAGTTGACGAGCGGTGTAGGTGCGGCCCGCTTTCACTCCGGCACAGCTGCACTCGACCCCCGCGTCAGCGGCATCGGCAACGACGGTGGTGTCCAGGCTCACCTGGTTCAGGGCGGCCAGCGCCAGCAACACCTTGATAGTGCTGGCCGGCGGATGGGGCACACTCTGCTCGCGGCCGGCAAGCACCTGGCCGCTGTCGAGGTCGGCCACAATCCACGCCTGCGCCGGCCCGTCGGGGATGGGCACCGAGCCGACCGGCTGCACATCGGTATCCGCCGCTGCGCCGCCGGCGCCGACAAGGACGACGCACGCGAGGACGGCAAAGTGAGCCGTGAAGGCCGCCGGCGCGGCGAACAGCTTCCGCATGGCCGGTCAGCATAGCCCGCCGAGCACGCCCCCGACCCGCAGTGTTGAATCGACGGATGCTGAGCTTGGGCGAAATCTCAGACCGGTTGGAGATCCAGCAGCTGCTCGTGGACTACTCCACGGCGATCGACCAGCGTCTTTTCGACGACCTCGACAACGTCTTCATTGCGGACGCCTACATCGACTACCGGGCGATGGGCGGCGTCGACGGAAAGTATCCCGAAGTCAAAGCGTGGCTGGCTGAGGTACTGCCCGCCTTCGCCAACTATGCGCACATGCTGGGCCTGCCGTCGATCCAGCTGGCCGGTGACTCGCGCGACCGCGCGCACATTCTGCTTCAACCCGATGGTGTTCGGTGGCGCTGGTTCCGACGCGAGGCCCGCCACGATGCTGCTCGGACTGTGGTACGACGACGAATTCATCCGCACCCCCGACGGCTGGCGAATGAGCCGGCGGGCCGAGACCAGATGTTTCGATCGGCAGCCGTGACGCCGGTTTTCGCCTGTACAGCGGCGTTGTGGCACAATCGACGGCTGTCCGCCCCGCGACCCGCTCCGTCTCGGAGTGCTTGCGCGGGTGGTCACACACGCGAGGCGAAACCGGGTTCTGACATTCCGTCCGGACTGCTGAATCGCAGCGTGACACCTACAGGAGAAGTCGCTCAATCATGGCCGTGAAAATCAAGCTCACCCGGCTCGGCAAAATCCGCAATCCGCAGTACCGCATCGCTGTCGCCGACGCGCGGACGCGCCGCGACGGCCGCTCCATCGAGGTCATCGGCCGATACCACCCCAAAGAAGAACCGAGTCTGATCGAGGTCGACTCCGAACGGGCTCAGTACTGGCTGTCGGTGGGAGCGCAGCCAACCGAGCCGGTTCTCAAGCTGCTGAAGATCACCGGTGACTGGCAGAAGTTCAAGGGGTTGCCCGGCGCCGAAGGCAAGCTGAAAGTGGCCAAGCCCAAACCCAGCAAGCTCGAGCTGTTCAATGCCGCGCTGGCCGCCGCTGAAGGTGCACCCAGCACCGAGGCGACGACACCGAAGAAGAAGGCGCCCGCAAAGAAAGCGGCCGCCAAGAAGGCCGACGCCGAACCTGCCGCCGAACCGGGTCAGACCGCCGGCGAGCATGCTGAGCCTGCGGCCGGGAGCTGACCACTGCCATGAGTACTGCCGTCGTCGACGCCGTCGAGCACCTGGTCCGCGGGATCGTCGACAATCCTGATGACGTGCGGGTCGACCTGGTGACCAGCCGGCGCGGGCGCACCGTCGAAGTGCACGTTCATCCCGAAGATCTGGGCAAGGTGATCGGTCGTGGAGGACGTACCGCGACGGCGTTGCGCACCCTGGTCGCCGGCATCGGCGGCCGCGGAATCCGCGTCGACGTGGTGGACACCGACCAGTAGCGGGGCCGTGCCGTGGGCTTCCGTGGACTTGACAGTCGGACGCATAGTCAAGGCGCACGGCGTCACCGGCGAGGTGGTCGTCGAAGTCCGCACCGATGATCCGGACGGCCGCTTCACTCCCGGGAACACGTTGCGCGCCAAGCGATCTCGTGAGCCGGGACCAGGCCGCGACTATGTCGTCGAGGCGGTGCGCGAACACGGCAACCGGCTGCTGGTGCGGTTGGCCGGGATCACCGGCCGCGACGCCGCCGACGCGTTGCGGGGCAGCGTATTCCTCATCGACTCCGACGAGTTGCCACCCATCGACGACCCCGACGAGTACTACGACCATCAGCTGGAAGGCCTACGGGTCCGTACCACCTCCGGGCAGGACATCGGTGCCGTCGGCGAAGTTCTGCACACCGCGGCAGGTGAGTTGCTGGCGGTCAACACCGACGACGGTCGGGGAGAACTGCTGGTGCCGTTCGTCAGCGCCATCGTGACCGCGGTGTCACTGCAGGACGGCACCGTCGAGATCGACCCGCCGGACGGCCTGCTGGATCTGGGTCAGCAGTAGCGCACCGCCATGCAAATCGACGTGATCACCATCTTTCCCGGCTATCTGGATCCGCTGCGGCAATCGCTACCGGGCAGAGCCATTGCGTCGGGACTGGTCGAACTGGAAGTGCACGATCTGCGGCGCTGGACGCACGATGTGCACCGGTCGGTCGACGACGCGCCCTACGGCGGCGGCCCCGGAATGGTCATGCGGGCGCCGGTATGGGGTGCGGCACTCGACGAGATCTGCACGACAGAAACACTTTTGGTGGTGCCGACGCCCGCCGGAGCGCTGTTCGGCCAGAGCGATGTCCAGCGCTGGAGCAACGAAGCACATCTGGTCTTCGCCTGCGGCCGTTACGAAGGCATCGACCAGCGGGTCATCGAAGACGCCGGCCGGCGGATGCGGGTGGAAGAGGTGTCGATCGGCGACTACGTGTTGCCGGGTGGCGAATCGGCGGCGCTGGTGATGATCGAGGCGGTGCTTCGATTGCTGCCCGGGGTCTTGGGCAACCCGGATTCGCCGCACGACGACTCACACTCCGCCCGGCTGGCCGGCCTGCTGGAAGGACCCAGCTACACCCGGCCGCCGAGCTGGCGCGGCCTGGACGTACCCGAGGTGTTGCTGTCTGGCGACCACGCGCGAATCGCGGCCTGGCGCGAGCAGGCCTCCCGACAACGCACCCGTGAACGCCGTCCTGATCTCTACCGTTGACTCGCCGGCTGACCGGGCCGCTCAGATGCGGCCGTTCGGGAAACAGCGTCTTGACGGCTTCGGTGATGGTTGTCCGCGCGGCGGCGTCGTCGGAAGGCTGCAGCGCCTCGACGACCATGACGTAGCGCCGGTCGGCGCCGATCACTCCGGTCGACAGATGCATCCAGTCCTCGCCGATACAGCACATCCAGCCCTGCTTGACCGCGACGGGCTCGGCGTAGAGGCCCTCGGGTATGCCGAAGCGCTGCGGATAGCCGTCGAGTCCGGTCGGGGTGGACTGGGCGAGGTTGTTGATGATCGTGCCGGCTCGCTCCGGCGAAAGCCCGCCGGACCCGTCCAGCAGCATCCGGTAATACCGGATGAGGTCGGCGGGAGTGCTGATCGTGTTCCACCACCGTCCGTCGCTGGGCGGCGCAGTGTCGGTCAATCCGTAGCGACCCGCAACGGCGCTGATGATCGCGTCGCCGCCCAACTGGTCCCAGAACTGCTCGGCAGCGCCGTCGTCGGAGGAGCGCAGCATGACGTCCAGCGCGGTCCGCTCGTCTTGGGACAGTGCCGTGCCGCCCCGCGCCTCGCGGAGCAGCAGCTCGTCGGCGATGAAGAGTTTGGCCACCGACGCGATGCCGGGAATCTGCTGGTTGCCGTTGGCGACCAGCTGGTTGGTGACACGGTCGAGCACCGCGACCGCGATGGTGGCGCCGACGGCGGCGGCCTGGTCGGTGGCCTGTTGAACACGGGCGGGCAGCTCACCGAAGCCATCGGGGGTCGGCTCAGGCGGCAGGAGGGCCTGCGCGAGCCGGGTGACCTCCGCGGAGCGCGTCGAGACCGGCTTGGCGCTCGACGCGCCGTATACCTTCGCCTCGCAGGCGGCCACCAGCATCGTCACCACTGCGACGGTGGCGACGAGCAACATCGGCGGCCGCGCTGGCATGCTCCTCCTTGCCGGTGTCGGATGCACAACTCGAGGGCCTGCCGCACTGCTCTCCGCCGGCGCATCGCCGGTAGTGCGGCTCAGCGACAGCGTCCGGCCGGGGCCCTGCCCGTGCAGTCATATGAAACCATCCGCCGAGCCGGTCGGGTGGTAGCGCCGCGGAGTGATTCGCTGTGATTTCGCTGCGTGGGCGGCGTCTGGCACAATTGAGCAGTTGTCTCCAGCATCTCTCAAGCGGGCCGGTGTGCGCCCGCCTGCTGCGGGATACACCAGGTGTCCGATTCAATCGGCTCGGTGATCGCTTCGCGCCTTTGGCGCAGGTCGTTGCCGGCAGCCGCGACCGCGAGGGAAGTGTCTTCTCGAGATGAACACGTTGGACTTCGTCGACAAGGCGTCGCTGCGCGACGACATCCCGACCTTCAGCCCTGGCGACACCCTCAACGTGCACGTCAAGGTGATCGAGGGTGCCAAGGAGCGCATCCAGGTCTTCAAAGGTGTGGTGATCCGCCGGCAGGGCGGGGGTGTCCGCGAGACCTTCACGGTGCGTAAGGAGAGCTACGGCGTCGGTGTCGAACGGACCTTCCCGGTGCATTCGCCCACCATCGACCACCTCGAAGTGGTGACCCGCGGTGATGTCCGCCGGGCGAAGCTGTACTACCTGCGCGAGCTGCGCGGCAAGAAAGCCAAGATCAAAGAAAAGCGCTGAGCCGCGCTCTGCATCGTCGCCGGGCGACTGGCTACGCTTGGCTCGTGACTGACACCGCGGACTCGTCGCCCGAACCCAAACCCGACGACGGTCTGTCGGAACCCGACCTCGCCACCCGCAAGCCGGGCAATCCCGCTCAGGCCGTTGTCGAGGCTGAGCCACCCGCCCCGAATCGGGGAGCGCTCCGGGAAACTGCCATCCTGGTCGCGATCGCAGTGGTGCTCTACTACGTCATGCTGACGTTCGTAGCGCGTCCCTACCTGATCCCGTCGGAATCCATGGAGCCCACGTTGCACGGCTGCTCGGGATGCGTCGGCGACCGGATCCTGGTCGACAAGATCACCTACCGTTTCACACCGCCGAAGCCTGGCGACGTCATCGTCTTCAAGGGACCGCAGCCCTGGGACATCGGATACAAGTCGATTCGATCGCACAACGCGGCGGTGCGGGTTGTGCAGAACGCGCTCTCCTTCGTCGGCTTCGTACCACCTGACGAGAACGACCTGGTCAAACGGGTGATCGCGGTGGGCGGCCAGACGGTGCAGTGTCGAGCCAACACCGGTTTGACCGTGGACGGCAAGCAGCTGACCGAGCCGTTTCTCGATCCGTCGACGATGATGGCCGACCCGGCGGTCTACCCCTGCCTGGGCGCCGACTTCGGTCCGGTCGCCGTTCCACAGGGCCGGCTCTGGGTGATGGGTGACAATCGCACCCACTCAGCGGACTCGCGCGCGCACTGCACGAGCATTCGCGACGACGCGCGCAAAGGCCTGTTGTGCACCGGTGACCCGGCGGCGGGCACCGTGCCGGTGGGCAACGTCATCGGCAAGGCCCGGCTGATCGTCTGGCCGCCGTCGCGTTGGCGCGGGGTGGGGTCGGTAAATCCGCAACAAGGTCACTGACCGTGGTCGCCACGTGGCCCCCGCGAACAGTGATCCGCAAATCTTCGGGGTTGCGCACGCTGGAGTCAGCGCTTTACCGCAGCGGGCTGGGCCCGGTCGCCGGGGTGGACGAGGTCGGCCGGGGCGCCTGCGCGGGGCCACTGGTGGTCGCGGCGTGCGTGCTCGGACCGGCCCGGCTGTCGAGCCTTGCGTTACTCGACGACTCCAAAAAGCTCACCGAGAAGGCCCGCGAAAGGCTTTTTCCCTTGATCCGCCGGTATGCGCTGGCCTACCACGTGGTTTTCATTCCGTCAGTCGAGGTGGACCGGCGCGGAGTGCACGTAGCCAACATCGAGGGCATGCGGCGGGCGGTGGCGGGCCTGTCGGCGCGTCCGGGTTACGTGCTCAGCGACGGCTTCCGGGTTCCGGGTCTGCCGATGCCGTCGCTGCCGGTCATCGGCGGCGATGCGGCCGCGGCCTGCATCGCCGCGGCCAGCGTGCTTGCCAAGGTCAGCCGGGACCGGATGATGGTGGCGATGGACGCCGATCACCCCGGCTACGGCTTCGCCGAGCACAAGGGGTACAGCACACCGGGGCATTCGGCGGCCCTCGCCGACCTCGGCCCGTCCCCGCAGCACCGCTACTCGTTCATCAACGTGCGACGGGTGGCGACCGGTTCGGGCATCCGGGTGGTGGCCGAGTGTCAGCCGTGCACACCGGAGCAGCGTGGCGAAAACCAGTGGGGAAAGATGGGTGCCGGATCAATCGGCGAGGAGGACGGCTGAGCAGATGAGTGCCGAAGATCTCGAGAAATACGAGACCGAGATGGAGCTCTCGCTGTACCGCGAATACAAGGACATCGTGGGTCAGTTCAGCTACGTCGTGGAAACCGAGCGCCGGTTCTATCTGGCCAACAGCGTCGAGATGGTGCCGCGCAACGCCGACGGTGAGGTGTACTTCGAGTTGCGGCTGGCCGACGCATGGGTATGGGACATGTACCGCCCCGCCCGATTCGTCAAGCAGGTGCGTGTGATCACGTTCAAAGACGTCAACATCGAAGAGGTCGAGAAGCCTGAGCTGCGGCTGCCCGAGTGACCGGGCAGCTCAGACGCCGACCGCGCGCTCCAGGTCTTTGAGCGACGTTTCCAGATGCCCGAGCATGCGCTGCATGTGTGGGACGTTCCCGCGCGCGGCAACCAGGCCGAAGTCGAGGTTGTCGGCGTTGTTGGCGACCGTGATGTTCATGGCTTGCCCGTCCAAAGCGATGGACAGCGGGTAATTGCCGACCAGCTTCGTTCCGCGCCAGTACAACTGCTCGCTGGCTCCCGGCACATTGGAGATCACGATGTTGAACGGCGGCGGAGCGGTGCGGATGAAACCGGGAATCAGCCCGAGGAACAGGCCGCCGACGACCGTGACCGACAGCGCGAGCTGCTGCACCTGAGGCAGCTCGACGAACACCTTCTTGTTGTCGCTGATCGATTCGGTGACCGCCTGAAGGCGTTTGGCGGGGTCCTCGATGTGCGTGCCCAGATTGCACAGAAGTGCGCCGACCGCATTGCCGCCTTCGCCTTCCGTGCGCATGCTGACCGGGACCATCGCGATCAGTGGGGTGTCGGGAAGCGCGTTCTGGTCGAGCAGGTAGGCGCGCAGGGCGCCGGCCGACATCGCCAGGACGACGTCGTTGACGGTGATGCCGGCGGCATTCTTCACGGCCTTGATCCGGTCCAGCGAGTAGGACTGCGCCGCAATCCGCCGGGCGCCGCCGATCCGTACATTGAACATCGTCTTGGGGGCGCGGAACGGCAAGGTGACCTGCTGCTCGAGCAGAGCCGCGCGCGCCAGCGTCACCGTCGACGGTCCGAGCGATGCCGCGGCTCCAAGGGTGCTGGTCAACCTCTGTAGCGCGGACGGGCTGTCGCCGCCGCTGGTCTTGTGCTGACGGGGCTTGAGCGCCCACGGTGCCCGAACCTCGTCGTCGTCGGGGTCGGTGGTGAACGCCCGCTGGAGCATCTTCATTGCCGACACCCCGTCGAGCAGCGAGTGATGAAATTTCATGTAGATCGCATAGCGCCCGTCGTTGAGGCCCTCGATGAGGTGGGCTTCCCATAGCGGGCGGTGGCGGTCGAGCAGGGTGCCGTGCAGCCGAGAAGTCAGCTCGAGCAGGTCACGTACCCGACCGGGACTGGGCACGGCGGACCTGCGGAAGTGGTAGTCGAGTTCGACCTCTTTGTCCGACGACCAGGCAAAATTGGTGAGCGGACCGAAAAAGGCCGGATGCTGCCGGAAGAGTGGTTGGACGTCGGTTTGAGCCAGCATCGCCTCATAGGACTCACGCACGAAGTCTGGCCCGGAATCCTCGGGCGGCTGGTAGAGCTGCAGGGCTCCGACATGCATAGGGTGCTCGCGGGATTCGCCTACGAGGAACATCGAGTCGGTCGGTGGCATCAGCTTCATGGTTCTTCTCCCGCCGGTATTGCACTCAGGCGGCTTGAAACCGCAGCCCGCAGTGTTGTTAACCACATCTGCCGTCCACTACACCACATCGGCTGATTCTTGGTTTCGGGTACGACCCCGCCGGGAAGATTGCGGGGATGGGACTCACCGTCGCGGTCACCGGACCGACCGGAGAAATCGGCATTGCTGCTGTGACGGCGCTCGAGCATGACCCCGCGGTGGAAAAAATCGTCGGTATGGCGCGGCGCCCGTTCGAGACATCGGCGCACGGGTGGACGAAGACGACCTATCAGCGGGGCGACATCCTCGACCGCGACGCGGTCGACACATTGGTCGCTGACGTCGATGTGGTGGTGCACCTGGCGTTCATCATCATGGGTTCGCGGGAGGAAAGCGCCCGGATCAATCTGCAGGGCACCCGAAATGTGTTCGAAGCGACGGTGGCAGCGCAGCGACCCAGTCGTCTGGTGTACACCTCGTCGGTCGCGGCCTACGGCTATCACGCCGACAACCCGGTGCCGTTGACCGAGGACGTGCCGCCACGCGGATCGGCTGAGCACTACTACTCCGAGCAGAAGGCCGCATGCGAAGCGACCCTCGCAGAGGTCACCGAAGGCTCTTCGCTCGAGGTCTTCATCTTGCGACCGTGCATAGTGGCCGGGCCGAAGGCGCCGGCGCTGGCCGACGCCATGCCGTGGAACCGATTGCCGGCGCCGATCCGCGCGGTGACCAGCGCCATTCCGGCGCTGAAGCCGGTGGTGCCCGACCCCGGTGTGCCGCTGCAGCTGGTGCACCACGACGACGTCGCGTCGGCGATCGCGCTGGCGGCCACCGCGCCGGCGCCGCCCGGCGCCTACAACCTCGCCGGCGACGGTTCGGTCACCATCTCCGAAATCGTCAGGGCGTTGGGCGGTCGACCGGTTCGGGTGCCGGGCGCCACGGCGTCCGCGGCGTCGGCGGCGCTGTCCCGGCTGCCGTTCGTTCCGTCAGCCCTCGAGTGGCTGCACAGCACCAGAACATCGGTCGTCATGGACACCGGCAAGGCGAAGACGCAACTGGGGTGGCGGCCCCTGCATTCGTCGGCGGACACGCTGGCCTCGCTGGCTGCGGCGCTTTGATCTCCTCGCCGTCACACGCCGAGCGGAGTGCTGATCCTCATCGCCGGGCACTAGCTCGCCGAACTGCCCCCGCTGGCTGATGACCTCCCGCGCCACGTCAGCCAGCTTGATGTTGAGGTGCTGGGAGTGCTGGCGCAGTCTGGCGAACGCCTCGTCCTCGGAATATCCGTGCAGCAGCATCAACATGCCCACCGCTTTGCCGATTTCGCGGTTGCTGACCAGCCCGCGTCGCATGGTGGCGGCGTCTTCACCCTCGGCGATGGCGTTGATGGCCACGCTGGCGAACGCGGCCAACACCACGGCTTGTCCGGCGGACTCGTCGGTGAAGGCGTTGGGCGTGTCGCTGAACAGGTTCAGCGCTCCGGACTTGCGCCGATTGACAAGCAGCCGGAATCCCATGACGCCGCGCACCGGCGTGTCCTCGATCAACAGGGCAGCCAGTTGCGGCCACTCGGTGTTGGTCGTGATGTCCGGATCAATCTGGGGAGTCTCCTCCTCGATCGCGTCGACGCACGGGCCGTCGCAGGTGGTGCGCTCATAGTCGTCGACGCGCCGGGCGATTTGGTCGGTGGCGGCCACCGTCACGTATTTGCCGTCTCTGCGGACCAGCAGGCTGGCGTGGTCGCATCCGGAGACGACCAGCGTCGCGGCGATGCAGATCGCGGCGTAGACCTCAGTCGCCTCAGAACCCTGATAGATGATTTCGGCGAGCGCGGCGAACACCGTCGAGGGATCAACAGACCCAGCCGTCGACACCGAGCCGCCGTTGGTCGCCTTCGCGCTGTCGGCCACCGCAATCCTCACTTCAGGTGCTTCGAACCGCGATGGTCAGCGGCGTCCAGCGACGCACGATCGAAGCGGCAGTCTCAGTTATAGCGGGAGCCCGCCCGACAGGCTACCTGGCCTACTATCGTCACCGACGCGGTTGCCGTCAACGGGCGCCGGCTTACCGAAGCGCTCAGAAGGTGAAGCGCTTGTTTTGCTCCGACGTTTCTTCGGCGTCCATCAGCCCTGAGTCGCGCAGCTTGGCGATGAGCGATTGCGCTCGTGCGGCAAGTTGCTGCAGTTCAGCGGCGATTTCGTTGGCCACCGCGCCCTGAGCGGGCTGCCACCGGATTCGCCGGGGCGCTCTTGGCGACCCGGACCCGCTGGTCCGCCCGGCCGGCCGGACGCCCCGGTGCGGCGGTGCCGGCGACGGCGCGCCCGGCCAGGCCGGCCAGCGCCAGGTCGCTGAAGAGGCCGCTGGAGCCACCGGCGACGATTTCCGGAGCGGCACCGGCTGCCGTCATCGGCAGGGAGTACGCGACGGTGCGGAAAGCCGGCGCCGCCGACGCCCACTGCGGCGGCACCGTCAAGCTGCCCACCTTCGTCGCCTGACCCAGGCCGGCAGCTGCCGGCGACGGCACCGCGTCTGATGGCGCGCCGATACCGCCGACGCCGTTGATGATCCACTGCGGCAGCATGGTGCCGCCGGGTCCGTTGCCGGTGAACGGTCCCTTGCCGTTGTCGAAATCGCGGTCGGCATTGATCAACAAACCTCGAACTGTCGTCCCGAACGACGTGAACGCTGCTGTGGTGCCGACCGACGAGGCGGTAATGGCGACACTGGCGAACGGGATCGGCACCAGCGAGAGCAGCCCTGTCGGATCCACCGCGGCCGGCGCCGCGAGCGCCTGCAGCGCCTGCGGCACCGCCGAGATCACCGCCGGGCCGCTGGCCGGTACCGACGGACCTGCAGCGGCCGATTCGGCTGCGTTGGTAGTCGCCGGCGGCGGTGCGAACGGCGTGAAGGTGGCGGCTGCCGCAGACGAGCCGGCGTAGCCGAACATGGCGGCGGCATCCTGGGCCCACATCTCGGCGTATTCGGCTTCGGTCGCCGCGATCGCCGGCGTGTTCTGGCCAACGATGTTGGTGGCCATCAGCGTCATCAACGAGGTGCGGTTGGCCGCGACCACCGGCGGCGGCACGGTCATCGCGAAAGCCGTGTGGTAGGCGGCCGCCGCCGCCTTCGCCTGGCTCGCCGTGTGTTCAGCTTGCGCCGCAGTCGATCTCACCCACGCGACGTAACGCTCAGCCGCGCTGAGCATCGACGCCGAGGCGGGGCCCTGCCACGACCAGCCGGTCAGCCCGGACAGCACCGAGTCGAAGGAGGCCGCCGTGGAATGCAGCTGTGCGGCCAGCCCGTCCCACGCTGTCGCGGCAGCCAGCATCGGACCCGAGCCGGGACCGGCATACATCAAGCCGGAGTTGATCTCTGGGGGATACGTCGCGAAATCCATTGTGGTGTTCAGCCGGCCGCGAGCGCGTTCGTTGCCTCGGTGGCCGCGTACGAAGCCGCACCGGCGGCGAGTGTGCTGACGAACAACTGGTGCACCGCCGCGGCCTGGGCGCCGACCGCCTGATACATCTGGGCGTGAACGGCGAACTGTGCGGCGGTCAACGCCGACACCTGATCGGCCGCGGCGGGTATCACGCCGGTGGTCGGGGTTGCGGCGGCGCTGTTCTCGACACTCATCGACGAGCCGATGGTCTGCAAAGTGGCGGCGGCCGCCGTCAAGGCCTGCGGCTCGGTGGTGACAAAAGACATGGGGGACTCCTTGCGGTTGGCTGAACGGGGCTGCGATACATACAGTTTCGCCGGTGGTGCCCGGTAACTCGGCTCGTGACCGCGCCGCCCGGTGACCTGGATTCGCCCCATCTGTCCGTCACCCGCCCTTCCACCCGACCAACTCACGGGTCGAAGCCATCAGCCGGTACGGCGGTCAAAGGCGAGTTCATCGCCTGAGCGAGATATTAACGGCCGGTGAACTCCGGTGGCAACGATCGGCGGTTGGCACCCCGCTGCGGGTTGTGGACGATCATCCGACTGGGGATAACCCCCGGGCTCGCCTCGGGGCCGGCTCGACGGCGGGCGCGCTTGTCAGCCCGGTCGCGCAAGGTGGCCGCATGACGACACTGACACGCGGCGAACTGGGTGCGCTCGGTGAGCAGGTGGCCACCGATCACCTGACCGGGCTGGGCCTGAAGATCCTCACTCGTAACTGGCGCTGCCGGTACGGCGAGCTCGACGTGATCGCCGCCGACCCGGCCACCAACACGGTGGTTTTCGTCGAGGTCAAAACACGGACCGGGGACGGTTTCGGCGGGCTCGCCCACGCTGTCACCGGGCAGAAGGTTCGCCGGTTGCGTCGGCTCGCCGCACTATGGCTGGCCAACCAGAACGGCAGCTGGGCGGGCATCCGCATCGACGTGATCGGGGTGCGGCTGGGCCGGCGCCGCAGCCCGGAGATCACCCATGTGCAGGGCGTCGGCTGATGGCGCTGGGACGCGCGTTCTCAGTCGCGGTACGCGGGCTGGACGGTCAGATCGTGGAGATCGAAGCCGACATCACTTCGGGCCTGCCGGGTGTGCACCTGGTTGGTCTGCCGGACGCCGCGCTGCAGGAGTCGCGCGACCGCGTCCGGGCGGCGATCACCAACTGCAACAACCGTTGGCCGATGTCGCGTCTGACACTGGCTCTCTCGCCGGCGACGCTGCCCAAGATGGGCTCCGTCTACGACCTGGCGCTGGCTGCTGCGGTGTTGTCCGCGCAACGGAAAACTCCGTGGCGGCAGCTGGAGACCGTCGTGCTGCTGGGCGAGTTGGCTCTGGACGGGCGGGTCCGGGCGGTGCGAGGGGTGCTACCGGCTGTCCTGGCGGCAAAGGATGGCGGCTGGCCGGTAGTGGTGGTGCCGGTGGAGAACCTGCCGGAGGCCGGCTTGGTCGACGGAATCGCGGTCTGGGGTGTGCGCACCCTCAGTCAGCTGCAGGGCTGGCTCTGCGGCTCGGCGCGGCTGGACGAGCCGGATAGCGCGGTGGCACCGGTTGCCGAGCCGGCGGCGGATCTGGCCGACGTGGTGGGGCAGGCGCAAGCCCGATTCGCAGTTGAGGTCGCCGCTGCCGGTGCCCACCATCTGATGTTGACGGGGCCGCCTGGTATTGGCAAAACCATGCTGGCACAACGACTCCCGGGACTGCTACCGCCGCTTTCGGGCGGCGAGGCGCTGGAGGTCACCGCCATCCACTCGGTCGCCGGTCTGTTGTCGGGGTCTACACCGTTGATCACCAGGGCGCCGTTCGTGGCACCGCATCACAGCTCCAGCGTCGCTGCGCTGATCGGCGGCGGCTCGGGAATGGCACGCCCCGGCGCGGTCAGCCGGGCGCACCGGGGTGTGTTGTTCCTCGACGAATGCGCCGAGATCGGCGTGAGCGCGCTGGAGGCTCTCCGAACCCCGCTGGAGGACGGCGAGATTCGGCTGGCCCGTCGCGACGGGGTGGCGCGGTACCCGGCCCGCTTCCAGCTGGTGTTGGCCGCCAATCCGTGCCCGTGCGCGCCGGCCGATCCGCGCGACTGCATCTGCAAACCAATGGCGAAACGGAGGTACCTCGGTCGGCTGTCGGGGCCGCTGCTCGACCGTGTCGATTTGCGAGTGCAGATGCATCCAGTGCGGCTCAAAACGTTTGTCACCGCTGAATCCGAGTCGACCGCAGAGGTGCGCAACCGGGTGGCTCGAGCCCGAGACGCCGCCGCCCAGCGTTGGCGACCGTACGGATGCCGGACCAACGCAGAGGTCAGCGGCACGTTGCTGCGGCGCGAATTCCGGCCTGGCAGCGCAGCAATGGAGCCGCTGCGCACCGCACTGGACCGCGGAATGCTGAGTATTCGAGGCGTCGATCGCTCGCTGCGTGTTGCATGGACGCTGTGTGATCTGGCCGGGCGTACGTCGCCGGGCCGCGACGACGTCGCTTCGGCGCTGAGCTTTCGGCAGATGGGGCCGGACCGGTGAACGTCGATGCGCAGCGCGCGTGGGCCTACCTGTCGCGGGTCGTGGAACCGCCGTGCGCTGAATTGGCAGCGCTGGTGCATCAGGTGGGGCCGGTGGAGACCGCCGAACGGGTTCGGCGCGGGCTGGTCGACGACGCGCTGGCCCGCCAGACCGAAGCCCGGCGCGACATCGAGCACGCTGTCGAAGATCTCGACTTGCTGGCGCGTCGCGGCGGTCGGCTGATCACGCCCGACGACGACGAGTGGCCGGTGCTGGCGTTCGCCGGGTTCAGCGGTGTCGCCGCGAGATTGCGGGGTGGTCCACCGATCGTGTTGTGGGCGCTGGGGCCGGCGCGCCTCGATGAGACGGCGCAGCGCGCGGCCGCCATCGTCGGCACCCGGGCGGCCACCGGCTACGGCGAGCAGGTGACTGGCGACCTGGCAGCCGGGTTGGCCGAACGCGATGTCGCGGTGATCTCCGGCGGCGCCTACGGCATCGACGGCGCAGCACACCGGGCCGCGCTGGCAGCCGAGGGAGTGACCGTCGCAGTACTGGCCGGTGGCCTGGACATCCCATATCCCGCCGGGCACTCCGCGTTGCTGCATCGCATTGGGGTCGACGGGCTGGTGGTCACCGAATACCCGCCGGGTGTGCGGCCGGCGCGGCACCGCTTCTTGACCCGGAATCGGTTGGTGGCAGCGCTGGCCGGCGCGGCAGTGGTCGTCGAAGCTGGTTTGCGCAGCGGCGCGGCGAACACCGCCGCCTGGGCCCGGGCGTTGGGCCGGGTGGTCGGCGCGGTGCCAGGTCCGGTCACCTCGTCGGCGTCGACGGGTTGTCACGTTCTGCTGCGCGACGGCGCCGAGCTGATCACCCGGGCCGAGGACATCGTCGAGTTGGTGGGACGCATCGGAGAACTGGCGCCCGACGAGGATCGCCCGACGACAGCGCTCGACGGACTCAGCGCCGATGAGCTGCGGGTGTATGAGGCGCTGCCGGGCCGGGGGGCCGCCACGGTCGATGAGATCGCCGTGGCCGCCGGGCTCGGGCTCGGGCCGGTGCTGGGGGCGCTGGCGCTGCTGGAGGTTACGGGTCTGACGGCGCGGCAGGACGGCCAGTGGCGCATCGTTCGACGACGGGGAGACGGCGCTAGACGCCGCACATAGTCCGCAGCGGCTTCGTTGTGCTCGTCGTTATTTTTGGTTGCTGCCACCACAGTTGGGGCTCGAGGGCTTTGACGGCCATGCGCAGGAATTGATGTCGGTAGTGCCAGTGGAGCCTCCCCCGCTGAACACGCCATAGTTGTTGCTCTGCGTCCCGGTGTAGGTGGCGCCGCCGGCTCCTTGCCAGCCACCTGAACTCACGACGGTCACCGTCCAGCCCTTGCCTTCGAGCGCGGTCTTGTACGCGTCCATAACGTCGGTCGCCGGTCCGTTGACCAGGAAGTGCAGGTGGATGCCGTTGTCCGGAATGGAAGCGGGGCCGTCGGTGCGCTGAGTGTTCGCCGGTGTGGGTACCAGCGATTGCAGTTGCGTTGCCGTGGCCGGTGACGTTGTCTTCGTGGCCGAGTTAGAAGAACTGCTGCAAGCCGAGGCAATTAGACCGACCGCCATCGCCGCGGCTAACAAAGGATAAGTGCTGCGACTCATGATTCCTCCTCATTCATGCGCACCGTATCAACGGGGTGGGTCCGCTCCGGCAGCATCGGTCGAAGTTCCTCCAGCCAAGTCGCCGCCGGAGTCTCGCCGGGCGGTGCTCGGTCCGAGGAGACGGCGCTGGACGCCTCGTATAGTCGGCGGGAGTCCGAGCAGACGAGCCAGGCACTGCGGGGAGGAAACGTGGCCGGTCGACCAGTGCACACCTTCGAGGTGGTGGGTCGTGAAGAACTCACGCGGCACATGGTCCGGGTGCGGCTGGGCGGCAGCGGCTTCGACACGTTCAAGCCCAGCGAGTTCACCGACTCCTACGTCAAGATGGTGTTCGTCGCAGACGACGTCGAGGTAACCGGATTGCCGCAGCCGCTGACCTTGGACAGCTTCAACCAACTGCCCGCAGAGCGTCGGCCCGTCGTGCGCACGCTGACGGTTCGCCGCGCCGATCCGGCATCCCGCGAACTGGCGATCGACGTCGTCGCGCACGGTGAACACGGAACCGCCGGAAGCTGGGCCGTCGCAGCACAACCCCGCCAGCCGGTGTATTTGATGGGTCCCTCCGGCGCCTACGCGCCGGATCCCGCTGCCGACTGGCATTTGCTGGCAGGTGACGAGTCGGCGCTGCCGGCGATCAGCGTCGCCCTGGCGGCGCTGCCTGCCGAGGCCGTCGGGCGGGCGTTCATCGAAGTGGCCGGACCAGAGGATGAGATCGCCCTGGCCGCACCCGAAGGCGTGCAGGTGCATTGGATCTACCGGGGCGGACGTGCCGATCTGGTCCCCGAAGAGCGGGCCGGCGACCACGCGCCGCTGATCGAAGCGGTCAAAACCGCGCCGTGGCTGCCCGGCCAGGTGCAGGTCTTCATTCACGGCGAGGCGCAGGCCGTGATGCACAACCTCCGTCCCTACATCCGCAAAGAACGCGGTGTGCAAGCGAAGTGGGCGTCGATATCCGGCTACTGGCGCCGGGGCCGTACCGAGGAGACGTTCCGGCAATGGAAGAAGGAACTCGCCGCGAAAGAGGCCGAAGCCGAGGCGGCCGGGACGACGGGCTGAGTCCGCACGGGTGCGGGCATCTTGCCGGTACGTCGACAGCTACCCGTCGCCGGCAGATCTCGCCCCGGACACGTTGCGGCGCGTCGGCCGAGCCGTTTCGCGCAGGTCTGCGACGGTGGCCCAGTGCAGGCGATCCTCGACGAGTTCGACGAGTTCCTGGCGCTGCAGCGCGGCCGCTCCGCCCACACCCGCCGGGCCTACCTGGGCGACCTGCGGACCTTGTTTGCGTTCATCGCCGAGCGGGCCCCGGGCTCCGGCCTGCATGCGCTCAGCCTGCCGCTGCTGCGGTCCTGGCTGGCCGCCGGCGCGGCGTCCGGCACAGCCCGCACCACGCTGGCCCGTCGCACCTCGGCGATCAAAGCGTTCACCGCGTGGGCGGTGCGCCGCGGTCTGATCGCAGAGGACCCCGCCGCGCGGCTGCAGACGCCCAAGGCGCACCGGACGCTGCCGGCGGTGCTGCGCCAGGACCAGGCTCTGGCCGCCATGGCCGCGTCGAAATCCGGCGCGCAGCAGGGAGATCCGCTGGCACTGCGGGACCGATTAATCGTGGAGCTGTTGTACGCGACGGGAATCCGGGTCAGCGAGTTGTGCGGTCTGGACCTCGACGACGTCGACTCAACGCGACACGTGGTCCGGGTGGTCGGCAAAGGCGACAAGCCGCGCACCGCGCCCTTCGGCGAGCCGGCCGCCGACGCGCTGCGGGCGTGGCTGACTGACGGACGACCGGCGCTGGCCACCGCCGACTCCGGCCCGGCGCTGCTGCTCGGGGCCCGCGGCCGGCGGCTCGACGTTCGGCAGGCCCGCACGGTGGTACACCAGACCGTCGCCGCGGTGCCCGGGGCGCCGGACATCGGGCCGCACGGGCTGCGCCACAGCGCCGCCACCCATCTCCTCGAAGGCGGAGCCGACCTGCGCATCGTGCAAGAGCTTCTCGGCCACGCCAGCCTGGCCACCACCCAGCTCTACACCCATGTCACCGTCGCGCGGTTACGGGCAGTGCACGATCAGGCCCATCCGCGGGCCTGAAATCCGTCGACTGTGCACGCACGGCTTTCAGTGTGCGGCTGCGGCGAAATCCATGGCCGCCGCCCGCCCGGGCCGCACACTCAAATGTGCCGCCGCACACCCGAGTGTCTGGCACTCGGCCAGCTCGACAGCGGCTTGAGCCGGATCGGCGTCGCGGCGAGCAATCCCAGCGGGTCGACGTAGTCGGCCCGCGCCGCCGCACCCCACATCGCACCCCAGTGCAGGCACGCCGCGGCGGGGCAGCCCGGATGCCCGGCCACCAATTCGCCGATCACCGTCGCGCTGTCCACCCGCTGGCCTGCTCTGACAGCGGCTTGTACGGGTTCGTAGCTGGTCCGCAAACCGCCCGGATGCGCCAGCGACACCACCGGTCGACCGGCCAGCTGACCGGCGAACACCACGGTGGCGGCCCCGGCGGCGTAAACCCGTTGACCGGTCCTGCCGGCCAGGTCGACGCCCCGGTGGCCGGCAGTCCAGTTCGGCGAGGGCGCGTCGAAGTAGCGCAGTACCGCCGGCGGTGGCCGCAACGGCCAGTTCAGCCGGACGCCGTCGGCGCGCGCCGGCGCTGCGGCCAGCAGCGGCATCGTCAAGAGCAACGCGAGCAACCGCATGCGCTCAGTTCAGCGCGGTGCGGGCGTCACCGCCAGGCGACGCCCGTCCCTGCTGTGGACAAACCACCAGCTAGCGGCGTGTAAACTCGTGCGCGCAGCTCGCTTGTGCGGGCTGACTTCGCGTGTCTGCAGCCGATCGGATGCCGCGCGGTCCCGCCGGCAGCATTGCCAGTTGGGTCCGGCATCCCGCAGACACCAGGGCCCGGCATCATCCCGACGCCGGGCGGACAACCGGAACAGGTGAGGCACCAGCATGGCCGTAGTAACCATGAAGCAGCTGCTCGACAGCGGCACCCACTTCGGGCACCAGACCCGACGCTGGAATCCCAAGATGAAGCGGTTCATTTTCACCGACCGCAACGGCATCTACATCATCGACCTGCAGCAGACGCTGACGTTCATCGATAAGGCCTACGAATTCGTCAAAGAGACGGTCGCCCACGGCGGCTCGGTGCTGTTCGTCGGGACCAAGAAGCAGGCGCAGGAGTCCATCGCCGGCGAAGCCACCCGCGTCGGCATGCCCTACGTGAACCAGCGCTGGCTGGGCGGGATGCTGACCAACTTCTCCACCGTGCACAAGCGCCTGCAGCGCCTCAAGGAGCTCGAGGCGATGGAGCAGACCGGCGGCTTCGAAGGCCGGACCAAGAAGGAGATTCTCGGCCTGACGCGGGAGAAGAACAAGCTGGAGCGCAGCCTGGGCGGTATCCGCGACATGAACAAGGTGCCCTCAGCGGTCTGGGTGGTCGACACCAACAAGGAGCACATCGCCGTCGGCGAGGCCCGCAAGCTGGGCATCCCGGTGATCGCGATCCTGGACACCAACTGCGATCCCGACCTGGTCGACTACCCGATCCCGGGTAACGACGACGCGATCCGTTCGGCAGCCCTGCTGACCAAGGTCGTCGCCTCCGCGGTCGCCGAGGGCCTGCAGGCCCGCGCCGGGGCAGGCCGCGGGGATGGCAAGCCGGAGGCCGACGCCGCCGAGCCGCTGGCCGAATGGGAGCAGGAACTGCTGGCCTCAGCAACGGCGACAGCCACCACGACCCCCGCCGCAGCAGTCGGGGCGGCGGAGGGCACCGCTCCGACCGAACAGACCACGGAAGGCTGATATGGCGAACTTCACCGCTGCCGATGTCAAGCGGCTGCGCGAGGTGACCGGGGCCGGCATGCTGGACTGCAAGAACGCGCTGGCCGACAGTGACGGCGACTACGACAAGGCCGTCGAGGTGCTGCGCATCAAGGGCGCCAAGGACGTCGGCAAGCGCGCCGAGCGTGCCACCGCCGAAGGACTGGTCGCAGCCAAAGACGGTGCGCTCATCGAGCTCAACTCCGAAACCGACTTCGTCGCCAAGAACGCCGAATTCCAGGCGCTGGCCAACATGGTGGTCTCCGCTGCGGCGGCGGCCAAGGCGACCGACGTCGACGCGCTGAAAGCAGCCTCGGTAGGCGACACCACCGTCGAGCAGGCGGTCGCTGAGTTGTCGGCCAAGATCGGCGAAAAACTCGAGTTGCGCCGCGTCGCGTTCTTCGATGGCGCCGTGGAGACCTACCTGCACAAGCGGGCCGCCGACCTGCCCCCGGCGGTCGGTGTGCTGGTCGAGTACAACGGCGGCTCCGCAGAGTCGGGAGCCCAGGCGGCACACGCCGTCGCGCTGCAGATCGCCGCGCTCAAAGCGCGTTACCTGAGCCGCGACGACGTCCCAGAAGACGTCATCGCCAACGAACGCCGCATCGCCGAGGAGACGTCCCGCAACGAGGGCAAGCCGGAGCAGGCGTTGCCGAGGATCGTCGAGGGCCGGTTGAACGGTTTCTTCAAGGACGTCGTGCTACTCGAGCAGCCCTCGGTATCGGACGGGAAAAAGACCGTCAAGGCACTGCTCGACGAAGCCGGCGTGACGTTGACGCGATTCGTCCGCTTCGAGGTAGGCCAGGCCTGACGATTCCCGGCGAGCGCGACGTGCAACGCGTGCACGCATTCCGCGAGGACGCCCTCGGTGACTTAGACGCTGTCGCGGTCGCCCAGGCCGTGCAAACCGGCCAGGTGTCGGCGGATGAGGTGGTCGAGGCTGCCATCGCCCGCACCGAAGCCGTCAACCCGGAGCTCAACGGGCTGGCCCACCGGGCGTTCGACCGGGCCCGTGACGAAGCGAAAGCACCGGCGCGGCAAGGCTTTTTCAGCGGCGTGCCGACTTTCGTCAAGGACAACGTCGACGTCGGAGGACTTCCGACGATGCGCGGTTCCGACGCGTGGCAACCGCACCCGGCGCGAGCCGACGGCGACTTCGCGCGGCTCTACCTCGGCACCGGGCTGATCGCGCTGGGCAAGTCTCAGCTGTCGGAATTCGGGTTCAGCGCCTCGGCTGAGCACCCCAGGCTGGGGCCGGTGCGCAATCCGTGGAACCCCGAACACACCGCCGGGGCGTCGTCGTCGGGATCGGGCGCCTTCGTCGCTGCCGGAGCGGTGCCCATCGCGCACGCGAACGACGGTGGCGGGTCCATCCGTATTCCGGCGGCCTGCAACGGGCTGGTCGGGCTCAAGCCGTCGCGTGGCCGGTTACCGCTGGACGCCGAGCTGCGCCGGATGCCGGTCGGGATCGTCGCCAACGGCGTGCTGACCCGAACGGTGCGCGACACCGCGGCCTTCTACCGCGAAGCCGAGCGGCTTTCTCCGTCTCGGCGACTGCGGCCCATCGGCGACGTCACCGGTCCGGGCAGCCAACGGCTCAAGATCGCGGTGCTCACCCGTTCGGTGGAACACGAATGCAGTCCGGATAGTCCGCGACTTGACATTGCAGTCCGCCGATCTGCTCGAAGAGCTCGGCCACCATGTGGAACGCATCGACACCCCGCCCGTGCCGGCCAGCTTCGCCACCGACTTCGTGCTGTACTGGGCGCTGCTCGCGACGGCGCAGATCCGGATGGGGAAGCGGGCTTTCGGCGCGTCGTTCGATCGCGCACTGCTGGACAACCTCACATTGGGCCTGGACCGGCGCGCCAGTCGTAATTTGCACCGGATGCCGGCGGTGATCCTCCGGCTGCGGGCGATTCGGCGGCGCACCGCGCGGTTCTTCCGCACCTATGACGCGGTGCTGACGCCGACACTGGCCGAGGAGACGCCGCGGGTGGGTTACCTCGATCCGACCGCCGACTACGAGCAGATCATGGACCGGCTGATCGGCTGGGTGGCGTTCACCCCGCTGCAGAACGTCACCGGAGAGCCGGCGATCTCGCTGCCGCTGGCGCAGTCAGCGGCCGGCCTGCCGGTGGGCATGATGCTGTCAGCCGGCATCGGCCACGAAGCGCGGCTGCTCGAGTTGGCTTACGAGCTGGAACAGGCCCGGCCTTGGGCGCGCATCGAAGGCGCGTGCCGGCGCTGACGACCTCCTATATCAACTTACTTGACACATATCAGGCAGGTTGATATACCTGGAACATGACTGAAGTACAGGAATTCGATTTCGACTTCGAGCCGGCTTATCGCGGTGAAGCCGACCGAGTTCGGTGCGGGGGCCCGCCCGCCGTGGAGTCTGGGCGAACCGCAGCCGGAGATCGCGGCTTTGATCGATCAGGGCTGATGACCGGCGAGGTGCTCGACGCCGGCTGCGGTGAAGCTGCGCTGTCCCTGCACCTGGCCGCGCTGGGGCATCCCACGGTCGGGCTGGACGCGTCGCCTACGGCGATCGAGCTGGCCAAGGCCAAAGCCGCCGAACGCAGGGATTGGACCACGCCTCGTTCGAGGTCGCCGACATCTCCTCGTTCACCGGCTATGACGGCCGATTCAACACAATCGTGGACAGCACGCTTGTTCCACTCCATGCCGGTCGAGTTGCGCGACGGCTACCAGCAGTCGATCGTTCGCGCCGCGGCACCCGGCGCCCGTTACTTCGTGCTGGTGTTCGACCGCGCCGGCATGCCCGCAAGGTCCTATCAATGCGGTCACCGAAGAGGAACTACGGCAGGCCGTGTCCAAGTACTGGGTCGTCGACGAGATCCGTCCCGCCCGCATCCATGCGAACATGCCCGACAGCGGCATGCGCGAGTTCGAGGTGGACCTGCGTGACGAGGGCGACGGGCGCAAATCCATGCCGGCGTGGTTGCTCTCCGCGCACCTGGCCTGAACGGCACCGCCGAGAGCCAAGGCACTGCACTTCACGACCGCAGCAGGTTCGTGAACTCCTCGAAGTGGTCCAGGATGTCTTGCGGGTCGTCGTAGACCGCTGCCGCACCAGCTTGTTCCAAAGCCTCACGGGCAACCCCGCCGCTGAGCACCGCTACCGTGGGCACCCCGGCTCGCTTCCCAGCTTCCATGTCCCAGACGGCGTCACCGACGAAGATGGCCCGCTTTTCGTCGCGGCCGACCTTTTCCAGTGCGGTGTTGACGATGTCGGGATCTGGCTTGGCCTGCTCGGCATCTGCGCTCGATGTCACCTCGGACAGCAGGTCGTCGACGTCGAGCACTCTGCGCAGCAAGCCCAGCGTCTCTTCGCCCGCTGATGAAGCGAGCACGGTGTGCCAGCCTTCGGCAGACAGTTTCTCGAGCAATCCACGAACACCCGGCGTTGCGCGCAAGGTCGGCTCGAACTCCTCAAAGTAGCGGCTGTGCAGTTCTTTCGCCTCGTCGCCATGTTTTTCGGCGAGTTCCTCGCCGATGGTGATCTTGACGAGTTCGTCACCGGAGCGGCCGACTAGTCCTTGTATTCGCCAACAGGGCACCTCCTGGCCAACATCGAGCGAGCCTCGATGCCAGGCCACCGCATGGTGGAAAACGGTGTCGACCAGCGTGCCGTCGAGATCGAACAACACAGCCGGGGCGTCGTCGGCAGAATCAGCCAAGACAATCAGTCCTTTCGTAACCGTCGGTTGTCTGTACCCCGACCGCGCAACCGGAAACTCCGGCGTCGCATTCAAGCGGCGTGCGGGTGTGGATTGCGGGGACACCTTCTCCGGGTAACCGCCACCAGACTGGACGCCGACGAAGGAGTGGCAGTGGCTAAAGCAGCAGAAGTCGGCGCGGCTGTGACCGACCGGGCCAGGCAGGAAGCTGACGCCTACAGCGGCGATGAGTCTCGCCCGCTGAGCGGTTATGTAGCGGTGCTGGTGCATCTACAGCGTTTGGTCGCGGTGACCGCGGTGCTCGCCGCCGTGACCGGGCGCACGCTGCCGGACCGGTGGCGGGTGCATCGACCTGCTGACCATTACCGCCGGCACTCACAAGTTGTCCCGAACATTGACCAAAGACGCGGTGACCAGCCCGCTGCGGGTGCCGTTCACCCGCTACGCCGGCACGGGCGGTCCTGCTGAGTTGCACGAGGAGACCCGAAGCGACAGCGGACTGCGGCACAGCCTGGGGGAGCTGTTGACCTGCCCGTTCTGCCTGGACGTGTGGGTGGCCACCGCGTTCGTCATCGGACTGATCTTCGCGCCGCGGCTGACCCGACTGGTGGCCGGCAGCTTCACCGCCCTTGCGGGCGCCGACTTCCTCCAACTCGCTTACGCCTGGGCGCAACAAGCCGCCGAAGGATGACGTGACTTCGAAGATCAAACGAGACCAGGAGGTGGTGTATGCCGAAGACGACCAAGGGTGGCAAAGCCGAAGAAAGACGAACTGCCCAGCACCCTGCAGCGTTCCGACGACAAAGCACAACGGACCTTCGCCAAGGCTCACGACGCCGCCGCCGACCAGTACGGCAGCGAAGAGCGCGCCCACCGGGTGGCTTACTCCGCGGTCAAGCACAGTTTCGAGAAGGTCGGTGACCACTGGGAGCCGAAGGAGAAGCGTGGCCCGTCCGACAAGCTCGCCGAAGGCGGCGGCCCGCGAGAACAGCGGGCCGTCCGCGGAGGGTGTGGACGCCAATGCCAGCAAGAAACACCTGCTGGACATCGCGCGGCGGCTGGATCTGCGCGGACGCTCCACGATGAGCAAGCCGGAGTTGGTCGATGCGATCAAGAAGCACAACCGGAAGGTGCGGGGACGCTGATCGCTCAGTCGTCGGCGCGTTGGGCGTCGGCGACGGTCAGCGGCAAGGCCAATTCCTCCAGTGGCCGTCCTTCGGCGGCGAATTCCGAGCCACAACTCGATCAACCCGCCCACCGTCATCATGGCGGCCCCGATGAGAAACGACCACATCACTTCGCTGCGTTCGCCGGAGTTGATCAGCTGTCCGAACAGCACCGGTCCGCTGATGCCGCCGATCGCCGTACCCACGGCGTAGAAGAAGGCGATGGCCAGCGCCCGGGTCTCCATCGGGAAGATTTCGCTGACGGTCAGATACGCTGCGCTGGCACCTGCCGAAGCGAGGAAGAACGACGCGGCGAGCACCGCGATGAACGTCTTGACTCCGCCGGTGTGACTGACGAACAGCACCGCGAGAACGACGATTCCGACAGCCGAGCCGATATAACACAGGGCGATCATCGGCTTGCGGCCGACGGTGTCGAACAGATGCCCCAGCAACAGCGGTCCGGCGAAATTCCCCAACGCCCAGAAGATGACGAACAGCGGCACGCTGCGCAGCGGCGACCCCGTAGAACCCGCTCAGCAGTGTTCCCAGATTGAAGGTGACGCCGTTGTAGAGAAACGCTTGCCCGATGAACAGCGCCAGACCGAGGATCGCCCGCCGCGGGTACAGTTTGAAGGCCACGGCGGCGATCTCCCGGAACGGAATAGCCTGTCGTTGACGTACTTTCAGCGGTTTCCCGTGCGGCTCGGGCAGCCGACGACCGGTCTGCTGCTCGACCTGCTTTTCGATGTCCGCGACGATCCGTTCGGCGTCGTCCTGGCGTCCGTGAATGAACGACCAGCGCGGGCTTTCCGGGATCGTGCGGCGCACAAGATAAACCGTCACACCCAGAATAGCTCCGATTCCGAAGGCGAATCGCCACCCGGTGTTCGCCGCGAACACCGAGGTGTCCAGCAGCACCAGTGCGCCGGCCGAACCTGCCGCCGCGCCAAGCCAATACGACCCGTTGATGATCAAGTCGACCCGACCGCGCAGCCGCGCCGGAATCAATTCGTCGATGGCCGAGTTGATGGCGGCGTATTCGCCGCCGATACCCGGAGCCGGTGAAGAAGCGAGCAACGAAGAAGTACCACGGCGCGAAGGCAAAAGCTGTTGCGACGGTGGAGAGCAGATAGATACCCAGCGTGACCATGAACAGTTTGCGCCGCCCGAAACGGTCGGTCAGCTGCCCGAATACCAGCGCCCCCAGGCACGCTCCGGTGATGTAGAAAGCCGCCGCCCAACCTATCTGTGCGGCGTTGATCGCGAGGCCACTGTTCTTCTCGGTCAGGCGAGCCGACACGTTGCCCACCATGGTGACCTCAAGCCCGTCGAGCACCCAGACGCCGCCGAGTCCGATGACGACCCGCCAGTGAAATCGTGACCACGGTAGCCGGTCCAACCGCGCCGGCACCTGCGTGGTGATCGTGTCCGTTTGCACACCGCTCATCAGTTGCTCCGTTCGAAGAACTCAGACGTGCCCGGTTCAGATGTTTCGATGGCAACACGTCCCGTGGATCGCCGAAAGTGTAAGACGGGTCTCCTACCGGGTATGAGAACAGTCCCGCGGGGTGTCGAACGACGTGTGAGGACTGGACCGTCGAAAATGCGGACTGCCTACCAACAACAACTCGAGGCGCTGACAGCACAGCTGGTGGAAATGTGCGCATGGCTACCTGCGGCATCCGGTCTGCCACCGAAGGACTGCTGCAGGCTGACCTCGAGCAAGCCGAAAGCGTGATACGTCGGGCAGGAAGCTCTTTCCGCCAAGAAGGCGCTCGCCGAGGAGATCGCGTTGCGCCTGCTGGCATTGCAGGCGCCGGTAGCGGCTGATCTGCGGGCAGTGGTCAGTGCGCTGCAAATCGCCGCGGACGCTGAGCGGATGGGCGGGCTGGCTGCTCACATCGCCAAGATCGCCCGCCGCCGTTTTCCCAACCGCGCAGTGCCCGCAGAGGTCGAAGGGTGTTTCGCCAAGATGGGTGCGGTGGCGGTCGCCCTGGGTACGGGCGCGTCGGACGTACTTTCTTCGCGCGACCCGTCAAAGGCGGCGCCAGATCCGTCGCGACGACGTCGCAATGGATGACCTTCGCCGGCAGACGCTCACTGCGCTGGTCGAACCTGGATGGGCCCACGGCGTGGCCGTCGCCGTGGATCTTGCTCTGCTGGGCCGGTTCTACGAGCGGTTCGCCGATCACGCTGTGGAAATCGCCCGACGGGTCATCTTTCAGGCCACCGGAGATTACGAGTACCCGTCGGTACTGCCGTAACCGCGCCGGGCGGTTCAGGGCCGCTGCGGCGGCGGTGCGGCGTTCGGGACGTCTGGGTCGTCGTCGGCCGGCGGCTCAGGATCGCGCCACTCCTGCGGCCCTACTCGAACGGTTGCCCTGCAAAGTTCCCCGCAGTTCCTGCTTGAGCGCTTCATCTTCGCGCGGGCTGTGCTTCCCACTGCCACGTTCCATGTGCAGAACTTCCCTTCTCGCTGCACTTGTGCCTGCCGCTGCCTTGCGCCTGACCGCTCGACCCTGTCGTCTCCGCATCCATCGCTGAGCGTGCCGGTCGGCTACCCGGCCGGCGCACATCGGCTAACCCCAGCGAGCCGCAGGGCACGACGGCGGAGCGCCGTTTATAGCGCAAGGGGCATTGCCGGACGATGTGCCGGTCCGCAATTACGCATCGAAGTAATCACCTGATTGGCCTGCTTGCCGCCTATGCGGCACCGGCGGCAATGAATTCAAGCGAAATGTAATCCGCAGCGTTTGAACATGTCATGCTTTGGTTATTGCGCAATATGTGCGGCGTTACTCGGCGTTTACCAGTGGCGCCGCGACATATGTCGAACACTCGATGAAAGGGGTTAGCGTGAACTTCACCAAGGCCGCGATGAAAACTGCGATCGGTGCAGCAGGAGTCGCATCTGTCACAATCTTCACTGCAGCAACTGCGGCCGCAGTGGATCCGACCGTGCAACGGTTGGGCAGCACCGAACAACTCGTCGACGGTCCGCTGGTCACCGCCTACACGGTGAGCAACCTGGAGCGCAGCAACGTCACGCTGCCCGTCCTGGGCGCTCCCGGGCAGATCTGGCAGGCCGACATCACCGCGACGGCCAACAGCGGTACTGTCACGCCGCTGATCTCTGACTTCAACGCCCGAGCGGATGACGGGACGAACTACCGGGTGATCGAAGAAGCCACGCCGGACGGGATCAGCCCGGCTCCCATCGGGCAGGGCGGGCAGTCGAGCGGCAAGATCTACTTCAACGTGACCGGCAGCGCCCCGGACAGCGTCGTCTACAACGACGGAATCGAGGACGTGCTGATCTGGACGGCTTCCTAGCCGGCTCTACACCGTGACCGCGCTTGCGCGGCTCGGACACGAAAGCTCCCCGCGTCGTCATCGGCGCGGGGAGGTTTCCTTTTTCCCTGTGCTATCCGGCGCAGAGTGGGGTACACCGGAAGACATGAGTGAGACAGATCACCGGTCCGCCGAGACTCCGTGAGCAGGCCAAGCGCAGTGCCGAAGAGGCGAAGGCGGCGATGGAGGAGCGGCGTCAGCAGCAGACCGGCGGGTTGAGCGGTTGGTTGGCCGAGCGCGCCGGTAACTGGGAATTGGTCGGGTAGGACGAAGCCACGATGCAGCGGCAGAAGTTCTTCTGGAATGTGCTGGTCGATTACTGGTTCCGAATGGAAATCGACGGCTGGGAGAACATTCCGGACCCACCGGTCGTTATTGATCGGCATCCATTCCGGTGCGCCGTTCGTCTGGGATGCCTGGACCGTCGGTCTGCAATGGTGGCGGCGGTTCGGCCAGCAACGCACCGCTGAACGGGACGGCGCACGACGCGTTGATGGCGATCCCGGGCATCGGCCAGTACTTCCGGTCGATGGGCGTGCTGCCGGCGGCTCCCGATGCCATCGCGACCGCGCTGGCCGAGGGACACGACGTCGCGCTGTGGCCCGGCGGTGAAGTAGACTCCCTGCGACCGTGGCGGGAGCGCGATCGAGCCAATCTGGCCGGTCGAAAGGGATTTGTGAAGATGGCGATTCGCGCCGGAGTCCCGATCGTGCCGATTGCAACCGTCGGCGGCGCGGACGCCATGCCGGTGCTGATTCGCGGTGACGGCCTCTCGCGGGCGTTGCGGCTGGACAAGTTTCTGCGACTCAAAGTGTTTCCCATCGCGGTTTCCCTGCCATGGGGTATCGCACCGGCCGCGCTGCCCCAGCTGCCGTTGCCGGCCAAGATCCGCACCCGCTTCATGCCGGCGATCGAGCTCGACCATGACCTGGCACGCGCGGACGACGACGACTACATCGAGCAGAAATATGGCGAGGTGCAGGACAGCATTCAGCGCGGAATGGATGCACTGGCCCGTAAGCGGGCGCTGCCATTGTTCGGATGAACTGCCGGGCCGCTTCCGAAATGCTTGCTCCGAAAACCGATGAACCCGGTCCGTGAATCGGACCGGGCCCACCGCTTACTGTCGAGCTCTTAGTCTTGGTGCGACGCTTGCTTCTTCTCCGCGGACTCTGCACCACCACGGGCCGCGTCGGCTTCCGCTTCCTTCTTGGCCGCGTCGCGCTGCGCCTCGGCCTTGTCCTGCTGAGCCGAGCCCTCACGGGCCAGGTCGTCTTGTCCGGTCACATTCCCGACGGCCTCTTTGGCTTTACCTTTGACGTCCTCGACAACGCCGCGTACGCCTTCGGCCGGTCCGCTCTTGTCCTTGTCGTCCGACATGAACCCTCCTCATTTGCTCTGAGTTCGGTTGGTCAGACCGACCGGTATCGATCGGCCTCCGGCGGGGTCGCCCCCGCCTCGTGTCGCCGCATTCCCGTCCCGACGCAGGCTCAAACATTCCGAGCTTGCCCAGGACTTCAGCCGCTCTGCAGATCGGTATTCCCCCTGGTACACCGTTCTAATCCGGAGGTTGTGATCTGGCACACGTCGGTCGACGCGGCTGTCGGCGAGTTTGGCGCCGAACCAACGCCGGGTATGTCTGCACGATGACGTCGCTGTGGCACGACCGGACCGGACCGGCTCACCAGACACACGACCTCGACGGACAGTCGCCAGCCGACGTGGTCGTCGTCGGAGCGGGCATCACCGGCCTGATCACCGCCGCCCTGCTGTCCCGAGCCGGAAAGAACGTGCTCGTCTTGGAGGCCCGCACCGCCGGCGCTGTCACGACCGGCAACACCACCGGGAAGATCAGCCTGCTGCAGGGCACGTCGCTGACCAAGATCGTTGCCCGGCACGGCCCTGATCTGGCCCGCGACTACGTCAAGGGCAGTCGCGAAGGTCAGGACTGGCTGCTGCGCTATTGCGAGCACCACGACATCCCGGTTCAGCGCGAGGCCGATTACACCTATGCGCAGTCCGCCAAAGAAGTGCCGTCCGCGCGTGCCGAACTCACCGCCGCCCGCCTCGCCGGTCTCGACGCCCAATGGGACGACGACGCCGGGGGAGTGCCGTTTCCGTATCACGGCGGCGTCCGGCTGGCCGACCAGGCCCAGTTCGACCCGATGCCGCTGCTGGACGCACTGATCAACGAGCTGATCGAACGCGGTGGCCGCTTGTGCGAGGGCGCTCGGGTGCGCTCGGTGTCGCAGCACGGCGACCGGTTGCGGCTGCGGGTGCACACCAACGATCAAGACGTCGAGGTCGACGCCGGGCAGGTGGTGTTGGCGACCGGCATTCCGATTCTGGACCGCGGCGGGTTTTTCGCCAGGCTCAAGCCCAGCAGGTCCTACGCCTTCGCTTTCAAGGTGCCCGGGCAGATCACCCGTCCGATGTTCATCTCGGCGGGCTCTCCGACCAGGTCGCTCCGCTACGCCCCGACCGACGACGGCGAGCGGCTCATCGTCGGCGGTGCCGGTCACACGGTGGGCCGCAAAAGTCCGACCGGCGAACTCGACGAGCTGGCGTCGTGGACGCAGACCCACTTCCCGGGCGCGGTACAGACGCATTTCTGGTCGGCGCAGGACTACACCCCGATCGACCGGTTACCGTACGTCGGCCCGATCCTGCCCGGCAACGACAGCATCTTCGTCGCGACGGGATACAACAAATGGGGCATGACCGGTGGCGCCGCGGCGGCGTTGCTGCTCAGCAGTCGGCTGCTGGGTGGGCGGATGGACTGGGCGAGGGCTTTCGCGGCGTGGAGCCCGCACGAACTGACCGGGATCAGCACCGCTGTGCAGGCCAACCTCGAAGTTGGGTTCCACTTGACCAAGGGGTGGGTGACGCCGATTGCGCGCACCGGCCGGTCGGCGCCTTCGGACGGCGGTGTGGTCGGTGGCCCGCCGTGGCATCTGCAGGCCCGCTGCGTAATCGACGGTGTGGCGCATCGGATTTCGCCGGTTTGCCCGCATCTGGGCGGCATCGTCAACTGGAACGACGCCAGTAAAGCATGGGAATGCCCACTGCACGGATCACGATTCGCGCCCGACGGCACGCTGCTGGAAGGGCCGGCGACCCAGGGACTGACCGCGTCGTAAATCATGCGGCCGCGGCCGGCCCGGTCGGCGAATGTTTGGCTGGCAAAGTGGCCGGGAAGTACTTCTCCCATGCCGACGCCAGCCGCGCGTAACATTTTGCTCTGGCATGTGCACGGGTCCTGGACGGAAGCCTTTGTAGCCGGTCGGCACCATTATTTGCTGCCGGTCAATGCCGCAAAAGATGCCAACGGGCGTGGATTGTGCGGGCGCCGCTGGCCTCGCGCGCGCGAAGTAGCAGCCGAACGACTCGCTGAAGAACCGATCGATCTCGCGGTCTTGCAACGGCCCGAAGAGCTCGAGTTGCTGGCGGCGTGGTCCGGCCGGCGTCCCGGTGTCGATTTTCCGGCCGTGTACGTCGAGCACAACGCGCCCCGGCCGTCGCCGACCGAGAGTCGTCACCCCGTAGCCGACCGTAGCGACATCACGCTCGTCCATGTCACCGACTTCAACTGCCTGATGTGGGACAACGGTATTGCCCGGACGGCTGTCATCACCCACGGCATCAAAGACCCGGGGGACCGCTATACCGGCGAGCTGCCTGCCGCCGCAGCGATGATCAATGAACCGGTTCGGCGCAACCGGGTCGTCGGTACTGACGTGCTGTGGCGACTGTCGACTTGGGTTCCGATCGACGTGTGGGGGATGGCGACGTGCGACCTCAACCGGGACGGTAGCGGCGGGCGCGATATGCGGGTGCACGGACGCGGGGATGTGGCACCCCCGGCGCTGTTCGAGGAAGTAGCGCGCCGTCGTGTCTACCTGCACACCGCGCGCTGGACGTCGCTGGGCATCTCACTGCTGGAGGCGATGCACCTGGGCATGCCGGTGGTCGCGGTGGCCTCGACGATGGCTCCCTTGACGGTGCCCAGTGAGGCCGGCGTGGTCAGCGCCGACGTCGGCACCCTCGGTGACGCACTGCGGCACTACATCGCCGATCCGGAAGCTGCGCGCGCCGCCGGCAAGTCGGCGCGTCAGATCGCGCTCAAATACTTCGGCCTCGACCGGTTTCTGCGGGAGTGGGACCAGCTGATCGAGGAGGCGTGCGCGTGAGTTCCGGCAAGCAGCCGGCAGGCAAAGGCGGCCCGATCAGGATCGCCATGGTCTCCGAACACGCCAGCCCGCTGGCAGTGCTGGGCGGCGTCGACGCCGGCGGCCAGAACGTCCATGTGGCCGAGTTGTCCGCCGCGCTGGCCCGCCGCGGGCACGAGGTCGTGGTCTACACCCGGCGCGACAATTCCGACCTGCCCGAACGGGTGCCGACACCAGACGGATACACCGTGGTGAACGTGCCGGCCGGACCACCCGAGGCGCTGCTTAAAGACGAATTGCTGGCGCATATGCCGGCCTTCGGCGAGTTTCTGGCCGACCACTGGCAGGACGAGCCGCCGGACGTCGCCCACGCGCATTTCTGGATGTCGGGCATCGCCACCTCGCGCGCGGCCCGGCAGCGCGACGTGCCCACCGTGCAGACCTTCCATGCGCTGGGCGTCGTCAAGCGTCGTCATCAGGGCGTCCAGGACACCAGTCCGCCGACCCGGCTGAAGTTGGAGCAATCGATAGCGCGTAACGCCGACTGGGTGGCGGCGACGTGCACCGACGAGGTGTTCGAACTGGCGCGGCTGGGACGGCCCCGCGCACGGATCTCGGTGATCCCGTGCGGCGTCGATCTGTCGCGCTTCTGCCCGGAGCCGGCCGTCAGACGCGATGGGCTGCGCCGAGTCGTGTCGGTAGGCAGATTGGTGCCGCGCAAGGGATTCGACATCTTGATCCGGGCCATGGCGGCCGTTCCCGACGCCGAACTGGTGATCGTCGGCGGGCCGGATGCCAGTGCGCTGGCCGGCGACGCTGAGGCGCAGCGTCTTTCGGCGTTGGCGAGAGAATCGGGTGTCGCCGATCGGGTCCGATTGTGTGGATCGGTGTCGCGGGCGAAGATGCCCGCACTGCTGCGCAGCGCCGACGTGGTCGCCTGCACGCCGTGGTACGAGCCGTTCGGCATCGTTCCGCTGGAGGCGATGGCGTGTGGAGTGCCGGTGCTGGCAACGGCGGTCGGCGGCATGCTCGACACGGTGGTCGACGGCATGACCGGTTTGCTGGTGGCGCCGAAGGATCCGTCGGCCTGCGCCGCGGGGCTCAATTGGATGCTGGCAGATCGGGCGAGGCTCGCCGAGTGGGGCGCGGCCGGGCGACGCCGGGCGGAGTCGCGCTATTCGTGGGACCGGATCGCCGCGGACACCTTGAAGGTGTATCAGCGTCTCATTCCGGCCGGCCGGCCCGCTGCCGTCTCGGTCAGCGGCCGCCAATCCGGTTGACACCGCTTCGCGATACCTTTGTCTAGCAGTTCAATTGGAAACTGCCTCGAGGAGGCGAACTTGGCGCTCCCACTCCGGCGGCAGCACGCGGCGGTTGCGCAGTGCAGCCGGCAGCCGTGCCACCGCCTCGGCCGCGGCGCGCAGATGCGCCCGGTCGTGTGCGGCCGCCCGCAGCAGCGGCGCTGACCTCGCCAGGCACACCGACGGCGGCCGGCGCATGCAGGACGTCAGAAAGTCGTTGCGCAGCACGCGTGCTCGCTGCGCCGCAGGGGTTTGGCGCCGGGGCGACGGCTGGTGAAAAGCCACGATCGCCGGGCAGTAGCACAACCGCCATCCGGTGACCGCCAGGTCCAGCGCGAGCAACTGCTCTTCACCGCGGAAATGCAGAACCGGGCTGAAGCCACCGGCCGATTCGAAGGCGGACTTGCGCACCACGGCCGAGCACGACTGGAATCCCAACACCAACGGACCGGGCAGGCCGGGCAGGAGGCCCAACGGACTGTCGGCCAGCAGGTCGCTGAACGCGTCGGTGCGTCCGCCCGGCTCGACCACGGTGCGGGCGGCGAGCAGCGCCAGCTCTGCGTTCCGGTCGAACTGTTCCTCGGCGATCGTCGTCGCATCCGGCCGCCACCAGGAATCGTCGTCGCAGAATGCGACGTACGGTGTGTGGGACGCTGCGACGCCGACATTGCGGGCCACCGCACCCTGATTGCTGGTCAGCGGGATCAGCCGGACGCGGTCGCCGTCGGGGCGGTCGCGGGAGATTGCACGGGTGACTTCACAGCTGTCGTCTTGAGATGCGTTGTCGACCACAATGATTGGGCATGATGTGGTGTCCAGCAGGCGGTGCAGGGTTCCGGCGAGCTCGACGGCACGGTCTCTGGTCGCGATGACGAAAGAGGTGCGTGGTCCGGAGTGCTCCATGTGCGGGGAGCTACCCCGCTGCGGGCAGGTGAAAACCGGCTCCTCTGGGCGTGCCCGCATCGGCCGGCTCGGCTGATCGCTCCTCCTCGGGCCATGCTGCCCCGCATCGTCGCCGGAGCGGCTGATGGCTCCGCTCCTCCTCGGGCCATGCTGCCCCGCATCGTCGCCGGAGCGGCGTTTGCCGGAGCGTGAAGCGGGTAACCGGGCGTGGTGCTTGCGCTCAACCGTGTCCTGGTCACGGGCGGAGCCGGTTTTCTTGGCACCCACCTGTGTGACCGCTTGCTGGGCACCGGTGCCCAGGTGGTGTGTGTCGACGACCTGTCCACCAGCTCAGCGGCAAACGTCGCCGATCTGCAAACCTGGGGTGGACTGGATTTCGTCGAACACGACATCACCGAAGCCTGTGCCGATCCACGGCTGGGCGGTCCGTTCGACGCGGTCTTCCACCTCGCTTCGCCGGCTTCGCCACCGGACTACCTGAGGCTGCCCGTGCAGACTCTTCGGGTCGGCTCGCAGGGCACCGCGGTAGCCCTCGAGATCGCCGAAAGGTCCGGTGCGCGTTTGATATTGGCGTCAACCAGCGAGGTCTACGGTGATCCGCTGGTCCATCCGCAGTCCGAAGACTATTGGGGCAACGTCAATCCAATCGGACCCCGCAGCGTATACGACGAGGCGAAGCGGTTCGCCGAGGCACTGGTGTTCGCGCACCACCGCACCCGGGGAGCCGATGTGGCCGTGGCGCGCATTTTCAACACCTATGGTCCGCGGATGCGGGCCGACGACGGCCGGATGGTGCCCAACTTCTGCTTGCAGGCGCTGCGCAACGAGCCGATCACCGTCGCCGGCAGTGGTCGGCAGACCCGCTCGGTGTGCCATGTCGACGACACCGTGAGTGGTCTGGTTGCGTTGGCCGCCAGCGACATCACCGGCCCGGTGAACATCGGAAACCCCACCGAGCTGACCGTGCTGCGCGTCGCCGAGATCATCTGTGACCGAGCGGGCAGCACCTCGCCGATTCGTTACATCCCCGCCGTGCAGGACGATCCGCAACGCCGCCGGCCGGACATCACCCGGGCGCGCGAACTGCTGGGCTGGGAGCCGAAGGTGGACGCCGAAGATGGACTCGCGGAGACCGTCGAGTGGTTCCGCACGCAGACCGCCTTGCTGGGCTGACCGTTTAGTGCCTAGAAGTGTGGGTAACTGCTTCTCGAGAAGCAAAACACATACATGCGGTTTGCTACCCCACTCCGCCACCCGAGGGGAGCGATGATGCGGATTCTCGGCATCAACGCGGTCTTCCACGACCCGGCGGCGGCGCTGGTCGTGGACGGACAGGTGGTCGCAGCCGCGGAGGAGGAGCGGTTCTCCCGGCGTAAACACGGCAAGCAGGCAGTGGCCTTCTCCACCTGGGAGATGCCCACGGCGGCGGCCCGATGGTGTCTGGAGCAGGGCGGCATCACCGCAGCCGACCTCGATGCCGTCGGTTACTCGTATGACCCGGCGCTGGCCGAAGTGGCCGGTGGTGTGCTCGACGGCCAGGATCAGGACTGGGAGTACCTGCGCACGCTCTACGCCCGGCGCGCTCCGCGATTCCTGGCCGCGGCGCTACCCGGTCTGGATCCGGGCATCGTCCGCCATGTGCGTCACCACGTCGCACACGCGGCGTCGACGTCGCTGGCCTCGCCGCAGCCCGACAGCGCGGTGCTGGTGGTCGACGGACGGGGTGAGGCAACCTCGATGCTTGCCGGTGAGTACCGCGACGGGAAGCTCGACATCCTTGCCTCGCAACAACTCCCGCATTCACTCGGGCTGCTCTATGAAGATCTGACCGAATACCTGGGCTTCAAACGATCCAGCGACGAGTACAAGGTGATGGCGATGGCCTCCTACGGGAGCCCGTCGTACGCCGACCGGTTGCGCGAGCTGGTGTATGCCTGCGGCGACGGAACGTTCCGCACCGAACCGATCGACTTCGCCGAGTTCACCGCGCCCCGTGATCCGGGCGACACCGGCTTGGCTGCTGCGCACGCCGATCTGGCCTGCAGCGTGCAACGGGTGCTCGAAGATGTCCTGCTCGAGATGGTCGGCTGGCTGCGGAGCCGGACCACTTCCGACACGCTGTGCCTGGCCGGCGGTGTTGCGCTGAATTGCGTCGCCAACACCCGGCTGTTCGCCGAGGGCGGTTTCACCGACATCTGGGTGCAGCCGGCTTCCGGTGACGCCGGCACCGCGCTCGGTGCGGCGCTGGCGCTGGCCGCTGAGCACCGCGAGCCGATCGCGCCGATGCCGTCCGCCTCGCTCGGCCGCAGTTGGACCGACGACGAGGTGGCCACGATCCTCGACGAGGCCGACGTCAGCTACGAACGACCGGCCGACATCGCGACCGCGGTGGCCGACGCGCTGGCCGTTAACGCGCTGGTTGGTTGGTTCCAGGGCCGCTCGGAGTTCGGGCCGCGCGCGCTGGGCAACCGGTCCCTGCTGGCTGACCCCCGCGACACCGCCAACCTCGAGCGCCTCAACCGGGTCAAGGGCCGTGAGCAGTTTCGGCCGGTGGCTCCGATGGTGCTCGCTGAGCAGGCCGCCCAGCTGTTTTCACGGGGACCGCTGCCGAGTCCCTACATGCTGTTCGTGCATGACGTGGCCGAAGAATGGCGCGACCGGATCCCGGCGGTCACTCACGTCGACGGCACCGCCCGCATCCAGACCGTGGACGCCCAGCGGCCGCTGTTGCACCGCATGATTTCGGCGTTCGCCGCCCGCACCGGCGTTCCGGTGGTGGTCAACACCAGCTTCAACACCGCGGGGCGGCCGATGGTCGACAGCCCGCGCGACGCGCTGGAATGCTTCGGCAGCGCACCGCTGGACATGCTGGCCATCGGTGGATTCCTGATTCGGCGGCATGCCCAATGACGACGGCGTACGCGGTGGTCATCCCGACCATCGGCCGGCCGTCGCTGCACCGGCTGCTCGACGCGCTGAACGCCGCGAGCGGACCGCCACCCGCGGCGGTGTTCGTGGTCGACGACCGTCCTGCCCCCGAGCAGGCGTTGACGCTGCCGGAATCCGAATTGCCGGTGACGGTGCTGCGTTCGGGTGGCCGCGGCCCGGCGGCGGCCCGCAATGTGGGCTGGCGCAGCGCTGGCGCAGAGTGGATCTGCTTCCTCGACGACGACGTCGTGCCCGGGCCGAACTGGTACGACGAGTTGGCAATCGATCTGCGCCACGCCGATGACTCCGTCGTCGGCTCGCAGGGCACCATCACCGTTCCGGCGCCCCGACAGGGGGCGGGCCCCAGACGGCCCACCGACGACGAGCGACGCACGATGGGACTGGCCACCGCCCAGTGGATCACCGCTGACATGGCTTACCGGCGATCAGCACTGGTGTCGTGCGGCGGATTCGACGAACGCTTCCCGCGCGCCTACCGCGAAGACGCCGACATCGCGCTGCGCCTGACTCGGGCGGGCGGTCGGATCATCCAGGGCGTCCGGCGGACCGAGCATCCGGTGCCCGCGGGGCGGCCTTCGGTATTGAGCAGTGTGCGCGCGCAGCGCGGCAACCGCGACGACGCGTTGATGCGCCGCAAACACGGCCGCGAGTGGCGCCCGGCAATCGGGGAGACCCGCGGCCGGCTTCCGCTGCACGTGGCGACGACCGGTGCGGCGCTCACCGCTTTGGCCGCCGGCACGGCGCGGCTGCGCAATTTCGCGGCCGTCGCAGCACTGAGTTGGCTGGTGTTGACCGTCGATTTCACGCTGCGCCGCATCGCCGCAGGTCCGCGTACAGCGCGCGAGGTGATCGCGATGGTGCTGTCCAGTGTGCTCATCCCGCCGGTCGCGGTGGCGCAACGGCTCTGTGGCGCATGGCTTTTCCGTCATGCACCCGCCGAGCCGCCGCTGGCGGTGTTGCTCGACCGGGACGACACCTTGATCGAGGACGGGCCCTACCTGAATGACCCCGCCGGGGTGGTTCCGATGCCGACCGCCCAGCGCGCGCTGGGTCGGCTGCGCGAGCACGGTCTGCTCCTCGCGGTAGTGACCAATCAGTCCGGCGTGGCCAAGGGACTGATCAGCCCGGAGCAATTGGATGCGGTGAACCTGCGGGTGGATGAGTTGCTCGGACCTTTCGACAGCTGGCAGGTCTGTGTGCACGAGGGCGGATGCGACTGCCGGAAACCGGCCCCCGGCATGGTGATTGCCGCAGCCGACGCGCTGGGCGTCGACACCCGACGATGTGTGATGATCGGCGACACCGGCGGTGACGTCGCGGCCGCACAAGCCGCACGGGCCAAAGCGATTCTGGTGCCCACCGGCAGAACCCTGCCGGTGGAGATCACCGACGCGCACGCCAACGCGCGGGTGGCCGGGTCGCTTGACGACGCAGTCTCGCTGGTGCTCAGAGGGTTTCGCTGATGGCGCGCGCCGGCGACAAATTAGCGCGAGTGATGAGGTGGGGGCACCTCCCGCTTGCGGGGGAAGAGCGGCGCTGATGGCTACCGCGATGGTGGCCAGACTGGACAGTCTGGGAGATGTGCTGATCACCGGTCCCGCGGTGCGCGCGGTAGCCGCGCGGTATGACCGCGTGGTGTTCTTGGCCGGGCCCCGCGGCAGTGCAGCGGCCCGGCTGCTGCCCGGGGTCGACCGGGTGCTGGAGTGGGCGGCGGCCTGGGTCGATTTCGACGCGCCCGCGTTGAGCGCTGGCGGCGTCGCATCGCTGGTACAGATGATCACCGCAGAGCAGCCCGAGTCGGTGTTGATCTTCACGTCTTTCCATCAGTCGCCGCTGCCGCTCGCATTGATCTGCCGAATGGCGGGAGTGCCCTGGGTCGGCGCTGTCTGCGAGGACTACCCGGGTAGCCTGCTCGACCTGCGCCACCGCGTTCCCGACGACATCGCCGAACCGTTGCGCGCGCTGTCCCTGGCTGAGGCCGCCGGCTGTCCGTTACCCGCCGGCGACGACGGGCGGCTGCGCGTCAACCGATTACCGCTACTGAGCCCGGCGCTGCGCGCGCTGTTGAGCGCCCGTGACTATGTGGTGTATCACCCCGCGGCGGCGGTTCCGGCGCGCCAGCCGTCGGCCGCCAAAGGGGCAGAAGTGGTTCGCGCCCTGGCCGCAGCCGGTCACCGGGTCGTGGTCACCGGCGCCGCCGGGGATCGCGAGCTGACCGCGCAGGTCGCCGGCGACGTCGCGCTGGACCTGAGCGGACAGACCAGCCTGTCCGAACTCGGCTCGGTGTTTGCCGGTGCGCGGGCCGTCGTGGCGCCCAACACCGGCCCCGCTCACCTGGCGGCGGCAGTCGGCGCGCCGATCGTGTCGTTGTTCGCGCCGGTGGTGCCCGCCGTGCGGTGGAGCCCGTACGGCACGACTGTGGCGCTGCTCGGCGACCAGGACGCTCCCTGCCGCGACAGCCGGGCACGGACCTGTCCCGTCGCGGGGCATCCGTGCCTGAACGGCATCGCCGCCCGGGACGTCGTCGCAGCAGTCGCCGAGATAGCGAGCCGAGGAGCAGCATGATCGAACGGCAGATCGCCGACCTGGTCTCAGCGCTGGAACGGGTGCAGCCCGCAGCTGCCCGGCTCTCGGAATGGGGCCCGCAGTTGGCGCGGGTCCTCGCCGGCGGCGGACGGCTCCTGGCTTGCGGTAACGGCGGCAGTGCCGCCGAAGCCCAGCACCTGACCGCCGAACTGGTCGGTCGCTTCAAAGACGAACGAGACCCATTGTCCGCGATCGCGTTACACGCCGACACCTCGGCGATGACCGCGATCGTCAACGACTACGGCGTCGAAGAGCTGTTTGCGCGCGGCGTGCGGGCACACGGCCGCCCCGGTGACGTGCTGGTCGCGCTGTCGACCAGCGGCACCAGCCGCAACGTGCTCGCCGCGGTCAAAGCCGCACAGGAGATCGGCGTCACCACCTGGGCGTTGACCGGGCCGGCGCCCAACCCTCTGGTTGCGATGAGCGACGACGCAATCGCGGTGGAGGCCGGGTCGACCGCCACGGTGCAAGAGGTGCACATGGTCCTCGTTCACGGCCTGTGCATGGCGCTCGACGAGGTGCTACTGGGTCGAAACGAGTTCGCGTCGTGAAACCGCTTGTAGTAATCGGTGATTCGATGCTCGACGTCGACGTCGAAGGTTCGGCCAACCGACTCTCCGCGGAGGCGCCCGTGCCGGTGGTGGAGCCCGAGCGGATCTGGCAGCGCCCCGGCGGCGCAGGGCTGGCCGCGGTGCTGGCGGCCCGGGTGCACCCGCACGTCGTGCTGATCACCGCGACCGCCGACGACTCGACCGGCCGCACGTTGGCCGGATTGTTCGCCGCCGACCACCCCGGGATCACAGTGCTTCCCATGCCGCTGAGCGGCGGCACGGCCAGCAAGATCCGGATACGGGCAGGCGGCCAGTCGATTGTGCGCATCGACCACGGCGACGGTTACGCCGCCGACGATCGGCTGCCCGACGAGGTCGCCGACATACTGCGCGACGCTGCCGCAATCTGTGTCGCCGACTATGGTCGCGGTGTGAGCTCGCACGCCGGTGTGCGTGCGGCGCTGGAGACGGCGGCACAGCGCAGCCAGGTGGTGTGGGACCCGCATCCGCGCGGCGCACGCCCTGTCCGCGGCTGCGCCCTGGCTACTCCCAATCAAGCGGAGGCCAAGCACTTTTCCCCGCAAACCACAAAGGTCAGCCAACTGGCCGCAGCGTTGCGGGCGGACTGGGGTGCCGACGCTGTGTGCGTCACGCTCGGTGCCCGTGGGGCGATGTACGCCGATCAGCGGCGCAGCGCGCAGCACATCGTCACACCCGAGACCGCCGGCCCGGGCCGCAGCGACGCCTGCGGTGCAGGGGACCGCTTCGCGGTGGCCGCTGCCGCCGCGCTCGCCGAGGGCGCCGACACGTTGCAGGCCGCTACCGACGCGGTGAAGGCGGCGTCGCAGTTCGTCTCGGCCGGCGGGGCGGCCGCGGTGTCCAGCGTCTTGCCGATGCCGGGCGGGATCGACCTGTCCACCGATGCCGGCGCCGTCACCGGAATGCAATCCGTGCTGGCGCTTGCTGATCGGGTGCGCCACCGTGGCGGCACCCTGGTCGCTGCCGGAGGTTGCTTCGACCTGCTGCACACCGGGCATGTGCGGTTGTTGCGACGTGCCCGGGACCTGGGTGACGCGCTGGTGGTGCTGATCAACTCCGACCAATCGGTGCGGCGGATCAAAGGCGACGGCCGGCCCGTGGTGGCTGCCGAGGACCGGGCCCGCGTGCTGGCGGCGCTGGGTTGCGTGGACGGCGTCGCGGTGTTCGACGAGACGTCACCGGCCCCGGCGCTCGAGCGATTACGTCCCGACATCTGGGTCAAAGGCGGCGACTACACCGGAGTGGAGTTACCCGAAGCCGAAGTGGTGCAACGGCACGGCGGTGAGGTGGTGCTGCTGCCCACCGTGCCGGGGTACTCGTCGTCGAGGCTGATCGCAGCAACGGCGAAATGAATTGTTCGACAACGAAGCCGGGTAGACGGGCGCAGAGAAAGGCTGGATGATGACGCAGACACTGGGCAATGTCCTGATCGCCGGCGGTTCCTCAGGGCTCGGTGCCGCGACGGTGCGAGCCGTGCAACGTCACGGCGGCACGCCGCTGATCATCGATATCGCCAAGCCGCAGAACGACGTTCGCTACGCCTGGGCAGACCTCGCCGACACTTCGACGGTCGAAGACGCAGTCCGGGAGTTGGTCGACGCTGTCGACGGCCAGCTGCACGGCGTCTTCACGCCCGCCGGCGTTGACAGCTGCGGTCCGCTGGACAAGGTGTCGGCCAAGGAATGGGAACGGGTGGTGCACGTCAACCTGCTGGGTACTGCCGCGGTGATCAGGGCGGCACTGCCGCACCTGAAGTCGACGCGCGGACGTATCGTCACGGTCGCCTCGACGCTGGGCATCAAAGCGGTCAGCGACGCCACAGCCTATTGCGCGTCGAAATTCGGGGTGGTCGGGTTCACCCGCGCGCTGGCTGCCGAACTGGCCGGTGAGGTAGGGGTGACTCTGCTGATCCCCGGCGGAATGCACACCCCGTTCTTCGACGGTCGCGACGAGCAGTACAAACCGCCGCCGGACGCCAAACTCAACGACCCCGACAACGTCGCGGAGACAGTGGTTTTCGCGCTCAGCCAACCCGCCGGATGTGAAATCCGTGAACTGGTTGTTTGCTCCTCGGAGGAATCGTCGTGGCCCTGACGCCGGGCTCGCCCGTCGGCACCGTCCTGGTGTTGCGGGCGCTGGGGCTCGGTGACCTGCTCACCGGGATACCGGCGCTGCGCGGACTGCGCCGCGCCTACCCGTCGGCCCGCATTGTGTTGGCGACACCGGAATCGCTGGCCCCGTTGGCGATGTTGTCCGGCGCGGTCGACGAGGTGCTGCCCACCGCGGGCCTCGGTGAGCTGTGCTGGCCCGGAGCGCCGATGAAGCTGGCGGTCAATCTGCATGGCCGCGGCCCGGAAAGCATTGCCGACCTGCTGGCGACAAAGCCGAAAGACCTCATTTCGCACAGCCACTCCGCCTACCCGTCGGTGGCCGGCCCGCCGTGGCGCGACGACGTCCACGAAGTCGACCGTTGGTGCGGACTGCTCGAATCTGCCGGACTAACCTGCGATGCAACCGATCTGATGCTGGACCGGCCGGCCGGATATCCGCGCCACGACGGTGTAGTGGTGATCCATCCCGGCGCAGCCGCGCCGTCTCGCCGCTGGCCGGTCGACCGGTTCGCCGAGGTGGCTGCGGGACTGAAGGCCGCCGGTCACCGTGTCGCGCTCACCGGCTCGGCCGCCGAGAAACCCCTTGCCGACGCCATCGCTGCGCAATCAGGCCTCTCTGACACCTCGGTGCTGGCTGGGCAAGTGGACCTTCTCGGGCTGGTTGCGCTGATCAGCGACGCCCGGCTGCTGGTCTGCGGCGACACCGGTGTGGCGCACATCGCCACCGCCACCGGCACGCCGTCGGTGCTGTTGTTCGGCCCGACGCCACCCAGCCGCTGGGGTCCGCGCGGCGACGGCCGGCATCTCACGCTGTGGGCAGGGCTGTCCGGTGACCCGCACGGGCAGCGCCCGGACCGGGGGCTGCTTTTGATCAGCCCGGCGCAGGTCCTCGACGCGACGCGCCGGATCCTCGCGGAGTGCGCGTGACCGGCGTGCCGCGGGTGAAGGTGGGGGTGATCGGCGCCGGCTACGTCGGCCTGACCAGCGCGGTGTGTCTGGCCGTCAAAGGCGTCGACACCGTCTGCGTGGACACCGACCCGGCCCGGGTCACCGAGTTGCGTCGCGGCCGGCCGGTGATCGACGAACCGGAGATGGCGGAACTGCTGGCCGCCGGGCTAGCGCAGGAAACGCTGCGTTTCACGTCGGACTATTGGTCGTTGGCCGACCGCGACGTTGTCTTCGTCTGCGTGCCAACCCCGACGAACGCGGACGGCAGCGCCGACCTGCGTGCTGTCGACCGTGCGGTGGCCGAGCTGAGCGACGTGCTGCGAACGGGAACTGTGCTGGCGGTGAAGTCGACGGTTCCTGTCGGCACTTGCCGGAAGCTGAGCGAAATACTTTGTGGAGCACAGATTTCGGTCGTGGCCAACCCGGAGTTCCTGCGGGAGGGTCACGCCGTTCACGACTTCCGTCACCCCGAGCGGGTGGTGATCGGCGCGTCACAGGACACCGCCGACGGCCGCGACGCTGCCGCCCGGGTGGCCGAGCTCTACCAGGGTGATACCGACGCCGTATTGGTGATGAGCTGGGAAAGCGCTGAGTTGGCGAAGTACGCCTGCAACGCATTTCTGGCGGTCAAGTTGTCGTTCGTCAACTCGCTGGCCCAGCTGTGCAGCCCGGTCGGCGCTGACATCGCCGACATCACCGCATGCATGGGCGCCGACGAGCGAATCGGCCGGCACTTCCTGGCGCCCGGGCCGGGATGGGGTGGTTCATGCCTTCCCAAGGACACCGCCGCGCTGCTGCACACCGGCCGGGCGCACGGCATCACCTTGCCGGAGGTTGATTCGGCGCGGCATACCAACGGCGCTCAGGCCGGGCGCATCGTGAGCACCCTGCGCCGCGTGCTGGACCGCCCGCTCGACGAGCTCAAAGTCGCCGCGCTGGGTCTGACGTTCAAAGCCGCCATCAGCGACATCCGCGACTCGCCGGCCATCGCGGTCTGCGCAGCGCTGAAATCGGTGGGCGCTCAGGTAACCGCATACGATCCGCGGCTGGACACCATTGACACCCGCTCGGTGCCGGTGGCCACCAGCCGCGATCCTTACGTCGCCGCCAAAGACGCCGACGCCATCCTGATACTCACCGAATGGCCGGAATTCAACGAGCTCGACTGGGAATCGATAGCGCGTTGCGCCGACGGTGGTGCGGTGGTCGTCGACACCCGCAACCTTCTCGACCGGGAAGCCGTGACGGCCGCACAACTGGCGTATCTGGGCAACGGAACGACCGGCGGTTACTGAGTCAGCCGCAACCGTGCAGCCCCTTTCGAAACAGCCGGCAATCGCGCGGGTTCGGCGTTCCGCCCGGAAAGTCGGACTACCGCCATCGCCGCAGCGGCCATGAGGCAGGATGGAGCTGCCATCTCGGCCGCTGGCCGCGATGGCAAAGCCATGCGAGGAGTCTGATGACCGAGCCGGAGCCGATCAGCAACGACGGCGCTGCGGCACCCCCGGCCGACCGGGCACGGCACGACTCTGCGACGCCGCGCCGGCCCGGGTACAACCGGGTGTTGCTGAAGCTCGGTGGCGAGATGTTCGGCGGAGGACAGGTAGGGCTGGACCCCGACGTGGTGGCTCAGGTCGCGCGTCAGATCGCCGAAGTCGTCCGCAGCGGCGTACAGGTCGCCGTCGTGATCGGCGGTGGCAACTTCTTCCGCGGTGCCCAACTGCAGCAGCGCGGCATGGAACGGACCCGCTCGGACTACATGGGCATGCTCGGCACCGTGATGAACAGCCTTGCCCTGCAAGACTTCCTGGAGAAGGAAGGCATCGCCACCAGAGTGCAGACGGCGATCACGATGGGCCAGGTGGCCGAGCCGTACATCCCGCTGCGCGCTCGCCGCCACCTGGAGAAGGGGAGGGTGGTGATCTTCGGCGCCGGTATGGGGCTGCCGTACTTCTCCACCGACACAACGGCCGCCCAGCGGGCGCTGGAGATCGGCGCCGACGTGGTGTTGATGGCCAAAGCGGTCGACGGGGTGTTCACCGAAGATCCGCGGGAAAATCCGCACGCGGAAATGCTCACCGCGATCAGTCACCGCGAAGTCATCGACCGCGGTCTGCGAGTGGCCGACGCGACGGCGTTCAGTCTGTGCATGGACAACGGCATGCCGATTCTGGTGTTCAATTTGCTGACCGATGGCAATATCGCCCGCGCGGTCTCAGGTGAGAAAATCGGAACACTGGTTTCGAACGGAAGGACGCCTTGATGACCACCGGCGGTGGCGACACTAAGGAGCAGCGCGCATGATCGACGAGGCGCTGTTCGACGCCGAGGAGCGGATGGAAAAGGCCGTGTCCGTCGCCCGCGACGACTTGTCGACCATCCGCACCGGCCGGGCCAACCCCGGCATGTTCTCCCGGATCGTCATCGACTACTACGGGTCGGCCACCCCGATCACCCAACTGGCCAGCATCAACGTTCCCGAAGCGCGCCTGGTGGTCATCAAGCCGTACGAGAACAGCCAGCTGCACGCCATCGAGACCGCGATTCGCAACTCCGATCTCGGGTTGAATCCCACCAACGACGGCAACCTCATTCGGGTGGCGGTGCCGCAGTTGACCGAGGAACGCCGTCGCGACCTGGTCAAGCAGGCCAAGCACAAGGGCGAAGAAGCGCGGGTCTCGGTGCGCAACATCCGGCGCAAAGCGATGGAGGAGCTGGGCCGCATCCGCAAGGACGGGGAGGCCGGTGAGGACGAGGTGGGTCGCGCCGAGAAGGACCTCGAGAAGACCACGCACCAGTACGTCACGCAGATCGACGAGCTGGTCAAGCACAAGGAAGGCGAGCTGCTGGAGGTCTGACGACCGTTCAGCAGCCCAACCCGTTCAGCCCCGTGGCCACCACCGATACCGCAGGCACACCGCCGGACAAGCCGGCGGGTAAACCGCCATCCGCACCGGACGGGGTGAAGACGTCGCGGACCGGACGCAATCTGCCGGTGGCGATCGTCGTGGGAGCCGTGCTGGCCGGCTCGGTTGTCGCCAGCCTGCTGTGGAACAAACCGTGGGGTTTCCTGGCAGCCCTGGCGGCCGGCGCGCTGCTGGGCACGTTGGAGGTGGCGCGCCGGTTAGGCGCCGCCGGCTACGTCATCCCGGTCATCCCGCTGATCGTCGGCGGGCAGGCGATGATCTGGCTGACCGGCCCGTTCAACGCGCGCGGCGCACTGGGCGGCTTCGGCGGCACCGTCGTGATCTGCATGATCTGGCGGCTGATCAGTCCGCACGGCAGGCGGGCAGCGCACGATTCGGAAGTCGCCGCCCCGACGAACTACTTGCGGGATGTGTCGGCGTCGGTCTTCCTCGCCGTCTGGGTGCCGTTGTTCGCCTCGTTCGCCGCCTTGCCGATCTATCTTCCGAGCGGGCACGCGCTGGCGTTCTCGCTGGCGGCGGGAACGGTCTGCTCCGATGTCGGCGGTTACACCCTCGGTGTGCTGATCGGCCGGCACCCGATGGTGCCCACCATCAGCCCGCGGAAGTCCTGGGAGGGACTGGCCGGCTCGCTGCTGTTCGGGATCACCGCCGCGGTGCTCGGTGTGACCCTGCTGGCGCACAAGCCGATCTGGGTGGGTGCGGCACTGGGCTTTGTCGTGGTCGTCACCGCCACCCTCGGCGACCTGGTGGAATCTCAGGTCAAACGCGATCTCGGCATCAAGGACATGGGCAGCCTGATACCCGGTCACGGCGGTGTGCTGGACCGGTTCGACGGATACCTGCCCGCAGCGGCCGCCGGGTGGATCGTGCTGGCGCTGCTGGTCTAACCGACCTGCAGCACTCCGCTGGCTTGTACCGATTGCAGCGACAGCGTGCGGTAACCGTACTCGTTGAACAGCACGGTGATCCGGTCTTCTTCACCGCTGATCACGACGCCCGGGCCCCACTGCCTGTGCTCGACCGGCGTGTCGACCGGCAGCGGGGACCGATGCGATTTCGCCGGCTCGCGCCCGTCGGCGGTGTTGGCCTCGCAGCGGTCGCAGTTGCCGCACGGTTCGGCGAGCTGCTCGCCGAAGTATCCGAGCAGGAACTGCCGGCGGCAGTCGCGGGTCTCGGCGTATCCGCGCATCATCTCCACCCGGGTGCGGTCGACACGTTCGGCGGCCTCGGCGACATCGACGGCACGCCGCACCGCGCTGGCAGTGTCGGCGTCGGTGGCTTTGAAGCCGGAGCGCCCCGACGTCACGACGTCAGCCAGTTCGAGCAGGTTGACGGCGTTGGTGAGCTTTCGGCCGCGCACATCCAGTTCGGCCCGCAGGTCTTTCAGCGGGCTGGGCTTGTCGGTGCACAGCGCCGTGTACACCTTGGCCAACAACTCCTCGTCAGGACGCTGCGTGGTGAAGAACCGGGCCAACGACAGGTCTTGCGGGCGGTAGAACAACCGCGTCACGGCAGGCTCGCCGTCGCGGCCGGCGCGGCCGATCTGCTGGTAGTAGCTGTCCAGCGAGTCCGGCACCGAGGCGTGCACGACGAAGCGCACATCGGGTTTGTCGATGCCCATCCCGAACGCTGACGTCGCGACCACCACGTCGTATGAGCCGTCGTGGAAACGCTGGTGCACCTCGTCGCGTTCCGCCGAACGCAGACCGGCGTGGTAGGCGGCCGCCGACATGCCACGTTCGCGCAGCTGCGCGGCATAGAACTCGCTGTCCTTGCGGGTGGCGGTGTACAGCAGGCCCTGACCGTCGAGCCGGCTGACCGCCGCGGTGACGCCGGCACGTTTATCCGAATCGTGCACGAACTGGTCGGCCTGCAGATGCAGGTTGGGCCGGTCGAACCCGGTGGCGATGACCGCCGGATCACGCAGGCTCAGGTGCTCGATGATCTCGCGGCGCACCACCGGCGACGCGGTGGCGGTCAGCGCGGCCACGGGCGGCCGGTCCAGCCGTCGAATCGCGTCGGCCAGGCGCAGGTAGCTCGGCCGGAAGTCGTGGCCCCACGCCGACACGCAGTGCGCCTCGTCCACCACCACCAGTGCGACGTCGGCTGCCCGCAGCGCAGCCAGGACGTCGTCTTTGGTCAGCTGTTCGGGCGCCAGGAAGATGTATCGAGCGTCGTTCTGCTCCACCGCTTCCCAGCTGCGGTCGATGGCCGTCGCGCCCTGCCGGGAGTTGATCGCCACCGCCTCGGGCGCGGCCACCTCGTCGAGCCGGGCGATCTGATCCTGCTGCAACGCGAGAAGCGGCGACACCACCAGCGTCACACCGTCGATCAATATCGCCGGCACCTGGTAGATCGCGGACTTGCCCGACCCGGTCGGCATCACCGCCAGCACGTCGCGGCCGGCGAGCACCGCTTCCATCGCGTCGAGCTGCGCCGGGCGCAGTTGCTGCCAGCCGAAAACCCGATCCGCCACCCGCCCGAGTTCGGCACGTCGACTCACCGGTGCCCCATACCCGTCGGCCGGGGCGCGAAACGCTGGCTTCCCGCAGCCGACGCACGTCACACTGGAGGGTGATCATGAAGCAGCAACTGGTGTTCGACGCTCCGCGGCGCGCGTTGCCGCCCCGTCACCTCGCCGACCTCGACGCAGCGGGTCGCGCAGCGGCCGTCGCTGAGCTGGGGCTGCCGGCGTTCCGGGCCAACCAGGTGGCGCAGCAGTACTACGGCCGGCTGACCGGCGATCCGCGGGAGATGACCGACCTGCCCGCGGCCGTGCGCGACCGCGTCGCCGACGCGCTGTTTCCGCAACTGTTCAGCGCGGTACGCGATATCAGCTGTGACGCCGGACGAACCCGTAAGACGCTGTGGCGCGCGCACGATGCGACGACGTTCGAGTCGGTGCTGATGCGCTACCCGCGGCGGGCGACGGTATGCATCTCGTCGCAGGCCGGATGCGGAATGGCCTGCCCGTTCTGCGCCACCGGCCAGGGCGGGCTGACCCGCAACCTGTCGACCGCCGAGATCGTCGAGCAGGTGCGACGGGCGGCGGCGGCGCTGCGCGACGACCACGGCGAACGGTTGTCCAATGTGGTCTTCATGGGTATGGGTGAGCCGCTGGCCAACTACGCCAGGGCGGTGGCAGCGGTGCGAAGGATCACCGAGGCGCCGCCGCACGGCTTCGGCATCTCGGCCCGATCGGTGACGGTGTCGACGGTCGGTCTGGCTCCGGCGATCCGCAAGCTGGCCGACGAACGACTCGGCGTGACGCTGGCTTTGTCATTGCACGCACCCGACGACGAGCTCCGCGACACGCTGGTGCCGGTGAACAACCGATGGAACGTCGCAACCGCGCTCGACGCCGCGGGCGGCTACGCCCGGTCGACGGGGCGGCGGATTTCAGTGGAGTACGCCCTGATCCGCGACGTCAACGACCAGCCGTGGCGGGCTGATCTGCTCGGCGAGAAACTGCACCGGGCGCTCGGCCCGCTGGTGCACGTCAACCTAATTCCGCTCAACCCGACGCCCGGCAGCCGGTGGGACGCCAGCCCGCCAGCCGTCCAGCGCGAATTTCTCCGGCGGGTGCGCAGCCGCGGGGTGGCTTGCACGGTGCGCGACACCCGCGGGCGGGAGATCGCCGCCGCCTGCGGCCAATTGGCAGCAGGCAGCTGAGGGCTCTAGTGGAGTTTGCCGCGGCGTCGTAGCCACCAGTCGCGACCGATGACGAACAACGCCAGCACAGCGAACCCGATCAGATAGAGGTCTTCGATGTGGCCGACGTGGTTACCGCGCAGCATCGCCACCAAGAAGATGACGATCACCACGCCGGTGGCGTGCCAGGTGCGGTAGTTGATCCTGCTCCAACCCCACGCCGCCGACGGAACCTCGGCGACTTCGACTCTGGCGTCGCGTTCCGACTCAGTGCTGGCCACGGCAGACCCTCCGGCTCAGATTGACAGCGTTACCGCAATTCTGGCACACGGGCCGGCCGCAACCGGCGCTGAACTCTACGACGGCGGCATCAGCACGGTGTCGATCATGTACACCGTGGCGTTCGCGGTGGGCACTCCGCCGCATACCACGCCGGCGTTGTTGACCCGCAGGCCGTTGCCCTGACCGGTCACGTTCACGTTGCCGCCCTGCAGGCTCTTCTGCGCCCCGTCGAGCCGGGCCGGGCTCAGCTGGCCCTGCACCACGTGGTAGGTGAGGATCTTGGTCAACATGTCCGAATTGGTTTTCAGCTCATCGATCGTCGACGCCGGCAGCTTGTTGAACGCAGCGTCGGTCGGCGCGAACACCGTGTATTGACCGTTGTTGAGCGTGTCGACGAGGTTGACCTGAGGGTTGAGCTGTCCGGATACCGCCGCCGTCAGCGTGGTCAGCTCAGGGTTGTTCGACGCCGCAGTGGCCACCGGGTCCTGCGACATGCCGTCGACCGATGCCGGGCCGGTGGGATTCAGCGCCGCGTAGTCGGCGCATCCCGCGCCGACCAGGTCGGCCGCCGCGGCGATGGGGGAGGTGGCCACAGCGAGACTCGCGACGGCAGCGGCCGCGACCCCCGTCGCCGTGATCGCTTTGCGTTGCGCTCTCATCTTTGCTCCTTGTTTGCCGCGACGGTTCACGCCGTGGTGCTGTTTGCTGACATGGGTGCTTCGGAGCGGAACCCGCGACGGATTGGTGTCAGCCATAGGTGAAGGAATAAATCTGCAGACCCGGAGTGGGCCGCACCTCGAGGGTTCCCGACGCCACCTTGTCGCCGGCGGCAATCCGATGCGATGTCGGCGGACCACTGATCGGCACTGTGCTCGACGTGCCGTTTCGCGTCACCGTGAGAGCGCCGGTGCCGCCGACGACGAGGTAGACGTCCTTGGCGTGATAGTTCAGTCTGACAGCGGACTGGGCGCTGTCCGCCGTGGCGCCCTGGTAGTCCAGTGACCATGGGCCGCCCAACGCGAAGCTGTCCGCCGGCAGGGTGGGTGGATAGCTGAACGTCGCCCGCCCCTCGTCGTACACCCCGCCGCCGCGGTAATTGACCATCTTTCCCACACCGAAATACGTCTCGGGGGTCAGCGTGGACTGCGGGGTGGTGTCAGCCGCGTCGACGGACCGGGGCAGCTTGACGCCCGGCTCGGCTTCGCCGAGCAGCTGCCGGATCAGCTTCTCGGTCACCGAGTACCGGCCTTCACCGAACTCGACATGCCGGACCGTGCCCGTCGCGTCGATCAGATACTCGGCAGGCCAGTACCGGTTGCGGTAATTCGTCCAGGCCGAATAGCGGTTGTCCAACGCGATCGGATAGGTGATGCCCAGGTCGGCGGCGCCGTTGGCGACGTTGGCGGTGACCTTCTCGAACGCGTACTCCGGCGTGTGTACGCCGATGACCTCGAAACCGCTGTCCCGGTACGCCTGGTACCAACCGGTGACGTGCGGGATCGCGCGCTGACAGTTGATGCAGGAGTACGCCCAGAAGTCGATGAGGACGACCTTGCCCCGCAGCGAACTGAGGTCGATCGGTTGGTCACCGGGTGTATTCAGCCACCCCGTGATGCCGGTGAGCGCCGGCGCGGGACCGCACTGTTCGGGATACGCCGCTTCGTCGCTGCAATTGGTCAACTGTGCGTTCTGCGCGTTGACGATGCCGCCGAGTTGCAGCTTCTGCCGAACGCGGTCGTCATCGCCGACCTTGGCCTGCAGGGTGCTGGTGTAGTCGGGTATCGCGCGCTGCAGCCGCGCGGGCAGATTGAACACCAGCGCCACGGCCAGCAGGATCGTCACGACACCGGCCGCCACCCGGATCTGGCGCTGACGGCGCCGGAAAGCGTCGACCCGGGTGGTTATCCGCTGCCCGGCCAGCGCGAAGAACAGCAGCGGCAGGGCGGCGCCCACCGCGAAAGAGCAGGTGAGCACGACGGTGTCGGCTCCGATGCGCGCGGTGGCCCCGGCGACCACGATCGCCGCCAGCACCGGACCGGCGCAGGGCACGTACAGCACGCCGAGCGCCAGACCCAGACCGAATCCGTTGCTGCGCGTGACCAACTGGCGTTGCGGGATGCGCGCGAACGGTCGCTCCAGCAGTCGTTCGACCGCCGGGAAGATCAGGCCGACTCCGATGGCCACCAGCGCGACCAGCGCCACCCAGCGGATGGCGTCCGCCGGTAGATGCAACAGCGCCAGCAAGGCCGAACCCAGCAACGTGACCAGGCTGAAGCTCAGCACCAGGCCGCCGATCACCCGGTACGGACGCAACTTCTCGGCGAGCGCACGGCGCGGCCTGGTCGCGACCACGACAGCGCCGCCGTCCGCGTCCGGTGACGCTACCTCCGCTTGCAGGCCGGCGCTCGGAGCGCCGGAGAAGAAGATCACCGGGAGGACCGGCAGGATGCACGGGGAGATGCCGGTGATCAGGCCACCGACGACGCCGATCATCGCTAGGGCCAACATGGTTGGTATTCGGTGCCGACCGGCCCGCGGATCGCTTGCGCGGCAGTTCAGTTCACCCGTGACAGGCAAGGCACCGCAGGGCAGCCCGGTAGACCGGACTGCCCTGCGGTGGTTCGGCGGGATCTACTGACCGGGCGGCATCAATACCGTGTCGATCATGTAGACCGTCGCGTTCGCGGTGTGCACCCCTCCGCACACCAGGCCCGCGTTGTTGACCTTCAGGTCATTACCGGCACCCGCCACGTTCAGATCAGCACCCTGCAGAGTCTTATGAGCCCCGTCGACTTTCGCTGGAGTGTCCTGACCTTGCACGACGTGGTAGGTCAGGACCTTGGTCAGCAATCCAGAGTCGGTTTTGAGCTTGTCGATCGTGTCGACAGGCAGCTTGTCGAATGCGTCATTGGTCGGCGCGAAAACCGTGTACTGGCCGTTGTTGAGAGTCTCGACCAGATTCACTTGCGGGTTCAGCTTGCCGGAGAGCGCCGACGAAAGGGTCGACAGCATCGGGTTCTTCGACGCGGCGGTGGCGACCGGATCTTGCGCCATGCCGGCCACCGACGCGGGTCCGCTGGGGTGCAGCGCGGCGTAATCCGCGCACCCGGAACCGATCAGACCCGCGGCGGGATCGGCCGTGGCTGATGTCGATGCCGGAGCCGCCGCCGAGCTGGCGGCGGGGCTGCTGGCAGGAGTGGTACCCGACTGTTTCGCTGAGTCGGACTTGCTGGAACAGGCCGAGAAGCCGACGACAACAACCGCTGCCAGGCTCACCGCCAAGACCTGTCTGCCCTGAAGGTGCGTCATGCTTTGGACTCCTTTGCGTCGTCGGCCCTCGCCGCCCGAAGTTGCCCGACAGGAACCATTCGGAGCAACGGCGGCCGCGGATTGGCCGCACCGCATCAGACCATGCGAGAAGTCGCGCGGCGACTCGCCCCCAAGCCTCGACTCAGCCAGTGCCGATTCAGGGAGTCGGCGGCATCAAAACAGCGTCGACCATGTACACCTGTGCGTTCGCGGTGCTGATCCCGCCGCAGATCACGCCGGCGTTGTCGACCTTGAGCTCGTTGGCGGTACCCGTGACGGTCAGCGTCGTGTTGGCGTCGAGCGTCTGATGGACGCCGTCCACCTGCGCCGGAGTCAGCTGCCCGTTCACCACGTGGTAGGTCAGGATCGCGTTCAGGAATGGCGCGTCGGTCTTCAGTCGATCCGTGGTCGCCGGATCGAGTTTCGCGAAGGCGTTGTCGGTCGGGGCGAACACCGTGAACTCGCCCTTGTTCAGGGTGTCGACGAGGTTCACACCTGGGTTGAGCCGGCCCGACAGGGCTTGCGTCAGCGTGGTCAACTGCGGGTTGTTCGATGCGGCGACCGCAACCGGGTCCTTCGCCATACCGCTGACCGATCCGGGCCCGGTCGGCACCTGCTGCTCGTACTCCGCGCAACCCGGACCGACGACGCTACCCGCCGCGACCGCCGACGTGGTCGTGGTCGGCGGGACGACCGTGGTCACCGAGGTGACGACGACTGTCGTCGTGACGGTCGAGGATTGCGCGGGGTGGTCTCCGGTTCTGGCGCAGGCGGGCAGCCAGAGCACCACGATCGCGGCGATGCTGGTCGCGGTAAGCGTCTTTTGCCGAATCCGGGCCATGGCAGCCGCCTCTCTCGTCGCAGTCAGGCTACGACGTGCCTGACCCCCGACCACGCCAAGACGCGCCGTAGTGATCACGGTCTTCCTGCCTCGACACGCGCGAACGTCCGGGTCGCTCGGCGGCGGCGAGGACGCAGCACGCGGCACAATAACTACGTGACTCAGGTGACGCGGCAGGGCGACGGCCGCCTGCGGGTGCTGGTACTGGGCAGCACCGGTTCGATCGGCACTCAGGCGCTCGAAGTCATGGCCGCCAACCCGGACCGCTTTCAGCCAGTGGGTCTCGCCGCCTACGGCGGTCGGCCGGAACTGCTCGCCCGGCAGCGTGCCGCGACCGGCGTTGTCGACATCGCGGTCGTCGACGAACAGGCGGCCGACGCGCTCGGTGACGTCGCCTACCGCGGTCCCGACGCGGTGACCCGGCTGGTCGAGAACACCGAGGCCGACGTCGTGCTCAACGCACTGGTCGGCGCGGTGGGCCTGCAGCCGACGCTGGCCGCGTTGGCTTCCGGCGCCCGCCTGGCGCTGGCCAACAAGGAGTCGCTGATCGCCGGGGGACCGCTGGTGCTGGCGGCGGCGCGGCCCGGCCAGATCGTGCCCGTCGACTCCGAGCATTCGGCGCTGGCGCAGTGCCTGCGCGGCGGCGCGCCCGACGAGGTCGCCACGCTGGTGCTGACCGCCTCCGGCGGCCCGTTTCGCGGCTGGTCGGCCGCCGAGCTCGACCATGTCACCCCGGAACAGGCCGGGGCTCATCCCACCTGGTCGATGGGCCCGATGAACACGCTCAACTCGGCCTCGCTGGTCAACAAGGGACTCGAATTGATCGAAACGCACCTGCTGTTCGGCATCCCTTACCAGCGCATCGACGTGGTGGTGCATCCGCAGTCCATCGTGCACTCGATGGTCACCTTCACCGACGGATCGACGATTGCGCAGGCCAGCCCACCGGACATGAAACTGCCCATCGCTCTGGCGCTGGGCTGGCCGGCGCGGGTCGCCGGCGCAGCCACCGCCTGCGACTTCAGCGCCGCCAGCCGTTGGGAGTTCGAGCCGCTCAATGACGAGGTGTTTCCCGCCGTGCAGCTGGCCCGGCGCGCCGGCCAAGCCGGCGGCTGTATGCCCGCGGTGTACAACGCGGCCAACGAAGAAGCCGCGCAGGCCTTCCTCGCCGGTCGCATCAGTTTCCCGGCAATCGTGCGCACCATCGCCGAGGTGCTCGACGTCGCCGACCAATGGGCGGCCGAACCCGCTACCGTGGAAGACGTACTCGACGCGCAGCGCTGGGCCCGTCAACGCGCGCGGGTTGCCGTCACACAGGAGGTTGTACCGACCCGATGATGTTCGTGATCGGCATCGTGCTGTTTGCCCTTGCCATCTTGATCTCAGTTGCGCTGCATGAGTGCGGCCACATGTGGATCGGGCGCGCGACCGGCATGAAGGTGCGCCGCTACTTCGTGGGTTTCGGTCCGACGCTGTGGTCGACGCGACGCGGCGAAACCGAGTACGGCTTCAAAGCCGTCCCGGCCGGCGGTTTCTGCGACATCGCCGGGATGACCGCCGTGGAAGAGCTCGAGCCCGACGAACGTGACCGCGCCATGTACAAGCAGAAGACCTGGAAGCGCAGCGCAGTCCTGCTCGCCGGACCCGGAATGAACTTCGTCATCGGCCTGGTGCTGATCTACCTGATCGCCGTCACCTGGGGTCTGCCGAACCTGCATCCGCCCACTACCGCGGTGATCGGTCAAACAGCCTGTGCCGCCAAGGAAATCCGGCAGGGGCAGTTCGAGCAGTGCACCGGCCCGGGCCCTGCTGCGCAGGCCGGGATCCAGGCCGGTGACGTCGTGGTGCAGGTCGGCGACAAGCCGGTGTCGGATTTCACCGACCTGGCCGCGGCGGTGCGCAAGTTGCACGGCAGCGTTCCGGTCGTCATCGAACGCAACGGCACCAAGATGACCAAGTACGTCGACGTCACCCAGACCCAGCGCTGGGTCTCCGACGGCAAAGGCGGCGCAGTCCCGGCCTCCGTCGGGGTGATCGGCGTCGCTGCGCCGGCATTCGGGCCCACGCACTACAACGTCGCGACCGCCGTCCCGGCCGCGTTCGCTTTCACCGGGAGCCTGTCGGCGGAGCTGGGCAAGTCGCTGGTCGCCATACCGACCAAAGTCGGCGCGCTTGTGCACGCCATCGGCGGCGGGCACCGTGACCTCGACACCCCGATGAGCGTGGTCGGGGCCAGCATCATCGGCGGAGACACCGTCAACCACGGCCTTTGGGAAGCGTTCTGGCTGTTCTTGGCCCAGCTGAATTTCATCCTCGGGGTGATCAACCTGGTGCCGCTGCTGCCCTTCGACGGCGGGCACATCGCGATCGCGGTGTTCGAGAAAGTCCGCAACATGATCCGCTCCGCCCGCGGCAAGGTCGCCGCGGCGCCGGTCGACTACCTCAAGCTGATGCCCGCAACTTACGTAGTGTTGGTGCTGGTGGTCGGCTACATGCTGTTGACCGTCACCGCTGATCTGGTCAACCCGATCAGGCTTTTTCAATAGCAGACCCGGTGTCGGTAGGAGAACAGATGAGTGTCGGCGGCGTCGGTCTTGGCATGCCAGACCTGCCCCAGCCGACCCTGGCGCCGCGGCGCAAGACCCGCCAGTTGATGGTCCGCGACGTCGGGGTGGGCAGCGATCACGCAATCTCGGTGCAGTCGATGTGCACCACCAAGACGCACGACGTCAACGCCACCTTGCAGCAGATCGCCGAGCTCACCGCCGCAGGGTGCGACATCGTGCGGGTCGCCTGCCCACGTCAAGAGGACGCCGACGCGCTGTCGACCATCGCCAGGAAAAGCCAGATCCCGGTGATCGCCGATATCCACTTCCAGCCGAAATACATCTTCGCCGCGATCGACGCCGGCTGTGCGGCGGTGCGGGTGAACCCGGGCAACATCAAGGAATTCGACGGCCGGGTCGGTGAGGTCGCCAAGGCCGCCGGCGCGGCCGGCATCCCGATCCGAATCGGCGTCAACGCCGGCTCGCTGGACAAACGGCTGATGGCCAAATACGGCAAGGCCACACCGGAAGCTCTGGTGGAGTCGGCGCTGTGGGAAGCCTCGCTGTTTGAAGAGCACGGCTTCGGCGACGTCAAGATCAGCGTCAAACACAACGACCCAGTGGTGATGGTGCGCGCCTACGAATTGCTGGCCGCGCAGTGCGACTACCCGCTGCACCTCGGCGTCACCGAGGCCGGCCCGGCCTTTCAGGGCACCATCAAGTCCGCCGTCGCCTTCGGTGCGCTGCTGTCGCAAGGCATCGGCGACACCATCCGGGTGTCGCTCTCAGCGCCGCCGGTCGAGGAGATCAAGGTCGGCAACCAGATACTGGAGTCGCTGAACCTGCGTCCGCGGACGCTGGAGATTGTGTCCTGCCCGTCCTGCGGACGCGCGCAGGTCGACGTCTACACCCTGGCCAACGAGGTCACCGCCGGGCTGGAGGGCCTGGATGTGCCGCTGCGTGTCGCCGTCATGGGTTGCGTGGTCAACGGTCCCGGCGAGGCCCGCGAGGCCGACCTCGGCGTCGCCTCCGGTAACGGCAAAGGCCAGATTTTCGTGCGCGGCGAAGTGATCAAGACGGTACCCGAGGCGCAGATCGTCGAGACGCTGATCGAGGAGGCGATGCGGCTCGCCGGCGAACACGGCGAAGCCGGCGCCGCGAGATCTACAGGATCACCGGTTGTGACCGTAAGCTGACTTAGTCGGTCCAAGGTCGGTCCAAGGCCGACTGGCCCACCCAGCCGCCAACGAAAGAATCACTATGTCGGCTCCGCCTCTTTCTCGCCTGGCCGACGAGCGACGGGTTTCGGTGGTGCGTGATGCGGCGGCAGTGCGTCGCGTCCTCGACGACGATCCGGTCGGATCGTGCATGGTCGCCGCGCGGGTAGCCGATTACGGGATCGATCCGCACGCAATCGGCGGAGAGTTGTGGACCAGGCGCGGCACCGAAGAGTCCCTGTGCTACGCCGGGGCCAATCTGATCCCGCTGCGCGGCAGGCCCGATGATCTCAAGGCGTTCGCCGATGAAGCGATGAGCGGTGCGCGGCGGTGCTCGTCGCTGGTCGGCCGCGCCGAGTTGGTGCTGCCGATGTGGCGGCGATTGGAACCCGGGTGGGGACCAGCCCGCGACGTGCGGGACCGTCAGCCCCTACTGGCGCTGAACCGGATGCCCGGCTGTGCGCTGGACACCGAGGTGCGCCAGGTACGGGCCGACGAGATCGACGCCTACCTGGTGGCCGCGGTCGACATGTTCATCGGTGAGGTGGGCGTCGACCCGCGTATCGGCGACGGTGGTCGCGGTTATCGGCGCCGGGTGGCCGGCCTGATCGCCGCCGGCCGGGCGTGGGCGCGCTTCGAGCACGGCGAGGTCATCTTCAAGGCCGAAGTCGGCTCGCAGTCGCCGGCAGTCGGTCAGATTCAAGGGGTTTGGGTGCATCCGGAGCGGCGAGGGCAGGGGCTCGGCGCTGCCGGCACCGCCACGCTGTCCGCCGTCATCGTCGGGACCGGGCGCATCGCCAGCTTGTATGTCAACGACTTCAATGCCGTTGCGCGCGCCACCTATGCCCGCGTTGGGTTCCGCGAGGTCGGCGCCTTCGCGACGGTGCTGGTGGACTAGCGTCTGCTGCGCCGAGGTCGACGTCGGGCACGTCGCCTCTCGCACTTTTCCGACGTCGCGTCGATCTGGTCGACGAGTTGGCCGGCGGGTACAGCGTCTAATGGCGGGTTGTGAGCCGGGAGCGCCTGGCGCCCGAAAGTGTAGGGAAAACCCTTATTGATCGGATGCCTCGACGTGCAGAGGATGTGTTCAGCAGTTGCTTAGTCGCCACTTAACACCCGCTAAGCATTCGAGCCTTACCTACCGAGGAGCCTTTCATGAGCCTGGAATCAACAATCCACGACCGCCGCCGCAAACTGACCGTTGCCGGCCTGGGTGCCACCGCCGGCGGACTGATGCTCGCCGCATTTAGCCAGCTGGCCCTAGCACCGAGCGCGCAAGCCCAGCCCGACGATCCCTTCAGCGACATCGCCAGCTTTGTTCAGTCCGACTTCTATCGAGGTGAGTCCAATTTTGGGGACGCTCAATATGACTTCAGCATCGGAGACAGCCAAGACGGTTTCTCGAACAGCCTGATTGGCTTCGACAACTTCACCTTCGCTCCGGCCAACACCGCCTTCTTGAACGGATTCGACGCGTTGACGGGCAGCCCGGAAGTTGGTCCGACGTACTTCCTGACGCCTGTAGACGTTCCGGTCAACTTCGCCCAAGGCCTCGAGTACGCTCAAGGGGATGTCGCGGACGCTCAGGGCTTATTCGGCACCGCTGCAACCGACTTCGGCCTCGGCGATTTTTCCGCTGCTCTGACAGCTGACGACTTCGGCATCGCCAACCTTTTGGTCGTTGCTCCGGACGACATCATCACCGGTCTGGTCAGCTCGCTGCTGGGCGGCGCAATCGTGGACTGATCGCTGGGTCTGGCACGCCGCAGGTTCAGGCACAGCCAGCGGGCCCAACCGGCTGGGCACCAGCCGGCTCGACGCCGATAACGACGCGATCTCGGTGTGTCGCCGTCTCAGAATGAGGCATCGCTCTAACATCAGCCTCAATGACAACTCGAGTCACACTGGTATCGCAAGTCACAGCCGTGGTACTGGCAGCGGGCGCCGCCGTGCAGGGCTGCACTCCGCGGCCCGACGGGCCGCTGCCGGCCGCTGAGCGGTTTTTCTCCGCGCTGGCCGTGGGTGACACCGCGCGCGCCGCACAGTCCACTGACAGCGAGGAAGAAGCGCGTGAGGCGCTGAACGCGGCGTGGGCCGGGCTGCAGGCCAGCCACCTCGACACGCAAATTCTCGGCTCGAAGTACACCGAGGACACCGGCACCATCCACTACCGCTACACCTGGCAGCTACCCAAGAAGCGGAACTGGACCTACGACGGACAGCTGCAGATGGCCCGCTACGAGGGCCGCTGGCAGGTGCGCTGGAACACCACTGATCTGCACCCGCGGCTCGGCGAGCATCAGATGCTGGCGCTGCGCGCCGACCCACCGCAGCGGGCTTCGGTCAACGAGGTCGGCGGAACTGACGTGCTGGCGCCGGGCAACGTCTATCACTATTCGCTCGACGCCGGCAAGGCCGGCCCGTATCTGATCGCGACGGCGCACGCGGTGGTCGACGCCCTGCGACCGTTCGACGACACGCTGGACCCGCAATTGATCGCCGAGCAGGCCAGCGCCACCGGCAAACCGTTCAGCCTGATCACGCTGCGCAAGGACGACAACGACCGAATGGCTCCGTTGGTTCGCAACCTGCCCGGTGTGGTGATCACACCGCAGGCCGACCTGTTGCCGACCGACGACCTGTTCGCCCCGGCGATCGTCAACGAGGTGAAAAAAGCAGTTCTCAGCGAACTCGACGGGCAAGCCGGCTGGCGAATCGTCAGCGTCAACCAGAACGGTGTCGACGTCGCGGTGCTCAACGAGGTCGAGCCGTCGCCGGCACCGTCGGTAACCATCAGCCTGGACCGGGCGGTGCAGAACGCCGCCCAGCACGCCGTCGACAATCAGGGCCGGCAGGCCATGATCGTCGCGATCCGGCCGTCGAGCGGCGAAATCCTTGCGGTCGCCCAGAACGCCGCGGCCGACGCCAACGGCCCGCTGGCCACTACCGGGCTCTACCCGCCCGGCTCGACGTTCAAGATGGTCACCGCAGGCGCGGCCATCGAGCGCGACATGGCCACCCCGAACACCATGTTGAGCTGTCCCGGTCACATGGACATCGGCCAGCGCACCATTCCCAACTACGGCGGATTCGACTTGGGCGTGGTGCCGATGGCGCGTGCTTTCGCCAGCTCCTGCAACACCACGTTCGCCGAGCTGGCCAGCAGGATGCCGCCCCGCGGCCTGACGACGACGGCCGCTCAGTACGGCCTGGGCCGCGACTATGAGGTCGACGGCATCCCGACGGTCACCGGTTCGGTGCCTCCGACAGTCGACGAGTCCGAGCGGACCGAAGACGGGTTCGGCCAGGGCAGGGTCCTGGTCAGTCCGTTCGGGATGGCGATGGTCGCGGCGACGGTGGCCGCTGGCCGGACGCCGGTGCCGCGGCTCATCGAAGGCCGCACCACCACCGTCACCGGCGACAACACCGACATCAGCGAGAAGATGCTCGACGGGCTGCGTCCGATGATGCGGTTGGTGGTGACCAACGGAACGGCCACCGACATCTCCGACTGCGGGGCGGTGTTCGGGAAGACCGGTGAAGCCGAGTTTCCGGGGGGCTCACACGCCTGGTTCGCCGGGTACCGGGGGGACCTGGCTTTCGCCGCGCTAATCGTGGGCGGCGGCGGCTCGGAGTACGCAGTCCGGATGCTGAAGTTCATGCTTCAGCAGTTGCCCGGCGACTACCTGACCTGAGCTGAGCTCGTCTGAGCGGGGTTCGTCGGGCCGCCTTTTCGGCAGGCCGGTGCCCGGTCGGCATCGGCGGCGAGCGGTAATCTGACCGCATGTCCGTTCGCACCGCCCTGTCGCCCGGCGTGCAAACCCCGACGCGGCCGGTGCCGGCATCGATCCCGCGCCCGGAGTACGTCGGTCGCCCGACCGTGCGCGAAGGCACCGAGCCCTGGGTGCAGACCCCGGAGGTCATCGAGAAGATGCGCGTCGCCGGCCGGATTGCGGCGGGCGCGCTGGCCGAGGCGGGCAAAGCGGTCGCGCCCGGCGTGCCGACCGATCACCTGGACCGGGTGGCACATGACTACATGGTCGACCACGGCGCCTACCCGTCGACGTTGGGCTACAAGGGCTACCCGAAGTCGTGCTGCACCTCGTTGAACGAGGTGATCTGCCACGGCATCCCGGATTCGACGGTCATCGAGGACGGCGACATCGTCAATATCGACGTCACCGCCTACCTCGATGGCGTGCACGGCGACACCAACGCGACTTTCCTGGCCGGCGACGTCAGCGAGGAGCACCGACTGCTGGTCGAACGCACCTACGAGGCCACTATGCGCGCGATCAGAGCCGTCCGCCCCGGCCGCGCGCTGTCGGCGATCGGCCGGGTCATCGAGTCCTACGCGAACCGGTTCGGCTACCACGTCGTCCGCGACTTCACCGGCCACGGAATCGGCACCACGTTTCACAACGGCCTGGTCGTCCTGCACTACGACCAGCCCGCAGTCAACACCATCCTCGAGCCGGGTATGACCTTCACCATCGAGCCGATGATCAACCTAGGTGCGCTCGACTACGAGATCTGGAACGACGGCTGGACAGTCGTCACCAAAGACCGCAAGTGGACCGCGCAGTTCGAGCACACCCTGCTGGTCACCGACAGCGGCGTCGAAATCCTGACGCTGCCGTGAGGAGTTTCCCGCCAGCAGACGCAAAAGCCCCGGTTTCTGGCGAAAAACGGATGCTTTTGCGTCTGGTGGCCGGGCGCGGCCGGGCGAGCACCGCCGTAGGAAGGTGAACGGGGCGCTGCTGGTTGCCGGAACCAGCTCGGATGCCGGCAAATCGATGGTGGTGGCCGGTCTGTGCCGGTTGCTGGCGCGCAAGGGGCTTCGGGTCGCGCCGTTCAAGGCGCAGAATATGTCGAACAACTCGGTGGTCACCGTCGAAGGTGGCGAGATCGGCCGGGCCCAGGCGATGCAGGCGCGGGCCGCAGGGCTGCCACCCAGCATCAGGTTCAACCCGATCCTGCTCAAACCCGGCAGCGACCGGACCTCGCAGTTGGTGGTCCGCGGTCAGGTCGCGGAGTCGGTGACCGCCGCGGGCTATCTGGCCCACCGCGACCGGCTGGCGCAGCTGGTCGTCGACGAATTACGCGGGTTGCGTGCCGACTTCGACGTGGTGATCTGCGAAGGTGCCGGATCACCGGCCGAAATCAACCTGCGCGCAACCGATGTGGCGAACATGGGGCTGGCCCGGGCCGCCGGTTTGCCGGTCGTCGTGGTCGGCGACATCGACCGCGGCGGTCTGCTCGCGCATCTATTCGGTACGGTCGCAGTGCTTGAACCCGCCGACCAGGCGCTCATCGCCGGCTTCATCGTCAACAAGTTCCGTGGCGACCCGCAGCTGTTGACGCCCGGGTTGCAGCAGCTCGCGACACTGACCGGCCGCCCGACCTACGGGGTCTTGCCCTACGCCGAGGAGCTCTGGCTCGATGCCGAGGATTCCGTCTCGGTAGTGGCCAACCGGGTGCTGGGCGCACCGCAGCGCCCGCGCGGCGACCAATGGTTGCGGGTGGCCGCTGTGCGGTTGCCGCGGATCTCCAACACCACCGACATCGAGGCGCTGGCCTGCGAGCCCGGTGTGCTGGTGCGCTGGGTTGCCGACCCGGCCGACCTGGCCGACGTCGATGTCGTCGTGCTGCCCGGAAGTAAGGCGACAGTGGCCGACCTGCGCTGGCTTCGCGAGCAGGGCCTCGCACAGGCCGTCGTCGCGCACGCAGACGCCGGCCGCTCGGTACTGGGAATCTGCGGTGGCTTCCAGATGCTGTGCCGGACCATCGACGACCGGGTGGAGAGCCGGTGCGGACAAGTCGATGGCCTGGCCCTGCTCGACGCCGACGTCGTCTTTGGAGCAGAAAAGGTGTTGCGGCGCTGGCAAACTCCGCTGACCGGCTACGAGATACACCACGGCCGGGTGGCGCGCTGCTCGGAGCCGGGTTGGTTCGAGGCCGACGGAGCCCCGCAGGGCTACCGACGTGCCGGGGTGTTCGGCACCCACTGGCACGGCCTGTTGGACAACAACGCCTTTCGACGAAAGTGGTTGACCGCAGCGGCGACCGCAGCGCAGCGGCACGGCTTCGTCGTCGCCGACGACACCGACGTCGCGGCGCGCCGCGACGTTCAACTGGACCTGATGGCCGACATGTTGGCCGCGCATGTCGACGTCGCTGCGGTCGCCGACCTGGTGCAGCACGGAGCGCCGCCGCGTCCCACCGTCGTCTTCTCGCTGTGCAACTGACAATCACGCGCATCGCGAAAGAGATTGTGCGCGAGTTACATCCATGTTGCGGAAAACTGAGGGCACGCCGCGGCAAGCCCTTTGACTTCGTTAAGAGACTCGTCGAAACGATGCGCAGGAGAACGTCGGTGGCGTAGCTTGCGGAAGTGCCTTCGACGATGATGACGACCGTCGACGGGTTCCCCATTCCGGTTGGAATCACCGGCCCGGACAACGGCTCCGTCGTGGTGCTGCTCGGGGCAGCGCAGCGGGCCCTCGCCGCCTACGACGCGGTCTGCGAGCGCCTGCACACCGCATCGCTGCGCACCTTGGTCGTCGGTCCCGACCCGCGACTGACGCCGAAGTCTGTCGTCGGCATCCTGGACGCGCTGGAGATCCAATGGGGGGTGCTGGTCGGTGATCGCACCGGCGGGGAAGTGGCCTGGGAGCTGGCGGCCACCAGGCTCGACCGCTTCACCGGACTGATCGCCATCGACCGCGGGCATCCGCGGATCCCCGACCTGGCCGGCGTCATCCGCGACGAACACTGCCCGCCGGTGGAAATCAATACCACCGTGCTGGTCAGCTCGCCCGCCGCGCGGGCGGTCGCCGACGCCAGCCAGCGGTTCGTCTACGCCGACTACCGGGTGGCAGAGCTGCTGGGCCGCCGAAACGTGCACGAGTCGACCGCGCAACTGGCCGCGGAAATCGTGCTCCGCACCAGCACCTGGTAACAACGATGCGTGGGGTCAGGTAGCGCTGCACAGGTCGGGCCGGTGATCGGCATGACCACTTACCTCGACCAGGCGCAGACCGGAATCTGGAATGTTTCCGCCAGCTTCCTGCCGGCCGTCTACTTTCGGGGCGTCACGCTCGCCGGCGGCGTCGCGGTGCTGCTGCCACCCCAACCGGCGGACGCCGGCATCGCCGACCGGGTGATCGACCGGATCGACGCGCTGGTGATCACCGGCGGCAAAGACATCGACCCGATGCAATACGGCCAACAGCCGCACCCGGCCACCGACCAGCCCGGTGCGGATCGCGACGCGTGGGAGTTCGCCCTGCTGGGGGCGGCGCTGAACCGGAAGTTGCCGGTGCTGGGCATCTGTCGCGGGGCCCAGGTTCTCAACGTCGCGCTCGGCGGAACGCTGCATCAGCACCTGCCCGACCTCGTCGGGCAGGGCGGGCATCGGCTCGGCAATGCCGTGTTCGCCGCCATGCCGGTGCGAACGGTGCCCGGAACTCGGCTGGCCGCGCTGGTGGGGGAAGCGGTGAACGCGAAGTGCTACCACCACCAGGCCATCGCCGAACTCGGCGACGGCCTCGTCGTCAGCGCCTGGGACAGCGACGGAATCGTCGAGGCGGTCGAACTGCCCGGCGAGGACTTCACCCTCGCCGTACAGTGGCATCCCGAAGAATCCCTCGACGACCTGCGGCTTTTCACCGCCGTCGTCGACGCCGCTCGGTCGCGCGCCGAGAACTCCGCCACGTAGCATTCCGGTTCACCCCCGGAAAGCGATCAGCGGAATAGCCGTCTCCGCCGGGGTCGCCGCACCGTGCATGCCGATGAGGCGCCCCACCTCCGGTGGTTCGTGGTCGCTGGCCAGCACCGCCGTGTCGCCCAGACAGACGGCGACGACGTCCCCGATGCGTGCGAGGTGCTCGGGCCGGACGTCGCCGAAGAACCCGGCCGCCACTGCTTCGGCGCGACTGCAGACCTCGGCCCGTCCGTCGAGGACCCACCGCCAAGCCGCCAGCACGTCGGCCGTCGCCCCCGGTTCGGTGTGCAGGTAGCGCACCCGGGGGTCACCGGCGATCACCCGCACACCGGCGGCCAGTCGCGGATCGCCGTCGACGTCGACACGGGACTGGGGCGGGACGTTGATTCCGCCGTGATCAGCGGTGACCAGCAGCGCCGCGTCCGGTGGCAGCGCCTCGACCAGCCGCGCCAGCAAAGCATCGACGCCGGCCGCCGCTGCATGCCACTGCGGAGCCCCGATCCCGAACAGGTGCGCTGCGGTGTCCAGCTCGGCGGTGTAGGCGTACACCAGGCCCGGCGTCGCGGCCAAGGCGTCGGTGATCTGACGGGCGTATTCCAGACCGGGGTGCGCTGCGTGCAGCTGCGCGCCGCGGTAAGCCGCGTCGGTGAGGCCGCTGCCGAAAAACTGCGCCGGCAGCAGGGCCCGGGCGCTGACTCCGGCGGCAGTCAAGCGTTCGAACCACGTCGGCTCCGGTTGCCAGAGCGCGGGGGACGGATTGCCCCGCCAGGCGATGTGAGTGAGCACCTGGTCGCTGGCGGGCAGCTTCACGGTGAAGCCGAGGATTCCGTGCCGGCCCGGCCGGGCGCCGGTGGTCAGCGACACCAGGCTGGTCGGCGTCGTCGCCGGGAAAGTGCAGGCCAGTTCGTCGAGTCGGCCTTCGCCGCCGGCGAGCACCGAGGCGAGCAGCGGTGCGTCGCCGGTCAGCTCAGGCAGCAGGTGATAGCCCAGCCCGTCGACGAGCAGCACCGCCACCCGGCGTACCTCGCCGAGCGTCTCGGTCAAGGACAACGCGTCGACGCTGTCGCGCACCCCGAGCATCCCGGCGGCGGCGGGCAGCACGTCGCAGATCGAACCGGGCACCTGGCCAGTCTGTCAGCTGCCGGGCAGCAGCCGCGGATCAGCCGACCGGTGAACGCATTATCACGGTCGGCTTGAAGCCGTACCTTGGAAGCGCGCCACCGTGCAATCCGTTCGCACTCATCCCGGCCATCGCCGACAGCGGAGACATCGGCATGCCCGCCGCGACGGCCGGGGATGCGGCCACGGGCGTGCTGCCCAACAGCCCACCTGCGGGTCCCAGCGCTTCGGCGGCCGGCACCAGAGCCTGTGGCACCGAAATCCCGCCGATAGTGGCCGCCTGCCCGAGGCCCGCTGACACCGCCGCCGGTGTGCCCAGGTTTGCAACAGCCCCGCCGACCCCAGCCGCGGCCCCGCCCAAGCCGCCCACCCCCAGCGCGCCGCCGAGCCCGTCCGCCCCGGCCGCCGCGCCACCCACCACCTCTTCGGCCTGGGTGAGGTCGGCCATGCCCATGAAGTCCATCATCGTGCCCAGCCAGTTGCCGGGCATGTAGAACCCCGACGAGAAGATGGTGTTCCACAGATTGTCGTTGAGTCCCAGGCCACTGGAGCTGAACAAGTCGTTGAAGATCGCGGAGGAACCCGACCCCGATCCGTTGCCTGTCAGCGTGTCCAAAATGGTCACCAGTCCGGACGGCACCGACGTGGACGACGCCGTGGCCGATGATGCCACCGGTGCGGCCAGCCCCTGCAGTGCGCTGGGAACCGCGGTGAGCGTCTGTGCCGACGTGCCGGCGGCTGGGGCCATCGCGGCGGCGAGGTTGGTCGTCGGTGGCGGCGCAGTGAACGGCGTCAGGACCGACGCGGTAGCCGAATCGCCGGCGTAGCCGTACATCGCGGCGGCATCCTGAGCCCACATTTCGCCATAGTGCGCCTCGGTGTCCGCGATCGCCGGAGTGTTCTGGCCGAGAGTATTCGTCGCGACCAGCGTCGCCAGCAGGCTGCGGTTGGCTGCGATGACCGACGGTGGCACCGTCATCGCGAACGCCGTCTGGTAGGCGCCGGCGGCCGCCTTGGCTTGTGCGGCCGTCTGCTGCGCCTGGGTTGCGGTGGTGCTCATCCAAGCCGAATAGGGTGCGGCTGCGGCCGCCATCGACGCTGAAGCCGGACCCCGCCAGCCACTGGTCAGTCCTGAGATGACTGAGGAGTAGGAGCTCGTCGTCGAGTCCAGCTCAGACGCCAACCCGTCCCAGGCCACAGCAGCGGCCAACATCGGCCCTGTACCAGGGCCGGCATACATCAGACCGGAATTTATTTCCGGCGCTAAGGCGCCGTAATCCACTGCTACCCTTTAGCCGGCCGCGATTGCGTTTGCGGCTTCGGTGGCCGTGTACGAGACGGCGCTGGCCGCCAGGTTCGTCACGAACATGTGGTGGATAACCGCGGCCTGAGCGCTGACAGCCACATACATCTGGGCGTGTGCGGCGAACTGCGCAGCCGTCAGCGCCGATACCGCGTCAGCGGCCGCGGGAACGATCCCGGTGGTCGGGCGTGTTGCAGCCGCGTTCGCGGCGCTCATCGCGGAACCGATGCCCTGCAAATTACCCGCCGCCGCGGTCAACATCGCCGGTTGTGTCGTGACGAAAGACATGGACTTCTCCTTTGAGAAACAGCGTCGCTTGCCGGTTTTTGAGTGTCGGGAAAAGGATGCGCTTCTGCAGTGGAAGCTTGCTATCCGCCGATGACACCGACTATCCACTTCTCGTTGTTCGTCCGTTAATCGATCTCATCCAGAGACTCGACGCGCCGGACTTACGCCACGCAATTCCTCGAATCAGGCAGTGCAGGTACACCGTTGGAGCGAATCTGCGGTGGCTGGGTCAGTTGGTGGTTGCAAGTGCGCGGCTGAGGCTTTTGGAGGGAAGTTCGCCGTATCGACGAAAGTAGCTTTGCGAGAAACGACCTAGGTGCGTGACGCCTGCAGCGAGCGCAGCATCTGTGACGGACATTCCGGCCACCGGATGAGTGAGCATCCTACGGGCGGCGTCCAGCCGCAGATTGCGAACGTGAGCCACCGGCGTCGTGCGCCAGCAGCGGCGGAACGCGGTTTCAAGGGCCCGGGTGCTGACACCGGCTGCGTCGGCAATATCCGCCAGTTCGATCTGCTGAGCAAGGTTTCGTCGAATGTACTGGTCGGCGCGAGGCAAACATGCCGGTACATCACTTGGTGCGAAGTCCGCGTTCGCCGAATTGGGAAGCAAATGCAGCACCGCTGTCATGAGGTGCCTGCTTGCGCTCCGGTCGACGGCGCTTGAGCGCGTGCGGTGATCGGTCGTGATATCCCGCCAGAAGAACTTGACCAGGTTGTCGAGCACGGCGGGCAGCGGCTCAGCAAATTCCGTGAAAACGATTGGCTGCTTGTCGGTTTCGACGCCCCCAAGCTGCTCTATTGGGCCGCGTGGAAGTAGGATCATCAGCTGGGCGGCATCAGCGCTCAACCGTTTGCGGTAGGTTGTGGCCGGATTCAGTACATACGAATCTCCGGGGCCGACTTCCAGTTCGGCTGAGCGCGTGCTGATTTCACAGGTCCCTTCCAGCGTTCGCTGCAGTACATAGAAGTCCACGGGCCCTGGTGTGACAATTTCGACGCCACGGCCGTATGAAACCTCGAGGAACGTGATGCCATCCAGCTGTGCCTGGCGAAGACGGAAATCAAGTTGTCGTCCTGGCCGGTCCAGCGTGCGCAAGATGTGTCGAGAGACCCGATCCTTCATAATCGCCCGAGCTTCGTCCACGTCGTGGGTCCGCAGACTGACTTTCGACGCCGTTCCGTGAGCTACCGGCATATCACCTCACATCCGCGCCACTGTCGAGCAGTTTGGAAGCAGGGGCCCACTTCTCCTCGATTCGGCCGTAGCGCCAAACCAGTAAGGCGACGGCCCAGGTGACGACGAACATGCCGACTATCAGGAACCCGATGGCGTTGAGGTCGATGCCGCTCATCTCATCCCAGAATTGGCCGCTCCAACCGAGTTGACCAGCCATCAGCCCAAGCAGTTCCACAGTGCCGATGAGCAGCGCGACTGCTATCGATAAGCCGGTGACGGTGATGTTGTAGTAGACCTTGCGCACGGGATTGGAAAAAGCCCAGCCGTAAGCGAAATTCATGAACGAGCCGTCGATGGTGTCGAGTAGGCACATTCCTGCGGTGAACAGCACGGGCAGACACATAATCGCGTACCAGGGCAGGCCGGCAGCCGCACTGGTTCCCGCCAGGACCAGCAGTGCGACCTCTGTCGCGGTGTCAAAGCCGAGCCCGAACAATACCCCAAGGGGGTACATGTGCCACGACTTGGTGATCGATTGGGTGAACCGGCTGAGGAACCGGTTGAGCAATCCGCGGTTGTGGAGCCGTTCTTCCAGTTCGGCCTCGTTGTAGACGCCGCGGCGCATCCGTGCGAAGACCCGCAGGACACCGGCCAGGATGACGATGTTGATGAGCGCGATCAGATACAAGAAGACTCCAGAGACCGCCGTTCCGATCAGACCGGCGTAGTGGTGCAGCGCCGATGAGTCCTGCTTGACCGGACCGATGATGGTCTTCAGGCCCAGCGCCAGCAGCAGCGCCAATCCGAAGACCACAGAGGAGTGGCCCAGCGAGAAGAAGAACCCAACGCTGAGCGGGCGGTTCCCGTCGTTCATCAGCTTGCGGGTGGTGTTGTCGATGGCGGCGATGTGATCGGCGTCGAACGCGTGGCGCAATCCCAGCGTGTAGGCGGTGAGCGCCGATGCCGATGCCGAATGCCCGATCGCCCAGGCTGAAGTGAGCCGGTTCGACGACCACTATCAAAGTGATCCAACCGATGAGGTGCAGCGCGACAATGACCGCGGCCATGGATGCCAGCCGCAACAACTCGTCCGGCGTGACCGCGCCCGGAGCTTTCCACCGCGCCGATGACTGCCCGTCCGGGCGACCACCGAGCATGTCGCGCCCCCTCCGCGTCGGAAGCCCCCCGGCTGTAAAAAACGGTAAACCGCACACCACCGTCTTGTGGCATTTCCGCAGTATTGCTGCAAGTTATTCGCAGGTAGCGGTGCAGCGGGGGAGCGGTGATTGCGGTCAACCGCAGAAGACGACAAGCGGGCGCGCGATCTCGTGCGGTCACACCCACCCAGGCGCGATAATGGCTCGGTGGCCAAGTCATCGGCTCTGGATCCGGCCGTCATCGAGCGGATCGGTGAGCTACTGCGCGCCCACGGGCTGCGACGGATGGCGTCGCGAATCGCGGTGCTCGCGGTGCTCGAGTCGGTCAACGGTCATCTGTCGGTCGCCGAGATCGACCAGCGGTTGCGCGAGTGTCTGCCCGCCGACGCGCAGTCCCCGGACCTGGCGACGATCTACCGGACGGTGACCACGCTGGTCGATCAGGGTGTGCTGCACGCGCTGACCCTCGAAAACGGCGTCACCACTTACGGGTTGGCCGCACAGCCACACCATCACGCGGTGTGCATCCAATGCGGCTCCATCATCGAAGTGCCTGCGGGACAGTTGACTTCGGCTTTAAAGCACGCGATGGCGGGCAGTTCTTTCACGCTGTCCGAGCGGGCCGGTCTGACCTTGCACGGCCTGTGCCCGCAATGCCAGGCAACGGGGGACCAAGCGGGTCAGCGCTGAGCCGGGGCGGTCAGCCTGCCGGATACCAACCAATCTAGGTCCGCGCCAGGCGTTGATTGGTCACCCGAAGCTGCCGTTCGGTGGCGTCGGCCAGCGCCCGAACCTGCTCGGGCCGCAACCGGCCACACACCCGGCCCCAGTGAATCGCGACTTGGTTGCCGGCCGCCACATCGGGCACCGCGCTGTACCCGTCGACCCAGACGTCGAGTCGACGCACCGACGGTTCGCACAGGATCAACGCGTGACCGTCCCAGACAAGCTTTCGACACATGACCTGAGCATGATCGCCGTCGCGGGAAAGCACTGTGCCCGAGGTGATCCGGCAGTTTTCCAGGACGCTCAGCGGATGCTCATCGAGGCCCCGGCCCAGCAACCGTGACCACGGGTACACCGCAAAGACATGGAAGCAGTGATTGGCCGCCACCTCGTCCGCCAACTCCGGGCTCAGATGCGACCAATAGCGGCGCGCCTGCGGGCCGATGATCGCGAGCAACTCGTCAACGAACTCGTACGGGTTCAGCTCGGCGCCGACACCACCGCCAAGCCAGTACGACTCGACGAGTCGGTGATCCAGCGGATCGGCGATGCCTGTCATCTTCGATAGCACTAGCAGATAGGGCCAGGCGCCGGAGAACTTCGTCGCGGCGATCCGCACGTCCTCGACCGAACCGTCCCGTAGCGTCGTCGCCAGCGGCGGACCGCAATACCCCAGGGCATTGGGAGCATAGGCGTAACGGGCGAACATCTCCGTTCCCCGAGTGTCAACAGACGGTGCCGCCACGCTCACGCCCGCCCGGCGGACCCCGCGAGCTTGACTGCGTCGCGATGCATCCGGCCGAAGTTGTAGTAAGCCGCACACGCTCCCTCGGGGGACACCATGCAGGTGCCGATGGGCGTCTCCGGGGTGCAGGCGGTGCCGAATACCTTGCATTCCCAAGGCTTGAGCACACCCTTGAGCACCTCGCCGCATTGGCATGCCTTGGGGTCGGCGACTCGCACACCGGGCATCGCGAAACGCAGTTCGGCGTCGAAGTCCGCGAAATCGTCGCTCAACCGCAACGCGCTCTGCGAGATGAACCCCAGCCCACGCCATTCGAAGTGTGGACGCAGCGCGAATACTTTGCCCATCAACGCAAGCGCCGCCGGGTTGCCGTGTTCGGGCACCACCCGCGAGTACTGGTTCTCCACCTCGCAGCGGCCCGCACGGATCTGAGTCAGCAGCATCGCGACCGACGCCAGGATATCCAGTGGTTCGAATCCGGAGACAACCAAGGGTTTCCCGTACACCTCTGGCACGAACCGGTACGGCCGGTTCCCGACGACGGTCGAAACATGTCCAGGTCCGATGAAGCCGGAGAGCCGCAGGTCCGGAGATTCCAGAATGGCCTTGATTGGCGGCACGATCGTGACGTGGTTGCAGAACACGCTGAAGTTGCGCACGCCCAGCTCCCGTGCGCGCACCAGCGTCACCGCGGTCGAAGGTGCGGTCGTCTCGAAACCGACGGCGAAAAACACCACGTGCTTGTCCGGCTTATCGGCCGCGATCTTCAATGCGTCCAGCGGTGAGTAGACGAATCGCACGTCGGCGCCGCGGGCTTTGGCGTCGAGCAGACTGCCGTGTGAGCCGGGTACCCGCATCATGTCGCCGAAGCAGGTGAAGACTACGTCGGGTTGCTGAGCCAGCCACATGGCGTCATCGACTCGGCCCATCGGGATCACACACACGGGACAGCCGGGACCGTGGACCAGTTCGACGTTTTCCGGCAGCAGATGCTCGATGCCGTGCCGGTAAATGGTGTGCGTATGCCCACCACATACCTCCATGAACTTGAAGTGCTCGCCGGCCTGACCGGCCAGGCGCTCGATCGCAACCAGCAGTCTGCGCGCTGCGGCCGGATCGCGGAACTCATCAACAAATTTCATAGAACACCTTCCGCTCAGACGATGGCCGACGAGTCGAACGCTTCCATTTCGGTGGCGTAGGCGTCACCGAGCTTCTTTACGGCCGCAAGCGTGAGCAGCGCCTCAGTCTCGTCGATTTTGGCCATCGCAAAGCCGACATGGACCAGTACCCACTCATCCGGTTCGGGCATGTCGTTCTCGAGTAGCCGCACGCTGATGGTGCGCTGGACACCACTGACGTCGACCTTCGCCAAATAAGTGGCTGGGTCGACGATTTCAACGATGCGCCCGGGGATTCCAAGACACATTTCCGGTCCCTTCTCTCTCGTGGCGACCCGCTGCGCCCGGCTTCGCCGCGCTTGCGATCGCCACGTCCTCTCTGGTGGCGACCCGCTGCGCCCGGCTTCGCCGCGCTTGCGATCGCCACGTCCTCTCTCAACAGATCCGCGGCAGCGGATCACCGACGAGCATGTCGACGATTCGCGAGCCTCCGAACGCAGTCCGCAGCACGACAGTCTCCGCAGGTTCGGTGACGATTTCCCCGACCTCGGCCGCATCGGCACCCAGCGGATGCGACCGCAACGCGGCGAGCCCGATCTCGGCCTCGTCCGGCGCGACGACGGCGATGAACTTGCCCTCGTTGGCTACGTAGAGCGGATCGATGCCCAGCAGCTCGCATGCACCAGTGACCATCGGGTGCACGGGGAGCCGCTGCTCGTCGAGCACCACGGCCAGACCGCAGGCCTGGGCCAGCTCGTTGCATACGGTGCCCACCCCGCCGCGGGTTGCATCCCGCAGCCAGCGGGTAGACGGGGCCGCCGCCATCAATACTTCCACCAGAGGGCTCAAAGATGCAGTGTCAGAACGGATATCAGCTTCGATGGCCAGGTCGCCGCGGGCCAGCATCACCGCCATCCCGTGATCGCCCATCGATCCCGACAACAGCACCTTGTCGCCGCAACGCACCAACCGCGGCGACAGCTGGCGCCCCTTGGGGATAACTCCGGCGCCCGTCGTGGTGACGAACACACCGTCGGCCGCGCCCTTGGGCACCACCTTGGTGTCACCGGTGACGATCTGCACACCAGTCTGCGCGGCTGCCGCTGCCATGTCCGCCACGATCTCTTTGAGCTCGGCGATGGGAAAGCCTTCCTCGAGCACGAAGGCTGCTGAAAGCCATTGCGGCACAGCACCGGCCACCGCGAGGTCGTTCGCTGTGCCGTGTACCGCGAGTTCGCCGATCGATCCTCCGGGAAACCGCCGGGGCTGCACCACGAACGAATCGGTCGATATGGCGATCCGCTCACCGCCGGGTAAGGCGATGACCGCGCTGTCACCGAGCGACTCCAGCAGCGGGTTACGAAACGCCTCCATGAACACCGCGTCGATCAGGGCGGCCGACGCTTTGCCGCCCGCTCCGTGCGCCAGCGTCACGTGCTCGTCGAGCAAACGGGGACGGCGTCTTCGGAATGATTCGATCCGCTCGATCACCTGGCTCTCGTCGAACCTAGGCCCGGCTGAAAGGTATTCGCCTGCGTTTTTAGTCATCTGACCGCCGCCTCATCCGACCGCCACCCCGTGCTTCGCCATCTGTTCATGCACAGTCAGCCACAGCTTGTAACCCAGCAGGGCCTGTGCTTCCTGGATACGGTGCACGCTTTGTGATCGAACGACGAAACAGGCGTCGACATCTGGATTCTCCGCAAAGGCGCCGCCGTTGTAACCGGCGAAGCCGACGGTGTACAGACCGCGTTGACGGGCCTCCTTCAGCCCTGCCGTCAAATTGGGCGAACTGCCGCTGGTCGACATCGCAATGGCGACATCCCTTTCTTGAGCACGTGCGATCAATTGCCGGGCGAACACCAACTCGTAACCCACGTCGTTGGCCAGCGCGGTGAGGATCGCCTGATCGGCGGTTAATGACCAGGACGGTAGCGGCTGGCCGATTGGCGGCCGCGCGAACAGTTTTGCCAATGTCATGGAATCCGTGCAGCTGCCGCCGTTGCCGAAAGTGAACAAACGTCCTCCCGCCGCGAACCTGCGCGCCATCTCGGCGGCGGCAGCAGCCAGCAGTTCGGCGTTTTCCTCCAAGGTGGATCGGCGTAGCGCCAGACTCTCGGCCGCCTTCGCTTGCGCTGAGGCAGTCAGGTCGGCCAGCAGCGACTGCGGGTCGTCTTCCTGGGCATCCAGAAACGGGTACAGGAAGTTGGTCGGTTCCTCAGTCATTGACCGTCCTCCTCGTTCACGCGGTTCATTGGCGTCACTCCTTGATCCCGGCTGTGCCGGGATCTTCGTCGCCGACGCGGTTCATTGGCGTCACTCCTTGATCCCGGCTGTGCCGGGATCTTCGTCGCCGACGCGGCCGATAGCCGTGCCGGCATGCACGAGCACCAGATCACCGGTTTCGACCGGGGCGACCAGCGTCGTCGCGACAGTCGCCAGTTTTCCGGCAATGCGCACCTGCGCCATGCCGTCGGCTGATACCGCTACCACTTCGCCAAGGCGGCCCTCGTCGCTGCAAGTGATGCACACCTGCTCCTCGGCGGCCGGCTTGAGCAGACCGGGGTGTTCGAAACACACATGAGTCAGTTCCCACAGCAGGTGGTAGAACAGCACGAAGCCGCCGGTCGCGGGCACCCTGGGATCGGGGTCGCCCAGCCACAGAACATGGTCGGCGCTGCCGTATTTCGGCCGCTCGCCGCTGCCGACCCATACGGTCGTGGCGCCCCAGGCCGGGCATCGGCGCATCACCGATTGCACTTCGACATTGTTCGCAGCACCGACGCCAATCACGATGTCGCCGGGACGCGCCGACACCCGTACCAAATCCACCACGTCAGGTCCGGTCAGTGCAACGGCCGGCAATGCCCGCTTGCCCACGATCACCGGATGGATGAATTCGACCGCGATGTGCAGCGCGTGAGGCTCCCAGCCCGGCGCGATCGACCACATGGTGGCGCCCGCCGCGAACCGCTTGGCCAAGGTGAGCGCGCTGGCGGCCAGATCGGCGGCCAAGTCGGCGCCCAACCCGCGGTCGATCGCGGTGGTCGTCATCAATCAGCTCTCCTCTGAATCGAATTGGGAGTCCAGCGCCCTCAGTACGGATATCGCTGCCTGCCCGAGCGCCAGCCCGCCGTCGTTCGGCGGGACCGTGTGATGGGTCAGCACCTCAAACCCCGCTTCTTGCAGCCGTTCTCCGCACGCCCGCAACAGCAACACGTTCTGGAAGACTCCACCGGTAAGGCCCACCAACCGCACCGCGCCGGCGACCAGACCGATCGCCTCCGCGACCGCGACGGCGATCGCTTCATGGAAAGCGGCTGCCAGCGCCGCCGGTTCGACGCCGGCGCGCAAGGCCGACACCATCGCGCGGATCATGCCACGAGGGTCGAGCACCCCGGTGGCGCGCACATCCAGCCGCAACGTCGGCGTCGCGGGCTCGCCGGCCGACTCGGCGAGCACCTCGAGCTCAATCGCGGCTTGCGCCTCGTAGTCGATCCGGTGCCGAATCCCCAGTAGGGACGCGACGGCGTCGAAGAGCCGCCCCATGCTCGAGCACGGAACGCAGCCCACGCCACTTTCCAGCTGGGAACGCGTGACGCCGATTTCGGCGGAGTTGGCGGCGGTGACCGGCGGCAAATCCGGCGTCCAATCGACACCAGCCGTCCACAACTGGGAAAGCGCCAGCCGCCATGGATTGCGGACTGCGACATCCCCGCCCGGCAGCGGAACCGGCATCAGGTGGGCGACGCGGGCAAAGCGGTGACTGTCGCGCCCGAGCGCGAGGATCTCGCCGCCCCAAATCGTTCCGTCACTGCCATACCCGGTGCCGTCGAAGGAGACCCCCACGATCGGTTCACCGAGCCGGCCGTGTTCGGCCAGCAGTGACACCACATGCGCATGGTGATGTTGAACGAGGTCAAGCGGGCGGTCACCGACGTGGCGCTCGGCCCAACTCCGCGTCTGATAGCCCGGATGCAGATCGGCGGCCAACCGCACCGGTTGGTGACGGATTCCGCTGAGCTGGCCCACCGCGCGTTCGAACGCCCTCAGCGTCTGGTAAGTGCCCATGTCACCGATGTGCCCGGACATGAACGCGCGCGAGCCGTCGGTGAGGCAGAACGTATTCTTCAGTTCGCCGCCGACAGCCAGCACAGCCGGGCCGTCGCGTCCGATGTCGATTGGCAGCGGCGCGTAACCGCGGGATCGGCGGATCGGCAGTTCGCGCCCGTCGAAGACGCGGACCACCGAGTCGTCGCAGGGCACCTGGATGGGCCGGTTGTGGTCGAGCATCGCGTCGCACAGCGACGGAAGTCGCTCCGCGGCATCGTCTTCGGTGAAGCAGATGGGCTCATCGGACCGGTTGGCGCTGGTCAGCACCAGCGCATCGAGCACTGGTGCACGGCTTCCCGGGGCCGGCGCAAGTAGCAGGTGATGGATCGGTGAATAGGGCAGCATGAGCCCGAGCAGCGGGCTGCCTGGGGCCACGGCGTCGGCGACGAGCGCGTCGTGGCGCCGCCGCAGCAAAACGATCGGCCGGGCCGGGCTGCACATGATCGCGGCCTCGGTGTGGTCGATCAGCGCGTAACGGCGTGCGACGTCGAGGTCGCGCACCAGCACCGCAAACGGCTTGTCGCCCCGCATCTTTTTAGCGCGAAGCTTCTTCACGACCGCCTCGTCGTCGACCACACAGGCCAGGTGGTAGCCACCGATGCTTTTGATCGCGACGACGGCACCGCCGGCCAGCGCCTGCTGGGTGGCGGCCAGCGCCGCGTCCGATCCGTCCACCCGGCCAGCCGTCGAGGCGAACCACAGCGACGGCCCGCAGTCAGGGCAGGCGATTGGCTGTGCATGAAACCTGCGGTTGCGCGGATCGTGGTAGTCGTCTTCGCAGCGGTCACACATCGCGAACGCCGACATGGTGGTGGTGGGACGGTCGTAGGGCAGCGCCTTGATGATGGTGAATCGAGGCCCGCAGTTGGTGCACGTTACGAACGGGTGCCGATAACGCCGGTCGTGTGGGTCGAACAGTTCGGCGAGGCAGTCGTCGCACGCCGCGATGTCCGGCGGGATTGCTGTGGTAGCTGTGGAGGCCGTCTGGCTTTCCGCGATCCGGAACTCGGTACCGTCGGCGGCGTCGGTGTCAATCTCGACGACCGACACGCCGCTGATTCTCGCTAGCGGCGGTGCTTCCGCGCGGAGGCGACGACCGAACTCACTGATACGGGTGGCCGGTCCCTGCACTTCGAGAAAGACCGCACCGGAATCATTGCCGACGAATCCGGCCAATCCCAGCTCGCTGGCTATCCGGTGCACGAATGGGCGAAAGCCGACACCCTGGACGACGCCGGTCACGGTGAACCGCTGCCGAACGCCGGCGGATTTCACCAACATCTCAGTCATATCGACCGCCAGCCGGAGGTAAGTCGGCCTCCTGCTCGTCCCGGCCCCGGCCCATCAACTCCAGGCCGGCCATTGCCTCCTCGGCGCCGGCTTTGTCGGTCTTGTCAACCACGAAGCCCATGTGGATGATCACCCAGTCACCGGGGGTGAAAGTCTCCTCCGGCAGCATGCCGACATTGACCTTGCGGGTCTTACCGGCGACGTCGACGAGCGCGAGATGCCCACCGTAGCCGTCGAGCATTTCGACGACTTGACCCGGAATTCCCAGACACATTTTCAAGCCTTTCGCATGCCGTCGTGCTCGTCGCACAGCATGGCCAGCGCCGACTCGACCGCCGCCACCGCGCCCGGAACGGCGGATTCGACGGTCGCGCTGAGACCCATCCCGTCCGCGATGTCAGCGACCTCGCAACCCACCACGATGGTCCGCGGTTGTTCGCCGCCGAGGGCGCGAAGACTGGCGAATACCGCTGCCGGGTCCATGCCGTGCGCGTCGATCGCCGCGGTTGCTTCCAGCGACGAGTGGTCGGCCTCGAAAACGTGCACGCTTCCCGGCGATCCGCGGTTGGGGAGGGCGTCGACGAGGACAAGAGCATCCCAGCCGTCGAGCAGGTCGTAGGCCAGATGCATACCCCCGATTCCGTAGTCGGTCAGGCGCACGCCCTGCAACTCGGCGAGCCGCTCAGGCACATGACGCAACACCTCGGGACCGAAGCCGTCGTCACCGAGGAAAATGTTGCCGATGCCAGCTACCAGGATGCGGGACGCCACAATGCCGCCGATGCCCCGTTACATGTGCCGGATCTTCAGATACCGTCTGGCATCCGGAATCGATCGCAGCCCCAAAGCAACTGCGAATAAAGCGATCACCGCCAGGATGGCGACGAACACCCAACCTAGTATTTCCATGCCGGATTCCTTTCTTTTCAGGCGTCGAGCGGTTCGACTTCATCGGGCGCGAAGTACAGGTAGCGGCCGTACCAGTCGTGCAGGTCGGCTGCCGGATCATCCTCGACGACTACGCCCACATGCTGGTTACCATCGACGTCTTCGTGGACCGAGGTGACTCGAGCGCTCTTGCCGGAGAAGAACAGGTCTTGAGCGTCGGCGCGTCGGGCCGGATGCAGTCGCACCCGGCTGCCCCGGGCCACTCGGATGCCGCTCACCAGAACGGCGTCGATGTCGGGGCGAACTGCGTTGTCTGCTGAAGGATCCCACCATTGCACGCCTTCGGGTACCTCCGGGATGAGTCCGGGATGGCCGGCTGCGCTGCCGGTGCGCGGACTGCGCAGCACTCCATGCAGCCGCTGCATCGCTTCGGGCGACATCGCATCGCAGCGGTCGATGATCCGTGCGGCCAACGGATCGGTGGCGCGAGCCTGAGCCTTCTCCCCGTCGGTCATGGTCATCACCCGCAGGGTGAGGATCTCGTCGATTTCGCATGAGTCGAAGAGCGTGCCTTCGCTCTGCTCGGCAATCTCGGGATGGTCGTAGAGGATGATCGGTGAGACCAACAACAGATCATTCTCACCGGCTGGGCCGGCCAGCACCGGGAAGCATCGGTGCTGGCGGCAACGGCCTGCCGCGGCTGCGGCATGTGCCGGTGGGTCAATCAGCGAAACAAACTTTCCATCAACAGCTTTCGCGAGAAGGTGGCTGCCGATCAGCGACCTGGCGATGGCGTCGTCTTTATCGGTTGCTGCTGCCCCGGTGTTGTGCAAGCGAATAGTGACCCGGTGCAGTCCGTCGTCGCGCTCGACAGTCACGTCCAGCGACGCGCGGATTTCCTGCCGGGTGCGTACCAGCCGACCGCCGACGACTGGTTCGACGTTTGTCCCCCCTCGTGCCACCACTGGTAGCGTCCATTGCTGCGACGGCCCAGCCAGATCCAAAGCAAAAGGCAATTCGACTTCGACCGCCTCGTCCCAGGACAGCCAAGACCCCGAGGCGGTGGCCAGCTCGTCGACCGGCTGAAAGCCTCCGTCGCCGGTGTCACATTCAGCGCTGCGATGCTGCAGTTGCAGGAAGCGCACCACCAAACCGATGGCATCTACGTTCTGGCAGAGGAATTGCGCGGAGAGGGACTCGTCTTCACCGATCCCCGCATCGGCCGCACCGGGAGGGCTCAGAACCCCGAACTGCCAACGAGCTTGATTTTTTCCAGAGTTGGCGCGATACGGGTAAAGCAGATAGCCCTCGTAGAGTACGGCGTCGGCGACGGCGCGGGCCCGGTCCCAGTTGTCATTCATCGGACCTCCTCGCGAGCTGCGGCCAGCAGCGCGTCGACCGCCTCATCGATGCCCAGAAGTCCTTGCGCCGACTTGTAGGCGGCCAGCGCCACCGTCGTCTCGTGGTTCAGCCGCACCCATCCGCTGTTGGGGTAGTGCTGTCCGATCAAGTCCCGCCACACCGTGACCGGCATGTCGTAGCGGTCCTCACGATCCCACGGCACCTGTCGCACTGAGAAGCCGCGCTCACCCGCCAGGAAAACTGTGCCGCTGAACAGGAATTGCAGCGGTAGCGCTCCATCGCGCAACGCGTGCAGGTACTTGCTCGCCGCAACCTCGAAGTCATAAGTGCACGGCAGTGCAAGGATGACTTCGGCAGCACCGGTGAACCCGGGCACCATTGCGGCGCTGTGTTGCCACAAGAAGGTGCGTTGCGTGGTTGCCCAGCGCTCCCGCGGCCCGAACAAGTCGGTCAGTCCTGCAGCCTCTTCGTCGGAATAGCCGCGCCGCAGCGGTTCGATGCGCACCTGGCAGCGCAGGGCGATCGCGTGCACCGACTCCTCACCCGACGCCGTGACCAGGACGCGCGCGTTCAAAAGGGGCGTTGCCGCGTAGGGTTCCGGGGTCACGCTGACCACGGTGAACGACAAGTCCGTCATGCTCGTCGCTCCGCACTGCGCGCGGCGAGTGCGGCGAAAAAGTCGTCGATGAACTCGCGGGCTTCCTGCCCACCGTCGAAGCCGCGCCACAACATCCGCAGCCTGCCGACGAACTCATAGCAGGCGTCGATCGGAACCAGGTAGCAGATCGGTTGCTCAGCTTCCGTGCCACCGGACAGCCGCACCAGCAGCGCCTCGACGTCGTCGGCAAGCAGTCCCACCCGCGGTTCGGCGGCGCTCATCGCTGTCCAAGCCTCGAGGTCGAGTTCGGACTCGGTGGCGCCCGCCGGTCCTGGATAGAACGCCACAGTGCGGTTTTGCACCGAATTGCGGAAAAAGAACGCCATACCGACCGGGATCTGCAGCGCCTCCCAGGTGCGGCGATCCAGCGCGAAGTCGGGGAAGGCGAGATACCGGTCAGGGACCGCGCGGTAGCGCAGCTCGGCTTGGTAGTCGGTGAACAACAGATAGCAGCCGCGGCACACGCACATCAGTTGCCGCGCTGCAGCATTCACCACATGCTGATGCTCGTCGGCGATCAGCTCGGAGCACATCTCGCACCGTTCACCGGCGGGCTCGGGCGCCCGCCGATTGCTCGTGATGCGGGCCAGCACGTCGTAGGGACTGCTCACGCCGGCGCCCCCATCGCTTCGGCGGGCACCGCGATCGACAACACCCCGTCGCGGATCAGCAGCGGCATCGGATCCAGGTGCCCATCAGAACCGCGGTCGAGGCTGGCGCCCGCATGCACGACGTCGAAATGGCTCCGGCAGCGTGGACATCGCAACACTGGCTCTGCGCCGACACCACGATGCAGCGCCGCGCCGACCAGCGACCCGTCGCATACCGGGCAGTGGTCACGGTAGGAGTAGACCTGGTCGCCGACACGGCAAGCCAGCACCGAGAAACCGGCGACGACGAAGCCGCCCACTTCGCCCGGCGCCAGCTCAGCGAGATCGGGCACCTGATGCCAGATAGCACCGTTGGAATGAACTCTGGCCATCAGCGATTCGGCGGGGATGACTTTCCCGGCCGGGTCCGGATCAGCTGCCACCACTTCGATCGACGAAACCTCCGGTGCGGCAGCGCGGATGGCGTCCTCGACTGCCAGCTCCAGGGTCACCGCCGACGACGGACAGCTCTTGCAGCTTCCTGAAAACTGAAGTTTGACGACGTCGCCGACGATGGCGAGCAGGTGTACGTCGCCGCCGTGCGAACCGAGATAGGGTCGGACGCGCTCCAGCGCGTCCGAAACCCGGCGGCGCAGATCATGCGGATGCAGCCCGTGCACCAGCAGCAGGCTGGCCAGTAAATCGTCGGTGGCCAATCGGTCAATGACTGCCGGATCGTCGAGCAGTGTCAGTATTCGGGCCAGGCCTTCGCCGTAGAGCTCAACTACTTCGCTGACCAGTTGCGCGGCGCGTTCGCGCGCGGCGGCCCCACCCGCCGCCATGGCGTTGAGCAGCGTCTGGATCCGATCGCCCGCCGAGCGCCATTGCGCCTCCTCCTGCCGCGCCTCGGGGCGAGCTGCCATCCATCACTCCCCAGTAGCCGTTTGGGTCGGGGAATGCAGCCGCTCGACCGTCTTGCCCTTACCCAGGTACATGTGGACGCCGCAGGGCAGGCACGGGTCAAAGCTGCGCACCGTGCGCATAATGTCAATGCCCTTGAAGTGCTCCCGGTCGTTTTCCTCGAAGATCGGCTGCCCTTGCACCGCATCCTCGTATGGCCCTGGCGTGCCATAGATGTCACGCGGATTGGCGTTCCACGGAGTCGGCGGATACGGATGATAGTTGGCGATCTTGCCGTCGCGAATCACCATGTGGTGGCTGAGCACACCCCGCACCGCTTCGGTGAAACCGCATCCAATGCCCTCGTCGGGCACCGTGAACTTCTCCCACGTCTTGGTGCGGCCGGCCCTGATCTCGACCAACGCCTTTTCAGCGAAGTGCAGTGCGCACGCCGCCGCATAAGCCTGGAAGTAGGTGCGCGCCCGGTCGCGCTCGATCGTGTTGCTCCCGTGCTGCGGAATCTTCCATTCGAACTCGACCGGGCCCTTGAGCGCGGTCTTGGGCAGATTGATCTGCACACTGCTGCCGGTCGATTTGACGTAGCCGACGTCGACCAGACCCGCCAGAGCAGTCGCCCACAACCGGGCCAACGGCCCGCCGCCAGTGTCCAGCGCGAGGTGATCCTTGCCGTCGAACCAGCGCGGCGACATCACCCAGCTGTAGTTGCCGCCTTCCATGTCGCGTTTCTGCGGGCGGGGATTGGTGTGCTGATTCCACGGGTGGCGCCGATCCACCGGATTGCCCAGCGGGTCGGTTTTGACGAACATTTCCTGGTCTTGCCAGTCGTCGTAATACGAACTGCCCAAGAGGATTCGGATGCCGAGGTTGATGTCGAGCAGCGACGTGGTAACCAGCTTGCCGTCGACGACCACACCGGGCGTGACGAACATCTTGCGGCCCCAGTCCTCCATGTCCTTGTAGTCGAAGTTGCACACCTCTGGGTCTTGGAAGGAACCCCAGCAGCCCAGCAGGGTGCGGCGCAGGCCCACCTTCTCGTAGCCGGGTATCGCTTCGTAAAAGAAGTCGAAGAGGTCGTCGTGCATGGGTACGACCTTCTTCATGAACTCGACGTAGCGCATCAGCCGAGTCATGTAGTCAGTCATCAACTGGATGGTCGCAGAGGTGCCGACGCCGCCGGGGTAGAGCGTTGACGGGTGGACGTGCCTGCCTTCCATCAGACAGAACATCTCCCGGGTGTACCGGCTGGTTTGCAGGGCTTCTCGGTAAAACTCGCCGCTGAACGGGTTGAGCGAGCGCATGATGTCGGCGACGGTCTTGTACCCGTGCATGTCGGCGTGCCGCGCTGGAGTGTTCTCGGCTGTCGCCAGCACCGAAGGATTGGTCTCGGCGACCATCTTCTCGCAGAAATCCACGCCGACCAGGTTCTCCTGGAAGATGTTGTGGTCGAACATGTATTCAGCGGCCTCGCCGAGATTGACGATCCACTCGCCGAGGTGGGGTGGCTTGACGCCGTAAGCCATATTCTGCGCGTAGCAGGAACAGGTGGCGTGGTTGTCACCGCAGATCCCGCAGATGCGGCTGGTGATGAAATGCGCGTCGCGGGGGTCCTTGCCTTTCATGAACAGCGAATAACCACGGAAGATCGACGACGTGCTGTGGCACTCGACCACTTCTCTGTTCTCGAAGTCGATCTTGGTGTAAATGCCCAGGCTGCCGACGATCCGGGTGATCGGGTCCCAGGCCATCTCCACCAGTTGGCCGGGTTCGCGTTTAGTCTGCGACGGTTGGGGGATGATCGTTGTCATCGAAGTCCACTCTCTGATCTTTTGATGAGTGTTGAGTCGCTACCAGGTGCGTCGGGCGCCCGTAGTGAGTTCCGTGCCTTTGTGCCGCCAGCGCGGCTCTTTGTCGACGGTGCGCCCGGTGATGCCGCGCAGGTTGCGGATCAACGAGCCGTAAAGGCCCGACGCTGCGGTCGAAACTTTGCCGCCCGGCGGCTCGTCCATGAACGGCATGAACTTGTCCGGGAAACCTGGCATGGTGCACCCAATGCAGATACCGCCGACATTGGGGCAACCGCCGATCCCGTTGATCCATCCGCGTTTCGGGACGTTGCATTTGACCACCGGGCCCCAGCAGCCAAGCTTTACAATGCATTTCGGCGATCCGTACTCGGTGGCGAAGTCGCCCTGCTCGTAGTAACCGGCGCGGTCACAACCTTCGTGCACGGTGTAGCCGAACAGCCACTTGGGCCGCAGCGCGTCGTCGAGCGGGATCATCGGCGCCTGTCCGGTCGCCATGTACAGCAGGTAGGTCAGCGTCTCGGACAGATTGTCCGGGTGGATCGGGCAGCCTGGAACGCAGACAATCGGGATTCCGGCTTTACTCTTCCATTCCCAGCCGAGATAGTCGGGTACTCCCATTGCGCCAGTCGGGTTGCCGGCCATGGCGTGGATGCCGCCGTAGGTGGCGCACGTTCCTACCGCGACCACCGCAGTCGCCTTGGGCGTGAGCCGGTCCAGCCACTCGCTGGTGGTCATCGGCTGCCCGGTTGCCGGATTATTTCCGAAGCCGCACCAATACCCTTCGTCCTTGATCTGCTCATTGGGTATTGAGCCCTCGACCACCAGGACGAACGGTTCAAGCTCACCACGGTCAGCCTTGAAGAACCACTCGAGGAAGTCGTCAGCGCCGCCGTTGGGCCCGCACTCAAAATCGATCAGCGGCCAATGCACGGCGACCTTCGGCAGACCGGGTAGGGCGCCCAGCGCAATCTCCTCGATACTGGGCTGGGTGGCGGCAGTCAACGCCACCGAATCACCGTCGCAACTCAGACCGGCGTTGATCCACAGCACATGGATCAAAGTTTCTTCTGCCTTGACTGCTGCTTCCGTTGGCATACCGCAGCTTTCCGGGGCCAGGCTGGAACCCCTCACACCGGGGGAGTCGACCGTCGGCCCGCTTACGCGGCGTTAATTTTCGGGTCTACTCCGGCAAACTTGGGTTTGTCAACGGCCTGGCGGCAGACCCGGACATTCGATACGGATTTTCGGAATTCCGTCATCTTCGGCTTGCGCCAGGCGTAGTCTCGGAGGTCGATTGCAGCCGGGACCAATGGCCGGACGCAGTTCCTTCTCTTCGATATCAACGGTCTTGCGAATCACTTGCATCGTTGTCCTGCAAGCGATTTGCAATGGCATCGGTCAACGGTACCGGCGGTGAAGCTGTCGCGGGTGAGTGGATCGGGTCACACGCCCGGGTACGCGACGAGCGCCCCTTCTCGCAGCGGGCGAGGCGGGGCAGAGGGAGGAGTCATGGAAGACACCACACCTGGCAACGATTTATCGGAGGAGCCACAGTCCGAGCGCGGCGAACCCGGATCGCGTGACACCGGATCCGACCGGCCTAGTGGCGGGCCTGTTGACCGGCCGGAAGGCGCAATTCCGGGTGACGAAGCGGTCCCGTCGCACGGCGGCTCCGAGGAAGGCCAAGTCGGCGGCGCTGGAAACCTCCCGCCGCAGGCCGCCGAGCCGGCAGTGCCGCCCTACGAGGGGCGCCAGACCGAAGCCAAGCCGATCGCTGAGAATGGTGCCGAAGGCGGCGTCAAACCGGTCGAGTCGTCGGCCGTCAAGGCACCGGCGCAGGAGAGCACGCCGGGCGGTGCGACGGCATCACCCGGCGATGAGCAACCCGCCGGCGAGCAACCCGAAACCGACCTTGACGATGACCAGGTCGGCCCCGCCCACTCCGCCGGCACCGCTCGGGGCGAGCAGCGTTCCTGAGGAATACCCCTGCGAGGGGCGGGATATCTCAGGCCGTAACACCTGCCGCAAACCGGCGCAACCACCCGAACCAGGCAGCCATGCCGTCGCCGGTTTGAGCGCTGATCGGCAGGATCGTGGCCGTCGGATTGACCTTGCGGATATGAGCGATATACCTATCCAGGTTCGTGTCCAGATAAGGAACCAGATCAATTTTGTTGAGCAGCACCAAGTCCACGGCCCGGAACATGACCGGATACTTCAGTGGTTTGTCGTCACCTTCAGTGATCGAATAGACCATGGCCTTCGCGTGCTCGCCAACGTCGAACTCCGCCGGACACACTAAATTTCCGACGTTTTCGACAACGATCAGGTCCAAACTGCTCAGGTCGAGGCTCTGCAGCGCACGATGAACCATCGGTGCGTCGAGGTGGCATTCGCCGCCGAACCCGTTGGCCGTATTGAGCAGAGATATCTGCGCTCCCCGCCCGTCCAGCAGGGCAGCGTCGAGGTCGGTGGCGATGTCGCCCTCGACCACCCCGATGGCGAATTCGCCAGCCAATTCGTCGAGGGTGGCACCGAGCACCGTGGTCTTTCCTGCACCGGGCGAGCTCATCAGGTTGAGCGCGCGAATCCCATTGCTTTCGAACAACTCCCGGTTATATCCGGCACGAACGTCGTTTTCGGCGAAGATCGCCTCTAGAACTTCGATGCGCTGCGAGCCGGTGTCGTAGCCGCTGTGATCCCCCTGGGCGTGCTCGTGAGTGTGCGGCATGTCGCCGTGGTCGTGGTTGTGCACGGTGCCATCGTCGTGGCGATGAAACCTACCCATGGCGAGCATTTTTCATGAAACGTCCAGTGAGGTCACCAGGAACTCGTCACCGTGCAGCACCTCGACGTCGGCGCTCTCGCACTGCGGGCACAACAAACACCACTGGGAGGTGATCGTCGACTGTCGGGCACAAGAGCGGCACCGCACCTCTGCGGCGACGAACTCGAGTTCCAGCGCGGTGTCCGGCATGTCTTCGTAATCTCGGACGAGCTCCCAGCAGAACGACAAAGATTCGGGAACCACCTGGCGCAGGGCGCCGATCTTCACGCGGACTACGTCGACGTGGCGACCACCGGCATACGGTTTGACCACGTCGGCGATCGCCTCGCACAGCGACAACTCATGCACGGCGGCTCACCGCCGACACTTCTTGAAGCCGCGCACGCACGGGCAGGCCCATGAGCACCGTTCTACACCTGAGAAGCCATCGAGGTAAGGGCGTGCGGGACACAGTTCGGCAAGGAAATCTCGCGGAAAGTTCTACGACGCGCACCATCAGTGAGTGATCGCGTCGCTGAACACCGCCTATTACCGCTGTGCCGCGGCCAGTGTGTCAGTCGAGGTTGAGCAGGGCGTTCTCGATCACCTCGGGCAGCGCGGGGTGAATCCAGTACTGGCCGCGCGCCATGTCGTGGGCGGACAGTCCGAAGGTCATCGCCTGAGTGAGCGGCTGGATCAGCGACGACGCCTGATAGCCCATGATGTGTGCGCCGAGCAGCCGCCCGCTGCCACGCTCTGCGATGATCTTGGCGAACCCGGTGTCGTCTTCCATCGCCCAGCCGTATGCGACGTCACCGTAGTTCTGCACCGCGCAGGAGACGTCGAATCCTTGTGCCACGGCCTGATTCTCGGTCAGGCCGACGGTGGCGACCGGAGGCTCGGTGAATACCGCCGACGGCACGTACCGGTGATCGGTGGCCTTCATGGAGCCGGTGTCGTCCCAGTCGCGCAGCAGGTTGTGCCGTACGACGCGCGCCTCATGGTTGGCGACGTGCTTGAGCTGGTAGGGCGACGAGATGTCGCCGAGCGCGAAGACGTTTCGGGCCGACGTCCGCTGGTATTCGTCGACGACCACTCGGCCGTCGTGCACGTCGATGCCGGCCTGTTCAGCATCCAGCCGGTCACCGTTGGGCGTGCGGCCGGTGGCCACCAGCACGAGGTCGGTAGCCACCTTCGACCCGTCGTCCATTTCCAGCACCGTCTGCGAGTCGGCCTGATGCGCACCGACGACGTTGCGGTGGGTCCGCAGCTCCCAGTTGCGGGCTGCGATGCGGGTGAAGCGTTCGCAGATGGTGTCGTCGCAGTGGCGCAGCAACGTGCCGTCCCGGATCACCAGCGTCACCCGCACGCCGAGCGCGGAGAAGATGTGCGCGAATTCGGCCGCGACGTAACCGCCGCCGACGATCACCAGATGCTCGGGAAGTTCGGCGATGCGCATGACCGTGTCACTGGTGTGGTACGCGACGCCGCACTGCAGGATCGCCGGCGGAACCAGTGGTCGCGAACCGGCCGCGACGACCACCTTGTCGGCGGTGAACTCGTCACCGGCGTCGGTGCGCAGCAAATAGCGTCCGTCGGACTGCACCGGCCCGAATCGGGTGTGCTGGTCGTAGACGTCGATGTTCGGCGATGACCGCCGGTAGTCTTCGCCGCTGATGCCGATCGGGTCGATCCGCCCGAAGATGCGCGACACGATGTCGTCCCAGCGCACCCGGTCGACGTGCGCGTCGATTCCGTAGCGGGCGGCCCGGCGGGCCGTCTGGGCGACTTCGGCGGCGTAGACGAACATCTTGGTCGGAATGCATCCGACGTTCAGACATGTGCCGCCGAACGCGCCCTGCTCGCAGATCGCCACCCGTTTGCCGCCGTACCGGTGATCGAGAATGCTGTTGCCCGAACCGGTGCCGATGATCGCGATGTCGTAGGTTTCCACACACCTCACCCGTTCTGCGACAAGGTCGCCGCGTCTGTGTCGGCCAGTGGGCCGAAGTCTGTTTGCAGGTAGTGCGTGAGCCAGCGGTCGAGTTCCAGATAGGCCGTCCGCCGCGGCTGGCGCAGCGACAAAAAAACGTCGTGCTTGGCGTCGGGGATCGGTACGACGGTGCTGCGGTTCCCGATGCAACCCGCCCACCGGGCGATGTGTGTGACGTCGAGGACCGCGTCGCCGCATTCCAGCGCGGCCGGGTCGGCGGATTCGGCCACGGTGTGATCCGAGCGCAGGATCAGGTTGGGCACGCCCACGTCGAGGCCGCGGTGCAGCTGGACTTGGCCGCGGCGCATCGCGTGCAACCAGCCGAACCTGATCGGGAAACCACCCAGCGGCTTCCAGCTCAGGTCGTAGTCGAACTCCCCATGATGGTTCAGATGCAGGCTGGCGCCGTAGCCACCGACGCCCGGGGCGCGGACCACCCGGGTCTTCCCCAATCGCGCGAGCACGCCGATCGCGGTTGAAGTGACCGCCCAGCGCAACACCGCGGGACCCGGCAGATCCAGCCACGGGCTGTTGAGCACCAGCCCGCCCACGCCCGCGCCCGCAGTCGCGCCGCGTCGCCGCAACCGGTCCAGCCACAGCGACGCGATCAGCCCGCCGGCCGAATGCCCGTACACCAAAACCTGGGCAGAGCCGGTGTCCCGCGCGATCGCCGCCAGCGACTCATCGAGATCGCGGTCGTAGCGGACCAGGTCGGTGGTGAAGTGCGGGGTCTGGCCGGCCCGCGACGAACGACCGCACTTGTGCAGGTCGAGGGCGTAGAAGATGAAGCCGCGGTCGGCGAAGTGGTCGGCCAGGGCGGTGTTGAAGAAGTAGTCGGTGTATCCGTGCACCGCCAGGACCGCATGCCGGGCCGCGGCGGCGCTACCATCGGCGCCCCGGCGAACCAGGGTTGCGACGATGTCGCCCTCGCCATCCGGGTCCGGTCCCAGCGGCAGAGTCTGCTGCCAGTAGCCGGGCAGAACATCGGGCCGCCAGCCAGTCACGACGCCAGCTTAAATCGTGCCGCGACGGACGGGACGGGCATCGATCGCGAGCGCGGCTGAAAGCCGGGCGAAGCGGGTCGCCGCCATAAACCTGCGTCGATCGCGAGCGCGGCTGAAAGCCGGGCGAAGCGGGTCGCCGGGATAACCTGAGTTCGACCTCACTCAAACGGCAACCATGAAGGACCGACCACCCGGTGTCAGAATCGCAGGCAGCGAAGACCGATGTGGTGCTCGTGGGTGCCGGAATCATGAGCGCGACTCTGGGCGCACTGCTGCGGCGGCTGGAGCCCAGCTGGTCCATCACCCTGATCGAGCGGCTCGACGGCGCAGCCGCAGAGAGCAGCGGCCCCTGGCACAACGCCGGCACCGGCCACTCCGCGTTGTGCGAGCTGAACTACACACCGGAGCGAAACGGCTCGATCGACATCAGTAAAGCCGTGCGCGTCAACGAACAGTTCCAGGTCACCCGGCAGTTCTGGGCGTACGCCGCTGACAACGGCCTTCTCACCGACGTCCGCGGTTTCCTGAATCCGGTACCGCACGGCAGCTTCGTGCAAGGTGCCGGACGCGTCGGCTATCTGCGCCGTCGGCGCGACGCGCTGGCCGGCAATCCGTTGTTCGCCCGCACCGAACTGATCCTGGACGCCGACGAGTTCGCGCGCCGGCTGCCGTTGATGGCCGCCGACCGGGACTTCTCCGAGCCGATCGGCCTCAACTGGGCACCCGACGGCACCGATGTCGACTTCGGCGCGCTGGCCCGCCAATTGATCGACTTCAGCGTCCACGGCGGTACCAGTGCGTTGTTCGGTCACGAGGTGCGCGACCTGTCGCGCCAACCCGACGGGAGCTGGCTGCTGCGAGTCCGCAACCGGCGCACCGCAGAGCAACGCAACGTCAACGCCAGATTCGTGTTCGTGGGAGCCGGTGGCAATGCGCTGCCGCTGTTGCAGCGATCCGGCATCAGGGAGATCAAGGGGTTCGCCGGCTTTCCGATCGGTGGGAGGTTCCTGCGCGCGAACAAGCCCGAACTCACCGCGACGCACCGCGCCAAGGTGTACGGCGCGCCGGCGCCGGGCGCGCCACCGCTCGGGGCGCTGCACCTCGACCTGCGTTTCGTCGGCGGCACGCCGTGGCTGGTATTCGGGCCGTTCGCCGGCTGGTCGCCGAAATTCCTGAAGCACGGTCACTTCAGCGATCTGCCGCGCTCGGTCAAGCCGAACAACGTGGCGTCGATGCTCGGCGTCGGTGTCAGCCAGCGGTCACTGCTGCGCTATCTGCTCGCCCAGCTGCGGCTCTCCGAGCCGGCCCGCGTCGACACGTTGCGCCAATTCGTCCCGAGCGCCGCAGAGTCGGACTGGCAACTGGCGGCCGCCGGTCAGCGAGTCCAGGTGATTCGGCCGGACCGCCGCCGAGGCGGGCTGCTCGAATTCGACACCACGGTCGTCAGCGCCGCCGACGGCAGCATTGCGGGTCTGCTGGGCGCCTCGCCAGGGGCGTCCACCGCCGTACCGGCCATGCTGGCGGTGCTGCAACGCTGTTTCGCCGACCGTTACCCGTCCTGGCTGCCGACGCTGAAAGAGATGGTGCCGTCGCTGGGAGTGCAGTTGAGCCGTGAGCCGGCCCTGTTCGACGAGGTGTGGTCGTGGGGAAGCAAGGTTCTGGAGCTGGGGCCCGATGGCCCGCCTCCTCAGGTCGGCGTCCGGCCTGCATCGCCGGCGGACTCGGCGAGATGACTGTTGCGCTGCGGCGGGCGTGGGCCAAAGACCTCGACGCGCGAACCCTCTACGAGCTGCTCAAGCTGCGGGTCGAGGTCTTCGTCGTCGAACAGGCTTCGGCTTATCCCGAACTCGACGGGCGTGACCTGCTCGCCGACACCCGGCACTTCTGGTTGGAGACGCCAGACGGCGAGGTGATCTGCACATTGCGGCTGATGGAGGAGCACGCCGGCGGCCGCAAGGTGTTCCGGGTCGGCCGGCTGTGCACGAAACGTGGCGCCCGCGGCCACGGCCACACCACCCGGTTGCTGCGCGCCGCGCTGGCCGACGTCGGCGACTATCCCTGCCGGATCGACGCTCAGATCTACCTGACCGACATGTACGCCCAGCACGGCTTCGTTCGTGACGGCGACGATTTCCTCGACGGCGGCGTCCCGCACGTGCCGATGGTGCGAAATGGTCCACCTGCGCCGCAAGCCGACAAGCGGCCGGCCTCCTCGCCGGACGGGCCGCACCACCCGACCGCGGAGCCGGTGCGGTGAAGCCCTACCCGTTCAGTGCCGTGGTGGGGCACGATCAGCTGCGGCTTGCGCTGCTGCTCGCCGCGGTGCGGCCCCAGATCGGCGGTGTGCTGATCCGGGGCGAGAAGGGCACGGCGAAGTCGACTGCGGTGCGTGGCCTGGCCGCGCTGCTGTCCGCCGCTGGACCGCCGGCGGGCGCCGCCGCCGGGCTGGTGGAGCTGCCCATCGGCGCCACCGAAGACCGGGTGATCGGATCGATCGACCTGCAACGGGTGCTGCGCGACGGCGAACACGCGTTCTCCCCGGGGCTGCTGGCCCGTGCGCACGGCGGCGTGCTCTACGTCGACGAAGTCAATCTGCTGCACGACCACCTGGTGGACGTGCTGCTCGACGCAGCGGCGATGGGCCGGGTACACATCGAACGCGACGGCATCTCGCATTCGCACGAGGCCCGCTTCGTGCTGATCGGCACGATGAATCCCGAAGAAGGCGAGTTGCGTCCGCAACTGCTCGACCGCTTCGGGCTCACCGTCGACGTGCGCGCGTCGCGTGACGTCGACGTCCGGACCCAGGTGATCAGGCAGCGGATGGCCTACGAGGCTGACCCGGAGGGTTTCGCCGACCGGTTCGCCGACACCGACGCCGAATTGGCGCGCCGGATCACGAAGGCCCGCGAGCTGGTCGACCGAGTGGTCCTGCCCGACAAGGAGGTGCGCCGCATTGCGGCATTGTGTGCCGCGTTCGAGGTCGACGGGATGCGGGCGGACCTGGTGGTGGCCCGCACCGCGACCGCCCATGCCGCCTGGCGCGGTGCGGACACGGTCGACGAACAGGACATCCGGGTCGCCGCCGAGCTGGCGTTGCCGCACCGTCGTCGTCGCGATCCGTTCGACGACCCCGGCATCGACCGCGACCAGCTCGACGCGGCGCTGGCCCAGGCCGGCGGTGACGAACCGCCGGGGGACCGTGAGCCCGAACCCGACCCGCCCGGCGGCGGCCAACCGGCTGATTCCGCAGCTGACGAAGACGATTCGCACAGTGCAGCCGGGCCGCGCCCGCCACAGCCGAGCGCTCCGCCGTCGCAGACCTTCCGTACCCGCGCGCTGACGGTGCCCGGGGTTGGCGACGGCGCGCCGGGGCGCCGGTCGCGGGCGCGCAACGCCTCCGGGGCCGTGGTCGCGTCGACCGCCACCGACGGACACGGCCTGCACTTGTTCGCCACCGTGCTGGCCGCCGCCGAGCACGCCGCGGGCACCGGCCCGGTGCGGCCCGGCCCCGCCGATGTGCGCCGAGCGATACGGCAGGGCCGCGAAGGCAACCTGGTGATCTTCGTCGTCGACGCTTCGGGGTCGATGGCCGCCCGTGACCGCATGGCAGCGGTCAGCGGCGCCGCCCTGTCGCTGCTGCGCGATGCCTACCAGCGGCGCGACAAGGTCGCGGTGATCACGTTCCGCCAACAGAGCGCGCAACTGCTACTGCCGCCGACGTCCTCGGCGCACCTCGCCGGTCGCCGGTTGGCGCAGTTCGACACCGGTGGCAGAACCCCGCTCGCCGAAGGGCTGCTCGCCGCGCACCAACTGGTGCTGCGGGAGAAGGTGCGTGACCGGACGCGGCGGCCGCTGCTGGTGGTGCTGACCGATGGCCGCGCCACGGCTGGCCGGGACCCGCTGGGCCGCAGCAGGATCGCGGCCGCCCGACTCGTCGCCGAGGGCGCGGCAGCGGTGGTCGTGGACTGTGAGACGTCCTACGTGCGGCTGGGTTTGGCGCAGCAGCTGGCCGCCCAGTTGGGTGCGCCGACGGTGCGGCTGGAACACCTGCGCGCTGACTGCCTGACCCAAGTCGTGCGTCACGTCGCCTGAGCCGGGAAAATTGCTTATGCCTCTGGGCCGTCCGCTTCAGGTTCCCGACGACGGGCTGACCACCCGCACGCGGCGCAACGCGCCGGTGCTGGCTGTGCACACCGGTCCGGGCAAAGGCAAATCGACGGCGGCCTTCGGAATGGCTTTGCGGGCTTGGCAGTCCGGCATGAACATCGCGGTTTTCCAATTCGTGAAAAGCGCCAAGTGGCGCGTCGGCGAGGAAGCGGTTTTCGGCCAACTCGGCCGACTGCACGATGAGCAGGGCGTCGGCGCAGCCGTCGAATGGCACAAGATGGGCGCCGGCTGGTCCTGGACGCGCAAAGCCGGCAGCGACGCCGACCACGCGTCGGCGGCCGCCGACGGGTGGGCCGAGATCGCCCGGCGGTTGGCTGCTCAGCGACACGACTTCTATGTGCTCGACGAGTTCACCTATCCGCTCAACTGGGGGTGGGTCGACGTCGACGACGTGGTCGCGACACTGCTCAACCGGCCCGGCGCTCAGCACGTCGTGATCACCGGGCGCGACGCCCCGCAGCGGCTGATCGAAGCCGCCGACCTGGTGACCGAGATGACGAAGGTCAAGCATCCGATGGACGCCGGCCGCAAGGGCCAGAAGGGCATCGAGTGGTGAGCACCCCCCGCCGCAAGCGTGCGTGTCGGTACGCCGACACGCCGCTCGACGCGTCACTGTGTGCACGCCCGCGCCCGGGCGAGAAGCCGTGAGCGTCCCGGCCGTGGTGATAGCCGCGCCCGCCTCCGGCAGCGGAAAGACCACCGTCGCAACGGGTTTGATCGGTGCGCTGCGGCAGGCCGGCCGGCGCGTCGCGCCGTTCAAGATCGGTCCGGACTTCATCGATCCCGGCTATCACACGCTGGCCGCCGGTCGCGTCGGCCGCAACCTCGACCCGGTGCTGGTCGGTGAGCAGCTCATCGGGCCGCTCTACGGACACGGCGTCGCCGGCGCGGACATCGCGGTGATCGAAGGTGTGATGGGTTTGTTCGACGGGCGCATCGGCACTATCGACTCCGAGGTGCCGATTCCGGCGCCGGGTCGACCGCACACGTCGCCGGCCTGCTCGGTGCCCCGGTCATCCTGGTGGTCGACGCGCGCGGTCAGAGCCACAGCATCGCCGCACTGCTGCACGGGTTTTCGACCTTCGACACCCGCACCCGCATCGCCGGGGTCATCCTCAACCGGGTCGGCTCGGCCAGACACGAGCAGGTGCTGCGGCAGGCATGTGAGCACACCGGCCTGCCGGTGCTGGGCGCGGTTCCACGCGTCGACGATGTTGCCGTCCCGACGCGGTACTTAGGGCTCGTCACCGCTGTCGAACATGGCCGCCACGCGGCGTCGGCGGTCGAGGCGATGACAGCGCTGATCGCACGGCATGTCGACATCGGAACCGTGGCGGCGGCAGCGGCCGCTCGGGTCAGCGATGCGCCCTGGTCACCGTCTGCCGCGGCGGGCAACGACGCTGCGCGCCGCCCGGTCACGGTGGCGCTGGCCGCCGGCAAGGCGTTCAGTTTCGGTTACGCCGAACACGCCGAGCTGCTCGCCGCCGCCGGTGCCGAGGTGGTCGAGTTCGACCCGCGCACCGACCCGTTGCCTGGTGAGAGTGGCGCGGTGGTCCTGCCCGGCGGGTTCCCCGAACAGTTCACCGCCGAGCTCTCGGCCAACGAGGTCACCCGTGCGCAGATCGGTGCGCTCGCCGCTGCAGGTGCACCGGTGCATGCGGAGTGCGCGGGGCTGACCTACCTGGCGTCCGACCTGGACGGCTACCCGATGTGCGGCGTGCTGGCCGGCTCGGCGCGGTTCACCCAGCAGTTGACGCTGGGCTACCGCGACGCCGTCGCAGCGGTCGACTCGGCGCTGCACTGTGCCGGCCAGCGCCGGGTGGGGCACGAATTTCACCGCACCACTGTCGAATTCGCCGCCGACTATCCGCCCGCGTGGATGTTTGCCGGTTCCGGCGCCGAACCGGTGCGCGAGGGCGCCGTGCACAGTGGGGTGCATGCGTCCTACCTGCACACCCATCCGGCCGCGGCCCCGCACGCGGTGACGCGCTTCGTCGCCCGCGCCGCTGCGCGGACTGGCACACGATGAGTGAGAACGCCTACCTCGCCGGTCTGCGGCTCGACGGCAAGAAAGTCGTGGTGATCGGTGGCGGGACGGTCGCGCAGCGGCGCATTCCGTTGCTCATCGCCAGCGGGGCTCGAGTGCACGTCATCACCCGGGCCGCCACCCGCGCGGTCGAGGTGATGAGTGCGATCACGCTGTCGTTGCGCGACTACCAAGACGGCGACCTCGACGGTGCCTGGTATGCGATCGCCGCCACCGACGACGCGCAGGTGAATGCGGCCGTAGTCGCCGAGGCCGACCGGCGCCGCATCTTCTGCGTACGCGCCGACGTCGCGATCGAGGGCACGGCGGTCACCCCGGCCTCCTTCGACTACGCCGGCCTCTCGGTGGGAGTGCTGGCCGGTGGCGAGCACCGGCGTTCGGCGGCGATCCGCTCAGCCATCCACGAGGCCCTGCAGAGCGGCGTCATCGCGGTGGAAAGCGGTGACGTGGTTCGCGGCTCGGTGGCACTGGTCGGTGGTGGGCCGGGGGACCCGGAACTGATCACCGTGCGCGGTCGCCGTCTGCTCGCGCACGCCGACGTCGTGGTCGCGGACCGGCTGGCGCCGCCGGAACTGCTCGCCGAACTGGGTCCACATGTCGAGGTCATCGACGCCGCCAAGATCCCCTACGGCCGCGCGATGGCGCAGGAAGCCATCAACAGTGTGCTGATCGAGAACGCGAAGGCCGGCAGATTCGTGGTGCGGCTCAAAGGCGGTGACCCGTTCGTGTTCGCCCGCGGCTACGAAGAAGTACTGGCCTGCGTCGACGCCGGGATACCGGTGACGGTGGTGCCGGGTGTGACGAGTGCCATAGCGGTGCCCGCGCTGGCGGGCGTTCCGGTCACTCACCGGGCCGTCAACCACGAGTTCGTGGTGGTCAGCGGCCACGTCGCGCCCGATCACCCCGAATCGTTAGTCAATTGGGACGCTTTAGCGGCTTTGACGGGCACCATCGTGTTGCTGATGGCCGTGGAACGCATCGAACTTTTCACCGAAGTCCTGATCAAAGGCGGCCGACCAGCAAATACGCCGGTTTTGGTGGTGGAGAACGGAACGACGGCCGCGCAGCGCACTCTGCGCGCCACACTTGCCGACGCGCCACAACGGATCCGCGACGAAGGCGTCCGACCACCGGCGATCGTCGTGATCGGGGCAGTCGGATCCCTCGGCCATTAAACGGATCTTAAGAATACTGTAGGGTAGCTTCTTATGACGGCTCTCGACGACGCTGAGCGGGTAGTTCACGCGTGGACTTCTGAACGCCCGGAAGGAGCGGTTCGCATGCCCGTCCCGGAGGCCGCGCAGGACAAGGCCAACAGGGAAATCACCAGCAGGTATTTACCGAGTTGGTTACCCTCCCGCCGGTTCATCTTCGCCGTTGTCGCCATTGGCGGCATGCAGTTGATGGCGACCATGGACGGCACCATCGCCATCGTGGCGCTGCCCAAGATTCAGAACGAGCTCAGCCTGTCCGACGCCGGGCGCAGCTGGGTGATCACCGCTTACGTGCTGACGTTCGGCGGGCTGATGCTGCTCGGTGGGCGCCTCGGTGACACCATCGGCCGCAAGCGCACCTTCATCGTCGGCGTCGCCCTGTTCACGATCGCATCAGCGCTGTGCGGCATCGCCTGGGACGACACGACTTTGGTGATCGCCCGGCTGCTGCAAGGCATCGGGGCGGCAATCGCCACGCCGACCGGCCTGGCGCTGATCGCCACCACCTTCCCGAAGGGGCCACAGCGCAACATCGCAACTGCGGTGCTGGGCGCGATGGGCGCCATCGGGTCGGTGATGGGCCTGGTGGTCGGCGGGGCGCTGACCGAGCTGTCCTGGCGGCTGGCTTTCGGGGTGAACGTGCCGATCGGGCTGGCGATGATCTACCTGGCCCGCACCGCGCTGCGGGAAACGCACAGGGAGCGGATGAAGCTGGACGCCGCCGGGGCGGTGCTGGCCACCGTGGCGTGTACCGCTGCCGTCTTCGCGTTCTCGATGGGCCCGGAGAAGGGCTGGATCTCGGCGACCACCATCGGCTCAGCTGCACTCGGCCTGGTGGCCTTCATCGCCTTCGCGCTGGTCGAGCGCACCGCCGAGAATCCCGTCGTGCCGTTCGACTTGTTCTTCGAGCGCAACCGGCTGGCCACCTTCGTGGCCATCTTCCTGGGCGGTGGAGTGCTGTTCACCGTGACTGTGCTGATCGGCCTGTACGTGCAGGAACTGATGGGTTACAGCGCGCTGCGCGCCGGGGTCGGGTTCATCCCGTTCACCATCGCTTTCGGCATCGGGCTGGGAGTGTCCTCGCAGCTGGTGAACCGGTTTTCGCCGCGGGTGATCGTGATCAGCGGTGGATTCCTGGTGTTCGCCGCCATGCTCTACGGTTCGACGCTCGACCGGCACATGCCGTACTTCCCGACTCTGGTTGTGCTGATCACGCTCGGCGGAATCGGTATCGGCATGACCATCGTCCCGCTCGCCTTGGCGGCGATCACCGACGTCGGCTTCGACCGCATCGGCCCGACGTCGGCGATCGTGATGATGCTGCAGAACCTTGGCGGACCGGTGGTGCTGGCTGTCATCCAGGCCGTCATCACCTCGCGCACCCTGTATCTGGGTGGCACGAACGGCCCGGTGAAGTACATGAACCCCGCCCAGGTGCATGCGCTCGACCACGGCTATACCTACAGCCTGATCTGGGTGGCGGGGGTGGCGTTGCTCACCGGCGGCGTGGCGTTGCTCATCGGCTACACCGCGCAGCAGGTCGCCCACGCGCAGGAAGTCAAAGAAGCGTTCGACGCCGGGGACATCTGAGCATTCGTCGACCTGACTGCGCGCGAAACAGCACCCACGGTCGTGATTCGGCGGTAAGCACCGCCTGGCTGCTATCTCGCGGCGACCCGCTTCGCCCGGCTTAGCGCCGCGCTCGCGATCGCCGCTGCTGATGGCGGCGACCCGCTTCGCCCGGCTTAGCGCCGCGCTCGCGATCGCCGCTGCTGATGGCGGCGACCCGCTTCGCCCGGCTTAGCGCCGCGCTCGCGATCGCCGCTAGGCTTGCCCGCTGTGATCACCCGGATGTCCGAGCTGTTCCTGCGGACCCTGCGCGACGACCCGGCCGACGCGGAAGTTCCCAGCCACAAGCTGCTCATCCGGGCCGGCTATGTCCGGCCGATCGGGCCGGGCCTCTACACCTGGCTGCCGCTCGGATTGCGGGTGCTCCGCAAGATCGAACGCGTCGTCCGCGAGGAGATGAACGCCGTCGGCGGCCAGGAGATCCTTTTCCCGGCGCTGCTTCCTCGGGCACCCTACGAGACCACTAATCGCTGGACCGAGTACGGCGACGGCGTCTTCCGGCTGAAAGACCGCCGCGGTAACGACTATCTGCTCGGGCCCACTCACGAGGAATTGTTCACCCTGACGGTCAAGGGGGAGTACAGCTCCTACAAGGACTTCCCGCTGGTGCTGTATCAAATCCAGTCCAAGTACCGCGACGAAGCGCGCCCGCGCGCCGGCATCCTGCGCGGCCGGGAGTTCGTGATGAAGGACTCCTACTCCTTCGACGTCGACGGCGCTGGTCTGAAGTCCGCCTACCACGCACACCGGGACGCATACCAGCGCATGTTCAACCGGCTCCAGGTGCGCTACGTCATCGTCTCGGCGGTCTCAGGTGCGATGGGCGGCAGCGCGTCGGAAGAGTTCCTCGCCGAGAGCCCGATCGGTGAAGACACCTTCGTGCGCTGCTTGGAATCCGGTTACGCCGCCAACGTCGAAGCCGTCACCACCGCGCGTCCCGAAGCTCAGCCGCTCGACGGCCTGCCGGAGCCCGTCGTGTACGACACCGGCGACACACCGACAATCGCCACCCTGGTCGACTGGGCCAACGGCGCCGCGCTGGGCCGGGCCGTCAGCGCCGCCGACACCTTGAAGAATGTCCTGGTCAAGGTGCGCGAGCCGGGCAAAGACTGGGAACTGCTCGGCATCGGGGTGCCCGGCGACCGCGACATCGACGACAAGCGGCTCGGTGCGGCGCTCGACCCGGCGGACTACGCGCTGCTCGATGACGCCGACTTCGCGCGGTATCCATTCCTGGTGAAGGGCTACATCGGACCCCGAGCGCTGCTCGACAACAAGGTGCGCTACCTGCTGGACCCGCGAATCGTCGACGGCACCAGCTGGATCACCGGAGCCGACCAGCCGGGCAAGCACGTGGTGGGGTTGGTCGCCGGACGAGACTTCACCGCCGACGGCAGTATCGAGGCCGCCGAAGTTCGCGACGGCGACCTCTCGCCCGACGGCGCCGGTCCGCTGGTTTCGGCGCGCGGCATCGAGATCGGCCACATTTTCCAGCTGGGCCGCAAATACACCGACGCGTTCACTGCCGACGTGCTCGGCGAAGACGGCAGGCCGGTGCGGCTGACCATGGGCTCCTACGGCGTAGGGGTGTCGCGGCTGGTCGCCGTCATCGCCGAACAGCACCACGACGAGCTTGGTCTGCGCTGGCCCGCCTCGGTGGCGCCGTTCGGTGTGCACCTGGTGATCGCCAACAAAGACGCCGACGCCCGCGCCGGAGCCGGCGCGCTGGCCGCCGACCTGGACCGGTTGGGAATCGAGGTGCTCCTCGACGACCGCCAGGCGTCGCCGGGGGTGAAGTTCAAGGACGCCGAGCTGCTCGGCGTGCCCTGGATAGTGGTGGTCGGCCGGGGGTGGGCCAACGGCGTGGTCGAGCTCCGCAACCGATTCAGCGGCGAGACCCGCGAGCTGCCCGTCGATAGCGCTGTCGCCGACATCGCCGCGGCGGTGTCGAGCTGATCCCGGTTACTCGTTACCGCCGGGAAACGCGGTGGTGAGCGGGAACACGCCCAGCACCTGATTCCAGCGCGCGGCCAGGACGGCGCTTTGCGTCAGCGCGTTCGCCCCGAACCCGCGGTCCTCGGAGGTCTTGGCTTGCTCGACCACCGCGCGCCACGCCACCGCGGTGTCGGCCTCCATCCGGACGGCGAGCCGCGCCGCATCCGTCGCGTTGGCCAGCGGCATGGGTAACTGGTAGCCGGCGGCCGCGACGGGCGCCGGCATCGACCGGGCCGCCAGCATCGCGATCACGTCGTCGCGGCGTCGTCGGTGCTCGGCGAGGGCGGCCGATACCAGCGCGTTGAGTTCGGCGTCGGAGTGCGCGGAGACCATCCCGTAGCCGTAGACGACCGAGTGCTCGGTGGCCAGCGCGTCCCACAGCGCCGCGGCGGGCTGATCACCCGGACGAGTCGACGGTTCAGTAGAGGTCAACGCGCCGGTTCTCCCGGCGCGAGCGCCACCGTGACGGCGGCTGTGCAGGAAGCCGCGATGGACGCCAGCAGCCCGGCCCGGTAGTCCGAAGACGTCAGGGCCACTTGGCGGGCGCTTTCCGCGGAATCGCGCAGCGCGTTCACGACGTCGGCGACCGACGGGGGAGGTTTGGCCGCGGCGCTCGTCGTAGGACTTTCGGCCGCTGACGCCGCCGGCGAGGTGGTCGTCGAGCCGGCCGCGACCCGGGCGACTTCGACGTCCAGCGCCTCGCGCGTGCCGCGCCCGCTCGCTGGCGACCTCCTTGAGTGCGGCGGCCATCGGCTCCGATAGGGCACCGGCAGCGGCGCCGGCCAGCTCGGTGTCGCGGCGCGCCAGCTCGGACTGCGCTATGAGGTCGTCGACTTTGGGTGGCGGCGGGGGCGGGGCACCGCAGCCCGTCGTGAGCAGCCCGAGCGCTGCCAGAACTGCGCCGCCGATGAGCGCGCGGCGCCTGCTGACGACCGGGACGGTCCTTGCCACAGCAACATCCTGCCATTGCGGAAGACCACGACCGCGGCACGGTGACCACACAAATGTGATCGCGACCGGCGGGCATTTCCTGGCGTATGGTTGGTTAGCTGGTTCTCAGTGGGAACGTCAACCGCCGCGCGCCGGCTGGCCGCTGGAGCCGCCCGCCGGGCGACATCTGGCCGTCGACCGGACAACTCAACATGAGGAGCTCGCTGTGGCCACCCGGCTGCCGTCGCAGAGGCAAGTGATCGAGCTACTTCATGGAACTTTCGCGCAATCAGGCTATGACATCGAAGACGTCGTCATCGACGCGCACACCCGCCCGCCGCGGATCACGGTGATCGTCGACGGCGACACCGCACTGGACTTGGACACCATCGCCGAATTGTCCCGCTCCGCGTCGACGCTGCTCGACGACTTGCCAGAAGGCTCGGACGAGCGCGGCGCGACCGACAGCGATTATGTGCTGGAGGTCAGCTCACCCGGCGTCGAAAGGCCGTTGACCAGCGAGAAGCATTTCCGGCGCGCGCGTGGCCGCAAGGTCGAGCTGGTGTTGTCGGACGGATCGCAGCTTTCCGGTCGGGTCGGCGAGACGCACGGCACGACGCACCACTCTGGTGGTCCGCGACGGCCGAAGCGGCTGGGCGCTGCGCGAAGTAGCGCTCGAGCAGATAGTCAAAGCGGTTGTGCAGGTTGAATTTTCGGCGCCCGCGCCAGGAGAGCTGGAGTTGGCCACCGCGAGCCGGAGCGCGGGAACGGAGGACGGGACGTGACACGCGCATGAACCCGCCGCCGACGATGCAGAGCGAAGCGATGAGGAGGAGCGGCGCATGAACCCGCCGCCGACGATGCAGAGCGAAGCGATGAGGAGGAGCGGCGCATGAACATCGACATGGCCGCCCTACACGCGATCGAAGCGGACAAAGGCATTTCGGTCGACGTCGTCGTCGATACCATCAAATCCGCGCTGCTCACTGCTTACCGCCATACCGAGGGACATCAGGCCGACGCTCACATCGACATCGACCGTAGAACCGGCGCGGTGCGGGTGATCGCCCGCGAGACCGACGAAGACGGCAACGTCTTGTCCGAATGGGACGACACCCCCGACGGTTTCGGCCGGATCGCGGCGACCACCGCGCGACAGGTGATCCTGCAGCGGCTGCGCGACGCCGAGAACGAGCGCAACTACGGCGAATTCTCCACTCACGAAGGCGAAATCGTCGCCGGGGTGATCCAACGCGACAGCCGCGCCAACGCGCGCGGCATGGTCGTGGTGCGGATCGGCAGCGAGACGAAAGGGTCCGAGGGTGTCATACCGGCAGCCGAACAGGTCCCGGGCGAGACCTACGAGCACGGCGACCGGCTGCGGTGTTACGTCGTCGGTGTGAGTCGAGGCGCTCGGGAGCCGCTGATCACTTTGTCCCGCACCCATCCCAATCTGGTGCGCAAGCTGTTCTCACTGGAGGTGCCCGAGATCGCCGACGGTTCTGTCGAGATCGTCGCGGTCGCCCGGGAGGCCGGGCACCGATCGAAGATCGCGGTGGCGTCGCGGGTGCCGGGACTCAACGCCAAGGGCGCCTGCATCGGCCCGATGGGGCAGCGGGTGCGCAACGTGATGAGTGAACTATCCGGTGAGAAAATTGACATCATCGACCATGACGAGGATCCGGCTCGCTTCGTGGCCAACGCGCTGTCACCGGCCAAGGTGGTTTCGGTTGCGGTCATCGACCAGAACACGCGTGCGGCGCGGGTGGTGGTGCCCGATTTCCAGCTGTCACTGGCCATCGGCAAGGAAGGCCAAAACGCCCGGTTGGCGGCGCGGCTCACTGGCTGGCGCATCGACATCCGTGGCGACTCACCGGCGCAGCCGGCCGGTCAGCCCGCTGGTCAGCCCGAGCGCGGCGCCAGCCACGGGCTTGCCCGCGAAAGCTAGCCCGGCACCTCTGGTGTTTTCACTGTCGCCAGGACGGTAGACTCAACCGTGATCCAGCGCGAGACTTCGGCCTCGGCACATCAGCGCAGCGAAGGTCCGGTGCGCACGTGTGTCGGCTGCCGGAAGCGAGAGTTGGCCGTCGAACTGCTTCGAGTGGTGGCTGTGTCGACCGGGAACGGCGGATGCGCCGTAATCGTCGATTCGGCCGGTAATCTGCCGGGGCGGGGTGCGTGGCTGCACCCGGCACCGCAGTGCGCACGCGAAGCGATTCGGCGGCGAGCTTTCACCAGAGCGTTGCGCATCACCGGTTCACCGGACACCTCCGCGGTGGTCGAGCAGTTCAGCGGCTTGGCCACGCCCGGCAACAGAACAGGCAGCGAAGAACATGAGCACACCGTGAAGTCTCGATGACCATGCGTCATAGCTAACCCGAGGCGCGGCCTACCACCGCTGTCGTCTCATGGACAGGAGTTGTAGTGGCAGGTAAGGCCCGCGTACACGAGTTGGCCAAGGAACTCGGTGTCAGCAGTAAGGAAGTTCTCGCCCGGCTGAGTCAACAGGGCGAATTCGTCAAATCGGCTTCGTCGACAGTTGAGGCACCCGTCGCGCGACGGCTGCGCGAGTCGTTCGGCGGCGCCAAGGCGACGTCGGAAAAGGCTTCGAACGTCGCCGCCAAAGCCGGTGGTAACGGCTCGGCTGCCGCTGCTGCGCCCGTGCCGGCTGCCGGCGGCGCGACGGCGTCGGCCGCAGCGGCGCCCGCCCCCCCGCAACACAAGCCGTCAGCGCCCGTGGTCGATACGCCCCCCGTTACCGCGCGGCCCGCCGCTCCGGCGCCCGCCTCGCCGCCACAGGTCCCGCCGGCCGCGCCGGCGCATCCTGGTCCCGGCGCGATCCCCGGTCAGCGTCCCGGGACTGTTCCCGGCCCGAGCCCTGGTCCCAAGCCCGGCGGGAGGGTGCCGCGCGTCGGTAACAATCCGTTCTCCTCGGCGCAGCCCGTCGACCGGGCGATTCCGCGTCCGCCGGCGCCCCGTCCGGGCGCCCCGCGACCCGGAGCCCCGCGCCCGGGCGCCTCACCCGGCAACATGCCTCCCCGCCCGGTCGGTGCCGGACAGGGCCGTCCACCTCGTCCTGGTGCGCCGCGGCCCGGTCCCGGCGGCCGGCCAGGTGCTCCTGCCGGCGGCCGTCCCGGTGGTGGTGGCGGCAACTACCGAGGCGGTGGCGCCGGTGGCGCCGGAGTGGGTGCCCCGCCCGGTGGTGGCGGTGGTTACCGCGGTCGGCCCGGCGGCGGCGGCGGTGGCCGGCCCGGTCAGCGCGGTGGCGCGGCCGGTGCATTCGGCCGCCCCGGCGGCGCGCCCCGCCGGGGACGCAAGTCCAAGCGGGCCAAACGCGCCGAGTACGAGAACATGCAGGCCCCGGTCGTCGGAGGCGTGCGGTTGCCGCACGGCAACGGTGAGACCATTCGGTTGGCCCGCGGCGCGTCGCTGAGCGACTTCGCCGACAAGATCGACGCCAACCCGGCCGCGTTGGTGCAGGCGCTGTTCAACCTGGGCGAGATGGTGACGGCGACCCAGTCGGTCGGTGACGAGACGCTCGAGCTGCTGGGCGGTGAGATGAACTACGTCGTCCAAGTCGTCAGCCCCGAGGATGAGGACCGCGAGCTGTTGCAATCCTTCGACCTCAGCTACGGCGAGGACGAAGGCGGCGAGGACGACCTGGAATTCCGCCCGCCGGTGGTGACGGTGATGGGTCACGTCGACCACGGGAAAACCCGGCTGCTGGACACTATCCGGCAGGCCAATGTCCGCGAGGCCGAGGCCGGGGGCATCACCCAGCACATCGGCGCCTACCAGGTCCTCACCGAGCTGGACGGCAACGAGCGCCCCGTCACCTTCATCGACACCCCCGGTCACGAGGCCTTCACCGCCATGCGTGCCCGCGGTGCCAAGGCGACCGACATCGCCATCCTTGTTGTCGCCGCCGACGACGGCGTCATGCCGCAGACGGTGGAGGCCATCAACCACGCGCAGGCGGCCGACGTGCCGATCGTCGTGGCGGTCAACAAGATCGACAAGGAAGGCGCCGATCCGCAGCGAATCCGGGCGCAGCTCACCGAGTACGGCCTCGTGGCCGAGGACTTCGGCGGCGAGACCATGTTCGTCGACATCTCGGCCAAGCAAGGCACCAACATCGATCACCTACTCGAAGCGGTGCTGCTGACCGCCGATGCCACTCTGGATTTGCGGGCAAACCCGGACATGGAGGCCCAGGGTGTGGCGATCGAGGCACACCTGGACCGCGGTCGTGGACCGGTGGCCACCGTGCTGATCCAGCGCGGCACGCTGCGGGTGGGTGACTCGATCGTCGCGGGCGATGCCTACGGGCGCGTCCGGCGCATGGTCGATGAGCACGGCGAGGACGTCCACGAGGCGCTGCCGTCGCGGCCGGTTCAGGTCATCGGCTTCACGTCGGTGCCCGGTGCGGGGGACAACCTGCTGGTCGTCGACGAGGACAGGATCGCCCGCCAGATCGCCGATCGTCGCAGTGCCCGCAAGCGCAATGCGCTGGCAGCACGCTCCCGCAAGCGCGTCAGCCTGGACGATCTGGATGCCGCGCTGAAGGAGACTTCGCAGCTCAACCTGATCTTGAAGGGCGACAACTCCGGCACCGTCGAGGCGCTGGAGGAAGCCCTGCTGGGCATCGAGATCGACGACGAGGTGGAACTGCGCGTCATCGATCGTGGCGTCGGTGGTGTCACCGAGACCAACGTCAACCTGGCGTCGGCCTCCGACGCGGTGATCATCGGCTTCAACGTGCGCGCCGAGGGCAAGGCCACCGAGCTGGCCAACCGCGAAGGCGTGGACATCCGCTACTACTCGGTGATCTACCAGGCGATCGATGAGATCCAGAGCGCACTCAAGGGCATGCTCAAGCCGATCTACGAGGAGGTCCAGCTGGGCCGCGCCGAGATCAGGGCGTTGTTCCGCTCGTCGAAGGTCGGTTTGATCGCCGGTTGCCTGGTCACCTCCGGTTCGGTGCGGCGTAACGCGAAGGCCCGGTTGCTGCGCGACAACATCGTGGTGTCGGAGAATCTCACGATCACCTCGCTGCGACGGGAGAAAGACGACGTCACCGAAGTTCGCGACGGCTACGAGTGCGGTTTGACGTTGAGCTACTCCGACATCAAGGAAGGCGACGTCATCGAGACCTACGAGTTGGTTGAGAAAGAACGTTCTTGATGAGCGCAGCGCCCCACGCCACTCACACGGGTACGGGCGGCGTTTATGGCTGATCCGGCACGAGCGCGCCGGCTGGCCAAGCGAATCGCCACTATCGTCGCCTCGGCGATCGAGCACGAGATCAAGGACCCTGGGCTGGTCGGAGTGACCGTCGTCGACGCAAAGGTGACCGCCGACCTGCATGACGCCACGGTGTTCTACACGGTGCTGGGCCGCACGCTGGACGACGAGCCGGATCACGACGCCGCCGCGGCTGCGCTCGAGCGGGCCAGGGGAGTGCTGCGGACCAAGGTCGGGGCCGGTACCGGGGTGCGGTTCACGCCCACCTTGGCCTTCGTGCGCGACACCACCTCGGACAGCGTGCAGCGCATGGACGAGCTGCTGGCCCGTGCCCGCGCCGCGGACGCCGACGTGGCCAAAGTCCGCTCGGGTGCCAGGCCGGCCGGTGAGGCTGACCCCTACCGCATCGCGCCGCCGTCAGATGAAGCCGACGACTTCGACACCGAGGACACCGGTGACGGCGATCAACCAGCGGGCTGAGCTCAGCGAGGACGCGCGACGCGTCGACGCCGGCGGCGCGGCGCGGCTGCTGTCCGGCGCCGAGCGGGTCGCGGTGGTCTGCCATGTGTACCCCGACGCTGACACCATCGGCGCCGGCCTCGCGCTGGGCTTGGTGCTCGACCGGTGCGGCAAGGATGTCGAGGTCAGTTTCGCCGCCCCGGCGATGCTGCCCGAGTCGCTGCGGTCACTGCCCGGCACCACGCTGATGGTCGGCCCTGAAGCGATGCGCCGTGACGTCGATCTGGTTGTCACCGTGGACATTCCGAGCATCAGTCGGCTGGGCACGCTGGGCGACCTGGCCGACCCAGGCCGTGAGCTGCTGGTGATCGATCACCACGCTTCAAATCAGCTGTTCGGCACCGCTAACTTCGTCGACACGTCGGCGGACTCGACCACCATGCAAGTCGCTGAACTGCTCGACGCGTGGGGCAAGCCGATCGACACTGAGGTGGCGCACTGCATCTACGCGGGCCTGCTCACCGACACCGGGTCGTTCCGCTGGGCCAGTTCGCGGGCCCACCGGCTGGCGGCGCGGCTGGTGGACATCGGTGTGGACAACCCCTCGGTCAGCCGGTCGCTGCTGGACAGCCACCCGTTCGGCTGGCTGCCGATGCTCTCGCGCGTGCTGGCCTCGGCACAGCTGCTGCCGGGCGCTGCCGGCGGCCGCGGGCTGGTCTACGCGATCGTCGGTCATGCGGAGTGGGCGGCGGCTCGCGCCGAAGAAGTGGAGAGCGTCGTCGACATCGTGCGCACCACCCAGCAGGCGGAAGTGGCGGCCGTGTTGAAAGAGATCGAGCCGCAGATGTGGTCGGTTTCGATGCGGGCGAAGGCCGGTGTCGACCTGGCGGCCGTCGCGGCCCGGTTCGGTGGTGGCGGTCACCGGTTGGCCGCCGGATACAACACCGCCGGCCCGGTCAACGACGTAGTGGCGTCGTTGCATGCCGCGCTTGGCTGACGCCTTGACTCAGGCGGAGTCCGACGGCGAATTCGCGGCGGGTCGACGGATCGCCGCGTTGGCCCCGCCGGCGCTCGTCGGCTTCCTGCCGCTGTTCTGGCCGTCGCTGCTTCAACCCGCTCGGTCAGCGCGCAGCCGGACGATGGGGAGGGTGCGACTCTGAGTTGTTGCCGACAGTTGATGTCAGCGACCCTCTTCCCACGTCAGCTTTGATGAGGTCGGCGGCTTTTTCACCGATGAGCACGCTCGGGGCATGGGTGTGCCCCCGGATTATCGTGGGCATCACCGACGCGTCGGCCACCCGCAGCCCCTCGACACCACGGACCCGCAGTGCGGGATCCACCACGGCGGCGTCATCGCGGCCCATCCGGCAGGTCCCGACCGGGTGATAGAGCGTGTGCGAGCACGTGCTGAGAGCCTGTTCGAGAGTTTCGTCGCTGGTATCGCTCGCGCCGAGCGGTCGCGCGATCTTGCCGAGCACGTGTCTCAACGCGGGCGCTCTGGCGAGGTCGGTCGCAATCCGCAGACCAGCCATCATCGCCGCTCGGTCCAAGCCGCCGGGATCAGTCAGGTATTGCGGGTCGATTGCCGGCTTGGCGGCGGGATCAGCCGAGCGGAGTGTGATCGTGCCACGGCTGTGCGGCTTCAACAGGATCGGCCCGAGGACCACGGCGTGCCCGTACGGGTCGCCGAGTCCTTCTTCGAAAAACGGTGCAGGAGCGAACAATAACTCAAGGTCCGGCAGTTCGAGTTCTGGGCGGCTGCGGACAAACCCGTAGGCTTCGGCGACGTTGGAGGTGAGCATGCCGCGGCGCCGAAGGAGATAGTTGACAAGTTCCAGCGGTTTCTCGGCGGTGAAGAGGCTGTCGTTGACCACGTCGAAGCCCAGCGGAGTGACGAGATGGTCGATCAGGTTCTTGCCCACCTCGGGTGCGTGGTGCAGCACGTCGATACCGTGCTCAGCGAGCTGACCGCGGTCGCCGATGCCGGAAAGCATCAGCAGCGCAGGAGTGTTGACGGCGCCGCAGCACAGCACCACTTCGGCACGCGCTCTGACCATCTGACGGGTTCCGGCTTCGTCGAACTCCACTCCCACCGCTCGTGTGCCATCGAACACCACCCGGCGTGCCTGGGCGCCGGTGATGAGCGTGAGATTGGATCTTCTAGCGATCGGCTTCAGGTAGGCGTCGGCGGCACTGTACCGTCGTCCCCGCCGTTGCGTCACAAAGGTTTGGCAGAAACCCTGTGGCACTGCAGCATTGGGCCATTCGACGGGGTAGCCGCACTGTTGTGCGGCCTCGAGGAACGCTGCGGTCGAGCGCCGCGGGCTGCGCTGAGGAGAGATGCGCAGCGCCCCGCCGGCGTCAGCGCTGCGCACGCCGGCATGCTGAATGTTCTCGATACGGTCGAAGTACTTCAGCGCATGGGCGAAGTCCCAATCCTCGCCGGCCAGCGCGGCCCATTCGTCGTAGTCGGCCGCGAAGCCCCGTACCCACATCATCGCGTTCATCGACGACGAGCCACCCAGCACCTTGCCCCGGGGCCAATAGATCTGCCGCCCGTTCAGTTCCTTCTGCGGCTCGGTCAAGTAATCCCAGTCGAACTCGCTGCGAAACAATTTGGAGAACGCCGCCGGAATGTGGATGAATTTGTCGTCGTCCTTGGGGCCTGCTTCGAGAACGACGACGCGCCGCCGCGGATCCGAGCTGAGCCGGTTGGCCAGCGCCGCTCCTGCCGAACCGGTGCCGACCACGACGTAATCAGCTTCTATGCCCACCGGGCGAAGTTTAGAAGCCGAGGCAACGCGACGTGGCGAAATCGGTTGCCGGAGGTGCGGCGGTTAGCGCACCTGAGCCCGTCCGCGCTGCAGCACGGCCTCGCGGTTGGCGGCGATGTCGTCACCGCTGGTCCGGAATTGCCGGGCGGCGGTGGCCTCCAGCCACAGTCCCTCGGCGGTGTGTGAATCGTCTATCCGGTGGTAGGACGCCAGCAGCGCGCGCACCGCCTGCTGGTTGTTGCCGACGATCGACGCGGCCACCTGGCGGGCGGCCGGCAGCAACTGGTCGTGCGGCACGACCTCGGTGACCAGACCGGCTCGCAGCGCGTCGGCGGCGGACAGGTAGTCACCGGTCAGGCTCATCCGCCGGGCCAGGCCGACGCCCACCTTCTGCGGCAGCCGCACGCTGAGCCCCCAGGTGGGCAGCAGACCGACCCGCGCGTGAGTGTCGGCGAAACGGGCGAGCTCGGAGGCGACCAGGATGTCGCAGTACAGCGCAATCTCCAGACCGCCGGTGACTGCTGCGCCGTTGATCGCCCCGATCACCGGCTTGGTCAACGCGGGCCAGCGCGGGGAGATGTCGGGCAGCGCCGACTGCCCGCCCAGTTCCTTGAGGTCCAGGCCTGCGCAGAACACCGGGTCGGTGCCGGTGACGATGATGACGTCGACGGCGTCATCGGTTTCGGCATCAGCGAGGGCCCCGAAGAACCGCTCCCGCAGCGCTGCAGAAAGCGCGTTGCGGGACCCCGGCCGGTTGAGGGTGAGGGTGCGTACCCGCTCGTCGGTGTCGATCAGCAGGATGTCGTCAGTCATGGCCTCACCGTAGTCACTCCGCGGCCTCTGATTGTCACGGGCCACGGCCGCCCTATCGTTGAGTCGATGTCCGCCCCGACCACCACCGCGCTCAAAGAATGGAGCGCGGTGGTGCACGCGCTGCTCGACGGTCGCCAACGGGTGTTGTTGCGCAAAGGCGGTATTCGCGAGAAGCGGTTCGAGGTCACAGCGCAGCAGTTCCTGCTGTTTCCCACGGTCGCACACAGCCACACCGAACGCGTTCGGCGCGAACACCGCCCGCTGCTCGACGCGGCGGCCGCCGACAGCAGCGACGACCACATCGTGGTGCGGGCCGCGGCGAAAGTGGTAGCCGCAGTGCTGGTTGAGCGCCCCGACAATCTGCCGGCGATTCAGGATCTGCATATCTGGACCGCGGACTCGGTGCGCACCGACCGGCTCGACTTCCGGCCCAGACACCGGCTGGCCGTTTTGGTGGTGCAGGCGGTGCCGCTGGTCGAGCCGTTGCGGGTGACTCGCACATCGGAGTTCGCCGGCTGCACCAGCTGGGTGCGGTTGCCGGTGGCACCGGCGCTCGGTGCGCCGGTGCATGGCGACGCGGTGCTACAGGATGTCGCCGCCCGCGTGCGCGACGTCGTGGGCTGACCCGGCAGGAGAAGTCTGCACCGGCAACAGCAGCCGGGACGGGCCCAAATGCACGGTATGCACGGCTGCCTTCACCTGCCGGCCGGTCGCCACCGGCTCGCCGGCGCCGAGGTTGCGTGCGTAGCGGGGATGCGAGCCGCCGGCAACCAACACACGGATCCGGGAGCCGACGCTGAATCGGTGCGCAATCGCGTCGAGTTCGACGGTGACGAGGGCACCGTCGGGCTGCGCACCGGTCAGCCTCCGGTAGCCGTCGCTGACATTGCGGGACCGGCCGCCGGCGTCGACTTCGCTGATCCGCACGAACAAGTCGACATGCGGGATGTCCGCTGAGTGCCGCAACTCCACCACCGGATTGCCTTGTACGCACAGCGCTGACGTCAGCGGTTCACCGGTGAAGCTGAGCACGTCGTCCCGCCGGGCAAGCCGGCTGTCGTCGCGGTAGCCGGCGTCCGGGGACAGCAGCCGACCGCCGACGGTGGGTGTCGGGTCGGCCGGGTCATAACGGAACGTCACCGATGCCTGCGTTGTCGGCGATGCGTCGCCCAGCCGGCCACCGGGGTGCAGGTAGAAGGCGTGCGTGTCGGTCGCGGGCGGCCAGTCCGGCAGATCGGACCAGCCCTGCCCGGTGACGAAGACGCGGACCCGGCCGGGCCGGGGTTCGACGGGGGCGGCACCGAGGTGGGTTTCCAGCCACTGCAGTGACTCGCGGCTGACGGCGGCCAAGCCGGCGGTGAGTAGTCGGGTATGTGTCCACGGCCCTACGGTCAGCGCCACATCGACACCGCGGTCGCGCAGCCGCTGGTACTGCTCGAGGGTCTGCTGCAGGAAAAGGTCCTGCCAACCGCCGATCAGCAGCACCGGCACGCGCACCCGCTCCAGCGCGGCGCCGCAGCGCAGCGGCTGCCAGAACGGGTGTTCAGGATCGGGATGTTCCAGCCACGACTCGAACCACGGCGCGCCTTGGCCCAGCAACGCCCGCCCCGCCGCACCCAGCGGCACCTGACCGGCGGCGTCTGCCACTCTGCGCCGTGCCCGGAGCTGACGCACAGCGGCCCGCAGCCGGTTGCCGTCCTCCTGGCGCGCCACTAAGTCGCTCCAGCCCAGGAAGTCGTTGATGGTGAACGAGCCGGTGCCCCAAGCCGAACTGCTGAAGTCGTGCGGGCCGGCGGTGATCACCGCCGCAGCAAGCTCCGGCGGTGGGTCGCGAAGCAGCGCCCACTGGGTGAAACCGAGATAGGACACTCCGATGGTGGCGAAGCGGCCGGTGAACCAAGGCTGCTGCCGCAGCCAGGCGACGGTGTCAGCTCCGTCGTCGGCTTCCTGCACCATCGGCTCGAAGACACCGGCCGAGCCGAACGTGCCGCGCACGCTCTGCAACACCACGTGGTAGCCGCGGGCGGCGTAGAACGTCGCGAAAATCAGCGAGAACGGGAAGCTGCGGCCGTACGGTCCGCGCACCAGCAGGGTGCCGACTGGTCCGGGATTTTCTACAGTCGGCGCGTAATGGTCGGCGGCCAGTTCGACGCCGTCTCGCATCGGGATGCGGACCGGGTGCACGGTGTAGCCGGTGGTTTCCGCCGGCAGGCGCAGAAGGTGTCCGAGAAAGCGCCCGCTCAGCCGTTTGGCTCGTGCGCTCAACGACGGCGCTGATCGTCGCGCGGTAGTGGTCACCGCATCAGGTTAGAGAACTAAGAGCTCAGGTGCGCCAGTCGGCGACCCGCTGCGCCCGGCTTCGCCGCGCTTGCGATCGCCTGGTGCCGAATCGGCGACCCGCTGCGCCCGGCTTCGCCGCGCTTGCGATCGCCTGGTGCCGAATCGGCGACCCGCTGCGCCCGGCTTCGCCGCGCTTGCGATCGCCTAGGGTTAGTAACCGTGGCAGCCGACCAGCCGAAGGGCTCCGGGCAACCGACACTGTGGGCGATCTCCGACCTGCACGTCGGTCACACTGGCAACAAGCCCGTGGCGGAGTCGCTGTTCGCGTCGTCACCCGAAGACTGGCTGATCGTCGCCGGCGACGTCGCCGAGCGGGTGGACGACATCCGCTGGTCGCTGGATCTGCTGCGCCGGCGGTTCGCCAAGGTGATCTGGGTGCCCGGCAATCACGAGCTGTGGACCACCGGCAAAGACCCTGAGCAGGTGTTCGGCCGGGACCGTTACGACTACCTGGTCAACATGTGCGACGAGATGGGCGTCGTCACCCCCGAGCATCCGTTCCCGGTCTGGACCGAACGGGGCGGCCCGGCCACGATCGTGCCGATGTTCCTGCTCTACGACTATTCCTTCCTGCCGGAGGGTGCGACGAGCAAGGCCGAGGGCATGGCCATCGCCCGTGAGCGCAACGTGGTGTGCACCGACGAGTTCATGCTGTCCCCCAGCCGTATCCCACCCGGGAAGCGTGGTGTCGGGAGCGGCTGACCGCGACCCGCGCGCGGCTCGAGCAGCTGGACTGGATGACACCGAGCGTGCTGGTCAACCACTTCCCGCTGGTTCGCGACCCGTGCGATGCGCTGTTCTATCCGGAGTTCGCCCTGTGGTGCGGAACCACCGAGACCGCCGATTGGCATACCCGCTACAACGCCGTCTGCTCGGTGTACGGCCACCTGCACATTCCGCGCACCACCTACTACGACGGGGTCCGCTTCGAAGAGGTGTCGGTGGGCTATCCACGGGAATGGCGGCGGCGCAAGCCCTACTCCTGGCTGCGTCAGGTGTTGCCAGATCCGCAGTACGCGCCGGGCTACCTCAACGACTTCGGCGGACACTTCGTCATCACCCCGCAGATGCGGGAGCAGGCCGAGCAGTTCCGGAAGCGGTTGCGCCAGCAGCAGGCGCAATGACCGCGGCCGAGCTGTTGTCGTCGGTGCTGCCCGGCGATTCGGGGCAGCTGGCCGCGTGTGAGCTGTATTCCGATCCGCCGGATCTGGCGCCGCTGCCCGAAGAGGAGCCGCTGATCGCCAGGGCGGTGGCCAAGCGGCGCAACGAATTCATCACCGTGCGGCACTGCGCGCGGCTGGCGTTGCAGCAGCTCGGTCAGCAGCCGGTGCCGATCATCAAAGGTGAGAAGGGTGAACCGCGCTGGCCCGACGGCATCGTCGGTAGCCTCACCCACACCCAGGGCTTCCGGGGTGCGGTGGTCGCCCGGCAGGCTGCCGTGCGCTCGGTCGGGATCGACGCCGAACCTCACGACGTGCTGCCGGGCGGTGTTTTGGATTCCATCACCGTCGCAGAGGAACGCGCCGAGATGACGACGCTGCCTCGCGGCCTGCATTGGGACCGAATCCTGTTCTGCGCCAAGGAGGCAACCTACAAGGCGTGGTTTCCGCTGACCCGGCGGTGGCTCGGCTTCGAAGACGCCCACGTCGTGTTCGACACCGATCCGGGCGCCGAGACGACCGGCCAGTTCGTCTCCAAGATCCTCATCGACGGTGCGACGTTGTCCGGTCCTGCGTTGACGGCGTTGCGCGGCCGGTGGTCGGTGCAGCGCGGACTGGTGCTCACCGCGATCGTGTTGTGACTGACAGCCCGACAGGTCCGGGCATCGTCGTCGTCGACAAACCGGCCGGTATGACGAGTCACGACGTGGTGGGCCGCTGCCGCCGAATCTTCGGCACCCGCAGAGTAGGGCACGCCGGAACGCTGGACCCGATGGCCACCGGTGTGCTGGTCGTCGGCGTCGACCGCGCCACCAAAATTCTCGGACTGCTGACGGCGACATCGAAGAGTTACGACGCCACCATCCGGCTCGGTCAGTCGACGTCAACGGACGACGCCGAAGGTGAGGTGCTGCAACATCTTCCGGCTGAGCACCTGACCGACGAGTCGATCACCGCGGCGGTGGCGGGATTCCGCGGTGATATCGAGCAGGTGCCCTCGGCGGTCAGCGCGGTCAAAATCGGTGGCCGACGCGCCTACCGACTCGTCCGGGAAGGCCAACAGGTCGATTTGCCGGCGCGCCCGGTCCGGGTGAACCGGTTCGAGGTGACAGCCGTGCGCCGCCACGGTCAGCTCGTCGACCTCGACGTCGAGGTGGACTGCTCGTCGGGCACTTACATCCGCGCGCTGGCCCGCGACCTGGGCGTGGCGCTGGGCGTCGGGGGACATCTGATCACGTTGCGGCGCACCCGCGTTGGCCGCTTCGGGCTGGATCAGGCAGTCGGGCTCGACGACCTGGCCGAGCGGCCACGATTGAGCTACACCCTGGACCGCGCGTGCCTGCTGCTGTTTCCGCGCCGCGAGCTCAGCGCCGACGAGGCCGGCGCCACCGCCCACGGCCGGCCGTTGTCGCCGGCCGGCATCGAGGGCATCTACGCGGCGAGCACCGCCGACGGCAAGGTTGTCGCGCTGCTACGTGACGACGGTGCGCGTACCAGGGCAGTGGTCGTCGTCCGGCCTGCGACGCTGTAGCCGTACGCTGTGGCGATGGCGAACAAGGTCTACGTCGTCGGCGTCGGGATGACGAAATTCGAGAAGCCCGGGCGGCGCGAAGGCTGGGATTACCCCGACATGGCCAAGGAGTCGGGCACCAAAGCGCTCGGTGACGCCGGGATCAGCTACCGCGACGTGGAGCAGGGCTACGTCGGATTCGTCTACGGCGAGTCGACTTCCGGGCAACGCGCGCTCTACGAACTGGGCATCACCGGCATTCCGATCGTCAACGTCAACAACAACTGCTCGACGGGGTCCACCGCGCTCTACCTGGCGGCGCAGGCAATCCGGGGCGGGCTGGCCGACTGCACCATCGCGCTGGGCTTCGAGAAGATGAAACCGGGCTCGCTGGCTTCGACGTACGACGACCGTGCACAACCGATGGACAAGCACGTCAAGGCGATGGCTGAAATCACCGATCTGGCATTCCCGGTGGCGCCCTGGATGTTCGGCGCCGCCGGACGTGAACACATGCAGCGGTACGGCAGCACCGCAGAACATTTCGCGAAGATCGGTCACAAGAACCACAAGCATTCAGTGAACAACCCGTATGCGCAGTTTCAGCAGGCCTACACCCTCGACGACATCCTGGCGTCGCGAATGATCTACGACCCGCTCACCAAGCTGCAGTGTTCGCCGACCTCGGACGGTTCGGGTGCCGCGATCCTGGCCAGCGAGAAATTCGTCGCCGACCACGAGCTGGCCGGCCAGGCGGTCGAGGTCGTCGGCCAGGCGATGACCACCGACTTCGCGTCGACCTTCGACGGCACCGCCAAGGCGCTCATCGGTCATGAGATGAATGTGCAAGCAGCGCAACAGGTTTACGACCAGGCCGGACTGGGCCCGGAAGACTTTCAAGTCATCGAGCTGCATGACTGCTTCTCGGCGAACGAACTGCTGCTTTACGAAGCGTTGGGCTTGTGCGGTGAAGGCGAGGCGCCCAAGCTGATCGACAACGGCGACACCACGTTCGGTGGACGGTGGGTGGTCAACCCTTCCGGCGGCTTGATCTCGAAGGGCCATCCGCTGGGCGCGACGGGTTTGGCGCAGTGCGCTGAATTGACCTGGCAGCTGCGCGGCACCGCCGGTGACCGGCAGGTCGAGAACGTCGCCGCGGCGTTGCAGCACAACATCGGGCTCGGCGGCGCGGCTGTCGTCACCGCTTATCAGCGCGCCGAACGCTGAACTCCGACGCTCTCCGACACCACCCAGATAGCGCGGGCTGCGGGGCTGCCCAGATCGATCGTGCTGCGTGCCCCCTCGGCTGATTCGACCGCCACCGAAATCATTCCGGCGAACTCTCGCCGGGTCAGCACCCGCACTCGCGCGTCCAGGCTGATACCGATGCTGTCGAAGTAGCGCAGCATCTCCGGGTCGGCGTCGGAGATGCGGGCAACCGTGCCGGCGTCGCCGTCGTGGCATGCCCACAGCTGACGGGCCGGTGGTGTGGGCACCTGTCCGTTGGACGCCGGGATTGGGTCACCATGCGGATCGCGCCGCGGATGCCCCAACTTGGCGTCGATGCGCGCCACCAGCCGGTCGGAGACGGCGTGTTCGAGCACCTCGGCTTCGTCGTGCACCTCATCCCAGCTGTAGCCGAGTTCAGAGACCAGAAAGGTCTCCAGCAACCGGTGCCGGCGCACCATCGCCAACGCGGCACGGCGCCCCAATTCGGTAAGCGTCACCGCGCCGTATTTCTCGTGGTCGACCAGTCCCTGTTCGGCGAGTCTGCGGATCGATTCCGACGCCGTGCTCGCCGACACCCCGATGCGGTCGGCCAGCAGCTTGGTGCTGATCTTCTCCAACGACCACTCCTGCGCGTTCCAGATCACCTTCAGATAGTTCTGGGCAACCGCACTCAGGTCGGGTGGCTCCTGGTAAGGAGGGTCAGGGCGCACAACAGGAGTTTAAAGCTGTCGCCGCCGCTGCCGGTACATTCCGCCGCGCCGTAGGCTTGGTCCCGTGCAACGTTGGCGGGGACAAGACGACATCCCCACGGACTGGGGTCGATGCGTACTGACCATCGGTGTGTTCGACGGTGTGCACCGGGGGCACGCCGAGCTGATCGCCCAGGCGGTCAAGGCGGCCCGCGCGCGTGGCGTGCCCACGGTGCTGATGACCTTCGACCCGCACCCCATGGAAGTGGTGTTTCCGGGCAGTCACCCGGCGCAGCTGACGACGCTGACCCGGCGTGCCGAGCTGGTCGAAGAATTCGGTATCGACGTATTCCTGGTGATGCCGTTCACCACCGACTTCATGAAGCTGACCCCCGAGCGCTACGTGCACGAGTTGCTGGTCGAGAACCTGCACGTGGTGGAAGTCGTGGTCGGCGACAACTTCACCTTCGGCAAGAAGGCCGCAGGCAATGTGGGTAGCTTGCGCCGCGCCGGCGAACGGTTCGGCTTCGCGGTGGAGTCGATGTCGCTGGTGTCGGAGTATCACGATGCCTGCACTGTGACCTTCTCCTCTACCTACATCCGCTCCTGTGTCGACGCCGGTGACGTGGTCGCCGCCGCGGAGGCGCTGGGCCGCCCGCACCGGGTCGAAGGCGTGGTGGTGCGCGGCGACGGCCGCGGCATGCGGCTGGGCTTCCCGACCGCGAACGTCGCACCGCCGATGCACTCGGCTATCCCGGCCGACGGGGTGTACGCGGCGTGGTTCACCGTGCTGGGTCATGGGCCGATGGCCGGTACCGTCGTGCCCGGCGAGCGCTACCAGGCCGCGGTGTCGATTGGAACCAACCCGACGTTCTCCGGTCGCACCCGCACCGTCGAGGCGTACGTGCTGGACAGCACCGCCGATCTGTACGGTCAGCACGTTGCGCTGGATTTCGTGGCTCGCATCCGCGGACAGCAGAAGTTTCATTCGGTGGACGAACTGGTCGCCGCAATGGACGACGACACCCTTCGGGCCCGCACGCTGCTCTCCGCGGGTTGACCGCTCGGCGACGATGCGGGCCGCGTAGCGGCCCGAGGAGGAGCCGGGCAATCAGACCCGCTCGGTGACGATGCGGGCCGCGCAGCGGCCCCGAGGAGGAGCCGGGCAATCAGACCCGTATGGCGACGATGCGGGCCGCCCGTGCCCCCCGGGGGAGCGGAGCTGTGGGGATTCAGCGGGTGGTGCGCTGCTAGACTGCCCGACGACACGGTGCGTGCTGCAGTTCGCGGTGGCCGCGCCGGATGCATGGCGATCGCAACCGCGGCAGACGCCGGGCGCAGCGGGTCGCCGTGCAGCATTACTGGATCGCGGACCGATTGATGGAGATTTGATTCGTGGCGCTGACAGCCGAGCAGAAAAAAGAGATCTTGGGCAGCTACGGGCTGCACGAGACCGACACCGGGTCGCCGGAAGCCCAGGTCGCGATGCTGACCAAGCGGATCGCCGACCTGACCGAGCACCTCAAGATGCACAAGCACGACCACCACTCGAGGCGCGGACTGCTGCTGCTGGTGGGGCGGCGCCGCCGCCTGCTCAAGTACGTGGCCCAGGTCGACGTGCGGCGTTACCGCTCGCTGATCGAGCGGCTGGGTCTGCGTCGCTGACGCATCGCAGCGCTCCTGCCAACCGGCTGCGCGGCTCGACGGCGGAGGCAAGAACCGCCAGGTCGGCGTGTAGAGTGAGGGCGTTCTGGCCCGATTGGGACCGAACCTGGTGCGGTCGCGCAAACGGCGCGCTGTCCCAGCGCGTCACTGACTGATAGCGACCGAGGAGTAAGGCACCTGTTCGGGCGGTCTTCGGTAGTGGCTGCCGGGCTCCCCACTTCTGGGGCAGGTCGGCCGCTTCGATCGATGGCCGTCGCCGCACACAGGCCGAACATGCAGGCCAGACTGCCTCTCCCGGTTCATCTGTGACGATGCGAAACAGCTGAACAAATGAAGAGAGGCCCGCGGACTTCCATGTCTGTAGCTGAAATTGAAGACGGAGTATTCGAGTCCACCGCCGTCATCGACAACGGGAGCTTCGGCACCCGCACCATCCGATTCGAAACCGGCCGACTGGCTTTGCAGGCCGCCGGTGCCGTCGTCGCCTACCTCGACGACGAGAACATGCTGCTGTCAGCGACCACCGCCAGCAAGAATCCCAAGGAACACTTCGACTTCTTCCCGTTGACCATCGACGTCGAAGAGCGGATGTATGCCGCCGGGCGCATCCCCGGCTCGTTCTTCCGCCGGGAGGGCCGGCCGTCCACCGACGCGATCCTGACGTGCCGGCTCATCGACCGCCCGCTGCGCCCGTCCTTTGTCGACGGCCTGCGCAACGAGATCCAGGTCGTCGTGACGATCATGAGCCTGGACCCCAACGAGCTTTACGACGTGCTGGCGATCAACGCGGCGTCGGCGTCCACCCAGATCTCGGGCCTGCCGTTCTCCGGGCCCGTCGGCGGCGTCCGGGTGGCGCTCATCGACGGCACCTGGGTGGCGTTCCCGACTGTCGAGCAGCTCGAACGGGCGGTGTTCGACATGGTGGTCGCCGGGCGGGTCGTCGCAAGCCACGACGGCAGATCCGACGTCGCGATCATGATGGTCGAAGCTGAGGCCACCGACAATGTTGTCGAACTCATTGCGGGGGGTGCGCAAGCGCCGACGGAAACCGTTGTGGCTGAAGGCCTGGAGGCTGCGAAGCCGTTCATCGCCGCGCTGTGCGCCGCGCAGCAGGAGCTCGCCGACCGAGCCGCCAAACCCACCGGTCAATACCCGGTGTTCCCGGAATACGCCGACGACGTGTACTCCTCGGTGTCTTCGGCGGCCTCCGACGACCTGGCCGCCGCGCTGACCATCTCCGGCAAAGCCGAACGCAACAACCGCACCGACGAAATCAAAGCCGAGGTCCTCGGCCGGCTGGCCGACACCTACGCCGGCCGCGAGAAGGAGATCAGCGCAGCGTTTCGCGCTTTGACCAAAAAGCTGGTGCGGCAACGCATTCTGACCGACCACTTCCGCATCGACGGTCGCGGCATCACCGACATCCGGGCGCTGTCCGCCGAGGTGGCCGTGGTGCCCCGGGCGCACGGCAGCGCACTGTTCGAGCGTGGCGAGACGCAGATCATGGGCGTCACCACCCTCGACATGGTCAAGATGGCTCAGCAGATCGACTCGCTGGGACCCGAAACGTCCAAGCGCTACATGCACCACTACAACTTTCCGCCGTTCTCCACCGGCGAGACCGGCCGGGTCGGTTCGCCCAAGCGCCGCGAGATCGGGCACGGCGCGCTGGCCGAGCGGGCACTGATGCCGGTGCTGCCCAGCGTCGAGGAGTTCCCTTACGCGATCCGTCAGGTCTCAGAAGCTTTGAGCTCCAACGGTTCTACTTCAATGGGTTCGGTGTGTGCCTCGACGATGGCGTTGCTCAACGCCGGGGTGCCACTGAAGGCGCCGGTGGCCGGCATCGCGATGGGACTGGTGTCCGACGACATAGAAGTTGAGGCGGGAGACGGCGGAAAATCGACCGAGCGTCGGTTCGTCACACTGACCGACATCCTGGGCGCGGAGGACGCTTTCGGTGACATGGACTTCAAGGTCGCCGGCACCAAGGACTTCGTCACTGCGCTGCAGTTGGACACCAAGCTCGACGGCATCCCCTCGCAGGTGCTGGCCGGTGCGCTCAGCCAGGCCCGCGACGCGCGCCTGACCATCTTGGAAGTGATGGCCGAAGCCATCGACGCTCCCGACGAGATGAGCCCCTACGCCCCGCGCGTCACCACGATTCGGGTGCCGGTCGACAAGATCGGCGAGGTGATCGGTCCTAAAGGCAAGATGATCAACGCCATCACCGAAGAGACCGGCGCGCAGATCTCCATCGAGGACGACGGCACAGTGTTCGTCGGCGCCACCGACGGGCCGTCGGCGCAGGCGGCGATCGACCGGATCAACGCCATCGCCAACCCGCAGCTGCCCAAGGTCGGCGAGCGGTTCCTCGGCACCGTGGTCAAAACCACCGACTTCGGCGCGTTCGTGTCGCTGTTGCCGGGCCGGGACGGGCTGGTCCACATCTCGAAGCTGGGCAAAGGCAAGCGCATCGCCAAGGTCGAGGACGTGGTCCACGTCGGTGACAAGCTGCGGGTTGAGATCGCCGACATCGACAAGCGGGGCAAGATTTCACTGCTGCCGATCTCCGAGGACACCGTCGCCGACGAGCCCGCCGACGTTGCCGCACCGTCGTCGCCGAGCGAAGCTGAACCGGGAGTTGCGCCGGCTGATGCCGCGACGGCCAGCAGTTAAAGCGGGCAGCCAGCCCCTGCGACGCGGCCGGCACACCGCTGAGCCGTCCGCCGCCTTACGGCGCAGCACGCTTCCGGGCGGGCTGCGGGTGGTGACCGAGTACCTGCCGGCGGTGCACTCCGCGTCGGTGGGTGTGTGGGTCAACGTCGGTTCCCGCGACGAGGGCACCACAGTGGCCGGTGCTGCGCACTTCTTGGAGCATCTGTTGTTCAAGTCCACCCCGACGCGTACCGCGGTGGAGGTTGCGCAGGCGGTCGACGCCGTCGGCGGTGAGCTCAACGCGTTCACCGCGAAGGAGCACACCTGCTACTACGCCCACATGCTCGACAGCGACCTCGAGCTGGCTGTCGACCTGGTGGCCGATGTGGTGCTCAACGGTCGCTGCGCCGCCGAGGATGTCGAGATCGAGCGCGACGTCGTGCTCGAAGAGATCGCGATGCGCGACGACGATCCCGAAGACGCGTTGGCTGACTTGTTCCTCGCCGCGCTGTTCGGTGACCATCCGGTGGGGCGGCCGGTGATCGGCACCGTCGAATCAGTGTCGGCGATGACACGCGAGCAGTTGCGTTCCTTTCATGTGCGGCGCTACACACCGGATCGAATGGTCGTCGCGGTGGCCGGCAACGTCGACCACGACGAAGTGGTCGGCTTGGTGCGCCAGCACTTCGGGCCGCGGCTGGTCCGCGGGCGGCAGCCGGTGGCGCCCCGCAGAGGCGCCGGACGGGTGAGCTGGCGCCCGCAGTTGACGTTGGTCAACCGGGAGTCCGAGCAAACCCACGTCATGTTGGGTGTGCGCACCCCGGGCCGGTATTGGGAGCATCGCTGGGCGCTGCAGGTGCTGAACACGGCGCTCGGCGGGGGCTTGAGTTCTCGTCTGTTCCAACAGGTCCGTGAGTCGCGCGGGCTGGCCTACTCGGTGTACTCAGCGGTGGACACCTTCGCCGACAGCGGCGCGCTGTCGGTGTACGCCGCTTGTCAGCCGGAGCGTTTCGGCGAGGTGGCGCGAGTGGCGGCGCAGGTGCTGGCGTCGGTGTCCCATGACGGCATCACCGAAGCGGAGTGCCGGATCGCCAAAGGCTCGCTGCGGGGTGGACTGGTGCTCGGTCTGGAGGATTCCGGCTCCCGGATGAACCGCATCGGCCGCAGCGAGCTGAACTACGGCGAGCACCGCAGCATCGACTGCACGCTGCGCGAGCTCGACCTGGTGACTGTTGACGAGGTCAACGCGGTGGCGCGCCGGTTACTGGGTAAGCCTTACGCGGTTGCGGTGCTCGGCCCGTACCGCTCGAAACGAACGTTGCCTCAACCACTTCGGGCGATAGTAAAGTAACCGCTATGGTTCTGGGCTTCTGGGATCTCGCGGTACCTGTCGTCGGTGCGCCGATGGCCGGTGGGGCGGGCACCCCTGCGCTGGCCGCGGCGGTGTCGAACGCCGGTGGCTTGGGTTTCGTCGCCGGCGGTTACGTGTCTGCGGAGCGGTTCGCCGACGACATCACCGCGGCCCGGGCCAAGACGACCGGCCCGATCGGGGCGAATCTGTTTGTGCCGCAGCCCAGCGCGGCTGATTATGTGGCGCTGGACCACTACGCCGAAGAACTCGACGAGCTGGCCGAACACTACGAGGTCGAGGTGGGCCGGCCGCAGTTCGGCGACGACGACAACTGGCAGCGCAAGCTCGAGGTGATCGCCGATGTCCGGCCCGAGGTGGTTTCTTTCACTTTCGGTGCCCCGTCCCCGGACGTGTTGCGGTGGTTCGGGGCGCTCGGCATCATCCTGTTGATCACGGTGACGTCGGCCTACGAGGCCGGCGTGGCCGTCGCCGCGGGAGCCGATGGTCTGGTGGTGCAGGGGCCCAAAGCCGGCGGTCACCGGGGAACGTTCGCGCCCGATCGGGAGCCCGGCGACGAGTCGTTGGAGAGTCTGCTGGATCGCATCGGCGCCACGCACGATGTTCCGCTGATCGCCGCCGGTGGCCTGGCTACCGCCGAAGACGTCAGCCACATCCTGAGCAGGGGAGCCGTCGCGGCACAGATCGGCACAGCGCTGCTCCTCAGTGACGAAGCGGGCACGAACGCCGCCCACCGCGGCGCACTGACCCATCCGCACTTCACTAAAACTCTGGTGACGCGGGCATTTTCGGGGCGCTATGCGCGAGGCCTGGAAAACGACTTCACCCGCCTGCTCGACGACGTCGCGCCGATGGGTTATCCGGAAGTAAATCAGATGACCGCTCCGATTCGGGCCGCAGCAGTTGCCGCAGAGGATCCGCATGGCACAAACCTCTGGGCCGGAACGGAATTCGCAAAGGCTCGTACAGGCAAGGCCGCGGGCATTGTAGCCTCGCTCGTCGACGTCTAACGTTGGCCGGCGCCAAGTAAGTTCGCCGGATCGGTGTACGGCAGGTTCAGGTCGGTGGCGACCTGTTCGGACAGCAGTGCGCCGTCATGTGTGGAAAGACCTTTCGCCAGCCCGTCGTCCAGTTGGCAAGCGGCTCGCCAGTCAAGGTCGGCGAGCCTGAGCACGTACGGCATGGTCGCGTTGGTCAGGGCCGTCGTCGACGTTTTGGGCACCGATCCGGGCATATTCGCCACGCAGTAAAAAACCGCCTCGTGCACCGAGAACGTCGGCGCATCGTGGGTCGTCGGGCGCGAATCTGCAAAGCAGCCACCTTGATCGATGGCGATGTCGACCAGCACGGCGCCGCTTTTCATCTGTGCGACAAGCGAGTTCGAAACGAGTGTGGGTGCTTTGGCGCCGGGCACCAGCACCGCGCCGATCACCAGGTCGGCACGCCGGACGACGTCCTCGAGCTCATAGGCCGAGGAGTAACGGGTGCGGATTCGGCCGCCGAATTGAGCGTCGAGGTGGCGCAGCTTGTCGATGCTGACGTCGAATGCGGTGACTGATGCGCCCATACCAACAGCGACCCGAGCCGCGTTGTATCCGGCAGTGCCGGCGCCGATGATCACGACGTCGGCCGGGTCGACGCCCGGCACGCCGCTCATCAGTACTCCGCACCCGCCCTGCGCGCGCATCAGGTGGTAGGCGCCGATCTGGGCGGACAGCCGACCGGCGACCTCACTCATCGGGGCGAGTAGCGGGAGAGCGCCGTCGGCGGTGCGAACTGTTTCATAGGCGATGGACGTCGTGCCGGCTGACAGCAGAGCGTCGGTACAGGGGCGCGATGCGGCCAAGTGCAGAAAGGTGAACAGAATCTGGCCGCGTCGCAGCAGGCCGTACTCGGAAGGTACGGGCTCTTTGACTTTCAGCACCAGATCAGCGTCGTTCCAAATTTGTTCGGCGGTGCTGATCAGCGCAGCGCCGGCGCCCTTGAAGTCGGCATCGGTGATTGCGGATCCGTCACCGGCGCCCGACTGGACCAGCACGTCGTGACCGTGCCGAGTCAACTCGGTAACCCCCGCAGGAGTGATCGCCACTCGCAACTCGTTGTTCTTGACCTCGGTGGGAATGCCGACTCGCATGCTCACTCCTCGGAGACTGTGCTGACTATTGTGAATCCTGTTCGAATAGACGGCAATAATGGTGACGATGGTTCGGTAGAGTGCCGTTGTGCCCGAAGCAAGTGGAAGTCAGCGAGTGCATGAGCAGCCGCAGCTGAAAAATATTCGGCCAGCCGATCTCGACGAAGTCGACCGCGGCATCCTCAGTCGACTGCATGCCGACGCCAGAACCACCAACAGTGCGCTGGCCGAGCAATTGAGCATTGCGCCCTCGACCTGCCACGGGCGGGTTCGGCGGTTGGTCGACCTCGGCGTAATCCGCGGTTTCTACGCTGACGTCGATCCAGCGGCCGTCGGGCTGCCGCTGCAGGCGATGATTTCGGTCAGCCTGCAGTCGAATGCTCGCGGCAAGATCCGCAGCTTCATTCAGCAGATCCGCTGTCGACCGCAGGTGATGGACGTCTACTTCCTGGCCGGCGCAGACGACTTCATCCTGCATGTCGCAGCCCGTGACACCGAAGACCTCCGATCGTTCGTGGTGGAGAACCTCAATGCCGACGCTGATGTCGCGGGGACCCAGACGTCACTCATCTTCGAGCATCTGCGGGGCGCAGCGCCGATCTGAGCAATGGCTCGGCACCGGTTGCGTCAGCCCAAGTCTGCCGTTGAATCGCATGACTCAACCAGCGCCGTCTTTGGGGAGGAGGTGTTCGGGGTGGTGGTAGGTGTTGGTGCCGGTGGGGTGGTGTTGGTGTGGGGGTGGGGTCCATTGGGTGTGGCCGTTGGGGTGTTTGCGGGTGGTCCAGCCGTGGTCGGTGAGTTTGTGGTGGGGGCCGCAGGCGAAGGTGAGGTTGTCGATGTCGGTGGGGCCGCCGTGGGCCCAGTCGGTGAGGTGGTGGGCTTCGCAGAGGTAGCCCGGGACGTCGCAGCCCGGGAAGCTGCAGCCGCGGTCGTGGGCGTGCAGCAGGAGGCGTTGGTCGGGGTTGGCGAGGCGTTTGGCGCGACCTAGGTAGAGCGGGCGCTGGTGGTGGTCGTCGAAGACGGCGAGGTAGTGGTCGGCGTGGGCGGCCAAGCGGATCAGGTCGGGGATGGGGATGAGGGTGCCGGCGGCGGTGAGGGCGTGTGCGGCGGTGTTGCGCAGTTCGCTGATGGTGGTGGAGACGATGACGGTGACGGGCAGGCCGTTGTGGTGGCCGAGGGCTGGGTCGCCGAGTTGGCGGCGTAGCAGGGTGTAAAGGGCGTCGTGTTGGCGTTGGGGGTGGCTGCGCGCATCGGTGTTGGGGGCGGCGTCAGTGGGTTGGCTGTCGGGGCTGGTGGTGGGGTCCTCTTGGGGGTGTGGTGTGCCGGGGGCGGCGAAGCGGGCCAGCCAGGCATCGAGGTGGGCGCGCAGTGCGGGGGTGGCGGTGAGTCGGCCGATGCTCATGCCGTCGCGGCGTTGTGGTGACCAAGTGAAGCCGCGTTGGCGGGCGCGGTCGGTGTCGGTGTAGGGGCCGTCGGGGTTGATCAGCACGGCGTAGCGGGCGGCGAGTTTGTCGAGTTGGTCGGGGCGCAGTGCGCTGGCGTGGTCGGCCAGAAAGGCTTCGGCGCGCTCAGCGACCGGGGCTGGGGTGGCCTGGGGTAGTTCGCGGCTGAAGGTGGCGATGATGTGGACGTGGTGCTCGTCGAGGTGGCCGTGGCGCCAGGCGATGGCGGTGGCCGGTAGCTGCGGCGGTAGGGGTTGGCCGGTCAGGGTGAGCCGATCGGCCAGTAGGGCGGCGGTGCGCATGCGGCGGCGGGCTTCCGCGCCGGTGATACCCAAGGTGTCGGCGATGACCTGGTGGGCCGGTCCCCCCAGTTCGGCGCGGTCGGCGTCGGCCAGCGCGTGGATCACGTCGTGGCTGAGGACGGCTTGGCGGCGGCGCGCGGTTTCCAGACGGGCCAATGCCGCCAAGCCCAGAGCCGGCGGGCAGGAATCCAAGGCCAGCTCAGTCAGGTGCGCCACGGCGGCATCGAGCGCGTCGAGGGCGGCACCGACGTGCGACGCCTCCACCACACCACTAGAACGCATGTTCGAATGATACCGCCGCCGGGCGACGCTAACCGTCCGAAAGCACGCCCCTGTGGACGAACGGCAGACTGTGGACAACCGCTGCCGAGTTGCCCTTGACGCGCTCCTCCTCAGGGCCTGCGGCTCCGCACCGCCGCCGGTCTAGGGTAAAACCCATGCGGGTGGGAGTTCTGGGAGCCAAAGGCAAAGTCGGCACCGCGATGGTGCAAGCCGTGCAAGCCGCCGACGACCTGACGCTGTCGGCCGAAGTCGACGCCGGCGATTCGCTGAGCCTGCTCACCGAGAGCAAAACCGAGGTCGTCATCGACTTCACCCACCCCGACGTCGTGATGGACAACCTGAAGTTCCTGATCGGCAACGGAATTCACGCAGTCGTCGGCACGACGGGTTTCACCGACGAGCGGCTGCAGCAGGTGCAGCAGTGGCTGGCGGCAAAGCCGGAATCCGCCGCACTGATCGCTCCCAACTTCGCTATCGGCGCAGTGTTGTCCATGCATTTCGCGCAGCAGGCCGCGCCGTTCTACGAATCGGTGGAAGTCATCGAACTGCATCATCCCCACAAAGCCGACGCGCCGTCGGGCACCGCCAGGCGTACCGCCGAACTGATAGCCGAAGCCCGAAAGGGGTTGCCACCGAACCCCGATGCCACCAGCTCAGCCCTTCCGGGTGCCCGCGGAGCCGGCGTCAACGGTGTCCCGGTGCACTCCATCCGCTTGGCCGGACTGGTGGCCCATCAAGAGGTGCTGTTCGGCACGACGGGCGAGACACTGACGATTCGCCACGACAGCATCGACCGGACCTCTTTCGTGCCGGGCGTGCTGCTCGCAGTTCGCCGGATCAAGGATTGGCCCGGCTTGACGCTCGGTATCGAAGCCCTGCTCGACCTGAAATGATCGACACCTCCCGCACCCTACGGATTCAGGCGCTGATTGCGTCCATGTGCCTGGCGCTGCTGCTGTACCTGGTTCTGCTGAGTCGCAGCGCTGTCCTACTAATCGGTTCCGGGCGGCCCTTGACGGTAAGCCTCGGCATCGCGTTGATCTTCCTGCCCGCGATCGGGTTGTGGGCCATGATCGCTACGCTGCGGGCCGGCTTTGCTCATCAACGACTCGCCCGCCTCATCGCCGCAGATCAGATGGAACTCGATGTCAGCGCCCTGCCGCACCGACGCTCGGGTCGCATCGACCGAAATGCAGCCGACACACTTTTCGACACCGTGCGCGACGAGCTTCGCCGCCACCCCGACGACTGGCGACGCTGGTACCGGTTGGCGCGGGCCTACGACTACGCCGGAGACCGCGGCCGCGCTCGCCAAACGATGAAGAAAGCCGTTGCGCTGCAGGGTGACTCGTGAGCAGATCTCTGCTGGTGGTTCATCACAGGTCCCCGCCGGGCACGCCGGAGGTACTTGAGGCCGTACTCGGCAGGGCGAACGACCGCGAGATCCTTGACTTCCGCGCTTCCAGCCAGAAGGGCGGCTGATGCCGCGTCTGCTGATCATCCACCACACACCGTCGCCGCACACGCAGGAGATGTTCGAAGCTGTCGTGGCCGGGGCGACCGATCCCGAGATCGAGGACGTCGAGGTTGTGCGGCGACCGGCACTCACCGTCGCGCCGGTTGACATGCTGGACGCTGACGGATACCTGTTGGGCAGCCCGGCCAACCTCGGATATATCAGCGGCGCTCTCAAGCACGCTTTCGACGTCTGTTACTACCCCTGTATCGACTCGACGAGGGGGAGACCGTTCGGTCTGTACCTGCATGGCAACGAGGGCACCGAGGGAGCGCAGCGAGCAGTCGACACCATCACGACCGGATTAGGTTGGGTCAAAATCGCTGAGACAGTGGTCGTCTCGGGTAAGCCCAGCAAGGAGGACGTCGAGGCGTGCTGGAACCTTGGGGCGACGGTCGCTGCCCAGCTGATGGTCTGAGCCGCGACCATCAGAATGTGCCGTGGGGCTTAGCCGGGCGGCAGGCTGAGGCTCGATCGACTGACGGTAGAGTCCCAACGTGGTGGTGATAGTCAATGCCGATAACTTCGTCCGGGCGGAGACGCACCGAATGTTCGCCGACATCCAGCGCGACACCGGCGGGGTCGGTGTGTTTCGGCACAATCGGCAGCCGGCATCGATCGAGAATCAGATAGTCATCCGCCTGAACCGGGATACGTTGTACAGCTTCGCAATTCTCGACCTCGCAGAGCCGGCCTGGCTCACGGTTCCCGAGAGCGACGGGCGTTACCTGTCCGCGATGGTGGTGAATGAGGAGCACTACGTAAATGTGCTCCTGCACGCGCCGGGACGGCACCAACTAACCTATGCCAGCTGTGGGTCGCGGTACGTAGTGGTCGGTGTCCGCGTCCTGGTCAATCCGCTCGAACCCGACGACGTCGCCGCTGTCGGCGCCCTTCAAGACCGCGTGACGCTTGAAACGACCTCTTCGGAAGCGTTCACCTCGCCGGAATATGACAGAGCAAGTCTTGACAAGACACGCGAAGCCCTGCTCAGCCTTGCGAGTGGTTTGACCGCGTTCGATCGGACATTCGGGAGTCGGGACGAGGTAGATCCGATTCACCATCTGATCGGCACCGCCGCTGGATGGGGAGGGTTGCCCGCGTCGGAGGCTTCCTATGTCGGTGTCGACCCAGCGCTGCCGCCGGGCGACTACGAGTTGACGTTCAGGAACGTTCCGGTGGACGCATTCTGGTCGGTCTCGGTGTACAACTCTGCTGGGTTCTTTGAGCCGAATTCACGGGACCTTTACTCAGTCAACAGCGTCACGGGGGTGCCAAGCGGGGACGGCTCGATCACCGTACGTTTCAGGGCTGACGTCTCCGAGGGTGGTTCTCCACCCAATTGCATTGTCACGCCGCAGGGTTGGAACTACCTGATTCGGCTGTACCGCCCCCGCGCGGAGTTCTTCGACGGGACGTGGACGGTGCCTTCGCTTACGCCGATCAGTGGCACGAAGGGCGCATAGGCGACCATCGTGGGCTATGGCACGGTAGGCGCGGCGGAAGCCGTCGAGAAAGTGTGGACCGGGCTGTCGCTGTCCCGAACAGCCGACGTATCGGCGGCCGTCGGGTTCATCGATGCCGAAGCGCGTTGTCAGGCAGCGAGATCGGGCGGCATGCTGGCTGTGACGGTGATGAGATGATGATGCCCTCTACTCTGCTGGTGGCCAACCGGGGTGAGATTGCGCTTCGCATCATCCGCACTGCAACCGAATTGAACTTGACGACTGTCGCCGTGTACGCCGAAGACGACGCCGACAGTCCGCACGTGCACGCCGCGGACGAGGCAATCGCACTGTCCGGTGCCGGCCCGGATGCTTACATGAACCAACCCGCGATCTGGGCGGCCGCGAAGAAGTGCGCCGTCCAGTTGATTCACCCCGGCTACGGGTTTCTCAGCGAGAACGCCGAGTTCGCCCGAGGTTGCGCAGAAGCGGGTTACACCTTCGTCGGCCCGGACGCCGACACACTGGAGGTGTTCGGCAACAAGTCTTCGGCGCGCCGCGCAGCGCTGGCGATCGGAGTGCCGGTGCTGGACGCCACTGAAGGACCCAGCGACATCGACGATGTCCAGGCGTTCTTCGCCGCCCACGACGGCGGCATCGTCATCAAAGCGCTGGCCGGCGGTGGCGGCCGGGGTATGCGAGTGGTCCGCACCGCCGAGCAACTGGACGACGCCTACCGGGAGTGCGCTGCCGAAGCACAATTGGGCTTCGGTGACCCGGCGGTCTTTGCCGAAGCCCACCTGGCCAACGCCCGTCACATTGAGGTCCAGGTCATAGCCGCGCCCACCGGGCAAGGGACACATGCGCTCGCTCTCGGTGACCGCGACTGCAGTATCCAGCGGCGCCATCAGAAGGTGATCGAACTCGCACCCGCGCAGCACCTTTCCGACACGTTGCGCAAAGCCCTGCACCGCGCGGCAGTCCGGATGTGCGCGCACGTCGGCTATCGGGGACTGGCTACCGTCGAATTCCTGGTCAGCGACAACAGTTTCGTCTTCCTGGAGGTCAATCCGCGAATCCAGGTCGAGCACACCGTCACCGAAGAGGTTACGTCGGTTGATCTGGTGGCGGTCCAGCTGGCGATCGCCCGCGGCGAATCGCTTCACGGGCTGGGTCTGCCCGCCGGGATCAATTCTGACGGAGAAGAAGCCTACGGTAAACCTGCTGTGCCAAACGGCTTGGCGATCCAGATCCGGGTCAACACCGAAACCGTTGGCACCGACGGATCGTTGCTGCCTGCGGCGGGCACGCTCAAGGTCTTCTCCCCGCCGAGTGGTCCCGGCGTACGGGTCGACACCTATGGTCGGGCGGGCCTGACCCTGAGCCCTCGTTACGACTCGCTGCTGGCGAAGGTGATCATTCACGTGCGCACCGCGTCACTTTCCGGCGGGCTGCGCAAAGCGCAGACGGCGCTTGCCGAGTTCGCCATCGAAGGGGTTGGTACCAACATCGCGCTGTTGCAGGAGTTGCTGTCGGATCACGAGCTGAAGATTGGCCAAGTGACTACCGACTTCCTCGATCGCAAGCTGCCCCGGCTCGCCGAAGCCGCGCTCGCGCATCAACACCAGGCGCCGACGGCGCCGCTCGAACTGCGTGCCGGGGAGGAGGTGCTGCGGGCCCAGTTGGCCGGCACCGTCGTCGAGATAGCACCCGAAGGCGCCGAGATCGCCAGGGGCGGCCAAGTCGTCGTTCTCGAAGCGATGAAGATGCAGCACGTGCTCGCTGCCCCCGACGCCTTGCGCATCATCCGCGGCCTGGTGACAGCCGGCCGGGTGGTAGCTACCGCAGACCCGTTGGTGGTCTTCACCCGCAGCGGCGCGACCGCTGGCGGCAGATCAGCGGCCGACGTGGACCTCGAACGTTCGCGCTCTGACCTCGAAGAGGTGCGCTACCGGCATCTGCTGACCCGCGACGAAGGCCGGCCCGCCGCTATTGAGAAGCGCCACAAGCAGAATCGTCGCACCGCCCGGGAAAACATCGCCGCGCTGGTCGACGAAGGCAGCTTCGTCGAGTACGGCGCATTGACGCTTGCCGCACAGCGCAACCGGCGCTCCGAAGAGGATCTGATCGCCAACACACCGGCCGACGGCTTGGTCGCGGGTCTGGCGACCATCGGTGCCGACCGGTTCGGGACCGCCGCGGCCGAGGCGGTCGTGTTGTCGTACGACTACACCGTCCTTGCCGGCACCCAAGGTATGCGTAACCACGCGAAAACCGATCGCGTATTCGAATTGGCCGCTCGTAAACGGTTGCCGGTCGTGTTGTTCGCCGAGGGCGGTGGCGGGCGGCCGGGCGATACCGACGTCGGCAACATCGCGGGGCTGGACGTGCCGACGTTTCGGGCGCTCGGTGCTCTCAACGGACAGGTGCCGTTGGTGTCGATCGTGTCCGGCCGCTGCTTCGCCGGCAACGCAGCGCTGGCCGGCACCTGCGACGTGATCATCGCGACGCCGGACGCCAACATCGGAATGGGCGGACCAGCGATGATCGAGGGCGGCGGCCTGGGCGTGTTCCGACCCGAGGACATCGGACCGATCGACGTGCAACGGCGCAATGGCGTCGTCGGCCTGGTGGCTCGTGATGAAGCGCATGCGGTGTCGCTGGCCCGAAGCTACCTGTCGTACTTTCAGGGCAGTGTCACCGGTTGGCAGGCACCGGACTTGCGTCTGGCCCGACATGTGGTACCCGAGAACAGGTTACGAGCGTACGACGTGCATCGAGTGATCGAATCGGTCGTCGACGTCGATTCGGTCCTGGAATTGCGGCCGGACTACGGTGTCGGTGTGGTGACCGCGCTGGTGCGCGTCGAGGGCGTCGCTTATGGATTGCTGGCCAACAGCACCCACCATCTCGGCGGCGCGATCGACGCTGAGGCGGCTGACAAAATCGCCGACTTCCTCCTGCTGTGCGAGTCCTTCCAGCTGCCGCTCGTCTCGCTTTGCGACACACCGGGTTTCATGGTCGGGCCCGAGGCGGAGCACGAGGCGGCTGTGCGACGGTTCAGCCGGCTTTTCGTTGTCGGCGCGCGGCTGACCATCCCGCTGGGAGTGATCATCGTGCGCAAAGGCTACGGATTGGGTGCGATGGCCATGGCCGGCGGATCCTTCCGCGCGCCCGACTTCACCATCGCCTGGCCGACCGGAGAGATCGGCGGCATGGGGCTGGAAGGTGCGGTGCGGTTGGGCTTCCGCAAAGAGCTGGCTTCTGTGACTGATCCGACTGAACGCCAACAGCTTTTCGACCGACTGGTGGAGGCGGCCTACCAGCACGGCAAGGCGCTCACGTCAGCGACCACCTTCGAACTCGACGACGTCATCGACCCGGCAGACTCCCGGGCATGGATCACCAGGCTTCCGCGTCACTAATAACCGAAAGGATCAAGTGTGAAAATTGCCCAAAAGGTTGCCATCGTCACCGGAGGTGGCGGCGGCATCGGCGGCGCGCTGGCCGCCAAACTCGCGCAGCACGGCGCGCGGATTGTCGTCGCCGACCTGGACGCCGACCTCGCGGCGGCGGTGGCCGGTGAGATCAACGCGGAACGGTCCGGCGCAGCCGCCAGTACGGGCGCTGACGTGTCGGACGCCGCGCAGATACAGCATCTGATCGATCTGGCGGAGCGCTGAATTCGGCCCGGTCGACTTCTATTTCGCGAACGCCGGCATCACCGGTGAAGCGGGCCTCAACGTCAGCGAAGCCGACTGGGACCGGTCCATCGACGTCAACCTGCGCGCTCACATCCGCGCGGCACAACTGCTGATCCCCCGGTGGGTCGAGCGCGGCGAGGGATATTTCGTCAGCACCGCCTCGGCGGCCGGGCTGCTCACCCAGCTGGGCTCCGCCACCTACTCGGTCACCAAGCACGCCGCCGTCGGCTTCGCCGAGTGGCTCAACATCACCTACGGCGACCAGGGAGTGCGGGTCAGCTGTCTGTGCCCCATGGGCGTCAACACCAAGTTGCTCTACGCCGGCAAGCAATCCGGTGATCCACTGGGTGAGCTGGCGACCAGAGCGGTCACCACCGCAGGTGAGGTGATCGAGCCGGACGCGGTGGCCGACGCGGTGCTCGAAGCCGTTGAAGACGAGCGCTTCCTGATCCTTCCGCACCCGGCCGTGCTGGAGATGTACCGGCACAAGGCCGGCGACTACGACCGCTGGCTGCGCGGTATGCGCCGTTACCAGCGCAGCCTGCAGGCGGACGCGCTGTGAACGCCGAACACCTGGCCGGCCGGACCGCGATCGTCACCGGCGCCTCGCGCGGCATCGGCCTCGCCATCGCGCAGGGATTGGCCGGTGCCGGCGCGAACGTCGTGCTGACCTCACGCAAACAAGAGGCCGCGGACGCGGCCGCCGCCCAGGTCGACGGGAACGCGATCGGCGTAGCTGCCCACGCCGTCGACGAGGAGGCTGCGCAGAAATGCGTCGACTTGACGATGCAGCGGTTCGGCAGCATCGACATCCTGATCAACAACGCCGGAACCAACCCGGCTTACGGCCCGCTGATCGAGCAGGACCACGCCCGCTTCGCCAAGACCTTCGACGTGAACCTCTGGGCACCGCTGCTGTGGACGTCCCTGGCGGTCAAGGCGTGGATGGGGCAGAACGGCGGTGCGGTGGTCAACACCGCGTCGATCGGGGGCCTGCACTACTCGCCGTACATGGGCATGTACAACGCCACCAAAGCCGCGCTGATCCACGTCACCAAACAGCTTGCGCTGGAACTCTCGCCGCGGGTCCGGGTCAACGCCATCTGCCCTGGGGTGGTGCGCACCCGGCTCGCCGAAGCGCTGTGGAAGGAGCACGAAGAGGCGGTCTCGGCGTCAACAGCTCTGGCGCGCATCGGCGAGCCCGTCGACGTCGCCGGCGCGGTCACCTTCCTGGTCTCAGATGCGGCGAGCTGGATCACCGGGGAGGCGATGGTGATCGACGGCGGTCAGGTACTCGGTAATGCTCTGGGGTTCCGTCCGAACCCCGGCGCCGATGACTAGCGTGGTCGTCGGGATTGAGCCGACGGCCATCGCCGACTGGCTCGGGCAACTCGGAATCGACTTCACCGGTCCGCTGCGCTTCGAGCGCATCGGGCTGGGTCAGTCGAATCTCACCTACCTTGTCCGGGACGCCTCGGACAACGAGTGGGTGTTGCGCCGCCCACCACTGGGGACGCTGCTGGCGTCGGCGCATGACGTCGGTCGGGAGGCCCGGATTCTGGCCGCGCTGCAGGACACCGCTGTGCCCACACCGCGGGTCTACGGACTCACCCGCGATGACGCCGGTGTTGCGCTGCTGTTGATGGAGTTCGTCGACGGCCTGGTGGTTGACCAGATGCCGATCGCGGAAGCGTTGACGCCGCAGCACCGCCGGCGAATCGGGCTGTCTCTGCCCGAGACGTTGGCCAAGATTCACGCCGTCGACATCGAGGCTGTGGGGTTGAGCGATCTGGCCAGCCATAAACCGTATGCGCAGCGTCAACTCAAACGTTGGGCCGGGCAGTGGGAGTTGTCGAAGACCCGCGAGCTGCCCGACCTCGACGACCTGACCCGTCGGCTGATCGCCGCTGCGCCGGCGCATCAGGAGTTGACATTGGTGCACGGCGACTTTCACCTGCGCAACGTGATCACCTCCTACACGACCGGAGAAGTGATCGCCGTGCTGGATTGGGAGCTGTCCACGCTCGGTGACCCGCTGGCCGACATGGGCAGCCTGCTCGCGTACTGGCCGGCGCCCGGCGAAGACACCGCCGGTGATTTCGCCGCCGCTGCGCTCGACGGTTTCCCCGACCGCGCCGAGATGGCGCGAAGGTACCTGGCTGCGACGAGCCGGGATGCAAAGACCCTGAAGTACTGGTACGCGTTGGGGTTGTGGAAGGTCGCCGTGATCGCTGAAGGCGTGATGCGCCGCGCCATCGACGAGCCGCAGAACAAGGCGGCATCCGGCACCCCGACCGTCCAGCGCATCGACGCGCTGGTGCGGAAAGCCCGCGAAGTGGCCGAGGACGCCGGTATCTGAGCCGGCGGGAAAGACAGGTCATGGAGAAGCGAACTCTCGGCGACGGCCTCGAAGTGTCGATGATCGGGTTGGGCTGCATGGGCATGAGTCGCGGTTTCGGCCCGTCAGGTGCCAAGGCGGACATGATCGCGGTGCTGCGCGGCGCGGTTGAGCGAGGCGTCACCTTCTTCGACACCGCCGAGGCTTACGGGCCCAACGAAGAACTCGTCGGCGAGGCGTTGGCGCCGTACGCCGGCCAGGTGGTGATCGCGACGAAGTTCGGCTTCGCCTTCGACGAGACCGGCAACGTCGCAGGGCTCAACAGCCGGCCCGAGAACATCAAGCAAGTCGCCGAGACATCGCTGCGACGGCTCGGCGTGGAATCGCTCGACTTGTTCTACCAGCACCGTGTCGATCGTGAGGTACCGGTCGAGGACGTTGCCGGGACGGTCAAGGAATTGGTCGACGCGGGCAAGGTGCAGCGGTTCGGGATGTCGGAAGCGTCCGCGGCAACCATCCGCCGAGCGCACGCGGTGCAGCCGGTGACCGCTGTGCAAAGCGAGTATTCGTTGTGGTGGCGCGAACCCGAGGACACCGTGCTGCCCACCCTGGAAGAACTGGGCATCGGTTTCGTGCCCTACAGCCCGCTCGGGAAAGGCTTCCTCACCGGAACCGTGACCGCCCAGACACAGTTCGACCGCACAGACATGCGCACATTCATCCCGCGGTTCGCCACCGACGCCCGCGATGCCAACCGCGCCGTGGTCGACTTGTTGCAGCTGATCGCGGCCCGCCGAAACGCGACTCCTGCTCAGGTCGCGTTGGCTTGGCTGCTGGCACAGCAGCCGTGGATCGTGCCGATTCCCGGCACCCGAAAGCTACAGCGGCTCGAGGAGAACCTCGCGGCGGCCGAACTGGAGCTCACCGCTGACGATCTCCGCACCATCGACGACGCCACCAGCCGCATCGAGGTGCAGGGCGCGCGGTACCCCGATTTCATGCAGCGGTGGACCGGAGGCTGACGGGCCGACGAGTCAGCGCCGCAGGTAATTCCCGAAAAACTCCTTGGTCGCTGCCCAGTGCCGCTCATCGGCCGCGGCGTCGTAGGGAGCGTTGTCCGGCACGGCGAAGCCGTGACCGGCGGGATAGGTCTCAATCGTGTGCTCAACCCCGGCGGCGGTCAGCGCCTTTTCCAGTTGTTCGGCCTGGTCGGCGGTGAACGAGCGGTCGTCTTCCGCGCCGCCGACGTAGATGGCGGCCTGAATCTGCTCGGCGCGCAGGTGCGGACTGTCCTCGGAATCGGACACCAGTCCGCCGCCGTGAAACGACGCGGCAGCGGCCACCCGTTGCGGTACCCGGCCGGCCACCACCACCGATGTCCGACCGCCCATGCAGTAGCCGGTGGTGCCGAACCGATCGCCGCTGACCTCGGCACGACCAGCCAGGTAATCGAAGAACGCACCGGCATCGAGGACCATCTTGTCCGGCGTCACACTGCCGATCATCGACATCAGCCGGTTGCGCTCGTTGTCGTCTGAGAACGCGGTCGACATGTCGAACGGAGCCCACTCGCCGGACCGGTAATAGACGTCGGGCAGCAGAACGGCGTACCCGAATTGGGCCAGGTGCGCGGCCATCCCGAAAAAGGTGTCGCGCACTCCACCGGCGTCCGGGTACATCACCACCCCAGGCCAGGGGCCGCTGCCCTCGGGGGCGTCGGGGGTGAACAGCCGGACGGTGCAGGTGCCGTCGGGCGTCGTGACAGTGTCTGTGATGGTCGGCATGGTCTCCGTTGTACTCCTCGGCGTTGGAGACATCTGGTGGCGGCGACCCGCCGCGCCCGGCTTCGCCGCGCTTGCGATCGCCGCGGTTTCTGGTGGCGGCGACCCGCCGCGCCCGGCTTCGCCGCGCTTGTGATCGCCGCGGTTTCTGGTGGCGGCGACCCGCCGCGCCCGGCTTCGCCGCGCTTGCGATCGCCGCGGTTTCTGGTGGCGGCGACCCGCCGCGCCCGGCTTCGCCGCGCTTGCGATCGCCGCGGTTTCTGGTGGCGGCGACCCGCCGCGCCCGGCTTCGCCGCGCTTGCGATCGCCGCTAAGCTGAGCGGCGTGCCGATCGCCACACCGTACGAGGATTTGTTGCGCCTGGTACTGGAGCAGGGCGCAGCGAAGGCCGACCGCACCGGGACGGGCACCAGAAGCCTGTTCGGCCACCAGCTGCGCTATGACTTGTCGAACGGCTTTCCGCTGATCACCACCAAGAAAGTCCATCTGAAGTCGGTGGTCGTCGAATTGCTGTGGTTTCTGCGCGGCGACTCCAACGTCAGCTGGCTGCACCAGCACGGCGTCACCATCTGGGACGAATGGGCAGACGGCACAGGAGATCTGGGCCCGGTCTACGGTGTGCAGTGGCGGTCCTGGCCCACCCCGTCGGGTGAGCACGTCGACCAGATCAGCGCGGCGCTGCACCTGCTGCGCACCGATCCCGACTCCAGACGCATCATCGTGTCGGCCTGGAACGTCGGTGACATCCCGCAAATGGCGTTGGCGCCGTGCCACGCACTGTTCCAGTTCTATGTGGCCGACGGACGGCTCAGTTGTCAGCTCTACCAGCGCAGCGCAGACCTGTTCCTCGGGGTGCCGTTCAACATCGCCAGTTACGCGCTGCTGACTCACATGATGGCCGCTCAGTCAGGTCTGGAAGTCGGTGAGTTCGTCTGGACCGGCGGCGATTGCCACATCTACGACAACCATGTCGAACAGGTCACCGAGCAGTTGCGTCGCGAGCCGCGGCCGTATCCGAAACTTGTTCTGGCGCAGCGTAGTTCGATCTTTGACTACACCTGCGACGACGTCGTTGTGGAGAACTACGAGCCGCACCCGCCGATCAAAGCTCCCGTCGCGGTATGACGCCCCGGGAGCTGAGCCTGGTGTGGGCTCAGTCGACGTCGGGCGTCCTCGGCAGGGCCGGCGGCATCCCCTGGGACGTACCCGAAGACATGATCCACTTCAAGAACCTCACAATGGGTCACACGGTCGTGATGGGCCGCCGCACCTGGGAGTCACTGCCGGCCAGTGTCCGGCCGTTGCCGGGCCGACGAAACATCGTGCTGAGCCGCCGAACCGACTTCACCGCCGACGGGGCGACCGTGGTGCACGACCTCGACGAAGCACTGACAGCTCCGGACATCTGGATCGTCGGCGGCGAACAGGTTTACACGTCGGCGATTCCGCTGGCCAATCGCTGCGAGATCACCGAGGTCGACATCGAATTGCCCCGTGACGACGGTGATGTGGTCGCGCCGGCGCTCGACGAATCGTGGGTCGGTGTCGCGGGGCACTGGCGGATCAGCCGGTCAGGTCTGCGATACCGAATGCACAGTTACCGACGGCGATGACGGCTTTGCGGCCGGGGTTGACGGCCGCTCAGGCACGGCGGGTGGCGATTGCGGCGCAAGGCTTCACCGAGCCGCGGGCCGCCGGACCGGTCACCCGCGCGCATTTGCGGCGGTTGGTGTCCCGCATCCAGGTGCTGCAACTGGATTCGGTTTCCGTGGCGGTGCGCGCCCATTACGCGCCGGTGTTCAGCCGGCTCGGTCCCTACAACCGCGACGTGCTGGACCGGGCCGCATGGGGCCCGACGAAACCGCGACTGCTGGTCGAGTACTGGGCACACGAGGCCGCGCTGATGGCCGTCGACGACTGGCCCCTGCTGCGCTGGCGCATGCGCGAGTACCGGCACGGCCGTTGGGGCAAGCACATCGTCAAGGCCAACCCGCGGCTGGTCGACGACGTGGTCGCCGCCGTCGCCGAACTGGGGCCGTCGAGTGCCGGGCAGATCGAGACGTATCTGGCCGCCGAACGCCGCGCCACCAAGGGAGCGTGGTGGAACCGCAGCGAAACCAAATGGGTTGCTGAGGCGCTGTTCGCTTCCGGGGTGCTCACGACGGCCACTCGGGTCGGGTTTGCGCGGCATTACGACTTGACCGAGCGGGTGCTCCCGGCCGAGGTGCTGGCGCGACAAGTCGACGATGACGAGGCATTGCGCGAGCTGACGCTGCGTGCCGCCGGCGCGCTGGGTGTGGGCACCGAGGCCGACATCCGCGACTACTTCCGGTTGGCCGCCGGGCAGGTGAAGCCGGCGATCGCCGCACTGGTGGCCGACGGTGAGCTGGAACGCGTCGACGTCGAGGGCTGGGCGGCGCCGGCGTACCTGCGGGCCGGGCGCTCGATACCCCGGATTGACCGCGGCACGGCGCTGCTGTGCCCATTCGACCCGCTCATCTTCTTCCGGCCGCGGGTGCAGCGGTTGTTCGACTTTCACTACCGCATCGAGATCTACACGCCGGCAGTCCAGCGCCAATACGGTTACTACGTGTGGCCGTTTCTGCTCGACGGTGACCTGGTCGGGCGGGTTGACCTCAAAGCGGACCGGGAACGCAACGTGCTGCATGTCGTCGGCGCATTCGTGGAAAGCGGCCGCTCGCCGGCGCGGGTGGCCGGTGCGTTGTGCGCAGAGCTCGCGACGATGGCCGCCTGGCTGGGCCTGGGCGGCGTCACCGTCGGCGAGCGTGGCGATCTGGCCGGCGAGCTGAAGGCGGCGTCGAGATCGGTGTAGAACCCCAATTGTCAGACGGCCCTGACCTTCTGTTGCGGCGTCCGCTTCCCGGCGACGTGCAAGACGTCGTGGCGCATTGCGGCGACCCGGAGATGCAGCGCTGGACAGTGGTACCAGTGCCCTACCGAAAAAGCGACGCCCAGGAGTTCCTGGCGAAGGCCGCCGAGGGTTGGCGTGACGGAACTGTTCTGACCTTCGCCATCATCTACCGGCGGCGCTTCGCGGGCAGCCTGGATCTGCGGCCGGACGGCATCGGTGCAGCCGATGTCGGATACGGTCTGAGCCCCTGGGCGCGCGGTAGCGGCGTGATGACAAGGGCGCTCAGGTTGGCGCTCACGTGGGCTTTCTCTGAGTTGGACCTGGAAGTAGTGCACTGGAAGGCCTACGTCGGGAACTGGGCCTCGCGCCGCGTCGCAACGCGCTGCGGCTTCCGGATGGAGGGAACCGTACGCGGGTTACTCGAACAGCGTGGGCAGCGGCGCGACGGGTGGGTCGGTTCTCTACGCCGCGACGACCCGCTGGGCCGGTAACCGGGTGGGCCGCCGGGCGACGACACTCGTGGGTTCGCAAGCGATAGCCGCTTGGCGACGGCACTGCGGCGTAGCCGTTCACGGCAGGTAGAAGCCGCGGACACAGTGGTATCGGTGCCGGCCAAGCAACGCGTTGGCCGCTTGCAGGCCGGACAACACAGCCGCCTCAATACAGCCCGCGTTGATGCCCGAATCCGTCCAGTCGCCGGCCAATACCAAGTTGTCGTAACCGCTCTCGTCGGGCCGCAAGCGGTAGCGTTCTGTGCCGGGTACGGATTGCACATAGCGGTCCGAGGGGTCCACATTGACACTCAAGTGCTGAGTGCGCAAAGCTTCGCGGCCGCGTTCACCGTTGACGCCGCTGAGCAAGTGCCAATCGAACCCGTCGTCAGTTATCGCGTTCGGGAAGAACGGCCGAAGATTGCGGTCGATGAACTCTGTTGCCGATTGGCGGGCTTGCTCGGTGTGTCGGTGCGCGTAGGCGCTGCCGACCTCAGTCGTCGGCCAAGGTGCGTTCAAGGTGCCGCAGAAGTACGCGACAGTGCCGGGCTTTTCGTCTTCGGGCCAATTTTCGGCCCACAGGGTCTGCGGCATCGACGCCCAGGTTTCGAACGGTGGAGCGTATGCGCTGACGGTGACGCCGGGCTCGTTCCAGCCCAGCGAGGGTTCGTCCGGGCGCAGCCAGATCTGGAAGGCCTGTGTGGCGACGGTACGGACATTTGAAATCATCTCCTGCCATTCGGCCTTGTCTTCGATCAATTCGGCCGCGACCACGGGAAGCATCCCGACCGAAACCGCAAGCACCACGTGGTCGAAGTCCGCGCCCCGGCGCAATACCCTTTTTTCGGCGTCGACATGGTCAGACCAGTGCGTCTCGAGGGAATTCCAACCGCCACGGGGAATGTCGTGGACAGCGGCGAGCTGGGCGGCCAAGGGTTCACTCGGAAACACCGGTAGTCCGTGCACCTCGGTCAACGGTTCATAGTGGGCGAGGCCATCGGCGAGGCGAACCTGTCGATTCAGGGTGATCGCGTCGACGGCAAACCGGCGGTCATCCAGATGCAGGTTGTCGAGGCGGTGAAAGAACTCGAACTTGACCCCCCGACGCCGCAACACCTCATAGATCGGAGCAATCACGACGTCGCCCATCCCGGCGGTCATCTTCCAGAAGGTCGCGCCTTTGTACTCGAAAAGCACGAGGCCGGTGAGGAAAACCGCGAGCCCCGCTCCGAACGACGGGCGGTGGGGATCCGCCTCCGCATAGCCGAACACGAGGTCGTAAAGGCCGCGAATCAGCGCGAACTCGCAGACGTCCGGGTGTGCGCCGTGGCGCAGGATCCAGGCAGTGAAGTCTTCATCGTTGATCGCCCGGAAACCGCGGGGGTCGGTGAGCAGGTTGTCGGCGAGGATTCCGCGGATCACCGCCGTCATCAGTGACAGCAGCTGCCACGCCCGGCGATGGTCCGGCCGGTGCTCGCAGTCGAGTGCGTCCCGCACCGCCGCCAGCGCCCGCTCAACGGCTTGTGTCACCGATAGCTGCAAAGTCTCCGGGTTGACGAGCGCCACCAACACTGCCAAGACGGCGTCCTGAACGGCATCGATCCATCGCACGGCCGGTGGTGGCTCAGCGGACGTGGACAACGCCAATTCGGTTGCGCCGTCCAAGCTTTGGGATTCAGTGAAGTCCCGCACGAGCCGTAGCGCTCGGCGAGTGAACTCCATCACCGTCATCTCTCGACCGGTGTTCCGCGGTTCGCCGGGCAGTTCGTCATTGCGGGTGAAGGTGCCCAGCCACACCAGCCACTCGTGGCCGAAATCATCGGCCAGTCCCAGATTGTCCCCGGGAATCAGTGCCTGGTCCCAAGTTCGAATCGGCGCAGCGGGATTGGTCTTCGTGCGGTCAAGTTCGGCGTAGCACTGCCGAAGCAGCCAAAAGGCGTTCTCATAGGAGCCTAGCCAGATGTGCAGCCCATGTTCTTCGATGCGTCCGTGTCTGCCGCGGCTGGAAGCGGCTTTTCCGCCGAGTCGCCAGCCGCGCTGGTAGACGGTGATGGCGTCGAATCGATCACGCCAGCCCGGCTCACTCAGTCGCCATGCAGCACTCAACCCGGCCACGCCACCACCGATTATGGCGACTTTGCCCCCGGGCCGGGTCACTCGAGTAGCGCCCGGCCGCGGGTTAACTCCGGCCAGCTGCTTTCGGCGGGGAAATGGCCAACGGCCTCCACCAGCGTGGCGCGTGAGGTTGCCCCGTGCAGTTCGAAATCGGTTATCGCGGCGCGCAGTTCGAAGATCGGTGCTCGCTGCTCACACGCCGTGTCGATGGCGGCGCGCAGGTCGGCATCACGGTCAAGAACGTCGTCGGCCGTTTGGGCGCGCAGGCGCAACAGTTCAGCGCGGTAGAAGTTCACTTCGGTGCTTGTGCTCAAATCCATTGCAGAGTTCAGGCGTTCGCGTGCGTCATGATGTCGTCCGGCGGCGGTCAGCAGCTTCGCTACCACCGCGTCATAGAAGGAGATGAACAGGAGGGACTCAGCTTCCCGCCAGGTTTCGACCAGCACCGTCAGCAATTCGATGTGGCCCTGCAGTTCATCTGCATCCGGGTCGCCGGCTGCCAGAGCCGACAGTGCGCTGATTGTGGCCTGCTGCGTCGCACCCACCACAACCCAGAAATCAAAGCCGTGCTGCTCTGCTTCGGTCGTGAGTTGTTCGGCGATAGCTGCTGCGCGGTCGAGTCGGCTTGCCTCGGTGTGCATCCAGACCTCGAACGACCGGTTGTAGGCGAGAGTGAACGGCCCTTGCGGGAAGCCGAGCCCAGCCACTCGGTTGACGGTCTCGGCGAATTCCCGCTCAGCGCCCGAGATGTCGCCTTGGGTCACACGGGTCAGCGCCAGATGCGTGTGCGTCGACGCAATCGGGTCGGTAGGAACGAACCAAACCGTCTCGTAATCAGTTCTATCCGCGTCGGCGAAAGCTGCTGCTGCTTTCTCGAGTACTACGCGCGCCTCGGCGAAATTCCCGCGGAACCAGTCGATCATGCCGAATGATGCTTGATTGGCTGCCCGAATCCAGTTCTGCCCGCTGGAGACCTTCACACTGACGGAATCCGTCAACTGCTGCGCACGGCGCAGATCGCCGCGCGGTAGGTAATACGCCCAAAGGGCGAGCAGCGTCGGGAAGAGATCCTCGTCGCGAAGGTCGGCTTCGCAAAGTTGCAGACAGCGCTCGAAATCTGCGGCGGCCTGCCGGCTCGAGGGCCCTTCCACCGCCGATCCAAGGAAGCCGCGCTGCAGGCGAAGCCGTATCTCCCGCCGGTCCCGGTCGGAGCCGGGTGCCATTTGTTCACTTTGCACGACGGCACGGGCCAAGAACCCGCGTGCTTCCTCCAGGGCGCCTCGGTGCCGCGCGTCAAGTGCTGCTTGCTGGTAGGCCCTGATCGCCTCATCGAAACGTTCGGCGTAGGCGTAGTGGTCTGCAACCAGAGGCCAGTCCGGCTTCTTTGAGTGGGTTACCAGCGCGTCGGCGACCTGGCCGTGCAGTGTCGGGCGCACACTGGGCGGCGGTAATTCCGACGCCACCTCCCGAAGCAGTTCGTGGCGAAAGCGCCAGGCGTCAGCGGCCGTCGGTTCAAATACCAGCGCAGCTTCGAGGTCGTCAATGGCATCCTCGAAATCGGCCTCGCTCATACTCAAGACGTTTCGCAAAATGTCTTTGTCGAATGTTCGCCCGATCATGGCGGCGGCCTGAACAACTTGAATTGTCGCGTCGCTGGTCCGGAGTCGCGCGAACAGCGGCTCGTACAGCGCATCGGGCACCCGCACCCACCGCGCGGCGTCGGTGGGCTGCTCACGAGATTTGACAACGACCTCTTCGATGTAGAGCGGAACACCGTCACAGCGGCGACCGACATCTGCTCGTTCTTCGGCGGACAGCGACGGATCCAGCGCGGTGATCAACTCATCGGTTTCTTCGGCCGTCAACGGCGCCAGGGTGAAGACATCGACTCCCGCGAGATTAGGGAGCGAACCGATGTCGCGCGCGGTGAGGACGACCAATACCTTTCCGGTACCGGCCCGTAGCAGCGACTCGACGACGTCGATGGTCGACGGATCGAACCACTGCACATCTTCGGCCAGCACCACCGCGGGTCCGTCACCGGCGCAGGCGAGCAGGTACCGAAGAATGGCTTCTCCGATCTGTTCGGCGAGCTTCGTGCCCTCGACCTGAACCGGTTGGTAACCGGACCCGGGGGCGATGCCCAACACCGGTGCCAACAATGGAACAGTGCATCCCACGTCGAGTCCGCGCGCACGCACCTCGTCTTGCAGTAGCCGCAGCCGTTGCGCTTGATCTGCGGTCCGCTCGATCCCGCACCGCTGCTCGAGCAGGACACGGACCGGGCGCAGGCCGGCGCTGACGTGAAAGGGCGATCCGAGCAACGCAAGAACCGGATCTCCGGCCTGTGCCGCCAAATCAGCTGCCACAGTAGCCAGCCGACTTTTGCCTACGCCGGCTTCGCCGACGAAGGCGACGCCCGGGGTGCTCAGCGTGCCGCGTCCGGCCGCCACCCAACTGTCCCGAAGATGTCGCAGTTCGCCGTCGCGCCCGATCAAGGGGCCGAGCGGTATCCGCCCCGGACTGACGCGTTCTCCGATGACTTCGTAGTGGTCGACGGGCTCGTCGACGCCTTTGACGCGTTGGGCCGGCCGAACCGCCAGTTCGAAGAAGTCACGCACGAGTGGAGCGATTGCGCCGGAGACCACCACCGACCCCGGAGGTGCCAGCCCGCAAACTCGTGCGGCGAGGTTGGCGCCCAGCCCGTACACATCGTCTTGCACGAGGTCCAGATAGACCAGCCCTCGATGTACTCCGGCGCGCACGGAGATGTCGAAGCCGAACCGCGACCGCACCTGCTTGCTGAGGACGGCCACTTCCCGGGTGATGTCCAAGCCGGCTTGTACCGCCCGACGCGCACCGTCTTCCAGAGCTATGGGGTGACCGAACACCGCGAGCAGACCGTCGCCCTTCGTGGAGAAGACATGGCCTTGGTAGCGGTCGACGATCTCATTGACCTGCTGTCGGTAACGACCGATCACTCTGAAGTAAACTTCGGGCTCGGTGTGAGTCGACAGCGCCGTAGAGTCGACCACGTCGGCGAAAAGGATTGTCAAACGCCGTAATTCGCCGCTGCCGGCGGCCGGCGCAGCGAGCAGGTCTTCGGCGTCCCGGTTGCCGCTGTCGGCGGCCAGTACTCGCTCGGCCAACGCGCTGGCGGTCGCGTGATCGCCGCTGTTGATTGCGTCTATCGCCCGATCCAACAGGTCGTCGATCGGGCGAGTGGGGCCCGGCACGTTCACAGGTCGATGGTGACGGGCACTTCGTCGGGCCCAGCGCCGTCGTCGGTGTTGATGCGGCTCAACCGAACCGCGCCCTCATAAGTGCCGCTGGTCAGGCCAGACCACCTGACTCCCACCCGGAAGAGGCTGACGTTCACCGGCAGGATGGCCGGCTGGAACAGGATCGACTGCTCCGGGATGGTCCTTGACGGGACGCCAACCTGGACGAATCGGTTGGCAACCGAAAGCGCTCGCTGACACTTATCATCCGCATCGACGGTGATGTAGTCGGAGAAGGCCCACTCGCCGAAGGCGTTGGACAGCCACGAAATCGGATCTGTCAACGAGGTCGCTTCGACGCTCGCGCTGAGAGCGACATTCATCAGTTCCTGCGCCGTCTTGGCCATTTGTGCCGGGTCGAAGTTGCCGCGTCTGATCGCCGTATTGGCCTGCAGCAAGATCGAACCCGCTTCGCTGATCAGTTTCCGCGATACCCGGGCGTATTCGGTGATGACCGAGGGCAACGAGGTCACTGGTCGCCGCCTTGGTCCGCGCCGCGCAGCCGCTCCAAATAGCGCCATGGATCAGTCGCCAGCCGCTCCGCCAGCTGCAGACCGAATTTCACCGTCTCTTCGATCGGTGCTGTCCCCGTCGCCCACTTTGAGGCGATGGCAGCGCTTTGCTCAGACGTGTCGGCGATGCAGTCGTTGAGCATTTCGACCGCCAGCGTGACCGCCCGGCTGCTGATGTCGCCCTGCTCACCGGCCGGCGCTACTGAGACAGGCTGCTCAGTCTTCGGCGAATCAGCGGGTGTCGGCGACGTTATCGTCGAAGGCTGCCAATTCCGCCAACCCGGGGGCGAATCACCCTGCGGCCGCTTCTTGGCGCCGCCGAACAACATTTCCACGCCCATGTCGCCGTACCCCATCGTGCAGGCGAAAATTGCCGCGGGCACGTACGCCAGATCGCGGAAGCCGGCGACCTTTCTGGTGCGCACCCGCACCCCCGGCTGAGCCGGATCTTGAGCGGTAGAGATCATCCTGATGAAGCCCTCGTCGACGACCATGCGGCCATCGCCTTTTCCATCTGCAAGCGGGTCGTCGTCGAGTGCAAAGTCCAGTGACGCCGAAGGTTGCCGTTGCGGACCGCCAGGTTCGGCCTTCCAATATTTCAATGGCGTCACCATCTGCGCCCAGTCAAAGGCGCACGTGGTGCTCACCCGCTCCAGTACCCGACTCCACCCGTCGCGGCGAACGTCCTTCTCGTCCATCTGGCAGAAGAATGACGACAGGCACTTTGCCCAGTTCAGTGGGTCTACAACGTCCTTCACTTGGGAAAGCGACACCGTGGAACTCGGAAAGTCGGTGTCGAGGACGACACACGGGTATCCGCGCACCTTGTGGAGGCTGGTCCGGCACAGCGGCACGCGAGCCACGTCCGGGCGGTAGAACAAGGCCGAGGCCGACGCCAACCCGACGAATTGAGACCAGGCGGCGCGATTGCCGAACTCGTTTCGGGATAACTGAAGGAGGGACCCGCCTTGACCGGCAAGCTCAAGAGTTTCCGCGAAGTCTGAGTCCCATTCCTGCGGCGGATAAAAGCTGGTCAGATGGCCGAGGGCGCCGATCGCGTAGGTCATCCGGGCCAACTGCACCGTGGTCGGCGCCTCCGAGTTATCCTCGAGATCTCTTCGCTCGCGCAGTGTGTTCAACGCTCCGCGCAGATCCGGCACCTCGGCTTCCATGAAACGGGGACCGGTGTGGCCGAGAAAGCTGAGCACCTGGCTGTACCAACCGGCATTGCTGCCCGTGCTGCCCGGCAGGTAGCGCTCGACAGTGGCTGCGATCTCTGGATCGCCCGTCTCGATCACCGCTTTATCGAGAGCGCCGTAGAGCGCGAGAAGAGATTGAGCAGTCGTCGCCATTGCGCCTCCACTCCGGTTTTGCCCAGGTAGCATACCCGTCGCGCCCCAAATGGTTCGCGCGTCTTGACAACGAAATTGTCCGGGCCGGGTGACTTCCTCGACATTCCAACCGGAAGCGTGAATTGACGGCGAATTTCTCCTTTATTGTTCTGTCTGATTGCCGCAAGCGCAGGAGGCATCGGTGACGAATCGGAGCTCCGGTGAGGACGGCAGTATCGCCGATCTGCCATGGGCAGTGGTGTTCGACCCGGCTGCGAATGCGCGGGCGCTGAGCGCAATTCAGGCGGAGGGGTTCCGGGCCGCCAGCCGAATCGTCGACCGATTCGTCCGAGCAGTCGGAACCGACGCTGACACCTCAGCTACGCCTCCGGCTGAGACGGCGGCGCCCAACGCGACTACTTTCCCCGATGCCGGCCCGAATGGTATGCCGGAGTTCGAACGGCTGACCCGGGCCTGGTGGTCCTTGGTCGGCCAGGGTCTGCTCAGATCGATCCCGGCTACCAGCGCCGGAAACAATGCAATGAGCTTGGACGTGCACAATCCCAGCTCGAAAGGTGCGCTGACCTTGCAGGCCGTCGTCGGGGGTCGCGCCGATGCGCAGGTGTGGCTGCACAACAGAGGCCCGGACGATCGGGCCGAGGTCACGCTGCGCAGCAGTGACCTACTCAGCCATGAGGGTGAGGTGATCGGTGCCGCCGCGGTGCAACTCGACAGTGCGGTCGTCGCCATGCCCCGGCGGTCGAGTCGCGGCGTTATCCTGACCGTCGACTTGGCGCGCGACGTCCGGCCCGGCGTCTACCGTGGCAACCTGCTCGGCAGCGGGCACCCCGATTTGTGGCTCCCCATCGTGCTGACCGTCCGGATGCCGGAAGCGTGACCGCTACTGCCGACCGCGCCGGGTCGGTGTCCGCAGTCGAGGAGCGGTTGCGTGAGGTCGGCCAGTTGGTTCGCCGGTCGATGCTCGACGCGTTGCCCGACGGCGAACCCAGCCAGTGGCTCTACGCCCCGATGCGCTCGTACCCGTCCCGCCCCGGCAAGGCGTTGCGGCCCGCGTTGTGTTTGTCAGCTGGCCGGGCGTTCGGGGCGGAGTCTGAAGAGCTGTTGGGTATTGCAGTGGCCATCGAGATTCTGCACAACGCGTTCCTGGTGCACGACGACATCGCCGACGGCAGTGAAATGCGGCGCGGCCGGCCGACGTTGGCCGCAACGCACGGTATTGCGGCGGCCCTCAACGCCGGCGATGCGCTGGCGGTGGTGGCCGGACAGGTGTTACGGCGGGCGACCCGGCGTCTCGACCGCGACCTCGCCGACCTGGTGTGGTCGGAATTCGACACGATGGCGATGCGCACGCTCGAGGGGCAGGCGACGGAGGTGGGCTGGCAACTCGACGGGGTCGAGGACCTGGTGCCCGACGATTATCTGTCGCTGATCATGCACAAGACCTGCTGGTACACCACCATTCACCCGCTGCGGGTCGGGGCGCTCGTGGGCTCACGGGGCACCGCTGAGCTGGGTCCTTTGGTGCGGTTCGGCTTCCACTTCGGCGCTGCCTTTCAGATTCGCGATGATCTGTTGAACCTTGTCGGTGACGAACGGATCTACGGCAAGGAGATTCTGGGCGACCTGTACGAAGGCAAGCGGACGCTACCGCTGGTCCATCTCTTCTCCGCCGCCCACGGGCGCGACGGCGATCTGGTTCGCGATTACCTGCGCCGCACCCGCGCCGAGCGATCAGCCGGCATGGTGCAGCGAATCCGCGGGCTGATGGATGACTACGGCAGCATCACATTCGCCAGTGAGTTCGCCGAGGGCATACTGCTGGTTGCCGAGGAGTTCTTCGAGCACGCCTTCGCCGGCGCCCGGCCCGGCTCCGACCTGGAGTTCCTTCGCGCGTTGCTGCCCTACGTGTGGGCGCGGTGGCGGTAACGGCTGACGATCAACGCTAAGGTGAGCGCCGTGGCCGAGACTGCGCCGCTGCACGTGCAGTTGATCGCCAAGAGCGACTTCGTCGCACCCCCGGACGTGCCGTGGACCACGGACACCGACGGCGGGCAGGCGCTGGTGGAGTTTGCCGGCCGGGCCTGTTACCAGAGCTGGTCGAAGCCCAACCCGAAGACCGCGACCAACGCCGCGTACTTGCGGCACATCATCGATGTCGGACACCTGTCGGTGCTCGAGCACGCCAGTGTTTCGTTCTACATCACCGGCATCTCGCGATCCTGCACCCACGAGCTGATCCGGCACCGGCACTTCTCCTACTCGCAGCTTTCCCAGCGCTACGTGCCGGACGACGACTCCCGAATCGTCCTGCCGCCGGACCTGGAGAACGACCCGGAACTGCAACAACTGCTCATGGCGGCCGCCGACAGTAGCCGCGCCGCCTACACCGAGTTGCTGGGCAGGCTGGAGGCGAAGTTCTCGGGTCAACCCAACGCGGTGTTGCGCCGCAAGCAAGCGCGCCAGGCCGCCCGCGCCGTGCTGCCCAACGCCACCGAAACCCGCATCGTCGTCACCGGCAATTACCGCGCCTGGCGTCATTTCATCGCGACGCGGGCCAGCGAACACGCCGATGTGGAGATTCGCCGGCTGGCCATCGCGTGCCTTCGTGAGCTCGCCGACGTCGCGCCTGCGGTGTTCGCCGACTTCGAGATCACCGCGCTGTCCGACGGCACCGAGGTGGCGACCAGCCCGTTGGCCACTGAAGCCTGAGCAGGCGGTGGTGGCCACCGGTCGCGGCGGCTGTCGCGAGCGTGCGCACATGTACGGCCTGTGCGGCGCGTCCTCGGACAAACACGCACGCTCGCGCGAAAAAGTGGGCCAGGTAATCTGAACGACGTGAGCACCGGCGCGTTCGACGCCCACACCCGCCTGGGCACCGTACTGACCGCTATGGTGACCCCGTTTGGCGCTGACGGCTCACTGGACACAGCTGCTGCGGCGCGGCTGGCCACCCACCTGGTGGAGGCGGGCAGCGACGGTCTGGTGATCTCGGGCACCACCGGCGAGTCGCCGACGACCACAGACCAGGAGAAGCTGACGCTGCTGCGCGCAGTTCTGGAGGCGGTCGGTGACCGCGCGCGGGTCATCGCCGGTGCCGGCAGCTATGACACAGCGCATAGCGTGCAGCTGGCCAAGGCGTGCGCCGCCGAAGGCGCGCACGGGTTGCTGGTCGTCACCCCGTACTACTCCAGGCCGCCACAATCCGGACTCATCGCGCACTTCAGCGCCGTCGCTGACGCCACTGCGCTGCCGGTGTTGCTCTACGACATCCCGCCGCGCTCCGTCGTCCCGATCCTGCCGGACACCATTCGCGCCCTGGCGCTGCATCCCAATATCGTCGGGATCAAAGACGCCAAGGGCGATTTGCACACCGCCGGGCAGATCATGGCCGAGACGGGTCTGGTCTACTACTCCGGCGACGACCCGCTCAATTTGCCGTGGCTGTCGGTTGGGGCCACCGGGTTCATCAGCGTGATCTCGCATTTGGCTGCGGGCCAGCTGCGAGAGATGTTGTCGGCGTATCAGTCCGGTGACACCGCGACCGCCCGCAAGATCAACGTGACCATCAGCCCGCTGTGTGACGCGATGAGCCGTACCGGCGGCGTGACCATGGTGAAGGCGGGTCTGCGACTTCGCGGGGTCGAGGTCGGCGATCCCCGGTTGCCGCAGATGCCCGCCACACCGGCCGAAGTCGAAGCGCTGGCCGCCGACATGCGCGCGGCGTCGGTGCTTTCGTGAGTCAACCGATGACCGAACCGCTCACCCCGCCCGGTCCATTGGCTCCCGGCGGGCTGCGGGTCACCGCGTTGGGCGGCATCAGTGAAATCGGGCGCAACCTCGCCGTTTTCGAGCATTTGGGCCGGCTGCTACTCATCGACTGCGGTGTGCTTTTTCCCGGCCATGACGAGCCGGGTGTGGATCTGATCCTGCCTGATCTGCGTCACATCGAATACCGGCTCGACGACATCGATGCGCTGGTGCTCACTCACGCGCACGAAGACCACATCGGAGCGATCCCGTTCCTGCTCAAGTTGCGACCCGACATCCCGGTCGTCGGCTCGAAGTTCACCCTTGCTCTGGTTTCGGCGAAATGCCGTGAGCATCGGCTGCACCCGCGGCTCATCGAGGTCAGCGAGGGTCGCCGTAGCCGGCACGGCGTCTTCGAATGCGAGTTCTTCGCCATCAACCATTCCGTGCCCGATGCACTGGCCATCGCGGTCCACACCGGCGCCGGCACGGTGCTGCACACCGGTGACATCAAACTCGATCAGCTTCCGCTCGACCAGCGCCCCACGGATCTGCCCGGATTGTCGCGGCTCGGTGACGCCGGCGTCGATCTGTTGCTCTGTGACTCGACCAACGCCGAGCATCCGGGCGTCGGGCCGTCGGAAAGCGAGGTCGGGCCCACTCTGCATCGGCTGATCCGGGGTGCCGACGGACGGGTCATCGTCGCCTGTTTCGCCTCCAACGTCGACCGGGTGCAGCAGATCGTCGACGCCGCGGTGGCATTGGGCCGGCGCGTGTCGTTCGTCGGCCGGTCGATGGTCCGGAACATGGGCATCGCGCGTGAACTCGGCTTCTTGAAGGTCGACGAGTCGGACCTGCTCGACATCGGGGCCGCCGAACTGATGCCGCCGGAGCGAGTCGTCCTCATCACCACCGGCACTCAGGGTGAACCGATGTCGGCGCTGGCCCGGATGTCCCGCGGCGAGCACCGCAGCATTACCTTGACTTCCGGTGACCTGATCGTGTTGTCGTCGTCGCTGATTCCGGGCAACGAAGAAGCCGTTTACGGTGTGATCGACGCGCTTTCCAGGATTGGCGCTCGGGTGGTCACGAACGCGCAAGCGCGCGTGCATGTTTCAGGTCACGCTTACGCCGGGGAGTTGCTGTTCCTCTACAACGGCGTGCGTCCGCGCCACGTCATGCCGGTGCACGGCACGTGGCGGCATCTGCGCGCCAACGCCGCCCTGGCCGCCAGCACGGGAGTACCGCAGGAGCGAATCCTGTTGGCTGAGAACGGCGTCAGCGTCGACCTCGTCGACGGTGCAGCAACTGTCTCCGGCGCGGTGCCGGTCGGCAAGATGTTCGTCGATGGCCTGATCACCGGGGACGTCGGTGACATCACGCTGGGGGAGCGCCTCATTCTGTCGTCGGGCTTCGTGGCGGTCACCGTGGTGGTGCGACGCGGCACCGGCCAGCCGGCGGCTCCGCCGCATCTGTATTCCCGGGGATTCTCCGAGGATCCCAAGGCGTTGGAACCGGCTGTCCGAAAAGTCGAGGCGGAACTCGAAGCGCTTGCCACCGCGAAAGTCACCGATCCGATCCGGATCGCTCAGGCAGTGCGCCGCACGATCGGCAAATGGGTGGGTGAGACTTACCGGCGTCAGCCGATGATCGTGCCGACCGTTCTGGAAATCTAGAGTCGCAATGAGCCGCGAGGTCGGGTGACTGCGATGGGCTCACGCTCGCACGACCGAGTCAACGACGCGGTGACAAGTCGGGTAGTCGGCTCATGTCCAAGGGAAGCGTCCGCGAGACGACCAATGCGATGACAGCGCAACCGGCGAGAATCGCGAAGACAGTAATCAACTTGCCGCGCAGGACAATTCGGTAGATCGTCCATGCAACGATCAGCAGACCCAATCCGGCATAGGCCGGATCGGCGTGTAGCCAGCCATAGATCTGCTCACAGACGGCGAATCGGCACATGATTCATTTCGCGTCAAGCCTCAAACCGCCATAGCCGAACTGCTGCGCGGGGTGGTCAGCCGCGTCCGTTACGGGCGGAGCGGTTAGGAGCAACATTGGGCACAGCCTAATGAATCAGCCCGCCAATGACGCTGATACGTCGGCGCGCCGCGCCGGTGATCAGCGGCGGACCCATCAGGGCCGCAGTTGCCCCTTGTCCGGGTCGCCGGCCACCACCGGGGCGAGCATCTTGATATCCGGCGCTGCGGCCAGGTGCTCGCCGGCGTCCTTGAACAGCGTCCCCACCGCGGGCGCGGTGCTGTGCGTCTTGAGTGCGTCAGCGTCGGCCCACTGTTCGACGAACACGAAAGTCTCGCCCGATTCATGCAGGGAGTACAACTGGCAGCCCGGCTCCTGGTGCACGTCTTCGATGGCGCGCCTGCAGATGTCGCGCACGGCGTCGACGGAATCGGGTTTGACGGTCAGGGTGGCGACCACGACAACAGGGGACATGCGGACGCTCCTCGGGTGATTGGCGGCGTGACGGCTGTCACCCTACTCAATTGGCCGCGGGTGCCGCGACGTCGTTATGGTGTGGTGACCGTGTGGCGGATGGTGCACACGATGCTGTTGCGACTACGCTGACTGCCATGGCCAATAGGACCGCCGCCCCATCTTCTGCCCGAAAGGGCAGGTCAAAGGCCTCCGCGCGGAGCGGAAGCAGAACTGCGCGGGCGGCGGCGGCCCGACGGAGGCCCGTTAACCGACGCAACCAGTCGCTGTTCGCTGCTGCCGGGCTGGGTTGCGGCCGGGCCGCGCGCGCGACCTGGCTGATGCTCGCCAAAGGCACCGGCACCGCCGCGCGGTCGGTCGGCCGTGCCCGCGAGATCGATTCGGGTCACCAGCGCGACGGGATCGCGCTCGTTTTGCTGGGCTTGGCCGTCGTCATCGCAGCCGGCTCGTGGTTTCACGCCGCCCGCCCGGTCGGCGCCTGGGTCGACACGGCGCTGCGAATCTTCATCGGCTCGGCAGTCGAACTTCTGCCGCTGCTCATCGTCGCGGTCGCCGTGCTGCTGATGCGCACCGAACCCGACCCGGAGACCCGGCCGCGACTGGTACTGGGCGCCGGGATGGTCGCGCTGCCGGTGCTCGGCCTGTGGCACCTGTGGGCCGGCTCGCCGGACACGCCGGACGGTCGCCGGCATGCAGGTGGGTTTCTCGGGTTCGCCATCGCCGGGCCGCTCTCGGATGGATTGACCGTGTGGATCTCGGCGCCGCTGCTGTTCATCGGCGCGCTGTTCGGGCTGCTGTTGTTGACCGGCACCACGATCCGCGAAGTGCCCGCGACCGCCCGGTCGCTGTTCGGCACCGGCATGTTCGATCGCGGCCACGGCGGCGAGGATGATTATCACGACGACGACGACAACCCCGAACCCGTTGTCGGCGAGGATTTCTCCGATGGCTACTACGACGATTCGCTGAGCTACGGCGACGACGATGCTCAAGCGTGGCCGTCGGCCGGCTATCCCGTGACGCCGGACGAGACGCCCACAATTCCGGAACCCACCCGCCGTCGCAAAGCTGCCAAACCCGGCAAAGCCGAAGCGAAGGTCGTCGACCGGGTGGTCGAGGGTCCTTATCACCTGCCGTCGCTGAACCTGCTGATCGCCGGTGACCCGCCGAAGAGGCGCAGCGCCGCCAACACGCACATGGCCGAAGCGATCGGCGAGGTGCTCACCCAGTTCAAGGTCGACGCCGCCGTCACCGGTTGCACCCGCGGGCCCACCGTCACCCGCTACGAAGTCGAGCTGGGGCCCGGCGTCAAGGTCGAGAAGATCACCGCCCTGCAGCGCAACATCGCTTACGCGGTGGCCACCGAAAGCGTGCGGATGCTGGCTCCGATCCCGGGCAAGTCAGCCGTCGGCATCGAGGTGCCCAACACCGATCGGGAGATGGTGCGGCTGGCTGACGTGCTTACCGCACGGGAGACCCGCAGCGACCACCACCCGCTGGTGATCGGGCTGGGCAAGGACATCGAAGGTGACTTCATCTCGGCAAATCTGGCCAAGATGCCGCACCTGCTGGTCGCCGGCTCAACGGGATCCGGCAAGTCCAGTTTCGTCAACTCCATGCTGGTGTCGCTGTTGACCAGGGCGACTCCTGAAGAGGTCAGGATGATCCTCATCGACCCGAAGATGGTGGAACTGACGCCCTACGAAGGCATTCCGCATCTGATCACCCCGATCATCACCGAGCCGAAGAAGGCGGCCGCAGCGCTGGCCTGGCTGGTCGAAGAGATGGAGCAGCGCTACCAGGACATGCAGGCGTCGCGGGTCCGCCACATCGACGACTTCAACGACAAGGTGCGTTCCGGCGCGATTACCGCCCCGCCCGGCAGTCAGCGTGAATACCGGCCCTACCCGTACGTCGTCGCAATCGTCGACGAGCTCGCCGACCTGATGATGACCGCCCCGCGCGACGTCGAAGACGCCATCGTGCGGATCACCCAGAAAGCCCGGGCCGCCGGTATCCACCTGGTGCTGGCCACCCAGCGCCCCTCGGTCGACGTGGTCACCGGACTGATCAAAACCAACGTGCCCTCGCGGCTGGCGTTTGCGACGTCGTCGCTGATCGACAGCCGGGTGATCCTGGACCAGGCCGGCGCGGAGAAGCTGATCGGCATGGGTGATGGCTTGTTCCTGCCGATGGGCGCGGGCAAACCGGTGCGGCTGCAGGGTGCCTACATCACCGACGAAGAGATTCAGGCCGTCGTCGCCGCCTGCAAAGAGCAGGCCGAACCCGAATACACCGAGGGCGTCACCAGCGCAAAAGCCGGCGGCGAACGCAAGGACGTCGACCCCGACATCGGCGACGACATGGACGTATTACTGCAGGCCGTGGAACTGGTGGTGTCGAGTCAGTTCGGCTCGACGTCGATGTTGCAGCGCAAGTTGCGGGTCGGCTTCGCCAAAGCCGGCCGGCTGATGGACCTGATGGAGAACCGCGGCATCGTCGGCCCCAGCGAAGGCTCCAAGGCGCGCGATGTGCTGGTCAAGCCCGACGAACTGGCGGCCACGCTGGCTTCGATCCGCGGTTTCGACGGGGGCGACTGACCCGGGCGAGCAGACGCAGAAGTGCCGTGTCCATCGGCGTGTCGGACACTTTTGCGTCTGGTCGCGCGGGTCCGGGAACCGGCAAGCTCAGAGGACCAGCAGCATCCGCGAGTTGCCCAGAATATTGGGCTTCACGTAGCTCAGGTCGAGGAATTCGGCGACACCGATGTCGTAGGAGCGGCACATCTCTTCGAACACCTCGGCGGTGACCGGAGTGCCCTCGACTTCGGAGAACCCGTGCTTGCTGAAGAAGCCGGTCTCGAACGTCAACACGAACAACCGCTTGAGTTGCAGCTCACGGGCCACCGCTATCAGCTGATCCACGACCGCGTGGCCGATACCGCGGCCGGTCACGTCCGGATGTACCGCCACGGTGCGCACTTCGCCGAGATCCGACCACAGCACGTGCAGCGCCCCGCAACCCACCACTACGCCCGGGCGATCGCGGTATTCGGCTACCCAGAACTCCTGGATCGCCTCGTAGAGCGTCACGAGGTTCTTTTCCAGCAAGATTTTTCCGGCGTAGATGTCGACCAGCCGCTTGATCGCCGGGACATCGGAAGTCCGCGCGCGCCGCACCACCGGTTCGTCGTTCGACGAACTTCCCGCGGAATTCACGGGAGCACAGTCTAGGCATCGGGACCTACCAGCTGGGCACCCGTTATCCTGTTGCGGTGTCAGGACAGCCGCCGACCGGCCCGATCGTGCGGCGCGTTCCGGTGACCAACCTCGCGAACATGCTGACCGGCCTGCGCCTGGTGCTGGTGCCGGTTTTTCTGCTCGCGCTGTTCGCCGGCAACGGACACGATACGACGAGCCGGGTGGTGGCTGCGGTGATATTCGCGGTCGCGGTCATCACCGATCGGTTCGACGGCGCGTTGGCCCGCAGCTACGGCATGGTGACCGAGTTCGGCACCCTGGCCGATCCGATCGCGGACAAGACGCTCGTAGGTGCGGCGCTGATCGGGCTGTCGATGCTGGGGGACCTGCCGTGGTGGGTGACGGTGGTCATTTTGGCGCGCGAGATCGGGGTCACGGTTCTGCGTTTTGCGGTGTTACGCCGCGGCGTGATCCCCGCCAGTTGGGGCGGCAAGCTCAAGGCGCTGGTGCAGGCGGTCGCCATCGGATTGTTCGTGCTTCCACTGGCCGGTTCCTGGCTGACAGCAGCATGGGTGGTGATGGGGCTCGCCATCGTGCTGACCGTCGTCACCGGCGTGGATTACGTTGCCTCGGCGGCCAAGGAGATGCGGTGGACGTCGCGCTGAGCGTCCTCAGCTGACCGACCGCGCGGGAACCAACCTCCGAAGCGTGGCGTTGACCGTATTGATCATCCGGTCGACCCCGACGAAGGAGAGCACGATGGCGGCGCTGCTGCGAGAGGTGATCGGTGACGTGCTGCGCCGAGCCAGGACTTCCCAAGGACGCACGCTTCGCGAAGTGTCCGATACGGCTCGGGTGAGCCTGGGTTATCTGTCCGAGGTGGAGCGCGGCCGCAAAGAGGCCTCCAGCGAACTTCTGACCGCGATCTGCGTCGCGTTGCGGCTTCCGTTGTCAACGGTGCTGCTCGATGCCGCCGACCAGCTGGCCGACCGGGAACGCGCCGTGCGTTCGGCGCTCGGCGCCGCGCGCATCGATGCCAGCACCAAAGTCGTCATCCCGCCGGTGGCTTCGCTGGCGTTGGCCTGACCCGGCACGGCGCCGGCAGATCTCGGGTGTGGCGATCGGCGCCGAACCGTTAGATTGGGCGGTGTCGGTGCGCAGGAATAGATCAAAGACACGGAGCTAGCTGATGGCCAACCCGTTCGTCAAAGGGTGGAAGTACCTCATGGCGCTGTTCAACGCGAGGATCGACGAGCGCGCCGACCCCAAAGTGCAGATCCAGCAGGCGATCGGAGAAGCCCAACGGGTGCACCAAGCGCTGACGCAGCAAGCCGCGCAGGTGATCGGCAACCAGCGTCAGCTCGAGATGCGACTCAACCGGCAGTTGGCGGACATCGAGAAGCTACAGGTCAATGTGCGCCAGGCGGTGACCCTGGCTGACCGGGCAACGTCTGGTGGCGACGCCGCCAAAGCCACCGAATACAACAACGCCGCCGAGTCCTTCGCGGCTCAGCTGGTGACCGCTGAACAAGGCGTCGAAGACCTCAAGGCACTGCACGACCAGGCGCTGAGCGCGGCCGCCCAGGCTAAGAAGGCCGTCGAGCAGAACGCCATGGTGTTGCAGCAGCGCATTGCCGAGCGCACCAAACTGCTCAGCCAGCTCGAGCAGGCCAAGATGCAGGAGCAGGTCAGCGCCTCGCTGCGGTCGATGAGCGAAATCGCCGCACCGGGCACCACGCCCAGCCTCGACGACGTCCGCGACAAGATCGAACGCCGCTATGCCAATGCGTTGGGAGCGGCCGAGTTGGCGCAGAATTCGGTGCAGGGTCGCATGCTCGAGGTCGAGCAGGCGAGCGTGCAGATGGCCGGACACTCACGGCTCGAACAGATTCGTGCTTCCATGCGGGGCGATGCGCTGCCCTCCGGCGGTGCCGGGACGCCGGCCACTCCGGCGATTGCGCCCGACGTCGCACCTGAAAAGCCGCTCACGCAGTAAGAGGTATCAGGGATGGCGGTAAGTCCCGGTTCGCGCACCCGGCCCTGGCGCGGCCTGGTGCAACGCGGCGTGGACACCGCCAGCGAAATCGCCAACGTCCTTGCCGTGAAGCTCAGTGTGCTCGCCGACCCACGAGCGCGCCTGCTGCGCAAGCGACGTTGGGCACTGCGGCTCGCACTGCTCTTCGGTTTCGCCTGCCTGTTCTGGGCGGTGGTGACGGTGCTGCTGGCGGCCTGGGGATGGTTCCAGCTGCTGTTGATCATCACCGGGTCGGTTTCGGTGGGCGCGGCCGTTCCGGCGACGCTGTTCGCGCTGCGCTACCGCTGGCTGCGCTCGCTGCCGATGCCGACGGAGCGGCCCGCGACCACTCGCCGACTGCCGCCGAGCGGTTCGGCGGCGCGGCCCGCCATGACCGCATTGGGTGCCTCGGAGCGCGGCTTCATCTCGCTGCTGGGCGTCATCGAGCGAGGCCGGATGCTGCCCACCGCCGAGATCTGCGATCTCACGGCCGCGGCCAACCAGTCTGCATCGGCCATGACGGCCACTGCGGCTGAGGTTGTGTCGATGGAGCGAGTCGCCAACAACAACTTTCAGTCGCGGTCGTACCTCGTGCCCACCATCAACGCTTTTACCGCGCAGTTGAGCGCCGGGGTGCGCCAGTACAACGAGATGGTGACCGCCGCAGCGCAGCTGGTGTCTGCGGCGACCGGCGGATCGACAGCGCCGGCATCGCCGATGTCGCAGCAGCGCTACCGCGACGAGCTGACCGGCGCCACCGATCGCCTGGTCGGGTGGGCGCAGGCCTTCGACGAGCTCGGTGGACTGCCGCGGGCTTGACCATTCGGCCGGTGCGCGAACAGCCAGTCCTTGGAAGTCGGCGTCACCTGGCCGTAGCCGATCAGGGTTTCGTCGGTCAGATGTCGTGGCTGCGGAAAGGCTCCGACTCGGGCCGCGGACCGTACCGCTCGACGTAGCGGCGGTGCAGGTCGGCGTCGCGCCCGCGGCGGCGTTCGTCGACTAGGTCGGGGTCCAGGTTGTGCATCCGCAGCATGTGCCGGCGCCACACCTTGTTCAGGGCGTGCGAGAAGTACACGAACGGGATGAGGATCGGCAGGGTCATCTCGGAGTGCACGTACAGCGACGCCGGAATGAACCAGAACGGCGCGAGCACCAACACCGCGGGCACGGCGACTCGGATCATCATCCTCGCGGCCGCGCCTTTACCGGCCAGATCGTTGCGTACCCAATCCCGCATCGAGGGCGGCAGCGGACGCCCGTAGCAATATCGGACGTACTGGATGACGTTGGGCCGTCGGCGCACAGTGCTATCGCGCACGGGTCAGAACGACGGCCGCAGCGACGGAACGATCAGACCGGCCAGCCCGCGCACCGTCGACTTGAGAATGTCGAAGAAGTCGAAGTAGTCGCGCCACAGCGTGATTCGGCCGTCATGTACCTCGAAGACGCCGCACACCCAAAATTGCAGGCGCAGCGAACCGAAGACCAGCGCGTCGGTGCGCTCGGTCAGCACGGCGGCCCCGTCAGCGGCGATGCGGTGGATCTTCACTTCGAATCGAGCCCGGTCATTCATCTGCCGGAACAGTTTCATGGTCCGTTCGCGGCCGTGAATGGTGGGCAGCCCGACGTTCTGATACACCAGATCGTCGGCCAGCGCCGCGTCCGCGCTGTCGAAATTCTGGTCCTGCAGCGCGTGCAGGAAGACCTCAACTGTGCGGGTATTCAAGACGATCAGATCGGTCATGCGTCCAGCGTAGCCAGGGCGGACCTGAGCGCTGCTGTGGCAGGGTGGAGCGGTGCGCGTCGCCGTCGTCGCCGGGCCCGATCCCGGGCACTCGTTTCCGGCGATCGCGCTGTGTCAGCGGTTCAACGCAGCAGGCGACACGGCCACGTTGCTCACCGGCACCGAATGGCTCGACGCCGCCCGCGATGCAGGCGTCGACGCCACGGAGCTCACCGGGCTGCAGCCGACCGCGGCCGACAACGACGGCGACGCCGGTGCCAAGATGCACCAGCGCGCCGCGCGGATGGCGGTACTCAACGCACCGCAGCTGCAGGCGCTGCGCCTTGACCTGGTGGTGTCCGACGCCATCACCGCCTGCGGTGGCCTGGCCGCCGAGCTGATCGGCGTTCCGTGGGTCGAGCTCAGCCCGCATCCGCTGTACCGGCCGTCAAAAGGGCTGCCACCGATCGGCAGCGGACTGGCGCCGGGCACCGGCGTTCGCGGCCGGATGCGGGACGCGGTGATGCGGGCGCTGACCGCCCGGTCCTGGCGCGCTGGTCTGCGGCAACGGGCGGCAGTCCGCGTCGACATCGGTTTGCCCGAGGTCGATCCGGGACCGCGCCGCAGGCTGATCGCCACGTTGCCCGCACTGGAGGTGTCGCGACCGGACTGGCCGGCCGAAGCGGTGCTGGTGGGCCCGCTGCATTTCGAGCCGACCGATGACGTGCTGCCGATCCCACCGGGTTCCGGACCCGTGGTGATGGTCGCGCCGTCGACCGCGCTGACCGGGGCCGCCGGCATGGCCCAGACTGCGCTGGACAGCCTGGTGCCCGGTGAGACGCTGCCGCCCGGGGCACGGGTAGCGGTGTCGCGGCTGAACGGACCGGAGCTGGCGGTGCCGCCCTGGGCCGTGGTGGGGCGCGGGCGCCAGGACGACCTGCTGGCACACGCCGATGTGGTGGTGTGCGGCGGTGGGCACGGGCTGGTGGCCAAAGCTCTGCTGGCCGGGGTGCCGCTGGTGGTGGTTCCCGGCGGCGGAGACCAGTGGGAAATCGCCAACCGGGTGCTACGGCAGGGCAGCGGTGAGTTGATCCGGCCGCTCACCGCGGACGGCTTGGCGGACGCGGTCGGCAAAGTGTTGTCCTCGTCGCGGTACCGCGAGGCCGCCCGGCGGGCTTCGGCCACGGCGGCCGACGTCTTCGATCCGGTTCAGGTGTGTCGTGAGGTGCTTGCGCGCGCTGGGTAGGTTGGACGCCGTGCGGCTGACGGAGTTTCGTGAGTTGGTCACCATGCGGTTCGGCGCCGCCTACGGCGCCTCGGTGTTGACCGATCATGTGCTGACCGGCTTCGGTGGGCGCACTGCGGCACAGGCGATCGAAGACGGCGTGGACCCCCGCGAAGTGTGGCGGGCGCTGTGCGTCGACTTCGACGTGCCGCGCGAACAGTGGTGAGGTCGCCCGGGGGTGGGGTCGTCGAGGCTGCGTTGGTCGTCGAGTCTGTTTGGGGGTCGTCGAGTCTGCGTGGGGGTCGTCGAGTCTGCGTTCAGCGCTGCCGATTGGCCGCCAGCCACGCACTCACCGCAGTCTCGATGCGCTCACCGCAGTCTCGATTCTCGCTCGGCGCGTCTCCTTGCCATCGAACAGGTGTTCGTTACTGTGGTGTGTGTTCGAAGACGTCGACTTGTCGGTGGGCTGTTCTAGCGTCACGGCTAACTGACCGATCCGGTCAACTGAACACCGACTACATCGAGAGGCAACACAATGGCGCAAGCCCCTGACCGCGATAAGGCTCTCGAACTGGCAATGGCCCAGATCGAGAAAAATTACGGCAAAGGCTCGGTGATGCGCCTCGGTGACGAGGCACGTCAACCGATTTCGGTCATCCCGACCGGGTCGATCGCACTGGATGTGGCCCTGGGCATCGGCGGTCTGCCGCGCGGCCGGGTCGTGGAGATCTACGGCCCGGAGTCTTCAGGTAAGACCACCGTCGCCCTGCACGCCGTGGCCAATGCCCAGGCCGCCGGCGGCATTGCGGCCTTCATCGACGCCGAGCACGCGCTGGATCCCGAGTACGCCAAGAATTTGGGTGTGGACACCGATGCGCTGCTGGTCAGCCAGCCCGATACCGGTGAGCAGGCCCTGGAGATCGCCGACATGCTGATCCGCTCCGGCGCGCTCGACATCCTGGTCATCGACTCGGTGGCAGCACTGGTGCCGCGGGCGGAGATCGAAGGTGAGATGGGTGACAGCCACGTCGGCCTGCAGGCCCGGCTGATGAGCCAGGCGCTGCGGAAGATGACCGGTGCGCTGAGCAATTCCGGTACCACCGCGATCTTCATCAACCAGCTGCGGGAAAAAATCGGCGTGATGTTCGGTAGCCCCGAAACCACCACGGGCGGAAAGGCTTTGAAGTTCTACGCCTCCATCAGACTGGACGTGCGTCGCATCGAGACCCTCAAGGACGGCACTGACGCCGTCGGTAACCGCACTCGCTGCAAGGTGGTCAAGAACAAGGTCTCGCCGCCGTTCAAGCAGGCCGAGTTCGACATTCTCTACGGCAAGGGCATCAGCAAGGAAGGCTCGCTGATCGACATGGGTGTCGATCAGGGCTTCATCCGCAAGTCCGGGTCCTGGTTCACCTACGAGGGCGAACAGCTCGGTCAGGGCAAGGAGAATGCCCGCAACTTCCTGATGGGGAACGTCGAGGTGGCCAACGAGATCGAGAAGAAGATCAAGGAAAAACTTGGCATTGGCGCAGTGGTGACCGATGACGACGTCCTTCCCGCACCCGTCGATTTCTGAGCCGCCGCGCGAGGAGCAGGCGCGGACTCTATGCCTGCGTCTGCTCACCGCGCGCTCGCGCACCAGGGCTGAATTGGCCGGCCAATTGGCCAAGCGGGGATACCCCGACGATGTCAGCGCCCGGGTGCTCGACCGGCTGGCCGCCGTCCGGCTGGTGGACGACACCGACTTCGCCGAGCAGTGGGTGAATTCTCGGCGGGCCAACGCCGCAAAAGGCAAGCGCGCGTTGGCCGCAGAACTGCGCACCAAAGGTGTCGACAACGACGTGATCAGCGCAGTGCTCAGCGGAATCGATGCTGAAGCCGAGCGTGACCGGGCCGGGCAGCTGGTGCGGACCAAGCTGCGGCGCGAGCACCTCGATGACGACGCGCGGGTGAACCGCAGGCTGGTGGCGATGCTGGTCCGGCGCGGCTATGGCCACACCATGGCGTGCGACGTCGTCGGCGCAGAACTGGCCGCCGAGCGGGAGCGCCGACGGGTCTAGGGCCCGGCGGTACGGGTAGCGGACGCCTCAGCGTTTGCGACGACCACGCACGTCGCGCCTACCAGCCGTGGTCAGCAAACTGTCCAGGGCATGGCTGATGACATCGCGCCGAGAGCGGCCGTCGTGCTCAGCGGTGATCAAACTGCTTCCAACGAAGAGCGAGAACGCCAGAAAGCTGCGTGCTTCGGCGTCGTCGTCATCGCAGCCGATTTGCCGGAACAGCTTGCGCAGGTAGGCCATTCGCCGGTTGTCTACACGGCTGAGTCTCGCGCCAACGCCGGAATTGCGGCGGGCCCAGTCGCGGACTGCCAGTTCGGCCGCGAGTCCGCGGTCAGCATGACGGCGAGCGAGATCGAACAGGTGCCGCAACTTAGTGCGCGCGTCGTCGTCGGAATTCTCAACCTGGCGGATGACATCATCGACGACCGTCTGCTCCCAGGTATCGAGCATGCGCTCCATCAAGGCATTGCGGTCGGCGAATTCTCCGTAGAAACCACCCTTGGTGACCCCGAGGGTCGCCGCCAGCGCCTCGACCCGGATGGCATCAGGGCCTGCCTCGGCCAAGGCAGTCAGTGCCGCATCGATCCAGGCTTCCGGCGGCGTCTTCCTCGCAGGCACAGCACAACATTATACGGCGGCGTATAGTCACCCTTGAGCGTTATACGGGCTCGTATAAGGGGTGGTCATGCGAATTTCTGACGAAGTGCAACTATCCCAGCCATGGCGCGTGCACAGCGTTGTCGACGACTTCACCCTCGAAGACGTGTGGAGGCTTCCTGCCGTCAGCGGCGACAAGGACGACTTCACCGGCCTCATAGAACTGGTCACCGATTCAGACCCCGTCAACGCCGAATCGGCCGCCACCCGGTTCCTGTGGGATGTGCGGGACCGCTTGGGCGCCTGGTTCCACCTGGGTCGGATATCAACCGCTGCAGGTGATCAAAAGCGGCTGTCGATCCCGGGAACGCGCGAGTCTTCTCTCGCTGATCGATTACCGCAGGACCTATGTGGCTCTGCGGACGACGTGCATTTCGCCCATCTGCCGTTTGTGCCGCTGTACCGCACCGAGGACGAGTTCGCCGCCGAGATATCAAACCAGACAGTTCACGGGGTCATGCACCTCGCGTGGGTCGGCAACGAAAGCGGCGACAATTATGAGGCGCAGATGGCCGTGTACGTCAAACCACGCGGCCGATTCGGTCGCATGTATATGGCCTTCATCAAGCCGTTTCGGTACTTGATCGTCTATCCCGCACTCGAGCGCCAAATCGCACGCGACTGGAGCCGTCGCCGAACGAAGTAGGACCTGGCGACTACTAGCCGAAGTCGGCACGCGAAAGTCCGGCGCCAGCTAGTCGCCGTACCATGGCCGAGTGACTTCGGTAGTGGTGGGAGGCGCTGCAGCGGCCCAACGTGCCTCGTCAAATCCGTCGCGCACCTATCAGGTCCGCACCTACGGCTGCCAGATGAACGTGCATGACTCGGAGCGGATGGCGGGTCTGCTCGAAGCGGCCGGCTACCTGCGGGCACCTGACGGTGCGGACGCTGACGTCGTCGTCTTCAACACCTGTGCGGTCCGCGAAAACGCCGACAACAAGCTTTACGGCAACCTCAGCCATCTGGCGCCGCGCAAGCGCGACAACCCGGACATGCAGATCGCCGTCGGTGGCTGCCTCGCGCAGAAGGACCGTGAGGCGGTGTTGCGCAAGGCGCCGTACGTCGACGTCGTCTTCGGCACTCACAACCTGGGGTCGCTGCCGACGCTGCTCGAGAGGGCCCGGCACAACAAAGCCGCCCAGGTGGAGATAGCCGAGGCGTTGCGAGAGTTCCCGTCGTCGCTGCCGACGGCCCGGGATTCCGCGTACGCGGCGTGGGTGTCTATCTCCGTCGGCTGCAACAACAACTGCACCTTCTGCATCGTGCCGTCGCTGCGGGGAAGGGAAGTCGATCGGGCGCCCGACGACATCCTCGCCGAGGTGCGGTCACTGGTGGACAGCGGCGTGCTCGAGATAACGCTGCTGGGGCAGAACGTGAACGCCTACGGCGTCGCATTCGCCGACCCCCGATTGAGCCGCAACCGCGAGGCGTTCGCCGAACTGCTCCGCTCCTGTGGAGGCATCGAGGGCCTGGAGCGGGTCCGGTTCACCTCACCGCACCCGGCGGAATTCACCGACGACGTCATCGAGGCGATGGCAGCGACGCCGAACGTCTGCCCTGCGCTGCACATGCCGCTGCAGTCCGGGTCAGACCGGATGCTGCGGGCGATGCGACGGTCCTACCGTGCCGAGCGTTATCTCGGCATCCTCGAGCGGGTCCGCACCGCGCTGCCGCACGCCGCGATCACCACCGACCTGATCGTCGGCTTTCCCGGCGAGACCGAAGAGGATTTTGCCGCCACCTTGGACGTGGTGCGGCAGGCCCGCTTCTCCGCTGCGTTCACCTTCCAGTACTCCAAGCGACCCGGCACCCGGGCCGCCGAATTCGACGGGCAGCTTCCGAAAGCTGTTGTGCAGGAACGCTATGACCGGTTGGTGGTTGTGCAAGAAGAAATATCCCTGCAAGAGAACCGCGCGCAGATCGGGGCGACCGTCGAGCTGCTCGTCGCCAGTGGGGAAGGCCGAAAGGACAACCGCACCGCGCGGATGAGTGGCCGGGCCCGCGACGGCCGGCTGGTGCACTTCGCGCCCGGCACGCTGCAGGTGCGCCCCGGCGACGTGGTGACCGCCGTCGTCACCGGCGCCGCGCCGCATCACCTGATCGCCGACGCAGGCGTGCTGACGCACCGACGCACCCGCGCCGGCGACGCCCACGCCGCCCGAAACCGCTCGACTAGCGCTGTTCTCGGCATGCCGGCCGTCGGGCGGCCGGCTGAGACGCTGAAAGGCCCGGGTTGCAGCCGATGACTCGGGACCACAGACACCTCGGGGCCTTCGACGCCTTCCGCTCTGATCTGGAGGACGCCGAACGTCGCATCGCGCGGGAGATCGAGCCCGGCGCGCGGGCTCTGGTGGTGTCGATCCTGGTGTTCGTGCTGCTGGCGTCGTTCGTGCTGCCGCACACCGGTGCGGTGCGGGGCTGGGACGTGTTGTTTGCCACCCACCACGCGGGCGCGGCTGCGGTGGCCTTGCCGTCCCGGATTTTCGTCTGGCTTGCGCTGGTCTTCGGAGTCGGCTTCTCGATGCTGGCTTTGCTGACCCGGCGCTGGGCACTGGCCTGGGTGGCGTTGGCCGGTTCGGCGCTGGCCACTGCTGTCGGGCTGCTGGCGGTGTGGTCGCGGCAGACGGTCGCTGCCGGCCACCCGGGCCCGGGGGTCGGGCTGATCCTGGGGTGGATCACTTTGATGGTGCTGTCGTTTCACTGGGCGCGGGTGGTGTGGTCGCGCACCGTGGTGCAGCTCGCCGCCGAAGAGCAGCGTCGGCGCGCCGCCGCCGAGCAGCAGTCCCGACCGCTGCTGCAACGCTTCAGCGATCCCGACACGACGTCACCGGATGACGGCGAGTCTTAAGACCTTCGGGTCAGCGCCGCTGCGGCGGCGTCAGCCCACTGCCGCCACTGTTCGGCGTTCGCCGTCGCCTCGTCAGCCTCTTTGGCGCGGCCCGCGGCTGCCGCCTTCTGCGCCTGGCGTTCGAATTGCTCGGCGCGGACACGGAACTGCTCGGCGCGGGCCTGCGCCTGCGGGTCGACCCCCGGACTCGACACGGTTGCACGGACCTTCTTTTCCACCGCGCGCAGCCGCCGCTCCAAGTCGGCCGACTGTTCGCGGGGCACCTTGCCTAACGCGTCCCACCGATCGCCGATTGAGCGCAGAGCGGCCCGGGCGGCTTCCGGATTGCCGGCGTCCAGTGCCTCCGCCTCGCGAAGCAGTGCCTCCTTCTTGTCGACGTTGGTCTGCAGCTCCGCATCCCGCTCGGCGGTCGCGTGTTTGCGCGCCTTGAAAAAGGTGTCCTGCGCGGCCTTGAAACGACGCCACAGCGCGTCGTCGACATCGCGGCTCGCCCGCCCCGCGGCTTTCCAGTCGGTCAGCAGCTTGCGGAACTCAGCGCTGGTGGCGGCCCAGTCCGTCGACTCGACCAGTTCTTCGGCGCGCACGCACAGCCGCTCCTTGGCATCGCGGACAGTGGACCGCTCGCGGTCCAGTTCGGCGAAGTGAGATCCGCGGCGCCGATTGAACGTCTCGCGAGCCGCGGAGTAGCGCTTCCAAAGCGCATCGTCGGTCTTGCGGTCCAAGCCGCCGATCGTCTTCCACTCGTCAACGATCGCCCGCAACCGGTCGCCGGCGGTCTTCCACTGCGTGGCGGTGTTGGCCAGCTCCTCGGCTTCGGCGGCCAGCGCAGTTTTACGGGCGGTCTGGGCGGCGCGGTACTCGTCACGCCGGGCCCGCTCGGCGACAGCGACGGACTCAGCACGCTCCCGGACAGCGGCCAGCCGCTGGGCGAGTGCGTCGACGTCACCCAAAACGTGCGCCGTCGGCAGCGTGGTCTCGAGGGTGGCTGCCGCGGCCTTGATCTTTCGGGCGTCACCGGTGCCGGAAGCCAGCCGCTCCTCCATGAGCGTGACCTCGGTGCTCAGGTCGTCGAAGCGCCGGCCGAAATGAGCGAACGCCGCCTCGGCGTCACCGGCCTGCCATGAGCCGACCACCCGCTCACCGGCAGCGGTGATCAGCCATACCGTGCCGTCGTCGTCGACTCGTCCGAACCGGTGCGGATCACTGGCAGGCGGTCCGATGACCGGATGCGCGGACGGTCTGGGTGACGGGCGCGGCCCTGGCCGCGGTCCCGGGCGGGGAACCGGCGGCCGGGATTCGTTGCTCTGCGAATCTTCAGCAGTCATGAGCCACCGTCACCTACCCTTCGCGCGGTGAGCCGCGCGCATCTGCCGCGCATTGCGGCGCCATCAGCCAAACCTGCGGAGAACTGCGCTCGCGGCTCAGCCGACCGCGCCTGCCGGTCCGCACAGATCCCGACAGACATTCAAGCAGCTTGGCGGGTCACGCGCCGCCGCCTTGGCGCTGCCGGCAACCGCAGGCGATGAATCCCGCCGCGAGCCGCCAGCGATTACTTTGGTGGCGTGCTGGGCGCCATCGCGATTATCCCGTCAGCGCCGGTGCTGGTCCCCGAACTGGCCGGAGCTGCGGCCAGTGAAGTCGCAGACCTGCGGGAGGCGGTGTTCGCCGCGGCGGCCTCGTTGCCATCGCGCTGGATCGCCATCGGCGTCGACCGCGCCGACCGGGTTGTGGAACCGCAAAGCGTTGGCACCTTCGCCGGTTACGGCGCCGACGTCCGGGTGCGGCTTTCTGCGTCGGCGCCAGGATCGCCGACTTCGTTGCCGCTGTGTGCGCTGATCACCGGATGGGTCCGGGAGCGCGCCCAGCCCAGCGCCCGCGTCGAAGTTCGCGTCTACTCCGGTGCTCACCACGCCGACGTCGTCTGGGCTGTGGGTCGTCGGCTGCGCGCCGAGACCGACCAGGACACCGAACCCATCGGCGTGATGATCGTTGCCGACGGTGCCAACACGCTGACCCCGGCGGCGCCCGGCGGCTACCGGCCCGGCGACATCGACGTGCAACGCGCGCTGGACGACGCATTGGCTAGCGGTGACGTTGCCGCTCTGGCAGAGCTGCCTGCCACAGTGATCGGGCGGGTCGGCTACCAGGTGCTCGCCGGTCTGACCGAGCCTGCGCCACGGTCTGCCAAAGAGCTCTACCGAGGGGCGCCGTTCGGTGTCGGATACTTCGCCGGTGTCTGGCAGCTGTGACGGTCTAACCGTGCGACCGCTGGCGATCGTCGGTCCCACGGGAACCGGCAAATCGCGGTTGGCGCTCGACATCGCCGAGCGGATCGGCCCCGGCGCGGAGATCGTCAACGCCGATGCGATGCAGCTCTACCGGGGGATGGACGTCGGGACGGCGAAGCTGCCCGTCGCCGAACGTCGCGGCATCCCGCATCACCAGCTCGACGTCCTCGACGTCACCCAAACCGCCTCCGTCGCCCGCTATCAGCAGGCGGCGGCCGACGACGTCGAGGCCGTCGCGGCGCGCGGTGTGGTGCCCATCGTGGTCGGCGGTTCGATGCTCTACGTCCAATCGCTGCTCGACGATTGGAACTTTCCTGCCACCGACCCGCAGGTGCGGGCCAGCTGGGAGCTGCGGCTGGCCGAGGTCGGGGTGGCCGGCTTGCACGCCGAACTCGCGCAACGCGATCCGGTCGCCGCGGCGGCCATCTTGTCGACCGACGCCCGCCGCATCGTGCGTGCGCTGGAGGTCGTCGAGCTCACCGGTCGCCCGTTCGCGGCATCGGCGCCCAGCATCGGGGCCCCGCGCTGGGGGACGCTGATCATCGGCCTGGACCGTGACACCGAAGTTCTCGACGCACAGCTGGCGCGGCGCGCCGACGCGATGTTCGAGCAGGGACTGGTCGAGGAAGTCACGGCGCTGCTCGGACAAGGTCTTCGCGACGGTGTGACGGCGTCGCGCGCGCTGGGCTACGCCCAGGTCATCGAAGCCCTGGACGCCGGCGGGGGAGCGCCGCCCTCACGTGAGGCGGTGGAGTCGGCGCGTCAGCGAACCTATGTAGGCACCCGCCGGTATGTGCGGCGGCAGCGTTCGTGGTTTCGCCGTGATCATCGCATTCGCTGGATCGACGCAGGCAGTCCCGACCTGGTCGACACCGCTTTACGTGCGTGGCGGCACGTATCCTGAGCAGGTAATCCGCCGCCGACGACGATGGTGCCGACGCAGCCGGGATGGAGGAGTGGCGCACATGATTTTCGCCAAGGGCCACGGCACGCAGAACGACTTCGTGCTGCTGCGTGACCTGGACGCGGCGCTGGCGCTGACTCCGTCGGCGGTGAGCGCGCTGTGCGACCGGCGCCGCGGACTGGGCGCCGACGGGATACTGAGGGTCACCACCGCCGGCGCCGCACTGTCCGCCGGCGTGCTGGACCGTCTGCCCGACGGGGTGGATTCCGGTGATTGGTATATGGATTACCGCAACGCGGACGGGTCGACGGCGCAGATGTGCGGCAACGGCGTGCGGGTTTTCGCGCACTATCTGCGCGCCAGCGGCCTGGAGTCGCGCGAGGAATTCATTGTCGGTTCGCTGGCGGGTCCTCGGCCGGTCATCACGCACCGCGCCGACCACACCACCGCTGACGTCACCGTCGACATGGGTAAGGCCAACGTGCTGGGCAGCGGCGGACAAGCTTTTCAGGCAACAGTCGGCGGCCGGCGCTTTGCGGGCACAGCCGTCGACGTCGGCAACCCGCATCTGGCCTGCGTCGTCCCTGGGCTGACCGCGCAGGCGTTGGCAGTGCTGGACGTCGCAGCGCCGGTGACCTTCGACCGCAACCAGTTTCCCGACGGGGTCAACGTGGAGGTGCTCACCGCTCCCGACGACGGGACAATCGTCATGCGGGTGCACGAACGCGGCGTCGGCGAGACCCGGTCCTGCGGAACCGGAACCGTCGCCGCCGCAGTCGCGGCGCTGGCCAGCACCGGCGCCAACGCCGGCACCTTGACGGTCCGCGTGCCGGGTGGCGAGGTCGTCGTCACCATCAACGAAGCCACCAGCTACTTGCGCGGGCCGTCGGTGCTGGTGGCCCACGGCGAACTGAGCGAGGAATGGTGGCGGGCCCAGCAGCGTTGATTCCCATGCACACCGCCGATCCGGCGTGCAACATTGTTTACTGCCTATGACTTATTCCCAATTCCTTCCCGGCCGGCTCAGTTGAGCCCAGCACCGGCGAACTCGCGCTCGATGACCGATCAGCGCTGCGCCGTGTCGCCGGCCTGTCCACCGAACTCGCCGACGTCTCCGAAGTCGAATACCGCCAGCTGCGTCTTGAACGGGTGGTGTTGGTCGGCGTCTGGACCGACGGCAGCGCCGCCGACGCCGCAGCCAGCCTGGCCGAACTCGGCGCGCTCGCCGAAACAGCCGGCTCGCAGGTGCTCGACGGGCTCGTGCAGCGCCGCACCAAGCCTGACCCGTCGACCTACATCGGCTCCGGCAAGGCGCAGGAGCTGCGTGAGGTCGTGCTGGCGACCGGCGCCGATACGGTGATCTGCGACGGCGAGCTGTCCCCGGCGCAACTGACGGCGCTGGAGAAAGCCGTCAAGGTCAAGGTCATCGACCGCACCGCGCTGATCCTCGACATCTTCGCCCAGCACGCCACCAGCCGCGAAGGCAAAGCGCAGGTTTCGCTGGCACAAATGGAGTACATGCTGCCGCGGCTGCGGGGCTGGGGCGAGTCGATGTCCCGGCAGGCCGGTGGTCGTGCCGGCGGCAGCGGCGGGGGAGTGGGCCTGCGCGGACCCGGTGAGACCAAGATCGAAACCGACCGGCGGCGCATCCGCGAACGGATGTCCAAGCTGCGCCGCGACATCAAGGACATGAAACAGATTCGGGACACCCAGCGCAGCCGTCGACTGCACAGCGACGTGCCGTCCATCGCGATCGTCGGCTACACCAACGCCGGCAAATCCAGCTTGTTGAACGCGCTGACCGGTGCCGGAGTGCTGGTGCAGGACGCGCTTTTTGCGACATTGGAGCCGACCACCCGCCGAACCGAATTCGGCCCCGATACCGGTAAGGCCGGCACCTATGTCTTGACCGACACAGTGGGTTTCGTGCGGCACCTACCGACCCAGCTGGTCGAGGCGTTCCGGTCCACTCTGGAGGAAGTGGTCGACGCCGATGTGCTGGTGCATGTCGTCGACGGCTCGGACGTGAACCCGCTTGCGCAGATCAACGCCGTCCACGAGGTGGTGTCCGAGGTAATCGCGGACCACCATGGCGATCCGGCGCCCGAACTGCTGGTGGTCAACAAGATCGACGCGGCGAGCGATCTGGCGCTGGCCAAGCTGCGGCGCGCACTGCCCGGTGCGGTGTTCGTCTCCGCCCGCACCGGAGACGGCATCGACGGGCTTCGTCGGCGGATCGCGGAGCTGGCTGCCCCCGCCGACACCGCCGTCGACGTGGTGATCCCTTATGACCGCGGCGATCTGGTGTCACGGGTGCACGCCGACGGCCGCGTACAGCTGACTGAGCACAAGGGCAACGGCACCCGGATCAAGGCGCGGGTCCCGGCGGCGTTGGCCGCCAGCCTGCAGCAGTTCGCCGCGACCTGACCGGACAGCAAGCCAGCGGGTGACAACACGGCCGGCACGGCGGCCCCTTCGCCGACCCGATGAAGGTGCCGGGGGGAGTGGTTTCTCCGAGCAGGCGAAGGTCCGGTAGAGTTGGCTGCAACGCCGGCGTCAGGAGGAATGACGCCGCTGCGCCGTGAAAGCTTCTCAGGCGCGATTCCACCGGAGTCGCGGACGGCCACGTCGAACCAGACCATCCAAGCCGTCATCACGAAATGACTCGCGGCGATCGATATTGCCTCCCGGCAATCTCGCCCACCATGTGCCCTGCGCCGCCCGCTCTGGCTGCGGTTCTGCGGCACAACCGATGCCCGAAAGGCCACCTCAGCAGATGACCACCCCTACCATCCCTCCTAGCCCTTCTAGCCCCTCTTTCGCCGATCTCGGCGTGAGCGAACGACTTACCCGGGTACTCGCCGCCCAAGGCATAGACACCCCTTACCCCATTCAGGTCGAGACCCTTCCCGACACCCTCGCGGGCCGCGACGTGCTGGGCCGCGGCAAAACCGGCAGCGGCAAGACCCTTGCCTTCGGCATTCCACTGGTGACCCGGCTCGCCGGTGGCAAACGACGGCCTTCGCGGCCATCAGGCCTGGTGCTGGCACCGACCCGGGAGTTGGCCGCTCAGATCAGCGCGGTGCTCGAGCCGCTGGCAGCGGCGTCGGGCATGAAAGTCGCCACGATCTTCGGCGGCGTCCCGCAGAACCGCCAGGTGGCTGCCCTCAAAGCCGGTGTGGACATCGTCGTCGCCTGCCCCGGCCGCCTCGAAGACCTGATGAAGCAGCGCCTGATCAGCCTCGACGCAGTCGAGGTGACGGTGCTCGACGAGGCCGATCACATGGCCGACCTGGGCTTCCTTCCTGGCGTGACCCGCATACTGTCGGCGACGCCGGCCGCGGCTCAGCGACTGCTGTTCTCGGCAACGCTGGACAATGGCGTCGATGTGCTGGTCCGGCGGTTCCTGACCAACGAACTGTCCCACTCCGTCGACGAGGTCAACGAACCGCCGTCGGCGATGGCCCACCACGTCTTCTATGTCGCCTGCGCCGACACCAAAAAGGACTTGGTGCGTCGCCTGGCGGCCGGCACCGGTCGACGGATTCTCTTCATGCGCACCAAACACCAAGCGCGCAAACTCGCCAAGCAGCTGACTGCCTGGGGGATTCCGTCCGTCGACCTGCACGGCAACCTCTCCCAGCCCGCGCGCGTGCGCAACCTTGCGGCCTTCGCCGCCGGAGAGGCACGGGTGCTGGTCGCCACCGACATCGCGGCACGCGGCGTTCACGTCGACGAGGTCGAGTTGGTGGTTCACGTCGACCCACCGGCCGAGCACAAGGCCTACCTGCACCGCTCCGGCCGCACCGCACGGGCCGGACGCGCCGGCGATGTCGTCACCGTCGTCCTACCCGAGCAGCGCAAGGAGACCCAGGTGCTGCTGCGCAGAGCCGGTATCGACGCCAAGCCGCAGCTGGTGACGGCCGAATCTGTGCCGGTCCAAGCCCTCGCCGGTGACATCGCTCCGCTGGGTGAGTTGGTCCTGACGGCCGCCCAGCCAGTGAGCGCAAGCCCGCCGAGATCGGGCCGACAGCTCGGACACACCCGTCAGCGACGCCCCGCGCCGCGGCTGAGTTCAGCAGAACAGCCGGTCAGGGCCCACGACGGAGCGCACCGATCACCCCGCCCGCAGGGTCGGCGGCGTGCGCGACGCGTGCAGCAAAGCGCCGGCTGACGCAGGCGGTTCGGTAGCCGGCGCACGCCCAACCAACCATCCGGTTGGTATATGTTGGTCGGCAGTGTTCCGACCCGCCGGAGGTAGCCATGGGTAGTGCCGTGAAATACGAGCGCACGTTGTTCGAGGCCGATCACGACTTGTTTCGCGAGTCCTACCGGTCCTTTCTCGAACGTCATGTGGCGCCGTATCACGACGAATGGGAGAAGGCGAAGCTCGTCGACCGCGGCGTGTGGCTGGAGGCCGGCAAACAGGGCTTCCTGGGAATGGCCATTCCCGAACAGTACGGCGGCGGTGGCGACCCGGACTTCCGCTACAACACCATCATCACCGAGGAGACCACCAGGGGCCGCTACAGCGGCATCGGCTTCGGGCTGCACAACGACGTGGTGGCCCCCTACCTGCTGCGGCTGACCACCGAAGAGCAGAAGCAGCGGTGGTTGCCAAAGTTCTGTACCGGTGAGTTGATCTCGGCCATCGCCATGACCGAGCCCGGCACCGGCAGCGATCTGCAGGGCATCAAGACCCGGGCCGTCAAGCAGGGCGACCACTACATTCTCAACGGCTCAAAGACGTTCATCACCAACGGCATCAACGCCGATCTGGTGCTCGTGGTTGCCCAAACTGACCCGGACAAAGGCGCTCAAGGCTTTTCGCTGTTGGTCGTCGAACGCGGTATGGACGGCTTCGAGCGGGGCCGCCATCTCGACAAGATCGGACTCGACGCCCAAGACACCGCCGAGCTGTCCTTTACCGATGTGCAGGTTCCGGCGGAAAACCTGCTCGGCGAAGAAGGCATGGGTTTCATTTATCTGATGCAGAATCTTCCGCAAGAGCGCATATCGATCGCCATCATGGCCGCTGCCGCCATGGAGACAGCGCTGGAGCAGACTGTGCAATACACCAAAGAGCGCAAGGCATTCGGGCGGCCGGTCGGCAGCTTTCAGAACAGCCGGTTCCTGCTGGCCGAACTGGCCACCGAAACGACCGTCGTCCGCATGATGGTCGACGAGTTCATTCGACTGCACCTCGACGAGAAGTTGTCCGCCGAGCAGGCCGCCATGGCCAAGTGGTATTCCACCGAAAAACAAGTCCACCTGATCGACCGCTGCCTGCAATTGCACGGCGGCTACGGCTACATGCGCGAATACCCAATTGCGCGAGCGTATCTCGATGCCCGGGTACAGACGATCTATGGTGGTACCACCGAGATCATGAAGGAGATCATCGGGCGCAGCCTCGGCGTCTAACCCCGGTCGTGCGCCTGGTGTGCGCGGCGCATCAGCTCCGAGACCTCTTGGCGCTCAAACCGCTGCTGGTATCGCGCTGGCAGCGCGGCGATTCGGCGTTCTGCGGTGAGCATGCGGCTGAAAATCGCTTCCCGCTCGGCTGGGTCGACCCGGTAGTCACGGTTCAGATATGCCGTTGCGTGCCGGCGGGCGTAAGCCGCAGCGCTGTGCGCGCGTCCCGCGGGCGAGAGCAAAGAAACCACTGTAGTCAGCGCCAGAATCGCCACGATCATGGTCAGTGAGGCGGTGGTGCTGAGCTCGCTGACCGCGATCGGCTTGCCGTGGTTGATGAACGGGACGTTGTTGGCGTGCAACGCCTGCAGCAGCAACTTGACGCCGATGAGGCCGAGAACGGTTGCCAGGCCGTACGACAGGTACACCAGCCGGTCCAACAGCTCACCGAGCAGGAAATACAGCTGCCGCAGCGACAGCATCGAAAACGCGGTGGCCGCAAATACGAGATAGACACTGCGGGTCAGCCCGAACAGCGCCGGGATGGAATCGAAAGCGAACAACAGGTCGGTTCCACCGATGGCGACCACCGCCAGCAGCAGTGGCGTCATCACCCGTTTGCCGTTCTCGACGGTGAATAGCCGGTCGCCGTCGTAACTGTCGGACGTCGGCAGGACGCGCCTGGCGATGCGGACGGCGACCAAGTCATCGCTGTTTCCGCCGAATTCCGGCGATCTGAGCAGGTTTCCCGCCGTGATGAACAGAACGACGCCGAAGACGTAAAACGCTGAATCAAACACTGCGACAAGCGCGGCGCCGATGAAGATGAAGGTCGTTCTGGCAATGAGTGCGAACATGATGCCGAACAACAGCACCTTTTGCTGGGCGATCCGGGGAACTGCGAAGCTGGTCACCAGGACCAGCAAAACGAACAGATTGTCCACTGAGAGCGCTTCGTTGATCAGGTAGCCGGCGAAGTACTCGATGCCCGGCGAGGTTCCGGCGATGAGAATTACGCCAAAACCGAACACCACTGCGGCACCGATATAGATGCCCGACCACACCGCTGCGTTACGCAGTGTTTGTGGCTGCGCACCGCGAACGTGAAAGGCGTAGTCGAACAACGCCAAGCCGGCAATGACCGCAATGGTCAAAGCCCAAACGAGTCCGGAAACACCCATGTCAGTTACGTATCTCCCAGCCGCGTCGGTCGAATCGCTCAGTGCCGCGTACCCTCATACCAGCCGCTTTGACGTGACCTCGCATCATTTGGACATCGGCTGGGTATCCATTTTCGTAATGTCCGTTATATGACTGCGCGATTTCGCATCGATGTAGCAAAGTTATGTGCCAGCCCTGCAACGACACGGGCAGTTAAGCGTAGCGGTGGGTCGGGAGGCTGGGTGACTGCACAGCGAGGTCGGTTCGGCGCCGCGATAAGCCGCGCGGTGATTCTCGCGGCAATGACGGCGGCCGTTGCTGTCTTGCTGACCCCCACCGCGAAAGCCTCACCGGACAGCGACGCTGACGACGCAATCACCGCTGCCTGGAAGGACGCCGGCGGCCCGACGTCCACACTTGGTGACAAGCAGGGCGCCGTCTATCCGGTCGGTGACGGTTTCGCGCAGGACTTCGCCAACGGCAAGATGTTCTTCACGCCGCCGACCGGCGCCCGAGCCATTTTCGGGCCGATCCTCGACAAATACGAGTCCCTCGGCGGTCCGGCCGGCAGCGACCTGGGATTTCCCACCATAAACGAGGTGCCCGGCCTGGCCGGACCGGACAGCCGGGTCAGCACCTTCTCGGCAGGCGACAAGCCGGTCATCTTCTGGACACCCGATCATGGCGCTTTCGTCGTGCGGGGTGCCATGAACGCCGCATGGGACAAATTGGGTAGTTCCGGCGGTGCGCTCGGGGTGCCGACCGGTGACGAGACGGACGACGGCGAAGTCACCGCCCAGACGTTCAGCGGTGGCAAGGTTTCCTGGAACCGGCTGACCAAAACCTTCAGCACCGCACCACCGGAGCTCGCTGCGCAGCTCACCGGCGTGCAAGTGCCGATCGACCCGACGGCCGCCATCAACTCGGCATGGCGCGCCACCGGCGGCGCCGGGGGTGCGCTGGGCGCCAAACAAGGCGACCAGTACCCGATCGGCTCTGACGGGGTCGCACAGAACTTTGCGCACGGCAAGATCTTCTTCAGTCCGGCCACCGGAGCGAACGCCGTCGAAAGCGACATCCTGGCCAAGTACGAGTCGGTCGGCGGACCGGTAGGCAGCGACCTTGGCTTTCCGACCGCCAATGAGGCCGACGGCGGCCTGACCAACAGCCGGATCAGCACCTTCAACGCCGCCGACAAGCCGGTGATCTTCTGGACTCGGGGCCACGGCGCGTTCGTTCTGCGCGGACCGATGAAAGCAGCGTGGGACAAGCTCGGCGGCGCCAAAGGCAAACTCGGCGCGCCAGTGGGTGACCAGACCGTCGATGGCGACACGGTGACGCAGGACTTCACCGGGGGCAAGGTTTCCTGGGATCGCACGAAGAACACCTACACCACCGAACCGCCGAACTTGGCGTCGTTGCTGTCCGGTGTACAGGTGCCGGGCAAGAACCAGCCGAGCCGACCGGTTTCGTCCGGCGCCAAAGCGTGGGCGGGGCACTGGTGGTGGCTGCTCGTTGCTGTCCCGGTATTGCTGCTGCTTGGCACGCTGACGGTGCTCGCGCTGCGGCGGCCGGGGCGCCGTCGTGCCACACAAGCCGACACAGCGTCCGACGAGACAGCGCCGGCGGCCGATGAAGATGCGGCGCTCGAGGCACGCGTAGAAGCCGTAGAAGCCGTAGAAGCCGTACCGGACACCACCGCGCCGTGGCCGGAGGACTTCGCCGACGATGAGGTGACTTCGCAGTTGCGGCAGCAGTACCGAGACCCGCAGGGGGTGCGGCCGACGCCAGGTGCACCCGAGGAGCCAGAGTGGCCGAGAAGGCCCGGAGCGGCCGGGCTGGGTGCGCCGACCGATGCGGCATCCGCGGACGAGGCAACACCTGACTTCTACCAAGACGCCGACGAAAACCCGGATGCAGTTGACACCGCGCCGACTCGCATTCCGACGGCGGTCGAACTGAGCGGCGGTCGGCACGCCGCTGCGGTCCCGGCTGCCGACGGCACAGTCGAACCGTCCGAGCGACCTGCTCGTGGGGCGGCACAACTGGCGATTCACCTGCCGCTCGACGACCCCTACGAGGTGCCGGACGGATATCCGGTCAAGGCCAGCGCCAGCTACGGCTTGTATTACACCCCCGGCGACGCGCTCTACGACGATACGCTGGCGGAAATTTGGTTCGTCAGCGAAGAAGCCGCGCAGTCCAACGGCTTCAGCAAGCCGAGATAATCCTCGACGTCAGATCTTGCGGAGCACTGTGACGACTTTGCCCAGCACCGCGGCGTCGTTGCCGGGAATCGGATCGAACGCGCGATTGTGCGGCATCAGCCAAATCTGACCGTCGGTGCGTTTGAACGTCTTGACCGTGGCCTCGCCGTCGATCATGGCTGCGACGATGTCACCGTTGTCGGCAACATTCTGCTGGCGCACCACTACCCAGTCGCCGTCGCAGATCGCCGCGTCGACCATTGACTCGCCAACGACTTTGAGCAGAAACAGCGCGCCTTCGCCGACGAGTTCCCGTGGCAACGGGAACACATCCTCGACAGCTTCCTCGGCCAGGATCGGGCCACCGGCCGCGATGCGGCCGAGCACAGGAACGAACGTCGGTTCGGGCAGCGCATCAGAGCCGGCGACGTCGGTGACCGTTTGCGTTGCGCCGTCGACAATGTCGTCGGCGCAACGGACGTCAACCGCCCTGGGCCGGTTCGGATCGCGGCGCAGATAGCCCTTACGTTCCAGCGTGCGCAACTGGTGGGCCACCGACGACGTCGACGTCAAGCCGACGGCGTCGCCGATCTCGCGGATGCTGGGCGGATACCCGCGGGTGGTGACCGAGGAGCGGATCACCTCGAGGATGGTGCGCTGCCGGGGAGTCAATGCCGCATCCTCAGCCTGAACGCGGCGGCCCGGCCCGGATCTGTCGCTGCTATCGCTCATGCCTGGCGAATGTAGTCGTTCGGGACTGATTTATCAAACACTTGTTCGAGCGTGTCGGGCCAGGGACGACTCACCGCCCCGCGACGTGTCGGTGCATCGCTTTATCGTGGGGATCGCTCGCTAACAATTCGATCACACGTTCGACATTCGAACACGCGATCGAATACGCTTCGAACATACGATCGATGCGATACCGACCCGGAGGGCTACGCAATGACACTGATCCAGACCGCACCCGCCCGCATTTCGACCCGTCGACTGCCGGTGCGGATTCCGGCCCGAGACGACATTCCGGTGTCCAGCGGCCCCCGGCAGCGACGTCCGGCCGGTGCACCGCCACGATACCGGTGCACCGGCGTCTTGACGTCCGGCGCCTCGCATCGTCGACGCCCGATCACGCCGGTGACCACGGTAGGGCTGGCGATGCTCGCCGCGCTGATCACCATGTGGTTGGGCGTGATGGCGCATCTGGGAGGAATGGTCGACGGGCCTCAGCGGTCCGGGCGGGTGCCTGACCGGCTCGCGGTGGTACGGGTCGACGCGGGGGAGAGCCTGCAGCACCTCGCTGCCCGGGTGGCTCCCGGCGCGCCGGTCACCAAGGTCGCTCAACGCATCCGCGAACTCAACGACCTGAACTCGCCGGCCTTGGCGGCGGGTCAGACGCTGATCGCACCGGTCGGCTGAGGACGGCGGGGTGTACGGCGAACTCGGCGCCGCGACAACGGTCGGTGACACCGGCCCCGGCCCGGTGCAGCGCCTTGCGGTGTTCGGCGAGTGGGTGGCCACGCAGGTACTCTCAGAATGGTCCGAGATATGCCGGTGCGGCGAAGGAGCGGTCATGCACTGTCCGTTCTGCCGCCATCCTGATTCGCGGGTGGTGGATTCCCGGGAAGCCGATGAGGGACAGGCGATTCGGCGTCGACGATCTTGCCCGGAGTGCGGCAGGCGGTTCACCACGGTGGAAACCGCTGTGTTGGCTGTGGTCAAGCGCAGCGGTGTGACCGAGCCGTTCAGCCGGGAAAAGGTCATCAGCGGTGTGCGACGGGCCTGCCAAGGCCGCCAGGTCGACGATGACGCGCTGAATGTGTTGGCGCAGCAGGTGGAAGACACCGTGCGCGCCAACGGGTCACCTGAGGTCGCCAGTCACGAGGTCGGGCTGGCGATCCTGGGGCCGCTGCGCGACCTTGACGAGGTGGCATATCTGCGGTTCGCCTCGGTGTACCGGTCTTTTTCGTCGGCCACCGACTTCGAACGCGAGATCGAGGCGCTGCGGGCTCACCGAAAAGTCTCCGCACCGGGCTGACCGGTTTCGGGGTCCGCGCGCAGGCGGGAAGCACAGCTCAGGTCGCGCTGCGCTCGTCCGAACCCATGGCATTCAATACGGCGACGCGGGTGCCGATAGAGCCGGTGACCGCATTGTCGCCGCCGGAGCGAAGTAACTCGCGAAGAGCGGCCTGATCGTATTCGGCTGGTTCGGTGCTGTCGATGAAGCGCTCGACCACTTCGACGAAGCGGTCCGGATCGTCGTGGAAAGGAAAGTGCCCACAGCGCTCGAAGATCTCCAGCTTCGAACCGGGCATCGCCGAATGGGCCATCCACGCGTGACTAACCGGCACCACCACGTCCTGCTTGCCCCAGATGAGCTGCACGGGTACCGATTCGGTCAAATAACATCGATCCAAGAAGGTGACCATTTGGCCGCGCCAGTCCACCACCGCCCGCAACGTGTGGGAGAACGCCGCATAAGCTTTCGGCTCCGGCAGATCGGCCAAGATCCGCAACACGTCGGGTAGATCACGGCCCACCGCGGTCGAACCTAGAATTCGGCCAAGTGCACGCCCGGCCAGCTGCAGCGCCGGCAGAACCAGCGGGAGCCGCAGCAGCGCCACAGCTTCGCCGCCCAACGGCATCGAAGCCCACCGCAACATCAGGTTGACGTCCTTTGTCACACCACCCGTGCCGACCAGGATCAGCCGCTCAACCAATTGCGGGAACTGGTAGGCGAATTGCATGGCCACCCCGCCACCGAGGGAGTGGCCGATCACCGTCACCCGTTCGACGTCGAGCACACTGAGCAGATCCCGCATGCCGTTGGCGTAGGCCGCCACCGAGTAGTCCGCGCGCGGTTTGTCGGACTGACCGTGCCCCAGGAGATCCGGCGCGATGACGGTGAACCGCTGCGCGAGCTTGGCCTGCACGGTGGTCCAGGTGGAGGAGTTATCGGCGATGCCGTGGATGAGAAGGATCACCGGCCCGGACCCGGCGATGCGGAATGCCCGCCGGTAGCCGTGGATGGTGCAGAACTGCAGCGACGGCGTCACCTCGCGCACCGGACGAAGATTGGGCTTGCGCAAGGTCAATGTCGTCAACTTCAGCTCGGGGCCGGGTCAGGGCACTTCAGTTCAAGTCGTCGTCTTTAGGCTTCTTCTCTGCCTGTTGGGCCAGAAAGCGCTCGAATTCGGCGCCTAACTCGTCTCCGCTGGGCAGCTCGTCATCGCGCGTCAGCAGCGACCGATTCTCCTGAGCGGCGATGAAGGCATCGTACTGACGCTCAAGCGCTGTCACCACTTGAGCGACTTCCGTGCTGGCCTCGACCTGCTCGTCGATCTTGCCCCGGATCTCGTTGGCCGCCTCGGTCAGGGCCCGCAAGGGCAGCTCAAGCGACGCGGATTTCGCGACCTGCTCCAGCAGTGCCTGGGCGGCGGCCGGATAGTCAGTCTGGGCCAGGTAGTGCGGGACGTGCACGGTGAATCCGACCACTTCGTGACCGTGCTGGGCCATCCGGTACTCGAGCAGGTTTGATGCGCTGCCGGGCACTTGAACCTCTGATATCCACGGCGTGAAGTCGGCGATCAGCCCTTTGTCATTCGAGTGGGCGGTGATTGTCACCGGCCGGGTGTGCGGCACGGCCATCGGGATGGTGCCCAAGCCGATGGTTCGCCGCACGTCGAGGCGCTCGGCGAGCAACCGCACCGCAGCGATGAACCGCTCCCACCTCAGATCCGGCTCCAAGCCGGCAAGCAGCAGAAACGGTGTGCCCGCGTTGTCGCGCAACGCGTACAGGCTCAGTTCGGGGTCCTCGTAGTGGGTGAAGTGATCTGTTTTGAAGGTCATCGGCGGCCGCCTCGAGCGGTAGTCGAGCAGATCGTCGATTGCGAACGACGCGACCAGTTCGAAGTCAAGCGAGTCCTTGAGGTGGGCGGCCGCGAGCCGGATGGCATGCCCGGCGTCGGAAAACCCCTCCAAAGCGTGCACCAGGACCGGCCCCCGGCCGTCCGACGACGACAGTTGCGGCGCCGGGAATTCCAGCTCGTACATCCCGTTCTGTTCGGGTTGGTAACGGTGCTCAGGTCCGGGCTGTTGATGTCGGCCCATCGGTGTGCCTCCTCGTCGCAGCGTCGTGTCGCACCTGCGTTACCTCAGTGTCCCTCAGGTCGACCAGTGCGTTCAGGGCAGCACCTACCCGTTCACGCAACGCTGAAAAGCTCGGCTTGATCGGCGGACCGCAGCGCGGAAGCCGACAGGCCACCCGAGTGCGGTGTAAGTGTGGACATGGAGAACGGCCGACAGCTCTGTGCACAGTCACGACTTCGCCCACAACCAGCCGGTTTCGGGCTTTGCGCCGCCTGCAGTTGACGGTGCCGGTTGCGAGCGTTCCAGGCATGACGCATCAACCTGACTTCGAACTCCACCGTCCCGGCGCGCTGATCGCCGCACTTCCGGCGGTTCTCGGCTTCGTGCCGGAGAAGTCGCTCGTGCTGGTCTCGGTCGGCGACGGTGAGCTTGGCGCGGTGATGCGGGTCGACCTGTCCGACGGCCTCGCGCAGCAGGTGGCCCACCTCGCTGAAGTCGCCGCGGCCGCCGAGCCGGAAGCGGCGATCGCGGTGATCGTCGACGCCGATGGAGCCGGGTGCCCGGTCTGCAACGAGGACTACCACGAGCTCTGTCGAAGAACTGACCGACGCGCTCTCGCAAAACGGCATCGCCTTGTGGGCCACCCACGTGGTGGACCGGGTAGCCACGGGCGGGCGGTGGCATTGCGTCGACGGCTGCGGCGCAGGCGGACCCATCGACGACCCGTCCGCCTCACCCGTGGCGGCGGCCGCAGTGCTGGACGGGCGGCGGCTCTACGCCCGGCGCGCCGACCTGCAGGCTGTTGTGGCCGTCGAGGAGCCTGACCGCAGCACCGGTCTGGCCGTCATCCTCGCCGAATGCGAGGCGTCCCGGGCCGTCACCCACCGCGCTGATCCCGACGGGTGTGGGCGCCGCGACGTCGAGAACATGATGGCCGCTGCAGGCCGCCTCGCCGACGGTAGGGAGCTGTCCGACGCCGAAATAGCCAGCTTGGCTTGCGCGCTGACCGATGTCCAGGTCCGGGACACCTTGTATGCCCTGGCGGTCGGTGACAACGCCGGCGAGGCGGAGTCGCTGTGGGCGCTGCTGGCCCGCACCTTGCCGGCGCCGTGGCGGACGGAGGCGTTGGTGTTGCTCGCGTTCAGCGCGTACGCCCGCGGGGACGGCCCGCTGGCCGGAGTGTCGTTGGAGGCGGCGCTGCGCTGCACCCCCGGTCACCGGATGGCGGGGATGCTGGACACGGCGCTGCAGTCCGGACTGCGGCCCGAGCACATCCGCGAACTGGCGGTGACGGGATACCGATTAGCTGAACGATTAGGGGTTCAGTTGCCGCCGCGACGGGCCTGGGGCCGCCGCGCGGGGTGAGTGACGTCAGACCTTCTCGACCTTCACCGCGTGCGCCATCGCGTGCGGCAAGGTGACGTTCTCGTGGCCGGGGATCACGATGGTCACACCACCGTTGGGATTGCTCTGAACGGTCACCCGCGCGTTCGGGACCACGCCCGCATCTTTGAACCGGGTGATCAGATCGATGTCGCCCTGGACATGCTCGGTGATCTGACGGACGACCACGGCGACCGGCGACCCTGCTGGCAGCTCGGTCAACCGCACCAGGACGGCGTCCTCGGAGCCGAAATCCGGTCCCACACCCAAGTCCAGCAGACCGGGAATCGGATTGCCGAACGGCGAGGTAGTCGGGTTGTTGAGCACTTGGACAAGCCGGCGCTCGACGTCTTCGCTCATCACGTGCTCCCACCGACAGGCCTCGGCGTGCACTTCTTCCCAGGGCACCCCGATCACGTCGACGAGCAGACGTTCGGCCAGACGGTGCTTGCGCATCACCGCCACGGCCAGCGCGCGGCCCTTGCCGGTGAGCTCCAGATGACGGTCACCCGCCACGTGCAGCAGACCGTCCCGCTCCATCCGTGACACGGTTTGGCTGACGGTTGGGCCGCTCTGCTCCAACCGCTCGGCGATACGTGCCCGCAACGGCGTCACGCCCTCTTCTTCAAGGTCGTAGATGGTCCGCAGGTACATCTCGGTGGTGTCGACCAGGTCGTTCATTCCGTACCCTCCATTGCCGCTGAGTCTACTTTGTCAGCGGCCTGAGTGATCTTCAGACACTCACACAGCACGATGCCCGCCGCGGCAGCGGCGGGCATCGGTGTGCCGGGTCTAGCTTGCGTAGGAGCGCAACCGGTCGGCTCGTTCGCCGTTGCGCAGCTTGGCCATCACTTCGCGCTCGATCTGCCGGACACGCTCCCGGGAGAGCCCGAACAGCTTGCCGATCTGGTCGAGTGTGCGCGGTTGACCGTCGTCCAGGCCGAACCGCAGCCGGATCACCTGATGTTCCCGCTCGTCGAGGGTGGCAAGCACGCTGCGAATGTCGGTGTGCAAGAGCTCTGCGATCACGGCGTTTTCCGCTGACATCGCTTCGGCGTCCTCGATGAAGTCACCCAGGGGGGCCTCCTCTTCGGAGCCCACGGGCATGTCGAGGCTTACCGGGTCACGGCTGTGCTCCAGCAAGTCGTTGATCTTCTCGACCGGTATGCCCGACTCAGCGGCAAGCTCTTCGTCGGTGGCCTCACGCCCCAGGTTCTGGTGCATTTCCCGCTTGATCCGGGCCAGCTTGTTGACCTGTTCCACCAGGTGGACCGGAAGCCGGATGGTCCGGCTCTGATCCGCCATACCGCGGGTGATGGCCTGACGAATCCACCAGGTGGCGTAGGTGGAGAACTTGAATCCTTTTGTGTAATCGAACTTTTCCATCGCGCGGATCAAGCCCAGATTGCCTTCCTGGATCAGATCCAGCAGCGGCATGCCGCGGCCGGTGTACCGCTTTGCCAGCGACACCACCAACCGCAGGTTGGCTTCGAGGAGATGGCGGCGCGCCGCTTGCCCGTCGCGGACCACCAGTGCCAGGTCACGTTTGCGGTTGTCGCCCAGCCGCTTGCGGGTGTCGAGCACATGCTGCGCGTAAAGGCCTGCTTCGATGCGCTTGGCGAGTTCCACCTCATCGGCAGCGGTCAGCAACGCCGTTTTGCCGATGCCGTTCAGATACACCCGTACCAAGTCCGCGGCTGGGCTCTGAGCGTCCAGGTCGCTGTCAACTCGGCTTGTGGTGGCGTTTGCCATGGCCCCTCCCGATCGGCTTGAACTGTTATGTGGTCCAACGACCAACCCGGGCCATGAGTTCCCGCCGCACGGCCGTCTCACACCCGTTGACGTGCGGAAATGTGGCCGTATCGCTGAGAATGTGCTGAGAGTGCAGACAGTGCGCCGCTATTGGGAACCGCTGTCCGGCCGGTCCTGCGAATCCGGTTGAGGCATGGGCGGTCTGCGTGGTTCGAGGGCAGGGCGCTCAGCCGTCGGGAACAGCGGAGTGCGGCGGCGAGGCGTTTCGAATCGCCGCGGTTCGTCGGGGCGCAACGGCGGCCGGTCATTGGCGATGAGCACCGCCATCCACGGCAGCGGCACCGAGGCGGCGACGATCGCGAGAGAGATCAATCCGTTGTGCCACATGCCATAAGCCACGGCGGCAAGTATGAGTGCCGGAATCCGGAAGGCCATCAACGTGAAGTACTTGCGCACGCGTTGGCGATGCTGATCTTCGTAGGAGGGCGCGGCGGCGGTGATCAATACCGGTCGACCGTCGTCGTCGAAACCCAGCTCTGGGCCGCGCTTCATCCCTCTACTGTTGCACAAATTGTCCAGTTCGGCCTAGGCCCATTTCAGGGGCGGTCCGCCCGGTAATTGCGGCACAATATGTGCCATGCAGACCGACACTTACGAGCGCACCGATACCGACGAACGTGTCGACGACGGGACCGACAGCGACACCCCGAAGTACTTCCACTACGTCAAGAAGGACAAGATTGCCGAGAGCGCGGTGATGGGCAGCCACGTCGTCGCCCTCTGCGGCGAAGTGTTTCCAGTGACCCGGTCGGCCAAGCCGGGCTCTCCGGTTTGCCCGGACTGCAAGCGGGTCTATGAGCAGCTGAAAAAGGGCTGACCGAAGTCAGCCCGTTCAGCGCTTCGCCCGGGGAGCTACGCGTCTTGCGGAGCGGTTTCCAGCACCGCAGCGAATTCGACCAGCTTCGCCTCGTGCTCGTTCGCGTGGTGCTGGCAGAAGAGCAGTTCGGCGCCAGACGGCAGCTTGGCACGCACCCGGGCGGCGGCTCCACACCTGTCGCAGCGATCAGCCCGGGTCAGCAAAGGACTGGTCGTAACAGTTGCGTTCATTGGCGTCTCCGTTCTGGCTGTCTTCACTGTCTCAGACGCCGCGCCTTCAGGCGTTGTTCCCCGCGGGTTACCCGCTGTGTCGTTTCTCACGCCAGGTCAGGCAGGCTGTCAGTGTGAAAAACGACACGCCGGTGCTGGTGCATTTGTGTGCCGCCGCGGACTGGTCGGCCGCACGCACCGAGGGTCTCGTACAACCCGAGTCGCTGCAGGGTTCGGGGTTCGTTCACCTTTCGACCCCCGCTCAGGTTCACCTGCCGGCCAACCGGCTCTACCGCGGCCGCGACGACCTCCTGCTCCTGCACGTCGATCCGGCGCGGCTCGACTCGCCGCTGCGCTGGGAACCCGGAGTGGCCACCGACCCGCAGTCGATGCTCTTCCCGCACCTCTACGGGCCGCTGCCGGTCGGCGCGGTGATCGACGTGGCGCCCTACCGGCCCGGTGCGGACGGTTCGTTCGCGCCGCTTCCCGGCCCGCCGTCCCCGTCCCAAAGGTAGGCCCGGTCGCCTCTGGAAGTGTCGTAGCGACCATCCTGGCGCGCTCTCCGGCAAATCCGTTAGGGCGGCCGCGCACCGGCGATAGGCGCCGCACCAATAGCGGCTCCCAGAGGATTGACGTGCCGACGACTACAGGACGAACGTTGTTTGCTGACCACCGGCGTTAGCGTCTTTCGGGTCAGAACAGACACTCCACCCGTCGGTGGCGGGGAATTCCGATACAGCGCTACTGAGGCGGCGGTGGCCCCAGCGGCTGGCATGCGTTAGTTGCGGGGTTGTAGAAGTTGCCCGGACCGCAATCCGGAGGCGGCGGGGGCCCTAGCGGCTGGCATGCGTTAGTTGCGGGGTTGTAGAAGTTGCCCGGACCGCAATCCGGAGGCGGCGGGGGCCCTAGCGGCTGGCACGCATCGGCTCCGGGGTTGTAGAAGTTGCCCGGACCACAATCCGGAGGTTGCGCCGAGCTGACCCCGAGCGACACCGCTGCCACATACGCCATGGGCGCTAAAGCCACCATGACAGCGCCCGCCACGCGATTTACCACTTTGCCCATCACGCCCTCCCACCGAATACCCATACCGACTTCGACCTGAGTCTAAGACAGCTAGTTACATCGGTGACCGCAAATCCACTATTCCGTGACAATGCATCGTTCGTCGCCGACGAACGCGCGAATTTTTGCGCTAGCGCACCGCCCGCGAGGAATGCGACGCGCGCCGCCATTATTTTGAGCAGCAGCGTGGTGCTTGTACCGACCCGTAGAACTACTGGTCCAATAAATCGATCGGAGCGTGCTAGTCCAGGTAGTCGCGCACTAGGGCCTGATCTGCGCTGTGCCTGACGTGGGAAAACAAGGTGGCAGTCCAGCGCTGTGGGTATAAATATCTTGGACTGTGCAACTCACGACTACAGGAAGGTGCACAGCCATGACCGCTATCACCGCGCACGCGTCGGATGAACGCCTGCTTGCGCAGGCGCTCGTCGAGGCCGCGAGTGAGACTCGACCGCTGGACAGCAGCCGTGGGAACCAAACCGGTCTAGTCGGCGTCTGAATAGTTGTTCGGCCCGCCACACCCTCTTCATGTGGCGGGCCGGGTCATGTCAACAGGCGAATGGGCTGACCGCTGCCGTTTCGCCGCCATCGCCTGCCGTGCGCGTCTGTGTAGATGAAGACCAGGTACTCCGTTGTCGGCATTTGTTCGGTTGGCTCAACGCCGAGCACCGTTACCGACTCTGTGTTCTCACCCGGCTGGAGCACCGGTTGAACAGTGGGGCGATTGAGCCGGAAAGAGCTCCCGCCCAGGTGCATGAGCATCGTGTCTTCGTCGGGGGTCAATCACTGTCACATTGAACACCGGCGATTGGCTGCGATTGCTGACTGCTACCGGCCACTTGTGAACGGGCGTTGGGAGTACTGGCGAGGGTCTACAGACTCGGCAACGATCAGGCGAGCTTGATCTGCTTGCTGGTCACGCCGCTCAATCTGCGCCTGTCGCCACTCGCGGGCGGCGTAGAACAGGGCACCGAATGCGGCAAGTGAGCCAGCGCCAGCAAGCCACTCCGCCAGGTTCCCGAACTGAATGTGAAGGTGCTGCTTGTCTAGCTCGACGCGCTGTATTGCAGCCACCGCGCCAAAGGCGCCCGCCATGCACCAGCCTAAGAAGGCGACCACTTGCCAGGGTATCCGCCGGAATCGGCCACGCACTGACATGATTCGGCCAGGCTACTGGCCGCATCGTCATGTCACACCGTCGTCGCTGACATGGTGGCCGTAGCGTTGTTGCCAAAGAAAGCTGAGGCGCTACACCCCTTGTTGCCTCGCACAATCAGGGGGGAAGCGCAGCGCAGGAAACTTAACGTGGCAGTCCGCACATCGGGCAGTCGTGGACGCTGAAGAGGCGAGCCGCCTGAGCACTGCCAGCGATGTCTTGATTGACATTAACGAATTCGTAATACGCCTTCGCAGCTTTACGCCCGCGTGTGGGCGCGGCTCCTTGCCTTTGTTCTTCCAGTCGCTGACGGCGGCGTCACTGACGCTGATACGGCGCGCGACATCCTGCTGACGAACAGTGCCGTTGACGTCCCCGTCGCCAGCCAGTTCTGCCACGGCCATGAGGCGACGCCACCAGGCGCAGGGGCTTTAGTCACGCGGGCGAAAATGTATATGAATTTCAGCCAGCTCTGTACGGTGAACCGCACCACATTATGTAGGGAGAGTCGGCATGACTATCGGACCCGAAGGCAGTAGCAAGACCTCGCCGGGAAATATAGCGTCGCCGGGACCTAAACAGGTCGTCGGCGCTCCAATAGATCCACCGGCACCGGCGACATACGATTTCGTCGTTTCATCGATGAGCGTGATACAGGCTCGATCCGGGGGATTGGTTCAATCAGGTGACACGGACTACGCGACACTGGCCATCAACGCCTTGGCCGCCGACAACACCGTAATCACGCAGTACGGGCCGATCACTCGGAAGCTCGGGGATTTCGGCAATAACTCGTCGACCGAACCTCAGATGTCGCTGACGGATCTCGCCGTACCCGAGGGCGGATCACTCGCTGTCAGCTTCATAGTGGTGAACAAGGGCGGCTGGGATTGGGACAGCACCGCCATCAACGCCTTGGAACTTGCGGGCTCAGCCGTTCTGGGAGCGCTTGTGCAAGGCTCGATCGTGGGCGTTACTGCAGGATCGGCAGCCACCGTGAGTCTTTCCGAAGCAATAGCCATCGGCGCCCTCGTCGTTGGTGCCATGGAGGGCATCAACGTCCTGTTCCCCGATTGTGACGGAACAGTTGTCCCAGGGGCGTTTTCACTCGGGCAAACGGAGTTACTGTCGTACGCCAGCCCGGCACCCTGGAAGATCACATATAACTATCCCGGGACGGATAGCGCAGATGGCTGCGGCGACAACTCCGAGTACGCGGTCACCTACACCGTCGCAAACAGCGCTCTCCGCGTCAAAGTTCCGAATGTGGTCGGGCTGTCGCAGAAAGCCGCGACCGCGGCCCTGACCGCGGCGAAGCTGATCGTTGAAACCATTTTCGATGAAATCCACACTCCGGAAAATCCCCTCCCCAAACCAAAAGTGATCAGCCAGTACCCGCCTGCGGGTGCCACCGCGTACGCCTCATCCACAGCGCTTATCGAGGTCACTATTCCCGAGCCAGGCGAGCCAGGCGGCCACCACCTACCCCAGTAGGAAGCCAATTCAGCCTTTCCCCGTCATCTAGTGCACCACCGAAAGGCCGCCCCGGCGACCACGGGGCGACGGCCGAATGCAGGTCGCCAACCGGCGGTGCGGCAGCGGGCAGCAAGTACATATTGGCTAGCAATCGGCCTCGTGGGCACTGCACCCGAACAACTAGGTGGCCGCGCTTGCCGTTGCCGAGGCCGTCGAGCCACGCTAACGCTGCGGGGGCCGACCCTCGGTGTCGCAGGTAACGGGCGGAGTATTCCCGCGCCAGCGCGTCGGCGTAGGCCGCTTCATCAGTATCAGCGCGGCTTTGGACACCGAACGTTGAACCGCCGAACGCTTTCGTCAGCTCGCTGTCATTAAGGTTGACCGGGTTTACCTTGTGCGCGCAAAGCTTGCAGAAGTAGTCGGCTGCGACTGCATAGGGATCGGTGGTCCCGGTTTCGCCCACACCGGCCGCAACGCGCGCAATTCATCGAGAGTGATCTTGGGCGCGTTCACCACAGTTCGCCCAAGTTCAGGCCGCGTGCTTCTGCTGCGGCGCGTTCGGATGCGGTGGCGCGGGTGTAGCGGTCGATCATGTCGCGGGTCGACCAGCCCGCGACGCTCATTAGACCGCCCTCAGAGCCGCCTGCGGCCAGCCATCGCGACGCGGCGGTGTGCCGTAACAGGTGGGGGTGAAACTTCGTCAGGCCGGCCACCTGGGCGCGGTATTTGAGGGCACTGTGCAGCCCGTAGTACTCCAGCGACTTGCCGCGGTCGCCGAGCCACAGTGCTGGAGTTTCGGCGAGCCGGTGGGTTCGCCTGGCGCGCAGGTAGCGGTCGAGCGCTCGAGCAGTTTGATCTCCGAAGGGCGCTAACCGACCCTTGCCGCCCTTGCCGCGCCGCACAGTCGCTAGGCCCCGGTTCAAGTCGACGTCATCGACCGACAGTCCTGTGACCTCCCCGGCCCGCATCCCCGTCTCGGCCATCAGTCGCACGATGGCCTCGTCTCGGCGGTCGCGGAATTCTTTACCGCCGCATGCCTTGATGAGCCGTTTCAGTTCATCGTCGGTGAGGGAGTCGGTGACCTTGGCGTCGAGCTTCGGGTGCTTTCGAGCCCGAGTAAGGGATCGTCGTCGATCTCGCCCTCTTCGGTCAGCCACGCCGAGAACCGGCGCACTCCGAGCTGACGGGAGCGGGCAGTAGAGGCTTCGGCACCGGCAGCAAGGAGGTCGGCCACGAATCCCTTGACCAGCTCGCGATCTAGGGCGGGGGAGTGTCCGTTGGTCTGACACCACCGGATGAACCCGCGCACGCCGTCGCCGTAGCTCTTAATCGTCTGCGGTGACTTGCGTTCGGCGCGCAGCGCCAACTCCCACGAGGGCAGTAGCGCGGGCAGATCCAGGGCCGGAGGCTTGCGGCGCGCCATATGACTATCTTGACTGGGTGCGCTGTGCTTGTCTACTTTTCTTGAGTGGACCGGCAAACCCGCTGGTCAAGGCAAGGATAGGGAGTGTCGCTCAGTCCAGGTAGTCGCGCAGAACCTGCGAACGGCTGGGGTGACGAAGCTTCGACATGGTCTTCGACTCGATCTGGCGGATCCGTTCCCGGGTGACGCCGTAAACCTGGCCGATCTCGTCGAGGGTTCGGGGCTGGCCGTCGGTGAGCCCGAAGCGCAACCGCACCACGCCGGCCTCGCGCTCGGACAGCGTCTCCAGCACGGACTGCAGCTGATCTTGCAGCAGCGTGAACGACACCGCGTCGACGGCCACCACCGCTTCGCTGTCCTCGATGAAGTCGCCGAGTTGGCTGTCGCCCTCGTCGCCGATGGTCTGGTCCAGCGAGATCGGCTCACGCGCGTACTGCTGAATCTCGAGGACCTTCTCCGGCGTGATGTCCATCTCTTTGGCCAGCTCTTCAGGCGTGGGCTCGCGGCCCAAATCCTGCAGCAGCTCGCGCTGGATGCGGCCCAGCTTGTTGATCACCTCGACCATGTGCACCGGGATGCGGATGGTCCGGGCCTGGTCGGCCATGGCACGGGTGATCGCCTGGCGGATCCACCACGTCGCGTATGTGGAGAATTTGTAACCCTTCGTGTAGTCGAACTTCTCGACCGCGCGAATGAGGCCCAAGTTGCCTTCTTGAATCAAGTCCAAAAAGGCCATACCGCGACCGGTGTAGCGCTTGGCCAGCGACACCACCAGACGCAGGTTGGCTTCGAGCAGATGGTTTTTCGCGCGGTCACCGTCGCGGCAGATCCACGCCATGTCCCGACGCTGGGCAGCGGGCAACTTCTCGCCGCGGTCAGCGAGCTCCGTCATCAGCTGGGTCGCGTATAAACCTGCCTCGATCCGCTTGGCCAGCTCAACTTCTTCTTCGGCGTTGAGCAGCGCCACCTTGCCGATCTGCTTGAGGTAGGCGCGCACCGAGTCGGCTGAAGCTGTGAGTTCCGCGTCCTTGCGGGCCTGGCGCAGCGCCTCGGACTCGTCCTCGTCCCACACGAAATCACCGGAAGCTTTGTCTTTTTCGCTGGGCTCAGCGATATCCTCGTCGTCTTCGGCGACGCCGGCGGCAGCTTTGACGGGCGCGTCGGTTACAGCTTCTTCGGTTGTGCTCGGCTCCAGCGCGCTGTCGTCGGTTCCGGCTTCTCCAAGATCTTCTTCAAGAGTGAGTTCGGCGGCATCGATGTCGATGTCGAGGTCTTCAACCGGTTCGAGCTCGGCATCGGCGTCCAACTGCACGTCGGCGCCCTCGACTAGCACAGCCTCGGCGCCGATGACGACATCCGCGTCCTGCGCCGTCGCCTTCTTGGCCGCCGCGGCCTTCTTGGCCGCGGTCTTGCTGCCGGTGGCCACCTCGGCGGCCGACTTCGGGGCCCGGGCGGTTGTCTTGGCCGAACGTTTGGCGGGAGCCGTGCCGTTGGCGGACTTGGCGTCCTGCACTCGGCCGGCACGCTTGGCGGTGGCCTTCGCGGGCGACTTGGTGGCGGTGCGCGTCACAGGTTCTTCGCTCGCCGGGCTTACCTTGGTCGCTGCCACGAACTTCCCTTCGGTCGGACTCACTTCCGGCGCCTGGGGCGTGCGCCACCGAAAATGTCGGCTATATCGATTGTCGGCATCTTCACACCGCTATCGGTTCAGGCGGCCGCCGCTGACCATTGTAACGACGCAAGGGCGGTTACCGCGTCTAGCGGGCAAAATCAGCGCGTGACGTCGCTACTGGCTGCCATCGCCGCGCCCACGATCCCGGCGGTATTGAGCAGCGCGGCGGCCACCACGGGCGTGCGAGTCTCCAGCAGCGGCACCCACTTGTCGGCCTTGCGGCTGATACCGCCGCCCGCGATGAACAAGTCGGGCCAGAAAGCGTTCTCATACGCGATCAGGACCTTCGTCACCTGCTTCGCCCACTTCTGGTAGCTCCAACCTTTTTTGTCCCGCACCGACGAAGCGGCCCGGTGTTCAGCCTCTTTGCCGTCGACGTCGAGGTGTCCGAGCTCGGTGTTGGGCAGCAAGATCCCGTTGTGGATCAGCGCTGAGCCGATGCCGGTTCCGAAGGTCAGGACAACCACAACGCCGTCTTTGTCTTTGCCGGCGCCGTAGTGCTGCTCGGCGAGTCCCGCGGCGTCCGCGTCGTTGAGTACGACCAGTTCTTGTCCGTCGAGTTCAGCGCTGATCATGTCGCGCGCGTTCGTGCCGATCCAGGACTGGTCGACGTGAGCCGCGGTTCGGACGACGCCCTCGGTGACCACGCCGGGATAGGTCACGCCGAGGGGACCGGTCCAGCTGAACTCGTTGACGACCGCGGCGATGGTTTTGGCGACCGCCGAGGGGGTGGCGGGTTTCGGAGTCGGCAATTTGAACCGGTCGCCGACCAGCTTGCCGGTGCTCAGATCGACGATGCCGCCCTTGACGCCGCTGCCGCCGACATCGACGCCGAACGCGCGTCCGTTGTGCGAGGCATTCACCGCATGGGACGCCGACGAGCCGCTGTTCGAGTCGGTTTTACTCATCGAATCTCCTCGCAAGACATGGATGGTGCTCAGTACCTTAGCCTGGCGACGATGCCGCAACCTGTGGTCTGCAGCGGCCGTGCCGGCAGCCGAGCGGCCGCGGTTCTTGTGATGCGATAGAGCGGTGAGCACACCCGGCGTCGAGCCCGCGCATCTTCGTTCAGTCGCTGAAGACGTAGCCACTGAGGCCGCAGCTTTCGTGCGGCGCCGTCGGCTTGAGGTACTCGGTTCCGACGGTGGCGCCGTCGCCGGCACAGCGGTGCGCGCGAAAAGCACCCGGACCGATCCGGTGACGGTGGTGGACACCGAAACCGAACGGCTGCTGCGTGATCGGCTGGCCGAACTACGGTCTGGCGATCCGATCCTCGGTGAGGAAGGCGGCGGGCCGCAGAGCTCGAGCGCAAATCCGGGAACCGTGACCTGGGTGCTCGACCCCATCGACGGCACGGTGAACTTCGTCTACGGCATCCCGGCTTACGCGGTGTCTGTCGCCGCTCAGATCGACGGTGTGTCGGTCGCCGGTGCGGTGGCTGACGTCGTCGCCGGCCGGGTCTATTCGGCAGCTCAGGGGCTCGGTGCCCGGCTGACCGACGACGACGGAACCCGGGCGCTGCGATGCAGTGCGGTCGACGAATTGTCGATGGCACTAGTCGGGACCGGCTTCGCCTATTCCCGGCGCCGTCGCACCAGGCAGGCGGAGTTACTGGCGCGCATCCTGCCTGAGGTGCGGGACGTGCGCCGGATCGGGTCTGCGGCGCTTGACTTGTGCATGGTCGCAGCCGGCGGGCTGGACGCCTACTTCGAACACGGCCTGCATGTCTGGGATTGTGCGGCGGGCGCACTGATCGCCGCGGAGGCCGGAGCCCGGGTGGTGCTGCCGGCAACGGAAGAACACGATGCCGGCGGCCTGGTGATTGCAGCAGCCCCAGGGATAGCCGATGAACTCATCGCCGTTTTGACGCGTTCGGGCGGCTTGGCGCCGATCCCGGGCTGACGGCTCGGCGTCAGCAGGTGCTGTTGTGGATCTTGGCCAGCAGGCCGGGGTCTGACTGCTCAGTGGATTCCGGCCGCAGACCGGCGAGGATGGCGTCGATGTCGTCACTGTGGGTCAGCGCGCTGAACTCGGTTCCCAGCGCGAGGTCAACAGAGTCGTCGGAGCGGTCATCTTTGAACAGTTCGGTGCACGGCGCCACCAGCCACACCGCCGCCGCGGCTGCTTGACCTGCCTCGCCGAAGCGGATCTGACCCTGGCAGGTCATCCGGGTGTTGGCGTAGATCGGGTCGTTGGCGGCAGCGGGTTGCGCGAAGCCGAGATCGCGCAGCGCGTCGGCGACGTCGGCGGCCTGCCCACCCCGGCCGCTGGCATTGAGAACGCGCACTTTGGTGTCGATGAGTTTCGCCGGGCCGACATGCACCATGGTGCTGCGACTCACCGGCTCGCCGAGTCTGGCCGGCTCGCCGCCGGGCTGCTCTGGTGGCGGGTTGCATGCCACGGCCTCCCGGACTTCGGTCGGCCGGTTCAGCGCCATCGTCCACACCACTGCGGTGGCCGCCATCAGGATGACCAGGACCACGACGGCCGGCCCGACATTTCGGCGACGAAAGGGCCGACCACGCTTGTCGAAAGCGGTGCCCTCTGTGATTTGCGCGACCACGTAAGCACTCTAAACGCAGGGTGCGGCGGCCTCGCGGGGCGTCAACCCCAGCTTGTGACGTAAATCACACTTGAATGAACTGCTATTCGGGCACGAATCCGTTGGTGGATGCGTTCGACGCTGGTACAACAAAGCGTTGCTTGGCAGGTAACGAGGGGATGAGGGACACAGGACGATGCCTACCGATTATGACGCCCCGCGGCGCACCGAGACAGACGATGTTTCTGAAGACTCACTCGAGGAACTGAAAGCACGGCGGAACGAGGCTGCGTCGGCGGTGGTAGACGTCGATGAAACAGAAACGGCGGAGAATTTCGAGCTGCCCGGTGCTGACCTGTCCGGTGAAGAGTTGTCCGTTCGTGTCATTCCCAAGCAAGCCGACGAGTTCACCTGCTCCAGTTGTTTCCTGGTGCAGCACCGCAGCAGATTGGCCAGCGAGAAAAACGGCGTGATGATCTGCACCGACTGCGCGGCCTGAGCGCCTGCAGCCGGTCAGCTCCGCAATGCCGACAACACCCGATCTGGGTGCCGGCAGCTCACCAGCCAATACGGGTGTCGGGTCGTCGGCGTCTTCGACGACCAGTAACACCATCGGTCCCACCCATCCTCGATGCACGACGAATGCGGCCGGGTCGAGCTGGCGGCCCAGCGTCGCAGATTTGGCGGAGCGCGGCACCACGGCCGACCGGGCGATCACGGTGAGCGGCAAGTGCGCCTCACCGGCCCACAATTCGACTTCTCCGCCTGCTTCGGCCACCCGGACTTCGATCCTGCCTAACCACAGCAGCGCCGCTGCGGCCACCGGGAACAGCACCGCGAATGGCAGCCAGTCGGGCAGCGCAGGCACGGCGTGGTTGACCTCGACCGCGACAATCGTCGGCAGTGCGAGACTGAGCGGCCACCACCACAGCGGCACCCACAACCGCTCGCGATACCGCACGATTTGTGCAGCGACACGAGAGTTGGACACCCGGTCAAGGGTAATCTGTGCCCCCGTGTCGACCACTCTGGCGGTTGTCCGTCTGGATCCCGGCCTTCCGCTGCCCAGCCGCGCCCATGACGGTGACGCCGGCGTCGACCTGTGCAGCGCCGAGGACGTCGAACTCAAGCCGGGTCAGCGTGCTCTGGTGGCTACCGGCATCGCGGTCGCCGTGCCCTACGGCATGGTGGGGCTGGTGCATCCGCGTTCGGGTCTGGCCGCGCGCCTGGGCCTTTCGATCGTCAACAGTCCCGGCACCGTCGACGCCGGATATCGCGGCGAAATCAAGGTCGCTCTGATCAACCTCGATCCGGTCACCCCGATCGTCGTGCATCGTGGTGACCGCATTGCACAATTGCTGATTCAGCGGGTTGAACTGGTCGACGTGGTTGAGGTCTCGTCTTTCGACGCGGCGGGCCTGGCTCAGACGTCTCGTGGCCACGGCGGTCACGGTTCTTCCGGCGGGCATGCGAGTCTGTGACGCCGGCGACGATGTGATGCGAAGCGATCAGGAGGAGTGGCGGCGGTAATGGCATTCGGTAAGCACAGGGCCAAAGGCGGCCCAACGCTCAGTTCTGGCGACGCCCTGCCGGTCGAGCCGCCCCGACAGGAGCACCCGGCTGAGCCCGAAGCCGTTGACGACGGCCCATTCGACATCGACGACTTCGACGACCCGGCGGCGGCGCAGGGCGGCCGTCTGGATCTCGGTTCGGTGCTGATCCCGATGCCTGCCGAAGGACAGCTGCAAGTCGAGCTGACCCAGTCCGGCGTTCCCAGCGCGATCTGGGTGGTCACACCGAACGGCCGGTTCACCATCGCCGCCTATGCAGCCCCCAAATCCGCGAGTTTGTGGCGTGAGGTAGCCGGCGAGCTGGCCGACTCGCTACGGCAGGATTCCGCGAAGGTTTCCATCCAGGACGGCCCATGGGGGCGCGAAGTGGTAGGCACCGGGACCGGTGCGGTGCGCTTCATCGGAGTCGACGGTTACCGCTGGATGATTCGTTGCGTTGTCAACGGGGCGCACGAGACCATCGATACCCTGACCGCAGAAGCGCGGCAGGCGCTGGCCGACACCGTGGTCCGCCGCGGCGATACGCCGCTGCCGGTGCGGACCCCGTTACCGGTGCAGTTGCCCGAACCGCTGGCCGCGCAGCTGCAAGACGCCGCCCAGCAGGCTGCTGCCCAGCAAGCGGCTGCCGAGCAGTCCGGTGCCGAGCCGGCGGCGCGCCGTGGCGCCGAGGGTTCGGCGATGCAGCAGCTGCGCAGCACCACCGGCAACTAGATCGCCCGCAACGCGGTCAGGCAGGCGGCTCCCAGTTCCGCGGGATCAGCGCCGAACTGGTCGAGCGTCACCAGTCGTAGCGCGGCATGGGGAGCGGCTTTTACCCATTCGGCCGCAACCTGCCACGGGTGAACCGGGTCGTCGGCGGCGGCGGCGATCCCCAGCGGCACGGCCAGCTGAGCCAGCTGGTCATCCGTCGGCGCGACGTAGTTCGCTGCCTCCTCCATGGCGTCGGGCAAACTCGGCCACTGAGCCGACCACGAGCGGGCAAGCTCATCGGCCAGCCAGCGCGGACTGGACGCGTACAACCGCTGCGTCGCTGCTGCCAGGCCGTCGCTGCGCAGCTGCTGTGCGGAATAACGCGCCGCCACCGCTCCGGGCGCCGTGCCAGGCGGACCGGTCCAAGGCGGTAGGGCGGCCAGGACGGCAACCGTACGACCTGGATGAACCAGTGCCCACGCCGTGGCAACCGCGGCACCGATCGAGACGCCGCCAACGGCGATCGGCCTGTCGAGGGCGGCGCTGTCCATGGCGGTCAGGTAGCCCTCGATCAAGCGTCCCGGCTGCGGCGGCGCCGCGATGAGCACGGCTCCGGCTTGCCGCAGCGGCGCGCCGAAAGCACGGGTGACGTAGTCGTCGTCAGATCCCGTCCCGGGCAGCACAACGGCCGGGACACCCGACAAGTCGACTTCCACCCGGTGATAGTGCCTAACCGATCCGGGTCACGGAAACCTGACCGCGGATCCGCTCCATTGGGAACTCCGGCTCACGGTGAGAAGTTGGACAATTAGAGTCATTTACAACCGAACTCCACCGAGAGCGTCAGGAGAGGCCATGGCGGCCGGAGGGTATCTGCGCCGGCTCACCCGTCGGCTGACGGAAGATCCCGAGCAGCGCGATGTCGAGGAGTTGTCTGAGGAAGCCGTCAACACCGGCGCCCAGCGCGCGATCGACTGCCGGCGCGGTCAGGAAGTGACGATGGTCGGCACGTTGCGCAGCGTGGAAGCCAACGCGCGGGGCTGCGCCGGGGGCATTCGCGCTGAATTGTTCGACGGCACCGACACCGTCACATTGGTATGGCTGGGGCAGCGCCGCATACCCGGCATCGACTCAGGCCGGACCCTGCGGGTCCGGGGCCGGGTCGGCAAGCTGGACAACGGCGCGAAAGCGATCTACAACCCGCACTACGAAATTCAGCGGTGACCGGGCCGGACACCACCGACAGCCGACCAGAGGCTGCGGCGGAGTGAAGTCGACCAGTCCAAGCCCCTGCTGGCGCAGCTGGGCGGCGTCAGCGGGATCGTCTACTCCTCGCTGCCGGTGCTGGTTTTCGCCCTGGCCACCAGCGCGCTGCACCTCGGTGTGGTCGCCGCTGTCGCATCCGCCGTCGGTGTGGCGCTGCTCGTTCTGCTGTGGCGACTGATCCGGCGGGACTCGTTGCAACCTGCGGTATCCGGATTTTTCGGGGTGGCGGTGTGCGCATTGGTCGCGCTGGTGGCGGGGGAGTCGCGAGGTTACTTCCTGCTGGGCATTTGGACATCGTTGTTCTGGGCCGTGGTGTTCTCGGTGTCGGTGTTGATCCGGCGGCCGGTGGTGGGTTACCTGTGGACCTGGGCGACCAAGGCCGAGAACCGCTGGCGGGAGGTCCGCCGGGCGCGGTTCGCTTTCGACCTCGCCACGCTGGCCTGGGTGTTGGTTTTCGGGTCGCGGTTCGTGGTGCAGCGGTTGCTCTACGAATCGCACCAGACGGGTTGGCTGGGCGTGGCACGGCTCACGATGGGCTGGCCGCTGGCGATTGTGGCCGCACTGGCGACATACCTGGCCGTCAAGGCCGCGCAGCGGGCTATTGAGGCTGCGAGTCCGGCCGTGCCTGGTGGGCCTGCCGGGCCGGAAGTAGCAACCGGCTGAGCTCGGCCTCCCCGTCGCTGGACGCCACGAACAGCAGCTCGTCGCCGCCTTCCAACGGTTCGTCAGCCTGCGGCACGATGACCCGGGCGCCACGCAGGATCGCCACCAGGGCAGTGTCTCGCGGCAGTTGCAGTCGGCGGACCGATTTGCCGGCCCACGAGGTGTCATCGGGCAGCGTGGTGCTGACCAGATTGGCCTGACCCTTGCGAAACTCGAGCAGCCGCACCAGATCACCGACGGCGACGGCCTCTTCGACCAGCGAGGCCAGGATGCGGGGCGTGGACACCGCGACGTCGACGCCCCAGGCGTCGGTGAACAGCCACTCATTGCGCGGATCGTTGACCCTGGCGACCACCCGGGGCACCGCGAACTCGGTCTTGGCCAGCAGGCTCAGCACGACGTTGGCTTTGTCGTCGCCGGTGGCCGCGATCACCACGTCGAAATCCTCCAGCCGCGCCGACTCCAGCAAACTCAGCTCGCAGGCATCACCCAACCGCCAGTGCGCCGACGGGATCGCCTCGACGTCGAGGTGGTCGCGGTTGCGCTCGATGAGGGTCACCTCGTGACCGTTGTCGAGCAGTTCGCGGGCTATCGAGCGGCCGACAGCGCCGGCGCCCGCGATTGCGACTTTAATGGCGCCACTCCTCCATCCCAGGTGACCGGGCTTCGCCCGGAACAGCGCCGTCGTCGGCGCGCCTCACAGGTCCTCGCTGGGCGGTAGCGCGGCGATCGCCAGGGCCTCGGCCGCACGCCCAGAGATCGCGGCCACATATACCTGATCGCCGGCCTGCGCGACCGTCTTCGCGTCCGGCAGGATTCCGGTGCCGAACCGGATCACGAACGCCACCCGGGCGCCGGTGACCTCTTCCAACTCGGTGAGACGATGCCCGGCCCAGTCCTCGTGCAGCTGCACTTCAGCGACCGCGACGGTCCCGGTGGGGTCGCGCCACTTGGTGGTCTCGGTCTCGCGGACCAAAGCGTTCAACATCCGGTCGGTGGTCCAGGGCACCGTCGCGATGGTAGGAATGCCGAGCCGTTCGTAGACCGCGGCGCGTTTCGCGTCGTAGATGCGGGCGACGACACGCTGCACACCAAAAATGTCCCGAGCAAGCCGGGCCGAGATGATGTTGGAGTTGTCCCCGGACGACACAGCCGCGAAGGCGTCGGCGGACTCTATGCCGGCGCGCAGCAGAACGTCGCGGTCGAATCCCTCGCCGACGACGCGCTCACCGCCGAATTCCGGACTGAGCCGGTGAAAGGCAGCGGCGTCACGATCGATCACCGCGACGTCGTGGCCGATGCGGGAAAGTCCGTCGGCCACTGATGAGCCGACCCGGCCACAACCCATCACCACTATCCGCATCCGAGGTCCTTTCGGCCCGCCCACAGCGCCGCCGCCTGATCCCCGGCGCCGTGCCGCGGGCGATCAAGCCCACGACTCTTCGTTCAACGAACGCTACCGTCAGCGAAGCACTGCCCTTACGTTGGCTTGCGTGTCCAAATTTTCGACCGCTGCCCGCCGGCTGATCCTGGGCCGGCCGTATCGCAGCGACCGGCTCAGTCACACCCTGCTGCCCAAGCGGATCGCATTACCGGTCTTCGCTTCCGATGCACTGTCCTCGGTGGCCTACGCGCCCGAAGAGGTTTTCCTCATGCTGTCGGTAGCCGGGCTGGCCGCCTACTCATTGACGCCGTGGATCGGGCTTGCGGTGGCCGCAGTGATGCTGGTGGTGGTGGCCAGTTACCGCCAGAACGTGCACGCCTACCCGTCGGGCGGCGGTGACTTCGAGGTGGTGACAACCAATCTCGGCGCCAACGCGGGTCTGATGGTGGCCAGTGCTCTGATGGTCGACTACGTCCTGACGGTTGCTGTCTCGACGGCTTCGGCGATGTCGAACATCGGCTCGGCGTTCCCGTTCGTGGCTGACCACAAAGTGCTGTTCGCCGTCGGCTCGGTTCTGCTGGTGATGGCGCTGAACCTGCGCGGAGTCCGCGAGTCCGGGGTGGCGTTCGCCGTCCCGACTTACGCGTTCATCGTCGGCGTCGCCATCATGCTCGGCTGGGGTCTGGTCCGGATCTACCTGCTCGGTGAGCCGCTGCGGGCCGAATCGGCCGGTTTCGAGATGCGTTCGGCTAACGGCCCCGTCGTCGGGTTTGCGTTGGCGTTTCTGGTGGCTCGATCGTTCTCGTCCGGGTGCGCCGCGCTCACCGGGGTCGAGGCGATCAGTAATGGAGTGCCGGCCTTCCAAAAACCGAAGTCGCGCAATGCAGCGACGACGCTGCTGTTGCTGGGCGCCGTCGCCGTCAGTCTGCTGATGGGAATCACATTGCTGGCCAACAAGATCGGAGTCAAGATCGTCGACGACCCGCAGAAGCAGTTGGTGGGAGCGCCTGCGGGATATCACCAGAAGACTCTGGTGGCCCAGCTGGCGCAGGCGGTGTTCGGCGGTTTCCATCTCGGCTTACTGCTGATCGCCACGGTGACCGCGTTGATCCTGGTGCTTGCGGCCAACACCGCGTTCAACGGCTTTCCGGTGTTGGGTTCGGTGCTGGCGCAACACAGCTACCTGCCGCGTCAGCTGCGCACGCGCGGTGACCGGTTGGCGTTCTCCAACGGCATCGTGTTCCTGTCGGTGGCCGCGCTGACTGCTGTCATCGCGTTCCGCGCCCAGGTCACGGCGTTGATCCAGCTTTACATCGTCGGGGTGTTCATCTCTTTCACGTTCAGTCAGATCGGCATGGTGCGGCACTGGACCAGGCTGCTGCGCAACACCTCTGATGCGTCCATGCGTCGCAACATGGTTCGGTCGAGAGTGGTGAACACCGTGGGTTTCCTGGCCACCGGCACTGTGCTGTTGGTGGTGCTGGTCACCAAATTCCTGGCCGGGGCGTGGATCGCGGTGGTGGCCATGGCGTCGTTGTTCGCCATGATGAAGTTGATCCGCAGTCACTACGAGGCGGTCGGTCGGGAACTGGAGCAGCGGACCGAAGAGGACGACCAGGTGTTACCGAGCCGCAATCACGCGGTGGTGCTGGTATCCAAGCTGCATCTGCCAACGCTGCGGGCGCTGGCATATGCGCGGGCGACACGCCCGGATACGCTGGAGGCCGTCACGGTGAGCGTCGACGAGGCGGAGACCCGGGAACTGGTGCACAAGTGGGAGGACAGTGAAATCACCGTGCCGCTCAAGGTGGTCGCCTCGCCCTACCGGGACATCACCCGGCCGGTGGTGGACTACGTCAAGCGGATCAGCAAAGAGTCGTCACGTGCGGTGGTGACGGTGTTCATTCCGGAATACGTGGTGGGCCACTGGTGGGAGCAGTTGTTGCATAATCAAAGCGCGTTGCGGCTCAAGGGCCGCTTGCTGTTCATGCCGAATGTGATGGTGACATCGGTTCCCTGGCAACTCAATTCGTCCGAGCGCCGGAAAACGCTGGAGCGCCACGTCGCTCCGGGTGACACCCGGCGCGGTATATGACGGCCGACCCGGCACCTGCAGCTCTGACGCTGACGGTCGGCGCCCTGGCCAACGGCGGCAGCTGTGTGTCCCGCCACGAGGGCCGCGTGGTGTTCGTCCGATACGCCCTGCCCGGCGAGCGGGTGCGCGCGCGTGTGACCGAGGACCGCGGCGCCTACTGGCACGCCGAAGCCGTCGAGGTGCTGGACCCGTCACCTCAGCGCATCGCGCCGCTGTGTCCGATCGCCGGTGTCCACGGCGCCGGCTGCTGCGACCTGGCGTTCGCCGATCCGGCGGCGCTGCGCGAGTTCAAGGGCCAAGTGGTCTCCAACCAGCTGACGCGGCTTGGCGACTACGAGTGGCACGGCTGCGCCGAGGCGCTGTCGGCGGCCGGTCCTACGGGGTGGCGTACCCGGGTGCGCCTCGGCGTGGGCGCCGACGGGCGTGCCGGTTTTCACCGCTACCACAGCGACGAGCTGATCACCGACCTGCGCTGCGCTCAGCTGACCGCCGGTGTGCTCGACGGGCTCGATGGCACAAACTGGACCCCGGGCGGCCAGCTGCTTGTCGTCGTCGACGACGATTCCCGGCGGCATGTCGTCCAGAAGACGAAGCGGGGCGGGCGGACCTCGACAGAGCTGGTCGAGGGCGAGAATCAGTCAGTTCATCGGGTGAGCGGACGCAGTTGGCGCATTCCAGTGACGGGGTTCTGGCAGGCGCATCGCGACGCCGCCCGGGTCTACAGCAGCGTGATCGGTGACTGGGCGCAACTTGCTCAAGGGATGAGCGCTTGGGATCTTTACGGCGGAGCCGGTCTGTTCGCCGCGGTGCTCGGCGAGGCGGTCGGCGAGTCCGGCCGGGTGTTGACGGTGGACACCTCGAGCGCAGCGTCCCGGGCAGCCCGCGACGCGCTGGCCGATTTGCCGCACGTGCAGGTGCTCACCGACTCGGTGCGACGTGCGCTGACCGGGCAGCGGCACGCCGCCGACGTGGCGGTGCTCGATCCGCCGCGCTCAGGTGCCGGGCGCGAGGTGATCGGCTTGCTCGGCGCTGCGGGGGTGCCCAGGATCATTCACATCGGTTGCGAGGCCGCGGCATTCGCCCGTGATGTCGGGCTCTACCGCGAGCACGGCTACGACGTCGAGGACATCAAGGTGTTCGATGCCTTCCCGCTCACCCATCACATCGAATGCCTCGCGTTGTTGACACGGCGCAGCAGCAGGGACTGACTTTCAGCGAGACAACCCGGCGATGATGTCGTCGACCGTACGTCGAGCCAGCAACTCCACTTTGCGGCGGCTCGCGTTGCGAAGGGGTCCGCGCAGGCGCAGCTCGGCGAACCCGTGCACCGCGGACCAGCACGGCCATTCGGCGTCCTCGCGTTGCCGGGACGTCAGCGCGCCGGCGTCCACCATGGCGTCGAGCGCCTCGACCAGTGCCCGATAGGGGGGTGCGGTGCCCGCACCGACGTGTTCGTCGGCCACCGTGCTGAGACCTGATCCGAAGAACGCCACCGTGAACCAGCCGGGTTCATCCAGCGCAAATTTGATGTAGCCGAGTCCGACCGCACGCAACCGATCACGCGCCTGTAACGCAGGCAAGCCGTGCCCCCGCATTGCGCTGCGCATCCGTACCGCCACGCGGTCCTGGATAGCGAGCGCGACTGCTGCCAGCAGCGCCTCGCGGTCGGCGAAGTGGCGGTAGGCGGCGTTCGGCGAAACCCCAACCCGCCGAGTGGCTTCCCGGATCGTCAAGGCTTCCGGGCCACCCGACCGGGTGAGTTCCAGGCCCGCGTCGATCAAGGCCGTGCACAGGTCCCCATGGTGATATCGAATTTTGGAGTCGGCCACCTCTTGACAGCTCCCTCCGGTAAAAGTGTACGGTGTCCACATTACCAATGTTGACGGTGTGAACAAGAGCCGGAGGGTTGTTATGACGGTTTTGGCATTGCCGCCGGTCGTGGATCAGCAGACATGGCAGCGCGAACTGGACGCCTTACGTGTCCGGGAGAAGGCAGTGACCCGCGAGCTCGACGCGGTCGCCGCGCAGCGCCGACGGCTGCCCATGATGGCAATGGGTGAGTATCTGCTCGAAGGCGAGAACGGCCCGGTGCGGTTGGCCGACATGTTCGAGGGTAAACCGCAGCTCATTGTCTACCACCACATGTGGTCTCCGGGCCAGCAGTGGCAGTGTCCGGGCTGTACCGGTTACAGCGCGCAGTTCACCCGGTTGGAGTTCTTGGACAGTTACGATGCTCGCTTCGTCGTCGTCACGCAGGGGCCGATCGACGAAGCGGTTGCCTATAAGCGGCGCGTCGGTAATCGAATGACCTGGTACTCCACTGCGAACAGTTCGTTCGGCGCCGACGTCGGCGCCCCTGCCGACGGTGGATTCGCGCTGAATGTGTTTCTCCGCCAAGCAGATCAGGTGTATCGCACCTGGCACACCAACGGTCGCGGAATCGAACAGCTCAGCCACAATTTCGGATTGATCGACATACTGCCCTACGGGCGTCAGGAAGAGTGGCAGGATTCGCCTGAGGGCTGGCCGCAGTACCCGACCTACAGCCGCTGGGCAAGCTCACAGGACATCGCCCGGGCCTACGGAGACGAGAATTGATGAACTCGGCAAAGATCGGTCTGACGTCGATCGGCCTGGTGTGCCTACCGACAATCGAGCAGGACGAAGCGGTCGCGTTCTATGAATCGCTTGGGTTCGAGAAGCGAACCGACGAGTCGTTCGGTGGGCACTACCGGTGGATCGAGGTCTATCCACCGCAAGGCTCTACCGGCATCGCGCTCGCTCCGCCACCGGAGGGGAAACCGGTGGAGCCGAAGGAAACCGGTATCACGCTGAACACCGACGACATCGACGCCACCCACCAAGCGATGAAGGAACTCGGTATCGACGTCGACGGTGAGGTATCGAGAATGGGCCAGCCGGTTCCGCCGATGTTCTGGTTGCGCGACCCGACCGGGCACACCCTGATGGTCGTGGAAGTCTGACGGTTCCGCCCGCCGGCCGCTGCACGGTTGCGCACCGGGCATCGGGCTACGCGAAAGCGAAGTAGCGCAGCCACAGGTAACCCGCGCAGAGCACCGTGGTGAGCATCGTGATCACCGCGCCTTTGCGGGTGAACTCCCAGAACGAGATGGGATTGCCGGCGCGCAGGGCGATGCCGAGCATGACGATGTTGGCGGTGGCCCCGACGGCGGTCAAATTGCCGCCCAGATCGCCGCCCAGTGCAAGCGACCACCACAGCACGTCGTGGTGCGACTGGCCGGGCATCGTCTCGGTCAGGTGGCCGACGATCGGTGTCATCGTCGCGATGTACGGAACGTTGTCGATCACCCCGGACACCACGGTCGAGAAGCCGAGGATCAGCATGGTCGCCAGCAGGACGTTGCCTCCGATGGCATCGGCCGCCAACCGACCGAGGATGCCGATGACACCGGTTTTGAACAGCGCGCCGACCATGATGAACAGCCCGATGATGAACAGCAGAGTGTCCCATTCGACGTTGGCCATGTAGTCGGACCGATCGGCTCGGGAGACCAGAATGAGCAGCCCGGCGCCCAGCAGCGCCACCAGCGACGGCGCAAGGTGGATCGCCGGGGACACGACAAACCCGGCGAACACCGCCACCAGGACGACACCGCACTTGACCAGCAGACCGCGGTCGCGCACCACTTCCCGCTCGTCCACCGCCATCACGTCGGCGATCCGCTCGGGAGCGACTGCGCGCAGGTCCCGGAAAAGCAGTGGGGTGACGGCGACGAAGACCAGCATCACGATGGCCACTATCGGCGCCATGTTCACCAGGAAGGCGTTGAAGGACAGACCCCGGCGGGCACCGATGATGATGTTCGGCGGGTCGCCGACCAGCGTCGCCGCGCCACCGATGTTGGAGGCGAACACTTCAGCGATCAAAAACGGCACCGGGTTGATCTCGAGGCGGTCGCAGACCAGCAGCGTCACCGGCGCGATCAGCAACACCGAGACCACGTTGGGCAGCACGGCTGAGGCGAGCGCCATCACCAGCGTCAGCAGCATCATGATGCGCACCGGCCTGCCGTTGGCGCGTTTGACGGCCCAGATCGCGGCGTACTCGAACGCGCCGGTTTGGCGCAGAACGCTGACGATGATCATCATCCCGAGCATCAGGAAGATGACGTCCCAGTCGATTCCGCTGTTCTGCGAGTAGAAGACGTCGGGGGAGTCCATCACCGGCAGCAGCACCACCATCGCCGCGCCGGCCAACGCGACGGTGGTCTTGTCGAAGCGCTCGCTGATGATGAACCCGTAGGCGATTACGAACACCGCGATGGCGTAGTACATCATCGGCGCTGCACCACCGGACAGACGATCAACGCTGCAGCGCCGCGGCCAACAGCCGCGACGCGGTGATGACGCCATGGAGCGTGCCGTTTTTCACCACGATCACCAGCGGACTGTGCAGCCGGGCCATCACCTCGGCGACCTCGATGATGGTGTCGCCGGCGTCGACAACGGGCACGTGCTGGCGCTTCGTGGGCAGCACGTCGCGGATCTTCTTGCCGCTCAGCCTGTCCACGGCGTGATCGGCCATCGTCTCGGTCAGCACAGCGGCCAGTCTGGGGTCGTCCTGGACGTAACCGGGCACGATGAAGCGGACGACCTGGGAGGCCGGAAGCACAGCGTACGGCTGGCCGGCGGTGTCGGTGCTGACCACCAGCCCGGTCAGTCGGTGCTCGGCGAGCAGCCGCATGGCATCCAACGCACTGGATTCGATGCTGAGCACTGGGTGCTGCTCGGCGAGGTCAGCGGCGCGCACAGCGTGCCGACCCGGATATGTGCCGCTTTGTTCGCCGCCATGTCTGCGGCATGGAAACCTCCTCGATCGCACGACCACCATGCCGACCAGGCTTCCCGGCTCACCGAGCCCGACGCTATCAAAGCCGAGCCGTTGTCGCGCTGCTGCGTAGACTGGCCGAATGCTTGATCGGATCCGCGGGCCCGCTGATCTGCAACCCCTTTCCCAGCCCCAGCTGCGCAACCTCGCCGCCGAGATTCGCCAATTCCTGATTCACAAGGTGGCCGCCACCGGCGGCCACCTAGGCCCCAATCTCGGCGTGGTGGAGTTGACACTCGCCTTGCACCGGGTGTTCGACTCCCCGCATGATCCGATCATCTTCGACACCGGCCACCAGGCCTACGTGCACAAGATGCTCACCGGACGCTGTGCCGACTTCGAGACCCTCCGTAAAAAGGGCGGGCTGTCGGGTTACCCCAGCCGGGCCGAAAGCGAGCACGACTGGGTGGAGTCCAGCCACGCCAGCGCTGCGTTGTCCTACGCTGACGGGCTTGCCAAGGCGTTCGAGCTGACCGGGCACCGCAACCGGCACGTCGTCGCGGTGGTCGGCGACGGCGCCCTCACCGGCGGGATGTGCTGGGAGGCGCTGAACAACATCGCCGCCGGGCATCGGCCGGTGATCGTCGTGGTCAACGACAACGGCCGCAGCTACGCCCCGACCTTCGGCGGTTTCGCCGACCATCTGGCCACGCTGCGGTTGCAGCCCGGCTACGAGCACCTGCTGAACAGAGTCCGCAACGCCCTGCGCAGCACGCCGGTCATCGGTGAGCCGTCCTACCACTTTCTGCACAGCCTCAAAGCCGGCTTCAAGGACGCGCTGTCCCCGCAGCTGCTGTTCACTGATCTCGGGCTGAAGTATGTCGGGCCGGTCGACGGCCACGACGAACACGCGGTGGAGACCGCGCTGCGCAACGCCCGCGGTTTCGGCGGCCCGGTGATCGTGCACGTCGTCACCCACAAAGGCATGGGGTATCCGCCCGCCCAAGCCGATGACGCCGAGCAGATGCATTCCTGCGGTGTGATCGACCCGGTGACCGGGCTGGCGACCTCAGTTCCGGGGCCCGGCTGGACCGCCGCTTTCTCCGAGGCGTTGATCGGCTACGGCGCCAAGCGCCGCGACGTGGTCGCGATCACCGCCGCCATGCCCGGCCCGACCGGACTGACGGCGTTCGGCCAGCGGTTCCCCGACCGGTTGTTCGACGTCGGCATCGCCGAGCAGCACGCGATGACGTCGGCGGCCGGGCTGGCGATGGGCGGCCTGCACCCGGTGGTGGCGATCTACTCGACGTTCCTCAACCGGGCGTTCGACCAGATGATGATGGACGTCGCACTGCACAAGCTGCCAGTCACCATGGTGCTCGACCGGGCCGGCGTCACCGGACCGGACGGCGCCAGTCATAACGGCATCTGGGATCTGTCGATACTGGGCATCGTGCCGGGCATGCGGGTCGCCGCGCCGCGAGACGCCACCCGACTGCGCGAGGAACTCGGCGAAGCACTCGACGTCGACGACGGCCCCACCGCGATCCGTTTCCCGAAAGGCGATGTCGGAGACGATTTGCCGGCGCTGAGACGGCACAGCGGTGTCGACGTGTTGGCGGTGCCCGCGCAGGGCCTGACCGCTGACGTGCTGCTGGTGTCGGTCGGCGCGTTCGCGTCGATGGCGCTGGCGGTGGCGCAGCGGCTGCACAACCAGGGCATCGGCGTGACGGTGGTCGACCCTCGCTGGGTGTTGCCGGTGCCCGATGTGTTGGGGGAACTGGCGGTCGCCCACAAGCTGGTGGTCACCGTGGAGGACAACGGCCTGCACGGCGGTGTGGGGTCTGCCGTCTCCGCGGCGCTGCGCGGCGCGGAGATCGACGTGCCCTGCCGCGATGTCGGGCTGCCGCAACGGTTCTACGACCACGCGTCGCGCGGTGAGGTGCTGGCCGGGGTGGGCCTGACCGAACAGGGCGTGTCCCGTCAGATCACCGGCTGGATAGCCGCGCTGGGCAGCACGCTGGCCGAGGATGCCGCCGACGGTGCGGAGATCAGCGAGAGCTTCGACTGAGGGCCGTGCCGCCAGGCTGGGAAAAGCGGTGCTCGAAAAAATCTGTGCGCTGACGGCTCGCCGGTCTGATCCAATGCCTTGGTGATCTTCACCATCACCACGACGCACCCACCTGCCACCGATTTGGGTTACCTGCTGCACAAACATCCCGACCGGGCGCAGTCGTTGGAGGTCAGCAACGCCGTGGCGCACGTCTTCTACCCAGTGGCGACAGCGCAGCGGTGCACAGCAGCGGTACTGCTGGAAGTCGACCCGGTGGCGCTGGTCAAAGGACACCGGCAGGACGGCTTCGTGCTGGCGCAGTACGTCAACGACCGTCCCTATGCGGCGTCGAGCCTGCTGGCGGTCGCGTTGCAGCGGTTGTTTCGGACCGCTTTGGCCGGTCGGTGCGATGCCCGCCCCGAGTTGGTGGCGCAGCAGCTGCCGCTGGAGCTGCGTCTGCCCGCGGTGCCGTGCCGCGGCGGCGCCGAACTGGCCCGTCGTCTCTTCGGACCGCTCGGATGGCAAGTCGACGCGGTGCCCATCCCGCTTGATCCCGAGTTACCGCAGTGGGGTGACTCGTGCTACGTCGACCTGACACTGACCGGAGCACAACGCCTTGCCGACGCTCTCAACCACGTCTACGTGTTGCTGCCGGTGCTTGATGACGCCAAGCACTACTGGGTTGGTCCCGAAGAGGTCGACAAATTGGTGCGAGCCGGTGGGGGCTGGCTGGCCGCACACCCGGAGAAGGAACTGATCACCCACCGCTATCTCGCGCACCAGCGCCGGCTGACCACCTCGGCGATGGAGCGGTTGGCCGAGCTGGACGACACCGCGGTGGAGAAACTGGACAACGCGGTGCGGCGGTTCACCCCTGCGCCGCTGGCCGCGCAACGCCGACGAGTCGTCGTCGACTTATTGCGCGCATCGGGTGCCACCCGGGTCGGTGATTTCGGCTGCGGCGACGGGTCGCTGCTGCGTGAGCTGCTGGCAGAGCCGTCCTTCACGCTGGTTGTCGGCGCCGACGTGTCGGCGCGTGCGCTGGCTGCTGCGGAGCGCCGGCTGAACGTGGCCGAGATGTCTGATCGGCAATCGGAGCGGCTGCGGTTGATCCACTCCTCGCTGACCTACCGCGACGAGCGGCTCGCCGGGCTGGACGCCGCGGTGCTGGTCGAGGTGGTGGAACACGTCGACCAGCCGCGTCTTCCGGCGTTGACCCGTTCGGTGTTCGGTGCGGCGCGGCCGGGGGTTGTGCTGGTGACCACTCCGAACGCGGAGTACAACGTGCGCTATCCCGGTCTGGCGGCTGGCCACTTGCGCCATCCTGACCATCGGTTCGAGTGGAGCCGCCCGCAGTTTCGGTCCTGGGCGGCCACGGTCGCCGCCGACTACGGCTATCGCGTGCGCTTTCTGCCGATCGGCGATGAGGACGCCGAACTGGGGCCGCCGACGCAGCTGGCAATGTTCGAACGCGAGGCCGCATGACGACGTTGACGGTCCCCGAGCTTTCGCTGGTGGTTCTGATCGGCGTATCCGGTTCGGGGAAGTCGACGTTCGCCGCCCAGCACTTCAAACCGACCGAGGTGCTCTCGAGCGATTTCTGCCGTGCACTGGTCTGCGATGACGACAACGACCAGGCCGCAACCACGGACGCGTTCGACATACTGAATTACGTTGTCGGCAAGCGACTCTCGCGGGGCAGGTTGACTGTGGTGGACGCCACCAACGTGCAGCCCGAAGCGCGCAAAGAGCTTGTCGAGTTGGCGCGGGCCCACGATGTGCTGCCGGTGGCGATCGTGCTCGACGTCGCGGAGTCGGTGTGCGTCGAGCGCAACACCGCACGCGCTGGACGTGGTTTCGGCAAGCATGTGGTGTCGCGGCAGCATCGGCAGCTGCGGCGGGGTCTGCGCAACCTCAAGCGGGAGGGATTCCGCGGCGTGCATGTCCTGAACGGTGTCGAGGCCGTGCAGGACGTCAGCGGCATCGAGCGGACCCGGCTCTACAACGACCTGCGCCACGAAGCCGGCCCGTTCGACATCATCGGCGACGTACACGGCTGCCTCACCGAGCTGGAAGCGTTGCTGGTGAAGCTGGGCTACCGGATCACTCGTGACGAGTTCGGCCGGCCCATCGACGGGGCGTGTGCCGGCCGTCGGGCGGTGTTCGTGGGCGACCTGGTGGACCGCGGACCCGACACCGCAGGCGTCTTGCGGCTGGTGATGGGGCTGGTCGCCTCGGGGAACGCGTTCTGTGTGCCCGGCAATCACGAGGACAAGCTGCTGCGTGCGCTGCGCGGGCGCCAGGTCAAGATCAGTCACGGGCTCGCCGAGTCGCTGGCTCAGCTGGACGCTGAGCCGGCCGATTTCCGGGCTGCCGTGGAGTCGTTTCTGGACGGCTTGATTTCGCACTACGTGTTCGACGGCGGGCGGCTGGTGGTGTCGCACGCGGGACTGGTCGAGCGGATGCACGGCCGCAGCTCCGGTCGGGTGCGCGCGTTCTGCCTGTACGGCGAGACCACCGGTGAAACAGACGAATACGGCCTGCCGGTGCGCTACCCGTGGGCCAACGATTACCGGGGCCGCGCGACAGTGGTCTATGGCCACACTCCCGCGCCGCACGCTGAATGGGTGAACAACACCATCTGCATCGACACCGGATGCGTTTTCGGCGGCCTGCTGACCGCGCTGCGTTACCCCGAGCGCGAGCTGGTGTCGGTGCCGGCGGCCCGCGAGTACTACCCTCCGGCGCGGCCGCTGGCAGCACGACCGGCGGAGCGTGAACCGGAAGTGCTCGACATCACCGACGTCACGGGGCGGCGGGTGATCGACACCGGCACGCACGGTCGGGTGAGCCTACGAGGCGACCACGCCGCCGCGGCGTTGGAGGTGATGAGTCGGTTCGCGATCGATCCGCGCTGGCTGGTCTACTTGCCGCCGACGATGAGCCCGGTCTCGACCTCGGCGGTTCACAACCTGCTCGAGCATCCCGCCGAGGCGTTCCAGCCGTACCGGGCGGCCGGGGTCAACCAGGTGGTGTGCGAAGAAAAGCACATGGGCTCGCGGGCCGTCCTGCTGGTGTGCCGCGACTCGAAAACCTTCGGGATCGACGGCACCTTCGGGATCGACGGCAACGGTGCGGTGTGGACCCGGACGGGCCGGTCGTTCTTCCGGGAGGCACTGACTTCCGAGCTGCTCGAGCGGCTGCGCAACGCAGTCGTCGATGCGGGACTGTTCGACGAACTCGACGCCTCGTGGTTGCTTTTCGACAGCGAACTGCTGCCCTGGAACGTCAAGGCCGCTGAATTGTTGCGCGAGCAGTACGCCGCCGTCGGCGCCGCCGCCCGCGCGTCGCTGGCGGTGGCGACGTCAGAACTTGCCCAGGCCGCGCAGCGCGGCATCGACGTCGAGAACCTTTTGGCGCGCACCCGAGGTAGGGCGGGCAACGCCGAACGGTTCACGGCGGCGTACCGGCGGTACTGCTGGTCGACCACCGGTCTGGACGGTGTGCGGCTGGCCCCGTTTCAGCTGCTGGCATCCGGCAAGGAACGTGGCGGCGGGGGAGCGACGTACCACGATCGACCGCATACCTGGCACCTCGAAGTCGCGGACCGGTTGGTTGCGGCCGACGAGGCACTGGTGGCACCGACGCGCCGGGTCTTCGTGGATCTCGGTGACCAGTCTTCGGTTACTGCCGGGGTGCGCTGGTGGGAGGAGCTCACTCAAGCCGGCGGTGAAGGGATGGTGGTCAAACCGGTAGCGAATTTGACTCGCACCGCCAAAGGACTGGTGCAGCCGGGACTGAAAGTGCGCGGTCCGGAGTATCTGCGGATCATCTACGGCCCCGACTACACCGAGCCGGCCAACCTGGAGCGTCTGCGCGGGCGCAACCTCGGCATGAAACGCTCGCTCGCCCTGCGCGAGTACGCCCTGGGCCTGGAAGCACTCGACCGCGTCGCCCGCGGCGAACCGCTCTGGCGCGTCCACGAATGCGTCTTCGCGATCCTTGCCCTGGAGTCCGAACCGATCGACCCGCGGCTCTAGCCGGCGGCCGGCTGCAACGCCGCCGCCAGCACCGGAACAACCAGTTCGCGCTGCCAGTTGCGGGCCTGGCCGGTGCGCAGGAACTCGTCGATCGCCGCCTCCCGGTCAGAAACCCGGCCGTCCTCCCAGTCCCAGCACAGCCGGCGCACCAACTCCGGAGAAATCAGATTTTCGGTGGGCACCGACACCTGCTGCGACAGGTCCATGAGACCGGCGCGGACCGCATCCAGGCGGGCGGCGGCCTCCGGCCGGCGCCTGGCCCAGCGCACCGCCGGCGGTGGACCAACGGGTGGCTCGGAATCGTCCGGTGAATCGGGATTGTCCCGTGCGGTCCGCAGCGCCGCCAGCCACGTCGTGGCGCTGCGGCGCTGCCGGCGCCCGCCGAACACCGGAAGCGCCACCAGGTCGTCAACCGATGTGGGGTCGGCCAGGGCGGCTTCGACGATCGCCGAGTCGGGCAGGATGCGGCCCGGCGCGATGTCGCGACGCTGGGCGATTCGGTCGCGCACGGTCCACAGTTCGCGAACCGCTGCCAGCCCGCGCCGGTCGCGCACCCGGTGAATCCCGGATGTGCGGCGCCACCGGTCACGGCGGGTGGGTGACGCGACCAGGCTGCGCAGGTATTCGAACTCTTCGGCGGCCCAGCCGGTCTTGCCCTGCTCGGCCAGCACCGCCGAAACTGCCTCCCGCAGTTCGATGAGGACCTCGACGTCCAGCGCCGCATAGTTCAGCCAGGCCTCCGGCAGCGGCCGCTGCGACCAGTCGGCGGCGCCGTGCCCCTTGGCCAGCCCCAGCCCGAGCAGCCGCTGCACCATGGCGGCAAGGTTGACCCGGTCAAACCCGGCCAGCCGTCCGGCCAGCTCCGTGTCGTACAACGCCGGCGGCCGCATGCCGACTTCGGCCAGACACGGGAGGTCCTGATCGGCGGCGTGCAGAATCCACTCGTCGGCGTCGAGCACCTCGGCGACCGGCCGCAGGACCGTCAATGCGTCCCCGCCATGGCTGACCGGATCGATGAGTACGGTGCCCGCGCCGTCCCGCCGGATCTGGATCAGATAAGCGCGGTTGGAGTACCGAAATCCGGAGGCCCGCTCGGCGTCCACAGCGAACGGGCCATGCCCGTTGTCCAGCAATGCCGCGGCTGCGGCGATGTCACCAGCGCTGACCGACAGCTTGGGCACCCCACCGGCGGGCGTCAGCAGTGGAACGGCCTCGGGCTCGGCGGTGCCGGGATCAGGCTCGGCGGTGCCGGCACCGGGCTCGGCAGTGGGATCTTCGTCGCCGGCGCGACTCATGTCACGCGCGGGACCGCGATCCCAGGTCGGTCACCCCGACCGGCGGCAAACCGGCGGCATGCTCAAGCACTTCGCAGAACGCCTCGACGTGAGTGCCGATCGCCGGCGTGAGCGCCGTCCAGGATGCCCGTAGCTCGAGTTGGTGGGCGCGCGGCGGTCCGGAGATGTCGCCGTAGCGCACCGACGTGGTCGCGGTGACGGTGCCGCCCAGCGCGGTGACCTGCTCGGTGCGCGCCTCGAGCGCCTCGGTCAGCCAGCTCCAGGCGACCTCCGGCAGCAGCGGGTCGATCGCCTCATGTGAGTCCAGGTCGGCCTGGATGTAGGCCACCAGCCGCATAGTGCCGTCCCAGGCGTCCGATCCGTCCGGGTCGTAGAGCAGGATGAGTCGGCCGAAGGCGTCACCCTCGGAGCGCTCAGGAACGATGTCGAGGTCGGGATGTTTGATCTCGGCGCCCAACGCGTAGCTGTACGGGGCCAGCCGCTGCGGGGGCCGGATCGGCCCGAGCTCGACCTCCGGCCGCACGCTGGCGCCGTTCATCGCCGCCACGGCGGCGCGAAACGGAGCCGGTTCGTCGGTGGTCATCGGCGCCGGTCCACCCCATCGCTGCGCTCTACCATGTGGCACATCGCTGTCGGCGCGTGTCACAGCAGTCGACGCTAGACCCATCCACTGACACGCGGGAGAGGCGCGCCGGTCAAAGCGCCGCCCCCGGCGTCGCGTCGGTGTCGCCGGTGAAGCGCGCCGGGCGTTTCTCGCGGTGCGCAGCCAGTCCCTCTCGGACATCTGGTCCACTGAAACCGAGGAACTCCAAGCCCAGCGCGGTCTCGAAGGTCGGCCCGAACATCCGGTACCAGTGGTTGAGGCTGCGCTTCGTCCACCGGATCGCGTTCTGGGCGCCCTGCGCCAGGTCGTCGGCGATGCGGGTCGCCGTTGCCAGCACGTCGTCGTCGTCGACACAGGCCGACACCAGCCCGATGCGTTCAGCTTCCTCACCGACCAGCGGCTCGCAGGTCAGCAGGTAGTACTTGGCCTTGGCCATCCCGACCAGCAGCGGCCAGCAGATCGCAGCGTGGTCGCCCGCAGCCACCCCTAACTTCGTGTGGCCGTCGATGATCTTGGCGGTCCGCCCGGCCACCGAGATGTCAGCCAGCAGCGCCACCACCAAACCTGCCCCGACAGCCGCGCCGTGAATAGCCGAAATCACCGGTTTGTCGAAGTTGACCATGTTGAGCACCAGGTCGCGGGCTTCGCGCATGATGCGCAGCCGGCCGGTCTGGTCGTGGATCGTCTCGTCGATCAACTCGAAACTGCCGCCGGAGGAAAACGCTTTGCCCTCGCCGCGGACCAGCACGACGCGGACGTCGGGGTCGCGGTCGATGACGGGCCAGATGTCGGCAAGGTCGCGGTGCATCTGTGGTCCCACCGAGTTCAGCCCGGGCGCGTCCAGCACGATGTGCAGTACGCCCGGAGCGCCGGTCTCCAAGCGAAGGCTGGGGAAGTCTGCATAGCTGACGGGCATCCCGGCTCCTGACTGGTCACCGTAGTGATCTAAGGCAGCGTCGATATTACGGACGGGTGGTCGTAGCAGCCGCCGTGGCAGCATTGAGCACGATGACCACGCGTCGCGATCTTCCCGAATCGCCGTACCTGGCGGCGGCGGTCGGGCGCAAGCCGCACCGGGTTCCGGTGTGGTTCATGCGCCAGGCCGGCCGCTCGCTGCCCGAGTACCGGGCGCTGCGGCAACACACCAGCATGCTGGCGGCCTGCTTCGACGCCGAATTGATCTGCGAAATCACTTTGCAGCCGGTGCGCCGCCACGGTGTGGACGCGGCGATTCTGTTCTCCGACATCGTCGTGCCGATGCGCGCCGCCGGTATCGACCTGGATATCGTTCCCGACGTCGGTCCGGTGATCGCCCAGCCGGTGCGGGACGCCGCCGCGGTCGAAGCGCTGAAACCGCTCGAGCCGCCGGCGGTGCAGCCGGTCGCCGAGGCGGTGTCGTTGCTGGTCGCCGCACTCGGCGACGTCCCGCTGATCGGTTTCGCCGGTGCGCCGTTCACGCTGGCGTCTTATCTGGTGGAAGGCGGTCCCAGCCGCCACCACGCCCGGACCAAGGCGATGATGCTGGCCGACCCGGCCGCCTGGAACGCGCTGATGGTGAAGCTGACCGACCTCACCGTCGCTTTTCTGCAAGTTCAGCTGGATGCCGGCGTGGATGCCATTCAGGTGTTCGACTCCTGGGCCGGGACGTTGTCGTTGGCCGACTACCGCCAGTTCGTGCTGCCGCACAGCGCACGGGTCTTCGACGCGCTGGCCGACCGCGGTGTGCCGATGACGCACTTCGGCATCAACACCGCCGAATTGCTCGGCGCCATGTCGGAGGCCGTCAAGCCCGGTACCGCGCCGGTGATCGGCGTCGACTGGCGCACGTCGCTGACTGACGCCGCCGCCCGGATCGAGCCGGGCACCGCGCTGCAGGGCAACCTCGACCCGGTGGTGCTGCTGGCGGGCTGGCCGGCCGTGCAGCGGGCCGCGCACGCCGTTGTCGACGACGGGCGCCGCGCCGTCGACGCCGGTGCCGCCGGGCACATCTTCAACCTGGGCCACGGTGTGCTGCCGGACACCGATCCCGAGGTGCTGACCGAACTGGTGTCCTTGGTCCACTCGTTATGACGCCCAGCTACTGCGTGGTCGGCGGTGGTATTTCCGGCTTGACAGCGGTGTACCGGTTGCGTGTGGCCGCAGGCGAGGACGCGCAGATCACGCTGCTCGACCCGGCCGACCGGCTCGGCGGGGCGCTGCGCACCGAACATGTCGGCGGCCAGCCGATGGACGTCGGTGCCGAAGCGTTCGTCGTCCGCCGCCCCGAAGCGCTGGCGCTGCTGGAGGAGCTCGGCCTGGCCGACCGGCGGGTCGGCACCACCGGCGCGCGACCGCTGATCTACAGCCAGGGCCGACTGCATCCGCTGCCGGTCCGCACCGTGGTGGGCATCCCGTCCTCGGCTGAATCCGTCGCCGGGCTCGTCGATGACGCCACGGTCATCCGGATACGCGACGAGCCCGCTCGGCCCCTGCACTGGCGTGCGGGCAGCGATCCGCCGGTCGCGCAACTGGTGGCCGAGCGGTTCGGTGAGCAGGTGGTCGCCCGTTCGGTCGACCCGCTGCTGGGCGGCGTGTATGCCGGGTCCGCGGCGACGATCGGTCTGCGCGCGGCTGCGCCCGGGGTGGCCGCGGCCCTCGATGGTGGTGCCGCCTCGCTGACCGAGGCGGTGCATGCGGCGCTGTCGACCGTCACCGACGGGCCGGTGTTCGGTGCGCTGCAGGGCGGCTACCAGGTGCTCGTCGACGAGTTGGTCCGCCGTGGCCGGCCGCGGTGGGTGCAGTCGGGGGTCAAACGGATCGAGCGTTTCGAGCAGGGCTGGGACGTGTATGACGGCACCGGGACCCGATGGCACGCCGACGCGGTGATATTGGCGGTGCCCGCGCCACACTCGGCGCGCCTGCTGGACGGCTTGGCGCCGCGCGCGGCGGCGGCCGCGCACCGGATCCACAGCGCCAGCTCGGCGGTGGTGGTCTTCGCTGTGCCTGCCGGCGCCGCGTTCCCGGAGCACTCCGGGGTGCTGGCGGCCAGCGGAGAACCGTTGCACGCCAAAGCGATCACTTTGTCGTCGCGCAAATGGGGCCTGCAAACGGCCAGCGGCGACGTCGAGCTGGTGCGGCTGTCATTCGGGCGTTTCGGTGACGACACCCTGTGCCACGCCTCCGACGATCAATTGCTGGCGTGGGCGGTCGACGACTTGGCGACGGTGTTCGGTGTCGCCGTCACGCCGGTCGAGGCGCGGGTGCAGCGCTGGAGTGATGCGTTGCCGCAATACGGCCCGGGGCACGGTGACCTGGTGGCCGAACTACGCGCTGGATTGCCTTCGACGGTGAGCGTGGCGGGCAGTTACCTTGACGGCATCGGCGTGCCGGCCTGCATCGGCGCCGCCGGCCGGGCCGCTGCGGATGTGATCAGGGCGGTGCACGATCCCGTGGCACGATAGTTCTCATGGCTCGCCTGGACTACGACACCCTGAACGCGACCGTGCGCTACCTGATGTTTTCGGTGTTCTCGGTGCGGCCCGGCGCGCTCGGTGACGGTCGCGGCGATGTGGTCGACGAGACCGCCACCTTCCTCAAACAGCAGGAGGAGCGCGGTGTCGTGGTACGCGGCCTCTACGACGTTGCCGGGCTGCGCGCCGACGCCGATTTCATGATCTGGACGCATGCCGAACGAGTCGAAGCACTGCAGGCCACCTACGCCGACTTCCGGCGCACCACCGCGCTGGGACGCGCCAGCACACCGGTGTGGAGCAGTGTGGCGTTGCATCGGCCCGCCGAGTTCAACAAGAGTCACGTTCCGGCTTTCCTGGCCGGTGAAGAACCGGGCGCCTACATCTGCGTGTATCCGTTCGTGCGGTCCTACGACTGGTATCTGCTGCCGGAGGAGGAGCGCCGCCGCATGCTCGCCGAGCACGGCATGGCCGCGCGCGGCTACAAAGACGTGCGGGCCAACACGGTTCCGGCGTTCGCGCTCGGCGACTACGAGTGGCTGCTGGCTTTCGAGTCGCCTGAACTGCATCGCATCGTCGACCTGATGCGCGATCTGCGGGCGACTGATGCGCGCCGTCACACTCGCGCCGAGACACCATTTTTTACCGGGCCACGGGTGCCGGTGGAGCAACTGGTGGCGGCTCTGCCCTGATCGCCGGCGTGCGCGGCGAGTCACAGCTGAGGTGTCTACCCTCGGCGGCATGACTGCTCCCGTTGACCCGGCACGCTTCGAAGAGATGTACCGCGATGAGCGGATCGCCTACGGGCTGCCCGCCGCCACGCCCTGGGACATCGGCGGTCCGCAGCCGGTGGTTCAACAGCTGGTTGCGCTGGGCGCGATCCAAGGTGAGGTGCTCGATCCGGGTACCGGGCCCGGGCATCACGCGATCTACTACGCGTCGAAGGGCTACTCGGCCACCGGCATCGACGCCTCACCGAGCGGACTGGAGCGCGCGCGGCAGAACGCCCGCAAAGCCGGGGTGTCGGTGGATTTCCAGCTGGCCGACGCCACGAAGCTGGAGGGCTTGGACAACCGTTTCGACACGGTGGTCGACTGCGCTTTCTACCACGTCTTCAGCACCGACCGTGACCTTCAGCTGTCCTATGCGAAAGCACTGCACCGGGCCACCAAACCCGGGGCGCGGCTGTACATGTTCGAATTCGGTGAGCAGAGCGTCAACGGTTTCAAGATGATGCGGTCGCTGTCGGAGAACGATTTTCGGGACGTGCTTCCGGCGAACGGGTGGGAGATCGATTACCTGGGGCCGACCACCTATCTGGTCAATCTGAGCGTCGAGACGATCGAGATGATGGCCCAGCGCAACCCCGACGCGGGTGATCAAGTTGACGATTTGCTGGCGCGGTACCGGGCAATGGAGCCGTGGCTGGCCGGTGGCCTCGTCCACGCCGGCTTCTGGGAGGTGCACGCCACCCGGGTGGACTGAGCTGCGCCGACGAGCACAGGCGCCTCACTTGTCCTTCCGTCGCTGGCCGGCGGAGTGTGTTGGCGGGCACAACGGGGCCTGCCCCGACTTTGTGTGACTGTCGAGGCGTGACCGTTGGGTTCAGGAGCCCGAGGGCACCAGCCGCAGCGAGACGGAGTTGATGCAGTAACGCTGATCGGTCGGGGTCGGGTAGCCCTCACCGCTGAACACGTGACCGAGGTGGCTGTGGCAGTTAGCGCACAGCACTTCGGTGCGCGTCGTGCCCATCGAGTGGTCCGAACGCAGGATCACCGCGTCGGATTGTGACGGATCGAAGAATGAGGGCCAGCCGCAATGCGATTCGAACTTTTCGGTGCTGCGGAACAACTCGGCCCCGCAGGCTCGGCACTGATACACGCCTTCGGTCTTGGTGTCGGTGTACTCACCGGTGAAAGGCCGCTCGGTGCCGGCGCGACGCAGCACGTCGAACTCTTGCGGATTGAGCCGTTGACGCCACTCGTCGTCGGAGAGCTGAAGTTTGGGCAGCTGCTGACTCATTTGCGCCACTCCTTCTCGTCGCTTCGCTCCGCATCGTCGCCGGCGCGAGTCATGCATCCACGCTAGCGCGGCGTTGCACGGGGCTTCAGCCAGGCCGGGTCGATCCCGCTGTCCAGCCGGTCCTCGGCCTTGGCGTCCAGGTAGCGGAAGTACAGCACGCAGAACGTCACGATCATCAACAACGACCAGCCGTAAGTGATTTTCAGGTAGTCCAGCGGGCGACCGACGTACATCCATTTGAACAGCAGCCACTTGTCCATCGTCAGAAACCCGTAGACGCCCAGCCATGCCGGCCAGTTACGGATGATCGAGTTGGGCAGCAGAACCGTCATCAGGAACGGGAACAGCATCATCGAGTAGTAGCCCTGCGCCAGCGACAGCACCAGCCACGACCACAGCAGGAGCACACCGGACGACGTCAGCAGCCAGAACCGTGGGTCGCGGGTGCGGTGGTAGCGGTAGAGCAGCCCCAGGCTGCCGATCGCGAGGAGGGTGAACAGGATTCGCAGCGACAGGATAAGCCAGGTCGGCAGTCCGAAATACACTCCGTTGCCCAGAATCGAGCTGTTGAAGTAGTCGCGGGTGCCCAGGATGTAGGGCAGCGTGTGCGCGAAGAAGTCTCCGGGGTCGCTGATCAGCGGTAGGGCGGCCAGGTTGAACACCGCCGGTATCACCAGCGCCGCCAGCACCGCCCGCCACTGACGGTTCAGCAACGGCAGCAGTAACAGCGGCCCCAGTACGGGTTTGACCACCAGCGCCAGACCGATGGCAATTCCGGCCCACCACTGGTGGCGGTTCGCGCTCGTGCCGGAGTCGTCCAGCAGCCACCGGAAAAACAGCACCTCCAGCAGCAGAATGCAGCCGTTGATGTTGGTGAACACCAAGGTGCTGGTCACCGATTCGGTGCAGAACATCGCCAGCAGCAGCGCCGGTGCCGCCACCGAGGTCAGCGTGCGGTCGAACAGCCGCAACAGCAGGTAGGCGGCGAGAACGATGGCAACGGTGTTGACGAAGACGAACAGATAGCGCGATTCCGCGGAGGGCAGGTAGCCGAACGGCGCCATGATCAGGGTGCCGCCCGGCGGGTAGAGGTAGTGCGGGTCGACGTAGTCGAAGTGCTCGTTGTAGATCGGCACACCCTGCCGGAAATTCAGCACCGCCCGATAGACCGGCTTGAAGTCGTCGGTGATGTTTCCGTTGGCGACCAGTACGACGCTGCGGTGGATGATCGACATGATGGCCACCGGCCACAACACCGACCGCCACACGGTGGCGGTGCTGGGGGGGCCGGTGCGCGGACGAAGCGCGCTGCGCAGGGAATCGCCCAGGCCGGTGCGGTTGGAGTCGACTGCCGTCACGAGCGAACCGTACACCGGCGCGTCCGGCCGGCCGCCACTGAATGCTCAGGCGGGGCAGTAGGTGTCGGTGTCGGGAAGCTTGCCGTTGTTGAGGTAGGCGATCAGCGGCGGCACTGCGCACGACGAGTAAATGCTCGCCCCGTGGCCGATGCCTTGCCACATCACCCGCTTGCTGGCCGCGCCCGCGTTGATGACGCTGGCCGCTGTCGCCGTCACGCCTTCCATGCCGACGATCGGATCGTTTTGCACGCCCTGCAACATGACGTCGATCTTGAGGTGCTTGGGCGGCTGCGGCGCTGAACCGCTGGGCCAGTGCACGCAGTCCGCCAGGTCGAGCGCGGCGACCGCGCCGAACTGCGGGTAGAGCTTGGCCCAGGCGACCACCAGCTCGCGGATCCGATCGGGCGTCGGACGGTTGAGCGCGTCGCTGCAGTTGTTGATGAATTCACCGTCGGTGCCCGTGGTGGCTTCGGCCCGGTTGATCAGGCTGGTCAACTTGTTCGTGTCGCCGGAGTTCGCGCCGCTGATCGCATCGGCCAGGTTGGTGGTGTCGTTGATCCGGTCGCCGGACGGAAATCCGAGCGCGGTGACCAGCGCGTCGGTGACGGTGGCCACCGACGCACCGCCCGGTCCGTGCCCTGCTCTGGCCGCGGTCAGCATGGACGCCACCGCTCCTTTGGGATCGGGGCCCAGCGAGCACTTCAGGGCGACGCACTGCGCGGCGAACGCGTTCAGCGCCGCCTGCTGACCCCTGACTTTCTGCTCGGCGGCGCCTTCGGCGCTGATGCCCAACGGGATCGGTGAATCCAGCACCAGCCGGGCGACCTTGTCGGGGTGCGCCCCGGCGTAGCTCAGCGCCACCTGCGCGCCGTTGCCGACACCGACCAGCGCCAATGCCGGCACATCCCACATGCTGCGCAGGCGTTCGATGTCGCCGGCGGCGTGGTTGTTGTCGTAGTCGGAGTCGCCGGGGGCGATGGTGTCGGTGCAACTGGTGGTTGCGTTGTTGGCGGTGTCGGACAGGTTGGCCACCGGATCGTCGCCGGGCTGGAACTGCGCCTGGTCGCGCATCTGTTCGCGGTCCAACTGGTCGCGGCAGTCCACCGCGCTTGACGTGCCCATGCCACGGCGGTCGACGGCCACGATCGAATGGCTGCGCAACACGTCGGCGCCCGCGTGCGAAAGCCACACCGGCAGCTGCAGGGACGACGGCAGGTCCGAGCCGGTGGTGAAGACCACCGGACCTGCGTCGGCTGGGGTCTGGACGGCGCGGGCCCGCACGGCGCCGATGCTCAGGCTTCCGCTCGCGCCGTTGGTCGGGTCGAGGTCCGCGTCGTAGGTGGCGCAGTCCAGCGTCACTCCGGGCGCGGCCGGCACCGCGGCGTCGGAGAACAGCCGCGCCGTGCAGTCATGCCAGGACAGGTCGTTCTTCGGCGCTGCGATGGGCGGTGGGCCGCTGGGTTGCGGCGCTGCGGTGCCGGCGCTCTTGTGCCGCGCGCCGGAATTGGTGGCGAAATGCGGATTGGCGGCCAAGACCGGAACGCAGCCGGCCAGCAATGCAGTCGCCGCGAAAAGAATCGTCGCGGATGTGACGGGCCGGCTCATGCGACCAACATTAGCGAGCGGTGCCGGGCCGGCTCCGCACGTAGCGGGTGTACAGGTAGCCCGACTCATCGGTGAGCACGTGGGCACAGCGCATGCGACCGGAGACACCGCCGGGCCCAGCGGTGATGCGTGGGCCCGTTCCGCCGACCACACTGGGCGCGATCGTGAGGCACAGCTCGTCGAGCAGGTCTGCCTCGACGAACGCACTGAGCAACGTGGGACCGCCCTCAGTCAACACCCGGCGCAGGCCCCGCGTGCCCAGCGCCGCCGCAAGTGCGGCCATGTCCACCCGGTCGGCGTCGTCGCCCGAGCAGTCGACGACGTCGGCCACCCCGGTCAGCCGGTCGTGCGTCTCGTCGGCGGCCGCGGCGCAGGTGAGCACCAACGGCGCCACCTCCGTCTGGGTGAACACCGGCATGTCACGGTCGAGGCGGCCCGACACGGTGACGATGGCCATCGGCGGCACTTCGCTCTGCCCTCGAGTCTGGCGCTGCTGCCGCTCCCGGACCGACAGTCGAGCCCCGCCGTAGCTTTCGGCGCGCACCGTCCCCGCGCCGACCACGATGACATCGGCGAGGGTGCGCAGCAGGTTGAACAAAGCGCGGTCACCCGGCCCGCCGAGTGAGCTGGTCGTCCCGTCGACGCTGGCGGCGCCGTCGAGGCTGGTGATGAAGTTGGCCCGGATCCACGCCCGCTGGGGGGCGTCCGGGTAGCCGTACAGTTTCGGCAGCTCGCCCTCGCCGGCTTCGCGCACCGAGCCGAGCAGGGTCAGCGGCGGCGCGGCGGCGCGGTCAGTCATGTGCCCGATTGCAGCACGGCGCCGCCGTGGCGGCGGGGTAGACCCCGGCTCACAGCCGGCGCACCATGACGTAGTCGTGCTCGACGTGCTCACCCAACCTAAACGTCCGGTTGCCGGTGACCGCAAAGCCGTGCTTTGAGTAAAAACGTTGTGCGCGATAGTTTCTCTGGTTGACCCCCAGCCACATGCATCCGGCGTCCGCGTCGCTGACGACACCCAGCGCGGTTTTCATCAACGCCGTCGACGCCCCGGTGCCATGTTCGTCAGGTACCACATACATCTTCGAAAGTTCAATGGCGGGGCGCACTTTGACGGCTCGCTGAATATCGGCGTCGGCGCTGACGCCGTGCACCAGCATGGTGTAGCCGACGATCCGGTCGTCACGATGGGCAGTCAGCACCACGCGAGCCGGATCGGTCAGATAGTCGGTGAACCGCGCGACGGACAGGTTTGCGTCGATGAACGCGGCGATGTTGTCGGCGCTGACCGACGGCGGGCAGGCCAGCGGAAACGTGCGGGCAGCAAGGGCGGCCAGTTCGTCGGCGTCGACGGTGTCCGCGGAGACCAGCCGCACATCGAGCACAGGTTCACCGTAGCCAGCGTTACTCAGCGGCGTACCCAGGAACCCGCCGGCTGCTGTCACTCAGTTGTTACCCGGCCGTCGCCCGGGGTGAACCGATGAAACGTAACGTCAACATTGCGCGCTTACCCTGAGCGAACATCGGCCGCGCAAGTCTGGGGGAAGCAGATCATGGACTTGCTGCAGAAGCAGTTCGTGGTTCCGGTCAGCAACGCCCTCTACAGCTATGTGCTGATCTATCTGCTCATCGGCGCCGGCGTGTATTTCACCGTGCGAACCCGCTTCGTGCAGGTTCGCTATTTCGGCCGCATGCTGCGCCAGCTGCGCCGGTCGGGCAGCGGTGCCGGCGGTATCTCGTCGTTCCAGGCGTTCTGCGTCGGGCTGGCGGCGCGGGTCGGCGTCGGCAACATCGCCGGGGTGGCGATCGCGCTGACCCTCGGCGGACCCGGTGCCGTGTTCTGGATGTGGGTGGCGGCGGCCTTCGGCATGGCAACCGCGCTGATCGAAGCGACGCTCGGCCAGCTCTTCAAGGTCCGGGCCGGTGACGGTGCGTTCCGCGGCGGGCCGGCCTACTACATCCAGCGGGGCTTGAAGTCGCGGGCCGGCGGTGTGTTCTTCGCCGTACTACTGGTGTTCTGCTTCGGCGTCGCGTTCAACATGGTGGAGGCCAACGCGATCAGTGAGGTGGTGCACAGTTCACACCACATCGAAGCGGGCTGGACGGCGGTGGCACTGGTCACCCTGGCCGCGCCGATTGTGTTCGGCGGAGTCCGCAGCGTGGCCCGGCTCGCCGGAGTCGTCCTTCCGGTGGTGGCACTGGCCTACGCGCTGCTGGCTGCGGCGGTCGTGGCGGTCAACATCACCAACCTGCCGAGCGTGTTCGGTGAGATCATCGGCGGCGCCTTCGGTATACGTCCGATGGCGGGCGGCTTCGCCGGCGGGATTGCGGTCGCCATGCTCAACGGCGTCCGGCGCGGCCTGTTCGCCAATGAGGCGGGCATGGGCAGCGCACCCAACGTCGCGGCCACCGCAACCGTGTCACACCCGGTGGAGCAGGGGCTGATTCAGTCGCTCGGAGTGTTCGTCGACACGATGGTGGTGTGCACCGCGACGGCGTTCATCGTGTTGGTGTCCGGTCCCGCCGTCTACGATCCCGCGCATCCCGGCGCGATCACCGGCGCAAGCCTGACCCAGTCGGCGGTGGCCGCCGGGCTCGGCTCGTGGACTACCTGGTTGATGACGGCGGTGGTATTCGTCTTCGGCTTCTCCGCGGTGCTCGGCGACTACGTGTGCGCGGAGGGCAATCTGCTCTTCCTGGGTGGTCGCCGCCGGACGATCGCCGCCTTGAAGGTCTTGACGCTGGTCTCGATCGGTCTGGGCGCAGTGCTCAAGCTGACGTTCGTGTGGGCGCTTGCCGATCTGGGCATGGCGCTGATGGCGATCGTCAACCTGACGGCGATCTGCCTGCTGGGCAAGTGGGCGTTCGCCGCGCTCAGCGACTTCCACCGTCAGTCGCAGGCCGGCGGGGAGCCCGTGTTCGCGGCGGACGAGGGCGGCCTGCCCGGTGTGCTGGACGGCGACGTGTGGCAACCGGAACCGCCTGAGCCGGTCGGCGCCGCGGTGAGCGGCCCGCCCGTCATTGCTGCCGGCTGACTACTTGCTGTCGCCGGGGCCGGCAGTGTAAGAGGACGCCCCGGTCCCGGCGAGGCGTCCACCTTCGACGATCAGGTATTCGTCGCGGATCTTGTTGCCGGCGAACCAGTCCTCCAGGATCTCCCGGGTGCCGGCGGCGTAGCGGGCCTGCGCGGACAGCGTAGTGCCCGACACATGCGGCGTCATCGCGTTGTGCGGCATGGTGCGCCACGGATGGTCGGCCGGTGGTGGCTGCGGATACCAGACGTCACCGGCGTAGCCGGCGAGTTGACCGCTTTCCAGGGCGGAGACGATGGCGTCCCGCACGACGATCTCCCCGCGCCCGGTGTTGACGATGTAGGAGCCGCGCCGCATGGAGGCCAGCAGTTTCTCGTCGAACAGGCGGTAGGTCTCCGGATGCAGCGGTGCGTGAATGGACAGCACATCGACCTCGGGTGCCATTGACTGCACGTCGGGGTGAAACGTCAGGTTGAGTTCGTCTTCGACGTCATCAGGCAGCCGGCGCTTGTCGGTGTAGTGCAGATTGACCCCAAACGGCGCGAGGCGCCGCAACACTGCGAGCCCGATCCGTCCGGCGGCCATCAGCCCGACGTCCATGCCCTCCAAGTCGTAGGCGCGCTCGACGCAGTCGGCGATGTTCCAGCCCTCCGTCGCGTAATGATGCGACGGGAGGAAGTTGCGCACCATTGCCAGGATCTGCATGACGGTGTGCTCGGCGACGCTGATGCTGTTGCTGAAGGTGACCTCGGCGACGGTGATCTCATTCGCAATCGCCGCATCGATGTCGACGTGATCGGAGCCGATTCCGGCGGTGATCGCCAGCTTGAGCTTCGGTGCTTTCGCGATCCGCTCCGCCGTCAGATACCCCGGCCAGAACGGCTGCGAGATCACGATTTCGGCGTCCGGCAGGGCGCGCTCGAATTCGCAGTCCGGGCCCTCCTTGTCCGATGTCACGGTCAGGTGGTGGCCGCCGTCTTCGAGGAATTTGCGCAACCCCAGAGCGCCGGAAACGCAGCCGACCAGCTCACCGGGCTTGAAGTCAAGCGCCGACGGGCTGGGCACGAGCTGACCGTCGGGGTAATCGGTGACGTCCGGGATGCCGTCGCGGGCGTATTCCGGCGGGTAGCCCGACTCCGGGTCGGGATATAAGACGATGACGACGTTGGCCATGACGACTGACTCCTTACGCGGATTGTCACGTGTTGCAGGGCGGCCGCGCCTGCGTCCCGACCGAGGGTAGTCCTGCGCGGCAGCGGTTGTTTCGCCGTGTTTCGGAAACCTCAGCACCATGTTAAAAGTGACCGCTCAGGGTGCGAAGTTCGCACGTGAAGGCGATGATGCAGGCATGCGAATTCGACTCCTGCTGCCGGTAGCCGCTGTTGCGATCGCTTTGGCGGCGCCTGCGAACGCTGACGACAACAGCTACTTCCTCATGGACATCAAGAACGCCGGAATCAATTTCGACGACTCGAGCACAACGGTGACCGCCGGCCGGACGGTGTGCAAGATGCTGGAAGCCGGGTCCACCGACGACGAGATCGTCACCAATTTGCAGCAGCAGAACCCGGGTTTCACTCACGCGAAAGCGCAGACGTTCGAGCAGACCGCGGTGAACGATCTCTGCCCCGATGACGCCAGCTCCGCGGGCGACGAGCCGGCGAGCGGCGAGCCCGGAGCAGAGCCGGCGTCCACGCCGGGGTCGGGGTCGGGGTCGGGGTCAAGTCAAACGCCGGACGCGCAGTCCGGGCCGCCGGGATCGACCACCGGTACGGGTCCGCCGAACGGCACGACGACGCACTGAGCGCAGCCCGCGCGGCCGTCGGCCGCTGTCAGCTGTTCAGGTCAGGTGCCGGGCATTCCACCGATCAACGGTGAGTAATCGCACCGCTGCCGTAATCCCCAGCCGTCGATGTCTGACCAATCGGTGTGGGCGGTGTGCTGCCGGTCGCAACTCAGCGTGTAGTAGGGCTGGGTGGCAGTGTCCTCCGATGTCTGCGGGCCGCTGACCGTGATGGTGCCCGACTGGAATTTGGGGTCGGTGAACAGCGTCTTCCAGATGTCGCGGGTCGGCCGGATCAGCTCGTTGTCTTCGAAGTTGCTCGAGCCGCCCGCCGATTCCTGAATGGCGTAAGCGATGTTGCAGCGTGCTTCGCCGGCGCAATCGACGTCGGGTTCGCCGTCGATCTTCACCACCGAGTTGAGCGCCATCACCTCTTCAATGGCTTTGATGACGGACTGGTTGCTCACGGTGAAGGTGGCAGGCGCGACGTAGGTGTCGGGCACGGAGCAACCGACCAGCGCGCCGGAACACAGAATCGTGACGCTGGCGCACAGCCAGTTGTTGCGGCGCACGGATGCAGGGTACGCCGGGTTGCCTTCGAGGTTGGTTCAGCTTGCCAAAGTGGCTGCGGATCGTTGGGATTCAACTGCGCGTCCACGAAGTGGTTACTTGCCCGATGCCATTTGTTAGTAACGGCTCGCTGGTAGAAAGCGCTGCGGGACAACGGCGCTTGAGCCGGTCGCAGCGAAATCCTCTGCTAGGAGCTACCGTTCCTTCTGGCCGACCCGAATCTTGACACCACGTGTGTCGGGGTCCGCCGGAATTCGCGTGCCCGGTTCCGTAGCAGGACAAGGGAACGGTGCAGTTCGAACAACACGTCAGTCATGATGCCACGCGTCGCAGGCCTAAGCGGTTGCCCATGCAGCTGCACGGGCGAGATGTGTCCGAATCGACACGAGTCGTCGACGAAAGCGTTAGCGCGGACGGTCGATCTCATAGGTGCCGTTGTCGTCCGACACCACCACGCGGACGTGGCGCTCGTCGCCGTTGACGACGACGTCACAGGTGAACGTCGTCCCGCGGGCGGCGCGGGGATTGCGGCCGTTGTTGCAGCTGACATCGGTGACGGTGTTGCCGCCGTAGCCGCCGGCCGGATCGGACAAGGTTTGCAACACGCCGTCCTGAACCTTCGTCACATCCAACACTGGGCCGCCCGTCATGTTGAGCAGCCACCAGACGCCGCTGAGCAGCACGCCGGCAGCAATCAGGATGACTGACACGGCAGCGGCCAGCACCACCCGGTGAACCGTTTTCGTGCCGGCGGGAGTTCCTTCTGGTTCCTGCTCGGCAGCAGGTGCGGCGATGCCGGGCGGCCGCGGACGCGGCGGTGGTGAGGTGGTCGGCGGCGGCCGATGATCAGGGATGTGGCCGTACCAGGGTGCTGGCGGCGGCGGTGGCCGGCGCGGCGGGCGGGGAGGGAACACCGCGGCCGGCCGTGTCTGGGCCGCAACCTCGTTGCGGCGTCGCGCGGGTGGGCGCTGGCGCGGGTCACCCGCCGCGGGGCGGTCGGGAGGGCGCGGCCCGGGTAGCCCGTTCATGCGAACCGTCGGTAGCACTGGTCGGCGTCGCTGACCAGTCCGGATCGGAAGGCAAAGATGCGGGTGAAGCCGGCCGGAACGGTGTCTCCGTTGACGTCGCTGGCGGCCAGGTGGTTGGTGAGCAGCCCGGAGATCGCCTCGTCGAGGTCACCGACGGTGAGCACCAGAGTTCGACCGGACGGCAGCGCGACCGGTCCCGACATGTCGCGCTGCGCGACGCCGGTCAGACATGCCGTGCGTAGCGCGGCCCGCTGACCGGTCAGCGCAGAGTTGCGCTGGTGCTCGACGGCCAGCATGTAACGCGAGGTCACCACCGAGAATGCGGTGTCGTCGCCCTGTAGCAGATGGCCGCTGTGCCGGTCGGTGTAGGTGCCGATGCGCTGCAGGCCGGGCAAGTCGACGGTGATCGTGTTTGTGGCGGGGCAGTAGGAGGCGGGTGGGCTGGGGCGCGCGTCCGCACATGTCGCGTCACCGCCGACGGTCAGCGTCGGCGGGTTGCCGGGCTGAAAGATCTGCCCCAGCGTCTCGGTCAACGTCACCAGCGAGTCAGTGTCGATCGGTGTCTCGCCCGGCTCGGAGTCGCCGGCCGGGTAGAACAACAACGCTTTGGGCAGGCCTGCGCGGCGCCGGTCGATCTCATTGATGTTGATGGCGGCACACGTACTTGGGTCACCGTCGAAGCCCTCCTGGAAAGCGCCGACCCGGTCGAGCGCAGAGCCGTGCGCGTCATGGCCGAACTCCGGTTCGTCGACGGGGTCGCGCAGCGTGATCCCGCCGGCGAGCACGTGATCGAGGCCGTCGGTGGTGTTCATGGTGAACCGCGGAGAGTGGCCCTCGGCCACCCACCGCAGATACACCCCGGCGAAGCAGTCGGCCTGCTGCTCCTTGACGATCGTGCGGGTCAGCAACCGCCGCACCAGACGTGCTCTGTTCTGCACGGCGTGACCCAGTTCGTGGGCGAGCAGCCCGGCCACCGCCACGTCGCCGAAGAACGTGCGAGCTTTCGGGATGAGCGAACCGCGGTCCCACGAGACCGAGTCGTCCAGTAGGCAGTAGGACGCGTTCACGACCCGGTAGGTGGTTCGGCTGCCGCACACTCCCGGGCTCGACGGGTCGGTGGAGTCATAGGAGATGAGGCCGGCGACCGGCGAGTACGGGCCGGAGAAGAAATCCGGGTAGGCCGTGGTCCAGAAAGCTTGAATATCGTTGATCGCCGACAGCGCCAAATGGTCTTCGGCGCCGCCGTCGCTGCGCTGCGCGCTGCCGGTAGGCGGGGGAGCGCCGGAGCGAAGTCCGTTGGGGCCGTCGTCGGCCGGCAGACCTCCGACCCGGTCGGGGTCGTCGAGCATGGACGCGGCGTGACCAGGCAGCACCGTGTTACTGCACCCGGCGGTGACGGCGCAGAGCAGAGCCAGCGCCGCGATCGACCGTGGGTAGCAACGGCCCCTTCGTGCTTGACCGCCCGCTCGCTCGGTGCTCCGGCGGGCACTGCGGTTCATGACTGCCTCCTGTGGTTCAGGGTAGTGTCGCGGCGTTTCACCCGGTCAGTTCCCAGTTGACGTCAGCGGAAACTCACGGCGACCACCGCAGCGCAGCGACTGTCGAGCCGCGACGGGGTATTGCGGCCAACGTGCGCAGCCACAGGATGGAGGATTTAGATCCATTCCGGGTAAAGCAGTCAGGCCGGAGGCCCGGCTCGCACACACTGAGATCCACTCACCCGCGGCGCACCAGCGCCCCTGGAGTAACTGGAGTCCGACATGCAACGCCCCGACACCATCATCGAGATCCATCGTGAGCGGGTTCAGGACCAGACGCTCGAGATGTTCAGCGGCGACACCTACACGCAGTCCGTCGACGGAACCGGGTACTCCGCGACGGCCACCCTTGATCTCACGCTGGACCGGGTGTGGTTCGTCCTGGACGCGCAACACCGGCTTTGGCAGGAGGAGGCTGACGGTGACGTCCATGACCCGCTGCGCCATTTCGCCATCGACCTGGTGATCTTCGACTCCAAAATCGTCATCGATTCCGTCACCTGCATTCCGCTGCTGCAATTGCCGCCGGCGACCATCACCATTCCGGACGGTCCCCGCGCCGGAGAGTCGCGGGAGATTCCCTACAACGAAATCCCGCTGTTCGGCCGGCTGACTGTGCACGATCAGCTTGAGCCGTACGAAGTAAAGCCGGGACAGCAGACCATTGCGCTGAACTTCGCTGCCCAGGACGCTCCCCTGCTGGTGGCTACCGCACCGGCGGACAAGTACACCGCGCAGCTGTTCGGAGCGCACGTGGAGCGCCGCCATGACGGCAGTACCGTGTTCACCGGACAAGACCCGCGGATCAGTTGGGAACTCGACTACGCCGAGGCGCATTGGATCACCCACAGCATCGCCGGCGAGTTGATGGTCAATCTGGAGAAACTGCAGCACCCCACTTTGTCCGATGACGAGGCCCGAATCAGGGTGCTCGACTCGCTGGCCGCCCAAATCAGCGACGCGGTGCGCCCAGAGGTCGCCAAGATGGGCGAAGACGGCATCGTCAAACTGCTGCCGGCACCGCTGGACGTCGACCCGGACGCACCCGACGACAGCACCATCAAAGCCGTCGACGCCATCGTGCACCGCTTCGATGTCGGTGGGGCTACCGAAGAGTCTTTGGTCGTCCAGGTCCAGACGTTGCGCGAACTGCCGCTCGGCGAAGACCTGCCCGTTTCTGTTCTCGCCGAGAATCCGCATGAGAAGACGGGCTTGGCGGTCACCGGGTGGAGCATTCTGCGCCAGGTCCGTGACACCGTGATGAAGAGTTTCGATCTCGAGGAGAGCGACTTCGCCGCCGACGCGCCGTGTGTCCTGGAGGGACCGAAGACGATCGACATCGGCGGCCAGGACCGCAGCCTCGACGCGCTCGACGCCGACATCGTGCCGCGCACCGAGGACGGCCGACTGGTCATCGACGGCACGGTGAGTGCCGACAGCAAGCTCTACGACTTCAAAGCCACCTTCAAGGTGACCTACGAGATGGGCCTGGACGACATTCCGCGAGACGCCACTGACAAGGAGACCTGGCTGGGCGAGGTCGGAACGGTCGAAGAGCTCGAGCGGGCGATGAGCGCGGCGGGCGACAGAAAGCGGGCGGGCGAGCTGACCGGCAAAGACTACGAGGCGGAGGTCCAGCGGGTCAGTGAGGAGTTCGAGAAGTTGCCGAGGACGGTCGGCGTGCGGCCGGCGCAGCACCCGGCCGAGCCGGAGGTCAATCCGGACTTCAACCTGACGTTGGCGGGAAAGGCCGCCGCCGCCGCGGGCACAGCGGCGGTCGTCGGATTGCTTGCGCTGCCGGTCACCTCGGCCGCCGGTGCCGCCGGGCTGGGGGCTCTGGGTGCCGGCGGAATGCTGACCATGGCCATCGTGCAGTACCTCACCACGGTGCTGACGATCGACTGGTTCGGCACCGGGTTGGGGTCGCGTCAAGTCAAGAAGTCGCTGAACGATCGTCCTGAGGGCACCTCGCTGCCGCCGATCGGGATACCGGTCAGCGCGAATCTGAACCGGCAGCGCCTGGCGGTGTACTTCCGGCCGCTGCCTGGGAAGTTGTGGGTGAGTTGCGCGACGGCACGTGACGGGGACGCGAAGGACCACGTGCTCAGCGACCTCCGGATCGTCGGCGGACAGTGGCCCGGCGATCGGCACCCGTGGCAGCTGTCGAACGACGACGCCCTGTTCTACGTCGAGTCCGGTGAGTTGCAGCTGCTGTCGACACCGGACGGCGCAGAGGGTGACGGGCCGCCATTGGTGATCGCGACCACGGAGAAGGGTGAACGCTACTTGCGGGTGGAAGGCGACGACTCGGACAGGCTGCACCGGCTGCCGTCCTGCTCACCTGAGGACAGCGCGGAGTAGCAAAGCCGATCGGCTATCGCCGTGGGTAACCGCGGCGCACGGTGCGGTCGAGGATGCCCAGCGTCGCTCGCAACGCGCTCTCTGAGATCACCGGGAAGATGTCCAGGTCCCGCCACTTCTGGTCGATCTGCGACCAGTCGTAGTACGACGTCACGATGGTGCTGGCCGCGTCGTCCGCGGGTTGGAGCCGATAGCCGTACACGTGGCCGATCTGCGGGCGGATCTGGCCGAGGATGGTCCACGCGATCAGCCGGTCCTGCTCGAAGTCCTTGATGCTGACGGTGACGTCGTATTTGCCCATCTCCGGAAAGTCGTTGAGTGCTTCCCGGTCCATGTGCACGACGAAGCTGTCGCCGGCAGCTTTGACCGGGTCTCCGTCGGCGTCCTGCAACATGCCGGAGGCGTCGATGGCCACGTGACCCTGCGGGTCACACAGCACGGCGAAGATGTCCGGCGCGGACGCTGCGATGGTGCGCTCGATCTCGATGCGTTCGCTCATGAGTCCTCGCGGTCGGCGTCGACTGGATCGGTTCACTCTACGGCGCGCAATGGAGGCCAGAATGAAGTGACGCCCGATGAACACCCAGCGCCGAAACCAGGCCGGCGCTGTCGGCAGTGCTTCGGCGGGTCCCTAGCGCGGCGGAAGTTTGACTACCCGGTCGTTATTGCTGTCGGTGATGTAGATGGCGCCGGTGCTGTCGACGGCGGACGAGGTGGGGTCGCTGAGTCCGGTGAAGGGCAGCTCGGTCTGGTGGTTGGAGCCGAGTGCCATTTCGAGTACCCGATTGTTGTGGTGATTGGTGACGTAGAGGTTGCGTGCGCTGTCCACGGTGACGTCGGCGGGGTCGCTCAGTCCGGCGAACGGCAGCGTGGTCGTTGCGCCGGAGTCGGCCACCCACTCGAGCACCCGGTTGTTTCCGCCGTCGGCGACATAGACGTTGCCTGCCGGGTCGGCCTGAATACCGTCGGGCTCTTTGAGGCCGGTGATCGGCAGGTCGCTTTGCTGGTTGGAGCCGGCCGCCAGTTTGACGACCTGATTGGTGGCGTAGTCGGTGACGTAGAGGTTGCCGTGGGTGTCTTGGCAGATGCCGGCAGGTGATTTGAGCCCGGTGAACGGCAGCGAAACCTGTTGACGTGAGCCGGCTTCCAGCTTCCAGACCTGAGCAGTGGCGCTGTCGGTGACGTAGATGTTGCCGGCGGTGTCGACGACCACGCCGTTCGGGTTGTCGAGACCGGTGAAAGGCACCTCGGTTTGCGTGTGTGTGGTTGCGGCCATTTTGAGGACCCGGTGGTTTCCGCTGTCGGTGACATAAAGGTTGCCTGCGGCGTCGACGACCACGTTGCTGGGTGCGAAGAGACCGTTGAAGGGCACCGTTGTCTGATTCGTCTGTGCCCGTTGCGGCGTTGACGCTGATTCGTACTCGGAGACCTTTGCCGCCATCTTGCCGACGATCTGGGTGGCCTGGTCGTCGATGTTCTTGTCGCATGCGGTGACGTCGAGGATGACGTTGGACACCGCGTCGAGGGCGCGCTGGCAAACCAAACTTTTACCGCCGACTTGGGTGGCGACGGTGGCGATCTTCGGCGCGCTACCGGCCGGTGAGCTCAACTGCCAACTGGCGGTTGCGTTTTCGCCTTCAGTCGTGGTGACAGACTTGCCCGCGCAGCTCTTCCACTTGGTGAGCGAAGCCGTGATGAAGTCGAGGGCGTCGGCGGGGGAGGCGAAACTCACCGCGGCTTGGTCGACCAGGTGGGCGGGTGCATCGCCGGGTTCGTGAATCTGGTTGCGGCTGATCGCGGTGAACTGGCTGCCCCGGTACACCGCGACCTCGGCGCCGTAAATGGCGCCAAGACAATCCTGGATCGAAATCGATTCGACGGACTTCGTGGTGGAATCACTGACCGGGTCGGACTGCATCCCGGCGGCGCCCATGACGGAGTTGATGTCAGGTGCCGGTAGCAGGAGGGCGTCCAGGTGATCGGGCGCGACGACTTCTGCCGTGCTTGGTTTCGACGAGCAAGCCGCACCGACTAGCAGGACTGTTGCGGCGACGGCGAGCCGCCGGGTTGCATACGAGGACACGGGTCTGCAGACCTCCAGCTCACCGTCCGGTGACGCGTTTACGAATACGGGATGTGCCAATCCTCAGGCACGGATTGCGTAAGCGCATGTTGGAGCGTTCCGGCGCCTTAAGGAGCGCCCGCGGGATCCTCCGCGAAGTACGTCACGTCGTACCACTGCTTGGCCGGCGGGCTGGTTGTGTCACCACCCGCCGTTGCGGTTGCCTGCCCCACCCGCACATCGGTGAAGTGCGGGTTCTGCCGGCGGATCTGCCCTTCGAGCTCAGCAGCCAGTCCCGCACCGGTGAGCGTCGAGTCCGCCAGTGCCCGTCCCTCATACCTCGTCCACGCCACGCCTTCGATTGTGCTCCGGCCGTTGGCTGCAGATAGACGAGTATCAGCTAGCGCCGGACTGCATAAAGGGCGAAGATGCCTTCGAATATGACCGGCATTGATGGCACGCGAAATCTGCGTCGCCGGCGGCTTATTGCCGCTGCGGCCACTGTGGCGACGTCGACGGCTTTAGCAGGGTGCACAGTGACCTTTCCTGACATGCACTTCCCAGGTCATGAGCTGAGACATTCACCGTCGAGCAACGCGTTCGACGACTCCGCCCAGCCCCTGACCGATGACCAGGCGATGGCTCAAGTTGTGGAACCGGCTAGACAGATCGCCGCCGCCGCCAAACTCGACGGAGTCAGCGGCGGCTTCTCCTTCACCTCCTGCAACGATCAAGGCGATCCGCCATATCGGGGCGAGGTCACGATGAGCTTCCTCATCCACGGTGACCCGGACGCCTATTTCCGTTCGGTCGAGCAGGCGATGTTCAACAGTGGCTGGAATCCGGGCCCGTTGCCTGGCCAGGTGTTGCACGGACCGGCCCTCAACAAAGCCGGCGTTACCGCGAACATGGGCTTCGTACCGTCAGACCACGCTTATGGCGAGATGTTCATATATGGCGAATGCCGCGTCACCGCCGACCATCACCACGACAGCCCGAGCGGTACTGACGTCACCAAACAATTGGCGCAGCCTTGAGGCAACCTGACAACTCGGACAGTCTGGCGCACGAATGGACTAAATCGGCCAAACGTATGCCGGCTAAAAGATCGAAGCGTCAGCGAGGGCGGCGACATTGCGCTGAATGCGCCGCGAATGTCTTATCTGCAGGGGCATCGCGACCAAAATGACGACTCCAAGCGCCGCGAAATGCAGACCTTCGTATTCGCCGCGGTACAGCACCACCAACGCGACGTCGCCAGCGACGAGCAACGCCAGTGTTATCCAGGTCTGTCGTTCCTGGCGCTTGAATTGTTCGGGGGTTTTGTCACGCAAATAGGCTCTGCCTAGCCGGGCAGCTGCGGACCGCACCCTGCCAGCGCCAGGGGTGACGCCGTGCAGCACCGCGTCGCAGGCCTGGGAGAGTTCGGCACTGGTAAGTCCTGCGACCGCCTGGGTGGCAGCCTGATGTACAGGCTGAGTCTGGTAGACGAGAAACGCCCCGAAGATGACACCGAAAAAGAGGCCGGACGCGAGGAAGGCCCAGGCCGAGCGCGACATGAAGCTGTTACCCGCGGCGAAGAGTGCGCCGCAAGTAGTTGCCCAGACCAAGAACCGCACCCAGGCCGGCCGCAGCAACAATCGAAGCATCACAGACGACGAGTATGCCTCGCTTGGGTGATTGAAATGCGGATCGCCATTCGCGATTTTCTCGGGCCTTCATCAACGGCGTGATGCGCACACGCAGAACGGGCCCGACCTCGTCCTCGTCCTCGTCACCCGAACACGTTGGACGACTTCGCCGTTAAAAGGACTCTCATGGCCGCTATCTGCCTGGGCTGCGTGCCGGGCCACGCGGAATCGACCAAACCAGAGAGCAAGACTCTGTGGAATGACGACACGGTGCAAACCACGCAGCGTGGACTGCTTCGGCACCAATACATACGAATGGCGGGCGGAAACCCGTATCGCGCTGGCAACACCAAGGGCGGCGGCTATCGATGTCGTAACCCGGTTTGCCTACCAGCTGATCGAATTGGAGATGAGACCATGGCAGAGAAACAAGTCAGGTCAGCGTGCAAGAGCCGGGGCGAGTCATCGACGAAGGAGAGCCGTTCAGCGGCGGCGATGAAGTCGGCGTGCGCCACGTAGCTCAGGAATAGAGACGCGACTACCGAGTCGAACGCTTCATCGACAAAGGCTGAGCGTTATGCAACCTCGTTTAGGCCGGCCAAGAATTGGCCATTCGTACAAGCGCCACTTAGAAGGAGTTCTTATGACCTATCGCCGTGTCGTGTGCGTACTCAGTGCTGTAGCGGTGGCGTTCATCGCCCCTTCCCAGGCTCATGCCCAGCCGCCGACGCAGTGTTTGAGCAACACCCCCGGAGGCAAGCAGGTCTATATCCCCTGCGATCTGCTCAACGCCCGCGTCAACTACCCGCCAGGGCAGCGCTGCCTTGGACCGCTCGATGAGTACCCGCCCGATGTGCGCGACTGGTGTGGCTAAGGCCGGGGGTGGCCGCGATCAACCTGGATGTGACCATGTCCCTTGAGCCGGGGGAACCAGGGGAGCGGCCAAGGCGCTTAGCACATCATCGATGAAGGCCTCAACTCTTGGCCGCGCGGCTGCGTCGTAGACGCCGGGTGACGCGTCGAGCACGATTTCGTAGCCGTCGGTGCAGCTGATCGTCAGCTGACGGCCCCATCGCGATGTGTTCTCAGATTGGTTGTAGTAGGTCTTCACGTTCAGGTCGACGCTTGCCAGGGTGTCGAGCTGAGCTATCCGGCCGTGAATCTTGGCCTCTTCACCGACCATCGCGTCTTCGGGCTCGGCGACGCCTTCACAGCTCAGCACTCCGATGGTGCGGTTATTGATCCAATATGCGCACCATTTGGTGTTGCTCTCCTTTACTCCGAGGCGCCGCGTCGTGTGCGCTGTCAGATGCTTGACCGTTGTGAGGTATGCCCTTGATATCGAGATGTCAGGGTGGCCCCACAGCTCACGCCGGAGTTCCTGCAGGCCCGCGTCATCGCTCGTCATAGACGGCACGCTACTGAATCGGCCCGCGATTGATGGGGAGAGTGTGGCGGGCCTCGCGCTCGGCGTCGCCGGCGGCCGCGCCGACACCGACAACCGCCGGCGCCGGCGGCTCACCGATCAAGCACCCGACGACGACGCCACCAGAGCCGCCAAGGGATTCAATCCGCGACCCCGTAGCCAAGACGGGTAGCGCCAAGACCTCCTAACGGGTAGCACATGAAGCTAGTCCAAAGGCATCAAAGGTATTGACAAGGTCGTTCGATTTGGACGAATAGGCCTGTGGCGCAATGGATTGAAACCGCTATGGTTGGAGTTCTTTCGAAACATTGACCGGGAGTATGGAGCGGTCTTTGCGGTGGTCGAAGGTATCGCGGCATTGGCCGTCAATGTTGACGCCGACGTGGTCACCGAGTGTGATTCCGGCCGGTGGCTGCGGTGGGATGGTGACGATGACGTTGATCTTGTCTTTGCGAAAAGTTGGTGAGTGCGAAACGAAGTCGGAGTCAGTGCTCCAACCGTGTGCGGTCAGCGGTTGAAGGACCGTCTTGGGATCGGCCGGTTGGTCGTGGGCGATGCCGGGCATCCACAGGGATAGGTCGACGACGCCGCGAAACGGCGGATCGCCCTGGTCATTGCACGACTCGTAAGAGAATGTCGCCTCGGCCACGTCGGCGTGCAGGATGGCGACGATGTCGCGGGCAGCGTTGATTACTTCCGCGCGGGCCTGCTCGGGGGTGATCGGGTTCAACACGGCGTCACCGCCGCATCCACTGAGCGCGAGGCCGGTAAAGGCCGCCGCGGCGGCCTTTCTTGCGACCAGGGTCCACACTGCTGCCATCCTTCCGCAGAGTTTCTGAGTTCGTGCATTGGCAGACGCAACTTCCTCAGCCCGTGGGGGCGCTGTGCTGGTGACCGGTGGTGGCCGGCCGTAACGTTTCCGGGTCCAAGAAGGCCGGCAGTCCCCATTGCCCACGGTGCCCTGCGGTCATGTGGTCGTGTTCGAGCGCGTCGCCGTGGCCGGAGACGATATCGCCGATGCTGAATAGGGATTCTGTGCCGGTGTCGAAGTAGTGGGAGTGGTCGTAGAACGGGTTGGGTGAGTAGCCGGGAACTTCGGCTTTGAAGCGAACGGAGCCGTAGCCTTCCATGGCCGGGTCTTGTCCTAGCCCGACTCCGCCTAACGGTGTCTGGATAGTGTTCTCGCCGAATCCGGTGACGGCGTCTTGGGAAGCCGAGCCGACGTAGAGGTGGCCGCCGGGTGAGAGGTGGAAGTCTGCCGCTGAGTGCGCTAGGTCGGTTCCTGGCGAGCCGACGAGCACCACGTCGTCAGCGTGCATTCCGAAGCCTGCTGCCGCGTCAGAAACCGTCGTTGACCCGTACGAGTGGCCCACGACGGTCATGTGAGTAGGTGCGCCCTGGTGGGTGACCGCGAAGGCGTTGACGTCGGCTGCAAGAGCTTGGCCGCCGGTACGGGCCATGTTGGGTTCATACAGGCCCGGGTCGAGCGCGGTGTCGGGGGCGTCGTAGCCGACCCACATCACCACCGAGGTGTTCTTGTTCCAATCGGCGCGGTTGGCTTCCTGGTAGAGGCGTACACCGTCGGGGTTGGACAGTGTTCCCTGCTTGACGCCAGATCCCAGTCCCTTGACCAGAACCGAGGTGTTGGCGGCTTTGTCGGGGTTGCCGATCGCGATGGCCGCTCCACCGTCACCGTGGAATGCGTCCGGCTGATAGTCCATGAGAAACACGTCCGGGTGTCGGCCCCACTCGTCTTTGACCTTCTCCGAATTGAGTAGGCCGTCTTCTGTGTGAACGGCGTTGTTGTAGCGGGTGACGTCGTTGGCGGACAGTCCGAAGGCGGCGGGGTCGCCCAAGACCTGGTCGACCGACATGCGGTGAGAGTTGGCTAGGTCGCGCACCCGACTGAGGTCGTCGTCCAAGACGGCGCGATTCACCTCGTTACGGACATCAATGGGCACGCCTCGGAGGCGGCCCAACTCCGGCGAGTGCTGGCCGATCAGTGCGGCTTTCTGCTCAGGGGTCAGCGAGTTCCACCACTTGTTGACGTCCTGGACGCTGGTGCCCGGCGGCGGCAGTGGTAGCGCCTGATCAGGTATCGACGACTCGTCGTAAGCCTTGACCAGTGCCGGGTTGTAGCCGTCGGCACGCAGCTGCGCCTCAGCGTCACGCAGCGTGCCGCTGTAGCCGTCTCGAATGTGAGTCACCCTTCGCAGGGCCGCCGCGGTGTCATCGACTGCCTGCTGATCGAGCCCATGGATTTCGTTCTCAACCATGACGCGCTCGTTAGGGGTCAGGGTTGGGTCGTTTTCGAGGTCGATGAAGTTGCCGAGGTCGTGATCAATGTCGGCGAGTTGCTTTTCCAGGTCGGCGATCACTGTGGCGGAGGATTTCTGTGCCTCGGCGAGAGCGGCGGCGATGCCTTCGAGGTCAGCAGCAATCTTCGGCAGCTGCGCGGCCTGCACGCCCAGCGATTGAGTGACCAGCTGCACCTGCTGGGAGTCGTTGATCGGACGCTCCCCGCTGTCTTCGCTCCAAGCGTTCTGGAATCGCTGCCGAGCTTGGGCGAAAGCGTTGTCGGCTTCTGCTGTCGACTGGCCGGCGGTTTTGTACGCCTGCGCCAGGCTGTCGATCTGTGCTGGGCGCCCGTGCTGGAGGGTGGCGTTGACCTGCCACGGATCACCGCCGGCCAGGGCCACCAGCGTGCCTATGTCGATGTTGACTAACTGCACGGCGGCTGGCCGGTGTCGACGTACATCGTTCACCGCCTTCCAGTTGTCGGGAACGCTACTACCGCTGCAATTGCAGTCAATTATCCCTTGGCCGGCAGGTTGCCGGTGCCGGCTAGTCGTCCAGGACAGCGTCGCGGCAGGCGCGGGACCAAGTGAATCCGTGCACCTTGTCCACCGTGTCCACCTGGCCGCCGAATCAGTCCATCCACCCCACCACCTTTAGGGGGTGGATCAGACGGACGGACATGGACAATTTCCAGGAGCGAACATGACCAAACAAAAAGACAAATGACCGCCGCTGTTGCGCGCTTGGACGCTAAGCCGTGTAAACCCAGCAAGGCCCTCGTGGTGGAGCGCAGGGTCTTATAACCGTCTGCGTAACGACTGCGGCAATACTAAGTAGTCGATTACTCGAGTCCTGAGCTGCCGCAGGACTATCATTTCTGACGTGCTCGGCAAACCGAAAAGGCACGTTCCAACAAAGGCCAGAAGGGGCACCACATGCCAGTACGGTGGCAAATCGACGGCAATTACTCGATCGCAGCGAACTCTATCCAGTATTGAAACTGGAACTTCTTCACCGATACGGGCCCGACCGGAGGGCCAAATCAAGGCCCGATCCTGTTCATGGCCGTACCCAAGGGGATCTCGCAGGGGGGAAGCAATAGAAGTACCGAAGGAACTTGTTGGCGTAGAAGACGTCGACGAGCTACACCGCAAGCTTTTAGACCACCTTCGCAACGAAGGCTGAGCAAGGCACCAAAGGTCCGCGACGGCGTCCGCTGAGCGCGCGGCGAGCAGCTCGTCGACCTGGCGACTCGACGGCTCGCGGCCGTGCTCGCGGATGGAACGGTGCACTGCAGCGATGAGACGCAGCTCGGAGTCGATGGTGTCGAGGTCGCGCACAGCCGTGAGCGCGCTGGACAGCGATCTGCCGAGCCGACAAAGGGTGAATCCGCTTGTGGCAACCAGGAACCAGGGGCTTAGCCAATCGTCTGAGCGTGTCCTCATTATTATTCGGCTCAGCTGGCGCAGGTCTTTCCGCGGTATTCGGCCCTCGGCTGCCACGGTGCGAGCAATGCTGAGCCAGTCGTGACCTTGCTTCTGCAGGCGAGCTGCGATCTGGCGAGTTAAGGCTCGATGGCAGTTGCCGGGAACGGGGGCTAGCCTGCGTTCTGCGGCCCTGTAATCGAACGCCAAGCCGGGCCGTGTCCGGTCCCTGCGCTCCGGGCTTCAACGGCGAAAGGCACGCTGGTGAGCGACAAGCCGAACATATTGGTTATTTGGGGCGATGACATCGGGACCAGCAACCTGAGTTGCTATAGCGACGGTGTCATGGGGTATCGAACTCGCAACATCGACCGCATCGCCGAGGAGGGGGTGCGGTTCACCGACTGTTACGGAGAGCAAAGCTGCACCGCCGGGCGGGCGGCATTCATCACCGGCCAGAACCCCTACCGGACCGGGCTGACCAAGGTGGGCATGCCCGGCGCGATCCTTGGGTTGCAGCCCGAGGACCCCACTATCGCCACGGCGTTGAAGGCGCAGGGTTATGCCACCGGCCAGTTCGGCAAGAACCACCTGGGCGACCGCGATGAGCACCTGCCCACCATGCACGGCTTCGACGAGTTCTTCGGCAACCTGTATCACCTCAACGCCGAAGAGGAACCCGAGCTCCCCGACTATCCCAAAGACCCCGCCTTCCGCGAGCAGTTCGGGCCGCGCGGGGTCCTGCACACATGGGTCAACCCTGACGGCACCCAACGCATCGAGGACACCGGCCCGCTGTCCAAGAAGCGGATGGAGAACGTCGACGAGGAATTCCGCGACGCCGCCGCCGATTTCATCCGCCGCCAACATCAGGCGCAGACGCCGTTCTTCGTCTGGTTCAACGCCACGCACATGCATTTCCGCACCCATCCGAAGCCGGAGAGCATCGGCCGCGCTGGGCGCTGGCAATCCGAGTACCACGACACCATGCTCGATCACGACGACCTCGTTGGTGACCTGCTGAATCTGCTCGATGAGCTCGGTATCGCCGACAACACCATCGTCGTTTACTCGACCGACAACGGCCCGCACATGAACTCCTGGCCCGACGCCGGCATGACCCCGTACCGCAACGAGAAGAACTCGAACTGGGAGGGCGCCTACCGCGTCCCTGCGATGGTGCGCTGGCCCGTCCGCATCCCGGCCGGCCGCGTGCTCAACGGAATCATCAGCCACAACGACTGGTTCGTCACCCTGTTATCGGCGGCCGGTGTGCCCGACATCGCTGGAAACCTGCGCGGCGGAGCAGATCTGGGCGGCACCACCTACAAAGTGCACCTCGACGGGCACGACCAGCTGGCCTACCTCACCGGTGAAACCGACGAGAGCCCGCGACAGCACTTCTTCTACGTCTCCGACGACGGCGACCTTACTGCGCTGCGGTTCGACAACTGGAAGTTCGTGTTCATGGAGCAACGCTGTCCCGGCACCATGCAGATCTGGGCCGAGCCGTTCACCGAGCTTCGCGTCCCCAAGCTGTTCAACCTGCGACTCGACCCCTACGAGCGGGCCGACATCACCTCGAACACCTACTGGAACTGGCTCATGGACCACGTCTTTCTATTCATTCCGGCGCAGGCCTACGTCGCCGAGATGCTCAAAACGTTCGCTGGGTTCCCACCACGGCAGAAGGCGGCAAGCTTCAACCTCAACCAAGTCATGGCAAAGCTTCAAGAAGCGGCAAAAAACGACTAAGCCCCTGAGGTGCGTGCGCTAGGCGCTCATCGAGCAACTCGTCGATCTGGCGATTCGACGGCTCGCCACCGTGCCCGCCCGTTCGGCGCAGTGCAATTCACCCTTGGTTACTCGATGACGTCGACCACTGCGGCGCCACCTGGATTCGTCTTGCCATTCGGCAATAATCGACGCCTCCTGGGAGGACCGTGAACTTGTGGGCAATCCCGCAATCAAACACCTAGTGGAGGACGAAATGAAGTACGTGGTTTCTTGGACCTTCCGATCATTCGGCTCCGTAGCAGAAAACGAAGCGGCCGCGAAGCGCATCGACGAGGTGTACTCGAAGTGGACACCGCCCGCGGGCACGACATTCCACCAGTTCCTCGTGAAGGCCGACTCCAGCGGCGGGTACGGCGTGATTGAGACCGACAACCCGGCGGATCTGGCGGAGACCACCGCCAAATTCGGCGTCTTCGCCGAGTACCGGATCGACCCCGTCCTCGACGCTGCCGAGGCGGTAGCACTGGCACAGACGGCCATCGAGTTCAGGGAGTCGATCGGCTGAACCCGCGATTGTTGGAGGGATGCTCCTGGTGGGTGGCCCGCCGGGCAGTCAACACTGTTGCCCGTTTAATGCACGGCTAGAAATTTGGGTGCCTAAGTATCGTGCCTGAACTGCACAAACTCTGGTGCGCGGTACTGGGATTGAACCAGCGACCTCTTCCGTGTCAGGGAAGCGCTCTCCCGCTGAGCTAACCGCGCGCGTTGAGACGAAATTTGAGGTGGAGACGGGAATCGAACCCGTGTGCACGGCTTTGCAGGCCGTTGCCTCACCACTCGGCCACTCCACCGCTGGGGTTGATGCCATTTGCACCCTCGAGCGGATGACGGGATTCGAACCCGCGACCCTCACCTTGGCAAGGTGATGCGCTACCAACTGCGCTACATCCGCGCGCAACAGACGAGATCGTCGTCCGGTGCGAAGCACGACGATAGTCCAGTGAACGGGACCGCACAAATCTCTCGGCACCACCCAGCGTGGCGTTATGCGGTCTGTCGCAGCGCTTTCTGCCGCTGCGTTGGCGCGTGCTATTTTCGACCTCGTTCGCCTCTCGGCACCGGTCTCGTAGCTCAGTGGAAGAGCGCCCGCCTCACACGCGGGAGGTCGCTGGTTCGAACCCAGCCGGGACCACAACCGACGACCCTCGTCAGCTTTGTAGCTGGTCATCAAAGCGACGCCGCGAGCCACCCGCACGTACTGCGTCTTTACGTCGGTTCCGACACTCCCTGCACGTCAGAGGCCAGTTCAGGCGCATGACGGAAACTATGTTCACCGCTGCCACGTAAGTTGACGACTGTCCTACGCCGGCCAGCAGGATCGCCTTGGCCGCGTCGGGCCGCTAGAATATGTCGATTAGCCCGCCGCGCCTCAGAAATGCCGGGTCAAGACAGCGCCCCGCGAGCGGACCGGGTCCAACCACTGGTGCCGCTGAAGTCAGCAGGCGAGGCCGCACATCCCGAAGGGGAATCTCGCATGGACGATCTGAAATTTCTTGAATTGCACGGCGACCGCATCGCTTACCGCGATGCCGGCCATGGCGAAGTACTGCTGTTGATCCACGGCATGGCGGGCAGTTCCGCCACGTGGCGAGCCGTATTGCCCCAGCTGGCGAAGAAGTACCGCGTCGTCGCGCCGGACCTGCTCGGCCACGGCGAGTCGGACAAACCGCGTGGCGACTATTCGCTGGGCGCCTTCGCCGTGTGGCTGCGCGATTTCCTCGACGAGCTCGGTATCACCCGCGCGACGATAGTCGGCCAGTCGCTGGGCGGCGGAGTCGCCATGCAGTTCGTCTACCAGCACCCGGATTACTGCGAGCGCCTGGTGCTGATCAGCAGCGGTGGTCTGGGTCCTGATGTCGGTGTCATCTTGCGGCTGCTGTCCGCGCCTGGCGCGGAGTTCGTGCTGCCGATCATCGCGCCCAAGCCGGTGCTGCAGGTCGGCAACAAGGTGAAGTCGTGGTTGTCCAGCGCTGGGATCCAGTCGCCGCGTGGCGCAGAGATGTGGAGCGCCTACTCGTCGTTGGCGGACCGCCAGACGCGGCAGTCGTTTCTGCGCACCCTGCGTTCGGTCGTCGATTACCGGGGTCAGGCCGTGAGTGCGCTCAGCCGGTTGAAGTTGCAAGGAGAATTGCCGGTGATGGCGATCTGGGGCGAGAAGGACGACATCATCCCCGTCGAGCACGTTTACGCTGCCCAAGCCGCGCGCGAGGGCAGCCGAGTGGAAGTGCTGCCGGACGTCGGACACTTCGCCCAGGTCGAAGCGCCGATGCGGGTCGTCGACCTGATCGAAGACTTCATCGCCACCACCGCGAGCGCCGAGATCCCCAGCCAGCAGCCCAGCTCGCCGTAGCAGGCGTGCAGTCAGTACCAGATCGCCAACTGTTGGCCTCGCCCGTTGAGTTCGGGCGGGTCCGGAACGCTTCGGGCGGTTCCGCAACCGATCCGGTGCGCGCTCCACGCCGCCGCAGCAGCGTCGAGGACGTCGTCGGTAGGCACCGCTCCTGCGGCGCCCAGCTGGCCGGGCAGTTCGATGCCGGCGGAGCGCAACCGCTCGACGCGGTCGCGTTGCCCGTCCCAGGTCTTCTTGCTGCGGGCTGCCGGCCCGCCGCCCATCGTCGCGAACGACAGCTCGGGGTGCACTTCGCGCAGGGGCAAGACGTTTCGGTCGTAGATCTCGTTGGCCTCCAGCAGGCGAACGCGCAAGTTGAAACTCTGCCGGCTCAGGCCCTTACCGATCAGCTCGACGTGGCGCGCAGCCGCCGCCGGATACGTTTCTTCGAGGAGGACCGGGCGCGGCGGGGTGGGAAAGACGCTGGCGCGGCGCGCCCCCAGCAGGGCGGCAGCTGCGGCGTCGGCTTGCCGCAGACCGGCATCCAGCAGCCCCAGTGGAATGTCGACTCCGATGCACGAAACCGTCCCGGCGGTGGTGATCAGGGCCAGCAGGTCGCTTCCGACGCGGGCACCGGCGAACCGGCCGTCGTGCAGTTCGACGCTGACCCAACCCTTCGCCCAGACGTCGACGCCCAGCACCCGCATGGCATCCGATCCGTTTCACATGGTTTCATTTTCACCTGTGCCTGAGATGAATCGTCGCAAACTGATGCTGACGGCGGGTTTCGGTGTCCTGGCCGCCACCGCGTCCGTCCCGGTGGCGCGTGCCTGGGAGGCGTCGAAAGGCCGGATGCCGGCGGCGCCGTCGGGCAGCGGGTCCGGAAACTACGTCTTCCACGACGAGTTCGACGGCCCGGCCGGCTCCGCGCCGGATCCGTCGAAGTGGGCGGTCGCCAAGGCCCGCGAGACGATCAAGGACCCCACCTATTGGGAGGAACCCGAGCACATCGGGCAATACCGCGACGACCGCCGCAACGTGTTCGTCGACGGCAACTCCAACCTGGTGCTGCGTGCGGCAAAAGACGGTCCCACGTACTACAGCGGCAAAGTGCAGAGCTCGTGGCGCGGCGGTGTCGGCCACACCTGGGAAGCTCGGATCAAACTGAACTGCCTCACCGCGGGCGCCTGGCCCGCGTTCTGGCTGGGCAACGAGGACAACGGGGAAATCGACACCGTCGAGTGGTACGGCAACGGCAACTGGCCGGCCGCAACTACCGTGCACGCGAAAGCCAACGGCGGCGAATGGAAGACTCAGAACATCGCGCTGGACAGCGGCTGGCACACCTGGCGGTTCCAGTGGGACCAGGTGGGGATCCGGTTCTGGAAGGACTACGCCGACGGCGCGCAGCCGTATTTCGACGTGCCGGCCAGCTCGCTGCCGGACTGGCCGTTCAACAATCCCGGCTACGTCGTGTACCCGGTGTTCAATTTGGCTGTTGCCGGTTCGGGCGGCGGTGACCCTGGCCCGGGCAGCTATCCGGCGGACATGCTCGTCGACTACATCCGGGTCTGGTAGAGCTCTTGCTCACTGGGTGAGCAGGGCAACGGCGCTCCAGGCCCGTCGGCCCGGGTGGCGCGGGTCGGCTTGCGGCACCCACGCCAGCGGCCGCATGAAGTTCGGCAGGCGACGGAACCGGTAGGCGGCCTCGAACAGCGACTCCACCCGCGCGGTGCGCCAGCCAAAGTCTTCGAAATACGCCAGCCCGTTTTCCGGGGCGAACTTGAACGGCGCGTTCTGCAGCATGCCGGCCATCTTCTTGTTCATCATTCGCTGAAGTCCAGGACCGGCGAAGTCGAGCATCCACCACGCGACCTGCGGTCGCTTGATCGCCGCGGAAAGCGCGGCGACGTCGCGTTCAGCCAGGTACATCAGCAGGCCCTCGGTGAGCACCAACGCATGATTGGCGCCCTGCAGCGCGTCGACCAGGAAGGCGTCGCGGGCCTGCGGGTCGGCCAAGTCGACGGCGTTGCGGGTCAACCGGCATCGCGGCTTCTGTTCGGCGAGTAACTGAGTTTTCTCGGCAAGCAGCTTGGGCAGGTCCGCCTCCACCCAGGTGAATTCCGGCGGGAGATCCAGCCGGTAGGGCCGGGTGTCGAGCCCGGCCGCCAGGTTCAGCACCCGGTCGCAGCCGCTGCTGATCGCTTCGATAATGGCGTCGTCGATGAGCTTGGTGCGGGCGACCAGCCACCAACCATTGCGGGTGGACCGGGGCACTTCGCGACGATGGCGCGGCCCTGATCACCGGCCAGACGTTCGGCGAGAAAGTCGTTGAACAGCGCGTCAGGACGCGCGGACTCGGTCGCTCGGTGCAGCGCAGTCCACCGGGCGGTATCGGAGACATGAGTGATGACGCGTCCCGTGTCGGACATCGGCGTTGGCGCACCCTTCGTAGTCAGTTTTCGGTCAGTTCCCGGTCAGTTCCCGCCGAACCAGGCGGTGGTCACCGCGCGAACCTCTGGCGGCGCTGCCGTCGTCTGGTGGTCGAACTTCACCGTCCATACCGGCGCCGAGCGGTCGATGCAGGTTCCGGCGCCCTCGCTGGGCAACCACAGCACCACCGAGTCTGAGCTGGGGCCGTTGCAACCGTAGACGCCGACGTACCCGTCGTCGCGTCCGCCCCAGGCCCCGCCGTTGCGCAGCAGGCACTGGACGCCGCCGTCGAGGACGAGCGCGAACGGATCCGGTGCCGCGGTTGGCTGCACCGGCGGAAGCTGGCTGTTGTAGCGAACTCGATGCAGGGTTTTGTCCCACGGGTTGTCAACGCAGAGAAGGGTTTCGGATGTCGAGGGCCAGCAGGTGCCGGCGCCGGCCGCGGTGGGCGAGCAGTAGTAGACGTCGTTTGCCACCGCTGACGGTGACGGCGTCGTGCAATCGTTGACCGCCTCCCCGCTGCCTTCTGGACGAGTCTCCCGGTAGCCGTTGATCGGTTGGCCGGCAGGCCCGACTGCCGCTGCCGTGATCACCTGGGTGGGTGATGGGTCGGCCCGCGCCGGCCCGTTCATCGAGATGACGGCCAACGCAATCGCGGCGATCAGTGTCAGGGCAAACCGCGAAGCCATTCGAAGCTGCTGTTACAACCGGAAATGCGGAATGTTCAGATGCGGCATCGCCGGCGCCACGGGCACCGGCGCCGACGGCATACGCGGCATCATAGGAGCCGGCATCCGCGGCGCTTGCGGTTCGGGCATGGCCGGCATCCGCGGCGCTTGCGGTTCGGGCATGGTCGGGTATCCGCGGCGCTTGCGGTTCGGGCATGGTCGGCATCCGCGGCGCTTGCGGTTCGGGCATGGTCGGGTATCGCGGCGCTTGCGGCTCGGGCAGCTCACGCGGCGGTTGAGCCGGCAGTTGCCTCGGTAACTCGGGCACTTGATCACTCGGCGGTTGGCCGCCCGGGAGGTGCTGCGGCAACTGCCCCTGCTGCGGCCTGGGGAACAGCCCTTGCTGGGGCCTCGGGAAAGGTCCCTGCTGAGCCTTCGGAAACAGTTCCTGCTGCGGCGAAGAGAACGGACCCTGCTGCGGTGAATTGGGCAGCTGCGCCGGCTGGGGAGCCTGCATCTGGATCGGCAATTGTGGTCCTGGCAGGCGCAGCGGCAGTTGCGGAGCAGGCATTCTGATCGGCGGCGCCGGAGCAGGGAGGTGCGCGGGAATCGGCACTGGCGCGATCGGAACCGGCGCCACGATCACCGGCGGAGCCGCCGGGATCGGTGCTGCAGGCAAGGGCGGGGCGGCCGGGGCGGGCAGGTTGAGCTGAGGGGCGGTGGCGACGCGGGCAGGCACGGGCGGCGTGGCCGGCAGGTGAAGCGTTGCCGCCGGTAGAGCTTGCGGTTCGGCCAGCGCCGGTGCCGGTGGCTGGGCTGCCGGGACGATCAGGGCTTGGCCTGGCGCCGGTCGCAAGGCGACGGTCGTGCGGATGTTGATCGCCAGAGTGATGACCAGCGCCAGGGCGGCGGCCGTGACGACCGTTGCGGCCAAAGCGCTCCCTGTCAGCAACATCGGCCTGCGTCGAGGGGCGTCGGCGTGCTCGAAGGTGCTGTCCCAGTCGTCGGCCCGGTCCAGGACGACAGTCTCGGCGCTGGCGTCTTCGTCCGGCACCGCGCTGTAGGCCAACAGCTCGTCGCCGCCGAACCCGCGATTCTGCGCAGGGTCATCCACCACCGCGTATTCGGGCGCGAGGGCATATCGATCGATTGCCCCGGTGCCGGGGTCTTGCGCGTAGGCCAACGCTGCGGTGGACGAGGCGAACAACGGTGCGTTCGCCGACGCCAGCGCGGCGCCGCGGGCCATCGCCGTCTCCGGTTCCTCAGGTGCGCTGACGGTCAGGCTGGTCGCCGCTTCCAGCCGCGGCTTGATCGGCGCGATATCGACGCCGGACCCGACGACGAACACACCGCCGGGGCGCGACGGCAGAGCGTGCACGCCGACGATCATCCCGATGAGTTGGGTCACCGTATCGGCGCCGAACCCGCCCGGCAGCACTCGCCGGTAGACGTCGGTGATCGAACCGTCAGCGGAGTCGACCACGGCCAGTGTCGCGGTATCCGGTTCGACGAAAAGCATCGCGGTGTGCTGATAGCCGATCGCACTTCCGACGGTGTGCGCCAGTGCGGCTGCAGCCAAAAAGGCCGACACCAGCATGACGTTTTCGACCTTGCGGGCGGCCAAGGCATCGCGCAAGGCGGCCGCCGCCGCTTTGTCGGTCCAGGCCACACCCGTCGACATCAGTTGAGAGCCGGCCTGCGTCGCGCCCTGCCGGGTGCCTACGATCGCGTCGATCACCTGATCAGCTGCGCTGATGGTGGGAGCGTCACTGGCAGCAGCAACTGTGACGTTGTCTTCCTCGACCGTGACGCCGTCCGCGCTTTCGCCTTCTACGAGCACCATTCGGATCGACGTCGGCGCCATCGACACACCGAGTACCAGCTCCACTAGCTCCTCCAAGGTCGGGCTGCCAAGGTCGTGCGGAGGAGAACACCGCGCGCGCCGCGTCGGGGATTCGGCCGCGGCACGCTTTGAACCTACCTGGGTTTACTAGGTCTCACCTGTGAATCAGCGGTAACCGGCAGCTGAACGGACGCGATGCGGCGCTGCCGAACCAAGGTGCTGCCATCGTTCGCAGTACAACTGCACGGTTGGCGCGAAATGCATTGTGTGACAACATATCCTGCTGCGGCCGCAGCGTCAGGTAGCGACGAGCGGAAGTGACGGGATCTCTCAGCGTTTGGCCGCCACTGCCGCGGGGTAGGAACTGCGGCCATGGTCAGGACCCAGGAGCCGGGCGCTGAACTCTATCTACCCGACGATCGCGGGCTGATGTCGTTGCAAGCGGCGTCTCGCGGCTGCCAGGGTTGCTCGCTGTATCAAGACGCCTCGCAGATCGTCTTTGGTCACGGCCCTCCTGACGCACCGATCATGCTGGTAGGTGAGCAACCGGGAGACCGCGAAGATGTCGAAGGCCGGCCGTTTGTCGGTCCGGCCGGCCGACTGCTGGCCCGTGCGCTCGACGAGGCGGGTCTCGATGCGACGCTGACCTACCAGACCAACGCGGTGAAGCATTTCAAGTTCACCCGGAAAGGTGGCACCCGGCGGATCCATGAGAAGCCGAGCCGCACCGAGGTGGTTGCATGCCGGCCATGGCTTTTCGCCGAAATCGAGGCGGTGCACCCGCAGGTGATCGTCTGCCTCGGAGCGACGGCGGCGCAGTCGTTACTCGGGGCGGCGTTTCGGCTGACTGCTCACCGTGGTGAATCGCTGCGGCTGCCTGACGAGATCGGGATCAAAGTACAGCCTGACCCAGTCGTGCTGGCCACCGTTCATCCGTCGGCGATTTTGCGCGACCGCAGCGCCAACCGCGACGCCGTGTATGAATCGCTGGTGCAAGATCTGCGCAGCGCGGGTGCTGCCGGCAACCAATTCGGGCAAGGCGGTTCGCCGTAGTTACAGCGAAGGCACTCCCGCGGAAAGCGTCAACGCAGAATCGACGCTGGGATGGACGGGCAGTACATCGCCGAGTCCGCACGCTTCGATGATCCGCGAGACCGCGGGCTGGCTGCTGACCAGGCGAAGCTCCACACCGCGCTGACGGCAGGTATCCAACTCGTCGGCCAGTACTGAGAAAGCGCAGCAGCCCATGAAGTCGAGGTTGCTGGTGTCGACGACGAGTGTTCCGGGCGCGACGACACCAGTGGCCGCCTCGACCAACAGATGCCGCCAAGTGTGTTCGTTGCAGGCGTCGATCTCTCCGCCGGCGTAGACGATCACCGCTGAGCCGTCGCGCTGAGCGGTCGCCCTGAGCTTGCTACTGGCACTGCCCATTTCGGTGAGCAGACGAGTGCTTAACATCGGGTGGTTGGAAGTGCTGGGGTAGGTATCTGCCTGGGCTAGGGTCATGGTGCACTCCTAATCGACTGGCGCCTGAGGCGCCGCGAATGGATGCCCGTCCTGCGTATCTGAAGACAGGGTAATGCCCGTCCTATTTCCTGAAGACAGACCGTACGTAGATAGATGTCAGTTCTATAACGGAATGCCCGCCTCTGTCTACAATTTTGCGCCTGAGAGTATGCTAAGTCGCTGCCGGACCTGCAGTTTCAGATTTCTCTTATTTTCGCAGAAGTCGGCTCAGGCGGTGGTTTCGTCGGTTTTTCGGCTTGTCCGGGATTCATGCTCCGTGACCGCCCGGGCGGTCCGCTTGCGCAGCAGAATCGCCAACCCGCCGCCGCACAAGACTGCGACCGCCAGGGCGATCCAGGAGAACCGCGTCAGCCACCTTTCGGCGGCAACCCCGGCGAAGTACACCAGCGCTGTCGTGCCGCCCGCCCAGCACACGGCACCGGACACATTGGCCGCCAGGAACCGCGAGTAGCGCATCTTCAGCGCTCCGGCGAGCGGTCCGGCAAAGATGCGCAGCAGGGCAATGAATCGACCGAAGAACACCGCCCAAATGCCCGCACGGTCGAAAATTCGCTCGGCCAGCGCAACGTGGCCCGGACCGAAGTGTTTCGGGAATCGCCGGCCCAACCAGTCGAACAGCGGCATGCCGAGCCGGCGACCGACGGCATAGCCGGTCGAATCACCGACTACAGCTCCGATGACTCCGGCGGCACCGACGAGCACGGGGTTGACGTACAGCTCGTGGCGTGACGACAACACCGCCGCAGTGACGAGCACGATCTCGCCCGGGAGCGGAATGCCCAAACTCTCGATCCCGACCACAGCTCCGACGACGAGGTACACCGCCACGGGCGGGATCGTCTGCAGTAGAGACACCACCGACACGGCTCTAAGAATGCCCGAGGAGCTCCCGATGGCTGCTCATAGGTGGCGGGCTGCTTCTTGGACGAGCTGCGCGCGAGAGGTCAGGCCGAGTTTGGCGTAAACGTGGGTGAGGTGGGTTTGCACCGTGCGCGGTGAGACGAAAAGCCGGGTGGCGATTTCTCTATTGCCCAGCCCGTCCGTGACGAGTCGCACTACGTCGCGCTCGGTCGGGGTGAGTGAGGCCCAGCCACTGGCCGGCCGTTTGCGTTTGCCACGGCCACGCCGGGCATAGGCGATCGCCTCCTCGATCGACATCGCGACGCCCTCGGCCCACGCGGCGTCAAAGTCCGGCGCACCCATAGCGTTTCGCAGCGCTGCCACCGCGGCTTCATAGCCCACATCCCAAACCTTGAACCGGACCGCGCCCATGCGCTCCCGGCTGCTGTGTGCCGCGCCGAAGAGCCGGGCCGCTTCCCGGTGACTGCCGGACTCGCCGGCCAGGACGGCGAGGCACTCCAGAGTGTCGGAAACACCCAAATACGCTTGCATGTTGGCGGCGATCGCTAGCGCGTCGTGGGCGTCCTGTTCGGCCTGATCCGGCTCACCCTCGGCGAGCGCCACGCGGCAGCGCGTGGTCAGTGCCCCGATCGAGTACCAGCCGGTCATGCTCGTGACGGCCGCGTCGGCGCTGCGCCGGGCCGCCATCAAATCCCCCCCGGCCAGTGCGGCCTGCGCATAGTAGACGCGCCCCACCGCCGCTGTCTGGGGCAGCAGACTCAGGTGCTGCCAGCTCTTCTCGCACGCGTCCTGGACCGTCGCAGCATCGCCGGCGGCCAGGGCCGCGATAGCCAACGCCCAGAAGGCCACGCTCGCGTGGATCTCGCCAGCCTCGGACGCGGCTTCGACGGCCGCGTCGGCGGTCGCGCGGGCCGCACCCGTCTCACCCTGGTGCGCGAGTGCGATGCCCTGGTACGCGAGGCTGGCCGCCCGCCGGATCACATCGTGAGCAGCCTCTGCCTCAGCAACCAGGTCGGCGAATTGTGCGCCGGCCCCGGCCGGATCGCCTTGGAATAGCTGTGCTACTCCAAGGCAGAAGCGGCACTGGCGCGAGGTCCATCTGTCGCCGATCGCGTCGGCGACGTCGCGCCCTTCTTCGGCGGCCGGTCGCGCCGAGATCGGATCACCTGCGATGGCCGCCGCCCCGATCGCCTGGAAGCCAAGCAGCTGACTGAGTCTCCACCGGTCGTCTACAGCACGGGCCAGACTGATCGCCTCTGCGAAGTATTGCCGGCCCACTTCAGGATCGTGGAGGACGGCGATCAAACAGCAGGCGGTTAGCGCCCGGACCAGCAGGGGCGGGTCGTCAATGGTGCGGGCAATCGCCAGCGCATGTAGGGCTTGGTCCAGAGTGGCGGCGGCGTTGATCCAGGCGGCGAGCTGCGCCTGGTCGGCGAGCGCCCGGGCCTTTACCTTGGCGTTGAGGTTGAGCGTTTTCTCCTTGCTGAGGACGACGTCAAACCAGGCCAGCCCTTCCCGGCCGCGGCCCCGTACCAGCCACGCGTACGCCAACGACGACGCCAGTGCCAACGCCAACTCCACATCGGAGTTTTCGCGACTCCACGCGAACGCGGCGCGCAGGTTGTCGACCTCGATTTCGGCCTGCTCGAGACACTGCTCATAATTAGTGGCCGACGGCGCGTCGAGCAGGGCGAGCAATTTTGTGTAGTAATCGCGGTGGCGCGAACGCACGGCATCCGCCTCGCCGGACTCTCCGAGCTTTTCCAGCGCATATTGGCGCACAGTTTCCAACAACCGGTATCGCGTACGACCCCGGAAGGTTTCGGCAACTACTAGTGACTTGTCGACCAGCAGGATGAGCTGATCGAGAACCTGATAACGCTGCACCTCAGCTCCGCCGGCGATCGATTGGGCGGCCTCGAGGTCGAAGCCGCCCAAAAACGCCGCCAGCCGCCGAAACAGCGCGCGCTCGGGCTCGGTCAACATCGCGTGTGACCAGTTCATCGAGGCGCGCAAGGTTTGCTGGCGGCGCACCGCGGTGCGCGCACCGCCGGTCAACAACCGGAACCGGTCATGCAAGCTGTCGAGAATCTCGGCCAGCGACAACGCCCGCACTCTCGCGGCCGCCAGTTCGATCGCCAGCGGCAACCCGTCGAGGCGTCGGCAGATCTCGGTCACCACGGCGGCGTTGACGTCGCTGATCTCGAAATCGGACCGGGCGTGGCGGGCCCGGTCGATGAACAACTCGATGGCTTCGCCTTCCAGCGACAACGATGGCACCCGCCAGCTCACCTCACCAGCGACGCCGATCGGCTCACGGCTGGTCACCAGGAGCGTCAATCCTGGACACGTCTCTAGCAGCGCCACCATCAGTGCCGCGCACGCATCCAGCAGATGCTCACAGTTGTCCAGCACCACCAGCATCTGACGGTCAGCGATGAAACGTGTCAGCGTGTCCATCGTGGAGCGGCCGGGCTGGTCGGGTAGCCCGAGTGCGCGTGCCGCCGTGGTCGGCACCAACGCGGGGTCGGTGATCGGCGCAAGATCCACATACCAGACCCCGCCGCCGAACTCGCCGGCCAGCATGGTCGCGACCTGTACCGCCAGCCGGGTTTTACCCGCCCCACCGGAACCGGTCACGGTCACCAACCGGTTATCCGTCAACAGCCTCCGTATCTGCTTCAACTCTTCATTTCGGCCCACAAAGCTGGTGAACTGAGCTGGAAGGCCTTGGGAGACAGCGGCCGCGGTGACGCGCAGCGACGGGAATTCGTTGGCCAAGTCGGGATGACACAGCTGCATCACCCGCTCCGGGCGGGGCAGATCGCGTAGCACATGCGTGCCCAGATCATTCAGCCACACGCCGCCCGGGAGCCGATCGACAACCAAGTTCTCCGTGGTACCCGATAACAGCGTCTGGCCCCCATGGCCCAGATCGCGCAGCCGTGCGGTGCGGTTGATGGTCGGACCGGCGTAGTTTTCCTGATCGCGCAGCTGTACCTCGCCGGTGTGCACGCCAATGCGCAGCCGGATCGGTGTCAGCGGTGCGCGCTGTAACTCCAGGGCAGCGGCCACTGCGTCGGAGGCGCGGGCGAACGCCGCGACAAAGCTGTCACCCTCGCCCTGCTCGACCGGGCGCACACCGTCATGGTTGGAGATGATTTGCGACACCGCCTGGTTCAAACGAGCGACGGCCGCGGTCATCTCGCCGGGCTGGTTCTCCCACAGCCGAGTTGAACCCTCCACATCAGCCAACAGCAACGTCACGGTGCCGGTCGGCAAGAGAACGCTCACGCCAAGATCGCTCCAGTCCATCAGCGGCGTCTCCGCGCGTGGATCGATCTCGCCCATGCCAGCCAGCATGCGCGAAGCCCGTAAAGCAAAACATCAGCACAAACGCGCAAATCGGTCCAGGTGCCAGGCGTATATACGACCCCTGCAAGCGCAGATTTACGCGTTTTGACCGATGGTCTGAGAGTCCTGGCGCCGGATCATCGAGTCAACGGTCAGCACCACCGAACGCCGAGAGTTCGATGTTCGAGGCTGCCTTCCAGAAAGGCGAACTGCCATGCTCGAGGCGCCTGAACTGACCGACGTCGCCAACCTGCCGCTGGCCCCGAAGAATCCGTTGCCGTACCGACAGCAGCTGCGGGCCGTGCGGTCTCTCATCGACGGGTTTCAGGAGCTCCTCGATGCCGGCGGCCCGATCACCCGTATCGTGCTCGCGCCCAAATGGCTTTTCCCGACGGCGGTGTTGATCGCCTCGCCGCAGGGCGCGCGGGACGTGCTGGGCCGCAACGACGCGATCGCCGATCGAGGCGGGACGACGACCACCATCCAGCTGCGCCGCCTGATGGGCGGCAACTTGCTGGACCTGCCGCACGACCAATGGCTGCCGCGACGGCGCGCCCTGCAGCCGATGTTCACCAAACAGCGCGTCCCGCGCTACGCCGGCCACATGGCGTCGGCGGCGCAGACGGTAGTCGACGGGTGGTGCGACGGCGCGCGGATAGACCTGGACGCCGAATGCCGCGCGCTTACCCTGCGGGCGCTCGGCCGCTCGGTGCTCGGGCTGGACCTGGATGCCAGGGCCGATACCGTCGGGCCAGCGCTGCGCGCCGCGCTCTCATGGGTCGCTGATCGTGCGACCCGTCCGGTGAATCTGCCGCAATGGCTGCCCACTCCCGGCCAGCACCGGGCCCGCAGGGCGAATGCGACTTTGCATCGGCTGGCCGCCGAAATCCTCGCGGCGGTACGAGCCGACCCCGCCCGAGACGCACCACTGGTGCGGGCATTGATCGCAGCGGCCGATCCGCAAACGGGTCAGGCACTCTCGGACGACGACATCTGCGACGAGCTGGTGCTGTTCATCCTCGCCGGCCACGACACCACGTCCACCACTCTCACGTACTCACTTTGGGCGCTCGGCCACCACCGGGGCATTCAAGACCGGCTGTTCGATGAGGTCAGCGCACTCGGGGACCGTCCGCTGACACCCGACGACGTGCCCCGGCTCGGCCATACCGTGCGGGTGCTGCACGAGGCTCTGCGGCTATGCCCGCCCGGTGCCGGAACGCCTCGCCTGCTCAAGAAAGACGTAGCCGTCGATGGTTACCGGATCGAGGCCGGCACCATGGCGGTAGTCAGCTTCTACGGCCTACATCGGGACCCGAACCTGTGGGACGACCCGCTGACATTTGACCCCGATCGGTTTCTGCCGGAGCGTTCGCAGGGCCGCAGCCGGTGGCAGTATCTGCCGTTCGGTGGCGGACCCCGCTCATGCATCGGCGACCACTTCGCCATGCTGGAAGCCACCCTGGCCCTGGCCACCATCATCCGCGCCGCACGCATCGCATCGTTCGATGACGACTTCCCGCTGGCCACACCGTTCACCGTCGTCGCCGCCGAGCCGATACCCGCCGGTGTGTATTTGCGGGCCTCAACCCATGGCAGGTCTTCAAGTCAGGATTCGCCTGTTACGCAAAGTCATTGTCATTGACAACCGGCGTCCTTCGGTGGTCCGACAATCACACGTGACGGGCTGCTTCCTGGGCGAGCTGCATGCGAGAAGTGAGGCCGAGTTTGGTGTAGATGTGGGTGAGGTGGGTTTGCACGGTGCGCGGTGAGACGAAAAGATTTGTGGCGACGTCTTTGTTGGCGAGTCCCCGGCTGACCAGTCGCACGACGTTGCGCTCGGTGGGGGTGAGAGAGGCCCAGCCGCTGGCCGGGCGTTTGCGTTGGCCGCGGCCGCGCCGGGCGTAGGCGATCGCCTCCTCGGTGGGCAGCGCGGCGCCCTCGGCCCACGCGGAGTCAAAGTGTTGCTCACCCATGGTGTCTCGCAGCGCTGTGGCCGAGGCTTCGAATGCGGCGTCCCAAACCTTGAACCTGACCTCGCCGATGCGTTGCCGAATCCCTTGTGCCGCACCGAACAGTCGGGCCGCTTCCCGGGGACTGCCGGCGTCACCGGTGAGATCGGCCAGGCACTCCAGGGTGTCGGCAACGCCAACGCCCGCTTGTATGTCGGCGCCGCGCACCAAGGCGTCGTGGACGTCGCGGTCGGACTGGTCGGTCTCACCTTGTGCTCTGGCCACGCGGCCCCGCGTTGTGAGAGCCAGCATTTGATACCAGCCCGCCGTCGTGGAGACGGCTTCATCGGCCCAGCGCCGGGCGGCGATCAGATCACCTTCTGCTAGCGCGACGTGCGCCATGCGTTCGACGTTGATCGCCCCCTGCATACTGTGGCGCTGCACAATCGCCTGGGCCGCGTGGCGGGCCGCGAGAACATCGCCGGCGGCGATGGCCGCGATAGCCAACGCCGCGTAGGCGGCGCTCTCAGCTACGCCGCCGAGTTCAGCCGCTGCCCCGACGCAGGCATCAGCAGCGGTCCGAGCCGCGCTGGGAACCCCCTGATAAGCCCGCGCGTAGCCCAGGCCCATCAGGCCAAGGACGATACCCATCACGTCGTGGGCTGCGTCAGCTTCGCTTCGCACGTCGGCGAACTGCGCCGCGGCTCCGGCCAGGTCCCCGTGCATGATCTGTGCCCAGCCAAGCCACAGCCGACACTGACGCGAGTCGAACCGGTCACCGATGGCGTCGGCCAGATCGCGGCCTTCCTCACCGGCTGCGCGCGCCGCAATCGGATCACCCGCCAGGACCGCCCCGTATGCCTGCCAGTTGAGGATTTGACTCAGCATCCATCGATCGTCTCGGGCCCGCGCGAGGACCATCGCCTCGACGAAGTAGGGCCGGGCAACCTCCGGATCGCGGCCCGCGTTACAGCAGCAGGCGGTCAGCGCGCGGGCCAGCAATGCGGGGTCATCGAGTCCGCGCGCGATCGTCAGCGCTTGTTCGGCCAGGTCCATGCTGTCGTGGTTGCGCGTGATTGCGTCAAGCATCGCCTTGTCGGCCAGCGCCCGCGCGCGCACCGCCGGCGCCACCCCGCCATGGTGGACCTGCTCGCCTGTGAGCACAGCGTCAAACCAGGCAAGTCCTTGTCGGCCCCGGGCAACCCACAGCGGCTGCAGCGACGACGCGAGTTGCATTGCAATCTCGCTGTCAGAGTTTTCCCGGCTCCACCCGAAAGCGGCGCGCAGGTTGTCCATTTCGATATTGGCCTGCTCGAGAAGGTGCTCGTAATCACCGCCCGCCGGCGCGTCGAGCACGGCGGCCAGCGACGTGTAGTAGTCGCGGTGGCGCGTCCGCACGGCGTCGGCTTCGCCGGACTCGCCGAGTTTTTCCAGTGCGTACTGGCGCACCGTCTCCAGCAGTCGGTAGCGGGTTGCGGGCCCGCTGCTGTCGGCGACGACTAGTGACTTGTCGACCAGCAGGGTGAGCTGGTCGAGCACCTGGTAGTGCTCTACGTCGCCATCGCCGACGACCGCTTGTGCGGCACTCAGGTCGAAACCGCCCCGAAATGCTGCCAGCCGACGAAACAGCACCCGTTCGGGGTCGGTCAGCAACGCATGCGACCAGTCCACTGAGGCGCGTAGCGTTTGCTGACGACGTACCGCGGTGCGCGCGCCGCCGGTGAGCAGCCTGAACTGGTCGTGCAGGCTGTCGAAGATCTCGGCCGGCGATAACGCGCGCACCCGGGCGGCGGCCAGTTCAATTGCCAGCGGCACCCCGTCGAGGCGTGTGCAAATCTCGGTCACCGCCGTGGTGTTGTCATCGGTGAGCTTGAAATCGGGGCGAGCGTGGCGGGCCCGGTCGGTGAACAGCGCGAGGGCTTCATCGGCCCGCGACAATGACGGCACCCGCCAGCTCATCTCACCGGCGATTCCGATCGCCTCGCGACTCGTCGCCAGCATTGTCAGGTTCGCCGCCTCACTGAGCAGGGCGACCACCAGTTCGGCGCTGGCATCGAGCAGATGCTCGCAGTTGTCCAGCACCATCAGCATCTGGCGGTCGCGCACAAACCGCAGCACGGTGTCGATGGTGGAGCGGCTGGACTGGTCGGGCAGCCCGAGTGCTTGCGCCACCGTCACGCCCACCAGCTCGGGATCGGTGATCGGCGCCAGATCCACAAACCCCAGCCCGTCGCCGAACTCATCGGCCATCTGGGCGGCGAGCTGGACCGCCAGCCGGGTTTTGCCGACTCCACCGGCGCCGGTCAAGGTCACCAACCGGTTATGCGCCAACAGCTCGCGCACCTGTGCCAGCTCGGCGCCGCGGCCCACAAAGCTGGTGAGCTGAATCGGGAGACGCCCGGAGACAGCGGCTTTGGATACACGTAGCGGCGCGAACTGGTTGACCAGTCCGGAGTGGCACAGCTGCACCACCCGTTCCGGGCGGGGCAGATCACGCAGCAGATGAGTGCCAAGATTCGTCAACCACGCGTCTTCGGGCAGCCGGTCGACAACCATGGCCTCGGTCGCGCCCGACAGCAGGGTCTGGCCGCCAGAGGCCAGATCACGTAGCCGCGCGGTGCGGTTGATCGTCGGGCCGGCGTAGTTGCCTTCGTCGCGCAGCTGGATTTCGCCGGTATGAACCCCGATGCGCAGTCGGATCGGGGCGAGCGGGGCGCATTGCAACGCGAGTGCGCAGGCTACGGCGTCGGAGGCACGGGCGAACGCGGCCACGAAGCTGTCACCCTCGCCCTGTTCTACCGGGCGCACTCCGTCGTGCGCTGGGACGACATCGCAGACGACGTGGTTGAGCCGAGCGACGGCCGCGGTCATCTCGCCGGGTTGGGTCTCCCACAGCCGCGTTGAACCCTCGACGTCGGCCAACAGCAACGTCACGGTGCCGATCGGTAACGAAACGCTCACGCCAAGATCGCTCCAGCCCACCTGCGCACATCCGCGCGGGGATCGATCTTGCTCATCCTAGCCAGCATGCGCAGGCCGGTAGGCCGAATCATCAGCAGAAATGCGAAGGTATGACCCCCGACCATGCAATACGCTTCATTTGATTCGAGGATGGTGTGGTGAGAGACGCCGTTTCGGCGGTTGCGGTCGCGGTCACCTTCTTGTGGCTCGGCATGATCGGCGCGATCTCTTTCCTGGAAGCGCCGCTTAAGTTTCGCGCGCCCGGCGTCACGTTGCGGATCGGCTTGGGTATCGGGCGCGTGGTTTTCCGTGCGCTCAACATCGTCGAAGTGGTTTTCGGTATCGCAATGCTGGCCGTCATCGCTGCTGGGCCGCCAGCATCGCGTGTCGTGGTGGCGTTGACCGTCGCGCTGGCTGCGTTGGCTGTCCAACTGGCGGTGGTGCGGCCGGGGCTGAACCGTCGATCCGACAAGGTCCTGGCCGGCCTGGATGCCCCGCGCTCCCGGGCCCACTACGCCTATGTGGCTTTGGAGGTGGCCAAGGCGATCGCCCTGGCCGTCGCGGGCATTCTGTTGCTGACCGGCTGAGCAGATACTCATCAAGACAGGGAGTCGCCGTGTTGTCTACGCCGTGGTCGCGGAGCATCGGCCTGCGCGTGCCTATCGTCAACGCCCCGATGGGCGGCGTTGCGGGTGGCCGGCTCGCCGCCGCGGTCAGCGCCGCCGGGGGACTGGGCATGGTCGGGATGGGCAGCGCCGGGTCCGTCGCCTCGCTCACGACCGAATTGGCGCACGTAGCCGGCAGGTTCGGCATCGGGTTGGTGGACTGGGTGCTTGCCGAGCAGCCTGGGCTGCTGGAAGCCGCGCTGGCCGCCCGACCGCTTTTGCTGTCGGTAAGTTTCGGCGCCGACCTGTCGTGGGTGGAGCAGGCCCACGATGCCGGAATCGTCACGGCGACACAGATTTACAGCAGCGCCGAAGCCCATCGCGCGCAGGACGCCGGTGTCGACGTGCTGGTGGCCCGCGGTGCCGAGGGCGGCGGCCACGGCGAGGTGCGTGTCGCGACGCTGCCGCTGTTGGACGCGGTGCTGGACACGGTGTCGGTACCGGTGCTGGCGGCCGGCGGGATCGCTTCGCCGCGCAGTCTGGCGGCCGTGCTGGCCGCCGGGGCGAGCGGGGCATGGTTGGGCACCTGCCTGTCGGCATGCTCGGAGGCGTTGACCTCTGACGGGGCGCGTCGGGCGCTGATCGCCGCCGCCGAAACCGATACGACGCTCACCCGCGTCTTCGACGTCGGCCGGCAACGTCCCTGGCCGACCCGGTTTCCGTCGCGGGTGCTCAACAACGACTACCTCACGCGCTGGACCGGTCGCGAAGACGCGCTCGCCGCTGATCCGGCCGGCCGCGCGGAGCTTTCCGCCGGTGCCGCCGCCGACAACACCGACATCGCCCCGGTCGACGCGGGTCAGGGCGTGGCGATGGTCACCGCCGTCGCACCGGCCGCTCAGGTCATCGACCGGCTGTGCACGGGTGCCGAAAGGCTGCTTGCCGGCTGGTAGGCCGCAGCGACCGCCGCCACGCCGGCGTGACGGCGGCCGGGCAGGGCCCGGCGCACACTGCCGGACGCCGAGCAGCGGTCACACCGCCCGCAGATACCGTCTGCCGATCAGGCGCTGACCCAGCTTCAGAACCGGCTTACCGGCCCGGCCCCACCAGGTGGCCGGGCTGGAGAACGACACGATTTCGCTGAACACCGCGCCGGTGACCGCGTCGTAGCGCACCGCGAACCGCTCTTCGCCGCGCTCGGGATGACCGGGCAGCGTTCCGTAGCCGAATCCGCGCAGATGCGGTTCGTCGATGACGTAGACGACGCGGCACGGCGCCCACAGGAAGGCCAGTCCGACCACCACGACGGCGCCGACGGCGGCGGCGTCACTGCTCGCCCGCACCCGCAGGCCGGCGCCGCGCTGCATGCCCCAGTGCATGACCGCGTCAGCGGCGCCGTCGAAGCGCTGCTGCCCGGTACCGATCTGGCTGGTCATGTGGAGGTGGTCGTAACCACCGGGCAGCGGTCCGGCCGTCGCACCCACTTCGGGGTACGTCAACGGCAACTCGGTCAACGCCTGCAGGTCCACCGGCTCAGCTTGCCACGCGGGGGTGCTGGCGACTCGTGCTTCGCGTACGGTCGGCCATGTGAGTACCTCTGCGCCAACCCAAGCTTCCGGAACGTTCTCTCTCGGCGGTGATCTCACCGTCAACCGGCTCGGTTACGGCGCCATGCGCCTGACCGGCAAAGGTGTTTGGGGTCCACCGGCAGACCGTGACGAAGCTGTTCGGGTGCTGCGGCGCGCGGTGGAACTGGGCGTCAACTTCATCGACACCGCCGACTCCTACGGCCCCTATGTCGCCGAGGAGATCATCCGCGAGGCGCTGCACCCCTACGACGGCCTGGTGATCGCGACCAAAGCCGGGCTGCTGCGCACCGGTCCCGATGCGTGGGTTCCGATGGGTTACCCGGCCTACTTGCGCCAGGAGTGCGAGCTGAGCCTGCGGCGGCTCGGGGTGGAGACTATCGACCTGTTCCAGCTGCACCGCATCGACGACAAGTTCCCGCTGGAGGACCAGGTGGTCGAGCTGAACAAGCTGCAGACCGAAGGCAAGATTCGCCACATCGGCTTGTCCGAGGTCAGTGTCGACCAACTGGCCGCCGCCCAGAACATCGTGCCGATCGTGTCCGTGCAAAACCTCTACAACCTGACCGAACGTAAGTCCGAGGCCCTGCTGGAGGAAGTCACCAAACAGGGCATCGGCTTCATCCCGTGGTTTCCGCTGGCCGCCGGGCCGCTGGCCGCTCCGGACGGTCCGCTGGCGCAACTCGGCAAAGATCACGGCAACGCGACGCCGTCACAGTTGGCGCTGGCCTGGCTGCTGAAGCGTTCCCCGGTGGTGCTGCCGATCCCGGGCACATCGAGTGTGGCGCACCTCGAGGAAAACGTCGCCGCAGCGGAGATCGAGCTCAGCGACGACGAGTTCGAGAAGCTGAACGCCCTCGGCAAGCAGAACTCCTAGCCCACCGACGTCCCGCTGCGCCAGTCAATACGGTGGTGCGGTGACGGCTGACCACGTGCGGCATTCGGGCGGTGGGTTCAACCCGCCCGAACCGACCAATCAGGGTGGACCCGACTACGGCAGATTCATCGACGGCGTCCGCAGGTTGCAGGACCATGCCCGCGCCGTCGACGCACCGGACGAGGTGATCACCGAAGCCGCCGACCTCCTGGAGAAGGTGTCCGCGCTGCTGACGCCGTTCGACACCGACGAATGGCGTTCACCGTCGGGCCGCCGGATGGACCTGCCGGTCCGCGGCAACATCCTGACCGTGCCGATGTCGGCCCATAAAACGGATGACGGCCGGATCGAGGGTTGGGCCCGGTTCGCCCGTTTTCACCTGGGCCGCAACGGCGCCGTGCACGGCGGGTCGATCGGCATGCTGTTCGACACGGTGCTGGGGTTGACGTCATCGGTGCTCACCGGCGGTCCACGGCAGCGCACCGCCTACCTGCACATCAATTACCGTCAGGTGGTGCCGATCGAGAAGAAATTGCAGATCGACGCCGCGGTCGACCGGGTCGAGGGCCGCAAGATCTTCGTGTCGGGCCGGCTGACCGACGGTGACAAACTGGTCACCGACGCCGACGCGTTGTTCATCTTGCTGAAACCCGGCCAGCCGTAAGGGCCGGCCTGTGGGCAGCAGGGCCCCCGATAGCATGGTCGCTACCGCCTGTAAAACGCCTCGAAAAGCCGCGAACTGTCACACCCTGGGAGATCACGCTGTGAGCGCCGCCGACCGACCCGCCCCTCGGCGCCGATGCCGGCGAGCGGCTGCGGGTTCCGGCCGGGACGACCGCGGCCGCAGCGGTTCGCGACGCCGGACTGCCCAGCCGGGGTGCCGCTGACGCGGTTGTCGTGGTGCGCGATGCCGACGGCAAGCTGCACGACTTGAGTTGGGTGCCCGACCTCGACGTCGACGTCGCGCCGGTGCCGGCCAACACCGAAGCCGGTCGCAGCGTGATCCGGCATTCCTGCGCCCACGTGCTGGCCCAGGCCGTGCAACAGCTTTTCCCGCAAGCGAAACTGGGCATCGGGCCGCCGATCACCGACGGGTTCTACTACGACTTCGATGTCGCCGAACCGTTCACCCCGGATGACTTGGCGGCACTGGAAAAGCGGATGCGTCAGATCGTCAAGGACGGCCAACTTTTCGCCCGGCGGGTGTACGAATCGAAAGATCAGGCCCGCGCCGAACTGGCCGACGAGCCCTACAAGCTCGAACTCGTCGACGACAAGTCCGGCGACGCCGAAATAATGGAAGTCGGCGGCGACGAGCTCACCGCCTACGACAACCTGAATCCCCGTACCCGCGAACGGGTTTGGGGCGATCTGTGCCGGGGCCCGCACATCCCGACCACCCGTTACATCCCCGCCTTCACGTTGACCCGGAGCTCAGCGGCGTATTGGCGCGGTGACCAGAATAACGCCAGCCTGCAACGCATCTACGGCACGGCGTGGGAATCGCAGGAGGCGCTGGACCGCTACCTGCACCTGGTCTCAGAAGCTCAGCGACGCGATCACCGCAAATTGGGCGCCGAACTGGACCTGTTCAGTTTTCCCGACGAGATCGGTTCCGGGCTTGCGGTGTTCCACCCCAAGGGCGGCATCATCCGTCGGGAACTCGAAGAGTACTCGAGGAAGAAGCACCTGCAGGCCGGCTACGAGTTCGTCAACACCCCGCACATCACCAAGGCGGACTTGTTCCGCACGTCGGGGCACCTGGACTGGTACGCCGACGACATGTTCCCGCCGATGCACATCGACGCCGAATTCGGTGACGACGGCGCGGTGCGCAAGCCCGGGCAGGACTACTACCTCAAGCCGATGAACTGCCCCATGCACCACTTGATCTACCGGTCGCGTGGTCGGTCATACCGCGAACTTCCGTTGCGGCTCTTCGAATTCGGTACCGTCTACCGCTACGAGCGGTCCGGTGTGGTGCACGGCCTGACCCGGGTGCGGGGTCTGACCCAAGACGACTCACACATCTACTGCACCCGCGAGCAGATGCGCGACGAGCTGGCGTCACTGCTGCGTTTCGTGCTCGACCTGCTCGGTGACTACGGACTGGCCGATTTTTATCTGGAGCTGTCCACCAAGGATCCGGACAAGTTCGTCGGCTCCGAAGAGGTGTGGGAGGAGGCCACCACGACGCTGGCCGCGGTGGCCGAGGAGTCGGGCCTGGAACTGGTGCCCGATCCCGGCGGCGCGGCGTTCTACGGCCCGAAAATCTCGGTCCAGACCCGTGATGCGCTGGGCCGCACGTGGCAGGTGTCGACCATCCAACTGGATCTCTACATGCCCGAACGCTTCGACTTGGAGTACACCGCCGCCGACGGCAGCCGCCGGCGACCGGTGCTGATTCACCGCGCGCTGTTCGGATCGATCGAGCGGTTCTTCGGCATCCTCACCGAGCACTATGCCGGTGCGTTCCCGGCCTGGCTGGCGCCGGTGCAGGTGGTCGGCATCCCCGTCGCCGACGGTCACGTGCCCTACTTGAAAGAGGTTGCGGCACAACTTCGGTCACACGGGGTGCGGGTGGATGTGGACGTCAGCGACGATCGGATGGCCAAGAAAATCGTCCAGCACACCAACCAGAAGGTGCCGTTCATGGTGCTGGCCGGCGACCGCGACATCGAGGCCGATGCCGTCAGCTTCCGGTTCGGCGACCGCAGCCAGATCAACGGCGTAGCAAGAGACGACGCGGTTGCGGCGATCGTGGATTGGATCGGCCGCCGCGAGAACATAACGCCGACAGCTGACCTGCTGAAGGTGGGCAGTGGTGGCTGACGAGCAGCCGTTGATCGACAGGGGTGCCGGTAACTCCGACCGCCTGCAGCGGCTGTGGACTCCCTACCGGATGAGCTACCTGGCCGAGGCTCCGCGGCGGCACGACAACTCCGGGAACTCTGAGCCGCCGCAGCCGTTCACCGACATTCCGCAGCTGCCCGACGAGGACGGTCTGGTGGTGGCTCGCGGCGAGCTGGTCGTACGCGGTGCTCAACCTCTATCCCTACAACCCGGGGCATCTGATGGTGGTGCCGTACCGGCGGGTGTCGGAGCTGGAGGAGTTGACCGGCCCGGAAAGCGCGGAGCTGATGTCGTTCATCCAAAAAGCGATCCGCGTCATCAAGAACGTGTCACGGCCGCACGGCTTCAACGTCGGCCTGAATCTGGGCGCTTCGGCGGGCGGGTCGCTGGCCGAACACCTGCACGTGCACGTCGTGCCGCGGTGGGGCGGCGACGCGAACTTCATCACGATCATCGGGGAGTCCAAAGTTCTGCCGCAGTTGCTGCGCGACACCCGTCACCTGCTGGCCGGGGAATGGGCGGCCGGGCCGTGAGCGCGCCGGCGACGATCAACAGGGCAGTGCGATCCGAAAAGGGCAGGAGGAGCGGCGCCATTGAGTAAGCTGTTCTCCCGCGACGGCGTCGCGCGCGTCACGCTGCCGTTGGCCCGCGCGTTCTTGCGGGCCGGTTTCACCGCGGACGGTGTCACCATCGTGGCCACCGCCGCGGCGGTGCTGGCCGCTTTGACGCTGTTTCCGATCGGCCGGTTGTTTCCCGGCGCCGCCGCGATCGCGTTCTTCGTCATGTTCGACATGATCGACGGGGCCATGGCGCGGGAAAGCGGCGGCGGCAGCAGCTTTGGGGCGGTACTGGACGCTACCTGCGATCGCATCAGTGATGGCGCGGTGTTCTGCGGACTGTTGTGGTGGGCGGCGTTCGGTCTGCACCGCCCCCCGCTGGTCGCGGCCACGATGATCTGTCTGGTGACGTCGCAGGTCATCTCCTACATCAAGGCGCGCGCCGAGGCCAGCGGCCTGCGTGGCGACGGCGGGATCATCGAACGGCCGGAGCGGTTGATCATCGTGCTGGCCGGGGCCGGCCTGTCCGACTTGCCTTTCCACGCCTTTCCGTGGGCGCTGCCGATAGCCATGTGGGCGCTGGCACTGGCGAGTGTGATCACCTGCGTCCAGCGGTTGCACACGGTGCGGATCTCGCCCGGAGCGGCCGAACCGCTGACGCGGCGACACAGCTCGCCCGATCAGGAACCCGGCGCGAGCAGGCGCGCGCCGTGATCGCTACCCCGTCGCTTCTTCGGCGATCCGCGTTGCGCAGCAGCTCGCTGAGTGACACCGTCACCGACCTGGGCTTCGCGGCCGGTTGGCGTGTGGTGCGGGCGATGCCGGAGTTCGCCGCCCGCAACGCATTCGACGCCGGAGCACGCTTCGCAGCCCGCAACGGCGGGCCCGAGCAGCTGCGCAAGAACCTGGCCCGGGTCATCGGGGTGTCGCCGGCGCAGGTGCCCGACGCCCTGATGCGCGACGCCCTGGCTTCCTACGCCCGGTACTGGCGCGAGGCGTTCCGCTTGCCGACGATGGATCACCGGGCGGTGGCCCGACGGCTCGACGAATCCACTGAGGGCACCGAAGCACTGGCGGCGGCGCTGGCCGCCGGTCGCGGCGCGGTGCTGCCGTTGCCGCACAGCGGCAACTGGGACATGGCCGGAGTGTGGTTGGCGCAAACGTACGGCACGTTCACCACGGTGGCCGAGCGGCTCAAGCCCGAGTCGCTGTACCGGCGCTTCATCGCCTACCGCGAACAGCTGGGCTTCGAGGTGATTCCGCTTTCCGGCGGCGCGCGGCCGCCGTTCGAGCTGCTCTGCGAACGGCTAGCGGCGAACCGGGTGGTGTGCCTGATGGCCGATCGCGATCTCACCCGCACCGGGGTGCCGGTCAACTTCTTCGGTGAGCCCTCCCGGATGCCGGTCGGACCCGCCAAGCTGGCGGTCGCCACCGGGGCGGCGCTGATACCGGTTCACTCGTGGTACGAAAACGGCGAGGCCGTTTTGCGGTTCTTTCCGGAACTGGACACCGGCAGCGTTGACGTCGGCGCCATCACGCAGGCGCTGGCCGACGTGTTCGCACGCAACATCGCCGCACATCCCGCCGACTGGCACATGATGCAACCGCAGTGGCTGGCCGATCTCTCCGACGCGCGACGGGCCCGGCTGGAGGAGTCCTGATGCGCATCGGCATGGTGTGTCCGTACTCATTCGACGTGCCGGGTGGGGTGCAGTCGCATGTGCTGCAACTGGCGGAGGTGATGCGCACCAGGGGGCACACGGTCAGCGTGCTCGCCCCGTCCTCGCCGCATGTCCAGCTGCCCGACTACGTCGTCTCGGCCGGCAAAGCCGTCCCGATCCCCTACAACGGGTCCATCGCTCGGCTGCAGTTCAGCCCCATGGTGCACGGCAAGGTCAGACGGTGGCTGGCCGACGGTGACTTCGACGTGCTGCACCTGCACGAGCCGAACGCGCCCAGCCTGTCGATGTGGGCGCTGCGGGTGGCCGAGGGGCCGATCGTGGCGACCTTTCACACGTCGACCACAAAATCGCTGACGTTGACGGTGGTCCGGGGCCTGCTGCGGCCGTTGCTCGAAAAGATCGTCGGCCGTATCGCCGTGTCCGACCTGGCCCGCCGCTGGCAGATGGAGGCGCTGGGCTCTGACGCGGTGGAGATACCCAACGGCGTCGACGTCGCCGCGTTGGCCGGTGCGCCGCGGCTGCACGGGTATCCGCGGGCGGGGAAAACGGTGCTGTTCCTGGGCCGCTACGACGAGCCCCGCAAAGGCATGACGGTCCTGCTCGACGCGCTGCCCAAGCTGGTGGAGCACTTCCCCGATGTGCAGGTGCTGGTCGTCGGTCGCGGCGACGAAGACGAAGTGCGCGAAGCAGCGGGCGATCTGGTCAGACACCTGCGCTTCCTGGGGCAGGTCGACGATGCGGACAAGGCGTCGGCGCTGCGCAGCGCCGACGTCTACTGCGCGCCGCACACCGGCGGCGAAAGCTTCGGCGTCGTGCTGGTCGAGGCGATGGCCGCCGGCGCCGCGGTGGTGGCCAGCGACCTGCACGCCTTCCGCCGCGTGCTGCGGGACGGCGTGATCGGACGGTTGGTGCCCGTCGGTGACGGCGCGGCGTTGGCCGACGGGCTGATCGAGCTGCTTCGAGACGACGCGGTGCGGCAGCGCTACATCGACGAAGCGCGTAAGGCGGTCGGCCGCTACGACTGGCCGGTGGTGGCCGACCAGATCCTGCGGGTTTACGAGACGGTGGCCGGCGCCGGCGCCAAAGTGCAGGTGGCGAGCTGATGATCTGGTTGGCCGTCGCGATCGGGGTGCTGATCGCGGCGATCGTGTTGATCGCCAACTCGATCTACCACACGGCTCACCGGCTCGACCGCTTACATGTGCGCTACGACCTGTCCTGGCAGGCCCTGGACGCGGCGCTGGCGCGGCGCGCGGTGGTGGCGCGCGCCTTGAACAGCTCAGTGGTCGACATCTACGGCGGTGCGGCCGGCAAGCGGTTGGCGGCGCTGGCCGACGCGGCGGAACGGGCCTCGCGGGAAGACCGCGAAGCCTGCGAGAACCAACTTTCCGCAGCTCTGGCCACTATCGACCCGTCGGCGTTGCCGTCGGCCCTGGTCGCCGAGTTGGCTGACGCCGAAGCGCGGGTGCTGCTGGCCCGCCGGTTCCACAACGACGCGGTCCGGGACACCCGGGCGCTGGGGGAGCGGCCAATGGTGCGGTTGCTGCGACTGGGCGGCACTGCGCCGCTGCCGGAGTATTTCGAGTTCGTCGAACGCTCGCACTCCGCGGCGATGCGCAGTCTCGGGGCGGTGGGCAAGCGGGTGTCGGCGCGGGTGGTGCTGCTCGACGAGGACGGCGCGGTGCTGTTGTTGTGCGGTTCTGACCCGGCGCACCTCGACGGCGCCGGCCCCAGGTGGTGGTTCACCGTTGGCGGTGAAGTGCGGCCAGGCGAGCAGTTGGCCGACGCCGCCGCGCGCGAACTGGCCGAGGAAACCGGATTGCAAGTCCCGTCGACGGCGATGGTCGGGCCGATCTGGCGGCGGGAAGCGGTGTTCGAGTTCAACGGCTCGGTGATTGACAGTCAGGAATTCTTCTTCGTGCACCGCACCCGCCGGTTCGAGCCGTCCGTCTCCGGCCGCACCGAGCTGGAACGCCGCTACATTCACTGCTTCCGGTGGTGTCAAGCGGCGGACATCGCGGAGCTGGTGGCTTGCGGCGAGCCGGTGTACCCGCTTCAACTGTCCGAATTGCTCGCCGATGCGAACGCGATGGCGTCGGCGAGCCTCGAGGGACCGCGCCGCCAGCTGCAGTCCATTCGCTGAGTTACGCGGCCCTACGGCCAACGTGCGGCCAGCCGCACGATCGACGCCGAACGTGCGGCTGGCCGGCAGGTATACGACAGCCGGCAACCAGGAAGGCCCGCCTGCGTGGTCGTCGCCGATTCAGGAGACAGACTGGCCGGGGCTGCCGTTGCCGATGACGCCACCTAAGCCTTCGCCGCCCGAGCCGCCGATGCCCGGGGCGCCGCCGTGGCCTCCGCCGGTTACGCCCGTGCCGCCTGTACCCGCCATCGGCGCCATCGGCGCCGGGGCCCCCATCTTCGACGAGCGGGTAGGAGGGCGCGGAGAGGCCGCCGCCGCCGCCACCACCGCCGGTGCCGGCGCCACCCGTCCCACCGGCGCCGCCGTTGCCTACCGCGGGACGGGCTGGTGTAGGTGGAGACGGCGCCACCGCCGTTGCCACCGTTGCCGGCCGCACCGGCGGCCGAGGCGGCCCCGCCGCCGCCACCACCACCACCACCGACAGCTGCATTTCCAGCGGCGAGGCCGGCACCGCCGCCGCCGCCGCCGCCGCGCCGCCGGTGCCCCCGGTCGCGCCAGCGGCGCCGTCACCAGCGCCGCCGTCGCCGCCGAAGCCGCCTACTTCCGGTGGCCGCGCCGATGCCCACGCTGGTACTGGTGCCACCGGTACCGCCTGCACCGCCGGTGCCACCGATGGCGCCGCTGCCGGCGCTGCCGGTGCCGGTGCCGGCGTTGCCGCCGTCGCCGCCGGCTCCGCCGCCGCCACCACCGCCGCCGAAAGCGAGCGCCTTGCCGGACGCGATGGTCGCGTTGTTCCCGCCGTTGCCACCGGTGCCACCACCCCCGCCGGCCCCACCGTCGCCGTTGCTACCAGTGCCTACGGCGTCGCCGCCGTTGCCGCCGGCACCGCCGCCGCCGCCGTTGCCGCCCTGTCCGGCGATGGTTTGGGTGTCAGGGCTTGCCGTGTCGCCTAAGGCGCCGTTGCCGCCGGTGCCACCACCGCCGCCGCTGCCGCCCGTGCCGCCGTTACCGTCGGCACCGTGAGCGCCCACCACTGTGCCGCCCTGGCCGCTGCCGCCGGTGCCGCCGACCCCGCCGGCACTGCCGTTGCCGCCGGCGCCTCCCGTACCGCCGTTACCGCCGGCGGTACCCGGGGCGGCGGTCAGGTCATTGTTGGCGTCATAGCCTGCGCCGCCGGTGCCGCCGGACCCGCCGTCGGCGCCGGTGCCGCCGGCGCCGCCGTTGCCTGGGGTGCCGCCGGTGCCGCCGGTGCCGCTGGACCCGCCGTTGCCGCCGGCGCCTGCGCTGCCCGAAGTCCCGCCGGCTCCGCCCTTCCCGCCGTCGGGTGTGGCGGCGGTGCCGGCGCCGCCGGTCCCGCCGTAGCCGGGCGCTCCGGAGTTGCCGCCCGTCCCGCCGTCGCCGCCGTTGCCGTTCATGCCGGTCGCGCCGAACAGGCCGCCTCGAGCCCCGGCGCCGCCGTCGCCGCCGTTGCCGCCTTTGCCGCCGCCACCTCCGTCCCCGCCGTGACCGCCGACCGCGCCGGCGGTGGTGGCGGAGTAGCCGCTGCCGGCCAACCCACCGTTGCCGCCGCCGCCACCGATTCCCCCGTGTCCGCCGTTGCCGCCGTCACCGATGAACGCAGCACCTTGACCGCCGGCTCCGCCGGCGCCCCCGTTACCGCCGGCGTCGCCATCGCCGCCGTTAACCCCGCCGGGATAGACCGGCGCGGTGTAGCCAGGGCTGCCCGCCGCGCCGGCTCCACCTTCTCCGCCGTTGCCGCCGTTGCCGAAGAAGAAGCCGGTCGCGCTACCGCCGGCCCCGCCGGCCCCGCCGTTACCGCCGTTACCGCCGTATCCGCCGCTGCTGTCGGCGACTCCGCCCCCACCGTTGCCGCCGTCACCGGCGATGCCGTACAAGGTGTTGCCTCCCGCGCCGCCGTCCGCGCCGGCGCCACCGGTCCCGCCGTCGCCACCATCGCCGAAGTAGGCCGCGCCACCGTTACCGCCGACCAGTCCGGCCTCCGTAGCACCAGTCTCGCTGTAGCCGGTCCCGCCGTCACCGAAGAACAAACCACCCGCCCCACCGTTGGGGTCGGCGGCGCTGCCGTCGACTCCGTTGCCGATCAGAAGCTGGTTGGGGTCAAGTGAATTGATGAAAGTCGTTGAATTGCACAGTGCCCGGGCCAAAGATGGACGTGCCGTCGATCCACTGCTGGTCAAAGGTGTGCACCGGCTCGTAGAAGAACTGGTCGTACAACTGAGCCAGGTCGGTTGACGAGCCGGCCGCACTCGAGGGGTCGACGCTTGAAGCCGCTGACAAAGCAGAGTCGACGTTGGGCAACGAAGTGGTCAGACTCGACGCAGCAAAGGTCGACGCCGAATCCAGCGCAGAGTCGAGATTGGTCAGCCAACCGGTCAGATCCACACCGAGCGTGGGGTCAACGCTGCTCAGCGCACCGATGATGGGCTCGATGAGCAGGTCGAGCCCATCGGCACGCGCGGGCGGCGCGCTGCCCAGCGGGCTCATCCCGAACGCGAGGAACGCCGCAGCAGTGCCGCCCGCGCCCGCCAGAAGACGACCGCGGCGAGCCTTGGCATTCCGCGACTGCCGAATCCGCTTGCTGCTGTGCTTCATCCCGATGCCTTTCAGTGCGAAATTGACCTCAGCGAACCTTAAGGTACAACTCAGCGAAAACTTCGGAAGGCTTTAGGTCAGATTTGCGGCGGTGGATTCATTCAGTGACCCCGTCGCCAGCCACCAGCCCCGAGCGTGCGGTTAGCCGCCCGCAGGAAACCGAACGGTGCACCCCGCCGCCCGCTCGGTGGTCCGATCGCCGCTGGACGATCCTCCACTGTGAGCGAGCTCATACGGCTCGCTGGGATTGATTAGACCTGTCTGTCTAGTTAGCGCAAAGGACAGAGCTGGTCAATCGCCAAGGAGAAGTTATGACACCGACATCGAACAACCGCCAGTCCACCGCCCTGGTCACCGGAGCGACCTCGGGCATCGGCCGAGCGGCGGCCCTCGCGCTCAGCGACCAGGGCTACGAGGTGATCGTGCACGGCCGCGACGTTGTTCGCGGTGCTGACACCGTCAAAGCCATCGAAGAACGCGGCGGACGGGCTCGATTCGTCGCCGCTGATCTGGCTCTACCGGACGGTGCCGCCAGCCTGGTTCGCGAGACCGGCCCGGTCGACGTGCTGGTCAACAACGCCGGCTTCGCCTGGTTCGGGCCGACCGACCAGCTCGACACGGCAACCTTCGACGAACTTTTCGCCGCCAACGTCCGCGCCGCCTACCAGTTGGTCGCCGCGCTGGCGCCGGGCATGGCCGAGCGTGGCCACGGCAGCATCGTCAGCGTCGACAGCGCGGCCGGCCACGTCGGGTTGTCCGGCGCCGCCGCCTACGGCGCGACCAAAGCGGCTCTGACGGCGATGAGCCGGGCCTGGGCTGCCGAATACAGCCCCGCCGGCGTGCGGGTCAACACCGTCGCACCCGGACCGGCCTACACCGGAGGCGCCGAAGAAGACCTGATCACCGGTCTGGGGGCGACCACGCTGCTCGGCCGCGCCGCGCAACCCGAGGAGATCGCCGAAGTCATCGCTTTCCTGGCATCTGAGAAGGCGAGCTACATCACCGGCGCGGTGGTCCCCGTCGACGGTGGCCGCACCGCCATCTGAAATGCCGGCTGAATCGAAACTCATTCGAAAGGTTGGAAGAACATGACCAACACCTACATGCCAAGCCCGACCGAGCGCATTCGAGACCACGTGGCGCGTTACGAGGCCAGCGACGGAGCCGACGGCGGCACCATGGAGGGCAGGCCGGTAGTCATCTTGACCACAATCGGCGGCCGCACCGGAGCGTTGCGGAAAACCCCGATCATTCGGATTCCGCACGGCGACAGCTACCTTGCGGTGGCGTCCAACGCGGGTGCGGCAACCAACCCCGCCTGGTACGGCAACCTGAGCGTCCACCCCGACGTCTGGGTCCAGGACGGCGCGGTGAAGCATCAGCTACGCGCCCGCGAGGTCTTCGGTGACGAGAAGGCCCGGCTGTGGCAGGTCGCCGAGCAGTATTGGCCACATTTCCCGGAGTATCGGGCGAAAGCAGGACAGCGAGACATCCCCGTCGTTGTTCTGGAGCCCAGCCAACGATCAACAAGCTGACACCGGAGTAGACTAGACCGGTCTGTCTAGGAGAGAGGTTCATGACTACCGCCTCAGCCGTCGCGAACGAACGCGGCAGCACCAAGCAGTCGGCCCGGGAACGGCTGCTGGCAGCCGCCAATGAGCTGTTCTACGCCGAAGGGGTGCAGACCGTCGGGATCGACCGGGTGATCGAGCACGCCGGAGTCGCCAAGGCGAGCCTGTACAACACCTTCGGCAGCAAAGAGAACCTGGTTCGGGCTTACCTGAAGAGCCGACACGATGCGACCGTGGCCAGGTTGCGGGACACCGTGGAAAAGATACGACCAGCCCCGTCGGCGGCTGCTGGCGGTCTTCGACGTCCAGGCAAACCTGTTCTCCGAACCGGGATTTCACGGTTGCGCCTTCATCACCGCCAGCGCCGAAGCACCCGAAGGTGGCTTGATCGAACAGGCCACTGACGAGTACCGCGCGGATATCCGCAGCCTGTTCACCGAACTCGCCGTTGATGCCGGCGCGGCTGACCCGGCGGTGCTGGCGCGCCAGCTTCAACTGCTTTTCGACGGCGGCGGGCTGGCCGCGCGAATGGACCGCGACCCGAATGTCGCGGCGGCAGCCAAGGCGGCCGCCGAGGTACTGCTCGACGCCGCCACGCGCTGAGCACTGAGCCGGGTAACGGCTGGTCGTCGATCACTACACTGGATGGGCAATGGGAAAACGAATCAGAGGTAGCGGTGATTAACGGGGCGCAGAACGGCAGCGGACGAACCGGGACGGCGCGCGTCAAGCGCGGCATGGCCGAGATGCTCAAGGGCGGCGTCATCATGGATGTCGTCAACTCCGAGCAGGCCCGCATCGCAGAGGGCGCCGGGGCCGTCGCGGTGATGGCCCTGGAACGTGTTCCCGCCGACATCCGTGCCCAGGGCGGGGTGTCGCGGATGAGCGACCCCGACATGATCGAGGGCATCATTTCCGCGGTCACCATTCCGGTGATGGCCAAAGCGCGAATCGGCCATTTCGTCGAAGCGCAGATTCTGCAGAGCCTCGGCGTGGACTACGTCGACGAGTCCGAGGTGCTCACGCCCGCCGACTACACCCACCACATCGACAAGTGGAACTTCACCGTGCCGTTCGTCTGCGGGGCCACCGATCTGGGGGAGGCGTTGCGGCGCATCAGTGAGGGCGCGGCGATGATCCGGTCCAAGGGTGAAGCAGGCACCGGCGACGTCTCCAACGCCACCACCCACATGCGCGCCATCGGCGGCGAGATCCGCCGGCTGACGTCGTTGTCCGAGGACGAGCTGTACGTGGCGGCAAAAGAGCTGCGGGCCCCGCACGACTTGGTTGTCGAAGTGGCCAGGGCGGGCAAGCTGCCGGTCACCTTGTTCACCGCCGGCGGCATCGCGACACCCGCCGACGCGGCGATGATGATGCAGCTGGGCGCCGAGGGTGTGTTCGTCGGGTCGGGCATCTTCAAGTCCGGTGATCCCGCCCAGCGCGCTGCGGCCATCGTCAAAGCCACCACCTTCTACGACGACCCCGACGTGCTGGCCCGGGTGTCGCGCGGGCTGGGGGAGCCGATGGTGGGCATCAACGTCGAGCAGATCGCGCAGCCGCACCGCCTGGCCGAGCGCGGCTGGTAACCAACGGCGATGAGCGGTTGCGCGAAGAGCAGACGATAGCGTGGCGATCGAGCAGATCCTCGATCTCGAGCAGCTCGAGGTCAACATCTACCGCGGCAGTGTGTTCAGCCCCGAATCCGGGTTTTTCCAGCGAACTTTCGGTGGGCATGTAGCCGGCCAATCACTGGTGTCGGCGGTTCGCACCGTTGAACCGCGCTACCGGGTGCACTCGTTGCACGGATACTTCCTGCGGTCCGGAGATGCGCAAGCCCCCACGGTGTTCATCGTCGAACGTCTTCGCGACGGCGGCTCGTTCTGCACCAGGCGGGTGAACGCCGTGCAGCACGGCGAGACGATCTTCTCCATGTCGGCGTCGTTTCAGACGACGCAGACCGGCATCGAACATCAGGACGTGATGCCGTCGGCGCCGCCGCCGGACGATCTGCCGGGGCTGAAGTCGGTCAGGGTCTTCGACGACGCCGGGTTTCGCCAATTCGAGGAGTGGGACGTCCGAATAGTGCCGCAGGACATGCTGGACCGCCTGCCGGGCAAAGCTTCTCAGCAGCAGGTGTGGTTCCGCCACCGCGACCCGATGCCCGACGACCCGGTGCTGCACATCTGCGCGCTGGCGTACATGAGTGACCTGACGCTGCTGGGTTCAGCGCAGGTCACGCACATGCGCGAGCGGGAGAATCTGCAGATCGCGTCACTGGACCACGCGATGTGGTTCATGCGCAGCTTCCGGGCCGACGAATGGCTGCTCTACGACCAGTCCTCGCCGTCGGCCTGCAACGGTCGGGCGCTGACGCAGGGCAAGATCTTCACCCAGCACGGCGAGCTGATCGCCACGGTGGTGCAGGAGGGTTTGACCCGGCACAAGCGCGGGCCGCGCCCAGCGGCGCCGAATGACCGCGCCGGCGACGATGCAGAGCGAAGCGATGAGGAGGAGCGGCGCCATATGAATGCGCCGCGCGTCGGCGTCTTGGCGCTGCAGGGCGACACCCGGGAGCACCTGACAGCGCTGGGTGAGGTGGGCGCCGACCCGGTACCGGTGCGCCGGCGCAACGAACTCGACGCCGTGGACGGTCTGGTGATCCCCGGCGGTGAATCGACCACGATGAGCCACCTGCTGCGCGAGCTGGACCTGCTGGAGCCGCTGCGCGCGCGGCTGGCCGAAGGGCTTCCCGCCTACGGTGCCTGTGCGGGAATGATCATGCTGGCCAGTGAGATCCTTGACGCCGGTAGCTGGCGGGCGCGCCGCGGTTCCGTTGAAAGCGCTCGATATCACCGTGCGGCGCAACGCTTTCGGACGTCAGGTCGACTCGTTCGAGGGCGATCTGACGTTCGCGGGTTTGGACGGAGCCGGTGCACGCGGTGTTCATTCGGGCACCGTGGGTGGAGCGCATCGGGGCGGACGTGCAGGTGCTGGCCCGCGCCGCGGATCATGTGGTTGCGGTGCGGCAGGGATCGGTTCTCGCCACGGCGTTTCACCCGGAGATGACCGGGGATCGACGGATCCACCGCATGTTCGTCGACATCGTCGCCGGCCAGCGACAGCCGCCGCGTAGAGCGCCCGCTTCAGCCGGCGGCGGGCAGCACCCACCGGATGCCGCCGACCAACGCTCGCCCGACCGTGCGCACGCACCGTGAGCTCGACCGGTGGAAAGTACGGCAGCAGCAGCGGCATGCGGGCCCACAACGGCAGCATCGCCACCGCGGTTGCGGCCAGCACGCCGTAGGGCGCCCGAGCCGCCAACGGCAGCGGCGGCGTCAGCAAGAGGAACCGGGCGGCATCGCGCGCCTCGGTGAACTGCTCAACTCCGGCCGGAAATCGTTCAGGCGTTGCGTCAATTCGCGTCGGTGCGCGGCGGGTCGACCACGCCGAGCTTCTCGGCGATCACCGCCATGTGACGCCACCGATCCGCATCTGCTGGAATGGGTGCACGTCGCCGAAGCCGACAGCTTCCTGCGTCCTGACCAGCTCTACGGCGCCGCCCCGCTGGACCAAGAGGGCCGCGACGCCTATGTCGCGGACATGGCGCCGCGCCCCGCCGGTGAGCGGCTCTTAAAAATTAAACGCAAGCGCTCGCTTAATTGTTGTGCGTCAATAGTCACCTTGCTGCGTTCGTGCCATTCAAGAGCGAGCGGGCGACGGCCCCGCCCTACCCGTCGTTGACCCGGCGTCTGGGCCCGCGGTCGTGTGGTCGCCTCGGCCGCCGGGTGCCGCCGCCGTTACCCAGCTCTCGTCGGCACCGCCAGTGGCACCGGCAAGGCGGACGGGCTGCGGGCGGCCGCCGACCCCCGCTGCGCCGGTCGCGCCGTGGCGGCCAATCCCGGACGTCACCGCCGGTGTTGGGCGTGTTAGCCGGACCGGCCGGGACTGCCGCCGCCGCCGATGTATGCGCTTTCGCCGCCAGCGCCGCCGCCGCCGATGCCGCCGCCGTTGCCTCCGCTGTTCGGCCCGCCGGGTCCGGTGGCGGAGCCGATGCCGCCCTGGCTGCCGTCGGCATTGCCACCGTGGCTTTCGAAGGTGTAGCCGAGGCCACCGCCGCCACCGCCGCCGCCGGCGCCGTCGCTGCCTGCCGCACCGCTGCCGCCGTCGCCGGCGGGGCCGCCGAAGCCGCCTACGCCGCTGCCGCCGGTGCCGCCGTCGCCGGCGACCCCTGCAGCGGAGCCTGCCCCGCCGCCGCCGCCGCCACCACCGCCGATGCCGAAGCCATCTGTTTCCGCCTCGCCGCCCGCGCCGCCGCCACCGCCGGCGCCGGCTGATCCGCCTCCGCCGCCAGAGCCGGCCGCACCGGCGCCGCCTGCACCGCCGTCACCGCCGTAGCCAGCGGACGCGTACGTGCCTGTGGTGGACGCGGTGCCCCCAGCGCCGCCGTCGCCGCCGGCCCCGCCCATTCCATCGATGCCGCCGCTGCCGGTTCCGACGCCGGAGGGGCCGCCGGAGCCGCCTGCGCCGCCACCACCGCCACCACCACCGATAACCTCGGTATAAGGAGTACCGGTGGCGGAGGTCGTGTCGTCGCCGCCGCTGCCGCCGGTGCCGCCGGCGCCGCCTGCGCCGCCGTCGCCGTTGGTTCCGCCGGCTGGGGTGTCACCGCCGGTGCCGCCGGCTCCGCCTTGACCGCCCCCACCGCCTTGGCCGCCGACGGTGTTGTTCTCGCCGTTGCCGAAGCTCCCCTGGCCTCCGTCGCCGCCGGTGCCACCTGTGCCACCGGTGCCAGCTGTGCCACCGAAGGAGTAGCCGCCGTTGCCGCCGGAGCCGGCGTTGCCACCGTTGCCGCCCACGGCGCCGTCGCCGTTCGCTTCGATGTAGCCGGCGGCGTCGTTGCCGTTGCCGCCGTTGCCTCCGTTGCCGCCGCCGCCGCCCGCGCCGCCGTCGTTTGCCGTCCCGCCTGTGCCGCCGCCGCCGCCGGTCCCGCCGGCGATGCTGGCGCCGTAGCCACCGCCGCCATTGCCGCCGGTCCCACCGGTGCCGCCGTTGCCGCCGCCGGTTGCGTCGCCGCCGTTGCCGCCGGTCCCGCCGATCCCGCTGGCGCTGCCGGTGCCGGGCTTGCTTCCGTAACCGCCCAAGCCGTTGCCGGTACTCCCGGTGCCGCCGGTGCCGCCGGTGCCGCCGTTGCCGCCGCCGGCCGCGTCGCCGCCGTTGCCGCCGTTGCCGCCTGCGGCGCTGGCACCGCCGTTGCCGCCGTGGCCGGTGCCGGTTGCGCCGCCGCCGTTGCCGGGGCCTGGGGCGGCGCCCCCGTTGCCCCCGTTGCCGCCGTTGCCGCCGTCGTTTGCGGTGCCGCCGTTACCGCCGTTGCCACCGGTGCCGGCCGCGCCGCCGTTGCCGCCGTTGCTACTGCCGGTGCCAACCCCGCCACTGCCGCCGCCGTCGGAATAACCGGAGCCGCCGCCGCCGCCGTTGCCGCCGTTGCCGCCGCCGGTTGCGCCGCCGCCGTTGCCGCCGTTGCCGCCGTCGCCGCTGTTGCCGCCGTTGCCGCCGCCGTCGACGTTGCCGCCGGCACCGCCGCCGCCGCCGTAGCCGCCGTTGCCGCCGTCGCCGCCGTCGGTTGCGGTGCCGCCGTTGCCGCCGGTCCCGCCGTTGCCGCCGTTGCCGCCGTCGCCGTTGCCGCTGTAAACGTCGCCGCCGAAGCCGCCTTCGCCGCCGCCGCCGCCGTTGCCGCCGTTGCCGCCGTTGATGCCGCCGACGCCTTCGCCGCCGTTGCCGCCGCCGCCGCCGTTGCCGCCCGCGAAGCCGTCGCCATTTACGGGGCCGCCGGAGCTGTCGTAACCGGAGCCGCCGAAGCCGCCGCCGCCGCCGCCGCCGCCGTTGCCGCCGGTGCCAGCGCTGCCGTCGATGCTGCCGGTGCCTCCGGCGCCGGCGTTGCCGCCGTTGCCGCCGTTGCCGCCGGTGCCGCCGAGGGACGTAGCGATCGCCCTGGCCGCCGTCGCCGCCGAGGCTGCCATCGCCGCCATCGCCGCCGTTGCCTCCGGTGCCAGCGCCGGTTGCGATACCGCCACGCCACCGTTGCCGCCGTTACCGCCGGCGCCGCCATTGCCGGCATTTCCGCCGTCGTAACCGCCGGTGCCGCCGTAGCCGCCGCCGTTGATGTCGCCGGCGGCGCCGCGAGTGCCGCCGTTGCCGCCGTTGCCGCCGTTGCCACCGTCATTTGCGGTACCGCCGTTGCCGCCGTTGCCACCGGCTCCGGCGTTGCCGCCGTTGCCGCCGTTGCCGGTGCCCTCGACGCCGGTTTGAACGCCGCCTCCGGTGCCGCCGATGCCGCCATTCGGGTAGTAGGTGCCGTCGCTGCTCCCAATCGCTCCGCCGTTGCCACCGGCCCCGCCATTGCCACCGCCGGTGGCGTCGCCGCCTTCGCCACCTTTCCCGCCGTCGCCGCCGTTGCCGCCGTTGCCGCCGTTACCCGCGCCGCCGCTGGTGGCTCCGCTGCCGCCGGCGCCGCCCTGGTAGCCGGCGCCGCCGTCGCCGCCGGCGCCGCCGTCGCCGCCGTCGGTTGCGGTGCCGCCGTTGCCGCCGGCGCCGCCATTGGCGCCGTTGCCGCCAATGCCGCCGTTGCCGTTGGTGCTATCGGCGCCGTTGCCGCCATAGCCGCTGTTGCCGCCGTCGCCGCCGTTGCCGCCGTCGCCGCCGTTGATGCCGCCTACTCCGGCGCCGCCCGCGCCGCCGTCGCCGCCGGTGCCGCCTGCGAAGGCGTCGCCGCCGGGACCTCCGTTGCCGGTGCCAGCCGCGCCATTATCGCCGGTGCCGCCATCGCCGCCGTCGCCGCCTAGACCGCCGATGCCGGAGGCACCGTTGCTAGCACCGCTACCGCCCGTCCCGGCGAGACCACCGGCGCCGGCGTTGCCGCCGTTGCCCCCGGTACCGCCATTGCCGCCTGCGAGGCCTAGCCGACGCCAGAGCCGCCATCACCGCCGGTCCCGCCGTCAGCGCCGTTGCCGCCGAGCCCGCCGTTGCCGGCGGTGTTGGCCGCCAGATTGCCGGCGTTGCCACCGTTACCGCCGGTGCCGCCGGCCCCGCCGGCCTGACCGTCGATGCCGGTGCCTCCATCGGTGGCGTCGGGCGTACCGGTGCTGCCATCAGCACCGGAGGCGCCGTTGCCGCCGGCCCCGCCGTTACCGCCGTTGCCGACTGAGCCGGCGTTGCCGCCGTTGCCGCCGGTGCCACCGGCCAGCCCGCTGCCGGGGTTGACGCTTTCGTCATAGCCGGCCCCGCCGGCCCCGCCGTTGCCGGCCGCGCTGGTGACCGCGGCACCGTTGCCGCCGGTGGCGCCGTGGGTGCCGCCGCCTCCGATCGTGGTGCCCGCGAGGCCGCCGGCCACGCCGTTACCGGCGCTGCCAGGGTTGCCGCCGTTGCCGCCGTTGCCGGCGTCGGGGGTCGGTGGCGTCACCGGCCGCGCCGGCCCCGCCACTACCGGGGGTGCCGGCGTTGCCGCCGTTGCCGCCGAGCCCGCCGTTGCCGTTGGTGCCGACCACGCACCGCCCTGGGCGGTGCCGGCGTTGCCGCCGTTACCGCCGAGCCCGCCGGCCGCGCCGTTGCCGCCGCCGCCGCCGTTGCCGCCGGCCGCGCCCGCGACGGTGCCGGTGGCCGCGTCATAGCCGGTGCCGCCGGTGCCACCGGACCCGCCGTCACCGCCGTTGCCGCCGAAGCCCGCCGTTACCGGCGGTGTTGGTGGCCAGCGGCACCGCCGTTGCCGCCGTGGCCGCCGACTCCGCCGGCTCCGCCTGGGGTGCCGGCCCGCCGCCGGTGGCGTTAGGAATCAGAGCCGTGCCGTCGGTGCCCGGGCCGCCGTTGCCGCCGGTGTCGCCGTTGCCGCCGGCTCCGCCGTTACCGCCGTTGCCGACCGACCCGCCGTTACCGCCGTTGCCGCCGTTGCCGCCGGCCGCACCGGTGCCGGTGTTGGTGAAGCTGTAGCCGGCGCCACCGGCCCCGCCGTTACCGGCCGCGCTGGTGACCGCGGCACCGTCGTTGCCGGTGGCGCCGTGGGTGCCGCCGCCTCCGACCGTGGTGCCCGCGAGGCCGCCGGCCCCGCCGTTACCGGCGCTGCCAGGGTTGCCGCCGTTGCCGCCGTTGCCGGCGTCGGGGGTGGTGGCGTCACCGGCCGCGCCGGCCCCGCCACTACCGGGGGTGCCGGCGTTGCCGCCGTTGCCGCCGAGCCCGCCGTTGCCGTTGGTGCCGACCACCGCACCGCCCTGGGCGGTGCCGGCGTTGCCGCCGTTACCGCCGAGCCCGCCGGCCGCGCCGTTGCCGCCGCCGCCGCCGTTGCCGCCGGCCGCGCCCGCGACGGTGCCGGTGGCCGCGTCATAGCCGGTGCCGCCGGTGCCACCGTACCGCCGTCACCGCCGTTGCCGCCCAGCCCGCCGTTACCGGCGGTGTTGGTGGCCAGCGCACCGCCGTTGCCGCCGTGGCCGCCGACTCCGCCGGCTCCGCCTGGGTGCCGCCCGCCGCCGGTGGCGTTAGGACGGAGCCGTGCCGTCGGTGCCCGGCGCCGCCGTTGCCGCCGGTGATCGCCGTTGCCGCCGGCTCCGCCGTTACCGCCGTTGCCGACCGACCCGCCGTTACCGCCGTTGCCGCCGGTGCCGCCGGCCGCACCGGTGCCGGTGTTGGTGAAACTGTAGCCGGCGCCACCGGCCCCGCCGTTACCGGCCGCGCTGGTGACCGCGGCACCGTTGCCGCCGGTGGCGCCGTGGGTGCCGCCGCCTCCGATCGTGGTGCCCGCGCGGCCGCCGGCCCCGCCGTTACCGGCGCTGCCAGGGTTGCCGCCGTTGCCGCCGTTGCCGGCGTCGGGGGTGGCGGCGTCACCGGCCGCGCCGGCCCCGCCACTACCGGGGGTGCCGGCGTTGCCGCCGTTGCCGCCGAGCCCGCCGTTGCCGTTGGTGCCGACCACCGCACCGCCCTGGGCGGTGCCGGCGTTGCCGCCGTTACCGCCGAGCCCGCCGGCCGCGCCGTTGCCGCCGCCGCCGCCGTTGCCGCCGGCCGCGCCCGCGACGGTGCCGGTGGCCGCGTCATAGCCGGTGCCGCCGGTGCCACCGGACCCGCCGTCACCGCCGTTGCCGCCCAGCCCGCCGTTACCGGCGGTGTTGGCGGCCAGCGCACCGCCGTTGCCGCCGTGGCCGCCGACTCCGCCGGCTCCGCCTGGGGTGCCAGGCCCGCCGCCGGTGGCGTTAGGAATCGAGCCGTGCCGTCGGTGCCCGGGCCGCCGTTGCCGCCGGTGTCGCCGTTGCCGCCGGCTCCGCCGTTACCGCCGTTGCCGACCGACCCGCCGTTACCGCCGTTGCCGCCGGTGCCGCCGGCCGCACCGGTGCCGGTGTTGGTGAAGCTGTAGCCGGCGCCACCGGCCCCGCCGTTACCGGCCGCGCTGGTGACCGCGGCACCGTTGGTGCCGTATCGCCCGCGGTTCCACCGATGCCGCCGGTGCCCGCCGCGCCCCCGCTGCCGCCGGTGCCGACCGCACCCGGGTTACCGCCTTTGCCGCCGGCCCCGCCCGTGGGGTCACTGGCGTCGCCGGCCGCGCCGGACCCGGCGTTACCCGGTGTGCCGGCGTTGCCGCCGTTGCCGGCGTTACCCCCGTTGCCGTTGGTGCCCGCGCTACCAAACAGGCCCGACGCGCCACCGTTGCCGCCGGGCCCGCCGTTACCGCCGGCCGCGCCGTTGCCACCAGCACCGCCGTTGCCGCCGGCCGCGCCCGCGGCTGCCATTGGGTCGGTGCTGGCGTCATAGCCGGCCCCGCCGAGCCCGCCGTTACCGCCGAGCCCACCCACCCCACCAAGCCCGCCGTTACCGCCATCGCCGATCAGCGTCGCGCCATGGCCACCGGTCCCGCCGGCCCCGCCGGCCCCGCCTTGGTGCCGGCGATGCCGGCCGTGGCGTTAGTACTGGACGCTAGCCGTCGGCGCCGGGCCCGCCATCAGCACCGGCCCCGCCGGCCCCGCCGGCCCCGCCATTACCGCCGTTACCGAAGAAGAAACCGGTCACGTTGCCGCCGGCCCCGCCGTCGCCGCCGTCAGCGCCCGGCAGACCCGCCCCGCCGGCCCCGCCGTTACCGGCGATGCCGAATACGGTGCTACCACCGGCGCCACCGTCCGCGTCAGCGCCGCCCATCCCGCCGTCGCCGCCGTTGCCGAAGAAGGCAGCCCCACCCTCACCGCCGGCCACACCGGCCGTAGTCGGGTCGTAGCCGGTTCCGCCGTCGCCGAAGAACAACCCACCAGCACCGCCATTGGGGTCTGCCATCGTTCCGTCAACACCGTTGCCGATCAGGATGCCCTGGCCACCGAAATCTTGATAAACCGCATTGAGGTTGTTGTCGACCAGTGCACCGAATGGGCTGGCGATCCAGGCCTGATCGAGGGTGTGAATCGGTTCGTAGAAGAAAGTGTCGTATAGCTGTGCAAGATCAGTGGACGACGACGACGCCGCCGACAGCGGATCAGTCGAGCTCAAGGCAACCAGCGACTCGGTGGGCAACTGCAACGCCGAATCAAGCGAACCCGTGCCGAGACCGCTGGCTCCTGCTGCGTCGAGGGCAGGCAAATCGAGGGCAGGCAAGCTCAGGCCGCTTAGATCCAAACTGGCGAAAGGATTGGCACCCCCGAAGAGGTCAAGACTGGCTAAGGGATCGACTAGACCGCTCAGGGAACCACCGATTGCGTTGATTAGCGGGTCGATGATGACGTCCAAAACGTCGGCCTGGGCGGACGGCGCGCCGACCAATGGGCTCAGCCCGAACGCCAGTACCGCGCCGGCACCCGTACCCCAACCCACCAGCCGACGACGCGTGCGGGCCGTGGCTTTGTTAAACCGCTTATCGCGCTTGCTGCTACGCCGACCGGCCATCGCCCAGCCTCCCTAATTTCAGGTGACGTTAAGGTAACTCTTAAGCAGCGAATAGGGAAGCAATCCGACAAGTTTCCTTAACAGATGTTCGCAATGCGGCCATTATGGCGAGGCATCCACGCTCCTCGTGTCCGCTGCGATGACGCAGATAGGGCCGTTGGGGAGCACGTAGCCAATCTCCGAAGATGTAGTTAGGCA
>CAVZPS010000004.1:0-89986 GCA_963777275.1 uncultured Actinomycetota bacterium
CGATGGACCGCGGCACGTTGAGTGTGCGCGCCAAGATCAAGGTGCGACTGACGCAGCTGCGTCCGCCCGCCGAGGTCGAGGCTGCGCTGTTCGGTGCGCACGGCTGGCACCCGGGTGACGCCTGGCTGGCCGACACGACGCTGGGCCGGGTGCTGTTCAACGAGCTGCTGCCGCTGGGCTATGCGTTCGTGAACAAGCAGATGCACAAGAAGGTGCAGGCCGCCATCATCAACGACCTGGCCGAGCGTTACCCGATGATCGTGGTGGCGCAGACCGTCGACAAGCTCAAGGACGCCGGGTTCTACTGGGCGACCCGAAGCGGCGTCACGGTCTCCATGGCCGACGTGTTGGTTCCGCCGCGTAAGCAGGAGATCCTCGATGCCTACGAAGCCCGCGCCGACAAGGTCGAGAAGCAGTTCCAGCGCGGTGCTGTGAACCATGACGAGCGCAACGAGGCGCTGGTGGAGATCTGGAAGGAAGCCACCGACCAGGTTGGTGAGGCACTGCGCGAGCACTACCCCGCCGACAACCCGATCATTACGATCGTGGAATCGGGTGCCACCGGTAACTTCACCCAGACCCGAACGCTGGCCGGCATGAAGGGCCTGGTGACCAACCCGAAGGGTGAGTTCATCCCACGGCCGATCAAGTCGTCGTTCCGTGAAGGCCTGACAGTGTTGGAGTACTTCATCAACACCCACGGCGCGCGGAAGGGTCTGGCGGACACCGCATTGCGTACCGCCGACTCGGGTTACCTGACCCGTCGTCTGGTCGATGTGAGCCAGGACGTCATCGTTCGCGAGACCGACTGTGGTACCGAGCGCGGCATCATGGTCGAGCTGGCCGAACGTCAGCCCGACGGCACGCTGATCCGCGACCCGTTCATCGAAACGTCGGCCTATGCCCGCACGCTGGGCACCGACGCGGTCGACGGCGACGGCAACGTCGTCGTGGCGCGCGGTCACGACCTGGGTGACCCCTCGATCGACGCCCTGCTGGCGGCCGGCATCACGCAGATCAAGGTCCGCTCGGTGCTGACCTGCACCACCGGCACCGGCGTGTGCGCCACCTGCTACGGGCGCTCGATGGCTACCGGCAAGCTGGTCGACATCGGTGAGGCAGTCGGCATCGTGGCCGCGCAGTCCATCGGTGAGCCCGGTACCCAGCTGACCATGCGGACGTTCCACCAGGGTGGTGTCGGTGAGGACATCACCGGCGGTTTGCCCCGCGTGCAGGAGCTCTTCGAGGCCCGTGTGCCCCGCGGCAAGGCGCCCATCGCCGATGTCACCGGCCGGGTGCGGCTGGAGGACGACGAGCGCTTCTTCAAGATCACCATCGTTCCGGACGACGGTGGCGAGGAAGTGGTCTACGACAAGCTGTCCAAGCGGCAGCGGCTGCGGGTGTTCAAGCACGAGGACGGCACCGAGCGGCTGCTCACCGACGGCGACCACGTCGAGGTCGGCCAGCAGCTGATGGAAGGCTCCGCCGACCCGCACGAGGTGCTGCGGGTGCAGGGCCCCCGCGAGGTGCAGATCCACCTCGTCAAGGAGGTTCAGGAGGTCTACCGGGCGCAGGGTGTGTCGATCCACGACAAGCACATCGAGGTGATCGTGCGGCAGATGCTGCGTCGCGTCACCATCATCGACTCGGGCTCGACGGAGTTCCTGCCCGGCTCGCTGATCGACCGTGCGGAGTTCGAGGCGGAGAACCGCCGGGTGGTGGCCGAGGGCGGCGAACCCGCCGCCGGTCGTCCGGTGCTGATGGGGATCACCAAGGCGTCGCTGGCCACCGACTCGTGGCTGAGCGCGGCGTCGTTCCAGGAGACCACCCGGGTGCTGACCGATGCGGCGATCAACTGCCGCAGCGACAGGCTCAACGGTCTGAAGGAGAACGTGATCATCGGTAAGCTCATCCCGGCCGGTACCGGCATCAACCGCTACCGCAACATCCAGGTGCAGCCCACCGAGGAGGCGCGGGCCGCGGCGTACACGATCCCGTCGTACGAGGATCAGTACTACAGCCCGGACTTCGGTGCGGCCACCGGTGTCGCGGTCCCGTTGGACGACTACGGTTATTCGGACTACCGGTAGTCCCCGCTACCGATCGGTGCACGAAGAAAGCCCCGGGTTCGCCCGGGGCTTTTTCGTTGCGTCCCGTCCCTTGCGCGAGCAGACGCAAAAGCCTCCGACACGCCGGGCAAACAGACACTTTTGCGTCTGGTGGCGCAGCTGTCCCCAGCGTCAAACGGGTTGACTGGCCGCTGGGTGAGCATTCCATGATGCTTCCGGCGTGCGTGCCGACGGGCTGGCGACGACCGCCGAACTGCTGACACTGATGTCTCGCAAGCGCCTGGCTTCGCTGGTGCGGGCCGGCATTCTCGTTCGGGTCTGGCACGGGGTGTACACGCTTGGCGAGCCCGACGCGCTGACCAGGCTGGCCGCCTTGGATCTGACGACGAGCCGGCCGATCGTTGCGTGCATGGGCACTGCGGCGGCACTGCACGGCTTCGACACCGAGAACACCTCACGCATTCACATCCTCGATCCGGGCGTGCGAATGCGGCCGACCAGGTTTCTGATCGTGCATCAGCGCCTGGGCGCACCGCTGCGACGGGTGAACAACCGGATGGCGACCGCGCCGGCCTGGACGGCGGTCGAGGTGGCGCGGACCTTGCGGCGTCCGCGCGTTCTGGCCACCCTCGACGCGGCGCTACGAGCCGCCGCCTGCACCGAAACCGAGCTGCGCAATGCGATTCGCGAACAGAAAGGACGTCGCGGCATCGTCAAAGTACGGGCGTTGATCGATTGCGCCGATGGGCGTGCAGAGTCCGCGATGGAATCCGAAGCACGCCTGGTGTTCATCGACGGCGGACTGCCGGCGCCGTTGCTGCAACACGTCATCGTCGACCGCTACGACCGACAGTGGCGGGTGGACTTCGCCTGGCCGGAGGCGAAGGTGGTCGCCGAATACGACAGCGTGCAATGGCACCTGGGCCGCGACGCGCTGCTGCACGATCGGCTGAAGACGGCCCGACTGCAGGAGTGCGGCTGGATCACCATTCCGATGACGGTCGACGACATCCGCGGTGATCCGATCGGCCTCGTCGCCCGCGTCAACTTCCACTTAGCGGCTCGTTTAGCCGGCTGAGCAGACGCGAAAGTCCCGTAATCACCGGCGTGTCGGAGACTTTTGCGTCTGCTCGCGAGAGGGGCGGCGGGCGTGCTCACTAGACTGGCCGCCGTGCTGATCGGTTCACATGTGCGCACGGAAGACCCGCTGGCTGCGGCCCAGGCCGACGGCGCCGACGTCGTGCAGTTCTTCCTCGGCGACCCGCAGAGCTGGAAGAAGCCCAAACCGCGCGACGACGCCGCCGCGCTGTGGCATTCCGCCGTGCCGCTGTACGTGCATGCGCCATACCTGATCAACGTCGCCTCGGCGAACAACCGGGTGCGGATCCCGTCGCGCAAGATCCTCCAAGACACCTGCGACGCGGCCGCTGAGATCGGCGCCACCGCCGTCATCGTGCACGGCGGGCATGCCGACGACAACGACATCGACGCCGGGTGCGAACGCTGGCGCAAGGCGATGGAGCGGTTGCAGACCGATGTTCCGGTGTATCTGGAGAACACCGCCGGGGGCGATCACGCCATGGCTCGCTACTTCGACACCATCGCACGCCTGTGGGAGAACATCGGTGACACCGGAATCGGCTTCTGCCTCGACACCTGTCACGCCTGGGCGGCGGGGGAGGCGCTGATCGATTCCGTCGAACGAATCAAACGCATCACCGGCCGAATCGACCTGCTGCACTGCAACGACTCTCGCGACGCCGCGGGGTCAGGCGCTGATCGGCACGCCAACCTGGGCAAGGGCAAGATCGATCCGCAGTTGTTGGTCGCGGTGGTCCGGGCGGCCGACGCACCGGTGATCTGTGAGACGGCCGACGCCGGCCGCAAGGACGACATTGCCTTCTTGCGTGAGCACCTCGACGGCTAGCCTTACACCACTTGTGCGATTGTCGAAATAATGTAACAGTTACTGCCATGCCCGACACCCATGTCGTCACCAATCAGGTTCCGCCGCTGGAGAATCACAACCCCGCGACATCGCCGGTACTCATCGAGGCGCTGATCCGCGAAGGCGGCCAGTGGGGCCTCGACGAAGTGACCGAGGTCGGCGCGATCTCGGGATCCCGGCAGACCCAGCGCTGGGGCGAGCTGGCCGAGCGTAATCGACCGGTGCTGCGCACCCACGACCGCTACGGCCACCGCGTCGACGAAATCGAATACGACCCGGCCTACCACGAGCTGATGCGCGCCGCGGTCGAACACGGTCTGCACGCCGCGCCGTGGTCCGACAACCGGCCCGGGTCACACGTGGTTCGCGCGGCCAAGACGTCGGTGTGGACCGCCGAGCCCGGCCATATGTGCCCGATCTCGATGACCTACGCCGTCGTCCCGGCGCTGCGCTGCAACCCCGGCCTCGCCGCTGTTTACGAACCGCTGCTGACGAGTCGTCTGTACGACCCGGAGCTGAAGGTGCCGGCCACCAAGATCGGCATCACCGCCGGGATGTCGATGACTGAGAAGCAGGGTGGCTCCGACGTCCGCGCCGGCACCACCGAAGCCGTCCGCAACGCCGACGGCTCCTACCGCCTCACCGGCCACAAGTGGTTCACCTCAGCGCCGATGTGCGACATCTTCCTGGTCTTGGCGCAGGCGTCCGGCGGCCTGTCGTGCTTTCTGGTGCCGCGGATACTGCCCGACGGCGCGCGCAACCGCATATTTCTCCAGCGGCTCAAGGACAAGCTCGGCAACCGCGCCAACGCGTCGGCCGAAGTCGAATATGACGGCGCCACCGCCTGGTTGGTCGGCGAGGAAGGCCGCGGCGTGCCGACCATCATCGAGATGGTCAACCTGACCCGGCTCGACTGCGCGCTGGGCAGCGCCACCAGTATGCGCACCGGCGTCACCCATGCGATGCATCACGCCCAGTACCGCAAGGTGTTCGGCGCATACCTGATCGACCAGCCGTTGATGCGCAACGTGCTGGCCGACTTGGCGGTCGAGGCCGAGGCCGCCACCATGGTGGCGATGCGGATGGCCGGCGCCACCGACAATGCGGTGCGCGGCGATCCGACGGAGGCCCTGCTGCGCCGCATCGGCTTGGCGGCCACCAAGTACTGGGTGTGCAAACGCGCCACACCGCATGCGGCCGAGGCGATGGAATGTCTCGGCGGCAACGGCTACATCGAAGATTCCGGCATGCCGCGGTTGTATCGCGAAGCGCCGTTGATGGGCATCTGGGAAGGTTCGGGCAACGTCAGCGCGCTGGACACGCTGCGGGCCATCGCGACTCGCCCCGAATGTGTCGAGGTGCTGTTCAACGAACTGGCCCGGACCAAGGGGCAGGACCGCCGACTCGACGCTCACGTCGACCGGCTGCGTCCGCAGCTCGGCGACTACAGCGATCTTGGGACCATTCAGTACCGGGCACGCACCGTCGCCGAGCACATCTGCCTGGCGCTGCAGGGCTCCCTGCTGATCCGGCACGGGCATCCCGCGGTCGCCGAGGCATTCCTGGCGACCCGCCTGGACCGGCAGTGGGGTGGCGCGTTCGGCACCATGCCCACCGGCCTGGACGTCGCTCCGATCCTCGAGCGCGCCCTGGTCAAGGGATGACCCACGCGATCAGGCCAGTCGACTTCGACAACCTCAAAACGATGACCTACGAGGTCACCGGCCGGATTGCGCGCATCACCTTCAACCGGCCTGACAAGGGCAACGCCATCGTCGCCGACACTCCGTTGGAGCTGTCGGCGTTGGTCGAGCGAGCCGATCTGGACCCCGACGTCCACGTCATCTTGGTGTCGGGCCGCGGGGAGGGTTTCTGCGCCGGCTTCGATCTCTCCGCCTACGCCGACCGGACCTCCTCCGCCGGCGGAACCGGCGCCTACCGCGGCACCGTGCTGGACGGGAAGACCCAGGCGGTCAACCACCTGCCGAACCAGCCGTGGGATCCGGTCATCGACTACCAGATGATGAGCCGCTTCGTGCGCGGCTTCTCCAGCCTGATGCACGCCGACAAGCCGACCGTGGTGAAGATCCACGGGTATTGCGTGGCCGGTGGCACCGACATCGCGCTGCACGCCGACCAGGTGATCGCCGCCGCCGACGCCAAGATCGGGTACCCGCCGACCCGGGTATGGGGCGTTCCGGCCGCCGGCCTGTGGGCGCACCGGCTGGGTGATCAGCGCGCCAAACGGCTGCTGCTGACCGGTGACTGCATCACCGGGGCGCAGGCCGCCGAGTGGGGTCTGGCGGTCGAGGCGCCGGCGCCGGCGGAGCTCGACGAGCGCACCGAGCGTCTCGTCGAACGGATCGCCGCGGTGCCGGTCAACCAACTCGTCATGGTCAAGCTGGCGCTCAATTCCGCGCTGCTGCAGCAGGGGGTGGCGACCAGCCGGATGGTCAGCACCGTGTTCGACGGCATCGCCCGCCACACACCCGAGGGCCACGCGTTCGTGGGCGACGCGGTCCAACACGGCTTCCGCGACGCGGTGCGCCACCGCGACGAGCCGTTCGGCGACTACGGTCGTCAAGCGTCCCAGGTGTAGCGAGCCCTGCCGATGTCCGAACCGCTGAAGCGCATGACCGCTCGGTCGGTAGTGCTCAGCGTGCTGCTCGGAGCTCACCCCGCGCGAGCCGGCGTCAGCGAGTTGATCACGCTCACCAGTGATTTCGGTATCAAAGAGCCAACCTTGCGGGTGGCGTTGACCCGGATGGTCAGCGCAGGTGACCTGATCCGGTCCGCGGAAGGCTACCGGCTGTCTGACCGGCTGCTGGCCCGTCAGCGCCGGCAGGACGACGCCATGCACCCGCGGGTGCACGCCTGGCACGGCGAGTGGACGACGCTGGTCGTGACCAGTGTGGGAACCGACGCGCGCACTCGCGCCACCCTTCGACACACGTTGCAACGCAAGCGTTTCGGTGAACTGCGCGAAGGCTTGTGGATGCGCCCGGACAATCTCGACACCGACCTGGGGGAACAGGTCTGTGATCGGGTCCGGGTGCTGCGGGCCCGCGACGGGGCGCCGGTCGAGTTGGCAAGGCTGCTGTGGGACCTACCGGGCTGGGTGCTGGCGGGGCAGCAGTTGGTCGACCAGATGGCGGCCGCCTGCGACATCCCCGGCCGATTCGTGGTCGCCGCGGCGATGGTCCGCCACCTGCTGACCGATCCGATGCTGCCCGCTGAACTGCTGCCGGCTGACTGGCCGGGTGCGCGGCTACGGGCCGCCTATACCGACTTCGCCGGCGAACTGACCGGGCGGCGTGACCAGATCCAACTGATGGAGGCGAAGTGAGCGATCCCGTTCGGGTTGAACGCACCGGCGCAGTGACCACCGTGATCATCAACCGGCCGGAAGCACGCAACGCGGTGGACGGCCCCACCGCCGCCGCCCTGTACGAGGCATTCGAGCAGTTCGACGCCGACGACAGCGCGTCGGTGGCGGTGTTGTGGGGTGAGAACGGAACGTTCTGCGCCGGGGCCGATCTGAAAGCTTTCGGCACCCCTGAGGCCAACGCGGTGCATCGCAGCGGCCCGGGCCCGATGGGGCCGACCCGGATGGTGCTGAGTAAACCGGTGATCGCCGCGGTCAGCGGTTACGCCGTCGCCGGCGGTTTGGAGCTGGCTCTGTGGTGCGACTTGCGGGTCGCTGAGCAGGACGCGGTGTTCGGCGTCTTCTGCCGGCGCTGGGGCGTGCCGCTGATCGACGGCGGCACCATCCGATTGCCACGGTTGATCGGCCACAGCCGCGCGATGGACATGATCCTCACCGGTCGCGCCGTGGCGGCCGAGGAAGCACTCGCGATCGGGTTGGCCAACCGCGTCGTGCCCACAGGTCAGGCGCGTCGGCACGCCGAGGAGCTGGCGGCGCAGCTGGCCGCGCTGCCACAGCAGTGCTTGCGATCGGACCGGTTGTCGACGCTCCATCAGTGGGGGGCGCCGGAGGCCGAAGCGCTGGACTTCGAGTTCGCGAGCATCGCGCGGGTCGCCGCCGAAGCGAACGCGGGCGCCGGCCGGTTCGCCGGCGGTGCCGGCCGGCACGGCGCAGCCGTCTGACGCCGCTCAGCCCTTGTTGACGGTGTTGCTCTGACCCAGGTTCTCGACCTTCGGGTCACCGTCTTTGTAGGTGATGCTGTTGTTCAGGCCCACCACCGTTAGTTGCTTGTCGATCTTGTCGAACGTGATCTTGTTGTCCGCGCCGCCGATGCTGACAGTCGAGCAGGTGCCCTTGACGGTCAGGGTGTTGTTGGAACCGCCCACATTCAGCCCTTTGCCGTCGGCACAGTCGAGCTCGGCCGTCGTCCCGAACGAACCGTAATTGAGGGTGTTGCCGATCTGGATCTGCGCGGTCGAGCTTCCCGGCGTCGAGGTCGTCGGGTTGGCGCTGGTTGCCGCGGTCGAGCTGCCCGCCGTTGTGCCGGCCGGGTTACCCGTGTTGTTCGTCTTACTGCAACCGGCGACTCCGAGTGTTGCCGGCGTCAGCGCTGCGGCCAGGACGATCGCGGCAGCCGCCATGCTGCGGGAGTCGGTGACGGGCAGGCGCATTCTTCCTCGATTCGTCGGTGAACGGATGGGCGGTCGGAGACGTCTCTCGCCGCGGCGTGACCTGCTGCAGAAGCCTACGTAACTTTGTCGACGCGATGGCCCGCTTCGGTCATTTGTCGAGGCCGCCGCCGGACAGCCGGCACGTTTGTGCGGCGGCATTGAACTAAAGTTCTTCGCCATGGCAGCTCAGCCGGAAACGCCCGGCGGTCGGTCGCGCGGCGGCGGACGCGCGGGGACCCGGCCGGCGAAACTGAGCCGCGACACCGTCGTCAACGCCGCCCTGACGTTCCTGGACCGCGAAGGCTGGGACGCTTTGACGATCAACGCGCTGGCCACGCACCTCGGCACCAAGGGACCGTCGCTGTACAACCACGTGGACAGCCTGGACGACTTGCGCCGCACCGTTCGGATGCGGGTGATCGACGACCTCATCACGATGCTCAAACGCGCCGGGGACGGCCGTGCCCGTGACGACGCGGTGCTGGTGATGGCCGGCGCCTACCGCAGCTACGCCCATCACCACCCGGGCCGGTACTCCGCCTTCACCCGGATGCCGCTGGGCGGCGACGATCCGGAGTACACCGCCGCGACCAAGGGGGCGGCCGCGCCGGTGATCTCGGTGTTGTCGTCCTACGGTCTCGACGGCGAAGAGGCGTTTCATGCGGCGCTGGAGTTCTGGTCGGCGCTGCACGGGTTCGTGCTGCTGGAGATGACCGGGGTGATGGACGGGATCGACACCGACGCGGTGTTCTCTGACATGGTGCTGCGACTGGCCGCCGGGTTGCAGCTCCGCAGCACACCCGCCGGGCAGCCCGACGATGGTTGACGCTGGACGGGGTCCGCGCCGCTTTGACCTGCGCGACCAGCGGCGGGTATTGTGAAGGTTCGTGCCTGGCGGCTCGAGGCGCCTGCGGTGACCTGAGGCGCGTTCGCCGGGCCAATTCGCATGTCTATCGCGCAACGGACCCGTCCGCGGCGGACGCGTGCGACACACTCGGCCGCGGGGTAGTGCTGCGGGGTGTAACCGCAGTACACAGACGTATGACAGCGACATGAGGAAGCCGGTAGATGCCAACCATTCAGCAGCTGGTCCGCAAGGGTCGCCGCGACAAGATCAACAAGGTCAAGACCGCGGCCCTCAAGGGCAGCCCGCAGCGCCGTGGTGTGTGCACCCGCGTGTACACCACCACTCCGAAGAAGCCGAACTCGGCGCTTCGGAAAGTCGCGCGCGTCAAGCTGACCAGCCAGGTCGAGGTCACGGCGTACATCCCCGGCGAGGGTCACAACCTGCAGGAGCACTCGATGGTGCTGGTGCGCGGCGGCCGGGTGAAGGACCTGCCCGGTGTGCGCTACAAGATCATCCGGGGCTCGCTGGACACCCAGGGTGTCAAGAACCGCAAGCAGGCACGAAGCCGGTACGGCGCCAAGAAGGAGAAGGGCTGATGCCGCGCAAGGGGCCCGCACCCAAGCGTCCGCTCGTCAACGACCCGGTGTACGGATCGCAGCTGGTGACTCAACTGGTGAACAAAATCCTGAATCGCGGGAAGAAATCGCTGGCCGAACGCATTGTGTATGGAGCGCTCGAACAAGCCCGGGACAAGACCGGCACCGATCCCGTCATCACGCTCAAGCGGGCTCTGGACAACGTCAAACCGGCTCTCGAGGTGCGCAGCCGTCGCGTCGGTGGTGCCACCTACCAGGTGCCCGTCGAGGTGCGCCCGGACCGGTCCACCACCCTGGCGCTGCGCTGGCTGGTCGGGTTCTCCAAGCAACGTCGGGAAAAGACCATGATCGAGCGCCTGGCGAACGAGATTCTGGACGCCAGCAATGGCCTGGGGGCTTCCGTCAAGCGACGTGAGGACACCCACAAGATGGCCGAGGCCAACCGCGCCTTTGCACACTATCGCTGGTGAGAGCCGCCGACGGCGTCGCGAAGCGCCGGGCGCAACTGACAGCTAACCAAGCAATCGAAAGAGTGGGAAGACTTCTGTGGCACAGAAGGACGTGCTGACCGACCTTACGAAGGTCCGCAACATCGGCATCATGGCGCACATCGACGCCGGCAAGACGACGACGACGGAGCGCATCCTCTACTACACCGGCATCAGCTACAAGATCGGTGAGGTGCACGACGGCGCCGCGACGATGGACTGGATGGAGCAGGAGCAGGAGCGGGGAATCACCATCACCTCCGCGGCCACCACCTGCTTCTGGAACGGCAACCAGATCAACATCATCGACACCCCGGGCCACGTCGACTTCACCGTCGAGGTGGAGCGCTCGCTTCGCGTGCTCGACGGTGCTGTCGCCGTGTTCGACGGCAAGGAGGGCGTCGAACCGCAGTCCGAGCAGGTGTGGCGGCAGGCCGACAAGTACGACGTCCCCCGCATCTGCTTCGTCAACAAGATGGACAAGATCGGCGCCGACTTCTACTTCTCGGTACGCACCATGGAGGAGCGCCTCGGCGCCAACGTCATCCCGATCCAGTTGCCGGTCGGCTCGGAGGGTGACTTCGAGGGCGTCGTCGACCTGGTCGAGATGAAGGCCAAAGTGTGGCGCGGCGAGACCAAGCTCGGCGAGACGTACGAAACGATCGAGATTCCCGCCGAGCTTCAAGACCAGGCCGACGAATACCGAACCAAGCTGCTCGAGGCGGTGGCGGAGACTGACGAGGCGCTGCTGGAGAAGTACTTCGGCGGCGAGGAGCTGTCGGTCGAGGAGATCAAGGGTGCGCTGCGCAAGCTCACCATCAGCTCCGAGGCTTACCTGGTGCTGTGCGGCAGTGCGTTCAAGAACAAGGGCGTGCAGCCCATGCTCGACGCCGTCATCGACTACCTGCCGTCACCGCTGGACGTGCCGCCTGCCGTGGGTCACGCCCCGGGCAAGGAAGACCGGGAGATCATCCGCAAGCCGTCGACCGACGAGCCGTTCTCGGCGTTGGCGTTCAAGGTCGCCACGCACCCGTTCTTCGGCAAGCTGACCTACGTCCGGGTGTACTCGGGCACCGTCGAGTCCGGCAGCCAGGTCATCAACGCGACCAAGGGTAAGAAGGAGCGGCTGGGCAAGCTGTTCCAGATGCACTCCAACAAGGAGAACCCCGTCGAGCGCGCATCGGCCGGGCATATCTACGCGGTGATCGGTCTGAAGGACACCACCACCGGGGACACCCTGTCCGACCCGAACGAGCAGGTCGTGCTGGAGTCGATGACGTTCCCCGCCCCGGTCATCGAGGTCGCCATCGAGCCCAAGACCAAGAGCGACCAGGAGAAGCTGAGCCTGTCGATCCAGAAGCTGGCCGAAGAGGACCCGACCTTCAAGGTGCACTTGGATCAAGAAACCGGTCAGACCGTGATCGGCGGGATGGGTGAGTTGCACCTCGACATCCTGGTCGACCGCATGCGCCGCGAATTCAAAGTCGAGGCCAACGTCGGTAAGCCGCAGGTGGCCTACAAGGAGACCATCAAGCGGACAGTCGACAAGGTCGAGTTCACCCACAAGAAGCAGACCGGCGGATCGGGCCAGTTCGCCAAGGTGCTCATCGCCATCGAGCCGTTCACCGGCGAAGACGGTGCGACTTACGAGTTCGAGAGCAAGGTCACCGGTGGTCGCATCCCGCGCGAGTACATTCCGTCGGTCGATGCCGGTGCTCAGGACGCCATGCAATACGGCGTGCTGGCCGGCTATCCGCTGGTGAACTTGAAAGTCACCCTGCTGGACGGGGCCTTCCACGAGGTCGACTCGTCGGAGATGGCATTCAAGATCGCCGGTTCGCAGGTGCTGAAAAAGGCTGCGGCGCAAGCGCAGCCGGTCATCCTGGAGCCGATCATGGCCGTCGAGGTCACCACGCCCGAGGACTACATGGGTGAAGTGATCGGCGACCTGAACTCCCGCCGTGGCCAGATCCAGGCCATGGAGGAGCGGGCGGGTGCGCGCGTTGTCAAGGCGCACGTGCCGCTGTCGGAGATGTTCGGCTACGTCGGAGACCTGCGGTCGAAGACACAGGGCCGGGCGAACTACTCCATGGTGTTCGACTCGTACGCCGAAGTACCGGCGAACGTGTCGAAAGAGATCATTGCGAAGGCGACGGGCCAATAGGGCCCGGCGCGGAGTAACCTTTCCCGGTCACTACCGCGGCACAACTGAAGAAATAAAAACTGCTTTCACGAGCACCAACAAGTCCAGGAGGACACAGAAGTGGCGAAGGCGAAGTTCGAGCGGACGAAGCCGCACGTCAACATCGGGACCATCGGTCACGTTGACCACGGCAAGACAACCCTGACCGCGGCTATCACCAAAGTTCTGCATGACAAGTACCCGAACCTCAACGAGTCGCGCGCCTTCGACCAGATCGACAACGCGCCCGAAGAGCGTCAGCGCGGTATCACGATCAACATCTCCCACGTGGAATACCAGACCGAGAAGCGTCACTACGCGCACGTCGACGCTCCGGGTCACGCGGACTACATCAAGAACATGATCACCGGTGCCGCCCAGATGGACGGCGCGATCCTGGTGGTCGCCGCCACCGACGGCCCGATGCCGCAGACCCGCGAGCACGTGCTGCTGGCCCGTCAGGTCGGCGTGCCCTACATTCTGGTTGCGCTGAACAAAGCCGACATGGTCGACGACGAGGAGCTGCTCGAGCTCGTCGAACTGGAGGTCCGCGAACTGCTGGCCGCCCAGGAGTTCGACGAGGACGCGCCGGTCGTGCGGGTATCGGCGCTCAAGGCGCTCGAAGGCGACGCCAAGTGGGTCGAGTCGGTCGAGGAGTTGATGAACGCCGTCGACGAGTCGATTCCGGACCCGGTCCGCGAGACCGAGAAGCCGTTCCTGATGCCTGTCGAGGACGTGTTCACCATCACCGGTCGTGGCACCGTGGTCACCGGCCGCGTGGAGCGCGGCGTGATCAACGTGAACGAGGAGGTCGAGATCGTCGGCATCAAGCAGACCAGCACCAAGACCACCGTCACCGGCGTCGAGATGTTCCGCAAGCTGCTCGACCAAGGTCAGGCCGGCGACAACGTCGGGCTGCTGCTGCGTGGTATCAAGCGCGAGGACGTCGAGCGCGGCCAGGTTGTGATCAAGCCCGGCACCACCACGCCGCACACCGAGTTCGAAGGTCAGGTCTACATTTTGTCGAAGGACGAGGGCGGTCGGCACACGCCGTTCTTCAACAACTACCGTCCGCAGTTCTACTTCCGCACCACCGACGTGACCGGTGTGGTGACGTTGCCGGAGGGCACCGAGATGGTGATGCCCGGCGACAACACCAACATTTCGGTGAAACTGATTCAGCCCGTCGCGATGGACGAGGGTCTGCGGTTCGCGATCCGCGAAGGTGGCCGCACCGTCGGCGCCGGCCGGGTCGTCAAGATCAACAAGTAAGTCGGTCAGCCGAGGCGGCGCTCACCCTGCCGGGTGAGCGCCGCTTTTGCGTCCGGCCACCGCCGTCGCGGCGCGGAAGGACTTGTCTTTTTGCCCGCCTCGGAGCGACCAGCCGATGGAAGCGCTGCGCGGCGGGCACGACACATCGGTGGTGCGCGGCGCGGCTTGGCGTCGCTTGGCAGGCTGAAACACGTTTCAGTTTCGCTGCTAGCCTGATCCGCAGTCGGCGAAAAGGGGCGGCATGACGGCACAGTCGGGAACACTGCGCGGACGAGTGGCTTTCGTGACCGGCGCCGCCCGCGGTCAAGGGCGCTCGCATGCGGTACGGCTGGCCCGTGAAGGCGCGGACATCATCGCCCTGGACATCTGCTCGCCGGTCCCCACCATTACCTATCCGGCGGCCACCGCGGAGGATCTCGCCGAGACCGTCCGCGCCGTGGAAGCCGAGGGCCGCAAGGTGCTGGCCCGCGAGGTCGACACCCGCGACGACGCGGCGTTGCGTCAGTTGGTGGCCGACGGAGTCGAGCAGTTCGGCCGGCTCGACATCCTGGTGGTCAACGCCGGCGTGCTTGGTTGGGGCCGCCTCTGGGAGCTCACCGACGAGCAGTGGGACACCGTCATCGGGATAAATCTGACCGGCAGCTGGCGCACCCTGCGGGCGGTGATCCCGCCGATGATCGAGGCAGGCAACGGTGGCGCCGTCGTGGTGGTGAGCTCGGCCGCCGGCCTCAAAGCCACGCCGGGCAACGGGCACTACACGGCGACGAAGTACGGCCTTACCGGACTGACCAACACGCTGGCACTCGAGCTCGGTGAATACGGCATCCGCGTCAACTCCATCCACCCCTACTCCGTCGACACCCCCATGATCGAGACCGAGGCTTTGATCGAGATGCTGGGCAAGCACCCCAGTTTCATGCACAGCTTCCCGCCGATGCCGTTGCAGCCGAAAGGCTTCATGACCCCCGACGAAGTGTCCGACGTCGTCGTGTGGCTGGCCGGTGACGGCTCGGGCACGTTGTCGGGCGCGCAGATACCCGTCGACAAGGGCGTGCTGAAGTACTAGCCGATGCCGTCGTCGCGAATCCGGCTGTAGGCACGCCGCACACGCCGGCATCGTGTATGAACTCCCCGTGACCAGTAGCACGAACGCCAACCGATCAAGCCGGGGCACAGTGATCGTCGGCGGCGGCCTGGCGGCCACCCGAACCGCCGAGCAACTGCGCCGCGCCGGTTACGCCGGCCCGATCACCATCGTCAGCGACGAGGTACACCTCCCGTACGACCGGCCACCGCTGTCCAAAGAAGTCCTGCGCCACCAGGCCGACGACGTAACTCTCAAACCGCGCGAGTTCTACGACGACCGCGAGATCACCCTGCGATTGGGTTGCGCGGCAACCCGTCTCAACACGGCAGAACAGACGGTGACGCTCGCCGACGGCTCAGATCTCGGCTACGACGAGTTGATCATCGCGACCGGGTTGGTGCCCAAGCGCATCCCGAGCTTCCCCGACCTCGACGGCATCCGGGTGCTGCGGTCACTCGACGAGAGCCTGGCCTTGCGCCGACACGCAGCGGACGCACACCATGCGGTCGTCGTCGGTGCCGGCTTCATCGGCTGTGAAGTCGCGGCCAGTTTGCGCGGCCTGGGGGTCGACGTCGTGTTGGTGGAGCCGCAGCCCGCACCGCTGGCATCGGTGCTCGGCACTCGCATCGGTGAGCTGGTGGCACGTCTGCACCGTTCCGAAGGCGTCGATGTTCGCACCGAAACCGCGGTCGGTGAGGTTCGCGGCGACGGCCAGGTCGACAGCGTGGTGTTGACCGACGGCACCGAGTTGGCAGCCGATCTGGTGGTGGTCGGCATCGGCTCACGGCCGGCCACCGAGTGGCTGAAGGGCAGCGACGTCCAGGTCGGCAACGGCGTGATCTGTGACGGCGCCGGACGCACCAGCGCGCCCCACGTCTGGGCGGTCGGTGATGTCGCCTCCTGGCGCCATACCCGCGGACACCAGTCGCGGGTGGAACATTGGAGCAACATCGCCGAGCAGGCCCGGGTCCTGGTGCCGGCCATGCTGGGCAAAGACCAGCCGTCGAGCGTTGTCGTGCCGTACTTTTGGAGCGATCAATACGACGTCAAGATCCAATGCCTGGGAGAGCCGCAGGCCACTGACATCGTGCACCTCGTCGACGATGACGGCCGAAAATTCCTGGCGTTCTACGAACGAGACGGCGTGGTCGCCGGCGTCGTCGGCGGCGGCAGGCCAGGGCCGGTGATGAAGACCCGCGCCAAAATTGCCGCCGCCGCGCCGATATCTGAGGTGTTAGGCTGACCAACCAGCGGATGTCAGGGAGTGTCAGTGGGGTCGGAGCAAGATCCACCGGCGCAAAGCGGTGAGCCGGAAGAAGGCTCGCCCGCTGACGAGGTGGAGACGGTCAGCGCTGCCGAAGAGCAGCCGACAGCCGACGAGCCGCCGGCGCACCGGTCGGGCAGCATGCGCCGTCAAGACCCGGCAACCACCCGGCCCCGTCCCGTAACGGTTGCCGAGCTGCGTGCGCGGGAAAAGTACACCGGCAAGCAACGCGAAATCGAAGAGGCGCGACTCGAAGCGGAAGCCAAGCGGCGCGCCCGAACCGGCCGGCTGATCGGTGCCACCATCGCCATCGGAGCCGTCGGAGGTATTGCCGGGCTTGGCTATCTGGCGTTGTCACCGGATCGGGTGACCGCCCAATGCGTCCGAGACGACCCCGGTGACCAACCGGTCGTCGTGTCGGACAACAACTGCACCAACCACACCGTCGGCCCCGGTGGCTTCTTTTTCCTCGGCGGACACAGCTACCGCTACTACTACGGCAGCTCGGGCTCCGTCGGGTCGCGACCGATCGGCGGAACGACGGTAGTGCCGAAAGGTGCGACGGTCACCACCAAGTCCGGCAGCACCGTTCAGCGCGGCGGCTTGGGCACGAAGTTTCGCGGCGGCGGCGGCTCGTGAGACGCGTCGCAACTGAGCCGCGTCCCAACTGGCCGGCCATCGTGGAGTCGCAGGGACTCATCTACGGAACACCGGCCCGTTACGGCAACGGCGCAGACCGACCATACTGGGACGAGTCGGTGTTCTACGAGTTCGACATGGACGAGGTCCTCGCGCTGGAGGCCGACGTCGAACTGCTGCATTCGATGTGTCTGCATGCCGTCGACCAGGTGGTCCTCACCGAACGGTATGCGGAATTCGGTCTGCCGGAGTGGAGTTGGCCGGCCATCGCCGAATCCTGGCGCCGGTCCGACCCGCACATCTACGGCCGGTTCGACCTGCGCTACGACGGGCGGTCCCCGGCCAAACTGCTGGAGTACAACGCCGACACACCGACCACATTGCTCGAGGCGGCGATCTTGCAATGGCACTGGCTCAAGGATAAATTCCCACAGGACGACCAGTGGAATTCGTTGCATGAACAACTGGTCGACCGCTGGAAAATCGTGCGAGACCTGCTGCCCGGCGCCGATCTTCACTTCTCCTGGTCGGGTGCCGAAGCAACCGGTGAGGACCAGATCACGACGACGTATCTGCAGGAAACGGCGGCCGAAGCGGGCTTCGACACTGTGGCGCTGACCGTCGAAGACGTGGGTTGGGACAATGCGTTGCACCGGTTCGTCGACTTGGCAGAGGCCCCGGTCCACGCCATGTTCAAGCTCTACCCGTGGGAGTGGGTGCTCGACGACGAGTTCGGCAAACACGTGACCGAGAGTCTGCCCCAGACGTTGTGGATCGAGCCGCTGTGGAAGACGTTGTTGTCGAACAAGGCTCTGCTGGCGGTAGTTTGGGAAATGTACCCGGGGCACCCGAATCTGTTGCCCGCTTACTTGGACGATCCGCACGTGCTCACCGAATACGTGCGCAAACCCAAACTCGGTCGCGAGGGAGCCAACATCACCATCGTCGGCGCCGGAATGGAGACCGCCACCGGCGGCGTGTACGGGGAGGAAGGCTTCGTCTACCAGTTGCTCGACCCGTTGCCGGAATTCGGCGATATGCGCCCTGCGCTGGGTGCTTGGGTCGTAGGTGACTCCTCGGCCGGCCTAGGGATCCGCGAGACCGCCGGGTTGGTCACCGATGACGGAGCAGCCTTCGTCCCGCACCGCATTCCGCTGAGGTGAGACGGGCGACGGGCCCCTAACGGGTCGCGGTGCGCAGCGTTCGCGGCGGAAGTGTCGATGCCGCAAGCGATTCGGCATCGATCGTGTGAGGCCGGTAGACCAGCGCGTCCCACCGGCGCTGCATCGTGCCGACCGCATCGGCGAGCGGTTCGGCAAGACCCGACAGAAACGCCCACTCGTGCTCGATGCTGCCGAAATACACTACTGAGGCGAAGCTTTCGTGGAATCGCTGCCACGACCGCTGCAGGCCGGCGTTTCGCCACAGCGTCGGGCAGCCTGCCTGGCCGACAACGACCGCACCGATCCGTGAGCACTGCGCGAGGAAGTCGCCACCGTAGAGCCGGTTGTGCTGGACAGGATCGGTGCGCTCGTCAGGACCGTCGATGACAACGATGTCGTAGGACGTCGTGGTTTCCTCGACGAAGCGGCAGCCGTCCCGGTAGTGCACGGTGATCGGGCCGACACCGTCCTCGGCCCGACGCAATTGTGTCGTCGAATAGCCGTAGGGCAGGTGCTCGGCGCACAGTCGGACCGCTTCGGAGTCGATGTCGACGTGATCGACCCGGGTGGCGCCCGCGGCCACCGCGAGTTGGCTGACGACGCCCTCGCCGGACCCGATGACGAGTACCCGCTGTATCCGGGAAGCCAGTAGGAACGCGGGTATGACCAGCGCTTCGTGGTATGTCAGCTGACTGAATTCGGTGCTCTGCCGCTCGCCGTCGCTGAACAAGGCGACACCCTGTTCGGTCCGGCCGATAACCACATGCTGGAAATCGGTGTGCACATCGCAGATGACTTCGCAGAGCTGCCAGCTGCGGGTCAAGCCGGGTGCGAGCGGTTCGACGATTTCTTTGCCGGATCCGCGAAACACGGTCTGAATCACCACATCGGTGGCCCCGAGGTCCTTGCAGAGCAGCCGAACCGCGTGCTCGGCATCTGCTGAGTCGCCGCACGTGAAGACGTCGACGAACATCGCGCCCCGCTCGGGGTAGCTGTGAATCGACGCGTGCGATTCGGTGAGTAGCGCAACCACTGTCACGCCGTGCGGTGTGAACCGCTTGTCCAGCATGCCGCAGACGGTGGCGCCGGCGCTGCTGAGAGCGGTGTGCAAGATGCTGCGCAGCCGGGCGGGGTCGTCGGCCAGCGCCGGGTCGACGCCGGAGAATTGCGCCAGCACATGGCAACCGCCGAAACGGCTACCCGGCCGCAACAGCACCGGTCGTCTCCACGAAACGCTGCGTCAGCGAGGGAATTCCGTTGAAGCAGGTTGACGCGTAACTCGCCGTGTAGGCACCGGCGGCCTCGATGACCACCGTATCTCCGGCACGCAGCGTCACCGGCAGCGGATACCTCTGGTAGAGCACGTCGTCACCGTCGCACGTGGGTCCTGCGACCACAGCATGACCCAGCGCATCACCGTCGCGGGCGGTGCGCAGCCGGTACCGGATGTACTCGTTTTCCGTTTCAGCGAGGCCGCCGTAGCGACCGATGTCCAGATAAACCCAGCGGCGGCCGTCCGTGCCGCTGCGTACCGACACCACTTCACAGTGGATGCTGCCGGCCGGCCCGACCACGAACCGCCCCGGCTCGACGGCCAGGTCCGGCGGATGGGCACCGAAGTTGCGGGTCAGTGCCGTTTGCACCGTATCGGCAATGCTGTCGATACTGGGTGCGTCCGCGGTGTAGGACACCGGAAATCCGCCGCCGATATTCAACGACGTCGGCTGACCAACCATCTCGAAGATAGTTGCGGCACAATCGATCCCGATCCGCCAAGCGTCCGGATCGAGCTGTTGAGAGCCGACATGGAAGGACAGTCCCGCAGCGCGGAGGTCGAGCCGGCTTGCTCGCTTCAGCAGTCGGGCGGCATCGGCAGGCGCGCATCCGAACTTGTGCCCGAACGGCGTCGCAGACGGCGGAAGGGCCGGTGCGATGCGGCACTCGACCATCGACCCGGGCGCGTGCTGGGCGATCACGGTCAGGCCGTCGTCGCTGTCGAAGGCGAATCGGCGTACCCCGAGCGCGTGTGCGTAGGCCACGTCGGACGCCTTTTTCACCGTGTTCCCGAATGACATGGCGCTGCCGGCGACACCGGCGAACCCGCACGCATCGATCTCGCCCACCGACGCGATGTCGAATGCGGCACCCTCTGCCGCCAACAGACGCAGAATAGGTTCCGCCGCATTCGCTTTGACCGCATACCGGATCTCAGCCCGGGGCAGCACAGCGCGCAGGGTGCGAAAGTTGTCCCGCACGCCGGCGAGGTCGGTGGTGAGGACCGGTGTCCCAGGCACGGCCGCAGACTACAACAGGCGGGGTTGCCGGCACCTCAACTTCAGGCGCGTGGGCTACTCCCATACCACCGGCGGTCCGTGCGGGCCGCATTCGGCCAGCACGCGGTCGACTCCGCCCGGCCAGCTGCGAACCCGAAGCAGAAAGGTGATCGGGCCGGCGGGAGTGCGACGCTGCGGCTCGAAGGCCAGATGCGCGAACGGTGACTGGGCGTCCGCTCGTGCCGCCAGCGACTCGATGCCCGTATCGACAGCCGCCTGTTCGTCAGCGGAGAGGTACTGCCAGACCACCGAGTGCCACAGCACGGTCAAAGTGCCGTTCTCGACCCGCAAGCCGGTGACGGCGGCTGCGGCGGCGCGTCGTTCGACGCGCGCCGGCACCCGCCGCGCGATCTCGACGGCACCGCGCAGTCGGTCCAGCCGCGCCGTCATGTCGGGCCACACGTAACTGAGCAAGGTCAGTTCTCCCTCCGCGGTGGTGGGGTCGACGGGTGCGATGTCACAGCCTTCCCGCTGCACGATGTCCACGGCAGCGTCCGGCGGCATCCTGCCGTGCCACGCATCGTCGACGGTCACCGGAGAGCCGGCCGGTCCCCAGTGTCCACCGGGGAAGCGGTACCGGTAGTGATCGGCGCGCAGATTCAGCCCTGCGCTGGAGCCGATCTCGAAAAGCTTTATCGGATAGCCGAACTGAGCCTGAAGGATCGAAAGGCCGCCGATCAAGGCCGCGGCCCTGCCGACCTCGTTGGTTTGCGGTGGTTGGTTCAACGCGGCACGCAATGCGCTGATGTGACCGGCTGCTGCCGAAGTGATGTGCGGCCATGCCGCTTGAGCGGACCAGCTGCCGCCGGTGCTCGGATACCACCGGCGCAGCGCGGCCGCGCGGCCGTCGAGCACCAGCCGATGCAGCCCGCCGAGCAGTCGTAGCGGCACAGCCAGGCGTCCAGGATCGTTCTCATGTCCGGTCAGAACCTGCGCGAAGATCCCGCCGGCCTCGACGTCGGCACTGACTTGTTCCAGCAGGTCGCCGTACATCGGAGATCCCAGCGCCGCACAAGCTTGTCCCTGCGAGCGCAGCGACGTGAGCAGTTGGCCGGCGTCGTTCATTGGGCCGGCTGATCGAGTCCGCCGCCCAGCACGTCGAACGCGCCGGCAAGCGATCGCGGCAACGACACCGATTCGTCGGCCAGCCAATGCTCGTAGGCGCTCAACGCGACGCCGAGCATCAGCCACGCGACAGTCTGGGGCCACAGGTCGGTGCTTGCGGTGCCGGACCGGCGGGCCACGAACTCCGCAATCACCGCGCGCCATCCGGCGTACATCGTCATCGAGTAAGCCTGCAGCCCCGCGGTCTGCAGGATGACCCGCATGCGTCGGCGGTGCCGGATGGTCTCTGATTCGTCAAAAGTGTTGAAAGCCAACAGCGCAGCGCGAAGTGCCGCACCGAGCGACACGTCCGGTGCCACCCGGTCCAGCAGTTGGCGCAATTCCTGCAAGTGCGCGTCGAAGTCACCCCACGGGATCGCGTTCTTGGACGCGTAGTAGCGAAACAGCGTCCGGCGGGCGATACCGGCGGCTCGCGCGACGTCGTCGACACTGACCGCGTCGAAGCCGCGCTCAGCGAACAACGTCAAGGCGACGTCGGTGATCTGGTGAGGCGTGGTCGAGCGCCGCCGGCCCACTCGGGGCCCGGACGCCGCCCGGGTTGCACTCATCGTTCCGGCCGCCTCTTCTCTTCTGGCACTCGATGCCATATTCTGACCAGAATTGTGACCGAGGCCACCCCGGCTTGTCGAGTCCCCCTATGAAAGGTTGCATCATGGAACACCAGGCCGACACCGACACCGACACCGAACTGGTGACCGAGACCCTGGTCGAAGAGGTGTCCATCGACGGGATGTGCGGGGTTTACTGACCGTGCCGGCTGCTGCGCGAGTCGCCGGTCTCGATCGTCTGCCGGCCGCCGCGCCGCCGACGGAATTCGACGCGCATCTTCGCTGGCGCCTGCATCCGCAGGTAGCCGTGCGTCCCGAACCGTTCGGAGCGCTGCTGTACCACTTCGGCACCCGCAAACTCTCGTTTCTGAAGAACCGCACGATCCTGGCGGTGGTGCGCTCGCTGGCTGATCATCCGGATGCCCGGTCAGCCTGTCGCGCAGCGGGAATCGACGACGCTCGGCAGGGGCCCTATCTGCACGCGCTGAAAGTCCTGTCCGAATCGAACATGCTCGTGGCACAGGAGGACCGATGACCGCCGGTGCGCCCCGATTGATCGAGCAGTTCGAAAACGGGCTGGACGCACCGATCTGCCTGACCTGGGAGTTGACCTACGCCTGCAACCTGGCTTGTGTTCACTGCTTGTCGTCGTCGGGCAGACGCGATCCCGGCGAACTGTCGACACGTCAATGCAAGAGCATCATCGACGAGTTGGAACGCATGCAGGTGTTCTACGTCAACATCGGCGGCGGTGAGCCCACGGTGCGCGGTGACTTCTGGGAGCTGGTGGACTACGCCACCGAACACCACGTCGGTGTGAAGTTCTCTACCAACGGCGTGCGCATCTCACCGGAGGTGGCCGCGCGGCTGGCCGCCAGTGACTATGTCGACGTGCAGATCTCGCTCGACGGTGCCACCGCCGAGGTCAACGACGCCGTCCGCGGTGCCGGATCGTACGCGATGGCGGTCCGTGCGCTGGAAAACCTGGCGGCAGCGAGCTTTTCGAATGCAAAGATCTCCGTCGTCGTCACTCGGCACAACGTCGGCCAACTCGACGAGTTCGCCGCGTTGGCAGACCGTTACGGCGCCACCTTGCGGATCACGCGGCTGCGGCCGTCGGGGCGCGGTGTCGATGTATGGGACGACCTGCACCCGACCGCCGCACAGCAGGTTGAGCTGTACGACTGGCTGGTCGCCAAGGGCGAGCGGGTGCTGACCGGCGACTCGTTCTTCCATCTATCAGCGCTCGGTGAGCCCGGCGCGCTGGCGGGGCTCAATATGTGCGGAGCCGGGCGGGTGGTCTGCCTGATCGACCCGATCGGTGATGTGTATGCCTGCCCGTTCGCCATCCACGACCGCTTCCTGGCCGGAAACGTGTTGTCCGACGGTGGGTTTCAACATGTTTGGAAGTACGCGCCGCTTTTCGGGGAACTGCGCGCACCGCAGTCGGCCGGCGCGTGCGGCAGCTGTGAACATTACGACAGCTGTCGCGGCGGCTGCATGGCTGCGAAGTTCTTCACCGGTCTGCCGCTGTCCGGCCCGGACCCGGAGTGTGTGCAGGGCTACGGCTCGACGGGTCCGGTCGCCGGCAAGCCCCAACCGGGCAGTGACCACTCCCGACGCCGGGGCAGTGGACCGGTCGCGCTGAAGCTTTCCGTCCGCCCGCCCGCCCGCATCTGCAACGAAAGTCCGGTATAGCCGTGGCCCGCAACACCTGGTTCGAGACGGTGGCGATCGCCCAGCAACGGGCGCAGCGGCGGTTGCCCAAGAGCGTCTACCTGGCCCTCGTCGCCGCGAGTGAGAAGGGCGTGACCGTCGCCGACAACGTCGAGGCGTTCAGCGAGCTCGGCTTCGCGCCGCACGTCATCGGCGCCCTGGAGAAGCGTGACCTGTCGACCACCGTAATGGGACAACAAATCTCGTTTCCCGTCATTCTCTCACCGACCGGCGTGCAGGCGGTCAACCCGGAGGGGGAGGTGGCGGTCGCACGCGCCGCGGCGGCGCGCGGCACCGCGATGGGCTTGTCCTCTTTCGCCAGCAAGCCGATCGAAGACGTCGTCGCAGCAAACGACAAAGTGTTTTTTCAGGTGTACTGGCTCGGCGGCCGCGACGCGATCGCCGAGCGCGTCGAGCGGGCCCGGGCTGCCGGCGCCGTCGGCCTGATCGTCACCACCGACTGGTCTTTCTCGCACGGTCGAGACTGGGGCAGCCCGGTGATTCCCGAACAGATGACCCTGCGAACCGTCCTGCAGCTGTCTCCGCAGGCGATGACCCGCCCGCGTTACCTGTGGAATTGGGCCAAGGCGCTGCATCCGCCCGACCTGCGGGTGCCCAACCAGGCCCGGCGCGGCGAGCCGGGCCCCACCTTCTTCACCGCCTACGGCGAATGGATGGCGACACCGCCGCCGACCTGGGAGGACATCGCCTGGCTGCGTGAATTGTGGGGTGGTCCGTTCATGCTCAAAGGACTGGTGCGGGTCGACGACGCCAAAAAAGCCGTCGATGCCGGTGTTTCGGCGATCTCGGTCTCCAACCACGGCGGCAACAACCTCGACGGCACACCGGCGACCATCCGCGCGCTGCCCGCGGTGGCCGAAGCGGTCGGTGATCAGGTCGAGGTGCTGTTGGACGGCGGAGTGCGGCGCGGCAGCGACGTGGTCAAAGCCCTGGCGCTGGGCGCCCGGGCGGTCATGATCGGCCGGGCCTATCTGTGGGGCCTGGCCGCCGAGGGTCAAGCCGGCGTCGAGAATGTGCTCGACATCCTGCGCGGTGGTGTCGACTCTGCGCTCGGGGGTCTGGGACGGGCCTCGGTGCACGACCTGACTCCGGACGACGTCGTCGTACCGCCCGGCTTCATCCGTGCCCTGGGGGCCGCCGGCGCCGACAGCTAGCAGCCGGTCGTCGGTCAACGGTAACCCTGGTGCGGACGAGGCACCCGGGGCTGCCGTGACCTGCACTGATCGAATTCGACCGGGCGGGCGAGAAAATTCATTCATGAGCTCGTAACAATCGGTGCACGGCAGGTGAATTCGTCCTACCATCACCGGGTGGCTGTCCTCGCCGAACTTGCGGGCTCGACGTCGAGCCAGCTCAGTGGCGTGTCGTCGGCAGTCCTCGTTCCTCTTGGCTCCACTGAACAACACGGCCCGCATCTGCCGCTGGACACCGACACCCGGATCGCCACCGCGGTCGCCCGCGCTGCCGGCGCGCGCCTGGGTGCCGCGTCCGGCTCGGCCGATCAGCCGTGGCTGGTGGCCCCGGCGATCGCCTACGGCGACAGCGGCGAGCACCAGAGCTTCCCCGGAACGATCTCCATCGGCACTGAAGCGCTGACCCTGTTGATCGTCGAATACGGCAGGTCGGCCGGCTGCTGGGCGCAGCGCACGGCGTTCGTCAACGGCCACGGCGGCAACGTCGGGGCCTTGGAACGCGCGGTGCGTCAACTGCGCGCGGAAGGCCGCGACGTCGGGTGGTGTGGCTGGTCGGTGGCGGGCGGTGACGCACACGCCGGTCACACCGAAACCTCTGTGCTGTTGCATCTTTCACCGGCAGACGTGCTGAGCGACCGAATCTGCGCCGGTAACGGCGCGCCGCTGGCCAGGCTGATGCCTGCGTTGCGGCGCGATGGGGTAGCGGCGGTCAGCGAAGTCGGCGTGCTCGGTGACGCAACCACGGCAACCGCCGCCGAAGGACACCGAATCTTCGCCGAGATGGTCGACGGCTGCGTGCGGCGGATTGCGAATTGGGCGCCCGGTCTGGACGGGATGCTGGTATGAGCCAGACCCGGCTGCCCGACGGATTCGCCGTGCAAGTCGACCGGCGTGTGCGTGTGCTCGGCCAAGGCTCGACACTTCTCGGCGGCTCGCCCACCCGGCTGCTGAGGCTGGCTCCGGCTGCCCAGGACATGCTGGCCAACGGCCGCCTCAAGGTGCACGACGCCGTCAGCGCCGAACTCGCTCGCACGCTGCTCGACGCCACGGTGGCGCACCCGCGGCCGGCCGGCGGCCCGTCGCACCGCGACATCACCGTGGTGATCCCGGTGCGAGACAACATCTGTGGCCTCCGACGACTGGTATCCGCACTGCGCGGGCTGCGCATCATCGTCGTCGACGACGGGTCCGCCACCTCGGTGCAGCGGGACGAGTTCGCCGCCGCGCATCCGGATATAGAGGTGCTGCAGCACTCCGACAGCCGGGGGCCGGCTGCGGCGCGCAACACCGGATTGGCCGCCTGTTCGACTGACTTCGTCGCCTTCCTGGATTCTGACGTCGTGCCGCGACGCGGCTGGCTGGAGGCTCTACTCGGTCACTTCTGCGATCCGACCGTCGCGCTGGTGGCGCCGCGCATCATCGGGTTGTCTCAGAGCGACCACCTGGTGGCCCGCTATGAAGCGGTCCGCTCGTCGCTCGACCTGGGTCATCGTGAGGCGCCCGTGCTGCCCTACAGCACTGTGTCGTATGTGCCCAGCGCTGCCATCATCTGTCGCACCGCAGCCCTGCGGAACCTCGGCGGTTTCGACGAGACACTTCGGTCCGGCGAGGACGTCGACCTGTGCTGGCGGCTGGTCGAGGCCGGCGCCCGGCTGCGCTACGAGCCGATCGCGCTGGTTGCACACGATCATCGGACCGAGCTGAAGGACTGGATCGCCCGTCGAGCGTTCTACGGTGGGTCGGCCGCTCCGCTGGCGGCCCGCCATCCGGACAAGACTGCGCCGTTGGTGATATCGGGCTGGGGACTGGCAATGTGGGCCCTGATGGCCGTCGGTTCCTGCCTGGGCTACCTGGCTTCGCTGTTGGCCGCCGCACTGACGGGACGCAAGATCGCCAACGCCATGCGCGGTAGCGACACCGAGCTCTCCGATGTCGTGGTGGTGGCTGCCCGTAGCCTGTGGTCGGCCGCCCTGCAACTGGCGTCGGCTATCTGCCGCCACTACTGGCCGTTGGCGTTGATTGCCGCCATCTTCTCGCGACAGTGCCGCAGAGCTGTAGTGATCGCCGCGATCGCCGACGGCGTCGTGGACTGGATCAGCCGCCGTGGAGATGTCGAGGGGGACGGCAAGCCGATCGGGCTGTTGTCGTATCTGGTGCTGAAGCGCTTAGACGACCTGGCCTATGGTCTGGGCCTGTGGAGTGGGGTGGTGCGGGAGCGCAACATCGGTCCCCTCAAACCGCAGATCCGTACATGAGGACTCCGTCTGACGTTGCCTGATCCCCTTCCGCACAGCGACGTGCTGATCGTCGGTGCGGGCAGCGCCGGATCAGTGGTTGCCGAGCAACTTTCAGCCGACCCCAGCTGTGTGGTCACGGTGCTGGAGGCGGGACCGGGCCTGACCGACCCGGTGCTGCGGGCGCAGAGCGCCGACGGGCTGCGGCTACCGATCGGCGCGGCGAGCCCCCTGGTGCAGCGTTACCAAACCCAGCTCACCGAGCACCCGATCCGAGTGCTGCCGATCGTGCGCGGGTCCACGGTCGGCGGCTCCGGCGCGGTCAACGGTGGGTACTTCTGCCGCGGCTTACCTCGCGATTTCCACGCCATCGACGCACCCGACTGGGAGTGGCCGAAGATTCTCGGCCATTTCCGGTCGGTCGAAACGGATTTGGACTTCCACGGTCCGGCTCACGGCGACAGCGGTCCGATCGCTGTGCGCCGAACCCGCGAATTGGTCGGCGCTACCGACCGTTTCGTGGCTGCCGCACACGTTGCCGGCTTTCCGTGGATCGATGACCTCAACGGCGTGAACACCGACCACGCGGTGCATTCCGGAGTAGGTGCGGTGCCGCTGAACATCGTCGACGGAGTGCGAACAAGCCCCGGCGCAGCCTATTTGGCTCCGGCTCTGGACAGGTCGAATCTGACGCTTCTCACTGCGACACGAACAGTGTCGTTGGTTTTCGCCGGCACCCGGGTGATCGGAGTCGACGCTGTCGGTCCGCGCGGTCCGATCACCGCGACGGCCGACCGGATCATTCTGTGTGCCGGGGCCATCGAATCGGCGCATCTGCTCATGCTTTCCGGCGTCGGCGACGAGACGATGCTGAGTGCGGCGGGAGTTGACCTGGTGGCGCCCCTTCCGGTCGGAATGAGCTGCAGCGACCACCCGGAATGGGTACTGTCGACGAATTGGGTTGCGGCGGAGAACCGGCCGGTGCTCGAGGCTGTCCTGATCACCTCCGACGGCCTCGAGATACGGCCATACACTAGCGGTTTCGTGACAATGGTGGGCAATGGTACTGCCGGACAGCCCGATTGGCCGCACGTCGGAGTGGCGCTGATGCAGCCGCGAGCGCGCGGGCGGTTGTCGCTGGTCTCCGCTGATCCGATGGTGCCACCGCGCATCGAGCATCGCTACGACAGCGAGCCCGACGATCTCGCCGCGCTACGCCGAGGTACTGAACTGACGCGTGAAATCCTCTGCGTCACAACTGAGCTCGGGCCGCCGATCTGGTCGACGTCGCAGCACCTGTGTGGCAGCGCGCCGATCGGGACGGCGGCCGACCCCCGGTCCGTCGTCGATCACCGCTGTCGGGTGCACGGCGTCGACAATTTGTGGGTGGTAGACGGCTCGGTGCTGCCGACGGTCCCAAGCCGGGGACCGCACGCCACGATCGTGATGCTGGCCCACCGAGTTGCCGAGTTCCTGAAGTGATCAGCGTCGTTGTCCGTCCAGTCCGGGTTGCTCGAGGCCGGCAGCGGCGGTTTGCGCCCATGCGCTGCGGATGACTTCGCTTAGGCTGAAGCTTCATGCCGGTCGGAACGCTTCGTCGCCGAGTCCGCTGCGGGCCGGTGCCCGCGGCGGTACTCGTCGTGACGATGCTGGCAGCGGCGTGTGGCCACGGCGGGCAGGTCGCTGACCGAACACCGGGACAAGGTGACACCGGCGCGCTGAACTCCGGTGTGGTCCGCACTTCGCTGGGATTGGTACGCGGTCAGGTCGCCTCGGACTACCGGCTGTTTCAGGGCATTCCCTACGCGGCACCGCCGGTGGGCCGGTTGCGTTGGCAGCCACCGGAACCGGCGGCGCCGTGGTCGGGCATGCGCGACGGCAGCAAACCGGGCCCACAGTGCATGCAGGAGGGCCGCGGCGCAAGAGCCACCAGCGAAGACTGCCTGACGTTGAATGTCTGGACCCCGCCGGTGGCCGGTGGCGGGAAGCGCCCGGTGATGGTGTGGATCCACGGCGGCGGCTTCGTCAACGGCAGCGCCGACATCTACAACGCGCGGTGGCTGGCGGCGCAGGGCCACATCGTCGTCGTCACGGTCAACTATCGGCTCGGGGCACTGGGATTCCTGGCCCACCCCTCGCTGGGCGCGGGCAACGACATCGGCAACTACGGTCTGGCGGATCAACAAGCCGCACTGCGCTGGGTGCGCAGCAACATCGCCGGTTTCGGCGGGGATCCGGCCAAAGTGACCATCGCCGGCGAGTCCGCGGGCGGCATGTCGGTGTGTGACCACTTGGTCGCACCGGGTTCGGCCGGATTGTTTCGGGCGGCGATCATCCAGAGCGGACCGTGTTCGGCGCAAGCCGACATCGTCAGTGCTGAACAGACCAGCCTGGACTACGCGGCGTCGGTCGGTTGCGGTGATCCGGACACCGCCGCGCAATGCTTACGGGCGCTGCCGGCCACCAAGCTGGCCCGCCCGCCCTGGTACGTCTGGCTCGGCGACTCCGACGCCTTGTCCGGCCCGGTGACCGGCACGGCGTCGCTGCCCGTCGACCCGGTCGCGGCGGCGGCCACTTCGGACGCGACCAAGGTTCCGGTGTTGATCGGCACCACCCACGACGAGTTCACCATGTTCGCCGCACTGCGCTACGCCCACCTGGGCCGGCTGATGACGGCCGCCGAATATCCAGCACAGCTTGCCGAGATCTTCGGCGCCGACAGCCACGCGGTGCAGGCGCACTATCCGCCCGAACATTTCGGCGGCAACGTGTCGCTCGCCTACTCCGCGGCGGTCACCGACGGAGTGTTCAGCTGCGTCGCCGACCGGATCGCCGAAGGCTTAGGCGCGCGTGCAGCGGTCTACGGCTACGAATTCAACGACGCGCACGCGCCGGCGACGGCGTTGATGCGGCGTGCACCGTTTGCGGTTGGTGCCAGCCATTCACTGGATCTGAGATACCTCTTCGACATCGGTGGTCCGCAACCGCTGAATTCCGCTCAGCGCGCGTTGTCCAACGAGATGATCCGCTACTGGAGCCAGTTCGTGATCAGCAGCGCCCCGAAAGTGGCCGGCCTGCCCGGCTGGCCGGCGCTCGGTGACGATGCGGCCGGCAGCCCGTGGATGTCGCTGCAGCCCGACGGCAGCCGGGCTCTTGCCGGCTTCGACGCGGCACACCAGTGCCCGTTCTGGGCAGGAGCGAAGGGCTAGCGAAAAGCCCGGTCAGCCGTCGGCCGGCCAGCACCCGCACCGCCCGGTACGATGTCCTGCGGACAGCAGTGGCGCGTCGCGCTGCGCACACCCGTGCGCACCGCCCGTCACCTGGTCGCGAGGATTTGGCCCAGGCTTTGATCTAGGGCATACTGTTCAGGTTGCCTTGCGCCGGGTTTGCGCCTGGCCGGGCATGCGACCGGCGCTCTTGCGGGCGCCTCCGGTCCCAACCTCGGAGCGACGATTGCTGCCGCGAACGAGGCTGCGTGCGGGTGACCCATCCGGGCGCGCGGGCCGGTGCACCAAGACAGGTAAACAGCGGCGGAACATCGGGCGCGACGACGACACATCGGCGAAGCGCGGGACAACCGGACAGCGGGAGAGAGGTACGAGAAGCGTGGCGGGACAAAAGATCCGCATCAGGCTCAAGGCCTACGACCACGAGGCCATTGACGCCTCGGCGCGCAAGATCGTCGAAACGGTCGTCCGCACCGGCGCCAGCGTCGTGGGGCCGGTGCCGCTGCCGACCGAGAAGAACGTCTACTGCGTCATTCGATCTCCGCACAAATACAAAGACTCGCGGGAGCACTTCGAAATGCGCACCCACAAGCGGCTGATCGACATCCTCGACCCCACCCCGAAGACCGTTGACGCGTTGATGCGCATCGATCTGCCGGCCAGCGTCGACGTCAACATTCAGTAGGAGTCGAAGAAAAGTCATGGCTGCAAAAGCTAGGAAGGGCATTCTGGGCACCAAACTCGGAATGACGCAGGTGTTCGACGAGAACAACCGCGTCGTTCCGGTGACGGTGGTCAGGGCCGGGCCGAACGTGGTGACCCGCATCCGCACTCCGGAGCGTGACGGCTACAGCGCTGTACAACTGGCTTACGGCGAGATCAGCCCGCGCAAGGTGAACAAGCCGCTGACCGGACAATTTGCCGCCGCCGGTGTCAACCCCCGCCGGCATCTGGCGGAGTTGCGACTCGACGGCCCGGAAGCGGCCGCCGAATACGAGGTCGGCCAGGAGTTGACCGCAGAGATCTTCAGCGACGGCAGTTATGTGGACGTGACCGGCACCTCCAAGGGCAAGGGCTTCGCCGGCACCATGAAGCGGCACGGTTTCCGCGGTCAAGGTGCCAGCCACGGCGCGCAGGCGGTGCATCGGCGGCCCGGCTCGATCGGCGGCTGCGCCACGCCGGCGCGGGTGTTCAAAGGAACCCGGATGGCCGGCCGGATGGGTAATGACCGGGTCACCACCCAGAATCTGCTGGTGCACAAGGTCGACGCCGAGAACGGCGTGCTGCTGATCAAAGGTGCCGTCCCCGGGCGCACCGGCGGACTGGTCGTGGTCCGGAGCGCGATCAAACGAGGTGAGAAGTAATGACTTCGGCGAACACCCTGACAATCGACGTCAAGACACCAGACGGCGGGACGGACGGCTCGATCGAGCTGCCGGCCGAGTTGTTCGATGCTCCGGCCAACATCGCGCTGCTGCACCAGGTCGTCACCGCGCAGCGCGCGGCGGCCCGGCAGGGCACTCATTCCACCAAGACCCGCGGCGAGGTCCGCGGTGGTGGACGTAAGCCGTACCGGCAGAAAGGCACTGGGCGTGCCCGCCAGGGTTCGGTGCGCGCCCCGCAGTTCACCGGCGGCGGCATCGTGCACGGCCCGAAGCCGCGTGACTACAGCCAGCGCACGCCCAAGAAGATGATCGCCGCCGCGCTACGCGGCGCGCTGTCGGACCGGGCGCGCAACGGCAGGATCCACGCTGTCACCGAGCTGGTGTCCGGGCAGACGCCGTCGACCAAGAGCGCCAGAACTTTCCTCGGCACGCTGACCGATCGCAAGCGCGTGCTGGTGGTGGTCGGGCGTGCAGACGACGCCGGGACCAAGAGTGTGCGCAACCTGCCTGGTGTGCACATCCTGGCTCCCGACCAGCTCAACACCTACGACGTGTTGCGCGCCGACGATGTGGTGTTCTCCGCCGAAGCGCTGAACGCCTACATCGCCGCCAACAGCACGACTGCCGAGGAGGTTTCGACCTGATGGCCACCATCAGCGATCCCCGCGACATCATTCTCGCGCCGGTGATCTCCGAGAAGTCCTACGGGCTGATCGACGACAACGTCTACACCTTCCTGGTGCGCCCGGGCTCCAACAAGACCCAGATCAAGATCGCGATCGAGAAGATCTTCGCTGTCAAGGTCGCGGCGGTGAACACCGCCAACCGACAGGGCAAGCGCAAGCGCAGCCGGGCCGGTTACGGCAAGCGCAAAGACACCAAGCGCGCGATCGTCACCCTGGCGCCGGGAAGCAAACCGATTGACCTGTTCGGAGCTCCGGCCTAGCCGGCCGAGCCGAGAGAGAAAGATTCAGCCACCATGGGAATTCGCAAGTACAAGCCGACCACTCCAGGTCGTCGCGGTGCCAGCGTCTCCGACTTCGCCGAGATCACCCGCTCGACGCCGGAGAAGTCGCTGGTGCGCCCGTTGCACGGCCGCGGTGGCCGCAACGCGCACGGCCGCATCACCACTCGGCACCGCGGCGGCGGACACAAGCGCGCTTACCGGTTGATCGACTTCCGCCGCAACGACAAAGACGGCGTCAACGCCAAGGTGGCGCACATCGAATACGACCCCAACCGGACCGCCAATATCGCGTTGCTGCACTTCCTCGACGGTGAAAAGCGTTACATCATTGCGCCGCAGGGCTTGTCGCAGGGTGACGTGGTGGAGTGCGGCGCGAACGCCGACATCAAGCCCGGTAACAACCTGCCGCTGCGCAACATCCCGGCCGGTACGTTGGTGCACGCCGTCGAGCTGCGCCCCGGTGGTGGGGCCAAACTCGCGCGCTCGGCGGGATCGAGCATTCAGCTGCTGGGCAAGGAAGGCAGCTACGCCTCGCTGCGGATGCCCAGCGGTGAGATCCGTCGAGTCGACGTGCGGTGCCGCGCCACCGTGGGTGAGGTCGGCAACGCCGAGCAGGCCAACATCAACTGGGGCAAGGCCGGGCGGATGCGCTGGAAGGGCAGGCGCCCCTCGGTCCGCGGTGTGGTGATGAACCCGGTGGATCACCCGCACGGCGGTGGTGAAGGCAAAACCTCCGGCGGCCGTCACCCGGTCAGTCCGTGGGGTAAGCCCGAGGGGCGCACCCGCAGGCGCAACAAGGCCAGCGACAAACTCATCGTCCGGCGCCGGCGCACCGGCAAGAAACACTCGCGCTAGCAGGAGTAGCGAATCATGCCACGCAGCTTGAAAAAAGGTCCGTTCGTCGACGGCCATCTGCTCAAGAAGGTCGACGTACAGAACGAGAAGAACACCAAGCAGGTCATCAAGACCTGGTCGCGCCGGTCGACCATCATCCCGGACTTCATCGGCCACACGTTCGCCGTGCACGACGGGCGCAAGCATGTGCCGGTGTTCGTCACCGAGGCAATGGTGGGCCACAAATTAGGTGAGTTCGCCCCGACCCGCACGTTCAAGGGACACATCAAAGACGACCGGAAGGCCAAGCGGCGATGAGCGCCCCGACCGAATATCCTTCTGCGGTCGCCAAAGCGCGGTTCGTGCGGGTGTCGCCGACGAAGGCGCGCCGGGTGATCGACCTGGTGCGCGGCAAGTCGGTGGCCGACGCGCTGGACATCCTGCGCTGGGCGCCGCAAGCGGCCAGCGAGCCGGTGGCCAAGGTGATTGCCAGCGCCGCCGCCAACGCGCAGAACAACAATGGGCTGGACCCGGCCACCTTGGTGGTGGCCACGGTGTACGCCGACGACGGCCCGACCGCCAAGCGGATCCGTCCCCGCGCGCAGGGGCGCGCGTTCCGGATTCGTCGGCGCACCAGCCACATCACCGTCGTGGTGGAGAGCAGGCCGGTGCGCAACGAGCGTTCGGCGCAATCGGCGCGGGCCCGACGGGCGCAGGCCAGCAAGGCCGCTACCGCCACCTCCTCAGCCAAGGCGCCGGCCGGCAAAGCTGCCGGCCAAGCTCCCGCCGAAGCGCCCGCCGAGCAGGCGCCAGTGAAGAAGCCACCCACGAAGAAGGCGCCCGCCGCCAAGTCAGCGCAAGCCTCCGACGCTGCGCAGCCGAGCGAGACGCCCGAGACTTCCGATCCGAAGGGAGGCTCGCAGTAGTGGGCCAGAAAATCAACCCGCACGGCTTCCGGCTCGGTATCACCACCGACTGGAAGTCTCGTTGGTACGCCGACAAGCAGTATTCCGAGTACGTCAAGGAAGACGTGGCGATCCGCCGGCTGTTGTCCACCGGCCTTGAGCGCGCCGGCATCGCCGACGTCGAGATCGAGCGCACCCGTGACCGGGTGCGGGTCGACATTCACACTGCCCGGCCCGGCATTGTCATCGGTCGCCGCGGCACCGAAGCCGACCGCATCCGAGCCGACCTGGAAAAGCTGACCAAAAAGCAGGTGCAGCTCAACATTCTCGAGGTCAAAAATCCCGAGTCGCAGGCCCAATTGGTGGCCCAAGGCGTCGCCGAGCAATTGAGCAACCGGGTGGCGTTCCGCCGCGCGATGCGAAAGGCCATCCAGTCGGCGATGCGGCAACCCAACGTCAAAGGCATCCGGGTGCAGTGCTCGGGCCGTCTTGGCGGCGCGGAGATGAGCCGCTCGGAGTTCTACCGGGAGGGCCGCGTTCCGCTGCACACGCTGCGTGCCGACATCGACTACGGTTTGCACGAGGCGAAGACCACCTTCGGCCGTATCGGTGTCAAGGTGTGGATCTACAAGGGCGACATCGTCGGTGGCAAGCGCGAGCTGGCGGCGCCGACCGCAGGCGCCGAGCGTCCACGCCGCGAGCGGCCGTCAGGCACCCGGCCACGCCGCAGCGGCGCGTCAGGCACCACCAGCACCAGCACCGAAGCCGGCCGGGCGGCGTCCACCGCGGAGGAGACCTCCGCCGGTGCCGCGGCGCCCGCGGCTGCGGAAGCCGCCGTCGAGACCTCGAGCACGGAGAGCTGAATCATGTTGATTCCCCGCAGAGTCAAGCACCGCAAGCAACACCACCCACGCCAGCGCGGCATCGCCAGCGGCGGCACCGAGGTGAGTTTCGGTGACTACGGCATCCAGGCGCTGGAGCACGCCTATGTCACCAACCGGCAGATCGAGTCAGCTCGTATCGCCATCAACCGGCACATCAAACGTGGCGGCAAGGTGTGGATCAACATCTTCCCGGACCGTCCCCTGACCAAGAAGCCGGCCGAGACCCGGATGGGCTCCGGCAAGGGCTCGCCGGAATGGTGGGTGGCCAACGTGAAACCGGGCCGCGTGCTCTTCGAGCTCAGCTACCCCAACGAGGCTATCGCCCGAGCCGCCCTGACTCGAGCCATCCACAAACTGCCGATCAAGGCCCGAATCGTCACTCGAGAGGAGCAGTTCTGATGGCCGTGGGCGTGTCCGCGGGCGAGCTGCGTGAGCTCACCGAAGATGAGCTGACCGAGCGTCTGCGCGGGTCGAAAGAAGAGTTGTTCAACCTGCGTTTCCAGTCGGCGACCGGGCAGCTCAACAACAACCGTCGACTGCGCACGGTACGTCAGGAGATTGCACGCATCTACACCGTGCTGCGGGAACGTGAACTGGGTCTGGCTTCAGGCCCCGATGGTGCTGAAAACGAGGGATCCTGATGGCCGAGGCCAAGACCGGCACGAAAGCCGCCGCAAAAACCGCGGCACCGAAAGCCGCCGCGCCGGAGGACACCGGCAGTTCTGCTAAGGGCGCCAAGCACACACCGCGCACCCCGAAGCCGCGGGGCCGGCGCAAGACCCGCATCGGTTACGTGGTCAGCGACAAAATGCAGAAGACCATCGTCGTTGAGCTCGAAGACCGGGTGCGCCACCCGCTGTACGGCAAGATCATTCGCACCACCAAGAAGGTGAAGGCGCACGACGAGAACAGCGTCGCCGGCACCGGTGACCGGGTCTCGCTGATGGAGACACGTCCGCTGTCGGCGACCAAGCGCTGGCGGCTCGTCGAGATCTTAGAAAAGGCGAAGTAAAGGCCAAGTAGCAGAACCGTGCTGCCGCGATGTTGGCAGTATCTGGCAGTGCAACGTCTGGACCTGGCAGCAGCCCTTGACGTTGGATCTGAGGCGGGTCGGTAACCGACTGGCCGAGGAGGTTCAACGACATGGCGGAGCTCGCGCTCAAGCAGGCCACCATCCACTACCAGGAGTTCGGACCGCACGATTCGGTCCATCCGCCGGTGGTATTCGTCCACGGCATCCTGGTCGACGGGCAGCTGTGGCGCAGCGTCGCCGACGGCTTGGGCCATCGCGGTTTCCGCTGCATCGTCCCGACTTGGCCGCTGGGCTCGCACAACATCCCGGTCGCAGCTCGAGACGCCCTGTCGTTGCCCGGAATTGCGCAGATGATCAACGACGCGATCACTGCTCTGGACCTCTCCGATGTGACGCTGGTCGGCTGTGACACCGGAGGCGGGCTGTGCCAACTGGTCGTCGACGCTTACCCGGACCGCATCGGCCGTCTGGTGCTCACCAACTGCGACGCCTTCGACAAGTGTCCGCCCTTCCCGTTCGACGTTGCCTTCCGGTTGCTTCGTGGCCCTGTCTCGATTCGAATGCTGTTCAGCGCGTTACGGTCGCAGACGTTGCGCGACTCACCACTCGGTTTCGGTCTGCTGGTCAGCCGGCCCGACCCGCAGCTGACTGCTGCCTGGCTGCAACCCTGCCTCAGGGATGCGCGCATCTGCCGCGACCTGGCGGCGCTGCTGCGTCAGATCGCTACCGCCGACCTCACCGACGTGGCCACCCGGCTGTCCGGATTCACCAAGCCGGTCACCCTGGTGTGGGGTCAGCAGGACCGATGCTTCACCCCGGCGCTGGGCCGGCGCCTGGCCGCGGCGTTCAGCGACGCGCAACTGATCGAGGTTCCGATCGGCAGAACCTTCCTCGCCCTGGACAACCCGCAACCCGTGATCGACGCGATCACGGCGATCAGTGCGGAGAAACCGGGCTCGCCGCGCCATCACTGACACGGGTCCGCTGTTCAGCTCACCGGTGTAGTCTCCTCGCCACACAAGAAGAAAGCGGGGTCGGCGATGGCGACCGAGTTCGGCGGCAGAATCGAGTTGGACATTCGGGACTCCGAGCCGGATTGGGGACCGTATGCCGCCCCGACGGCGCCGGAGAACGCGCCGAACGTCCTGTATCTGGTGTGGGACGACATCGGTATCGCGACCTGGGACTGTTTCGGTGGGTTGGTCGATATGCCGGCGATGAGTCGGATCGCCGAGCATGGTGTGCGGTTGTCGCAGTTTCACACCACCGCGTTGTGCTCACCGACGCGGGCGTCGCTGCTGACCGGTCGCAACGCCACCACGGTGGGCATGGCGACCATCGAAGAGTTCACCGACGGTTTCCCGAACTGCAACGGCCGCATACCTTTTGAAACGGCGTTGCTCTCGGAGGTGCTGGCCGAACGCGGCTACAACACCTACGCCACCGGCAAATGGCATCTGACACCGCTGGAAGAGTCGAATCTTGCCGCGACGAAGCGGCATTGGCCGCTGTCGCGCGGGTTCGAGCGGTTCTACGGCTTCATGGGCGGCGAGACGGACCAGTGGTATCCGGAGCTGGTGTATGACAACCACCCGGTGACGCCGCCGGGCACCCCCGAAGACGGCTACCACCTGTCGAAGGACATCGCGGACAAGACCATCGAATTCATTCGCGACGCCAAGGTGATCGCCCCGGACAAGCCGTGGTTCAGCTACGTATGCCCCGGCGCCGGGCACGCGCCGCATCATGTCTTCGCCGAGTGGGCCGACAAGTACGCCGGCCGTTTCGACATGGGATACGAGAAGTACCGCGAGATCGTGCTGGATCGGCAGAAGGCGATGGGGATCGTGCCGGCCGAAACCGAACTGTCGCCGATGAATCCGTACCTCGACATCAAGGGCCCGCAGGGCCAGCCGTGGCCGCTGCAGGACACCGTGCGCCCCTGGGACTCGTTGGACGACGACGAGAAAAAGTTGTTCGCGCGGATGGCTGAGGTGTTCGCCGGGTTCCTGAGTTACACCGACGCCCAAATCGGGCGAATCCTGGACTATCTCGAGCAATCCGGACAGCTGGACAACACCGTGATCGTGGTGATCTGCGACAACGGCGCCAGCGGTGAGGGCGGCCCGAACGGCTCGGTCAACGAGCAGAAGTTCTTCAACGGCTACATCGACACCGTCGAAGAAAGCCTGAAGTACCTGGACCGCCTCGGCGGACCGCAGACCTTCAACCATTACCCGATCGGGTGGGCGATGGCGTTCAATACCCCGTACAAGTTGTTCAAGCGCTACGCCTCGCACGAGGGTGGCATCGCCGATGCGGGCGATCATCTCCTGGCCGGCCGGGATCGGGGCGCACGGGCAGGTCTGTGACACCTATGCCAACGTCTGCGACATCACCCCGACCGTGTATGACCTGCTGGGCATCTCAGCGCCGGACACCGTCAGAGGCATTCCGCAGAGGCCGCTCGACGGCGTGAGCTTCAAAGCGGCCCTGGATGATTCGAGCTGCCGACACCGGAAAACGTACCCAGTTCTACACCATGCTGGGCACCAGGGGGATCTGGCATGAGGGCTGGTTCGCCAACACCGTCCACGCCGCGACACCGGCGGGCTGGTCACATTTCGAGGCCGACCGCTGGGAGTTGTTCCACCTGGAAGCCGATCGCAGCCAGTGCCGCGACCTGGCGGCCGAGCATCCCGACAAACTCGAGGAGCTCAAAGCGCTGTGGTCTGCCGAAGCGGCCAAATACAACGGCCTGCCGCTGGCCGACCTCAATATCGTGGAAACGATGATGCGCTGGCGGCCTTACCTGTCGGGTCAGCGGTCAACTTTTACCTACTATCCGAACGCCGCCGAGGTTGGGATGGGCGCGGCCGTCGAGTTAGGCGGCAAATCGTTCATCGTTGTCGCAGACGTGACGGTGGATACCACCGGGGCCGAGGGTGTGCTGTTCAAGCAGGGCGGCGCCCACGGCGGGCATGTGCTGTTCATCCAGGACGGACGGCTGCACTACGCGTACAACTTCCTGGGGGAACGCGAGCAGCTGATCTCCGCACCGGGTGCGATACCACTGGGCCGCCACCTTTTCGGGGTGCGGTACACGCGCGCTGGAACGGTGGCCGACAGCCACACGCCGCTGGGGGAAGCAGTGTTGTACATCGACGAAGCCGCCGTCGCCGCGCTGCCCGAGATGATCGCCCAGCCGGGAACGTTCGGGCTCGCCGGTGCCACGATCAGCGTCGGGCGTAATGCCGGTTCAGCGGTGTCAGGCCGCTACAAGGCCCCCTTCACCTTCACCGGCGGAGCGATCGCGCAGGTGACCGTCGACACCTCGGGCACACCCTATGAGGATCTGCGAAACCAACTCGCGGTTGCCTTCTCGCGCGACTAGCCGGTTCCGTTTTCTCTTGCCGTCCAGCTCGCCGCGGTCAGGCGATGGCGTCGACCGCGCCGGCGACTCGTGACCGGAAGTCGGGCGGCAGCGGGATGTAGCCGTGCTTGTCCAGGTCGTTCTGACCGGGACCCAGCGTCGCCATCAGGAACCCTTTGACCGCCTGCGCGATATCGGGGCTGGGGTACTTCGAGCAGACGACCTCATAGGTGGCCATCACAATCGGGTAGACGTCGCCTTGAGTGGGGTTGTAGAACGACGAGATGTCGAGCACGAGGTCGTTGCCCTTGCCGACGATCTTCGCACCGGTGATGGTCTTGCCGACCGTGTCGGTGCCGATCCGCACCGGGCGCAGCGACTTGCGGCTCGCCGCGGTCTTGATCTCGGCGGCGTAGAGCCCTTGATCGAGCGCGAACGACAGCTCGTTGTAGGTGATCGCGCCCTCGGTGTTCTTCACCATCGCCGCGGTGTCTTGGTTGCCTCTGGCGCCGGTGCCGACGCCGCCGTTGAAGGTCTTGCCCGCACCTTTGCTCCAAGCGCCGCCGGATGCCGCCGCCAGGTAGTGCTGGAAGTTGTCGGTGGTCCCGGAAGCGTCGCTGCGGTAGACGACGTGGATGTCCTCGGACGGCATCGACGCGTTGAGCGCGCTGATGGCCGGGTCGTCCCAACGTTTGATGGTGCCGTTGAAGATGTTGGCCAGTGTCGGCGCGTCGAGAACAAGGAAGTCGACGTCGTGCAGGTTGTAGGTGACGGCCAGCGGACCGAACACCACGGGCAGGTTCCAGGCTTCGGCGCCGCCGCAACGTTGCTTGGCAGCGGCGTACTGGTCGGCGGCCAGCGGTGAGTCCGACCCGGCGAAATCACTTCTGCCGGCGAGGAAGTCGCTGATTCCGGCGCCCGAGCCGTTGGGGCTGTACTCGACGGTCCGCCCGGGGCACGCGTTCTCGTAGGCCTCGTCGAACCGCTTCACGGCGTTGTCTTGTGCGCTCGATCCGCTGCCGGTCAGGATCTTCTCGCCGCCGCACTCCACGGTGGCCTCGCTGGCGTAGGCCAGCCTGGTGTGCGTGACGCCGCATCCCGACAGCACTACCGCGCCTGCAGCCAGCAGGCTGATGACAGCAGCTAATCGGCTGTGCTTCACGTTGATTGCCTCCTCGAGCAGAACACCACGCAGACCCCGGCACAAGACGAACCAACACTGCGAATTCGTCACCGGGATACTGACACAAGACGACATTTTCAGCCATTGATGGTGCGCGCAAACAAACATCAGATGAACTGGTCAGGACGCCCTGCCGGCTCTCGACGAGCCGATTCGGGACTGAAGAACACCAGAAGCGGCTGCGCCGGACTATGCCGGACTATATTGACGGCGGAGCCGAAAGCGCAACCGCCGCAACGAACCTGAATTCGACATGAATGCCTGGTTGACCGTAGATGACGAAAACGGCCGTCCGGTTGAAGATTTGGCGACCAGGCCCTCGATGGCCCCGCGGGTCGAGCGCCGTGACGCTAGCATCACCCCACGTGTCACCCCGACGTGCTGTGTTCGTTCAGCAAACGTGGATCTGGCCTGGGGCTCGTGATTTCACCGGGACGGGCCGCACCTCTGCACTGAGTGTGCCGGCGGTGACCAATGGTCACTGAAGCTCCGCCGACACCTGCGCCGCCGGCCGTGGCGGAGCAGCCCAGCAGACCCCGCGTCATCATCGGTCTGGGGATCCTGTTGGTCGTTGTCGCGGCCTACGCCCTGTCGCTGGTCGGCGTCCACCTGCTGTCCAGATCGGAGGGCCCACTCCCGCCGCTGGACCTCAGCTCTGCCGGTCCCGACGACACCGTGGTGCAGGTGCGCCTCGACGAGCTGAAGCCGATCACCAACCGCCTTGCCGTCAACGTGCTGGTGTATCCCGGTGAATCGCTGATCGACAAACGCTTCGACGGGCTGACCACCGACATTGCGGTGCGCCTGTATCCGCCGAACGATCTGGGCGACATCGTCTTCCCCAAAGGAAAGACGCCGGCGCAGGTCAGCACCGTCATCGAAGCGCACGGAGACCCGGGTAACTGGCCGTTCGACTCCTACCGGACCGAACCGCTGTCGGCCGATGTGTTCGTCGGGACCGGTGAAAGCCGCAGGCGCATTCCCGCCCAGGTGGTGGTGACCGGATCGATGAACGGCTGGGACGCTTCGGTCCACCACCTCAGCGACAGCAGCGAAACCGCCGGCGCCCGTGTCAACGACAAGTCCACCGTGGTCCTCACCTTGCACCGGTCCAAGGGCCCGCTGCTGTTCGACTTGGGCATCTGTCTGGTGTTGATCAGCCTGCCGACCCTGGCCCTGTTGGTGGCCATTCCGATGGCGCTGGGCAGGCGGAAGTTCCTCCCGCCGTTCGCGACTTGGTACGCCGCCAATCTGTTCGCGATCGTCCCACTGCGCAACATATTGCCCGGTGCTCCACCGCCCGGGGCGTGGATCGACCAGGCGATCGTGCAATGGGTGCTGATCGCTCTGGCCACCGCGATGAGTCTCTACATCTTCTCTTGGGTGCGGCAAGGAGACTGAGCGCAACTCCGCTGTAGTCCTACCCTGAAGGCATGCTCACAGAGCTGGTCGAGTTGCCCGGCGGGTCATTCCGCATGGGTTCGACGAGCTTCTACTCCGAAGAGGCGCCGGTCCACACCGCCGCTGTCAGCGCGTTCGCCGTCGAACGCCACCCGGTGACCAACGGTCAGTTCGCCGAATTCACGCAAGACACAGGGTATTTGACGGTGGCCGAGCAGGGAATCGACGCGGCGCTGTACCCCGGGGCAGATCCGGCCGACCTGGTTCCCGGCGCGATGGTGTTCCGGCCGGCCTCGGGCCCGGTGAATCTGCGCGACTGGCGACAGTGGTGGAGGTGGGCGCCCGGAGCCAGCTGGCGGCACCCGCACGGGCCGGACAGTGACGTCGCCGACAAATCGGATCACCCGGTGGTGCAGGTGGCTTACCCGGACGCGGCTGCCTACGCTCGGTGGGCCGGGCGCCGGTTGCCGTCCGAAGCGGAGTGGGAGTTCGCCGCGCGCGGCGGAACCACGACGGTGTACCCCTGGGGCGATGCAGAAAAGCCCGACGGCCGGTTGATGGCCAACACCTGGCAGGGCAGCTTCCCCTACCGCAACGACAGCGCATCGGGTTGGGTAGGCACCTCTCCGGTGGGCACCTTCGCGCCCAACAAGTTCGGATTGCTCGACATGATCGGCAATGTCTGGGAATGGACGACTACTGAGTTCAGCGCCCATCACCGGCTCGGGCGGCCGACCAAGTCCTGCTGCACCCCGTCGGCGCCTGCCGAACCGTCAGCCAACCCGGCGATCAGTCAGACCCTGAAAGGCGGGTCGCACCTGTGTGCGCCGGAATACTGCCACCGCTACCGAGCCGGCGGCCCGCTCGCCGCAGTCGCAGGACACCGCCACCAGCCACATCGGTTTCCGTTGTGTGGCCGACTCGTCATGACGCCCGCCGGTGACACGTGAAGCACATCGGAATCCTGCTCTTCTCCGGCGTCGAGGAACTCGACGCGATCGGTCCGTGGGAGGTGCTGTCGTTTTGGACCCGCACCTGGCCCGACGACGGCTGGCGCGTCTTCACCTTCGCCGAAGGAAGGCGGCGAAATCAGTTGCGCCAAAGGGCTTTCGGTTCGCGTCGACCACTCCGATGCCGAACGTCCGGATCTGGATGTACTGATCTACCCCGGCGGACAGGGCACTCGGGCACACCTGCACGACGGCGACCGGCTGGCTTGGGTGCGGCGTCGCCGCGACGACGGCACACTGATGACCAGCGTGTGCACCGGATCGCTGGTCTACGCCGCTGCCGGCATCCTCGCCGGCCGGCCGGCGACCACCCACTGGGCGTCGCTGGACCTGCTGGCGCAGCTCGATCCGAGCATCGACGTGCAGCGCCAAGTCCGGTTCGTCGACTCCGGCGAGGTCATCACCTCCGCCGGGGTGTCGGCCGGTATCGACATGGCCCTGCACCTGGTAGCTCGCCTGGCAGGCGTCGAACGAGGTCGCCAGGTGCGCCGCGGGATCGAGTACGACCCCCAGCCGCCGGTCTGAGAACCGGGCGGCGCGAATTTGGCTCTGAGCTGCTCGTCGCCTAGACTCCAAGGGTTGCCGTGGGCAGACCTCGGCCGCTGGTCATCAGGCGGCCCCGCGTGCCCTTCGGTGACTGATGAATTTGCAAGACCAAGTACACCAGGTCTCTGGTGGGTGCTGCCGGGCTGCCCAGTGCCAGCACTGCTCATGAGAGGCGCGGCGTGGGCGTGCCCACGTCGACCCCAGTCAGGAGATCCAGTGATTCAGCAGGAATCGCGGCTAAAGGTCGCCGACAACACCGGCGCCAAGGAGATCTTGTGTATCCGCGTGCTCGGCGGCTCGTCTCGGCGTTACGCCGGGATCGGCGATGTCATCGTCGCGACAGTCAAAGACGCCATCCCCGGCGGCAACGTCAAGCGGGGTGACGTGGTGAAGGCCGTGGTCGTGCGCACCGCCAAAGAACGCCGTCGTGCTGACGGCAGCTACATCAAATTCGACGAGAACGCCGCAGTGATCATCAAGCCCGACAACGACCCGCGCGGCACCCGCATCTTCGGCCCGGTCGGCCGCGAACTGCGGGAAAAGCGCTTCATGAAGATCATCTCGCTGGCTCCGGAGGTGCTGTAGTGAAGGTCCACAAGGGCGACACCGTCCTGGTGATCGCGGGCAAAGACAAAGGTGCCAAGGGCAAGGTGCTGCAGGCGTTTCCGACGCGGAACAAGGTACTCGTCGAGGGTGTCAACCGGATCAAGAAGCACACCGCCGTCTCGACCAATCAGCGTGGCGCGCAATCCGGTGGCATCGTCACCCAGGAGGCCCCGATCCACGTGTCGAACGTGATGGTGGTCGACTCCGACGGCAAGCCCGCCCGTATCGGGTACCGCGAGGACGAGGAGACCGGTAAGCGGGTCCGCATCTCCAAGCGCAACGGCAAGGACATCTGAGGGCATGACAACCGTAGAAAACACCGAGAGCCCCGCCAAAATTCAGCCGCGGCTGAAGCTGCGCTACCGCGAAGAGATCCGCAGCGCGCTCAACGAACAATTCACCTACGCCAATGTCATGTTGATTCCGAACGTGATGAAAGTCGTTGTCAACATGGGCATCGGTGAAGCCGCTCGTGACGCGAAGCTGATCAACGGCGCGGTCAACGACTTGGCGCTGATCACCGGGCAGCGGCCGGAGATCAGGCGTGCCCGAAAGTCCATCGCCCAGTTCAAGCTGCGCGAGGGCATGCCCATCGGTGCGCGGGTGACGTTGCGCGGCGACCGGATGTGGGAGTTCCTCGACCGGCTGACCTCCATTGCCCTGCCGCGTATCCGCGACTTCCGCGGATTGTCGCCTGCACAATTCGACGGATCGGGCAACTACACCTTCGGGTTGGCCGAGCAGTCGGTCTTCCACGAGATCGACGTCGACAGCATCGACCGCAACCGTGGCATGGACATCACCGTCGTCACCTCGGCGACGACCGACGACGAAGGACGAGCGCTGTTGCGGGCTCTGGGTTTTCCGTTCAAGGAGAAGTGAACAGATGGCGAAAAAAGCACTGTCAACAAGTCTTTGCGCAAGCCGAAATTCGCGGTGCGCGCCTACACCCGCTGCAGCAAATGCGGGCGACCGCATGCGGTTTACCGCAAATTCGGCTTGTGCCGCATCTGCCTGCGCGAGATGGCGCATGCCGGCGAGTTGCCGGGCGTGCAGAAGAGCAGTTGGTGAGGAGCGGGCGCTTATGACTCGACCGACGACGATGCAGAGCGCAGCGATGAGGAGGAGCGGGCGCTTATGACTCGACCGACGACGATGCAGAGCGCAGCGATGAGGAGGAGCGGGCGCTTATGACGATGACTGACCCGATCGCGGACTTCCTGACCCGGCTGCGCAACGCCAACTCGGCCTACCACGACGAGGTGAGCTTGCCGCACTCGAAACTCAAGGCCAACATCGCCGAGATCCTCAAAAGCGAGGGCTACATCAGCGATTTCCGGACCGAGGATGCGCGGGTGGGCAAAGCGCTGGTGGTCCAGCTCAAGTACAGCCCCAGCCGGGAACGCAGCATCGCGGGTCTGCGCCGGGTCTCCAAGCCGGGGTTGCGGGTGTACGCGAAGTCGACGAACCTGCCGCGGGTGCTCGGTGGGCTTGGCGTGGCGATCATCTCGACCTCCTCGGGTCTGCTCACCGACCGCCAGGCGGCCAGGCAGGGCGTGGGCGGCGAAGTCCTCGCGTACGTGTGGTAATGGCGGAGAGGTAACGGAAAGTCATGTCGCGTATTGGTAAGCAGCCGGTTCCGGTGCCCACCGGAGTGGACGTCACCATCGACGGCCAGACCGTCTTGGTGAAGGGGCCCAAAGGGATCGCTGAACCTGGCGGTCGCCGAACCGATCACTGTGTCGCGCAACGACGACGGCGCAATCGTCGTCAGCCGTCCCAACGACGAGCGGCACAACCGTTCGCTGCACGGTCTGTCCCGTACTCTGGTGTCCAACCTCGTCACCGGTGTCACGCAGGGCTACACCACCAAGATGGAGATTTTCGGCGTCGGCTATCGCGTGTCAGCTGAGGGGCGCCAATCTCGAGTTCGCCTTGGGCTACAGCCATCCCGTCGTCATCGAGGCGCCCGAAGGCATCACGTTCGCCGTCGAGTCGCCGACGAAGTTCTCGGTGTCCGGGATCGACAAGCAGAAGGTCGGCCAGGTCTCGGCGAACATCCGCCGGCTGCGCCGCCCGGACCCTTACAAGGGCAAGGGCGTGCGCTACGAGGGTGAGCAGATCCGCCGCAAGGTCGGAAAGACAGGTAAGTGATCATGGCCGGAACACCAGCGCCCAGCGCGTCGTCGAAGACTCTGGGCAAGAGCGCGTCTGCCGCGCGCCGCAGTGCGCGGTTGCGCCGCCACGCGCGGCTGCGCAAGAAGATCTCCGGTACGCCGCAGCGCCCGCGGCTGGTCGTGCACCGCTCCGCGCGGCACATCCACGTGCAGTTGGTCAACGACCTCGACGGCACCACTTTGGCGGCGGCATCGTCCATCGAAGCGGACGTTCGTGGTCTGGAAGGCGACAAGAAAGCGCGCAGCGTGCGGGTCGGCCAGTTGATCGCCGAGCGGGCCAAGGCCGCCGGCGTCGACACCGTGGTCTTCGACCGCGGCGGTTACAGCTACGGCGGGCGGATTGCGGCGCTGGCCGATGCCGCGCGGGAGAGTGGGTTGACATTCTGATGACGAGCTTTGAGATCGACAAGGGAAGGACCGCATAATGGCGGAGCAGTCTGCTGGAGCAGGCGGGCAGCCCGCCGGCGCACCGGCGCAAGGCGCGGGCACCGCCGACGTCCGCAGCGACAACCGCGGTGAACTGCGGGACGGACGCGACAATCGGGGACGCCGCGACGGCGGCGGCCGGGGTCGCGACCGAGACGGCGACAAGAGCAATTACCTGGAACGCGTGGTCGCGATCAACCGGGTCTCCAAAGTGGTCAAGGGTGGTCGCCGGTTCAGCTTCACCGCGCTGGTGATCGTCGGTGACGGCAACGGCATGGTCGGTGTCGGTTATGGCAAGGCCAAAGAGGTGCCGGCCGCTATCGCCAAGGGTGTCGAAGAGGCCCGCAAGGGCTTCTTCCGGGTGCCGCTGATCGGTGGAACCGTCACCCATCCGGTACAGGGCGAGGCGGCTGCCGGCGTAGTGCTGTTGCGGCCGGCCAGCCCCGGTACCGGCGTGATCGCCGGCGGGGCCGCCCGTGCGGTGCTGGAATGCGCCGGGGTGCGCGACATCCTGTCCAAATCGCTGGGCAGCGACAACGCGATCAACGTGGTGCATGCCACCGTCGCGGCGCTCAAGCTGCTGCAGCGTCCCGAGGAGGTGGCCGCCCGCCGCGGGCTGCCGATCGAGGACGTCGCACCGGCCGGAATGCTCAGGGCACGGCGGGAAAGCGATGCGCTGGCCGCCGGTGCTGCGCGCGAGGGAACGGCGTAACCGATGGCAGACCTGAAGATCACGCAAACGCGCAGCACGATCGGTGCCCGCTGGAAGCAGCGGGAAAGTCTGCGCACGTTGGGTTTACGGCGGATCCGCCATTCGGTGATCCGTGCGGACAACGCGCAGAACCGCGGGTTGATCGCGGTGGTGCGCCATCTCGTCGACGTGCAGCCCGCTGATTCGTCCGCCGGAGGTGACGGCAAGTGACCATCAAACTTCACGACCTCAAGCCCGCGCCGGGCTCGAAGACCAAGCGCACGCGCGTCGGCCGCGGTGACGGCTCCAAAGGCAAGACCTCCGGGCGGGGTACCAAAGGCACCAAGGCGCGCAAGAACGTGCCGGCCACCTTCGAGGGTGGGCAGATGCCGATTCACATGCGGTTGCCCAAGCTCAAGGGCTTCCGCAACCGGTTCCGCACCGAGTACGAGGTCGTCAACGTCGGTGATCTCAATCGACTGTTCCCGCAAGGCGGTTCGATCGGTGTCGACGAACTGGTGGCAAGAGGTGCGGTCCGCAAGAACACTTTGGTCAAGGTGCTCGGCGACGGCAAGCTGACGGTCAACGTCGACGTGACCGCACACAAGTTCAGCGGCAGCGCGCGGGAGAAGATCACTGCCGCGGGCGGTTCGGCCACCGAGCTCTAGCGGCCGCGAGGCGACTCCGGCTCGTCGGGGGACGCCACAACGGCTCGTCGGGGACGCCGAAACTGCGCTGAGCGCGCGTGCTGCTCGCTTCTCGCGCGCTGAGCGCAGTCTCGGTGCACTGATCGCAGACTCGAGTGGCCTAACGGTCCGCGCGCCGCCCGACGTTCACCTCAACTGCGGAAGCACTTCTGCGGCAAGACGCTCCATCTGCTCGTGGTCTTCGTCGACATCGCCGCCGACCGGGTTGAGCAGGATCGTCTCGGCGCCGGCCTCGATCACCTCGCGGAGGCCGGCCACGACGTCGTCGGGGGTGCCGGACACCGGGACCGCGTCGATGCCGTGCAGCTGCCCGTAAATGCGGTGCAAACCGGCGAGCACCCGTTCGCGGGCGCGGTCCGCATCGTCGTCGACCATCAGGTAAACCCGTTTGCCGATCGGGAAGTCCGCCGGGTCCTTCCCCTGCTCATCGAGCTCCCGGCGCACCGTCTTGACCGCCTCGGCGAACGTGGCGGTGGTCGACGAACCGGCACCCAGGAAAGCGTCGCCGTGGCGTACCGCCCTGGCCAGTGCCTTGGGGGCCTGCCCGCCGAACCAGATCGGCGGATGCGGTCGCTGTACCGGCTTAGGCTGGATCGGCAGGTCGTCGACCTGCCGGAACCTGCCGTGAAACGTCACCCGCAGCTCGTCCGACCAGGCGGCCTTCATCAATTGCAGGCCTTCGGTGAAACGCCGGACGAAGGTCTCCTTCTCCACCCCGAAAGCGGGGAACTGGCGAAAGCCGCCGCCCGGTGCCACTCCGAGGTCAAGGCGCCCGTGGCTCAACCGGTCGACTGCGGTCACCGCCGCGGCCAGCTGGAGTGGATCGTGCAGAGACGACACCAGCACGGCCACGCCCAGCCGCAGCCGCTCGGTGCAGGCGGCCGAATAGGCCAGCAGCTCCAGGGGTGCCAGCAGCGGCGCCTCCCCGACGGTCTGCTCGAGCGTCCAGCCCGCGACGAAGCCCAACTCCTCCGCGCGGCTCAGATAGCCGCGCAGACCGTCGGCGTCGAAGCCTGCGCTGTCCAGTTGTGGAATGGAGATCGAAAATCTCACCCCTTCACCGTACGGGCGAGCCCGGGGCCGGGCACCGCGCGTCGGTAGGCTGCGATACATGTTCGCCTTACTGCCCGGCGCCCGACGGTGTAGTCGCACTGGCCCGCCGCGTCGACACCGCCCGCCACCACGGCATCCCCAACGGATGTGTGCTCGAACTGGATCTGCACTCGGTACCCGCCGAGACCGGCGGTTTCGATCCGCTGTCGATCATCAGCGGGGGTGGGCGAGCGCTGGTGCTGCGCGAAGCGGTGGCCGCGATTCACCGCGCCGCCGAGGACCGGCGGGTAGCCGGTCTGATCGCCCGCGTGCAATTGCCGTCGGCGCCGGCAGGTCCACTGCAGGAGCTCCGCGAAGCCATTGCGGCTTTCACCGCACGAAAGCCGTCACTGGCCTGGGCGGAAACCTATCCGGGCACGCTGTCCTACTATCTGGCGTCGGCTTTCGGCGAAGTCTGGATGCAACCGTCGGGAACGGTCGGGCTGGTCGGGTTCGCGACGAACGCGCTGTTCCTGCGCGACGCACTGGAAAAGGCCGGCCTCGAAGCGCAATTCGTCGCCAAGGGCCAATACAAGTCGGCCGCAAACCTTTTCACGCACAACCGCTACACCGACGCTCACCGTGAAGCCGACAGCCGCCTGCTGGAAAGTCTGCACGGCCAGGTCTGGCAGGCGGTGGCGGAGTCGCGCAAGATCGACGTCAGCGCCGTCGACGCACTGGCCGACCGGGCGCCGCTGCTGCGTGACGACGCCGTGGCCTCCGGCCTTGTCGACCGGATCGGGTTCCGCGACGAAGCCTACGCACGGATAGCGGAACTAGCCGATCCCGAACTGGTTCCGCAGTCGCAAGCCGGTGAACCCGACACCGGACGAGAAAGCGCCGCCGCGGCTTTACCTGGCCCGCTACGCCCGCATGAGCGCGCCACGGCCGGGTCCGGCGTTGCCGCCGGTCCCGGGGCGCCGAACCAAGCCCACGGTCGCGGTCATCACGGTGGCCGGCCCGATCGTCAGCGGACGCGGCGGACCGCAGGGGCTGCCGATGGGCCCGTCCAGTGTCGGCGGCGACACCATCGCGGCGGCGTTGCGGGAGGCTGCCGCCGCAGACTCGGTGGCTGCGATCGTGCTGCGGGTCGACAGTCCCGGTGGCTCGGTCACCGCCTCGGAGACCATCTGGCGCGCGGTGGCCAGAGCTCGCAACAAGGGCAAGCCCGTCGTGGCGTCGATGGGTGCGGTCGCTGCTTCCGGCGGCTACTACGTCTCGATGGCTGCCGACTCGATTGTGGCCAATCCGGGCACGATCACCGGTTCGATCGGCGTGGTGACCGGGAAGCTGGTGGCCCGCAACCTCAAAGACAAACTCGGCGTCGGCTTCGACTCGGTGCGCACCAACGCCAACGCCGACGCCTGGTCGATCAACGCGCCGTTTACCGCCGAGCAGCAGGCTCAGGTCGAGGCTGAGGCGGAATTGTTCTACACCGACTTCGTGCAGCGCGTCGCCGAGGCCCGCAACATGAGCACCGAGGCGGTGAACACCGTTGCGCAGGGGCGAGTTTGGACCGGTGCGGACGCCCTCGAGCACGGCTTGGTGGACGAACTGGGTGGTTTGCGTACCGCCTTGCGCCGCGCGAAGATCCTTGCCGGGCTGGACGAGGACGCCGACGTTCGCATCGTCGGGTATCCCAGTTCGTCGTTGTGGGACTTGCTGCGGCCGCGGCCATCGTCGCTGCCCGCGGCAGCCTCCCTGCCGGATGCGGTGGCGGCTTTGCTGGGTCGATCCTTGATGTCAGTGCTCGATCAGGCAGAGCGGGCGTTCACCGGTGCCAGCGTGTTGTGGCTGGGTGACTCGCGCTGGTAATCCTAATCGCGGGTCGCGCTGACGTAAACCATGTCGGCGAAGGCCAAGCTGTCATTCTCGTCGATCGGCGGTAGACCGTGCAGCGCCAGCAGCTCTCGGGTGTTCGACGCGGTCACCTGCCAACCGTGATCGGCGAGGTAGGGCGCAGCTTCGTTGCGGTCGCCGAAGTAGACCAGTTCGCTCAGGTCGAGATCGAACCCGTATTGGCGCCAGCGCTGCCCCTCGGTCCGCATGCGTTCCTTGAGCCGCTCTTCGGCGGCAGGGTCGACCGTAGGCGCACTTTCGGTGGCGAATCGGCTGCCCGGTGCGCTGAGCGAGGTGATGGTGTCCAGCAGACGGTCCTGCGCCTCGGGCGGCAGATAGCCCAGCAGGCCCTCGGCGCTCCACGCCGTGGGCCGGTCGGGATGAAAGCCGTTCGCTTGCAGCGCAGTCGGCCAGTCGTCGCGTAGATCCACGGCCACCGCGCGGCGCACGGTGCTGGGTTGGACGCCGAGTTCAGCCAGCGTCCGGGATTTGAATTCGATGACCTGAGGTTGGTCCACCTCGTACACCACTGTTCGGGCCGGCCAGCTCAGCCGGTAGGCCCGGGCGTCCAGACCCGACGCCAGGATGACGGCCTGGGTGATGCCCGACCCGGTGGCCTCGAGGAAGAAGTCGTCGAAGAACTTGGTCCGCGCCGCCATGTTGTCGCGCATCCGGGCCAGGCTCGCTCGAGCGCCGTCGTCGACGTCAGCCGGGTTCAGTTCACCGCTGGCCAGCTGGGTGAGTAGCTGCACCCCGACCGCGCGGACCAGCGGCTCGGCGTACGGGTCGCTGATCAGCGCCGGCTCGGCGCGGCTCGCCATCGCACGGGCCGCCGCCACCATCGTCGCGGTAGCGCCCACGCTGGACGCCAAGTCCCAGCTGTCGCCCTCGTAGCGTGCCGAGCCGACGTGCGCCATCAGCGCCTCCTCGATTGTTAGTCCGTATAACCAGCTTTTTGGCCACCGTACGCCTTCGGCCGGGCGTCGGTGGTCGCCGACCACCTCGTCCGGGTGGCCCGGCAGCTACTATTCGGCCCGGGGCGCACCTGTCTGCGGTCGTATTAATCAGAGGGATTCTCATAGCTGTGTCCGACCGCGTTGACCGCTAATCTCAGCTGTTTGACGTGTGCAGCGCAGGGAGAAAGGAGTCAGCGGTGGCAGCGACGCTGGAGCGACCGCTGAAACCGTGGCGGCGCCCGCTGTCGCAGATCCCGTGGCTGAACGTGGTCGGTGTCCTGGCAATAGTCGTCGCCGCCGTCCTGATCACGGTGAGAAATCTGCCCGACGACACTCCCAACCAGCTCCTGAACGTGTCCTACGACCCGACGCGCGAGGTTTACGCCCAGCTCGACAAATCCTTCACCGACCAATACCGGCAGCGAACCGGCACCGCGCTGTCCGTCCGGCAATCCCACGGCGGCTCAGGCCGGCAGACGCGCAGCGTCATCGACGGCACGGAGCAGGCGAATGTGGTGTCGCTGGCGTTGATCAGCGACATCGACGCGCTGCAAAAGCAGGGCCTGATCGCGGCGGACTGGCAGCGGCGACTGCCGAACAACTCGGTGCCCTACACCTCGACGGTGGTCTTCGTCGTGCGCAAGGGAAATCCGAAGGCCATCCACGACTGGCCCGACCTGGTCGCAAACGGCGTATCGGTCGTCACACCTGACCCGCGCTCGTCAGGCAACGGCCAACTGAGCTTTCTGGCCGGGTGGGGTTCGGTGACCACTCGCGGCGGCACCGCAGCCCAAGCGCTCGGCTACCTCAAGGAGCTCTACCGCCATATCGCGGTGTTCGATCCGGGCGCCCGCGGTTCGGCCACCACCTTCGCGTTGCGCCACGTCGGCGATGTGCATCTGACGTGGGAGAACGAGGCGCTTCGCGAGGTGGCCGAAAACAAGGACGAGCTGGAGATCGTGTACCCGCCGGTGAGCATCCGCGCCGAGCAGGCGGTGGCCTGGGTCGACGCGAACGACAAGAACCCGAAGACGGTCGCCTACGCCAAGGCCTACCTGGAATACCTTTTCACCGATCCCGCCCAAGAGGTGTTCGCCGAGTTCGGCTATCGCCCGGTGAAACCGGCGATCCTGGCCCGGCATGCCGACCGGCTGCCGAATATCGCGCTGTTCGGAATCACCGCGATCGCCAGGGACTGGGACGACGCGCGGCTCAAGTTCTTCGCCGACAACGGCATCATCGACATCGTTTCGTCGACCCCGGCTGCGCCGCGCGCGTAATCGACAGACGGCAGGAAGCGCAATCGTCATGAGTTTCGCAGTGCGGTATCCCCTGGCTGCGGCGCGACGGGACCTGGTCGCCGGTCTCACCGTCGCCGCCGTCGCCCTGCCGCAGGGCATTGCGTACGCCCTCATCGCCGGCGTCGACCCCAGGTTCGGTGTCTACTCGACGATCGTGGTGACCGCCGTCGCGTCCATCTTCGGGTCGTCGTCGCACCTGATCAACGGACCGACCAGCGCGATCTCCCTGCTGGTCTTCAGCTCACTGGCCTTCATCGACCCGGAGAACCGCACCGCGTTGTTCGAGGCGTTGTTCGTCCTCGGTGTCTTGGTCGGCACCATCCAGATCTTGATCGCCGTGCTGAAACTCGGTGACCTCACCCGCTACATCTCGGAATCGGTGATCGTCGGATTCATGCTGGCGGCGGCGTTTCTGCTGGCTCTCGGGCAGCTGGGCAATGCGCTCGGCGTCAAAGACAAGGGCAACGGGAAGTTGCAGGTGCTGCACCGCGTGTGGCTGACCCTGTTCCACGGCGACGCCATCAACTTTCGGGCGCTGGTCCTCAGCGTCAGCGCGGTGGTGCTGGCGGTCGTCGTGCGCAAGCTGGTACAGCGGTACGGCTGGCCGCAGATCGATCTGCTCACCGTGCTCGTTGTCGCGGCGGTCATCGCCTACACGGCAGGCTGGTCGACGCCGAACGGTCGCGGCCGGACGGCGGTGTCGCTGGCCGCCAGAGTCCCGCAGAGCCTGCCGTCGGCGCACATCCCCGAGATCGATCTGAGCTCGCTGGCCAAGCTCTCCCAGGGCGGCCTGGCCATCGCGTTCATCGGCCTGCTCGAGGCCCTCTCCATCGCCAAAGCCATTGCCTACCAGTCGCAGCAGAAGATCGACTACAACCGGCAGATCCTGGCCGAAGGCCTGGCCAATCTCACCGGCGGCTTCTTTCAGTCTCTGCCGGGCTCGGGTTCACTGACGCGGTCGGCGATCAACTTCCAGGCCGGTGCGGCAACCCGGTTCTCCGGGATCATCTCCTCAGCGACGGTGGCGGTGGCTCTACTGCTGTGCGCCCCGCTGCTGCATTACATTCCGCAGGCCGCGCTGGCCGGGTTGCTGCTCGTCACCGCGGTGCGCCTCGTTGACCGCAAGCGACTGGTCGCCACCTTCAAGGCGTCGCGTTACGACGCGGGCCTGATCGCCGTCACCGCCCTGACAGGGGTGCTGGTCGACCTGGACAAGGCGGTGCTGCTGGGCATCGCACTGTCGATCCTGCTGTTCGTGCGGCGCGCCTCGAACCTGAGCGCGGCTGAGCTGACCGTCACCCCCGAGCGCGTGGTGCGCGAACGGAGACCGGGCGACCGCCCTGATCCGTCATTGGTGATTTACGACCTCGAGGGCGAGCTGTTCTTCGCCGCGGCGCCGGTGCTCGACCGCTACCTCGACGCGCTGAGAGCCCGAATAGGCGGCGGCCAGACAAGATTCGTGATTCTTCGGCTCAAGCGGGTCCGCCATCCGGACGCGGTGTCCATCGAGCGCCTAGAGCATTTCCTGCGCGAGCACAACGGAAGAGGCGTGACGATCCTGCTGGCCGGAGTGCGGCCCGACACGCTCGCCGTGCTGCGCAACGTCGGCGTCGACGACTGGTTCCCGGCTGAGCAGATCTTCCCCGAAGGGGACCAGGAGTATTCGGCGACCGTCAGCGCTGTGCGATACGCGCGGGCCCGATTGGAGCCCGAAGACTCCGACGAAGTTCTCGTCGGGGCGAACACCACTCCCAGCGAAGAACCGGACCTGTACTACCTGGTCTGAGTGGTGTTACCTCGGGTTGTCGCGTAGGTAACCGTAGATTGCGGCAAAGCCCGCGTTGACCTCTTCGGGAATGGGCACCGGGCCGCCCAATGCTCGCGCGCCCCATACGATTTGCGCTGAACGCTCGACCAGTGCGGTGACGTGCAGCACCCGATCGGGTCGCGGGCCGACCGCGACCAGGCCGTGGTTGGCGATCAGCGCGGCGGCGCGGCCTTCGAGCGCCTTGACGGCGTTGTGGCCGACTTCGGGCGTGCCCGAGGCGGCATACTCCGAGCAGCGGACGTCCCCGCCGCAGTAGATGGCGAACTCGTCGATACACGCCGGGATCGACTGTTGCGCAACCGCGAACATGGTCGCCCACACCGGATGGCTGTGGATGACGCTGCCGATGTCGTCGAAAGCGCTGAAGCAGGCCAGGTGCAGCCTCATCTCCGTCGACGGGAAGCGGCCGTCGCGGGCGTGCAGCACCTCACCATCGGGATCAACGACCACCAGGTCGTCGAGCGTCATGTCGGCGTAGTCCACCGACGACGGCGTGATGACCAGGTTTCCGTCCTCGCGGCGCGCGGAGATGTTGCCCGCGGTGCCCTCGACCAGGCCGCGGCGCAGCATGTCTTTGGCCGCCGCCAGCACCGCGGCGTGCGCGTGCTCGACGAATCTCATGAGGCCAACACCTCCGGGTTGACGATGTGGGCTGGTCGGCGGCCGGACAGCAGCGCTTCCAGATCGTCGGCCACCATCTGCGCCTGCCGCGCCTCAGTGTTCCACGTCGCCCCGCCGATGTGCGGTGTGAGCACCACATTGGGCATCGCGGCCAGCGGATGATCCGGGGGCAGCCATTCACCGGCGAAGTGATCGATGCCCGCGGCCGACACCTTCCCGCTACGCAACGCCGCGACCAGCGCATCGGTGTCGTGCAGCTGTGCGCGGGCGGTGTTGAGGAAAACGGCACCGTCGCGCATGGTCGCGAACTGTCCGGCACCGATCAGGCCCGCGGTGTCGCCGGTGACCGGGGCGTGCAGCGAGACGATGTCGGCCTGCGCAAGCAGCTCGTCGAGACTGTGGCGGGCCTCGTCGTTGTACGGGTCGCAGGCGATGACGTGCAGGCCCAAACCGGCAAGCCGCCACTTGACCGCCCGGCCGACGGCGCCGAGGCCGACCAGCCCGGCGGTTCGCCCGGCGATCTCCCAGGCCCGGAAGCGTTGGTACGGAATGGTGCCGTCGCGAAAAGCGTTGCCAGCCCGCACATCAGCGTCGGCGGTCAACAGGTGCCGGGTGGCGGCCAGCAGCAGCGCTATCGTCATCTCGGCGACCGCGTCGGCGTTGCGGGCCGGAGTATGCAGCACCGGGATTCCGGCGGCGGTCGCCGCGGAGACGTCGACGTTGTTGGGATCACCCCGCGTCGATGCGACCGCCCGCAGGTCCAGCTCGAACACCGGACCGGTGACCGAATCACTTTCCACCACAACCACATCGGCGCCCTCGGCGCGGATCCGGTCGGCAAGTTGCCCGGCGGTGTAGATGCGCAGCGGCCGCTGGTCGATCCACGGGTCGTACACCACGTCGGCGAGTCGCCGCAGTTTGGCCAGCCCGTCACCGCGCAGCGGGGCCGTCACCAAAGCGCGCGTCACGACTGTCCATGCTGGCGTACGGTGACGCCCGTGTCACGCAGCGACGTCACAATCGGCATCGACATCGGCAGTACCGCCGTCAAAGCGGTGGCCGCCGACGAAGACGGCCGAGTGCTGGCGCGGGCACGCATCCCGCACCCACTGCGGGTTCCGGCACCTGACCGGCTCGAGCACGACGCCGACCAAGCGTGGCGGCAAGGACCGCTGACGGCACTGAAACAGTTGGCGCAACCTGATGCGGCGGCGGTGGCGGTGTCGGCGATGGTGCCGTCGTTGACCGCCGTCGACGACCAAGGCCGCCCGATCACCGCCGGGCTGTTGTACGGCGACAGCCGTGGCCGGGTGCCGGCATCGGCCGACGATGTCCTGCCGCCGGTGGGGGAGACGGCAGCGTTTCTGCGCTGGACGGTGCGCGAGGCTCCCGGCGCTGCCGGGTACTGGCCGGCGGCGGCGGTGGCCACCCACGCCCTGGCCGGTGTCCCGGTCATCGACTTCGCCACCGCTTACACCGCCGCTCCGCTGTTCGGCGGCACCGGCTGGAGCGCCGCGGCATGCACCGACTGCGGAACCACTGTCGACCGAATGCCGCAGGTGGCGGCGACCGGCACGACCGCCGGGCAGTTGCGCCGAACCCGGGCGGTCCTGGCGGTCGGTGCCATCGACGCCGTGTGCGAGCAGATGGTGGCCGGCGCTGATCACGACGGCGACGTGTTGGTGCTGTGCGGGACGACGCTGATCGTATGGGTGACCGTCCCAGAGTTCCGCCAGGTGCGCGGCCTGTGGACGATTCCGCACCTGGTAACGGGAAAGTGCCAGCTCGGCGGCGCGAGCAACGCCGGCGGCCTGTTCCTCGGCTGGGTGGACCGCCTGCTGGGCCCGGCCGACCCGACCGGCGTCGACCCGCGGCGGGTGCCGGTGTGGTCGCCGTACATCCGGGGCGAGCGCACACCGTGGCACGATCCCGACCGGCGCGGTGCGCTCGACGGGTTGGATCTCACCCACGACGCCGCGGCGGTGCGTCGGGCCGCCTACGAAGCCTCGGGCTTCGTGGTGCGCCGGCTGATCGAGCTGAGCGGCGCACCGGCGGCACGGGTGGTGGCGACCGGCGGCGGCACGCGGGTGCCGGCGTGGATGCAGGCCATCGCCGACGCCACCGGCCGGCCGGTACAGCTGTCGAAGGTGGCCGACGGCGCTGCGCTGGGCGCGGCCTTCGTCGCCCGCATGGCGGTCGGGCTGGAACCGTCGATCACTGATGCCCGGCGGTGGGCCGCTGTCGAGCGAATCGTCGAGCCCAACCCCGCTTGGACCGCGGCACTGGAGGACCGCTATCACCGATTTCTGGAATTGGCCGACCGGCCGGGCCCGCGCCGCCCCGATCCGGAAGCGTGCCGCTGATGTAGTAGATCTCGCCAAGCGTGTTCTCGTGATCCGCCGGCGGAAGCGGCAGGTCGCTACGGATGAACAGTTCAGTTCGCGCCACGCTGATGGCTTTCCAACCCTTGCCCCGCAGATAGTCGACCACATCACTGCGTTCACCGGTCTGCATCAGCGACGGGATGTCGATGTCCATGCCCTGGGCACGAAACGTCCGCGAGAGCTCCTCGACCCGCTCGGTGTTGTAGCCCTTGAGCCCGGGCGCATATTCGGTGGCGACGGTGCTGCCCGGGCCGCTTAGCGCGGTGATGGTGTCGAACAACCGGTCCTGCTCCCCGCCCTGCAGGTACAGCAGCACGCCTTCGGCCAGCCACGCCGTCGACAAGTGGGGTTGGAAGCCGGCGGCGCGCAGCTCGGCGTCCCAATTGCCGCGCAGGTCAGCAGCCACGGCGTGCCGGGTGGCCGTTGGCTTCGCACCCAGCTCAGCCATCGTCTTGGTTTTGAAGTCGATCACCCGGGAGTGGTCGATCTCGTAGATCACTGTCCCGGTTGGCCACGGCAGTCGGTAGGCGCGCGTATCCAGGCCCGAGGCAAGGATGACGATCTGGCGTACCCCGTCGTCGGTTGCGTCGGCGAAATAGTCGTCGAAGTACTTGGTGCGCACCACCACCGCGTCCACCATTCCTCGCAGGATCGCCGACGAGGGGCTGTCGATTCCAGGAAGCTCCGGGTCGATCATGCTGGTGAAGAAATCGATCCCGACCGCACGGACCAGATGCGCGGCGAATGGGTCGTTGATCAATCCGCGGGGGTCCTTAGTGGCCATCGCCCGGGCAGCCGCCACTACGGTCGCGGTGGCGCCGACGCCGGACTTCGGATCCCAACTCTCCTCGTCGACTGGTTTCAAGTCCGTGGTGTCCACTACGGTCCTATCGACGGTCCTATCGACGAATTGCAGTCACGGCAATGATGTTGCGGAGCGCGCCCAACTCGTCGTCCTCGGGAAACGTCAAACCGTAATCGGTGAACAGTTCGCGCCGCGGCCGGGTGGTCACCTGCCACCCGTGACCGTTGAGGTACTCGACGACATTGCTGCGCTCGCCGTCGTAGAACAACCCCGACAAATCGATGTCGCAGCCCAGACTGGCCCACCGGTCGTTGAACTGCCGCGCGCGCTCGGTCATCGTCGGACCGCCTTCGGGATGGAACTCGGTGGCCAGCAGGCTGCCGGGTGCGCTGAGCGCGGTGATGTTGTCGAAGAGCCGGTCCTGAGCCTCCGGTGGCAGATACATCAGCAGGCCCTCGGCGCTCCACGCGGTCGGCCGGTCGGAGTCGAAGCCGCCGGCGCGTAGCGCGGCCGGCCAGTCGTCGCGCAAATCGATGCTGACGGTCCGCCGTTCCGCGGTCGGCGCGGCGCCCAGCGCCGCCATGGTGGCCGTCTTGAAGTCGATCACCCGGGGCTGGTCGACTTCATAGACGACACTGCCGGCCGGCCACGGCAACCGGTAGGACCGGGAGTCCAGGCCGGCCGCCAAGATCACGGCCTGACCGGCACCCGCAGCGGCGGCGTTGACGAAGAAATCGTCGAAGAAGCGGGTGCGCACCGCCAGCGAGTCGGTTTCATGCTGCAGGTCCGGTTTGACGCCCGCACCGACGTCGTCGGCACCGACCTGACCGTCGACGACGCGGATGAAGAAGTCGATACCGACGGCCCGGACCAACGGCGCTGCGAATGGATCGTCGATGATGGCGTCGGATTGTTCGCTGGCCCGCGCCCGCGCCGCGGCGACCATCGTCGCCGTCGCGCCCACGCTGGTGGACAAGTCCCAGGTGTCGCTGTCGCTGCGTGTCATCTCTCTCCTCGACCGGCCAAACGGAAGGATACTTAGTAAGAGTAACGAGCTACCCAGACTGTACGCCTGGTTGCGGGAAGCCGCTGCCAGCGCTGATACTCTCGTACATTGTTTGACGCGCGGCTTCGCACGTTCTGAGGCATGGTATGGGCACCTCAGTGGCGTGCGGAAGTTCGGCGCGTGACGGAGGATTACCCGATGCTGGCCAGGCCAGCCCCGTTGGCATGCCGCGACCAGAGCCCGGCTGCGCAGGAGGAAGAGTGCTTTCGGCTTTCATCTCATCGCTGCGAACAGTCGACCTGAGACGGAAAATTCTGTTCACGCTGGCCATCGTCGTGCTGTATCGGCTGGGCGCGTCCGTCCCTTCCCCGGGGGTCGACTATCCGAACGTGCAGAAGTGTATTGCGCAGGTCAACGGGGGCGACGCAGCGCAGATCTATTCGCTGATCAACCTGTTCTCCGGCGGTGCGTTGCTGCAGCTGACGGTATTCGCGGTCGGTGTGATGCCCTACATCACCTCCAGCATCATCGTGCAGTTGCTCACGGTGGTCATTCCGCGGTTCGAGGAGTTGCGGAAAGAAGGCCAGTCCGGGCAGGCGAAGATGACGCAGTACACCCGCTACCTGGCGATCGCGCTGGCCATCCTGCAGGCCACCAGCATCGTGGCGCTGGCGGCGAACGGCGGCCTGCTGCAGGGCTGCAGCCTGAACATCATCGCCGATCAGGGCATCTTCCCCTTGGTGGTGATTGTGCTGGTGATGACCGCCGGCGCCGGGCTGGTGATGTGGATGGGTGAACTGATCACCGAACGCGGTGTCGGCAACGGCATGTCGCTGCTGATTTTCGTCGGCATCGCCGCCCGCATTCCCAGCCAGGGCAAATCCATTCTGGACAGTCGTGGTGGGGTGATTTTCGCCGCGGTGTGCGCGGCAGCGCTGATCATCGTCATCGGCGTGGTGTTCGTCGAGCAGGGTCAGCGCCGCATCCCGGTGCAGTACGCCAAGCGGATGGTGGGCCGGCGCATGTACGGCGGTACCTCGACTTATCTGCCGCTGAAGGTGAACCAGGCCGGTGTCATCCCGGTCATCTTCGCGTCGTCGCTGATCTATATCCCGCATCTGATCACCCAGCTGGTACGCAGCGGCAGCGGCGGCACCGGCAACACCTGGTGGGACAAGTTCGTCGGGACCTACCTGTCGGATCCGTCCAACCCGGTGTACATCGGCCTGTATTTCGGGCTGATCATCTTCTTCACCTACTTCTATGTGTCGATCACGTTCAATCCCGACGAACGTGCGGACGAGATGAAGAAGTTCGGCGGCTTCATTCCCGGCATCCGGCCGGGCAAGCCGACGGCGGACTACTTGCGCTTCGTGCTGGGCCGCATCACGTTGCCCGGGTCGATTTATCTGGGCGTGATCGCGGTGTTGCCCAACCTGTTCCTGCAGATCGGTAACTCCGGGACAACGCAGAATCTGCCGTTCGGTGGTACCGCTGTTTTGATCATGATCGGTGTCGGATTGGATACGGTCAAACAGATCGAGAGCCAGCTCATGCAGCGCAACTACGAAGGGTTCCTGAAGTGAGAGTCGTTTTGCTCGGGCCGCCGGGGGCGGGGAAAGGCACCCAGGCCAAGAAGCTGGCCGACGAGCTCGAGGTGCCGCAGATTTCCACCGGTGATCTGTTCAGAAAGAACATTGATGCGGGCACCGACCTCGGACTGAAAGCAAAGCGCTACCTCGACGCCGGCGACCTGGTGCCCTCCGAGCTGACGAACGAGCTCGTCGACGCCCGGCTCGACGATGACGACGCAGCGGCCGGTTTCATCTTGGACGGATTTCCGCGGTCGGTCGAGCAGGCCCAGGCGCTGCACGACATGCTCGAACGCCGGGGCACCAAACTGGATGCGGTGCTGGAGTTCCGGGTGTCCGAAAAGGTGCTGCTCGAGCGCCTCAAAGAGCGCGGCCGCGACGACGACACCGAGCAGGTCATTCACAACCGCATGAAGATCTATCACGATTCGACCGACTCGATCTTGGACTACTACAGCGACGACTTGAAGACCGTCGACGCCGTCGGCTCCATGGACGAAGTGTTCGCGCGCGCGCTCAAAGCCCTCGGGAAGTAACGATGATTGCGCTGGGGCTGCGCAACCGCAAAGTCGTGCCACAGCGCAGCGCCGCCGAACTCGATGCCATGGCTGCCGCCGGGGCCGTGGTGGCAGCAGCATTGCAGGCCGTTCAGGCGGCCGCGGCGCCCGGCGTCTCCACCCGCGACCTCGACGAGGTCGCCGAATCGGTGATCCGGGACGCCGGCGCCATCCCGTCGTTTCTCGGCTATCACGGGTATCCCGCGTCGATCTGCTCATCGGTGAACGATCGGGTGGTGCACGGGATTCCGTCGGCGGGTGACCTGCTGCGCTCCGGTGACCTCATCTCAATCGACTGCGGTGCGATTCTCGACGACTGGCATGGTGACGCGGCTGTCACCTTCGGTGTCGGGCCGCTCACTGCCGTCGACGACGACCTGTCCGAAGCGACCAAGGCATCCATGGAAGCCGGGATCGCCGCGATGATCCCCGGCAACCGGTTGACCGACGTGTCGCATGCGATCGAGACCGCGACCCGCGCCGCCGAGGCGCGCTACGGCCGCACCTTTGGAATCGTAGAAGGCTACGGCGGCCACGGCATCGGCCGGCAGATGCACCTGGATCCCTTCCTGCCCAATGAGGGGTCGCCGGGCCGGGGGCCGTTGCTGGCGCCAGGTTCGGTGTTGGCCATCGAGCCGATGCTGACGTTGGGCACCACCAAGACGCTGGTCCTCGACGACCGTTGGACGGTGGTCACCGTCGACGGCTCACGGGCAGCGCACTGGGAGCACACCGTCGCCGCAACCGAGGACGGCCCCCGCATCCTGACCCTCGGCTGACACCGGGTGATTTACCGCCGGCAGCGGTCTGCGCTGTCCGCGGGTGAACCGCGCACGCCCGCCGGTCGTGTCACTGGTAAGCCCGAAATCCTCGCGGCCCAGAAGACGACCGGAGGTCGCCGATGGCCACTGCAATCCAGCACAGTCCCGACGCCGTCGTCATCGGGTCGGGCCCCGCGGGTCTGGCTGTCGCACGCCAACTCGATCACCAGCATGGCGTAAAGACACTGGTCGTCGAGCGCGCTGCAGCCCCGGCGATTTCATGGCGCACGCGCTACGACAACTTCCGCCTCAACACCACCGGCTTCCTGTCGCACCTGCCCGGACAACGAATCCCGTTAGCCGCCGGGCGCTGGCCGACCAAGGAAGACATGGTCCGCTACTTCGATCGATATGTTGAGCGTCAGAACATCGACGTCAGGCTCAGCTGCGAAGTCCACCGTGTCGACCGCTCCGATGGATGCTGGCGACTCGACACGTCGGCGGGGGAGATATGCAGCCGTGCTGTGATCCTGGCGACGGGCAACTACAGCGCGGCCACTATCCCGCCGTGGCCCGGACTGAGTCGCTTCAACGGCGACGTCGTGCATTCTCAGGAGTTCACCAACGGGTGGTCCTACCGCGGCCGCGACGTCCTGGTTGTCGGCGCCGGCAATTCGGCCGCCGACATCGGCGTCCAACTCGCCAACGCCGGCGCACGCCGAATCTGGCTGGCGATGCGCACACCGCCGCACCTGGTGCGGCGGGCCATCGGGCCGTTTCCGTCGGATGTCTTCCTCGAGCTGTTCTCGAAGGTGCCCGCTCGGGTGATCGATCCGCTGTTCGCCCGCCTCAACCGACTGATGTGGGGCGATCTGTCGGGTTACGGTTTCGGCCGGCCGCCGCTCGGTTTGAAGGCATCGGTGCAACAACGGGGCCGCATCCCTACGCTGGCCGATGAGCTGATCGACGTCGTGCGGCTCGGCCGCGTCGAAGTGGTCGGCGCCGTCGAGGCGGTCGAATCCGACTGTGTGAACCTCGCCGACGGCACCACCGTGGCGCCGCAGGCGATCATCGTCGCCACCGGATTCGGCGCGGAATTACGGGGCTTGGTGGGCCATCTCGGTGTTCTCGACGGCCACGGGTATCCGCGCGGCGGCTTCGCCTCGAACCTCGGCGAGGGGATGTTCGCGATCGGCTACGGCATCCCGCCCAGTGGTCCGCTGCGGGCGATCCGCCGCAATGCCACCCCGCTGGCCCGCGAAGTGGCGGCCTACCTGCGTTCCTGCCCAGACAGCCGTGCGCAACGTTTGACGGCGTTGGCCCGTTGACACAGCAGCGCCGCACTGCGGGTGCCCGATCCGAGAGGATGCAATGGTGGTGATCGCCGTCGAGGAAGCTTTTTTCCGCGGCACCCACGGCTACGAAACGGCCCGGCGCAGCACAGTGTGGAATGGGCTACTGCCGCAGCGGTTTCCCGATGTGATCGTGCAAGCCCACGATGTCGGCGATGTGGTCGCGGCAATCCGTTATGCACGCGCCAACGGACACCAGGTCGGCGTGTGTTCGGGCGGCCGCAGCTGGACCGCCAGCCATTTACGTGACGGTGGTGTGCTGATCGACGTGAGCCGCCTCGATCACTGTGCCGTCGAACCGGATCGGATGACCGCAGACGTCGGCCCCGGTAAATCCGCCAGCGTCTTCGCGGCCGAGCTGGACGCGCAAGGCCTTTTCTTCCCCGCCGGCCATTGCCAGGGGATACGCCTCGGTGGTTATCTCCTGCAGGGCGGATACGGCTGGAACAGTTCGGTTCTCGGGCCGGCATGCGAGAGCGTGCTGGGAATGGAAGTGATCACCGCCGAGGGCGAACGGATCTATTGCGATCCCGAGAATCACCCCGACCTGTACTGGGCGGCCCGCGGGTCGGGGCCGGGTTTCTTCGGTGTGGTCACTTCTTTCAAGCTTCGGATCTACCCACGTCCGCCGGTGTGGGGCACCTGTCTTTACATGTATCCGATCGACGTCGCCGACGAGGTGTTCACCTGGGCACGCTCGATCCGTTCCGAACTCGACGACCGGGTGGAACTGCAGATCCACACCGCGCGCAGCTTCCCCGGAGCGGGCCTGGCCGGGCCCGGCATCACGATCGCCTCCCCGGTTTTCGCCGATTCAGAGCCTGAGGCAATCAAAGCCCTTGCGCCACTTGGTTCTTGCCCCGTGCTCGACAAAGCGATAGTGAATCTTGCTTACGCGCCGACCACCTTGACCAACTGGTATACCGCGGTGATGACGAATTACCCACAAGGGCATCGCTACGTCGCGGACAGCATGTTCACCTCGGCTTCCGCCGAAGAGTTACTGCCCGGCATCCGCGGGATCATCGACACGATGCCGCCGCACCCTTCGCATTTCGTCTTCACGGGCTGGAAGACGTCCCCGGAGCGGGCTGACATGGTGTACGGCCTGGAAGACGAAATATACCTGGCGCTCTTCACTATCTGGCAGGATCCCGCCGACGACGAACGGTACCGCGACTGGGCCGGATCGAACATGGCGGCGATGTCGCACCTGGCCTCCGGCATCTCACTCGCCGACGAGAACCTGTGCCGGCGTCCGGCGCGCTTCATCACCGAATCCAACATGGCGCGCCTGGATGAGGTGCGCGCGGCCTACGACCCCGATGGTCGATTCCACAGCTGGATGCGCGGCGTCTGACGCTTTCGTGCGGCACACTGGTAGGACACCGCTGCGTTGACCGACGACCAGCCTCTTCCTGCCTCTCGGATAACGCGGCCGCTGAGCCGCTCGTGAACCGAACAGCCGTTTCACTCGTGTCATCAGCAGGAGGTGATTAGAGTGCCTACAGGTATCCGCCCGGCGGCTGCGGAAGCAGCGTTGATGAAGGCACTCTATGACGAGCACGCCCCGGCTTTGTGGCGCTATGCACTGCGGCTGACCGGCAATCCGAGTCGTGCCGAAGACGTGGTGCAAGAGACGCTATTGCGGGCGTGGCAGCATCCGGAGGTCATCGGCGATACCGAGCGCCCGGCACGGGCATGGCTGTTCACCGTCGCCCGCAACATCATCATCGACGAGAGTCGCACCGCACGGGCCCGCAAAGAAGTCACTTCGCTGGACAGTGCACCCGAGCAGGCCGGTCCGGACCGGGTCAACGAAACCCTGGACCGAATGCTGATCGCCGACGCGATGGCACACCTATCCGCCGAACACCGCGCGGTCGTGCGCCGGTCTTACTACCAGGGGTGGACTACGGCGCAGATCGCCGCCGATCTCGACATCGCCGAAGGCACCGTGAAGTCACGGCTGCACTACGCGCTACGGGCAATGCGACTGACAATGCAGGAAACGGGGGTCACACGATGAACGAAGAAACTGGGGGCTACACGATGATGGCTCTACCAGGCATCCAAACGGCCGTCGGCTCCGAATGTCTGATGTGCCACGAGATGGGAGTTAGACGATGATGCCGCAATGGCGGCCCGGGCTGCCGCGTGACGGCGACCCATCCGGGCATGACGAATACGCGATGTGGGATGCCGCATACGTGCTGGGATCACTGTCGTCCGCCGAACGGCGGGAATTCGAAGCGCACATTGCCGGCTGCGTGTCATGCCGGGAAGCCGTCGGCGAACTGAGCGGCATGCCTGCTCTGCTGTCACGGCTCGACGGTGACGAGGTCGCCGCGATGGCGGAGGACGACCACATGTCTGAGGGACCATCGTTGCCGGCGGAAATGCTGCCGTCGTTGCTGGCGAAGGTAGCCTGGCGGCGGCGCCGGTCGCGCGTGTTGACCTGGACGGCTACGACCGTCGCGGCCGCGGTGCTGGCGATCGGTGTGTTCATCGGCGTTCAGGGCCACTCCATGATCGGGGTGCCCACTTCGCCACAGGCGACCGTGTCGGGGCAAGCGATGGCGCAGGTGGGGACAGCAGCGCTGGCGTCGACGGTGTCGGTCAAACCCCAGCACTGGGGGACCTACATCGACCTGAACTGCGTCTGCCTGGCTCCGGTGAACTCTCGGCACGACACGCTGGCGATGGTTGTGGTGGGTCGCGACGGCAGCCAGACCCGGCTGGCGACGTGGGTGGCCGAGCCCGGTCACACGGCGACGCCCGCTGGCAGCATTTCAATGCCGGTTGATCAAATCGCAGCCGTGCAAGTAGTTTTGGCCGACAACGGCAAAGTGCTGCTGCAGCGCTCGCTGTAAAAAGGTTTCCTCTAGTCTGCTATCGGGAGTGAACTAAAGCCATTCGGGAGTCGTGTTAAGGGCATCGTCACACGTTAGGTGAGCAGATGCCCAGGCAACACAGGGTGGTCGACCACATCGTCGAGCACCTCGCGAGAACCGACAGCGAATACATATTCGGCGTCGACGGCGCCAACATCGAAGATCTCTACGATGCCGCATATTTCTGTTCGGACATCACCGCGGTGTTGGCCAAGCACGAGTTTTCCGCGGCGACGATGGCCGACGGGTACAGCCGCAGCGGCGCCGGTTTAGGGGTAGTGGCCGCGACTGCGGGCGGGGGCGCGCTGAACCTTGTTCCCGGCCTAGGGGAATCGTTGACCAGCCGAGTGCCGGTGCTGGCGTTAGTCGGCCAGCCGGCGACCACTATGGACGGCCGGGGCAGCTTTCAGGACACCAGCGGCCGCAACGGATCGCTGGATGCCGTGGCGCTGTTCTCCGCCGTATCGGTCTTCTGCCGACGGGTGATGACGCCGTCGGACATCATTACGGCGTTGCCCGACGCTATCGCGGCTGCGCGATCCGGTGGACCGGCAGTTTTGTTGTTGCCGAAGGATATTCAACAGTCGATGGTGGGTCTCAACGGCTACCGCGGACATGGCTGAGGGCAGTGTCGCCTTGTTGGCGCCACGGATCGGCGACCTGCATCCGATTGTGCGCGCGCTGCGCGCCGCCAACGGGCCAGTCACGATCATCGCCGGTGAGCAGGTGGCCCGTGACGACGCTCGCAGGGAACTCGAAGAGCTGCGTGCCCTGCTGCGCGCACAGGTGGCATGCGTGCCCGATGCCAAGGATGTCGCCGGAACACCGGGTTTCGGATCCTCTTCGGCGCTGGGAGTGACCGGTGTGATGGGCCACCCTGGTGTGGCCGGAGCGGTGGCCGGCAGCGGGTTGTGTCTGGTCGTGGGCACCCGGCTTTCGGTCACCGCGCGCGCCGGCCTCGACGATGCGCTGGCGGCCGTGCGCACGCTCTCGATCGGCTCGACACCGCCGTACCTGGCGTGCACCCACGTTCATACCGACAATCTGCGCACGTCGTTGACCATGCTGACTGATGTGCTGTCCGGGCATGGGCGGCCAACCGGCCTTCGCGTGCCGGATGTGGTGCCGCACAAAGAACTGCAGCCGCCGGCCTTCGACGGTCCGGGTGTGCGCTACCACGATGCCATGGTCGCGCTCGATCACATATTGCCCGACGGAGTCGACATCGTCGTCGACGCCGGCAACACCGGTGCCTCCGCCGTTCACTATCTGCCCGTTCGGCGCGGCGGCCGGTTCGCCGTGGCGCTTGGCATGGGCGGCATGGGTTACAGCTTTGGTGCCGGCATCGGGATGGCGTTCGGCCGTGCGATGAGCGCTCGCGCGAAGAGCCAGGGGCCCAGCCCGCGCACCGTGGTGATTGCCGGGGACGGCGCGTTCTTCATGCACGGCATGGAGGTGCACACCGCGGTGCAGTATCGGCTGCCGGTGACATTCGTATTGCTCAACAACAACGCCCACGCCATGTGCGTGACCCGCGAGCAGTTGTTCTATGACGACCTCTACAGCTACAACCGGTTCGCCCCCAGCCAGCTGGGGGCCGGCCTGGCGGCCATGTTTCCCGGGCTGTCGTCGGTTGAGGTACATGACATCGATGCACTGCCCGCCGCCCTGGAACGGGCCACCAGCGTAGATGGTCCATCGGTGGTCAGCATCGAGTGCTCCGCCGACGAAATCCCGGCATTCGCCGCGTTCCTGAACCAACAAGCCGCCAGTCACGTTGACCAACAGAGAAGTACAACCCACGAGGAGAACAGATCTGATGTCCGTGCCAGCGCTTGACGACATTCACACTCACACCGGCACCACCGAGCCGATCGAGGGAGTGGTCCGTATCGAGACCTCACCGTTGGAGCAGACCGCTCCGATGTTCATGGCGAAGATGCGGTCGATGTATCCGCACGACGAAGTCTTCGGCCAGTACTGCACCGTCAACGATTACGTCGACTGCCCGCCCGACGAACTCTTCGAATACTTGGCCGATACCCGCAGCCTCGAGGAGTGGACGTACACCCTGCGTGACTTCACCCCCACTGATGAGCCCGGGCTGTGGCTGGCCTACGACCGGCTGCTTCCGGACACCGAGATCTATACCCGGACAGTGGCCAACGCCGAGGCGCGGACCGTTGACTACCACTGTGCCTGGGATCAAGGCAAGCACCTGTGGATGATCTACCTGATGCGGGTGCTGGATGCGCAAGTGGTGCTTGACAAGCCCGGTTCCGTTGTGCTGTGGACCAATTGCCGTCACCCGTTCTACGACCACAACCCATATCCCGAGGCCGGTCCGTCACACCGCACGGGCTGGGTAGGCGACTTCTGGGACATCTTCGGCGCCGGTCATGGGCTGGAGCTGAACAACCTCAAGACAATCACCGAATATCGGCACCGTAACGGCCTGCCGATCACGCCGGCTTGGATGAAGTGACTGAGATGAGCACTGCCATGAATCAGCCCACCGTGAGCCTGACCGACCTTTCCACCTACCTGCCCGGCGAGCCCATCGGCGCAGACTATTACGCGCATTTCGCCGGTTCCGACGACCTCGCGGCCAACCTGATGTTCCGCGCCCCCAAATACCGCCATCATGTCGGGCCGGACGAAACCGCGATCGACATGATCGAGCGAGCCGCGCAAGGGCTGATCGAGCGGCACGGCCAGGACGTCCTCTCGAGCGTCGACGTGCTGATCACCCACACACAGTTGCCCGACATGCCGTTCTACGGCGGGGGCGGCGGCATAGCGCACCGCCTCGGCATGCGGCCCGACTGGGTGCTGGATCTGCACAACGGCGGCTGCGCGGCTTTCGTGTTGGCGCTCAAGGTCGCCCGTCAACTGCTGACCTCCGGTGCGGGACACACCGCAATCATCGCGATCGCGCAGAATGCGGCCGGACAGATCTTTGACCAGCCTGGCGTGCGGCGCAAGGCGCAGTCGTCGGTTCCCGGCGACGGTGCTGCGGTGGCTCTGGTCACGCTGTCAGACGATTCACCCATTCTCGACGTCGAGTGCCGCACTTACGGCGAATACGCCGGTGACATGACGATCGCCATGGACCCGCCCCGCAAGTGGTGGCAGGCCGGACCCGGTGAAGGGTCGATCGGTTTCACCGAGTCCAAGATCGCCAAGGTGCTGGCCCGTGGCAATCGGCAGGTTCCCGAAGTCGCTTTCGCGGTGTGTGACCGGATCGGGATGTCCTCCAAAGATATTGGTTTGCTCGTGACCAATCAGCCGAACCGGGTGTTCCTGCGCAACTGGCGCGAAGCGCTCGAGGTGCCGCGCGAACGTCATCGCGACACCTTTGACGAGTGCGGCAACCTGTTCGGCGCCGGCATCCCGATCAACCTTGATCGTGCGATTTCCGACGGTCAAGTCAAAGCCGGCGACATCGTGATGATGGCTGCCTTCGCGCACGCCGGTGACTTCGCGGGTGCGGCGGCGGTCCGCTGGGGCGGACGCGGCTGATGTCAACGCTTTTGGAGACAAGCCTGATGACACCGGAGATTCTCTGCGCGTTGCCCCATGCCATCGATCCGCTGGCCCTGTCGCTGAACGAGAATCCGTTCCCGCCGCTGCCGGCGGTGCGCTCGGCGTTGATCCGCTCGATCGACGTCGCCAACCGGTATCCAGAATTCCTGCCCAAGCAGCTGCGAACACTCATCGCCGGGCACGTTGGGGTCAGCGACGGGCAGGTAGTGCTGGGCGCGGGGGCGAGCGGGGTGGCGATGCAGATCCTGCACGCGGTGACGCGACCCGATGATCGGATCGTGCTGAGCGATCCGACGTTCGACGGATACCCGATCTTCGCGCAGATGGCCCGCCTGACATCGGTCACTGTTCCGCTCGACGAGCGCGGCCACCACGACTTGGAGGCAATGGCCGAGGCCTCGGTGGGGGCGCGCGTCGTCGTGCTGTGCCGGCCACACAACCCGACCGGCACCCTGGAATCTGTCGCCGAGGTGCAGCGTTTCCTGCGCCGGGTGCCGAACGATACGGTCGTGCTGCTCGACGAGGCCTATATCGAGTTCGTCGCCCCCCAGCATCGCATCGACGGGCCGGACCTGATCCGGCGCTTTCCGAATGTCGTGGTGCTGCGGACGTTTTCGAAGGCCTATGGCTTGGCCGGACTTCGTATCGGCTACGGGTTCGCGTCACCCGAACTGGCCACAACACTGTGGAGCATGCAATTGCCGTTCGGGATGGGCATCACCAGCTTGGTCGCGGTGGCAGCGTCCTACGACGCGGAAGAAGAGCTCCGCCAACGCATTCTGCGAATCACCGGTGAGCGCGATTACCTGTCTCGGCGCCTTCGCGCAATAGGCGTCTATGCCACCGACGGGCACGCCAACTTCGTATACCTGCCGGCCGTCGGGCGACCCTGGCAAGAGGTATTCGGCGACACCGGTCTGCACGCCCGCTACTACGACGACGGCGGTGTGCGGATCACCGTCGGAAGCCGGGCCTCCACGCAAGCGGTGCTGGCCGCAGTGGCAAAGTCACCGGCTTGACGATTGCCGATCCAAAGGTGCGGTAAGAAAGGGCGTGGCCGCTTCCGATTCCGACTCTCGCGACCCGATCGCTCAGGCGAGAGCCAACTGGCAGCGCGCCGGCTGGGGTGACGTGGCGCAGGGCATGGTGGCGGTGACGTCGGTGATGCGCGCACACCAGATCCTGCTCGCCCGCGTCGAGACCGCGCTGCGCCCCTACGACCTGAGCTTCTCCCGCTTCGAGCTGTTACGGCTGCTGGCCTTCAGCCGCAGCGGAGCGCTGCCGATCACCAAGGCGTCCGACCGGCTGCAGGTGCACGTCACCAGCGTCACCCACGCGATCCGTCGCCTGGAAGCCAACGGGCTGGTGCAACGGGTGCCGCACCCGACCGACGGGCGCACCACGCTGGTGCAGATCACCGACCTGGGCCGCTCGACGGTCGAGGACGCCACCGTCACGCTCAACGAGCAGGTGTTCGCTGATATCGGGATGTCGGCGGAGCAGTCGCAGGCGCTGGCGTCCTCGATCGAGACCCTGCGCCGCGGCGCGGGCGACTTCTGAGCGCGAGCAGACGCAAAAGCCGCCGAATTACGACCTGATAGGGGACTTTTGCGTCTGCTCGCGCGGGGGGCGGGGCCGCTAATCCTCGAGCAGGCTGGGCAGCGGGATGGTCGCCGTCACCGCTGTGCCGGCGCCGGGCCGCGACCGGATGTTCAGCCGGCCACCGACGAGCTCGGCGCGCTCAGACATCGACAGCACGCCGTAGCCGCCCATCTCGTCGCCGCCCAGCGGATGCTCGAAGGTATCGAAACCCACACCGTCGTCCACGATCTCGAGTCGCGCAGTGTCCTCGTCGACCGCGAACCGCAGCCGGGCCGTCGCAGCATGGGCGTGTTTGACGACGTTCTGCAGACCTTCCTGCGCTATTCGGTAGAGCGCCAGCTCGATGTGCTCGGGTAGGCGCACCTCGCAGAGATCCGACTCGATGTCCAGCTGCGGAATCGACCGCGCCAGGCTGGCCAGCCCGCCGGCCAGTCCGAGGTCATCGAGGACCGGCGGGCGCAACCCGCCGATGGCGGCGCGCGCCTCCTCCAACGTCAACCGGGCCAGCTCGCGAGCTTCTTCGAGCTGCTCGGACGCTTCGGCCGGGTGGTCGCCGACCGACCGGGCCGCGGCGTCCAGCCGGTAGGACAACGTGATCAGGCGTTGCGAGATGCCGTCGTGGATGTCACCGGCCAATCGGCGGCGTTCGATCTCCTGCGCCTCGATCACCTGCTCGACGAACAGCTCGTGCGCGCGTTCGCGAGCCACCAGCTGACGATGCAGCCGCGCCTGATGCAACGCCCCGGCGATCAACCTGCCGATGACCCGCAACAGTTCGACGTCGCGATCGGTGAATTCCCGGCGCTGCACGGTGTGCACGTTGAGCACGCCGACCAAACCGCCCGGATCGGTTTCCATCGGCACCGACACCATTGAGGTGAAGTCGCGTCCCCGCAGCGATTGGATCGGCAGGTAGCGCGGGTCGGCCTCCTTGTGGTGGCTGATCACCACCGGCTCTCGGTGCCGGGCCACCCAACCGGAGATCCCCGACTCCAGCGGCAGCTGAATCTTCCCCACCGAGGCGTCGAACGGCGGCGTCGCACCGGCCAGCGTCAGTGAGCGCTCGCTGTCGTCGAGCACGTGCACGAAGCAGACGTCGGTGTCGGTGGACACCGTGATCATCCGGGCGGCCGCCGCCGCCAGCGGCTCGACACCCGGACCGCGGGAGGCGGCCTGGATGAGCTCACGCAGCAACGCCAACTCACGGTCGGCGTCGACGAAGTCACGCACCGCCTGCGGGGTCTGCGCACGCGGCGGATGCGCGGTCATTGATAAATGCCTTCCCGCAACGCCGTCGCCACCGCGCCGGTCCGGTCACTGACGCCGAGTTTCCGGTAGATCGACCGCAGGTGACTTTTCACCGTTTCCTCGCCGATGACCAGCTTGTTGGCGATGCCGCGATTCGACAACCCGGTCACCACGAAAGACAGAATTTCGCTTTCCCGCTGCGTGAGCCCCTGACGTGCGCCGGGCCAGAACTCGTCGCGCTGCAACCGCGCCGCGGTGTCGACCGCACGAGCCGCCATCCCCGGGTCGAGCACGGTTTCGCCGTGGTGAGCCAATTCGACCTGGCGTACCAGCTCGTCGCTGCCGATACTTTTCAGCAGGTAACCGCGGGCACCGACGCGCAGCGCCTGAAACAGGTACTGCTCGTCGTCGTACACCGACAGCATCACGATCTTGAGGTCGGGGTCGCGTTCCCGCAGCAGCAGACACAGGTCCAGGCCGCTGCAGCCCTGCATACGGACATCGCACAGCACGACGTCGGGCCGCAATTCGGCGACGACGCTGATTGCTCGCTCGGCGCCGACCGCCTGGCCGACCACCTGCACCCGATTCCTGAAGGCGGCCAGCATCGCCTTGAGCCCCTCGATGACCATCTCGTGATCGTCCACGAGCACGAGCCGAACGGGGCCAACTGCTTCAAAGGCCGGTTCGGTGTCCGCCATGGCAACACCCTAGAGCGAAATGCTTACCCCAATCCCCCTAATGGGGGACGCCTCGCGGGGGCACCTGCGGGCAGGCTACCGACATGGAAGCCACGAAGGCAGCAACGGTGCGGCGCACGTTCTGGTGGGACCGGGCAGGCTCAGCCGTCGCCGACGTCCCCCGGTTGCGCGCGGTGGTGTTCGACGCGGACACCGTGCTCGGCGAGGTCGACGGGGACGGTGACCTGGTGCCGAAAGCCGGTCTGATCGACCTGATCATGAGCCTTTTCGTCGAGGGCGTCTGGGTAGCCGTGGTGAGCAGGCGGGATCGGGAGTCTGCGCACGCACTGGTTCGCCAGCTGGTCGGTGACGGCCTCGTCGAAACCATCGTCAGCGCCGACGACCTGGACCGACCCGGCAGCGACAGCGAGCTGTACCGGCTCGCGTTGTGGGAGTTGGGTGTCAAGCCGGAAAGCGCTCTGGCCGTAGGCGGTTCGGCGGCCGGCCTGCGTGCGGCGCACGCCGCGGGATTGCCCACGGTGCCCCTCACAAGCGATTACACCGGCGGCCGCGGGTTCGCCGACGCAGCGGGTTGCCGGCTGCTGCACCAACGCTGGGGTAAGCGCTCACCGCGCCACTCGCATGCCGCTTAGGCGCCGCGCAGCTCGTCGATCACCGCGCTGAAGTCCAAGTCACCGTGTTCGACCGCGAACTTGGCGTAGATGTCGGCTGCGTGGCTGCCCAGCGGGGCTGACGCGCCGGTCGAGGCGATGGCGTCCATCGCCAGACCCAGGTCCTTGTTCATCAACGCAGTGGCGAAGCCTGGCCGGAAGGCGTTGCTGGCCGGCGAAGTCGGCACCGGCCCGGGCACCGGGCAGTTGGTGTGCACCGCCCAGCAGTTGCCGGTCGCGCCGGTGATGACATCGAACAGCGCCTGCGCCGACAGCCCGAGCTTTTCGGCCAGCACGAACGCTTCGCCGACGGCGATCTGCTGCACGGCCAGCACCATGTTGTTGCAGATCTTGGCGGCCTGGCCGGCGCCGGCAGCGCCGCAGTGGATGATTTTTCTGGCCATGGGTTCGAGCACCGGTCGCGCCCGCACCAGCGCGGAATCCTCGCCGCCGATCATGAAGGCCAGCGTGCCGGCGACCGCACCAGGCACACCGCCGGAAACCGGTGCGTCCAACTGGGCGAAGCCGTGCGAGCCGGCCTGGGCGTGCACGTCGCGCGCGTCGTCGACCGAGATCGTCGAGCTGTCGATGAACAGCGCACCGGTCCGCGCTGCTGGCAGGATCTCGGCGTAGCACCGTTTGACCACCTCACCGCTGGGCAGCATGGTGATCACCACATCAGCTTCGCGGGTTGCGTCGGCGGCGCTGTCGAACACCGCGACACCCCGTTCTTCGGCCCCCGCCGAAGCTGTGGGCGCCGGGTCGAAACCCCGGACCGCGTGCCCGCCGGCGATCAGGTTGGCGGTCATCGGACCGCCCATGTTGCCCAGACCGAGAAACGCGATTGTCGTCACCTTGCCGCCCTTCTATGCGCCGGCGCGGAACCGGGCGGCTTCGGCTCGGCCGATGACCACCCGCATGATCTCGTTGGTGCCCTCCAGGATTCGATGCACCCGCAGGTCGCGCACGATCTTCTCCAGACCATACTCGCGCAGATAACCGTAACCGCCGTGCAGTTGCAGCGCCTTGTCCGCGACGTCGAAACACGCATCGGTGACGTAGCGTTTGGCCATCGCGCACAGTTCGACTTTGTCGGCGGCATTCTCGTCCAGCGCAGTCGCAGCCCGCCACAACAACATTCGCGACGTCTCCAGTGCGGTAGCCATGTCGGCGAGGGTGAACCGGATGGTGGGCTCGTCGAGAAGCGGCCCGCCGAAGGCTTGCCGTTCGCGCAGGTAGGCGCCGGCTTTGCCGAAAGCTGCCTGGCCGCCGCCCAGCGAGCATGCCGCGATGTTGAGACGTCCGCCGTTCAGGCCGTTCATCGCGACGCCGAACCCGGCGCCTTCTCCGTCGGCTCCGCCGAGCATCGCATCGGCGGGAACCCGCACCCCCTCCAGCACGACCTGCGCTGTGGGCTGGGCGTGCCAGCCCATCTTTTCTTCCTGGGCACCGAAACTCAGCCCCGGCGAATCCTTTTCGACGATGAACGCCGATATGCCGCGCGGACCGTCGGACCCCGTTCGGGCCATCACCACGTAGACGTCGGAGGACCCCGCTCCGGAGATGAACTGCTTGACGCCGTCGAGCAGGTAGTCGGCACCGTGCTTGACGGCGCGGGTCCGCAGAGCGCCCGCGTCCGACCCGGCGCCCGGCTCGGTCAGACAGTAGCTGGCGACGGCGTCCATCGCGGCCAACCGGGGAATCCACTGTTTGCGTTGCTCTTCGGTGCCGAAGCTGTCGATCATCCAGGCACACATATTGTGAATCGACAGGAACGCCGCTGTCGTCGGGTCGGCGATCGCCAGTTGCTCGAATATGCGAACCCCGTCGAGTCGGCGTAAACCGCTGCCGCCGACATCGTCGCGGCAGTAGATCGCCGCCATTCCGAGCTCGGCAGCTTCCCGTAACACGTCGACCGGGAAGTGCTTGGCCGCATCCCACTCCAAGCTATGGGGCGCGAGTCGCTTCTCGGCGAACGCCGCCGCGGTCTCAGTGATCACCCGCTCGTCGTCGTCAAGACCAGAAAACGGCATGTGGCTCTAATTCATCGTCGGAATGACGAATTCGGCGCCGTCTTTGATGCCCGACGGCCATCGGGAGGTCACCGTCTTGACCTTGGTGTAGAACTGGATCGACGCGGGGCCGTGCTGGTTGAGATCGCCGAAGCCTGAGCGCTTCCAGCCGCCGAAAGTGTGGTAGGCCACCGGAACAGGGATCGGCACGTTGACGCCGACCATGCCCACCTGCACCCGGGAGGTGAAGTCCCGGGCGGTGTCGCCGTCCCGGGTGAAGACCGCGACGCCGTTGCCGTATTCGTGCTCCGAGGGCAGCCGCAGCGCTTCTTCGTAGTCATGTGCCCGCACGATGCACAGCACCGGCCCGAAAATCTCGTCGGTGTAGATCGACATGTCCGGTGTGACATGGTCGAAGAGGGTGGGCCCGATGAAGAACCCGTTTTCCAGGCTGGCGTCACCGTAGGCAAGATCATCGCTGCTGCGCTCGCGACCATCGACCACTATCTCGGCGCCCGCGGCGATGCCCTGGTCGATGTAACTGCGGACCCGGGTCAACGCGGCCTCGGTGACCAACGGGCCGTAGTCGGCCTTCGGGTCCAGGCTGTGCCCCACCCGGAGGTTGTTGATCCGCTCAACGAGTCTGGCGCGCAACCGGTCAGCGGTCTGGTCGCCGACCGGTACTGCGACACTGATCGCCATGCAGCGTTCGCCGGCGCTGCCGTAGCCGGCGCCGATCAGCGCATCGACCGCCTGATCGAGGTCGGCGTCGGGCATGACGATCATGTGGTTTTTGGCACCGCCGAAGCATTGCGACCGCTTGCCGTTCGCTGCGGAGCCGGCGTAAATGTACTGCGCGATGTCGGAGCTGCCGACGAAACCGACGGCCTGGATGTCAGGGTGGTCGAGGATGGCGTCGACTGCTTCTTTGTCGCCGTGCACGACCTGGAAGACCCCCGGCGGCAGCCCGGCTTCACCGAACAACTCGGCGAGGCGCACCGGCACCGACGGGTCGCGTTCGCTGGGCTTGAGGATGAAGGCGTTGCCGCAGGCGAGTGCCGGTCCGGCTTTCCACAGCGGAATCATCGCCGGGAAGTTGAACGGGGTGATGCCGGCAACCACGCCCAGCGGCTGGCGCAGCGAATAGACGTCGATGCCCGGGCCGGCGCCTTCGGTGTACTCGCCTTTCATCAGATGCGGGATGCCGACGCAGAATTCGACGACCTCGATCCCGCGCTGAATGTCGCCGCGCGAGTCGGCCAGCGTCTTGCCGTGTTCGAGCGAAAGCAGCTCGGCCAGCTCATCGGTGTGCTGGTTGACCAGATCCAGAAAGCGCATGAACACCCGCGCGCGGCGCTGCGGGTTCCATGCCGCCCATTCGCGCTGCGCTTCGACGGCCGATGCGACGGCGGCATCGACGTCGGCTCGGCCGGCCAGCGGCACCGTCGCCTGCACCTCACCGGTGCTGGGATTGAATACCTCGGCGCTGCGGGTGGCCTGTCCGGCAGTTCGTCGGCCGTCGATCAGATGCGGGATTTGTGCGGTCATGGGCTGCCTTTGAAAACGCGAAGAGACACGACTGAGCGAAGATACTTGGATATCCTAGTAACCGTCGGGGTGAGAGGCAACCTCCTGAGCGAGTTACCATTTCCCGGCCGCTCAACAGAGATGGGCTGTACAGCGAGGGTGGCGCCTCGGGCGCCCATTGTGGCGCGGCTCGCCGGTACCTGAGGTTTCACCGAGTCGGCTTGACGACCGGCGAGATCAAGGTCGCGCGCGAAAGGTACTCAGTGAGATTTCGCAAGGCCAGATCGACCATTGCCGCCCTTGTCGGCACGGTGGCACTCCCGACATGCGGTAGGACGACGACATTGTCCAGCTCGCAAAGTTGTTGCGGCACCTCGGGTTCGTGCGCGAAAACGTCGAGTCCTGCGCCGGCGAGGCCACCTTGCGCCAACAGTTCGACCATTACGTCCTCGTCGACCACGCTGCCGCGGGCGATGTTGATCAGGTAGCCGTCCGAGCCGAGGGCTGCCAGGACGTCACGGCCCACCAGAGGCGGTGCGTCCTTGGCGCTGCTGGTCGCCACGACCAACACGTCGACCGACCCGGCCAAGTCGATCAGCGACGGCGCGTACCGGTAAGTGGTATCGGTTCGCCGGCGGCGGTTGTGGTAGGCGATGTCGCACTGGAAAGCTTCCAGACGATCGGCTATCGCCTTGCCAATGCGGCCGAGCCCGAGAATGCCGACCCGCGACCCGGTGACGTCGCGGGTCAACGGGTAAGGCCCGTCGACGGGCCAGCGGCCGGCGCGCACATAGCGCTCGGAAGCGCCAAATTGGCGCAACGTCATGAGCAGCAACGCGACAGCAGTGTCGGCGACAGTGTCGGTCAGCACGTCGGGGGTGTTGCTCACACCGATGCCCAACTGCCGCGCGGTGTCGACATCGATCGTGTCGTAGCCGTCTCCGTGATGGATGATCGCGCCGAGGTTGGGCAATGCGTTCAGCAGTTCGGCGTCGATGGGCATCTCGCCGGCATCGACAATCGCTCTGACCGACGCTGCATGCTCGGCCAGGAAATCCGTCCGCCCTTCGGCGGGCAGCACAAGGGTGTCGAACTTCGCGGTGAGCGCCTCGGCCAGGGACGGCGGAAGTGCGCCGACTTGCAGAACTTCAGCGGTCATGGCTGCTCCTTCGTCGGGCTTGCCCAACGCACCCTAAGCCAATTCGGGATTTGGCACAGCGGTCAGTGACCGCTGAGGCGGAGGTAGCTGCTGCGTGAGCCACCGCGTTGCCCGGGCACCGCGGTGAACCTTTCAGCGCAGTCCCGCGTGTAAGCAGCAGGAGGTTCGCGATGAATCCGTTGGTGTTGGCCTACTTCTCGGCGGGCACGCCGTTCGCCGGGCTCGGCCTGCTGAAGCTGCAGGCGCGACTCGAGCGCTGGGCCTACGACCGGCACGTCGAGGACTGAGATGACACTTCGAGTCATCGTTCTCGGTGCCGGTGTGGGCGGCGTGGCCATCACCCGGGGACTGCTGCGTGACGGACACGACGTCACCGTGTTCGAACGGCGCCCGGCTGTGACGGCAGGCGGTGGCGCCGTGACCATCTGGTCCAACGGCGCCACGGTCCTGAATCAGCTGGGCGTCGATATGGCCGGCGCCGGCCAATTGCTGTCGAGCGTGCGGGTCACGACGTCTACGGGTCGACCGGTGACCGCTCTGGATCTGACCGCGATCGAGCAGCGGTTCGGCGCACCTGTTCGGATGGTGCCACGCCGAGTGTTGCTCGAACGGCTGCTGGTCGGTTTTCCGGCCGAGCGCATCCGCTGCAACCACCGTGCGGTCGAGGTGATCAGCACCCGCAACGGGGTGCGGGTGGAGTTCGACGACGGCAGCGCGGCCGAAGGAGATCTGCTGATCGGCGCCGATGGCCTGCACTCCGTGGTGCGGGGCGTCCTCGGCGCTCCGCCCGCTGAGCCGACCGGCTGGTGCAGCTGGCAGGGCCTGGCCACTCTCCCCGGCATCGCCGACGAGCACGTCGCCCAAATGATCATCGGCGAGCACGGCAGCCTCGGCCTGTGGCCGGCCGGAGGTCGCGATTTGCAGTGGTGGTTCGACCTGCCCTGGTCGCCCGGCTTCGTCCGACCGCAACGTCCGATCGACGTGATCCGCTCGGAATTCGCAGGCTGGTCCGCTTCGGTGGACCGGGTGCTTGCGGCGTTGACCGACCAGGACCTGACCGGTTCACCGTTCCCGCACTTCCGCCACCGTGTTCCGTGCTCCGGCCGGGGTGCGGTGACGTTGCTCGGCGACGCCGCCCACACGATGCCACCGACGCTGGCCCAGGGCACCAATCAGGCATTGCTTGACACGATGGTGCTGCGCAAGGCGCTGTCGGGTTTCCGGGCCGGCCCGAATCGGTTGTCGGGCAGCGCCGATGACGTTCGACGCGCGCTGCGCTGGTACGAGAACACCAGGCGCCGCAGAGTCAAGGCCGTATCGTGGGTGACCACCCAGCAGGTGTCGCGCAGCGAGTCCGCGTTGCGGCCGGCGGCACTGCTCTCAGACCGGTTCATGACCTGGGCGCTGGCGACGTTCCTGCGCTCAGTCAGCCACCGCCGACTCTGCGAAGGGATCACCCGAGACCTCGCGGCCCGCGAGGACCTTCCTGCCGTGTCGATGGTGGTCGAACGATGACGCCCGTCAAGGCTCCACCTGCCAGCCTCGCCCGCGTCGTGGAATGGATACGCCACTACCTGTATCGGCTCAATCAGCGGCTGACACCGGCGCCCGCCGCGATGATGGAGATGATCATCGCCACCTGGACATCGCAGGCGATCACCGTGGCGGCCCAACTGGGTATCGCCGACGCCCTCGCCGGCGGCCCCCTGACGGTCAACGAATTGTCTGTACGCGTGGACGCGAACGCGGACGCGCTGCGTCGGCTGCTGCGGGCGTTGGTCAGCAAAGGCGTATTCCGTCACCGCCGCGACGGGCGCTACGAGCTGAATTCTCTCGCCCAAACCTTGCGTTCGGACGCACCGGTGTCGATGAGCAGCGCGGCCCGGTTCTACGGGTCACAGGAGCAGCGTGAACGCTGGACCGTGTTGGTGGATGCGGTGCGGACCGGGCATACCGTTGTCCCCGCACTGCGCGGCGCGGAAAGCTTCGACTATTTCGCCGAACAGCCGGCACTCGCTGAGCTTTTCGACCAGACCATGACGAACGTTTCGGAGTTGACGACGGCGCCGGTGGTCGCCGGCTACGACTTCAGCGTCTACCCCACGATCGTCGACGTCGGTGGCGGCCACGGGCCGCTGCTGGCCAGCATCCTCGAGGCGGCACCGGCATCGCGCGGGGTGCTGTACGACTTGCCGCGGGTTGTCGCCGGCGCGCCAGACCTGTTGCGCGAGCGCGCTGTCGCCGACCGGGTTCGTATCGCGCACGGCTCGTTCTTCGACAGCGTTCCCGGCGGCGGTGACGCCTACCTTCTCAAGAACATCGTCCACGACTGGACCGACGACAAGGCGGTACAGATCCTGCGCAACGTTCGCGCCGCGGCCGGGCCCAACGCCACCGTGCTGCTGGTCGAATTGGTGATCCCCGAGCACAACCGTGACTTCCCGGGAAAATGGGTGGATTTGGAAATGTTGCTGAACTTGGGAGCCCGCGAACGCACGGCGGCCGAGTACCGGGACCTCCTCAGCAGAGCGGGTTTCCGGATGACGCGGGTGGTACGAACCGCGTCGCCGCTCAGCGTGGTGGAGGCCGAACCCGCGTGAAAGCAACGGCCCGATGCTCGGTACGGCCTGTCTAGGTTCTGCGCAGCCCGTCGATGAACGACTGGGTTTCCGCCCAAGTGGGCAGCAGGCCCGCAGCTTCTACTTCTGCGAGGGTGGGGGCTGCGGCGTCACGTTCGGACAGGCATGGGGCGAGCCCGTCGACCAGCGGCCAATCGATGCCCAGCACCGGGTCGGTTGCGCGGATGGTGTGCTCGCGCGCAGGGTCGTGTTCGGCCGAGCACATGTACATGACTGTCGAATCCTGTTGCAGTGCAAGGAAGCCGTGCGCGAGGCCCTCGGAGATGTACACCGATTTACGGTTGCGGCCGTCGAGCAGCACCGAGTCCCAGCGCCCGAAGGTCGGCGATCCGACTCGGATGTCGACGACGACGTCGAACACCGACCCGTGCACGCAGGTAACATATTTGGCCTGACTCGGCGGTAACTGGGCGAAGTGCAGTCCGCGCAGCACCCCGGCCGAGGACACCGAACAATTCGCCTGCCGCACATCGAGCCGGTGACCCGCGAAGGCCGAAAAGCCGGTGCCGGTGACCCATTCGAAGAACAGCCCGCGGGTGTCGGGATGTATCAGCGGGGTGATCTCCCAGGCACCCGCCACCTCGAGCTCGCGTACCTTCATCTCACTGTCCGCGCTGCCCGTAACGTGCTTCGACGGCATCCTTCAACGGCGCCCACCACGACTCGTTGGCGCGATACCAGTCGATGGTCGCGCGTAAGCCCTCCTCGAAGTCGACATGCACCGGCGCCCAGTCCAACTCGTCGTGAAGCAACGAGGGGTCGATGGCGTAGCGCAGGTCGTGGCCGGCGCGGTCGGTGACATGATCGAAGTCGTCGGGTTCGCGACCCATCAGCTTCAGCAGCGTCTGCAGCACCGAGAGGTTGTCGCGTTCCCCTTCAGCGCCGATCAGGTACGTCCGGCCGGACTGGCCTTTCTCGAGAATCCGCCACACCGCATCGTTGTGGTCGTCGACGTGAATCCAGTCGCGGACGTTTGCGCCGGTGCCGTACAACTTGGGTCGGCGACCGGTCAGCACGTTGGTGATCTGACGCGGAATGAACTTCTCCACATGCTGGTAAGGCCCATAGTTGTTGGAGCAGTTGGAGATCGTGGCGTGAATGCCGTAAGAGCGCGCCCAGGCCCGTACCAGCATGTCGGCACCGGCTTTGGTCGACGAGTAGGGGCTGGACGGGTTGTACGGGGTCGACTCGGTGAACCGTCGGCGATCACCCAGCGGCAGGTCACCGTAGACCTCGTCGGTCGATACATGGTGCAGCCGCACACCGTGGCGGCGCACCGCTTCCAGGATGGTGTACGTCCCGACGACGTTGGTGTGCACGAAGGGGCCGGGTTCGGCCAGCGCATTGTCGACGTGAGTTTCCGCCGCGAAATGCACCACCACATCTGATTCGGCGATCAGCGCCGACACCAGCTCGGCGTCTGTCACGTCACCTTCTACCACGGTGACCCGATCCGCGACCGGGGCCAGCGACTCGCGACTGCCGGCATAGGTCATGGCGTCGAGCACGGTGATGGGGTGGTCGGGATGTTGGCGTACAGCGGCGTGCACGAAGTTGGCGCCGATGAAACCGGCACCGCCGGTGACCAGCAGCCGCATGCTCAGACCCTAGCGCGGCCGATCAGAACGTCAGGGTCGGCGTTTGTTCAGCTCTTCGGGACCAGGGACAACGCTGCAGTCAGATCACTCAGGGCCGCCAGCAGGGCGTCGTCGGACTGAGCGCCCAGCACCTGAACCGCGACATGGTCCGCTCCGGCCTCCAGGTGCTCGGTGACCCGGGCGGCAATGGCGTCCGGCGTGCCGTAGGCGACGACAGCATCGATGAGCTTGTCACTGCCGGGTTGGCGCACGTCTTGTTCGGTGAACCCGAGCCGCAGCCAATTGTTCACGTAGTTGCTCAGATTCAGATAGAAGCCGACCGCTTCGCGGCCGATCCGGCGGGCCTCCTCGGCGTCGGTGGTCACCACCACCTTGTGCTCAGGTGCCAGGAACACCGTGTTGCCCAACTGCTCTCGTGCTTTGGCGGTGTGCTCCGGCGTGGTCAGATACGGGTGAGCGCCGGCGCTGCGCTTCGCGGCCAGGTCCAGTACCCGCGGGCCCAGCGCCGCGAGCACCCGGCGGCTGGTCGGCACGTTCGCGGCGTCGAGTTCGTCGAGGTAGCCGACGAGCGCGTCGTAGGGCTTCTGGTACTGCTGGGTGTGCTCGGGGTGCCCCACCCCGACGCCCAACAAGAACCGCCCCGGGTGCGCCGTCTCGATCCGCTGGTAGGACGCCGCGACCGTCTCGGCGGGAGCCGCCCAGATGTTGACAATTCCGGTCGCCAGCTGCAACGACGACGTCTGCGTCAGCGCCGGCTCCACCCAGGCCAGGTCGGCGTCGGGTGACCCGCCGATCCAGGCGGCGCCGTAGCCCAGCGATTCGATGTGAGCCGCCAGTCCCGGGTCGAGTGAGCGCGTTCCCAGCCACACGCCGTAGCGGCCCAGCTGGGGCTTGAGTGAAGCTGCGTCGGTCATCTCAGTCCTTTACCCGTTCGGCTCAAGCGCGACTCAGTCCGAGTGGCCCGGCCAGTTCGGCCAGAGCCGACACCAGGTTGTCACCTTTGGTGAGGACTTGCACAGGCACGTGGTCGGCGCCGGCGTCGAGGTGTTCGAGCAGCCGCGCGGCGATCGAATCCGGGGTGCCGTACGCCACGACCGCGTCGACGAGACGGTCGCTGCCGGGCCGGATGACCTCGTCGTCGGTGAAACCGAGCCGCTTCCAGCTGTTGCGGTAGTTGGCGAGGCTGAAATAGATGTCCAGTGTCTTCCGGCCGACCGCACGCGCCCGCTCCGCGTCAGTGGTCAACACCACCTTGTGCTCGGGAGCCAGGAACGCCGACGGGCCGATCAGTCCGCGGGCCTGCGCGGTGTGCTCGGGGGTCGTCAGATAGGGATGCGCGCCCGCGGCGCGCTCGGCCGACAGCTTGAGTACCCGCGGACCCAGCGCTGCGACGACCCGCCGGTTGGCCGGCACCCCGTGATCGTCGAGCTGCTGCAGGTAATCGACCAGCGCGTCGTAGGGCTTCCGGTACTCGGTGTGCGCCTCGGGGTGACCGACGCCGATGCCGAGCAGGAAACGGCCCGGGTACGCCTTGTCGATCCGGTGAAACGAATCGGCCACCGGCTTGGCGGGCGCGGTCCAGATGTTGACGATGCCGGTGGCCACCTGCAGGGTGCTCGTCGCTTCCAGAATGGGCTCGACCCACCTCAGCTCGGCGGGCGGCGATCCACCCACCCAGACGGCGCCGTAGCCCAGGGCTTCGATGTCCCTGGCCTGCTCCGGGGTGACGCCGCGCCCGAAGGATCCGAACCGCCCCAAATTCGGTTTGCCGCCCGCAGAATCGGTCATGGCTGACACCAACCTGCGGTGCGTCGTCGCTATTCCTGCAACGCCTCGAGCGTGTCGTCGGCTACCTCCAGGACCGGTGGTGTCTGCAGCGGCAACAACACGATGAACCGTGTGTCCCCGGGCACGGACTCCACCCGCAGGTCTCCGCGGTGTTTTTTGACGACGATGTTGAACGCGAGATCCAGCCCCAAGCCGGTGCCTTCACCGAACGGCTTGGTGGTGAAGAACGGCTCGAAGATGTGTTCACGAACGTCTTCCGGGACGCCCGGACCGGTGTCGCAGATCTCGACGCGGGCCATCTTCTCGCCGTCGCGGGCGGTGCGCAGCGTCAACGTGCCGCCGTGCTGCCGCATCGCGGCAATGGCGTTGTCGATGATGTTGGTCCAAACTTGGTTGAGATCGCCTGGATAGCAAGGGATTTCAGGTAACGACCGGTCGAAGTCCTTGACCACCGTGATGGCTTTAGCGTCTTTGCCGCCGTCTTTGCCGAACCGATCGGCGAAAATCGCCAGCGTGCTGCGCAGCAGCTCATGCACGTCGGCCACCTGGAACGGGGCGCGGTCCATCTGGGAGTACTGCTTGGCATCGGCGACCAAGGCCGAAATCCGTTTGCTCGCTTCGCCGATCTGGTTCATCAGCTGTTCGCTCTCGATGGTGTAGTGCAGCCATCGAACGGCTTCGTCCAGCGACGTCGAGGCGAGGTCGTCGGTAGCGGCGCAGACCTTCTCCAGCCAGTCGGTGTCGATGCCGCCTTCGACGAACGCCGGCGCGATGTCCCAGCCGTCCTTGACGCCGTGGTCGTCCAGCCAGTCGCCGACCGCTTCTTCGAGGTCAGCGGTTTCCATCGGACTCAGGTGTTGCGATGTCGACTTGGCGACCTGGTCGGCGACCTGCTGCTGTAACCGCACCAAGGCACTCAGCGCCTCAGGTGTCACAGTGCCGTCGGCCAGCATCACCAGTTTGCCGCGCATGCCGGCGATGCGGTCACGCAACTCGGCGGCGGCTCGGGCGGTGGCCGCAGCGGGATTGTTCAACTGATGGGTCAGCCCGGCCGAGAGCCGGCCCAGCGCGAGCAGTTTCTCCCGGTTGTCGATGATGCGCCGGGTCCGGTCGGTACCCACGGCAAGCCCGTCGAGCAAGTGGACGGCCATCGGGAACTGGTCTCTCATGAACTTCGCGAACATCGGTGCGTCCATCACGAAGAACTGCGACGGCTTGGTGACATGCACCGACACGTCGTGGCTCTGCTGCGGCCGGCCGGTGAACGCCCGCCAGGCGCCGCAGTACACGCCGCGCTGCGAGGTCCGGTTGGTTTCGATGTCTTGGCCGGCCGAGAGCTTGGACATCGCCAGCTCGCCCTCGATGAGGACGTAGAAGCAGGTGGCCGGTTCCCCCTCCACGCACAGTGGTCCGGGCTCGTAGTGCTGAACGTGTCCATTGCTGCACAGCACCGCCAGCTGTTCGTCGGTGAGGGCCTCGAACAGGAACAGCGTGCGCAATTCGTCGGGCCGGCAGCGCGTCGTCATGGCGCTCGACCTCCCTAGGACTCGGCCAGGTAACGGTGCACCAGCATCACAGCCATCGAACCTTCGCCGACCGCTGCGGCGACCCGTTTGGCCGATTCGGAGCGCACGTCGCCGGCGACGAACACGCCGGGGACGCTGGTCTCCAGGTGGTGCGGCGGGCGATCCAGGGTCCAACCGCACACGGTTCGCAAGTCGGGCCCGGTGAGGATGAAGCCGTGGTCGTCGCGGGCGAGTACTCCGTCGAGCCACTCGGTGCGCGGCGCAGCGCCGATGAAGATGAACAACCGGTCGCAGGTGACGTCCTCGGTCTCGCCGGTCTTGCTGTCGACCAGGGTCACCTTCTGGAGATGCTCGGTGCCTGTAGCGCGGTGCACTTGGGTGCAGGTCCGGACGGTGATCTTCGGGTTGTGCTCGATCTGCTGAATCAGGTAGTACGACATCGAAGCGGCCAGCGACGGGGCACGCACCACGATCGTCACATGCCTGGCCTCCCGGGACAGGTACATCGCGGCCTGGCCGGCCGAGTTGGCCCCGCCGATGACGTAGACCTCCTCGTCGTTGCATTCCGACGCGATCGAGGTGGCCGCCCCGTAGTAGACGCCGCGGCCGGTCAGCTCCGCACAACCGGTGGCTTCCAGCTGCCGGTAGGCCACGCCGGTGGCCAGGATGACCGCGTGCGCGTCAATGGAGCCGCCGTCGGCGAACCGCACGGTGCGGGCAGACCCGTTGACTTCCAAGGCGGTGGCGGTGCGTGCGGTGATCAGCTCGGCGCCGAACTTCTCGGCCTGCCGGCGCGCCCGCTCTGCCAGCTGGCCCCCCGACACCCCGTCCGGGAAACCCAGGTAGTTCTCGATGCGCGAACTTTGGCCTGCCTGCCCGCCCGTCGCGGTGCGTTCGATCAGCACGGTGCGCAGACCTTCGGACGCCCCGTACACGGCGGCGGCCAGCCCGGCGGGTCCGCCGCCGATGACGACCAGGTCGTAGAACTGCCGTGACGGTGTGGTGGTCAGGCCGAGCGTGTCGGCCAGTTCGGCGTCGGAGGGCTCGACGAGGGTCTGCCCTTTCTCGGTGACCACGACCGGTAGCCGCCGGCCGTCCTCGCCGGCGGCCTGCAGCAGTTGCTCGCCGGCCGGCTCGTCGGCCATGAACCAGGTGTAGTCGAGCCCGTTGCGGGCCAGGAAGTCGCGGACCTGCCACGACCTTGCCGACCAGCGGTGTCCGACGACTTTGGTGTGCGGGATCGGGCGCTCGGGTGCCCGGCGCCAGGCGTCGAGCAATGCGTCGACGACGGGGTAGAGCTTTTCCTCGGGCGGGTCCCACGGCTTGAGCAGGTAGTGATCGAGGTCGACGACGTTGATCGCGTCGATGGCGGCGTGGGTGTCGGCATAGGCGGTCAGCAGAACCCGCCGGGCCGCCGGATACAGATCCATTGCGTGTTCGAGAAAATCGATGCCGGTCATCTGCGGCATCCGGTAGTCGGCCAGGAACAAGGCGACCGTCTCGCCGCGCAGTTTGAGTTCCTTCAAGGTGTCCAGCGCGTCGGGCCCGGACTCTGCGCGCACGATGCGGTGGTGTTCGCCGTAGTGCCGGCGCAAATCTCGGGCCACCGCACGCGACACCGTTGGATCGTCGTCAACGGTCAGCAGGACGGGCTTACGCGGCGGGGCTGGTTGACCCAAGGCTCCGGTCATCGGGATCAGTATGCGCTCGTGAGGGGATGCGCGGTGGGCTAAGAGGGGAGGCCGGATTTCTCGCTCAGCGATTTTGGTCAGCTTGAATAACCAGGTATCGTGGGCCAACGGTGCGTCATACGCGCCGACTCCTGCGTGCCCTGTCCTAGGAATTTCCTGTCACCGGCTCACGTTCAAGTCGGGGCCACTGGTGCGCCGGTCAGGTTGCATCAACAGATGAACGCAAAGACACCGAAGACGAGGACTGCTGGGAGCTGATGGCCAAGAAGGACGGTGCCATAGAGGTCGAGGGTCGTGTGGTCGAGCCCCTGCCCAATGCGATGTTCCGCATTGAGCTGGAGAACGGCCACAAGGTGCTCGCCCACATCAGCGGGAAGATGCGGCAGCACTACATCCGCATCCTGCCCGAGGACCGGGTGGTGGTGGAGTTGTCTCCCTACGACCTGTCCCGGGGCCGCATCGTGTACCGGTACAAGTAAGCGAACAAACCCAGCGACGAGTAGACAGAACAGGATCGAACAGCCGTGAAGGTGAACCCGAGCGTCAAGCCGATCTGCGACAAGTGCAGGGTGATCCGCCGGCATGGGCGGGTGATGGTGATCTGCTCCGATCCGCGCCACAAGCAGCGGCAAGGC